>CP091729.1:0-2648256 GCA_022009895.1 Clostridiales bacterium | reverse complement strand
GTATTTCGCCGCTTTGATATTTGATTCTAGATAAGCCCGATTGAAAAACCGCCGACCGTAAAGAAGCAGATTTGACGCTTTTGTTATACAGACAGCTGCCCTATGTGGTACAATCAAGGTAAGAAATGTCGGAAGTAATTGGAGAGGATAAAGCAAGAGCCTTATATGCGGAATTGTATAAACAGCCATTTCACAAAAATCTATCAATATCAACAAAAAAAGTCTATAAAAAGTAGCGATACTGAAAAAGTATGTTTATGAATTGAAAGACAACAGGTATATCGAAACGGTTTTTTTATTAAACGGCGAGATGGTGGGACTGTTTGCGTAAGTACGCAAGTTGGTTGTTCTGTTGGCTGTATTTTTTGTGAGTCCGGACGCAATGGTTTCGTTCGTAATCTAACACCATCTGAAATTGTGCAACAGGTCATATTGATACGTCAAAAAAAGTAAATCGTATCGTTTTTTTATGGGAATGGGAGAACCTTTATTCAATTACGACAACTTGATTGCAGCAATCCATATTCTTCGAGATAGAAATGGACTTAACTTTCCAACCGACGGCATTACCGTATCAACAGTTGGTCCAGTTAATCAATTAAAAAAATTGCGCGAAGAACATCTAAAAAAATTCAGTTGACAATATCTTTACATGCAGCAACACAGGCTGCGAGAAACTGTATCATTCCTCATATGCACATGTACGCTATTGAAGATGTTGTTAAGCAAGCATTGTCCTATTCACAAAGGCATAATCGAAAAAGTGGTATTTGCGTATTTGCTTTTTACCAGGTATAAATGACCGTTCCTCAGATATAAGGCAACTTGCAAAAATGGTTTAAGGGCAAAAAAATGTTATGATTAACGTGCTGCAATACAACCCGACGAGTAATTCAAAAAAATTAGAGCACCACAAAAAAACAAGAAATGGTTGCGTTCAAACATCAATTAGAGCAAACAGGACTTGAAGTTACCATGAGAGTTTCTCATGGTAGAGAGATTAAAGCAGCTTGTGGACAGTTAGCTAATACATATAATAAAGCCAAAAAAACAACAAAAAAATAATTTAATTAAAAGAGCCAGACGCACAGACGCAGAGCCGATAATATGCAGTTTGAAATACTGCTGTTATCGGCTCTTTTTGATTTAATTTGTGCCCCCAATAACCATATTGGAGCAAAAATCAGAACTGTTGCTTGTCGTTCTTTGATTTCCGCAGCAGCTTTGAAAAAAACCAAAGCCGCCGTTTCTTTTTATCTTCTAATGAAATGACGCGGTATCACTGTTAAAAAGCGGCGGCTAAAAGGAGGTAGCCGCCATGAAGCACATACCATATCGACAAAAATCCGACGGTCATTGACACATCAAAAAAAGCCCGACCACCGCCGGGGAAAAACTACGTCTATCAATATGAACTGTCTAATCATCTGAATACCGCTTACAATACCTATACGTCTGTCCGGGCTTTTCGGACAGGCGTATTTTGCTGCTCAAAAAAATTTTTTTGAAAAAATCCGAAAAATCTTCGGCGTTTTTTTCAAAAGGCAGTATTACCCCGCGAAAAGGGGGAAGCACCACCAACTTTCCAACGAGAAAGGGGGTGAGAATGTGGAACCTAATAGCAGGGAGTTTATAAAAACAGTGCGCTTTCCAGAAGTTTTTGTAATACGGTGCTGCACAATGAAGCGTGTGACGCTCACAGGGAGCTGCACAGGCATAAGGCAAGGGAGATTACCTTTTCCGACTTGACCTTAGAAGAAGCGCGGCAGCTTCATACCTTTGATGAATATTTCAAAGGGGAAATCGCCTTTGAAAGAGCCGGGAAGAAAATCACGCCGAAGCTGCTTCTTGAAGCAATCCGTACTTTGCCGGAAGAAAAGCGCAAAGCCGTACTCCTGTACTATTTCGAGGGAATGAACGACACCGAGATTGCGGAGCTGTTCGATACGTCGAGAAGCACGATACAGTACAGGCGGACAAGCTCTTTTGAGCTGCTAAAAAAATAACTGGAGGAAAATGCTGATGAATGGGACGAATGGTAACGAACCCGGCTACCCGGAAAAAAAGCCCTTGTTCCCTATCCTGTCATTTTGGCAGCGACAAAGGGCGACCCGGACGCTATGAAGATTGTCTTGCAGCATTTCAGCGGCTACATAGCCCGCCTCTCCATGCGGAAGCTGTACGACGAGCGCGGGAACGTCTATTTTGGCGTAGACCACGACATTCGGGAACGGCTGCAAGCAAAACTGATGATGGCTGTCCTCACCTTTAAGGCAGAGGAATAAACCGCAGCGGCGGGACGCTTTCTCTCTCCCCCTTTTCCGTTCCGCTGCTGACGCGGCAGCAAAGCCATTCTGAACCTTGACAAAGAAAGCGGCGCAAGATAACGGCGGCGCAGCATAGGGCAAATCGGATACGTTCCTTTTGCGCCGAGCCATACGGTGGGTGCGCCATGACGCTATCCGGGTGAGGTTATCCCCGCCCGGACAGCCGAGCGACCAACACCGCGCCGGAAAGCAAGTGTAGCGGCTTGCGGGCGACGACACGCAAAATATACAATGATACTTCCTTACAGCCACAGTCCGAGCGTTAAGAGCGTCGCAGGCAATGGGTAGGGCTGCATGAGAACCATGCCGGGGTGAAATTCCCATGAGGTTATGCTAATAACCGTCCGATTAAAGCCTTTGTTTTCTTGAATAGTGGACTTGCTGCTATTCATAGACTGTATTATATGTTTGCGAAAGAAAGGGGGATTTTCTTTGACGCAAAACCAGACGCCCGTTACCACAACGGAGCATAAAATCGGAAAAGTTACTTACCTTGTATGTTCGTCCGCAAGTGAACGCGCAACGGACACACTGGATAAAAAAAGATAAAGAAGCTCATTCGCAAGGACATGGAGCTGAACCCCGCAAACGCCCGGAAATAGGGCGTTTCTTCACATTTTATACATGACACAGGCAGCGGTATGTGGTATAATATAGACAGTACAAATACCATGCTTGTC
The DNA here is from genome assembly GCA_022009895.1 of Clostridiales bacterium. Lineage (GTDB taxonomy): Bacteria > Bacillota > Clostridia > UMGS1810 > UMGS1810 > Qingrenia. The sequence goes on along the minus strand of CP091729.1, from coordinate 2,645,249 downwards.
TGTCGTCGGAAAGGAGGACAAAATGTTACAGACAGACAAGATTACCGCTTTATATTGCAGATTGAGCCAGGAAGATATGCAAGCCGGGGAAAGCGAAAGCATACAGAACCAAAAACTGATTTTACAAAAAGTATGCTGACGAACACCACTTTTTTTCAACACACGCTTTTTTTGTAGACGACGGATTTTCCGGCGTGAGCTTTTGAGCGTGAGGGGCTTCAAGCCATGCTGCATGAGGTTGAAGCCGGGAACGTGGCGACCGTCATAACAAAAGACCTTTCCCGTCTGGGACGTAATTATCTGAAAACCGGCGAACTGATAGAGATTGTTTTCCCCGAATACGAAGTGCGCTACATTGCCATTAACGACGGTGTAGACACAGCGAGGGAAGATAACGAGTTTACCCCTCTGCGGAACTGGTTCAACGAGTTTTACGCCCGCGCCACCTCAAAGAAAATCCGGGCTGTCAAACAGGCAAAGGCACAGAAAGGCGAGCGCGTCAACGGCGAAGCTCCTTACGGCTACCTTATCGACCCGGATAACCGCAATCATCTGATACCCGACCCGGAAACGGCACACGTCGTAAAAACAGATTTTTTTGCAATGTATGTACGGGGCGACCGTATGTGTGAAATCCAGAACTGGCTGCGGGACAATGAGATATTGACCGTCGGGGAACTGCGCTACCGCAGGACAGGGGAGCAAACGCCACCCCCGCCCACAGCTCAACGCATGGTACAACTGGCCGGATAAGACACTGTACGACATTCTGACAAGGAAAGAGTATTTAGGGCATACCATAACCGGGAAAAACCTACAAGGTATCTTATAAGTCGAAAAAAAGACGAAAAAAAGAACCCGGAGGAAAAAAAGGTATTTCTTCCCCAACACTCACGAACCTTTGATTGATGAAGAAACCTTTGAACTTGCACAGAAGCGGATTGCCACCCGGCAACGCCCGACAAAGGTTGATGAAATTGACCTGTTTTTCCGGGCTGCTCTTTTTGTGGGGACTGCGGCTACAAAATGTATGCAGTACGCGGAGCCGGGACGCTTGAACGGAAACACGCCTACACTTGCGGCAACTACCGCAACCGGGCAAGAAATGATATGCTCTGCACTACGCATTATATCCGCAAAAAGCGTATTGAAAGAACTTGTCCTTGCAGACTTGCAGCGAGTAACGTCTTATGTGAAAGAGCATGAACAGGAGTTTATCGAAACCGCCAACGAGTGCAGCGCAAAGGCAGTACAAAAAGACGCTGACACAGCAGCGGAAAGAACTTGACAAGGCGCAGAACCGTATTAACGAGCTGAACATCTTATTCCGCAAGCTCTACGAGGACAACGCTTTAGGGAAACTTTCAGATGAACAATTTGCTTTTCTGACTTCCGGCTATGATGAAGAAAAAAAGACGCTGACCCGGAGGATTGCGGAGCTGTCACAGGAAATCGACAACGCCACCGAGCGCAGCGCGGACGTAAAAAGGTTTGTCGCACTGGTACGCAGATACACAGCGATTGAAGAACTGACCTACGAAAACGTCCATGAATTTATTGACCGTATTCTTATTCACGAACTGGATAAGGAAACGAACACCCGCAAAAATCGAAATCTTTTTATAGCTTTGTCGGCAGAGTTGATACAGGCGACAAGCCTACTGAAAAGTATCTCCTATTTCAGACAGATAGGAGCCGACGTAAAGAGTTATGCTATCTAACATATATCAAAAAAAGAGGTAAGATAACACCCTCTGCAAAAAAGGTATCGTTATCTTACCTCAACAAAGTTCGCACCAGAATAACCGTCGTCCGTGTACCAGCGCAGATTGGAAAAGCCGTTCTGCTTTGCATAGGTTTCAAGGATACGCTTCTGATTGGAAATGGAATTGCTTTCGCCTTGCAGCTCGTCCTCATGGGATAGTCTTGGGTAAAGGGCGGTAATTGGTTGTTGGTTGGTCTGTCTTAACATAAAATCCTCCGTTTCCGACAGCCAGCCCCACTATTCCGTACCTTGATTGTACCACATGGGGCGGCTGTCTGTATAGCGGCAAAAGCGTCAAATCTGCTTCTTTATGGTCGGTCAAATCGCCGTTTTTTGTGTAGCAGCTTCCGCTTCCAGCACTTTCATCATCTTGTCGGCTGCGGTGTCGGTTGCGCCCTGCTTGAAGAAGCCGGAAACGGTAAGGACGGAGTTGCCCATGCGGATTTCCGTCACACAGTCCGGGCGGCGGTCTGTTTTGGTGGTGCTTGTCTGTTTCGTTTCTGTCATAGGCTCTCCTTTCGCTGCTTCATCAGTTGCTTTAAGCGTTCCAGCTTTTCCTGTGCGGTTTCCTTTCGGAAGTTGCTGCCCGTGAAGCGGACGGGGGCGCACATGGAAGTCAGCCTGTCATAGATACGGGCGTGGGGCGTGTCCTGCGGGTGCTGCAATTCCTCCAGCGTGAGGTTGGTCGTGGCGATCAGCGGCTTGCCGCTTCGGTAACGGCTGTCAATCACGCTGTAAACCTGTTCCAGCCCGTATTCTGTTCCTCGCTCCATACCGAAATCATCAAGTATCAGCAGAGGGTAGCTGCAAAGGCGGGAAATATATTCGTTCCTGCCCTCAAAGCTGGCGGCAAGGTCACCCAGTATCGTTGCAAAGTTTGTCATGCAGACGGCAACCTCTTTTTTTCCATAAGGGCGTTGGCGATACAGGCGGCAAGGTAGCTTTTTTTCCTGTCCCCACGCCGCCCCAAAACAGGTAGCCGATATTTTCAGCCTGCATGGTTTCCCAGCTATCCACATAAAAGCGGGCGGTTTCGGTCTGCGGGTTTCTGCCGTTGTCATGCTCAAATGTCCAGTTCCGCATAGAGGGGTCGATAAAGCCCCGGCGTTTCAAGTCCTCCACTTTTTTTCAAGGTGCTTCTGTCGGCTTTCGGCGGCTTGCTGCTTTTTCACGGGCTGCCCGCTGGCAGTCGCACTCTGCCGGGTGGCGGTCACGCCCGAAACAGGTCTTTCCCTCTGCAAAGTAGGCTTCTTTGGGCGTATGGCACTTGCCGCAGTATAAAAGCCCGTCCTCGCCTGTGTAGTCCTCCGCTTCGGCGGTAGTGGTTGTAATGTCCGTAATCATAGCTTCAATCTCGTTTTTCATAAGCTCTCGCCCTCCTTGCATGAATAATCGGGTATGCCCTGTTTCGGGGCAGCCTTGCCTTTGGCAGCGTCCTCCTGCGCCCACTTGTAAATGGTGGCTGCATGGCTGTGGTACTGCTTCCCGGTGGAAGCGATATGGCAGGAAAGCCGGTCAATATAATACTCCCACTTGTCGGGCAGCTCTGTTTTCAGCCCGGAAAGCTCTGTATCGGTCAGTATCACATTGTTGTATCTGCCATAAGCAGCGGGGGCGGGGTGTCCCGTTTCTCCCTCTCTCTCTTCTTTTCTATCTCTATCTCTATCTCTTTCTCTATCTCTATCTCTATCTCTGGTGGACGAATGTCGGACAAATGTCCGCCTTTTTGTCCGGGGCGGTAAAAGTGCCTTGTTTTCCAGCCTTGCAGCCCGTTTTCTCTCGGCTTCGGTAGAGGATTGTCCTATCATCAGCTCAATATCGGTCATATAAAAAGCCCCGCTGTCAAGCTGCTCCACAAGCCCCAACTGCCGGAAAATCTCTAAAGCCCTCTCAACCGTCCCTATCTGGTGGCGGGTCAGTGTCGCTATCATCTGCGCTGTGTAGGGGATATGCTCGTCAAGCTGCAATTTCCCGCCGTTTTTTTCAGCGATTTTTAAGTACAGCTTCAAGAGGATATTGGAGTATAAAATCCCGTCTTTCATATCTTCCAGCAGCACAATGGAGTCGCTGTCAAAAAAGTTCTCTTTCAGCTTGAGGTAGTAATACTTGCGGTTATCTGCCATTGTCCCTGTCCTCCTTTTTCCGGCGTTTGGAGTAGTAGTGGGGGCAGAGTATGATAACCGCCCGGAAGCTCTGCTTGCAGCTATGGGTACAGCCCCGGCAGAGGTCATTGTATGTGATACGATCGCAGGTGGAATTCCCGACTTTCACTTGCCGCAGGAAAAAAGACCATTCCAGCCGCCGTTTCTTGCTCATTCTTGGCATGGGTGCGCTCCTTTCTGCCGTTTCCGCTGGTGTGGCGGTATCGGCGGTAATTCTGTATCATCTCGGTATCATTTTCGGGTTTTTTCTGCCCTATAAGCCCGTTAAAAAATCCTTTGGTATTTGCGGATAGGGTACGGGGCAGCCCCCTTGTTCTGTATAGGTTCGGGTACATTTTGGGGCGGTTTTTATCGTTCCTGTTCCTGCCTTTTTCACAGGCTTGCGCTCCCGGCGTAAAAATCTGGTCGATATTGCCCTTGACAGTCTGCAAGCGGCGGTATTCCTCCCGTTTTGCCCGGTAATCGTTGTAGCCGCTGTTTTTTTCTCTTTGGATAAGGGTTTCAATCTCTGCTTGCAGGGCTTTATAGCTCGGCAGCTTGGAAATGCCGTTTTTCCCTGAAAATAGCGGGCGGCTGCGTCTGCTATGATAAAGTCGCTTTCGTACTTCTGACGGTAGGCTGCTTTTGCTTTGGCGTTTTTCTGCTGTTTCAGCCCGTCCCGGACAGGGCGGGTCTTGGAATAGGCAAGCACCTGCCGTTGCAGCTCCTTTTTCCCGTCCAGCGTCTTTTCCACCTGCTTCAGCTCTGTAAGGCTTTCCCGCATGGCGGTATAGGCGGCAGAACAGGCTTCGTCCAGTTCCTCCGGGGAAGAAAAGCCGTACTGCTGATAGGCGGTAACGGTAGCCGCCATTTGCTTTAGATTGTACTTTGCCGCCCAGCGGTCATAGCCCACGCCCTTGCCCTCGGCTCGCTTGGCTTCCCGGTCAACCATGCGCTGCAAGGTGTTGTCTGCCGGGGTGGTTTTTGTGGTTTTTTCCCCTTGTGACAGCTTTTTAACCGCGGCAGGGTATTCGAGTATGGCTTTGCTCTGTTCGGCGGCTCTGTGGGCGTTCTGCGTAAGCAGGACAAGGACAGCAGCCTTGTCAAAATCGTCCCCCAGCTTCCGGGCTGTGATAGGCTTTGTCCTGTCCGGCGTGAGGTAGGAAAGCCGCCCCCGGCTCTCCTTGACGGTCACACCCTCCCGCAGCACAAGGGAAGAAAATTCGTCAAAGCTGCCAGCTTGGGAAAGTGCCTGCCGTATCGTCCGGCGCAGCTTCGCCTTGTCCGTTTCAAACTTGGTGGGCTTGGTCGGCTGTCCTGCGGCTTCTCTGACAGCGTTCTCTTTATCAAGGGCAAGCTGCCTTTCTTTGCCGCCCAGTACTCCCGTTCGGTTATCCGTTCCTTGCTGCCGCTTAGGAGGTCGATTTGGTAAAGCCCCTCCCGGTGGCACATCTCCATGACTTCACTCTTGAAATATTCCATAGCGGCGTTGGTGCAGCGGTGCTTGCAGCCCTCCCGTGTATCGGCTGGTCTGTCCATGTAGGGCAGAAGCGGGACTTCATAAATCCGCAGGGAGTTGATGACGATATGCACATGGATATTGCCGCTGTGGTTATGCCCGTCCGGGTGGGTGCAGACTAGGGCTTGGTGTCCGGGGAAATGCTCTTTACAGAACTGCTCGCCCAACTCCTGCGCCCGGTCTACGGTCAAGCCGTTGTCTGTCCCGTCCCGTGGGTCAAAGCTGATGATATAGTGGTGGCTTTTCACATCTTCCCGTTTTTGGTTTTTCTCATAGCGGAGATTAGCCCGCATACAGGCAACAGCGAAATCCTCGCCCCCACAGTTGAGGGAAGAAATGCGGTAATCCTCCCTCGGTATCAGCCGCCCGTTTTCATCAAGGGTGGGCTTCATGGTAAACTCGTCATGCTCAAATGTGAGATAGGCTTCCGCTGCGCCATAGTCAGCATTTTTAGAGCTGATATGTTTGAATGTTGCCAACAGCGTCACCCACTTTCTGCAAGACTTCAAACTTTAGGGCAGCAAGGTCGGAAACCGCCGCCCGTACCTCCCCGGCAAGCTGCGGGTAGGGGCTGTGCCACTCGTTCAGCGTCCGGGCTATCTGGTTTAAGTTGCCGCCGATCCTGCCGTATTCGGCGGTCAGCTTCCCGACAGCGGCAAGCAGCTCGTCATTGACGGGGGAAACGGTTATGATGGGGCGTATGGCTGCCCCGGTTATGGCTTGCCGGATAAACTCGGCTTGGCTCATGTTGTAAGCAGAAAGCCTTTCCGCAAACTCGGCGTATTCTTCCTCGGTCATGCGTGTCTTGACTACCCGGCTGCGGTGCGGCGTGTTATATCGTTTTCGCATGGTAAAACCTCCTTCGGCTGTGCGTGGTGTCCTCTCACTAATAGGAGAAAAACAGGGTGTAAAGCGGAACTGTTTTTGAAAAATCCGAAAAATTATTTTGAGGGATTTTCAGCGGCGTAAGCCGCATAAGCAGGGTTTGGGGAAGGCACTCCCCAACAAGATTCCCGCAGGGGCAAAATGAGCGATAAGCGAATTTTGGTACTGCGGTAGAATCTTGCTCTGAAAAACTCCGGCGTTCCCCGGCTTCCGTACTTTCCGCTAACAAGACGTTTCAAAAGGGCTTTGCTACCCGCTATTCCGGCATATCTTGAAAAATTTTTCCTTTCACTACCTACAACACCACGCAAAGCAAAATGGACGGAGATTTTTAGAATTTCCCCTTATTCCCTACAACACCACGCAAGCCGAAAAAGGCGGACAATGGCAGTATTTTTTTCTTTGATACCCTCCACGGATAAGTAAGGGATTTTGCCAACTGCGGCGGCAATTTTCCCTTTTGTTTTTTCATACTGGGGATTTTCAAAAATGCCAAACAGGAACGAAAAAAAGCAGCAAATCTGTTGAATAGATTTACTGCTTTCTGGTTGCCGGCGAAGCGGCGGTTATTCAGTTGTAGGCGGTAGGGCTATCTCCCAAAGCGGAACTTGAAAATAGCTGTGAGAAGCGTCTGGGTGATGTAGTCCTCTGTATCTTGGTCTACCCGTCCATTCACACGGGCGGCACATTGTATGCGGCGGCGGTAATACTGCAATACAGTTCCCACCGCTTCCGGCTCCCCGCTGGTGGCTTGGACGATTGTTTCATAGGGGAGAAGCCTATTATTTCTCATATGCCATTCCCTCCATTTCCGCTTGGAGCTGCCGTAGGACTTTTCGGATATGGTAGCCCTGCTGTGCTGCGGCTGCGCCCGTACTGTCTGCCAATTTCGTGCTGTGGAATACGCTTGAAAAAAAGGACAGGTAAATCATTTCCCGCTCCCGTTCGTCCAGCCGTGACAGGGCTTCCGCAAGTAAAGCCGCTGCTGAAAAATGACCGTATCGCCGCAAAGGGTAAGTATGTATTCCTCGTCCGGCTCCGGGGCTTGGAAATATTCATCTGTCGTGCCTAAAGGGTAGTGCTTTTTCGTCTGTGAGGTATTCAAGGGATATTTCTCTTTTTGTGCTTCCTGCTCCGTGTCCTCGCTGCGTTGATCGTTGCATTTCGGATAACGACTTTGCAAAAGGCATGGAAAGTGTACTCGATATGTTCCCGATATTCTTCTGTACAGGTCATGGAAAAATCCCCTTTCCTCCCAAAAAGGGCTGTGGCTGGTTAGTAGTTGCTTTTTTTATGATAGTAAGGGGCGGCAGCACTTTTAGGCTGTCGCTCCTTGACTGCCTAACTGCAAAAACCGGGCGGGGCTGTCAACGGCGGGCGAAGCCCGTTCATCTTGACCGTTGACTGGCTCGGCCAGGGTTTGCTATTTATCCGGCAAACTTGAATTTATTTTTAAGCTATCACGTTTTACCTTTTTTTAAGCCTTACTATCATTACCATAGGAATTTCTTTTGTTGTTTTTGTGAAAACATTCTTCATAAAATCCATCAATGACAAATCCAGCTCTAAAACAAAGGTTAAAAATATCTTGTATGGAACGATGATAATAAATCTGCTCCTCCGGTTGCCCTTCAATCGCTATACCATAGTAACTGTGCGGTGTCATATATTTTTCAGTCAACGTGATAAAACAAGGGTGTTGCGTTGCAAAGACAAAAATTCCGCTTTCCTCCAACAGTTCATAAACAGCCATAAGAAGTGGTTCAATATCCGTAATATCCATAATTGCCATATTAGAAACTGCTTTCGTAAAGGCTCGATTTCTTTTTAATTCTAATATACTTTCTCTATTGGTCGCATCCGCTACACAAAAATTCAATTTGTTTTTGCATATTGTGATTGCCGTCTTTTAGCCAATTCTATCATTTTTTTGCTGTAATCAAAAGCGACAACCGAAGCGCCTCTTTGTGCAAGATACGAAGAATAATTTCCATTGCCACACGCAATATCCAAAATGTAATCCGCAGGATTAGGAGATAGAAGTTCCGTTACTTTGGGACGCACTACCTCTCTGTGAAATTCATTAGATTCGTCACCCATTGCATTATCCCAAAATTGTGCGTTCTCCTCCCAGATTTTTTTACTTTCCTCTGTTCCCATGTTCTCCCCCACTCCCCAAAATTTGCTTTTTTTGCTTCCATTAAATCTTCCTTACTATATTCCATTGTTACCCTCCATAACTTCTGATTGTTGCCGTCTTGACGATTATGTATCTTTACATTACCTTCTGAAACATATGGCGCACCTTGTCCAGGCGGCTGTTTGGACGGCGGGGCTGGATGACCGGCTGACCGACAGCGGCCTGATATCCTTTCAGCTCTGTAAGGCATACGCTCCGCCCGTTGGTGTAAAAGGCCAGATCAGTACGGTATGCCTGTATACAGCGGGCGGGAATCTCGCCAGTAAAGACAACTTCATCCTTTTTTACCTGGGCCGTTTCGATGGTGGCACAGTATTTCGGTGCATCATGATAAGCCCTGGAAAGGTATTCCTGGGGCGCATAGAGGATGAAGGAGAGATAAGGTTCCAGCAGCTGCGTCCCCGATTCCTTCAATGCCTGTTCCAATACAATCGGGGCCAATGAGCGGAAGTCCGCCGGCGTGCTGACCGGACTGTAATAAAGCCCGTATTCAAAGCAAATCTTACAGTCCGTTACGTTCCAGCCGAACAAGCCCTGCTCCAGCCCGTAACGGATACCATCCCTGACAGCGTTTTGGAAAAACTCTGGTTCAAGTATCCCAGCGAAACCCGGCTCTCGTATTGTACACCGGAGCCAAGCGAGAGTGGTGTAACAGACAGTCCTATGGATGCCCAAAACGGGTTGGGCGGCACCTCGATATGGATGGTGTGGCTGGCTGCTTTGAGCGGCCGCTCCATATAAATGACGGAGGGTTCCTTTACCACTGTTTCAAGCTTGTATTTTTCCGACAGCAAAGCGGAAACAACCTCCAACTGCACCCGGCCCAAAAAAGAAAGAATGATCTCATGGGTGATGGAATCCACTTCGCAACGCAAAAGCGGGTCAGTATCCGCAAGTTGCGTAAGAGCGTCCAGCAGCCGTTCTCTTTGCGCTGCCGTTTTCGGCGCAATCGTCGTCCGCAGCATGGGGAGGGGGTCCTCGCGCCACCTTTTACGAGGGAGCCGGGTTTGGTCCCCTAATACATCGTTTAACCTCACGCTGTCGCTGGGAAGGATAACAATTTCACCCTGATAAGCGGTGTCTGTCCGAATAATTTCCCTTTGGATGGAACACGCATCTCTGTGATTTTCAGCTTTTCTCTCCCGGCCAGGGCCACCGTATCCCGCAGGCGCAGCGTTCCGCTGTATAACCGTAGATAGACACGCCGCTGGCCGCAATCGGTGTACTCAACCTTGAAAACGCTGCCGCATAGGGCGGCGCCCCCTGTTCCCCAATCGGTTGGAACAGCCCTGTCACCGCATCCATCAACGGTTGAATGCCAAGGCCATTTTTGGCGCTGCCATGATAGACTGGGAACAGGGAGGCGTCTTGAACCCGCTGCTGTTCCTCCCGCGCAAGTTTTTCCCGGCTGATTGGTTCTCCTGCGATATACTTTTCCAATAATTCATCGTTATTTTCGATGACCGCATCCCATGCTTCTATGTCGGTATTTTCCTCCAGGACTATTTCCGGGGACAGCGACACCGTCTGCTTGATGATAATATCGGCGGAGAGCTTATCCCGAACAGACTGAACCACGCTCTGCAAATCAACGCCAGCCTGGTCGATCTTGTTGATAAAGATAACGGTGGGAATGTTCATTTTCCGCAGGGCATGGAACAGAATACGGGTCTGGGCCTGCACGCCATCTTTAGCGGAGATCACCAAGATGGCCCCATCTAAAAACAGCCAAAGAGCGGTACACCTCCGCCAAAAAAATCCATGTGGCCGGGCGTATCCACAATGTTAACTTTACATCTGTGCCACTGGAAGGAAGTGACTGCCGCTTGAATGGTAATCCCACGCTGCCGCTCCAAAAAAACATGGTGTCCGTCCTCGTTGTCCCTTTTTTTCGACGCTCCCCGGTTCTGAAATGGCTCCGCTGGCATATAGCAGGCTCTCCGTCAAGGTCGTCTTTCCAGCGTCTACATGGGCAAGAATTCCAATATTGATTATTTTTCATGTGATTGTCCTCCCTTTACAGCCCCCAAAGGGCATAAAAAAATCCCCAGCAGTAAAAATACTTTTTACCACTGGGGATTATAAGTTGCGGACATACACATATACAGCATACACCTGTTTGTGATTGCTGTTTTTTTGGGGATATGTCAAAATTGATAAGGCAAAAGTATTCTTAAATTGGGTACAAAAAAACTAAGCCCCCTACAAAAGGAGCTATCATAATCCTTTGTTCCCACTATTTGATTATAGTTTTATTTAAGAATACCTTGCCGCATATTTTTTTACTCCTTTTCTGGATTAAAACTCATTGTATCACATCAGTTTTAGGAAAGCAAGTACCTAAAAGAAATTTTTCTTCCCCTTATATGTAACAATCATACCGGCTTCCTAGCGTTCAGAATGTTTTCTGCTGTCTGCTGTGGTGTTTGGTTGGAATTGTCCAACCAAAAGCCGATCCGTGGTGTTGTCTGCATTTTACTAAATACAAATTCAATGTATACAGAAAGATATAAGGAGTGGGAGGGATTCCGCCGTAGTCGGCATTGTAGGAAAAATCCAAAAAGTTTAGATTTTCCCACAATGCTTATCTTTTGGTCTTTGGTTCGGAATAGTGTAGTGCTGGCGGTCTATCTCTTGTTTTCGGTTGCTTGCTTCCTTACCGTACATGAGCATTTGCACCGGGGTTATCGTTGCCGTAGCCTTCCAAAAGGTTGACAACGCCCCAGACCGCAAGACCTGCGCCGAGCGCAATTACAAGTGTTTGCAGTACATTGACCGCTTCTGAAAAAAACTGCATAATTAAATTTCCTCCTTGAATTTTAATAATTTTTGTAGTATAATAAACTTATAAAAATAAGTTCATATTGTGTGCTGTTGCGTTGTTAATTGCCGGAACAACTGTTTCATACACCAAAAAAATCAACAATGATTTGAAAAATTAAATTTGAAATCAAAGGGGATAAATTGATGATGTTTATAGTTTCTTGTTTTCTGGCGGTATCTACGGGTTGTTGTGGGGTTTGTAGCAGATACAAACGGCACTGATTTAACAACAGCACTTTTTATATATGAAACACTTCCCAGAGGTTCAAATCCTCTAAACCCCGCCAAAGTACCTTTATGTTTTTTGCATAGAGGTATTTTTATTTTCTTCTTCCGGCAGGTCAATTTTGTAGTAGTCAAAAACCTCGTCTTTTGCTACAATAGGTTTTCTGCGTTTCATATACTTTTCCATATCAAACGCATTTCTCTTGTCATAGTCCGACAGCATTTTGTAACGGGGGTGTTTTGTTATATCGTATTTGTCCGATAAAAACGGCCGCACGCCCCGAAGCTGCAAAATACATTTACCGCCGTCCATTACAGATAATTCGTCTTGGCTCATCAGCTCCTTTCCGAGCTTTTGATAATTCGTTCCGTAAGAGTTCTGATTGCTGCGTGTTTCGGAAGTGTTATACATATCAATCGTTTCTTTTCCCAAAGTTTCCGAAAGCTCTTTGAGCGTGGATTTTTTTCCTTGCCGCCCAAAAAGAGAGTTGTATCACAGTTTCCGATAATCGTGTCGGCATTGTCCTTGTAAATGGCTTTTAGCTGACTCTGTGCCTGCAAGATAATACAAGCGGATATTTCACGGCTTCGGATAGTTGAAATCAGCTTTTCAAACTTCGGTATTTGCCCAATATTTGAAAACTCGTCCAAAAGACATCTGACGTGCACGGGAAGCCTGCCGCCGTATTCGTTGTCTGCCTTGTCGCAAAGCAGATTAAAAAAAGCTGGGAATACATTATAGCGACAACAAAATTGAAAGTATCGTCCGTGTCGGAAATGATAACAAAGAGCGCCGTTTTCTCGTCGCCCAATGTGTCAAGCTCCAATTCGTCATATTCCATTAGGTCGCGCAGCTCCTTAATATCAAACGGTGCAAGCCTTGCACCGCACGAAATCAAAATGCTTTTTAAGGTTTTGCCGGCTGCCTGTTTGAATTTGACATATTGCTTAACCGCAAAATGCTCTGGTTCACGCTCGGCAAGCCTGTCAAAGAGCATATCCACGGGGCTTTTGTAATTTTCGTCGTCCTCACGGGCTTCACTTGCGTTAATTAAATCCAAAAGCGTGATGAAGTTCTTTTCTTCTTCGGGCGCTTCATAGTAAATGTAGCCGATTAGAGCGCAATACAAAAGCCGTTCCGCCTTAACCCAAAAATCCTCGCCCGACTTTTCGCCGTCGCCTTTGGTGTTTGCGATTATGACATTTACCAGCTTCAAAATATCCTTTTCGCTGCGAATATAGGCAAAGGGATTGTAGTGCATACTCTTTTTGAAATTTATCGTATTGAGCGAACGGATTTTGTAGCCACCTTTTTGAAGCATTTTTCCGCACTCGACAAGGATAGTCCCTTTCGGATCGGTCACGCAGTAGCTTGTCGTCATCTGCATAAGGTTCGGTTTTACAAAAAACTTGTTTTGCCGCTGCCTGAGCCGCCGATTACAAGCACATTCTTGTTTCGTGCAAATTTCGGATTTTTCGGGCGGCTGTTCATTGTCAGCCGTTCCGTGTTCGTCAGCAGAATATTATTGTAAAAAAATCCTCGTCAATGTACGTCTTTAATATCCTCCGGCGTGCCCCAGCGTGCAGAGCCGTATTCAATACCTTTTCTGAATTTCTTTTGCGTTTTTGCTCCGCAGATACAAAATGCCCTTGACCGCAAGCGCACCAATGGCGCCTATTGAAATATCGGTAAAATGAAAAGAGAGCAGCGGCGCTTTTTGTAAGCTCCGATACTCCCTTAACAACCGATATTAAAATGTTTTTCCTCCGACAGACGCACGGCGTATGACAATTTATCGAATATCCAAAAGAAAATGAGAAACGGCAGATTTGAAATGATTTTTTTCTTATCCGCCGCCGTCATCGCTCAATGCTCCTGTCCTTGATTTTTTCACGGTCTTTATGCTGTGATTTTGCAATTTCCGCCAACTTGCGGATAGCCTGCCTAACAGAGGGCTTTTTTCTTTCTGCCTTAATATTTTTCTGCGAATACTCGTTAAACGCCATTGTCAGAACATCTGCGTCCCTGCCCTTGAAAAAGACAAGGTATCGGGGCGGCTTTTCGGAATTGTCCTTTTTGAGTGCGAAATCAATTCCGTACTTTTTCGCCGTAGATTCAAACGACCTGATATTTTTATCGGTAATCTCAATGTTTGAAAGAGCCGTATTATGCTTCATCAGGTCTTTAATGGTCTGCCTGCCGTGCTTTTAAGTCCGGCAGTTTTTCCTTTGCGGTGATTTAAGTAAACGGAAATCGCTTTTGCAAGCGTCCGCCCGGTAATTTTGCTGCCGGATATGGCAAGCGCAACCGTTTTCTTTTCAATTTCTTCCTGCAATAAGCAACACCTCCTTGAAAAGGTTTTTAGGGAGCAGAAAAAACTGCTCCCATATTTAAGTCAATTTACACTCAATTTTCGGTCAATGACATTTACTTTACCCAAGTTTCATTGTCCGTGCCTATAACGCCGATATGCGTATTCGCCGATTCAGCGATTGCATAAAATGCCCAATGTGAATTGTTTTTAAGGTCGGTAAATTTATTTAATGACGAAAGATTTTTATTGATGTACCCCTCGTCAGCAATTCTGCCGGTTGCCTTGTTTACAACGGTTACGACCTCCGCACGGGTAATAGCGTTATCGCCTTTGAATGAGCCGTCAGCGTAGCCGTTAAGCCAGCCTGCGTGTTTTGCATAAGCAATGTCAGAATACGCCCAATAGTTGCTTGCAACATCGGTGTATTTAACGGTGTAGCTGCCTTTTTTTACATCATTAAACAGAGAATTAAATCTGACAGTCATAGCAACAAATTCCGCACGGGATATATTTTCGTCCGGCTTAAAGGTGTTATTGTCATAGCCTTTGATGATACCATATTTTTTGATATATCCGATAAACTTTGAATACCATTCATTTGACTTGACATCTGCAAAATCGGATTTGCCGCTTATCTTTTCGCCTTTCTGTTCGGAAATCAGTCTTGCGAAAATTGCCGCTGCTTCGGCACGGCTCATATTATTGTCCGGTCTGAAAGTGCCGTCCGCATATCCGAAAATGTACGCCGTATGTGTTTTGCCCGGAAGTGTTACAACACCGTTTTTATCTGTTGTTCCTGTTGCTTCGCCCTTGTTTTTTTATCTTTGAGAATTACAGAAGTTCCGGCTTTTTGCGTTGCCTTTATTATCGGTTACGGTAACAGTATAAAAGTTTCCGTTGTCAAGCGTTTTTTCCGCTCGGCAGAGTAATTGTTAAATTGCCTTTGCTGTCAGTGCTCTTTGAGAAGTTTGTAACAGCTTTTCCGTCATTGTCGGTAATTTTAACATTTACGGTTGTATAATATCCGCCGCCGGAGCTGCCGCCTCGACCGCCGCTACCGCCGGAAGATGAGCTGCCGCCACCTGTTGACTTGACGGGAACAGTAATTTTACCGTTTGTATCAGTAGATTTTGTCGCTGTCGCCTTGTTTTTATCCGTAACGGTTACAGAAACATTTGCAACGGCTTTATTATCCTTATCGAGAACGGTTACGGTTGTCTGATTTGAAGTTGTTAGCGTATGCGTATCGGGAAGTGTAACGGTAATTTTACCGTCTTTAATTTCGATATACGCATTTTCAATCTTGCCCTTTGTGTCCTCAACCGTGATATTATATTCTGCTTTGGTGTCCTCTGTATCTGATTTTTCCGTCGCCGTCTGTGTCCTTGCCCGGTATGGTTTCGGAAATATCTGTCTTACCGTCTCTATCGGTAATGCCCTCGCTTGTAGGAGGAAGAATGATAATTCCGTCTTTATCGGTAACACCTGTCAAAGACTTTATTTCCGTGTCCTCAACGGCTTTTTCGGAAACAACAACACTCATATCCTTTACAGCCGCATTATCTGCCTTGTTTGATACGGTTATAATAATTCTGTTCGCATAATCAAACTTTACGCTTTCGGGCAGTTCAACAGAAATGTTTTCTGCCAATTTAATGCTGCCGTCCTCGTTTTTGATTTCCGAATTGTGTTTAACATACGCTTTTTCAATCGCACCCGATTTATTTACAACGGTTACGATAAAACCGTCAACCTCTGAATAGCCGTTTGCGTCGGTATAGTCAAAGTTTGTCGGCGGCACAATAATTTTCCCGTCTGCATTTGTAATATCCCGATTCGCTGTTTTTCCGCAGCGTCCGAAACGGTAACGGAAATATCTTTAAGCGGAGCGCCGTCCTTGTCAAGCACGGTTACGGTGATACGGTTTGCATAATCAATCATATTTTTCAGCCGGAAGTTTTTACGCTGAAAGAATTGTCCTCATTCAGAGTAACAAGAGCATTTTTCGATATAGCCCTTTTTCATCATTTACGAAAACATAGTAGCTTTGTAAATTAACCTTTCCGTCTTTATCGGTAAGCCCCGAATTTACGGGCGGTACGGTCAGCTTTCCGTACATATCGGTCATACCTTTTTCGATATAGTCCTTGTCGGCTATTACGATAACAGACACACCCTTTTGGGGATTGCCGTTCTGGTCGGTTACGGTGATGATTGCAGGGCTATCCTGTGTCAAAATTAAACCGTCGGGCAGCTTTACAACAATGTTATTGCTTTCGCCGGTATAGGTTTCGCAGTTCGGAATTGTAACATTGAGCTTATCCGTAACCTTGATAACATAGGTAAGTTTACTGTCGCCGTCCTCTTTTCCGATAGTGCCGTTATCGTCGCCTGTTGAGGATTTTTTTGTCGGGCGCGATAAACTGTCCGTTTTTCGTCTGTTACGCCTGTTGCGTTATTGCCGTTGTTGTCCGTAACAAAGATATTCAAACCCGTTGCTGCTGTCTGATTTTCGGTGTTGAATACGGTTATTGTTGTTCTGTCAGCAAAATCAAGCAGTCTGTTTTTCGGCAAGCGGATTGAAATGTTATCGTCCTTGTCAATCGTGATTTCGGAATTAAACACAGGCTTATTGTTTTTGTCCGTGAGAATAACGGAATATCCGCCGATTTCAGCCTTGCCGTCCTCGTCCGAATTATCCTTTGCTACAAGTTTGGAAATATCGGTGCTTTTGCAAAATTTCTTTACACTCCACACATTCAATATGTTTTTTGCCGCCGTGTTCAATGGTAGCCGCTTCGTCAATTATCCATTCAGACGGTGCGTGTCCCTTTGCATTTTTGTAATCGCTCTTAACCGTGTCGCCGCAGACCTCGCAAACGGAAGTTGTAAATCCGATTTCGGTACAGGTCGGCTCGGTTACTGTCTTTTTGTAATTGTGAGGAATTTTATCCGTGTAGTTGCCTTTGTGGGAATCGCCGCAATCACAAGTAAAAATCGTGTAGCCCATTTCTGTGCAGGTGGGGGCAATTACGGTTTCGGTGTAGCTGTGATTTTTATGTTCCGTTAAGTCTGCGATATATTCCTTGCCGCAGTCGGGGCAGGTGTAGATTGTATATCCGTGCTCGGTGCAGGTCGGCTCAATTACTTTTTTGCTGTAATTGTGTTCGGTCTTATCCGTGTAATCGGAAATATATTTATCGCCGCAGTCTGCACAAGTGTAAGTTGTATAACCAAACCCGGTACAAGTCGGCTTTGTGATTTCCGCATTGTAGTTATGCGGTTTCTTTTCTGTGTAGTCCGAAACAAATTCATCACCGCAGTTTACGCAAGTATTTGTTGTGTAGCCGTGTTCGGTACAAGTGGGAGCAGTAATATTTTTCGCATATTTGTGTTCTGCCTTATCGGTGTAATCGCCGATATAGCTGTCGTCGCAATTATCGCATTTGTATTCTGTATAGCCCATAGCTGTGCAAGTCGGAGCAACTATCTTTTCGGAATAGCTGTGTCCTTTCGGAAGTTCTAAAACCGTACTGCATTTTTCACAAGTTTGCGGCTCTGTGCAAGTAGCTTCCTTGCCCGGTGTATGTCCCGTTGCGGATTCCGCTTTAATCATTTTTTCATTGCAGCCTGTATTTTTACAACGGTACTCAATTACACCCTCGCTCTCACAAGTGGAATTTGTAACGGTATGTCCCTCGTCCCAATCGTGTCCGGTAGGCTCGGTGTAGTCCGAAACATAATTCAGTCCGCACATAGTACAGGTTGAGGTTGTATAGCCTTTATCGGTACAGGTCGGCTCTTTGGTGATACGCTCATAAGCGTGTGAGATAATCGGCGTCATATCGGTAATATATGAATTGCCGCAAATTTCGCAGATGTGATTTGTATAGCCTACATTTCTGCAAGTGGGTTGTACTTTTTCAGTCTTGTATTTATGCTCACCGACGGGAGTTGTTTCCTCATAAAAGCTGCCGCATTTGTCGCAGAGGTTTAATTTCAAGCCGCCTTGCTTGCAGGTTGCTTCACGAATTGTAATTGCCTTGTAATTATGTCCGGTCGCTTTGGTGTAATTTCTCTTGTCAAGATTTCCGCAGCCATCGCATTGCCAGCGTTCATAGCCGAGGTTATCACAGGAGGGAGCAACGGTTTCCAAATATCTGTAATCGTGTTCGTGTTTTTCGGGAAGTACAATAACAGTTCCGCCGCTGTTATCGTCCTTTTTGTCCTCCAGCAGCCACACATACGATACACCGTTTTCCGTCATTGTTTCGCCCTGATACTTATATGAGATTTCATAGTACACGGGATAATATCCGGCGTCGGTGTAGTTCGGAGCAGAAGTGAGATTGCATTTGCCTGCACTCGTTCCGTAGCGAATACTTGTATGTACGCCGCTGTCCGACAAGTCGCTGACGGTTACGGTGTGGGATTTATTATCCGCATTTCCGTAGTATGACGAAACAACAGATTTTGCGGTTACATACTCGCTTGTGGAATATCCGCAGTCATCGCATTTTTCGGATATGAAAAAACGGTTGTTGCCAATCTGACCGTCAACCGTTTCTGTAAAATTGTGTGATTCTCGTTTCTCGGAGGCTCTTGCTTTCGTACCCTTGCAAAACTGACAATATCGTCCGGCTTTTAACACTGTTGTATGATAATTCTCGTTATATGGTGTGTATGTGGTATTGTCAAAGTCCAAGAAAAAATTATGGTCGCAGGAATTTAGCCCGTAAACATTACGGCTGAATCCGTATGCGTCTCTGCCGTCAACAGAGTTTATTGTTCCGCAGGTCTGGCAAACAGATTTAGTCCAATGATATGTTGAGTAGCTTGCGTCTTGATTCGGCCGCCCGCTGTCAAGGTTGCCCTTTGTTTTTCCGTCAACCATAGTTCCGTCCGAAAATTTAACGCCCCTGTTTAATGCGGTTGTTCCGCTTTTTGGTATATTCGGGCGTTCTGTAAGTCAGCATTATCGTGTCTTTGTTACATACCGTGCACCAGCTTGTTTCCTGCGTGATAGTCGCATTAAAATCAAGCTCGTTTGTTCTGCCGTTTGCAGATACCCATATATCCGCAGGATCGACATATTCGTTTACCTGTGCCGCATAGGTCGTTATCGGCGTAAATCCCGAAAGCAGCGTTGACACCGCCAATGCCGCCGACAGAATATTTTTAATTTGCTTTTTGAAATTCATTTTATTTTTTTCCTTTCTCGATTTTTATTAAAACGCGTTTTTATCTGTATCAAAGCCGTTTATTTAAGGCGGTCTGCACTTTTTGTAATCTGATTTTCTCATAGACAAAACCGCCTTAAAAATGTTTCATATCGTGATTGACCTTCGCTCTGTAATAGCTGTCAATGGTGGAGGGAGCATTAAATAACGCCGCCAACAAATATTTTTTGATATTGCGAATATCCGAAGTATTTTCCCTCATACAGTCGATAACATACTCGATATGCTCAGAATTTAATTTTAACAGCTTTTGATTTCACGATTGCCGCCGGGTAGGTATCACCGGCAATGACAAGATTTGATTTCTGTGTGCAAACCGTTTCTGTCATAAGGTCAACGATTTCGTCAAGCATAGCAATATCCCGCTCGTTGCGAAGGCTCAAAATGTCATACTCGATATTTTCTTTGATTATTTGTCGGTATGCTTTCAACCTCATCATATCCAATCCTATCCGAATTTTCCTTTTTTGAGAGTCCGCCGGTCTTGTCGGCTCGACCTCTTTTGATATGATTTGATAGGATAAGTATTTGATATATCCGTATTTAATTCTTTTATTATTTGATTTATTAGTATTTAATTGTGCGGTGTTTTCCTGTATAGGCTCTGCCTGTGCAGGAATATCCAATACAGGATTTTCCCGTATAGGTTTTTCCCGTTCAGGCGACGTGTTTTTAGGCTGCTCCAAAATCGTGTATTCAATCGTGGTAAGCTGTCCCTTTTCGTTTCTCATACGCTCACGGATAATATATCCGTGCTTTTCAAGCTCTCTGATACAGGAGCTTATGCTGTCGATTCCGTCCTTGCAGATTGCCGCAAGTCCTTTTGTTGTGTAGTCCCAATTTTCGGGGAGCGACAGCATAAGGGATAACAATCCCTTTGCCTTTAATGATAATTCCGTATTTCTCAAATGGTGGTTGCTCATCACGGTATAGTCGCGCGTTTTGTCTATTCTGAAAACTGCCATTTCAAAAAAATCTCCTTTCCTGTGAAATTAAAAAAAGCGCCGGGATTTTTTTATCAATCCTGACGCCGTTGCTCCGGTTTATTCTGTTTTTTTCAAGCGGCACATACGCCGAACACGTTTTTGCCGTTATGGCAATGCAAGTACGAACAAAACGGATTTCTGTTGTCGAGCAAATATGTGTCCTGCCCGATTTTACAAACAGGGCATAACTGCTTTGAATTTTCGGTTTTCATTTCTGATTTTCCTTTCGTGGTTTGAACAACAAAAAAAGAATACCATTTTTGCAGGTATTCTTTGATTTGTATTAAGTTTCAAGTACATAGTTGTTTGCCTGTTGTCCTAAAATGTTGATTTTATGCGATTTTGAAAAGTATCGTTATCTAACTTCATTATTTGAAAGACCGAGTTTTCCAAAAAAATGATAGACCTGATAACCAAAGGCAAGGTGAATTGTGTCATTGTAAAGGATTTATCCCGGTTTTTGCAAGAGATTATGTAGGTTCGGGGTATTACCTTGAGAAGCTGTTTCCGTCAATGGGTGTCAGATTTATTTCCATAAATGATAATATTGATTTTTCTGACAGATGACAGTTCAAACACAAAGCTGATTATGGCTTTTTAAAAAAATGTTCTGAATGATTCATATATCAGAGATATTTCGGTAAAAAAATCAGAAGTCAGTTTGAAATTAAACGCAAAAAAAGGTGAATACATAGGAGCTTTTTGTGACATACGGTTATTTGAAATCGGAGGAAGATAAGCATAAGCTTGTTGTGGATAAATATGTTGCCGAAATTATCAAAACCATTTTTTTAATATGCGTATGCAGGGGATCAGTGCATCCGCTATTGCCGATACATTAAATGCTACCAACGTACCGTCCCCGGCGGAGCATAAAAAGGAGTTGGGCAGCAATTTCAGCGCCAATCTGCAAAAGCGGCATGAGGCAAAATGGTCGGCCAAGGCTGTTATTCGCATACTTAAAAATGAAATATATACAGGAACGCTTATCCAAGGTAAAAACACAACCGCAAATTATAAGGTTAAAAAAAGTGATTGAACGGGATCGGGGCGAATGGTCGGTTATTCCGAATAATCATGAGGCAATTATATCAAAGGAACAATTTGATACTGTTCAAAGGCTTATAGCAAATGATACAAGAGTAAAACCGGGAAATAAAACACCGTATTTATTTTCGGGATTTATCGAGTGTGCCGATTGTCATTCCTCCCTTGTCAGACGATGCAATCATTCCAATGGTAAAACGTATGCTTACTATATGTGTTCAACAAACAAACTCGGCTTTGGCTGTTCTTCTCATCGGGTGAATGAAAAAGTGCTGCATACAGCGGTTTTGACGGCCGTAAATACATATTGCAAAAACATATCGGATTTGTCTGTAAAGCTAAATCGTATTTCGCTGGATAAAATAAAAACAGCACAGACAAAAAGAATAGATGATGCCGAAAAGAAAAAGAAAAATGATATTGATGATTTGAAACACACAATATCGGTTGTTAAAAGCAAGATGCTTGGAAAATCTTGAAACACAAGCTGCCTGCAACGAAATTTGTGCCGATATTTATAATGAAATTGCAAGGCTTGAAGATGAAATTCTTAAACTATCGGTTGAAAAATAATGTTCTGAGCGAATATGAAAAATATTGCGTGGATAGCGGCATTTACTCAAATGGGTGAGTTAAAAGAGCTTAATCGGACAGTACTGGCAAGGCTTGTTGACAGGATATATGTGTATGATGATAAGAGAATAGTAATTCGGTTTTAATTATCAGGATAAGTATGAGGAGCTGTTAAAATTTGAGCAAAAACTAAATAAGGAGGCTGTGTGATTATGGCAAGGAAAAGCAAACGAATGATTGCTGCCGAACAAGCGGTCCCTTTAAGCGGTAATATTTATAATGTTGCAATATACGTAAGATTGTCTATTGAAGATAAATATTATAAAAACGGAACGGATTCGCTCGCCACTCAAGAGGAAATGGCGCTTGAATATCTGAAGGACAAAGCCGATATGAAGCTGTATAAGGTTTATTCGGATAACGGCGAAACAGGGCTCTAATTTTTGAACGGCAAGGCTTTCGGGATATGATGTATGATGTTTATAACGGGAAGGTAAATTGCATTATAGTAAAGGATTTATCACGCTTCGGACGAGAATATATAGAAATGGGTGATTATCTTGAAAAAATCTTTCCGCTTATAGGCGTAAGGTTTATTGCGATAAACGATCATTATGACAATAATGTGACGTCGTTTGATATTTCCGTTCCGATTAAGAATATCATAAATACACTTTATGCAAAAGGATTTATCAAAAATCTGCGGCAGCACTCAGAATAAAGCAACAGAACGGCGAATTTATCGGCACATATGCATCTTACGGGTATATGAAATCAAAGGAAGATAAGCATAAAATAGTGATTGATGAAGAAACCGCACCTGTTGTTAAAATGATATTTGAGTGGAAAGCACAAGGACTTGGCTATGCTTCAATAGGCAGAAAACTGTATGATATGGGTATTATGCCGCCTTGCCGATACAGATATGATAAAGGGATTTTAAAGGATAAAAGATATTCCGATATTGTGTTTTGGAGTCAGAGAACATTAAAAACAATTCTTGAAAAATGAAGTATATATCGGTAATATGGTACAGGGAAGAAGAAAATCACGGTTTTTGACGGTATGAATGAAATCAGAGTTGATAAACAAAAATTGGTCTGTTGTTAAAAACACACATGAACCGATTATATCGCAAGAATTGTTTGATAAGGTTCAAAAAAACAGCTTGCACAAACGAGAGAAAAGGTATTTTGAGAATCTCGGCAAGTATGACAAGGTAAGCAATAAGGAAAATATTTTTAAGACAAAGGTTGCGTGTGGCGATTGCGGAACACCTTTAACAAGGTACAAGAACGCAGGAAAGGAGAATAAGAAAAAAATATTTTTATTCATATATCTGCCCGCGCCATGCTCTATACCCCAATCAATGTAATTTTTCTATCAATCTCCGAAAAGGATTTAAAGGAAATTGTTATGAGTTCGATAAAAATGCAGATGTCATATCTGTCTGATATGGAAATAATGTTTTTAAATATTGCGGGCAGCAAGGAGGTCAAGAAAAAACAAGCAGATCTTACAAGAGCTATAAGCGACAGCCTTGCAAATATTTCATATATCAGAACAAGCCGTATCCGTATTGCTTCCGATTTGGCAAAAGGGCTGATTTGCGATGAAGAATTTAACACAATCAAAAATGAATTTGACAAGCAGCTTCGTGCGGAAACAGAGAAGCTTGACGGAATAAGGAAAAAGCGTGATAAATTCGATAAAATAATATCTGCTCCTAAATGGATTAGTGAATTAAAGAAATATCACGATTCAAAAATTCTGACAAAGGATATGGTTGAAGCTTTTATTGAAAAAAATTATAATATATCCCGATAAGCGTATAGAGATAATGTGGACATACAGTGACAATCAATCCGAACTAATGTCGCTCATCCGTGGAGGTGAGGAAATTGCTTGATAAGTATGTTATAGTAAAATATCTAAGGTTATCATTGGATGACGGCGATAAAGAGGAAAGTGACAGTATCGGAAATCAACGAAATCTGCTTGACTATTATATACATCAGATTTTTTTAAAGACAAGAACATTGAAAAAATTGAAATAGTCGATGACGGATATTCCGGTACCAATATGAACAGACCGGGTATGAAAAGACTGCTTATTTTAGCGGAAACCAAACAAATAAACTGCGTTATTGTCAAGGACTTTTCAAGATTCGCAAGAGATTATATTGAGGTCGGACGATATGCGGAACAGAAGTTCCCCGAATGGCAGATACGCTTTATCTCCGTAAATGACGGATATGACAGCAACGATTTCAAAGGAATTACGGGCGGTATTGATATGGCGATGAAAAGTATCGCATACACAATGTACAGCCGTGATTTATCCGAGAAGGTGAAAAGTGCAAGAAAAATATTGCAAAAGCAAGGAAAATATTTTGCACCGTATGCTTTTTACGGATATGTAAAATCGCCCGATGATAAGCATAAGCTGATAGTTGATTCTGTTGCAGCAAAAATAGTAAAGAGAATATTTGCACTGCGTATTTCGGGATCCTCACCGGCACAAATTGCATATATTCTGAATGAGGATAAAGTTCCCACGCCGTCGGTTTATAAAAAGATGAATGATCCGCTCACAAGAGATTGGAATACTGTCAGCGAATATTGCAAGTGGAGTTCAGGTACGGTTGTTAATATACTTCGTGATGAGCGTTATACAGGTAAACTGATTGCACAAAAGTACGAGCGTATAGCAGTCGGAAGCTCAAAGGTTCGCGCTGTTGCATCGGAAAATCGTATCGTTGTACCGAACACGCACGCGTCGATTATATCGCAGAAAACCTACGATGAGGTGCAGGCATTATCGAAACGAAAAAAAGCGTAGTAATACAAGTAAATTTTTCTTTGGCAAGTTTGGTGTGCTGCGGTGGATGTAAACATAAGATGTCTATGTCAAAAACACAAATAAAAAGACACATCCTATTGGTGTGATTATAAGCGTTTTTTCTGCAAATAATGACTGCTTTCAAGGACGAATATTTGAACAGGATTTAGTTGAGATTTTGAAAACAATAATCAAAACAGAACTTGAAAAAGACCGTTGATATATCCAAAGCACAGGAAAAAGGCCGATAAGCTTATGAACAAAAATATAAAAAGCTGTATTGATGCTTCAAAAAGTGTAAACAGTGAAAAGAAAAAGAAATTAACAGAATACATAAAGCTTACAAAAAAATGAAATTAACGAAGATGAATTTGTTAAAAAAACAGAGCCGAAATTGATGAGAGGATTGAGGCACTGAATGACGAAAATACAGTTGATTACTTATCAGAAAATATCT
The DNA here is from genome assembly GCA_022009895.1 of Clostridiales bacterium. Classification (GTDB taxonomy): domain Bacteria; phylum Bacillota; class Clostridia; order UMGS1810; family UMGS1810; genus Qingrenia. The sequence goes on along the minus strand of CP091729.1, from coordinate 2,620,231 downwards.
GATGAAGATATTACGGTATTAAATCTTTTCGGTAAATATATCGGCGTAGATAATATAGACAATGATATAATCAGAGATTTGGTCAAAAGCAATTTATGTTTACAACGATAAAAAGAATTGAAGTTGTGTGGAATTTTAGGGCCACTTTCACCCCCTGACTTTTTAATCATGAAATGCACAAGAGTTCAATACGGCTTTTTGTGCATTTCGGAGAAAAGTCAAAATTGAAAGAATATTTTTTTGTTCCCTTACTTGACAAGATAAGATGAAGGAATTTCCGGCACAAGCACGAAACACCGTGTCGGGTTTAATGAAATGATTGAAGATGCGCTTGCCGGTAAAATAGACCTTATTGTGACAAAATCCATAAGCCGTTTTGCAAGAAACACCATAGATACCCTAACCACCGTCAGGCAGCTGAAGGAAAAAGGCATAGAAGTATTTTTGAAAAAAAGAAAATATTTATACCCTTGACAGTAAAGGTGAGCTTTTTGATTACCATTATGTCGTCCATTGCACAGGAGGAAAGCCGAAGTATTTCTGAGAATGTCACATGGGGGCAAAGAAAACGGTTTGCTGACGGCAAGGTGTCATTGCCTTATAAAAACTTTCTCGGTTACAGGCGCGGAAAGGACGGAAAACCTCAGATAGTTGAATCGGAGGCAAAAATTGTTCGGAAGATTTACCGATTATTTTTGGAAGGTCTTACACCCACGCACATAGCACGCACATTAACCGAAGAAGGGATACCAACACCGGGCGGAAAGATTATATGGCAAAAATTCCACGGTGGAAAGTATTCTCACCAATGAAAAATACAAAGGTGATGCGCTTTTGCAGAAGAAATATACTGTTGATTTTCTTTCAAAAAGCAAAAAATTAAAATGAAGGCGAAGTTCCGCAGTATTATGTTGAAGGCAGCCACGAAGGCATTGTGACAGCCGAGGTATTCGACCTGGTTCAATATGAGCTGCATCGCCGAAAGAGTCTAAATACACCTTACTGTTCAAAAAGTCCGTTCTCAAGCAGATTGATTTGCGGTGAATGCGGCGGTACATACGGAGCAAAAATATGGGATTCCAATAACAAGTATCGGCGAGAAATTTATCAATGCAATCATAAACACGGCAGACACTCCGGTGACGGTCTTGGCTGCAAACCCCCGCATCTCACGGCTGATGAAATTAAAGGCGCATTTATCGGAGCATTTAACAGCTGCATAAAAACCGGAGAGAAATTATCGATAACTGCATCACGGCAATTTCTGAAATACCGGACACTTCAAAATTAGAAAAGCAGGCGTCAAATCTTTCGAAAAGAATGCGCTGTGGTAACGGAGCTTATACGAAAATGTGTGGACGAAAACGCTCACATTTCCGTTGACCCAAAGGTTTATGCCGAAAAATGCCTGAATAATTTTTGTGCAAATGGGAAAAAGCAGTCGGAAGTATATTGAAGATTCCGGGAGTAAAAATGATGTGTGGCCTTTTTATTTCCTGTGCCATAGAATGTACCTATGGCAGTTGGGTCAATATTTGTTGTATTTCATCTTGACATTTTTTTATCTGTTTGTGTTATAATCGGTATATACCGAAAATAAAGGAGGCTTATCTATGCCAAGACCGCAGCGATGCAGAAGAATTTGTGTTTTACCGAAAAATGACACCTTTAATCCGACAAACTGCAGAAATAACGAGCCTGTTGTACTTACATTGGACGAATATGAGGTTATTCGTTTGGTGGATTTGGAAGAAAAAACACATGAACAATGTGCCGTACAAATGGATATATCCCGTTCAACAGTACAGGAAATTTACGAAAGTGCAAGGCGAAAGCTGGCAGCCTGTCTGGTTTACGGGCGAAAAATAGTTATTTCCGGCGGGAATTACCGTATTTGTGCCGGCAAAGAGCATGAAAGCTGTGGCAGCTGTTGCCGACAAAGTTTCGGTACAAGTAAAAATGTGTGCAAAACCGCACAAAAAGGAGATCATATCATGAAAATTGCAGTAACTTATGAGGACAGACAGATTTTTCAGCATTTCGGACATACCGAAAAATTTAAGATTTATGAAATCAAGGAAGGAAAAATTGAAAACACACAGGTTGCTGACACTAACGGCAGCGGACATGGTGCTTTGGCAAGCTTTTTGATGAAAAAAACGGTGTCGATACGCTGATTTGCGGCGGTATTGGCGGAGGAGCGCAGACGGCGCTCTCGGAAGCCGGAATTAAACTCTACGGCGGAGTATACGGAAATGCTGACGATGCGGTCAAAAGCTCTCCTTGACGGGAATCTCGGATATAATCCGAATGTTCATTGCAGCCACCACGATCACGAACACGGCGACGGTCATTCCTGCGGTGATCACGGATGCGGTAATCACAAATGTCACGAATAACAGACTTAACCGAAAAGCTGCCGTTTTGGGACAAACTATCGAATGAAGAACGAGAATATGTAAATAGCGTATCGTTTCTTCGGCGGTTTGAAAAAGACGGTTTTATTCACGGTTCAGGAAATGACTGTCTTGGTATGTTCTTGGTCGTTTCGGGCGAAATCCGTACATATCTGCTTTCCGATGAAGGCAGAGAGATTACATTGTTTCGGCTATATCCGAATGATATTTGTGTGCTTTCGGCATCGTGCGTAATCATCCAGATAACATTTGACACCTTTATGACGGCAAAACAAGAAACCGAGGTTCTCATTGTTCCTGCTAATGCGATTGCGCTGTTGAAAGAAAGGAATATAAATATAAAATGCTTTTTGTATGAGCTTGCGGTAAAAACGTTTTTCCGATGTAATGTGGTCAATGCAGCAGATTATGTTTAGGAGTCTTGACAAACGCTTGGCAGAATTTCTTGTTTTAGAATCGGAACGCACAGGCAGTAACACGCTCCGAATAACCCACGAGCAAATCGCACAGAACATAAGTTCTGCAAGAGAGGCGGCAACTCGTATGCTTAAATCTTTTTTTCGGAAGACGGATTGGTCGAATTAAACCGAGGTACAATTATAATAAAGGACTTATCATCATTAAAAGATATATTGCAATAAAAAATCCGGCATTTGAAAATTTGCCGGATTTTTCTTTTGTGTGACTTAGTCACAGAACATCTCAAAAACTTTATGGTAAAATAAACACATAAGAACAGAGACGATTGCAATGAAAAATAACAGTGAATCAAGATGAAGAAACAATTAAGAATAATAATTGAAAACTGTCCGCAAAAACCATAGCTGCCCGGCAGTGAAGGTTTGCCCTGTCGGTGCGCTTGACCAAGAAGGTTTCAACGCTCCGACTATCAATTATGATAAATGCATCGACTGCGGCAAATGCGCAAGGTTTTGTCCGAAAAAGCATTGATGATTTAACTTGAAAAAGTTGTTTAACATAAAAATAATCTGCCTTGCATAATACAAGGTGGATTATTTGTTTTAGCAGATTGAGTGCTTTTTATCAAAAAAAGCAGTTCGTTACCAAATTTAGCGGCAATGAATTGCTTTTTAATTTTATGTATTAAACAGTTCCAAAAATAATACCCAGCGCTGCTGATAACATAATCATTAAAATCGGTGACGGTGTTTTTCTTTTTAACTTTTTTTGAAGATAATATGTATACACCAAAGCGATGCAAATATAATAACCGATTCAATATCCGGCTCAGCGGCAGTGTTTAAATCAACAAATCCCAAGAGCGATGACAATGCCATAACGCTTGCCGTTGCAAGAATCATACTCCACAACACAGGGGCGTACGCCTGATAAAAAAGCATTTACCGCAGAATATTTCAAAAGATTTTTCAAGACCGCCGAGATTAAAAGGATTATAATGAACGATGGCAAAACGACGCCTGTTGTTGCAAAAAGCGATCCTAAAATACCGCCTTGCGTTGAGCCGATAAAAGTTGCCATATTTATCGCAAGCGGTCCGGGGGTTGATTCTGAAACCGCTATAAAAATTCATAAATTCACTTTCGGACAGCCAGCCGTTTGACAAAAACTGTTTCCTGCACAAGCGAAACCATTCCGTAGCCGCCGCCGAAGGATAATGCACCTATCATTAAAAAGACTGAAAAAAACAACTTCATATATATCATTTCAATCGCATCCCTTCTTAAGCTTTTTCAGAAAGAATGCTGCCATGCCCAATACACCGCATATCAATATATAACAAACAGAAGAAATTGATACGGAAAAACACAGTGCAAGACACCATTGCAGCAATGACCGATAGTAAAATGACGATGTTAAATGCCGTCTTTTTTATATTTTTCAGCATTTTCAGTCCGGCAGACAGGATAAGATAAATAACACAGACTTGTATTCCGCGAAATGCATATGAAACATATGTTAATTTCAAAAATTGCTCAAAAAGAGCGAAATGCAGAAAATCACGGCAAATGACGGGATGCAGACTGCCAGAGTAGATACTGCCGCACCCTTGAAGCCCGCTGTTTTATATCCTATGTATGTGGCGCTGTTGACAGCAACGGGTCCCGGTGTGGATTCTGCAATCGCAACCATATCAAGAAACTCATTTTTTTCGTTATCCATTTTTTCTTTTCCACAAACTCATTCTCCAAAAGTGCAATCATAGCGTAACCGCCGCCGAATGTAAATGCACCTATTTTGAAAAATGCCAAAAAAATAGGGACAGTGTTTTTCATCATTTTTTTAAATCTCCTGTAATTACAGACTAACAGATAAAACATAAACCTTTGTGCTGTTCTAATCAACCCTCAGCATTCGGTATCCGATACCTATATGTGTTTGAATATACTGAGGGCTTGTTTTTTCCGGTTCTAATTTTTTTCTGAGCGTAGCCATAAAAACACGCAGCGAAGCAATGTTATTTTCCCGGCTGCTTCCCCAAATTTGCATAGTGATATATGTGTGCGTCAGCACCTTTCCGACATTATGCGATAAAAGGCACAAAAGCTTATACTCAATCGGCGTAAGATGCATTTCCTCACCCTTCAGATAAACGCAGCTTGCTGCATAATCTATTTTGAGTTCACCGTTTTGAAAAACGGGTTTTCCCGCGTCATTACTGCTTTTCAGCAGCAGCAATCTTCTTTGTGTTACCCGAAGCCGTGCAAGAAGTTCTTCAACAGAGAAAGGCTTTGTCAGATAGTCATCCGCTCCGGCATCAAGTGCAGTGATTTTGTCGGAATCCTCACTGCGTGCGCTGATAACGATTATCGGCATATTTGACCATCCTCGGATATTCGTTATTACCTCCGTACCGTCTATGTCCGGCAGTCCAAGATCCAGCAGAACAATATCCGGATTGTGCGACGATGCCTCCATAATCGCAGTTTTTCCGCTTTCCGCCGTCAGATATCTGTAATCGTGGGATTTCAGAGTTGTAACAATCAAGTTGCGGACGGGGCGGTCATCCTCAACAACAAGTACAAGCGGTTTATTCATTAAGAGTCACCTCGCTAATCGGCAAAATTAAATTTAAAACTGCATCCGTGCGGTATGTTGTCCGAAAGCTCCAGGTTTCCGCCGTGCGCATCTATTATTGATTTACAAAGCGTAAGACCGAGACCGAAACTTCGGCGGCTGTCGGAAATCTTGTTTTTTTCCCGGTATAAAAACATCTCAAATATATGCGGTTTTACATCATCGGGTATGCCGTTTCCGTTATCCGACACATTAAACATTGCATAATTTCCTTGTTTTTGAGCGCTTATGCGGATTTTAGAACCGGCAGGTGTATATTTTATTGCATTATCAATCAAATTAACCAAAACCTGAATAATAAGCTGTGCGTCCATACGAACAAGCAATAAATCCTCACATTGAACGGCTATTGTATGCTCCGCCGATTTTCGGCATAAATGAGATACAGCCTCAGCTATAACCTCATCCGCAAGCTGGTCGCTCAGATTTAATTTCAGCCTTCCGTCATTGAGTCTTGTAACATATAAAAGATTTTCAACAACGCCTGTAAGCCACTCGGAGTCATCATAAATGTCGGTATAAATCCGATGCTTGGTGTCCTCGTCCAAGCAATCGGAATTGTGTAAAAGAGTATCCGCATTCCCGGAAATTGAACATAAAGGTGTGCGGAGATCATGAGAAATTGAACGCAAAAGATCTGCACGCAGCTGCTCGCTTTTTGCAAAATCGGCAGCCTTTTCTTTTTCCGCTGCATTATGTGCGTTATCCATAGCCAAAGCACATTCATTCAAAACGGACAGCAACACACTGTTTTCAAATGAATCTGCCGAGTTTTTATCCATCGGAATCCCAATTACGCCGTATATCCGCTTTTCAATGCGTATTGAGAAATACAGACATTCGGCATTGCTGAAATGTGAGGTTGACGCACCTGCGCAGCGCCCGTTTTTATACACCCACTCAGCAACTTTTCGTTCGGAATCATTTAATATCCGCTCTGTATCGTCTGTGCCCTTTTCAGAAAAAATCTGCCCTTTTGACAAGCTTGATTTATCGGCTTTATATGCTGCAATACAGCGGTCAAGAAGCTTTGAAAGCTGCATACAGGTTATACTCAATATTTCCTCGCTGCCTTTTGCCTTTTGCAGCAACCGGTCGGTATCAAACAAAATCTGCATACGAAAAGCAGCTTGTGCCGACAGCTTTGCATGCTTTTTTAATTTTGAAGCAAGCGTTCCTGTAAGAATTGATGACGCAAGCATAACGGCAAATGTCACAGGATAGCCGACGGCATATGTTTTGAGCGACAAATGCGGTTCTGTCAGAAAAAAGCCAAACAGAAAAACGCTGAGCAGCGAACTTGCAATGTTGCAAACATATCCTTTTGTCAGAGCGGAAATAACCAACACGCCGAAGATATAAACGGTAACGATGTTTGTGTCGTTAAATCCGAGGTGAAGAAAAAGGAAGCCTATAGCCGTGCATAAAGCAAGAACACCGCAGACAGTCAAAAACATCCTGCACTGTCGGCAGTTGGGTATTCGCAAATAAACTGCTTTTTGCGTGATTTTTTTATAAAATCCGGCATCGGGAATAATGTGAATATCAATGTCGGGCGCATACGCTATCAGTTTTTCTGTCAGCGTGTATCCTCCCCAAATGCGGCTGCGTTTTGCGTTGCTTTGACCTATTACAATTTTTGTTACATCGGACAGCCGCGCGTATTCCGCTATCTGCATAGCCACATCCTCGCCGTGGACAGTTACAACATCGGCTCCGATATTTTCCGCAAATTGAATATTGTTATCAAGTTTTTTTTGATCGCTTTCGGTTAGTGCAAAATCGTTTTGCACATAAATCGCCGTAAATCGTGCATCGAGAACTTTTGCCATTTTTTTGCGGCAGTCTGCACGATTTTTCATTAGACGGCGAAGCGGACAGACATACAAGTATGTGCTGTCAATATTTGTTATTGTTTTTTTGAGCGCTCATATTATTCACCGCCATTATCTGTTTTTATATTATTATACCATAAATCTCGCTAAAAGTCCACATATGTCAATAAAAAGTATTCATATTTTCTTATCATAAAGCAATATCCCGGTCTTGCTGTGATTTTTTTCTTAAAACCGTGTATTTCTTTTAGTATCTCATCATCTGTCAAATCCGATGAAAGCAGTATTTGTGTACTTTTAGAGTCGCTTTCTTCATTTTGAATCGCCTTTTGGTTTTCACACAGAAACCGGTCTATTCTATCCATTAAGAAGTAACCGAAAGCGAAAAAGGCAAGAACAGCTGCCGTCAGCAATACATATTTCAAAATGATTCACCTCTTTTTTTAGATACGGAAACATTTTTGTAGCTCTTTATATTCTCCCAAAACCATAAGTGTTGCGTTTTCGCCGAGAGTCGTATCCGAAGATATTGCCATATCAATATTTCCGTTCTTTTTAACCGCCAAAAACATTAATATTATATTTTCGGCGGATATCTATATCGCCTATTGTTTTTCCAATCCACTGTTTGGGTGCTTCAACCTCAAAGATAGCGTGGGAATCGTCAATTTCTATATAATCACGAATATGATCCGCAGTATATCGAATAGCAGCCCATTTTGCAATTTGTTTTTTTCGGGATAAACCACTCCGTCCGCTCCGTTCCGCAAGAGAAACTTTTTCCTGAACATCCCGTTCCGCTCTTGAAATAACTTTTTTTGCTCCGAGCTCTTTAAGTAACGAGGTTGTTTCAAGTGAATTTTGAAAATCCCCTCCGATTGTAACAATGCAAACATCATAATTTCCTATTCCGAGAGATTTCAAAAAATCCGCATTTGTACTGTCACCGATTTGGGCATTGGTCACAAACGGCAGCACGCTGTTAATTCGTTCTTCATTGAATCCACCGCCATAACCTCGTGTCCCAATTTGTTAAGCTGCAATGCAATATGCTTTCCGAATCTTCCGATACCTATTAACAAAATATTTTTTTCATAAATCAAAAACTCCTTTTTATCCGACCGTTATTTTTCAAGCGGCAGTTTTGTCCGCCTTGATTTTTTTGCTTGCGATTGCCGCATATACCAGTGTCAAAACCGCCGACTCTCCCAAGGTACATTAAAAAGTATAAGAATAATTTGCGATGCGATACCGAGCTTTGGCGTAATTCCAAGCGTGAGTCCCACAGTTCCGATTGCCGATGCGGTTTCATAAAGGCAATCGGACAAAGGAATGTTTTCAAGTACACTTATCGCAACTCCGCCGACAAAGAAAAGTGAAAAATAAATTGTTGCGATTGCCAAAGCATTTCGTATAATTGTATTGTCAATCCGCCTTCCGCAAACACAGACTTCTTCTTTTCTTTTTTTAACCACTGACACAGCACTTAATATAATAACCGCAAAGGTTGTGGTTTTCATACCGCCGGCAGTGGAACCGGGCGAGCCGCCAATCAGCATAAGCAATGTCATAATTGCTTTTGAGGCGCCTGTCATTGCGTTAAGGTCAGCAGTATTAAATCCGGCAGTCCTTGTTGTCACAGACTGAAACAAAGATGCAAAGATTCTTTTTCCAACCGGCATACCGCCAAAATCACAAAAGAAAAAGAAAGCGGCAGGTATTGCAATTAAAAGCGCCGAAGTGAACAGAACAATCTTGCTTTTGCATACAGTAACGCCTGAAATGATGTTTGTGCAGGCAAAATCGTCCCACGTAAGAAACCCGATACCTCCGACTATAATCAAAAGCATAATTGCAATGTTCACAGAAGGATTTCCCATATATTCGGTAAGAGAAGGATATGTGTGAGCGCCTGTTCCCAAAATGTCAAATCCGGCATTGCAAAAAGCCGATACGGAATGAAATACAGCCTTCCATATTCCGCTTGCACCGTATTCGCCGCAAAACGACGGGAGCATACATAATGCACCGATTAGTTCTATTAAAAGCGTACCTCTCAAGACAAACCTTGTCAGACGGACTATTCCGCCGAGCCTTGGCGCTGAAATAGCGTCCTGCATTGTGCTGCGCTGCATAAGTGATATTTTTCTGCCCGCAAGCATTGCAAATGACACCGCCGCCGTTACAACTCCGAGTCCTCCTATCTGTATAAGCAGCAAAATCACTGCCTGCCCGAGCGGCGACCAATAGCTGCCGGTATCCAGCACAACCAGGCCGGTTACACAAACGGCAGAGGTTGATGTAAATATCGCACTGTGAAACGGTGTTACTATGCCTGCCGCAGACGATATCGGCAGCATTAATATAAGCGCCCCAAAGAGAATTACACCGGCAAAGCTCAGTATAATAATTTGAAAGGACGAAAGATGCCGTCTGAAATATATTTTTCTCTATCATAGGATAAGCCTCCTCCAACTTGCTTTTTATTTATTATAACATATGGCATATAAAAAAATGGAATAATAAGTTGCAACGAGGTATTAAGATTGTATAAAGATAACGTTAATACACATATAAATAAAAAAAGCGGCTCATTGCCGATAAATACGGCAGTCTGAGGGTATGCCTAAATTGAGCACACCCTTTCCTGGTGATAAGTTTCGGGATAAATGTTATAGATTAAACTGTTTCCGCATTTCTACATCCATGGTTGTTTTTGTATCCTCTATAGTATTGCAAAGGCGAATATTATTTTTTTCTCAATAAGTATATCATTACTAAACCCAAGAATATAGCGTAAGCAAATTCGGTATATAATTTCTATTGGGGACAACCATAACGCTGAAAGGTCGAATCATATCTTTGCTAAACAGGTAGTTTAAAATTTTATTTCGGCACAAAAATCACACCTTTAACACGAAATGTCGAACTGTTGACACGAAAGGGTAAACGATTGACACGAAAGGTCGGGGTAAATTTTTACGGTTTCATTTTTTGATTGAAACGGATATTTTCGGGCAAATTAGGCACAAAAAATGTGCTGCCGATAAGGAGAAAGCATTATCGCTTGGCAGCACTTTTACACGATGTATTCCGAAAACCGCACAGGCAAAAGGTTTATTTGAAAACGAAATACAAAGCAAAAACCTCAAGGTTTCTATCAACCTTGAGGTTCTTATCTGGCACGCCCTGTAGGATTCGAACCTACAACCAACTGATTCGAAGTCAGCTACTCTATCCGTTGAGCCAAGGGCGCATACAAATATTAAATTTTACACAAGTCTTTCTTCCGGCACGAATATTTAGTCAGATATTCGATTTTATCCGGTAAACAGCGTTTTAAACAACGTCTTTGAAAGAGTTTTATGTCTATTCTGTCCGAGCCGTCTAACGGCTGATTTTTCTGCCTTAATGCCTCATACACGCAAACCGAGCAAGACACCGCGGCATTCAGTGATTCGCAGCCGCCTACCATAGGAATTATCACCTTTTCGGTGCACATATCAAGCACTTCTTTGCTTATTCCGTTTGCCTCATTACCGATAATTATAACACATTTTTGCAAAAATCAATATCAAAAAAATGCTTGCGCCAAGATACGTTCCTATCAGGCAAAAATCCGTCATTTTTTTGAGCTTTTTTGAGGCAATTATCGTCAAAAAAATCAGGTTAACGTTAAAAATGCTCGCCATAGTCGAGCGCACAACTTTCGGGTTGAAAAACATCAACGCAAGTTTTTGGAAATCACCACCGCGTCCGCGCCTGCCGCATCGCACGTTCTGATGATTGTGCCCATATTTCCGGGGTCGGAAACGCCGTCGAGATAAACAACCGTTTTTTTGCCGCAGAAAAATCCGCCGTTTTGTTTCTTTCGATTTTTTTGCAACAGCCAAAATTCCCTGTGAATTAACGGTGTTTTTTTCATCTGCGAAAAAAAGCTTTTCGTCAAACGTATAAATCTTTTTCGCACTGCGGAATTTTTTTCCGCTGTATCCGTCTTTTATCACAACAAACGAAATATCCGCGCCGAGGTTTGACGCGTCGCACACCAACCGCTCGCCCTCCAACACAAACTCACCGAATTTGTTTCGGTATTTTGCGTCGCTAAGCTTTTGCGATATGCTTAAAAAAATATTATTTTTGTGTGCTTGTGATAATCTCGCTCATAAAAACCGCCCGAAAAATTTTTATAAAAATATTAAAACCGCTATGCGAAAAAAAGCACAGCGGCCCGAATATTTTTTTAATTCACTCTCAATATTAAAGAGCGGCTTTTGCTTTTTTTCAACCAATTCTGCAAACGCTTTGGGGTCTGCAATCGCGATTTCGGAAAAGCATTTTTTTCTGTTCATATCAATGTTTGCTTTCTTAAGACCGTTCATAAATCTCGAATAGTTGATACCGTTCATTTTAGCGGCAGCGCTGATACGCGTAATCCATAGTGTTCTGAAATCTCTTTTTCTTAATTTTTCTGCCTGTATAAGCATAAACAAGCGATTTCATAACTGCCTGTTTGGCGGTTCTGAAAAGCTTACTTTTTGCGCCTCTGTATCCTTTAGCGAGTTTTAACACTCTTTTACGTCTTTTTCTTGTAGCTAATGCGCCTTTAACTCTTGCCATCGTGAGTACACTCCTTCTCTATATTATTTATACAATATCAATCTCTTTGATTGTAGCCTCGTTTGCGGTCGAAGCATAAGCCGATTTTCTTAAACCTCTTTTTCTCTTGGTAGATTTCTTTGTAAGAATGTGGCTTCTGTAAGCCTGACCTCTTTTAACCTTGCCGTTTTTTTGGTAAGGCTGAATCTTTTAGCCGAAGCTCTGTGAGTTTTTGATTTTAGGCATAATAAATAACTCCCTTCTGAAATTTTTTTAAGTCTTAAAAAGACAATTTTAACATTTGTGCTTTATTATTTCGGAGCGATAACCATAAACATATTTTTTTACCCTCGAGTTTTTGCGTTTTTTTCTCAACCACCGCAACGTCCTCGATTGCCTCTGCAAACTTGTCGAGAAGCACTTTTTCCGAGCGAGGAGTGGTTAACCTCTCTTCCGCGGAAACGAACGGTTATTTTTTTACCTTATCACCCGATTTTTAAAAAAATTTAAGCGTATGATTAACTTTAGTGTTGAAATCGTTTGTGTCAATCGAAGGCGAAAGGCGTATTTCCTTTGATGTTTACAACCTTCTGATTTTTTTCTTTGTTTCCCTGTCGCGCTTTGCAAGCTCAAATTTATACTTGCCGTAATCCATAATTTTGCATACGGGCGGCGTTGCCTGCGGAGCAATTTTAACAAGGTCCATTCCGTTTTGTTCGGCAATGTTTAAAGCCTCTTTCGAGCTCATAACGCCGAGCTGGTCGCCGTTTGCGCCGATAACACGGACTTCCTTATCTCTGATTTCTTCGTTAATCATTAAGTCTTTATTACTGATGACAAAGCACCTCCAAAATAAAATAAAAAAGCAGGTGAAAATCCACCTGCCTTTACGCGTCAATAAAGTTAAAAACCTTAAAATCAAGCCGTAAACCTTACCGATACCTTTAAACCGTAAGGTGAGAAATGGATTTTTCTACTTTAATTTTGGCAAAATTTGATATACTCAAATCCAACCACCAATAGATATTACCACAAAATCAAACATTTGTCAATAGTTTTTTTAAAAATTCTTTTTCCAAAAACGAAATATCTTTTTCGATGGTTTTCAAAACCGCCTCTTTTGCCGGTCCGCCGATGATTTTTTTCTGCCCTCGACGCAGGTTTTTAAGGTCAATCGCATCATAAATATCGCCGTCGATTTCGGGGCAGATTGCCTTGTATTCGTCAAGCGTAAGCTCCGAAAGCGCCTTGCCGTGTTTTTGTGGCATAAAGCACTGTTTTTTTCCGACGATTCCGTGCGCTTTTCTGAGCGGAATGTTTTTGCGCACAAGATAGTCCGCGGCGTCGGTGGCATTGGTAAATCCTCCGCCCGCGCCCTTATACATAACGTCCTTGTTGAATTTCATAGTGTCAAGCATTTTGGCAAACACGGGTATGCACAGTTTCACCGTGTCAACCGCGTCGAAAATGCACTCCTTGTCCTCCTGCATATCCTTGTTGTATGCAAGCGGAATACCTTTCATAACCGTCAAAAATGGTCATAAGCGAGCCGTAAACACGTCCCGCTTTTTCCGCGGATAAGTTCGGCAACGTCGGGGTTTTTTTCTTCTGGGGCATAATGCTCGAACCCGTCGAACAGCTGTCGTCCATCTCAACAAACGAAAACTCGTTTGTGTTCCACAAAATAAGCTCCTCGCAAAAAAACGCGAAAGGTGCATCATTATAATTGAAAGCGCGCCCGACATTTCTATCACAAAATCACGGTCGGAAACGCCGTCGAGCGAATTGTAGGTTATACCGTCAAAACCAAGATCCCGAGCGACAAATTCACGGTCGAACGGATACGTTGTCGCCGCAAGCGCACCCGAGCCGAGAGGCATAATATTTATGCGTTTTCTGCAATCGGCAAGACGCATAATATCGCGCTCAAACATCTGCGTGTAGGCGCACATATGATGTGCAAGCGTTATGGGCTGTGCCTTTTTGCAGATGCGTGTAACCCGGCATAATGGTGTCAAGATTGTCTTTCGCGATGTTTATAAGAACGCGCAGAAGGTCTTTGAGCATTTTTATAATTTCGTCGGTTTCGTCGCGAAGATACATTCGTATATCCAGCGCAACCTGGTCGTTTCGGCTTCTGCCGGTGTGCAGTTTTTTGCCCGTGTCGCCGATTTTCGCGATAAGCATTGTTTCGATATTCATATGAATATCCTCGGCGTCAATCATAAACTGCGCCGTGCCGTTTTTCAATTTCGCATAAAATTTCGGCAAGTGTTTTTCACGATAAGCGCGCTTTCTTCTTCGGTTATAACACCGCATTTGCCGAGCATTTTCGCGTGCGCCGTGCTTCCTTTTATATCCTGTTTATACATTCTTTTATCAAAACGGATTGACGAGTTGAAATCGTTCACCAATTCGTCTGTTCCTTTTTCAAAACGTCCGCCCCAAAGTTTCATTGAAATTCCCCCAAAATGTATGTTTTGTATAATTATACGACATTTTTTTAATAAAATGCAATACGTTTGTAAAAAAATTTTTTTGTTGACAAACTAACGAATTTTTAGCTATAATGCAAGTGCGGAGGTGCGATATGAAAAAAACAATGCGAAAAACGGGTACAAAAAGAGAAAAATTTTAAACGAGAGCCTGCGTCTTTTTGCAAAAAAGGTTACAGTGCTGTCGGTGTTGCCGAAATTGCGGACGCGGTGGGCATTAAGGCGCCGTCGCTGTATAAGCATTTTACCGGCAAAAAAAGCGATTTTTTTGACGCGATTATCGAGCGTGTGAACAATGCCGATGCGGAATATGCCGGCGATTACGAAATGCCGTCCGAGCCGAAAAAGAAAACGGGAATGAGAAATATAAAAATATTGATTCGGAAAAAATTAAGGAATATACAAAGGCGATGCTTCTTCATTGGACGGAGGAAGAATTTTACTGTAATTTCAGACGTATGCTGACGGTTGAGCAGTATAATTCGGCGGAAAATGCAAGGCTCTATGCGCAGTATATTTCGGAAGGTCCGCTTGAGTATATGGCGGATATTTTTGAGGAAACGGCGGATAACAGGCAAACCGCACAGGCTATGGCGCTGAAATTTTATGCGCCGATGTTTTTTCTTTACAGTATGTATGATGATGAAACGGCGAATGATGAGGATAAAAAATCCGATGCGAAAAATAAAATTCTCGCCTTGCTGGATAAGCATATTGATGATTTTTTTGCATCTTTCGGGCGTTGATTTGATAAATAAAATATATTTTTAAAAATCCCCGAAAACACTTGACAAACGAGCGGAAATAGTATATAATACCAAAGGTATCGGGGTGTAGCGCAGTTGGTAGCGCACATGACTGGGGTCATGGGGCCGCAGGTTCAAGTCCTGTCACTCCGACCAAATTTATATTCCGCATAACAATGGATTTTTTTCCCACTGTTATGCGGAATTTTTTTATGTTTTGCATTTTTCTTAAAAACACACATTCAAAACGCAAAAAAACACACAAAAAGTTGTCAAAAAGTTGTCAAAACTTATTTCAATACTTCTCCCCGTTCAAAAACATAAAATTATAATAGTCCAGCACATAGGCATCAGAGTAATCGTATAAAGACGGTTACTCTTATCATTATGGGGAAAAGGCATTTTCTCCATACCCTTTTGCAGACTTGATGTTTTTGTATCAAAGCGGTTTTAACACAAAATATCAAGTGTAAATTTGTGTGTATGCAGAAAAATAGTAGACATTTTGAGAAAAATAAAAACACACGAAAAAAACACGCATACCGCCTTAAAAAGTGATATGCGTGTTTTTTAGCAACTCCGCTTGACAGTCTGTTGATGTTACTGTTTTTATCAATGACCGGCAAAAGCCGTCTTTTTTTCATTTTACAAATTTTTATTCTGCGAACGAATACTGTCCGACAAACAATATTTCGCCCGAATTTGTATCAAGGATAACATAGCTGAAAGGTGTATCAAGGAAGAAATCAATCGGTTCTTCAACGGGCGCAAGGCTTGTCACTCCGACCGCAATTCCCGTTGCGGCGGCCGCCTCGGTGCCTTTCTCGTCAACCTTGATATACGTTTTTATGAATTGTGTCGGTCACGCAAATATTGCCGTCCATCATTTTCGACAAATCCGCGCCGTCGGTAAATGCCGTTTTAATACCCAAATCCATCAGCATTTTATTGAGAGATGTTTCAAATTTAAGCTCAAATTTCGGCATTTTCAAGTTTAATTTCTGCACCGGCGTTGTGTCACTCACTGCAGTTTTTCGCAATTTCGCTTAAATTTTTTTGCCGTGTCCGTCGCCTTTCACAACCACCATACAGAGGTTCGATGCGCTCTGTGTGCCTACTCCGCTTTCCGAATTATACGAATACATTTTTATACGGCAAAACCGCCGCCTCAACGCCGTTTTCCGTATAATAGCGGAATTTTTCGGTGTTGTTCATAAAATCAATCTCGGTTTTTTTGCCGTTCAAATCGATAAACGTATCTTTTGCCGTTCGGCTTGCGGGAAATTCGTTCTGCCAGCCTGCTTTAAAATAAATCGCATTAGCGAGAAATGCCGAATATTCGTTGCTTTTTCGCAAGCGTCGGGATTTTTCCCCTTTCGTTTTCTCGTTAACCCAGTCGTTCACCGACGAAACCGCGTTTTTTGTCGGTCACTTTCATAGGCTCTGCGCCGTAAAAATTTTTAAGCGTATTTGTGTAATCTTCTTTAAATTCCCCCTCCGCACGGTCGGTGCTGAGGAAAATGGCATTTGCAATGTCAAGCGTGAAATTTTGGTCTGACGTGAACGTATCGGCAAAGCCTTTTGTTGTATTCGTTAAAGCTGTCAACGCCCGAAATTCCAAGCGCATTCACAATTTCGTCCTTCGTTTCACCGTCAGCGCCGTTCAAAAGAAGTCCCAGCGCAAGCTTTATGCTGAGCGGCGAGAACATATAATTTTTGTCGGACGGCATTTTTTTGCGTTAAGCTCGTCGGCAAACGACGCCTGCGGTTTTTTTGTATAAATTTATGCCGTCGTCGGTGGAATATCCCATAAAATCGGCAAAAGTGTTGCTTGTGATGTAAACTTCGCCGTTGATAATTTCAGCATTCACCGTACTGCGCGACGCTTTAAAACGGTACTGATGAAGTCCTGTTTGGTTCTGATATTCCTTGCCGTTCACCAAAAAGTGTAATCGGGAAAGATGAGGTGTAAAAACCGTCGCGCGCAAGAGATGTCCACTCCTCGTTTTGCGCGTCTTTAAGCGGAAAATCAGCGTTTTCGTCATATGTAACGGTGAGAATTTTGTCCTCGTTGTTCCACTCATACTTCGCGTTTATCGCGTTAAGCGTTTTCACAAGCGGAATATACGCGGTGTTTTGCCAGCCGTTTCGGTAGATTTTGCCATCAGCGTCAAGCTCTTTGCCGTCGAAAATAACCGAACCGTTTCTAACCGTTCCCATAGAATAGAAGTCCGTTTTGCCTTTTTCGAGCGTACCGCCCTTTGTGGACGAAACTTTGCCGATGTCGGTATCTTCGGCGAACGTGTCGGACGTAAACGAAATTTTGAGCGTGCGCGCATTTTCATCCCACGCAACGTCATAACCGCATTTTGCCATTTCTTCGGCAACAATCACCGTTCTGCCCCCGATATTGTAGCTTTCAATCACGTTTCCGTTGAGTTTTGTCACAATGTCGGTCGTGTAGTAACTGCCCACCGCATCGCCGGGCTTGCCGTCGGTTTTTTCAACAACGTCCCCTGCCGCCGCCTGAAGTGATACAAAATCAAAACCTTTGTCGGTTATGTCGAGCAGTCGTTCGTTTTCATACCAGTAAACGTCAAACGCATAGTGCCAGTTTAAAATTTCGGCGTCGATAACCGTTTTTCCGCCGATGTTATACGACGTAATCGGCGCACCTTTCACATATGTAACAATGTCGGTCGCGTATATGTTCCCTGCCTTTTCGCCTATCGCGAAGGCGCAGACCGACGATAAAATGAGCGTCAGCGCGGTGAATACCGCAATAAACTTTTTCATTTTAAAACCTCCTTTATTGTTTAGACGTTTCAAACGCTAAAAAAGTTCCAAATTTTGTTTAATTTTTTGTGTAAGACCGACAGTGAGCCGTGAATGAGCGCGCTTGCAAGCGAACAGGCGAACTCGAGCGTGCCTTTTTGCGGAAAAAGGAGGAATGACGGAGCGTTATGAGGATTTTTTTATGAAATAAAAAAATCGGAATGGAGCGTAGTCCATTCCGACTTGGTGAGCCATCGCAGATTCGAACTCCGGACACCTTGATTAAAAGTCAAGTGCTCTGCCGACTGAGCTAATGGCCCGTATTAAATTTTAAAATAAATGGCTGGGCTGGCTGGACTCGAACCAACGAAATGCCAGAATCAAAATCTGGTGCCTTACCGACTTGGCTACAGCCCAATACTTAAAAGTAAATGGGGTGGGTAATCGGATTCGAACCGATGGCCTCTAGAGCCACAATCTAGCGCTCTAACCAGCTGAGCTATACCCACCATACCTTTTGGTAAAAGCTTTAGTGGCGCGCCTGGAGAGATTCGAACTCCCGACCCACTGCTTAGAAGGCAGTTGCTCTATCCGACTGAGCTACAGGCGCATACCGTGCCAAGGAATCAAACCCCAACTTTATAATATTGAACTTATCAACCAAACCGTAAAAAAAATGGAGCGGGTGATGGGAATCGAACCCACACAACCAGCTTGGAAGGCTGGGATTCTAGCCGTTGAACTACACCCGCATATCATTTTGTAGTCAATTAGCCGACCAATATATAATACCAAAAATTTCAAAGCTTGTCAATAGTTTTTTTAAATTATTTTTCAAAAACATCAAGCTTTTTTGAAAAAGGTGCGGCTTTGTCAGCCGACTTTTTAAGATTATATCAACTTTTTTCGCCGTTTGTCAACAGTTTTTTGAAAAATTTTTTTCAAATTTATTTATATCCTTATATTCTGCCGCGGTAAAAAGTCTTTTTGCGCCTTTATTTTTATATTATGAACAAAAATTTTTGAAAAATTAAAAACACTTGCAATGTATATTATTTTGTGATAAAAATATTTTGGTAAAAACGGACGGTCCTCTGTCAAGCTTTGCATTTTTGCGTATTTCTTGCACGAACGTCTTGGAAAGGAAGGAGGATATTTCAAGTGGATATTCTTAACAGCATTACACAAGGTCAGATCAGAAACGACCTTCCGCAGCTTAATGTCGGCGACACAATTAAAGTTCACGTTAAAGTTACAGAAGGAAACCGTGAAAGAATTCAGATTTTTGAAGGTACAATCATCTGCAAAAAACACGGCGGTATTTCCGAAACTTTCACAGTAAGACGTGTTTCTTACGGCGTAGGCGTTGAAAGAACGTTCCCCGTTAACTCGCCCAAGATTGCAAAAAAATCGAGGTTGTAAGAAGCGGTAAGGTAAGAAGAGCTAAGCTTTACTACATCAGAGAAAAGAGTCGGTAAGGCGGCAAAGTTAAAAGAAAAAAATCAAATAATAATTTTGATTGCGTAAACGTATGCTATGGCTTTTCCGGCTCGGTTTGTCATAGCATTTTATGCTTTTATGCGAAATTTTTTTACAAATTTGGGAGGTAATTCGTTTGGATAATGAAAAATATAACAGTTGTTCCCGAGGAGGAAGTACCTCCTGCAAAAATTCGTGGCAAAAAAAGAAACGGTGGATTGGATTGTGTCGATTGCAATAGCAGTGGTTCTTGCGTTCATTATAAAAGCGTTTCTCTTCACGCTCGTAAACGTGAGCGGAACGTCTATGACGCCGACGCTTGCAGACCGCGACAAGCTTTTTTTGTAACAAAGCTTATGTATAAACCGGCGGCCGGCGACATTGTAATTTTTAAAACCGCCGACAGATACAAGCAAGCATTATGTTAAGAGGGTTATCGCAACTGCCGGTATGACGGTTGATATCGACCCCGTAACGCACGACGTTTCGGTTGACGGAACGGTTCTCGACGAGCCGTATATTACGGGAAAAACCACCGAAATCGGTCACGCTCTCACCCTATCCGTACACGGTAAAAGAGGGCGAGGTTTTTCGTTTTGGGCGACAACAGAAACCCCGGCGGCAGTTTGGACAGCCGTGCGCTCGGACCTATTCCCGAAAAAAATGTTGACGGAAAGGTTGTTTTCAGGCTTCTGCCCCTTTCAAGCTTCGGCAGTGTATATGAAAAATAAATTTTTTTAAAGACGGTCAAAATGCCGTCTTTATTTTTATAAAAAAATATTGCTCAGCGAAAAAAATATGTGTTATAATAACTATGGTTATAATTTTATATGTTTTAATTTAACTTGCAAAAGGAGTAACAAAAAAATATGCCCACAAATCAGGACAACATCAGAAATTTCTGCATAATTGCGCATATAGACCACGGCAAATCAACTCTTGCTGACCGAATATTGGAATATACGGGCTCGCTTACAAAGCGCGAAATGCAAGACCAGATTTTGGATAATATGGAGCTTGAGCGCGAAAAGGGAATTACCATAAAAGCGCGCGCGGTAAAGCTTTTTATACAAGGCAAAAAGACGGCAACGAATACACGCTCAACCTTATCGACACACCGGGACACGTCGACTTCAACTACGAAGTTTCGCGCAGTCTTGCGGCTTGCGAAGGCGCGGTTTTGATAGTCGACGCGGCGCAGGGTGTTGAGGCGCAGACGCTTGCGAACACCTATCTTGCAATCGACCACGACCTCGAAATTGTGCCGGTTATAAACAAAATCGACCTGCCGAGCGCACGTCCCGACGCGGTGAAAGCCGAAATTGAGGACGTTATGGGCTTGGACGCCGAGGACGCACCGCTTATCTCAGCAAAAAAACGGCATCGGCATCGAGGACGTTTTTGGAGGCGGTCGTTACAAAAATGCCTCCCCCGTCGGGCGACGAAAACGCACCGCTTAAGGCGCTTATTTTCGATTCGTATTACGATTCGTACAAGGGAATTATCGTTTATGTCCGTCTGCGCGACGGCAAAATCAAGCCGGGCGACAAAATCAAGTTTATGTCCACCTCGTCGTGCTTTGACGTTGTGGAAACGGGTTATCTCTCCCCTCTCGGCTTAAATCCGTCGAAATCGCTCTCCGCGGGCGAGGTCGGCTATATTGCGGCGAGCATTAAAAATGTGCGCGACGCACGCGTGGGCGACACCATAACCCCTTTGCGGAAAAACGGCGCAAAAAGAACCGCTTCCCGGCTATAAAAAGGTTAATCCTATGGTGTTTTTCGGGCATCTACCCTGCCGACAGCGCAAAATATCCGGATCTGCGCGACGCACTGGAAAAACTTCAGCTCAACGACGCGTCACTCACCTTTGAATCCCGAAACCTCGCTTGCGCTCGGATTTGGTTTCAGATGCGGATTTTTGGGACTTTTGCATATGGAAATTATCCAGGAAAGACTGGAGCGCGAGTATAATCTCGACCTTGTGACCACCGCGCCGAGCGTTATTTACAAAATCACAAAAACAGACGGAGAAATGCTGGATATTTCAAACCCGACAAATCTTCCGCCTCAGCAGGAAATTGAATATATGGAGGAGCCGATTGTCAAAGCGTCCATAATGGTGCCCACCGAATTTATCGGCAATATTATGGAGCTTTGCCAGGAAAAAGAAGCGGAATTTACCACGATATGCAGTACATCGACGACACGCGCGTGAGCCTCAACTACACACTTCCGCTCAACGTAATCATTTACGACTTTTTTGACGCGTTAAAATCGCGCACACGCGGTTATGCGTCGTTTGACTACGAGCTTACGGGTTATCAGAAATCCGACCTTGTAAAGCTTGATATTATGCTCAACGGCTCGGTTGTGGACGCGCTTTCGTTTATCGTCCATTCGTCAAAAGCATATTCGCGCGGACGAAAAATTGCCGAAAAACTTAAAGAATCCATTCCGCGCCAGCTGTTTGAAGTGCCGATACAAGCGGCAATCGGCAACAAAATTATCGCACGCGAAACGGTTAAGGCAATGCGCAAGGACGTTTTGGCGAAGTGCTACGGCGGTGACATTACGCGAAAGAAAAAAACTGCTTGAAAAAGCAGAAGGAAGGAAAAAAACGTATGCGTCAGGTCGGCTCGGTAGAAGTTCCGCAGGACGCATTTATGGCGGTTTTGAAGATAGACTGATGGATAAAAATTTCAGGTCGGTTTATATTCACGTTCCGTTTTGCGCAAAAATGCCGTTACTGCGCATTTAATTCGTATGCGGACAAATTTTTCCCTTGCAAGTGCCTATTTTGACGCGGTGTCACGGCAAATATCCGCGCTTGAAAAAGATAAAACCGACACCGTGTATATCGGCGGAGGCACTCCGTCGGCGGTGGACAAAAAAATATTACCGCAGTTTTTGGACGAAATTTATTCGCATTTTTGACGTGCAGAAAAATGCCGAAATCACGGTTGAGGCAAACCCGAAATCGGCAAATTACGAAACAATATCGGCATATGCAGAAAAAAATGTCAACAGAATGAGCATAGGCGCGCAGTCGTTTAACCAAAACGAGCTTTCGGCAATCGGAAGAATTCACACCGCAAAAGACGTTGAAAATGCCGTCAAAACCGCGCATTTATGCGGAATTGACAACGTTAACATTGACATTATGTACGCAATACCGCACCAGACGAATAAAAGCCTTTCCGAAACCTTAAAAAAAGCGGTATCGCTCGATATTTCGCATATTTCGCTCTACGGCTTGGCGGTTGAGGACGGAACTCTTCTTGCAAAAGACGTTGAAAAACGGTGTTTTTGTGCCGTTTTTCCGACGACGAATATGCGTATCAATATGAATACATCTGTGATTTTTCTGCGCGCAAACGGATTTGTGCATTATGAAATTTCAAACTTTGCGCGCGGTGAAAACTTTTTGTCGCGCCACAATTTAAAAATACTGGCACGGCGGTGAATATTACGGAATAGGCGCCGGCGCGTCGGGATATATAAACGGCGAAAGATACACAAATGAAGCAAAAATCGAGGATTATATCGCCTCGCCGTTTGCAAAATCGGACGTTGAAAAAATCGGCAAAAACGGCAAAATGAGCGAATATATGATACTCAATCTGCGCCTTTTGCAAAAGCGGAATTGACGAAGATGAGTTTAGAGAAAAAAATTCGGAATTGATATGTTTTCGGTTTTTCGGAAAAAAAGCTTAATTTTTCACCTTAACACAACAAAAAAATGCTTGAAAAAAAGGGCAAAAAAATTGTGCTTTCAAAGAAAGCATACTATGTCTGCAACGCGGTGATGTGCGACTTTCTTATTTAATACAAAAAACAAAAAACGCCTGTGCAATGGATTTTATTCCTTTTGCAAAGGCGTTTATTTTTATTTAAAAATGAGTAATCCTGTAAGCCGGGTTCTGTCGTGAATAGTCATCTATCTACGCCTGCCATCTCTGACACGCTCCAGCCACCTCTATCGGAGAATATCGGGCAAATATTTTCTCCTTTACACGGTGTTGCATCGGGTGGGGTTTACACGCCCGATTGATTTCCCAATCTGCGGTGAGCTCTTACCTCGCCTTTTTCACCCTTACCGAAAAATTCGTCGGTTCTTTTTCTGTTGCACTTTCCTTGGAGTCGCCTCCACCGGGTGTTACCCGGCACCCTGCCCTGCGGTGCTCGGACTTTCCTCATATACAGCCTTTCGGCTTGTATCTGCGACTATTCGGATTACTCATATTTTTAACTTAAATTTTTTTAATTTTTTTAATGCAAATATTTAATCACATTCGTGTTTTTTTCGCTTTTTTTATAATTTCAGCGTCAAACTGCTTGCTCAAAACCCTTTTTCAAACCATTCGCACACAATGTGCTCCGTTTCGTAGTGTCCTGCGTCAATCACGCAAAGACCGTGCTGCGCACAGTCACGCATATTTGAATATTTAAAATCTCCCGAAATATAAAGACCAATATTTTTTTGTCAAAACACGCGTCCGCCATAGATGCACCGCCTCCCGTATTTACCGCGATTTTTTTCGATAATTCGGTCACCGTCGCCCATATATCGCAGACTTTCCGCACCGAGAATTTCGGCGCATGCAATATCTATAAGTTTTTTTCGGGATTTTTTTAAGTTTTGCAAATCTGCCGTATCCAACCGTTTTGCCGTCAAATTCGCCCGTCGGAACAAGGATTTTCGGTATTTTTCCAAGCCGAGTTTTTTTCGGCAAGATAATCGTTAAGACCGCCGTTTGCAACGTCAAGATTTGTATGCGCGCTCACCACCGAAATTCCGTTTTTTTGATAAGTATTCCCTCGCACGAATTTGCGCGTATTTTTGAGCGGATGAAAAAAATCACGGGGTGATGCGACACGATAAGTTCGCATTTTTTTGTCAGCCGCCTCCCCGTGCGACAAATTCATCAACGTCAAGACACACCAAAATCCGCGTAACCCCGGCGTTTTTCGTCGCCTATCAAAAAGTCCCGTATTGTCCCATTCTTCGCAAAGCGAAAAAGGGCAGATTTTTTCAAAATACGAAACTATATCTTTAACTTTAAGCATCACATTCATTCCTTGCCTTTAAATAATAACCGAGTTCCGCCTCCCGCTTTTCAAGCTCTTCGGCGCCGTTTCCCGCTTTTTTTAAGCCCCTCAACGATTTTTTTGTAAGAGTGAAAAATTTTTGCCGTCCATATGACGTTTAAAAAAAGTTCGTCTTTTTTTCTCAAAGAGGCGCTTTCCGACGAAAACATCAAACTCCGAAAGTTTTTTTCAAAGCCTTTTCTGCACAGAAAAAAATATTGTAAATTTTTGTTACCCTCGCGCGCAAGGCTCTCGTCCTCAATCACAAATCCGTTTTTCCGAAAGATAGCGCCGAACCTCGCTCTGCGCAATCATCGGCTGGATAATAAGGCGCGTTTCGTCCGAAAAATTTATTCTTGCCTTTTTCGACAATTTCGTTTATCAAAAAGTCCGCCCATTCCGGCAATCACTGCGGTGTCAAACTCTCCGTTCTCAAAAATTTTTCAAATCCGTTTGACAAGCGGACGGAAATTTTTTTCCGACAATCCGTATTTTTTTCAATGTTTTTTTCTCCGCGCTTTTTTTAGCGGTCCTGTGTTGACGTCGCTCGCAACCGCGGTTTTTCGCCGTGCCGTTTTTAACGCAGAAAATCGGAACATATCCGTGGTCGGTGCCGATGTCGGCAAGACATCGGGCATTATTTACATATTCTGCAACTTTTTTTAAGTCTTTCGGTTAAAAATCATTCTTTTTCCTTATTTTTTTATGAATTTACAACAATTCTGCTGTTTTTCAAAAATCCCGTCAACAAAGCTTTCGCCGTGCATTTTTCATAATCTGCACGCACTTTGCAAGCGAGGGCGCACGGTCGGACATATTGTGACAGTCCGAGCCGACAAACTGTATCGCGTCCATTTTTTTGCAAATTTCTTGGCACGGCGGCGCGACGAAAAACGAAAAAAATAACAGTCGGCATTTATCTGAAAAACAAACATTGGGGTCAAAAAAACTGTCCAGCGTTTTTAAAAATCGCTTTTCGTCAAAAATATACCTGTCGATATGCGCAATAATCGGGATAAGTCCTCTGTTTGCGGAAACCGAGTAAATTTCGCGCTGAACCCAAACGCTGTTCCAGCCGTCGTGAGGCATTTCCGTCAAAATATATTTTGAATTGCCTATGCAAAGCTTTTTCTATTCCGTCAATGCGCGAAAACCCGGGCGCAAGCGCCGCCTCTGCGCCGAGATACGTGGGTATAAGCGAAATTCCCTTTTCCTCAGCCGCCGCAAGCACCCTTTCGTACGCATTGTTCCGCCTTTGCAAAAAGCTTTCAACCGTCATATTGCCGGGATAAAAATGCGGTGTTGCAACAAGCGCGTCAACACCGCTGTTTTTTTCTGATATTCATACATTTCAAGCGAGCGCCTTACGCTCCTTGCGCCGTCGTCTATTTCCGGAAGAATATGCGTGTGAAAATCAATCATAACTTTTCTATTTATCTTTCTTTTTCGTCTTTTTTTACCTGATTTGCAGTATCGTAGCCGTCATAGCTCGAATATTTATAACGGTAATTGTATTTGTAGCGGTAGCGGTATTTATAGTATTTCGAGTAATATCCGCGCGACGCCATAACGTCGTTTAAGATAAATCCCAAAATTTTTCGCGTTTGCAAATTCAAGGCTCGAAAGCGCTTTTTTTGAGCGCGTCGTGCGTGGTGAAATCTTCTTTTACGACAACCGCAACGCCCGTCACGAATTTCGACATAGAAACCGCGTCCGACACAATGTTTACGGGGGGCGCGTCAATGATAACGTAATCGTATTTTTTTCCGAAAGTTTCAAAAGCGCCTTTTTCCATTCTGGGCGACACCAAAAGCTCGGACGGATTTGGCGGAATTTGTCCGCTGGTTATAACGTCCAAACCGTTTTTGCAATGCTGAATAACGTCGTCAAGCTCCGCAAAACCTGCAAGATAGTTTGAAAATCCCGTTGCGTTTTTCAAGTTCAAGACACATATGCACCTTCGGTTTTGCGAAGGTCGGCGTCAATAAGCACGATTTTTCGCACCTGCGAGCGCAAAACGTGATAGCCGTGTTGATGCAAGACGTGGTTTTTTTCCCTCACTCGGCATTGCGGAGGTGAAAATAATTTTTTTACAGCCTTCCACCGCCGCAAGCGCATATTCAAGATTTGTCCTCGTCGATTTATACGCTTCGACAATCGAAAACTCGGTGTTATCGTTTAAAAATAACCTTGGTATAATCGCGCATACCGGCATTTTTTTCGCACCGCCGCGCGACACCGCTTTCTTTTCTTACGTGTTAACCTTGTTTGGCATATTCAACTTCCTTTTTTTATCATAACATATAAACTCAATTTACATTATAACACACAAAAATTTCAATTTGCAATAAAAAAATTTATCACACAACAAAGCCGCCGCTGACGTTTATAACCTCGCCTGTGATGTAGTCTGCCTTATCGCTCGCCAAAAACGCTATTGTATCGGCAATTTTTTTCGGGAGAGGCGATTTTTCCCAAAGGAATATCCTCGGTCACAAGCTTTTTGGTTTCGTCGTCAAATTTGCACATATCGGTGTCAACAACGCCCGGCGCAACGCAGTTTACGTTTATGCCCGACGGTGCAAGCTCCTGTGCAAGAGCCTTGGTAAAGCCTATCACCGCCGCCTTTGACGCAGAATAATGCACCTCGCACGACGCACCGCAAATGCCCCACACCGACGAAATGTTTATAATTTTTCCGCTTTTTTTACCTATCATTTCGCTCATAACCGCTTTGCACATATTAAAAACACTGCCGACGTTGGTTTGCATCATAATTTTAAATTCATCCTCGGTTATGTCGCAGAAAACCTTTTGCTGAGCTATTCCTGCATTGTTCACCAAAACGTCTATACCGCCGAAATTTTTAACGGCAAATTCGCAAAGCGTATGTGCCTCGTCAAATACCGAAACATCAGCCCTGTAAACAAGCGCGCTTCCGCCGTTTTTTTATAATTTCTTCCGCGGTTTTTACGCGCAAGGTCAATATTTTTTTCTGCAATTTACAACAACGTTAAAATCTTTTGCAAGCGCAATCGCCGCCGCCCTGCCTATTCCGCGCGACGCGCCTGTTACAACCGCCGTTTTTTCATAATTTTTCTCCGCTAAATGTCAAGATATTTTTCCGACCGCATAAAGATAGTCGGACATTCTGTTTTAAATACCGTATCAAACCGGTGTTTTCGCTGTCAATTTCCACCGAAGTGCGCTCCGCGTCACGGCAGATTGTGCGCGCAAGATTAAAAATGCGCTGTCCCTTTTTTTGAGGCATATTATAAAGCGAAAATCCGACCGTTTTTCACTGTAAAAATCTATTCTTTCTTCAAACTGCGACACGTCAAAAATCAAACTCGCCGTATCCCGAAATTTTTTTCCGTTAAAGCTTTACAATTTCGCTTTGCAAAGCCGAAATCTCGCTTTTCACATCATCATTTGCGCAAAAGCTCAAACCGAGGCTCAGCACCGCGTTAAGCTTGTCAACCGTGCCGACAAGCGCAAAAAAATTCTGTCCGATTTTTTTAAACGTTTGCCTAAAATATCGCTGTAACCGCTGTCGCCTGTTTTTGGTGTAAATTTTTCATCATTTACCGCTCCCTTTTAATTTTTTTCGAGATATGCTTTAAACGAATTTTTCCGTTTTGTTGTTGCGCGGAATGTAATATTTTCTGTTTTTGATTTTGTCGGGCAAATACTGCTGAGGAACGTATGCGTTCTCGTAGTTGTGCGGATATTTGTATTCCACACCGCGCCCGAGCGATGCCGCGCCCTTGTAGTGGCTGTCTTTAAGATGGAGCGGAACACTGCCCGTATCGGTGGTTTCCACCTCGTGCATAGCCTCGTCAATAGCGCAAATCGCGGAGTTTGACTTGGGCGAATTTGCAAGCAGAATAACCGCCTCGGCAAGGGGAATACGCGCCTCGGGAAGTCCTAACT
This sequence comes from Clostridiales bacterium, assembly GCA_022009895.1. GTDB lineage: Bacteria > Bacillota > Clostridia > UMGS1810 > UMGS1810 > Qingrenia. The sequence continues at coordinate 2,591,805 of CP091729.1, read as the reverse complement.
GGAGCGCGCTGTCCACGCACGCTTTGGTGATGACAACCGCGTTCGGATACGCAAGTCCCACGTCCTCCGACGCGATAACCAAAAGCCTCCTGCACGCGGTGATGAGGTCACCGCCGGCAAGCAGACGCGCAAGATAATAAATTCCGGCGTCCGCGTCGCTTCCGCGGATTGACTTTTGAAACGCGCTTATAACGTCATAATGCCCGTCGCCGTTTTTGTCGTGCGCAAACGAACCCGTCTGCGTGCAGTCAACCGCAGTGTCAAGCGTGATCGAAATTTCCTCGTTCATACTGTAACTCTGCGACAAAAACGCACACCTCAACGGCATTGAGCGCCTTTCGCACGTCGCCTCCGCTCGCGTTTGCAATGTGGTCGACCGCCTCGTCCGAAAAAGTCACCTTTCGGTCGGGATAATCGCCCGAAACGCCTTTCACCGCACGGATTACCGCCTTTTTTTAATTTCGTCGGGCGAGATGTTTTTAAATTCCAGCACGGTTGAACGCGACAAAAATCGCATTGTAAACATAAAAAAATGCGGATTTTTCGGTAGTGCTTGCAATCAGCGTAATTTTGCCGTTTTCGATATATTCCAAAAGCGACTGTTGCTGTTTTTTTATTAAAATTTTTGAATTTCGTCGAGATAAAGCAAAAATTCCGCCGGGGTAACTGTCGATTTTATCCGCAATATCGCGCACGTCTTTCAGCGACGCGGTGGTTGCGTTAAGCTTGAAAAACGCCCTTTTCGCCGCGTTTGCGCAAATGTTCGCAACGGTGGTTTTTTTCCCGTTCCCGACGGGCCGTAGAAAATCATATTCGGGATTTTTTTCCCGTTTTTTTAAAAATATTCGTCAGAATTTTTGCCTTCCCCTATAAGATGAGTTTGTCCGACGACGTCATCAAGACGGGTCGGACGCATTCTCTCAGCCAATGGGATATTCATATCAATCACCAAAGAATTTATTTTCCAAAAAAATTATTTTTTTCGTAAAGCGGATATTTTTCCGCAAAGTTCTTTAACCATAGCACGGACGTTATCCTGTTCTTTTTTTCGTAATCGGATAGCGTAAGGAAGATTATTTCAGCTATTTTTGTCCATAGACTATTCTTTAAATCCGCGCGACGTAACCGCCGGTGTGCCTATTCTTATACCGCTTGTGATAAACGGGCTTGTTGTTTCAAAAGGAATTGTATTTTTGTTAACGGTAACGCCCACGTCGTCAAGAAGTTTTTCCGCCTCTTTGCCCGTTATATTCATATTTGTAAGGTCAATAAGCATAAGGTGGTTGTCCGTTCCGCCCGACACAATTTTAAATCCTCTTTTTGATAAGCGCGTCGCAAAGCGCCTTTGCATTTTTGACAATCTGCGTCTGATAGGCTTTAAATTCGTCCGTCAGAGCCTCGCCGAAGCAAACCGCCTTTGCGGCTATTATGTGCATAAGCGGGCCGCCCTGAATACCGGGGAATACCGCTTTGTTTATCATTTTTTTGCATATTTTTTTCTTTGCAGAGAATAAGTCCGCCTCTCGGACCTCTCAAAAGTTTTGTGCGTTGTGGTGGTTACAAAGTCCGCATACGGAACGGGGCTCGGGTGAAGTCCTGCCGCAACAAGGCCGGCAATGTGAGCAATGTCAACCATAAGATACGCGCCGACCTTTTCAGCAATTTTTGCAAAACGTTCAAAGTCGATGGTTCTTGAATACGCGCTCGCGCCTGCGACAATAAGTTTAGGCTTGCACTCTTCTGCAATTCTTTCAACCTCGTCATAGTCGATAACCTGTGTATCCTTGTCAACTCCGTACTGAACAATATTGAAATATGTACCCGACATATTCACGGGACTGCCGTGCGAAAGGTGTCCGCCGTGCGAAAGGTTCATTCCGAGAACGGTGTCGCCCGGTTTGAGTGTTGCAAAAAAATACCGCCATATTAGCCTGTGCGCCCGAATGAGGCTGAACGTTTGCGTGTTCCGCGCCGAAAATCTTTTTGCTCTTTCGATTGCAAGATTTTTCAACAATGTCAACACATTCGCAGCCGCCGTAGTATCTTTTGCCCGGATACCCCTCGGCATACTTGTTTGTGAGCGGTGTGCCCATAGCCTCAATAACCGCATTGCTTTACGAAATTTTCGCTTGCAATGAGTTCGATTTTACTGCGCTGTCTTTCAACTTCCATTTCGATTGCGTCGGCAACCTGCGAGTCCTGCTTTCTGATTTCGTCTGTCGTATACATCTTCTTTCTCCTTTTTTTGAAATATTTTTTTATTTTTACCTCTTTTTTTCGAGAAATATGCAATAGTTTTTTTATTAAAAAAATCAGCGTCAAAAAGCATAAAAAAAGCTTAATGATGCTGATTATTTCATTTGTTTTAAATATTTTGAATTTTTTTCCGCTTCTTCAAGTTCTTCAAGCGTGATAGACCTTGTATGCTTGGTGTGCGACCACTCTTTGTTGTCTTTTTTCAGCCAACCGATAACGGTAATCGGTATCCAGGTGAGCGAATAGAGCCAAAAAGTTACATAACACCATATAAGGCGCAAATTTATCATACGCTTTTCGTAGGTTATAACAAACGGAATATACATCATCTGCAAAAACCGCGACAGCACTCCAGAGCTGCGGGTCGCCGAAAGCCTTGCTTATTTCAAACACATCTATTACACCCGTAACCTTAACCCACGTCATAACGGTTGCAAACAAAAAGACACAAGATTTTTGACAGGCTGTAAAAAGGTAAACACCGCAGTCGAATGCCGAAAGGTCTTTATCTTTAAACGCCTTTATGAAAAAGCTTTTTTTCGCAAATCCCGACGCAACGTCGGAATGACCCCTGCATCCAGCGTATTCTCTGGTGCCACGACTGCATAAACGTGAGCGGTTTTTCATCATATACAACCGCCTTGTGCGCCCAGCCGACTTTTCTGCCGGTAAGTGCAAGTTTTGCGGTAAATTCCATATCCTCGGTAAGACAGGTTGCGCCCCAGCCCATTTCTTTCAAAAGCTCGGTGGAAATAACAAATCCCGTACCGCTTAACTGACAGGTTATGCCGAGATTGTAACGCGCATTCTGGAAAAGGCGCGAAATCATCCAAAACGAAACCGAATATGCACAGGTAACCCACGAATCAAACGGGTTTTTGCTGTCAACACTGCCCTGAACAACCTCATAGCCTTTGTTAAGCTCTTTGTTCATCTCTGTAAGATAGTTCTGGCTTACAAGATTATCGGCGTCAAAAAAATAGAAATACTGTCATATTTTTTTATCCATTTTTGAAGATTTTGTCAAACATCCATTCAAGCGCATGACCCTTGCCTTTTTAAGGTTGCGTTTGTGCGCTCATAAACGTATGCGCCGGCATTTCGCGCTACCTCGGCGGTTGCGTCGGTGCAGTTGTCGGCAATAACATAAACGTCAAACGCTTCTTTGGGATAGTGAAGCTTGAAAAGGCTTTTTCACCATCTCACCGATAACCGCCTCCTCGTTATGCGCCGCAACAAGCAGAGCGAATGTGTGAATTTTGTTGGTTTTCGGCATAACGTTTGTCTGACGGTCAGACCAGCCGAAAATTGACACAACAAAATAATAACCGCCGTATGCAAAAACAAACAGCGATATAAACGCACTCAAAAAATAAATAATCATTCTTAAACTTTCCGGCACAAAAATCACCTCAAAAGCAAATTCCGTTATTTCTTAAAATCACTAAGTTGTATTATATACCATTGAATAAACATAATCAAGTATCAAAATTGACCAATTTTTTTGCATAAAATCATCTGTTTTTTTATTGTTTGATTTCACATATCTTTCAAATTTTTACTGTTTTTGTGCGTTTTTTTCTCCGTTTTTTTCGCAAATTTAAATTTATTTGTTAAATATATATGGACATTTCCTCCGATTTAGTATAAAAATTAAATAAATGAGGTGTTTTAGTATGGCTGAAAAAACAAAATTTGTCTGCATCGAATGCGGTTACGAAGCGGTGAAATGGCTGGGCAAATGCCCGTCGTGCGGACGCTGGAATACATTTGAAGAAGAGGTTGTCGAAACTAAAAAGACAAAGGCGCGCGGAATAACATCGTTTGACGCACCGAAAAAGCTTTCGGAAATTGTGTCGATGTCGGAAAAGCGCGTTGTGACGCACCTTAAAGAGCTCGACCGTGTTCTCGGAGGCGGACTTGGTACGGGCGAAATGGTACTTGTGGGCGGTGACCCCGGAATAGGAAAATCCACGCTCCTTTTTGCAGATTTGCGAATATCTCGGCAAATCGCAGAAAATTCTCTACGCGTCGGGCGAGGAGTCGCTAAATCAAATAAAAATCCGCGCAGACAGGCTGAAAATCACAACCGAAAACTTGTCGCTTTTGTCCGAAACGTCGCTTGACAAAATAATCGAGGCGGCAAAGGACGAAAAAAGCGGAATACTTATAGTCGATTCAATTCAGACAATGTTTTCGGAGGACGGCGGTTCGGTTCCGGGCAGTGTTTCGCAGGTGCGCGAGTGCACCCACGCGCTTATGCGGTTTGCAAAGCAGTCGGGCACAACGGTGCTGATTGTGGGGCACGTCACAAAAGAGGGAAGCATTGCCGGTCCGAAAATTTTGGAGCATATGGTGGACTGCGTTCTTTATTTTGAGGGCGAACGCCACCAAAGCTACCGAATTTTGCGCACAATCAAAAACCGTTTCGGTTCGACAAACGAAATCGGCGTTTTTTTGAAATGACCGACACGGGACTTGCCGAAGTTAAAAATCCGTCCGAAATGATGATAAGCGGACGTCCCGAAAAACGCGTCCGGCTCGGTTATAACCTGCACATTCGAGGGTACGCGCCCCATTCTCGCCGAAATTCAGGCGCTCTCCTCCCCCACAGGTTTCGGAAACGCGCGCCGTATGGCAACGGGGCTTGACTACAACCGCGCGATTATGCTCGTTGCGATTTTGGAGAAAAAACTCGGCTACAATATGCAAAAATCAGGACGTTTATTTAAACATTGCCGGCGGACTCAAAAATAAGCGAGCCTGCAACCGACCTTGCGGCGGTTATGGCGATTGCGTCCAACTACAAAAATTTTATCGTTGACTACAAAACGGTAATTCTCGGCGAGGTCGGATTAACGGGCGAGGTGCGCAGTATAACCTATCCCGAAAAGCGCGTCAATGAGGCAAAAAGCTCGGTTTCACGCGCATAATTCTGCCGTACGACAACATCAAAAGCGTGAAAAAAATGCCGGCGGCACTGAAACTATCGGCGTCAAAAAAACGTTTATCAGGCTATAAAATACTGCCGTGACAACGGAAAGACCGCCGAAATTCCAAATTAGCTTTTATCATATTTTTTTCAAAAAGCATAAAATTATTTTTAGCAAATATTCCAAGGAGAAAAAAACTTGGAATATTTTTATTTTACATTATATATTGCAATTTTTATTTGTATGATACAATTTATTTATCAATCAATAAATAGAGGTGAATTGATGAGAAATTCGGATTACAAAGAAGAAAAAGAAAGAAATAATGGAAAGATGCTTTGAGTGTTACTGTGACAACGGACTGCGCGACACAGGCATAAAGGAGCTTGGTAAATACTGCAATATGACCAGCGCAAACCTTTACGCATACTTTGACAACGTGGACGATTTGATTTTGCAGTCCACCGCATACTGTATGGCAAAGGTTGAGGACGATTTTATGGCGCTTTCGCCCGAAAACCCCAGCGACATTTTGCGGTTTATCGAAGAAATCCCCTACTGGACGGCAAAAAAACACGGCAAAAAAATACCGTCTGATGTATCAGGTTTACACTCACCCGAAATATGTCGAACAGGGAAAAACTGTTCTTTTGACGGCGTGAGCAAACGCTACACCGAATATGCAAAGGAGCTTTCTCCCAAACTCGGCATACCGTCAAATATCCTTTCAGGATTTATATTTATCTTTGTCCGCGCAGCGGTTCACTACGCGCTGTTTGAGGACGAATATTATTTAAAAAAATGCAGATGGAGGCGTTAAAGCTTTCGGTATTTTCGATAATTAAAAATTTTAAAGAGGAAGGGATTGAGAAAAAGTGAAACTGAAAAAACTGTTGTGTGCTTTGCTTGCGGTTTGTATGCTTGCACCGCTCGTTTATATCACGCCCGTTTCGGCGGCAAGCGAGTGGGAATACACCGTAAAAGTTACCACCGCAACCGGCAAAAGCGACCCGCACACAAAAAAAGGAGCAATCCAAGTCACTCTCACGTTTATAAACGGCGACGAGGGCGGACAGCTTGACGACGGCGTAAACAAAAAAGGTGCAGAGGCAAAATTTATTTCAAAATCATCGCGTGCACCGTGGATGCTCGACTCGATTACGCTTAAAAACAACACCAAGGACGGATACAAAATCCACCGCATCGTGATAGATGTCAAAATGTCGGGCGGTTCAAAATCAATGAACATTCTTAACTGGTATCCCGATGACGAGAACAACACCGACAGCGGAAAAATGGATTGACCAGGACAACGGCCGTGATAAATCGTACACGGTTTACACCGGCACAAAAAGAAGAGTTTCCGACGCAGGCAATTTTTCTAGAAAGGTTCGGCAGGGATATTTTCCTTGAGCCTATGGGCGAAGGCGGAAATCTGGAATACAAATGGAACTGCCAAATCAGCGACGATTACGCGGATATAATGGGTTCCTCATACAACTGTACGGATTATCCGGAGGCACCGAATTTTTGAAATTAGCGTCAGCGGATTAAAAAGGAGATAATTCTGCCGTTACAAAAGAGGAGCTCGAAAAAAACGGAGTTCATTTTTTGCAGCGACAAAGAAAGCGGTTTCGGTTACAGTGCAAACCGTCAGCTTCTTAGGCAGTATATGAACAAAAACAACATCTACACTCTTGAATTTACATTTAATCTTCAGTTTTCGTACAAAACAACTTCAATGTACGGACGGTATTTCAACAACGGCACAACCACGTTCATACACCGAAACGCTTTCGCGCTTGAAAGTGTAAATTTCAGCAACAACTACAACTATTCCGGCACGGATAATTATTTTTACAACAGTGTGAACGACAAAAAAATCTCCGTAACCGCGAATATCAAAACAACGGGAAGCAGCCGTGATTACGGCTATAACGCTTTAAAAGGCGCAACCGTTTATTTTGACAGAGCATACCTTAAAGCAGGCGACAATGTTACTCTTGATGCAACAGACTCATCGGGCAAAAAAAGCTTACGTCAATCGCGGTTGAAAACGGAAAATCATTCACTCTTGAATTTCCGTATACCGAGGGTATCGACTCGCAGAATGCCGGGCTTGTGCTTATGTTTGACAACGCGCGTATGAAATACACCGCGCCCAACGGCGACGAAACTATGCTTACGCTCTGGGACGAAAACTATAACGTTCCCGGCTTTGCAAACCGCAAAATCGGCGGATACTATATGTCAACCCACAAGCTTGACTCAAAAATTCCGACGGTTGCGGTGTCGCCCGCAAACGGCACCGACCTTTCAAAATGGAACAAAACGGTTACGTTATCCGCAGTGCCGAGCGAGGATATTTATTCGCACACCGCACAGGGGCTTACAAAGGGTCTTTTGAATATGAACCTCACCGATGGCACAAACGTACCTGCAATTTACAAATACACCTACACCGAGCAAAACAAAGGCACGGCGTCGTGCGTGCAGAAAGTTCCTGCTTTGGGCGGACTCAGCACAAACGTTACCGTTGCACTGCGCGACAAGCTTGAGGGCGAATTTGACCTTGTTTTTTCGGGTTACGACTTTGCAGGCAATCCGCTCAACACTGTGCAGAGAGTAAAACTTGACAACAAAGCGCCCGAGGCGGCGGTTACCGAAAAGGTTAACCCAAAGATCGACGGCTCAAAAGGAAATATATATGATGTAAAAATCAACGACGCGTCGGGAACGGGCAGACTTTATTATATGTTCACCAAAAAGAGCATTGCCGAAATTCCCGAATACGACGGTTCGGGAAGCCCCACAAGCGGTGACATTGACACAACGCTTGACAAATGGGCGTATATAGAGCAAAAAGACACCGAAAACGGCAAAAACCGCGGCGGCATATTTAAATGTTGAAAAAAAGGCGATAACTTTATAGGTCATCTCGTTTATTTTTGCAATGGACGACGCAGGAAACAAAAACAGACGTTTCGATAAAAGACATAAACATAAACAACGAGGACACAACCTATGACATCACCCCGAGAAACCTTGACAAACCGCAGCCGTCATACGAAATTTCGGTTACGACAAACGGAAACAACAAGGTTTACTACCGCTGGAAAAACTACATAACCGACGAAAAAACGGGAAAAATCAAGGAGAACTTCTTAACCGAAGATTATTTGCCCCTTGCCCGGCGATAGCATTATCAGAACACAAAACGACAAAGAAACGCAAAACTTAAACGGAACGTACGTTCTCGACTGCAAAATCGTTCCGCCGTCAAACACAAACATAAATTACGTTTCGACAAACTATGTGTTTGACAACGAAGGTCCGATGATTAACCTCACCGCCCCGACAGACAATGTTTACAAATCGGCGCAGACAATTTCGGTTTACGGCTCCGACCTTTCGGACATCGCATCGGCAGCGGCGAAAATCGTAACACCCGACGGCAAGGACGTTGACGGAAAAGCGGAATTTGCACTCGCCGTTTCAAACGGCATAATTTCGCAGAACGTCAACATTTCAAACCTTACAGGCGGTGCGTATGCGTTAAGGGTTACGGCAACCGACAGAAACGGACTTACGGCAACCGAAATTTCCAAACCGTTCTTTATAAGAAACAGCAAGCCGACAGGTACGGTTGACGTATCGGGCGGTGTAAGGCACAACGGCAGAGCGCTCATATCCGACGGCAAAATCAAGCTTGATTTGACATTACCGAGGATTTTGCAAATTCGTCATCTGCCGAAAAACAGACGGTTTATTACAGAATGAGCACAACAGCCGGCGAATACGGCGAATGGCACAAGGCAGGCCCGGCAACATCAAGCGCAAATGCTCTCAAAGCGAAACTTACCGCAGTTGATGCGCCCGAAATTTCGCTCGTTGACGGTGAAAATACACTGTTTGTTCAGACGGCTTTATGCTATGAGGGAACAGAGTCAAAAATTGAACTGATTTCAGTCAAAACCGACTAAATCGTCTTCTACTACGACGGAACAGCGCCCAACGCAACGCTTGTTATAAACGACATTCACACAACCGAAAGCATATCGGGCAAACTCTACATCACAGACAATCTCGAGGCAGGCGTTACCGCGGTATGCAATGACGATACAATAAAAATCGGCGATTTTGCAAACCGTGCGTTTGACATCACAGCCGTTAAGAACACAAACGAAACAACACAGATAACAGTTTCGGACAAAGCAGGAAACAAAACCTGCATAAAACCCGTTATAAAGGGCATTGACACCGACGCACCCGAGATTGAAATCACCCCCTCCGAAAGAATGACGGGGGCAAGAAAAGACGCTTTGGCGACGGTTAAAATAAACGGCGTATCGCCCGAAACGGTAAGATTTGCATTTATTCCGTCAAGCGTATCGGTGAGCGAAAAAAATCCCCGAAGAATATTTCAGGGAAAACATTTCGGACAAAGATTTTTTTATAAAGTTTCAGCGTCGCGCACCGAGGAAGGCGAATGGGAAGGCGAATATAACATTATATACAACGCGGAAATTTCGGGAATTGACGAAAACTGTCTGCTCGCAGTGCGCGCGTCAGACTCGCTCGGCAACTCGAAAGACTATATTTACCGCACTCCCCTTGTTTCGCAGGACGCGGAGCTTGTTGCGGAAACAAAGGTAAGTCCTATGGAAACGGCGTCAAAAACCGTTTCGCACGTGACATACAACGTTCCCGTCTACACACTTCCGCAGGATAAAATCGTTGACGCTGACAGCGACGTTGTTAAAAACAACACTCTTGAAATCGACAACGACGAATGGAAAAATCTTTCAACCGACGAAAAAGTTGAAAGGGCAAACTTTGAGCTTGCGAAGAAATACGCGCTGACATTCTCCGACAAGCACAATTTCCCGGCAGGCGAAAACAGGGTTTACGATTTATACACCGTTGACGATTTGGGAAGAACAAAACACCTCACCTCCGAGGTAAGCGGTGTTACATTCGACGCACAGAGCGACATCAAGGCAGACATTTACTTCAAAAAGTGGGATGGCAGCGTCTATGAATATATTCCCGTTAAAAACGAAGAATACTGCGCGGAATCTATGCAATATGACTACTTTGTTATAGTTGAGGCGGACGGCGACGGCGGAAACACACTGTATCTGCCGGTTGAGGAGGACTCCTACGAAACAAGATACACAAACGGTCTTACATTCCAAGCATATTCGTCAAAGGAATTTGCGGTGTATTCAAGAGAACCTGCTGAGGACGACCCGTACGATCAGGGCGAAATCGAGGGTTACAAAAAACTTGTTTACAGCATAGGACCGATTTATGCTCACGGCACAGACGGATTTGACGAAGTAACCGATATAACCGAACGTGTTATAAATGTACGCGCATTCCAGAAAGGCGCAGACATAACCAATCCAGGCGAGGTTGCGGAAAAGAGCATTGTTTTAAGCGGTGTCGACAACAACGTACCGACAGTTAACTGGTCAGTCGACCCCAAGGTTTTGACCTACGAAATGGTTGATTACGGCGGTGAATTTTATACCGAGCTTGTTCCCCACCCCACGCCGAGCAATGTTACATACACTCTGCGCGCACAGGATAAGGAATCGGGCATAAACAAAATTCTCGCTGTTGTATATCAGGCTCCCGGCGGAAAAACGGAAGAAGTTTTCGTTCCTATGACCGACGGAAACGGAAATCCTACCGAATATTGGAGCTGGGACGGAAGCGGATACACCGCGGTTGTTGAAGAATATAACCATGAAACAGACAGTTATGACAGTTACACCTCAACAATTCCCGTTAAAATCGAATATTTCGGCGACGGCGACATATACGGCGAAAAAATGCTTACCTACACCTTTACCGACGCTTATTCGCTGAAAAATGCAGGCATATTTACAAACACCTGCGGAGCGGACGCACACACGTTTATAGGTTACAGACCCGGCGGTGACATCGGCGGTATTGAAAGCGGTCTTTCGACCGTCGGAATAATTTACAAAATGCCGATTGAAGAGGGAATTGACTACAACGTTAAATATTATTACGAAAATTCTCTCGGAAACTGGGAGAAAATCGACAGCGAAAATGAACCCTACTATAAAAAAGCAAAAGCCGTAATCGAAATCGACGAAAAACGGCAGAGGCGGTGAAAGAGGTCTTGCGGTTGTAAACAACAACAGAAGCACCGAGAAAGAAGTAAGCAGTTATCAAAAACGCGTTTACGTTCAATCTCAAAAGACAAATACAACTACCGTGCGGACGTTAACGTGTCGCTCGCAAACTTCGACATCGAACCCGGTACGGTTGATTACACGCTCTCTACAACCGCAAAAACAAACCAGGATATTGATGTTAACATCACGAGTGTCCGACGCAAAGAGCGGTCCGGGAACGGTTACGCTCACGGGCAGTGAAGAGGTTGTCCTCGCAAAGACCAACGAATACGAACGCGAGGTTGACGGCGTTAATGTTAAATTTGCCGAATACACAGGCAAAATAGGCAAAAACGGCACATACAGCATAACACTCTCGGACAACGCGGGCAACAAGTCGGTTAAAAGCTTTAACGTTAAAAAAATATCAACAAAACAATTCCGTCTGCTGAGGTTGTTTACAGCACCAAGGAATACACCGCGCGCCCCGTAAACGCAACGCTTATTTTCAGCGGAAGCTCAAACGTAAGAATTACGGGCGTTGAACCGCTTGCACCTCTTACAGAGTCTGATTACAGCGTAAACTACAACAGCTCGGTTATTACATTTACAAAATCGGGAACGGTGGGCGTGTACTTTGCGGACGAATACGGCAACACGGGAAGTCAGACGGCTGAGGTTGCGAACATCGACAAAACGCCTCCGACGCTTGAATATACCGCGGACGCGTTAACCGACCCGTCGGTTGTTTCGATAACGTTCAGCAAACCCGAAATTCCGACAAGTCCTATGGACGAGGCACGCAAGGAGTCGGAAATTTTCGTAACCTACGGCGGTATGACAAAACCTGTTGTTGACAAAGACGGAAACAAAAACAGTTTTGTATTCTATGAAAACGGCAACTACACGTTTAAAATTCACGACGCCGAGGGACGTTCTTCATACCTTACAATCACAATCACCGAGCTTGACAAAAAGCTCCGAAAATCACAAGCGTTAAATGGAGCTACAGCTACGACGAATTTGACGGCACAAACTGGGTTACAAACCGCGAAGAGGGCACAAAAATTCCCGTTGACGGCACAGCAGGGATATGCCGTAAGCACAAACCCGTCAAAAAATGCCGACGGCACGTTTAACGACGACGCATACCCTGTTACAAACAAGGACGTTACCGTTACGGTTGAAACGGACGACGATACGCGTCTTATCGGAAGCAGTGACGAATACGGCAAAATAAAGGAAAAGGTTTACGACAGAAACGGACTTTTCATCTTCAACACCGAAAAGAAAAACGGTCTTTCGGCAAGCTACGGCGTCGATATAGAAGTTATCGACAAAACCGCGCCGGTGATAGACATTTCCGACCTTGGCGGCGAGCTGGTATTTTACGAAAATCCGAAAATGAATTCCGACTACGACATCAGTATGCTGGAATATGTGAAAGACGGCAAATACACCGCGTACAAGGCATACGACACGTTTAACGGAAAAACGGAAAATCTCACCGAAAAGGTAAAAGTCGACTACGGCACATTTAATCCGAACGATTTGAGCCTTAACAAGTTTGACTCGTCCAAACCTTACACAATCACATACACCGTTTACGACTCGGCGCACAACGAAACAACAGTGACGCGTACGATAAGGCTTGTGGGCAAATACGACACCGTGGCGCTTGTAAACGGAAACCTTCCCGACTTTTCGGGCCGAAGCGAGGTTATCGGAAAAGATATAAGCATTACGCACGCAAAGTACTCTGGAACGGCCAATGTTAGGTATCAAAGCGGTGCAAAAAAACAAAGGGACAAATGAAGAAAAGACGGCACAATGATAAACAAAAAAACGCAAACGGCGAATTTGAAGTGAAAGACTTAAAAGACGGCTGGTACACATTCCTTGTTCAGACCGACAAGCGCGACTACTTCACACTTTGCGTATATGTAAGTAATTAAAGGGGAATGAAAGAGAATGAACATATTTAAAAAAAGGCACTGTCATATGTTTTTGATACTTGCCGTTCTTATTTCGGTATTTCCCGCGGCGGTTTTTGCCGAAGAGGACGAATACAGAATTTCAAACCAATATATGAGCTTTACCTTTTAACCAAAAAAACGGGCGGTTTCTGCGATAGAAACCGCCGAGGGAAATCCTCAGAAAGCGCTTGACGACAACATTCCTCTTTTTATATGCCGAGGATAAGGAGCGCAGCAACGGAACATCATTCATCACCGTACGTATAGGTGACGACGACTATATTTTTCGGTCAGAATTACGCATTCTTCGGAATAGACTCGTCGCTCGGCACGGTTAAGGTGAGCAACGAACAGCGACTTATAGAAATTCCGTGGACAATAAAAAGGAATAAAGGTGACTCTCACCGCGGCGCTCGACAACGATACGCAGAGCAAAACGACGGGAAACGTCGGTCTTTCGTTTAAGGTTGAAAACAACAGCGGAAAAGACGAGAATGTGAGCATAAGACTTCTTCTCGACACGGCGCTCGGCAACAGAATTGACGCACCGTACTTTGTTCTTGACAAAAATCTTCAGCCTACAATGACCGAAACGGAATTTGCGGGAGGCGAGGTTCCCTATCAGATAAGGAGCCTTGATTCGCTCACAAATCCAACGCGTCTTTCCTACATTTTGATGGAGGCGCAGGGCTGGAACGGCGGAACAAAACCGAATAAAGTTATTTTGGGACACTGGGCAAAATCTTGCGAACGTACGCTACGATTACACCCCCAACCCGAACTGCGATTTTACAAACTATTCAAACGATTACCGCGAGCCGGACAGCGCGGCGGCGATTTACTGGGAAAACCACGCGGTTAAAAAAACGGCGAAAGCATAACGGGCGAGCTTCTCTACGGCGTGGGCAACTTCTCAAACACCACGGGCGAGGCTATGGGCATTGACATCACAACCGACCGCGTTGAACTTTCGGCAGACAAAAAATCATATGCAAACGGCGGTAAAATAAACGTTACCGTAAACATCGACAACACGGTTGACAACGCTGTGGAACTCACCAATGCGGTGATAAACCTCACCGTTGACGAAAAACAGTTTAAGCTTATCGGCGGTGACAGCGACAGAATTCCATACGCATCTCTCGGCAAGGAAACAAAGGTTTTGCGCTATGTTCTCGAAGCGCTTCCGCAAAACGACCTCACCGCAGGCACAATTTACATATCGGTGACGGGCACGCAGACTTTGGCGGACGGAACGTTGTCGGATTTTTGAAACGGCGGCGCAAAGGAGTGTTATTCTTCCCTCCGTCGGCGAGGTTTCGGAAATTCAGCTTAACAAAAATCGACCCGAAAATCGTCTATACCGACGGCGAAAAAGCGGTTACGATTTCGGGAAAAATGAAACCTCTCCAGGCATTTTTTTGGCAAAACGACGCGCGAAGCACGTTAAAACTCGTTCACGAAACAACGGGCGACGAGGTTATAATTGAAAAAGCAGAATATAGCTTTTTTCTCGACGACGCGTGCGAAACGCTCACGTTTACCACAACCAAACAGCTTTATGTAGGTTATTATAAAATCGTTTTTGAAATAGACGACCCGACACTTCAGGCTAATTTAAACTGCACGTCTGTTGCGTGCAAAACAAAGCTTCAGGTGTCGGCAGACGAGAAATACCGCATTAAGTCATACGGTATGGCGGTGCTTGTGCGTACGACAAAAGACTCGTCGGCAGGCAACTACGACTTTTTCACATTCCGAAACGAAAAAGAATTTTTAAGCTTTTACAAAGGCGAAATGTCCGCAAAAGGCAGACTTAACGGCGAAAGCATAAAATACAACTTCGGAAAAGACGAAAAAGCCATAAAAGAACACGAAATTCTGCTTACGGTGCGTGCGAACTTACGCGAAATGAAAGACGCGCAGACACAGGAAATTTTCTGGCAGGCAGATTATCAGACGGGCGACATAATCATCAACAATATGCTCTCATACGAGGGAAACAAGCCGATTAAGCTTTACAAAAGCGGCGGCAATTACAAAATCGAGGGCGACGGACTTTTGAAAGTTATAAACTCGATTAACGTATGGCGCAGTAAATGGAGCATTTCGGCAACACAGGGCATTGCGCACACGCTTGACGATGAACGTCTTACAAAGGCGCTCGGTAAGAATGTGACCATAAAACCGCTCAATCTTTCGCTTGACGGCGCGGCGGCAATGATACAGTCGCTCGGCGGTTTTGCGGTAGATTTGAAATACGGCGTTTTAAGCTCGCAGTGGTACGACGACTCGGACGGTATGGTTACATACGGCATAGGCTTCGGCGGAAGTATCAGTCTGCCGATTAAAGCGAAAAAAGAAAAACCCGACCTCACCGCCGACCAGGAGGACATCGGCGAGGAGCTTAACAACCTCTTTGACGAAAGCCTCACTGCCGACCAGGAGGATATTTCGGGCGAAATGACAAGTATGTTTGACGAGAACCCGAAAAAAACGTCAACGGGCGACAAAATCCAAAAAAAGATACCAAACTTTCGGACGGTCAGCTCGGCAGAGGTTGACAACGTTCTTTTCGGTGAAAAGGGCGACGTTGAGGACGGCTATGTTAAGGTAAGCGACACGGGATTTATCGGCATTAACGCAGAATTTTCGCTCGCACTTCCCAAAGACGTTTTAGGCTCGCTTTGTTGCCAACACACCGGGAATTTACGCAAGCGTAAAAATCAACACCATAGAAAACGAATATGAAGTAAACGCAGGTCTTAACATTAAAATCATCGAATGTGAGGGCGTTCTCGCGTTCAAACAGGTTAAAGTTAAGAGCAAAGACGTTATCGTGCCCGACAAAATCGAATTTTATATCCGCGACGGTCTTAAAATCCCCGTTGCACCGCCCGTACTCTTTATAGCGGGACTCGGCGGAGGCATAAACGGTCTTGCGGACACAATAGGCGGTGAATTTGACAAACTTCCGCCGATAACTATTCTTTTGTTCACGCGTCTTGAGGCAATCGGCGTCTTGACGGGCGATTTCAACGCAAATATCAGCCTTGAGGGAATGTCACTGACGGGCGATATGAAACTGAAAGCAAAAGGGCTTGAAAAGCTGATTGACGTAAAGGCAGGCATAAACGCGCGGTGGATTGAACCGTGGGAGCTGAACCTGTACGGCAACGCAAGCATTATCGACGGTCTTATAACCGGCGGTATCACAGTCACCATTGCGGATAACTACTTCTACGGCTACATTTTCGCAAGCATCTGCATACCCGACAGTATTCCGATTGTCGGCGGCAAGGAGCTTGCAGGCGTTGAGGCGGCGGTATCGCACGAATTTATAGGCGCAAACATAAAAATTATCGGCATACGTTTCGGAGTGATTTATTACTGGGGCGAAAACGTATCGTTCGGCAAAAATATTGATTTAAGTCCGCCGCACAGAAACGGATTTGAGGGCGCGTCGCTTGCGTCTTTGGAAAACGCGGACGACGTTACGGCATACTACGGCACAAACATTCACGCTCTGCCCGTTACGGCTCTTGCAGGCGTTGTGACAAGCAGCAATGAAAAAAACGGCTGTTGTAAACGTCAGCGGTACGGAGGGACAAAGCGCACTGCTTATAGAAATTCCGTACACCGGAACGGGAACCCCGACAAAAGACAACTTAAAAACTCACAAATCCCGGCAACACAGATATTGAGCTTATTCCCGACGACGGAAACGGCAACGGAAATATGCTTTTGCAGAGCCGTGAGGACGGAAACTTTATTTACATCACAGTTACCGAGAGCTCGCTTATTTCAAACGCAAACTGGTCAAACAACAACTGGAAAGTGACCTACGACGCTGACGCAGGATTTGAGATTGAAACGTTTAAGATGAACGGCGTTGACGAAATCCCCGAGCTTGACAAAAACGGAACAACCGTTTCGCTGAACGCATCGGATGCTTCGTCAAAAAAACGCAGTCGGTTACCGCAGGCTGGAAGATTGACGGCGCAAACGGAGGAAAAAAATCGGCACGGTTGACGTTTATCTTACAAAGGACAAAGACGTTCTTACCAAAAATTAAAACGAGCAGAAACACGGGCGACGTTTTGGGAACAAACATTCTCCACAAAGAGGACGTTGTTTTAACTTCGGGGACATCAACAGAAAACATCACTCTCCCCGACTCTCTGCCCGACACTGTCGGAGATGAGCGCTACTACGCGGTTACAACTCTTACCACAACCGAGGGCATAAGCCTTGCGATAAGCAATACGGGATTTGCATTTACAAACAGAAATCTCCCCCAAAAAGGCTGAAAGCGTAAGAATTGCATACGGCGGAAACGGCGAGATTTTTCGTAAGCGTCAAAGACCCTGCCGACGCGGATTACACGCACTATCTTGCCGAAATCGTTGCAGAGGACGGCACGGTGCTTGAAAACAACATCGGTCAGTTTGAAAAGGGCAAAAACTTTGTGTTCGGCAAAGAATCGGCGCTTGAAGAAAACAAAAATTATCACGTGAACATCAAAACGCTCAAAGAGGAATACAAACAGTCGGGCGAGGAATACAAAACGCATTACTACTACGGCACCGAAACCGTTGTGTCAAATTCGCTCACGCTTCCCGCTGCGGATATTCCCAAGCTTAAAGAGGTTAAAGTAAACTTTAACACATCGGGAGACGACATCAACACAAATGTTAATGACGTTGTAATTGAATACACCTTTGAAAAACGACGTGTTTGCGGAGCTTGACCTAAACGGAAGCAAGGTTTACGCTTTCGGCGTTGACCCCGACCCCAACTCGGCAGATTTCTCATACTTTAAGAAAAAAATTGGAAATTTGTGCTTGACGGCCTTGAAGACGGCGACTATGTTGTTAACTTCACGGCATACAACAAAAACAAAGACCATATAAAAGGAAGCGAAATCACCGACGTTGAAAAATTCGCAGTTTGCATTTACGGTTGACACCTCCGCGCCCGTTCTGTCGCTCGCGCAAAAGAGCGTTGACAGAACAACGTCCGACGGCAACATTACCGTTGTATTCGGCGCAAACACCGTTATCGCCGACGAAAAACGGCAAATACGTGATTGAGGGCATCACCGAAAAAAATCGGCGGATATAAAACTCGACGGCGAAAAGATTGACGAAAACACCGCAGGCGTTTCGATAGCGTCAAGCGGAAGTTTTTGCAATCGAAAAAAATCACTTTAACGCAGATGAGCTTTTTCAAAGAACATCTCATCACCGTGACCGACAAAGCAGGCAACGTTTCGCAAATGACGGTTTACGCGATACGTTCGGGAAGTTTCTCGTTCGACGCATTGACGCTTTATCTCAACGGCAAAGAAATTGCTCCGAATGAAAACGGCGAAAAAAAGTAATCAGCCTCAAAAACGGTCAGACCGCAAAGCTCACCGCGGCGGTTGTTGCAAACGGAAAAACGTTTGAAATCGATAATGACCTTATCGACTGGAGCATTTTGTACGAAAAGAGCGCACTGGAACTTAAAGACGGCAATATATCGGCGCTTCTTCCGAGAGAAACGGCGGTTAAAGCAAAGCTTGCAACCGCAGACATTACAAACGGAAACACAACGCGCACCGACGGACTTTCCGACTATGTTATCATAAATATAGGAAACAATTCCAAAAACCGACCTTGCGGACAAAATCGACGAGGCTAAAAAGGTTCTTGCCGACAATCCCGGCGCTTCGGACAGCAAGAAAGACGCACTTCAGGCGGCTATTGACGAGGCAACCGGCCTTTTGAACAAAATAGGCGCAACCGAGGAGGATTACACAGACGGCGTTACAAAGCTTGACAGGGCAATTTCATCATTCAAGCGAAGCGACAGCGGACGCGGCGGCGACGGCTCGGCAAGAAAATACAGCATTACGGTTATCGAAACCGAGCACGGAAAAGTTACACTTTCCGCAAGCAAGGTTTACTACGGAAACAGCGTCACCGTTACCGCAGTTCCCGACGAGGGTTACACCGTTGCGGATATGCTCATAAACGGCGTATCGGTCGGCAGAAACGAAATTTACACAATTCCGTCCGTTAAGAGCGACACCGAAGTTAAAGTCATCTTTGCGGAAAAAAATCAGACCTGCCGTTTACCGACGTTATAGAATCCGACTGGTCCTATCCTTATGTAAAGAGCGCGTTTGAAAACAAATTTATGCTCGGCACATCGGATACGAAATTTGAACCCGAAGCTACCCTTACAAGGGCAATGTTCGTGACAATCCTCCACAGAATTGACGGCAAAAAGACAGAGGGCGAAAACAAATTTGCCGACGTTGCGGACGGCGCATATTACAAAAACGCGGTTGCGTGGGCGGTTAAAAACGGCATTGTAATGGGCGTATCCGATACCGAGTTTGCTCCCGATGAAAACATCACGCGCGAGCAGATGGCGTCGATACTCTTCAGATACGCAAAAATACAAAGAGCTTGACACATCGGCGGGCGAGAACACAAACATTCTCTCCTACACCGATTTTGACGATATTTCCGAATATGCGGTTACGGCAATGCAGTACACTGCAGGAACGGGACTTATCGCAGGCAAATCACAGTCAACCTTAAATCCGCTCGACTTGGCAACACGTGCCGAAGCGGCAACGGTATTTACAAGGTTTGCCGATATGATTAAGTAAAATTTAATCAAAACAATAACCGTCAATTTTTTTCGAAAAATTGGCGGTTATTTTGTTTTACATCATAATGTGCAAATTTTACTCGGATTTTATATAAAATTAACAAAGTTTACTATGTTTTTTTGGGGTAAAATACTTGACATTGGTATAAATATGTCGTAAAAATGATACAGTATGTATCAGTATGGGAGGAAGAATATGGACACCGCCGGATTTAATAAAGATAAAACGGTAGTCGGTTTAAGACAAGCCATAAGACTTTTTGGACGAAAAGAACGTTAAAAAGGCTTATATCGCAAAAGGACGCCGACGCGCATATTTTTAAATCCTTTAATTGAAGCTTTAAAAAGAGCAGAACATTGAAACGGTTTTTTTGTAAATTCCAAAAAGAACTTGGAAAAAAATGGCAAAAATCGACGTTTGCGCCGCCGTTGCGGTGGAAACAATTAAATAACGGTATTATTCATTTTTTATGACTAATATAAAATTTATTATCAGGAGGTGGAACTAATTGCCTACATTTAACCAGTTAGTAAGAAAGGGCAGAGAAACATCTGTAAAAAAATCTACTGCACCTGCATTGCTTTACGGTTTCAACTCGCTTAAAAAAACGTCCTACCGACGCGAACTCGCCCCAGAAAAAGAGGTGTTTGCACAACGGTAAAGACTATGACGCCTAAAAAGCCTAACTCGGCTCTCCGTAAAATGGCCAGAGTAAGACTTACAAACGGTATGGAGGTATCGGCATACATTCCCGGTATCGGTCATAACCTTCAGGAGCACAGTGTTGTTCTTATCAGAGGCGGCAGAGTTAAGGACCTCCCCGGTGTAAGATACCACATTATCCGCGGTGCTCTTGACGCTTCGGGTGTTGCAAACAGAAACCAGGCAAGGTCTAAATACGGTGCAAAAAGCAAAAAAACAAGCTAAATAAGTTTGTCCGTTTGCAAAACTAACGCTTAAAACGGAATTTATATATATTTATACATTTTCTGTGCTAAGCGCTTAACGGGTTTTTAAACCCGAGTACCTGTGAATCCATACTAATATGAAGGAGGGAAGAAAAAGTGCCCAGAAAAAGGTTATATCGCAAAAAGAGAAGTTTTTGCCCGATCCGCTTTACAACAGCCAGGTCGTTACAAAAACTTATAAACAACATTATGCTTGACGGCAAAAAAGGTGTTGCTCAGGGCATCGTTTACGGCGCGTTTGAAATAATCGCCGAGAAAAACAGGCAAAGACGCTTTTAGAGGTTTTCGCAACCGCTTTGGAAAATATTGCCCCCGTTTTTAGAGGTTAAGGCAAGAAGAGTCGGCGGCGCAACCTATCAGGTGCCTATCGAGGTAAGAGCTGACAGACGTCAGACACTCGGTTTAAGATGGCTCACTCTTTATTCTCGTCAGAGAAACGAAAGAACAATGCGCGAAAAAAACTCGCCGCTGAAATTATGGACGCGGCAAACAATATGGGTTCTGCTGTTAAAAAGAGAAGATACTCACAAAATGGCAGAAGCAAACAGAGCATTCTCACACTACCGCTGGTAGTTTTTTTGCTCACCGGGCATTTTATTTAATGCCTATACGAAGGAAAGGAGGAAACTAATTGCCTAGACAATATTCTTTTAAAAAAATACAAGAAATATCGGTATAATGGCTCACATTGACGCCGGTAAAACAACTACAACAGAACGTATCTTGTATTACACCGGTATTAACCACAAAATCGGTGAAACACACGACGGTTCTGCTACTATGGACTGGATGGCACAGGAGCAGGAAAGAGGAATAACCATTACTTCCGCGGCTACAACTTGCTTCTGGGCGCCGAAAACAGGTCCTTTTAAAGGAATAAAGAACAGAATTAACATCATCGACACACCGGGACACGTTGACTTTACTGTTGAAGTTCAGCGTTCACTCCGTGTACTCGACGGTTCTGTTACCGTTATGTGCGCTAAAGGCGGTGTTGAACCGCAGTCTGAAACCGTTTGGCGCCAGGCTGACGACTACAACGTTCCGAGAATGATTTACGTTAACAAAATGGACATTATGGGCGCCGACTTCTACAACGTAGAAAAATATGGTGCAAGAACGACTGCACGCAAACGGTATTCCGATTCAGCTTCCTATCGGTTCCGAGGATACTTTCAAAGGTATCGTTGACCTTATGACTATGAAAGCTGAAATCTACTATGACGAAATGGGTGAAAAGTACGGCGAGGAGGATATTCCTGCCGATATGCTCGAAAAAGCAGAAGAGTACAGAGCTAAAATGATTGAGGCTATTGCCGAAACAGATGAAGCTATTATGGAAAAATACTTTGAAGACCCCGATTCGCTCACAGTTGACGAGCTTAAACTTGCTCTTCGAAAAGCTACAATCAACAATGAAATCGTTCCTATGCTTTGCGGTACATCTTACAGAAACAAAGGTGTTCAGCTTCTTTTGGACGCTATCATTGAATATATGCCCGCTCCTGTTGATGTTCCCAACATCAAAGGTATAATCCCCGATACGGACACGGAAGAAGAAAGACCTTCTTCGGACGACGAACCGTTCGCGGCTTTGGCATTTAAAATCGCAACAGACCCGTTTGTAGGTAAAATCTGCTACTTCAGAGTTTACTCGGGTACTGTAAATTCGGGTTCCTATGTTCTTAATGCCTGCAAGGGCAACAAAGAAAGAATGGGACGTATTCTTCAGATGCACGCTAACCACAGAGAAGATATCGACACCGTTTACTCGGGCGACATCGCGGCGGCGGTTGGCTTGAAGAACACCACAACGGGTGATACCCTTTGCGATGAAAAACACCCGATTATCCTTGAGTCGATGGAATTCCCCGACCCCGTTATCCGAGTTGCTATTGAACCTAAAACAAAAGCAGGTCAGGAAAAAATGGGTATCGCGCTTGCAAAACTTGCAGAAGAAGACCCGACTTTCAAAACTTATACTGACGAGGAAACAGGGCAGACCATCATCGCCGGTATGGGTGAGCTTCACCTTGAAATTATCGTAGACAGACTTTTTGCGTGAATTTAAGGTTGAGGCAAACGTTGGTAAGCCCCAGGTTTCTTACAGAGAGGCAATCAGAAAGAGCGTTGACCAGGAATACAAATATGCTCGTCAGTCGGGCGGTAAAGGTCAGTACGGTCACGTTAAAATTAAGGTTGAACCCCTCGAAGAAGGCGGCGGCTACGAGTTTGTCAACAACATTGTCGGCGGTGCTATTCCGAAAGAATATATCCCCGCAGTTGACGCAGGTATCCAGGGCGCTATGCAGTCCGGTGTACTCGCAGGCTACAACGTTGTTGACGTTAGAGTTACTCTCTATGACGGTTCTTATCACGAAGTCGACTCTTCCGAAATGGCGTTTAAGATTGCCGGTTCAATGGCATTCAAAGAGGCTATGAGAAAAGCTGACCCCGTTATCAAAGAGCCTATTATGCTCGTTAACGTTATCGTTCCTGATGAATATCTCGGCTTTGTTATCGGCGACTTAAGCTCTCGCCGCGGTCTTGTTAAGAGTCAGGAAGTAAGAAGCGGCGGCGTTACACAGGTAACTGCAGACGTTCCGCTCTCTGAAATGTTCGGTTACGCTACCGACCTTCGTTCCGGTACACAGGGACGCGGTCAGTACACAATGGAGCCTTCGCATTACTCCGAAGTTCCGAAGAACATTCAGGAAGGCATCGTAAATGCCAAAAAAACAAAGAATAATTTCATTTAGTTTTTAATTTTAAAAAATATATTGCTTAAAAAAATAAAGGAGGAAATTTAAAAATGGCAAAAGCTAAATTTGAAAGAACCAAACCCCACGTTAACATTGGTACTATCGGTCACGTTGACCATGGTAAAACATCGTTAACAGCTGCTATCACAAAAAGTTTTGGCACTCAAAGGTCAGGCACAGTACGAAGCATATGACCAGATTGACAAAGCTCCCGAAGAAAGAGAAAGAGGTATCACGATTTCTACAGCTCACGTTGAGTACGAAACTGACACACGTCACTATGCTCACGTTGACTGCCCGGGACATGCTGACTACGTTAAAAACATGATAACAGGTGCTGCTCAGATGGACGGCGCTATCCTCGTTGTATCGGCTGCTGACGGCCCGATGCCCCAGACAAGAGAGCACATCCTTCTTTCCAGACAGGTTGGCGTTCCTTACATCGTTGTATTCCTTAACAAAGCTGACCAGGTTGACGACCCCGAACTTCTCGAGCTCGTTGAAATGGAAGTTAGAGACCTTCTCACAGAGTATGAATTCCCCGGAGATGAAATTCCGATCGTTGTAGGTTCTGCTCTCCAGGCTCTTGAATCCACATCTACAGACATCAACGCTCCCGAATATGCTCCTATCTTGAAGCTTATGGAAGAAGTTGACAACTATATTCCTGCTCCCCAGAGAAGCACAGACCTTCCGTTCCTTATGCCTGTCGAGGACGTATTCTCGATCACAGGCCGCGGTACTGTTGCTACAGGTAGAGTTGAAAGAGGTACTCTTAAACTTTCTGAAGAAGTTGAGCTCGTTGGTTTGACAACTGAAGCAAGAAAAGTTGTTGTTACCGGTATCGAAATGTTCAGAAAACTTCTTGACCAAGCTGAAGCAGGTGATAACATCGGTGCGCTTCTCCGCGGTGTTCAGAGAAACGAAATCGAAAGAGGTCAGGTTTTGGCTAAACCGGGTACAATTCACCCGCACACAACCTTTAAAGGCGAAGTTTACGTTTTGACTAAAGATGAGGGCGGAAGACATACACCGTTCTTCAACAACTATCGTCCCCAGTTCTATTTCAGAACAACTGACGTTACAGGCGTTATTAAGCTTCCCGAAGGCACAGAAATGTGCATGCCCGGTGATAACATCACTATCGATGTTGAGCTTATCAAACCTATCGCTATTGAAGAAGGTTTGAGATTCGCTATCCGTGAAGGCGGCAGAACAGTTGGTTCGGGCGTTGTAACATCGACTGCGAAATAATTAAGCTTTTTAGCATTTTAAAAAGTCTATGCGGATTTTTTTCTGCATAGACTTTTTTTGTTGTATAAAGAAAACCGACTCGGTTAAAGCCAAATCGGTTTGTTTTTTTATTTTATAATTTTTACTTCCCGTTTTTCGTATTTTTTTCAATCATTTTTTTCTGGTTATTTCCTCATCAAACCGCATAATCGCGTTGACCGAACCGCGCATTTCGTCTACGCATCCGTCAACCCAATCGGAATTTTCGTGAAGCAGAAAACCGCCGACGCCGTGCGACAAAAAAACACCGCCGTAAGACGTGCATTCATTATGGGATTTGCGCCGTTTTCGATGAGGATATTCACAATTTCCTCGATATACGGCTCAATAACCGTCAGCGTTTGCTCCCTTTATCGCCCAGCGCACGGTTCGGTGCATATTGCCCTCATATTTTTGCCTGAATGTGCGAACCTCGTCTTTTACATACATAAAAAACCGAAGCAATCCTTGATACGGCTTTTGCCGTGATTCCTCAACAAGACGCTCGAAATCCTTTTTATACGGCTCAAAAAAGTGCTCCATAACGTCGGTAAACAAATCGTCTTTCGACTTGTAGTAATAATAGAAAAGCCCGATTTCACCGCCCACACCGCGCATAATCGAACGCACGATTGTACCGTCAAAAACCGTTTTCAAAAAAACAACTTCGACGCAACCTCAATCATTTTAATTTTTTTCGTACCGCCGTCATACATCGGTTTGCGTGCCATAAAAATCAGCCCTTCTTTGAAGTATATTTAATGTCGCTTAAAAAATAATTTTAATTTTTTGCAAAAACCACCGCAAGAAGCATTTTAAACTGCTCCTCGCCGTACACCGCGTGCGGACGGCGTGCCGGCATAACAATGGACTCGCCTTCTTTTATAATGTGTTCAACGCCGTCAATCGTGATTTTTTTCCCACGCCGTCAAGACACGTCACAAAAAGCGTCGCCTCCCGACTCGTGCGTGCTGATTTCCTCGCCTTTGTCAAACGAAAAAAAGCGTAATTCCCACACTGTCGTTCTGCACAAGCGTTTTGCTCACAACCTGACCTTTTTTTGATATGCAATTTCGTCTTTGAGCGTCAAAACCTCGGCAAATTTTTATATTCTTTAAAAATTCCCATAAAATCTTGCTCCTTTTTGAGTTGTATATCTTTATTATACACCGATTTTTTTCAATTTACAAGTTATTTTTAAAAAACTGCGGATAATTTTTATCCGCAGTTTTTGTTGCTTTATTGTACGTCCGCTTTTTTCACTTTTTTTGACGCTGTATTTTTTTCTTGTACGCGTCGTAAAGATTGTCAAACGCAAAATTGTCGTGCTTGATATTATGCAGATATTCGTGCGCCTCAATTCCCTCGTGCTCCGACTGAATAAGGCTTACCGCGATGTTTGAACAGTGGTCGGCAATGCGCTCGAAATTCGTGATAATATCCGAAAAAAACAAATCCCATATTCGTGGTACATTCACCGCGCTGAAGTCTTTCAATATGGTTTGATTTAAGCGTGGATTTAAGCTTGTCAACAACCTGTTCAAGCGGTTCAACGCGCGTTGCAAGCTCGGAATTTTTCTCTTTGAACGCGTGAACTGTGATGTCCACAACGTCCATAACCGCCGCCGCCATAACTTCGACTTCTTTTTTCGCGTCGGGCGAGAACTGAATACCCTTGTCCTTAATTTCCTCCGACGTCTGCATAATGTTAAGCGCGTGGTCGCCCATTCGCTCAAAATCGCCGATGCAGTGCAAAAGTTCGGTCGACTCCCTTGCTCTCGTCGTGAGTGAGGTTTTCACTGCTGAGTTTTACAAGATACGTTCCTATTTTTATCTTCATACTTGTCAATGTCTTTTTTCCGCTTTTTGCGATATACGACGCGGCAGGCGCGTCAAAATTGTTTATAAGACCGATAGCCTTGTCGATGGACTCTTTCGCCAAATCAGCCATTTGATAAACATATTCCTGGCAGTGTTTGAGCGCAAACGACGGAGATGAAAGAAAACGGTCGTCCAGCATTGCAAACTTGTTTTCCTCGTCGTCGCCCTTGGATTTTACCGACATAACCGCAAGTTTTTCAATATTCTTACAGAACGGCATAAGAATTACCGTCGAGAAAATGTTGAAAGTTGTGTGAATTATTGCAATCGAAAGTGCGCTGACGTGCGAATTCATAAACGAAAACGGATAAAAAACGTTAACCGTATAGAAAAGCACCGCAAAAATTACAACACCAATCATTTTTATATACACGCATGACACCGCAACGCGTTTTGAGCTTGTGTTGCCGTTTATTGCCGATAAAACAGGCGTTATGGTCGTGCCGATATTCTGACCGAGAATGATCGGAAGTGCAGTTGAAAACGGAATTGCACCCGTGAGCGACAATGCCTGCAAAATGCCGACCGATGCCGAGCTAGACTGGATAATCGCCGTGAGCGCCGTACCCACCAAAATACCCATTACGGGATTTGAGAACATTATGAGCATTTTTGCAAAAGCCGCACTGTCTTTAAGTCCGTCCATAGATGAACTCATTGTTTCCATTCCGAACATTAAAATTGCAAAGCCTACCAGAATTTCGCCGATATTCTGCTTTTTTTGCTGTTGCCCGACGACATAGTCATAATAACGCCGATAACCGCCAGAATAGGCGTAAACGACGACGGCTTTAAAATTTTTGACGAAAAAAACTTTCTCCGTTTATGCCCGAAAGGCTCAAAATCCACGCTGTGACGGTCGTTCCGATGTTCGCACCCATAATAATGCTGATTGTCTGCGAAAGCTTCATTATGCCGGAATTTACAAATCCGACGAGCATAACCGTGGTTGCAGACGAGCTTTGAATTAACGCGGTAACCGCAAGACCAAGCAAAAAGCCTTTCGCCCTGTTGGACGTCAAACGTTCGAGAATGTTTTCAAGACGTCCGCCCGAAAGCTTTTTAAGACCGCTTCCCATATTGTCCATTCCGTAAAGGAAAAGCGCAAGACCGCCTATCAGTGTCAAAACCGAAAAAAATATCCATATCTTTTTCTCCCAATATTCAATTTGTTCTTTTTCAATCTGTTCATTTATGCAACATATTCATTATAACAGTTAAAAAAATTAAATTGTCTACCTTTGCCAAACTGTCAATATATACAATTATTCGCCTTTAATGCAAAAAAATTATTGACAAGAACCCAATTTTTTTGATAAAATAGTTTATCACATCAAAATGAGGTCTTAAAATGAACATTGAAACAAACTGTGAAAATTGTATGAATTACACCTATGACGAGGAATACGACGAATATGTGTGCATTGCCAATATCGACGAGGACGAGTATTACCGCGTTATGTCAAACCGCCGTTGCCCGTATTTTTCGTTTCGGCGACGATTATACAATAGTCAAAAAAACAAATGTAATTATAAAACGCCCCCGAAATCCAATGTTTCGAGGGCGTTTGTGCATTGTAATTATGAAATTTAATATTGATTTTTAAGGTTTTTGCGGTTTTTATCCGTTTTCAAAATTACACTCTGTGCGGTTATTTGTTATCGCAGTCTTTCATTCCGACTCCCGTCTTTTTGGGACGCAAATCCTCTTCGAGTAAGCGTAACGCTTCACCGAAATGCCTCATTCAAACAAAAAAATTAAACCGTCCCCCGTACTGATTTTAATTTTTTTCAATCTGTAACGTGTATTTTTTTGCAAGCTCGCTGATTTTTGTCACACCCACCCGCGCCGACAAGCGACTGTTAACGATATTCCAGCCTATTCCGAACCCCGAACCACCGATGTCTATATACGATTTCATATTGTTTTTCGTCAACACCGCCGACCGCCAGAAGTTTTATGTTTGAAAGAGGAGCTTTCACGGCTTTTATGTATGCACAGCCGAAATTATCGGCAGGAAAAAAACTTTGACAAAAATCCGCACCGCAAAGGTCAGCTCTCGTATTTCGGTAGGCGTGAGCGCGCCCGGAAGTGACACAAGACCGCATTTTACCGTTTCCTCAATCACTTCTCTGCGCGTGTCCGGCGAAATTATAAACAGTCCGCCCGCATTTTTTGCAAGGCGCACCTGTTCTTTTGTGAGCACCGTCCCTGCGCCGACATACATTTTTCCGTCAAATTCGCTGCACAGCATTTTTATGTTTTCGGCGGTTTCCCCGTCGCTCACCGACTTATCCGCACTGTACGTTATTTCGATAAGCTTTATTCCGCCGTTATACAGCGCCTTTGCAAGAGGAATAAAGCTTATCTTTTTCAACACCTCTTACAATCGCTATAATTTTTTGTTTTTCTATTGCTTTAATCACTTTTTCTCTCATAAATAATCTCTCCGTTTTTTAAAATCCGTAAAATTCGCGTTTGTCCGCAACAAGCGACGCGCCGTTGTCAATCGTAAGCTTTGCGCCGGTGATTGATTTTTGCCGAGTCGGACGAAAGATAAATTACAGCGTCCGCTATTTCGGACGGCTCCGCCCATTTCTGCAATGGAATTTTTATAAAAAAACTGTCCTCTTTGTTCCCGAGCCTTTTTCGCACCTGTATCCGTCCATCCGGGAGCGATAATATTCACTCTGATTTTGTATTTTGCAAGCTCGATTGCCGCGTGTTCGGCAAACTTTTCCTCCGCCGCCTTAACCGCGCCGTAAACCGAAACGTTTGCAAAATGTTTTTGACGCGTTGTTGGACGAAATCACGATAATACTGCCCTCAATGCCGTTTTTTACGCATAATTTTTGCCGTCTGTTGGGTGCAGAAATAACTGCCCTTGAAGTCGACATTGCATATCGAATCGAAAAATCTCATCGGTAGTTTCCAGAAACGGCGATTTATCGGTTATGCCTGCGTTATTCACAAGCACATCAATGCGTCCGAAATCATTTTCAAATTTTTCAAAAAGGCTTATAATTTCGCTGTATTTTCCCAAATCCGCCTTGTAGACTTCGCATTTTCTGCCGAGATTTTCGGCATATTTTTTCACTTCGCACGCGCCGTCATAACTCCCGGCATACGACAAGGCGACGTCATAGCCGTCTTTCGCAAACTTTTTTTGCGATAACCTTTCCTATTCCCGAACCGCCGCCCGTCACAAACGCAACTTTGTTAATATTTTTGTTCATAGCTATATCTCCGATTTACCAGCCGTATCTTTCCGCGGCTTTTTGAATAAAACTCATCAAACAGTCTGTCGAAATACTTGTCTGTGTCGTACGACGGTTTTCTGCAATAGTCGCTTTCTATAATTCCGCGCCTTTTCAAAATCCTCTTTTCAAAGCTTATAATCTGTTCAACGTTCTGCCTTATATGGTTGAGTATCGGCAAAAGAAAATTGTGAATTTCTATCGCCCCGCTCCGATTGCCCGATGCGTATTTGTTGTAAATGTCAACGTATATGTCATACATTGAACAGCCCGGCATTGCGCCGATTGCGCCCCTGTCCATACACTCGATAAGCTGAAACCCCGCATTGCCGACAAAAATTTTCATCTTTCCGTCCGTGAGATTCATAAGGTTTGTAACGTACGGACCTGCCGGCTTGCACTCGATTTTGTAATAAATCATATTCGGACATTCTTTCTCAAGTCTGCAAAAGGTTTCTGGCGAAATTGCAACACCCGTCTGTTCGGGCGCATACTGTGCCATAATCGGAATTTTTACCGCATCGGCGATAGCTTTCATATGCTCATACAAATATTTTGCACCGGGTTTTAAGAAAAACGGCGGTAAGATCATAAGGCAGTCCGCACCTTTTTCCTCAAAATATTTAGCGCGTTTCACCGCAACTTCGGTTGCATGGTCGGTTACCGACACAATAATTTTTCCGCCTGCTTCGTGTGCGGATTTAACGCACACGTCGGTCATTTTTTCTCTTTCACCGTCGGTGAGTTTGTAATATTCGCCTGCAATTCAGAACAGCGTAACCGCACCGCAGCCGCCGTTTATAAGCGTTTTCACAAGGTTTTCAAGGCTTATGTAATCCACCTCGCCGTTATCTTTAAACGTTGCCGCAATTATGGGGCATATTCCTTTTATATCGGTCATTTCATTTTTCCTCCCTGTACTGCATATATGTAAGGTCGCACCCTTCGTCCGCCTGCGTCACATTGTCAATAAAGTTTTTCACAAATCCGCGTGTAATATCGGGGTGTGTTTTCTTTTTAACATTTTTCATACGCTCATTAAATTCCTCATCCGAAATTTCAAGCTCAATCAAATTGCTGTCAACATCAAGATGAATAATATCGCCGTCCTTTACAATCGCCAGCGGACCGCCGACCGCACTTTCGGGCGCAACGTGCAAAACCTGTGTTCCGAAACAACCGCCCGACATCCGTGAATCGGTAATTCTCACAAAAATCTTTAATTCCCTCTTTGTTAAGCTTTGGCGGAAGAGGCATATAGTTGCCGTTTTCGGGCATACCCGGTGCGCCGACGGGACCGAATCCGCGCAGAACAATTACGGTATCCTTTGTCATATCGCTGTTTTCGTCAAGCAGATATTTCTGACATTCCTCCAAATCTTCAAACACCTTTGCTTTTCCGCGGTGGTTAAGCAGATTTGCGCTTGCCGCACTTCGTTTTTATAACCGCGCCTTTCGGGGCAAGGTTTCCGTATAAAACCGCTATACCGCCCTTTTTTTATCGAGCGGATTGTCAAGCGGACGGATAATATCGGTGTTGTACGGCATATCAATATTTTTTAAGATTTTTCGCCCACCGTCTTGCCCGTGACGGTAAGACAGTCGGTGTGAAGGCTTTTCTCAAGCTCCTTCATAAGCGACGCAACACCGCCTGCATTGTGAAAATCCGTTCCGACAGTTCCTTTTCCGTGCGGTTTAACATCCACCAGCACAGGGGCAGTGTCGCTGATACGTTCAAAATCCGCAAGCTTTAAGTCAATTCCGCCCCGCCTTGCAATGGCGATAAGATGAATTATAAGATTTGTAGAACCGCCTGCCGCCATAAGTACCCTTATTGCGTTTTTCTATGGATTTTTTTGGTTATTATGTGGTTACAGCGAATGTTCTTTTTAACCAGCTCAACCGCATATCTGCCCGTTTCCTCGGCAATTCTGCCTTTTTCGGCAGACACTCCCAAACAGGACGCGGAATTCGGCAGTGCAATTCCGAGCGCCTCGGTCACCGTCTGGCAGGTGTTCGCCGTACCCATAATCGGGCAGGCACCGGCGCTTCCCGTATAAACAGCCCTCGTGCGCCGTCATTTCATCAAGGCTGATTTCGCCCGATGTGTAGCGGTTATATAAATAAAACGAATCGGTACCGCACGCGAGCGTCTGACCGCGGTAGCTTCCGGGGAGCATTGCACCGCCCGGAAGATATATTGTCGGCTTGTTTGCCGAAACCGCCGCCATAAGCTGTGCAGTAATGTTTTTTTGTCACAGCCTCCGATTAAAACCACGCCGTCAAACGGGTGACGCTCGATAAGCTCCTCGGTGGTGATAGACAAAAGATTGCGGTAAATAAGGCTTGAAATATCGAAAAACACTTCGCATATCGACATTGTGTTAACCTCAAGCGGAAATCCGCCCGACGCCCACACACCGCGTTTCACCGCCTCGGCAAGCTGTTTAAAATGCACGTGACCGGGGTTTGTTTCCGCCCAGGTGTTTATAATTCCGATAATCGGCTTTTCAATGTCCGCGTCGGTGTATCCCATAGATTTTAAAAGCGCGTTTCGTATAAGTCCCGTTCTGTCACCGCGCTTTTTCCATTTGTCCGAATAATTGTTTTCCATTGTTCAGTCTGCCTTTCGTTTCGTCTTAAAAATTTATGCTCAAAAATTAAATGCCTGTTTTAAAAATATTATAATACGTTGACATACCGCAAACAATATGGTATTCTATTATCATTGATAACTATTCTATGATTTGGCGATTTTTAAAATGCGGATTTTTGCTTATACAAAAAGCATTTTTAAACCGATATTTTTCAAAAAGATAAAATGTACTGTTATATTTCGGAGGCGGATATGGATAACGAAATAAAATTCAGGGATATTCACCTTACACGGCTTGAAATTCTGCATCACAAATTTTTTTAAATTCATCTGTTTACGACGGGAGCACGGGAAAAAAATTGACTCTACATTCGGGTGCATAAAAAGGGCAGTGTAAAATTTGTGTATAAAGACAATACTGTTCACTGCACGGCAGGCGATATGTTTTACATTCCCGACGGAATTGTTTATAAAAGCTATTGGAACGGAAGTCCCGAAATTGAATTTTACATCACAAATTTCCGTTTTACCGTGACAAAGCCGGGAAACATTTCGCTCGACCGCTCGTTCGGCCTGCAAAAAATTACGCTTCCGAACGGTTTTAAAACTGCAGAAAAAACCGAAGATTTGTTTTTATATTCAGCAAAAAGCCCGTCCCTTGCATTGGCACGGTTTTACAGCATTTTTGATGAAATTTATCCGCATTTAAAAAGGAAAAGCAAACGGTGATAAATCCTGCGGTTTTTGCCTGCCGTGACGTATATTGAACGGCATTTTTTTCGGAGGATTTCGACATTGCGTTTTTGTGGCTGATTTGTGCCATTTGAGCGAGTCGCACTTTTTACAGCCTGTTTAAAAAAATCCTTGAAATACACACCTGTTGAATATAAAAATTTTGTGCGGATTAAAAAAAGTATATATTACCTCACCGAACGGCATTATTCGATTGAAAAAGTATGCGAGCTTTTTGAATTTTAATTCCACTGCATATTTCAGCAAAGTTTTTAAAAAAAGTTCACAGGTATGTCACCCGGAAAATACGACAACAGTTTGATATAAAAACAAAAAGACGTTTCTTTCTAAAAAGAAACGTCTTTTTTTATTAGACATAGCTTTTTGTCAAATTCATCATCGGCAACCGCAATGCAGTCCTCGCTTTTTTCGCCGTCGCAGGTAAGATTTTCAACAAAAATTTTGTCCTTATCTTCCCAGGTTCTTATAAGCTTTTTGCTCTTAACATTGTGAAGCGAAATATTTTCAAGGCAAACTTTATTATATCCGCCGAGCATAATAAATCCTCTGTCCTCACAGCCGTCGCGCATTGTAAAGTCAATATTTTTAAGCGTGAGATTAAACAAATCATTTCCGTTGTTTCCGTATGCGTTAAGCCAATGCCCCGCGTCGTCCGCCTTGATGTTTTTCAAGCGTCAAATCCTCGGGCGGAACACCCTTTTTGCCACGTTTCAACACCAGAAAGGTTTAATCTTAAAAGCCTGTCCGCACCGCTTACAGTGCAGTTTCTTATAATAATGTTTCCGGGTTTTGCGCGCAGTTCTCTCGTTTGATCAACAAAATACGTAAAATACGAATGTGCCCTCTTTCTCGCATTTGGAGAATCGTTTGCGCCGTTTGCCTTTGCTTCGTCGGTAAGGTTTCCTCTGAACGGGTAATCGCACGGCTCCTTGGTGGTGCAGTTTTCAATAAGAACGTTCCGTCCGCCTATTCTGAAAACGTTGCACGCACAGGATACGTCGCAGCCGGTGACGTGAAGATTGATATTGTCAAAGCCTGCAACGGTGTCATCACCGGTGTGTATAACGCAGTTTCGCACCTCCGCATTGTCACAGCCTCTGAAGTGTACTCCGTCGTGACCGCCGAGAATTGTAAGATTATCAACCATGATATTTTTTTGCTGTCGATAATGCAGTGCGCCCAGTTTCCCGTATGCTGAACGGTATATCCCGAAAAAAATGAAGATTTCTGCATCTGTGCACGCTGAACCCGTGCGGACCTCTGTAATGCTCCTCGCCTCTCGGATTGTAGCAGTTTTCTGCCGTCTATGACCGAACCTTTTTTTCGCCTATAACAGTCACGTTCTCCGCCTCAAGTATTCTTATAAGACCGCAGTTCCAGACGGATTTTTCCCGAATAGAGCGAGTCTTTGCGTTCCTCGGGCGAATTTCCCGACGCCGATTTCCACACCCATTTTGAAACATCATACAGTTCAAACGGTTCGATTTTGTCGTTTTTAAGGTTAAAATAATCGTTCGGGTCGGTGCTTCCCATTATAACCGCGTTTTCCAAAAGGTGAAACGTTATATTACTGCGAAGCCTTATATCGCCGATTATGTATTCGCCCGACAGGGACGGTTACCTCGCCGCCGCCCTTTTTCAAAGCAATAGTCAATGGCAGACTGAAACTTATCGTGCTGTAAAGTTTTTGATGTTCGGCTGTGCGCCGAAATCCGTTACGCTTACCGTTAATTTGCCCATAATATTACTCCTGTATTTTGGATTTTTCATTTTGTTAAAGCAAAGACCGCCGTTAAACAGCAGTCTTTGCTCGAATTTTGTTTAAAATGTCAATTAGTTACCGCCCTGTCTGAATTCTTCCACTTTCTCGTAAAATGCAATCTTGTCGGTTTCACCGATTTCGGCAGTATCGTTTGCAGTAAGCGTGAACGCTTTGAACATCGACGGATTTTTTTGCTGTCGCAAATTCCGCTTGTATACTGACTGTAACCCTCTCTCAAAAGAACGTCCGAATCGTTTACCGCAATGTTAAATCCGAATTTGTTTCCTGCTTTAAGCGCAGGCTGTTTGGTGTAAGTGTTCGGTATCTTTATAAGGTATCTTGTAATTCCGAGTTTGTCGTTTCGTATAACCGCAGAAAGATGTTCTTCAATATTTCCGATGGGCGAATCGGAAGCAACATACTGATAGTTTTCAATTCCGTTAGGCGTAAGACCTATTCCGAATTCATAGTCGTCCGACTGATAACCCTTTGTTGTTCCCGGTGCAAGACCGTTCATAAACGTATCGAAAGCAATCTGCAAAGAGTCGCCCTGCCACAGGTTTGAACCGGTATAGGTGTTGTTATGAACAACGTCGTATACATCGGCAAGTATATAAATATTGTTTTTCGTTCCATTTTGCAAGCATTTTGAGCGAGCGGTCGCAGCCGAGCCACGAGTTTATATCTCCGGGATTTTCGGGCGCAGCAACATAAATCGGATATGCGTCCTCCCAGCCTGCAATATCGCCTTCAAAGGTTTCGGGATTATAATTCTTATCGTCGTAAACCATAATCGTGAAGTCAAGAAGTTTTTCGCGGTGCGCAAGCTCCTCGCCGTTTTTCGTCCTCAACACTTATGTTGAAGCAGTATTCGTTAAACGGTACTTTCTTTGCAAAATCGACTTTAAATTCAACATACTGCGTTTCGCCTGCCGGTATGCTTATCTCTTTCTCGCTTTCCGCCGTCCAACCCTCGGGCGATGTAAGCTTGATTTTTCCGTTTACCTCGGAATCGTATGTGTTTTTAACCTCAACAGTAACGGAATTAAGATTTGCAAGCGTTGTTTCGGACGCCATAAGGTCAATATCGATAAGCGATTTTAATATAACCTCAATTTCCTGTTTTTGACAACCTCGCCGTCCTCTTTGTAGAGAATGTTGTAAATATACGTTCCCTCATCTCTCAGTTTCGGCGCGGTTCCGTCAACATAAACGTCAGCACATTCGCCCGATTTTGCCTTAACCGCAACCTCCTCACCTATTGCATCGCCGTTTTCGTCAACCAAAACCGCAGTGCCGTCAAAATCTTTGTTTCTAAGGTTTTCAAGCTCCGCCTTTATCGTGTAGGTTTTTCCCTTATACATAGTCTGCCTTGTCTGCTGTGTATAAGTAAAAAGCACTCTCGACGGATTTGGAGTTTCGTAGTTCTGCATAATGTCCGCAAGCGCGCAAACCTTGTCGGAAAGATAGCCGTAGTAGCCCATTCTTTCTTTTTTGCCGTCAAAATCGTCCATATTTTTGATTTCTTTTATACGGCTTGTGTATCGGTACGCATAACGGAGCATTGCGTCGGTGAACAACAGCGACGCTTCGGGTTCGTCACCCTTTTTTGCCGCCGCAGAATTTTTGTTTTCTCATAATGCAAAACGCCCGCGCTTGAATCAAGTTTCATATTTTCCAAAGACGCCGCCATAGACTCGCCTTTTTTTGAACATAATATGCGCTATGAGCGCCGAATTTTTCGTGCGTGAGATTTTTCGTCGTTCAGCGCTTTTTTTCGGTAAACTTTTTCGGCAAGGTCAAAGTATTTGTCGATATACTTTTTGGTGTCGGAATAGCTCAAATTCGATTCCGACGCCGCTTTTGCCAAATCGCCGACCGCCGAAAAATCGAATTTATCGCCGAGTTTTTCGGTAAGTTCGTTGTAAATTCCCAGAATGTCGTGCGCAATCATTCTCATATAATAGCTGTCGGACAATTCAAAAATGTAAATCGGTGTTCTGCCGATTGTAACGGTTTTGCCGTCAAGCTTATTGCCGAAAATATCGGTTGCGTACTGTTTTTCTTTTAGTGTATACTGTGTTGTTTTGCTGTCATCTGTAACCCAGCAAACAGCAAAAGGTCTCGTCTTTCCTGGTCGCTTGTAAAGAAACGACCTTACGCCCTCGGCAATTTCAAACTCACCGGCATAAAGCGCGTCGTTAACATTGTTGTTAAAGAACGAAAGCGACGCCGCCGACGGTTTCGGACGGTCGTTGTACTCAAAAAAACTCCGAATCCGTGCTCAATGTATGTTTTCTGCAAGCCTTGGTTTCTCGCCGAGAAAAACGTCGGTCATAATAAATCCGAGTTCGTCGTTTAACACAAGCATTTTCACCATATATGCCGCCTGCTGGTCGTATGTTGCCGAGTTGTACGACTGCCACGTGGGCCAGCCTATTTCGGTAGCCGCAACCTCAAGCCAGCCGCCGTATTCTTCAAGCTTTTCAAGATACTGCGGTGTTCTTATAACATATCTCTCGTCGGGTTCGTTCGGATATGAATAAGGGTGAATTGCAATCTGGTCGCTGTACATCGTCATACCGTTTCGGTACATCGCGTCGAAAATATCCCTCTGATTTGCAGACGTGATAGAGCCTGCCATAACCTGTGCGTCGGGATTTTCGCGCATAATTTTATACGTAACCGCATTGAGCATCTGCGAATATTCAAGATAGTTTACATCGGGATACCAGTAATTTTTTAAGGTTTGGATCGTTCCACACCTCGTAAGTGTTAAAGGCAATTTTGGGATAAAAAAAGCTTGTCGTAAAGCTTTTTAACATTGGTTGCGTAATCCGCAAAACCCTGAATTGCGTCGCAGGTGTTGGGCGCCGCCATTTTGTTGTTTGTTTCGCGCTTTGTAACCGCCTGATTTCCGAAGTTTATCTTAAAAGGCACATATTCAATGCCGTTTTCTCTGAACGCAACGGCATATTTGTATCTGTCCTCGTCAAGAACATATACACCGCGCTCACTCTCAACCCACGTCCACTCCGGTGAGTTTCTCGCCTTTGTAAAGCCGATTTCGGCTATGCGGTAAGAAAGCTTTACAAACGAATCGTACGCATTGCCGGCACCGCTCGCCGTCTCAATGCTGTGCCACGCCGGCATACCTATTCCTATTCTCGAATATTTGTCAAGCGGTGTGCGCTTGTAATAGTCCACAAGACAAATTCTCGCGCTGTCATAGCCTACAAGCTCGCTGTCACGCATAATTTTGATGTCAAGGTTCTGAACGCCTTTTTTCTGGTCTTTAAGAGAAATTTTGCCGTTGTACGCCTTATACGGCTCAACCGTTATATCAATTTTTTTGCTGTTTTCGCCCGAGATATATTCTATGGTGTAGTTTCTCGCAGCCGTATCGCTGTGCGAAATATTAACGCTGAAATAGGAATACTCGTGGTCCTGCATATAATACGGCTCGTTGGGGATTGTAATGCTCACCTTTTCGTCGGGGCCGTTTATGCTTTCATAGCCGATACCGCGGAGTCTTTCGGGGCGGTATCCTGCCTTTTGCATACTCTGTGCGCTGATGTTTTTCCAAAAGCGCTTTTTTTAACGTTTTTTTCCCATTTTTAAAGGTGTTGAGCTTTACATTTTCAAAAAATGCGTCGGTAAGCACAAATATCGGTCTTAAACCGCACTGAAGTGACGCGTCTGCCGAAACAAACTTTCCCCAGTTTGTGTAAACACCTCCGCCGGCAATGACATTTTCCTTTTTTTGTTGCCGTCACCCGTGCGGAGCCACCAGTCAATTTCGTTGTCGTGGTCTACCGTGCCGAATTTTTTGTAATAATTATTGTATTCCTCAAAACTCAAAAGAGAAATACGGCAGTTTGCAAAATATGTGTTCGGGCATATTCCGCTGACATTTCCGCCCTCTGTTTTCCAGTTTCTTACTGCAATATACTCCCTCATTTCTTCGGGAATATATGTTTTGGAAAAAAACTCATTGTTAAGGTAGTATGCAACGTTATTTTCGTCGCTCGGGTCAAATTTCTGCGTGGCGTCCTCGTCAAATTTCTGCGCATCATACACCTTGTCGGACATAATCAAAAATCCGTCCGAAAGCCTGTCGAGAAGAACATAATCGGTGTTTATATCGCTCTCGAGCGTGAAAAATGTTGTCATAATCGGGATTTGTGCAGTAATCCGTAAACTTTGCGGACGGGACACTCACCGCCTCGGCAAACAAAGGAAAGCAAACAACCGACGTCATTAAAACCGCAAGTATAGTTATAAATGAAATAAGTTTTTTTCATATCTGCCTCCTTTTTATTTGTAAACAACCGTAAGGCGCGGATAACCGCTTCGCGTGTAAATATACACCTTTGATGCCTCGCCGAATGTAAGATAATCTCTCACGGCGTTTTTTTGTCCGATTTATACACCATACTGTTTTTGTCACGCACCGTTCTGTCAACGGTGAACACAACCGAACTTGCAATATCGGTGTATTCAAAATCGGAATATGCGTAATCTTTTCTGGTCTTGCCTGCCGCGCTGTCAATTCCCGCGTCGTCAACGATGGATATAAGCGTGTTGTTTCTGAAAAGAACGTTTCCGAATTTATAGTTTGAACCTGCCATAAACGTAAGACCGCTGTTCCAGCGTTTTACAAATTCGCTGTCGGGGTTAAAGGTAAGAGTTTTTGCGTAAAGCACAACCTCGCCCTTGTCTATAACGCTGTTTACAATGTTGAGAAGCACAATATCGCCGGGCTTTGCGTCCGCAAGGACAGTTTCGTCTTTTGTTGCGTACTTTCTTTCGCCGGTTGAATATCCGCCCACTTCAATCATATTTACAATGTCGTCTTTGCCGTTGACGG
Organism: Clostridiales bacterium; assembly: GCA_022009895.1. Lineage (GTDB taxonomy): Bacteria > Bacillota > Clostridia > UMGS1810 > UMGS1810 > Qingrenia. Next base: position 2,551,699 of record CP091729.1, on the reverse strand, counting down.
TTTTTGTAACTGATTTTACAACAAAAGCCTCTTTGCCCGTAACCGCTACTTTGTCGTCGGTTTTAAGAACAATCGCCTTTGCATAATATGCGTCGTCGCCCACGGTGTATCCGGCTATGGTGTATTTTACGTCGCTTTGAAATTCACTCATCGTTGAAACTCTGTAAAAAAATCGTCATCAACCGAAACGGTGTCTTTAGGTGTTACAAAAACTTTTGCGCCAGCCTCGGCAAACCATTTTCCGCCGAAAGTTTTGTTTGAGCTCCAGTATGAAAGCTCGCTCACCTGACCGAATGAATGGAGTGTACTTCCCTCCGCGTCGGGAGTGTCGATTTTTTTCTCACCAGTCCCTCGTCGTTAATTTCGATCAGCATAAGACCGCCGTTCTCTATAACTTTCGGGATACTGTCGCCGTCTATGATGTCTTTGTACCTTGTTCCGTTAAGAAGAAGATTTTTAACCGACACATATGTTTTTAATTTCGCCGTCAGAGGTAAGCACGCGCAAATTCAGCGTGTGCGACGCTCTTTCCGTATCTATATACGCCTCGATTACATACATAAGATTGTCTGCTTCGTTTTTTTCAGTACAAAATCGGTTATCTCGCCGAAAGCGTTAAGGTACGCAATACCCTCGGCGTTAATTCTGATACTTGAAGTATCAAAAAGACGCGTCGGACGCAAGAGCCGTTTCCGAACCGTTTATGCCGAAATATTTTTTTATCTCTTATTTGAGTTGACGAATCAACCTTTCCCTCGATTGCGGATTTGGAAATATAAACGGTGAGAATTTTTTTCATCATCGCTTAATGCATAGCTTAATACATCTTTTTCCGCAATGTTTTTAAACTCGCTTTCCTTTCCGCTTTCGTCATAGACGTGTATAACCTTTTCGTTTTCATACGGTGTGAAATCGAGAGTTGTGCCGTTGTATTTGTCTGCCGCGGTTTTTGTCTGTAGTGTTTACCGCGCCGACAATCATATTTTTGTATTCGTTTAAAAATACAACTTCATATTCTCCGTCCGCGTCGTTGTCAACAAGCTTTATAAATCCGTAGTCAATGTCAAAAACATCGTCGGAATAGCTTAATTTTGCTCTGCCGTTTTTGATAACGCTCGCACCGATGGGGATTTTCACCTTTTTGGTTTTGCCGCCATCGGTGTAATATTCTATTTTTCCTGTCGGAAAGAGTGCCGTCCGCAATATCGTTTGCGTCAATTATAAGCTCGCCGTTATACTGCTTTGTCATATGAAGAATTTTGTCACAGTTTCCGTTTTCCTCGGTGTAATAGTATTTTACATTGTATCCGAGAAATGCGTCAAACGACTTATCGCATTTGTATCTTACCTTGTCAATGCTTACAAAACCCTTGTCAATATCGCCGTAAGACGTGAGCTTTGTTGCACTGTTTGCAGTAACAACACCCTCGTCCGAAATAATCTTTTTGGAAGCGTAAAGCCACTTTTCATTGCGGTCGATTTCATATTCGGTTTTGCCGTCTGTAAGCACAACTTTCATAACATCGCATTCAAACGCGTCAACTATAAGCTTTGCCGCCGATGACGGAGTAAGCTTATCCGACAGTGGCGAAACACTGTCGCTCTTTAAACCTGCCGCAATGCACGCCATAACGTAACCCGTCGGGTATCCGCCGGCTGATTTTTGCATATTCGTCATAGCCGAGCGCGCAGGCAAGAATTTTATATGCCTCCTCATACGTTACGGCACGGTCGGGATAAAAAGCTTGACGAACCGTCGCCCGACACTATTCCGTAGCTTTTCGCAGTATAGAGAACCTTTCCAAGCTCTGTGTCAAATCCGACGTCCGAAAAAACGCCGACCGAAATATCGGAGGAATATTGTCCGTTGGACACAACGTTTGTCACAAGGCGCGTGAAATCTCCTCTTGAAACATCACCGCTTAAAGAAAATGTGTCAATATCCCAATCGAGAATACCGAGCGCCGAAAGCGTTTCGATATTTTCGTCATATTCACTGCCCAAAGCGTCCGCCGTTCCGACGGTATCGGTATTATCGGCAAAAACAGGGCAGGCAAAAATCATAACGCACATCATAAGTGCAGTCATTTTTAAATATAAGTTTTTTTCATATTTTTCCTCCCCTATTTTTATAAGATTGTATATAACCGCCGACGCCTCTGCTCTCGACGCGTTGTTTTTAGGTCTGAACGTGTTGTCCCCAAAGCCTTTAACCGCGCCGTTTTTAACGAGCGATGCAACGTATGCAAGTGCATAGTCCGCAATATCCGAACCGTCTGCAAACGAAATTTCACCGCTTACCGATTCAAGCTTTGACGCTTTAGCGCACATAGTTGCCATATCTTCACGGGTGATTTTTTTAATCCGACACCGAAGTTTCTTTCGTCAATGCCGTTTGTAATTCCCATTTTTGTAAAGAGATGCAACGTATTTGTACGACCAGTGACCCGACGCGTCCGCAAAACTGCACTCCGCGTTTTCGTCATAAAGTCCGAATGCGCACACAAGTATTTTTGCAAATTCCTCTCTTGTAATGCTGTTTTCGGGATTGAAATTTCCTTTTTCGTCGCCCGAAACAATGCCTTTTGCTTTCAAGCCCTCAATAACCTCATATGCCCAGTGGGTACTCGGCAAATCGTTAAAGCTTCCCTTTTTGCTCGGGCTGTGCGGTATTTGCACCTGGCGAGAAAAAAATCCGCTTGACGAACCGCCCCTTGAGCCTGACGATGAGGACGAACCGCCGTTTCCGCCTCCGTTTGTCTGCGCGCCGTACGCGCTGTCAATATCATCTTTAAGCGTCTGCATAAGAGTGTAGTTTCTTTTAAGATTTGCTATATAAACCGCGGTTTCCGATTTATCCGACGCGTCATATGTATCCGTCGAAAACGGAATTACCGATTTGTAATTGTCAATATGCGTTATAATTTCGCCGGGGGCTTGATACATTCGATATTGCCGCCAAAAAGAAGATTTTCGTTAAAAATACTTCCCTTACAGCCGAAATATCCGTTATATCTTTGCCGACAAAGCTTTTTTTACAGCCATTGCCTTTACGGCGGACTGATTTTTTTCACGTTTTTTTGTCACTTCCCGAGTATATGGGATAGCAAGCCTCGTTTTCAAGTCCGAAATATTTGATATACTTTTCAAAAAAATTCCCGAAACATTGCTGTCGTCCGCATTGTCAAGCATTTCAATGCCGATCGAAAGGTTTAAATCGTTTAAAAAAATTCGCCGTATTTTTTTCATATGAAAAAAACTTTTGTTAAGCAAACGCTCCGCGCATCTCTCGGCAGACGATGCCGAAAGCTTGAAATAATCGCAGTTGTCCGCATTCAAACCGAAATATTTAAGATTGTCGTTAAGAAACTTTGCCATAACGGTTTTATCGGTTTGGTTTGACAAAACGTTTTTAAGAATATCGTCTTTCTGCTCGGCAGAGGAAACAAAAATCGGCTTGTCTTTGCTGTCCGAACCGCCTCCCGAATAAGGCATAACGCTAACATAATATTCGTCCGACGAAACACCGCCGAGCATTAAGCTGAAGTCAAACTTTCCGTTCTCGGCGTATTCCACGGCAGTATAAACCGCGGAATTGTCCGAAAAGACTTCTCACTTCAAGCACATATGCCTCACTTATGCTTGTGTCGTCAAAACTGCCGTTTACGTTTATAAGCTCGGTTAACGGGTCATATGTAACATTCACGCTGTCGGCATAGCATACACTGCCCAGCATAAGCACACAAAGCGCCGATGATAAAATTCTTTTTATTTTCACTTGCATATACACCTCCGTTACCGTCTGAAACAGTCAATTCCGAAAAGCGGTCTGCCGTCCTCGGATATTGCAAAAAGTTTAATGTAATTGTCGTCCGACGCCGAAAATCCGCTTACCGAAACAGGATAGTCTTTCTCGCCTGCCTCAACGGTTACGTCGCACGCAGGATTTACGGCAATACATTTGTTTGTGTTTTTGTCGTATATTCCGACACACAGTTTTATGTTTGCCTCTTTTGAAGCCTTTATTTTTACATTTGCATTAACGATCTGCACGGCGGTAACGTCTGTTATTCCGCCGAGGTCAAAGCCCGTAAACGAAATATCCGTTTCGGCGGAAACTGCGTTTTTCGATACTGCCGAAATGGTTTTTGCCATATTTCCGTCCTCGTCGTACGGCGTAATTTCGACCATAAGTTTTTTGCCGACGTCGCCCGTCTTTAAAATGTATGTCGGATTTGTTTCGCCGTCCAGCTTGTCGAAACCGTTTCCGTTTGAAATATAGCACTGATATTTTTGTATTGCCTTCTTTTTTTGGTCTTGTCTGTATGGCTGAATTCATAGTCCGACCAAACAAGGTTTCCTGCCGTAAATATACCTTTCAAAGACGCATTTTTGCCTGTGGGATAATCTTTTGAAATTCCCATTTTGGTAAGTTCTTTTTCGGTATATCCCATCTTGAGCATATCCTCATAAGGCATAAGCTCTTTTAAAACGTCCGCAACCGCGCTGTTTGCGCCCGTTTCAACCTTAACGTTTCTGAAAAAGCTTTCGTCAAGATAGAAAACAGGTCTTTCAAGCGCATTGAAAAGATAAACAACGCTTTCCGCGTTTGCATATGATTTTGCGTCTCTTTTTGACGCAAAATGCCAAACGCAGGGGGCCGTATACATACCGCTGTTGTATTTTGCCGTTTCGTTTGTCGGGTGCGGTGTTCTTGTCTGGAAAATCGAAGAACCCCACGTACTGCTCGACTTTACTTTAGGACTTATTCTTTCCGCATTCTGCAAATATTCCGTAACGGATATAAGTGCAATTTTGCTGTTCGCTGCATAGGCAATTTCGCCGTTTTCCAAAATTCCCTGCTCTGTGTACCAGGTATGGTCGTTGATATATCCGCCCTCATACATAACGGGGAACTGCGATTTCATATAGTCTTCTTTATTAAGATAATACGCAATCGACTTCTCGTTTGTCGGGTCAAACGCTCTTGTAGGCTGTTGATAGTTTTTTTAGCTATTATAGACTGGTCATCGCCGTTGTATGTACCGGGATAAATACTTCCCAGCGCATTAACCGCCGTACCCTCTTGGGTTGTGTCAAGCGCACCGTCGCCGACCATTACAAAATATCCGTCGCCGTCTTTTTGCGTTTACGCTTTTTCAAAAGGATATATTCCTTTTTGTCCTCCGCACCGCTCTCCGATTTAACGCCTTTTGCAATGGTGAACGCGTATTTTTCGGGAGTTACGGTGTCTAAAATTTCAATACCGTATTTACTGCTAATTTCTCCGCTCGAGTTAATGTTTGTAAGCTTTGTTTCAAGCTTTGACTCGTCAACGGCAGTAATTATGTGTATAAAATCACTGCTTTTAACTTCGTCGCCAAAAATATCGTAAAAGTTTGCCGGTATAACCGATGCGGTGATAAACTTATCGCCGCAGTAATCTTCAACCGTGTATTCAAAGCCGTTTGCGCCGTCTATTACGTTAAGTTCGCCGTCTTTTTTTGTCTGTCCAATACCAGATAACGCGCGACTTTTCGGTGTCAACCGCACCGCTTGCGGTGTCGAATGTTACCGTAAGTTTTTCCGCCCGTAAAAGCACTGCCCGAGATTTTAACGTTCTCAACAACCGGCGCAAGGGTGTTGATATACACCGCGTCGGAATAAACCCTTTCGCCGCAGCCGTCGCTGTTGCCGAGCATAACGCTTGCACTGATATATTTTTTTGTTCAAATCCGCGCCGACGGTAAATGTTTTGCCGTCCGCACCCGAAATTTCGGTAAATTCGCCGTTTTTCCTCGTCGGAATATTCCCACGTAAATTTTGTGTATTCCGTCTGTTCAAAACCCTCTGTAAGTTCATACTTTACGGTAAGTTCGCACCCTGCCTGCGTTTCGCCCTCAATGGAAACGCTTGCAAGCTCGGTAGAACCTTTCAAAACGCCGAGCATAACCAAAAATTTTTGTCGCTGTAGCCGACATTTCTCAATGTTTCAAGGTCGAATTTTTTTAAGAATGTTTGCAATTTCGGAGTCCGCTGTAATGTAGCTTTTCGTCAATCTTGACATTCGCAAAAAAATTCCTCATTAAGATAGAAACAGGGTCTGTTTCCTCTCACCTTGCTTGTCGAAGTCACGTGATCCGCCTCAATGTCTTTTTGAGGAGGTGTTAAAGAACCAAATACGCGATTTATCGGTGTGCGGTGTTCTCGACCACCACGAACCGAAGCCCGCACCTATGCCGATACCTATTCTGTCGGCATTTATTCTGTATTCAGTCATAGACGGGAGCGCGATTTTTGAAACCGTGCTGTACGCATTAACCGGCACACTGTTAACTCTCGACGTGGGTTCTGTATACCAGGTGTGCTCGTTTATGTAATCTTTCATAAGCGGAAAATACGCTGACATATATTCGTCGGTATTCATTTTATACGCAATACTGCCCGAATCCAAAACGTCAAAATAATATTTTTCCTATTTCGGTGTTGTATTGAGTTGCCTCGCTCGTGTCGGTATATGTGTTAACCAGCACAAAATATCCGTCGTTTTCACCGGCATTTACGCTTTTTAAAAGAATGTATTCTTTTGCGTCGTCCGCACTGTCGGTTTTAAAAAGATATTTCGACGGTGATATGTCAAGCCTGTTTTTCCACAGCGGGACCGCCTGCCCAGATGAGTGCTTGTCTTTGACCGTAATCACGGAGCGGAGCGGAGAGATTTAATGCGGTGTACTCCTCTGCGGTATATTCGCGGTAACCTTTTTCGCCGTCCGCAAAAGCAGGCGCCATAGCGGACAAAAAGCATCAAGATGCACAAAAATAATGATAGTATCATATAATTTCGCCTTTCGTCTGCAAAATTTTTAATTGTAATACTGCCGAAAAATACGCCGTTTTCAAGCTGATTTGCATTGCCCTTTTTCGGCTGATATACGGCAGATAAAAACTTACCTGCCGTATATTGTTTTTTTATATCTTCAGTTTATTTATATATCAGAAATTCCACTCCGTTTTTTTTTACTTAACTTCAGCTACGGGAGCATACGGAGTTAAATTAGTTTTATCCCAAGCAAAAACTTTAATCTGCGCGTTTCCGCTTGTGCTTAATGTAACCGTAACTTCTTTTGTTTCGCCGGCAGGAATTTCAACCGCCGAATTTGCAAAATAAACACTTACCATTGCGCCGTTATTATAAGCCGCAGCTGCCGGTATGAATGATATTTCGTCGCTTGTCATATTCTTGCAAGTAAATGTTATTGTGCCGTTCTCGCCTTTTGTAAAGCCGTACATTGCAACTTTGCCGATTTTCGCGTCGGAAATATAACCGATTTGTTCGGTTGTATAACCCATTCCGACAAGCTCGCCTGCGGATTTGCCTTTGAGCGCTTCTTTTAAAACTGCAATTACTTCGGTGTTTGCAGATGTGAAATCTACTTTCTGTTCAGCAAAGAACGAGGGGCTTAAATAGAAACCGATACTCTTTGCCTGATAAGAACCATACTTTGTTTTGTCAGTGGCATTACCTATGTCCAATGTACCTATTTTAATTTTTCATTATATGATATATACGCCACTCTGGGATTGCCGAGTTTCGGACCGTTCCAGTTAAACTGCGGGGTTCGGAGCAATGAAGGTTTTGACTCGTGCAATGACGTATATCCAATTCTATCAGCATTTTTTACATATTCGGTATAGCTTAAAAGGGCTAATTTACTGTCTGTGGCAAATGCGCCTTTTGAATACAAAACAGTACCACTGCTTGTAGTTCTGATAGGTTCATTCCACCATCTGTGCGATTTTACATATGATGACATATCAGCAGGAATTATCGTATTAAGGTATTCATTGTTAATTTTCGAGGCAATACTGTTTTTTTATCTGACGGGTCATAAATAAATTCCGTAGCATTATCACCTGAAAGAACAAGATTTTCATACCATATAAGGCTTTGTGTTGTCATAAGAATTTGCAAGCATTACAAACTGTCCGTCGTCTTTAGTGCTGTTAACACCATTTAATAATATAAATTCTTTCTTGTCAACAATAAATTTATATGCGTCTGGTGTAGTTGCAACAGCTTTTTGAAATTGTACTGTTCCACGATGTTTCAAAAGTAGGTTTAGCCTCTGTTGTAATTGCATTTGTATATTTTGAATCCGAAAGTGTTTCGCCGTCGTAAACCTTAACCAAGCATTTAATGCTTGCGCTGAGGTCGTCAAACTTAACCGTGTAGCTGTTTGCCGTGCAATCTAACGTTGTGGTTGTACCGTCAGCGTTATCTCTTATCCATTCATATGACGTATTGTCCGAAGCATTATCCGTTTCCGCGGTTGCAACAAGAGTATCACCGCAGTTGCCTGTTCCCGCAAGTGTAGCATTTGTAATTTTAACACTGCCTGAAATGCCTATTTCGGCAAGTTCTTCAGCTGTGTAAATTTTCTTTAACGCGTCAAGTCCGCCCTCTGTGTCCGCAATGTTTTTAAGAACTTCTGCCGCCGCACTGCCGTCTGTTTTTAAAAGCGTCATATCAAGTTTTACATTCTTGAAAAAGCTTTCATCAAGATAGAAACACGGACGTTCAACTCTGTTTGCATTTTTATCGACGGTAGCTTTAGCTTCAATCACTTTTGCTTTATTGTAATAGTTAAAAATCCAAACTCTTTTTGCGTCAGTATGCGGTGTTCTCGTCCACCAGGAATAATATCCTGTGTCTATGCCTATCCTGTCTGCATTCAATTTATATTCGGTCAGCGAAAGAAGTGAAATTTTACAGGTTGTTTTTGTACGCAGTTGTTTTTTTCGGTATCATAAGGCTCTGTATACCAAGTGTGTTCCTTAATATATTCATTCATAAGAGGAAATTTTTCTGCAATATATGCAGACTGATTCATCTTATAAGCAATACTTCCTGTATCGCCGTTATCAAAAGCAATTTTTTCTGCTGTGCTGTTATACAATACCGAACCAACGTCGGTATAAGTGTTAACCATTACAAAAATAGCCGTCGTTTTTCACCTGCATTAACGTTTTTGCAAAAAGAATATATTCCTTTGAATCACTCGTGTCATTAGTTTTAAAAAGATACTTTTCGGGGGTGATGTCCAGCCTTGTTATACTGCTTGCTATGGCATCATTACCCCAAAAACGTCCGAGATTAAGGCTTACAGCCTCTTCAGCTGTCAAGGTTTCAGTCGCCGCAAAAAGCGGGCGCCGAAACGGACACTATCATCAAGATGCACAAAAAAATAATGAGATTAGTTTTTTTCATAATTTTCTTCACCTTTCTTTTTTTAACTTTATTTAACCGTCAGCGTGAACGGTTGTTTAATAATTACTTTTTCCGTTATTCTCAACCGCGATGTAATACGTATATTCACCGGCGGTGCTTACGGAATTTCCTGTTAAATCTACGCTTGCAGACGAGTTTGCGTCAACATTCAGCGCCGTTTTGGCACTTCTTGCAACTCCGTTTCCGTCCGCTATGTATGCGAGCGACTCAAACGGAATTGTAAGCATACTGTCAAGCGTAAAGTTTAAAGTGTAATTTTTCGTTTGCGTTTGTTTCTATCTTCGATTTTGCATACGGCAAAAGCGCACGCGATATGTCAACCGTTTCGGTTGCCATAATATCCATTGCCCACGAGCAAAGATTTTTTTGCAAGATAATCATTCATTGCGGTAAATCCTGTTTTTTTCCCGTAAAGATTTCAGCTTGCCTTACTTCGTTTGCCGTTTTGTTATGGCGTTTTGCATAGCGCATAATCGCGTCGGTAAACAAAAGCGAGGTTTCCGCTTGGTTATCTTTTTTCGCAAGTATCGCCGAATTTGCGTTCGACACATCTGCGTCCGACGCCGTATATTCCGCGTCGTACATTGCATATGCCGCCGCCATTCGGTTGGTCGATTCGTAAACTTCAAACAAAGCATACATAAAATCGTTGTTGTTCATAATCGACGGGTTAGACGCTTTTTTTCGGCTATCACCGCTCTGCCGAACGCATACAAATCATCAAGCATTTCAAGCTGTTTTTCTGCCGTCGGCATTGTGTTGAGTGCAATATAACTGTCAAGTTTCGCCTTGTATGTGCTGTATGCCGAGAAATCCTTAAACGATTCTATCGATAAATCGTCAAATGCGTCTTTAACCAAAGTCAGCGGTATATCATAGATGTAAACCGGCTCTGTTCCGATATTTACAACCGCGCCGTCAATCGCATTTCCGAACATATCCTCAGCGCGTGCACCGCTCGGAAGTGTGTACTGATACGGTGTTCCCGTATTAACATTCATCATCTTTTTCCACACTATCATAAACGGTTTTGTAAGACTTTGATAAACATAGCCGTAAACATCTTCCGCAAGTTCAACTCTGCCGAGATACTGCGCCGACGAGCAAGTGTTATTATACTGCGAAAGCGCGTAAACCGCAGGTTTTAAACTGTAATCGTTTCTGATAAATCCGAAATTATGTTCGCTTTCGTTTTTTTGTCGCTTCCGCGGTCGTAAGCCGTGAAAATATCCGTATGGCTTATGCCGAGGTAGTTGTTATACACAAGCGCTTTAACCGTGTATAACGCCTGGTCGTCCTCGCTTGTGCCGTAACGTCCGTATTCGCCGTAGCCGTTTTTATTGGCGTTGTTCGCGTCAACGAACGTTGTCCAGCCAACCTCCGATATTCCCGCTTCAATCCAGCCTCCGTGTTTCTTTCGCGACGCAAGATAGCTTTCGGACACATTTTCAACATATGTTTTAACATAGCTTGCATACATTCCGTCGGAACGGTAGCCTGTGTCGGGGTTTTTAGGATATAAATACGGATGGAACGAATATTCGTCCGCGTATTTCAAAAGTCCCGAATCATACATTTTATCAAGATAATTCTGGTTAAAATTGTACGTTCCGTCACTTCCGCGCGCAAACGCGCCCGCCGTAACAACGGTGTCGGGATTTGCCTGTTTTATCCTTGCCGCCGTGTGGTTGAAAAGATAAATATACTGTATCGGGTCGGGAACACTGCCCTCTTCATATCCCCAATATGTGTATAAATTAGGCTCGTTCCAGATTTCATACCGCTGAAAATCAAGCATTTTTCCGCCTTTCGATTTCAAAAGCGACGGAATATTCACCGCGTAATTTATAAATGCGTCAATTTGGTTTTTCTCTGTCGGGGGTTGCATATCGGGTCTTGATGTTGTTGTGTTGTCGGTGTAATACTTATTGCCGTAACCCACCGTAAGAGTTGAAACATTTATGCCGTTTTCGGCATATGTTTCAATATTATTCGCCGTGTTTGAGCCGTCCGCTATTGCAAGCGTGCCTTTTTCACGTTCAACAACGTTCCACGACGGCGTACTGCGAAGCGATGTAAATCCGAGTTTTTTAAGCAGTGCCGCGTGTTCTTTCGGGTAAGTATACCAGTCGAGGGGCTGACCTGTCGCGACGTTATAATATTTGTCAAGCGGTTTTTCTTCGTAAAAACCTTATCACGGAAACCGTACATTCCTTATCTGCCTTAACGCCGTCTTCCGCGCTGACCTTTATTTTTAAATTGCTCTCTCCCAAGGGCGGTGCGGTTATTTTAATGCGTTTTTTAAGGTTTGTTATATATGATGCCGTAATTTTTTCGTCGGTTTGTGTTTTCCAATCGTCAAAAAGTATACGAAACCGTATACTCTTTTCAGCGCATTTCCGGCATAGACAACCGAAACGTCAAAGTATAAAACCGGACTGATTGAAAAACGTTTTTGATACGCTTCGGAAAATATTATTTCCGTTTTTCTCATATTCATCGGTTTTCATCTGCAAAAGCTTATCTATACCGCCGTCAACCACAATGTTTGAAACGGGGATAAGCGTTTTTAAATCCAGAAATGCAAAAATTTTTAATCTCCGCGCTCAAAGCATCTGCAAGTGCCGACGTATCGACACTGACGCTGACAACACGGTTGTTTTCAGCCGCCGAAAGCGTATAGTCCGTTTGATTTATGCCTGCAAGTCCGCCGTTTTTGTATACAGACGCAATAAGCGTGAACGTTTGCTCCTCACGCAGATGATTTGAGGCAAAGGATTTGAAAATCAGCTTTTCGCCGATTTTTTCGAGCCGTCCGCTTTTAAAACAGACCTTATGAATATCATAGCCGATTTCCGCAAGCTCAACGTTTGAATATATCTTTGCCGCATCCTCGTATGAAACCGTTTTGCTTTATTACTTTTTCACTTCGCCGCCCATTGTGCGTGTATCGAGTCTGACATTTTTTAAAAGAAATCTCCGCTCACATAGAAACACGGGCGCACAACTCTTTTTGAATAGGCCGAATTTAAGTCAAACTGGCTTGAAATAACTCCCTTTGGGCAAAAACTCCCATACCGAATAGTTGTCGACCGTTCTGTGAGGCGAACGGGTCCACCACTGCATTGATTCGCCGTTCGGCATATACCCTATTCTGTCAAAAATTCGCTTTATATTCGGTAAGCGACAAAAGCGAAATTTTGCAGGTTGTTTTGTACGGTTCAATGTCATATCCCTTTTCCGTGTACCACGTATGATTTTGTATATAGGGCTTCATCAAAGGAAAATTCTGCAATATATACTCGTCGGAATTGAGCTTTTCGGCAAGAGTGTTTTTAATATCAGGGTCAAACACGACGCTTTGAGCAGTCTTGCTTCCCTTTCTGTCGCTGCTGCTCAAGCCGTACGGAATTGAGCTGTATGCCGCGCCGTTTTCGGTGTAACCCTCTGTCATTACAAAAAATCCATCATTCTCCGATGCGTTGACATTTTTCAGGAGAATGTATTTTTTCGTATCGCCGTTATCCGCCGAGAATGTATATTCGTCCGGGGTATTCGCAAGCCTATCCGATGAAGCAACACCGAGCGATGTGTCGTTGTAAGGATTTGCAAGATTTGTTTCGAGCGTCTCATCTATCGGCATATGTGCCGCCGCGGCGGGTATGACACGGCGGCTGCCATTGATGCACAAATAAAAATGAAATAATCCTTTTATACATTTTTTTCACCTATTTATTTTTCTGCCTGGAACGCTTTAATCATATCAATATTTTCTTTATACCATTTTTGATGCAAGCTCCTCCGCTTCTTTACCGCCTGCAAGCTCCCATTCGCGTTTAAGCTCTGTTTCACACCATTTTTTTCATCATACTGATTTCCGCCGGTGATGTATTTAACGGTAATTCCGTTTACGCTTGCCGAGAAGTCGGAAACTATCGACGAAACTCTGCTTATCGGCGGATTGTAAGGAATATCGCGTCTGAATTTGTGTCTGCCTATAACCTCCATAGCATCAACCTTTTCAGCCGCCAATTTCTGCGACAGTTCGTCTTTGTTTGCCATCTTGGGAATCCATTCGGGATTTAAAACAAAGTCTGCCAAAATCGCGTATTTTCTCGCATAGTCAACTTCGCGCGTATATGTATCGGAATCACAGATTGTAACGGGAACATCGCCGTCCATTTGGTAGTGAACGCCCTCTTCGCCGAACATAAGATTTTTGTATCCTCCGCCGATAAGCCAGTCAACAAGCTTCATACCTGCTTCGGGGTTTTTGCAGTCATTGTTCATCATTACATAAAAGCTGAGGAGGCGCTTCAAGGTACATACCGTTTGTGCCGTAGGGTGTGGAAAATGCCTCAAGCTGGACGGGGTTTGCGTTAGGATCATTTTTCAAAAGTGTCTGGTTTACACTGGGATCCCAGTTGGAGAATATAATTCCCGATTTTCCCGAGTTCCAAAGCTCGTACTGTTTTGTACCGCCCTTGTCAACAAAATATTCCTTGCTGACAATGCCTTCATCATAGAATTTTTTAAGCATAGAAATCGACTCGGAATATCTGTGCGTAACAACACCGTATTCCAAACCTCTGCCGTCATCTTTTTCGTACCACTGCGGATACGCATTATAAATTGTGTTGATAAACTGGTACGGATATGCAAGCGGAACAATGTCGTCGCCGAGTGTTTTGAACGCCTTTGCAACTTCAACAAATTCGTCGATTGTTGTGGGCGCTTTAAGATTGAGTTTGTCGAGCCAATCCTGTCTTATCCACATACCGTAGCACAAAATTTTGTCCGCAGGACGTCTGTTTGTGAAAGCGTATGTCTTGCCGTCAAGCATTGTCCACGTTTTGAGGTCGCTGTTTTTCTCTATGTATTTTTTGTATTCCGTTGAATGTTTCTCGATAAGGTCGTCAAGCTCCATAAGCATACCGTCGAAAACAAGCCCCTGGAAATATGCGTTGTTGTATTCAACGAACATATCGGGAGCCTCGCCTGCCGCCAAAAGCGTATTAAGCTTTGTCTTCATCTCATTCTGCGGAATTGCCACCCAGGTAATGTCAAGACCTGTCTGCTCCGCTATGTACTTTGTCCATCTGTTGTTTTTCCGCCGTGCCTTCGGACGACGCAACATCAGGCGCCATTATAGCAACCGAAATGGAATTTTTTTCGACGCCGAGTTGTCTTTACAGCGAACAAGCGAAAGCGAACCGATTACGAGTGCAATCAAACACAAGATTGAAGTAAACCTTTTCATTTTTCTACTCCTCCTAAATTTTTTAATTTTATATGATAAACTTAATTTATCAACAAACTTAACTTTGCGTTTCATCAGCCCTTTACCGCGCCGACCATAACGCCTTTTACGAAATACTTCTGCAAGAACGGGTAAATGCAGAGCATAGGAATTGTTGAAATAACCATTGCCGCCGCCTGAACCGCGTCTTTTTGCAAGTTTTTTTGTCGGGTGAGTCGCCGTCCGTTTCGGTGAGCTGTGCCTCGCCGACCGTTGCAATCATCTGGCGAAGTTTAACCTGAAGAGGCATTTTCGCCGACGACGAAATGTAAATCATACCGTTGAAATATTCGTTCCACCATGCAACCGCATAGAAAAGCGTAATTGTTGCGATTGTCGCAAGCGAGAGCGGAAGAACTATTCTGAAGAAAAATAAGAATGTCGCCCGCGCCGTCAATTCGCGCCGCTTCCTCCAAACTTTCGGGCATTTGCTCGAAGAATGTTTTCATAACTATAAGGTTGTAAACCGTTATAAGTCCGGGGAACCAAAGCGCGCCGTACTTGTTCATAAGTCCGAGGCTTTTTACAACGATAAACGTAGGAATTGTACCTCCGCTGAAAATCATTGTAAACGTCATAAGCTTCATTATTGTTTTTACCGCCCAAAAAGTCGCTTTTTGGAAAGCGCATATGCCGCGGTGGTTGTGAATACCATATTAAGGAAGGTTCCGACAACCGTTATTATAACCGTGTTTTTTTCATCGACCTTAAAAAGCTGACCGTCCGAGATGAGGTTTTTTTGTAAGCCTGTGTGTTGAAGTCAACCGGCCATAAGAAAACTTTTCCCGATTCAATCGCCGCCGAGTCGGAGAACGATTTTGCTATGATTGTTGCAAACGGCAAAAGTGTGATAAGCACGCACAAGAAAAGGAATATGTAGTTTACCACAATAAATACCGCTTCGCCTTTGCTGATTCTTTTCTGCATACTACCACAAACCTCCTTCGCCGAGTTTTTTTCGCTATTGAATTTGTACCGAACACGAGAATAAGTCCGACAACGCCTTTAAAGAAGCTTAATGCGGTTGTGATGCTGTACTGACGCTGTTCAAGTCCGACTCTGTATTCATATGTGCTGATAACGTCCGAAACGTCGAACACCGCACTGTTTTGGAGCATATAAATCTGTTCAAATCCTACCGAGAGCATACTGCCCATTCGGAGGATAAGCATTGTAACTATTGTTCCGCTTATGCACGGAATTGTTACGTTTATAATCTGCTGGAATTTGTTTTGCGCCGTCGATTTTTCGCCGCCTCGTAAAGCTGTGCGTCAACGTTTGTTATCGCCGCAAGATAGATGATTGTTCCCCAGCCGACGCCCTGCCAGATGCCCGACGCTATGTAAATTACCCCCCCCGAAACGGGGTCTGTGATGACCGATTTGGTAGCCATACCGAAAAGTTTTGGATAAGAATTATGCTTATCGGGCCGTTCATTGATGTAAGCTGAATTATTATTCCGCCGAGGATAACCCACGATACAAAGTGCGGAATGTATAAAATCGTCTGCACCGTTTTTCTTGTATGATTTGCAGTTTACTTCATTTTATAAGAATACTCAAAATGATAGGTGCCGGAAATCCGAAAACAAGGCTTAAAAATGTTAAGACCGATTGTGTTTCTTAAAATTGTGAAGAAGTTCGGCGTTTTAAAAAGTCTTACAAAGTTGTCAAAACCGACCCACTCGCTGCCGAGTATTCCTTTTTCCGATTGAATAATCTTTTAAAACCGATTACCATACCGAGCATCGGCGCATACTTAAATATAAGAAGATAAATCAGCGCCGGCGCTAAAAACACATACAGCCAAATATCTCTGCGTATGCACTTCATAACGCTTTCCGAAATCGACAGCGTACCGTTGGCTCTTTTTGTTCTGTGCTTATTTCTCATAATGTTTTTCTTCGCACTTCCTTTCTCATTTTTTTCCTGTTTTTTTATCATAACACCCAAATACCGTATGTTTCAACTTGAAATATTTGTAATTTAAACTTTTATATCAATATCCTACACATATAAAAGTATAAAAGAAAATACAAAATAAAATTTTTATTTTTCAAACCTAACTTTCGTCGTGTTGCACACCTTATAAGCACATTTTAATACAAATTTTATCAACTTTCTATAATAATATTGCTCTAAACATTGCAAATGTTGCTATGTTGCGGTGTGATAAATTCAATATTGATAATAAAGAGAAAATAGTAAGATGTTTCGCCGTCAAATAAGTCCGCCGAAATAAGCGAAAAATCCGTTCATTTTGATAAAAAAATTAAATTTGGCTGTAAATTTATTAAGACAAGCGGGCACTGCATAAAAATATATCGGAGGTGAACTTATGACCGAATACACGGATGCGCGGGGAAACACATACAAAAATAGAAGAAAAAAATGCGTTTTTAAGTGAGGAAGAAAGACGAAAAAGCCGAGGAAGAAATCGCAGAGGAATTATACCGCATTTTTTTACAAATAAATAAGTAATAAAAAAATTATGAGAAAAGGGAGGTAAAAAAAGCACGGCCATTGCTTTATATGCAAGAAAAATCCGTCGAACGCGAAAACAGCATCTCGTGCGAAACACAGCTGGAATACTGCAAATCTGCAATAAAAACCCGACGAAAATTCGGAAAAAAATTCTAACGTTTGTCGACAACGGTTTTTTTCGGGCGGAAACGTTAACCGTGACGGATTTCAGCAGATGATGAAACTTGTTGAGTGCGGAAAAATAACGAAAAATAATCGTGTATCGGCTCGACAGAATAAGCCGAAGTTTATCCGATTTTTGTGAGCATTTTTAAACACTCTGAAGAAACACAATGTCAAATTTGTAAGCTCGCAGGAATCGTTTGACACTTCAAGCCCTTACGGCGAAATGATTGTCAAAATACTTATGGTTTTTGCGGAATTTGAACGTCAAAGCATAATCGCGCGCGTGGCTCAAAGCTACGCGCACAGGAGCGAAAATGGGCTTTTATATGGGCGGACGGCGCCCGTACGGTTTTGATTTGAAAGTTACCGAAATCCGCAATGTTAAAACAAAAATGCTCGTGCCAAAAAATGGCGAAACGGAAAATTTAAAATACATATTTGAAACCTATTCCGCGACGTCCGTGACGCTCCGCCGTCTTATGGACAATCTTGTGCAAAAACAGCATTCTGCCTGAAAACGGGAGCTGGTCAACGGGGAAGTTGTCGGCAATTTTTAAAAAAATCCGATTTACGTTAAGGCGGACAACGATATTTACGAATATTTCGCACGGCATAATACAAATATCATAAGCAATATTTCCGAGTTTGACGGTGTTCACGGCTTGCAGATTTACGGCAAAACAAAGCACACCGCCGGCGATTGGTCGGATATGAAAGCCGTAATTATGCCTCACGAGGGGATTATACGCTCGGATATTTGGCTTAAATGCCGAAAAACTTGAGAAAAAAACAGGCAGATAGGGCAATTCGGCGAGCAATACAACAAGCTGGCTCGGGGGAAAAAAATCACGTGCGGATTATGCGGACGGACAATGACGGTCACAAAGGGCGGAAAGCGAAAAGGACGGCACGCAGACAAGGTATTTTTTTCCTGTACTGGAAAGTCGCACAACCGCATTTGCAAGGGTATAAACAAGCCCGTTTACGCAGAAAAATTTGGAGGATACGGTTTATATGCTTATCTCTGAAAAAAATCAAAACTTTGAAAGGACACCGCAAAAATTTCGGCAGACAACACTAATCAGATAAACGTTCTGAAAAAAACAAAATCAGTATGGTAAACAAAGAGCAGGAAAAGAATTGTAAACATATTGTTAAATGATGATGTCGGAGCAGATATGATTAACCTTTTAAACGAAAAAGCAAAAACTTGCAGATGAAAAAAATGATGTTTTATCTAAAAATCGACGCGCTTGCAAACGGGGAAAGCGAAATAATAAATGTCATAAATTTGACGGAAAAATGGAAAACGGCTGATTTTTGAACAGCGCAAAAGCCGTATGCAGTGTGCTGATACATAAAATAGTAATAAACGGGAACGGAAATTGCAGAATTATTTGGAATGTATAAAAATTCTTTTTAGAGCAAAAATAAGCTGTTGGGGCAGTAACTCCAACACCTTTGTTATTTACGAAAATCCGTTTGAAACAGCCGTTATAGTTTGTCAATCTGCCGAAAAACAACATAAAGAGGCAGATACTACATCTGCCTCTTTTAAATAAATCATTGTTCGATGTTTACCATATTATGCAATCACGGTAACTTCCATGCTCATATGTCGTACACCCATTTGTTATTTTTTTAAATAAAATAACTTTCTTTAAAAGCTATAATTATCAATTCTCCCACACCCGTAAATAAAAGCGTCCATAAGGAATAGCAGAAAAATCCTAAATAAAAATGTTGCGTCACTCCTCCCGTGCCATTCGGTAACAACAATAGCAAGATGCTTAAAATCATTACAGGTGCACAAACAATAACAGGCAACCAGACCTTCCAATTTATTTGTTCAAATCCACTTGTAACAACCCATAAGATAATCAAAATTATAACGCTGACGGATGCACAGAAAATCAGCATTACCCTGCCGTTTTCCCCCAAAAAAATAACTGCTTAACAGATTTTCTGAAAACCATTTTATTAATTTGTGCAATATTTTTCACTCCCATCAACTGTCTCTTAACATTTTGCCATATTTCTGACCTTGATCATAATAGTTTTTGGCTCATATACCAAGGTTTCTTTTTTTACCGATAGTTACAATTGCAGAATTTCTTGCTGCTGATTTTTGTAATCTCCTGATTTGAAAATGTTTTTCTAACCATGACTCTAAAAATCATTAGGTCTGATACTTCCGTTTTCCGTCCCATTTAAAAACTCTCCAAATAAACTTGAAATTTTACTCGACGGAATCTCTGATAATACAGCATTTTTATTTTCCCAGGCATACCAATTATTTCCGTCATATGTATACGTCTTTAATATACCATCTTTTACCTCTTTTGTCAATCTGCCGAAACTGTCATATGTATAATTTGTCACACCCGCAGAATCGGTCATTTTTGTGACAAGCCCAAGCATATTATTTAGACAAGTATAATATAAGTGCAGAGTTAATAACCGAACAATTTTAAGATTATTTGGAATGTATAAAATACTAAAAATCTGTTTGAATGAGTCATTTCGCTTCACCGAAACGCTGGTAATGCACGACTTCGCGCGCACGCAGGAATTTTTATAACGTCGTTTACATCGGGTCGTCGGACAAACGCAAAAATATTGTCGTATGTTGCGCGCGCCTTTTGTTCTGCCGCCAAATCCTCGTTGAGGTCGGCAATAGGGTCGCCCGAAACCGCAAGACAAAAAAAGCGTTAAACGGCGAACCGTTGCTGTTCGCAGGGTAAACACCCGTCGAATGATTTATAAAATAATCGCCGAAGCCCGACTCTTTTTACAATTTTGGAGTCCAAATCGCGCGTCAGCTGATACACAATCGCACCCACCATTTCAAGGTGCGCAAGCTCCTCTGTGCCTATATCGTTCAAAATACCTTTAGTCTGCGCGGTGGGCATAGTGTATCTCTGCGAAAGGTAGCGCAGTGACGCGCTGAGTTCACCGTCGGGACCGCCCGACTGCACGAAGGTATAAAAATTAAAAATAATAATAGAAATCAAAACTTTTTTTCGTGCTTATCATACACAATTTTATCTACAAATGAGCGCAGAATTTTAATTTTTTTCACATCATCGGGAATTTTTCATCGCACATCACGGCAGTTAAATTTTCGTACTTTTTTTATTCGCGTTTTTCCGTGTTTTGTTACCGCGTTTTTTTCCGCGCCGTCAAGTTTAATTTTTAAGGCTCTCAACCGTTTTTTTAAAATCCGCGCCTTGTTCTGCTTATACTCCTCCAGCGTGTCAATCTCGTTTTCGTACGCTTTCTTCACCAAATCAAGCTTTTTCTGCTCCTTTTTAATTAAATCAGCAAAATATTTTTCCTCATTTTCGTCAGTCCGACGCTTTTTAATCTCAAATCCGCCCGTTTCAAACTCCGCGCCGATATGCTCAATCACCGCCTGCACCGCGGTTTTTATACGGAATACTGTGCGACACCTTGCACACACCCTTTGTATATTTTCCGCATTGCAGATATTCGCCCGTTTTTATAAGCGTTCCTCCGCACGACGAACACCGCATTATCCCTTGCAGAACGTTTCCGTTAACTGACTTTTTTGCGCACGGTTTATACATATTTTTTTTGCGCAGCGCCTCGCTCTGCGCCCTCTCCCACTGCTCGGCTGACACAATCGGCGTATGTATTCCGCACACGTCACCGCCGTTTAAGCTCCACCGAATTTTGCCGATATAAACGGGATTATTTATAATATACGCCACCGTGCGCCCCTCAAACGGGTTCAAACGATGCGTTTTCGCGCCCATCGCGTTAAGGCGCATTGCAATGTCACGGTAGGACACGCCGTTTGCAAATTCGCTGAAAATATACCGCACAATTTCAGCTTCTTTTTCGTCCGCAACATACTTTTTTTATCCGCCATTTTATAGCCGTACGGCGCTATCGTCACCGCCTCGCCGCGCGACGCTTTCGTTCATACCGCGCTTTACCTCGCCCGAAAGACGTATACTGTAATATTCGTCCGACCACTCGATAATGCGCTCGATAAGGCCGCCGAACGGGCCGTCGGTGACGGGTTCGGAAATGCTTACCACCTCGATTTTAATTTTTTTCTTAAGCATAGATTTATAAAAAAATGCTCTCCTCCTGATTGCGTGCAAAAACGCGAAAATTTCCACACCAACACGGCGTCAAACGGCGTCGGTTTGCGCTTGCTTTCGGCAATCATTCTGTTGAACGCAGGACGCTTTTTTTCGCGCTCCGTCCGCTTATTCCGTCGTCCTGAAAAAAACAAATTCCTCCGGCAGAATATATCCGTTTTTTTGCGCAAATTCGGCAATGCACTTCATCTGGCTGTCGGGACTGTATTCAATCTGGTCGTCGGTCGACACCCTTATGTATGCCGCCGCATATTTTTCTCTTTCATATGCAACCTCCCCTTAATGTATTATATTTTCAAACCGAAAATGTGTAACACAAAATGGCGGAAAAAAACATAGCATAAACGGGGTGAGATAATGAAAAATCAAAAATTCTCTGCAAAAACCGTGCAGATTAAAGATCTGTACGACGAAAAATTTACACACCGCGCGAATATAAGGAAAACGCGGCGCTGATTTGTAAATAAAAATCTCCGAAAGCATTGCAAAAACGCTCGGAGATTTTTTTAAAAATTTATTCATCAAAAATAACCCGAAATTTTTCTGCGCCGAACGTGAAAGTGCGTCGCGCGAATTTTTCAAATTCGGTGTTTATGTACCGGTGGTCGAATTTTTTTATAAAATTCTTAAGGTCACCGAGGTTGCGCTCAAGATGCTCGATTTCGATTTTTATAAATTTCGTGCGCAAATTTCTCTTTTTTTGCGCCTTTCAAATGTTTTGACGCCGACTTTAAAAGCTTTTTCAAAATGGGGCAGGCAAAATCCCTTTGAATTTAAAAATTTCTCCTTAAATTCCGGCTCGGTTTCGTAAAGATAAATGAGATTTTGCAAAAATTTATCAAGAATATCATCAAGCCTGTCACACACCGCACAGGATGAATTAAGCTTCTCTATATCCGCAGTTTCCGACAAAAGCGCCGTATCAAAGCCGTCCTTTTTCTTGAAAAATCCCTTTTCCGACTTTTCGATTTTCTCATTGCCGAGTTTTAAATTTTTTATGATTTCCTCCATATGCGTCTGGGTTACAAGCGCACAGCTCAATTTGTTCGGCGTGTTGAAAATATCGTTAAAATGCTTTTTGCAAAAGCCTTTTTTGTTTGTCACCTCGCGCACGTCCGGCTCCATCATACTCGCGCCGACTGTGTAGTCGATAAGCTTTTTTTCCTCCTCACGCATAAAGGCACACACCGCACATTCGCAGTTTTTGTCAAACGCGTCGTTTATCGGAATTGTATAAATTTTTTTCTTTCATCAAAATTCTCCTTATGTAAATCGTTTTCAAACAAACCTTTTTGCCGTGTTTCGCATACGCACATTGCAAAAAAACACTCTTTGCGCCGTTAAGCTTTAAAAATACGCGCGCACTCGTTAACCGTCGCGCCCGTGGTGAAAAATATCGTCTATAAGCAACACGGTTTTGCCTCTTATGTCAAAAATTGTTGTTGAATTTATACGCGTTCTTAACCGCTCTGCGCCTTTTTGCCGCCGTCATTTTTGGAAAGCGGAGGAACATCTTTAACCTTAAAGAGCAGATTGCTTATAAACTCGCCCGAAAGCGACTTTGACGCTTCGCGTGCGACAAGCTCCGACTGATTGTAGCCTCTTTTTTTGCAAGACGTGCTCTGCCGAGCGGAACGCACGTGATGATGTCCGCATACGCAAAGCGGAAATCCTCTTTCAGCTTTAAAAGCAGAATATGCGCAAAAAGTAGGCGCAAGATACGTCACTGCGTGAAATTTAAAATTGAGAATTGCGTTTCTCATATACTTTTCGTAATACGACGCACACAGCACAGAGTCGAAATATTTTTGTTTCAAAAATCGCGCAGAGGTTTCTCGCGCGTCATACATTTTTCGGCGCACTGTAGACATAGGCTCAAATTTGACTTGTAGCCGAGAATTTTACCGCAGTAAACGCACTTTTTGGGAAAGAATATGTTAAGAAAGGCTTCCTTTACCGTCTTTAAAATTTTTCGCCGTTTGCTCCGATGTCAACTTTAGTGTCACCTCTTATAAGAAAATCGCAAAGCCCCGAATAGCGCCTTGTTTCCTTGTTGTTGTCAATCATTTTTTTCGTATGATATTTTCGCTCCCCACCAGCACCGCAACGTTTTTGCCCTCGTCACCGCGGTGTATAAAAGATTTCTGTTAAGAAGCATATACGGCCCGTCATACACCGGGATAACAACAATTTTTAAACTCACTGCCCTGCGATTTATGCACCGTTATAGCATACGCAAGGTCAAGCTCGTCCAGATTTTTTTAAAATCGTAAACCACACTTTTTTCGTCCATAATCACCGTCATATTTTTAAGCGAGTGATTTATAAACTGAATATACCCGACATCGCCGTTGAAAACACCGCTTCCCTCCTCGCCCGTTTCGGTGTCCGTCCACTTGATGTCGTAATTGTTTCGGTTCTGCATAACCTTGTCGCCCTCGCGGAAGGTTATATCGCCGAAATCCTTTTGATTTTTCTTTATGTCAAACGGATTGATTTTTTCCTGTAATTTTGCGTTTAAGTTTATAATGCCTGCAATGCCTTTTTTTATACGGCGAGAGCACCTGAATGTCAAACGGCGAAACGTCATATTTTTCTCACAAGCTTGTCGGTGACAAGCGAAATTATATAGTCCGAACCGCGGTTTGCGTCGGGAAGATTTGCAAAGAAAAAATCGGTGTTTTTGCCGTTGTATACGGGCATTTCGCCGTGTATGATTTTGTGCGCGTTCACAACAATCATACTTTTTTCAGCCTGTCTGAAAATTTCGGTAAGATAGGTAGTTTTAACAATTCCGCTTTTTATAATATCCTTTAAAACGTTGCCCGGCCCCACAGACGGAAGCTGATTTACGTCGCCTGCCATAATAAGGCGTTTGCCGTGCTTTACCGCTTTTAAAAGGCTTTGCATAAGCAGAATATCCACCATAGACATCTCGTCCACAATCACAACGTCGTACGCGAGCGGATTTTCCTCGTCGGCGCAGAATGTAAGATTATCGTCGCCGTCGGAATAGCCGGCACCCAAAAGACGGTGTATCGTTTTTGCCTCCATACCGCATATTTGCGCCATACGCTTTGCGGCTCTGCCCGTCGGCGCGGTAAGCGCACATTTTAGTCCGCGCATTTTAAAAAGTTCCAAAACCGTGTTTATAATAGTGGTTTTTCCCGTTCCCGGTCCGCCCGTTATTATGCTTGCACCGCATTTTACCGCGTTCATAACCGCGCTTTTTCTGGTTTTTGCGCAAAGGCTGATATTCTTATATTTTTTTCTATTCGTTCAATCTGTCTTAAAAAGCGACGCGTCGTCCTCTTCAAAGCAAACGCCCGCAACATCGCGCATTTTTTTCGGCAACATATTTTTTTCGGCGCAGTGGTGCGCATATGTGTAAATTCTCTCCTCGCCGTCCGTTTTTTCGCTGATGATAAGTCCCTGAATAATGAGCGACTCAACGGCAAATTCCACCTCGGCGCTGTCCGCCTCAAAAGACGTGCCGCCTCCGAAACCAAAAATATTCCGAGGAAGATAGGTATGCCCGAAAGTTGTGTTAAGTTTTTAACGCATACAGCGTGCCCGATTTAATTCTTCCGGCGTTTGTTTTTTGAAAATCCCATAGAAAGCGCAATGCTGTCGGCGGTTTTAAAACCCACGCCGTCTATTTCGTCGCACAAAATATACGGATTTTTCTTTATAAAATCCACCGCGCCCGAGCCGATTTTTTGTAAATTTTTCGCGGCAAGATTTACCGAAACGGAATACTGCTGTAAAAACATAACCAGCGCCGACGCGCCCATTTTTCTATATAGCTTTTGGCTTATAAGCACCGCTTTCTGCGCGCTTATACCCTTTATTTCGGCAAGTTTTAACGGGTGGTTTTCTATAACATCAAGCGTATCTTCGCCGAATTTTTCCACAATTTTTTTCGCCGTCGCCTCGCGAACGCCCGAAATAATTCCGCTCGAAAGATACCTCAAAATCGCGCCCTCGCCCTTCGGCGCGCACTTTTCGTAAACCTCAATTTTAAACTGCTCGCCGTAGGTGTGGTGTTCAACCCATTTTCCCGATATTTTAAGCCGTTCGCCCGCACTGACCGACGGCATATATCCGACCGCGGTAAACATAATGTCCTTTGTTTCAAATTCCGCGATTGTATAGCCGTTGTCCTCGTTTTGATATATAATTTCGGCAATCTCGCCGACGTAGCTTTCAAGCGGTACGCCTTGCATTTTATCAGTCCTTATAAAGTTCTGTAATAATTATAGTCTTTTTGCGCTTTAAAGTCAATATGTTGACATTTTTTTCTGCGCAGGTGTTATACTTAACAAAACAAGCGAAAAGGGAAAAAAATATTTATGCGAATGAGAAAGAAAAAGCACCGCGACGACCGCCTTAACGCGTGCGCGGACTTTATTATAAACGATTTTGAAAAAAATTAAAACAGAGGAAAAGCTGTTTGACAACGACAACCCCGTGCACCTTGAAATAGGGTGCGGAAAAAGGCCGGTTCATCACCGAAACGGCAAAAACTTAACCCGAACATAAACTTTCTTGCCGCGGAAAAATCTTGACGTTTTGCTTCTCGCCGCAGAGAAAATCAAAAATGAGAACATAAAAAAACGTGAAGTTTTTTTGCCGGCGACGCGAACAATTTTGCCGATTTTGAGCGCGGCAAGGTTTTTTTGACAGGATTTATATAAATTTCTGCGACCCGTGGAAGAAAAAAACCGTCAGGCAAAAAAGACGGCTCACGCATAAGAATTTTTCTTGAAATTTACAAAAAAACATTTTTAAAAGACGGCGGTGAGCTTCATTTTAAAAACCGACAACACAGACCTTTTTTTGAGTTTTTCCTTAAATTCGTTTGCGGATTTCGGGCTTAAAATGAAAAAAACATCACTTTAAATCTTCATAAAAGCGGATTTGAGGGCAATGTTATGACCGAATACGAAAAAGCTTTTTTTCGGAAAAAAAGGTCAGCCGATATACCGCTGTGAGATTGTATTTTAGACTACATTTTTTTAATTTGGGAGTGAAAATTATGGCAAACTTTTTGACAGGGTTGTATATGAGGTTAACAAAGGCGTTTCGTCGGTTACCGAAAGTTCAAAGGAGCTTTTTGGAAAAAAATCGCGTCTTGACGGCGCGATAAACGAATGTAAAGAGCAGAAACTTAAAATCGCACAGGAAATCGGCGTGAAAAATTTACAATATGTATATGACGGGCGAAGAAATTCCCGACGCGGTGAAAGCCGACTGTGACCGAATTACGCAGAAAATTGACGAAATTAAGGCGCACAAAAGACGTCTTGACGAAATAAGAGCACAGGAGCAAGGCGAGCAGAACACCGCAAAAAGTGTGTGAGTGCGGATTTGAAAACACGTCCGACTCAAATTTCTGCCAGAAATGCGGAAAGAAACTTGATTAAATTTAAAAACGGAACGGCAAAAAGCCCCAACCCGGTAAGGAAGCATCGCCCTGTTAAACATCTTTTTTGCGAATTTCTGCGTTAAAAAAAGCTCGAAATCCGACAGGATTACTCGCTTTTTGCCTTGAACTTCGTCAAAAAAATTTTGTTTTTCAGGGTGCAAAAGCAGTTTTGGAAAAATTGTAGTTTAAGCTTTAGACAAGAAAAAGACAACGTAATACTGACGTATACGGTGTCTTTTTGACGACGTATAAACTTAAAATACGGATTTCAAAACCAATGTTTCCTTATCGGGGTGGGACTAATTGCCGTTCCGTTTATTTTTTTATACTTTTAAAATCGGCTGAATTTGTCTGCCCGAAAGCGCAAAATTAAGCGTGTCGGCAATTTTCGACATATCGGCAACAAGCGAATTGGGCTTTTTTTCACCGCGTCGTCCTGCCCGAACGGCACAAAATAAACGTTTTTTTCGCGTTCATAAGATGCGCAATATTCTGTGCACTTGCGCCCAGTCCGTCATTTGTGGACACCGCAATGACAAGCGGATTTTTCGTTTCTTAAATTTGCCTTTGCCGCCATTGCAACGCACGAGTCGGTCATGCCGAGCGCGATTTTTGAAAGCGTGTTTCCCGTGCACGGCGCAATGATTAAAGCGTCCAGAATATTTTTCGGACCTATCGGCTCGGCGCCTTTTATTGAGGTGATAATTTCGTTCCCCGTAATGCTTTTTATCTCCGAAATAAAGTCCTCCGCTTTGCCGAACCGCGTGTCGGTGTTATATGTGATTTCACTCATAATCGGTATTACATCCGCGCCGTTTTCGGTTAAATCGCGGATATGCGCAACTGTTTTTTTCAGCGTGCAGAACGAACCTGTCACGGCAAATCCGACGGTAAGGTTTTCAAATTTCACTTTTTAAACACCTCCTCAAAAAGAAGATTGCAAACAGTTTCCTTTATTATTTTTTTCCTGCGTACTGCGGAGCGAATTTGCCCGGCAGAGAGCTTGCAAGAATATATTTAATCTTATTTTCGCGGCAGAAATTAACGTCCGCGCCGTAAGGATAAGATGCAAGGTCAATGATAACGCACCCTTTTTTAGTTTTTTTCAAGGCGCGGTGCGTCCAAAATTATGCTCGGAACAGTGTTGAAAAATTATATCAAATTTTTTTGTATACAGTTATCAAGTTTTGCAAGCGGAACTTTTTTGTAGCCGAGCGCGTCAATCCAAGCAAGGTCTGCCTCTTTGCGCGCCTCAACATAGGTATCGGCGCCGAGCGCCTGAAGCGTTTTTCGAAAGATGGCGTCCCACTCTGCCGAACCCCAAAACCAAAGCATTTGAGCCGAAAAATTGTAAACGGCGTGTTTTCTATGGCAATGCTTACTGCTCCCTCGGTTGTGGGCACACAGTTCGACACGGTGAGATATTCGCTCTCAAAATAATCTATCAAATGCGCACCCCATTTTCGCGCGCTTTTTTTAAGCTCTTCGCTCGCCATACCGCACAAAAACGGCTTATTTTCCATTAAACTCAAAACCTCGTCGAGATAAATTTCGTTTGTTGCAAACGGCGCAAAAACGGTTATTTGGTCCTTGGTGACGGGAAGCGGAGTCAAAACCGCATCGCACCTTTCAACCGCCTCGTTTAAATTGGACGGAAAAATCAATATCGGGCAAAAAAACGACGCACTTTTTTTAAAAGCCGTACACCGACACGTCAAAGCCGTCACCGCGAAGAAGATTTGCAACCGTTATAAACCGCATATCTCCGCCCAAAATCAAAAATATATTTTTCATTTTGACAATCCCCTTTTACGCACACATTTTTTAATATGTATTATGTGAAATTCCATAATTTGTGCAAAAAAAGAACGGACAAAAAATGTCCGTCCGCAAAGAAATTTCTATTAAATTCAGCCGATTTTCTTTATCACCTTTGACGCGGTTAAAATCACCGGCACCGACTTTGCGATTTGCACCGCGGTTTTTTTACCGCCGACACCGCAATCACCATAAACGCCGCTATTTTTTTACCGCCTTTAAACATTTGCACATTTTTACCACTCCGTTTTTATAAATTTATGCTATTATTATTTTTCAAATTTTTCTCAAAAATTATGACGATTTTTCCTAAATAATTGACAAGCCGTTATTTTTGCGTATATAATGTATACAAAGGAGCGGTTTTTGATGAAAAAGTTTTTTTCGGTTTTTAATATTTGTGTTTTTTTAATATCAACGGCGGTGTATGCACAAAACGAGGTGCGCACCACCGATATTTGCGCGTACATAAACAACTACCCGATTTCAGCGTACAACCTAAACAATCAAACCGCGGTGTACGCGTCGGCGCTCAAAAATTACGGGTTTAACGTTGAATGGAACGCAAACGAAAGACGCGTTGACATCACGCTGTCGGACAAGCAGATTTCCGGCACAGACGACGCCGTTTACCGCTTTGACAAATCGGACGCGGGAAAAGTTGTTTCCTCAGCGTCGGATACCGATATTGTGACATATGTAAACGGCAAAAACCGAAAGCTTTAACATAAACGGCTACACGGTTATTTACGTAAGTGCGTTAAAAAGAGCTTGCGAGCGTTGCGTGGGACGGCGAAAAAGCGCGTTGCAAACATTACAATTCCGAGCAAAAAAATATGAAAGATTTTTGAATTTGTTCCGTATAAATACGACTTTGAAATTGAAGTTCCTATGCTGGAAAAACACAGTGGACGTTAAAAGGATAGGCGCAGAAAAAAATGCGATGACGGAATGATTTACAAATACGACGGCGAAAAAAATTTATCTCGAGCAGGTTGCAAAAATACATCACGCTTATGAAAAAAACAACGGATTTATCTGCCTCGACGACCCGTCGGTGCCCGAAGACGAAGTTGTGTTTAAAAAGGGCGCGCACAGCGTTGTGCTTTATCTTGACGGCAGTGTTTTATGCCTCAAATTATCATAAATTTTTTTAGTTTGTAATACGGTAAAACGGTGAAAATAAAAGCAAATACGGGAAGGACGGCAACAAAAAAATGTTTATACCGAAAAAAATTTATCTGTCAACGAAAAATCATCTTGTAATCGGCGGCTGCGACACGGTGGATTTGGCGAAAGAATACGGCACTCCGCTGTATGTTATGGACGAAGAGCATATCCGCACGGCAATGCGCGCATACAAAAAAACTCGCTCAATTCGTTTTTACGGCGGAAACGGACTTATTCTCTACGCGTCAAAGGCGCTTTCGACGATGTATATGTATAAAATCGCGTCAGAGGAGGGACTCGGCGCGGACGTTGTGTCTGGCGGAGAGTTATACACCGCATTGAAATCGGGCTTTGACAGTGAGAAAATTTATTTTCACGGCAACAACAAAACCTATGATGAACTGGAATTTGCAATCGGCGAGAACGTCGGCAGAATTGTTGCCGACAACGCAAGAGAGCTTGACATCATAAACGAAATATGCGAAAAAAGGCAAAACCGCAAAGGTGCTTTTTCCGCATAAAAACCGGGTGTTGACGCGCACACGCACGAATTTATTTCAACAGGTCAGATAGACTCAAAATTCGGCGTTGCAATAGAAAAACGGCGAGGCTTTTTGAAATTGTAAAATACGCAAAAATCGCTTAAAAAAATATTGATGTTGTCGGTCTGCACTGCCATATCGGCTCGCAGATTTTCTCGCTCGAGCCGTTTAAACTTGCGGCGAAAGTTATGATTGAATTTGCCGAAAAAAATCAAAAAAATGAGCTTGGCGTTGAGATTTCCGAGCTTAATCTCGGAGGCGGATTCGGCATAAAATATATTGAAAGCGACACACCTCCCGAATATGAAAAAAATATATCGAGGAAGTGTCGAAAGTTATAAAATCCGAGTGCGCAAAAAGAAACGTTAAAATGCCGTTTATCCTTATGGAACCGGGACGTTCGCTCGTCGGCGACGCAGGCATTACGCTCTACACCGCAGGCACGGTGAAAGATATTAAAAATGTCCGTAAATACGTTTCGGTGGACGGAGGAATGGGCGACAACCCGAGATATATCCTCTACGGCGCGGAATACGACGCGGCGATTGCAAACAGGGCAAACGAAACGGCAAACGAGGTTGTGACAATCTGCGGAAAATGCTGTGAGTCGGGCGATATTATCATTAAAGACGCAAAAATGCCGAAAATAAATTCGGGTGATATAGTTGCCGTTATGTCAACCGGCGCGTATAACTATTCTATGGCGAGCAACTATAACCGTCTTTGCCGTCCTGCAATGGTGTTTGTGAAAAACGGCAAAGCAAGCCTTAAAGTTAAACGCGAAACATATGAAGATTTGATTAAAAACGATATTTTTATAAAAAAATATTTTTAAAAACCATAACACAAAAAGCCTTGATAATTCAAGGCTTTTTTGCTTTATGATCTTACCGTGCCGAACGGGACGCTGCCAGCATCGTCCCGTCTTATTCAGGGTTAATTTTTCGGTTCCGTTAAATTTTTCTACATATTTTCAATTTCTATCAAATATTTATCAACCGCCTTGGCGCACTCTCTGCCCTCGGAAATTGCCCATACGACGAGCGACTGACCGCGTCTGCAATCGCCTGCGGCAAAAATTTTGCCGTCCGCTTTATATTCCTCGTCATTCGCGTCGATATTTCCGCGCTCGCCTTTTTAACGTTAAACGCTTTTGTGACATAATCCTCCGCACCGACAAATCCTGCCGCGATAAGAAGAAGCTCGCACGGGAGAATTTTCTCGCTGTCCTTAACCTCGCTCATCACAAATCTGCCCGTTTTTTTCGTCCTCTTTTTTTCTCCAAAAAGCACGGTTTTTAACCGCTTTTAACGCACCTTTTTCGTCTTTTATAAACTCCTTGACGGTGGTTTTTGTAAATTCTCGGGTCATTGCCGAAAACCGCGAGTGCCTCCTCCTGACCGTAATCGGTTTTGCAAACCTTGGGCCATCTCGGCCACTCGTTGCCCACAGGGCGCGCGTCGGGGAGTTTTTCCATCATTTCAAGCTGAACAACCGACTTACAGCCCTGTCTTATTGCAGTTCCCACACAGTCGTTGCCCGTGTCGCCGCCGCCGACAATAACGACGTTTTTGCCCCTTTGCGTCGATGCCGAGCTTGTCTGTTTCGCCCGTCACAAAACGCGTCGCGTCCGAAAGATAATCCACCGCAAAATAAATGCCCTTTGCGTCACGTCCCTCGGCTTTTATATCGCGCGCGGTTTTTGAACCGCAGGCAATGATAACCGCGTCAAATTCTTTTAAAATTTCTTTCGCGTCAATGTCTTTGCCGATGTCAATGCCCGTTTTAAACTCCACGCCCTCTTTGCGCATAATGTCCTCACGGCGCGCGATAACGCTTTTGTCAAGCTTCATATTCGGTATGCCGTACATCAAAAGTCCGCCGATTTTTTTCTCGCGCTCGAAAACCGTCACCGAATGACCGCGCATATTTAACGTATCCGCCGCGGCAAGACCTGCCGGGCCCGCGCCGATAACGGCAATTTTTTTACCGCTCGGCACACCCTTTTTCTTGGGTTTTACAAATCCGTTTGCAAACGCATTTTCTATGGTGTAAAGCTCGTTTTCGCGAACCGTCACGGCATAGCCGTTCATAGCGCAGGTGCACGCCGCCTCGCACAGCGCAGGACAAACTCTGCCCGTAAATTCGGGGAAATTGTTGGTTTTGATAAGCCTTAAATACGCCTCGTGCATATTGCCGTTGTAAATTTCGTCGTTCCACTCCGGAATAAGATTGTGCAGAGGACAACCCGTAACAAAGCCGTCCAGCTTCATACCCGACTGACAAAACGGCACACCGCAGTTCATACATCTTGCACCCTGCTTTTTGCGCTCCTCGTCGTTTAAAGGCGGATGAAACTCGTCAAAATTTTTTTAACTCTGTCCTTCGGCGGTACAGAATGGTTTGAATGTCTTTCATATTCCAAAAACCCGTTGGCTTTCCCATTTTTTAATCCTCCTATCTTGACATTTCGTAAAATGCCTCAAGCTCGGCTTCCTTACGGCTCATACCCTTTTTCCTCAAAACGCGCTGTGCATTTTGAGCATCTTCTGATAATCGGTCGGTATGATTTTCTTAAACAAAGGCAGATATTTTTCTCAAAAATTATCAAGAATTTCTTTTTCCGCGCTTTGAATTTGTTTTCTTTAACGTGTGCCTCAAGCATAGTTTTAAGCGTTTCAATGTCGCTCTTTTCGGTGACACCGCTCATTATAACCATACCTTTGTTAAGACGCAGATAAAAATCGTGATTTTCGTCCAGAACGTATGCAATGCCGCCGCTCATACCTGCGGCAAAGTTTTTGCCCGTTTTGCCGAGAACAGCCACGCGTCCGCCCGTCATATATTCACAGCCGTGGTCGCCGCAACCCTCGCAGACCGCCGTCGCACCCGAGTTTCTCACGCAAAAATCTCTCGCCTGCAATACCGTTTATATAAGCCTCACCGGATGTCGCCCCGTAAAGCGCCACGTTTCCGATGATGATGTTTTTCCGACGCGTCAAATGTGCTTTTATCGTCGGGCGAAACAACAAAGCTTACCGCCCGACAGACCTTTTTCCGAAATAGTCGTTGCTGTCGCCTTTAAGATTAAGCGTCAGGCCTTTTGGGGATAAACGCGCCGAACGACTGACCGCCGCCGCCGAAACAGTTAACCTTGTAGGTATCGTTTTTCAAGCGTGTTTTTAAATTTCTTGGTGATTTCCGAACCCAAATTAGTAGCAAAGCTTCTGTTTGTGCTGGAAATATCAACGTTTATTTCGCATTTTTTTCATTTTTTTGTCAAACGCTTTTTAAACTTCGGAATAAGCACTTTTTTTCGTCTATTGTATCTTTGAGTTTAAAGTCAAATTCATCGCCTTTCACATAGTGAATATTCTGCGTTTCGCCTATTACCGACGACAAATCAAGCTTTGTAACGTTTTTCGCAATGCTGTTTTTTCTGACGCGCAGTTTGTCTGTTCTGCCGACAAGCTCGCTCACCGTGCGTATGCCGAGTTTTGCCATAATTTCGCGCAGTTCCTCGGCAATGAACATCATAAAGTTCATAACATACTCGCTTCGTCCGCAAAATCTTTTGCGGAGCGTCGGGTTCTGCGTTGCAATGCCCACAGGGCAGGTGTCAAGGTTGCACACTCTCATCATAACACAGCCCATTGTTACCAGCGGAGCAGTGGCAAAACCAAATTCCTCCGCGCCGAGGATACACGCGATTGCAACGTCGCGTCCGCTCATAAGCTTTCCGTCCGTTTCAAGACGTACGCGCGAACGGAGATTGTTTTTAACAAGCGTCTGATGTGTTTCTGCAAGTCCGAGTTCCCACGGAAGTCCTGCGTTGTGCACCGAGCTTTGCGGTGCCGCGCCCGTTCCGCCGTCGTAGCCCGAAATGAGGATTACTCCCGCACCGGCTTTTGCAACACCCGTTGCAACCGTTCCCACGCCTGCCTCGGAAACAAGTTTAACCGAAATATCGGCGTTTTTGTTTGCATTTTTGAGATCGTAAATAAGCTGTGCCAAGTCCTCAATGGAGTAAATATCGTGATGAGGCGGAGGCGAAATAAGCGACACGCCCGGGGTTGAATATCTGTTTTTGGCAATTTCGGGATAATCCTTTTTGCCCGGAAGATGTCCGCCCTCACCGGGTTTCGCGCCTGTGCCATTTTTATCTGAATTTCTTTCGCACTTACCAAATATTCGCTCGTAACGCCGAACCTTCCCGACGCAACCTGTTTGATTGCGCTGTTTTCCTCGGTGTTGTAACGCGCCGGGTCCTCACCGCCCTCGCCGGAATTTGATTTTCCGCCGAGCCTGTTCATAGCAACCGCCATACAGGTGTGCGCCTCTTTTGAAATTGAACCGTACGACATTGCGCCCGTTTTTGAAACGTTTCACAATTTCGCTTGCGCTTTCAACTTCGTCTATCGGAATTGCGTCCTTTTCGTCAAACGCAAAATCCAAAAAGTCCGCGCAGAGTGTGCGGACGTGTTTCGTCGTCCACCATTGCAGTGTATTCTTTAAACCGTTTGTACGAACCCTTTTGCGCCGCCTCACGCAGTGCAATAATGGTTTCTGGATTATACAAATGGTCCTCTTTGTCCTCACCGCTTCGCATTTTGTGCGCGCCGACGCTGTCCAAAATTTCGTCGGTGCCAAGTCCGAGCGGGTCAAACGCTCTGTTGTGGCGCCATTCAACGTCCGCGCCGATTTCTTTAAGTCCGACACCCTCAACCTCGCTGACGGTGTTGGTGAAATATTCGTCTATAACGTTGTGATTTATGCCGATTGCCTCAAAAAAATCTGCGCCGACTGATACGACTGCAAGGTTGAAATACCCATTTTCGACGCGATTTTGACAATGCCGTTCAAAAATTGCGGTGTTGTAGTCGGCAATCGCGGTGTGATAGTCTTTGTTAAGACGGTTTTCGTCAATAAGATTTGCAATGCACTCCTGCGCAAGATAAGGATTTACCGCCCTCGCGCCGTAGCCCAGCAAAAAGCGCAAAATGGTGAACATCTCTCGGCTCTCCGCTTTCGAGAATGATTGACACCGCGGTGCGTTTTTTTGTTTTTATAAGATACTGCTCCATTGCCGACACCGCAAGAAGCGACGGTATTGCAACGTGGTTTTCGTCAACACCGCGGTCGGACAGAATTATGATGTTCGCACCGCCTCTGTATGCCTTGTCGCACTCTACAAAAAGCTTGTCCAAAGCTTTTTTTGAGCGATGTGTTTTTTTATAATACAAAATAGAAACCGTTTCGGTTTTAAATCCGTCTTTTTTTGATGTTTCGTATCTTCATCAGGTCAACGTCGGTGAGAATGGGATTTGCAATTTTGAGCACACGGCAGTTTTTCCTCCTTGTCGTCCAAAAATATTTCCGTCCGAGCCGACATAAACGGTTGTATCGGTGACGATTTTTTTCCCTCAAAAGCGTCTATCGGCGGGTTTGTAACCTGTGCGAAAAGCTGTTTGAAATAGTTAAACAGCGGAGGGTGGTTTTTTTCGACAAAACCGCAAGCGGAGTGTCGATACCCATTGAAACAATCGGCTCTGCGCCGTTTTTTTCGCCATAGGAAGAATTGCGCCTGTGATGTCCTCGTAGGTGTAGCCGAAAGCCTTGTAAAGACGCGCTCTTTCATCGTCGGAATAGTGCTGAGGTTTTTCATTCGGCACGGGGAGCGACTCAAGCGTTGCAAGGCACGCGTCGAGATACTCGCCGTACGGCTTTCTTTTTGCGTAATATTCCTTACATTCCTCGTCCGACACAATGCGTTTGTTTTTCATATCCACAAGGAGCATTTTGCCCGGTTTCAAGCGCGATTTTACCAAAATTTCGTCACTCGGAATATCGAGAACGCCCACCTCGGACGACAAAATAAGTCTGTTGTCCTTTGTGATATAATATCTTGCAGGGCGGAGTCCGTTTCTGTCAAGACAAGCGCCCATAACGTCGCCGTCGGTAAAAAGTATCGCCGCAGGGCCGTCCCACGGCTCCATCATTGTAGCGTAATATCTGTATAAGTCACGTTTTTCACGGCTTATGTTTTCGTCATTTTTCCACGGTTCGGGAATTGTTATCATAACCGCAAGAGGAAGAGGCATACCGCTCATAACCAAAAATTCCAGAACGTTGTCCAGCATAGCCGAGTCGGAGCCTTCTTTGCTTATAACGGGCAGAATTTTGTCCATATCGTCTTTTAATACTTCCGACTGCATAGTTTCCTCGCGCGCCGCCATTCTGTCGGCATTTCCGCGGATTGTGTTAATCTCGCCGTTGTGCAGAATAAATCTGTTCGGGTGCGCTCTTTCCCAGCTCGGAAACGTGTTTGTGGAAAATCTCGAATGTACCATTGCAACGGCGCTTTCGTAGTCTTTATCCTGTAAATCCATATAGAATTTGCGAAGCTGGTTTACCAAAAACATACCCTTGTAAACGATAGTTCTCGACGAAAGCGACGCAACATAAGTGTTTTCAACGCTTTGCTCGAAAAGACGTCTTACAATATACAGTTTTCTGTCAAAGTCAAGACCTTTTTCCACGTTTTCGGGGCGTTTTATAAAGCACTGCGCAATATACGGCATATCCTTTTTCGCGTTTTCCGCAAGTACCGACGCGTCGATTTCCGCCTCTTTCCACGCTAAAAATTCAACGTTTTCCTTTTTGCAGATAACCTCAAACATTTTTCTGCGCCTGTTTGCGCAAAAAGAGCGTTGCGCGGAAAGAAAAAAACATTCCCACGCCGTAGTCGCCCTCGCCGCCCAAATCTATGCCGAGCTTTTTGCCCGTCTTTTTAAAGAATTTGTGCGAAACGTGAAGCATAATTCCCACGCCGTCGCCGATTTCACCGGCAAAGTCTTTGCCTGCGCGGTGTTCAAGCTTTTCAACAATCAGAAGTGCGTCCTCAACAATTTTGTGCGACGCTTTGTTATCTATACTCACAACCGCGCCGATACCGCACGCGTCGTGTTCAAACGAAGGTTTATATAAGCTTTTTATTATTCCCGTTATTATCCATAATACGGTTACTCCTTCCTCTTTATTTTCCGCTGTCGCCGTAGTTTGACAACACCCTCGCCGACGGGTCGTCAACCTTACAGCCCTCCCACTCTTTGTTGGGCATCCAAAAATCTTTAACCATTTCCGCCTGACCTTCATAATATTCCTCGAAAAGTTCGCGGTATAAAAGCGACTCTTTTGTAAACGGCTTTGCAAAGGTGTATCTTTCGCGAAGCTTTGCATATTCGGTGTCGGTATACATATCGTTTGCATACTCTTTCAAATCGTCTACCATAGAATGACCGACCGCGTCCGAAAATGCCGCCTTTTCGCGCATCAGAATGTCATAAGGCAGATAGTCGCCCTCAAAAGCGTGACGGAGAAGATATTTTCCTTTGTTATAAGTATTCATCTTAATTTCGGGTTTTATGCTCATAACATACGACGCAAAATCAAGGTCGCCGAACGGAACGCGCGCCTCAAGTGAGTTTACCGAAATACACCTGTCCGCACGCAGAACGTCGTACATATAAAGCTCGGACACCCTCTTTTCCGCCTCCTTCTGAAATTCCTCGGGCGACGGTGCAAAGTCGGTGTATTTGTAGCCGAAAAAGTTCGTCCGAAATTTCACCTGTCAAAAAGCACGCGCAAATCGGTGTTTTTCGTGAATGTATTTGCACACAAGATACATACCGATTGACGCTCTTATTGTGGTGATGTCGTATGTTCCGAGTATCTTTACAACCTCGGGGAGCGCTTTTATAACGTCATCGCGCGAAATGATAACCTCGGTATGCTCCGCGCCGATGTAATCTGCAACCTCTTTTGCGTATTTTAAGTCAATCGCGTCTTTGTCCATACCTATTGCAAAGGTTTTAATCGGTTTATCCGAAAGCGACGCCGCAACCGAGCACACCAGCGACGAATCAAGACCGCCCGAAAGCAAAAATCCAACCGGTGCATCCGCGTCAAGACGTTTTTTGATACCGCTTACAAGCTTTTCTCTTATTTTTTTGCACGCGGTTTCAACATCGTCGTCCGAAAATTTGTCAACCTTTGAAATATCGCGGTAGCACACAAATTTGCCGTCTTTATAGTAATATCCCGGCGGAAACGGAATAACCTTTTTTGCAAAGCTTTACGAGGTTTTTCGCCTCGGACGCAAATATGATTTTGCCGTTTTCGGTATATCCGTAGAAAAGCGGTCTTATGCCGAACGGGTCGCGCGCGGCAACGACGCTTTTTGTCTTTTTCGTCGTAAATGATGAGCGCAAATTCCGCGTCCAGCATTTTTAAACATATCGGTGCCGTATTCTTTATACAACGGAAGAAGAATTTCGCAGTCCGAGTCGCTTTTTGAATTTATAGCCCCTTTTTGATAAGCTCCTCTTTTAGCGGACGGAACAAATATATTTCGCCGTTGCATACAAGATGTGCGTTATCAAAATTAAAAGGCTGCATACCCTCTTTTGTCAGTCCCATAATTGCAAGACGGTGAAAACCGAGTCTTGCGCCGTTGTAATTTTCTACTTTTGACATATCGGGACCCCGTGATTTTGTTTTTTCAAACCCGTTTATAAAATCCTTCTCGGAAATTTTTTCGTCAAAGCAGCCCATAACAGAACACATAGCTAAATCCTCCTTGAATGTATTAAAGCACATTTAAACGGCTTGCCGTTTATGCCCAGACAAGCCGAACGTAACGGTTCGGCTTATCTTAATTTATTATTTCTTTACTTTTTGCCTTATCTTACGCCGAACAAAAGCTCGCCGTAAGAAGGATAAGGCCAATCCTTTTTGGAGGCAATCGCCTCTGCACTGTCAACGCTTATTCTGAGCGCCGCCATATCGGGAAGAATTTTATCCTTGCAGTACATTGCATATTCGGGTGCGGAGGTGATGTCTTTTGCCGCACTCAAATCCTCCTCCAGTTTCAAAAACGTGTTTGTAAGCTTCGTTTGTCATATCGCCCAGCTTTTTTTAACCGTTTCTTTCTCATATGTCAAATCAACATCGGCAACAAACTCTTTCTTTTCGAGCGCCGATTTTTGAAAGTTTCTTTGCAAATTCGCTCATTGCGGGGAGAATGTCTTTTCTCGCCATATCGAGCATTGTAAGCGCCTCAATGTTGATAACCTTGCCGTAGTTTTCGTTGGGCACCTCATAACGTGCGGTAAGCTCTGCCTTGCTGTAAACCTTGTGGCTTTCAAAAAGCTTGATGTTCTTTTCGTCAAGCAAATGCGTGAGCGCCTCGGGTGTGGTTTTGAGGTTCAAAAGTCCGCGCGACTCTGCCTCTTTAACCCACTTGTCGTCGTAGCCGTCACCGTTGAAGATGATGCGTTTGTGCGCCTTGATTGTATCTTTGATAAGGTCGTGGAGCGCTTTTTCAAAGTCGTCCTTGCCCTCAAGATAATCCGCAAAGCCTTTGAGCGTTTCTGCAACCGCTGTGTTCAAAACAGTGTTTGCGCACGAGATTGACGACGCGGAACCGAGCATACGGAACTCAAATTTGTTACCCGTAAATGCAAACGGGCTTGTTCTGTTTCTGTCGGTGGTATCTTTCGGGAATTTCGGGAGCGTGTGAACGCCTATTCTCATAATCTCTTTTTTTCTTTCGAGTCGTAAGCGGTGTCGTTTACGATTGCGTCGAGAATTTCCGAAAGGTCGGTGCCGAGGAACATTGAAACAATCGCCGGAGGCGCCTCGTTTTGCACCAAGACGGTGGTCGTTGCCCGCGCTTGCAACAGAAATCCTCAAAAGGTCCTGATATTCGTCAACCGATTTGATAACCGCCGCAAGGAAGAGCAGGAACTGTGCATTTTCGTAAGGTGTTGCGCCCGGCTCCAAAAGGTTTGCGCCCGTGTCGGTGGAAATCGACCAGTTGTTGTGTTTTCCGCTTCCGTTTACACCTGCAAACGGTTTTTCGTGGAGCAGGCAAACCATACCGTGTTTCTTTGCGACTTTCTGCATAATTTCCATTGTAAGCTGGTTGTGGTCAGCCGCTATATTTGAAGTTGTGAAAATCGGTGCCAGCTCGTGCTGTGCCGGTGCAACTTCGTTATGCTCTGTTTTTGCCAAAATTCCGAGTTTCCAAAGTTCGGTATTAAGCTCTTTCATAAACTCCGCAACTCTCGGTTTGATAGCACCGAAGTAGTGGTCGTCAAGTTCCTGTCCTTTCGGGGGACGTGCGCCGAAGAGTGTTCTGCCTGTGTATATCAAATCTTTTCTCTGGTCGTAGAGCGCCTTGTCAACAAGGAAATATTCCTGCTCGGGTCCTACAGTTGTTTTAACCGATTTAACGTCCTCGTTGCCGAAAAGTTTAAGCACTCTTAAAGCCTGTTTGTTGATTGCCTCCATAGAACGAAGGAGCGCTGTTTTTTCTGGTCGAGCGCCTCGCCGCCGTATGAGCAGAAAACTGTGGGTATGCACAAAATGTTGTCTTTAATAAACGCATAAGATGTAGCGTCCCACGCGGTGTAGCCTCTCGCCTCAAAGGTTGCGCGGAGTCCGCCCGACGGGAAAGACGATGCGTCAGGCTCGCCCTGAATAAGCTCTTTTCCCGAAAATTCCATAATAACTTTGCCGTTATCTCTGGGTGAAATAAAACTGTCGTGTTTCTCGGCTGTAACACCCGTCATAGGCTGGAACCAATGTGTGAAATGCGTTGCGCCCTTTTCAACCGCCCAGTCTTTCATTGCGTTTGCAACAACCGTCGCAACCGACAAATCAAGGTGTTTTCCGTTTTTTAATGGTATTTCTGAGCGCTTTGTATGTTTCCTTGGGTAAACGTGCCTGCATAACCGCGTCATCAAATACCATTGAGCCAAATTCGCTTGAAACTGTGTTCATAATATCTACCCCTTTTCTTTAATAAAAAAAGCGGCAAGGGTATTAAGGATAAACTCCCTAAGTGACTTCCTTGTCGCTTTAAATTCTTATGTAAAAACAAAAAATGCCACAGACATTTTTTTCTTCTGTCTGCGGCGTCCTTGTCGCTTTATGGGTCAAGTATAACACCGAAAGCGAAATATGTCAAGTGTTAATTTAATTTTTTTGACGTTTTGTGCAAATTGAATTATTGACAACAAATTCGCGGTGTGATATACTGTTAAAAATCAAACAAAAGGCTAAATTTTGCTTTTTTTAAGGAGCTGAATATCTTATGTTTACCTATTATTATGAAGATGTTTTGGAGTTTATAAACGACGAGGACGTTAAATTTATACGTCTTGCGTTCTGCGACATTTTCGGAAATCAGAAAAACATTTCCATTATGCCCGACTCGTTAAAACGCGCGTTTGAGGACGGAATTTCGTTCGACGCATCCGCGGTTCTCGGCTTTAACTGCGGAGTAAAGTCCGACCTTTTGCTTTTTCCCCCATTCCGTCAACAATAAATATTTTGCCGTGGCGTCCGTCACAGGGCAAAGTTGTGCGTATGTTCTGCGATATTAAATATCCCTGACAGCACACCGTTTGAAAACGATTCGCGCCACATACTCAAAAAGGCAGCGGAATATGCAAAAAGCAAGGGAATTACCGTGAATTTCGGCTCGGAATTTGAATTTTATCTTTTTCAAAACCGACGATGACGGCGAACCTACGGGAATACCGTTCGACACCGCCGGATATATGGACGTTGCGCCCGAAGACAAGGGCGAGAATATAAGAAGAGAAATTTGCCTTACACTGCTCGAAATGGGAATTTTGCCCGAAAGCTCGCACCATGAGGAGGGTCCCGGTCAAAACGAAATCGACTTTAGGTACAGCGACGCTCTATCTGCGGCGGACAACGCGATGAATTTCATCACCGTTGTAAAAGCGGCGGCGGCGCACAACGGACTTTATGCGTCGTTTATGCCCAAGCCCATAAAAGGGAAAAAAAGCGGAAACGGTATGCACATAAACATTTCGGTGAAATGCACCGACGGCAAAGACAGAAACGCGCCGTTTATGGCGGGAATTATGGAGCATATCAGCGAAATTACAATGTTTTTAAACCCGTGCGAAACGTCGTATGAGCGTTTCGGCGAATTAAAGCGCCCAAATACATCACGTGGTCGCCCGAAAATCGTTCTCAGCTTATAAGAATACCTGCCGCGAAAGGCGATTTTGAGCGTATTGAGCTTCGCTCGCCCGACCCGATGGCAAATCCGTATCTTGCATATGCGCTCATAATTTACGCCGGAATTGACGGCATTGACAACAATATGCAACCGCCGTATCCGGCAAATTTGAACCTCTACGACGCGGACGACGACGCTTTAAAAATTACAGAATACTGCCCCCAAAGCTTTGCCGAGGCTTATGACGAGGCGAAGAACAGCGCCTTTGTGGCAAAAATATCTGCCCGAGGGCTTTGCGGATTTATTCGCACAGTCGCACATTAAATAATTCTTTTCGGAGGGGCGAATATGAAACCTGAAAAAGAAAAATTAAGGGTAGTTGTTGCATCGGGCGCGGACAAAGCGTTTGAATATATAGCAAATCTTCTTCCCTGTCAGCGAATTTATGCCTGCCGTGCGCGCAAAAAGTGCAGGCGAGGCAAAACGTTTGCTTTTCGGACGGCGGTGCGGATATTCTCATTATCAACACACCGCTACCCGACGATTTCGGCATAATGCTCGCGCTTGATATGTCCGAAACGAATATGGGAATTTTGCTTATGGTGAAAAACGACGTTTTTTTCACAGGTTGCCTACAAGGTTGAGGACAACGGCGTGTTCACGCTGTCAAAAACCGCTTTCGGCGCAGTATTTTTTTACAGTGCGTTAAAGCTCGTGTCGGCATACAACAAAAAGCTTAGAAAAATAGAGGAAAAAAACCAAATCGCTGAAAGAAAAAAATGGCGGATATACGCGTTGTCAACCGCGCAAAATGGTTACTTATGGAAAAGCTCAATTTAAGTGAAAAAGACGCGCATTATTACATAGAAAAAAACAGGCAATGGATTTGAGAATTCCGCGCCGTGAGGTGGCGGGAAATATTATAAGAACGTATGAAACGTAAAAACGGGACGATGTAGGCATCGTCCCCTGCAATAAATGCTTGATGAAAAAATCACAACAAATGTAGGGGGCGATGCCTACATCGCCCCGTTTTTATGTTTCACCGTTCGTCCTCGGCGAACTATATTCATTTTAAATTTTATTTTTCTCAAAATAAACGCGGATTTCAAAATTGCCGAAACGGATTTCCCGTCGCATATTTCTCCGTCCATAACCATTTTCACCGCGTCGTCAAATTTAACCTTGATAACGTCGAGATATTCGTCCTCGTCAAGATGCTGACCGACTTTTTTCAGTCCCGTCGCAAGATACGCATAAATCGTTTCACTGCAAAATCCGGGCGACGAATAAAATTTTCCCAGACTCTCAAAATTTTCGGCGGTCATTCCGGTCTCCTCCAAAAGCTCGCGTTTACCGCATTCAAGAGGATCTTCACCGTATTCAAGCTTGCCTGCCGGAAGTTCGGTCACAACCTCATCATACGGCTTGCGGTACTGCTTTACAAGAT
Organism: Clostridiales bacterium; assembly: GCA_022009895.1. Classification (GTDB taxonomy): domain Bacteria; phylum Bacillota; class Clostridia; order UMGS1810; family UMGS1810; genus Qingrenia. The sequence continues at coordinate 2,507,861 of CP091729.1, read as the reverse complement.
AAATATTCTCGCCGTCGTACGCAACAACGCACACACCGCCGGGGTGGCGCACCAGCTCGCGCGACGCTTTTTGCCGTCGGGGAGCACCACCGTGTCAACGCTGACATCTATAATTCTGCCTTTAAAAAAATATGGGTTGTTTCAACCGTTTTTTCCTTTTAACTATCACGAAATCAGCCGTCCTTTCTCGATAAAACATAGTTTGCGGACACAACGCACAAAATTCCGAATATCACGCCGAACAAAAGAAACAGAATAATCGTTCTCGACACATTGTGCGGATTTTCGGGAACCTGCGGTTTATCGGTCAAATCAACCTTGTTTTTGTTAAAATACACCACATAATCGTCCGCACGGCGGTTAATTTCAAACTTCTCGCCGCCGCTTCCGATTGCATAAACCAAATTGTTTGAATATTCGTATTCGGTGCGCTCACCGCCCGAATGTATGTAATATCCGAGCGCCAAAAGCTCATTTATGCAGTCGTAATTCTTAATTTCCTCGGGCACTTTCACCTTTGCGCCCGACGAAACATTGTCCACCATAAACGCGTCGGAGCTTATGTGATACGCACCGCCCGAATAATCGAGCGCAACGATTATATTATCCCCCATCTGCGGATTGTTATAATTGTCCGCGTGCTCGACGCAGTAGCCGTATTTAAACTTTGTAACGGTGATTGTGTCGGGAATGTTCGCGTTTTCGCTCTGACGGATTGCAAACCCTTTTTGTAAGCTCAAACGTGTTGTCCGAAATATTTGTGACCGTTGCAAGAATGACAAACTGCGCGTCGGTGCCGATGATGGAATCGACCGCGTTTTTCGCACTGCAAACGTTAAATGATGTCAAAATAATTAAAGCGGTAAAGAGTGATATTATCTTTTTTTGCCATAGCCCCCACCCTCAAAAAAATTTATTTTTATTTCGGTAACCGTGCCGGTCGTTTCGATGTATCTGCTCGAAAACACAACCGACGAAAAACGCCGATTTGATACGTTCCGTCAAGAAAATATCCCGTGTCGTTAGCCGTTCCGCTGCCTTTCACCGTGATGTAAACGTCGTATCTGTCGGGGACTTCAACCTCGCTTGTAAGCGATCCGTCCGCCTTGTTAACAACCTCTTTTTGCCGGCTCAACCCTCTTGTCGGTAATTTTTGCCTATTTTCTTTTTTTCGTGGTCTTTTTCGGTAAGACTGTCGCCGATATTGAGCGCGTCCGCAGATGTATCGCGGATTGCCTTAACTTTCATAACATAGGTTATTTCGTCGCCTGCCGAGCCGACGTTTTTTTGTGCGCGGAAAAAGCCGAATTTAAAGCAAACGGCGGCAACCGACACAACAATTATCAAAACCGCTAAAAAGGTCGATAATGTTAATTTTTTTCCGAATATTTTTGCCTTTTTCATCAATTATCATTTTTCAATCCGCCCCCTTATTTACCGTCGTTTACCGAAATGATGTAGCCGTGTCCGACATAGTTTTTCGACTTCATATGAAGCTGTTTTTCCGATTTTGATTTCCTGTGTCGCAAAAAAAGGATTTCGTCGTCGGTATATGTTGTCGGCACGCCCGAAATTGTAAGATACACGTCCTTGCGGTTTTTCAAACGACGACTGCACAAATCTGCCGTTTTCGGCATCCTCGCGCGTTTCAACGTTGTCTGTTATCTCAACTTTTTAACGCTTCCGAGATAACCGCCCTTAACGCCGTCGGTGATTTTGTCGCCCTCTTTGAAAACGTCAAGATACTCGTCGGAAAGCGATTTTAATTCCACAACGTACGAAACCTCGGGCACGTTATATGCCTTTTTTGAATTCGCGGTAAAATATTTCACTGCAAAAACCGCGCATACAACGGCAATCAAAATGATAAGTATATCAATTATGCTCAATTTTTTCTTCATTTTTCGTTTCTCCTTCTGCAAAATAACCTCGTCATAAACGCTCTCTATGCGCCGTGTCACCTTATCGGCGGTAAATTCGCTTTCAAAAATGCGCCGGCTCCCCTCGCAAAGACGCTTGTAAAGTTCTCTATCGTCCATTGCAAGCTTAATTTTTTCATAAAGCGATTTATAATCCTTGCTCGGCACCAAGAAACCGTTTTCGTTATCCCTGATAACACCCGGATTTCCGCCGAAATCGCTGACAACCGCCGGGATACCGAGGCTCATTCCCTCCAGCAGCGAAAGGCTGGTCGCCTCCGTGCCGAACGAAAAGTTTAGGTTTAAATCGGTGATGTTGTTAAGCGCCTCAACGTCCTTGACAAAACCTGCCATAATAACACTGTTTTCGAGGTTCAGCGCCGAGATTTCCTTTTTGATTTCGTCCTCATATTCACCCGTGCCTGCGATTATAAGCTTAAAGTTTTCGCCGTCGTCCGCAAGCATTTTCACGGCTTTCAGGATGTATTTATGACCTTTCACATAAGTGAGCCGTGCCGCGATTGACAGCACAAATTCGTCATTTATGCCGTAGTCCGACTTGATTTTTGCAACCGTTTCTTTATCGTACCGTTTCAGCGCGTCCACACCGTTTTTTATAACGGTAATCTTCTTTTCGGAAACTCCCGTTCTTGTAAGATTATCCTTTGCCGCCTCGGCGACCGCGATAATCTTATCCGCAAAAAAGTTGTTCACCGCGCCGTTTATAAATTTTCCGATGCCGTGCGAAATTTTCTTCGGCGGTTCAAACACGCTGTGGCGCGTGTAGATGATTTTCGCGCCCGATATTTTTGCCGCGATGCGCGCGCTCATTGCCGCGTGCGCGTGAACAATGTCGGGTTTTTATCTTTGCAAACGCCTTTTTAAGCGCCTTTATTCCGTTTATATCAAGCGATTTATCGCTTATTCCCTCAACCTCAATATATTTTCCGCCCAGCGCTTTTATCTCGGGTATAAGCAAGCTTTTCGGCGGAACAATCACCGTAAGGTCGTATTTTTTTCGGTCGTAATGCTTTAAAAAAACGTGAGAATACATTTTTCCCGCACCGCCGATATTCGCGTCGGAGGTGACGTTTACAACTTTAATCATTCGCTTCCCCTTTCGCAAAATCAAAACCGAACATTCCAAAAGGGCAAGAAACATAAAAAACATCATAACAATTCGGTTGTTATACCAAACGTTGTCGAACACGCCCTGCACAAGATAGCCTGCCAAGCCTGCCGTAAGCGCGGTACAGCACGCTTTTGCATAGCTTTTTTTTGCGCCTGTTATTGCCGAAATTGAGTCTTTGAAAAGCACAATCAGCAGTGCAAGGAACACCAAAATCCCCAAAATTCCGTTTTCAGCAAGAATTTGCAGATACAAATTGTGCGAATGAGGCGCGACAATCGACGCATACGCATAATGCGGATAAATCATATTAAACGCCTCTGTGCCGGGGCCGATACCGCAGAACCAGTAGTCTTTGAGCATCTTTATTGTACCGAACCAAATGTAAACGCGGTAGGACGTCGAAGTGTCCGAAACGTCGCCGATTGAAAGAAATCTGTTTACGATGCTTTGAGGCATAAAGAGCGGTGACAAGAGCACAAGCATTATGCCGAGCCATATGAATTTTCTGTCGTAAAACGATACGAAAATCACCGCCGCCGCGATAAGTCCGAGCCAGTTTCCGCGCGAATACGTGAAAAATCATACAAAGTCCCAAAAAGTCCGAGAGGCAAAAGGTTTACAACGCGGTTGCCGATTTTCGGTGCGTTCCACACAAACGCGCACACGGCAGGTATCATCAAAAGGAGATATTCGCCCAAAACATTCGGGTTACCGAACGTCGAAACAACCCTTGTTTGTATATCTGTAAACATTTCGGTGTCCGTCCACGTTGTGCCTTCGGCAAAGCCGAAAAATGTGCTGATAAATGCCGTAGAGCGCGACCAGAACCGCCGAAACTGTCATAATCGAAAACATAAGATACAGGCTTTTTTTGTTTTTTTCACCGTGTTTGTGATGATAAAATATCCCATCATAAAAACGGAGTAAAACCATAAATATTTTTCATACTGCTGTTTCGTGCGAACGACGTGACCGACGAAATGAACATTACAAGTGCGAAAAGCAGAATAAACACGTCAAGATTTGTTTTTGTAAATTTGAAATTTTCGTCGTACGCAAGCTTTAAAAAGCATTGACAAAAAAACGTGAGGGAGCATAAGTCCCACAACCGCCATTGTCGGCAGAAATGGGAAAAAGTCCGGCTATGATGTATATGCCCGTTTTAAAGTTTATCAAAAACCGCACTGACACCGCAAAATGCTATAACCGCCGCAAAAACGTACAACGGCGGAACATATGCCGTCACCGCACCGCACAGCGCGCCCAAACCTAAAAAAACCGCACCGCAAAAACGCGTTGTTTTAACCGTTTTTGCGCTCTGTTCAAGGTCAATGCCGAAATAGAGCATTATTTTTAATAAGTACGCTGTTTTTTTGAACATCGCCGAAAGCGAAATGTTGAGCAAAATCAAAACTGCCGAAAAAATCGCCGCCGCAAGCGCGATTATTCCGCCCGAACCTCCGCTTATAACAAGCACCGCCTCGTAAACAACCGAAAACGCGAGCAAAAACAACCCGTAAGTGCGCAGAGAAATGCCAAAAACGTTGTCGTAAAGCCACAAAATTCCGTTAAGCACCGCGGATTTTTTTCAAAATTTTCACCGCGCCTCTGATAATCTTCGCGAAAAAGTTACATATCGCCAGGAAAAAAACCTTGCGATTGCACTGCTTGACACCGCATTGCTTAAATTCGGCGCCTTTGTGAAAAAAATCTTACAAAAAGCTTTTTCGCGTCTTTTTGAAAATATTCGCAAAAATCTTCGATTTTCTTTAAAATACTGCCTTTAAAGCAGGCGGAAAACCTATTGAAAAATTTATTAAAAATGTTAAAACCAAGCTTTTTTTCCAAATTTTACGCCTCCTTTAAAAATTTTTCTCATAACTGTTTTTAGTATTCCGAAAAAAATTCTTCGGATTTTTAATATAACGCACATTACAACATAGACAACCGCACCCGACACCGCAGGCACAAAAAGCTGTAGATACTTATTTGCAAACGGCAGTGCGTTTTTTACAAAAATGACAACCGCGCACATAACAACCGCGGAAATAATGCTTTTTACCGCCGACGCAAACAGGTCTTTGGTAAAAATATTTTTAACGCGTCTGCTCAAAAGGATGAGGAGTCCGAAACCGATAATATTCGCCGCAACCGACGCCGCAAATGCGAGTCCCTCAAGCCCCGTTTTAACGAAAACCACCGCAGAAACCGACAGCGCAATGTTTACGCATATGCCTGCAACCGACGCGCGCATAGGGGTTTTGCCGTCCTGGAGCGCGTAAAACGATTTGTTCATCACCTCATTTATGCCGAACCCGACCATTCCGATTGAGTAGAAAAACAGTGCCGTTGAAGTAAGGCGCGTTGACGACGCGTCAAACGCACCGCGCTCGTAAAACACGCTGATAATGGGCGTTGACAACAGCATAAACCCTGCCATAACCGGCGCAATGATGAAAATTACGTATTTAACTGATTTTTCGCACCGTTTCGGCAAATGATTCCATATCGTGCGCCGCCGCATAGCGCGAAAGCGACGGAAATGTGAGGTTGGTTATGGTATACGTAAACACGCCCACGAGAATTATATAAAAGCTTATTTGCGTAGTCCAGCGCAGGCACCGCCGCGCCGCCGCTTAAGCCCGACGCGAGGTTTATATTTATCATTGTGTTAATCGGCTGAACCCACGCGCTGACTATAATCGGGAGCGCCAAAAGGCACACGCGCTTTATGTTTTCGTCGCCGAACGGATTTTTAATTTTAAGCCTATATTTCATCTTAACAAGCGGAGGAATTTGAATGACAATCTGCAAAATCCAGCCGGCAAGCATAGACACCGCAATGCCCCAAACGCCGAATTTGTCACCGAAAAATGATAATATACAAAAATTAAAAACGCGTTTGAAACAAGCGAAATAAGCGCAGGAATTACAAATTCTCCGTCCGACTGCAAAATGCCGACAAAGCAGTATGCAACGCCCGTTATGAAAATCGCGGGGAACAGTATTTTGACAAGTCCCGATGCAAGGCTTAATTTTTCGCCGTCAAGACCGCCTGCGATTATGCGCACAACCGTGCCCGAAAACGCGATGCCGACCGTCACCATAACGAGGGTGACGATTGACACGAGCGTAATGAATTTGTTTGAAAAATCCTGTGCTTTTTTCTCTTTCGCCCTTTTGCAGAAATTCGTTGTAAATCGGAATAAACGCCGCCGTTACGGCAGTTCCGAGCGCAATATCGAAAAACAAAAGGGGATATTCTTGATGCGGTGGAAAACGCAATGGCATTGACGCTTTCAGTGCCGTAAAGGTATGCGATTAAAATATCGCGGAGCATACCGAAAAACTTGGACGAAAAGCATTGCCGCCGATACGATTATCGCCGTAACCGCCGCATTTTTTTGTTTTCTTTTGGGAAAATTTCATATTATTTATCTCTCAAATATTCCTTGAAAAAGCTCCTCTAAAATTTCATCTCTTTCAAGTTTTTGAAATAAGGCTTCTGGCATTGTTGTAGCTTGTGATGTAGGTGGGGTCGCCCGACATAATGTAGCCGACAAGCTGGCTTATCGGGTTGTAGCCTTTTATTTTAAGAGCCTCATACACCGTCGAAAGTGTTTCCTTAATAAGCGCCTGCTTATCAACACTGCCGTTAAACACCATAGTTTCGTTAAATTCCATAATCCTTACCTCCTTAAAAAAATTTTGATTTTTTACAAAGCCTTTTTTCGGTTTATCTAAGCTGTGCGCCTGTCTTTTCGGCAATCTGTTTTATCGTCTTATCAAAAACAGCCGAAATTTCGTCATCGGTAAGAGTTCTGTCGTCCGCACGGTAGATAACCGAAAATGCAAGGCTCTTTTTGCCTTTTTCAATCTGCTCACCCTTGTAAACGTCGAAAAGCTTAACGTCCTCAAGAATTTTACCCGAGCATTTTTAATGATTTTTCAATCTCGCCGACCGTTACCGCGTCGTCTGCGATAAGTGCCATATCCCTTGTAACCGCCGGGAATTTCGGGAGTGCTTTATACTGAATGTTATTGTTTGACATCTCGTTTAATTCTCTTATGTCGAGTACCGCGATATACGCTTTTGCGCCGACCGAGTAATTTTTAAGCACCGTCGGGTGAAGCTCGCCGATTATACCGATTTTTCTTTCCTCGGCACATAATGTTTGCGCATCTGCCGGGGTGGAAAGTGGTGTTTTCGGTTTCCGCCTCAAATTCGTAATTTTTAATGTTAAGCGCGTCGAGAATACTTTCCGCACTGCCTTTCATATCGTAAAAATCGTAGTTTCCGTACATTCCGAGGCAGATTTCCTTGCGCTCGTCGGGAAGTTTTTCGCCGGGGACGGGAAGATAAACCTTTGCAATTTCAAAGAATTTTCCCTGCGGTGTACGCTGATTGTAGTTGTACGAAATTGTATCCATCATCGACGGAATGAGCGTTGTGCGCATAATGGAGCAGTCTTTGCCGAGCGGATTTGTGATAACTACCGCGTTGCGCAAATTCTCGTCGTTTGTGTTGATTTTTGTCGAATATATCGGGCGAAACAAACGAGAAAGTCATTGTTTCATAGTGACCCTGAGCGATTGCCGCCTCCCTCGATTTTTGTTGACGAGTTTCTGCTCTTTTGTTTTCATACCCTGGGTTGTTTCACCGCGCAAAGGCGACGATTCGATTTTGTCGTAGCCGTAAATTCTCGCAACTTCCTCGGCAATATCCGCCTCGCCCTCAACGTCCGCGCGGAATGTGGGAACGGTTACCTTATCTCCGTCCACTTTAAACTCAAAAGCGGTGAGAGTTTTAATCATTTCTTCTTTTGAAATGTCCGTTCCGAGAAAAGCGTTGATGTAATCGGGTCTGAACGGCAGAATATGCGGAGTTTTGTCCGAATTGTCAACGTCGATTATTCCCGACACAACCTCTCCGGCGCCGAGCATTTCAACAAGTTCGCACGCACGGTTTATTGCACCGATAACGTTTTTCGGGGTCAAGACCTTTTTCGTAGCGCGACGACGCCTCGGTGCGGAGTCCGAGTTTTTGCGGTAAGACGTACGTTTGCGCCGTTAAAGCAAGCCGACTCAAACAAAAGCGTCTTTGTGGTGTCCTCGATTTCGCTGTTAAGACCGCCCATAACACCGGCAACCGCAACGGGTTTGTCCGCGTCGCAGATAACCAGCATAGTGTCATCAAGCTTTCTTTCCTGTTCGTCGAGAGTGGTCATAATTTCGCCGTTTTCCGCTTTTCTGACGATAATTTTGTGTCCTGCAACATTGTCCAAATCAAAAGCGTGCATAGGCTGACCGTATTCCAAAAGAACGTAGTTTGTGATGTCTACGATATTGTTAATGCTTCTTATTCCGCTCAATTTAAGTCTGTCCGCAAGCCATTTGGGGCTTGGCGCAATTTTAACATTTTTGACAACGCGCGCCGCATAACGCATACAGTCTTTTGTGTCGAGAACGGTAACAGACGCATAGTCTTCAACTTTGTCGTTTGTTTCGTGAACCTCGGGAACGTCGATTTTAAGCGGTTTGTCAAAGGTTACCGCCGCCTCGCGCGCTATTCCGAGAACGCTGAAGCAATCGGCTCTGTTAGGCGTAATTTCAAACTCCACAACGTCCTCGTCAAGACCGAAAATTTCTTTAACGTCCATACCGAGCGGATATTCTCTGTCGAAAATTAAAATTCCGTCCTCAATCGCATATGGCGCGTCCTCCAAAGTGAGGTTAAGCTCGCCGATTGAGCAGAGCATACCGCACGACTCAACACCGCGGAGTTTGCCTTTCTTAATTACAATTCCGCCCGGGAGATGCGAACCGTGGAGCGCAACGGGAACAAAGTCGCCCCTCGCTCACGTTTTTTGCGCCGGTGACAATCTGCAAAACCTCGTTTCCCACATCGACCGAGCAGATAACAAAGCTTATCCGCGTCGGGGTGTTTCACAATTTTCAAAATTTTGCCCACAACAACATTTTGAATTTCTTCGCCCGCGTTTTCAACGCCCTCAACCTTTGAACCCGACATTGTCATTGCGTGCGCAAATTCTTCGGACGTAATGCCGTTTATATCAACATAATCATTAAGCCAACTTATTGGAAATTTCATATTCTGCTACCTCCGTTAAAACTGTTTCAAAAATCTTAAATCGTTCTCGTACAAAAGACGCATATCATCAATGTTATACGAACGCATAACGATACGCTCAAGACCGATACCGAAAGCAAAACCGCTGTAAATTTCGGGGTCAATTCCGCACTCTTTCAAAACTTTCGGGTGCACCATTCCTGCGCCGAGAACTTCTATAAATCCCTCTTTTTGCATACACGGCAACCTTTTTCCTCCGCATACAAAGCATGAAACGTCAACCTCTGCGCTCGGCTCGGTAAACGGGAAATGGTGCGGACGCAGACGGATTTTTAACGTCGTCGCCGTAAAGCTTTTTTTCATAAACAGTTCCAAAAGTTCCTTTAAGGTCGCCCATGGTGATGCCCTTGTCAACAACAAGACCCTCAAGCTGGTGGAAAACGGGCGAATGTGTAGCGTCAACCGCGTCGCTTCTGAACACTCTGCCGGGGGATATAACACTTATCGGCGGTTTGGTTTTTCCATTACGCGCACCTGAACGGAGGAGGTCTGCGTTCTCAAAACCACATCGTCGTTGATGTAAAACGTATCCTGCGTGTCGCGCGAAGGGTGGTTTTTGGGAATGTTGAGCGCCCTCGAAATTGTAGTAATCAAGCTCAACTTCGGGACCCTCGGCAATAGAAAATCCCATTCCCATAAAAATATCTTCAAGCTGTTTTCTTACTATTGTAAGAGGATGAGCACCGCCGATGCTGCTTTTTTTGCCGGGCATCGTAACGTCGATAACCTCTTTTTTAAGCTTTTCCTGCAAAACTTTTTCCTGCATTGCCGCTTTTTCTCGGCAAGACCTTTTTCAATGTACGCTCTGATTTTCGTTTGCAAGCGCGCCGACTTCTTTTCTTTCGTCAGCCGCAACCGATCCGAGCCCTTTCAAAAACGCCCGTGATTTCACCTTTTTCCGAGATATTTCACTCTGAAGCTTTCAAGCTCCTCCATTTTGTCGGAATTTTCCAACGCTTTGAGGGCTTCCGCTTTGATTTTTTTCAAGTAGCTGTTTCACCTTTTTTTAACTCCTTCCGAGGTTGTTTATGTAAACCTAATTTTATACAAAAATTTATCCCGATTTATACAAATTTTATCCTTACATTTGTATCATAATTTTTTCGGTTTTGCAATATTTTTTTAAAACGCGCCGAACAAAAAAATTCGTTCATAGCCGTTAAAAAAATTCGCTTTTTTTCGTATTTTTTTCAAAATATCACGCGCCGAATTTCTGTGATAAACAAGCTTTTCGGTGGCTTTTTCTTTGCCGAGAAGATTTATAAAGTTCGGCGTTTTTTTCCTCGTCTTCCCTCAGCTTGTCCTCCTCCTCGTCCTCAAAATCGTCCCTTATCTGGAACGCCGTGCCGAGGTGGTACGCGTAATTTTTGATGTTTTTCAATATCCTCGCCGTCCGCGTTTGCAATGTGCGCGCCCGCAAGCGCCGCCGCGGATATAAGCGCGGTTGTTTTTGTATTCGATAAGCTTTTTCGACGTCGGAGAGCGTGATGTCTTTTTTACTCATCAAGTCAATGTCGATAAGCTGACCTTTTATCATACCGAAAATTCCCGCTCTGTGCGCAATTTCCGCCGCCGCTTTTTCTCGCCGTCACCGCCGTTTAAAAATGCTTTTTTAAGCATAACCTCATACGCAAGGTTTAAAAGCGAGTCGCCGCAAAGCACGCCCTTTGCCTCGCCGAATTTTTGTGACAGCTCAGCTGACCTCTTCGGTAATCGTCGTCGTCCATACAGGGCAAATCATCGTGAACAAGCGAATATGCCTGAATAAACTCAATCGCAGCTGCAAATTCAAGCGCGGTTTTTTCGTTTCCGCCGAGCATTCTTGCAACCTCAAGCGTGAGTATTCCCCTCACCCTTTTTCCGCCGTTCAACACACTGTAAACAGGCGCCTCGGTGACAAAACTTTCAAGATTTTTTTGCACTCATTTGCAAAAAAACTTTCAATATGCTCATTTATAAGCGTAAGACGTTTTTTGTATTCGTCGTTAAAATTCATATTTTATACCGTTTAAGCATCATTCTGAACAAAGTCAGTTTCGCTTACCTCTCCGTCTTTATTCTGCACCAAAAGCTTAATTTTCTGCTCGGCGTTATCAAAGCATTTTTTTATGCACTCGTCGGTGAGTTTTACGCCGTCCTCAAAAAAAGCGCAACGCACTCGTCAAGCGCCGCGTTTCCGCCCTCAAGTTTTTTTCACAATTTCGTCAAGCTTTGTGATGTTATCTTCAAATTTATTCATATCATTTCTCCCTCTTTTACGGATTTCACTTCGCAGTTTGCAGTTCCGTCCGCAAATGTAACGTCTATTAAATCGCCGTTTTTAAGGCTTTTTTTGCGTCTTTGACGATTTTTCCGTCCGCACCTTTCACCGACGCAAAACCGCGTTTTAAAACCGACGCCGGATTGAGCGCCTCAAGCTTTGAAAGATATTTCAAAAGCTCGGTTTTGCTTTTTTCAACCTTTTTGGCATACAAATCAACCAGCGATTTTTGAAAGCATATCGAGATAGAGCCGTTTGTCGTCGAAAATAATTCTGTAATCGGTGAAAACGCGCGATTTTTTGTATTCTTTCAAGCTGCTGCGCCTTTAGTTTGTATAAATTTGTAAGGCACACCGCAAGTTTGCTTTTTTTCTGCATAATAAGGCTTTGGCGCACGTCGGTCTGCGACGGTGCGGAAAGCTCTGCTCCTGCCGACGGCGTGGGTGCACGCAAATCGGCAACAAAATCAGCGATTGTAAAATCCGTTTCGTGTCCTACCGCCGAGATAACGGGAATTTCGAATTGTATATCGCGTATGCAACTTCTTCTTCGTTAAACGCCCACAAATCTTCAATCGAACCGCCTCCGCGGCCCACAATGAGCACGTCCGCCTTTTTTTCGCGGTTGAAAAACTCAATTCCCTCGGCGATGGTTTTCGCCGCGCCGATACCCTGCACCAGCGCAGGATAAATGTAAATATCCGCAAGCGCATAGCGCCTTTTTAAAACGTTTAAAATATCGCGCACCGCCGCGCCCGTCGGCGAAGTTATAACGCCGATTTTCGCGGGATATTTCGGTATCGGCTTTTTGTGCGATTCGTCAAAAAGCCCCTCTTTTGCAAGCTTTTCTTTAAGCTGTTCATACGCAAGATAAAGCTCGCCAACACCGTCGGGCATCATACTTTCAATGTAAAGCTGATACTGCCCGTCGCGCTCAAAAACCGCCACGCGTCCGCACGCGATAACCTTCATACCGTTTGACGCGTTGAACCTGAGGCTTGACGCCGCCGCGCGGAACATCACCGCTCTCAAAACGCTTCCCTCGTCCTTTAACGTGAGATAAAGGTGACCCGAAGAATGGCGCTTGAAATTTGAAATTTCACCTTTTATATAAAGACGCTGAAAGTTTTTGGTTGCTGTCAAAACAGCGTTTTTATGTAATTGTTAAGCTGACTAACAGTGATTACCGCCATTTTTTAAGCCTCTTTCAGTTTTTTTACCGACTCCAAAACGCCGTTGACAAACCTCGGCGCGTCGTCGTCGCAATAGATTTTCGCAAGCTCGATAGCCTCGTTCATAGCCACCTGAACGGGAATATCGTCGTTAAACTCCATTTCGTAAACCGCAAGACGACGTATTGCCGCGGTGGTTTTTGGGCAAACGTCCGACCGTCCAGCCGATAAGCTTGGAATTTATTTTTTCGTCTATGGTTTCAAGCTTGTCAAAAACGCCCGAAACTGTGGATTTGATATATTTTAAATCGTTTTCGGTAAGATTTTCTTTTTCAATTCCGTCAAACGTATTCATAACCGTTTCAAAATCGTTTTTTTGTAAAACGGTGCTTCAAAAAAACAAGCTTGAAGGCGTTATCTCTCGCCGTTTTTCTGCTCATTGGTTTTCCTCCAGTGCAACTAAAAATTCACATAATTATACATAATAAATATTATACAACAAATTTTTCAAAAATAAAGCATTATTTCATATTTTATGAAAATTTGTTAAAAAAATAAACTCCGCACAAATTCTTATTATGCGAAGTTTATTTGAATTTTTAGTTTTTCTTCGGTTGTTTCGGCAGTTGTTTCAGCGTCCGTTTTGCTTTTTTTCCTCTTTGATTTCTTCCTTTTTCTTCCTCTTTAACCTCAATGCCCACAACGTGAATATTCACCTTGCGCACCGAAAGTCCCGTCATAGACTCAACGTTTTTTTCTTAACGTTTTTCCTGAAGCTCCCACGAAACGGCAGGAATTTTTTTGCGCCGTATTCAACCACAACGTTTATATCCACCGTAACCTCGCCGTTTTTCGGTGACAACCTTAACGCCCTTTCCGGCAGGCGCTTTTTGGAAAGAATTTGCTTAATTTCGCCCGCAAACGACGAACCCGTACCGATTATGCCGTCAACCTCATTTGCGGCAATCTGCGCGATTGTTGCTATAACCTCGTCCGATATTTTTAACATTTCCCGAATTTTCATTAACTTCATATGTTTTATCCATAGTTTTATCCCGTCCTTTCATTACATTAAAAAAACATAAGTTTTAATATTTTTTTCATTTGTTTTTTATATTATACTACACTTTTTACGGAACTTCAACTATTTTTACATTATTTGTGCTTACAAATTGTTCAACCGCGTCGTTAAGCTGTGCCGTCTGGGGTGCGGTGAGCGACTCGGCGCGCACTGCAACGCTCACCTGGTCGTCACTTACAGACACCAAAACGTCAGAAAAACCTTTCGATTTTATAACGTTTTCAATGTTAACCTCGTTTTCGATATTGTCGGAAATCGCAAAAATTTTGTTTTTCCGCCTCCTGTCTTGCCTCCGCCGACACATTCGCGTTGTCGATTGTGCTTTTCAAAAAGCTCAATACTCTCGCTCCGCGCGGTTTCGCGGTTCATTCTCGCCGACGTGAAATAATCGGCGCTTTTTTTGCGTCCGCGCTAACCGGCTGTGCCTCGCCTGCGTTCTGCTGTTCGTTTTTCAATGTCTTTCACCGTTTCGACATACTCGTTAAGCGTGCTTTTTGCACTGTCCGATTTGTCGTAAAACAAAAATTAAGATAGCCGGCAACTCCCACCAAAACGACCAGCGCGCCCAGCGCAACCGCTTTTTCTGACAAACAAGAAGTTTCGTCATTTTTTTTTTTCAACGTTTTTTTCATACAAATTCTCCTTTATTTTAAAATTTATTTTTCTCTCGGCATAACCTCGACCTTGTGAATGGGAACGTCCAGAACGGCGCATACCGCTTTTTTCAAATTTGCCGAAACATCGGCGTTTTTTGCGCCGTCCGCAACAACCAGAACTCCCCTCACCTTAGGATTTACCTCGGCTTTTACAAACGGCGACGACGCGTTTCCGTCCTTTTTGCATAACCGTCACCCTCTCGCCCGAGCTTTCGTTTTTCCTCGCCGGACGAAGATTTTTGACGTTTTTTGTGTCGGCAACCGTCACTTTTTTTCGGACGTGGATTCGTATGTAATCATCACCTCTGTTTTGCCTGCGCCCGAAATTTTGCCAAGCATCGCCGAAAGCCGTTTTTCCGCGCTGTCGGCGCTCGATACCGCTGTTTCGTTTGCATTTTTATCGTTTTTCGGCTTTTCGGACGCAAAAAGCGATTTTGAGCAAACAAGCATCAGCACTCCTATAAGTAATATTATAAAAAGCGTGTTTTTTTATTCTTTTTTAAACGAAAAGTTTTTTTAATAAAAGGCATAATATCCATTTTAATACCCCGTTTTTTTCATTTTTTTCGCGCACTGCAAGCCGTATTTCTGCGATATGTAACCGCTTATTCTGTCAAAATTCTCATCTTTGCACGAAATATAAATTTTTGTGCATTTTTCGCCGTCGTAATCCGCCGAAATTTTTGCAGTTTTTCCGAAAAAAATTTTTCTTTTTATGTCGTCTTGTATAACCGCGCATATTTTCCGTTCAAACTCGTCTTTTATGATTTTTTCGGTGTCGAATACCGCGGTTTCCTCCGCGTCGGGCGTTCCGCCGTAAAACGTATATTTTTCATACAGCGCGTCGAAGTCGGAAAATTTTAATGCAGGATACGCAAGCGTTACCAAAATCACAAGTCCCAGCGCGGTTTTGACGTATTTTCCGAACGTTCCCGACGGCATAACAGCCTCGGTGAGAACGCTTAAAATCAGCACCCCCGCGACGCTCAAAACATATGCTTTTATCTGTTCCGTTTATCCCACCCCCATCGCAAATTCCGCAAGATAAGCTATCGAAAGCGAAAACACCACCGCAACGCACACGAGGAGCGAAAACAAAAGCGAAATTCCGTTTGCCGCCTCATTCACCGCGTTTGAAATGCGTTTGTCGGCAAGCGGTTCGATTATCGCCGCGGCAAGCTTGTATAAAAATCAGCGCGCCGAATTTAAGCACGGGATACGCACACAAAAGCGCAACCGTGACAATGCCGGCAACGCCGAGTGCACTGCGCAAAACTGATGCCGACGCATAAACCGTGTCGATGGTGCTGGACAAAACGTTTCCCACAACGGGGACGAAATTCTGCGCCGCGTATTTTGCCGCGCGCACGCTCAATGTGTCGGCGCTCTGAGCGCTCATTCCCGAAAGTGTCAAAAGCGTCACAAACACCGTCATCAGCGCGGTGAGCGACTTTGTAACAATAAGGCGCAAAAAGGCTTACAAGCTTTGTTATGTGCATTTTGCCCGACAGGTTGTTTATCACCGACAAAATGAAAATCATAAACGAAAACGGAATGAAAAAGTCTTTCACCGCGATTGAAATAAGCGAAATAAAATACAAAACCACAGGCTTTGACGCGGCGGACGTCAGCACCGAACCGCTCGCAATCATCATTCCTATATACGTCGGCGTTGCCGCCTGCAAAAACGCGCTTTGCGCCTCGACCGTCTGCCGTGCGCTTTCAAGGCAGTTGTAAACGCACACCGTCAAAATGCCCGAATACATTGTGTAAAACGCGAAAAAAATGCCGTTTCCGCGGTAGATTTTTGCGTTAAACGAGCTTTGCAGATTTGATATTATTCCGCCGGCAAGCGCAAAGGGCAATCAAAACACCAAGCATATGCGCGTTTTTCCATAACCGCGCCGAAAAAGAATTTTTCACCGCCTTGCCGACGATTTTTTTCGGCTGAAAAAAACGTTTCCGTTTAAAATTTCCTTTGTAAATTCGGCAAAATCAAATCCGCCGTACACCTTGTCTATGTTTTCGCCGGACGCTTTTTCGCCGATAATATCAACCGCGCCGGAACTGAAAAATTCATCCGAAACGGAATTTGCAAAGCAGTCGGGCGCAAACGGAAAAAGCTTTAAAAACAGCAAGGCAAAAAAATCAAAAAAATTTCACAAATAATTTCATTTTGTATTTTTCACGTTTTTCTCCCCGTTTACAAAAATTCGCCAAAAGGTCGATAAGCGACGTTATAATCGGCATTGAAAGGTAAACGATAATAAGCTTTCCGCCCGTTTCCACCTTTGACGCAACCGCGCTCTCGCCCGCGTCCCTGCAAATGCCCGATGCAAACTCGCAGATGTACGCAACGCAGATTATTTTGAAAATCACTTCAACCGCCGCGCCGTTTATGCCAAACCGCGCCGTAATATCGCCGATGGTGCCGACTGCCGATTTGAGGTATACGAAAATATATCCGAAAATCACAATGCCCGTAAGGATTGACAAGGCAACGGCAAAATCCTTGCGGAACGGCTTTATTGCAGTGATGAGAAGCACGCCGGCAATCGCCGCGGCGCTTATTTTTACCGCCTCCACCGCCTAAAGACCGAATACGGATATTACCGTTTCAAAAAGCATACTTATCTGCCGAACGATTATGAGAAGGACGAAAAATCAGCCCCTGCAAGGGTTGTCATCATCGCCTGTTCCTCGCGCCCCGAGCGGATAAGCACCTGATTTAAAACCGACACAAGTATGCCGATTGCCGCAATTTGAAAAATTAAATCCACACTCATTTTGACCTCCGTTTTTCTTCGCTTTCTTTGCTTTAAAAAAACATTATCACAAGCAAAATTCCAAAGTAAAATCCCATGCTTTTTATAAATGCTCGCGTTTTTTTGGTTTTTTCGCTCACCGCCTCGTCAAGACGTATATTAAGCGCCCTTTCCGCCTGCAAAATCAGCGCGCTCTGCCCGTCGGTATCGCTTTTTCCGAGCGAACGCGCAAGCATATGAAGCCCGTCGCCGTCGTCTTTTTTAAGCGGAAAAATATTCGTTTATTTTCTCCGTTTCCGCGTCAAATATTTCGGATAACGGCACATCTTTTGCTTTTGCACAAATTTTTTTCGGCAACAGCCCTGTAAAAACGCTCCCGTTTCGCCGTTTGAATTTCCAAGCTTTCGCAAAACCTCGAAAATCGGCGTTTTTAAGGTGAGTTATTTCGTTTTTTTATAAATTCCAAATCCGATATGAAACACCTTAAAAATTTCTCTCTTTTTCAAAATCCGCCGTCTTTATAAATCCCAAAAAGGTGCTTGAAAAAGCACCATTGCACACGACAAAAACTTAAGCCTATTTATCACCCGTTTGCATAATTTTTCTGAATCTGACCGATATTTTTTTCGCGAAAAGAAGCGCCGCACAGCCGAAAATTTTTTAAAAAAACTTTTTCCGCGTCCGAAAAAAACTTGCGCCGTGCTTTGTTGCAACAACCGAAACACCCGACATTACAGCATTTTTTTCACCGCAAAAAAATCCGCGTCACTGCCTATTTCGTCAACGATTATCACCTCGGGCGCGAGCGAGCGCACCAGCATATTTAATGCGTCGCGTTTCGGGCACATATTCATAACACAGGTGAGCGCACCGACGTTGTTTTTTTGCCGTTCCGTTAACCGACGAGGCAATTTCTCCGCGCTCGTCCGCAACCGCGACACGGTATAAAAATCTGTCGGACAAAATCCGTGCAAGGTCGCGCAGAACGGTGGTTTTTCCGCTGTGAGGTTCGCCGATTATCAGCGTGCTTTTAACATTTCCGCCGGCGGTGATATACTCTGCAAGCTTGTCTGCACAGCCGAAAACCTCGCGCTTTATTCTGATATTCAAAAAGGAAATATCCTTAATATATGAAACCTTTTCCGCCGTTTAAAACCGCACTTCCGCAAATTCCGACGCGGTACCCTCCGTCAAGCGTAAGAAAGCCGTTTTTTTATCTCGTCTGCAACCGCGTAAACCGAGCCGTTTGTCATAAGCTCAAGCGTTTTTTTCAATATCACGCCCGTCCGCAATAAACGCACCGCACGGCGAATTTAAAAATTTGCCGTTTTTCGCTCACAAACACCGCACCGCGGACAAGCGAAAGCGAAAGAGGCATATTTTTGCCGATACGGATTTCACACACGTTATCAATATTTTTCAATTTTCTTCAAAACCTCTCTTATCCGCGGTGACACAAAAGGCAGAACACCGCGCAAATCATAAGTACAAATCATATTTTTCTCCCCCGTTTTTTTATACAGTATATTCGGCATTTTCACCAATTAGAACCGCGTCAGATGTAAAATACGGACAAAAATTAAAACAAAAAAACTTGACAAGCAAAAATTTTATGTAAAATTAAATAGTGTACTTGGAGGAAGGAGGCGCTTTGTATGTCTTATGACGCGCAGTGCGGTTGTGCGGATTTTAACGGAATGTCCGACGAGGAAATTGTTTCCGCGGCAAAGGCAGGAAATGACAGCGCCACCGAATACATAATCGAAAAAGTACAAAAATCTTGTTAAATCAAGAGCGAGAACGTATTTTCTTATAGGCGCTGCACAAGAGGATATTGTTCAGGAGGGTATGATTGGTCTTTTTAAAGCGGTAAGAGATTTTAACGGCAGCAAAACTGCGTCGTTTAAGGCGTTTGCCGAGCTTTGCATAACACGGCAGATTATCACCGCCATAAAAACGGCAACACGGCAGAAGCATATTCCGCTTAACTCGTACATTTCGCTTAACAGACCTGTTTTCGACGACGACGCCGAACAGACTTTGCTTGATACAATTTCGGAAAAAGGTTTTTGACCCCGAAGAAATAGTGATTACAAAAGAGCATTTTTATGTCACTGCGCGAGAAAATGTCAAAAAAATTTGAGCAAGCTCGAATGGAATGTTTTATCGCTTTATCTCGACGGCAAAAGCTATGTTGAAATTGCCAAAATAGTGAAAAAGCGAAAAGTCGATTGACAATGCGCTTCAGCGTATTAAACGCAAGGTTGCAAAATTTTTGCAGTAGGCGCACTATGTTTTTATGTTTTTATTCCATTGCGGAATTAAATATTATTTTTCTAAAAGTGAGGTAAAGGAAATGTACGAAGACAAAACACTGGTATGTAAGGATTGCGGAAATGATTTCATTTTTCACCGCGGGCGAGCAGGAGTTTTATGCTGAAAAAGGCTTTGAAAACGAGCCGTTAAGATGCCCCCGACTGCAGAAAGGCAAGAAAAGAAAGCTTTAAAAAAACAGCAAAAATGTATACCGTAGTTTGCTCAAACTGCGGCGGCGAGGCGGTTGTTCCGTTTGAGCCGAAGGGTGACAGACCCGTTCTTTGCAGTAAATGCTTTGAAGAATCGAAAAACCAATAATTTTTAATAAATATCCGCTCGTTTTCGGGCGGATATTTCATTTTGCAAAAAGAGAATTGCGCAAAAAGAGCATTTATACAAATGCTCTTTTGGTTTTTATGTAAATAACGTTTTATCTTTTTGCTGACTCCTATAACCGATTTGTACGTTTTTACCGCGTTCGGCGCTATAAAATCAAATCCGCATTTTTTGCGGTCAACAGGTAAATTCGGGCAGTTTGTAATCCATGTCTGCGGTTCGGTGCACACAAATTTTGTGCCGCCGCCGTTAAAGAGCATACAGTATTTGTATTTTTCGTCAACGGAATACGTAACATATGCGTTTTCTTTGCTTTTATACAGCACAAATCCGCCGTCCGACACCTCGTATAATGCGCTCACCGCCGTGCCGTACGGCAGAAAATCTCCCTGCAAAAGTGCGTTTTTTTCATCAAAAGCGTCCTCAAATTCACCCGTCGGAAGGTACGTTTCGGAATTTCGCAAAACTTTCCTGCGCACGGGAATTTTCACCCTGTCGCCGCCATTTAAATTAAATGTCGTGTGAAACGCGAGCGCAAACGGCATATTTTTGTCAGATGTGTTTTTAACCGATACATTCTGATGCACTCCGTCGGGAAGAATTTCGTACCCAATTTTAAACTCAAAAAGTGTGCGGAAAAAGTCATATATTTATTTTCGTCAGACGCGGTGTAAATGCCGATAATATGCGTTTTGTCACACTCGGTTACATCAAACGCAAGCTTGTGCAAATCGCCGTGGCAAAAGTTGTTGAGCTTCGGCTCGTTTATCGGCAAAATGTACCCTCTTCCCTCAAACTCAAACCGTCCGCCCGATATTCTGTTGGGGAAAAACAAAACGGGCATACCGTATAAAACCTGCGATTGCAAAACGTCAGCATCATCGGGTGTACGAAGAACGTCAACACCCGTTTCGTGAGTGATTTTTATACAGTTCATTCCGTAGTCCGCAACAATCTGCGCCGTGTATCCGTGCGCGCTCAACTCATATATTTTCGCCATAATCTCACCTTTGTAAATAAATTTAGACATCTGCCTATCTGCACAATAGCGTATATTCGACGCAAGAAGCTTTTTTCCTTTTAATACGCGCAAAAAATGCGGTCATAACCGAAAAAAAGTTTATGACCGCATTAAAATTTATTTTACAAACGAAATATTCTGTGCATTGCAAAGGGGCATAGACTGATAAATTGTCGTCCACAAAAACGCCTTTGCGGTTTTTGCACCGTTCGGAACGTCATACCAGACAGTGCTTTCCGCAACGTCTTTGTCAAACTCTTTTTCGTTGTCAACAAACGTGTCAATCAATCGTCCCGTCCCGTCGTAAAACGCAACAACGCTTGTGTATTTGCCCGAATAATCTTCAAAATAATTGTCTATTTCAAACGACGCGCGCACCTTTGACGGAACGGTTGAAATTTCGCTTAAACTTTCGCTGTTTGCAAGCGCAAGGTCGCTCGAAAAATCAAGTTTTACCGACACCGCGTCGTAAACCGAGCTTATTTCGGAAACGGTTTGACTTATGTTTCTGCCGTTTTTGTTTATCATAAGCTTGTAGTTTGAAATGTCGCCGTCAAACGGGAAAAGAAAACTGTATTCGCCGTTTTTCGCCTGTCGCAGTTTCGTCGATATACGCAACGTCGGAAAGCGCGATGTTGCTGTCGTCCGCGCTGTTTTTCACAAGGGAGCAGTGTCACATATTCGCCCGCATTTTCCGCGCCCGATTTACCGCCGATATACACATTTTTATCCGCCGTGTCAAGAAGTGTTTTTTCCTGCGGAATTTTTCCGTCCTGCCAGATGTCATAACTTTCGGCAACTGCGTTTATATTTTCCGCAAGCTCTCTGCCCATTTTCTCCGCCTCGGTGTAATACGGGTGCGAATGTACGCCCGAGCCTTTGAAAGATGTTATCGTCACAAAGTGATATTTCGGGCTGTTCATATCGTCAACCGCTTTTTCACATAGTCGCCGTACGAACCAGACGGCTTTGCACAGCAGAAAATGTGTGCGTCGGGATATTTTTGGCGGATTGTTTTTAACAGGTTTTTATACTGCTCGTAAAAATACTGCGGATTGTTTCCCCTCGGATTTGTTCCGCTGTAATCGTTTGTGCCGAGAAATACGACAACAACCTGCGGAATGTAGCTTTCAAAATTCCAGTTTGCGTTCGTTGCGCCCGAAAACAGAGGATTTGCGTATTTGTACTGTTCGGACATATTTCCGACGGTCGAAACGGAATTTGCCGACGGAGAAATATAGTTCATACAAACGCCCTTGCCCGACACCGCGGCGATATTTGCGTCGGCGTCAAGAAACCTCGACGCATAGCCTGCGTATGAACGCCAAGTGTCGGTATTCGCGGCATTTTTTTAACGTTTGAATCTTTGCCGTATTCAAGATTTCCGTAGCCCACCGTGTATGAGTCGCCGATAAATTCGATTTTCCGCGCCTTTTCCAAGGTCGGCTTTATGTATGTGCCGTCGGTTTTAACCTGTGAAAATGCCAAAAGTCCGTTTGATGCCTCGCTTGAGCGCGTAACCTTTACGGTGTGGCTCCCGTCCGAAAGACCGTCCGCAACCTTAACCCAGCCGGCTTTTGAAACTTCAATCCGCTCTGCCGTGTCACTGCCGTCAACAGACGCGTTTATGTATGACGTGTTTGTGCACTCGGCAACGTAAACGGATGCACTTTTGCCGTCAAACTCAAATTCAATGCCCGACATAGGCCAGTTAAACTCCGCTTTGCCGTTTACCGCAACACTTCTGCCCAAAATTCTCACACTGTCAAGACTTTCTTCGCGCTCGGCAAAAGATGTGACGGCAGAAAATGCAATAATGCAGAATATAACCGCCGTAAGTAATGCTTTTCGTTTCATAGCGCACATTCTCCTTTTTGTTGTTCAGCCGTACCGCACGGCTCGACGTATTGATAAGTTTATTATAATATGTCAGGTCTTTTTCCGTCAACAGTACGTTTTTGCCGTTATGTTCCGTTTTTGTTTTTTAAAACAAACCGAATTTATGATAAATAAACCGAATTTTGTTTTTATTCTATAACAACGGCATAACGGTTTTTAATACGTTCACGTTTTTCCTCGGCGGAACAATCGATAAACGGCGCGCGCGGTGCACCGAAATCAAGTCCCATCTCGCAGAGCACTGCCTTTTCGCCCTGTGTAACGCCGACCTTTATAAGCGCCGCGATAATTTTGTTTACGTCTGCCTGAATTTTCTGCGCGTCCGAAATTTTTCCGTCCGCAAAAAGGCTCTGCATTTTGATAAATTTTTCCGCCATAAAGTTATATGTACTGCCTATTTCGCCGTCCAGCCAGTATTCCGCCAGCGTGTCTACACCCTCAAAATAAAGATACGCCCTGCCTTTTTATATCAGGCATTGTTATTTTTTTGTTTCGTACCACCATTCATATTTTTCGTATGCCTCGGTGAGTCTGATATTCTGCCCCATATAAATATCTTCGGGCAAAATCCCCTGATTTATAAGTTCAAGTTCAACGTTTCCCGGCACTGTGCAGGGTATACTTTCTCTGCCGTAAAGGTCGGCAGGGCTTACCTCATTTCTTTCGTACTGCTCAAAATAATAAAGCCTCCACTTGCCCGAAATTTTGATTTTTTCCATCTTTCCACCCCATCGTTATGTATAATTTATTTCTACAAGCAACATTATGCACATTAGTTAAACGCTTTAACTAATGTGTTAAAAAAATATAAGTGCACATATACTAACCCTTTTGCGCACCTATCATACGACGAAATTATATCATACCGATGTTTTGGTGTCAATATATTTTTGATTATACATATAAAAAACGTGCAAAATACAGAAAAATTTTGATTGACACAAAAGCTTCAGTATGGTATAATTCAGTTGGTTAATAATTTGTTAATTCATTTTTATAAATATATTCGGGGTGATTTAATGCGCGGAACAAATGCCGGTCTGATGAAAGAAAACAACAAATGTCTTCTTCTCCGCCTGATAAGACAGGGCGGATATTCGCGAGCCGGCCTTGCAAAAAGAAACGGGACTTACCAAGGCGACAATATCGCTCCTTACCGACGAACTTATGCAAAGCGGTCTTATCTTTGACGAACCTGCACAGGATAACGCCGGTGTCGGCAGAAATCCGCTCATACTGAAACTTTGTGAGTCATCGCGCTGTGTTATCGGCATTGGTCTTTCGCGAAACGATTATCAGCTCGGACTTTTCGATCTCGGCGGAAACTGCCTTGAAATGGAAACAAAAAGCTATTTGCACGGCGATGCACAGTTAAACGCCCAAAATATTGCAGAGCAAATCGAAAAATACAGAGGAATGCTTCCCGACAGGAATATTATAGGCATCGGAATTGCCTCGCCCGGACCTGTAAATTACAAAACCGGAACAATTTTAAATCCGCCCGATTTTTCAAAATGGCACAATTTTAACATATGCGAATATCTTTTTAAAAAAACAAATCTTCCATGTGTGCTTGAACGCGACTCTTACGCATATGCAATGGCGGAACAGTATTTCGGCTGCTGTCAAACCGAAGATAATTTTGCATATGTGGTGATTGACGAGGGTATAGGCGCCGGAGTGGTTATAAACAACAAATTTTACCGCGGAAGTCAAGGCAGAGGGTGCGAGCTGGGGCACATCACGGTCATTCCCAACGGAAAACAGTGCACTTGCGGAAACAGGGGCTGTCTTGAGCGTTATGCCTCAATACCTGCTCTTATCGAAGGAACAAAATATTCATCTTGGCGCGAAATTATCGACGCAAACGATACAAAAATTATAGAAAAAGAAGCGGAATATATGTCTGACGCGCTGGTTAGTCTGATAAACCTTTTCGACCTTGAAACGGTTGTTTTGGGCGGCGGAATTATCTACGGCGGTCATCGGCTCGCAAACATAATTCAGTCACAGGTCAAAAAGCAGAACCATTGTAAACCACCCGGTGCGCGTGGCTATTTCCGCGTCGGAAAGCGATGCGCTCGCCGGCGCGTCAACTGCTATGCACAATCTGTTTTTTTCCGTCCTTTGGATAATCGCTTTATAAGACAACCGAAACACAGTTTTAAAAACCGCATTTCGGTTGTCTTATGCAATAAGGAGGTATTTTTGAACAAAAAGTTAAATAATTTAACTAATTGTCTTTATATTTTTTTAAAAAGGCTTTAATTTCTCACAGGACGGTCCGGGTAACAGACTTGTTTATCATTTGCAGGGCTGTAATTTCAAGTGCAAGTGGTGCACAAATCCCGAAAGTATGGCTTTTCCGGGTGAAAAAACAGCATTAAATACCAAGTAGGCGAGCTTTGTTGACGGGGGCAGTAAAATGCCGTCCTATGTTTTTTGAAGGCGGAGGTGTTACGCTGACCGGAGGCGAACCCACATATCAGTTTGAAAATGTGCTGTGCCTTTTAAAAGCATTAAAAAAGGAAAAAATCAACACCGCAATGGAAACAAACGGTTCACATAAGCATCTTTTCAAGCTTATCCCCTACATTGATAATCTGATAATGGATTTTAAGCATTTCGACGAGGACACACACATTTTATACACAGGTCATTCACTGAAACAGACCAAGGAAAACCTAAAAATGCTGTCGGAACAAAAAAATAAAGGTGCTGATACGCACTCCCGTTATCAACGGCATAAATGCCGACCCTTACGGCTTTGCAAACTATTTTTCGGCGCTTGACTGCAAAAGTTTTTTTCGTTTGAACTTCTGCCCTATCACGAATTCGGCAAAGCCAAATGGCGCGAAAAATACGAAATTCAAAACGGATTTATAACCAAAGAAACATTGGATAAATTTAAAGAAGTATATGCAAAACTGCGGTCTTAATGTAATAGATACATAGAAAGGAACGATGTATATGTTTAAATTTAAAAAAGGCGAGCTTACCGATATGGCAAAAGCTCTCTTTGCACAGGAGCGCGCAATAAAAAGGCTTGACGGCTGGTTTATTGCACAGGAAACAATAATGAAAACTTCGGGAAAGTATAAATCAAAGGAAATCGACAAGGCGAACACCCTATTGGAAACAGTGAAAAATTCTTCCGCTTTCGGTAAGCGAAAACAACATCTTTGTCGGCACACAGCGTGACAGTTTTGCAAGAAGCTATGCCCTTATCAACCCGAGTTTTTAAGGTTGAAGAATTTAACGGCTACTGTGACCCGACTGCGGTTTTCAATGACATTGAGCCGAATGAAGAATTTACATCGGAACGGATACGAACGGTAAGACAGTATATGCAAAACACCGATTATGTAAAAACATTGTCCGAGGTTTATAAAAAATATGAAAGCGACACAAAAGAGGTTGCATATTTTATTGAGCAGGTTACGGGACATCTTATACCCGATTTCCGCTATGCGTTAAAGCACGGCGTATTAAAAAAATGATTGACGGAATAAAAAGACAAAGAGGGCGACGGCTACCGCGCTATGGAGCTCGCCCTTCAGAGCGTAATCGTTCTTGCGGACAGATACCGTGAAATTTTTGGAAAATCAGCTTAAAGACGCACCGCAAAACAGAGCAAATCAGCTTGAATATATGATAAAAACTTTGGAGCGTGTTCCGCGCCGCGGCGCAAGAGGACTGTTTGAGGCAATACAAATGTTCATTCTTCTGTGGCAGGTGATGTGCCTTTGAACAGGCGCCGAATCCGTTTGCGTTTTCGGTCGGCAATGCGGACAGAATTTTTGCGCCTTATTACGACACCGACAGAGAAACCGCCTCAGAACTTTTTGAGCATTTTCTGGTCTTTTTCAACGTTGCGGACAGAAGTTGGGCAATTTCGCAAAAATATCATTCTCGGAGGACGCGATGTTGACGGCAGCGACCTTACAAACGAGGTTACATACGCAATTATGGACGCATATTACAATATGAATTTACCGCAGCCTATTTTTGTCGGTAAAGCTTCACAAAAACACCCCGAAGGAATTTTATGAAAAATATGGGAAATTTCTGTTTACCCCCGGCGTTCTCACTCGTCGTTTTTCAACGACGACTCGTTGTTTGAGATTTTTGAAAAGCCACGGCGTCGACAGTTAAGATTTACCCGATATTTCAATAGCCGGTTGCCAGGAGCCGCTTATAATGGGAAAAGATAACTGCAACACAACAAACAGCTGGCTTAATCTGCCGAAAATTTTAGAGCTTACAATAACCGGCGGTGTTTCTGCTTGTAACAGGCGAAAAGCTTGCCGACATCAAAAAGCGCCTCTCGAAAAACATAAAAGAGGAGTTTTTTAAAAAACACAAAATATTTTGCAGAGCGTATGGCAGACGCCGCAAACGGTGCGTCGAAAGCGGTTTCGCACCTCCGCGTGCCGTTTCTTTCTTGCTTTATGGGCGGTCTTGAAAACGGCATTGACGTCCGCGACACAAAACATCAAGGTACAAAATACAACGGAAGCGGCTGCCTTATTCACGGGATAAGCGTCGCGGCGGACAGCATTGTTGCAATAAGGCATATGTTAAACGAAAGACCGAATGACAAAAGACAGACTTGAACAAGCGTTAAAAGCTGATTTTTAAAGGCTTTGACGATTTGCACGGCTATCTTTGCAAATGTCCGAAATACGGCAACTTCATCAATGAGGCAGACAACGAAACCGCCGAGGTTGCAAATATGGCTGCCGATACCGTTGCAAGCCTTAAAAATTATCTCGGAAACAGTTTCAGACCCGACTTTTCCAGCCCGTCAACGCATCTGCTGTACGGATACTGGGTAGGCGCAACTCCCCGACGGCAGACACAGCCGCGAAATGCTCGGCTACGGCGTCGACCCGCTTTACGGCGACGCATCCAACGGTATGGGTTACCGCGTTTTGTCATCTTTCGGCTTGCCGTACGAAAAAATGAACGGCGGTTATGCGTCGCACTTCGGTGTTGACCCTAACTATTTTAAAGGAAATACATTTGAGAAAAAAGGTGCGGAATTCGGCGAAAGAATTATAAAACCGCTGTTTTTCAACGAAATGAAAAAGGGTATTTCACCGTTCTACCTATACGTCAACGTAACAACTCCGCAGACGTTGAGAAAGGTGCTTGAAAACCCTAAAAAATATGCGCCGAGCGGTGTTTACATAATGAGAATACACGGAACTTTTGTAAACTTTCTCGACTTATCCCCTGCAATACAGCAGGATATAATCAAACGCCTTGACCCGTGCTCGGCGTCGCTTTAAAGGAGATTTTTTATGAATACAATAGGTCTTGACATCGGCACAACAAGCATATGCGGTGTGCGCATAAACGCCGAAAGCGGAAAAAGCGAAAAAACAGTTTCGGCAAAAAACGATTTTTGGATTGACGGCGCGCCGTTTGAAAGGCTTCAGGACGCGGAAAAAATATTTGATACCGTACTGTCGCTGGCAAACGAACTGAAAGACGAAAACACAGCCGCAATCGGCATAACGGGACAAATGCACGGCATTGTGTATCTTGATAAATCGCTCCGCGCGGTAAGTCCGCTCTTCACCTGGCAGGACGGGCGCGGAAATCTGCCGTACAAAAACGGCACATATGCGTCATTTTTAAACTCATTTACAGGATACGGAAATGTTACGCATTTTTACAATGAAAACAAATAAAATCATACCCGAAAGTGCGGTTTTGTACTGCACAATCACGATTATGCCGCCGCACGCCTTGCCGGCAGAAAGTCGCCCGTTATGCACGTTTCGGACGCGTCGAGCCTCGGCGGATTTGACATAAAAAACAATAAGTTTGCCTACAAAAATCCGTTTTTGCCCGAAACAACCGACACTGCGGAAAAACTCGGCGAATGGCACGGAATACCCGTTTATACGGCAATCGGCGACAACCAGGCAAGCTTTATCGGTTCGGGGTGCAATGACGGGTGCGTTTTTGGTTGATATAGGAACAGGGAGTCAGGTTTCGTTTTCGGTAAACGAACCGATAACAGCCGACGGACTCGAAACGCGTCCGTTATCTGACGGAAAGTTCATAGCAGTCGGAAGTTCGCTTTGCGGCGGCAGAGCATATGCTGTGCTTGAAGGTTTTTTTGAAAAGGTTTTAAAAATGTGCGGTGTATCTCAAGAACCGCTGCATGAAAAAAATGGCAGACGAAATCGGAGAAACGTATAAAACCGGCATTTCTTTTTGATACAAGGCTTTTGCGGAACGCGCAGAATGCCCGAAATCCGCGGAAGCATCAAAAATATATCAACAGAAAACTTTACACCGCGCGATATGATTTTGGGCTGTATGCACGGCATTGCAAACGAGCTTTACTGTCTTTATAAATCGGGAGGAACAAACTGCACAAAACTTATTGCAAGCGGAAACGGCATAAGAAAAAAACAGGCATCTGCAAAAACATAACCGAAAACACGTTCGGTATGAAGCTTCACATTCCGTCGCTGTGCGAGGAGGCGGCGGCAGGCGCGGCGATTTTTTTGCAATGACAGGGTGCGGAATATACAAAAATTTGGAAACGGCAGAAAGGATAATACAGTATGATTTACGATAATCCTATATTTTTTTGAAAAACAGAGTATACAGGGCATACAAAGGCGGTGCGCTTCTGGGAAAAATTCGTGGGTGACGGGAGCGGTGACGGAAATTATCCCGAGGAGTGGATAGCCTCCTCCGTAACTGCGGAAAAATCCCAATCCGACCTCTGAAAAAGAAGGCGTTTCAATAACCGATAACGGAGGTTTTTTTATCTTGATGATCTCATCGGCAAATATCCCAGGGAAATACTCGGTGAAAAACGCGAACTCGGGGTTTTTAATCAAGTTTTTGGACAGTGCACTGCGTCTGCCTGTTCAGGCACACCCCGACAAGGAATTTTCGCTTAAATATTTTAACAGCACTCACGGAAAAGAAGAAAGCTGGCTTATTCTTGCAACAAGACCCGGTGCGTCGGTGTATTTCGGGTTTAAAGACGGTGTCACAAGAGAAATGTTTTCAAAAGCTGTTGACCAAAGCGAAACAGATGCCGGCGCAATGGAGCGTCTGCTTGTAAAATACAGCGTAAAAGAAGGCGACGTTATATTCGTACCTGCGAAAACCGTCCACGCAATCGGCTCGGGATGCCTTATTCTCGAAGTGCAGGAGCCCACCGATTTCACAATCCAGCCTGAACATATGTGCGGTGATATAAGGCTTACCGAACACGAGATGTATATGGGACTTGACAAAAACGTATGCCTTGACTGCTTTAAATACCAAAGCACGCCGCTTATAAAAGAAAAACCGATTACAATAAGCGAAAACGGCAATATGCACCGTGAAATGCTGATAGGAAAAAATCAAACCGAAAATTTCGGAATTAACAGAATTATCTTGAAAAACTCAAGCTTCACTCCCGACGTAAGCGCCGGTGTTTACGTTGTTCTTTCGGGGAACGGCACCGTAACCGCACCCGATGTAAAACGCAAAATAAACAGAGGCGACTATTTTCTTCTTCCGCACAGCGCAGTCGGAAAAATGCGTCATTGACGGCAATCTTACGGTTGCGGAATGTTTTTGCGCAATAAAAAAAGCAAAATAAACATTTATTTGTGTAAAATAAATGTTTATTTTCAAATGAAATCAAAAAGCTGAACAGGAAAAAGTCTGCATACAAAAGCACGGGCACCTTCCCGATGCCCGTGTTATATTTATCTTATTTTTGTAAAATCCCACTCTTTGTCGCGTTTGCCCGTTTTAAACTGGTTAAGCGACAGTTTCCAATCTTTTCCCTCGCGGAATTTATATTTAAACTTTTTTTGGACAAAACGCCCTTTTCTTCGAGGTGTATATAGCACGCCCTATCGCACGCGCGTCCGCAGATTGACGTTCTGTAAAAAGTGCTTTGCCGGCGGATAAAAACAGACATCTGTTGAGAATTTCCACAGCAAGACCGGTATCTATTTTTCGCACTGCCGTCAATTATTTTTGAGGCGGTCGGCAAGGTCGGAAAACGCGTCGGGCGGCATAAACGGATTTTTGCTTCCGTTTGCGCCGTTGTAATACACCGCACATCTCCACGTGTCAATATTTCCGTCAGCGTCTATCGCACCGCCGTGACAGGCTTTTTATGCACTCACCGCACCTGTCGCAAAGTTTTTTTCTTCCTTATGCTCCGTCGGCTCAATAACCGCGTCGGTGAGTATAAAGCAATAGCGTACAAACGGGCCGTATTCTTTGGTGAGAAGCGAATTTATCATACTTTTTTCGCCCAGTCCGCACAAAACGGCGCAGTTTAGAAAATCAATCTGATTTTCCGCTTTCACACCGCGCATAACGTCGGAATAATCCATCTCGGGATTGGTGTTTTCGGTATCGTTCATAATAAGTTGATTTCTTCTTTGAGGTACGGCGGTAAATCCTTCGTCCTCAATGAAATTGCTCACATTTAAAAGCGCAAGAGGCATAACCGTTTCTTCAAGATTTTTCAACGCCCATTGTCGTGTACTGATAATATGTGCTTCCCTCCTCAATGCCTCGGTAAACACCGCGGAGCACTCTGAACGCAAGCCCGATGACCGTTTTTTTGTTTCGGGAAAAATTTTAAACACGGCGTCGTCTTTGTCAAAGCTTTTTGCAGACGCAAAGCCCACAATGTCGGCATCGTATTTTTTGGCAATTTCTATGATTTTTGTCTTTCACAGCACCCCGACCTCCTTTAAATGCTTATAACACGCCGTTTCGCACTTTTTACCGCACAGACACGGAACGTATCCGAAATGCGTATTCGGGAGAAATTTCAGATCTCCGTAAATTTTTTGCGCACTTTCGCTGTCAAACCTTTTTTCGCCGTTTATAATTGCGTCTTTCTCGGGATTGTCCTTCAAAAAATTCTCCGTCATAAACGGATTTGACTTATGCGCACCGCGGTAATACACACTGCACTGCCACGAATCGACGCCCGATTTGTCAATCGCCTTGCCGGGACAAGCTTTTATACATTCTCCGCATTTATCGCAAAGATTTTCTTCAAACGGCTTGTCGGTTTCAAGAGGCATATCGGTCACAATAAAAACATACCGCATAAAAGTTCCGTATTTGGGCGAAATAACCTTGTTGTGCAAACCTATGCTTCCGAGTCCGCACACAACTGCGGCTTTGTTATAGTCGATTATTACTTCGGGCGTTGCCTTGCCCTCCTCGACGGGCGACGCAAATTTGAGTTCAAAAACTCTGTTTACCTCGGGATTTGTCGTTTTGTCGCCTTTAACCTTAAACCCCGGAACACTCCTTTGCAGGCACGCGTCATATCCCCTCATTTTTCAATGATTATGCCCATCTTGAAAAGAAATATGTCCGCAAAAAAATTTCGTCAGTATATTTTTACACCGAGATTTGTGTAGTTATAATACTGTGTTTTTCTCTCCATAGTGTCATAAAGTCCGCGCGGAATTTTCAGCCCGAAGCCTATTATACACTTTGCGTTCGGGAGTATGGAATAAGGATTGTGCTGCGGATTATCGCCCTTAAAAAGCGACACGTCGCCGATACCGCACACGGAGGCTCCCAGCTCTTTTGCTTTCTTTTTTATGTATTCTGCATTCATTTTACGTCCCCCTATCTGTCCATTTTCCACGCTTTTCTTGTGCGGAGCGGTGCTTTGAAACGGTTTTCCATACAACCGCCCTTTTTCTCCAGAACAGACACGCACGCTCTTATACAGCCGCCGCATTTTTGCCATATTGTTGCCCACCCAGCTCGGAAAATATTTTTTTCGAGCGCTGTGTAAACTTTCATAACCTCTTTTTCGTTTGCAACGTCGGTTACGCCCTCCAAAAAGGTCGAGCATACCGTTCTCGTTTTTGTCAAAAACCTCTTTCGGAACAAACGGGTTGAAATA
The DNA here is from genome assembly GCA_022009895.1 of Clostridiales bacterium. GTDB lineage: Bacteria > Bacillota > Clostridia > UMGS1810 > UMGS1810 > Qingrenia. The sequence continues at coordinate 2,475,229 of CP091729.1, read as the reverse complement.
CCGTCCGCCGTGGGTGTAAAACGCGTAGCACCGCCACATATCAATATCGCCCCACTCGCATATTTTGCCGTCGAGGTCAACGGTAACCTTTGCGCCGTCCTTTATGGGCGGTATGCAGCCGCCGGGACATTCTCTCACGCACGCTCCGCACCGTCTGCACAGCGGTTTGCCCGAATACATTTCGTCATATTCAAGCTCTGCGTCGGTGAATATAAATGCCACACGCTGAAGAGGTCCGAACTCGGGCGTCAAAAGCATTTTGCTCCAGCCGATTTCGCCGAGTCCGCACGCAACGGCGGCCAACCTGAACTGAAACTGCAAGTCGGGCGGAACTTTGTTTTCGCCCACCTCACGCGTAAACTGAACGCTTCTGTGATGCGCCGCTTTTCCTTTTGCGTGCTTGTTTACTTCAATCTGTTCTTCGGGAGACAGGGTATTTCCCGGACTTCCGTCCATATCGGATACAACCCCTCTCGCGCCGGTGTTTTTTATATAAAAACGCCTCATATCCGTAATCTTCTATAACCTTTCCCACGCGGTAAAGCACCGACGGCGCGTAAAATTCGTTAATACCGCCGTACGCCATTGACGGATACTGATAAAACTGCGTGCCCTCCTCTATTCCGCGCTGAACTCCGCGCGGTATTCTGAAAACAAACGCTATACAGCTTTTTGCACGCGGAAAAAGATACTGCGGATTCATCTCCTTGGGCGCGCCGTTAAAACGCGACATAGGCGCAATACCGCATTTATCCGCACCTGCCTCGAGAGCCGCTTTTTTTATTATTTCGCTTGTCAGCATATTCTGTCTCCTTTATTCGTATTCAAGAAAATTTTGCCCGATATTTTCCAAATTCACCGTTGCACAGGCCGTGTTTTCGTAAATAAGCCTGCCGTTTTCCGTTCGGCTGATAATTTTGGCGTTGTCGATGATTTTCGGATAAAACACCGCACTGTGATTGGGTTCGAGCAAGTCGAGCACATTGCCCGGAATATTTGCCGTCGTTAATATATGCGCCGATAATCGCGAGCGGATTTGCCGACACCCTCGTTGCAAGCTTGAGCGACGAAACAAGCCCCTCATATAAATAAACATCTTCGGGGCGTATAAAATTTGTTATATCAAAAAGTTTTTTTCCGCATTTTTGCGTTTTTTTCAAATACTTTTTGCAAATTCCGTCAAATTCATAGCCGTTGTCACGGCTTGAAATTTCGCCTCGTGCGCAACGAGATTGTCGTGAAAAACGTGCGCACTGCAATTATTCAGACAGCCGCTGTTCGCAAGTGCATAAAGCGATTTGCCGTTTTTCCGCACCAGTCTTTAAGCTTTTTACAGCGTTAAAATCGCGGTTCAGTTCGCGCTTTAAATAAAAACTGTCAAAGTAATCTTTAACGTAATCCATTCCCTCAACCGTGCCGATTGACATATTAACCGACGCGCGGACGTCAATATCCGAAAAATTGTCTTTTATAAACCTTGCAATCAGCGGTGACGTTACGGTGACCGATTTTAAATTAAATTCCGATTTTATAAAATCCGCCGTTTCGCCGATTTTTTCAAAAAAATGCGCGCGACTGGCTCTCGGCGCCGTAGCACATTGCATTGAACAAAAGGTTGAATTTTAAGCCGTTTTCGTTTAAAATTTTCAAATCTTCCATCTGCTTTTAGCTGTGCCTGCCACGGCGCAAAAACCGTCGGTTTTAAGCTGATTGTTCCGTCCGTTGGGAAAACCGCCCCCACGAAAAAAATATACCTCCGATATGCTTTCTTTGCACTCGATAATTTTTGTTTACCAAAACCGTTGTTCCGCGATATTTTTATATCCGACGGAATATTTCATATGCTCACCGTCCAAAAACGCTCTATTCGTCAGCCTCGATAACCTTGTACAACGAAAGAGCTTTTCATATCATACTGATTTGTTGTGTTTATAAGAACCGTTCTTTGAAATCCGCACAAATCAAGGACATATGTGTTTTGCGTCCCGACAACGCTGTTGCGCACAAATGTTCCCGTTGCAAGGCAGTCTATAACATACTTGGGCGGATTTTCCCAGTGAAGATTGTTTTGTGTCCGACGCGGAGGTTGTATCATAGAAAAGATACGCCGGCTGGTTTAATGTATCGGTTGCAATGCCGTAAACCTCACAGCCTATTGTGATGCTTTTTGTTCCGCCGGCGTCCGCGGCAATTCCGCCCTGCGAATTCCAGTATTTGCCCCCGACGCGCAAAACGTACATACTGTCGTGCGCGGTGGACGAATTGTTTGAATTATTTTTGTCGGTACTGCCCGCAAGCTGATTAAACGAGCCGTTGTTATACGATATGCAGTTCACCTCAACCACCGAGGACGCAATTTTGTTTTCGGTGTCATTGTTGCTGTGATAGTTAAATCCGTCGGTGGACGCATATGCGCTTACGCAGTCGAACAAAAACGCGTTGTAGCGCGCCGCTATGCTCACCGCGCAGTTTTTGCCCTTAAAGAATTTACAGCCGAAAAATGCAAACGTTGTGCCCGAATGGTCGGCGCCGTAAATAATCTGGTCGTTTGCGGTGTTGAGCGCGCCCGGCATAAAGCCGATATTTTCAAAAACAAGCTTTCCGAGCCATCTTGCATATCCGTTGACCCTCACAAGCACATTGTCGGCAAGAAGAAGCTTTAAATTTTCAAAATTCTCACCGTCGAACGGGCTTGCATAAACAGTGTACCCGTCCTGATAATAAGACCCTTTCTGCGATTTACATTCGTCAAGCGATAGCGTGTATCCCCGGGGCATACCGTAACTGTCGGTATCGCAGATATTTACGGGCGACACGTCGCCGTTTATGTTTATGCTCCTTTGGTACACACCGCCGTTGCTCTCCCAGTCCGACTTATATTCACTCTGCTTTAAAAATCTCCCGATCCAGGTAAAGCCCGACGGCGAATCGTTTCTTATCACACAGTTTATGTTGTAGGGAAGATTGATACCGTTAAGAGAATTTGATGTTCCTACCGTGATTGAACAGTCGCTGTCGCCCGAATAAACGTCGTCAACAATGCTGACAATAAAATTCTTCTGATTTTCGCCGTTTTTGTCTTTATACACACCGTCCGTGATGTTTTTTGCAAACGCATATGCGTTTATCGGTTTATCCTTTTCAAGACCGCTCCCTGTTTCCGCCGCCGCGGTTGAGGTGAGCGCCATTATGTTTACGCACCGAACGGTTATGTCTTTTTGACGATGTTTCTTCACCGTTTTCGGTAATTTTAACATTCACCGTCACGGGCGATACCGAAACCCCTTTTACTTTGAATTTATTACCGCCGATATATTCAAGAACGCTTTCGTCGCTTACCGTAACCGAAACACTCTGACCGTCCGAAACGTCTGTAACGGGTATTGTCACAACGTTCAAATCGTTCGTTTTCTTTTGCGTCGTACGGCGCATAAAAAGGTGTTTTCCGCAGTTTGGGACACAAGTGCGTCATCATCATATTCGGTGTATGTATCGGGAATTTCGCCCGTTATTGACGTATACTCGATTTTCGGACTCCACTTTATGTCACCGCCCTTGCCGTTGGCGGTGATGATAAATCTTATGTAATCGCCCTTTTTCAACCTCCGCAGTGCAGTCTACATCACAGGCGGAAGACGCGTTTTCAACGCTTGCGTTATAATAGCTCCAGCCCGAAGCGGTGTCTATTCCCTCGCGCATAGTTTTGGGGAAGATAACCTCGGTGTTGTCGTTTTTGCTTATTCTGAACATAAGTCCCTTTGTGTCCGACGCGGAAAGTGCGGACGGTGAGCCTGTGATTTTCACCGTTCCGCTGTACGGCGCCTTAAATGACAGCACCGTGTCGCCCGCTGTGGCCTTGCCCCAGAGTCCGGCAAAATTTCTGAACCCCGGGTAGTTTCCTCCGCCCTGTGCGATTTTCCAGCGCAAAGCCACAGTGTCTGCCTCGGCGACAAGGTTTTCATATGTTACGCTTTCTGTTGACGCAACGGATTTTGTGTATTGAAAATACCACAAAGGTCCCTGAAAACAGCTTCCGCCCGACGCGCTTCCGTCAAGCTTTCCCACCTTTGCAGAATTGTCGTATCCGTATCCGTAGCGGTAAACGGGATACTGCTCCGCGGTTGTGCTGCTTGTTAAATAAACGTTTGTTGCACCGCTTGTGTCAAAAAGCTTGTCATATGTTGCATTGTGCGAATACTTGCGCACGCCGTTTTCTTTTCTTATTTCAAATCTGCCGTCTATAAGCTTTGAAAAATGGTCGGTGTCAACGTCAAGTTTAAGCTTGCCGACAGGCTGAACGGTATCTGCGCTTAAAACCTGCACCGCACACTCGGTATAAGGCTTAATGTTCGGGTAGCTTTCAAAAAGATATGCTTTTGCATAGCCGTCTTTCGGGAAAACAAGCTTGTCACCCGTAAGCGTTCGGCGGTCAAAACCGTATATTTTTCGCCGTGCAAAAAGGCTTTCGGAATTTACCGAAAACAGTGAAATATCTTTTAAACTGCCGTCTTTTTCGTATACCGCCGCGGCGATTTTCAAATTGTCGAGGCTTATATTTCCCGTGTCTTTTTGAAATCACAACGCACGGCATAAGGCTCTTTTTCGTTCTCGCCTGCGTTTAGGCAGACGTTGCCGAATTCGTCATAAAAGAAAAGGCTTTCAATTTTTTTATATTCTCGTCGTTTTTGCAAATGCGCAAACCGAAAAAGGTTTACAAGCATTGCAATAAGAACCAAAAACTTATTTTTCATAAAAACCCCCTTGTTTATCCGCGCTTAACCTTATAGCTTAAATCGTTGTAATCAACCGTGATTTTTGCTTCCGTCCGAATATGTAACTTCAAACACATTGTCCGAAATTTCTTCGTGATTTTCGATAAACTCATACTGCAAAGCACAAATATCTTTATATTCGTCATACATTCTGCCGATTTTTTTCAACCGCGTCATCAAGCTCTTTTGTCCGTTGCGCAGGTTAAATCGTCGGTGCCCATCCAGTTTTTCGTTCTCGTTCTCTACAAATTTTTGAATAGATATATGCCGCCGGGCGTCCGCCGTATTCAATAAATTTAAGATGTGTTTTTCGTCCTTAATCGGGTAATTCACACATTCGGTTGTGGGATTATACAAAATTATTCCGTGATACACAATCTGCCAGAAAGGCACGGTTTTTATCGAAAATTTCAGGAATTTTTCCTAGCATACCGATATGCGAATAAAGCGCAAAATCAAGGTTTTCGCTTGCAAAGTCGCACGGACCTTCGGACGAAAAACCGCCCATAAGCTCTTTCGACAGCTTCATAATTCTGTTGAGACAGTCCAAATATTCTTTTGTGTTTAACGGGTGGTTTTTTTGTCATAGCACTTTTTTGGGATTTACTATCGACATAACGTCAATATAGTGAATACCCGAAAAATCCGACGTCCGCAACCTTTGGAAAAATGTTTTTTTCGCATACTTTTTCATACGACACCTTCGGGCAAAGACGGTAGCTTCTTCCTCCGCTCCAGTATTCCGCAACAATATCCTTTTCGCCGTTTTTGTTCTTTAAAATATCATCATCGCAGTAGGTGTCCGCAATGTTATACATCGCCGTGCTGTTTGTGTGGCAGGTGACGTTATAGCCGTCCGCATTTGCCTTTTTGATGAATTTTTTAAGTTTTTCTTCACCGCCGAGCGTTTCCTCAACGGGAAAGGTCTGGGGCCATCTTCCGTCGTGGCCTTTCATATTCCAGCCGACAAGCGAAATCTCCGCCTTGTCAACACCGCGTTTTTTGAGCGCGTCGGCAATTTCGCCCGCCCTGTCAAAATGTGCACACCGCCTTGACGGGCGGTTCGTTTTTCCTCCGTCTGCACCAAAACTTTTGCCGGCACTCTTTTCCACGCCTGACGTATTCTTATAAGCACCGATTCCGCGCCGTATTTTAATTTCGGATTGGATTTAACCCTTTCTTTAAGCGGAATACACGCACCGCGTCCGAGCTGATACTTTCTGTAATCTTTTGCCATATCAACGTACGTTGCATTGCAATCAAGCATACGTATTTCAAGCTCAATATCCTCATACGGAGCATCGCCGTCAATCAAAAACCGCGCAAATGCGGAATATTTTCCGTCTTTTAACACAATGCCGCATCTGAAATCATACTGCATTTTAACGGCGGTTACGGTGAAAACCTCATCTTTTTTCTTAATGCCGAAAACGGGCATTATATTAACTTCGGAAAGGTATGTTTCGTCTTTCTTTTCGCCGTAGCCGCAAAAGATATGTACCGTTTATCGACGGGATAATCATATATCCCTCACTGCCTGTTTGCGCGGCGAACATATCGGAGGTTATGTCAATATATTTCACATTTTCGCCGACCTCCTCTTTTTTCAGCGTCACGGTTATTTTTATCGTTATCTTTTTATAAAATCGGCTTTTTTTAATTTCTTCTCTGCCGTCTGCGTAAACAAATTTTGCATTAAACATTTTAAGAAAAAAACTCCTTTTTAAATCATTCCTGATAAATTACAACCGTCCTTGCGCTGTCGTAATATCTGTGGACAAACACTCTTGCGCCGTTTCCGATTTCAGAAAAGCTTCCGACCGTCACCGTTTTTGGTTTTGGGAAAATAGTTATACACAACACATTCCGCGTGTTTCGGAAACGCGAGCGGTGAAAATTTTGCCGTTTATCAAAAGCGTGAATGCGTTTGACGATATTTCCGAAATTTCGCCTCTTACCGCAACTCTCATACTTCCGAGATTTGTTGACGATACAAGGTCGGCAGGCTCTTTTGTCCGACTTATATTCGCCGACGGGCGCAATAATTTCGTATTTTGTGATTTTGTCATTATCGCCGATTGAAACGCTCAGCAAATCGCCGACGGAAATGTTTTTCTTTTCTTTAATTGTCAGCGCCCTTTCCGCACCGCCCATAAAGCCCTCAAGACGGTAAACCTCGTCGGCGTCCGCGTCGGTTGTTTTTGCTTTATTTTTGACACCATAAAGGCGTTTGTTTCAAAAAGAACGGAATTGTTTTGTTCATAACCATAAGCCGTGCATTTTTTGTTTTGTCGGCGTCGTAAATTTCAAGATTTGTAATTTTGGTTACGTCCGAAGAAAACGAGCCGACCTTTGCAAACGGAGATTCGTCGTAGTTCTCCTTATCCGACGGAATTAAGAAAAATAGACGTGTCCGCGCTTATTATGTATTTGTTGTCGATAACCTTGCTCACATATTTAAACAGTGAATTTGACGCGGAATAATAGTCCTTTGTGAAATTATCCTCGTCGTAGCCGTCATAGTTTAATTCCGCACTGCGGTCGGTATACGTTTGAATTTTTTGAAATTTTTTCCGTTTATAAGACTGTATTTTATAACCTGTTTAACCGCATCGTTTGCATCTGCAAGGCCCGATACGGAAAAGATATTTTTTTCGCCTCGGTTTTGCCGTCGTTTATTTTTGATTTTTGTTGAGTTCAATGTTTACAAACTTTCCCGTCTCGTCAAAAACTTTAATGTATATCGGTTTTGTTAGATTTCTCCTCGCCGATTATTCCGACCAAATATCCGTAATGCTCGTTTTTGCGCAAACGAATCGTCCGACGCGGTGATATTTCCGAATTTGTCAAGATAGAAAATAATTTCATTTTCCGACAAAAGCGTGTTTTTCATCTCTGTCGAAATCGTCGCTTATAAGATATTCCTTTCCGTCAACATAAAGCCTGTCGCTGTCCGCCTCTGCCGACGCAACGCGGATTTTTTCGTCGGTCACCGTGATGTCGGCATATTCCTTGTCACCGCTCATAAGCACCGAAACAACATATCCCTGCTTAATGTCTTTAATGTCAACATCAATATTTTGCATATCCTTTAATGTATAGCAGTCATCTTCAAGCTTTATAAATTTTTCTTCCTTGCCGTAGACGGTTTTATCTTCAAAATAAATTTTCTTTTGCTCGGCGTCCACCGATTTTACAACAGCGTTTCTTACCTCTTCGATAACGATAAGATTTGCCGTATTTCCGCCGTATTTTTGCAATAAAGCTAACCCTGCCCGACTTCAAATCGGCAAGATTTTTATGTCATAATCGGGCGCAAAGCGTTTATTGTAAATAACATTGCAGTATTCATCGGTTTTTACGCTCTTTTCGCTTTTGCCGTCCTGATAATACACACGCGAGTCCGAAACGGAGTTGATATTGTCGTTTGCAACATTCACCGCCTTGTCAACATCGGTGTTGTACATAATAAGAAAATCGGGAGTTGACGAGGTGTGTGACTGCTTTTTGTAAAAATATCCGACATATCTTCCGATATAATCAAAATAATCGTCACATCCGCCCATATAACTTTTACCGCCGATAATCACACCGCCGTTAAGGCTCTGCGCACCGTAATCCGCGGTGATTTCGCCGATTGCATCAACATATCCTTCGTCAAAAATAAATGTCAAAATATTTGTTTAAATATGTTTCGTCTTTGCCCTGTTCATACTGAATAAAAACTGTTGCTTATAACGTCGGTGTTAATCACTCTTGACATAAGCGCGTTGTAAATCATTTCAACGGCGTTTTCAAACGTCAGCGTTCCCGACTGAATTTTTACGTCATTTAAATCGAGCATTTGTGCAATTCTCTGATAACCGGCACTGTAACCGCCGATATTTAACGCGTATTCTTTTAAGTCCCATAGCGTTTATAATCATTGCCGACGCCTGTTCGTATGTGATAATTTCGTCGGGCAGAAAACTGTTTCCGCCGACTCCCGAAATTATATTTTTTGCGCGTGCCTCGCGGATTTGCGCATATGCCGTGTGCGACGGCAAAACATCGTCAAAATCGGGCACCTGCACGGTGCCGTCGGGGTAAACGCCAAGCCCCGACGCCATTTTGAGAAACTGCGCACGCGTTATGGGTTCTTCGCTTTGTGCAATGTCGGCCGGCATCAAAATGCCCGTTTCCTCCAAAATCTGCACCATTGCGTCATATTCGCTCATCGCACAGGCATTGGCGCAGATAAACACCGCCGTAATGAGAGTGCAAATAAATATGATGTGCTTTTTCATATTATCCAACCTTTCGGTAATTTATTTTACTGTTATTTACAGTCCGAGCGCGGTGCACAGAATTTTTGCCGCCTCTGCCCTTTGTAAGGTTTTTTTAAACGGCACAAACATATTGCCGTCATAGCCCTTTTATTATGCCTTTTTTTCGGCAAGATACCCGACTGCGGATTTTTGCATAATCCGAAATTTCACCGTTGTCCGCAAATGATGTTTCCGAAAAACTCGGACATATCATTATTCAGCGCTCTTGCGATTATAACCGCCGTTTCCTGCCTTGTTATGCTGTCGTTCGGTCTTATATATCCGTCAAAGCCGAGCGCAAGTCCGTTTTGCACCGCGGTGATTATAAAATCGGCAAACCAGTCGTTTTGCGAAACGTCTTTAAATGAAATTTCATCTCCCGTTTGCTTTAAGTCAAAAGCCGATGTCGTCATCTTCAAAAATTCCGCTCTTGTAACCGTGCCGTCGGGGTTAAACGTGCCGTTGCCGTAACCCGAAATTATCTTTTTGCCGTAAAGCTCTGATATATAGTCAAATGCCCAGTGATTTTTGCCAACGTCGTCAAATATTTGCTCATTTCCGCCGTTTTTGGCCGGGCACAATATTCGTCGGCGTGTTAACCTTTACCTTGTTTGACGAACCGCCTCCGCCCGACGACGGCGAACGTCCCGTATCGGACTCGGAGATGTTGTTTACAAGATATTCGACGCGCCTATCAAATGCCGTTTTAACCTCGTCCGGCGTTTTAAAAATTCTTTTCCGTAAAGCGCTTTTTGCAACCTCATATGCCGATACCTTTGCGTAATCGCCGTTTAAATCAAGACCGAAAAACGTCATCATTGTATTTTTTCCCGCAATGTCGGTGATTTCCGACTTTTCCGCACTGTTGATACTGCAAATCGCATATGTTGTTTTATATATTTTCTCCGTCGTTTGATTTGTAAAAGCGTCAAATTCTCTTTCGACAAAAGATAGTCAAATTCTTCGTTGTATTTATCAAAATTTTTCAATGTCCGAAATTTTTGTAATTTTTCCTCCGACGCATAATTAAGAACATCTGCATTGTTTAAGATTTCGTCAAAATACTTTTTGTCCGCACTGTTTATCACCTTTGCCGATGCGCACGCCTTTTCAAAAGCGTCCTCGGCATCTGAAAGCGATTTGAAATTCTCCTTGTTTTTACTGCACAGCAAAATGCGCTCGCTGTCGGCTTTGTTTTTCGTTGTAAAGCTTATGATTTTCAAAATCAATGCCGATAATGTTAAGACGCGAATATTCTTTCATTCGCTCAATCAAAGCGGTTGATGATGTTTCGTCGTTTAACTGCGCGGTGAGATTTTTGTTTTCCGCGTCGTCAACGTAATATCCGCTGTCAAGATAAACCGCAGTCGTATTCTTTCGTGCTCCGACGTATGCTTTGAGCGCACCGCCTGCCGTATCGGATGCGTCAAATTTTTAGCATTAAGCGAAAAATTCCTTTATCGGAATTTACATATTTTTTTGTTCAAGCGCGATAAGGTTTTTGGTTTTTGTCAAACACCGCAAAGGTTATATCCTGATTTTTTTAACGGTGCTTTGCATATTTCCCTCAAGCGCGATTGTTTTTTCTTCGTTGTTTATTCTGTAACGCGTCACAATCGGCACTGACGCAAAACCATCGTATTCAAAGGACGGTGCGCTTTCATACGAAACCGTGCCGTTTTCATAAATTACCGCAGATGTGCAGGGCGCAAAAGCTTATCATATCCGACCACACATATGCTTTGAAAACAAGCCCGTCCGCACTTGTGTTTTCGGAAACTCAACCGTCAGCGTCTTTGACGTTCTGCCGTTTTTTCAAGCAAAAAGATTTTTCCTCATATGCACTGCCGAGCAGAGTGCCGTCTTTACCGTACATTCCCAAAAATTACGCACACATTTTTACTGCCCTCGGTGTTGATAAACGAAAAACTCCGCGTCAAGCGACGACGCGCTTTCGGAAAAGTTTACGGAATGAAAAATCACGCCGTCCTCCGCTTCGAGGGTGTAGCTTCCGAACGTGAACACTCTGCCCGAAACACCGCCGTTTACGCCGTACGCCTTTATAACAACATCATTGTCGGTGATTGCTATTCCGTTTCCGTCATAAAGGTTTGACGTTTCGTCCGGCTCTGTACCGTCGAGCGTATAATAAATATCCGCTCCCGAAACATTTGAATTAAGATAAATTTTATCGCCGTATTTCACCGTACCGCCTTTTTTGTCCGCACGTATAACAGGCTGACCGTCGTTTTTCGTAAACGAGCAAATCGTCAATGTAAATCGGCGCGGTGTTTTTCCCCACAGTCCGAAGAGCACGCAGTCTATTTTTGCCTGCCTCACACGGAACCGTGATTTTTCGCCGTTTATTTTAATATTTGCATTTGCGCCGTCAAAAATCAAATTCAAAATCATTCCAGCCGTTTCGGTCAAAGGGTGCACTTCCGCCTCCGTTTACGTTATATTTTCCCAGCGTATCGGTAGAGCCGAAAACAACGTCCTTTGATGCGGAACGGAATTTTGGGAACTGTGCATAAACGTTGTCGGGCATATATGCCTTAAACTCATAATGAAGATTTTCATAACCCAAATCGGACGCGATATTTTTTGTTGTTGCGGTTAAGTTTTCAAGCATTAAGCACTTGTTTTCGGGATTTGTCGGGTCGGTAACAACACGCGCGCGGTAGTCCGTGTTTGACGGACCGTAGCCGATAAAACCTTTAAACGCGTTATCGCCGATGTCGTATCTTTCAAAATCCTCGTCAATAAATTTTTCGTTCAAACCCAAATCGGGCGGTGTGAATGTATCTTCATAAGGATAAATGCTCACATAATCCAAAAACATTCCTGCGTCTGCTTCGGTTGCAAGGTCTTTGCGAACACTGAAGGTTATGCAGTCAAGACCGCCGGAATTTGTGTCGATTGCCGACGTATATTTAACATTCGGCCCGTTAAAGTAAACATCTGCCGTGCCGTTTTTCGGTGTCGAACACCATATATATTGTATCCCACCCGGTTGTAAAATCGGGCCTTTCGGGAATTATATCCGTTTTTAATTTTCGATACGGGCTTGTCGCCCTTTAAATTTCTCCACATATACCCGTCGTTAAGACTTGTATACTGGCTTCGCAGCTGTACCGCCGAGGTGCTGACATTTTTTAAATAAACCGTCATAAGCGACATTGACGCAGACGGATTTTTTACTCTCGCCTCAACAACAAATTTGCCGTCCGCACTGTTTGACGGCGGTGTAAACTTATACTGCGTAAACGCTTTCATAGCGGAGGTATGTTTAAGATGCGCATAGCTTTCTCCGCCGTTTTCGTAAATTTCGGGAATATTTACGCTCCACGAGTCCGCGTTGTCAAAATCGTCGGTCACCGAGTCTGCGAAAACCGTTGCAATACAGCATAGCTGAAAAGTCAAAAACCGCCGTCACAAACAAGCTTATAATCATTTAATACACTCCGTTTCTATTCAAAAACCATTTCGCCGAATGATGCGGTGCTGTAAACATTTCTGTCGCTTCCGCGCCAAATATGGCTTACCGAGTAATCCGCACTTTTGTAATAATCAATAAATTCAAAGTCAAATCCGGGATTTTTTGTGCCGTTTATATCTATTCCGAGGCTTTCAAGTCCGACCGATATTTCGCACGTCCAGCCGTCCGCACCGACCGATGTTTCAAACTTAACCGCATCCTGCTTTAACCGCGCCCGACGTTTCGCATCTTTTTGTCCGATGTAATCACAATATACGAATCGTTGCCGTCGTAATATGCGCAGTTGTCGTCTTTTTCCGTCGAAATACAAAAACAATGCGGTCGCTTTTTAACGCTGTTCGCGTCGGAATAAACAGTTTTATCGGTAACCTTTGCAAAAATATATAAATTTTCACTGTCGTGAAGCATTTTAAATTTTGCCTCTGAATTAGATTTTCCGCTTATCTTTTGCGCGGTGTAATATTTTGCCGTTTTCCACGCGCTCTCCGTTTCCTGCGCGTCAGCCGTTATGCCCCGCGCAAACGGCACGCCCGCCGCACTGCGCAGATAACGCACGGGAAGTGCAAGACCCGACGGTGCGCTGTTCGTTTCCTCCGCACTGTAATCGTCGGTATAAGGATTTAACCCCTCCAGCGAATTAAATATGTAAATCCGCGCCGAAAGACTGTCCGCACTCACATTATCGGGAAAATCCGCCGTTGTGACGACTGTGTTTTTCCCCGATGACAAGGTGTACGGACGTCTTTTGCACCGCAAAGCTCTTTCGCCGTCATAAAGCGCAAGAACTATGTCAACCTTTTTGGCTCATCATTGATATTTATAATCTCCAAGTCGGATTTTACCGTTTCGACGGCGAATAAGTATCGGGCGAAAGGCGGTTTTTCACAAACACAAGACCGTCCTGATTTTCGGGAACAATTTCGCCGTAATCATATACGTTTCCCTTTTCGCCGTTTATATATCCCACCGCTTTTAAGCGGATTTTTCTGCCCTGCATCAAAATTCCGTTTCCCGTGTAAACGTTCGATTTATCGTCCGGCTCGGTGCCGTCCGCGGTGTAGTAGACCCTCACGCTGTCGGTATCGGAATAAATGTAAATGTAACCGCCGTAGTTAACGGTGCCGTTTTTAACATTTGTTTTCAGCACCGCACCGCCGTCCGCAAAAGGCAATCATTCCGCTTAAAAGTATAATCGGAATCAGCATAAAAGCCGTTTTGAATTTTTATAAATCTTTTTAGCCATAATATCAATTTCAGGAAAGAATTGCAGTACCGAAAGCAGTTGTGCTGGTTGAATTTCTCGCACTGCCCTACCACATAAACTGACCTTGCCTTTCTCCCTCTTTGTCTGAATTATTGTATCCGAAGTCAAGACCTGCGGTACTGCCCTCTTCCGGAGTCAAACCGCCGATAACAGTGTACGGCACAAACACCTCCGCACACCAGCCGTAGTCTGTTTCGGAATACTTATACACCGTGCCGTCCGCCTGTTTCGAGCAATAAACTCCGTCCGCGCCGTACGGCATCACAAGCTGAATATCGTTTGCCTGATAAAAAGCGGTGTTTTCGTCTTTTCCGTCAATATAAACTTCAAAACTGTCCTGAAGCCACGGCTTTGCGCTCATACCGCCCGTCACAACGGCGTCGCGCGCCTTAAAAAGCAAAATAAAAAACCCTTGTCATCATATTTCGCCGCGGCATATACGTCTGTGCCTGCCTTGCCCGAAATTTTTCTTTTTAAGATGAACATACAAAGAATTGTCCCATTCCGACACATCGCCGTCAACGTTAACATTGCCGTCCGCTTTCGTCATAACATACGGCGCTTTTGCGTGACGCACGGGAAGTGCAAGACCTTTTGCCTCCCTCGGCGGACGGCTCGCTTAAACTGTCCTCGTTAAGACGGCAGGCATAAACGCTGAAATTATTGATGTCAACCTTTTGCCCAGCGCCTCTCAAAAGAAGAAAACCGCAATGCGGAAACTTTGTAAATTCCCGTCAGCGTTAGCTGTCGGCACAGACGCGTTGTTGTTTACAAAAAGACGCGCCGTGTCGGTTTCGGTATTGACGTAAATTATAAACTTCGTCCAATCTTTCGTGCCTGCCGACGAGGTTAATTTTTGTGACGTTGCTTGAATCAAGCGAAAGCGTTCCGCTGCTCGACAAAAACCACCCTTGTTAAATCAACGTTGCTTTTCTTGCTGTCGCTTATTCCCACAACGGTCGGCATCTGCATATATTTTATCTTTGAAATCCTTTGCGTCAAATTCTATTGCAACTTCGCCGTCCGCAAATTTGGGGAGGTCAAAATAAAAATAGCAGTCCTTATCGTCGGAATAATTTTCAAGCCGTAAAAAAACGTTTCGTTATTTTTCGCTCATTATTTTGTAAGCGCCGTTTCCCGACGAAATTCTCACCTCTTTTACGGGCGAGCCGGGGTATCTGCTTTCAAAATCAAGGTTTAAATAATCCGCAAGGCTTGACTTTGTGCGGAAAACATAACTGTCATTTTCGGCAAAAGCCGTACACTGCACCGCCAAAACCGCGGCGATGATTAAAGTTATAAATTTTTTCATAATATCCTCACCCCCGTTACGGCAAAAAGTTGGTTGTAACATTTGCAACACCGCTCGGTATATTTTTCAAAAGTGTTGTTGTTTATAACAACATTTTTGCTGTATTCCGCAAATACAGCCGAGTTAAATCCGTCAAGCTTAATGCCTATCGACTTTTCGCTGTCGATAATTTTCGGATTGCCGTGCCAGTCGGTAAACGGTGCAATGATTGTGTTTCCGCTCACCGAGCTGTCTTTGACGTTAATCAGCGCAATCGCCGCGGTTTGGCAATGCTCGATTGTGTTGCCCGTTATGTTTATGTTGCTGTAATGCGTTGTTTCAAAGGGCGTTTTTCGGTCGTTAAACCTTTCGGTTATCGCCTGAATTGCAACCATACTGCTCTCGGAACCCGGCACACCGCAGACGGTGTTTTTTTAAACGTATTGTTTTTTGATTGTGAGATTGTTTGCACACGGACCTTCGTACCAATACCTTGAAAGACACACAAATATTGCCGAACAGCTTATGTTTTCAAAGGTGCAGTCCTCAATCACCGAATCGGGCGCGCGCATAAGAATACCGCGCACCGGGCCGTCGTGGAAATATGTATTTTTTATAACCGTGTTTTTCGACGACGTGCTTGTGCCGATATACCAGTCGTACGGCAGAATGTCAACGTCCCTGTCAAGCGTAACTTCGTACATATCAAAGGTTCCGTCGGCCATTGTACGCACCGTGACGCCGTATTCACTGCCGATAAAGCTTGAAACGTCTTTTATGTTGTTCATATAAACGGTGTCGCTTAATTTCGTCACCGCCGTAACGGTTGCGGTGTCCTTATATTCGTAGCTTTCCAAATCGTAAAAATCAACGCTTGTGCCTACATCTGTGCTGATACCGTAGTGACCCACAACCAGAAGCTTGTTTTTACCTATAACGTCATAAACATAGTCGAGCGAGCCGTGAACGTTAAACAAATCGTCCTCGGCATACGAAAGCTCGCTGTTTATCAGCCTCGGGCCTGTTTTACAGCCCTTTGAATGAAATCCGTCGGCGCTGGACGCGTGAAGTCTGTTTGTGTTCGGACGTCTTATAAGCCTTAAGCCGTCGTAAACATTACCGCCGTTTCCGCCCTGTTCATAAAGTCCGAAACCGGGCGACGAATAAATGTGCACGTCTTTTTAAGGTGCTCTCTCCGCAGTTTTTCCACCGAAACCGCACCGCCAGACGTTCGCAGAGGAATTACAACCCTGCACCCCGGCTCAAACGGAACGTCGCCGTCAAAAAGATTTCCCAGCGTTGTGCCTAGCTCCACAACCTTGTTTCCGATATGGTTAACGTTTACAACCTTGTCGTTCGGGTGCTTCCGCAAAACCGTTTCGCCGTCGGCAAGATATGCAAAAAGTCTGGAATTATCCCACCCGCTGTCAGGTATGCGGTAGCCGTTGTCAACCTTAAACGTAAACGTTTTGCTCTCTTTGTCAACGCTCAAAACCGTGCCCTGCGAAAACTGGAGCGGTTCAAAATCAATCCTGAAGCCTTGCAGAGTAACGTTATTGCAGTTTTGCAGTACAACCGCTTTTTTAATAGACTCCTCAATGATATTTACATCATTGCCGATAATTTTTAAATTGCTTGCACCCGAGATTGTGAGATTTTCATACTTTCCTCTGCCGAAACGGTAATAGCCGTCGGCAACGTTTAATTCGGACAAACCGTTTGAAACAGCGCTGTTTATATCCTCCTGAAGTTTTTCGCCCGCACGGCGCTGGCTTTCCTTTTTCAGCATCCGAAAAAGCAAGCATTTCGGCAGGATATGAATTGTTCGGTCTTGTATCTTCAATATGCTCTATAACGGTTTTATCCTTTGCCGAGCAAATCCTTATATTGTCGATATAATATTCATATCCCACGTCTTGCGACGTAAATTTTACGGCGTTGACGTTTTTCGTGCCGGCATAAAACGGCAAATCGTTATACACAAAGCTCGCCGTTGAAATAAACGTCGGAAACCTCCTCGTTTATATCTACCGCCATACTCAGCCTTATCCACTCGTTGGGCGAAAAAAATCAATATAGTTCGCCGCGCCGATTGCCCCAGTATTGCGGAGTGCTTGTCACAACACCGGCAACACTCTCGCCGTTTGCTCCGTTGCTGTCCGTACCCATTGTTGTAATTTGTGCACGCGAAACGGAATTTACAAATTTTAAGTCAAGCTCAATAAGAACAAGGTCTTTAAGGTCGCCCGTCGGAAATTTCATATACGCACTTCCCGCACCTGTCGATTTTATCGAAATCACCTTGTTTCCGTTATCGTCCGCAACCGATGCGTCGGTCACATTGTTTAAACTGTTAAAACCTGCGCTCACCGCAGACGCGCCGACTTCAAAATTTTCAAAATCGTACTTCTGCACCGCCAAATCCGATATTTCAAACACATTGCTCAAATGAAAATCGGGATTAAACGGTTTTTGAGCTTAACGACCTTGCAAACACCGCGGAATTTGCCGTGCACAGCATTATCAGGCTGACCGCAAGGCATATTGCTTTTTTTATTTTCTGCACACCTGTCACCCTCCTTGAAGTACCAAACAACCCCGTTTATTTTTCTATTACAACCGCCTCGGTAAACGGTGTTAACGACGAAGCATCATTCCAGCAGAACACTTTTACAATATCGCCGTTATCAAAATCCACAGCCGTTTTAAGCGTTACGGTATGGGATTTATCGTTAAAACCTTTCACATATGCTGTGTCGTCACCGCCGATAATTTCTGCCTGTGCAAGCGACAAAGCGCCGTTTTCGTTTTTGTAAACCGCAAATACGATATTTTTTGTTACGCTTTCATCTCCGATGTTGAGAGCGGTGTATTTTACGTCAATGTTACTGCCGTTTGCAACGTTTCCCTCTGCCGAAAGCTTTGTTCCGTCTTTGTAAACCTCGGGCAGTGTGATGTTAAATCCCGAATTGTATTTTACCGAAAAATCGTCGATATAAAGCTTAACGCCTTCCGTTTTTCGGAATTGACATTCTCAAATATTTAACCGTTCCCGTATATTTTTTTCTTTATTTATAAATCTTCCGTTTACAAACGTGTAAAGCGTATATTCGTTTGTATCGGCAGTGTTGATTATGTATTTAAAAGTATTCCACCCCTCGGAAACCTTTGCATATGTTTTGCCGTCCATAGTGCCGAACGTTGATGAAAAGTTAACCTGTGTTTTGTCTGTGCTTGTGTACGACGCTACATAGCCTTTGTTTTCGGTATTTTGTATATTTGCAATCTGGCAGTATGAATTTTGAGGTAAATATGCTTTGTATTCTATAACCGCGTTTGTTGAGTTTATGCCGATGTCGAATGTTTTTCTCCGCCGTGCCCGAAATTTCAAGGCATTTATTCGAGCTGTTTGTCGGGTCGGCTGATACAACCGCCGAAAACGCGGTGTCGTTTGCGTAGTTAATAAGGCCGTTGTACGCGCTTGCGCCTGTTTCGTAACCCCTCAAAATTGTCGTCTGTGTCGTATTTAACCGCATTTGACGGTGCAGTCCAGCCCGCCGCGTCATAAATTTTTATGGAGTCAACATATGCACACGAATCGGAGGCGTTGCAGTCAAATCTCAAAGATGTAAATTTCGCATTTGTAACACTGTTTGTCACATTTCCGCTTGTGCTCGAACCGTTCACATAAGCTGTATACGCTCCTGTTGCGGGATTGATTTTTACATATATCGTATTCCAGCCGATATTGAAATTCGGTGCGGTCGGAATAACATCTGTTTCGTAGTACGCACCGCTTATCAGCGATGCTTTTTGTTGCGTCGTAAAATGTTTTTACATTAGAAGTATTAAACGGTGCTCTTAAGTTGAAAGTACCCGTTTTATCACCTGTAACAGTATAGCATATATTAAACTGGCTTGCACTTGAAATTTTTTTACCTTTGTTTCAACTACAACCTCACTTGTTACGGGAAGATTGGTTGAATTTATGTTAAGCAGATAATTTGAATTTCCTTTATTCATTTTTACCGCTTTTAAACCGTTTGCGTCAACAACATCCGGAATTGTTTTTGCTGTTGACCAAGTTGCTTTGTTTCGCAGTTCTTTGCTTGCTTCGTTTTCAAATTCAAGGTTTAATATCGGCGGAAGAAAACTTGCACCGGCAGGATAAATTTTGATATAGTCCACATATGCAGCACCTTCCCCGTCTGTTGTAATATCGTTTTGCATATCAAACCTGATGTTTGAAATTTTTCCGTCGCCGTCATAATCATATTCATAGCAGTTAGCAGAGCTGTTAACATAAACCTGACATTTTTTGCTTGAAGTGTCGACGTGCAGATAAATTGTATCATACGCTCCCCACACCTCTTGAAGCGGAGAGGTCTTTATACGTACTATCCTTTGACTGATATATAATCGAGGAATATGCACCTTTTATTTTTAATGTTTGCAATTTTTGCATTGCTTGTATCGGAACCCTGAACATACACCGCAAAAGCTATCCTGTGTTGTACGTTTTACTTTCATCTCAACAACATAGTTTGTGCTGTCAAGAGAAGTGTCCTTAATCACAAGATTATGATAATTTGTTCCTGTTGACGGACCTTCAAACTTACCCTGTTTCATTCCGTCCTCGGTTACGGGTTTGGGAACAACACGGTTTGTACCTGTGGTCTGCCAGTAGAACGAAGATGATGTATCCGTACTAAAATCCGCGTCATTATCAAAATCAACCGTCAAAGAGTCCGCACTTGCAGACACAACTGCCGTGCCGGCGGTAACTAACGGAAATGCCAAACACATCATAAGCAAAAAGCATAAAAATTCTTTTTACATTTTTTCATTTTTTTCTATCTTCCTTTCCTGTGCAATGCACAAATAAAATTAACCTTTTATACCGCCCGAAAACGTTTGCACCGCCCATTATATATTTTGAGAAGAATCAGTATAAAATTGCCGGCGGAATAATCGCCATAAGTATCGCAACAAAATATATATCGCTTGCAACGCCCGAATTTTTAAGCTCGAAAAGTTTGAGCGAAATCGGGAACATATCGGTGTCTTTGAGCACGAGATACGGCCACAGAAACGCTCCCCAAGCCTGCTGAACGCTGAATATCAAAACAACAAACACGGTAGGCATACAAAGCGGAACCATAATTTTGAAGAAAATCCCGGCATTTGTACAGCCGTCCATTCGCGCCGCCTCAACATACGTCATTGAAATGTTGTTGAACGCACTTCTGAAAAAGAAGTGTAAAAATATGCATTTGCTCCGGCTATCAGCCACATAGGAAGATATGTATCGGTTAAGTTGAGGTGGATAACCGGGAAGTTAACAAATGTCATAAAAAGCGGTATCATATTTGTTGTGGACGGCATAAGCATAGTCCAGAAAACCGCCGTAAACACCAGGTTTACACCTTTCGGTTTGAGCCTCGACAGCACATAACCGAACATACCGTTAAAAAGCACCGCGCACACGCAGTCGCCGATAACCAGCCATATACTGTTTTAAATAGTATCTTTGGAAGTTTTAAAAGCTTCCACACCTCGGGCAATTTTTAATGTTAAAGGTTTTTTCGGTATAATGGTCGGCGGAACGCTCAAAAAAATTCGTCGAGGTCTTTGAACGCCGACATAAACACCCACACCACGGGGAACAGACACACAACGCTTGCAATAATAAGGAAAGCAAACATTATCCAATAAGCCGTTCTTGCCTTTGCGGTTTTTAAATCGGTTGCCACGATAAGACCCGTATCTTTGTTTGCAAATCGCTTGTTCATTGGTCAATTCTCCTTTCCGCAAACGCATAAATAACTGTTAGTATCAAAAGCAGGCAGAAAGTTACCGTGCTTAATGCAAGCGAATAGTGCATTTTGTAATATTCAAACGCATATTTGTACGTTTGCAATGCTATGGTGATAGACGCATTGTTTGGGCCTCCGCCCGTCATCATAAGGGGCTGTTCCATAACCTGGAACACGCCGATTATCTGTCTAATTGCCATAAGCAGTAAAATGCCTCTCATATGGGGGAATATTACAACCCTTGCTCTTGTAAGTATTCCTGCGCCGTCGATTTTTGCCGCCTCGTAAAGCTCCTGGTTAATTCCCTGGAGCGCCGCGAGGTATGTAATCATCGTTCCGCCGAAACTATGCCACGACATTGTAAGCACGATAAGCATAATGGTGAGTTTGGTATTTTTGCAGCCACATTGACGGCGGAAGCTTGAATATACTTAAAAAAAGTAGTTTAAAATTCCGCCTTCGCCCGGCTGATAGAAGAAATACCAAATCATATACACCGCCACCGACGGAATGATTACCGGGAAATAGATGCTGAATTTAAAGTATCCTTTAAGATGCACCATTTCGTTGACGAATACCGCGCATATAAACGGAGGCAAATATCCGATTACAAACGACCACAGTATATATGTGAATGTGTTTTTCAGCACGACGGGAAAGAGCGTGTCGCTCAAAACCTTTTTGTAGTTGTCAAGCCACACAAACCCTACCGCCGTGTATCCTTTAAGCTCAAAAAACGAATTTTTTATACCCGTGTAAATCGGCTGCCACATTATAAAGAAGAACAAAAACAGCGACGGGAGCATAAGAGCCCAAGCCGAAATATCGTGCGATGTGAGCCTGAAAAAAAGTGTTTTTCGGTTTGACGCGATGTCTGATTTTTTTGATAGCGTTTTCATTTTTTTCACCCTTTTGTGTTTGTTGTTTTATCACTTAAATTATTTTTTTCAAAGTCCTGCGCCACCTGTTTTTACAAGTGCGGCAACGTCTGCGTTTTTTTGTCGGTCAAAACCGCCTGTATTACCGAGTCGAGCGTGCTGTAAAGCTGTTGTGCCGCGACGGGTTCTTCGGCTTTTTACGATTACGTTTTCAAAGCTGAAGTAATCGGCAAACGCCTCGGGTTTAACGTTTGTATATTTCTTTCTTATAGCGTTTTTCCGCGTCGGTTCTGTCTTTGTTGACCCAAATATCAAAGAACTGTTTTTCGGTAACAACCCAGCCGTCCTTGTTATAGGGTTTCAAGCTCTTTTTCGAGAGCGGATTTGCTTTCGTCGGTAAGAGAGGGCGATTTGCCGATAATTTCAAACCATTTGAATGCCGCGTCGATTTCCTCGTCGGTTGCGGTGTTGCTTATCATATAAAGGTTACCGCCCATCTGCGCGTATCTGCCGGCAGGGCCCTCGGGAACTCTTACAACATACTGGTCGTCAATAGACATATTGTAGTCACGCACAAGCGCGTTGTCGGGCGGAGCGGTGAACACCATACCCACCTTGCCGAGCGCATAAAAAGCTTTCTTAATTCCGCCTGGTCAATAAGCGTGTTGCTGGGAAGCACGTTGTATTTCCATTTTAAATCTTTAATGTAGTTAATCGCGTCGATACATTCCTGACTGTCGAACGTTGCAACGTATTTGCCGTTCTTTTCCTCCATAAAGTCAACGCCGAACGACCACGCTATGTTCATAAAGAGCCAACCGCCGGTATTGTTCATCGTGCCGGTCGCAAATCCTGCCTCGCCCGTTTTTTCGGTGATGGTTTTTGCGGTTTGTATAAGCTCGTCATAGGTTTTGGGATACATAAGCGTTCCGTCGCTGTTTACAAGCCCTGCCTTTTCAAAAAGCTTTCTGTTGCAGTAAAGTCCCATTGCATATATATTTGTAGGAAGCGCCCAGAGCTTGTTATCTCTTGTCACAAATTCGCGAAGTGTCGGATTCATACTTTCGGTGTATTTATATTTTTCCATATAAGATGTAAGGTCCGCCGCATATCCCGCGTCAACGATTTTTGTCAAGCTCGGTGAGCGGTGTTAATATAATTGTCGGAAGCTGACCGCTGCTCGCTTTTGCAAAAAACGTTTTGGGGTCGTATACCGATTTATCCGGAACAACCTCAACGTTCGGATATTTTTCCTCCATTTTTGCTTTCCAGCCCTCGTAAAGCGCCTTGTTCGTCACAGAAGTGTCGGCAGGCCAGTTGCTTACGGTGAGCTGAACTTTACCGTTACTCTTTCCGCCTTTCAGATTGCAGCCCGAAAAACAACCGGTTATTGCCGCGGCCGTGAGCACAACGGCAACAGTTTTTTTCAGATTAAACTTTTTCATAATTCCTTTCACATCTCCTTTTGATTTTTGTCTGATAAGCTTATATCAATCATATAGCCTTGCGTTTGCCTTTTTCAAGAGCGATAATTACGCATTGTAACATTTGGCTCGTTTTTTTGGTAAGTTACATTTTTTTCTCCAAGTAACACTTTTTCTGTTTTTTTGCAATAATTATTTGACTTATCAAGGGGAAAAATGTTATATTTTTTTATCATAAGGATTGCTTAAATTCAGCAAAAATTAAACACAATTTGCAATTTCAGAGGGAATTATGAAACAATCAGCTTTTTTTCAAAAACATTTTTCAAAAAAAGTTCATTTAAAAGTTCGTTTATCGGCAAAAATATTACAATACCCGTTTCGATTGGCCTTATTGTTGTTATCTGCCTTGTGTATGTTTTTCGTTTCATATTTATCAGCACTCTGCGTATAAAAAGCTTCTGACCGAAAATTATTCCAATATTTTAGACTATACCTCACAGGAAATTGAAAAACAGCGTTATGCAAACCGTCGGCAACGCAAAATCGCTTGCCGACGACGTAAATTTTGCGGATATATTCCGATATTCGCCGAACAAGGAGATTTCGGACGCACAGATTGACGGTTTGTGCGCACGGCTCGGCGAATTTAAAAACCGACAATCAAATTGTTGACACCGTAATTCTGTTTGAACGCGCGGTTAAAAAGATTATAACCCCCGACGGCATCTGCGGTGCAGACAGGTTTTTATCCGAACAATACAATTTTGAGGAATACAACGTGCTTTTCTGGAACAATTTCATAAATCCTCTTCAGGATTATCAGATTTTACCGCCGTCAAAGGTTACACTGCCGGACGGCGAGAAAAATATACTTCCCGTTGTTTTTACAAAAATCGCCGATATAGACTCAAACAACCTGCTTGTAATCTGCGTTGACATAAACAGTCTTATTTTAAAATTCAAAAGCTACGATGCACCTCCGCAGACAAATTTTTTTATTTGGTGAACAACCGCACTCTGCGCGTTTTTTTCCGACACCGCAGGAGAGCATAAGCAGTATTTTTGAACAACGAAATATATAATTCACTGATAAAAATCCGCGTCGCATACGGGAGTTTACAAAGACGCGTCGGGAAACGAATTTTTGATTACCACCCTTTCCCCCACGCGGAACATTATGGGTTACAGCTATCTTTGCGCAATCAGCACCGATTTTATCAATCAGAAGCTGAAATCGTCTATGCTTTACGTTGTGATAATAAGCATACTGTTTTTTGCGGTGATTTTGCTTTTGTCGTTTGTGACGACCAAAAGTCACAACGAAATTGTCACGAAAAATACACTTTTGGAACAAAAGCATATGATAATATCGCCGTTTATACGCAAGAAACTGCTCGCCGACTTTCTTAATTCGTCAACCGACTCGTCCTACGGCAATTCTTACGGCGAGTATAAAAGATTTGAATTTAATTATGAATATTTTTGCCGCCGTTGCGGTGCGGTTTGTGTTTTTTTCAATGCGTTTTTCCGCAGATTTGTCGAACGAAAGCAAAAACAGCATTTCCGAGGGCATTTCGGGAGTGCTGAACGCAACATTCTCGCAGGATTTCGACACTACGGTGCTTAACGAAAAGGAAAGCGTATTTTATATAATACTCAATTTCGACAATCCCTCCGAAAGCATAAATAACCGCATTGCAAAGCATATAGACACAATAAAAGGACTTTTTGAATATGACAAGGAATATGTAAAACTGCAATTCGGCATAAGCGAAATCCACCGCTATATATCGGGACTAAAAAAACAGCATATTCCGAGGCGGACAAGTCGCTATCTCTGCTCGCGCAGTTCAACAGTATTGAAAAATACAGTTATTCATCCGAGAATAAAAAAATGTATATTTTCAGCCAGACCGACGAAACAAAACTGTATAATTATATAATTTCCTTAAAGCAGGACGAGGCGAAAAAACATCTTGAAAACATCATAAAGAACAACGTAAACAATCATACCTCCGAGAAAAATATGATAAAGCTTTACAGTCAAATTCTCGTGTGTATTTTTAAGGCGCTCGCAACAAAGGGAATTTCGTATTCGACCGACGACAAAAGCGACGTAGAGCTGATTTCGGAGATAATTCTCTGCTCGCCCGAAGAAATTAACAATTTTATGATAAATTTGATTGAAAAAAAGCGACGCATAACAACATTTACAAGGGAAAAAAATAGAGATTGAAGATATTATTGAATTTATAAACGCTCATTATTGCGAATGTACGCTCTGCCTTGACGAAATAGCGAAAAAGTTTAACGTTACGCCAAAGCATCTTTCAAAGAAAAATCAAATCGTCGCTGGGCGTGAATTTCAGCGATTTTTCTGGCGCAGACGCGCATTGAAAAGGCAAAACAGCTGATACTTGAGAGCAACAATTCGTTAAATGAGATTTACCTTAAAAATAGGTTTTACAAACAGAAATACTTTTTATTAGAAATTTCAAAAACCGTTGTCGGTTTTTACCCCGTCGGAATATAAAAAGCAAAAAGGGGATAGAAACCGGCCGGTTTTTACCGCACTTTTTGCCGTTCAAACATTCGTTTTGTTTGTTCGGATATAAAAAGGAGCAGACCGCAAATTGCCCGATATAACGGCAAATACTGTGTCTGCTCCGTTTGCTTTTTGTATAAATAATTTATTAAGTTACCTGATTTTTTTGTCATACGCCGTTTTTTTACATCTCTTCTTTTTATGCAAATCGGTTTTTAACGACGGCAAAGACGGGAACGTCATAATTTTTTTACGGTGTCGAAATCTTTGTCCGTTTCGGCTGTGAGGTCGGATACATCACACACTTTTATGTCGGCAAGCGCACCGTTTTTGTAAAATCCTACCGTGACTTTCGCCTGCGCGTCTATGTTTTTCGCATTTACCGAAACCGCTGTTTTTCCCTCGCTTTCCGTCATCGACGACACCGTGCACGGCGTGTTGTAATGGACTTCGGCTTTTTTTCAAGCTGTTTCATCTGCAAGGTTTATACAAACCTTATTATCCTCTTCAACATCTGTCACATTATCGGCAGAAACGGCAAAAATACACGTCTTTTTATGTTTTTTTACACATATAAAATACATTATCCATTTTAATACTGTCGGAAAAAAATATTTACCCGTTTTAAATTTGCACAGCTCTTGAAAGCACCGAAAGTTACATTTCCGCCGTTTCGGAAAGTTACCGTTTCAAGATTTCCGCAACTTGCAAAAGCATTGCCTGCTATCTCGTTAACACTTTGAGGAATGTCAATCTTTTCAAGGCTCTCGCACCCTCCGAAAGCCGAGTTGTCGATTTTTTCAATACCATAGGGCAGTTTTATATTTTTAAGGCTCTCGCACGCGCGGAATACAGCAAACGGAATTTCTTTCACATTCCGCGGAATTTCAACGTCCGAAAGCATAACACAGCCGTCAAAAGCCCGTACTTCAAGCGTTTCAACGCTGTCGGGCAACACTGCACATTCAAGATTTTTCACACCCCTGCAAATGCAACATTTCCTATTTTTTTGTAACTTTTTGCGGAATTACTATATTTTTTTAAACCCGTGCAGTTGTAAAAAGCACTTGAATTTTTATTTCGCTTATATTCTGCGGAAGTGTTACGCCCGTCAGATTTTCGGCATAGGCAAACGCGCCCTCGCGGATATTCAAAAACGTCATCGGAAACGGCATATGCACTGCCCTCTTTTCTCGTCGGATAGCGCACAAGCTCGGTTTTTGTCCTTGTTAAATAGCACGCCGTCAACATCTGTGAAATACAGATTGTTTTTCGGTATAAAAATTTCTTATGCGGATTTTGGAACAAAAAGCAGATTCCGCAACCGATGTCACACTGTCGGGCAGAATGTAATCGCTTTCGACGCCTTTTTCAACATCGTAACGGCGGTTTTCGTCACTGTTAATCCAATATGCGGGAAAGCATATAAGCTCTGTTTTTTCTTTTGTTGAACAGCACGCCGTCAACGTCTGCGAATTTTTCATTTTCCGGCGAAACAATAATTTTTTCAAGTTTTAAGCAATCGCCGAATGAGGTATTGTCGAATGTGTTCATGCCCTTGCCTATTTCTACGGTTTCAAGGTTTACACAGCCGCCGAACGAACCTATTCCGAGATTTGTAACGCTGTCGGGAATTTTTATTTCGGAAATAAATTTAAAACCGTCAAACATAAAATTTGCAAGTGAAGTAATTCCGTCCTCTATAACTACGTAATATACACTGTTTGCATACTTACTCCAGTAATAAGACGCATATGAATACATATCACCGGTTCCGCTGATTGTAAGCGTATCATCGCTCGTTATCTTCCACGTTGCATTCACACCGCACGTTCCCTCGGCAATGACGTCTTCCGCAAAAACGTTCGGCGCAAGGCACATCACCATTGACAATGCCAGCACAATACACAAAAATTTTCTTCATCATTTTACACTCCCCTATAAAAATATCAGTCCAAAAAGTCGTATTCGTCGCCCATACGGTCTTTAAACATCTCAAACGCGTCGTCCAGTTCCTCGTCGTTTTCGATATACACCAAAACGTCGTCATCGCCCCTCTTTTTTCAATACGCATAATAAACACTTCGGTGTCATAATCGTCGTCATCGGCAGGGAGCAGTGCAACATATTCACTGCCGTCCATTTTTGAACGCGTCTATCACTTCAAAAATTCACTTTGTTTCCGTTTTCGTCCTCAAAAGGTATGATATTTCCCTCTTTATTTTTCGTTAAAAATTAAATTCGCTCATTATTTTTTTCTCCTTTTAAAAATATTATTTCTCTCGCTGTCGAGATAATTCTGCAAAATCACCGCCGCGGACACGGTGTCGATAACCTTTTTGCGTCCGTTTCCGCGCGTGTTTGTCGCCGAAAGAAATCTGTCCGCCATAACGGTTGTGAGCCGTTCGTCATACAAAACAACCTCGCTGTTTTTTTATATCTTTCCTCCAGCGTTTTTTAAATTCAAGCGTTATTTCGCCCCGAAATCCCACCGAACCGTCCATATTTTTTGGGAAATCCCAAAACGATTTTTTCGGGCTTGTATTCATTGTAAATTTCGTCAAGGCTCAAAAAGCATTTTTCAAAAAAACCTTGTTCGGCAGTGTCTTTATGCCCTGCGCCGTAAAAAGCAAAGGATCGGACACCGCAACTCCCACTCTTGCGTCGCCGTAATCAATCCCCAGTATTCTCACCGTGCACCTCCTCGGTATTCTCACCGTTTACGCTGTCGTTTTCCGCGCCGAACGTGATAATTGTTTCCTTATTAAGAAGTTTCATCGCGATGTCCGCGTTGTATTTCGCCTTTTTGCAAAGAACGTCTATGCGTTTTTTTAAATTCTTCCCTTATCGCGTCTTTATTTTTCAGACAGTCGCTTATTATGCCGATAAAATTCTCGCCCGAAATTTTTTCCGCGTCGATAAAATGCGTCTGACCGACGTAATCGAGAAAGCTTTTAACCTTCGGGTCGTAGACAATGCCGACAATAGGCACGCACACGCTCGCCGCGTAGATAAGCGAATGAAGGCGCATACCGATTAAAAAGCGAGCACCGCGAAATTATGCCTGCAAAAAAATTTTTCTCGTCGTAGCGCGTGCCGATGATATAATACGGCGTTTCAAGGTTTTTGCAGATTTTCTTTGAAAATTCCAAATCACTCGGCAGCTGCATAGGCAGAAAAACGGGGTAAACGTTATTCATACGGCAGATGATGTCAAGATTTTTCGCGAAAGTTTTTTCAAAATTATGCTCGTTTTTGTTCCATTCGCGCACCGACACGCCGATTAAATTTATATCGCCTTTTATTCCGTGCGATTTTAAAACGTTTTCGGTAAGCTCCGCGTCGGACGGCACAAGATTGAGCGCCGGGTCGGCAGTGAGCATAATGTTATCGTTTGTCACGCCGATTTCTTTAAGAAGTTTGAGCGAACCCTCCTCGCGCAGGGTGATAATATCCGCCCTGTCGAAAAATTTTTCTTGGTAAGACGGCGGTTTTTTTCGCCCTGTTTATCGGTCCTACGCCGTTTGCATATACCATAAGCGACATATGTTTTTTGAGTGCAGTTTTCATAATTGTGAGATAATATAAAATTGATTTTTGTGCTGGTGACGTCCTGAATAAGCGAACCGCCGCCGCTCAGAAGCACTTTTTGTGCGGTTCATCACTTTCATCACCTTAAACGGCGAAAAAAACGGTTTATCGCGTCAACGTTATACCTTTTTCACCGTTTCGTCGGGACGGCGCGACAAGACCACAATTCTCACATCTTTGTCAAGGC
Organism: Clostridiales bacterium; assembly: GCA_022009895.1. GTDB lineage: Bacteria > Bacillota > Clostridia > UMGS1810 > UMGS1810 > Qingrenia. Next base: position 2,445,652 of record CP091729.1, on the reverse strand, counting down.
TTTTGAGGTTGTCGAGCATAGCCTGCAAAAAGCGCGTCGTCGCCCGAATTGTTGAAGCCGAAATATCCCGAAATCATAAAAATCGTAACCGTTCGCTTTTTCGCGCAGAACCTTTTTATACGCGGTTATGGTGTTCTCCGCCATTGCGGTTACCGAATAGTTTTTCAACACCGTTTCGCGCCCGAACTGCGTAAGCGCCGACCTTTTTCACTCGGCATATTGTAAACGGTCATAATATCTTCAAAAAAACGTGTTGTCCGACGCGAAATCCTCGCCTCGGCAGGTGAAATTGTTTTTGAGGCAAACGTCGAGATTGTCGGGCGAAAAATTCCGCCGTAGCCGAACTGACCTGCAAGAATAACGGGAACGCGCGCGCTCATAGCCTCAAGCGCGGCACGGCTTATGCCCACAAAAACGTCGGCTATCGACAAAAACTTATGCACGTCGGTGCGCGAATTTGTCATAACGAAAATTTCTTTTTCAGCTCGCTGATTTTCTCGGCGCAAAGCGCACTGATTTTTCAAATTCGTCGCCGCCGCCCACCATAATTATTTTAAGCTCGTCAATCTGCGCGTCTCAGTTTATCGGCAATGCTCAAAAAGCGCATATGCCGCGTTGGTGTTGCTCTACGTCAAGACGGCTGACGCACACGATTTTGAACGCGTGCTCGGGCAAGTTAAACTCGGCAAGCGTGTCGTAGTGTATAAAATCGCCCGAAAAAAACGTCGGTATCAATGCCGTTTATTGTAACAAGCGTGTTATCTGGCGAAAAATTGTAGTTTTTCAATGACGTATTTCTGCACGTCCTCGCTCACGCACACCGCCTCGTCGCCCCAGTTTGTGAGCATTTTGTAGTGCCAGGCGGTGGAATACACCCCGTGGACGGTGGAAACAAGCGGAATACCGAGCTTCTTTTTCACAAGCGAGCTTACAAACGCAGGTATTCTCGCGTGCGCGTGGATTAAGTCGATTTTTTCGCGCAGAACCGTATTTTTTATAACACTGTACGATTTATACATACTTATCGGGTCTTTTTTGGTAAGAGGCGCGTAATAATGGCGCACTCCCGCGTCGGCAAGCTCTTTTTCGTAAACTCCTCCGCTCGACACCGCATAAACAATATATCCTTTTTGCACAAATATTTTTGCAAGCTCCACAGCGTGCGTTTCCGCACCGCCGATTTCAAGCCCCATAAGCGCAAAGCAATACCCTTATTCTCTTCATTTTAATGTACCTCACTATCAAAAACACATAATATTACATTGTATATATTACCACATATTCAAAAAAATTTCAATTACAATTTTATTAAATAACGCAAAAATATATTTACACGGATTTATATGTGCGTTATAATGAAAATATCTTTAATATAAAGGAGTTTTGGCAAATTGAAAAATTAACATCGCTTATTCTTGCACTTATGCTTGTTTTTTTACATCGGCATACGCGGCGGCGCCGATATACAGTCTGTATGACGAAACGGAATATATCGACGGACTTAAAATTTCGCATATCCGCTCGCTGACAAAAACGGCTGGCTGAACATCAACATTGCAAGCGCCGACCTGTCGAAAGACTACATCGACGCGGGAACTTTTGAAGGACGAAAACGACATACGCAAGCTTACAAACGTTAAAACGCTTGCCGAAAAAGCCGATACATACGTTGCGGTAAACGGCGACTTTTTCTCGTGGTCGAGCACCGAAAAGGGCAAGGGAAGCCCCGTCGGCGTTGAGATAAAGGACGGCGAAAAGCTAACGTCCTACGCAAAGGCAAGCACGTCCAATGCGGTTTTTGTGAAAACCGACGACAAGCATATGCTGTTTGACTACATTGACACATATATGACCGTGACCGCGCCCAACGGCGAGGGAACGCAGATTAAACACATCAACAAATACGACGATTTGGACGGAATTGTTATGTATAATTCCAAATGGGGCGAAACCTCGCCCGGCTCGCACGCGTATCAGGTTGAAATGGTGGTTGAGGACGACACCGTGACCGCAATAAACTACGACGCAGGCCCGTGCAAAATCCCCGAAAACGGCTATGTTCTGTCATTTTTTTGAAAGACCGAACGACATTTCTGCTCGACAACTTCCAAATCGGCGACAAAAATCGTGTTTGACATCTCGCTTCAGCCGAATTACGAAAACATAAACCTTGCAATGGGAGGCGGAACACTGCTTGTAAAAGACGGTCAAACCGCAAAAAAACACTCACAACATTGCAGGATTAAATCCGCGCACCGCACTCGGACTTGACAAAGACGGCAAGACGCTTTATCTCATCACGGTTGACGGACGCCAGGCGGACAGCATCGGCGTGTCGCTCGCGGAATTATCGGAAATTCTCATAAACAACGGCATATACAACGCGATAAACCTCGACGGAGGCGGTTCGACGACAATGGTTGCGAAAAAAACACCGAAACGGGCGCAAACGAGGTTATAAACCTCCCGAGCGAGGGCAGTCTGCGAAGTGTCATAAACGGTATCGGCATAAAAATGACGGCAGCAAAGGGCAATGCGTCAAGAATGGTGTTAAAGCCTGCAAGCGATACTGTTTTTTTAAGGGTACGTCCTCGCTTGTGGAAATTCTTTTGTACGACGAAAACGGAATGTATATCGGCACCGTTGCGCCAGACGTTGCGGAATGGAGCTGTGAAAACGGAAAAATTGAGGACGGATTTTACTATCCCGAAACCGAGGGTATCGGCAAGGTTTTTGCAACGTACCAAAACGGAATTGACGAAAATATTATTGAGGCGTCCTGCGAATTTAACGTTTTGGGTGACATTTCCGCAATTTACCCCAGCACAAAAACCGTAAAACTCGGAGTCAGCGAAAAGCAGTACATCAGCCTTGAGGGCTGTGACAAGGACGGCAAAAAGCGCGCCGATAAACTTAAAAGACACCGATATAAACTTCACCGACGACGTGTTCACGCGCGAGGGCAACAACCTTGTCGGCGCGAAAGAGGTCAGTGCGATTATGACAATCGCGTGCAAAAACGTCAACACGCATATTGCGCTCTACTGCGGAAATATCGCGGAGGATATTCCCCTCCCCGACGACGTTTCATCGCTTGACGGACTAAAACAAATCACTCCCGATGCAAATTCGTTTTATTTCACCGCGTTCGGAAGTCCCGTTTCAAAAAAACACGCTTTTTGGAACGCGCGATTGTCCGCAAATTCAACGAAAAAAACGGCGCAGAATACCGAAGTTTCAATCTTTTTCGGGCAACAAAACCGACTCGGTAAACACCAAAATCAAGAGCGTCAAAACCGACGTATGCGAGGTTTACGAATACAAAAACTGCCTGTTTGTCACGGCGAACAACTACGGCGGAACAATTTCGGGAAATTCGCTTTCGCAGTGGCAGAAAAATCATATCCGCGCTTGACGGCACAACCAGCAAAAAAACGTATTTTTTTGATTTTTGCGCGAAAAAGCCTGTTTTCAAAAGCAAAAACGAGCAGGATTTGTTTGACGATTTAACCGAAAAATATCTATCCGACAAGTCGGGCAGACGCGGATTTGTGCTTTACGACGGCGAGGTTAACTCGGTTTACGCAAAAGGCGGAGTTAAATATTTTGAATTAAAAGGAATACGCGGCAGCAACATATCAAACTATGCCGACAGCGAATATTTCAGCTTTGCGGTTGAAAACGGCAATGTTACCTACGGTATTAAAAAGTTTTTGAATAAATAAATTTTACAAATATACATTCAATTATTGTGCAAAAATAACTATTTTTTTGAAAAGTATGTAGACTTTTTGTAGTAATATGTAGTATAATTTTTGTGGATTTGAGCGTGATATACGCGCTTTTAAAAAAATTACTTTAAGAAAAAGAGGCAACAAAATGAGCAAAGTTCACGTTATGGACCACCCTCTTATAGTTCATAAAATCACAAAACTCCGCGATAAGGACACACCGGTAAAGGAATTCCGCGAGCTGGTTAACGAAATTGCACTTTTGATGGGCTATGAGGCAACAAGAGATTTGAAGCTTGTAGACAAAGAGGTTGAAACACCCATCACAAAAATGGTCGGAAAAGAAATTGCAAAACCCATTGCGGTTGTTCCCATTTTGAGAGCAGGTCTCGGTATGGTTGACGCAATTATGAACATAGTTCCGTCGGCAAAGGTAGGACATATCGGTCTTTACCGCGACCACGAAACGGCACAACCTGTTGAATATTACTGCAAACTCCCCGTTGACGTTGACAAAAGGGAAGTTATCGTTGTTGACCCTATGCTTGCAACAGGCGGAAGCAGTGTTGCGGCTATTGATTTCATCAAGCAGAGAGGCGCAAAAGACATCAGACTTATGTGCATAATCGCCGCTCCCGAGGGCGTTGAATGTATGCAGAAGGCTCACCCCGACGTTGACATCTACTGCGGTGCGCTCGACGAAAAACTCAACGAAGCAAAAATATATCGTTCCCGGTCTCGGCGACGCGGGCGACAGACTTTTCGGCACGCTTTAATTTTTGAAATTATCGCATAAAACCGAGATTGCGCGCGCATCTCGGTTTTGTTTTTGTTTAATAACGCTTGAAATGAAAAATTTGGTAAAATATGATTTAGTGAAATTTTACCGAAATCGGAGGTTCTTTATATGAAAGTTGAAAGCTTTGCTCTTGACCATACAAAAGTTAAAGCGCCGTTTGTGCGCAAATGCACCGTTCTGACGGGCGAAAAAGGCGACAAGGTTACAAAATTTGACATTCGCTTTATGCAGCCAAACAAAGAGGAAATGCAAAGCGAGGGTATTCACACGCTCGAGCACCTTTTGGCAACGTATATGCGCGACGATATGGACAACATCATCGACTTATCTCCTATGGGATGCAGAACGGGTTTTTATATGACCGCCTGGGGCGAGGACGATGTTAAAACGGTTATCGGCGCAGTGGAAAACTCGCTTAAAAAAAGTGCTTGAAACCGAGGTTGTTCCGGCTATGAACGAGGTTCAGTGCGGAAATTACAAACTTCACAGCCTTGCGCTTGCGAAAGAATACGCAAAAAAATGCGCTTTCCAAAGGCTTTACCGACAAATTTATGATTGAATAAAATTTTATGGCTTAAATAAAATTTTTTGGGGGAAATTATGAACAGAACACTTCTGCAAGTGAAAGTTTTTATATGATAAAATGGGCCGTGCCGAGAAAAATCGCCGACTGGATTTTTGTCGCACCGGGCGATTTAATTCCGCTCTCCATTTGCGAGCTTGCGGAGGAATGTAACTGTTCCGAGGCGACAATCGTGCGTTTTGCGCGCAGGCTCGGCTGCAGCGGATACCAGGAACTTAAAATTTCAATCGCGCGCGACGAGGGCAAAAAGAACGTTGACGACACGGTGAAAAAGGGCGACAGCTGTTTTGAAATTTTTGAAAAGGTGTCAAACGACATTTACTGCTCGCTTGAAAAAACAAAAGGCGCGCTGAAAAAAGAGGAAATCGAAAAGGCGGCAAACGCCATTGCAAACGCGGAAATCGTGTCGATATACGGACTGGGAAACTCCGCCGCGGTGGCAATCGACGCACAGCATAAATTTCTGCGTGCGGGGTGCAACGCCTTTGCGTACAGCGACAACCATATGCAGGCGATAAACGCGTCGCAACTAAAAAGGTGACGTGGCAATCGGCGTTTCGCACTCGGGTTCGTCAAAAGACGTCGTGGAGGCGCTTAAAATCGCGCGCGACAACGGCGCTGCCACAATTTGCCTTACAAACGAGGGAAAATCGCCTATTTTTAAAGCAAAGCGACATTGTGCTTTTTCACCGCGTCGAACGAAACGCGCCACTCGATTTTGGGACTTAATTCGCGTATCGCACAGCTTGCAATTATCGACGCGCTGTATCTTTATCTCGTGTGCCAAAAGGACGATTTGGCGCTTAAAGCGATTGAAGATACCGAAAGAGCGCTTTTTGAGCAAAAAAATATTAACTTGCTTGTTTTTTTGGAAAAAGACGGCATAAAATTTTTAAAAAAACACTTGACATATCACGCGTTAACTGGTATAATAATTTACGTTGCAAAACTGCACGGAGAGGTGTCCGAGTGGTTTAAGGAGCTAGTCTTGAAAACTAGTGATGCTTTCAGCACCCAGAGTTCGAATCTCTGCCTCTCCGCCACTTTGTTTTTGCAATGTGAATTGAATATTTTATTTTCAGCAAACTTTTTGGAGAAGTACTCAAGAGGTCGAAGAGGCGCCCCTGCTAAGGGTGTAGGTCGGGCAACCGGCGCGAGAGTTCAAATCTCTCCTTCTCCGCCAATCATTCAATATCCTACTTTACGAGAGCGTGATATTGAACAATTAGGTTTGAGAACATTGTTTAGGTTATGAACTAAGCAATGTTCTCTTTTTACTTTGTTTTTCCGATTCGTTTAACACGTTTCCTATAAAACGGTATTCTATATCAATAGACTGTTCCCACCTACCGTCAACCTGCTTGCGCTCCGAAACTGTAATACTGTCTATGAGTTGTGTTATGATATTTCTATCGAGTTTATCTGCATTAGAGAATTGCCCGATAAGTCTTATCCACTCATTAACCTCATCTGTTGCGTTGCTCTTTTTCCTCGTAATCCCTTTTTTTAATTGAGGAATTCGATTTTCGATGTTCTCCTGCTCTGTCAAAAAATCTTCCATCATTGACTTGAATACCTCTTCGGGAAGGTTTCCGCTGCACTTATCGATATAAAGATTTTTAATAGCAGTTTTAATGACAACCAGACGTTTTTCGGCACTGTCAATTTGAGACCTTATAACCTTTGTTTCTGCCTTAATATGTTTGCTTTTAAGTGCCATAAGTTTTTTTGTAATAGTCTCTTTGTCTGCTTCGGCAATAATTGCATAGTTTCTTATGTCATTCAAAACAATTTCGCAAAGATCATTTTCTTCAATATAATGCGTGCTACATGCGCCGGAACCATTGTTGTTATAGCGGCTGCAACGATATATACCTTTATCGCCGTGCGCTTGCTTTTTTTTGAATATTCAATACGGAGAGAGGCGGAGCACGGCTATGATACGGCGGCGGTTTTCTGTGATGTTTTCCCGAAGATTTGCGGTGATGTCCTTTAGGCTTATGCTTTTTGCGCTTTGCTCTGTGCTTCATAAAGTGTCCTCCGTGCCGCAGGGCATATCCGACAAAAAGCATAATTTTGTCCTACGCAGGGCAATTTTTTATTTATGAGGTAATCGCTTTCGCTTCCTTTGCTTTGTAATATCATATAAAAAGGCACAAAAAAAGCCGCCCGGCAATAAAGGCGTTTTGCCTCTATACCGGGCGGCCTGCTATGCCGTCACCAATTTCCTGTTCGGAAAGCTTTATTTATGCAAAATTTGCCGGATGTATCGGATTAACTAACAGTATAATCCGAACTTCAGATTTCTTTGTCTGCGTTAATGTTAATATCTTTCGATATAACTTTGCATCTCCTTTCTTTTTGGATTTTGCATTTATCCGGTATTCCGGCTTGAAATTGCATTACCGCAATACTCACATTTACCGGAGCTTCCGGCGCGGATCCTAGTTGTTCCGTTGCATTTTTCGCATACAACGTTAACAAAGCTTGTTTTACTGTTTTCTCTGCCCGAAAGAATAACGCAGGGCATGCCCTGCTTTTGCAGAGTGCAGTCACAGAATACTCCTTTTTCCGAAAAGTTTCTCGAGTTCGGAAAGCGCTTTGAACGGCGGCTTTCCGGATTGCTTTGCAAGCTCGTCAATTGTCACCGTGCCGTCAATATCGCACATAAAGATGGAGTTGTAGCGATATGCACGCCCCGCCATTCTGCCGTTTTTTAATGCCGTTTAACAAAAGCAGTGCGGACGGAACAAGCATGACTATATTGGTAATCAAGTTATCGCGAAGATTTTCGTTATACCCCGTAACCCCCGAAATAATTCCAAACAGAAAAAAACCGCCGTGAAGAATCCGCCTATAATCATTTGTATGTGTTTTTTTAATGTAAGCCTTGCGATTGCCACTTTTTGAAATATATGTTCCGCCGCCGGAGAATAATTTTTGTATTCGTCTTCATTTTCACTGCCTCCGGAATGCCATCATTCCAACACCGATTATTGCAAGCAATATTCCTGCCACGATGCCGAAAAATCGAGCCGCCGCGCACGCCTTTTTTGTTCTCCTCGGCAAAACTCTTGTGACGTCATAATTCCCTTTAACGGTTGTAACCGAATCCACGTCTTCGCTCTTTATCAGGGTATCGCCTTTTTGTACGCCGATAATCGTATATTCGAGCGGATCGTCGGGCGAAACGATGCCGTAGGATATTTTTTGAGATCCATATCCCGTCGTTGAGTACATACCTGTCGATTTTTTCGGCAGCCAATGTTCTTTTGAAACGCAGTAGCGGCTTTCTTTTCCGCCCGAAAGTACATTCCAGCCGTCTTTAAGGCTCTCCTCGTCATATTGCGTAAATTCCGTGTTTCTTATAAGAGGATTGAGCAGCTTGCTCTCCACCTTAAACTCACCGAGCAAAGTAGGCGCGGCAAGCATGGTTGTTGTAAGTATTTCGGCATTGATTCCGAAATTTGCCTTTTTCGCTGTAGTCGGTATTCTCAGGCTTCCAGTCCCACACCTGTTCATCATCGCTGTTGGTATCCCGTTCATAAGTCCAAACCGTTCTTTTTCGCCGTTACCCCCGGGAAGCTTAACACCCGTTATGGGGTCCTGAAGCTGTTCGGCCGGTTTAAGAGTTCCCGAGACAACCACAAGCTTTCCTTCGTTTTCGGGAGTAAGCCTGCCGTCCTTAATCGTTGCCGCAGCTCTGATTTTCTCGTAGGACTGCGGTGCTGACACAAGAGCTTTTACAGCAAGCAAAAGCAAAAGAAAATGCGTCCTATAATCAGTATAACGCCGATTATTTTTTTCATAGTCATTCCTCCGTTCTGTGGCTATTCAAGCTTTTTTGCCTGATTTTGATACTCGTCCTGTATAAATTTCGCATTCTTATCGGTCAGAGCATTTACAACCTCGCCAAACGCTTCAAACTGCTCTTTTGTGCAGTGTGCCGCAACGGGTTTTGCAGGCATATCCGCGCGTCATACGTCCTAAATTTTCGTTTTTTTACAAGTCCGAGCATAACTTCATAAAGCTCATCCGTATTGAAATATGTTGCTTTTTCCTTCCATGCGTCATAGTTCTTCTCGGATTTATTTGTAAAAAGCTTGTCACAGCTGCCCATGCGGGAACTTTGTCGCTGCCCGGTGTGGTTTTTAAAGTAGTCTATCGTAGCCCTGTATGCCGCCTCGCTTGTATTTTCGTGCGACGGATAATCGTACCACAGCCAAACAAGTCCTCTTACACCGCTTGAATGAAGGTCTGCATCAGCCTCGTTTTTCAGCATTTCCGAGATAGGCGCAACCACCCTGTCATCACCGAGGTGACCGGCATACTCATAAGCCGCCTTGCGAACCTCGTTATCCGAATCTTTCATCAGCTCGATTTCCGCATCAACCGCACCGTCAAGAGTTTTTGTTCCATGTGCTCCCGAGAGCAACCGCCGCCTGCCTTCTTACAACTGCGTTTTCATTCTTTGCCGCATCAAGCAGGAATTTGCCGATTTCTGCATCATTGCCGCCTTCATTTCCAAGAGCTTTTACCGCACATTTAATAACATAAGGCTCTTTTTCGGTTTTCAGGATCTCCTTTGCCGACGCTTTATGCGAATCACTTGCCCCGAAAAATGTGGCGATATTTGAAAAAGCATAGCCTCTTACCTGCGGTGCGTCACTTTTTAAAAGAGGCTCAACAAATTCCTTTGCCGCCGGCAGCTTTGCTTTATTCTCTTTAAGCTTTTTTATTGCTTTGTCTGTTATATTTTCATCAAGCTCAAGCTTATTGTTGATTGTTGCATATGAATATGTAGAAACAAGGTCTATAAATTCGTCCAAGGTTATATTCTGCTCATCTTTAATAAACTCTTTTATCAGATCGTCCTCTGTCATATTTGCGTAGTCAATCTTTTTGGTTTCCTGCTTTGTTTCGGTGCCTTTTCCGGTTTTTTCACCGCCGCACGCAGCGAGCGAAAATACCATTCCTACCGTTAAAATGAACGCTAATATTTTTTTCATAATACAAAATTCCTCCCATTATTTTATTGTTTATCATTATCGTCAAATATGTCACCGCATTCAGGGCAGAATTTCGGAGGATTTTTAGGATCTTCCGGTTCCCAACCGCACTTATCACATTTATAAAGCGGTGCGCCCGCAGGTTTCGGATTCCCGCAGTTTTGGCAGAATTTGCCCCTTGTTTACCGTGCCGCACGAACACGTCCAGCCGTCCGATACCGGCTGCGGTTTTCCGCAATTCATACAGAATTTCCCGGTGTTGCCCGTCTGACCACATTCACAGCTCCAGCCTGCCGCCTGAGGCTGCTGCGCCTGCTGATGAGGCTGCTGTTGCTGCTGACCCATCGCAAAAAGATTGTCTGCATTCATACCGCCTGCATTCTGCCCCATACTCATTCCGAAAAAGCCGCCCATTGCGCCCATTCCTCCTTCATTTGCCGCAGCTGTTCTCATAGCGTCTGTCTGACCGCCGACAATGCGTGCCGCCGCAATATTCGGATTGGTTGTCATAACATTTTCTTCCCATTCGGTAATCTTTTTTCTTTGATCCTCCGGGATAGATACACCGTTAATGCTTACGGCGAAAAGCTCGATTCCGCGCTTTTCCTTCCACTCGGCTTTAAGTTCCTCGGCAAGCGCCTTTGTAACCTCTTTTGTATGCGCCGGTATTTCGGAATACATTATTTTCATTGCCGAAATCTGCGCAAATGCCGGTCTGAGAGCGTCCAGAAGCTCGCTCTTTAGCATATCGTCAATTTCCGAACGGCTGTATACATATTCCACATTACCGCTTACATTCGTATAAAACATAACAGGGTCGGCTATTTTATAGGAATACACGCCGTTACACCTTAAATCCACCGACAGCTTATAGTTCATCGACTCATCTATCGTTACCCTGAAAGGTACAGGTGAAGAAGTCCCGAATTTATTTCCCGTTATTTCCTTGGTGTTGAAATAGTAAACCCTCTGATCCTTGCCCGGTTCGCCGCCGAAAGTAAAACGTTTGCCAACCTGTGCAAAGCTTTGTTTGATGCTTTCGCCCAAATTGCCGCAAAAAATGCTCGGCTCGGTCGAATTATCATAAACAAACTCACCCGCCTCGGCGCAAAATTCAACAATTTTGCCCGATTCCACAATAATCATGCTCTGCCCTTCGTTTACCGAAATGATAGAGCCGTTCGAAATAATGTTGTCGTCTCCTTTTTTGTTGGAGCTTCTTTTTCCCGCTCGTTTTTTTCGCCTTTTGCCACAAGCGTGTCGGCACCTAAGCTTTCACAGTAGAAAAAAATTCTCTCCACTGATCAGCTAAAACGCCGCCAAGCGCCCCCGCTCCCGCTTTTTAAAAGTCCCATAATTCTGTTCTCCTCTCAATTATTTTTATTTTTTATACTCTGTTATATCCCATATATCGGGTGTACATATCAGCCTGCCGTTTTCATCTGTATCAAGCGTGATTTTATGTCCGCCGCGCATGACGATATAAATTTCAACATCGCCGCCGCAGTTTATTATATACGGTGTGCCGTCATCTGCTTTTTGCATATTTTTCTTGTCGCCGTTTTGAATCAGCTCGTTTTCCTCTCCGTACCGCGGAATAACAAGGTACCATTTTTCTCCGCCGTAATCATAATGGCTTATTGCCAGGCGTTTTTCCTCGGAAAGCTTTGAAAAATCTTTTCTATATATTCATTTGCCGCATTTTTGCCGGTTTCTCCGTCCCCAAGATATGCAACAGCCCAATAGGGATAGTCGTCGACTTCATCGAACAAAAGAGTGTTTGCGTATTCTGTACGATGCTCACTGTCAACATACACCATGCCCGGTCCGTCAAGCATAAAAGGCTTTCTCCGGGAGGCCGGCACCCGAAAAGCCGGCAATAACCGTAAATATCGCAATTACTTTCATCAGCCTCACCTTAATCACCCTTTCGGCAATTCGATCCGCATATCATAGCAAAGAATTCTCGAAATAAGAGCCGCCGCTTCACTGCGTTTTACCTGTGAATCCGGATAGAACGCCATGTATTCATTGCTTCCAACTGCGACCCCTTTATTATAAAGATCCAAAATTTCATATGCGAAGGGCGTTGTGTCATAAACATCGGGAATATCGGTTATCGGAACATCGTTTATAAAATAAGGATTGACGTCGCACCGTGAAAACAGATATGCCATCTGTGCGCGCGTTGCGTTTTCGTCCCAGTCAAAAACGATATAATCTTCAATTATTCCGTTGTCATAGCAATAATCCACATAAACATCATACCAGTTTTCACCGGTCATTTGGAATTCAACTTCCTCTCTTTCGTATTGGCTTTTTATTGTGAATTACCGCGGCAATTTTTGGCTGCCTCCGCGCAGGTAAGCCCCTGCATTCGGGTCAAATTCCCTTTTGTTTTTCCCGTTTATGATGCCGAAGCTGTACGCAGTCTGCACATAAGAATAGTACCATGCGTCCGGCGATATGTCCGCAAACGGCAGAGAGGTATCCTCCAGATATTTGCTTCCTTTAAAACCGCAGTCCTCGCAGTATATCATATTTTCACCGAAAATATCCTTTTCCGTCATACTCTCAACAAGCGCAGTATGCATAAGTGAAAAACTAAAATTCCCGTCACCCTTTGCATCGGATATTTTTTTTGTACATCGCATACTCATCTGCCGTGCACGGGATATAAAACTGTATAAATCCGGTTCCGATAAACACATCAAAATCAAACGTTATTTCCTCTGAATTCAATGTAACCTCATTAAGATTTGCGCAGTTGGCAAAAGCGCGCGCACCGATATTTTTTTCACACTTGACGGAATATATGCACTTTCGGTATTACAGCCTTCAAAATGCATTTGTGTTTATAAATTCAATTCCTTCGGCAACGGATATGTATTCAATTCCTGAGTCAAAACAAGCCATAACGCCGATTTCATTGATTTTTGTTCCGTCTATTTCTGCCGGGAAAAAGGCAAATTCATCACCGTAATAAGCTGTAATTACTCCATCCTTTGTGTATTCATACATACCGTCTGCCGATTTGAAGGTTTCCCATTCCGCACTGACAACAGTGCTGCTTAAGATCAGCAGTGCTGCAAGCAATAACGATAGTTTTTCACGTTTTGCACCTCCCGTTACTTTATTTTTGGCTTCCGCATCGTCCGCACGTCTTGTGTAAAACCGCCATGCCGCCGGTCGCTGCGTCATTCATAGCATTTATGCCTTCCTTCAGTTTTTCTTTGTCCGCCTCCGTTACGGCGTCCTCACCTTTTGTCGCAGCCTTAAAAGCCGTTCCGAATGCCGCCGCCATTCCAATCGCTGCCGCATCCTCTCTTTTTCCGCCTTGCTTCTGCCAAAGCCGAACAAACCTCTTTCATCATCGCGAACACCGAAAATATAATCAAATTTGCATTTTTGCATTATGTGCATACTGCGCGTCCGAACGGTCTTTTTTGCTGAAACAGATTTTAAGCTCTTGCTTGATATACGGATGAGGACGAAGACCTTTTTTGTTGTCTGTATTCACCTTGCTCATATTTCCGCCCAAAAGCTTGATTTTTAATCCGCACTCCTTAAATTCAGGTTTTTTCCCCGGCTCGGTTGCCGGTGTTTCATCTATGTATTCCTCATAGCTTGCCACCTGATCGTAGCGGAAAAGCTCGTTCATTTTGCCTCTGCCCGTGTTGCTTCTGTGTTTAATCCGAAACATTCCCAAGTCATCGCAAAATTCAATGCCCATTTCCTTGAGCGACGAAGGGTATGTGTCTTTCTTTCCTTCTTTGGAATAGACCTCCTCAAAAAGTCTGTTCTGCCGTTTCATATATTCTATATGTCCCTTAATTTCATCTAATGTGAGTTCGCTTAAGCGAATGTATTTGGAACATAAATTTCCGCAATCGTCACATAAAAATTCCTTGTTCTTGATTTTTGTGCGGTGCATCATACCGCATTCCTTGCCGCATAACGCGCAATTTTTTTGCCGAAAATATTCTTATCACCTATTCCCATAATTCTTTCCTCCTTAAATTTTGTTTTTTAAAAACTTCCGCCCTTCCGCCGTGACTTCTGCCGGAAGATGATGTATGGCTGCCGGAATCCGATTTCGGTTTTTTTCCGTTTTTGTCACGGTGCTGTAAAGGAATATATCCCTTGAAAAGTCAAGATTCATACTGTTCGGTTTCATATAATTTGCGGCATTGTCCTCTTTGACCGCCGTTTTTCATTGCGCAGAGCTTTTTGTGCATCATAAAATACGCAAGAATAAGGGGAAGAAGAAGCGCCCCGGCAACCACACACAGGATATACTTCATGCTGTGCTGACTTTTGTTAAAGGGTTTCCCTTCTGCCGCCATCTCCAAAAGCTCCTCGGCATGATCGGCATAGGACTTGACTGCCGCATAATAGTTATCTTCCTTTAAATACGGCACAATCTTTTTTTCAAGATACTTAAGACCGTTTTCGTTGAATATCGTTTCACCGCTGCCGCAGGTGGAAAAATGATATTTTCTTTCGTAATCAGCTATGTAAAACAAGAATACCGTCATAGTTTTCGCCGTATCCGTAGCCGTTGTAATCGTAAATGTCGTCTGCCGCCGCTTGTGCGTCATAGGCAGATAATCTATCCTCTGAAACAAATACGATGTCAAAATTATATTGTTCACGAATTTTATCAAGCCTTGCCGACAGCTCTTTATTTTGTTCCTCTGTCAGGTATCCGACCGAATCCGTAATCGTTGGATTGATAAAATCCGCATATACGGTAATTGACGATACAAAGCAGAGAAGGACAATCATAATTGTAACAAATCTTTTCATTTGGCTCCCTCCTAATGCAGCAAGAAATATGCTATAACTGCAGATGCTATATAAGCAAAGCCGGCAATTTTCGCAAAAGTATCTCCATTTTTTCCGTTATCAATAGGGATATTCACCGACAACCTTACCGGTCTGTCCGTTGACAGCAAACTTATAGGTATTGTTCATATATTTTATGTTGAGCATCCAAACCGGGAGAAGGGAATACCTAATTTTACCGCCTGAAAAGCTGATTTTTGTACTTTCGGGAATCACCGCAGCGTAACCGCTCGTCGTCTCCTTAAATACCGAAACCGTTGAATTTTTTACACGTTCGTTCACTCGCTCTATGCTTTCCTCTGCCGAAACATCATATTTATCCGCCATATACCCCGAAAGATATGCACCGTTAAACTCCACTGCATCATCATAACAAAAAGGTTCTACCGCCTCCATATATGCGTCATCTGCTTTTTTGAGCCATCAACAGGAATATTGGCAAAACCCACACTGCCGCTTCTGAAAAGTCTGTAATAATCTGTCTTGGTATAATTATAACTGGAATCGCTCCAGCTTGTGGTTCTTTGTGCCCCGTAAGTTATTGCTGCGTTGCAATCGCAATCGAACATCCAGAATGGCACGTAAACGCCTGTCATTTCTTCTATCTTTCTTCTTAACCTTAAATTCGTCCGGCAGAAACGGCGCATTTTTGAAATCTGCCTCAAACGCCGCCATTGCCGCCTTTTTCTGTTTTTAAACGGAATAATATAATCAGGGCGCAGTGTTCCCTCAAACTGTCCCTTGATTACCGCCGCATCACCGCAGTAAGGGCAGATGGTCGACCCCATTGTATCGTCACCGGTTATCTCCGCACCGCAGGAGGGACAGGTATAGCTTGCAAGTTCAATTTCTCCGTCTGTTTCATAGTTTCTCGGTTCGTAATGCTCCCAATCATATTTTGACTCTCCCTGCATTTGCGATCCGACATCCTCAATTTGCCGCATAGCGTCAAGCTCAAAATCATTTCCGCAAGAATCACAGTGCAGTGACTCGTTCTGAAAAATCAGCGAAGCGCCGCAGCAAGGACACTTATAGCTTTGTACTGTTTCCATCGTTTCACCCCCTTAATATGCTTATCATAATTTGCATCCGATAAATTTTACAGTATCGCCGCTGCAGAAATTATAATAAGAATTATTTGAAAAGTCACAGCCGGAAAATTCAATATCCGAACAATCGTAAGCGCTTATAAAATACGAATTCTCCGAGCTGTTGTTATTTTTAATTTCCGAGTTTGTTACGCTTACACCGCTGCAGCCGTCCAGTACAAACATTGAAAACATCCCGGAATCTCTGAATGTACAGCCGTTAAACTTAATTCCGTCACAGCCGCTTAACTCAACAAGCCCGTATGTGCACTCATATATTTCCGTGTTTTCACAGTTATTCCGGCAGAGTCTGTCGCAGTTATTCCGTACGTTCCGCAGCCGTACAGGCTGCATTTATCAATATTTATATCCCGACACCCGTCAAGCATTATTACCCCGCCGGTACAATAACCCTTCTCAACCTTATGTCCTGCCGTGATATTTTTAAGCACAATACCGCTGCATCCCTTAAAACTTAGTACGTTTGCGTAGGGAGCCTGAGTTACAACAGAAGCGCTTATTCCCTCCGGCGCTTCTATAACAAGATTGGATACGTCTTTTTATTATATATTCGTATCCTTCAAAGGTGTCGTTTGCAAAAACATTGGGGTTATCAATATTTATCGCGTCAAGCTCCGATAAATCATATTCCTGCTCCTTAAGAATGATTTTTGTATAGCTTGCCGCATTAAGTATAATATCATGAGGCGTCTTTGCCTCCGCAATGTTATATTTTTATTACATTTACAATATTATTTTCTTCGTCCCATTTAACCTCGCATCCCAGTTCCTCGGCAACCAGCCGCAGGGGAACAAAGGTTCTTTCGTCTTTAATTACCGCAGGAACGTCCATCGTTCTTTTTTTCACCGTTTTTTTATAATAGTCTGCGCTGCCTATATAAAGCGTAAGCTTATCGGAGGGCGAATCAATATCGACTCTTTGTTCCTCCGCAAACCACTCAACGCTGTACTTTGAATGCTCCGAAACGGCTCTCACCGGAACGAGGCGTCCGCCCGTTTTCCACAAAGGGTGAAACCATCCGTTTCGATAATTTCCCCATTTATCGTTATCCCAACCGCAATATCTGCGCCGGCATTGACGCAAACCATATTACCGGAAATAAAAAGAAATAAGACCGTTAAAAAAAGCAATATTTTTTTAATAAAAATCACCTCTTAAATTTTTGGCACATATGCTCCCGCTGCCAAAAAAACAGGACGGCAGGGAGCATTCGGATATTTTACTTATGCCGGCTCTTTATTTTTTTACCGCACCAATTATGTACAGAACCGGAATAATCAGACCGGCAACGTAGTTAATAATGTTAAAATCACTGCCAAGCACGTTTGAAATAACGTTTCCCGCTACGCTTAAAATTGCCACAATTACGCCAATAACTATGCAGCTTTGAGCCTTTTTCGGGTTTATCGCAGTTTTTACACCCATAATTCCGGCAATCAGCTGAAATACTGCACTTGCCAGAATCAGCGCACTTGCAAGCATAAGCCCGCCGGCACTCGTTTCAAGAACCGCCGCCAAAGCTCCTGCTCCGATCATTGCAACAATCCCTCCGATGATACCAAATGCTCCTCCGATAATCATCAGAATACCCGTGACCTTCAAAAAAACTTTCTTCCTTTCATAATGAACCTCCTTAAAATTTTTTTATCTATATCCACATTTTAAAAAAATGGATATTACAATTAAATTATTTGTTTATCGTAAACGCATCGCAAAGCGGTCTCAGCGTTTTAAGATTTTTCCCAAAGAAATATCTTGCCGCCCGCTTCAGGCGTTATATCCTCAGGAATTTTTAACATCCGAATTTACTCCTGCGTTCAGTTCCGCTGTGAGCGTTTTGACTGTCGTCATTTTTTTCCGCTCGTATCATAGCTTGCAAACACAATCGTATATGCGCCGCCTTTTTCACAATCTATCGCAAGCGTTTTTCCGTCATAGCGTATTGCATAATCCGTTTCCAGCTCGGCTTCCGCAAGAATTTTTATATCCGAAAAGTCTGTGATGCGGATTGTCACAAAGCCGCCGCCTCGACCGTCCGATTCATATTCAAAGGTTTTGGCACCGTTTGTTGCCGATTCGGAGTATTCCGGATAGAAAAACTCCTTTGCACCGTCTTTTTTGTAATGGATGACTTGCTGAGGCTCAATGCCGCCGGTGTGCAAACTAACTGTCAGTTCTGCACCGTTTAGACTTTCGTCAGTAATTTCATAGCTTGAAATTTCCGCTCCGTCCGCATCGGCAATGCTTAAATGCGGCGTTACCGAATAGGTAATGGAAGTAGCGATTTCATTGCCCTTTTCATCGGTTACGGCTGTATATCCGTTTACAGATATATCGGCATATGCCCCTTGTATCCAACGTGGCTGTGTCTGCCTGCACATTAGCGACCGTATCGGTGATAAACGCAACATTTACTGCGCTTGTAAGTCCGCTGACATTTGAAAGTCCCAAGCCAAGATAATTGGAAAACATTCCCGGAAGCTCCGATATGTTAACATTATTCTGACCGTCGGATACCGTATAGTTTTTTCCGCCGGCCGTTCCGCGCACGGTCATTTTATACAGATAAATCGGATATTGCGTCATTTGCGCACCGTTGTAAAGCTGCTTTTCACCGTTGTAATAGCTTTCTGTCTGCATTGTCATGAATTTTGTATTCTCATCATTATAATTCATATCGAATGTGCGTAATATTCCATATGGCAATATATCTTCGCCTTTGCCGCCCGATTTTCCGTCCGAGCCGACATTCCAGCACTCGTTATATACAGAAGCAATCTTTGCGGTTTTATCCGGTTCAAGCGCAATCCGATAACCGTATTTTTGCAGGTTCGTTGGGATACATATTGTAAACATCGTAATCGCCCACAAGTCCGTAACGAGCATTTTCAAAAACCGTACTTAGTCCGTAGCGCGGTTTTCCCGCGTCCAGCGGACCGCACTCAGCAGCAAATTCCGTTTTCAGCATTATGGCATCTGCTGCGTAAAAGCGCATTAAAAGCAAATTCACCGTTTGCATCGGGCATTATCTCGGCAACGCCCATAATATTGCGGTATTGCCTTTCTCCGGTTTTTCCATCCTCCGGCGGTGCCGCAAGCGTATAATATTTACCGCCGATTTCAGTGACAAATATATATGTACCGCCGTAAACAATATCTTTTTCGTCCGTTACTTTTATAAACATCGGCATAGGCTTATTGCAAAAGTCACACACGCCGTCATTGTTTTCGTCGGTGTGCCGAGCGGCGGTTTTAAGTTCCGATTTCAGCGCATACTCAATATTCCAAATCTGTTTTTTGCACTGTTCGTCCTTATAATACCGGTCACAAAAAGCCGCAGTAATAATAATCCGCAACGCCGTCTTTAATACATGTTGCCGCCGTACCCGGAATACACGTCAATTCCTCATGCAAACAGCCGCCCTCCGGCAAAACCGTAAGATTAAACTCCTTTGAGGTTATCATATCTGCACATTCGGCAGTTACCGAAAAGGTAAACTTTCCGCTTTCTGTCGGTGTTCCGCCGATTGTACCTGTTTCTCGGTTAAGCGAAAGTCCTGCCGGAAGGGATGAACCCTCCGTAACGCTCCACGCTGCGGCAATATCCGAATTGACCGATAGGCTGCGCGAATATTCCGACCCGACCGTTGCATTGTCCAGCTTGCTTTGCGTTGTAATTTCAAGCGGGTCGCTTTCGTTTATTTTTAACGCGTATGTTTTCTTCGTTATACCGTTTTCGTTTTCCGCGGAAAGCGTGAAACTAAGCGTTCCCGTTTCGGCCGGAACTCCGAAAATATCGTAATAATAGCCATAGCGCCAGTTATAATCCGCTTTTCCGGTAAGTCCGTGCGTAAAGCTGTATTCCGTATTGTCCGATTCGCTGACAACCGCCTTGATGTAATCTTTTAAGCTTGGCGGATCTTCGCTTACGCTGATTCTCACATTGTACGATTTTCCCACTTTTGCTTCGGGAAGTGCGTCTTTAGAGAAAATCGGCTTTCTCAGATCCTTGTTGCAGTGCGTACAGATACCTTTTTTTCGTTTGGAGTGTGTTCATCGATAATATCCTCGGTTAAATTTGAATAAAACGATTTTTTGTGCGCTTTTTTATTTGTTTCGTCGGTATGACAACAATAGTGCGTAATATACGAAACAACTCTTGTTCCTGTTATACTCGGATAGTCTTCGGGAATTTTTCCTTCTTCGTAAGGCTCCGGAATATTTTGTTTCCAACGCAAATCATACCACGAACCCATTTTATATGCCGGCTCTCCGGTCGCAAAAACGGAAGTCGCAACACTGTAGCACGCGTTAATGTTGATGTTTGCACCGGCAAGAGCATTGTCCTCGCATGGGTATACGGTGCTGTCGTTATAACACTTTTGTACGGTGTGGCTCGGGGAATTTCCGAGAAAAGTTTTCAGCAGTCCCGCAATCGGATATGCAACTGCCGTTTCTCCTCCTTCTCCGGTCAAAGTCACCCTCCCGGCATTATAACTCGATTCCAAAGAGCAGCCGCCCCAATCAATCTGTCCCACAAGACCGACCGAAACTAAGGCCGCAGTGATCTCGTTTCTGTTTGCGCAGTGTTTGATCCGTGTTCCTTCCCTTGCCTGATATACGACTCCGGCAGCACCGCTTGCGCGAACCTTTCCGAAATTGATACAGCCTGCAATAATGCCGCCGTCGCAGCCTGCCGTATCACCGCCGCCGGAATTTCCGACAATGCCGCCCGCATGACCGCTTGTTTCGTCTGCGGATACCAAGTCTTCATTACCGTAGACCTCACCGTAGTTTCGGCAGTTCTCAAGCGATACATATGCCTGCGCATAGGTGTTTGTTCTGCCGCCGGTCAAATTTCCGGCAATGCCTCCGGCATAATTGTCGCTGACAATTATGCCGGAGTTTTCGCAGTTTTCCGCTTTTCCTGCCATACAACCGACAATGCCGCCGACCATACCCACACTCGACGCATTGCTGTTGAATGAAACATAGCTGCTTCTTCCGACAACCGCCGCACGGTTTATGCAGTTTGCAATCGTATCGATACTCATTGCCATTGCAGCTATTCCGCCTGTAGAACCGCTGCCTCCGCATTTATAACCGAGAATAAGGGAGTTTTCTCCGACCGTAAGATTTTTTACATGACCGCTGTAATGGTTATTTGCATTTATGTCGCCGATAAGTCCGAAAAAGCCGGCGTAGCCGAGATTTTCGTCATTGACATAAACGCCGTCCACAGTATGACCGTTTCCGTCAAAGGTTCCGACATATGTCATTGCCGCCGTGCCGATCGGCGTCCACGGATTCAGGCTGAATGCCGTTTCGCCGTCGTCAAGTGCGCCGAGAACCGTGCCTTTCAGCCCCCGATCCGAGATGAAAGCTTTTTCCCATTGTTTTTGGAGACGGTTATTTTGCCGTTTTTCATGGTTATACGCAAAAGATATTCCGGGATTCAAGTTAATATCCGCCTCAAGGCGCGCGTTAACCTTATCGTTTATATCGGTTCGTCCGTTTACAAAACCGGAAAACCAGTATAAATCCTCCGCACTGTCCAAAAGATAGTAACCGTCAGCGTCTTTCGGCGGTTCTGTGCCTGTTTCTCCGTCAGCAAATGCCGGTTTCGGCAAAAGTGTTATTACCATAATAACGGCAAGGAAAAAAGACAGCAATTTTTGTTTTATATTCAATATCAGTTCCTCCTTATAAGTTGTTCGATGTGTCCGTTATTTTTCAGCCTTGCCGCCGGTAAAAGAGGCTTTATCTTATTATCATAGCTGAACATAAACGCCCTAATCTCATCCGCATTCGAAATATTCAGCTCAAGGGTGCCGACGGAAGCGTCGAGTACCGGCATATCCATTTGGCGGATAACTTCTTTTTTTATGTCAATCATCCGTCCGTTTTTGTAGCTTGCTATCCAAATATAGGCAGAAAGTCCGCCGTTGGAAGCGTGAATGCGATATTCACCGTTTTCACCGATCAACTGCAATACAGGTTCTTCGACAAGCTTCGGAATCGTTACCTCCTTCTTCGTAAAGGCATACGGCGCAGACGTGATTGCCGATTCCCTCCTCGGTCAGAGTGGGCTTTTTAGGAAATACCATCTGTCTGTAGCGGTGCGGTATCACGCGGAGCTTTTCGGAACAGTCCGAACCATCACATTCCAGCCAGTGACTTGTTTCGTCGTGCGCATATGAACTGTTGATAAATGAGCAGGTATGAGTCAGAGGCGCTATCGGTGCGGTTTGTTCGTTCCAGCAGCCGGCGTGGCTGCAAAATACGTTTCTTTGAGCCCGGCGCAGATGTTGTCGGCGCCGCAACGGTCACCCACTCGCCGTAGGTATGGCGAATATAGGAGTTGTCGGAGCGTCCGCAGCTTTCGTCGGAGCAGACTTTCCAGTGTGCAATGTTGTCATGCGCCACCACAGTGAAGTTGTGCGTATGCGGTGCGGCAAGCTTGGGAATGCTCTGCTTTTGCCTTGTTAAACCGCAGTCGGCGCAGTAATAGGTCTGCTCGCCCTCGGCGTCAACCGTAGGCTCCTTGGTGGTTTTCCAATAACCCGGTGTGTGCGCCTGCAAATAAAATTCTTCATGGCAGTTTTTGCACAGTACCATATGTATGTCTGTCCGACTGCCTGTATATACCACACTATTTCTGTACTCATAAGACGAGGTGTCGTGCTGCGGAGTAATGCAAATCGGCTTGGACTGCACCGTGCCGCCGTCGCCGGTAACAACGCAGGCAAACATAAATTCATCCTCATATCGCAAAACCTCGCCGCACATTGCGTCATACAGTCCAACGGTCAGTGTATCGGTTTTTGTGCCCGCATGGCCGTTTACGGGGTGTTCCTCTATGTCACGGATATTAGATAACTTAACATTTCCGTTGGAATCGTAATAAGCGCGGTACCACTGATAAGTAAGGTTACTTCCGCGCGCCTTGACCGAAAGCTTAACGAAGTTTTCGTCATCGCGTCCGTGACGGTAAGTCGGCTTTGGATCGGCCGTCTGCCAGGTGATGCGCACGGGGCGGATTCTTCCGCAGGCAACGCAGGAGTCGCCGTGGCGCCAGTCGTGTGCGCCGATATTCACGCGCTTACCGCCGTCTGGGCAATTCGGATTGGAGCAGATCTTCCAGTGCTGCGTTTCGTTCATCTGCCACTCATCCGTTTCGTGCGGCAGGTTGATAAAGAACCGCACGTCGCTGTTGTAGTATGCCTCATAATTTCCAAGCTCGTTGTGCGCGCGCAGGATAAATTCGTATTTTCCGCACTTACCGTACTGATCTTCAAACTGGGTTTGGAACTGCGGCGTCTGGAAATCCATAATAACGCTGTCTTTTGTGTAGGACACCATCTGCTGCGGAATTATTTTCATACCTGTTTCGGGGTCGATAATCGACATTTTAACATTTTCGCCGCATAGCAGAGTATATGGAATTATCAGCTTTTCGCCGAACGTCGCCGTAAATTCGTCCGCGGCATAATATTTTTCTTTGCCGTTGACATAGGTAACATAGTCCCATTCAAGATCTTTGCCGCCGACCGTATCGATTCCCGGTGCGGCAATTTTCTTATAATAGCAGTTCAAAGCGCCGCAGGCATAGGGGTTCTCCGAAAAATCGTGCGTTGTTTTTGTGCTGGTTTTTACGTCACCGCAACGGCTGCATTGTCTCCAGTGGTGCGTTGTATCATAAGCAAATACTTCACTGCCTTCACACGTTCCGTTTACGCAGGCAGACGAAACCGAGATCATCTTTCTCTCAGAGTATCCGCAGTCAAGGCAGGTAAAACGCATGATTGCGGCAGGCTTTCCAAAAACTTCGGAAAAGTTTTCACGAACCCCTTCTCCTAATCTGTGTCTGTTTCTGCTCATCGCAATACCGCAAATGGTACAGGTCTGATAATGCCTGTTGGCGTCCTCCTGCACATAGGTGCTTCCCGGCGTATGTGTATGTGCGCCGTGAGGGCATTTCGAGAAGCAGGTTCCGTGCGATGTGCAATAGTGGTCAATCCAGTTCGGGTCGCTCGGACATATATCATTGCCGCAGGAACAGGGCGTCGCCGCCTTGCAGCAGGCAAGGCACTTGCCACAGTACTGACACATCTCATTGGGTGCAAAGCAGCTGCTGCACGTTTTGCAGAAATGTTTGCTCCAGCCCGAGGAGCCCGGGCAAACGTGCGTGTGCGTACAATTCTCCTGTGAACGCATTTTATCGCAGCATCCGGCGCAGCCGCCGCAGATGTCACATAAAACCTCCACGCAGCCGTCGTGTTCCTCGCAGAAATGAGTTAGCCATTCATTACTCTCAATGCAGATACCGTGGACGCATCCGGCAAAGTCGGCATTGTTCAAACAGCAATCCAGGCAGTATCCGCATTCGGGGCAGAATTCGTTTTCTTCAAAGCATTCGCCGCAGCCGCTGCAGCGGTGACCCTCAGCGTCCCAGTCAACACTTTCCACGCATATGCCGTGGTCACAGCCCTGGCCTCGGCTTTCGTTAAGACAACAATCCGCGCAAAGACCGCAGTCGTCGCACATTTCATCTTCTTCAAAGCAGCTTCCGCAGGATTGACAGCGGTGAGAAGCATCATCCCAGTCACTGCTTTCTACGCATATACCGTGGTAGCAGCCGTTTTCTTCGCTGGTGTTGCGGCAGCATTCCTCGCATTTTTCACATTCCTCGCAGAAAAATTCGCACGAGCTGCAGTAATCTCCGCAATCCGAACACAGTATGTTGCCTTCGTAGTTGCACTGATTACAGTTTTCACAAATCCACTCCCAGCAAAGATTGCAGTGATCCCCGTCCTCACAGCGTCTGTCGTATTCTTCGGGACAAGCGTCGCAGTTGGTACAAATATCGCTCGGCTCCCAGTCTCTGCAAAAACCGCAGCTTCCGCAGCTACTGCAGATTCTGTCGTCTTTTTCGGCGCAATTATCGCACAGTTCGCAGTCATCGTGGTATTCAGATGCGCAGCTGTTACATTCCGTACAGTGGTCATCCGACCAGCAATCCTTACACGTGCCGCATTCCAGGCAGATGACGCCGTCCGGAATACAGTTAACGCAACTTAAGCAGCTTGTGCAGAACTCGTCAAAGGATTTACATTGGTTGCAGGAGGACAGACATTCCTGGCAAACGATTTCCAGACAGCAGGCAAGAGTTGCACGGCAGGTCTTGCACATATCCTCCTCCTCAAGATCTCCCTCGCCGTAAAGACAAGTCAGACAGGCGTCGCAGTACGGACAAATGGCGCCGTTCGTCTGTCGGCAGTCTTCGCAGAAATGACAGTCGCTGCAGATATCCCTGCCGCACTCTCCGCAATATTTGCAGTGTTCGTTTTCGCCGCAGGAGATACAATTCCAGCACTCGGTGCAGTATTCGTTTTCTTTCATATCGGCAAAACATTCTCCGCAGCTGTGGCAATGAGTGGTTTCATAACATTCGCTATTGGTACAGTCCTCCGTGCAGCGGCCGCAGTTTCCGCAGCAATAGCTGTCCCAGTGGTAGTGTCCGCAGCTTCCGCAGTTTTGACCGTCGGAATAGTCCGCACTCGCCGCAAGCGGCAAAAGCGCAAACAACATCATACATATCAAACAACGTGACAAAAAAATTTCTTCATAATTAAATCGCCTCTCTTTCATTATTTTGTTTCGCCCCGCACATGGGGCAATACTCCGCATCATTAGGGAGAACATTTTCGCATTTGGTGCAGCAACGATGCTTTGCTTTGTAAATATCAAAAACTGTTTCCTCCGAAAGTTTTGTCTGACAAACTTTGCAAAACTTGTTTTTTGCAGCCTGTACATTTCCGCAGCACGGGCAGATTTTTAAACCTTTTTCATATTTTTGGTGCCAAAACCGAAATGCTCCAAAACATCTTTTTCTTAACGGTCTATATCTCGTCACCCTCATCAGCTCCTCCATATAATAGTTTTTTTGCCGCATACAAAAGCAAATTATATCTCCGTTTTTTGCTTTTTGCTCCGCAGTGCTTGCAATACTTTTGCCCCCTCCTCAAGAGGAGCACAATTCACGCACATAAGCATATCCGGATTATATACAATCGAATCAACCCATCTGCCGCACAGGTGGCATAAATTAAAATTTTTCTTGCCCTCAGCTTCCCATGCCGCCGAAAGCTCTGCCTCGAAATCGTCTGCATAATACGTTCCTGTGGTACAGACAAGCATTCCCGACAATTCGCAGAAAAAGCTGTAACGGTTTCCGCCCTGTGACGGAATAATTTTTGTATGCAGCCGCTTTATGCTTCTCATTTATCATGCGCCTCGCCTCCTCTCTGAAAAACTTATCAACCCGTTTCTTTTGCACAAACCTACGCAAATTATCCGCAAGCCGTTGACTAATTGCCAAGAATGTGATATACTCGTGCTGGATATGTCTGCTAAAAAAAGAACCCGTCTTTTTATTTAAGAAACTGCATTACTTTATAATAGGTTGAAACACATACGTAAAAAGGTCGCCCCTTTATCTTTTTGCAGATAATTCTTTCCGGTGCTGCAAATTGTTGTTTTTTTACATGTTTTCATTATACATAGAAATGTCTTTTTGTCCCCATACTTTTTGCCAAAAAGTATGGGATGAATTTCAAAAAATTTAAGGTTTTTGAAAAAGTAGGGGGAAAAAAAGTATAGGATTGATTACATCTGTTGGCAACTTACCGGCATAAAACAGGAGAAACGGAAAAAAATCATCAAATCATATCACGGAGGAATCTAAATATGAAATCAGCAAGAAAATCGTATTTGCTTTTACTCATTTTTAGCATATCAATATCCTGCCTTTCCGGCTGCAAAAAATCGGAACTTGATAAAAACAAACCCGTTACGCTTACAATGTGGCACGTTTACGGAGAACAAGCGGATTCGCCGATGAATCGGCTTATTGACGA
Source organism: Clostridiales bacterium (assembly GCA_022009895.1). Taxonomy (GTDB): domain Bacteria; phylum Bacillota; class Clostridia; order UMGS1810; family UMGS1810; genus Qingrenia. The sequence goes on along the minus strand of CP091729.1, from coordinate 2,418,653 downwards.
ATTTAACGAGACAGTCGGCATAGAAAAAAAGGTATTATTATCAATGTCACGGCAATGTCGAATGCCTCCAAAATAGGCGAAAAAAACTGCTTGACGCACATAATAAGATTCCCGGTTCCGCCGAAATGCCCGACCTTTTTCTTTGCGCACAAAAGCAACGTGCTGGAGCTTGGAACAGATTGTTTACTCGACTGGAACGAATATTTTTCCGAAAAAGAGCTTTCGGCATACGTTCCGGGGTTTTTGGAGGACGGCACGGCAGACGGAAAGCTGTCCGTGTTCCCGGTGTCCAAATCCACGCATCTTTTTATTCATCGCCGGCGGTCAGTTTGAACGCTTTTTCAGCCGATACGGGCGTTACATATGAAGCACTGTCCACATGGGATGGGTTTTTCGATGCTGCCGCGAAATATTATGACTGGTCGGGCGGAAAACCGTTCTGCGCTCTTGATTATCCGCTGCGCGCCATTGAGCTTGCGGCTGCGGAAAGCGGCGCAGGAAATATTTTTGCCGACAACGGATTCTATGACCCGTCAAACGTGATTTTTAAGCAAACCTTCATGAAATTTGCAGATTCGCTTGCAAAAGGGCATATTATGCTTTCAAATCTCTATTCAAACACACAGGTGATGACAGGCGAGGTTGTAGCCGGCATAGGCTCGTCCGCCGCAATTCTTTACTATAATGATACCGTGACATATGAGGACGGAACGAGTGAGCCGATGAACCTTGAGATACTGCCTCTGCCCGCAGAAAACGGAAAAAAGCCGTATATCACGCAAGCCGGAGTCGGTCTTTGCTCATATAAAACATCAAGTCAAAAAGCAGAGGCTACAGTGATTTTTTTGCCAAATGGCTCACCAAGCCGGAGAGAAATCTTGAGTTCGTATGCCAAACAGGTTATATGCCGGTTACAAACGGTGCGTTTGACAAAAATAGACGACTGCCGTTTCAAGACAGCCGATTATGAAAAACTCTATGCAGCCCTAAAAAAAATTAAGGAAAGCTCGGAGGTTTTATCGGAACAGCAAAGTCCCGAATATTACAGCAGAGTTTACGCATTTTACGATTATTTAAGAAACGAACAGAAACAATTTATATTAAGCAACACGCCGCCCGAAGCACTTGCCGAGGGACTTTGGCAAAAGCTCTGCGAAAAATAGACGGGGGATTGTTATGCAAATATCGGTAAGAAACAAAAGACAATCTATGCAAAAAAAGCTGTTTGGATATATGTTTATCCTGGCTATCGTTTTATTGCTTATATTTGCGGCTTTTCTCTTTTTCCTGTTCGGACGTTTTTCGACAACCGAGGATAAAATATCGGATATATTAAGCCTTCAGATTGAGTTTTTCGACCGTGAAATGACGTCTTACTACAATGATATTACCTTGCGCGGCGCACAGCTTTCCGAAAAAGCCGCACAGCTTACCGAACAATATCTCAATTCGGAAAATACAGATTTTGGCGTCGTTCAGAATTCTTCTTTGCATATCAGCGCTCTTGAGGAACGCTATATTGATTTATTGAAGAACGAGCTTTTAAAGGCAAGCTGTTCCGGCGCTTTTATTCTGATTAACGCATCTCAAACCGGCGAAAGCGGTTCAAAAGCAGGCGTGTACCTTAATCAGGATCTGTTCGGAACAACGGACAAGGAAACAATGCTTCTTTACAGGGGAAATGTGAAGGCTGCAATAAACAAAGGCATTATGCCTCACCGTAAATGGCATTTGGAATTTGACACCGGGGGATTCCCGAATTTTGAAGAAGTTCTTTCGGATACCGCCGAGCCGATTGAAAAAGCCACTCATATTTGTAATATTATAACGCTTCCCGGAACGTCGGAGCGTGTTATGCTTGTAGCGCTTCCTATCAGAGGCGACGGCGGCCGCGTTTACGGCATCTGCGGTTTTGAAGTGAACGAAAGCGTTTTTAAATCCGCACACGCGCAGCCGTCCACACTTCCGCACATAACCTGCATATTCTCCCGCTCGGACGATAAAGAAATCAATATCAAAGAGGGATTAAGCTGCGGAGCAAAAAAACGGATATTTTCTTGCACCTAAGGATTCCCTCAAAATCAAGCCGCTGAAAAAAAGGGTCTTGTCGCTTTAAAAAAATGAATACGGCGCATATATTGGCATGACGAGAAACACAACTCTTTATTCCGAAAATACGCCTTATTCGATTACGGTTATGATGCCGTATGCGGATTATTCCGGGCTGGAAACGAAAAACACCGTACAGCTTATACTCATAATTCTGATTTTGGGATTTGCTGTTTTAAGCCTTAGCCTGTATTTTTCAAAACGATTTATCCTTCCGATAAAAAAATCGCTTGACAAAATAAAGCAATCCGAAAAGACATATTCCGACGAAAGTCAAAGCGGTATTATGGAAATTGACGACCTTTTTGCATTTCTTGCCGGAAAAGGATAACGAATATCAAAAAAATCTTCGATGAGCATTCCGAAAAAAACGAGAGTCTGCAAAGCGAGATTGAACGCATCAGAACCGAAAACAAGCGTCTGATGAAAGAGCATAAAAAAATATCATCATACAGGATGATTATGATCATTTCTGTTCGGGTTTACGCAGCCTTACTCCCAAGGAGAGAACAATATTTGACCTCTATCTGGAGGGAAAAACCGTTCCTGAAATTTTACAGATTGCAGAAGTTAAAGAGAGTACACTTAAATACCATAACGGCAATATTTACAGCAAGCTCGGCGTTTCCTCAAAAAAAGCAGCTTCTTAATTTTTGCGGCACTGTATGCACGGGAAAAATAATAACAGAGCCACACAGCAGAGAATAATTGCCCTTTCGTTCCGTGTCCTATGCTTGACGCATTAAACCCGGAATTGATAAAGCTCCAAGTAACAAACCCCGAACAGTCAAGTCCGAAAGGTCTTTTTGTCCCGGTCGATACATTACGGGTAACGGTATGAGTATTTTGCTTTGGCATTGTTTTTGCTCTGTCGGATGTTTTTATGAGGTCGGACGGAGCTTTGCTGTGTGAGCGTATATAGCTTTCCTTTGTTTTCAGCATAGATTTTGAGGAAAAGGCAGTATCAAGCATATTTTCCGAATTGACATTCGGCGCTGACATATCACTTTTGATAAACTCTGCATTTGTTTTCGGCAAATTCCCGTTATGTATCGGTATATCCGAAGTATGATTTTGCCGTGCTGACTTTTCAGCTTCAGCTTTTATTTTCAACTTTTCCGAAACATATTTTTTCCGTGCATCCTTTATGATTTGCTCCTTGGTTTTTGGAGTGGGAGCAGAGGAAAATGCGGTGTTTTCTTTTGGTTTTTCGGTGCAATTTCAGTCGGTTTTTTTGTTTAACTTCGGCGGTTTTGTGCTGCTTTTATGTAATTAGCCTTTGTTTTTAACCGTGTCCGCTGATTTTTTTCCGACATATCCGCTTTCTGCGACTTTACCGACACTTGCCTTTCGGCGCAGGACAAGTTTAAAAAAATATCTGGACTATTTTTAAAATACCGTATAATCGAGTAAAAGACAATGCACGTCAATGTGCATTGTCTTTAATTTTTCAAAATTTCTATATTTTCAAGCAATAATTCTTTTTCATACGGCGTAAAAATTTTTCCGTCAGCTCTTCAACCCTTTTCACAAAGGCGCTGTTGCCCGATTTATTGTTTAAATCACCGAACAGCAGACTGTCTGCCGAAACTTCAAGAACATTTGCAATTTTAACAAGCGTTTCAAGCGAGGGCACTCCTTTTGCCCGTTCTATCTGCCCGATAAAGGTGGTGGAAACATCAAGCTTTTCAGCTAATTGCTCCAAGGTGTATTTTTTCTTTTTTCTATGTTCTCTTATGTGTTTTCCCAATAATTCATAATTCAAAACATTAACACCTGCCTTTATTTTATTTTTAATACCATTCAACTATTATTAACAGAATACAAAATCTTAAAAAAAGTTAACTAATATCTGTATTTTTATATTGACAGTTATGTTATTTTTATGTTAGAATATGTCATATAAGGAGGCGATACGCTTGAAAAACAAGTCTTTTTTCTCACAAATTATGTTGCTTGTCATTCTGTCGGTAATTTGTGTTGTGCTGACAGTCGGCATTGCCCTCTTTGCAGGTTTTTCCAACACAACTTTTTTCGACTTTGAAAATCTCAACTTCGCTAATATGATACCTGTATTGGTTTTCGGAGGGTTTATCAGCTGTGTGGTTGTGGGAATAACCGCTCTTTTTTGCGGCAAGGTCGGTATTTTTTTAAAAAGTAAGAGATTATTTATCTGATGATGACGGAGGAGATAAAAAAATGAATTGTACCAAACACCCCGAAACTGAAGCACAAGGAATGTGTTCATACTGCGGAAAACTGTTTTTGCAAGGACTGCCTTGTGGAAGTAAAAGGAAGAATGTATTGCAAAGATGACCTCGGAAACGTTCTCGACGAGGCAAAGCAGTCGTCAAACGGACAACCCACAATTAACATCACTAACAGCAACGACAGCGTCAATACCAATGTCAACGGCGGTTTTTACGGCGGACCGCGCAAAAAGCAAAAACTACTGCACTTATTTTTGTGTATTATCGGACTTTTTCGGAATCGGCGGTTTTACACAGAATGTATGTCGGCAAAGTCGGAAGCGGGGTACTTTATTTTCTTACAGCAGGAATTTGCGGTATAGGCACAATAATCGACATAATTTCAATTTTGTCGGGCGGTTTCAGAGACAGCTATGGTCAACCGCTGGTTTAAACCTAAAAATAATAATGACATCAAAAATACACACCATACATTCTTTAGGTGTAGGGTGTGTATTTTTGCTGTGCTTTTATTTTTTTACAAAATTATTTTCCGTTTCACTGTGTCCGTTTAAAAAAATATTTTTGGTATATCCTGTTTCGGCTGCGGAATGACGAGAGGTTTTATATCAATTCTGGAGCTTGATTTTAAATCAGCTTTTTAAGTACAATGTATTGTCCGTACCGATATTCATTTGCACAGTCATATATTGTATTTGCGCTTTGGCAGATTTCTTCTTTTGCAGGAACTATATCACTGCAATAGAAAAAAACAGCTTGCAAAAAAATATATGTTTCCTATGTATGCTGCAATTCTGATAATATCCTTTATCCTAAACAATCTTTCATAGTCAAATTTTCTCCCTTATATCCTCACCCAAAATCGAGAGAAGCAGAAACGACGAATTAACACGCGACTTCACGCGCGGAGAATAAAAATTCTCAAGGTCGGCAAGAGAAAGGTTTGAACTTATAACCGTGCTCTTTTTGCTGTCGGCGCGCGAATTGATTATATCAAAAAACGCCGCCTTTGCAAATGTGGTGGAAAACTCGGTGCCGAGGTCGTCTATAATCAGCATATCGCAGTTGTAGATGTAATCGTAAAACTGCGAAAAAGCGTTTCGGTCAACGCGCATAAATTTATAGTCCTCCAAAAACGAAAACAAACGGTACGCGCTTTGATAAAGCACCGTATTTCCGCGCGAAATAAGGTAGTTTGCAATACAGCACGAAAGGTACGTTTTGCCCACTCCGGCATTGCCCGAAATATAAATTCCGCGCTTGTTTTTCGAGAAATTCTCACAGAATTTTTTGCACGCCATAAGCACTTCTTTTTATGTTTTCAAGAGGCGTAATTCCGAGGTTGTTTTCGTCGCGGTCGGAATAAAAATCAAGCTTGAATTTATTGAAAGTGCATTTTTTGTTTTCGTCGGTCATATGCGAAAGTTCGTATAACTTTTCAACAAGGCGCGTTTTCATACATTTGCACATTTTGCCGTCAGCATATCCCGTGTCATTGCAGATTTTGCAGTCGGCAGACGGGTTTATGTAGCTCGGGTCGATATTGTTTTTTGCAATATACTCCTCGCGCTCGGCTTTTTAAGAGCGAGAGCGTTTCGAGCATTTCTTTTTGAAACGTCCTCCGCCGTGCGCGTTTTTGTCTATAATTTTCCTCGCACAGCGCAGTGCGGTGAGCGAAATATCGGTGTCAATTTCTTTAAGACGCGGATGCTCGGCATACAAAATTTTCTTTTTGCTCTCGTATTCGTTTTCGTTTCGTTCTTTTTTCTCGAAATATTCCTCCGAAAGCTCCTGTTTGAGCATTTTTGCAATGTCCATTATGCCTCTCCTTTCGCGATGTATTCACGGCGCTTTTTAATCATATTAAGATCGTTTTTCGTCAAGGTCTTTGCGCTCGGTATAATTCAAAAATCCGCCTTTTTGCCTGCTTGGACTTGGGCTTGTCAAACGTGCCGTCCAAAATCGACTGCAAAACGCTTGTCATATACGGATACGACAGCTTTTTGCGTGTTTGTCACCGTCACGTCGTACGCTTTTTATCATATCAATATCAACCGACATATCGTTTATCCATTTTGAGATATATTTTAACTCCGATTCGGTGAAATTTTCGGTCTTTTATCTGGAAAAATATATTTTTAATTTTTTTGTTTTGACAAGGTTAAATTCTTTTTGCCGCGCGAAGATGCGCTTTTGCCTTGTCGAGCGTGTCTATGCCCTTTTTCCGACCACGAAACGGCAACCTTTTTCGATGTATCGCATATTTGTTTTGCCGATTTGCGCGCAGTGCTCCAAAAATCATCAGCACAACCTCTCGCGGAAGTCCCAGCCAGTCGTACATACTGTAAAGCGTGGTGATTTCGGTGGTGCTTAAAGGACGGTTTAAAATTCCCTGTGCAATCTGATACATATTTTTTTCATATCGTCGTTTTTCCTGTATACAGCGCGTAACGTCCTTTGCCGCATATTTCGGCGTTGCGTGCGCCTTTTTGTCAGCGGTATTTTTCGGCGTCTGTGCAGGACAAAAATTCTATCTCGTAGCCGAGCTTGGTTTTTTTGAAATCCACAATTCCAACCTGTTTCCAGTATTCAAACGCGTTTATAACGTCGCTTTCGAGAATGTTAAGCTTTGACGCGATGCTCTCGATTGTGATTTCATAGCCCGTGTCAAACGATAAACGGAGCGCGTATATGTAAACCTTAACGTAAACCGCATTTGCGCTGGGCATATATTTATCCGCAAACGCATACGGCACGGGAAAGGTGTTTGATTTATTGTTTATTTTTATGCTCGGCATAACTTTAATAACTCCTCAAAGTGAGATAAAAGTAAGTATATCACACTTTTTAAAAAATTGATAGTGCTAATTTGACAAAAATTTTTATTGTTTTTGGTAATTTTTCTATTTTGCTTTTGACTTTGTTTGTGATATAATAAAAAGATGTAATATTTTTGCCGTATCAAACGGGTTTTTACATATGATAAATTAAGGATTTTTCCTATATAAATAAAAGGGGTTTTTATGTTGAAAAAGAAAATTTGCGTAATCTTCGGCGGAGAGTCTACCGAATATGAGATTTCTCTGCGCTCGGCGACATCAATTATAAACGAGCTTGACAAAGAAAAATACGACATTATGACCGTCGGCATAACGCGCGGCGGAAAGTGGAAAGAATACACGGGCAAGGTTGAAAACATTATCTGTGACAAGTGGTATGACGACAGCCTTAAAGACGTTTCGGTTGACCTCGGCAGTGCGGACGGCTCACTTATCGTTTACGAAAACGGAAAACTTGAAAAGGTTAAAATCGACTGCGCGTTTTTGGGACTTCACGGCGCGAACGGCGAGGACGGCACGGTTCAGGGTATGCTTAAACTTGCGCACATTCCGTATACCGGACCCGATATGCTCACCTCCTGCCTCGGTATGGATAAGGCATACACAAAAATTATGCTTGAAAGCGCAGGCATTGACCAGGCAAACTGGGTGACGGTGAACGACTATGACCGCGACGAAATTATGAAAAAAGTTGTGGACGCGGAGGAAATTCTCGGCTATCCTATGTTTGTCAAACCGTCAAACGCAGGCTCGTCAATCGGCATAGGCAAAGCGAAAAACCGTGATGAACTTATGAGCGCAATCGACAACGCGTTTAAATTTGACAGACGCATTATCATAGAAGAATTTTTTTGTCGGGCAGAGGTTGAGTGCGCGGTTATGGGAAAAACGCGGAGATGTGAGAGTGTCGTGCGTGGGCGAAAATCAAGGCGGCAAACGAATTTTACGACTATGAGGCGAAATATTCCGAAAAGGTTGAAAGCAAAGCTTATAATTCCGGCAGAATTTAAAGACGGCATTGAACAACGCATAAAAGACACGGCGAAAAAGGCGTTTATCGCGCTGGACGGCAAAGGATATTCGCGTGTTGACTTTTTTGTAAACGAGGACGACGGCACGGTGAAACTCAACGAAATCAACACGCTTCCGGGCTTTACGAGCATAAGTATGTTCCCCAAGCTTTTTATGCACGAGGGATTTTCGTATGCTGAAATTTTAGACAGACTTATAGAAATCGGTATGGAGTAAAATTATGGATAACAGATACATAGGCGTCTTTGATTCGGGCGTCGGCGGACTTACTGCGGTAAAAGAGCTTATAAAAAAACTTCCCGGCGAAAACATTGTGTATTTCGGCGACACGGGACGCGTGCCGTACGGCACAAGGTCGAACGAAACCATCATTAAATACGCAGTCGGCGATATGAATTTTTTGAAAACGCACGATATTAAACTTGTTGTAATCGCGTGCGGAACGGTAAGTTCGGTTGCAACAGAAACGCTCAAAAAGTATGTTTAACATTCCGATAATCGGCGTTGTTGAGCCGACGGCAAGGGCGGCGGCAATGGCGACGAAAAACAAAAATCGGCATAATCGGCACAAGCAGTACGGTTGCGAGCGGAAAATACGAGCAGGCAATCGGCGAAATTGATAAAGACATTTTTGTGCACAGTATCGCCTGTCCTATGTTCGTTCCGCTTGCCGAGAACAATATGGCGAGACTCCGAGGCGGCTTATCTTATCGCAAAAGAATATCTTTCGGGCTTTGACGGTATGGACATTGACACGCTTATTCTCGGGTGCACGCACTATCCGCTTTTGGAAAAAAACACGGTAAGACGCGTTATGGGCGATAACATTGCGCTTATTGACGCAGGCAAGTCCACGGCGGATTTCGCGGCGCAGAAACTGCACAGCGAAAAACAAACTTGCCGAAAAGAAAGCAGATAAACAGTACAAATTTTTTGTCAGCGACTCGGTTGACGGATTTTTGAACGTTGCAAACATATTTCTTGACAAAGACATAAGCGAAATGATTGAAAAGATAGACATAGAGAGGTATTAGAAAGTGGAAAAAGAACGTTTTGATAAATATTAAAGGCAAAACAGCGCAACGCGGAGGACGAAAAAGAGGATGTTGAGCTTGTGACCGAGGGCGTTTTTTTATAAAGGAAAACGCGCGGTATTATCTCGTTTATACCGAGTCGGAGGTCACGGGTATGGACGGCACCACGACGACGGTTGAAATCGAGCGCGAAAAAGGTGTCGATTATAAGAAGCGGTTCGGTAAACAATCAGCTTTTGTTTATTCCCAACCGCAAAACGACGTCTTATTACAACACGCAGTTCGGCAGTTTTTTCGGTGAGCGTTTTAAGCACCGAGGTGGGCGTTGACGTCACCGACGACGGCGGTGTCGTGAACGTCGGCTACAAAATGGACATCAACGACGCTTTTGCAAGCGAAACCACACTTTCGATAAATATAAAAGAAGCTTAATTTACGGCTTAAAAGGAGAAAAATATGGACATTACGGCTAAAATAAAAGACCAGATAATTTCGGCAATCGGCAATTCGTGCGCGGTTCTGGAGGATAAAAAGGTTTTTAAGTTCGACGAGCAGGGCTATCTTCTGCCTATCGAAATTGAAATTCCCAAAGACAAGAAAAACGGCGATTTTTCAAGCAATATCGCAATGAAAATCACAAAGCTTGTCAAGAAAAATCCGTGCGAAACCGCACAGTTAATTCTCGATAACATCGACCTTGAAGACACATACATCGACCGATGCGAAATCGCAGGCCCCGGATTTATCAACTTTTACCTTAAAAAAGACTGGCTTTACGACGCACTTAAACTTGTTCACAAAATGGGCGCGGACTACGGCAAAACCGATATGGGAAACGGCGAAAGAGTGGTTGTCGAATTTGTCAGCGCAAACCCCACGGGTCCCTATGCATATGGGCAACGCGCGCGGAGGTGTTATCGGCGACGTTTTGTCTAACATTTTAAAATGCGCGGGTTACGACGTTACAAAGGAATTTTACATCAACGACGCGGGCGCGCAGATTGAAAAATTCGGCTATTCGCTTGAGGCACGCTATATTCAGGCGTTAAGGGGCGATGACGCTGTGGAATTTTCGCCCGACTGGTATCAGGGCGACGACATAAAAAGAGCACGCGAAAAACTATATTGAAAAAAATACGGCGATGCACTTCTTGAAAAGGACGGCGAGGAACGCAGAAAAGCGCTTGTTGACTACGCTTTGCCGATAAATATTGAAAATCTGAAAAAAGGACTTCTCGACTACAAAATTTCGTACGACGTGTGGTTTCCCGAAAGCACGCTCCACAAAGACGGCGAAGTTAAAGAAACAATGGACGCGCTCAAAAAGAGCGGTTTGACATACGAAAAAGACGGCGCGCTTTTGGCTTAAAGCCACCGATTTCGGCTGTGAAAAAGACGAAGTTTTAATCCGTCAGAACGGTATTCCCACCTATTTTGCGGTGGATATTGCATATCACCGAAACAAATTCGCAATCCGCAAATTTGACAGGGCGATAAATGTTCGGGGCGCCGACCATCACGGTCACGTTGCGCGTATGAAAGGCGCTATGAACGCAATCGGCCTTGACGGCGACAAACTTGAAATTGTGATTATGCAGCTTGTGCGACTTATGCGAAACGGCGAAATCGCACGTATGAGCAAGCGCACGGGAAAGATGATTACACTTTCCGACCTTATCGAAGAAATCGGCGTTGACGCGGCGAGATTTTTCTCTTTTAATCTGCGCCACAGCGAAAGCCACCTTGATTTTGACCTCGATTTGGCGGTTGCGCAGAACAGCGAAAACCCCGTTTTCTACGTTCAGTATGCGCACGCGCGAATTGCAAGCATTATAAATTCGCTCAAAGAGGACGGCATTTCGTTTGACGAAAATGCGGATTTGACCGTTCTTACCGAGCCGGAAGAGGAAGAATTGACGGCGAAAATCGCAATGCTTCCCAACGAAATCTGCATCTGCGCCGAAAACAGCGACCCCAGCAGAATTACGCGCTACGTGATTGATTTGGCGTCGCTTTTTCCATTCGTTCTACAATGCGCCCAAATGCAGGGTTAAAAAAACGAGGACAAAAACTTAACGCTTGCGCGTCTTTACCTCATCACGGCGGTTAAAACGGTTATCAAAAAAACGTTTTGGACATTCTCGGAATTGACGCGCACGAAAAAAATGTAAATTTTAAAAAGGTGAATAAATTGAAAATAAGAAAATTTGTTTGTCTTGCGCTGGTGCTTTTTGCTTATCGGGCAAAAACGCGCTCTGCGCAAAGCTTTACGGCGACAAAAAGGCTGACTTTTTCCCTTTCGTACGACGCAGGCGAAAAACGCGGACATTCTTATGCTTTTTGAAAAAAACTCGGCATATTTGACGGCGAATATCTGCCCGACCGCGGTATGGCATACGAAAAAGCGGTGAAAAATTTTTCGGAATTGACCAAGATGACGGCGGAAACGACGGCAAAATTTTTGACAAACGAAGATTTTTTCCGTCTGTGCGCGGTAAGCTTTTAATCTCAAAAGCGAAAACAGCCAAAAACTCTGTGATTTTTTTACGATTTTGCGCTTTGCAGTGCAGAAAAACCGCGGATACGTTTCGGCATATCTTGAAGGTTACGAAAAGATGCGAAAAATCTCGACGGCAAAAAGCTTTTTGCGCCCGAAAGATGAGCAAACCGAAAAGGATTTTTCGCAAAGCTTGCGCTTTTTGACGCGGAAATCGCAAAAACACGGATATGATGTCACGAACGGTAAAATAAGCGATGTTTCCGCGATGGGAAGCGAAAAAACAATTTCGCTCACAAACGGAAACGACGTTGTCACAAAGGAAAACGACCTTATTTTTATACATCGGCGACAAGCCCGAACAGGGGTGCAGTGTATTGTGCTTTGCAAAAGACGGTACTTGCTTTGCTTTTAAAAATCAAAAAAAGAATGACGAAAACCGCTTTAAAACGGGCGGAATTTACAAAGGCGACGTTTTTATATGACAAAAGCGGACACAAAATAATTTTCAAAAACCTTAAAAAATATCAGAAAGGCGAATTTATGCCGGCCGCCGAAAACGGCGTTCTGACAGGCTTTGACGCATTTTCAAACTTTCTGGTTTACGAAAATTATTCCGATTCGTCGCAGGACAAAATAAACCGCTTTCTTTTAGACCGCGAAGCCGTGTTTTTTACTATGATTGACCAATACGGCAGCGAAAAAATATGTTATATAATTTATGTGGGATAAGGTGAAAATATGAAAATAAAAAACCAAAAATTTTATCGTTAATTCTTGTGTTAAGCATAATTTTTTTCAAGCGTTCCCTGCTTTGTTTATGCCGAGGATTTGCAGACAAACGAGAGCGCACAGAGCGAAAAACACGGGAGAAAAACACCGACGGAAATACAGACGGAAAACATTGCGGAGGATAAATCCGACGGCGAACTTAACCTTGACACCTTTGAAAACTCGCTTATCGACCGCACGCTTAAAATGCTTGAACAAACGTATAAATACGACGTTGAGGCAAAGGACGTTTACCGCAACGCACTGCGCGTTATTTTGGCAAAACACCCCGAATATCTCGACGACGCGCTTAAAGGAATTTTTTCAAATCTCGACCCTCACAGCGAATATTACACCGCCGAGGAATACAACAAATTTATTGAGAGCATAAACAACGAATATTACGGTATCGGCGTTATCGTCACCGCTGTTGACGGCGGTTTGAAGGTTGTGCGCGTAATTAAAAATTCGCCTGCGTCGGGCGCCGGAATTAAAAAGGACGATCTTATCGTATGCGTCGGCGGAGTAAATATCGTCGGAATGGGCATCAACGAGGCGAAAAGCCACATTATCGGCGAGAAGGGCAGTGAAGTTTCGGTAGATTTAATCCGCGACGGCGAAAATATGACGTTCAGTATGAAACGTGACCTTGTGAACGACGAATCGGGATTTTACGACGTTATCGACGGCAAAATCGGCTACATACTTTTGTATTCGTTCGAGGGACACAGCTCCGATTTTATATCCGAGGCGCTTTCCTATTTTGACACTCTCGGCATCACAAAGGTGATTTTTCGATTTGCGCAGCAACCCCGGCGGTTCGCTTGCCGAGCTTGTGAAAATCGGCAATATGCTTTTCCCCCAAAAAGGTCCGATTATTTCATTTGAATACAAAGACCCGAAAAAGAATTTTTTTCGTTTGACTCCGACCTTGAAAACCCGAAATACGACATCATCGCGCTGATAAACGGCAACAGTGCAAGCGCGTCGGAGGCTTTTGCCGGTGCGGTTCAGGATACAAACGTCGGCATTGCGATAGGCGAGCAGTCGTACGGCAAGGGCACAAAACAGCTTGTGAGCAGAATTGTTTCGGGCGGAGGCGTAAGGCTCACCGACTCGGAATATCTCACCGCGGGCGGACGTCACATAAACGGCGTGGGAATTACGCCCGACATTTACCTTAAAAACCGCGTTGTGAAGTATGACAGAAAATACTACGCGCCCCTCGTTCACGACAGAATTTTGTCGCAGGGCGACACGGGCGAGGACGTTTTGTGCTTTAAACAGCGTCTTGACGCGCTCGGATTTTTCGTTGAAATTCCCAACGGCGAGTTTGACGAAAATATGTATTACGCGGTTAAAGATTTTCAGCAGATGACGGGACTTTACCCCTACGGCGTGCTTGATTTCACCACCCAGCTTAAAATCGAGGAGGTTTTAAAGCAGTGCGAAGTTGAAATTGACGACCAGCTCGCAAAGGCGGTTGAGGTGTTTAACTACGGCTCGACGGCTGAATATATGAAAAAAATATAAGGAAGAAAAATTAGTATGGAAAAAAACTTATCGACCTTCATACACATTCAAATAAATCGGACGGCTCTCTTTCGCCGTCCGAGCTTGTTATGTACGCAAAAAGCCACGGACTTTCGGCAATCGCGCTCACCGACCACGACACAACGGGCGGTGTGAAAGAGGCGGTTTTAACGGGAAAACGGGAAAATATCGAGGTTGTGACGGGGATTGAGCTTTCGGCGAAATCCAAAACCGAAACGCACATTTTGGGATATTTTATCGACGTTGACAACGAAAATCTGCAAAAAGAGCTTGCCGACCTTAAAAAGAGTGCGGTGCGAGCGCAACAGGGAAGTTGAACAAAAATCTTATAAAAAAATGGGTTTTGACGTATCGCTTGCCGAGGCGGAAAAGCTGTCCGGGGGCGGTACGGTGGGACGTGCGCATTTTGCACGCGTTATGATGAACAAAGGATACGTCAAAAGCGTGAAAGAAGCGTTTGACAAGTACCTTTCAAGCGGAAAGGGCGGTTATTCGTCCAATCAGAAAATCACTGCCGAGGAGGCGGTGGAAATTATAAAAAACGCCGGCGGTATGGCGTTTGCGGCGCATTTGCACCTTATGAAACGCACCGATGATGACCTTTTTAAATTTATAAAGTCGCTGAAAAAAATGCAGGTCTTGACGGCATTGAGGGATTTTACACCGAATACACGCCCGAAATGCACAAAAATATCTTGACCTTGCAAAACGGCTCGGTCTTAAGATTTCGGGCGGTACGGATTTTCACGGTGCAATGAAACCGCACATTGAGATAGGCACAGGTTTGGGAAATTTGAAAATTCCTTATAAAATTTTGGAGGATATGAGAAGATAGCGGGACGATGTTAACGGGACGATGCGGGCATCGTCCCCTACATTTTTTCCAAAGTATACAAACTCCTTTTTGGGAGCAATGCTCCGCCCTTGACCCTTATGACAATCATATCATATCAACAATAGGTCATCGTTATTCTCTTGAATTAAATTCCTTCTTTTATCACTTGCCAAATATCCGCGCTTTCAAAGCCTCTGCGCCACGACGCAACACCTGCAAGCGAATATTTTCCGACAAGCGAAATTTTATTTTTTATCGACGTTTCGTCCTCCATATAAATTTTATAGTCATATTCTCCGTCCGACCAGGTATAGACATTCTGCCCTATTTTCGCGTCATAGCGCACGTTTGCGCCGTTTTCCGACGCGGTTTTTTTCGCATAATCCATCGATACGGCGCTCGATTTCACAACCTTGCCGTCCTTTTCCTGCCAAATGCGCACATAAAACGGCACACCCAAAAATCAGCTTATCCGCACCGACTTCATTAAGCGTGGTTTTTCACGACATCTTCCGCCCAGTCAAGCCCCTGCAACGGGTCCGCTCGTTTTGCTCCAGTTCCCGTTTTGGTCGTACGCCATAATTGCCGTGTAATCGGCATAAACACCGAGTTTATCGCGGTCGTAGCACAGCGACCAGTTTCCGCCCGTTTTTGTCGTATTTGTTAATATCAACGCTCGTCACAAGTCCGAGTCTGCGCAGTGCAAGCGACACGGCGCGGACGTGGTTTGCAAACGCGTATTTGTCTCTCATATTTTTCAAAATCAATGTTAATGCCGTCCGCCTTTGTTTCCGCAAGACCTTTAATCAAAAACCTAACCGCCGAATTTTTCGCGCTGCCGCTGTTTAGAAATTTTGCGGTGTCGGATGAATTAAAATTGTTTCGGTACGCAATCCACACGTCATAGCCGTTTTTCTGCGCATAATCAAGATACTGTGCGCTCGATTTGTCGGTGATTTTCAGCGTCGTTTGCTTATCCTGATAAACGGTTTCGGAATTTTTGTAACTGTTGTCCGAAATAATTTCGTACCACGTCGGCGACACGACGTTCACACCGTCCGGCGCATACGACGGCACACCGCCGAGAACCTCCCACGTAAGGTTGATTTTTTCCTTTAATTTCAGGCTTTCTTCGGTTTTATACACCGTCCATTTACCGTTTTTTCTCATCATTTTCACGGTCGTTTCGCCTGTGTATACGCGCGTTTTTCCGCTCCCGTCACCGTATTTCGCATCAAAACTCACGTCATACGAAAATTTTGCGTACGCGGTGGAATTTTTCACATCATAGTCGGAAATTTTAACATTTTCAACCGTTCTGTCCGCGGTAAAACCGAGCGAACGCGCGTATGACGCAATCTCATCTCTGTAAACATTTTCCGCGCTCTCCGCACCGCTTGTATCTATGCCGCTGCCCGTGACAACGTAGTTTTTCCGCCGGCTTCAAAACGCTTGTTGCAGGGTCGGTTTTTCCGTGGTTTCCTTTTTGTCAGATAAATCATTTTTTTGCACACTCGAGCGCAAAGCAAAGCCCTGCGGATTGAAATTTTTGTGTTTTTCGTCGCCCGAAATTATTCCGAGTCCGTATACCTTTTCAAGCTCGTCAAGATAGAGATATTTTGACGAAATATCCTTAAAATCCGCCTTTTTGTAAGCGTCCTTGTCAGCAAGCACGCGCGCGGTGATTATGACGATTTCCTCACGCGTAATGTTTTTTCCACCGTTAAAATATCCCCTTTCGTCGCCCTTTATAATGCCGTTTTTGCACCGCAATTCCGATGTTTTTATAAAAAAATATCGTTCTTTTTTTAACGTCGGGAAAATCCACCGTGCCGTCAAACGAATCAACGTCGTAAAGCGCGCGTGTTATGAGCGCGCAAAACTCACCGCGCGTGATGTTTTCCTCGGCGCGCGAATTGCCGTTATCTCCTGCCATAATGCCCATATCAAACAACTCGTCAATGTATTTTTTTCCGCCCAGTGACCGTCGGTGTCCAAAAGATAAGAAAGAGATGTAAACCCCTCCGCGTCCGCCGAAAATGCAGACATACAAAGTGCAAGCGCACAGATTAAAAGCCAAGAATTTTTTCATATGTGAACCCCCGATATGTTTTTTGTATATCTCAAATTATATCAGATTTTTGCGCATATCGGGCAACGCACAATATTTTTCCTATATCATTTTTTTGTAATCTCTTTTTTTCAGCCGAACGATTATGCGTTTTTCAAGGCGCGAAATGTACGACTGCGAAATTCCGAGCATATTTGCAACCTCTTTCTGCGTCTTTGCCGCCGCACCGCGCACGCCGAAACGGAGTTCCATTATGCGTTTTTCGCGCGGTGAAAGCTTATCGAGCGCAATGAGCAAAAGCTCTTTGTCCACCTCGTTTTCAATGTTCTGGCACACTACGTCCGCGTCGGTACCGAGAATATCGGACAAAAAGCAGTTCGTTGCCGTCCCAGTCAACGTTAAGCGGTTCGTCGATTGAAATTTCAACCTTGCGGTTGCTGTTTTTGCGCAGATACATCAGAATTTCGTTTTCAATACACCGCGACGCATAGGTTGCAAGCTTGATTTTTTTGTCGGGTTTAAACGTGTTTATCGCCTTGATAAGCCCGATTGTGCCGATTGAAATTAAGTCCTCCGCGCCGACGTTTGTGTTCTCGAATTTTTTTGCGATATACACAACAAGGCGCAGATTGTGCTCGATTAAAAATATTTTTTTCACGTCCTTGTTGTTTTCGTCAAGACGCGCTATGTATTTTTCCTCCTCCTCTTTTGAAAAGAGGCGGCGGCAAAAGTGAGCGAACCGCCGATATAATGCACTTCTCCGCGTCTTAAAAGGCGCAGTATGTATGAAAAATTTCTCTAATTTTCACCTAAAAATCCTCCGTTTCAAGTGTTTTAAAAATTAAAACTGTTTTTGGTTTGCCGACGGAATATGCAATGCTTCGGGGCTTATCAGCGCGTTGTACGAATGACCGTTTGAAAGCGGTCTTGCACAAATCCCTATGCAGACGTTTGAAACAACGCTTTTTTTCCCACGGTGATACTGTCGGGCTTAAACCCCAGCATTATGCCGTTTTCTGCGCCGAGCGAGGTAAACGGTATCATTCGTATGCGCCTTTCAAAATCGGTGTTTTTAACCGCCTCCGACACCGTTTCAAGGTCGTTTTCCTTTTTTTCGCGGAAAACTTCGATAAGCGCGCCGGGCAAAAGTTTTTACGCTCTCAAGCTCGGCAACCACCACGGGAAAAATTTGTTATCGGGTCGATAAGTAAGTTTCCCGTGTCAACCAGCGCGTTTAAATCCGCGCTGTTTCGGCAGATTTCCACTCTTATGCGCCGATACGAAAGATTTTTGTCGCGCTTGTATATCGCAAACCCCGTTTTCATCGCTATATACGCAACCAGACAGGAGAAAAACAAAATTTTCCACGGCAGTTCAAAGTAAAAAATGCCGTTGTTGAGCGCTCCGCCGTATTTTTAATCCTGCGTCGGTGAAATAGAAAAGCGCGAGCGTGACACCGCCGAACAGAAACGACGAAAGGTAAAACACAAGCGCGGTTTTCACCGTCAGCACCGCGTTTTTTGCGCCGTATGCAATGAGTATCAGCAAAAACGAGGCGATTATTTTAAACGCGCACCCGTACAAAAATTTTATCTGCGGAAAAAACATAAAACACGCGTAAAGCGCGCCGATAATTGCCGCCGTAACAAGACGTACGTACGATTTTTTTCGCGCCGCATAATTTTGCCCGTTATAAGCAAAAAGCACATAATTTACAACAAAATTTATCACAAACAAAACATCTATGTAAACTGTCATAAACCGCCCTCCCATACCGATATTTTTATCACAGCACAAACAATAAAAATGTCAAAAAGCGCACATGCAAAAAAATGTATTTTTTTATGCGCATAACATTGCATAAAAAAATACAAAATAACCATAAAAACAACTTTGACACACACCTATGTGTGCATATTGCATAAATAAGGCGCTGATGTGTTGATTTTTTTGCGGTAAGATGTGTGATAATAGACTAACAACAATGTATTAAAATGAAAAATTATTTTTCACATTTTTTAAAAAATATTAAAAAAAGAAGGCGAAAAATTATGATAAGAGCAGGAGTTTTTGGGCGCAACGGGTTATGCGGGAATTGAAACGGTGCGCATACTTTCAAACCACCCTACGGCGGAAATTACATTTGCGGCGTCAAAGACATATGCGGGCAAAAAAATTTCGGACGTTTATCCCAATTTAAAAAGGCGTTTGCGATATTGTTTTGAGCGAAGTCGATATTGCGCAAATCAAGGAAAAATGCGACGTTGTTTTTCACCGCGCTTCCGCACGGCGCGTCCAAAGAGGTTATCCCTTCGCTGTATGACGCCGGTGTGAAAATCATTGATTTGAGCGGAGATTTTTCGCTATAACGACGAAAAAGTTTACGAAAAATGGTACGGCGCAC
The DNA here is from genome assembly GCA_022009895.1 of Clostridiales bacterium. Taxonomy (GTDB): domain Bacteria; phylum Bacillota; class Clostridia; order UMGS1810; family UMGS1810; genus Qingrenia. Next base: position 2,399,296 of record CP091729.1, on the reverse strand, counting down.
CGCACGACTGTCCAAAGCTTTTGGAAAAAAATCGGTTTACGGACTGTGCGAACGGCACCGCTCGGAAATTAAAAAAATGCCGACATTATCGGCAATCCCGGCTGTTACACCACCTGCTCGATTATGGCACTCGCACCGCTTTTTAAACGCAAAAAGCCGTTGACACGAAAAAAACATCATAATCGACGCAAAATCGGGTGTTACGGGCGCCGGCAGAACCACAAATCTTGACTACAGCTTTTGCGAATGTACCGAAAATATGCGCGCGTACAAAATTGCAGTACACCGCCACACGTCGGAAATCGAACAGGAACTTTCGCTCATTGCCAGCGAGGAGATTTTTGGTGTCGTTCACCCTCACCTTGTGCCGTTAAAACGCGGAATACTCGCCACAAGTTATGCAAATTTGAACGGCGATTATACCGACGACGACATATACAAAATTTTTGCAGACTTCTACAAGGGCGAATATTTCGTGCGCGTTTTTAAAAAGACGCTCTGCCCGAAACAAATCACGTTGCCGGAAGCAACTTTATCGACATCGGCTTTAAGGTTGACAAAAGGCTCAAACGGGTTGTCGTGTCAAGTGCGATTGACAATCTTTTTCAAAGGCGCGGCAGGTCAGGCGGTGCAGAATATGAACATTATGTTCGGCCTTGACGAAAAATGCGGTATTGCGAACGGAGGTTTTTATTTATGATGGATTCTTACACCGAAGGTCTTATAAAAAAAGCAGGCATACTGGTTGAGGCGCTCCCCTACATTCAAAAACTCTACAAAAAAACAATCGTTATAAAATACGGCGGAAACGCTATGATAAACGACGAACTGAAAAAAAGCGTTATCGAGGACGTTGTGCTGTTGAAATTTGTCGGCTTAAACCCCGTGCTTGTTCACGGCGGCGGTCCCGACATTTCAAATGCGCTCAAAACGTATCACGTTGAGAGCAAATTTATAAACGGTCTGCGCGTGACCGATGAGGATACAATGCACATTGCGCAGATGGTGCTTGTGGGCAAAACGAACAAAGAAATTGTGTCGCTTTTTGAACGCAAAAAGGCGGTAAGGCGATAGGTCTTTGCGGTCTTGACGGAAAGCTTATAGAGTGCAAAAAGCTCTACACCTATGTTGACGGCAAAAAAAGAGGACATCGGCTTTGTGGGCGAGGTTGAAAAAAATCAACACAAAGGTGATAAAACTTCTCACCGACGACGAATATATTCCCGTTATCGCGCCCATCGGAGTTGACGGAAACGGTCAGAGCTACAACATCAACGCCGACACCGTTGCGGCGGAGGTTGCAAAGGCGCTTAAGGCGGAAAAAGCTTATCTATCTCACCGACGTTGACGGTGTAAAAAGACAAAGAGGGCGAAGTTATGCCCGTTATTCCTACCGACGAGGTGGACGGATATATTGAAAAAGGCGTAATTTCGGGCGGTATGATTCCCAAAATTTTAAGCTGTAAAGACGCCGTTTCGCACGGTGTTAAAAGGGTTCATATCATTGACGGACGTATTCTCCACTCAATTTTGCTGGAAATATTTACAAAAAAAGGTATCGGAACAATGATTACCGCGGACGAGTTTCACGACTGATTTTTGAAAGGGAAATACAATGGCGCAAACCTTCGGAATAACTTTAAATCAAGTTTTAATGATGTTTATATTCCTTTTAATCGGCTATTTTGCCAAAAAAGGAAAGCTCTTAAACGACAGTGCCGGCGGGGTGATTTCAAATCTTCTGGTTTGGGTTTTTCCTGCCTGCAATGTGCTTTAACACGTTTGCAACACAGTTTAACATAACGTCGCTTTTTTTAAAAAAACATAAATTTTGTGATAATCGGCACGTTTGTGATGATTTTTGAAATCGCGCTCGGCTTTTTGTGGGCAAAGCTTATGACAAAAGACAAATTCGAGCGCGGAGTGTATGCATACACGGTGATGTTTCCGAATTATACATATTTCGGCTATCCGCTCATTTTGGCGCTTTACGGCGAGGAATGGCTGTATTATGCAATGATGTTTATGCTTGTGGGCAACATTGTGTGCTACGTTTTTGGGATTTTACATTCTCGACCCGACCAAAACAAAGCTCTCGTTCAAATCGCTTTTAAATCCGCCCATTGTGGCGACGGCAGTAGGAATTGTGTTCGGAATATTCGGCATAAAACTGCCCAAAGTTATGTCAACGGCGGTGCAGAACGCGCAAAACTGTATGGCGCCTATGTCTATGATTTTGGCAGGCTACGTTTTGTCGTCGCTTCCCCTCAAAAAAGCGTTCACAAACGTGAGAGTTTATCTCACTCTGTTTGTGAGAATGGTGTTTATACCTTTCTGCACAGCGCTTGCGCTTTATCTTTTGGGATTTGACAAAACGGTGATTATAATATCGGCGGGAATGATGGCAATGCCGGCAGGATTGAACAGTATCGTTGTGCCTGCGTCTAAAGGGCTTAATTCTACCCTCGGCGCGTGCATTGCGCTTATATCAAACGTCGCCGCGCTGATAATTACGCCTGCTGCGTTTATGATTTTTGGCTATGATATAATATAAAAAAATCAGGGAGAAAGCCACTCCTCGATAAGACAACATTGCCTTAAAAATATATTTTTCGCGCCTTTCTGCGTTAAAAAAACTCGCAATCCGTCAGGATTACTCGTTTTTGCCTTGAAATTCATCAAAAAATATTGTTTTTAAGGTGCAGGCAGTTTTGAATATCGTATTTTACAATTCAGACAAGAGTCATGACCACCAGTAAACTGGTGGCTTGCACTGCCCCTAGAAGGGGCTATTACAGGCTTAGCCTCTATAAGAGGCACTGAAAGTTTGACACCGCATTACAATTACAGACAGCCGCTCACGTGCGGCTGTTTATTTTGTCTACTTATTCTTGCTACCCGTAAACGGGTCTGTATATTCTTTTAAGCTTATTTGGTCCGATGCATAATCCTCTTCAATCTGGTTTCTAATATATTCTGCTATTACTTTTTTATTTCTCCCTACCGTATCAACATAATATCCTCTGCACCAGAAATTTCTGCTTCCATACTTGTATTTGAGATTCGCATGACGGTCAAATATCATCAACGAACTTTTTCCCCTTGAGAAATCCCATAAACTGTGCTATACTTATATGTGGTGGAATGTTTAACAGCATATGTATATGGTCAGGACATGCCTCTGCCTCGATTATTTCTACTCCCTTTTTGTTCGCAGAGTTTTTCTTAATATTTCTCCTATATCTCGTTTTAACTGTCCATATATTTCTTTTTCTTCTATATTTCGGTGCAGAATACTATATGGTATTGACACCTATACTTTGAGTGTGCTGTGCTTTTAATTTCATTTGTACTTTTTTCTTTATCATTGTTAAAAAAACCTCCATGATATTTTTTTAGTAGTGCGGTCGCCAAACCATTTACTATTATATCATAGAGGTTTTTCTCATGCTAAAAGCTTTTTTTATCTTCCTCCGGTAGAACCGGAGGTTTATTTCACGCCTAAAGGCACCAAATAAAACCTGTCATTATGCTGACGCATATGGCAGGTTTTTGACGCAGTATGAATTTAAAAGACGGTTTCAAAACCAATGCTTTCTTATTGAGGAGCGGCTAAAACCTCCCTGATTTTTTATTTGTCAGCAGTGTTTTTATACGGCGTTCCGATAAATCCGACCTGTTTAAAGTCTTTGTAATTGTGACGCACAATATAGTCGATATACGACGAAATCACCTTTGCGGTGAGGATATATCCCATCGGGTTAAGATGTCCGCCGAGGTAAAAATTCTTTCTGTATTCGTCGTCCATAACGGGGAAATATTTTTCCAAATCTATAACGTACGAATTGTCAAAAATTTCGGTAAACTCTCTTAAAATCCTGTTAAATTCAGCGTACCTCGCTCTTACTTTCACCGAACTTTCGTCGGTTTTGTCGTTTCTCGGAAGCGTCACAAAAAGAATTTCGCGTCTGGCGAAACGGTTTTGTAGCGCTGAATAATTCTCGCGTACCAGCCTGTGACGGTATCGGCGTTTTTTTGTGTAATCGTCAAGGCAAATATCGGCGGTTGTGCCGATTGTTTTGTTCGCCGTCAAATCGTTAACGCCGAGCGCTATTACGTAAGCCTGACCTGCCTTGTTTTTGTCCCACAAGCCGTTGTCGTCCGCAAAAGTTTTGCAGTATGCTTCAGCCGTCATACCGCCTTTTGAAAAATTGTATACCTTGCACCCTGCCGCACGCGCGATAAACTGTCCCCACGAATATTCGTAAAAAAATCGTGATACGTTTTGTTTCCCTCGTCGTTTGTGCCTTCAAATTCTCCGCTCGAAAGCGAGTCGCCGACACAGCAGATTGTTCTGAAAATCGAGCAGAAACCGCCGTCGGTAACAAAATTGTCAAGCGGTTTTTTTCGTTTTTCGGTCGCTAAAATGTCATTTATATTCATATTTTTCCTCCAAAAAATTTTTTCGTCACTTCACAATACAACAATTTTTTTGCCGTTGTCAACCCGAATCCCGTATGCCTAATGAGTATATTTATCCGATTATGATAAAATATATACTGAAAGGTTGTGATTAAAACGGACGGAAAAAAATTATAACGGACAAGCTTACGGAAAATTTTTAAAACCTATCTTTACGACGGGGAACACAGCGCAAACACCGTGGAAAAAAATATCTGCGTGACATTCGCGCGTTTGCAAAAACGCACGGGGGCAAAAATCTGCAAAAAAATCGGATTTGCTTGAATATAAAAAAAGGCTTTGTGCGAAAAAAATATTCGCCTCAAAGCGTGAATTCGATGATTTCGTCGCTCAACGCATTTTTTTCACGTTTGCCGGCTGGTATGATTTGAAAAATAAAAAAACGCTTAAAAATTCAACGACGCATATTCGCGGACAAGTCAAAGGAACTGACAAAATCCGAATACGAAAAAAACTTCTCACGTCGGCAAAAAAACGGGAAAAAAACGAACGTTTGTACTATCTTATGCAAACGATAGCAAGCACGGGGCTTAGGGTATCGGAAATCAAATATGTGACAGTTGAGGCGGTGAAAAAAACGGCGAGGCGGTTATAAAATGCAAGGGGAAAAAAATAAGGCAGATTTTTTTATGCCGAAAAAAAGCTTTGCAAAAATGTTAAAAGGCTACATCAAATCGAAAAATATATAAAAAAAGCGGTGCGGTGTTTGTTTCGCGGAACGGCAGACCTCTTGACAGGTCGAACATTTGGAAAAATGCTCAAAACCTTGTGCGAAAGCGCAAACGTTGACAAATCGAAAGTTTTTTTCCGCACAATTTCCGCCATCTTTTTCGCGCGGACGTTTTATTCACTGCAAAAAGATATTGTCCGTCTTGCGGATATTTTTGGGCCATTCGAGCATAAACACGACAAGAATTTACACTATGGAAACGGGCGAAATCCACCGCATACAACTGCAAAAAAACTCGGGCTTTTGCGGTGCTGAAAATAAAAAAACCACATAATTGTGATTATGTGGTAAGCGAAAATAAAAACACCACGTAATTGTGATTATGTGGTGTAAAAAATTCTTACTGTATACATATATATTACCAGTTATTTAAATTTTTTTGTCAATATGTTTGTTTTTTTAATTTTTGTTTAACAGACTTAAGGTCAAAAACGCACATAAACAAGACCAATGATAAATTGCACCTGCATTGGTCTTGTTTGCGTACAGTTTTTAAATTATGGCTTTAATATCAAAAAAACCGCATACTGCACAAAAAAATGACATATTGACAAAAATGTTAATATCTGTTAGAATGAATTTACAATAAGAATTATTTTTTTACTACATAATCACAATTATGTAGTAAACGGGGGAAATTTAAAAAAATGAGCGGTGACATTTTTTGATGCACTCATACGCTGTGTTGGGTGCGAATACATATCCGACCTGCGGTTCGGACTGAACAATTTAAAGGCGCGGAAATGCCTTGCAGAAACGGACTTGAATATGTATCCGCTTTCCGCTCTGTCCGACGCGGCAACATACATATTCGGCAAAGAAATACATTTTTCGTCTGTCGAAGATTCAAAAAAAACTTTTTGATACAGAAATTTAACGGCAATGATATTTGAATTTTTTTCAAATAACACTGCCGTATTTTTTTATATTTTTTTATAAAATTTAAAAGGAAATTGTTTTTCATACAAAAAAATCCCATAATCTGCGATTTTGAAACCGCGTCCGCAATCGGCGCAACCGCGTCGGAAAACGACAAATGCCGCAATCAGCGCGGTTAAAAACGTACAGCCACAAAAATCCCATTGCCGCGCCGATGACCGCACCGCCGAGCTTATTTGCCTGTTTTAATATCGGCAGTGACGTTACCGCCGAAAGCGGTGCGCGCACAAATTTTATAACCAGTTTTATCACAAAATAAAGCAAAACGAACGTAACCACCAAAAAAACAGCGCGTTTGTCACATTTTTGCGCGATGATTTCCGCCGCACTGCTCTGCGCGATAACCTCGCCCTCGCGCGTTCCGCTTTTCCAAAAATCAAAGGAAGCGGAAGGTTTAAAACGCTCACGCCCGAGAAACGCTCCGCGATTTTTTCGCTCACCGTTTTCGCAACGCTTTTGCCGACAGCGCTTTCGCAAAGATATGTATGCACGGGTTTAAAAAATATAAACACCGCGAGCGACGAAACGAGATACGAGCACATATTGAGCAGTGTGATGACCAGCCCTTTTTTTATATCCAATCATCAAAAAAACACCGCGATAAAAACGATAATTACAATGTCCGCCATAATCTGCCCTCCTGCCGTCTATTCAAAAATATTCAAGCTGAACCAGCGCGCCCGAATGAACGAGCGCGGTTTTGTTGTTGCCGAAAAAAACTGCGCCGACGCAATGTCTTTGCCCGTTTTAAGATACCATTTTTCTTTGTTGTCCGCGACGCGCATATACCTTTTGCCGGCAATGAGAACGTCGTTTCCAAAAAAATGTCGAGGCACACCGCCTCGCCCTTGTTTTTGAAATTGACAACCGCTTTTTCCGCCGTCGTTAAACATCAAAACGTCCAGCGTTTCGGTGCCGAGGTTGCTGTCGCCTGCCGCCGCGGCGATTTTTTCCGTCCTTGATTTTTATATGCAAAAAAACCGTTTTTGTTTCCGAAAGAATGTTGCCAAAGCCTGTTTCCGCCCGTCGAATAAACCGACACCGCGTTGTCCGAAACAACCGCAATTTTTTTGAACGTCCGATAAACTCAATCTGCGTAAAATTCTCGTTTGCGTCAGTGATTTTTCGGTTCCTCCTGCGTCGTGTCGAAAATGAGCAGTTTGCTTTTTTTAACGCGCCGTCCGAATAATCGAGCGCCGACGCGGCAAACGCTGTGTTTGACGGCGAAAGTGTTATGTCTGTCACAAAATTCTCGGCGCTGTGCCACTTGTAAAACTCCTCGCCGTTTTTTTGTCGTACACAACAATTTCAGCCTTAAAGCCTTTTTTTCTTCGGTGAGAAGCGCAAAATATCCGTTTTTCGTTCACCGCGCCCGTCAGAATATTTCCGCTTGCGGTTATGGGAATATTTTTTTTGCCGTTCATAAAAAAACGCTTTTTCCGAGCCTTTGTGGAACACTAAAATTTTGTCGCCGTTGTGCTTTATAACGGGATTTTCGCCCGAAAAATGCCGCGCTTTTTTCGCTTTTTTTAACGAATGGGAATAAACGTTAATTCCCTCTTTTGTGCCGATAACCGCGCGCGCGTCGGACAGCGCCGTGACAAACACGCCCTCGGTGCTTTCAAGCTCGACAGTGGGGGTTTTGTATTCGTAATTTTTGTTGAAAAGCCTGATTGCCTTTGTGAAAAAAACGGGTGTTTGGTTTACGTAAACCAGCACGGATGCAAGAATGACAATCAAAATCACCATTAAAATTTTTAATTCCGATTTTGCCTTTTTCGTTCATTTCAAAAAATCTCCCTCGTATTTCACATCATAAAGGTAAAGTCCCTGAGGCGGTGCGGTTTCGCCCGCAAGGCTTCGGTCGCGCGCAAGAATTATTTCGGGGATTTTTTTCGCCGTCCAGCTTTCCCTCGCCTATTTTTTTGAGCGTGCCGACGATAATTCTTACCATATTATATAAAAATCCGTCCGCCGATATGAATATATATATAAAATCGCCGTTTTTCTGTTATGCCAAGCGAAAAAAACGGTTCTTACAGTGACGTCTTTTTTTCGCCCGTCATAAACGATTTGAAATCGTGTTTTTCCCACAAAATATTTCGCCGAACTGCGCATTTTTTTCTATGTCGAGCGCGCTTTTTGACCGTCCAGCAGTAATTGCGCATAAAAAAACATCGTATCTTCCGTTGTTAATGATATATTGATACGTTTTTTTGAAACGGTGTCAAACCGCGCGTGAAAGATCTCGCCGACCTCGGTGCAGTACAGTGCGCGCACGTCGTACGGAAGTGCGGTGTTAAGCGCAACAGCGACCCTTTCGGCAGGAATTTTGCACTCGGTGAAAAAGCTTAACGCATATTTTTTCGCGTGAACGCCTGCGTCGGTCCGACTGCAACCCGTGACGCTTATTTTTTCTTTAAAAATCTTAAATACCGCGTCCTCAACCGTTTTCTGCACGGTTATATCCTCGGGCTGAATTTGCCAGCCGTGATAATTTGTGCCGTCGTATTCAAGATACAGCAGTAAATTTCGCATAAAATTACACCCTCACAAAAAGAGCAATAGCGCCTATTCCGACGATAAAAACAAGCATAAACGCGCACGCGATATAGTCAATCGGCGCGATTTTGAGCGTTTTAAGACGCGTTCTGCCTTTTCCTCCGCGGTAACATCGGCACTCCATAGCCAGCGCCAGCTCGTCCGCACGGCGGAATGAGCTTATAAAAAGCGGCACCAAAATCGGCACAAGCGCTTTAATTCGTTTTTATCACACTGCCGTTTTTCAAAATCAGCGCCGCGTGATGCCTGCGCCTTCATAATTTTTGTCGGTTTCCTCCAAAAGCGTGGGGATAAACCTTATCGCAATGGACATCATCATAGCAAGCTCGTGCGCCGGGACGCCGATTTTTTTGAACGGCGAAAGCAGGCTTTCGATACCGTCGGTAAGCACAATCGGCGAGGTGGTGAACGTCAAAACCGACGTGCCGGCAACCAAAAAATATCAGGCGCAGTGTCATTTTTCACCGCCGTGTCAATGCCCTCAACCGTGATTTTAAAAAAATCCCGAATTTAAGCGGAACCGAGCCTATCTGTGCGATTTTTTTCCGTCGGTCATAAAAAGGTTTATCGCCGACGTGAAAATTATTATGAATATAAGCGGTTTAAGCCCTTTTAAATAAAGCTTTAACGGCACTTTTGACATAAGAATTACGCTGTATGTGAACACCGCAACGAAAAGATAGCCGGCGAAGCCTTTCGCGAAAAACACCGCTATGATATACGCAAGCGACGACATAATTTTCACGCGCGGATCAAGCTTGTGAATCGGCGAATCTACGGGAAAAAACTGTCCGAGTGTTATATCGTTAAGCATTTCTTTCCCCCTTAATGTAATTTAAAACAGCGGTTTTCGCCTTTTCGACGGTATAAATATTTTCGCCGAGGTCAATTCCTTTTTCTTTAAGTTTTCGCACAACCTTGTTAATCTGCGGAACGGAAAGACCGTTTTTCTCCAACAATTCGGCGTTTTTTTAAACACATCGTCAACGCTCGCGTGCATAATAATCCTGCCGTCCGCCATAACCATAACGTTTTTTTGGCGATTTTTCGCAACGTCCTCCATACTGTGCGAAATCCACACGACGGTAATTCCTTTTTTTCGTCGTGAAGTCTTTTTTTATCTGACCCAAAATTTCATCTCTGCCTTTGGGGTCAAGACCTGCCGTCGGCTCGTCCAAAATGAGAATTTCGGGGTTCATTGCAATAACGCCTGCAAGCGCAACGCGCCTTTTCTGACCGCCCGAAAGCTCGAACGGCGACGAATTTAAGACGCTTTCTTTAAGTCCCACAAGCTTTATAACCTCGTGAATGATTTTGTCGGTTTCGTCCGCCGAAAAACCCAGGTTATTGGGTCCGAACGCAATATCTTTCCAAACCGTTTCTTCAAAAAACTGATATTCGGGATACTGAAACACAATCCCCACTTTGCCGCGGATTTTCGTAAGATTTACACCCTTTTGCGTAATATCCTCGCCGTCTATGTAAATTTTACCGCTGTCCGCCTTGACAAGCCCGTTAAGATGCTGGATAAGCGTGGATTTTTCCCGAACCCGTGTGCCCTATAATGCCCACAAAATCGCCGTCGGGTATTTCAAAACTGACGTTATCGAGCGCGGTCTTTTCAAACGGCGTGCCTTTTGAATATATGTGAACTAAATTTTCAACCCTTATTGACATAATTTTAAAATCTCCTCAACACACTCGTCAACCTCTAAAATGTCGCTTTTTTTATATCAATGCCCTCTTTGCGCAGAAGATACGCAAGACTCGTCACCTGCGGAGTGTCCAGCCCGAGCGACCTCATTTTTTTCCACGTCCGCAAAAAAACGGCGCGCGGTTTTTCCGCTGTGCACAATTTTTTTCCGTCATCGATAACCACAATTCTGTCCGCCATAGCCGCCTCGTCCATATTGTGCGTAATCAGCACAATGGTCATACCGAACTCGGAATTTAAGCGTTTTATTGTTTTTCATAACCTCGCGCCGTCCGATAGGGTCGAGCATCGCGGTCGGCTCGTCAAAAACTATCGTTTTCGGCTTCATTGCAATAACTCCGGCGATTGCAACTCTCTGTTTCTGACCGCCCGACAAAAGGTGCGGTGCGTGTTTTTTAAACTTCGTCATTCCAACCGCCTCAAGCGCATAGTCCACCCTCTTACGGATTTCCTCGGGCGCGACGCCGAGATTTTTCCGCGGCAAAAAGCCACGTCTTCCTCAACGATTGTCGCAACAATCTGATTGTCGGGATTTTGGAACACCATAGCGGTGTTTTGGCGTATATCCCAAATTTTTTCTTCGCATTTTGTGTCTGTTCCGTCCACCAAAACACGTCCTCCGCGCGGAAGATAAATCGCGTTGAAATGCTTTTGCCAGCGTGGATTTTTCCCGAACCGTTGTGACCCAAAATGCACAAAAATTCGCCGTCTTTTTATTTCAAGGTCAATGCCCTTTAATATTAAGTTTTTCCTCGTTTTGCTCCTTCTCAAACCAAAAAGGTGAGGTTTTTCGGTTTTTAATCAATTTATGCACAACCTTTAAAATGTAAAAATTATTTTTGAAATCCATCTCGTTGCCGCTCCGCACGGCAGGCAAATTCCCGAATTTGTTCACAGAAATTGGAATTTCGTCGTTGGTGACATATCCGCCGAATTTTTGCCTTTGCCGAAAGCTCCAGAACGTTTTTTTAACCACCGTTGACGACACGTTTGACGTGTAGGAATTTACAATCATAAAAAGCGGATTGTCCGACAAAAGGCTCATACATTTTTCAATGAGCGGATAAAGCTCGTCCTCAAACTTCCAAACCTCGCCGTTCGGACCTCTGCCGTAGGTCGGAGGGTCCATAATTATCGCGTCATATTTGTTTCCGCGCCTTATTTCACGGCACACAAATTTTTATAACATCGTCGACAATATAGCGTATCGGCGCATCTGCAAGCCCCGACGATACCGCGTTTTTCCTTTGCCCACAAAAACCATACCTTTCGCCGCGTCAACGTGCACCACCGACGCGCCCGCCTGCGCCGCCGCAACTGTTGCACCGCCCGTATAAGCGAAAAGATTCAACACCTTTATGTCACGGTTTGCGTTTTTTTGATTTTTTTCGTCTATAAAGTCCCAGTTAACCGCCTGTTCGGGGAAAAATTCCCGTGTGCTTAAAAGCCCATAGGCTTAACGTTGAAGGTTAAATTTTTATATTTAATCTGCCACGCGCCGGGAAGTTTTTTTGTTGTATTCCCAGCTTCCTCCGCCCGATTTACTGCGGTGATAGTGCGCGTCGCACTTTTTCCCACTCCGCTTTGTGCTGTTTTTTTGAGGCCAGATGATTTGAGGGTCGGGGCGCACCAGGGTGAAACTGCCCCATTTTTTTCAAGTTTTTTTCTCCGTTTGCACAGTCTATTAACGCGTAGTCCGACCATTCGTTTGCCAGTAGCATATAAATTCTCTCCAAAAAAATTATATTTAATTATTTATTATACCATTTTATCCCCGTGCCGTCAATCTTTTGCGCACAAAAAAACAGACGAAGAGCCACTCCTCGATAAGACAACATTGCCTTAAAAACATATTTTTCGCGCCTTTCTGCGTTAAAAAAGCTCGCAATCCGTCAGGATTACTCGCTTTTTTGCCTTGAAATTCATCAAAAAATATTGTTTTTAAGGTGCAGGCAGTTTTGAATATCGGATTTTACAATTCAGACAAGAAATAAAACCTGTCATTATGCTGACGCATATGGCAGGTTTTTGACGCAGTATGAATTTAAAAGACGGCTTCAAAACCAATGCTTTCTTATTGAGGAGCGGCTAAACCGTCTGTTTTTAACAGATTATTTGTATTCCTTGCACATCTGCGCCCTTATGTATCCGCGGTCGGTGCTTGTGGACTCCACATAAAAGCCTCTGCCGTAATAAAAAGTCACCAGTGACGAAATTTTTGAGCCGGTGTGAAGATAAAGTTTTTTTACGCCGAGAACGCGCATATTGATGTCCACCAAATTCATAAGAGCCTTGCCTATGCCGAGGTTTTTGGAATTTCGGACTCACTCCGAAACGGCTTAAATATGCGGTGTCGTCACCGGTTTTGGCAACGCGAACGCTTCCCACAACCTCGCCGTTGATGTATGCGACAAGCACGATTTTTTTCGCCTATATCCTTTTTTTAATGTCGTCAAGCGACTCGTCCAGCGCGGCAATCGAACCGTCGATATTTGCAAGTTTTACATATGACGAAAACGCCTCGTGCGTGATTTTTTTGTATCATTTCCGCGTCGTCCGCGCTCGCGTTGCGGATTTCAAACCCTGCGTTTACCATTTTAATTTTTCTCCTTATCTGTTTTTTTGTCCCGTCAAACTAACGTTTATTTCAAATATTTCTCAACCGTTTTTTCCTTTTTCCCATAAGGAGCGCCATAACGGCTTTCTGCGCGTGCAGACGGTTTTTCTGCCTCATCAAAAAAATAACCGAATTTTTTTGCCGTCGATAACGTCCTCGGTGACCTCATAACCTCTGTACGCCGGCAGACAATGGAGGAAAAATTGCGTCGTCTTTTTGCGAGTGAGAACAATTCCTTGTTAACCTGATAACCGCCGAACAACTTGATTTTTTTCGGCCTTCTGGTCCTCCTGACCCATACTTATCCACGTGTCGGTATACACAACGTCCGCGTCTTTTATTGCCGATTTCGCGTCGGTCGTGATTTCAACCGTCACGCCCGTTTCTTTCGCGGTGTTTTTCGCGTTTTCTATAACCTCGCTCGGGCAGGTGTATTTTTTTCGGGTGACGCAACCGAGATGTTCATACCAACCTTTGTGCAGCCATACAAAAGCGAATTTGCCATATTGTTACCGTCGCCGAGATACGCAAGTTTAAGCCCTTTAAGCGTGCCTTTATGCTCCTTAATTGTGAGCAAATCGGCAAGCACCTGGCACGGGTGGAGATAGTCGGTAAGCGCGTTGATTACGGGAATTTGACCGTATTTTGCAAGCTCGATAACGTCGCTGTGCGCAAACGTTCTTATCATAATTCCGTCAAGATAGCGCGAAAGCACGTTTGCTGTGTCGTAAATGCACTCACCGCGTCCAAGCTGAATGTCGTTCGAGCTTAAAAACAGCGCGTGACCGCCGAGCTGATACATACCAACCTCGAACGACACCCTTGTGCGCGTGGACGATTTCGAGAAAATCATACCCAGCGTTTTGCCCTCGAGAATGTGATGCGTTATGCCCTTTTTATTTTTCGTCCTTAAGCTTTTCCGCAACCGTTAAAATATCAAAAAAATTTCCTTTTTGTGTAAGATCGTTTAAGCTGATTAAATGTTCCATTTTAAAAATTCCTCCGTTAAAATTTTTTCAAGCGTATTTACAAACAAATCTATTTCGTCTTTCGTGATGATAAGCGGCGGCAAAATGCTCAGAATATCATCGTGAACCGCGCCGACAAGAATGTGATTTTTCAAAAAGTTTTGCTTTAACTTTTTCCTGCAATCGGCGAGCTGAACTGAACGCCTATCATAAGCCCTTTTCCTCTTATTTCGCTTATGAATTTCTGCGGAAGATTTTTTTGAGTTTTTCCATAAAATATTTGCCGTTTTTCCGCGCTGTTTTCGACGATTTTTTTCATCTTTAAAAAAATATTCATAACCGCAATCGCCGCGCCCGTGCATAAAGGATTTCCTCCGAACGTTGTGCCGTGGTCGCCCGGTGTGAACGCCGACGCGATTTCGTCTTTTTGCGAGCAGTGCGCCTATCGGAACACCTCCGCCCAGCGCCTTTGCAAGCGTCATAATATCAGGCTCGATATTGTAATGCTCATACGCGAACATTTTGCCCGTTCTGCCCATTCCCGTCTGAACCTCGTCGGCAATAAGCAAAATGTTGTTTTCGGCGCAAAGCTTTTTAATTCCCTCGATAAATTCCGCCGTGCAGACGTTAACTCCGCTTTCGCCCTGAATAAATTCAAGCATAACCGCCGCGGTGTGCGGTGTGATTTTTTCTTTCACACTGCCGATATTGTTAATTTCGGCATATTCAAACCCCGGCGTGAGCGGTGATTACGGTTTTCGGTATTTTTCCTGTCCCGTCGCGGTCGCGGTGGTCACCGTACGTCCGTGAAACGAGTTTTTAAGCGAAATAATTTCGTATTTGTCAATGCCTTTATTGTAGAAATATTTTCTCGCAAGCTTTATCGCACCCTCGTTCGCCTCGGCACCGCTGTTTGCAAAAAGCACTTGTCAAATGCCGACATTTCAACGAGCATTTTTGCCGCAGCCGCCTGATTTTTCAATGTAATAAAGCGACGACGTGTTAATGAGCTTGTCAATTTGGCTTTTTTCAGCGCGCCGGTGTATTTTTGTGACCGTATCCCAGCACATTGACCGCGATACCTGCCATAAAAATCATAAAAACCTCGCCGTTTTTTTGAAAAAAAGCTTAATTCCCTCGCCGTTTTTCAAAAGCAACTTTCGTTCTGTCACCGAACGTGTTCATATAGTATTTTTTTATCAATATCAATAATTTCATCTAAAGTATAATTCATATATTGCACCTCTTTATGTGAATAATTATACAACATACAGACAACAAAATCAATAGTTAATTTGTATTAAAGTTAAAAAATATATACGCCGTTTTTTTGCATAAATATTATAAAAATTTGTATAAAAATACATTTTTTTGATTTTTTTGTATAAATTTTTTTGTTTTGCTGTCCACAATATATTTAGAAAACAGGGAGGTGATTTTTAATGTCGAACCAGAACAACAATCAAAAACAAAAACAACCAGAACAACAACCAGAACAACAACCAGAACAAAAACAATCAGAATAATCAGAACAACAGCCAGAATAACCAGAACAACAGATAAAATGCCGAAAATTTATACACAAATTTCAATTTAGGTATTGACAAATCAAACAAAAGTTGGTATAATGCAACAGTACACTGATTGACGGTCGTTGCCGCCTTTTAATGTACGGTTGCATTTGCGGGAGTGGCTCAGTGGTAGAGCGTCACCTTGCCAAGGTGAACGTCGCGAGTTCGAATCTCGTCTTCCGCTCCACAAATTCCTCACACAAAAAGTGTGGGGAATTTTTTTAATATTCAAAAAAATTTTTACATATTTTTCGGGAGTTTTTTTGCAATGAAAAAAAATTTTTAAGCTATGCAAGACGCGCCATTGAGGACTACAATATGATTTCGGACGGCGACAAAATCGCGGTCGGAGTGTCGGGCGGAAAAAGATTCGCTCATTCTTTTTGAATATGTTCTATCATCTTAAAATGTTTTATCCCAAAAAGTTCGATTTTATGGGAATAACACTCGACTTGGGATACAGCGAAAGCGACTATTCGCCGGTTGCCGAAATGTGCGCACAAAAAGGCATTGAATACAAAGTTGTAAAAACAAATATCAAACAGGTGGTTTTTGACATTCGCAGCGAATCCAATCCCTGCTCGCTCTGCGCGCGCCTCCGAAGCGGTGCGATTAACAGCGCCGCAAAGGAAAACGGCTGTAACAAGGTTGCGCTCGGGCATCACAACGAGGACGTCATAGAAACTTTCTTTTTAAGCCTTTTTTTACGAGGGCAGAATTAACTGTTTCTCGCCCGTTACCCACCTTGACAGAAAGGATATTTACCTTATCCGTCCGCTTATTTACACCCCCGAAAGCATAATCCGCGGTGCGGCAAAACGGCTTAATATGCCCGTTTGCAAAAATCCCTGCCCTGCCGACGGATACACAAAACGTCAGGAAATGAAAGAATTTGTCAACGAAAAAGACAGGCTCGACCACCATTTTAAAGACAGAATTTTCAACGCGATAAAAAAACTTCGGGTATGGAGGGCTGGATTTTTGCTCGACAAAAAAACAGAGGTAAAATATGGAAAATTCCAAAGTTATCGCCGAGGCAAAAAGCTCGGTCTTGACAAGGTCGGCTTTTGCTCCGCAAAGGACTTTAATCAAAATTTCAAATCGGTCATTGCCGCCGTTTTTTTCCTTATTATACGGGCAAAATCGACGGTTCGAACATTTCAAAATACTGCTTTGGATTAGACTATCACAAGGTCGTTTCGCAAACTCTTTCCCGTCTTGCAGATGCGCTCGGCTTGGACGTTTTTGAAATTTTCTGCGACATCGGCAAAAATGACGACCGAAAAATTGCGCAAATGTGCGGACTTGGTTTTTACGGCATAAATTCGCTGATTATAAACGAAGATTACGGCTCGTATTTTTTTCATAGGCTATATTTTTCTGCAACGAAGATTTTGAATATTCAACGCCCGTAAATACCGTGTGCAAAAGGTGTATGGCGTGCAAAAATGCCTGTCCCGCGGGCGCGGTGAGAGGCGATTTTTACCATTGACGCTGACAAATGCCTTTCAAGTGTAACGCAGAAAAAAAGGCGAACTGCAATGCAATGAGATTGCAATGATTAAAGAAAACAATTCCGTTTTCGGTTGCGATATTTGTCAGGACGTTTGCCCTCACAACAAAAATGCAAAAAAGTCACACTTTGACGCATTTACAAAAAATCTCATAACAAAACTTGAATATGAAGACTTGGCAAATCTTTCAAATAAAGAATTTTTAAAAAATACGGTGAACGCGCGTTTGCGTGGCGCGGAAAGAAAGTTGTCGAGAGAAATTTGTCGTATATTAAGGACGGAAAAAGCGAAAAAAATAATACCGCAAAAAAATTTTTTTATAAAGAAAGCGGTGTTATTTTTTTGAAAGTACGTGACATTATGACAAATCCTGCCATTTCGGTGACGGGTGAAGATACGGTATGCGAGGCGGCGCGCGTTATGCAGGCGCACAACATCGGCGCACTGCCCGTGGTAAGCGAAAAAAACACGGTTGACGGCATTGTGACCGACCGCGACATCGTTTTGCGGACGGTTTCGCGCGGAAAAAGACGCGTGCGAGATGAAGGTTAAGGACATTATGACCACCGAGGTTGAAAAAAATCACGCCCGACACCGACATAAAAAGACGCGGTGAAACGGCTCGGTACCGACAAAATCAGACGCGTGCCCGTGATAGAGAAAAAAACGAGCTTGTAGGTATGCTCTCAATCGGCGACATCGCAACGCAAAGCGGATTTAACACGGAAATCGCCGAGGCAATCTGCGAAATATCGAAGTAAATTTAAAAAAACGAAGTGAAGTAAAAACTCTGTTCATATGAACAGAGTTTTTTTCTGCCGAAAAATCCTGTTATTTGATAGGATTTTTTTGTCATTCATCTAACCTGACCGTTGCCGTAAACGACGTATTTATAGCTTGTCAGCTCGTTAAGTCCCATAGGACCGCGGGCGTGCATTTTCTGCGTACTTATGCCGATTTCCGCGCCAAGCCCGAACTCACCGCCGTCGGTAAACCGCGTAGACGCATTGACATACACCGCCGCCGCATCCACAGAATCGAGGAATTTATTCGCGTTTTTGGTAATTCTCGGTTATGATAACCTCGGAATGTTTCGTGCCGTATTTATCAATATGCGCAAGCGCCCCGTCCATACCGTCCACGATTTTCACCGCGATAATATAGTCCAAAAATTCATATTTATAGTCGTCCTCCGTCGCCTTTTTCGCGGTTTTAAAAACTTTCAGGCTCTCGTCACAGCCGCGGATTTCAACATTTTTCGCACAAAGCGCGTCCTCCAGTTTTTTATAAAAACTTTTGTCAATATTTTTGTTAATCAGCACCGTTTCGAGCGCGTTGCACACTGACGGACGGCTTGTTTTCGCGTTCACAATAATATCAACCGCCATATCGAAATCACACTCGTCGTCAACATACGCGTGGCAGTTACCCACACCCGTCTGAATTACGGGCACGGTCGCGTTTTTCACCACCGCATTTATCAGCGACGCACCTCCGCGCGGAATAAGAACGTCAATGTACTCATTCGCCGTCATCATAGCGTTTGCGCTGTCACGTGAGGTATCGGGAACGAGCGAAATTGTGCCGTCGGGAAAACCGAGGGGCGAAATCGCGTCCTGCATAATTTTTGCGAGCGCAAGATTTGAGTTTACCGCCTCTTTTCCGCCGCGCAAAATCACCGCGTTGGACGATTTTAAACAAAGCACTGCGGTGTCAACCGTAACGTTCGGGCGCGCCTCGTAAATCACGCCCACAACGCCGAGCGGAACGCGTCTTTTCGCGATAACAAGACCGTTCGGGCGCTTTGTCATAAAGTCCGCACCGCCAATCGGGTCGGGCAAATCCGCAACCTTTTTAACGCCGTCCGCAATGCCTTTTATACGCTCTGATGTAAGCGCAAGACGGTCGCACATAGCCTTGCTTATGCCGTTCGCCTGCGCGTTTTCAACGTCTTTTTTATTTTCGGAAAGTATAAATTCCGTATTTTTCACAAGCGCGTCCGCAATGCTCAAAAGCGCGTCGTTTTTTAAATTCTGTGACACGGTATTCAAGAATTTTTCCGCTTGTCTTGCCTTTTTTCCTAAAATTTCAACGCAGTTTTCACTCATTTTTTCTCCCCCTTAAACTCCGACACAAAAAGCGTGCCTTTTTCGCCGTCAAAAAAATTTCGTAGAGTATATACGGATTTTTTTACCGCTCGCGATAATCATATCCGCACCGGCATTTACCGCGATTTTTCGCCGCGTGGATTTTTTTGTAATCATACCGCCCGTACCGCGGTTTGAACCCTCGCCGCCCGCGCATTTTTTTCGATTTTTTTCGTCGATTTTGTAAACCGTATCAATGATTTTTCGCGTCGGGATATTTCCGCGGATTTTTGTCGTAAAGTCCGTCAATATCGGTAAGAATTATAAGAAGGTCGGCGCCCACCAGCTCGGCAACGTAAGCCGAAGGCGTGTCATTATCGCCGAATTCAAGCTGTTCGGTCGAAATCGGGTCGTTTTTCGTTTATGATGGGAACCGCCGACATAGCAAACAAATTTTTCAAGCGTGCGTTTTGCGTTTTTTTGTATCGGTTTCCGTCCGAGATAACGTCTTTTGTGAGAAGCAACTGTGCGACAGTGTGACCGTAATGCGAAAAAGCGAATCGTAAAAAAATTCATCAGTTCGCACTGCCCGATTGCCGCAAGCGCCTGCTTTTTGTCCAGCTCATCAGGCTTTTTTTGAAAAGCCGACTTTTGCCCATACCGACGCCCACCGCACCGCTTGAAACAAGCACAATTTCAAGTCCGCGGTTTTTGAGGTCGGAAAGCACTTTTACAAGCTTTTCGATTGTTCGGATATTAAGACTTCCGCTCTCATATGTGAGCGTTGACGTGCCCACCTTCACAACCACTCTTTTTAACATTGTCGAGATAATTCATTGTTTTCTCCTTATAAATTGCAAAAGGTTTCGGGGAAAAACTCCCCAAAACCCCTTTTTCTTTCTTATTTACGCAAATCCGACCTGCTTTTGTTTACGGACTCGCCCATTGCTTTTTAATGTATTGTCAAGCTGAGATAAAAGGTTGTCGGAATATTCCAAAGTTCCGATTCTGATGTCGCGCGCGTTTTTCTGCGCTTTTGCGATGATTTCGTTAGCCTGCTCGTTTGCGCGTTTTGTAATTTCGTGCTCGTCCACCATCGAGATGATTTTCTGCTCCGCGTTTTTGATAATCAAATCCGCCTGTTTCTGCGCGTCGGCAAGAATTCTCGTTCTGTCCTCGGCAATGGATTTCGCCATTCTCACCTCGTCGGGAAGCTGAAGGCTGATGTCGCCCACCAAATTCATAAGCTCCTCTTTATTGACAAACGCCTTTTTATCAAAGGTATTTCCAAACTGCTGTCTATTTTTTTCCTCCAACTCGCTTATAAGCTCTAAAATATCCATTTCGTCCTCCTAATCTTCAGGCATTGCTCGCCCTTTCAATAATATCCTTAACAATTCTCTCATCCACCAGTCCGTCCAGACTGCCCCCCGTAGCGTGCAACCTCTTTAACTATGCTCGAGCTTAAAAAAAGAATATTTCGCGCTCGTCATCATAAACATAGTTTCAATATTTTTTTGCAAGCTTGTGGTTCATCAGCGCCATCTGAAATTCATATTCAAAATCCGAAATCGCACGAAGCCCTTTTTATGATTACATTTGCGCCTTTATTTTTCCATATATTCAACCAAAAGCCCCGAAAATGTGTCTACATAAACGTTGTCAAACTCGCCCGTAATGCGTTTTTATAAGCTCCATTCGCTCCTCAATGGTAAACATCGGCGACGTTTTCGAGCTGTTTTTTTCAGCACCGCCACATACACCCTGTCAAAAACCTTTGACGCGCGCTTTATAATGTCGGTATGACCGTTTGTAATCGGGTCGAAGCTTCCGGGATAAACCGCGATATTTAATTTTTTTATCCATATCAACCTCACTGCGAAAGATGTGATTTTTTTGCAAAATATAAAGCTTAACTCCTGCCGTATTTTTCGCTCTTTTAAAAGCGAAAATTCCAAAAATCGTTTTCCGAAAATTTTTTTCGTCCGCGTCCGCCTCAAGCACGATAACCGCGCCGTCCCGCAAGAGATTGTTTTTCGCAAAGAAGCTTTAAACAGTCCTTATAAACCCCCGCTTTATACGGCGGGTCAAGAAAAACGAGGCTGAATTTTTTTCGGCGCACGAATTCAAAAAAATCTTGCAAAATCCCCCGTCTTTACAACACTTTTTCATCGAACCGTGTCTTTTTGATGTTGCTCTCAATTACTGCTCTGCACTTTTGGTTTTTTTGTCAACAAACGTGCATTTTGACGCGCCTCTGCTCAAAGCCTCAAGCCCGAGCGCACCGCTCCCTGCAAAAAGGTCGAGCACATCTGCGCCGTCAAGATAAGGCATAAGCATAGAAAAAAGCGGTTCTTTCACTCTGTCGAGCGTAGGCCGTGTGTCAAGCGAGCCGAGCGACAAAAGTTTGAGTCCTCTCGCCGTACCTGCAATAATTCTCAAGTTATGACCTCCCGCATTTTTACGACAAACTGTTATACATCATATATTATATTTTTTTGTCGCATAATGTCAAGTATTTGACGTTATTTTGTTAAAATTGTAAACAAAAAAAAGCCTTCCGTAAAAGCTTTTTACGGAAGGCAAAAATTGCGATATTAAAAATTATTCAAGCTTACTGCACATAATTTCAAGAATTTTTTTGATAAATTTCCTCATAATTTTTCCTTAAAATATGCCGCGCACTTTTTTTAGCCATTTCCCTGCTTCCGACGTTAAGCGCAAGGTCCAAAAGCTTTTCACCGTTTTCGTTGATTTCGCATTTTGCCATAAACACCCTTTCGCTTATCGGCAAAATATCCGCTTTAATCTCGCTCTCAAACTTGACGCGTTTGTTAACCTCGTCAACCGCGTCCAAAAGCTTTTCGCGCACGCTGTAGGGAATGGATTTGTAAAAATAGTTGATGTTTGTAACACCTGTATCGGTAATGGTATAAACCGTGTCGCCGTCGAACGAAATTTCTTTAAGACTGCCGTTATCTATAAGAAGATAAGTGATGTGCCCTATTTCAAAAAATTCGTTTTCACGGCGGAGCCGACTATATTATGCAAAAGAGGAGCAGTCGCCCCCTGTTTTTTAAGTTTTTGATAACGTAAAGCACCGAAAGTTCAAGCTCATATTCGGTGGGACGGTATAAAAATCCACCGTAAAAAAATGTCCGCTCCTTCATAATTTTTAAACTTAACAGCCTTGGAAAGCAAAATGCCCCAAAAGCAAAAAAACAGCCGTTTAACTCAGCTGTTTTCAGTCAACAATATACGGTTTAAGCTCCGCGAGCAAATCATCACAGGTGTCGCTGTGAACTTCAGCCTTAATCGGTTTTGTAAGGTCCAAGCTGAAAATGCCCATAATAGATTTCGCGTCAACCACATATCTGCCCGATGTCAAATCCATTTCGTAATCATATCTGTTAACAATATTTACAAAAATTTTTAACGTCGTTAATCTGATTTAATGCGATATTAAAAAGTTTTCATTCAAATTCCCCCTTTCTTTCATTCAGGCATCAGGCGGTCAAACCCCATCTGCCTTTATATGTTAATATTACCTCAAAATGTTATAAAAGTCAATAAAAAAATTTAAGTAAAATTTATTTTTTTGTAATTTGTTTGCAATAAATGTTGTGATAGTGTATAATAAATGTATAAAAATTTGTATTTTTTTAAACGAAAATTTGTAAAGGAAGAAGCAAAATTATGAAAAACCGCATCGTTTTTACACCTTAGGCTGCAAGGTCAACCAATACGAAACCGAGGCTATGAGCGAAATTTTTTCAAAAAACGGATACAAAATCGCAGATTTTAACGAGGTTTGCGACGTTTATGTCATAAATACCTGCACGGTGACGAGTATCGGCGACAGAAAATCGCGCCAAATGATTAGGCGTGCAAAGCATCTTAACCCCAATTCAATCGTTGCGGTGGTGGGCTGTTATTCGCAGGTGTCGCCCGACGAGGTGGCGAAAAATCGAGGGCGTGAACATCATTCTCGGCACAAAGGACAGAAAAAAATTTGTGCGAAATTGCAGACAAAATGCTCGCCGAAAAGGAAAATCAAAAAGGTTACCGACGTTGAAAAACGCGCTCAAAAAAACCGCGAATACGAGGAACTTGAAATTAAAGAATATGCCGAAAAACGCGCGCGTTTGTGAAAATCGAGGACGGGTGCAATGAATTTTGCACATACTGCATAATTCCGTTTGCGCGCGGACCCGTGCGAAGCCGAAAGCTTGAAAACATTGTAAAAGAAGTTGAATTTTTGGCGCAGAAAGGCTTTTGCGAGGTGGTGCTCACGGGTATTCACTTAGCGTCATACGGCAAGGATTTAAAAAACGTTTCGCTCTCCGACGTTATATGCGCGGCTGCCGAGGTTCCGGGCATAAGCAGAATACGTTTAGGCTCGCTCGAACCGAGGATTTTGACCGAGGAATTTATACAAAAATCGCCGGTACAAAAAAAGGTGTGCAACCATTTTCACGTATCGCTCCAGAGCGGATGCGACGAAACGTTAAAGCGTATGAACCGCAAATATACAACCGCGGAATATGAAAATTCGGTAAAGCTTTTGCGCAGATATTTTGACAACCCTGCAATCGCGACGGATATTATGGTCGGTTTTCCGGGCGAAACGGACGAGGAATTTGAAAAATCGCTCGCGTTTATGGAGAAAAATCGCCTTTGCAGACGCGCACGTTTTTTTCGTATTCAAACCGCAAGGGCACAAAAGGCGGACGTTATGGAAAATCAGATTGATCCGAAGGTTAAGGAGGTGCGCCACAAGGCAATGGAGAGCACCGTTGCAAGGCTGAAAAACAAGTATCTTGAAAGTATGGCAGGCAAAAATTTGAGCGTTCTTTTTGAACAGGAAATTTCGGACGGCGTGTATGAGGGAACAGCCGAAAATTACGCAAAAGTAATTATGAAAAGCGATGTTGATATTTCAAAAAAATGCAAAACGGTGAAGATTATAAAAGCCGAAAACGGATTTTTGACCGCGGAATAGAGAATGTTTGCTGCAAAAGATGAAATATCGCCTGCGTTAAGCCGCTTTTCGATAAGAAAGCATCGGTTTTGAAGCCGGCGCTTTCTTATCGAGAAACGAAATGTTGCCCGGGTCGGATTATGTTCTTTGGCAAACTGTATTTATGCAACGACTTTCCTGCAGAAATGACAAAACGGAATATACATTGCAAAAAGAGTTTTTCTGAGTTTTTTATAAAACAATATGTAAACTGTCATTTTTTTCTTAATTATGATTTCGCCGCCTTTTTAAAAACAAACCGTTAACGCTCCTGTCATTTATATCAAAAATTAACCGTAACCGAGGTACCGTTTGAAAATGTAGTTTTTTTGTACGGCAAAATCGGACGTGAGATACTCAAAGTCCGTCATTTCGCAAAATCCGACATTCGTCGCATTATCAACTGTAGCTTTATACGAATTTATAATTTTTTTCCTTCAGCATTTTTCCAGTTTCCGGCCTTAAAACTGAAAATCGGCGAAAGACCATAAAGTGCACAAAACCCGTCACGCAGTCCGGCACGGTTCGGAGCGCAAAGATGTGAATCGCCCCAATACCAGAACGACTGCACGCAACCGTGAAAAACCAGCTCCCACAACGGCACGCGATATTTCGGATTGAGCATATAATCATCCAAAACGCACATATCGCTATCGCCGTCATAAATCTCCATCATACGCCGCCCGCTGTCGGGTGCACGGTATTCGATCGGACTTAACATTCCCTCATTATAATGAATCGTACGCGCCACCTTTTTCGCATCCGATTTCAGTTCCGCATATACCGTCGGCATCTGTCACAACCTCCATAAGACGGTTTTTTTCGCCTCCCACGATTCTTTGCAAGTCGTGATGTGATTTTTGTTGTAACATTCAACCGGCGAGCAGGCAGAGCCGTCTATAAAAAGTGCCGTCCATACCTGTTTTTTCTGCCTCGGCAAAAATTATTTTTTTCCGCTATTTTAACCGTTTCGGCGTCGCAGATTCTGTTTTTGATAATACATTTTTCGAATCCGTCCCCTTAGCTGCCAAGCCTCGGCATACGTTCCGTCCGCTTTTTCTGCGACAGAATCCGGCCAATACGGCATACGACCCTCGCACCTTTTCTGGCGCGGTTTCGGAATTTTATCGAATATCGGCTTCGGAATAACATCGGTATATATATCGTAAAAAAACTGTCAGATAACCGAGTTGTTTCATTTTTTCAATTTCCCGAAATGTCAATGTTTTCATTAAAAATGCTCCACAAAACCTTGTTGATACCGTTTTTTTTCATATCTTCGGCAATTTTTAGCCGCTGCGCTCTTTGTTCCGCGCCGGGCACAGAATATACATCGCTCTCCGAATACAAAAGCTTATCCGCATCGTCATTCCATACCCAGAAATTTGCGCTTCCGATAAACTTTTTAAGCTTTTTTACCTTTTTCGCCTTTTCATCTAATCGTAACAATGTACCCGAGCACATCGGCAATTTTTCTGTATGCCTTGCATAAAGCGGTGACGCCGCCGCTGCTTCCCCATATAAACCTGATTTCACGCTTGTAAGAAAATTTTCCGAGCGACGGCGTCCATTCGGGCTTACAGGTGAAAACTCCGTTTTCAAATCCGGTGCATACCGCCCCGTCGTCCGATGTTATAAATGCGCACAAAACCCAGCTGCTATCCTGATTTGAAAATGCGGTGAACGCCATTGAAAGACCGCTTCCGCCCGACATTAAAACTCTGTTGCTCTTGCGAATTTTTACTTTTTCGTTTGCATAAAAAGCGACCCCTTCGCAAAGGGGAAGGCAAACGCGGCAGTTCTCACTGTACTTAAATGACGGAGGATATTTTACACTTTTCGAGTTGTTATCACCCTCAATTAAAAATTTGAGCGTATCGCTACCGCAGAACTCATATCTGCAATCAAATTTTTCACCATTGTCCAAGGTAAAATTTATTCCGTTTTCATCACTTCTACATTAAAAACTATAATTTTCATCTGCTCCGAGTGTTGAGAAAATTTCTTTTTCGCGTTTGTAAAGCGTCACTGCGCCGTTTTTCTCGTCAAAATGCACACTCAAGCAGTCTTTTTAATTCCATAACGGTTTCCATCCTTATTTTTTTCAATCTGTAACGTGTATTTTTGCAAGCTCGGTGATTTTTGTCAAACTCACCCGCGCCGACAAGCGATTTTTAACGATATTCGAGCCTATTCCGAACCCCGAAACACCGATGTCTATATACGATTTCATATTGTTTTTCGTCAACACCGCCGACCGCCAGAAGTTTTTATGTTTGAAAGAGGAGCTTTCACGGCTTTTTATGTATGCACAGCCGAAATTATCGGCAGGAAAAACTTTGACAAAATCCGCACCGCAAAGGTCAGCCTCTCGTATTTCGGTAGGCGTGAGCGCGCCCGGAAGTGACACAAGACCGCATTTTACCGTTTCCTCAATCACTTCTCTGCGCGTGTCCGGCGAAATTATAAACAGTCCGCCCGCATTTTTTGCAAGGCGCACCTGTTCTTTTGTGAGCACCGTCCCTGCGCCGACATACATTTTTTTCCGTCAAATCTCGCTGCACAGCATTTTTTTATGTTTTCGGCGGTTTTCCCCGTCGCTCACCGACTTATCCGCACTGTACGTTATTTCGATAAGCTTTATTCCGCCGTTATACAGCGCCTTTGCAAGAGGAATAAGCTTTATCTTTTTCAACACCTCTTACAATCGCTATAATTTTTTGGTTTTTTTCTATTGCTTTAATCACTTTTTTCTCTCATAAATAATCTCTCCGTTTTTAAAATCCGTAAAATTCGCGTTTGTCCGCAACAAGCGACGCGCCGTTGTCAATCGTAAGCTTTGCGCCGGTGATTGATTTTGCCGAGTCGGACGAAAGATAAATTACAGCGTCCGCTATTTCGGACGGCTCCGCCCATTTCTGCAATGGAATTTTATAAAAACTGTCCTCTTTGTTCCCGAGCCTTTTCGCACCTGTATCCGTCCATCCGGGAGCGATAATATTCACTCTGATTTTGTATTTTGCAAGCTCGATTGCCGCGTGTTCGGCAAACTTTTCCTCCGCCGCCTTAACCGCGCCGTAAACCGAAACGTTTGCAAAATGTTTTGACGCGTTGTTGGACGAAATCACGATAATACTGCCCTCAATGCCGTTTTTACGCATAATTTTTGCCGTCTGTTGGGTGCAGAAATAACTGCCCTTGAAGTCGACATTGCATATCGAATCGAAAATCTCATCGGTAGTTTCCAGAAACGGCGATTTATCGGTTATGCCTGCGTTATTCACAAGCACATCAATGCGTCCGAAATCATTTTCAAATTTTTTTCAAAAAGGCTTATAATTTCGCTGTATTTTCCCAAATCCGCCTTGTAGACTTCTGCATTTTCTGCCGAGATTTTTCGGCATATTTTTCACTTCGCACGCGCCGTCATAACTCCCGGCATACGACAAGGCGACGTCATAGCCGTCTTCGCAAACTTTTTGCGATAACCTTTCCTATTCCCGAACCGCCGCCCGTCACAAACGCAACTTTGTTAATATTTTTGTTCATAGCTATATCTCCGATTTACCAGCCGTATCTTTCCGCGGCTTTTGAATAAAACTCATCAAACAGTCTGTCGAAATACTTGTCTGTGTCGTACGACGGTTTTCTGCAATAGTCGCTTTCTATAATTCCGCGCCTTTTCAAAAATCCTCTTTTTCAAAGCTTATAATCTGTTCAACGTTCTGCCTTATATGGTTGAGTATCGGCAAAAGAAAAATTGTGAATTTCTATCGCCCCGCTCCGATTGCCTCGATGCGTATTTGTTGTAAATGTCAACGTATATGTCATACATTGAACAGCCCGGCATTGCGCCGATTGCGCCCCTGTCCATACACTCGATAAGCTGAAACCCCGCATTGCCGACAAAAATTTTCATCTTTCCGTCCGTGAGATTCATAAGGTTTGTAACGTACGGACCTGCCGGCTTTGCACTCGATTTTTGTAATAAATCATATTCGGACATTCTTTCTCAAGTCTGCAAAAGGTTTCTGGCGAAATTGCAACACCCGTCTGTTCGGGCGCATACTGTGCCATAATCGGAATTTTTTTACCGCATCGGCGATAGCTTTCATATGCTCATACAAATATTTTTGCACCGGGTTTTTAAGAAAAACGGCGGTAAGATCATAAGGCAGTCCGCACCTTTTTCCTCAAAAATATTTAGCGCGTTTCACCGCAACTTCGGTTGCATGGTCGGTTACCGACACAATAATTTTTTTCCGCTCTGCTTCGTGTGCGGATTTAACGCACACGTCGGTCATTTTTTCTCTTTCACCGTCGGTGAGTTTGTAATATTCGCCTGCAATTCCGAACAGCGTAACCGCACCGCAGCCGCCGTTTATAAGCGTTTTCACAAGGTTTTCAAGGCTTATGTAATCCACCTCGCCGTTATCTTTAAACGTTGCCGCAATTATGGGGCATATTCCTTTTATATCGGTCATTTCATTTTTCCTCCCTGTACTGCATATATGTAAGGTCGCACCCTTCGTCCGCCTGCGTCACATTGTCAATAAAGTTTTTCACAACCACGTGTAATATCGGGGTGTGTTTTCTTTTTAACATTTTTTTCATACGCTCATTAAATTCCTCATCCGAAATTTCAAGCTCAATCAAATTGCTGTCAACATCAAGATGAATAATATCGCCGTCCTTTACAATCGCCAGCGGACCGCCGACCGCACTTTCGGGCGCAACGTGCAAAACCTGTGTTCCGAAACAACCGCCCGACATCCGTGAATCGGTAATTCTCACAAAATCTTTAATTCCCTCTTTGTTAAGCTTTTGGCGGAAGAGGCATATAGTTGCCGTTTTCGGGCATACCCGGTGCGCCGACGGGACCGAATCCGCGCAGAACAGTTACGGTATCCTTTGTCATATCGCTGTTTTCGTCAAGCAGATATTTCTGACATTCCTCCAAATCTTCAAAACACCTTTGCTTTTCCGCGGTGGTTAAGCAGATTTGCGCTTGCCGCACTTCGTTTTATAACCGCGCCTTTCGGGGCAAGGTTTCCGTATAAAACCGCTATACCGCCCTTTTTATCGAGCGGATTGTCAAGCGGACGGATAATATCGGTGTTGTACGGCATATCAATATTTTTAAGATTTTCGCCCACCGTCTTGCCCGTGACGGTAAGACAGTCGGTGTGAAGGCTTTTCTCAAGCTCCTTCATAAGCGACGCAACACCGCCTGCATTGTGAAAAATCCGTTCCGACAGTTCCTTTTTCCGTGCGGTTTAACATCCCCTAGCACAGGGGCAGTTTCGCGTATACGTTTAAAATCCGCAAGCTTTAAGTCAATTCCGCCCCGCCTTGCAATGGCGATAAGATGAATTATAAGATTTGTAGAACCGCCTGCCGCCATAAGTACCCTTATTGCGTTTTCTATGGATTTTTGGTTATTATGTCGTTACAGCGAATGTTCTTTTTAACCAGCTCAACCGCATATCTGCCCGTTTTCCTCGGCAATTCTGCCTTTTTTTCGGCAGACCCTCCCAAACAGGACGCGGAATTCGGCAGTGCAATTCCGAGCGCCTCGGTCACCGTCTGGCAGGTGTTCGCCGTACCCATAATCGGGCAGGCACCGGCGCTACCGTATAAACAGCCCTCGTGCGCCGTCATTTCATCAAGGCTGATTTCGCCCGATGTGTAGCGGTTATATAAATAAAACGAATCGGTACCGCACGCGAGCGTCTGACTCGCGGTAGCTTCCGGGGAGCATTGCACCGCCCGGAAGATATATTGTCGGCTTGTTTGCCGAAACCGCCGCCATAAGCTGTGCAGGAATGTTTTTGTCACAGCCTCCGATTAAAACCACGCCGTCAAACGGGTGACGCTCGATAAGCTCCTCGGTGGTGATAGACAAAAGATTGCGGTAAATAAGGCTTGAAATATCGAAAAACACTTCGCATATCGACATTGTGTTAACCTCAAGCGGAAATCCGCCCGACGCCCACACACCGCGTTTCACCGCCTCGGCAAGCTGTTTAAAATGAACGTGACCGGGGTTTGTTTCCGCCCAGGTGTTTATAATTCCGATAATCGGCTTTTTCAATGTCCGCGTCGGTGTATCCCATAGATTTTTAAAAAGCGCGTTTCGTATAAGTCCCGTTCTGTCACCGCGCTTTTTCCATTTGTCCGAATAATTGTTTTCCATTGTTCAGTCTGCCTTTCTTATTGGTTTAATGTCTTTTTCATCACACGCACGTCATACGGATTGAGCGTAAATTCGCCTGTAACTGTTGTACGGTTCAATATATCGTCATATTTTTCGTCCGTTTTAATTACAACGGATTTATCGCTGAAATTCTGCACAAATACATACGCCGTATTGCCGTCATAACGCGCATTTGCCGAAACACCGTACGGAAGATTCCCGTCAAATTCACTCTTTATGCCGCACTTTTTAATAAGCTCGGGGTAAAAATCTTTTTCAAAGCTTCCGTCGCTCCGAAAAGCAACATAATACGCTTTTCCGTTGCCGTAACTGTTTTCAATAACGGCAGGCATATCTTTATAAAAATCATTTCCGTATTTTGCGATTGCTCTGCCGCCCTTTTGGTGGACAACGGCACACATATCGCATATTTTTATAATTTTTACCTTTATACACCGCAAAATTATCGTCTTCGGGGTAAAGCGAGTCTATTTCCTCAGCCCACACACCGAAAACGTTCATAAGCTTGTTTGCAGGAAAACCGCCGAGATATGCCATATTGTTTTCATCCGCCATACCCGAATAATATGTTGTTACAAACGTACCGCCGTTTTTTTACATAATTCTCTATTTTATCAATAAATTTCTGAGGCGTCATATACATCATCGGCGCAACAATGAGCTTGTATTTTGAAAAATCATCGTCGCAGCCGATAATATCCGTTGCTATACCGTTTTTTTCCAAAACGGCATATGCTGCTTATACAACGTTTTTTTATAAAATTCTTGTCATTTGTATTGTTAAATCCTTTTTGTAAGACTTGCTGCCCAGGTGTTTTTCCCAATCAAAGAAAAGTGCCGTTTCCGCTCTTGTTTCGGTGCCGGCTATACAGTCAAGCTTTTTAAATCGCCCGATAACGCGGCAACCTCTCCGAAAAACTCTTGTTTTATCCGTTCCGGTATGGTCAATCACCGCACCGTGGTACATTTCCGAACCGCCGCGTCCTGCACGGAGCTGAAAATACAAAACCGTGTCCGCGCCGTGTGCTATGTACGACAAAGCCGAAAGTCTGTTTATATTCGGTCTTTTTAAGCTTGTTAACATCAGTCCAGTTTGTTGCCGACGGTGCGTTTTTCCATAATCATATACGGCTTATGCTTGAGCGAACGCTGAAGGTTTGCCGTAAACGACAGCTGATTTGCAATATATTCGCAGCCGAAATAATGATGCCAGTTGGGATAATTGTCGTCCGAAATAACGTCAACCTCTCTTGCAAGCTCACGATAGTTAAGCCCCAAATTCGCACCCATAAAATTCGTTGTTACCGGAATGTCGGGCGTAAACTCTTTAACCGCTCGTATTTCTATTCGCATAAATTCAGCCGTTTGATATGTTATAAACCTTTTCCAGTTCACAAGATGCGTCCAATTTCGCATTTCGCCCAAAGATGACGGCGGATCTATTTCGTCCCACGACGAATATGTGTGGCTCCAGAAAGTGTTCCAATATGCAAAAATTAAGCTTGTCAAGATTATTGTCATATCGCATCTTAAGCCATTCTCTGAAAGCTTTTTTGCATAACTCACAATGGCACTCGCCGTTAAATTCGTTTGAAATATGCCACATTGCAAGGCTCTTTGAATTTTTGTAACGCTTTTGCAAGTTCTCCGTCAATTTTCGCAGTAAGCTCCCTGTATTTCGGTGAGGTAAAGCAATGATTATGCCGATTTCCGAAAAGATTTTTTTGTCCAAGCTCGTTTGTACGCAGAATTTCGGGATATTTTTTTGCCATATACGCAGGTCTTGCACCGCTCGGCGTCCCCAAAATAATGAGCTTGCCGTGCTTTTCAGCTCTTTCAAAAACATCGTCAAGATACGAAAAGTCATACTTCCCTTCCTCCGGCTCAATGGTTGACCACGCAAACATATTTACAGTAAGCGCATTTATTCCCGCCTTGTCGAAAAGACGCATATCCTCATTTAAAATTTGGGGGGCATACTGCCACTGCTCGGGGCAATAGTCACCGCCGTGCCAGATAAAAGGAAATTTTTCGTTAATCAGCTCTTTTTTAGCCATCTCAGATACCTCATATTTTCGTAAGTTTAATTTGTCTGCAAATATTCCGTAAGCTTACCGGCGATAATTTCGTGACCGTTTCTGTCCGGAAATATACTTCCGCTCAAAAATGTTATTTCGCCGCTCCACTCATCGGTGTCAATATATCTTACCGTCTTGTCATTTTTAAATTCATCGGCAATTTTATCAAATGCCGCACTTCTGTTTAAAATATGCATTTCACCCTGTTTTGAAATCGGCGAAAAACGGCTTTATTATATAGATTGCCGCATTTTTTTGTGCTTGGATTTAAGCATATTCACAAAAATTTTTATAGCTCTCAATGAATTTTTTTGTTTTTGCTTCGTTCACAAATGCTGAATAGGTGTCATTTGCACCCAAATTCACAAAAATTTTGTCGTATTTATCGTTTTCAAAATTCCATTCAACCGCGGTATCATACTTTTCTTTCAAATTACGCGCCCCGATTGTGCGCAGGTATCCGTATGCCGTCTGCATACCGATTGTGCCGTTTTTCGCCGTCATTAAGCTTAACAAATCCGCTTCCGTCCTCAAGGGCAATACCCGACCGTGCAATTACGGAAAAGTTATATCCGAGCGCCTTGGAAACAATCGTCGGATAATCGTAAAATCCGCTTTCCGTCACACAATCGCTGATAAACTGCACACTTGTTTTACCCGATTTTGTCTTGCTGATAACAGAGCAACAATCGGAATAAACTCCCTTGAGGGTGAAAACGTTTTTTTCGTCGCCGCAATATACTCTTACAGTATGCTTTTTAGTGTTGATTTTGTCATTCCCTATATTTACCATTCCGACACACCCTGTATATAGGGTTTCTTTTTCGCCATCGATACTAACCCTTATGTCTGTGCCGCCGTCGGTGTCAAGATAAAGGCACTGCGCGTTTTCAATGTCAAATTCAAAATACGGCATTACCCAGTTGCTGCGCTTTGCACCGCCGACATCCTCCCAGCGCCCGTAATAAGTAATTCACGGGTTTGACGCTCCCTTTATTCACAACCAAATCATTGTAGTCGGAAATATCTCCCGTTACCGCACCTTTTGTCGTTTCCGTTGCCCCTTTAAGCGGAACGATTTTTCCGTCCTCCCAGACAAACACTTTTACTTTTGAGTTGTCCGTTATGCCGTTGTTTATAACCTGGCACGAAAGATAACTTCCGCTGTTCACCGCACTGAAAGAAATGGGGTCCGACGCGGAAACGCCGATAAGATTTTTGATTTTTCGTCATATACTGCCAAAAATGCCTTCACGTCTTTTTTTCGTAAAGTCAAACGGAGAATGTGCATAACAAAGCGCTGCAACTGTTGTGTCGCCGCCGTCGGTAATTCCTTTGTAAGTCACAACATCACCGGTCTTAAATCCTTCTTTTTTGCCCGAAATTTTAAAATTGCTTATTTCTGCATTGCAGTTATATGCGCGAAACTCTATTCCGCCGTTTGCATAATTAACCGAGGAATAATCCCGTGTGTACGGCTTGCCGTTTACAGAAACCGTTGCAGTCTGTCCTTTGATGCTGACTTTTATGCTGTATCTGTCCGTTCCGCCCCAATCAGATATACCCGTATCAATTCTTGCAATGCCGCCGCCGTAATCTTTTCTCCATACAAGAGTTTTGGTATCGCTTCTCGCGTTGTCAAAAAATACGTTGTAATTTCCTTTGTTCTGTCTTCTGAAAACAAATTCCAAGCCGTTCGGAGTTTTTGACGCATTGTTTTCCGTTATGTTCATATCAAATTCAACGGTATAATCGGTTGCCTCCGGCATACCTATAATAACGCCCGATACAGCGGCGGCAGTTGAATTTTCGTCTTCTCCCTCAAGTATTTTTCTGTCTTTTGCGTTAAGCATTAAAGTATTCCCGCTGATTTGATATGGGTCACAATGCTGGTTAAAATTAGTCCATACGCTTGCGTCCAGCTCCCCGTTTTCAAAACTGTCCGAAAATACAATTTCATCCTGCACAGGCGATACTGCACCATTTTCAAATACAATTCTGGGCTGCCACTGCAAACGCTGGTTAGCTGATTCAACCTTTTTCGCCGGCAAAGTTGTGCCCTCGGGTGCAGGTTGTGTTTCACCTTGTTCGTAATAAGTTTCAACCTCAAAAAAATCAGTTCGTCGCCGTATGCCAAATCAACGGTTAAACCGTTAAACAAGTCCTTATTGTCAATAATTCCGGTGTAATTGAAGTATTCGTCGCCGCTCGGCCATATTTTTTTCATTGTTCTTTAAAAATTTTTAATTTTTTTAAACACGTATATTGGCTTATACCCTTAAATAAATCCGCACTGATGCTTGCTCTGCCGTTATACGGCGAATTGAACAATAAAACAGGATTATAATGCACCGTTGCGCTTGCAAGACCGGTTGTCATATACGACTTTGCGCTGCTGTCCGCCGGGCCCGAAATAAATCCGTTTGAAGCGTTTGTACCGGCATTAAAATACCATCGCGCGTTTGTGGAATTATAGCCGTAGTCCGCAAGACTGCCGCCGGTTTTGTTTTCAACCCGTCTGTACTTATAATGCCAGCCGTCTTGCCCCTGCACTCCCGAATACTGGTCTTTTATTGCAAACTCCAAATTGGCGTTATCGGCAAAAACCGAAACACTCTGTCCTAAAAACCGACACGAATACCGCAAGCATTATAGCAAGACTTACCGTTTTTAACAAACTTTTTTTCACAACTGTTCCTCCTTAAAAATTATTTTTTTGTGCATTTGCCGCACGGTTTACCTCATCAATATAAACTGTTCCCTTTGAATCTTTCCATTTTTTCACATAAGCGTCAAACTCGGATGTAATATCACCGCTTTTTGACATAACCATACTTACGACCGACTGAAGCGTTAAATCGCCGAGCGTTTTTTTATCGTGCTGGGGAACAACACTTTCGTCGATTTCAATATATTTAAGCGGATCTGCAATCGCATATTTTTCTCGGAGATTCGAGTGATTTTTTTCAACCTCCTCCTTATTCGGAACGCTGTCGGTAATTTTATAATTTCTCCACTGTGATAAGTTCCCGAGTCTGGACGCAGGTGCAGCCTTTGCAAGAGTTAACTCCTCGCCGTCAACGTCTTTTCCGAGAAGGCTGACATACTTGCCGTTTTCTTTTTTGAAATGCTCACCCTCTATGCCGTATTCCACAAGCTCGGTTCCCTCGTCGGTAAGCATATATTCCATAATCTCCAAAATTCTTTCGCGTTTTGCGTCCGAAACATCACCGCGTATGCAGCTCATACAATACCACGCAAGGTTTCCGTCAATTCTCCTTTTTTTCCATCCGGCCCTTTCAAAACTTCAAGATATGTAAAAATAATCCGACGGGTCGGTATTGGGATATGCCGATTTAAACTTATCGTAAATTTTGTTGTACGCTACCCCCATACCTCCCGGGAAAATGCCGATTTTGCCCGTAATAAATTTTTCGTACACCTGATCCTCGGTATTTACAACAAAGTCGGGGTCCAATATATTCTCTGCATACATTTTGTGCAGATACTCAACCGCGCTTTTCATATTGGCGTTTATTGCCTCCGGCTGCCATTTTCCGCTTTCATCCTGTTTAAATGAATAATAGCTTGTGTCAAATGCATTCATCAGCGGATACATCCACCATATTCCGTTGCTCGTCAAAACCGTAAGTATCCCTTTTTTTCCGTCGCCGTCGGGGTCATTTTTTCCGAAAACGCTTTCGCCACCGCGTAAAGCTCGTCTGTAGATGTGGGAAGACTTAAATTGAGCTTTTTTACCCAGTCCTTTCTTATCCAGAACCCGTGCTTGTTTATGATGCCGTTTTCATTCGGCTCACCGTTTTGCAGCGGAAGCCCGTAGTGCTTGCCGCCTGTAAGCTTTGTTATATCCTTGTACATATTAAGCTGGTGATAAAGGTTTGATATTTCTCCTCGGTTACATAATCGGAAATCGGGCATAAAAAAATCCCTCTTTTATCCACTTTTTAAACTGCACGTCTTCGGTGCCGGCACATATAAACCAGTCGGGAACTTCTCCCGATGCAAAAAGCAAGTTGAGTTTTTTTCTCCACTGCGCATAAGTTGCCGAAACGGGTTCAAATTCGCAGTTGAATTTCTCCGCAAGCTTTTTTTGTAAACCGTATCGCTGTCACCTCCGAGGTTGTCCAAATCCCAGTAGAAAAACCGAAATGCTAAGCTTTACTGTCTTCTGTTTCGTTTGATTTTTCCGCATCCCGCAAAAAGTCCGAGTATCATTGCAAGACTTATCGCAAGCGCCGTAAATTTTTTCATTTTCTGAACACAACCTTTCTTTATATCTTCGCATATTTATTTTTTTGACTTATCAAGCCTTAACCGCACCTACCATAACGCCTTTTACAAAAATATTTCTGCACAAAAGGATAAACGACAAGTATCGGTGTTATCGCAACTATAACCGTTGCCATCTTAACCGAATCCGAAAGCATCATTGCGTCGCCGGTGTATTCATTGCCCATACTGTTTATATCGGTTTTTACAAGTATATCTCTTAAAACAAGCGCCATCGGCCAAAATTTTTTCTTGTTAAGATAAAGCATAGGACCATACCAGCTGTTCCACAAGCTTACCGCTATAAAAAAAGCGAAACTGTTGCGACGCTCGGAAGCGAAAGCGGCATTATTATGCGGAAGAATATTTTAAAGTAGCTTGCTCCGTCAATCCGCGCCGACTCCTCGATTTCCATAGGTATTCCCGCAAAAAAACGACTTCATAACAATCATATTGTAAGTTGATATTGCGTGCGGCACTACCATTACAAGCGGATTGTCGATAAAACCGAGCTTTTGATACAAAAGGTAGGTCGGAATAAGTCCGCCGCCGAAAAACATTGTTACGATTATGATGTTAAAAAGTATGCCGCGGCCCGGCAAATCCTTTTTTGTAAACGCATATGCCGCAAACGCCGTGATAAACAGCTGATATACCGTGCCGATAACCGTAACCGCAACCGAAATCATCAAACTGTTTGTAAACCTGTCGGTTTGCAAAACATACTTGTACGAATCAAGCGTAAAGCCTGTCGGAAAAATAAGAAACTTTGCTTTTATCGCCTCTTCAAACGGAAGAATGGATTTAAGCAGCACATACCAGACGGGATCGAGCGTCGTAAATGCAATCGCCGCAAGAAAGGTGTAGTTGATAATATTAAAAACCGTTCCGCCTGCGCCGATTTTCTTTTCTTTGCAAGGATGTCTTTTTCATTGTTTCGCGCTCCCTCCTTTAGTATAATCCGCTGCCGCCTACTGCCTTTTGATATTTTATCGCTGGCAAGAAGCATACACATATTTATAATGTTTAAAAACAATCCGACGGCGGTTGCCGCGGAAAAAAACGTCCCTGTGTAAGACCCTGTTCGGTAGATGTATGTGTCTATGATGTCGCCAACCTCGTAAACGGCCTCGTTATATAAGTTAAAAACCTGGTCAAAGCCGCCTGTCATAAGCCTTCCAAGTTTCATAATCAGCAGCACCGAAACGGTGGGCAATATACTCGGCAGCGTTATGTAAATTATCCTCTTAAAGCGATTTGCGCCGTCTATTTCGGCAGCCTCATACATATCCTGAGATATCCCTGTTATCGCCGCAAGATAGATAATTGTTCCCCAGCCCATTTCCTTCCATATGTCTGATATAATTATCAGCGGGCGAAAGGCTTTTGTATTGGTAAGAAAATTTATTTTCGCTACGCCGAATATTCCGAGAAAACTGTTTACCATACCGTCGGTAGACAAAAGTGCAAACAGTATTCCCGATATTACAACCCATGATATAAAGTGCGGCAGATATATTATAGTTTGTATGCATCTTTTATATTTCGCACTTGACACCTCGTTTAAAAGAAGCGCCAGTATTATCGGCACAGGAAAACCGAAAAGCAATCTTCCCATATTTATGATAAGCGTGTTTTTAAACACACTCCAGAATTTTGCCGACGCAAAAAGCTCCTTGAAATTTGCAAGTCCAACCCAGGGACTTCCGAAAATTCCTTTGCTTGCCCAGTAGTCTTTAAATGCCAGAATAATGCCGTACATCGGGCCGTAGCAGAAAATAAAGTAATACAAAAATGCCGGAATAAGCATTATATAGATTTCTCTGTACTCAAAGGCTTTTTCGTATTTCACCGTAATTTTTTCTTGTTTTTTCATTTTTTGCAGTTAGTGTGCCAGCCATTTTTCCCTCCGTCATTCTAACAAATTATCATATATAACCGCATCGTCAACTCCCGTTATATTTAAAAGCGAATTTACATCGCCTGCAATATACGGACTTTTTCAAATCTGTTGCCATATATTTTAAGATGTTTTCCGTTTGTTATTTTAAGCCCGCCTCGTTCTTTTATACTGTTAGGCCTCTCCTTAAACCCGGTAAATCTGTTGTTTCGAATCGTAACATCGTCGAAAAGGTCTATAACAATGCCTCTTGCGGTTGTATTTACAAAATCGTTGTCCTCTATAAGAAGCCTTGATATAAGCGACGTTCCCGCACTGTATCCGCCCTGCAGATTGTGGGTAAAATTCATCGTTGCCTCCTGCTTTTCGCTTACATTGCAGTTTATAAATTTGTTTCCCTTAAACCACAAATGCGAAGACGGAAGTCCCGAAACCCAACCCGATGTGATTTCAACCTCGGTCATAGTTGCACTTGAATTTGTATGCTCAAAGGTATTGTTTTCAATAAGTATGTGATCACCGCGCACCAGAAGCCCTCTTCCGAGATTGTCGTGAAAACGGTTGTTTCTTATAATTCCCCAGGTATTTTGACCTATCGTTTTGTTGCTTACAATGCACGATTCGGGCAAATTTTGCGGAATCTCTTTGTCAAACGTAAGCTTTATACCTATGCCGTCAACATATTCCGCGCTTTTAACCGTTGCCGCAAAACCGGTCACAGAAAAATCGTTGTTTAAAATTTCAATGGTATCACCGCCGCGTATCGGTGTTGACCAGTCCGCTTTTTTTGCTATAATACTGTATCTGTCACCTTCAACGAATGAAATTCCCTGCGAAATGCGCTGATGAAGATTTGAACAGTCATCCCCCATATATCCGAACGAACAGTTT
This sequence comes from Clostridiales bacterium, assembly GCA_022009895.1. Lineage (GTDB taxonomy): Bacteria > Bacillota > Clostridia > UMGS1810 > UMGS1810 > Qingrenia. The sequence continues at coordinate 2,359,716 of CP091729.1, read as the reverse complement.
TCTATTCTGTATCGGCTGTCTTTTAGCCTGACCGTTTACCTGAACCCCGTCCTGTGATGAGGAAACCGGCTTTGTAAGCTCCTCGCCATCGCGTATATCAATTTTAGAATTTATAATCTGCCAGTATTGCGTATGTTTTCCGCTTGATTCGTTTTCATAAAGATTGTATATTGTATAGCCTATACCGCTTGTTGAACATATATTTACATTGTCAAACGTGAAATCCTGAATGTCGTAACAAACAAAGAAGTTGCCCTTATATTTGTAATACTGAAGTCTGTAAAAGCACCCTTCTTTAATTCTTTTCGTCAAAGCTTCCGGTGGCGAGATAAACTCTGAATTTGTTGTCGGCAAGCCGTTTCGTCTTGCTTGCATCAATATTATACGAAACTCTTTGCTGTATGTTATTTACACCGTTATCGTATCCGGGCGAAAGCGTTTCGGGGTCGAGCGGACAAAAATCCGCAAGTGACACCTCGTTTTCCTTTACATAGCCGCGGCTGATATACTCAATATCTATACTCTTGTCGGCAGCGTCAGCCTTCGTCACGGTAATAATATCCGCAAGAGGTTTTGAATCCCAATCCCATTCATACTCAACATTCCTTATTTCCACACGTTCGCATTTTTCTTGCACGAACAAAATGTTTTGCCGCCGAATTTACAAACACGGAATTCTGACCGTCAATCACAAAATCAGTAAAATCGTCCATACTTATAAAATCTTCTGTGGAAAAATAATAATATCCCGTCGGAAACACGAGCTTGTCGGCATTTACCTCTTTGCAATATGCAAGTGCAGCAACAAATGCATCGTAATTATCAAACCTGTCCTCCGGCTTATCTGTTTCGGGATTATAAGCTTTTCCGCCAAAATCGGTAATATCAACGATAATTCCCGTTTTTTCGCGCGCTCCGTAAATTTCAATATCAAGAGGCACAACGGGCAGAAGTCCCGTTTCGCATGCCCGTTTGTGAACTTCGGCAAAGGTGTGCGCCATCTCGGCGCGCGTGACTGTTCTTTCAGGCTCAAACCTGCCGTTTTCAACAGGTATAAATTCCATTTTTCACCGCTTTTTAATATGTCGGTTTTTATCATTCGAAAGATTGGAAATATCAGAGGCTTCGCATTCCTCAGCCGCGTCACACTCGGCGCCCGACGCATTTTTATATGTATTAACCGCAAAGGACGCAAGCTCGGCTCTTGTGATATATTTGTCCGGCGTAATGTTTTTTCCGGCGGCGGTGCCTGCCGGAATCAATTTTGCAGCCGCTGCGGTGCGGATATACGGTGCAAACCAGTCGTTTGTGCCGACATCGTCATACACTCCGACACTCGGATATCCGTACCCGTCTGTTCCTATAACCTTCGGTGAATTTTTATCACGTGCTCTTAAAAGGTCATAACCTATCGTCTTTACTGCAACCGAACAAATTTCCGCAACAGTAGCCTTCATTTCGGGCTCAAATTTTTCATTGCCGTCCGATAAAATATTTTTTTCTCGCTCAAATATTCAATGTCTTTTTGTATTTACTGTTTTCAATATCGTCGTATTCCGACGAAATAACGGTTATGACAAAGTCTGTTTTATGCCCGCCGTCATTCGTCACAAGCCGCACGTTCGCCGTACCATTAGCCAGTGCTTTAACACTTCCGCCGTATGCATAAACAACCGTTTCGTCATCGCACCTTGATACGACACTTGCGTCATATACACCCCTGCGGTTCAATATAAACCGGCAGCCAAAGCTTTTCTCCGACCTTCATTGTTATGTCCCGCTGTATCGCATATGCATTTTTAATTGTTTTCGGCGCAATAGGTGCAATTTTAAGATTATCAATCTTTGCAGCCGCGGCACTCCACGACGGAACACCGATTGAAAAGCTTCCCCTCTCCATACCTGTCGCAAGTCCCGACAAAAACAAGCTGCCGTTTACATAAAAACTCAAGCTCATTTTTGTGAAGAACAATTTTAAGATTAACCTTATCATTCAGTCCGAAAGTATAATTTCCTTTTTCGGATATATAAGACGTTTTGCCGTCTGTTACTTTTTTCTTAACGATAAAATGGCCTTTGCGGAATTTGTAGGCAACCATAGCGGTTAAATAATCCCCGTTATTTATTCTGAAATTAAACTGAAAACCAGCCGTATTCGGTCAGAATCAAGTCCGTTTCAAGCACAAAGTCCTGCCATATTTCGTTTATTTCAACCGCCGTTTTGCTTGGAATTACAAGCATATGATTATCACTGTTTTCCTTTTCATAAGAAATTGCCGGCATTGCCGTCGAATTTCCCTTTGCGGTAAATCTTGCATTAAGCTCTCCGCTTTCAAAATTCTCGTCAATCGATTCCGGAAGTGTATTTTCCTCCGACGAGGTTTTAACATCCTTAAGCGTTATATTGCATCTGCCCTCCGCAAAAGATACTGTCTGCAAAGCAAATATCACTGCAAGAAGTATCGCAATAAATCTTGTTTTTTTCATTTTTACGCCTCCTCTTAAAGCTATCTGATGCACATTGCAAGCATTTTTGCCGTTTGGGCGCGTGTTGCATAATTTTTAGGATTGAATTTCCCGTTTTCGCCGCTTATTATTCCGTTCCCGTAAAGTAAGTCAACCGCATTTTTTTGCATAATCCGAAATGTCGTTTTTATCGGAAAAATCAGCGCTTTTTTCTTCATACTCAAATTCGGCATATGCACGGCACAAAATAACCGCAGCATCTTGCTTTGTCACATATTCGCGAGGCGCAAATTCTTTTTCCGACACTCCCATAACAATCTTCGACGAATATGCGGCATTCACATATTTATAGAACCAATCGGAGTTTTTTTCACATCGTCAAAAACACATTTTTCTGTCGTCTTATCGCTTTAACGCCGTTACAATCAATTTGACAAACTCGGCGCGCGTAATTTTTTCGTCAGGATTGAATTTCCCGTTTTCATCACCGCAGACAATGCCGAGACCGCGAAGCCTTTCAATATATTCAAATGCATAGTGCGTTTTTGGGCACGTCGGGGAAACTTTCTTTTTATCAGCGTCCGTTTGGGCATCATCGGGTTTAATGACGGCATCAGGTTTTGAAACAGTCATACCAAGCTGCGAACCCTTTGAACCGGAGCTTTTCGAACCACCTCTGCCGCCAGTTGTTTCCTTTATTCAAATTTATTTTTACGTTATAAATTTTTCTCGCTGCCGTTTTCTGCCGTAATTTTATATTCAACGCTGTCCGAAAAATCGTTTGCCGTCACCGCGCTTTCCTGCAGAACGTCTCCGACAAAAGCTTTTGCGTACGGCGGAATTTCAAACACCGCAACAATACTTTTAATGTCCGTATCCTTCGTGAGATTAACGATAACGTTTTGCCCGTTTATGCCTCCTTTAACACCATCGGCGTAAAAAGAAATCAGCTCGCATTCGGACGACGCTTTCCGGTAATCGAAAGCTCCGTTCAAAACATTTTCGTTTAATGAAATTGTGTATTTGCCGCTATCGGCGCTCTCGGACAAAATATGCATCCCGGAAAATGCGCCCATCTCATTTACAGTCACAATGTCGTTTTCGGAATATTCGCCGTTTGTAAGCGTCACCTGAGCGTCCGTATTTCTCAAACCATAGCATATACCTTCAAAGGTCACCGCTCTTGACGCAGTATCCGCACTTGCCTTTATATATGAAAATCCGCTCATAGGGCCAATCATACGCGCCTCAAAAACGGCTCTTGCAAGTGCGCTGTTCAAAGCGTTTATCGCGGCAAATGCCTCTGACGCAGTATCTGCGGATATTTCCTTTTCTGCTGCGGACACGCTGCTTTCCGCTGCCTCTATGAGTAAAAATTTCATTTTCGTCCGAAACAGTCGTGCCTATTTTTAATCCCGAAATATTCACTGCATTGTCACAGGAAAAATCCCAGTCCGCCCTCAGCTATAAATTCACCGCGGTCAAAAATACGACAACGTTTCATCTCCGTTTACACCGGCGAATATGTATATTCCGCTTTCAAACGTATGTACCGATGCGCCGATTTCGTATTCGATATTCTCGCCAAATGAAAAGGTTTTTCCGCTGCAACCGGCGTTTTTGTCATTTAAAAATTTCAATGCCCGCGGAATTTATTCTGACCGAATAGCCGCCGGTATCCGCGGTTGTCGGTACAATTTCAACACTGCCGTCAAGCTTGGACGGAATAATCTTAAGACTTAACGATGAATCCGAAAAACTGCCGTCAAACAAAATTTCCGAGGCGGCGGGGAATGTGATTTTATCTCCGTCAGCGCTGACTTCGTTTTTCAGTCGTCCAGCCGTTTAAATTGCCGTTCAAAGTATATAAATTCTTTACCTTCGCAAAAATTTTTATTGTAGCTCACACTCGGCGTCCATATCAGTCCTTGTTCGGAAAGCTTGCCCGTTAAAACATCATCTTCGCCCTCGCCGAGTTGTCCTCTTTTAACTTCAAAATCCAGAATGTCGCCTTTGTTCAGTCCTATATTAAACGATTTAAATTCAATTTTTCCGCTGCCCGAATGAAAATGCCATTCACCATTCGACGGCCATATTTTTTTGCCGTTTAAAAGCACCCTTGCGTACATTCTTCCGAACTTGCTTCTTCCGCTGAAATTTGACGCGCCGATTTCAGCAATGCCGCTGTACGGCGATACAAATTCTTTAACCGATGAATATATCACACTGTCGTTTTCATTTTGCATATGTTCCGGCGAACATAACATTAGCGGTGTAAGAACCGCCGTCTGTCGGTGAACAGAGCATCCCCTTTGACCTGTCCGCACTCTCGGTAGGATACCACCTGTTGTTTGCCTTGCGATATACATAATCGTTAAGCTCCCCGTCAACGCCGTCCTCTATTTTTTTCTGAATTTGTAATACCAGTTGTCCTGCCCCCTGCACTCCGGAAAAAAATCAACCGCCGAATCAAAAATAAGCTCATCCGCAGAAACGCTGAAACAGAAAAAATCCGCAAAAACCAAGCAAAACACCAAAATTACACAACAAAGCTTCTTCTGCTGATTTCATTTTTAAAAATCCTCCTAATCGGCATATCGGTAAATTACCATTTCTTTCGGCGAGGCATAATCAAATGTCATATATGCCATATCGCCCGGCACAATATCGCCTTTTGAGCCAATATATATCTCATTCTTTTTTTACCGTCGTAAATATAAACGATAAGATTAAATCTATCGCCCTTAAAATTTACACCCTTCTCATTATCGGAATCTAAAATTGCCGCCGTCGCCGAACATCTCACCACTTTGTTATACATAACGGTAAGCTCGTTTGACAAAATTCTATCTGTCGGAACGGTGTCGTTTCCGTTTTTGTAAAAGCTGTCCGCGCTGCTGTCAGGTCTGAACAATATCCGGAATTTCTTAATTTCGCCCGACGGATTAAGCGCATACTGAATTATGTCGCCTTTTTAAGATTCTCAAGAGCAACGCCGCTATATCCCCACACACCATTATTTCCCGACAACGTAACAAGTCCCTGTTTCTTCTGCGGTTACACGCGTTTTCTTTGCCGTTAAACAAACCGGTGACCAGCGTTGTTAAATCATCCGACCCGTTCAATGCCGCAGATACCTTCTCAACAAGCATAATTCTCGACGTTCCCGCCACACCGGCTGCATTTTTCCTTCATAATAACCGCACCGGCAAAATTATCCTCATCGGCATCATATATTTCCACGCCGTCATATTTCTTGTCCGTTTCAATAGATGTCGGCGTTAAAAGCTGATAATTTTTATAGTCGTCCGACCTGTCGGGAATACTGAAAATTTTTGTATCGGCAGCCGACAAATAATATTTTCCGCCAAACCGTCTTGCCACATAATGCACTCCGTCGCCCGAAAATGATTTGGAAAACACATTATAGCTCGGCGTATCTGAGTATTTGCTTATTGATTTTATCGTTTTGTCCTCGTTTAAGGAATACATAATAAGCTGATTATCCGTTGCGGTACCGTCCGCCTTTGTGAATTTTGCTATAAGCTTTATATGCGTCGTCGCGCGTTTCGGCGCCTCCTTGCGAAAATTTAATTTTTTTCCCTCCGCAGTATAATCCTCAACACGCCCGTTTTTGGTGAAAATTTTAAGCATCAGCAATTTTGGATTTTTCTCCGAAATATGCGCATCAATCAAATAACCGTAATCCTCTTTTTTGTCACTGTAATCGCAAGCGGTGATTTTGTTCTCCGCATCAAAATAAAAGTTTCCGTTTCTGCCCAGTTCAAAATAATATCCCTCATCATAAAAATTCTTTGCGACGCCGTATTCCTCACCGTCAATAACTGCAGTGTCTTCGCTCGTTTCGTTCACAATTCCTCTGACAGAATTTTTAATCACGGCGATAACCGCGGCTTCACCGTCTTTGGTATAATAGTCCCTTGACCCAAGAACCGAAACGACGTCCCACTCGGCAAGAGCAGTATAATCAAAATCGTTTCCGCGGGCGTCGATTACCCTCACGTTGTCGTTTATATCAAGCTCGGTTACGGTATTTCCCTTTACATATATTTTTTTGGTTTGTCTGTGATGAATGGCTCACCGCATACGACTTGTAATCCGAAATAAAAACAATATCCGCCGTGCCGTCCGCGTCATTGTCCAAAAGGTCAATATGTCCCGAATCTGGCATTAAATCGTCTGCTGCAACATCTGATGTATAAAAGCTTTGCCGAGAAAAACTTCATTGTATATAACAGACGTGTTATCGCCCAGACGAATGCTTTTTCCTTCGTCTTTTGCTCATCTGTGTAATACTTAAATGATTTTTTTGTTGTATTTGCACTTATAAAGTCGCTTTTTAAGGAATAAAGTGTATTTGAGTCGCTCTCACGTATGTACAGCACCTTATTTGTATTCTTTTTATGTAAACAACACTGTCAAATCCCAAAAACCTGCGCTGGTTAATTCTATCGGTCTGGTAAGCCTTGCCGTCAAGCATTATCGTGGTGTCGGACGACGGAGTTTTTGAATAGATTCCCGTTGTCCCGTTTCCCGTTATAATTCCCTCCGCCGTTTCAGCATTAAGGTATATATTCAGCAAATTTTCGCCTTTTTCGATTTTATAATCGGTTTTATCCCCTATGGTATTTGTTTTCATAACGTCGGTTTCAAGCGCGAGAAATGCAATGTGATATGCCTCGCGTCGTGTTATTGTATCATCTGCGCCCTTGCCGATATTTATTCCAAGCACCGCGGCAACTTTAATATATCCTGCGGGATAACCACCCTCATACTCGGCTCGCAAATCATAGCCGAGTATGCTGACAACCGTTTTTATAAATTCGGCATATGTCGTTTCGTTCTTGGGTCGGTAATAATTTCCGTATCCCGAAACGATGCCGCACTTTTTCGCATAATATATGTAGTCCGCGCATATCGACTTTTTCGCCAACGTCACTAAACGAACCGTCGCCGATATAGCCTTTTGCAGTGTCTTTGCCGCCTATAAGTCCCACTGCAAGACGCGCTGTTTCATATCTCAGAAGTGCACCGTCAAGAATTTCAATGTCTGTATCGGGCGCATCGATAACACCCACCGCATTCAAAAAGATACGGTGCGTTTTTCATATATCCCCCGGCCGCTTTTGCATATTCCGGGCAGACAAAAAGTACAAAATATCATTGCAAAAACACACAAAAACATCGGCAAAAAAACTGTTTCCTCATTTTGACATCCTCCCGTAAATTTGGTATATTTACACAAAAATTTCACTATATGTTACAAAATTATTATAATACATTGACAACACGCGCACAATATGGTATTCTCTTATCATTACAAACTATTCTCTGATATGTTTTTGTAAATGGCAGATTTTTTTACTTATATAAAAAGCATTTTTGGCAAAAACACCATACGAATAAAAACTATACTGTTATATTATCTTACATAATTTTGTATTTTTGGAGGCAGATATGGAAAACGAAATAAAATTCAGGGATATTCACCTTACGCGGCTTGAAATTCTGCGTCACGTTTTTCAGATTCATACATTTACGACGGAAATATGGGGAAAATCGACTCTACCTTCGGCTGCATAAAAAGGGCGAGGCAACTTTCGTGTGTAAAAACAACACGTTTAGCTGCACTGCAGGCGATCTACATTCCCGACGGAATTATTTACGAAAGCTACTGGAGCGGAAATCCTGAAATTGAATTTTTACATCACAAACTTCCGTTTTTACCGTAACAAAACCGGGAAACGTTTCGCTCGACCGTCTGTTTGCCCGTGCAAAAGGTTATACTGCCGGATTCCGAACAAACCGCAAAAAAAACGGAAAGTCTGTATTATATTAAGCAAAAAGCCCCGCGCTTGCGATAGCGCGGTTCTACGATATTTTTAATGAAATTTACCCGTTTTTGAAAAAAGAAAAGTTATCGTCGATAAATCCTGCCGTTCTGCCTGCCGTAACATACATAGAACGGCATCTCGAGGAGAATTATGACGTTGCGTTTCTGGCTGATTTGTGCCATTTGAGCGAATCGCACTTTTTACAGTCTTTTTATAAAAATCTTTGAAATATACACCTATTGAATATAAAAATCATGTGCGAATTAAAAAGCATATACTACCTAAAACGAGCGGCACTATCCGATTGAAAAAGGTATGCGAGCTTTTAAAATTTTTAATTCAACTGCATATTTCAGCAAAGTTTTCAAAAAATTTACCGGTATGGCTCCGGGCAAATATGACAACAGTTTGATATAACGCATATAATCACACGAAAAATCAAATCGCTGCAATAAGTAAAGAACAAAAAGCTTGCGAGCCTTCTGCCAAACATCATAAGCGCTGTAATAAGCTTTTTCCAGTCTATTTTCCCCTCAAACGGCAGAAGGTGGTCATCAGTAATAATATAGTCCGACACGTGAAGTGTAACAATGCGGTCCGCAATCGTTTCGGCAAATTCTTTCTGCGTGCCGAGCTTTATGTGGTTAACGTCAAAGCAAACCTTGAGCTTTGAATTAAGTGAAATAAGCTCTTCTATTTCCGCGGTGCAATTTCCGAGGCACATTCTCGGCAGTGTTTCAACCGCAACCTCTATACCGAACAAAGCCGCATAATCGGCAAGCTTTGAAAGGCGCACTTTTGCGTTTTCCATACGAATACCGCGGTTTTCAGCAGTGGTTATCTCCGCACTCGGGTGTATGACAACGCATTTTATATCAGACTTTGACGCATATAAGACGCTTAAAATCCTCCAGCGCCTTATCTCCTTCTGTCTTATCAAGTGCGGACGGATCAAAATAATCGCTGAACGGCAAATGATACGACCAGAGGCGCACGTTATACTTTTTTGAAAGTGCGCTCAAATGTTCAAAATCAATGCCGAAAAAGTCATATCCGAACGGCAGATTTACCTCTATTGCCGAAATATCCGAATTTGCGCAAAGCTTAAAATGCCCATAATCACCGTTATTGCGGCAGATGAGAAAAACACATAACGCCAATTTAAAACCGCCGCAAGCATACCTGCAAAAGAGCGGACCGCACAATCCTGCCGCGGAAAAACCTATGCATATATTGCGCGCGTGCTTGGGAATTGTATTTTCGGAAATTGTTTTTACAAGCGGACCGCGGAGCATTGACAAGCCGAAGCCGTTCAACGCAAAAACAGCGGTTTGCAAATATAAATCCTGTGTAAACAAAAAGAATATGGCGGCAAGTCCCGACATAAATAGCCCCGTAACAACCATATTTTTTTCGTTTTTATCCTGTCGCCAAGTCTGCCGTTTACAAGCTGACCGAGCGCATATGCCATAAAATACACCGATGAGATTGAACCGATTTTGTCTTTTGTAAAACCGTCATTGAGCATCTGCACCGACGACACGCTTAAAATATTGCGCATTATGTAGCTTGCGGTGTATGTCACAATGCAAAGCGCGCCCATTTTTAAAGCTTTTTGAAAATTCGGCTCTGTCTGCCGTTTTTCCAACATAAAAATTTACCTTCCTTTGAAATTTTAGTAATCTTCGTCTATCGAAAGCCCGTCATAAGCTATTTTTACAGAGTAATTTCTTTCAAGCTTTGAAAAATATTCTTCAAGTTCGCTGTGGCAAAAGTCCTTTTGCCTCAATGTGCGACAGATATATTTCGGTTTTTTCGTCAACCGTGCCGAGTGCATAAAGCCTGTCGAGCGTATCAACACAGCTTGTCAAATCCATATGCACGGGGCAGAAATACCGGCCGCCTTATACATTTTCTTATTATATATAAGTCCGTATGTATTTGTGGAGAACGGCAGACAATAAGTTTTATCCTTATACGTATGCGTAAAATAATTCAAATGCCCTTCATATTTATTTACAAGCTCGCTGCCTCCGGGCAAATCCTCTATCGCCGCAATATTTCCGTTTTCGGAATATTTGTCAATGCCGTCGCTTATGAAAAGGTCGGGCGCCTGATTTGTGGTAAGCGCAAGCTCAATTTGTTCTTTCAAGTTTCCCTCTTTTACCTCATAATCGAGAATTACATTGTTTTTCCTTGCCGATTGTTTTTGTTAAACTCATTGACAAGATCCGCCATAACCGCCTTGCTTCCGCCGTCGGCAGTCCACATTGTAACGGTTGTCATACCGTCCTGCGCTTTTTCTTTTCCGCAGCCCGAAAATGTGCCTGCGGCAAGAGCCAAACACAGCGCAAGACTCATAGTCTTTTGCAAATTTTTTTCATTTTTCTTATACCTCCGTATTATTTTGTATCTTAATTATACACCCGACCAAATTTATTTAGAAGTGGTAAGTTTTGTATCCCCCTTTTGCCGTGAATGGGGATAGAAAAGTTACCACTGTTTAAAATTAAAATACCGTTGTATAATTACGGTAGGAATAATATTTTAAGGAGTGAAAAAAATATGAATGAATATAAAACCTCGCGTGCGGTAGTAATAGAAAAAGACCGTACAAGGCAGACTTAAGAGAAATTAAACTTACCGAACCTATGCCCGACGCGTTTATCGCAAAAACAACATTCAGCAGCATAAGCAGCGGAACGGATATGAAAACGTACAAAGGTATGCAGCACCCCGAACAGTGCTACTATCCGCTCGTTCCGGGTTACGAAACGGCTGGCGTTATTGTGAAAGTTCCCGATGCCGGCGCGGATTTGAGCCACTTCCCCGAAAGTGCGCAAAAGTTAAAGACCGGCGACAGGGTTATGATTAACGAATGCAGAAAATACGGCAATGTATGCTCTGCGTGGGGAGGCGGCAGCGAATACACGGTAAAAGACTCAAATACCACAAACGACCAATTTGACTATATGGTAAAAATCCCCGGCAACGTTACCGACGTTCAGGCGGTTTTGGCATATCTTGCGTGCGTTCCGCTAAAGGGTATTAAGCGAATGACTCTTCGCAAAAACGAAACTTTTGTCGTTATCAGCGCAGGAATGGTGGACATTTCGGCAATTCAGGAGCTTAAAATACTTGAGCCGACGCTTAAAGTTATCTGCATTGAACGCAACGCCTTCAGACGCTCTATTGCCGAAAAATATGCGGATTTGGTTGTATCTCCTTAATTTTTCTTGTATAAATTCAAAGCATTTTTGCCTCAATGAAATTTACCGTTATGCAAAGGATAAAAATGTCGTTCCCGTTGTTGAAACGCACGGCGGTGTAGAGGCATTTTCCGACGGCGTTAAACACTTTGCGAGCGTCACCGTTGACAAAAACGCTCTGATAAAACTTATGTCCGGCGTGCCGGATATTAAATTTAATTTTGACCCTGCAAATTTTTTTATGCGGCAGGGGTGAACAATCCGAAGATATATACGAAATCATAAAAGACAAGGTGTGTTATCTGCATTTTAAAGATTTTTGTAAAACTTAAATCGGGCAATTTTTGTGCCGTCGTACTGCGGAAAAAAAGCAATATGGACTGGGATAAAATTTTGAAACCTCTCAAAAATTTTTGACGGTCCCGCACTGTTTGAATACGAAAACACCGCCGATGTCGCGGAGGGATGCAAAAAATGCTTTGAATTTATACAAGAAAAATTAAGGAGATACAAAAATGAACAAACCAAAAGTGATATTTTTACCGCACGCAAACATTCAGTATTCCCAGCTTGCGCCCGAAAAGCGTGAGTGGGTTATGCGAAACTGCTACGAAAAAAACTGTTTGATTTAATTTCAGACGGCGATTACAAAATCGGTTTTGAGGCGAGCGGTGTAACCATTGACGAAATGGCGAAAAAAGCGCCCGATGTGCTTGCGAAATTAAGAAAACTTGTCGAAACGGGCAAGGTTGAGCCTGTCTGCTCGCCGTACATACATTTTATGCTTGCAAATATTCCGAAAGAAGTGTGCCTCGACTCTTTGAAATATTCTATGGAGGTTTGGGAAAAGCACACGGGCAAACGTCCCGAAATCGGCTGGAATCCCGAATGCGGCTGGGCAGGATACATTCCCGATGTATACAAAAGAGGCAGGATTGAAAGCGCTCATTATGGACGCAGACTCGCTTATGCTTTCGTTTGACGAAATACGCAGGGCGACGGGGCTTGAATATGACGTTGCAGGTCATTCAAATAAAAATCATCTTTTTCAAAATTGAAGAATACATAAAAAGACAAAAATGAATTTTTAAAATTTATCACAAACGCGTCTGTTGCGCCGACCGGTCTTAAGATGATTTTTCCGCAGCGACTGTATGGCAAATCTTCTTTTGTGGTACCTTATGGGCGCGACCGAGGGACTGTGCGACGAGCCGATTAACATGGGCGAGATCAAGACTATGCTTGAAAACTGGAAAGAGAGAATTGCACGCACCGGCTCGTTTATTATGCCTTATGCCGAGGACGTGGAATATATCGGTTCCAGTGCATATTTTTACGTTAAACAGTTTAATCAGGCAAGATTTTTGAGGAAGAACCGAAATCGGTTGAGCGTTTTTAAAGAAATTCTCGATGCGGCAAAAGACGCAGGATATGAATTTGCGCTTCCGAGCGAAGTTCTTGACAATACGATTGAAAAATCCGTATGTTGACAATATTGAAACTGGCATTGCGTGGCACGGCGGAACTGCAAAAGCGTGGGCAAACACTGAATATTCGCGCATTATGGACCCCGTTTGCATTGCGGTGTTTAACGGCATAAAGGCGGTTGAAAAGTTTAATCCCGACAAAATTTTTCTTCAGGATATGATTGCGCTTACCGAACAAGAGGCAGAAAATTACCGCGCCCGTTTTAAAAAAATATTTTCAAAGGACGCGGTTTATGTAAATTCGTGGGTGTCAAATTCGGCTTTCCGAGCAGATGAAAACTTTGCGGACGGCGAAAATTATCCGTTTGAAATTGTATTTAAAAAGCACGGAAATCCCAACAAATACGGGCATTGCCTTTCGCCGTTTAAACATATTTGCGTCGCGTGGAACGGCGATGTTATGTACTGCACCGATTTTTACGATTTTTCGGCAGGCAATGTTAAAAATGCCGATATATCAAATATTTTCGGCAATGCCGAGAGCGAAAAATTCCGACGCGAAACAGCTAACGGCAAATGTATTTTATGCAGTCATTGCTCGTGGTTTAACAACGATTTTTTTCGATGTCTGATGATTTTTCGCCCGGCCTTTATGTGCGCAAAAAAATATTGCGCACTTTTTATTTTTTACTGTATTTTTTTCTATCATTTTTCTTTCAAAATCAAGCAAAAAAATTTTGCTTCGTTATCAATTTTTTTCTTCGGTCGGATTTTTCCACCAAATCGCGGAAAACGTGAATGTCGCGTCCGACCTCACCGCCCTGCATAACAAACGGCTCAGACACAATTCTGCCCTCATAGCCTATATCGGAAAGCGCCTTAAAAAAATTTCGTCCCAATCGATATGTCCTCTGCCCGGCGCGGTGCGGTTGTTTTCGCCCGTATGGAAGTTTTTGAGTCTGTCTTTGCCGACGTATCTTATCGCGTCGCCGATATTGTTTTTCCTCGATATTCATATGGTATGTATCAAGCAAAACGCCGATATTCGGGCTGTCAATCATATCACAGTAGTCTACCGCCTCTTTTGCCGTGTTGATAAGGCAGGTTTCAAATCTGTTTACCGCCTCAACGCAATACGTAACACCGCATTCCTCGGCAACTTTCACAATCTCGCGCATACTTTTTACGCTCTGATTAAGATACGCCTCTTTGCTGTCCATAATCACGTTCGGCGTGCCCCAGCCGGCATAGCTTACGCCCGACAAAAGCGTTCCTCCGCCGATTTTCATTTTGCGTATGATGTTCTGAAGATATTTCACACCGCCGAGCCTTACGCTTTCGTCAAGCGACGAAACATCAAAATTAGGGTCGAGTCCGAGCGAATATGTAAGCTCAATTCCTTCATCATCAGCAAGTTTTTTTGAGATTTCTTATCTTTTTCGTCGGTCATTTCAAGCAGCGGCTGTGCCTGAAATTCCAAAATGTCAAATCCGAGTCTTTTTCACCTTTTTTATATATTTTTGCATGGTCCGCATCCCAGTTTTTCTCCCAGAAATTCATAAAAATTCCAAGCTTATTCATTTAAAAATTCCTCCCTAAATCAAATCAATATCATATTCAAGGTAATTTTCCATAGCCTCTTTAACCGCTTTCGCCCAGTTTCCCTTTGCTATTGCAACGTGATGGCGGTAGCCGTTTTTGCACATATATTCTAAAAGTTCGGCGTTTTTTGCACTTTCAAACACCGTACCGCAACCGAAAAATTCATCATCAAGCTTGTCGTTTGTGAGTTTTTCCCTCGGTTGTGAATGCGCAAAGGTGTCCGTCCTCGGTTTTAAAGCTTCCGATTGTAACCTCGCAGGGGCATAATTTTGCCCTTTACAATGCCGACTCCCGTGCCCTCGCCGTACGATTTTTTAAACATAAGATGCTCTGAAATTTTGCCTTTTTCCGTAAAAAACGACTGCGGAATTGCCGAGCAGTGAAAAAGCACGGTTTTATTCATATCGCCGTTGTAATTGTTGTTAACGTCGAGAAGCATAACGGGGTTTTCGCTCGCGCAGTCGAGAGCGTACATCATAACCGCGTTGTTTACATCAAGCTCACACGCCGACGGAATATGATTTTCGTTAAGCACGCTCATTGCCGCACACGGAGCAATGTTATACGTTTTTTCAAGCTCATCCCAGCACCTTACGGCAAGAGCCTGAAGATTATACTGCTTTTTGATTTTTTCCAAAACAATTAAAAGGCGCGCAAGATTTTCTTTTTTTACATCGGGATAATTTCCGAACGACGCGGTATTTTCCAAAACGCTTATTTTTTTCGGTTAAATCCTCTTTTTTAAGCTCATTCATCATAGAAAAACATAAGATAAGTCTATCGTTTCGATATTGACCTTTTTTTCTCTGCATAGCGATTTCGTCGAAACGCACGGTCTTAAACGCGGTTGTGCGCGCGCCGATTGCACCAATATTAAAGCTTTTTTTAAATTTTTGACAATTCTGCACACCGCGCCGAACTGCCTCAAATCCTCGGCGAAGCTTTCATCGGACGGTGAAACGGCGGTTTTTGGACGTGAGCGTGTATTTTATGCCAGCCTGCCTTAAAACATTGCACATTGCGATTTTTCCGCAAAGCGCGTCGCGGCGGTGCGCAAAATCCATTTTTCCAACCTCGTCGGGATAAGCCTGAACCAAAATCGGCACGTCAGCGTCTTTCAGCGCGGCATATGCACCGTTTTCGTCGCCGAAATTGGGAAGGCAAATGATTATTCCGTCATACTCTCCATCGTGCTTTTTTAAAAAATCATTGTAAAACTCACCCTCTTTGAGCGTTTCCACCGCGCCGTAACGAGTGGCTTTTTTTCGTCGGATATTATGTAACCGAAGCCGGCTTTTTTCAAGCGTTTTTTGTCATTTCGTCACGCGCCGACGCGATAAGCTCGCCGGGGAAAAAAATCCGCGGTTGCCGAAATAAAGTGCAAAATGTTGTTTTTCATAATTCCACCTCAAATTTAATTTTAAATTCATAATAATCGTTTTTTTCTTGGGAACAAACCGAAAAATATTTAACGTTTGCGTATTTTTTTGTCGTTTTCAGCCTTAAGTGCACCGCAGTCCGACACTCTGTAAATATCGGGAACACATACGGCAATTTTATATTTGTCATTTTTAACAAGATTTGCCCTTATATAAAGCGTGTTGTTTTCAAAGCGCATATCCTCGATTTCCTGCGCGCCCTGCGTGATGTGACGGTTTGTGCTGATAATCTGCGGAATGTCTTTTTTCGGTCTTACCGATAAAAGTCTTGTTTCGCACGCATTAAGCGAAAGCGATATTTTTCCGCTTGCCGTGCCGAGATATTTGTCGTTCCAGAAATCGTAAATATGATATTTTTTTCGCCGTCCAGCTCAAGCTCGTTTTTCAAAAATCAAGCGTATATTCGCACTTTTTGTCCGTTGTGTTAAACACGCTCACAACATTGTAATTTTCAAATTTTTTGTTCACAAAAAGATTTGTCACGCACACATCGCGCTTGTCAACGCGCGCCGAAACGTCTTTCGGCGAAATGTCAAGGGGCGGAATTACGCGTTTTAAAAATATCAACGCGCTTTTCGTCCAAGTCGCGGAACGCGTCGCCGAACGTTACGGGCATACCGAGCATCGAAACAAAGGTTGCGCGCGAAATTGCCTGATTTAACGTGTTAAACTCGCTTCGCACAACAACGTTGTCGGGGTCGTTATACAGCACAACGTTGTGCAGAGGATAAAACTCCATTGCGCGGTAAACACAGTTTTGCAAAAACTCCTCCCACTTGAAAATATCAAGTCCTATGCGCGCCGCGTCAAACATATCCGCCGCCCACAAAACGTCACTCCTTTTGTCGCCCGAGCACGACAGAATATATCTGTCTTTGCCGAGAATTTCGCGCGTTTTTTCAATCATATTGCGGTATGCTCTGTATGTTGTGATTTCGCTGTTATAAAGCCGTTCGTGATATTCCTCGCACCGCTCCGCACAAATCGGGAGAGTGTCGAATTTTACCGCGTCATAACCCCATTTGTCCACCATAGAAAGCGCTTTTGGAAGAAAATCGTTTAAAAATTTCGGGTGGGTGATGTCATAGAAATACGTGCCCACCCAGCACTGCTCTTTTGCGAGCAAAACCTCGGGATTTGCCTTTAAATAATCGGTTTCAAAGGTTTCGTTGGTCGGTCCTATCCAGAGCGACGGAATAAATCCCATTTCTCTTATTTTGTCCGAAACGTATTTTAGCCCGTTCGGATATTTTTCCTTATCGGGATTAAAGGTATCCACGCCGTCGGAGCGCACGCTGTCCGCGTCAAAGCCCTTGTGATACCATTCCCAGTCCACCCAGACGGTGTTTGCGCCGAAGTCTTTTAAATGCTCTTTCTGAAAAAGCGCATTTTCCAAAACCGTTTTTTCGCCTGCGTCAAATTTCACCGCGTACCACGTCATAAAGCCGACGGGCAAATTTTTTTGCCGAAGGTGTTGTTTTTGTTTATTTTTCGCATATTTTTATGTGATACTTGTTTGCGTAAACGTCCTTTTCAACCCTGAATTTAAGCTCCGCACCGCCCTTTATTGTATAAACGTTTTTTTTTTGTCAAAACCGAGGGTACACCCCTCCGCAACATACGCGGTGTCGGTGTTTTTGTCAAAAAGCGCGTTGTCCGAATTTGACGCACCCAAACCGCAGGAACATCTGAAAACGGGCGAATTTTTCGACATTCTGACCGCAATAACGTCGGAAACGCTGTCAAAATTAAATATTCCGTCTATCTCTGCATCGCCCTTTTTCTTTATGCCTATCCCCCTCACGCTCGCCTCAAATATGAGCGTAAGGCTTGTTTCGCCGTTTTTGTAAACTACCGTTTTAATGTTTTTTGTGTTTTTCAGCTTATATTTAATATCGCTTTTTTTGTAATTTTCAAAATATACCGCTTTTTAATGTGCGCGGTTATGCACGTTTTGCCGAAGCCGATTTTAAGCTCGAATGTTTTTGTGTTGTAGTCCAAAAAATACTCGCCATAGCTGACATATGCGTTGTCAATTCTTTGCATTTTTCCCTCCGATAATGTTTCAGTTTTTCTTAAACTCACTAAAATTTCCCATTGCATACACAGTTGACTGTGTGAGATTAAAGCTGTAAGTTCCGCTGTCACTCTGCATTTCGGACGCGTTTCCGTATTCGTCGTACACCGTTATTTTTTTGCACCCGAAATTGACCGACACATTTTCGCCGTCCTCTTTTGCCGACCACAAAACTGCAATATTGTTTCCGTTACTCTGCCTGTATCGGTAACACACGGCGGTTTTTGAAGTATCGTCAAAATAAAAATCGCTCACATACTGCGCATTTGCAAGAAGCATATTCATATTTGAAACCGCAAGATATGCGTTTGTTGCCGCAAGCGGAACATCTTCAAGATAACTTTTGTAGTTTTTCAAAATACCCATATTTTTGTCACGGTCAACGCGTACGTTTGTCTGGCGCACAAAAAGGTAGGGCATAAATTTTTCCACAAGGTTATCTTTTTTCATCATCACGTAAGTCTGCACAAGATAGCTTCCCTGTTGTTTTTCGGTAATCGGCTTTCTTATCGCCTTTGAAGGGTCGGCGATTATGTTTTTGTTGTCGGGGAAGGCGCCGTATTCGTTGTATGCTGTGTAATGAGGCGACCACGCAACCTCGGTTACGTAAAGACGCGTATTTTTAAGATTGTAACTATCGTACAAATCGCGTATTTCTTTCATATGCTTATACATATCTGTCATCTTTCCGGTGTCGGTATACTCGGCAAAAAGCGGATTGTCGTTCCAGTGATACGGGTGTGCCGACGCTATGTTAAAATATTTGTCAAGCGTATTTTCCGCCTTACCTGCATCAATAAGTTCAGAAACGCGTTTTATTGCTTTTTCGTGCGTGCTTTTGCTTCCCGACACCACCGCAATTATCTCTGCGTCCGGGTCGCACGAATAAACCGTGTCTGCCGATTTTACAAGAAGATTTCCGTAATTTCGGTAGTCCTCACCGTTCATATTATACGATTTTCCCGCCGGCGAATCGAATTCGTTCCAGATTTCGTAATACTGTGACGAAACGTTTTGCGCAAAATATCTGCAATACTGCGCAAACAAATCACGTCCGTCATCACCGTACGGAATATGAAGTTTATATCCGTTTTTGGTTTGATTTGAATAAGGCATACTCTGCGCCAAAAGCGTGTTTATTATGTCAAACCCATTTGCCTCGAGCGTGTTCTGCCAATTTTTCCACTCGGTGCTTATTCCCTTTTCTTTAAGAGTATATGTAGTGTCGTTATATGTAAGGCTCATAACGTCGCGCATATTTCTCACCCAGCGCACCGAGCCGATACCTGCGTTTTTTTCGCAAGCTTTTTCGGTATTTGCAATTTTTGACCGCCCGTTATGCCGAAGTCATAGTTAACAGTTGTTTTGTCACTGTTGACATACGAAAATTCCGTTTCTTTCTCGCCGAAAACATTGTATTTGTCACATATTATTTCGGTTTTAAGATAGTAAATTCCGTATTTTTGAACTCTGAAAGTCACAGTGTCCGAAACGGTTTGACAGGGCTTTACCGAAACGGTTTTTGTACCGATTTTACTTATCTCATTTTTGTTTTCGTCAAGGAGAGTATATTTTTAAAACCGCATCATATTCGCCGAAAGATTTTTGCATAGTTATAAAAACGCGCGCGGTGAAATTTTTATATCAAAAAGCCATATTTTCGCCTGTGTAATATATATTTCCCGTGTGCGATGACGAGGCGGTTATGTCAAACTGATTTTTTTCGCTCCCGTATTTTTTTCAGCTTAACCGACGAAAAACAACGCCCGTGTTTGAATAGCGCATTATTTCGCCCCAGGTTGCTAGCCTGAAATCGGTATTTTTCGCCCGTAAAATGCGCATTTTTGAGTCGGAAGGTGTGTGTTTTCCACGTTTTTTTGTATTGTCAAGCTCCACATATTCCGCCTCTTTGAGCGACTCGTAAAGTGTGTCGTATTCCAGAGTAAACGCGCCGTAACCTTCGTCAAAATAGCAAACCTCCGCCTCAATGCACAAGCCGTCCGTGCGGTTTTAAAAAGCTTTTTTTCGTTAACGTCAAAAATTTATGTAATACGCGCTTTCGGGTCCGCCGAGGGTGCTGTTGTACTTTTTTTCTTCTGCGCCGCTGCAATATCGCTGTCCATAACGGGAGGGTTTAAAAGTATTCCCGTTTTTCCGCCGTGCGTTTCGGTGCTCAGTTCGTCGCCCGAAACGGAAAAATTCTCATTTTGAATTGCAGTTTTGTCAAGCAAAACGGAAATTTCGCTTTTTTCGTCATTCTTCCACTGCACCTTATACGGTCTTAAGCTTTTTCAAACTATCCAGGGCAAAAAAAGCTTTAACGTATCCGCGCCCGATTTATTCTCGATTTCGATATTTTCTCTGCACTCATAACCGTTGTTTGCCGTATCGGTTTCTGCACATACAATGTCTTTCAGCGCGCCGTTTTTATACAGCGCCGCCGCATATGAAAAATCTTTGTCCGCGGTGTAATCAAAGCTTAAATTAAACTTATCCGCGTCCTGTATATTATTCGGCAAAATTTCGTTTCCCGTGTTGTCATATATTCTCGCGCCGTACACGTTAACGCCCGTATATTCGGGTATTTCCGCCTCCTCTTTAATCGTGATGTTGTCGATATAAATTCTGTCCGTTTTGGACAAATTGCGCGACACAAGTTCAAGCTTTGCAATTTTGTAATTCTCAATTTTTTCGTAAGCCTTAACCCGTAAAACATCGCCTTTCCGCGTGCGCACAGGCAGATTATCGACATAGTATGTAAAAAAATTCCGCTTGCTCTGTTATACACCGTTTTCAAGTTGTGCCATTCGCCCTGCGAAATTTTTTTAAGGTTTCACTGCCGTCCTGCGCGGTACTGATGGCGATTGTGTCATAGCCGTTCGGATACGACACCTCGCCGTTGTCAATTCTCAAACCGTAAAAACGCCATAACGTTGTTTGAACCCAAACCGCACACCGAAACGGTCTGTTTCGTCGTTTGGTTTTTATTTCGTCAATTTTTAATATCATAACTCAAAGAATATATTTTTATCATCTGCCGGAACGGGGTTTTCAAGATTTAAACGGTATTTTGCCAGCACGCCCGGCGAATTTACATAAAGTGCGTTTTTATGCAATGCGTCTGTATATTCCGCAAACATTTCACCCGCAGACGACACTCTTGTCCAATCGCCCGTTCCGTTTTCAAAATTCAAAACACAGCCGGCAAACGCAAGCACGCTTGCAAAATTTGTCAATATCAGCAGTAAAATTATAGCTTTCAACACAACTTTATTTTTCATTGCCGTCCTCCCCGTCATTGAGAATAAACCTGTTTGTTCTGCTTTTTCTATACACACCGGGCGATACGTTGACTTTCTTTTTAAACGCCTTGTAGAACGCGCCCTCCGTTCCGTAACCGCACATATTCGCAACATCCGCAACCTTTAACGTGTCGTCTTCCAAAAAGCGTTTTTTTGCCCTGTCGATACGCAGATTTTTCAACATATCCCAAAAAGCTTTGTCCCGTTTTTTTGCTTTACAACATTGCTCACGGTTTTGTCCGACACGTTAAAATACGTAGTAACGCTTGTCATACCGAAAAACGGCTCGGTGTAATGATTAAGAATATAACTTATAATTTCGTCGTATTTTTTCTTTTCACTGCGCAGCGAACGTATGTGCGCGCAAAGTTTCGATATACATTCGGTCACCGCAAAGGCGGTTTCGCGAATGTTTTTGTTGCTGTCGTAGTTTACGATTTCACCGTTATATCCTGTGTTTTCCGCGGCGGTGATAAGCGCTCTGCGCTGGTCGAAGAAAAGCTGTTCCAGACTGTTGTCCGCAAAATTTTCGCTCAAATCGTACCACTGCTCGTAAACAATTCTGCTTGCCTCAAACTCGTTGCCCGACATAACAAGCTCGTAGAGCTTATCGCCCATACCCGTGAGCGCAAGCGATTTTTCTGCTCTGTCGGTATCGGCAAGAATGAGATTTTGATATTCAAGATGCCTTAAAAGATTGTGAGCCTCTTTGTATTTTTCGGGAATTTCATCAATGCTTTCGCATATTCCGCTCACCGAAGCATATATGTCAATGCCTTTTTCTTTAATTCTCGACACAAGCTCCGATATTTTCTCCGCCGCCTCGGCATAATATTCACTGCTGCTGCGCGCCTTTATTATCACCACAATATTGCCGTTGTAGTTTTTCAGCATTGCGGTAATTTCAAGTCCGTACTGCTTTGCGCCCAGCTCAATGATTTCGGGCATCATATTTTCGCTTTTTACAATCATAATAATGCTTTCGCCGAAAAGCTCGGGATATTTCGACCTTATGATGTCATACTCGTCGTCGGTCAGCGTCATTGTGAAAAGCTTGTATATAACATTTTTTTCGCAACAACACTGTCAAGATACAGATTTTTCTGTTTATGCCCTTTAAAAACCTCGCTGATATAATCGTAATCGTTTTTGACATTTGCAATGCCGGTGAATTCCTCAACCGCAAGGGCAAGACGGTGCATTTTTGAATTTTGCATTTTTGCGAGGAAAAACACAATAAGCACGCCCACCGCGGCAATAAGCATACTGTAAACCGCAAAGAGAATATAAAGAATTTTTCATTCTTTGGTTATAGTACGACGGTCTTATCTTTAAATCCAGCCTTACCGCGGCGCTTGTTTTGTCGTAAGAAATAATGTGCTTTGTTTTCATACTGCCGTATGAAGCGCTTTCCATAAGCGTACTGCCGTCATACGCGGTGAATTTATACTCGGCATACGTTTTTAAAAATTGTCCATTCCCATCGCTGAAAACAGGCTGTCAACGTCTATAAGCCCCACTATAACCGCGTCGGCATTGCTGCTCAAATTTCTGCTTGCGGCAACGCACACCGCAAGTATATCGCTCTTTTTTTCCGCAGTAAAACGTATCAGGGCAGTATCTCCACGTTTCGGAAAATCCCTCCTCCGACGCCTTTTGCACAAAATCGTCAAAGCTTTCGTTTCCGAAACGTATAAAATCGTCGGCGCTCAAAAAATCTTCTCCGCAAAGCGTGAGTTTTTTTGAAACGATAACGTCGCTGCGCTTGAAATATATTATGCAGTCCTCAATAATGCTCGATAAATCTATGGTTTGATTGTATTTTTTCGCAAACTTGTTAACCGATGCGTATTCCACGGGAGAGTCTATTGTGATATTTTTGTTAAGCTCGGTGTATTCGTCCGTTTCCACGATATTCATACTTATTTTGCGCAGACTTTCGGTTTCCTTGTCCAGCATATTCATAGTAACGTCTATGTTTCCCTGTATTCCTGCCGAAATGTTCTCGGCAGTCATATTGTACGAAACAATATACACGGGTATCAGCACTGCCAAAAGTATTGCCGCCGTCACAAAATACTGCCTTTTTTATGTTACTGTCCGCTTTAAAATATCTCATAGACTTCTCCCGTTAAATTTTTCCTAATTGTTTATAACAAACACGTTTTCAACCGAGCCGACGTTTGCGTGCGCTATTACATACGACGCACCCGTTCCGCCCGAGCCTTTGTAAGTTACAACGTTGTCGATTGAGCCTAAATATACCCTTTTTCCTTTGGGCTGTGTACTGTCATAAATCATCATATTTTTAAGACGGCTGTATGCCAGAGCAAAGCTTGTGTCGCCGCCGAAGGTATCGGAAAGCATCATAACGCTTAAAAGTCCGCCCGCATCCATTTCGTTTCCCTCCCACTTGTCATATGCATAATGACAGGTGAGTCTGCCTGCAGCGGCGTACGCGGTTGTGTTCATTGCAGGCGGAAGGGGATAGTCTTTGTCCGACGGACGGCAGATAACTTTTATTGTATTCACACTTCCGTCTGTGTCGATTGCAAAACGTATAACGTCGCCCTCCAGAACGTCTTCCGCGGGCCACTCGCACATATCGCCCGTGTAATATTTTACGGCTTTGCCCTTTTCAAACACCTCAAGAACGTTTGTTTCATTGCCGTAGCCGTCAACCGATTTGTAAACGCGTCTTACCATTGCATACGGGTCGTATGAGTTCAGCTCGGTGCCGACACCGCTTTTGTAAATCAAAACATCGGCGTAGGGGCTGTCGTTGTTTAACTTGTATGCTTCAAAAACATACGCACGGTTGGTTTTTATCGTTTTCTTCTCTATAATCTGAAAATATCTCGAATCGGTAACGCCTTGTTCTATAAGCGTATCGCTCGGGACTTTCATATATACCGTTTGCGTTGAAATGGGCGTTTTCGGATATACGAGCGTCGAGAAAAAATTATATTTTCCCTCGTCGAGAATTTTGCCGATATACTGTGACTCGCTCATACTGCTTGCAAAATCCGCGGTATTTACCGCTGTGATTTCGCCGTCCTTGTTTACCGAATATCTTATAAGCTGGGGTTTTAACACCGTTTTGTCGTCCGCTTTGCACAAAACGCTCAAAAGGTCGTCCGAACTGTTTGTTTTTTTGCCGTTGTTAACCGAAAATTTGTCGGCGCATCTTAATTTTTCATACTTTCCGTCTATGGTAAATATGCTTAAAACAGGGCTTTTTCTCTTATTTTCGTCAATGTTGAATTCATAAACGTAACCTGTTTTATATTTGCCGTTTTTCGCGTTTTTCACCTCGGCGATTTCGCCGGTTTTGTCAAAAACGAACTCCGCGGTGTCCAAAAGATTTAAGTTAAACCTTTTTGCAAGCTTTTTGTCGAGAGCGTATTCCGTGCCGTCGATATACACGGTATCGTCACCGCTCACCGCCTCTAAAGTTCCCGTGATTTTGTCCGCCGAAATGTAGCACGCAACATTGTTTTTATCCTCGGAGCACACAACGGTCAAAACGTCGCCCTCGCATATGCTTGAAAAATTCGCCTCGGTACCGTTTAAAATTATTGAAACCTTGTCGTATTTTTCACGGTCAAGCTCAACGTACTGCGACGGGTCGTATTTGTCGTAAACCCTTTTCGCGCCCGCGTCGATAAGACCTGCGCAGATAACGGTGTATTCGGTTATGATAACCGTTGTATACGTGCTTCCATCGGTTGAAACAAGTCTTAAATTTCCCTTTTCTATAAACGCTTTCTGCGAAATGTTGCTTGACAAAAGCGTGCCGTTTTTCACAAACGCCGCATTTTTAAGCTTTGCGGTTTTTTCGTTTCCGTTTTTGTCGGTATATGTAATTTTGTTTATGCTTACATCAACCAAATCGTCCGCGTCAATTTCAAGCGTTCTGCACTGCTCCGAAACCTCGGCAAAAAAACAACGCTTTCTCTGCCCGTGACGTTCTTTTGTATATATGCTTTAACCTCATATCCGAGAAGATTTTGATTTTCTGTTTTGTCGGTATACTCATAGCCGTCTATCGCAATAACTCCCGGCACATCACCGTTTTCCGACGAAATATCCGTCATATTCTGCTTTGTTACAACGCCCTCAACGGCATAGATGTCAAAATACCTTTCCAAAACCGTTTCGGTATCGGAAAAAGTATAATTCACCGCGCCGTTTTTTATAAAATCCACGTCATACATTTTTACCGAAAGTATGTTGTAAATAAGCGTTGCCGCGGCGGCTCTGTCCAAATTTCCGCCGAGCGTCAAACCGTTTGTTATTTTAAGATTTTTGCGCTGTCATAATGTATCCCGTCGGGTATGCGCCCTTTGACATTGCATACGGCGCGTAGCCTGCAAGAGTTACAAGCATTTTTACCGCCTCGTCGTATGTCACAGGGCTGTCGGGATTGAATTTTTCTGTCATTGCTCACCGTCAAAATTCCCGTTTCCGCAAGAAATCCGACTGCCTCAAAAAGCGGTTCATTCCCTTTAATGTCGGTATAATACGCATTGCCCGACTTTGCTTTGTCCGCGCTTTTTACGATATTATAAACCGCCTGCGAAAACTCCGCGCGCGTTATGTTTTCCGACCAATAATTTTGCGTATCGGCGAAATTCATAATTTTAAGATACTGCAAAAGATATGCACCGTTCGGGATATTTTCGTCCTGTGCAAACACCGCTGCCACCATAGAGGAGGTCAAAAGACATATGCACAAAAATAATTGCTGAAATTTTTCATTTTTCACCACTCCTATTTCACATAGTTTAAAAACTCTGTTTATAATTACCGCCGTTTCGGCGCGCGTTGCAAACGATTTCGGCATAAATCCGCCGTTTTCGTTTCCCTTCAAAATATTTGCGGAATAGAGCGCCTTAACCGCCTCGGACGCATAGTCCGAAACCGACGAAATATCCGAAATTTCTGCCGTATTGCCTGTATTAAGGCTTAAATTTTTTTGTATTTTTATAACGCCGTAGATAATTTTTCGCCATATCCTCGCGCGTTATCGGTTTTCCGACTCGAACGTTTCGCCCTCGCCCGATATTATTCCTGCGCCGAACGCTTTTTGATATAATTTTTCAAAACCAAGCGCCGTTTGATACGTCGGTGAAATTTTTGTCCGAAACGCCGTCAAAACCGAATGCCCCGACAATGATTTTTTACAAATTCCTCGCGCATAATACTGTCGCCGGGTGCAAAAACTCCGTCCGCTTTTCCGCTTACGATTTTCTTTTCGTAAAGCGCGTTTATGCTTTCTTTTGCCCAATCAAAGCCGTTAAGGTCGCCGAAAATTTCTTTTTCAACAGGTGTCGGCAAATTGGGGGTTACGCCTGTAAATCCGCCTTTTGTCACCGACGACGAACCGGTGCTTTTCGACGGTGCGCCCTTGCCTCCCCCGTCGGTTGATTTTTCGGGTGCAATTCTGTTAAATTCAGCACCGAGCGCGTCAAAATTTTCAAAACTGATTTCCGTCGAGCCGGCGGTAAACATCGGCAGTTCCGCGCGATATATCAATTCCGATTTCGTCTGCAAAATCCGTCATAATTTCTTTTACGTTTCCAAAGCCCTGACCCTCGGCGATTATCTCGAGCGCCGCCGCCTCGGAAAGCTTTGCCGAAAGATTGCTAACCGTGATATCCTTGCCCGAAAGCCTCTTTGCAACCTTTTTGTATCTGCAACATTTTTTGCATAAAGCTTTGCGAATTTTTCGTTTTCAAACACTTCTGCAATTTCGCCGTACTCTGCAATATCACTGCATTTTCCGTTTTTCAAAGCATATGCAAGGCAAATGTTTCCGACGCGCTTTTGCGTATCGGTCATATTTGAAATGTCAAGCGCCTTGTTTTTAACCGACTCAAAAAGAAGGTCTGAAACATATTCTGCCGAAATTTCAGCGTTTTTGAAAATTTCTATCTTCTCAATGCCCAGCTCGCACGGATATGTTTTCAAAATGTTTAAAACTTCATCTTTGTCACCGCTTAAAACCGCGCTGTTTATAAGGCTTTGAGCGTTTTTCGCACTCGGTCTTGTCGGAATGTATAATTTCGCTTTTTTCAACGATATTTCCGTTTTCGCCGGCAATGTAAACCGTGTATTTGCCCGATGCACCGTTTATGTCAAACCCGAAAGAATATTTTCCGTTTTTAACGCTTACCGCGTCGATTTTGTAAATCGCACCGCTGTCCGCAAGCGCCTCCAAGGAATACGAATTTCTCCTGTCGCTCGGGTCGGGGCTTAACACAAGCGCGGTAACAAATTTTCCGTCCGCACCGCCTGAAAATTCAAACTCGTGTTTTTCGGCGTTTCCGATGTCTGCAAGCTTTACTTCGCTGTACGGCAGAAGATGCGTTAAATCAGCATTGTTCAAAACGAATGCTTTAACGGTGTCACAGTCGCCGATGTCGGCTTCTGCGGTGTATAACGTATCGTCAAATCCCTCGCCGACCGAAATTGCAGAGGCGGTTATGTTCACTGCATCACCGTTTTTTTGTATGACGAAACAATAAGCGTTGTAGGTTCGTTGGCATAAGACGCCGTGTTCTTAACCTTTACCGACGCGCGCATTTTGCCGTCGTAAACCTTTGAAACAAGGTTTGAAACCTCAAATTTACCGCTCGCCGTTTCAAACGGAATTTGAGAAATTCCGTATTTGAAATTCATTGTATCGGGAAGAATTACCGTATATGTTTTGTTCTCCGAAAGCGGTTTTTCAAAATCAACCGAAAGCGTCTTTTTCGCCGCGTTGTAATTTACCGAATATATCGGGAGATTATCGCCCGAAACAGAGGTGTTCAAAATGGTATCGTCATCAATTTCGCCGTCGAAAAGAATGTCTATTTTTTTCTTATTTGAGGCTCATACGCATTGCCGTCTTTCCGTATGTTTTCGCCCTCGGAATTTTTTTAAGCGAAACGCATTTTACAAACGCTTCTTCGGGTATGTTTTCTCTTTCGGTGAGAAGAATTTCGTCCATAGCGATTTTCATACCGCCCTTTGCCTGAATAACGAAATCAATGCTCTTTAATCCGCCGTCGATTGTATTTCTGTCAACATCGGGATACGCAAGCGCATATGCCTTTGTAAGTGCGGAATTTGACAAAAATACATTCTGCGAAAGACACGAATATTCTTTTCCCGAATCGTTTGTAAACACAACGTCGTAAAGCTTTGTATCGGGATAATACGTCATTTTAACATCAAGCCATTTTGCCGCGTCGAAAAGTGCGTCAAAATCGCCGTCTATCGACGCGTTTTTGTTGTACGAATAGTTGTATCCGCCTACCGTCGAAACCTTTTTAATGTCCTCGTTAAAATATCCTGCCGTGGTGTATCTGTTTGAAAAATACAAAAGGCGCGCCGCACCGCTCGGATATACAACCGTTCCGCCGTCCGAAAGTGCGTCGAAACCGCCTCTTATATTTACGGTTTTTATCACTGTTTGAAACGCTGTATGCGCTTTCGGGAATTTTTTTATTTTAAAGTTTAACTCATAAATTTTTTCCCGTCTGAAAAACACATTTTTCGCCGTCAGCGCGTTCAAATTTCAAATATCCCTGTTGTGGGCGCGCTGGCTTTTTTTGTCAAAAAGAAATGCCGATTTTTGCTTGCGCCGTCGGTGTATTCGATGTCGGTCTTTTCAACGTTTGTAAGATTTAAATTAACGTCATAACTGCCGTCTTTCTCGCTGTTGTAAAGCTCTGTCGCGGTAATCGGTTCTTCGTCCTCTTTTTTTCTTTTATAAACCAAACGGGCGCAAGACAACGGTTTTTCAAAGTTTGTATTATTACCGAAGTCAACTTCTATTTTGTCGAACCCGTCGAGCGTAACCTCCGAACCGAAGTTCACCGTAAGATTTGATGACGAAAGGTTTTCAACCGAAAAAAATCCAAATTTTTCGCCGTTTGTCATTGCAGGGTCGTCCGATTTATATTTTTTTGACGGTTATTTCGCCTTTGTCAAATTTTTTTCAAGGTCAACACCGCTGAAAAAAGTTTAAATTAAGATAGGACGGATTTTCATAAAGAACGTTTCCGTCCGTTGCAAAAGCACCCGATTTAACGCTGTTTGAAAGCGAAATATTGTCAAAAATACGCCGCACCGCCGAACGCCGCCTGCGGGTGGGTTGTGCGGACAAGAAGCTGAATTTGCGATATGCTCGTTGTGGTGTTTTTTTATAGCCCGTCGTTTCGGCAATTTTACCTGTTTTTTTCGTCGATAATCGCCTTGCCGTTCATATAATATGTAACCTTGTCGCTGTCAAAGTCGGACACAATATCAAAATCGTACCAAACGTTCGGCACCATAAAAGCGGTGGTGGTGCTTGTTTTCCAACGGCTTGCCGGATCGGAAAAATATTTCACAATTCCGTCGTCGATACGCAGTCCCTTTGTATAAGGCGCGCTCGTCGTACCGCCGTAAACGCACACCGTCTGCTGATACGAGCTTGCGTCAGGGAATGTTTTCAAACGTAAGGCTGAAGCTTAATTTCAAAATGCCTTTCGATATATCGGTTTTTTCGATTTTTCCCGAAAAAAATAGCTTGTTTTCTCACCCTCCGACGTAAGGCGCAGAGCGGTGGAGTGACTGTCGGAAAATTTCTGCGGCGACGCGCTCACCGTGCAGTCCGCGCCGATACTTCCCCAGCTGAAGCCGTCGGGGAGGCCGTCGGAAAAGCTTGTAATCTTCAAAATCCTCGTAAAATATATATCCGTCCTCTTCGTGCTTTGCAAATGCCTGAAAACTCATCTGCGAAAGCACCAGAATAAGCGAAATAATTAAAGAAAATGTTTTTTTCATAGCAGTTTTTCCTTTCTTAAACCTCGTCAAACACTCTTACGTGGTCTACAATAAACGCGTCGGGGAGCACCGCTTTTTAAGCTCATCAACGGGTTTTCCCCTCCCGATAGCGCCGTGACCGTCGTCACCGCAGTTGTCGCCGAAATTTCGGTTATAACCGTGGCACTCGGTGCTTACAAGAATAAACTGTTCAACGTGCGATACCGCAACTTGAGGCGGGCCCTGCCAGCCTATTTTTTTGCCGTCCGCATAAAAGGTATATCCGTCCTTGTTCCAGTCAACACCGTAATAGTGCCAGCCGTCGGGCGTTTCAACAAACGGAAAACGGAAATGCCCGGGCCATACGGCGTCTTTTTCCGTAACCGCCGAACCCGTTTCCGCAAAGCATAAGTCCCTCGGTGTGCTGACGGTAGTTTTCCATTATATCGGTTTCCACACCGCAGTATTTTTGCGTCGGGGTGCGAGCCGACACCGGGTGCCTGAAGCCAGAAAGCCGCGTGCCAGCCGGGATTTTTGGGAAGACGGCATCTTATTTCGTAATAGCCGAATTTGTGCATAAATTTTTGCCTTTTTCAAACTTGCCGAACGGCCATACTCCCGTTGTGTCTTTCGGAATATCGTATGTAAGCGAGCCTGTCTGAAGATGTCCCGAATAAAAGTCCTCGCCCTTTTTTTAACCAGCGCGATAACAAGATTGCTGTTACCGTCTACCGAAACGCCCTCGCGCGCGAGAATGTGGGCGACTTTTTGCCCCCAAAAAAATACTCGCGGAAGTTCCATTTCGATTCATCAAAGCTTGTCGCCGTCAAATTCGTCCTGCCAAGCCAAAGTCCAGTTTTTTTCTTTGGGAAGATAGCTCGGCGCGTGATTTTCTATTTTAAATTCTTTCAATTTTCGTTACCCCCGTTCGGTGTTTTTGCAAGATATGCTTTTATAAAGTTTTCGTTTGTCGTTCCGCCGGTGTAAATTCCCTCGCCGTACTGCACCGCCGCTTTTCGTCCGCCGCCGTCGTTGTCGTTGATGAGCGCGGAGAATTTGAATATTGTGTCCTGTCTTACGGCTGTATCCTGCGTAAGCACGGTTTTTCCACGGAATTTTAAGCTCGTAACAGGTATTTTTTCGTCACGACTGATTGCTCCCTCAAATCCGCTGTCAGCGTCGGTCATTGCCTTAAATGCGCTGTTTTTAACCATTTAGAGCGTGTTTTTCGCCGTTTGTTTTGCCGTACAGAACAGACGTCAAAACGCTTGTTCCGAGCACATTTTTCGGGGTCGTAAACCCCCGCAAACTGGAAACTGTCGTACCGCCACATTGCCGCACTTTGAGGAGATGCGTCAAACAAAACATTGTCGGTAACGTTTGCCGCAATGTAGAAATTCTCTTCGTCCCACGAATAATACAGAAGCGCACTGCAGTCGTCCGCGCCAGTGTACGGGTCAACCGCGTGAATGTCAACCGCGTTGTCGGCGCCGAGATATACAAAGCTTGCATATTCGTTTTCGTTTATCTTTCCGTCGGCAACAGGTTTTGTTATACGCATATCCGCAAACCGCAAACGACGCGGATTTTGCAAAATCTACTGTTATTCCGTCGCTTGTGACAAATGCTGCCTCCATTTTCACAACGTTAACATCGGACGGCGCTTTTATGACGATTTTTATATGTATCGCCCGGGTTAATGCTCAAATTGTCATACTCGGAATTGTAATCCTCTATGCCCGTAAGACGGTTTATAACAAACTTTCCGTTAACGGTTTCTTTTGAATTGTTTGCAATGTCTATGCTCAAATTTACAGCTTCGTAATCGGGTACGCCGTTTGCAAATCCCGGCTCGCATTTCATATCAACGTCAATGGGCGTTTTGTAGAAAAACGATAAATATCCGTCAAGATAAGTGCCGTTTCCGTCAAAAACCTTAATTTTTGCCCTATCGGTTTCGGAGCCGTATTTATTGGGTTTTATGTGTATATCCGACGAATTTTCGCCTTTAACCTCGCTTATGTCAAGCTTTGCTCCGTTTACCGGCGTTATTTCATAACGCATACCGCCGTTCGCATTTTTTGAGATTAAACGAAACGCTCTGCGAAAATTCAACGTCAAATGCGTTTTTTTGTCTATAATTTTATTCTCGGCAAGCTCAAATTTTTTTGAAATCGCCTTTTAAATATACGGGCGCTTCGGTAAGAGCAAAACCTAACACGCCGTCAATTCCCGAAAGGGCTGACACATTGCCGTACGCGTCGTAAACGTCGATTTTGTCCGTTCCCAAATCTATGCTTAAGTTTCCGCCGTTTCCTCTTGACCAAAGCATAATCGTGTCGTCGTTTTTATCATTGCTGTGCATACGGTAAGCATATGTATTGTCATTTACGGTAATTTCGTCTTTATATTCATAGCCTGCAAGAAGATTATTCATATTTGCAACCATTGCATAGCTTGCTTTTGCCGTGCCCGGAGTGTCCGCGCCCAAAAATTCAATAAGTCCCCAGTGATGCTCGCGGTTGCCTTTTGTTCTTCCGCCGTCGTAAAACGTATACATAACATACTGATTGAAATTGCGCACTTTCCGCATCGCGGCATAGCCCTCAACAAGATAGTAACCCTGTTTTTTTCTCGTCAATGCCGTAATACGTATCGTCTGCCCAGCCAAGCTCGGAGGTGACAATCGGCATATCGTAATATCCGTATTTGTCAAGCACCGCGCGCACCTTTTCAAGCTCCTCGATAAGTCCGCCCGACATAGGGTCGTATCTCGGCGCGTATGCGTGACAGCAGTAGCCGTCCATATAGTCACCGCCGCCCGCCTTTTAAAATGTCCTCTAAAATGTCACTGCGCACCGTGCTGGTTACAACGCCGTACAGCTTTAAGTCGGGTGCTTTTTCTTTTATTCTCGTATATGTGGTTTTCATAAGGTTTATATAATCTTCCATTGGGCGCGAATAAAGGTTAAACGACGCGCCCATAAGCTCAAATTCGTTCCACATATCATATGCAACGATTGAAAACCTTTCCGACTCGGTGACAAAATCTATGTAGTCGGTATATTTTTTCATACCCTTTTCGGTGTACGGAAGCTGTTCGCCCGGAAGAAGGTCGGTTTTTACGCTTAAATAAGTGTTTATCTGCTTTATATTTCTCTCTTTTAACGCGCGCGAAAGCGTGTCTGCCCTTCTGGGGTAAACAAAAGCCTCGTCCGCGTTTATGTCACGGCTTATAACATTGCTGTACGACTCCATTGCGCGCACAATTCCGATGCCTGCTTTTTGATAAAGAGGCGCCCATTCATCGCGCCTGCCCGAACAAGTACCGAAAGCATAGTTCATAGTTTTGCCGTAATCGGTTCGCACATATGAAAAAAACGCGTTGTTTTTCGCTGTAAATTTTATGTTCGTCATTATAAAAA
Organism: Clostridiales bacterium; assembly: GCA_022009895.1. Classification (GTDB taxonomy): domain Bacteria; phylum Bacillota; class Clostridia; order UMGS1810; family UMGS1810; genus Qingrenia. The sequence continues at coordinate 2,326,115 of CP091729.1, read as the reverse complement.
AACCGCCGTAAGAAAAATATACTCCGTATTTTCCGCCGACATCAACATCAAGATTATATTCGGTTTCTTTGCACGGCTCGATATTTAACGTATCGGTTTTTCAAAAACAACATCGCCCTCGATATTTTTTTGCGCTGAATTTTGCAGTCAGCGGATACGCGCCGTACTGACGGCTTTTTTTCGGCGTATTTTTGTTATCGAGAGTGTATTTAAACGAAATTTTTTCGCCCGTGAAAAAGTTGTTGCCGTAATTCTCGGTTGACGGAACAATGTTTATATGATTGAATTTATCGGTAAGATTAACCTCAACATTGTTTACAACAAAGCTGCCGCCCGACGTTCCCATTGTTTTTGACTTTGAACAAATTCTGAAATCCGCGCCGTTTACGCCGTTTTGCAAAACCGCGTCGGTAAGCGTGAAAGTGTATGTATGCCACATCAGCGAATTGTCAAGCTCAAAATACGGCGACTCGACGATTTTGCCGTCCGTGTTTTGATATTCAATGCAAAACGCGCTCGATACCTGTTTAAGACGCGCAATATTGATGCTCGACTTGTCGAAATAATCAACGCTTATTTCAACAACGCGTCCCATATCCTTTTTGTCGGCAAGATTATCGTCAACGTCAATATAAAGGTAATAATCGGTGCTGTCCGACTCAACGTCGAAAAGCCAGCCTTTTTTTCCGCCCATAGATGAAATTGTGTTTTTGCCGTTGTCGCCGGTATAAACTTTCATATTGCTTGCGTGAACGGTTTCGGTGCCGTCAACATAAGCACGGATTTTTCCTGTATTTTCTGCACCCTCGCCGTATTCAACGCACGAAAAAGCCGAAGTAACCGTAAAAATGCCAGAAATCCCGCAATAAGCCTTTTCATTGTTTCCTCCTTTTTATTTCAGCAAAGTCCTGTCGTAAGCATTCTGCATAATTTCTTTAAGCCGCTCTGCGCCGAGCGAATTTAAGTCCGACACAAATTTATCCCAGTTTGCGTCAATATCCTTTGCGTCCGTGATAAAATCAACGGTTGCACTGTTTACATAAGACATAATCTCTCCGCTTATTCTTGCAACCTCGTCATATTCGCCGGCGTCGTAAACAAGCTTTACAATATACTCTTCGGGCATAAGCTTTTTATAAGCAAGCGACGACCGCGCGATTTCGTAGTCCATAGGATTTGACTCTGTAACCGCAACGCCCAGACCGATGTTATAATCGCGGTATCCGGGGCCTTTTCCCTGCCAATGCGAATTTTGCCGTACTCCCCATTCGAGTTTCGGCACAATAAGCGCAGGATAGCCCTCGTCCGACGCAACGCCGGTATCGTTTTTCGCCTGCTTTTTTTCCCAATCCTTGCCCTCAACACCCCATCTGTTCATAATTGCAACTTCCTCGTCGCACATAATATCGCCGAGTCTGAAAGCCGCCTCGGGATATTTGCAGTTTTTGTGATAAAAAAACCTGTTGCGCGGTTTTGTTGCCCAGCAAATCGGATTTTTGCTCACCGCCGGGTCCTATAAGAGGCTCGACAACCTTATATTCGGAATAACGGCTTTTGTTTTTCGTCGGAAAAATACGGGCACATACTGATAAACGAACCCGCAATAACATCCTTTTTGTCTATGATGCTTTTAAACTGGTCTGCGGTTGTGATAAACGACGCAGGCGACAAAAGATTTTGCGCGCAGAGCTTGTTTAAATATTTTAAGCCCTCTTTCCAGCGTATGTCGGTGCAGGCAAATTTAATTTCGCCGTTTTCGGGATACATATAATAATGCTCCGCGTCGGCATAAACAAACGCGCTCATTATAAAATCGGCGAAAAGATACCCGTTCGCATTGCCTGCGCCCGTACCGATAAACGGAATTTCGTCGCGCGTTCCGTTTTCGTTGGGGTCGCCGTTTTTAAATTTTTTTCCAAAACCTCATAAAAATTCGTCGGTGGTTTTAGGGCATATCAAGCCCAAGCCTATCCAAAAACGGCTTATAAATCCAAAGCTTTACACCAAATTCGTTCTGGAGAATTTTTGTATAACGCGGAATTGTGTAGATATTGCCGTCGGACATTGTTATAAGGTCGAGAAATCCTTTTTGTCTTTGTCAATAATTTTTTTAAGATAATACGATGAATTTTTCATAATAGTTGTTAAGCGGAATAATAAGCCCTTTCTGCGCATATGCAATAACATCAAAATCGTCGACGTTGTCGCCTATTACAATATCGGGAAGATTTTTTCCTCCTGCGCTCATCATAAGCTTTATGCTTTTGTCCGCCTCTCCCTCGTCAAAAAACATAAACTCCAAATTTGCATTCATTTTTTCTTCAAGATATTTTGTAAGCGCGTTTGATTTGTAATCTTCAATTAAGTTTCCGCCGTTTTCAATGCCTATTGTAAGCGTAATCTTTTCCTTGCATACGGGAAAGACGCCGACTTCGTTTAAGTTGGCATCTTTTTGAAAGGGTGATAAGGAGAAGAATTATTTTTGGCACGATAAAAGACTCGCGCAAATTAAAAGAATAATCAAAGTATTAAATATTTTGAAACAACGTTTCATATTCTTCCCCCTTAACAAAGAGATGTTTTATTTTTACGTCAGCGCTTTTTGCAAGCGGAATAATTTCTGTATCCGTCCACAAAAATACCTTTGCCGACGCATATGCCGACGGTTTTTTTCAAACGCGTTGTTTACGTTGTTAACAAGCGTGTTTGCCACTGGATATTACTTCTGTTTTAACGTCTGCAAGATTTTTTTCGCTGTCGTAGTATGCTATAATCAATTTAACATTTTTTGTTTCGCCTGTCAAATTGTAAACTATTGCACTTGTGTCAATTTTTCCCGTTTCGGTATTTGCCGTACCCTTTTAATTCTTCTGCTATGATTTTGCCTCCTGCACGGGGTGTGAAATCTGTGTTTGTTGCGGTCATTTTAAGTCCGCTTAACTCAACACCGAAAGGCGAGTCTTTCTTTCCATTAGGGATAAGAACGCACTTATTGACACTGCCCCCGCCAAATCCGACCGAACCGTCGTGAATATTCATAGGATTTGAGGTTATCTCTGTGCTATTGTTGAGCACTTTTTATGATGGAGCTTACATCTTCATTGTCAATATAAAACTTAACCGCCGTATTTGCACTGTTTGCACCTATTTCAATTACAACATTGTGCCACACGCCCACCGAAAGAGAAGAATCGCCGGCTTTTTGTAGTTTTTTTCTGGTATAATACGAATAACCCTTGCTGTTTGTCGGACGTACCATACTGCTTCCGCCTACGCTGAAAAACGTGGTAAGCATTTGCGTTTAATATACTTCCGTCGTTGTATCTTTGTGTACGAAAGCTTATGCCGTCGGTAGCATTTGCAATTTTTGATGTTAAATTCAATTCTCAAATTTTTTTATAATTTTTCCCATTCAACATTGCCGAGCTTTTTCCGCACCCGATATAAGACTGTATCTTGCCTCCGAGCCTGCGGAAGTGTAACTGAAACCTGATAAAGTATTTGACGCAAAGGTGTCTGACGAAAGCGACAAAAACGTTACCTGTTTGCTGAGCTTCAATCTGCGTTACGCCTGTTTTAAAATTAGTAATATCCGGCAAATCGTCAATAGAGGAAATAATAACCTTGTCCTCCGCTTCTGCCGCAAAAGATGAAATTGCAAAAAGATGAAAAATACAACGGTCAATACCAGTACCAAACTTAAACTTTTTCAAAAATTTTTCATTACAATATCTCCTTTTTATAAAATATTTATACAATCAACCCTTAACCGAGCCAATCATAACTCCGGTTACAAAATGCTTTTGAATAAACGGATACAAAAGCATTACGGGTATTGTACTTACAACAATGAGCGAATATTTTAAAAGGTTAGCCATACCTTGTTTTGCCTCCTGAAGGTCGGGGTCGGCAATCTGTGATGCGTCTATCTGGTTTTTCAAGCAATATTTCTCTTAAATAAAGCTGAAGAGGCCAGTATTTTCGGTTGTTGAGATATATAAACGCATTAAAAATACGAATTCCAGTGAGTTATAGCATAATAGAGCGTCAAAACCGCTATAACCGACTTTGAAAGCGGAAGAACGATTTTTGCAAAATACAGAAAATCACTGCACCCGTCTATTCTCGATGCCTCCAAAAGCTCTGTCGGAATGTTATTTTGTATAAACGTCCGCGCGATAATAAGGTTGTACGCGCTTATTGAGCCGACGAGCACCATTACCGCAGGCTTGTTTATGAGTCCCACGCTTTTTACAAGCATATATGTGGGTATCATACCGCCCGAAAAAAATCATTGTGAATGTAAACAGCAGCGTAAGTCCTTTTCCGAACGGCAAATCGCGCCTTGAAAGCGGATATGCCGCAATCATTGTGAGAAAAAGGTTTATCGACGTGCCGATTATCGTGTAGATAAACGTGTTTCGGTAGCCGATTATTACGTCGTTTTTTTCTTAAAAACCGCCTCGTAGCCCTCAAGGCTGAAATCGACGGGAAGCAGGAAAACTCTGCCGTTTGTAACCGCCTCTTTCGACGAAAAGGACGACGACACAACGAATATAAGCGGATAAGCTATAATCACCAAAAAGCAGGGCAATTATTATATGAATTATGATGTTAAAAAAATTTTTGTCCTCGCGCGAATCTGAAATTTTATTGTGTGTTTTGCTCATTTTTTTGCCCCCCTCCTTACCACAAGCTTGTTTCGCTTTAATTTTTGACGTTATTTTTGTTTACCGCAACAATCAAAAACAAAGTTTACAACCGAATTGAAAAAGACCTATTGCGGTGGAATACGAATATTTCGTAGACGAACCGCCCGCACCGCCGAAGGATTTTTTTCGTAAACCAAGGTTGAAATAACCTGGCTTTCCTTTAAGTTTATCGGATTTTTGCATAAGATAAATCTTTTTCAAAACCTATGTTCATAATTCTTCCGCAGTTTAAAAATAAGCATAATTACAACCGTCGGAATAATTCCCGGAATGTCAACGTGCAGGACGCGTTTAAATCTCGACGCGCCGTCTATCTGCGCCGCCTCGTGCAAATCGGGCGAAATGCCTGCAAGCGCCGCAAGATATATTATCGAAGAATATCCCATATTCTGCCACACTCCCGACCACACATAAAGATGTATGAACGATTTCGAGTCTGCAAGGATATTCGGTGCATACGAACCGGTGAATATTTTGTATATGTTGCCGTAAAGTCCCACATACGGATTTAATATCTGGTTCATCATACCTACCAGAACGACTATCGAGATAAAGTGCGGTGCATACATCACCATCTGCACGGTTTTTTTGTATCTTTCGTTTCGCATAAGATTTATGCAAAGCGCCAAAATTATGGGAAACGGAAAGTTTACCGCAAGCGAATACACGCTCGTTCTCACCGTGTTTACAATCGTTCTCGCAAACTGGTAGTCGTTGAAAAATTTCTTGAAATACTTCAGTCCTGCCCAGGGACTTCCGAACATTCCGAGACGGGGGGTATAGTCTTTGAATGCTATCTGAAGTCCCACCATAGGGACCGTAGTTGTAGATAAGTATGTATAACACGGGAAGAAGCAGCATTACATAAAGCTGCCAGTAGTTTTTAAACACCCGCGATACCGTCAGTCCGTTTGTGCTTCCTGTATGTTTTTGCAGTGATGCAGATGACTTTTTCATTAAAACTCTCTCCTAATTTTTACTTGTTCGCTCTGTCATACGCTTTCTGCGTTTCGTCCAGCAGTTGATTTGCCCCCATATTGTCAAGCTCTTTAAGGTAGCTGTCCCATTCCTTGTCCGCGTTTTTCTCGCCGATAACAAACAGTGTTGTCATTTCTTTCACGTACGACTCTATGTTTGTGTTTATTTCGTTTATATCCGCAATGCCGTCAATATCGTACACAAATTTTTTTGACGTCGCTCATATCGGTATACGGAAGATATGCTTTTGTCGACTCGGCAACAAACCTTTCGTTGATGTTGTTTTTTTGGAGGCAACCTGTCCGAGCGATACGGCATAGTCGCGGTATGCCGCGCCTTTTTGGCTCCAGTGCTTGTTTGTCGGCACCGCCCACACGTTGTTTATAACCTCGATTGTCGGTGCATATCCCTCGTCTTTAAAGAGCGAATATGCGTCTGCATCGGCTTTTTCCAGTCGACGTCCTTTTCGCCCCAGCGGTTTGAAATTGTGATTTCCTCACTGCACATAAGGTCGCCCAAGCGGAATGCCGCCTCGGGATATTTACAGTTTTTTGTTATAACAAACCCTGTTGACGGAATTGTGGGAACCCAAACGGCGCTCTGATAGCCCTTGTCGCCTTTAAGCGGAGGAAGGGGAACGTAGTCGTCGTATCTGTCTTTAACCTCTGCGCTGAAGTTTAAGCCCATCGACACAAACGCGCCGACGATAGGCACGCCTGCATTGTTTCTCAAAGGAGCAAAGCCGTTGCTGTCAAGGGTGAATGTGCTGTCGCTGATAAGTCCTTCTTTATATAACTTTGCACAGTAGTTTACCGCGTCCTTCCATTCGTCCTGCATATATCCAGCCTTGATTTTTCCGCCCTTTGCATAAAGATACGAAGTTTTGGGGGTAAATTTCAAAAACGAACCGAAGATATATTCAAGACCCGACAAATTTCCGAGGCTTGTGTTTCCCGAAAACGGAAGTTCGTCCGCCTTGCCGTTGCCGTTGGGGTCTTTTTCTTTAAACGCCATTAAAACGTTTTTCAAATTCCTCGGTGGTTTCGGGCATTTTAAGACCGAGCTTGTCAAGCCATTTTTTTGTTTATCCAGCATCTTGCACAGCCTACCTCATTCTGGAGCGCCTTTGCATAGCTGGGGATATAATACATATTCCCGTCGGATAAGGTTATCATATTCTTTAAATCCTTTTTCCTTTTCAAACGCGTCGTTTATGTAGTATGCCGAGTTTTCATAATACGCGTTAAGCGGAATTATCATACCCGCGTCGCCGTAGCCTGCCAGCGCGCCGTCGGTGAAGTTTACACCGCATATAATGTCGGGAAGCTCGTCACCGCCCGAATTCATCATAAGCTCAACCTTTTTGCATTGTGTCGGACGACGGAAGAAATTCAAACTCAATATCGCAGTTCATCATTTCTTCAAGCTTTTTTTGTAAATGTGTTGTCGTCGTAATCCGTTATAAATTCGTTTTTTTCGGAATACCTACTTTTAATGTAATTTTCTCTTTGCATACGGGAAAAGCTCCGACCTCGTTTAAGTTTTTCGTCTTTTTCGTATTTTGTGTTTACCGTGCCGTGTTGTATTTTTCCGCATCCTTCCAGACTTCCGAAAGCAATCGTCGCAGTCATAAGAATACAAACCGCTTTTTTTGATGACCGTCATTTCGGCACCCTCCTTTTTTTAAAATTGTCCTTGTTACAAATTCATTATACTCTGCGGTGCATTTTGAAGTAAACATTAAAAATCCGAAATAAACTGTAAAATTCCGAAAAAGCGCCGTTTTAAGCCGAATTTCGGGTGTCGGCTTATTGACATAACATCATTTTTGTGCTATAAATACAGTATGGTTTTTAATGCGTTTTTTTAAAAAGAATTTTTTTATTCTGTTTGCAATAGATAATCTTAAAATTTCACTTTTTTTCCTTAAATTGATTTCCGATATAATTTTCATTTTAGATTTGATATATTTTTGTGTAATATTTTTTTATTCGTTTTGGAAATTTGCCTTTTACAAGTATTCAATATAAATTTAAAAATTCAATATTTTTTTAACGGGAGGATTTTTATGAAAGCGAGATTAAAGCTTGCAGACGGCGGCGAAAAAAACCGCAGACGCAAAAATTATCGAAAAAGATGACAGAACGGTTGTTTATCTTGAAAAGGAAAAAAATTTTCAAAGGACGTCGAATACGTCGATTTTTCTGTATGATTATCTTGTAAAAAACACCGGTGACGAGGGATATTTTATAACCGATATGTGTTTGTCGGGCACGGCGCAGACGTTTTTTTAAAGAGCGTGAGGACACCGAAAGCGTGAACGAATTTTCGTTTGTGACCTGCTACGGTATGAACGAGGGAAAAAAACGGGAATTCTGGCGATTGTCACAGGTATGCAATACGACTTCGGTATGGTTGTCGGCGTAAAAAAACGGCGTTTATTATGCATATCCGAGGTTTTACATTGACGGCGATATGCCGTACGACGACATACGCGTTGAATTTTATAAGCTCGCCGACGGAAGTTATTCCGCAATGGCTCGAAAAATACCTCGAAAACAAGCTTAAAAACGGCTATGTGCCCCCTTTAAAGAAAGGGCAGAAAAAGGACGCAAGTCTTAAAAAGGCGGCAGACAGCATAGAGGTGCGCGTGCGCCAGGGCTGGAAGCCTGCACCCAGTCCCGTTGAAAACCAGACACCCGAAACCGAGCCGGAAATGCACGTTGCGTGCGATTTTGACCGCGTGGGCGACATTTCAAAATCATTCAAAAAAGAGGGAATTAAAAACGCGGAATTTTGCCTTGTCGGCTGGAACATCGGCGGTCACGACGGACGTTTTTCCGCAGATTTTCCCCCTGTTGACGAACGCCTCGGCGGCGAGGAAAAAGCTCAAAAACCTTATCCGCAATGTCAAAGCCGACGGCTACGGCATTGTGTGCCACGACGACGCAACCGCCGCGTATCACATTGCCGACTGCTTTGACGAGGAATATCTTTTGAAAAACAAGGACGGCTCTCTCCACGCGCGTCCGTACTGCTGGTCGGGAGGCAGACCGTACAAAAATCTGCCCCAGACGCCAATATGAAAAAAATTTGAAACCGAAAATCAGAAAAAAATTAAAGCGCTCGGCTTTGAGGGCATACACTATATCGACGTTATCACCATTTTGCCGATATTAAAATGCTACGACAAAAACCACCCGACAAACAAGAAAGAGGGCGCGGAGTGGTACCGCAAAACTATGAAGCTTGCGCGCGAAACTTTCGGCGGATTTTCGTCCGAGTCGGGATATGATTTTTGCCGCGGAATATCTCGACTATGCAATGTATTCAAACTTTGCGATGGGCAAGGACGAAAAAATACCTATGTCGGACGAAATTGTTCCGTTCTGGCACCTTGTGTATCACGGAATTATACTTTACAATCCCTGCACGTTTACGTTAAACTACCCTGCAAAGGGCGGGAAAAACCGTCTTAAGCTTATCGAGCTGGGCGGACGTCCGCTGATATGCTACTATGCAAACTTTGCGGCCGACAACCGCTGGATGGGCGACGAGGACTTTTTGTGCGATACAGACGATGAGCTTAATCAAACCGCAAAATGGGCAAAGAAAATGTGGGAGGATTACGAGGAGCTTTCGGATATTCGGTATGAATTTATGGAAAATCACGAAAAAATATCGGACGGAGTTTACAAAACGGAATATTCAAACGGAACGGCTGTAACGGTTGATTATAACAGCGAAAACATACAAAAATTGAAAGAAAAAAATTAAGAAATACATAAAAACGGTTTTTCTCAAAATGGGAAAACCGTTTTTTTAACTTTTAAATATTTTGTTTTTTTCATATTTTTAATGCTTTACTTTTTCAAAAGCTTTTTCCCTTTCGTCTTTTTCCGCGTCCCAGTTTTTTTTGTTGTAGCTCAAAAAGCACCGACATAACACCCGAATCAACGGTAAGTTCGCTTCCGCTTATGGTTTTTGCACTGTCGGAGCTTAAAAAGTACACGGCGTTTGCAATATCCTCGGGATACGACTCCATACCGAGAGGCCAGTTTGCGCGTTTTTTCTCATAATCCTCGGGAGTATAGCACGACCATCTGTCGTTATACACCGCGCCGACAACCAAAAGATTGCTCCTGATACCGTATTTGCCCAGCTCATAGCACATATTTCGGTTCATAACGTCAATCGCGCCCTTGGACGACGCGTAAACTATTCTGTTCGGGAGCGCACGTTTGCTGTGAACAGAGCCGACAAGCACGATACTTCCGTGCGTGCCGTTTTCAATCATGAGCTTCGCCGCCTCCTGACAGCAGAAAAAATATCCTTTTGCATTGCTGTTCATCACATAGTCAAACTGCTCGGGAGTGGTCGAAAGTATGCTCTGATTATATCCCGGGTCGGCGGCGTTGGACACAAGCGCGTCCACTCTGCCGAAATCTTCCCTCACTTTTTTTAAAGGTTTCGTGTATTTGGTTTACGTCGTTTGTAAGCATTGCATATCCCTTTGCCGTAACGCCCGGATATTCGCTCATAATTTCCCGTGCCGCCGAGTCTGCGGATTTTTCGCTTCTGCTTGTGAGGCAAACGTTATATCCCTCTTTTGCAAATTTTTTTGCAACGGCAAGACCTATATTTCTTGCCGCGCCCGTCACAAAAAAACAACAGGTTTGTCCGTCATCATTTGTTTTTCATCTCCAATAAGTTTTTATTACATCAACGTGCGCCCTTGCAAGTCTTGTTATTTCCGCAAAATTTCCGCTTGCAACGCAGTCGGGTTTTTAAAATTGTAATACCCGTGCCGAACGCCTCTGCGCCTGCATTATAGTATTCCGGTATGGTGCCGGGATTTACTCCGCCTGTCGCCATAAGCGGTATATGCGAAAGGGGCGCTTTTAAATTTTTGATGTAGTGCACACCCATATCGTCTGCCGGAAAAAGCTTTACAATATGCGCGCCGTATGAATATGCCTGTTCGATTTCGGTCGGCGTCATAGCGCCCGGAATTGATATCATACCGAGTTTGAGCGTTTCTTTTATCACCGCCTCGTTTGTGTTGGGCGAAATTATATATTTCGCGCCGGCGTCATATGCCGCACTCACCTGCTCGGTGTTTAAAACCGTTCCCGCGCCTATAATTGCTCTGCCGTTTGCCGCCTTTACCATTGTTTCGATGCAAAGCTTGTTTTTTTCGATACAGTCTTTATCCGACTGGCAGAATGTGCTTTCAATAAGGCTCACACCGCCGTCTATAACTGCATTCACACAGTCTTTAATTTTTGTCCTGCGGTATTGCGCGCGCAATTACCACAAGCTTTTTGGTTAAAATTTCGTTTTAAAACATTCATTACATCCACGCCGCTCCTTTCGCCGTTGACGAAACATTTCTTGCAAAAAAAGCCTTAAAAAAACGGCTTGAATTTTTCCTCCCGGAGCCTCCAGTCAACCTTTTTGAGCCTTTCTGCAATTTCTTCATCCGATAAGTCTATGTCCATTTTTCTCTTTTTCCACGTCTATTATGATTTTTGTCGCCGTTTTTCAACAACCGCGAGCGGGCCTTTTATCGCTGCCTCGGGCGCTGCATAACCAATGCTCAATCCGCTTGTACCGCCCGAAAATCTTCCGTCGGTGATGATTGCAACCTTATCGTAAATATCCATTCCGGCAACCTCTTTCTGAAAAAGCAAAGGCGGTTGTTCCGAAACGTCCTTTCGGTCCGAGATAGTTTATAACAACCGCGTCGCCTGCCTTTATCTCACCGTGACGCAATGCGGTTATCGCGTCGTCAACCTCGCTGAAAACCTTTGCCCTGCCCTCAAAATGCATCATATTTTTCGGCACTGCCGCGGTTTTGAGAATTGCACCGTCGGGCGCAAGATTTCCCTTTAACACAGCTATTCCGCCGTCGCTCGATACGGGTGCGTCAAGCGTGTGGATAACGTCGGTGTCATACACGGGCGCATCGGAGTAGTTTTCTTTGAGCGTTTTGCCGTTAACCGTTTTGCAGTCGGAATTTAAAAGCGGAAGAAGTGTTTTCATCAGCGCTTTCATACCGCCTGCGCGCTCAAAAATCGTTAAAATAGTATTTTCCGTTGGGTGCAATTTCGGTAAGGAGCGGAATTTTTGTGCGACATTTCATCAAAGAAAGACCACCAGCCGCGCTCTATTCCTGCCTCGTGCGCAATGGCAGGAATGTGGAGCAAAAGATTTGTTGAGCCTGCTATCGCGGTGTCGGTGATTATTGCGTTTTCAATCGCCTTTTCGGTGATAATATCGCGCGCGGTTATGCCCTTTTTTTCACCATTTCCATAACATATTTTCCAGCCTCGAACGCCATTGCACCGAGCCGTTTGTCGGCAGCGTTAACGGTAGCGTTTCCCGGAACTGTCATACCCAGCGCCTCGGCAATACAGCACATACTGTTTGCGGTGGTCATTGAACCGCACGCGCCCTGACCGGCGTGCGCACAGTAAACCATATCGTCAAACTCCTCACGGCTCACCTTGTTCTGCATAACCTTTCCGACCGTGCCCGAAACCTCGGAAAGCCCTATTTCTTTCCCGCGGTAAAAGCAAAGGGGCATATATCCGCCCGTCACCAAAACCGTCGGAATGTTGAGCCGTGCCGCCGCCATAAGCTGACCGGGCACTATTGAGTCGCAGGTGCCGAGAAGCACCATTCCGTCAAACATATTCGCCTCAACGTTAAGCTCTATTTCGTCGGCAATAAGATTTCTGCTCGGAAGTTCGATATATCTCGGGTCTTTTAAAACCATTCCGTCGCAGATACCGGTTGTGGAAAGCTCAAACGGAAGTCCGCCTGCCTCGCGCACACCGTCTTTCACCCTCTGCGCAATCTCCTTTAAATGAATATGCCCCGGATTGTATTCGTTCCACGAATTGACAACGGCGATATACGGCTTTTTCACCTCGTCGCGAGTATATCCCATACCGTATAAAATGCCGTCGCGCTTAACGCTTCCCACACCGAATTCCCATTTACTTCTTTCAAACATCATTTTACCTTCTTTCCGCAAAAGCATATGTATTTTTTGCCACCATAAGTTCCTCGTCAACAGGCGTTATGTAAACCCCAACCTTCGATTTGTCCGACGAAATCATATACGGCTCGCCCGCCGGTTTATGCTTTAATTTTTTTCGCTGTCAAGCTCAACGCCGAGAAATTTTTAAACGGCTGCATATTTTTTTCTTTCACAATAACGCTGTTTTCGCCTATTCCGCCCGAAAAGCTTATGACGTCTATTTTTCCCAGAACGGCAAGATACGAACAGATGTATTTCGACACGCTGTAAGTAAATGCGTCGATAACCAAGGTATCGTTTGCCTTTTCTATATCGCGCAAATCGTTGCTTATACCGCTCATACCGTATAAACCGCACCTTGTGCACAAAAATTTTCGTGCATCGTCTATGCTCATATTTTCTTTTTCCATAAGGTAAAGCACCGCAAAAACGTCAATATCTCCGCAGCGGTTGTTCATGGGAAGTCCGCTTTGGGGGGAAAAACCCATACTGACATCAACCGACTTTCCGCCCTTTACCGCGCAGACCGACGAGCTTCCTCCGAGATGAACCGACACAATATTTTTTTCACTGCCGAATTTATATGCGGCATAGCTGTGCGCCGCGCCGTGAAATCCGTATTTTCTTATGCCGTCTTTTTTGTGCAATGTCCTTGTCGATAGGATACACCGACGCGAAATCGGGGATTGTGTTGTGAAACGCCGTTTCAAACGACGCAACCAAGGTGACATTCGGAAAATATTTTCTGACCGACTTAACCGCCTCGATATACGGCGCGTTGTGCGCAGGCGCAACCGTGCTGTATTCCTGCATTTTTCAATCACCGCGTCATCTATAATGCACGGATAGTTGATTTCCCCTGCCATAACTGTTTTAAAGCCGATTGCCGAACCACCGTTTTTTTGCCGTCCGCACAGTTTTTGTCTATAAAATCAATTATCATTTCAAGGCACGCGCCGCAGCCGTCCGACGCGTCGAAAACCGTGCTTTTTCGGTATTTTTCCGACCAAAAATTACAGCCGGCATTTTTTTGAAAAACACCGAATTTATTTTTTTCCGCTTGCAATCACGCTTAAATCGTCCATATTAAAATATTTGAATTTAAAAAGACGTACTGCCGATATTTAAAACCAGAATTTTTACAAGCCATATTTATCACCGAACGCCAAAAGCGCCTTTTTCAAAGCATTTGAGCGGAACGCGTGCAATGCCTGCGCCGAGGCGTTTGCCCGTTTTGGAAATCATTCCGCCGTGAATAACGGGTTCTATGCCCGTGTCCAAAACCTTTCTTATGTCAATTCCCGTGGGTGTTCCGCGGTAGTTTAGTGCAGGAATGAGATAATTTGCGTTTTTCGCCGACGGTGATTTCCGACATTTCAAGCGTTTGCTCAATGCCGTCGGAGAGCGTTTTTGCCGAGCGAACGCATAACCGCAGGAGCCGCCGCCGCGGCAAAACCGCCAAGTCCCGTTGCCTCAAGAATACAGCTGTCGCCTATCCAGGGCAAAACGTCGTCATCATTTACGTCGGACGAAACGTATTCGCCCGTTAGCTTGGGCGACGGCGCGGAATACCGGTTTGTATTAAGCCCGCTCACCTTTATCGCATAATCTACGCCGTTGCCGACCATTGCGGTTACAACCGTTGAATATTCAACATTGCGTATCGCCTCCAAGAGCGACATTGCCGACGCCATACCGAGCGGATGGAAAAATCTTACCGTGCCGTATAAAAGGTCGATGCATTTTCTTTTTTCGTCCTCGGTAAGATCCGCGTCAAACAGCATTTTCATAAATTCGTTTGTTGCGATAATTCCCGTTGCGTCCTGTCTTGAATGAAGCTCGTCGCCCATCTCCACACCGCGCGTGAAAATTCTGCGCATTGCTATACCGCCGTTTGCCTCAAGCACCTTTGTCATTGCAGGGGCGATTATATCGCGCACCGTGTCAAGGTGTTTTCTTATACTGTCGTTCAAAATTCCCCAGCCGGCAAGACCGCCTCTGTTCGGACCCTCAAACGGCGGACAAAAGCCCTTAAATCCCGTGTTTTTATCTTCAACGATATTAACCGCCATTGACGGTGTTGTAATGCCTGAGCCGGGACCTACAAGGTGATAATCGTTTGCCGACACAAATTTTATTGTGCCGTTTTCAAGCATTCTGCGCGCCTCATCCTCGTCTTTTGCGTAACCTTCGTACATCACGCCGTTGATACCGCCCTGCTGTTGGGTTGCACACATTCTGTTCCACTCAATGTCGGGTCCCGAATGTATTATCATTCCGTCCTCAACACCGGGAACGCACTCTTTTGCGGGTTTTACGCCTATCCAGTACGGGTCGGTGTTATCCATAATATCTTTAACCTTTGCGTTTGCGGTATCTATTTTTTCCTTAAAATCGGAATACATTGCCTTTTCAAGAATTTCTTTCGTCCTCTCGGACAAAACCGCCTTTTTGCCCGGTTTCCAGTTTAGCTGTTCGGCAGGTATTCCCTGCTCCTTTAACGCGTTTGCAAACACGTCCGTTCCGACGTTTATCACATTTATTTTTATCGTTTAACATTTATCTTTCCTCCGCTCCTTTAATGATTTTCATTGCAAGATTTACCGCTTTAACGTTTGTATCGGCAATAATAACGCCCGATTTTCTTAAAATTTCAGCCTGTTTGTCAAAATCCTGAGGGTCAAGGTCACTTCCGCAGATTGCTGCAATAACGGTAAGATTACGTCCCTCTTTTTTTGCACGCTCCTTTTCCTCGCAGATGACTTTTGACATAACCGACGCAGGGTCGGGGTGGAGCGCATAGCCGAGAAGAAAATCAAGATATATAACCGCGGTTTCGGGGTCGCGCGCCTCTTTTACAAATCGGTTCACCCTCGCCGTCGGGTCGATGGCAACGTGCGCTATGCCCTTTGTGAACGTTTCGTCGCCTATGTCGATAACCGTGTTTTTTTATGCTCGAAAAACGGGTCGGGGAGCATAAATTCTTTGTCAAACGCAACGTTTGAATATATTTCGCCCGCATTTTTTTCTTCCACAAAATCTGCGTTTCGTCGGCAATCGATCCTCCGCAGAGTATCGCGCGGAAATATTTTTTTGTTTGGGCGAAAAATTTTGATATTTCAGTGCCGATGTCTATGTTTTCGTCAAAAATCTTTTTTAATTCAACCTCGTGTCCGCACGAAAGCTCCATAACCTTTTTTGCCGTTTCGTCAAAGGTTTCGGAATATATAATTCCGTTTTTCTTCAAGAATTTTGTTGTCGCCGTTCAAAAAAACTGCACCACAACGGGCTTTTTTTGCACTTTTTGATTACATCAATAACCTTTAAAAGCGCGGAATGTGCAGGCGGTTATGAGATAAGCGCGATAACCTTTGTGCCCTCGTCGTTTTTCGAGTGCCTTAATGCTTTGTATCATTGCAATACCGCCCACCTCGTCCGACATATCGCGTCCGCCCGTGCCTATTGCGTGGGATATTCCGAACCCGTTTCGGTGAACAAGCACCATAACGGTTTGAATACCGCTTCCCGACGCGCCGGCAAGACCGATATTACCGCGGTTTACCATACTGCAAAGCCCGATTGCCGCGCCGTTTATAAACGAAAGTCCGCACCCCGGACCCATCATAAACCTGTCTTTTTTAAGCGCGATATTTTTTTAAGCTCAACCTCGTCTTTTTATGTCAACATTGTCGCTGAACATAAAAAAACGTTCATACCGTTCATAAGCGCCCTTTTTGCCTCCGCAGCGGCATATTCGCCGGCAACGGATATTATTGCAAGGTTCGCGTCGGGAATTGCATTTTTTTGCGCCGGCAATGCTTCTGAACGAATTTTTGCATACCGTCCGAATTTCTCTCGCTGACAAGCTTTGCAAATTCCTCCTTTGCCCTGCTGCACGTCTCCTCGTCCTTTGCCCTCACGGCAATTATAAGGTCGTTCGGACCTGCGGTGTTCATCTCCTCGGTGTCAAGCCCCAAGTCGCAAATGGTTTCCTTTGTTGAGCGGTGTTCCCATTCCGATTGCCGCCTTGTCAACGCCGTCGGTCTGTGCAAAGTCTGCCTGCGATTTTTCATAAGAAATACCGAATCGTAATAACGGTTCTTTTCAATGTAATTTTTTTACAACCATTCTTTCAGCCCCTTTTTACTGCTTAATAAATATCCCAAAATCACGCCGTAACACGTTTCCGTGCCTGACGTACTGCCGTAATCTATCATATCGAGCGCGCATTTTTCTATGCTTTTTTCATCATTTGCAACCGCGCATATCAAATTATAAAGACTGCCGTTTATATATCCGTTTGCAACGTCAGTCAAAAGGTTTTTTTGCTCACCGCTGCGGTGGCAAAAATCGCCGTTTTTCATAAAGATATTTTTGCAAGAATACCGTTAAACCGCTCCCCAATGCCGTTTAAATAAAAAAATATGCGGATATGCCCGAAATAATATCGTCACACGACGGTGTAAGCCCTGCTCCCAAACCTATAAGCGCCGAAAATCCGCCCAAAGGGTTTTCCTTTAAAAGCTCAAAACCGCATTTAACCTTTTCCGACAAAATTTTGTCCTCAAAAACAGGGCTTTTTCTGCCGTATCTTTCAAGCGTTTTTTTCAAAATGCCGATATTTTTTTTAATGTCTGCGCCGTTTGATATTTTTCCGCGTTTTACGCTTATAGTTTCGGGGCACGTCATATCAAAAACAACCTCCCCTGCAAGAATATATTTTTCAAACCTCGTCACCCTCATACCGTCCGAAAGCGGAAGAAATGTCATATTTGAGCAAAAATCCGTCAAAAGCGCACGCGTGGAAAAACGGTCTGTTTTTTTAAAGAACGTCACAAGCTCGTTTTCCTCGGTGATGACGTTAAAACAGTTTTTGTAAATTCCTGCCGTTCTGCCTATGTGCCAGTTTATTTTATTGACGTTTTTCGCAAATGTGCGTTACTTTTTAAATTCATATAAAATCCTTTTTTTGTGCAGAAAATTCTTCTTATATTCGGGATTGGTTTCGGGGTAATCGGTGCGGAAATGCACACCGCGCGACTCTTTTCTCAAAAGCGCGCCGTATATTGCGCATTTGCAGACAACTGCAGAATTTTCACATTCCTTTTTGCTCACCGCGGCGTCAAATCCGAACGCAGAAAAGCTTTTTACTTCGTCCTCGATACTGCATACCGTTTTTGTATGCCTTTTCAAGATTTTTCGCCGTTTCTCACAGGTCCCATATTCTCCGACATAACCGCGCGTATTTTTGATTTTTTTATATTTTCAAAATATTCTCTGTTCTGCGCTTTTTTTCTTTTTCGGCGGCGCTTTTTTTCCGCAAGGCTTTCAAAATCGGTGTTTTTTTGCGCATTTTACCGCGCTGTTTTCCTGCCTTTGTGCCAAAAACATAAACCTCCGTACCTGCGTTTCCGCCCACGCGGTTTGCGCCGTGAATACCGCCCGTCACCTCGCCGGCGGCAAAAGAGCCCGTCAACACAGGTTTTTGCACTCACTGTCAATCACAATTCCGCCCATAAACGAATGTGCGCACGGCGCGGTTTCGATTTTTTTGCTTTGTAATGTCAATTCCCGCGTTTTTAAAACGTTTGTAATAAAAGCGAATGATTTTTCCTTTATTTCCGTTTCGTCAATATCGGTAAGGTCGAGGTACACTCCGCCGTGCTCCGTCCCTTTTCCGTCGGTTATTTCTTTGTATATCAGCTTTTGCAAGCGCGTCTTTTTGTATATCTCCCTCGGATTTATAATATTTTAAGAGGAACCGCTCGCCGTAACGGTTTGTTATTTTTTTCCGCCCTTGGCAAGCAGTGTTGTGGAAATGCCGAGTTTTTGGGGATATATACATCTGCACGGCTCAAACTGAATAAACTCCATATCGGTAAGACACGCGCCTGCGCGGTATGCCGCCGCATAGCCGTCGCCCGTCATAGAAACGGGATATGTACTGCCCTCTGCGATATGTATTCCGCCCGTCGCGATTACAACCGACTTGGCGCACACATAAAATTCTTTTCTGTTTTTCAAATCGAGCACCGACGCGCCGATTGCTCTGCCGTTTTCAACGATAATATCCGAGAGCATAGCGTCTGAAATTATTTTTACGCCCTTTTTCCTCTGCCATTGATAAGAATTTTTTTCAAGCGATATTCTGCCCGTTCGGTTTTCTATGTGCGCAAGCCTCGGAACAGTGCACCCGAGCGGTTTCAAAAAGGTGGTAGCCGTCTTTTGAGCGGTCAAATTCAAGCCCCGATTTTTCGGTAAATTCAATCTCCGAAACGGCGTTTTCGCAAAGCGTTTTAACAAGGCTTATATTGTTTATTCCTCCGCCTCCGTTTACGGTATCTTCGGCGTAAAGCTCCGCACTGTCGCGCAAACCTAGCGGTGCGTTAAATCCTAAAATATAGTTTGACGCACAATCCGTGCTTTTTGGTAACCAAAAACCGCACTGCACCCGTTATTTACCGCGGTATATGCGGATTTTACGCCTGCAATGCCGCCGCCGAAAACAAGAACGTCGGTTTTGATGATGTCAGAGATGTTCATAAAATCATTCCTCACATTCTCCGAGCAGTTTAAGCGCATTTTTACGGCAGATTTTTTTCATATGTGTCATAGCTTATTTTGCCGTTTTCGCACGCTTCGTCCAAAAAAACTCGGAAAGCTTTTAACATTTCATACGCAGGATTATCTGGATTTATATTTTCGGGATCGTGTATATCGGTAGCGTAAAAAAATACGGTCGGAAAACTCCTCCATAAATTTATAGGCATATTCTTTATCGCGCGTCATTGCGCGGTATCCCGAAAGCGAGGATAAGTCGCAGTAAAGATTTTTATATTTCCGCATTAAATATCCCACCCTGCCCTCTTTTTCAACCTTGCCCGACGGATATCTGTCCCTTGTATCCTCGGTCGCGTCCGCGTCAAGCTCCGACCAGAAACGCACCGAATGACCGATAATTTTTAAATCGGGAAACAATTTCAAAAATCTTTTTCAAGCTTCGGCAGGTGCAAACCGTCAACAACGCCGTAGTCGTGACTTTCCTTTCCGAAATGGAGAGTAACCGACATACCGCATTTTTCGCAGTGCTTAAAAAGATTAAGCAACCTTCCGTCATCAAGGCTTATGTTTGATATAAGCTCGCTGATACCCTTTGCGCCGTGTGCCTTGTAATAATTTATGTAATGCGAAAAAAATCGGCGTTTTTCGCTGTTATTCCCCAAAGCGCGGGTCAAGCCCCAGAAACCACCAGCCTATCGTGTCGTTATATTTTTGCAATCGCCTCCGCCTCTCTTGGCGAAAGGCGCTCGGTGGTAAATTCGGGACAGGTGCCGGGCGGCAAAAGCACGCCTTTTTCAACGCCTATTTTGTCATATATTTTTCTAAGCTCTTTAACAGTCGGATAAAAGTGCCCCGAAAGCTTCGGAATACCTCTTTCCTCTATACAATGAACGTGCATATCTATTTTTTTAAGTTTTTTTCATACCGCAATACCTCCGTATATAATTATAAGTACAAACCGAAAAGTCTGAAATGCTCATTTATGCGGACTTAAAAAAATTAAAATTAGGGTATTGCAAAATTGCATTTGATGTTGTATAATGGTTCATCAAGTTTAGGCATCAGAGGATGCCCGGGAGGTGCACACTGTGAAAAAAATGCAAAAATTCCGATAATCGCAGAGGAAAATTACTTAAAATCGAGCTGGTGCGGTGAAACGCTGGACGGCATAGGCAGACAAAAAAATACGAAATTGTAACGCCCGACGATGTGAAAAAAATTTCGCAAAATTATCCGTCGTACCGATAATAGGCACAACAAACCATTTTTTTGAAAAAGTATTACCGTGAGCATTGAAAACAATCTCCGCCCTATCGTTGTAGGCACCGAAACAGCAGACGTCGACAGCCGTATAAGCACCATTAAAACCAACAGAAAAGCGGCGGTTACAAGCCTTTTGAAATATTTCAAATCGGCAGGCAGAAACAGTACTGCACTCCTCGGCGTAAACAGGTACTCAACGATTGACAACGAGAAAAAAGACGCCTTTACAGAGGCATATTCCGCGCTTTACAAAAAAGACGCGCAGAAAAACATATATTACAGCAAAACCAACGCGGAAGACTGTGTAAACAGCCTTTTTAAGCGATATTTCATCATATAACGGCGTGATATGTTCAAACGACTATTTTGCCGTTTTGTTTATGTCAAAGGCGCGGAAGGCGGGGATTAAAATTCCCGAAGATGTGTTTACGGCAGGCTACGGAAATTCGTTTATATGCGAAAACATAACCCCCGCCGTTACAAGCGTCGCGCCGAAATACCGCGAAATGGGCACACAGGCGCGGAAAGCGTATTATTACCTTTCCGATAACCCGTCGGTAAGCTCGGTAAGTATTCTTGTGGATTACGATATAATTGTGCGCGAAAGCACGCTGAATATAAAATTTGAAAATGACAGCAGTATAATTTCAAACAATTTTGAACCGTGCACTCATACCATATTTGACGACGGCAAAATCAGGGGAATAATCGGTCTTGACGCGGTTTTCGGCTCGTCCGACACGTCGCTCACAATGATTTTGAAGGGAATTGCAAATGATGTTTCATACAGTGCGCTTGCCGAAAAGCTTTATCTTTCCGACTCGGCTTTCCGATACAAGCTTAACAAAATTTTTGCCCTCACGCATACAAAATCGAAAAACGAGCTTAAAGATTTGCTGAATGATTTGAATTTGAAGAATAATTAGCCTAAAGGAGATTTGACATTGAATAACATTGTTACCCTGAAAAACGGCGCGTCAAGCGCAAAAATTTCATCGCTCGGCGCACAGCTTTTAAGCTTTTGCAGTGAAAAAACGGAATATATGTGGCAAGCCGACAAAAAAATGTTTGGGGATTTACCGCACCGGTTTTTGTTCCCGATTTGCGGAAGCCTTAACAAAGGACGGTATATTTTTTTGACGGCAAAGTTTACGAAATGACGCCTCACGGATTTGCAAGATTTAAAGAATTTGAAATTGAAAATTTGTCCGGAAACAAAGCTTGTTTTCTTCTAAAAATCGGACGAGGATACAAAAAGAAATACCCGTTCGACTTTGAATTTCGCGTATCCTTTTCTCTTGTGCAAAACAGGCTGGACATTACATACTGCGCAAAAAACACGGGAAACGGTGATATGTATTTTTTTCATTCGGCGGACACGAGGGATATTCCTGTCCCGAGGGCGCGGACGAGTATTATGTAAAAATTTGAAAATGATACATCTCTTACGCGCCATATGCTCCAAGACGGATTTTTTTCAACGGAAAAAAACGGAAAAAAATAAATCTTACAGACAACGTGCTTTTTCTCGATTACGGCGAATTCGAAAAAAATGCACATATTTTTTTAAAAAAATATAAATTCCGACAGCGTGATATTCGGGCATAAAAAAACGGAAAAAGAGAAAAAAATACGCGTCGGTTTTTCCGAGCCATACGTCGCTCGCATTGTGGACGCTCCCCCGAAAGAAAATATGTCTGCATAGAACCCTGGTGCGGAGTTTCGGAAAAACAAGACTTTGACGGCGATATTACAAAAAAAGACGGCATTATTTGCATAAAACCGTTTCAGAGTTTTGAAAGAACACATTTTGCTGAAATACTCGGCTGAATTGAAAAAAGCAAGGGACGATGCTAACATCGTCCCCCTACATAAACGCAAAATATACAATAATGTAAAAACGCACAAATTAAAAAACATACAAATCACAAACAAAATCCGACCAAAAACATTGCAACAATTAGGAGAATTTTTCTCAATCGAACTTAATACTGCATTCGTACGGTATAAGTTTTAAAATTTCCTCCTCGTCGACCTTTGGAGAGAGCTCCATTTTTATACACATAGTTTTTCGTGTCAGCATCCGGATTTTTTTCGAGGCGGAGCTTAAGCTTACCGAAACGCCCATTTTCTCGCATCGGGCGCAAAAAAATCTTCGTTAAATCCGTCCTTATCAACATTTTTGACGCTGACAACTCTGTGCACAGGCATTTCCAGCCATTTATATCCGCGGTGAAGAAAAATCTGCATCAAAAGCACAATGACGCTTGCACAAATGCCGATAAAATACATTCCTCCGCCTATCGCCATACCTATGCCCGACGTTGCCCATATGCCTGCCGCGGTGGTGAGTCCCGTTATGGTGCGCTTTTTGAATAAAAAAATCATACCCGCGCCCAAAAAAAGCCTATGCCGTTTGCTATGTTCGACGCAACACGCGACGGGTCGAGCTTTATATTCTCGGCATACTTAAAACCCGGTTTGATAACGTCAAAAAACGCATACTTCGACACAATCATCATAAGCGCCGCACCTATTGCAACAAGGCAGTGCGTTCTTATTCCCGCCTCTTTTGAGCGGTTTTTGCGTTCAAATCCTATAACCGCACCGCATACCGCCGCGGCAAAAAGTCTTAACAAATATTCAAATTGTATCGGTTCAAACATTTTTCTCCGTCCCTTCCTTTTTGCTGTTTATAATTTCGCTGCACATATGACTTTATTATATTATATTTATTATACAGTATTTTTTTATTTGCATTGCCGATGTTTTTTTATGATAATTCATTGTAGCACAGTTTTTATATAAACTTCAACAATTTATTAAAAAAATTTTCAACCCATTTAATACCAAAAATAAATTTACATAAAACTCCCATTATTGCAAACAATAAATTTGTAAAATTTAATCGGCAAACACAAAAAAATACACATAAAAAAAGGCACAAAAATTTTTTAAAAGTTTATATGTTTAAAAAGGAGTTTTTTTATATGAAAGCAACAGGAATTGTCAGACGTATAGACGACCTCGGAAGGGTGGTTATACCCAAGGAAATCCGCCGTACTATGCGTATCAGAGAGGGCGACCCGTTAGAGATTTTCACAGACCGCGACGGGGAGGTTATTTTCAAAAAATACTCGCCCATCGGCGAACTTGGCGAATTTGCCTCGCAATACGCCGAAACGCTTTACAAAACGTCGGGATACCCTGCGTGTATCACCGACAAGGACACCATCATTGCGGTGTCGGGCGCGGCGAAAAAAGATTTTCAGGAAAAGCGTTTGAGCGAGGATATGGAACGCGTGCTTGAAGAAAAAACCGCGTTCATCTACCGCCGCGAAAACGACAAAAATCTCACCGTGACCGACGGAAGCAAATTGAGTGTCGGTGTTGCGGTGCCGATTATCGCGGAGGGCGACACTGTTGGAAGCGTTGTTCTTTTGAAAGACAGCGCGGACAAAAATGAGCGAGGCTGAAGAAAAAAATCTCCAAAGCCGCCGCACTTTTTTTCTTGCAAAAACAAATGGAATTATGACAAAAAAAGAGCCGAAATCAAAGCCGTGAAAACGGCAGAAAATTCGGCTCTTTTTGAATTTTATCACATCAAAACTTTAATTTTATCAAACAAATTTAAAGAAGTTTTTTTCTTAATTCCTCACCGCTCATTGCGCTCAAATATGCCGGCGGAACATCAAACACCGTTTTACAGCCCGTCATTCCCTCTTTGTTCATACGGCAAACGGCGCGCGCGTACGCAACCAGCACCGACGCGGTAAATTCGGGATTTGAGTCGAGCTTTAAGCTGTATTCTATAACGTGTCCGTTTTCGCCGTTCATACCCGTTTTTCCGCTTCGTATAACCGAACCGCCGTGCGGAATTGCACTGTGGTTTGCTTTAAGTTCCTCCTCGGAAATGAAATAAACCGTTGTGTCGTAATCGTCAAAATAATTCGGCATAGTTTTTTAATTTCGCGCTCAATTCTTGCAAGGTCTGCGCCGTCCTCGGCAACAACATAGCACTCACGCGTGTGTTTCTGACGCGTTGTGAGCGCGGGATTTTCGCCTGCGCGAACCGCGTCAACCGCCTCTTTAACGGGGACGGTGTACTGGCGCGCGTCAACAACGCCGTCAATTCTGCGGATTGCGTCGGAATGTCCCTGGCTTACACCTCTTCCCCAGAATGTATAATCACAGCCGTCGGTGAGAATTGCATTTGCATACATTCTCGCAAGCGAGAACATTCCCGGGTCCCAGCCGACCGAAATTATTGCGGTTTTTCCGCCTTTTTTCGCGGAATTGTCAACATTTTCAAAATGCTCGGGAATTTTCGCGTGGGTATCAAAACTATCAATAACGTTAAAATACTGCGCGTATCTCGGCGTCTGCACGGGCAAATCGGTTGCACTTCCTCCGCAAATGATGAGAACGTCTATCTCGTCTTTTCATTTTTTTCCGCTTCGTCAACGCTCAAAACGGGCACGCCCTCGGTCAAAATTTTTAACGTCCGCAGGGTTTCTGCGCGTAAACACAGCAGATAAAACTGCATCGGGGTTTTGTCGGATTGCACATTCAACACCGCGTCCGAGATTTCCGTAGCCTAAAAATTCCTATTTTCATAAAATTCTCCTTTTTCTAATTTTTCGGATGTTATATATGCCGTCATTTCGGCGCCGTTCCATTCAAAATTTAAAAATAATTTGCAAGTTCGTCTATCGAAATGCAGGTGTAACCGCCGACGTTGTAAACGTCGCTCAAAAATGCACTCACCGCCTGACGTTTCGAGCGCAACGGTTATGTTGCTGTCCTTAACCGAAAACGCTTTCTGACCGTTTCTGTTTTTGTAAATATCGAGCGCAATGGGTTTTTTCGCCTTTTGCTCGTTTGCCTTAATCGAAATTTTTCTCAAAGCGTCGTCATAGGTGACATCAAAACCGTAGTTTGCCAAATCCTCGGCAACCACAACCGCGTGCGGATTTGTGCCGACATAGCTGAACGTCGGCATTTCAAGCCCGTTCATAAACGTGCGGATATTGGTAAAGCAAACAATGTTGCGCCTGTCTTTTATTATGCCGAAGCCGTAGTTTAAAAGTCGCTCGGTGTCGGTGAAACGCTGGCCTGCCGACGACGAACCCATAGTTACCGAAATAAGTCTTTTGCCGTCGCGCAACGCAGTTCCGCAGAAACACGCGCCTGCCGCCGTGCTTGTGCCGGTTTTAAGACCGTCCGCACCCTCGTAATAGTAGGTGTCAAGAAGGTGATTTGTGGTTTTTGTATGTCGCTCCCTTAAACGTCACCGTTTTTTGGACGAACGCGCGATAATATCGGGATATTTTTGTAATCGTTTTGCGCGCAAGGTCTGCCATAGAAACGGGCGTAATCTGATTGTCCGCAACACCGCAGCTGTCGTAGTAATGCGCGTTTATGCCGAGTTTTTTAGCAGTTTTGTTCATACGGCTGACAAACGCCTGCTCGCTTCCTCCGCCCACAAGTTCAGCCAGCGCAACCGTCGCGGCGCTCGCGGAATATGTAATCACAACGCCCATTATTTCGTCAACGGTGTAAACGGTGTCGTAGTTTAACGAAATCATATTCTGATAAAGCTGATTTCTCGATTTCCAATAAACGTTACTGCTTATCGGAACGCGCGTGTCAAGCGTGATTTCGCCGTTTTCAAGCGCCTCGTAAACGCAGTAGAGCGTCATAATTTTTGTCATACTCGCCGGAACGCGCAAAGCGTATCCGTTAAGCTCATATAAAACCTCGCCCGTGTCGCAGTCCATAACGCACGCGCCGGCGGACGAAATATAGCTGTTTCCGACCTGCGCCGCATAGGCGTTTCCGCACGGCAATACCGCGGTGAAAAACGAGAATAAACGCAATAATTACCGCGCAAGACGAGCGCATTTTTTTAAGCTGTGAAATTTTTACCGAATTCATAATTAACCCTGTCCTTTTTGTTCCTTTTTTTGTAACATAGAAATTATATCACCGCGCCGAATTTATGTCAACACGGATTTTGCACCTTGCGCTCCAAAAGCGCAACGGTTTCGACATGCGCGGTGTTGGGGAACATATCGACGGGGACTGATTTTGTCAAAATGTAACCTTTGTCATTTGCAATTTTCGCATCGCGCGCGAGGGTTGCACTGTTGCACGAAACGTACACAATACGCTTCGGATTGAGCGAACAAATCATCCCAATAAGTTCCTCGGTAAGACCTTTCCGCGGAGGGTCGACAACTATTATATCGGCTTTTTTTCGCCCTTTTCGATTAGCTTTTTTTCACAACTTTATCGCAATCGCCCGAATAAAAACTCGGCATTTTTCAATTTTTGTTATGATGTGCGTTTTTCGGCATTTTTTTCACCGCGTCGTCAACAATTTCAACGCCGATGACTTTTTTTCGCATTTTTCCGCCATAAAAAGCGAAATTGTTCCGCATCCGCAAAAAGGTCGAAAAACCGTGTCGTTTTTTTGTCGAATTTGCGTATTCGAGCGCTTTTTTTATACAAATTTTTCGGTTTGGCGCGTGTTGACCTGAAAAAAAGCTTTTTGGACGGAATGAGATATTCCAAATCCCCCGATTTTTCGCGCTGATTTCGTCGTTTCCGAGCAAAATTATGTTTTTTTCGCCCGTTATCACGTTGGTTTTTTTGTGTTGACGTTCTGAATAACGCTCACCGCGCCGTTTTTTTCAAGAATTTCAACAAGACTGTCTATATTTTTCGATTTTGCGCTTTGAATTTGCGACAATAACAACCATCACCGCGCCCGAAAAACTCCCTTATATAAAGGTTCCGCACAATTCCTCTGCCCGATTTTTTTCGTCGTACGCGGAAATGCCGTTTTTCCTTAAAAAAATTTAACGCAGATATTCATAACTTTGTTGATTTTTTTCGCTTTGGATAAGGCAGTTTTCAATCGGCACAATATCGTGACTGCGCTCCTTGAAAAATCCGCACGCAAACTCGCCGTGAACGAGCGATGCAGGGAACTGCGCCTTGTTGCGGTAGTGAAAAACATCGTCCGACGGAATGATTTTTTCAAAAACATATTCACCGTCGGCAAAACCGCCGTTTTTGCGAAGATTGTTGCGCACGATTTCGGTTTTGAGCGCAAGCTGTGACGGGTAGTCAAGGTGCATAATACTGCACCCTCCGCACCGCGAAAAATGCGGACACGGCGGTGTTCGGCGCATATCGGACGGCGAAATGAGCCTTTCGATTTTCGCAAATCCGAAGCTTTTGTTTATTTTCAAAATTTTGATTTCCGCCCTGTCGCCTTTCACGCCGTTTTTTTGACAAAAAAGCGTGTAGCCGTCCGACTTGGCAATGCCCTCTCCGCCGGCGCCGTTGTCGGTAATTTCGGCAGTTATGATGTCGTTTTTTTCTTAAGCATTTTTTCCTCCGTCGGCGAAAGATTTTCTGTCGCCGTCTATAAGAATTTTCATCGCGCCCACTGCGCACTGTATTGCGCGTGTGCTGTCGTTGCAAACGGTGTCTTTAAGCCCGTTTTTGCTTCTCTCGACGTTCCATATCGCGGTAATTACCGCGCCGGCGCGCACCGACCGAGCGATTGCGACAGAGAAAATCGACGCGCACTCCATTTCACTGGTAAGACAACCGCATTTTCGGTATGCCTCCCACCGTTTTTCCAAAAAGTCGGAAACGGGCATAGTTTCGGGGTTTGTTTCGCCGTAGAACGAGTCTTTGCTCTGGATAACACCTATGTGATACGCGTTGCCCTCGCTTCCCGTGCAGATTTTGTCCGCGCTCATTTTCAGCGCCTCCACCACCGAAAAGTCAGCCGCCGCAGGGTAGTCTTTGGGAAGATATTCGTAACTTGTGCCGTCGCCTCGGATTGCCGCCGTGGGGATAACAAGGTCGCCGCCGCACACGGACAGGTCAATTCCTCCGCTCGTGCCGACGCGTATGAACGTGTGACAACCGCATTTTACCAGTTCCTCCACCGCGATTGCCGCGCTCGGACCGCCTATTCCCGTGGACGTGACGCTCACCTTTTCGCCGTTCAAATATCCGGTGTAGGTGACAAATTCGCGCCTGTCCGCAACGAAATATGCGTCATCAAGGTTTTCGGCAATGGTTTTTACGCGTTTCGGGTCGCCGGTTAATATGACGTATTTTTCCGACGTCGTTTTTTTGCCGATGTTTAAGTGGAATTGTTTTTTTCGGTATCGAGAAGTGACATTTTTGTTTCCTCCTTTTTTTCGGTTTTTATTGTAATTTTAATTTTTTCTTCTGTATCAAAAAAACGGGTTATCGTAATTTTTTTCTTTTTGCTCCGCTTTTTCCCCGCTTTTAGCGTAAAAGCGGTGGGAAAAGCGTGGGGGTTTCGATTCCCCCTATCTCGTCTGCCGACTCGGTCGGCGCTAAACGTTTGCCACAGGCAAACAGCGCCCCACAACGACAACGGGCTCTGCCCTTGACCCGTTCTGTAAACGCAATTTTTTTGTGAACGGTTTGTTTTTCGGTTTTTTTGTTTATAAAAATATTTCGATTATCTGTTGTTTGAACGATTTGTTTGTTACGAGGGGTCTTGGGGTGTAACCCCAAGCCGTTTAGGGGTGCGGGGAATCGGAACCCCCGGCGCTTTTTGAGGCACTTTTACTCTAAAAGTGCCCTCCCGCGGAGCGAAACAGTATAATATCATATTTTATGTTTTTTTGATATGACACAGCAAATCAAAAACAACAGATACAACCATCGGGATTGCAAAGGCGCTCCTTTGCTCTCCCCCATATCATACCACAAATTATACCCAAATGCAAAAAGAAAAATAAAATTTTTATGATAATTTGGCGAAAAAAATTTATATTGCTATTTTTTTACGCTGACGTGATATACTATATTAGATTGGGAAAAAT
This sequence comes from Clostridiales bacterium, assembly GCA_022009895.1. Taxonomy (GTDB): domain Bacteria; phylum Bacillota; class Clostridia; order UMGS1810; family UMGS1810; genus Qingrenia. The sequence goes on along the minus strand of CP091729.1, from coordinate 2,296,668 downwards.
ATAGTTTTTTTATTGAAAAATGACAAAAAGAACAGCAAATGAAAAATATATAACTTATTGGGAGTGACAATATGGCAAATATATTTGAAAAAAATATTCGGCACATACAGTGACCGCGAGATTAAACGAATTAAACCGATTGTAGAGCAGATAAACGCTCTCGAGGACGGTATGCAAAAGCTTACCGATGCCGAGCTTAAGGCAAAAACAAACGAATTCCGCGCGCGTCTTTCGGACGGCGAAACGCTTGACGACATTCTGCCCGAGGCATTTGCGGTGGTGCGCGAGGCGAGCAAGCGCGTGCTCGGTATGCGCCATTTCGACGTTCAGCTTATCGGCGGTATTGTGCTTCATCAGGGCAGAATTGCCGAGATGAAAACAGGTGAAGGAAAAACCCTCGTTGCGACCCTTCCGTGCTATCTTAACGCACTTGAGGGCAAGGGCGTGCACGTTGTAACTGTGAACGACTACCTTGCAAAGCGCGACAGCGAGCAGATGGGCAAAATCCACAGATTTTTAGGTCTTACCGTCGGTCTTATCACGCACGACACCGAGGACAGACGCGCCGCGTACAATGCCGACATAACCTACGGCACAAACAACGAATTCGGTTTTGATTATCTGCGCGACAATATGGTAATCTACAAAGAACAGCAGGTTCAGCAAAAGGGTCACAACTTCGCGATTGTCGACGAGGTGGACTCCATTCTTATCGACGAGGCGAGAACTCCGCTTATCATTTCGGGCGCAGGCAGTGAATCGACACAGCTTTATCAGCTTGCGGACACCTTTGCAAAATCTCTCACAAGCTTTAAAATAAAAGAAGAGGACACAAAGGTTATCAACGACGACATTGACGCGGACTACATCATAGACGAAAAGGCGAACACGGCGGCACTCACCGCGCGCGGTATCAAAAAGGCGGAAACGGCATTTTCGGTTGAAAACCTTTCCGACCCCGAAAACATCACCCTTTCGCACCACATAAACCAGGCTATCAAGGCAAACGGCATTATGAAACGCGACAAGGACTATGTTGTAAAAGACGGCGAAGTTATCATTGTTGACGAATTTACCGGACGTCTTATGTTCGGCAGACGCTACAACGACGGACTGCACCAGGCGATTGAGGCAAAAGAGGGCGTTAACGTTGCAAGAGAGAGCAAAACGCTTGCAACAATTACGTTCCAGAACTTTTTCAGGCTTTACAATAAGCTTGCCGGTATGACGGGTACGGCGCAGACCGAGGAAGTGGAATTTCAGTCAATTTACAAGCTTGACGTTGTGGTTATCCCCACAAACAAGCCGATGATAAGAATTGACCACAGCGACGTGGTTTACAAAAACGTTGAAGGCAAATTCAACGCGGTTATAAACCAGATTGAAGAATGTCACAAAAAGGTCAGCCGGTGCTTGTCGGCACAATCACAATAGAAAATTCCGAAATTTTGAGCAAACTTCTTAAAAGACGCGGAATTAAACACGAGGTTTTTGAACGCGAAATTCCACGAAAAAGAGGCGGAAATCATCGCGCAGGCAGGCAAAAAGGGCGCGGTTACAATCGCGACCAATATGGCAGGCCGAGGAACCGACATTATGCTCGGCGGTAACGCGGAATTTATGGCGAAAGAAAAAATGCGCAAAATGGGCTATTCCGACGAGCTGATTTTGGAGAGCACGGGATTTTCCGAAACCGACGACGAGGAAATTTTGGAGGCGCGCAGAACATTCTCCAAGCTGGACGAGGAATTTAAAGAGCAGATTAAAGAAGAGCGCGCGGAGGTTATCGAGGCAGGCGGACTTTTTCATTCTCGGCACAGAGCGCCACGAATCAAGACGTATTGACAACCAGCTCCGCGGACGAAGCGGACGTCAGGGCGACATCGGCGAATCGAGATTTTACATTTCGCTCCAGGACGAGCTTATGCGTCTTTTCGGCTCGGAGAGAATAGAAAATATGGTTAACGCGCTCGGCTTGAAAGACGACGAGCCTATCGAGCACAGAATGCTGTCGAACGCGATTGAAAACGCTCAAAAACGCGTTGAGGGCAGAAACTTTGAAATAAGAAAGCACGTTTTGCAGTATGACGACGTTATGAACGTTCAGCGAAACGTTATATATTCACAGCGTCAAAAGGTGCTTGACGGCGAGAGCCTTAAAGATTCCATCATAAAAATGATGGAGGATTTCATAACAGCAACCGTTGCGTCCTACACCACCGCCGACTATGTTGACGACTGGAATTTGGACGGACTTATTGAATACTGCGAGAGAATTTTCCTCCCCGAGGGCGAGCTTTCGTACACGCGCGAAGAACTTGAAGATTTGACAAAAGAAAAGCTTACAAACGACCTTATGGACATTGCGCTCAAACGCTATGCCGAGAAAGAGGCGGAATTCGGCGAGGACAAATTCCGCGAGGTTGAGCGCGTTGTGCTTTTGCAGGTTGTAGACAGCAAATGGATGGAGCATATCGACAATATGGAACAGCTCCGTCAGGGCATCGGACTTCGTGCATACGGCAACCGCGACCCGGTTATCGAGTATAAAGAAGAAGGCTACAATATGTATGAAGAAATGCTCGGCAACATCGGCGAGGATGTTATAAAACTTCTCTTTGCGGTAAGACTGCGCACAAACATCGAGCGCAAACAGGTATCGAAACCCACGGCGACGAATGAGGGCGGCGATACGGTGAAAAAACCCGTCGTTAAAGAGAAAAAAATCGGCAGAAACGATTTATGCCCGTGCGGCAGCGGCAAAAAAATACAAAAAAATGCTGCGGCGCGAACAAATAAACCGTGAATAATAAAAAGCAAAAACCGCAACGCATTTGTACTGCAAACGCATTGCAAAATAAATTTTGGGAGTGAAAAAAATGATTGAACTTGAGCAGCTTAAAATCGAGCTTTCCGCTTTAAGTGACAGCATTAAGAATTTGAGGGATTCACTTTGACGTGGACGGCGCACAAAAACAGATAGACGAGCTGGAAAAAAGAAACTATGGTTGAGGGATTTTTGGGACGATTTGGAGAAAAAGCCAGAAAAATACTGAAAAAAATCCAAGGCGCTCAAAAAAACAAGGTTGAAAGCTACGAAAGCCTTAAAAACGACTACGACGACACGCTTACAATGATTGAAATGGCAATCGAGGAGGACGACGACAGCGTTTATGCAGAGCTTAACGACGCGTCCGAAAAGATAAAAGAACGCCTTGAAACGCTCACGCTGGAAACGCTTTTGTCGGGTCCTTACGACAAAAACAACGCGATTTTGACCCTGCACGCTGGCGCAGGCGGAACAGAGGCGCAGGACTGGGTTGAAATGCTTCTGCGTATGTATACACGCTATGCCGAAAGGCGCGAATTTTCGGTTGAAACGCTGGACTATTTAGCCGGCGAGGAGGCAGGCGTAAAGAGCGTTACAATCCTTATTTCCGGGCTTAACGCATACGGCTATCTCAAGGCGGAAAAGGGTATTCACCGCTTGGTCAGAATTTCGCCGTTCGACGCGTCGGGCAGACGTCACACGTCGTTTGCGTCGTGCGAGGTTATGCCCGAAATCGAGGACGATTTGGAAATCGAAATCAATCCCGACGATTTGAGGGTTGACACCTACCGTTCGAGCGGTGCGGGCGGTCAGCACATCAACAAAACCGACTCCGCGATACGAATTACCCACATTCCGACGGGAATTGTGGTGTCGTGCCAGAACGAACGTTCACAGCACAAAAAAACCGTGAAACAGCTATGAAAATGCTCAAATCCAAGCTTATTGAAATTAAGGAACGCGAGCATATGGAAAAAATCGAGGACATCAAGGGCGTGCAGAAAGACATCGCCTGGGGAAGCCAAATCCGTTCGTATGTTTTTCCACCCGTACAACCTTGTGAAAGACCACAGAACAGGCTACGAAATGGGAAATATCGGCGCGGTGATGGACGGCGATTTGGACGGATTTATCAACGAATATTTAAAACAGTCCAACCTCGGCACAATAGAGGTAAAATAAAAATTGCGTGTTTCGCTCGCATTTTAAAATTGTAGGGGACGATGCCCACATCGTCCCGTCCAAACAACGACACGCAAATATCTTCAAAAATGTAGGGGACGGTGACCGCATCGTCCCGTTGTTTCAAAATACACCAAACAAAGGAGAATAAAATGAAAAACGCAAAAACATTCATCTCGGGCGTTCTCGCCGGTGCACTTGCAATGTCGGCGCCTGCGCTCGCAAACGACGTAAAACAACTCATCGAGGCGGAACTCAACACCGTTAACATCACGGTTGACGGCGTAAAGGTTGACGGCGAAAACATACTTTACAACGACAGAACATACGTTCCTCTGCGCCAAATTGCCGAAATGCTCGGCAAGGACGTTGCCTGGGACGAGGCGACAAACACCGCGGACATCGCAGACAGTCACAGCAAAAACTTTTGACGGCGAAACTGTCGGAAATATCGGCGGTGGGGACGTAAAAAAAGGCGAACTCGATATGTATGTTTCGCTTGCGAAGGCGCAGAACAGCGGAATTTCCGACGCGGACGCGGAAACAAAGGCAAAAGAAAACCTCGCATACGACCGTGCGCTTTGCGCATTTGCCAAAGAAAAACGGCATTGAGGCAGGCGAGGAATTTGAAACCGCATATGCAAACTACATAAAAATATGAACGCGCAGTATGCTATGCAGGGCGGTGCGAACGGCGAATTTAACAAGCTTTTTGGAGGCGCTCGGCTACACAGACGAGTCGTACAAGCACGTGCAGAAAATGTCATATATAAAGTCGAAACTTATCGCGAAAAACAGCGCGCTTTACGCTCCGAAAGGCGACGAAATTTCAAAATATTATGCCGACAATAAAGAGCAGTTTAAATATGACGGCATAAAAAGCAAAAGCACATTTTGTTCTCAACCGTCGGCGCGGACGGCAATGCAATGAGCGACGCGGACGTTAAAAAGGTTGAAGCAAAGGCGTATGAAATCTACAACAAAAATCAAAAAAACGGCGCAGATTTCGACGAGCTTATGAACCAATTTTTCAGAGGATCCCGGTCTTGCGCAAAATCCCGACGGATACACCTTTACAAAAGGCGATATGGTGAAAGAATTTGAGGACGCGGCGTATAAACTCGGCGTCGGCAAGGTGTCCACACCGGTAAAAACCGCATACGGCTATCACATCATCAAGGTTGTTGAAAAAATCGACTACCTCCAGCCAGCAGACGCGTCGGTTAAAAATTATATCACGGCGCAGATTGAAAATCAAAAACTTGACAAAGACGTTTCGGAAAAGCTTTCATCTATGAACGCAAGCTGGAACTAACTCAAAATTTTAAGATTAGTTTATGCAACAATTTCCCCCGGCTGAATATAATTTCTGTCGGGGGAATTTTTTATTTTGCAAAAATGTTGACTTTTTCGGCGGTGTAGTATATAATAACAGTAACGATTACTAATTTTATAAAAGGGGTAAATAAATGAAAACTACGCGTTATTCACATCAGCGTGAAGTGATACTCGACAACGTTTTGTCGCGCAAAGACCACCCCACCGCGGAACAGATTTACGAGGACGTTAAAAAGGAAATCCCGAATATCAGCCTTGGTACGGTGTACCGAAACTTAAATTTTCTTGCCGGCGAGGGCAAAATTTTTGAAGGTTGATTTGGAAAAATCCGTTTTTGACAGCACGCTTGAAGGGCATAATCATATGCTCTGCGAAAAATGCGGACGGGTGGTTGACGTTGACGTTGACATTAACACCGCGAATTTTTTGACAAACTTGGAAATATTATAACTAAGGCGGACGTGCGCTTTACAGGTATCTGCGCACAGTGCAAAAATCTTTAAAACTGCTTTAGCGCCCCCGCCTGAAAAGGCATAATTTCGGCTAAATAAGTCAAAATCTGAAAGGAGAATTTCTTTATGGAATTGAACGGTTCTAAAACAGAGGCTAATCTGCGCGCGGCATTTGCCGGCGAAACACAGGCGAGAACAAAGTACACATATTATGCGTCGCAAGCGAAAAAGACGGCTTTGAGCAGATTGCCGCCATTTTTGCGGAAACTGCGGAAAACGAAAAAGAGCACGCAAAAATTTGGTTTAAACTTCTCAAAAAAGGTATGCCCAAAACGCTTGACAACTTAAAAGACGCGGCGGACGGCGAAAACTACGAATGGACGGATATGTATAAAAAATTCGCCGATGAGGCACGCGAAGAGGGCTTTAACGAGATTGCGTCGCTTTTTGAAAAGGTGGGCGAAATTGAGAAAAGAGCACGAACAAAGATACAAAAAGCTCATTGAAAATCTTGAGAAAAAAACGAGGTGTTCAAAAAGAGCGGTAAGGTTATGTGGATTTGCCGAAACTGCGGTCATCTGCACTACGGCGACTCGGCCCCCGAGGTCTGCCCCGTTTGCAGTCACCCGAAGTCGTTTTTGAGGTTAAACCCGAAAAATTACTAAAAGTTTTAAAAAGGCATACCGAAGTTTGTCGGTATGCCTTATTTTTTTGCCTTATAAACCTTTTTCATACAAAAACATTTCTTATTTTTCAAATCCGCGCTCATCGGCATTTTTTTGCCCGACGTCATAACAAGGAGCGGAATTTCGCCTTTTCCATCGCCCAAAGACGGCTGGAGATATTCAAAAATTGTTTAGGAAAAAAATCCGTTCCTTTTCATAAAATTTAATACGCCGTTGTGCAATTTCGTTTTCGGGAGGTTCAACTTCAAGGCAGACGGTTTTATTGAAAAATTTTTAAAAATTTCCGCAAGCATTTTTCGCGCCGATACCGCCGTTTCTGCATTTTTTTCGCTCACCGCAAAATGCTCTATATACGCAAAAATCTTCAAAATCCCACAGCGCGATAAACGCGGTCACATCTTCCCCGTCATAACGCGCAAAAATACGGTATTCGTCCTCTTCAAAAAGCTTTTTTTGTCCGTCATACGAACGGCGTTCATCGGACGGAAAACTTTCGTCCATAATTTTATAAACCTTGTCAAAATCGCATATTTCAAGCGGTTTAAGCATAATATCCTCCGTAAAATATAAAGACGGCAAAACGCCGTCTTTATCAAAATTTTATTCAAGAAAATCTTTAAGCTTTTTGCTTCTGCTCGGGTGTCTTAATTTACGCAGTGCTTTCGCCTCAATCTGACGTATTCTCTCACGTGTAACGTTAAACTCCTTGCCGACTTCCTCAAGCTGTTCTCGCTCTGCCGTCGTCAAGACCGAAACGCAGTCTTAAAACCTTTTTCCTCACGCGGTGTGAGCGTTTCGAGAACGTTCATAAGCTGTTCTTTAAGCAGCATAAACGCCGCCATATCCGACGGTGCGGGTGCGTCGTTATCGGGAATAAAGTCACCGAGGATACTGTCCTCCTCCTCGCCGATAGGCGTTTCAAGCGACACGGGTTCCTGTGCGATTTTCATAATTTCGCGCACCTTTTCATCGTTTACCCCCATTGCATTTGCGATTTCGTCCACTCTCGGCTCGCGTCCGAGTTCCTGCAAAAGCTGGCGCGACACTCTTATAAGCTTATTTATGGTTTCCACCATATGAACAGGTATTCTTATGGTTCTCGCCTGGTCGGCAATGGCGCGCGTAATTGCCTGTCTTATCCACCAGGTTGCGTATGTGCTGAATTTGTAGCCTTTTGTGTAGTCGAATTTTTCAACCGCTTTTATAAGACCGAGATTGCCCTCCTGGATAAGGTCGAGAAAAAGCATACCTCTGCCGACATAGCGTTTTGCAATGCTGACAACCAGCCTTAAGTTCGCCTCGAAAGCCTTTTTCGCCGCCTCGTCGCCGTTGTGCATTCTCTCGGCAAGCTCGATTTCCTCGTCACTGCTCAAAAAGAGGCACCTTTCCGATTTCTTTAAGATACATTCGCACAGGGTCGTCCAAACCGACGCCTTCGGGAATTGACAGGTCAATTTCCTCCTCGTTGGTTTGAATTTCGGCAAGCTCGCGGTCTAAATCTTCAACAAGCTCAATGCCCAAATGCTCCAGAGTTTCATAAACCTTTTTCAATCTGCTTTACATCTAAATCAATTTCGGAAAGAGCATCAGCAATTTCTTTGTAGGACAACACACCCTTTTTTTCTGACCGATTGCAATAAGCGTTTTTTATAATCTCTTTTTACCGGCAGCGCCTTGAGTCTGTTCAACCTCAACGTTTTTTCTTCAGCCATATAAGCCTGCTCCTCCTTTCATTTGTTAAAATTATTTATTTTTTTAAAAACTCATTCAGCTTTTTCCATATCTCCGCTTTTTAAAAGCTCGCTTATTTTCGCCTTGCGCATTTCCTGCTTAATCGCGGCAATATAATCGGTGACGGCTCTCGTTTTATCGTCGCACATTGCGTCGATTGACAAAAATTTTTGTAACCTCGCCGATTTCGTCCTCATCGAAAAGCGTCATAACACTGCCTGCCTCGAGGCGCTGGTGCTCTTTTGCGCGTTCTTTTGATTATATTAAAAAGTTTGATATGAGTTTTGTTTTTCAAAAAGTTTTTTTCGTCGATTTTCGCCGTCAAAACGCTCAAAAATGCTCACACTGTCGGCAAGCACCGACAAAAGAAGTTCGCGCGTTTTTCGAGTTTGTCCGACCCAATCGCGCCGGCATACGGCAGAATATCGGGGCTTTTGCACGCTTTGCTCGCCTTTTTACAACGCGTTTTTTGCCGAGCTGGGCGTATATCGCCTGCGCACCCGTTTTTGCACGGCGCGCAATCTCCTCAACGTAAATATCAAGCTCCACGTCGTTTTTCACCTTTGCAAGATACGGCAAAAGGTCGGAAACATAGCGTATTCTGTCCTCAACGTTTATTTGCAGTTCATATTTTGCCCCAAAAATATCCATTAAATACAGTAAATCGGATTTTTCGCTTGTTTATCAGCGCTAAAAATCGGTCTTGCCCGTATTTTTCAAAAAAATTCGTCGGTATCTTTCGCGCCCTCAACCGTCATAACGCTTACCTTTATGTCGAAATCGCGCAAAAGCATTATCGCGCGTTTTTCGCCTCAAGTCCCGCGTCGTCGCTGTCGTAGCAGATAATTATTTCGTTGAAATAGCGTTTTAAAAGTTTTGCCTGGTCGGAGGTAAGCGCCGTGCCGAGCGTCGCAACAACGTTTGCAATGCCGTGTTTAACAACGCTGATAACGTCCATATATCCCTCAACCAAGATAACCTCACCGCATTTTTGAACGGCGCGCAACGTTTAAAGAATACAGATTTTTTTGCTTTTTATTGTAAATAAGCGTATCGGCGGTGTTTAAATATTTCAGGTTTACGTCCTCCGTGATACGGCGCGCACCGAAGCCGATAGCCTTGTCGTTTGCATTAAAAAAATAGGAAACATAATGCGGTTTCTGAAACGGTCGAAATATGCGCCCGAGTCGTTTTTCGACGCAAGTCCGGCGGCGAAAAATATCCTCCTCTTTATATCCCTCGCCCTTGAGATAATCCAAAAGCGCAGTGCGCGAATTGGGAGAATATCCGAGAGTATAAAACTTTGCGCACCGCCCGTCGAGCTGTCTTTCTTTAAAATACGCAACCGCAGGCGCGCCCTCTTTTTTTGAGAGCATACCGTAATAGAAAAGCGCCGCCTTTTTGTTAAGTTCAAAATAAAGTTCTTTTTATCCCTTATTGCAGCCTCTTTTTTGCTGTCGGCATAACTTGTTTCGGGAAGTGCGACGTTCGCCCTGTCCGCAAGCTTTTTAAGCGCCTCCAAAAAGGTTAAATTTTCCATTTTCATAACAAAGCTTATCGCCGTTCCGCCTTCTCCGCAGCCGAAACAATGAAAAATTCCCTTTTGCGGCGACACCGAAAACGAAGGTGTTTTTTCGTTATGAAACGGGCAAAGGCCCATATAATTTGAACCGCTTTTTTTAAGCGGAACGTATTCGGAAACGACATCAACAATATCGCTTTTGTCGATAACCTCCTGAATAACGTATTCGGGATAACGCGGCAAAATCCATCACCATTTTCCTTATTTTTTGCACAAGTATTCTAATTCGACATTTTTTTCAAAATTCCTTTTTAAAATTGCATAAATTTATAAATTACCGCAAATTACCACGTCTGCGGAACGAAAAAGCGCGTTAAAACGCTTTAAAAATATATCCGTCGGTCATACTCGCGATGTAGTCGCACACAACGGTGTCCGCGTCGTAGTTTTTGAGCAAATTTACAAATTCATCGGGCATTTTTCGGGATTTTTCAAGGTAATATTTATACATTTTTTTCAATTACAAGCTCAACTTTTTTTGTCCTGCTCGCCGATTTTTGTAAACCGTGTCAAACATAAACGCGCGAAGTCCCATCATTGCGCCCCTCGATTTCGGCGCTCATAGACACTTCTTTGTTTTTCAGCGTGGTGTTTATAATGTCGGTAATAAGCGTGTTTATGCGCTTTGAATGGCGGCCGCCGAGAATTTTTATATACTCTTTCGGCAAGTCGTCGTTTTTAATTATTTCGGCGCGGACAGCGTCGTCAATATCGTGGTTGAGATACGCAACACGGTCGGCATATTTGATCATTATTTCCCTCAAACGTGCTTGCCGTCATAGTGCCTGCGTGGTTTAAAAATTCCGTCGCGCACATCGTATGTGAGATTTAATCCCCCGCCGCCCTTTTTCAAGAACGTCAACCACGCGCAGGCTTTGCTCATAATGCTTGAACCCGTGAGGCGAAAAGTTCGTTCAAAATATGCTCGCCCATATGCCCGAACGGCGTGTGTCCCTAAATCGTGCCCAAGGCTTATAGCCTCGGTCAAATCGGTGTTTAAACGCAGTGCCTTTGCAATGGTTGCGGCAATCTGCGAAACCTCAAGCGTGTGCGTGAGGCGCGTTCTGTAATGGTCGTTGTCGGGCGATATGAAAACCTGTGTTTTTGTGCTTTAACCGTCTGAATGCTTTTTGAATGGACAATTCGGTCGCGGTCGCGCGAAAAAAATCGGTGCGGATTTGACACTTTTTCCTCAAATTTTTTGACGTCCTTTTGTGTTTTTTGGAAAAAAACACGCATATTCGCATAGGTACCTTTCTTCAAGCATTTCGCTCTGCTCGCGTATGTTCAATGTTTACTTAACCTCCTCGGCAATTCTTTCGCAAATAATGTCAATTCTCGAAAGCGCGTTTTCGTCGGCATTTGCAGGGTGACGGGCGCATACGCCGAAGTGCCCCGCACCATTCTGTGAACTTGTGCCGACGATTGTGAAGCCGTCAACCAGCATAGCGTCGTGAATTGAGCGCACGGTTGCCTCCTGTCCGCCGAAAAGCGAGCCTCCGCAGACAAACGCACAGCCGAGTTTGCCGACAAACGCCTTGCGCGAGCGTGCGTCGCGCGTTTTGTCAAAAAGACATTTAAGCTGGGCGGTCATAACTCCGAAATATACGGGCGAACCGAAAATAACGCAGTCGGCTTTTTCCATTTTATCCAAAACCGTTTCAAGCTCCGTGCCCCTTGTAGCAAGCCTTGCTGCACGGCGACGAACAGCACATACAAAACGGCGTTTTTGCGGAATTGAGCGCGCTCTGAAGATAGATAAGCTCGGTGTCAAAACCTTTTTATTTAAAAATATCGAGCGCGGTTTTAAGCATAAACGCAGTGTCGCCGTCCTTGTGCGGACTTGCGTTTATTGCGATAATTTTTTTGTTCATCGAAAAATCACTTCCTCAATAATATAATACCACATGAAAAAAATCCTTTTTCGCGGTTTTTTTCACATAATGAAGAATTTCAGTATCGCAATTACTACATCCCCGGCACGCCCAAAAAGCCCCAAAATCAGCGCGGTTATGGGGTTTATGCCGATGTAAAATCCCGTTATGTGCGAAAAATGAATTGATGATGAATAACAGAACCAGTCCGAGAAAACTGCTGAAGAAAAATTTAAATATCACTTTCAGCGGTTTGAATAAGATTTTTGCAAACCGTGAAAAATTATCAGAAGTCCGAGTATGTAGCCGAGAAATTTAGAAAACAGTTCTCAACTCCATAAAAATCCCCCTGTCCATATAAAAAAATATAATTTTTTGCCGTAAATATGACATAAGAGGGGATTTTTACGGGATTTTTCCCCGTTTGCCCCCTATCTGTAATTTTTAAAAATATTTTTTTCTGTATCAAAAACATAAAATTTGTTATTATACTGTTTCGCTCCGCTTATGGCACTTTGCACGCGCCCCCGCAGTGCACGAAAAAAACGGAGGATAACTCCTCCGTCCGAACACCAAAACAAACCCCTTGCACTCAAGGGGTTCATATAAACACAATCAATTTTTTTGCAAAATTCACGCAAAACTACGCGATTTTCGCAAGCTTGCCTGCAAGCTGAGATTTCTTTCTCGATGCTGTGTTTTTTTGTGCATAACACCTTTTGCAACAGCCTGGTCGAGTTTTTTAACCGCAAGCTTGAAAGCCACATCGGCATTAGCTTTATCAGCTTCAGCAACATATGCTTCAAAAGCTCTTTATGCAAGTTTTGATATTTGTTTTTAATCATCTGGTTTCTTAAAGTTTTTTTGTGTTTATAACTTTAACTCTTTTTAGCAGATTTAATATTAGGCAATGTATTTCACCTCCAACCACAATGTAACAAGCTGAAAGTATAACACAATTTTTGCAAAATGCAAGCATTTTTTAAAAAAAATTTTTTTAAATTAGTTTATATTGACACTTTATTGCAAAATTGATACAATAGAAAAAGGGTGAGAAAAAAATGGACGCTTTCGCTTACGATTTACACATTCACACCGCGCTTTTCGCCGTGCGGCGACGAAGATATGACGCCCAACAACATTGCAAATATGGCGTATTTAAAAGGTCTTGACGTTATAGCCGTCACCGACCACAACTCCTGCCGAAACGTATCGGCGGTGCAGAAATGCGGTGCAAACGCCGGCGTTACGGTCATTCCGGGTATGGAGGTTGAAACGTCGGAGGAGGTGCATATGGTGTGCCTTTTTAAGGCGCTTGATGACGCTTACGAAATGGAAGATTACGTTACGGCGCACCTGCCTGTGATAAAAAACAAGCCCGAAATTTTCGGCAGACAGCTTGTTATGGACGAAAATGACCAAATCACCGATATAAAGGAAAATCTTCTCATCACTGCAACGACGCTTTCGGTTTACGACGTTTTTGACGCGGCAAAACGCATCGGCGCGGCTGTTTTTTTCCGGCGCACATCGACAAGCAGTCGTACAGTATCATTTCAAACCTCGGTTTTATTCCGCCCGAACTGAAATTTAAGCTTGCGGAAATCAAGGACAAGTCGAAAAAAAGACGAAATTGTGCAGAAACACCGTCTTGAAAATGTGAAAATTCTGCACAACAGCGACGCGCATTATCTTGAAAAATATTGCCGAACGCGAGAATTTTTCTGCACGCAAAAGGCAAGGATTTGCAGTCGGTTTTTTTGAATGTTTAATATGAAAAAAACGCGTATTTTTTTAATAGAATTTTGTAAAAATGCATAAAAAAATTTTTAAGTTTTTTTAAAAAAATATGTAGATTTTTTTGAAATTATATGTTAGAATATAATGTGAATTCATTTTTTTGATAATTAGGGAAAAAGGAGGTCCCACGGCATTGGGAAGGAAAAAGACGCAGTGACGCGATAAATATAAGCTCCATGGAAAAGCTGGGCGTTTTTCTGGCTCTTTTAAGTATAGCGGAGCGCATCATAGTTATGATTTTGTTTGAAGGCTGATACCTTGCGTTTTCCTTGATACAAATTGAAATATAAGGACTTTACAATTCATATATGTCTGTTTGCCGCCTTTTGCTTTTTCAACATGTTTTTTTATGCTTTTCAGACCTTTCGGCATACGGATTTTTGACATACGGATATTTGACAGTTTCCGACATTTTAATTGCCGTGCGGTTTGCGGTGTTTCTTCCGCTTTCCGTTTACGAAGCGTATTTGTCGGTGAAATACAAGCGCGAGGCTGATGAGGATGACGGCACATCACATCATCATCACCGCAGGCACAAACGCGGTTTTTGGTATAAAAATCACGCATTTCGGCAAACAGAAACACAGCAGCCATCACCGCCGTGCATATATAAAGGACAGCGACGGCAACGTTATGGACGAGGAATATTCAAAGCGCACGCAGTTTATGGACAAAGAGGCACTGCTCAAAAAGCAGGAGGAAATGCGAAAAAGCCGTGTTCATTGATATAATATTCTGTATAAAATTTAATATTAAAAATTTCGGGGCGGAGTGAAATTCTCCACCGGCGGTTAAAGCCCGCGAGCCTTTTTTTGGCAGATTTGGTGCAATTCCAAAGCCGACAGTACAGTCTGGAAGAGAGAAATTTTTTTGTTTTTGGTAAAGTTTTTGATTTTTATTAAAAAAATTATTCCGCCTTGGATTTTTCATAAATTTAAGGGGGAATTTTTTTATGACAAAAAAACAAGTAAAATTGCAAAAATCGGTATGCTCGCCGCGGCGGCATTTATACTGCAGGTCATCGGCACATACCTCGGAATTAAGGTCGGCGGATTTCTGGACGTTGAAATTTCTGATTTGCCGGCGCTTATCGGCGCGCTCGCGCTCGGACCGGGCGCAGGAGTTATGATTGAGTTTGTGAAAAATATTTTTGCACTGTTTTATGACAAGCACGGGATTTGTGGGCGAGGCGGCGAATTTTATCGTCAACGGAATTTTTCGTTTTCACCGCAGGAATGGTATACAGGTCGAACAAAACCAAGAAAAACCGCGCTTATCGGGCTGGTTCTCGGCACGCTTGCAATGAGCATTGCCGGTATTTTTTTGCGAATATGTTTCTTTTGCTTCCGCTCTATGTGCCCGACTGGACGGCGGCGCAGAGGTTTAAAACCGTTCTCACGCTCATAACGCCGTTTAATATATGCAAAGGCGCCGTTCTTTCGGCAATCACAATCGTGATTTATAAGAAAATTTCGCCGATTTTTGAAAGGAAGAAAATAAATAGTTTTTTTACGAGTTTAACGGGGCGATGCGGACATCGCCCCCCTACAATACAAATTACATTGTAAAATCATACAAATTTTTTTCTGATACAATTTCATACACAAATTCTCAAAAATCCGCACAACGCGCAAAAACATACATAAAAATCCGTCTGCACAAACAGACGGATTTAATTTACATTTTTCTCACGAGTGTATTTTGATACGTTTTAAACACATAATTCACATTGCCGTCGGACTTAACTTCGCTCTCGTCCGCAAGGCGCCACGACGGGTTTTTCGATATATTGTTAATCGCCTTGTCCGCCTCTTTTCTCGCCGTCAACCTCGGTGATATAGGCAAATTTGCAATACGGCATAAGCATATTGTAAAGGCTCTCGCCTCCGATTACAAAAATATCGTCGGTGTCGTATGCCTTGATTTTCTCGAAAAGTTCGGGAAACGAACGGCACACAATGCACCCGGGCGCGGAAAAATCCTTATTCGACGACAAAACAATGTTAATTCTGTTTGAGAGCGGTTTTCCGCCGGGCAAAGATTCAAGCGTTTTTCTGCCCATAACCACAACCCTGCCGTCGGTTTTTTCCTTAAAAAAACCTCATATCTTCCTTTATGTGATACAAAAAGACTGCCTTTAAAGCCAATCGACCAATTTTTGTCCACTGCCGCAATAAGATTCATATTATGTCCTTTCAATCCCCGTCATTCAGCCACGGGAATTTTAATGTTAAACTCGTGATAATTATAATCTTTCAGCCGAACATTGTCAACAGTAAATTTATAAAAATCGTCAATATCGTCAATTTCAAACGTCGGAGCAGGCAGAGGCTCGCGCTTTATAAGCTCCTCAACAATGGGAATGTGGCGGTCGTAAATATGCGCGTCGGCTATAACGTGCACCAGTTCGCCGGCAACAAGTCCCGACACCTTTGCGAACATATGCAGAAGTACAGCATACTGACATACATTCCAGTTATTTGCAGCAAGCATATCCTGCGAACGCTGGTTTAGTATGCCGTTTAATCGGTTTCCCGTCACGTTGAACGTCATACTGTACGCGCACGGATACAAATTCATCTCGTGCAAATCCGCGTGATTATAGATATTCGTCATAATTCTTCGGCTGAGCGGATTGTGCTTTTAAATCGTACAAAAACCCCTGTCAACCTGGTCAAATTCGCCCTCTTTGTATTTATGCTTAATGCCGAGCTGATAGCCGTATGCCTTGCCGATTGAACCGTTTTCATCCGCCCACGCGTCCCAGATTTTGCTCTTTAAGTCATGCGTGTTGTTAGACTTTTTCTGCCAAATCCACAAAAAAGCTCGTCAACGGCGGATTTAAAAAAGGTTTTCCTTAATGTTATTATAGGAAATTCCTTTGTCAAATCGTATCGGTTAACAATGCAGAATTTTTTTATTGTATGCGCCTTTTCGCCCGTGTCCGCCCAGGTCGGGCGCACGTCGTAACAAACGTCGGAAAAGCCGTTTTCCAGAATATCCTTGCAGTTTTGTATAAATCTTTCGTCTGCAATGCTCATATTTTTATCTCCTTATCTTTTGTCCGCCAAAAATTTTTTAAGCTCGCCGAGCGCCTTTGAACGGTGGCTGACAGTGTTTTTTGTGTCAAGCGGAACGTTTGCCAGCGTGGTTTTGAACTCGGGGAAATAAAACAGCGGGTCATAGCCGAAACCGCCGCCGCCGATTTCCTTTTCGAGAATGTATCCCTCGCACGTTTTTTTGTGAAAATGTGCTTTTCTCCGCTCGGGTAAACAATGGCAATGGAGCAGACATAACGCGCTGTGCGCTTGTCAAAAGGCACGCCCTCAAGCATAGATAAAAGCTTTGCATTTCTGTCTTTATCTGTCGCACCCTCGCCTGCAAAACGCGCGGAATATATTCCCGGCGCGCCGTCCAGAAAATCCACTTCAAGACCCGAATCGTCCGCGATTGTGACCTCGCCGAGGCGGTCACACACATATTTTGCCTTGATGTATGCGTTTTCCTCAAACGTTGTGCCGTTTTCCTCTATTTCGTCGTGTATTCCTGCCTCGGACATCGTTACAATGTCGTATTCGGGCAGAATTTCTCTGACCTCTTTGAGCTTGCCTTTGTTTGACGTTGCAAGAATAAGTTTCATTTTTACTTCGTGTCCCCGTCACCGATTTCAGATATGTAAAAACGACGGTGTAAGCCCTGTTTTTTTGCGGTGTAGTTTTTGCCGACTTCCTCAATAAATTTATCCACCGCGCCTTCCTCGACAATGCTGACCGTACAGCCTCCGAAGCCTGCGCCCGTCATACGCGAACCGAGAACGCCGTCTATTTTGCGCGCCTCGTATGCAAGCGTGTCAAGCTCATCACCGGTAACTTCATACAGATTTTTGAGCGAATCGTGCGACTCGTTCATAAGCTTGCCGAATTTTACAATATCGCCTTTTTCCAGCGCGTCAACCGACTTTAACACCCTGTCGCACTCGCATATAACGTGTTCCACCCTTTTCTCGACAATCGGGTCGGTGATGAGATTTTTGTGCTGCATAAATTCGTCATACGAAATCTCGCCCAGGCACGTTTTTCGGGCATTGCTTTTTGAGCATTTCAAGCCCTCTTTCGCACTCTTCTCTGCGCTCGTTGTATTTCGACGCGCTGAGAGCGTGTTTTTTGTCTGTGTTGGTGACCATGAGCTTTTCGCCCTCAAAATTTATTGGCGCATATTTGTAATCGAGCTTTTTTCAGTCGAGGAAAATTGCGTGGTCCTTTTTGCCCATTGCAGAGGCAAACTGGTCCATAATTCCGCATTTTACGCCGATGAAATTGTGCTCCGCCTTTTGGCTGATTTTCGCCATTTTTATCATATCAATTTCTTCGTTTATGCCGTTTTTCTCGTTTGAAAACGTTGTAAACATAACGGCAGTGGATACTTCTATCGCCGCCGACGACGAAAGTCCGCCTCCGTGGGGAACGGTGTCGTCATACAAAAGGTCTGCACCGACAATTTCGTAACCCTCTTTTTTGAGTTCGTCCGCAACGCCGAGCTGATAGTCGCCCCATTTTTATGCCCTTGTAATCCTCCAGACGGTCAATATCCGCCTCAACCACAACGTCAAGGTCGGTGGCGCGCATAACAATTTTGCTGTCATTTCTTTTTGCGCGCAACGATTGTAGTTTTTTCATAGTGAGCGCTGCCGGGAAAAACATATCCGCCGTTATAGTCGGTATGCTCGCCGATAAGGTTAACGCGCCCGGGCGATGTGAAAATTCTCAAATCGTCCTTTGTACCGCCGTAAATTTCTATAAATTTATCAATAATTTTGCAAAGTTCCATATTTTACTCCTTTGTAGGCATTATATAAATATATTATAAACCAACTTTAAGAATTTTTTTCAACAAAAATTTATTTATTGTCGTTTTCTATGTATTTTTTTGTGCCTCGCGAAGTTCTTTTTCGCCTTTTCCTCGGGCGCGGTGGGGTTGCAGTGCGCCCACGCTCCCCGTTTCGCTCGACGCGTTGAATTTCTGCTTGTCGGCACTGCGCATCGGGGGATAAAATTCAATGTGGAAGTGGCAGAAATCCGACATATCACCGCTGTTTACGGGCGACTGCTGAATACACATCATATACGGGAAAGTGTAGCCGAAAAAGGTTATCCAGCGTACCTGCCGCCTCGCGCACTGCCTTTGCAAGGTTTGTGCGTTCAGTATCGGTGAACTGCGAAATATTGTGTTTATGCGATTTTGACGCGATGTTTATTCCGTACGGATATGCGGAATAGAACGGCAGAAATACAACGAAATCGTCGTTTTCAAAAATAATTCTGTCTTTTGCGGAATATTCGTCCTTTAACATATCGCAGAAAAGGCAGTGACCCGTTTTGTCAAAATGCTCTTTTTGACGAATTTACCTCAAGCTCGATTTTTCTTGGGGGATAAACGAATATCCGTAAATCTGACCGTGAGGGTGAGGCATTGTAACGCCCACAACCTCGCCTCTGTTTTTCGAAAAATGAAAAACGTATTTGATTTTTCGTCCGCTTTCATAGCCTCATATCGCTCGCACCAGAGGTCTACAAGCTTTCTCACGTGGTCAACCGAAAGTTCGGGCAGTGTCACGGTGTGCTCGGGCGAATACAAAATTACCTCGCATTTGCCGTAGGACGGCGCGGTTTTGTAAATTTCGGTCGCAACGTCGTCGGGCACGGGCGGATTTTGCGACAGCGCAGGAAAATCGTTGTCGTATTCATACACATCGAAGTGATCGGGAACCTTTCCCGAGCCGGGGCAGAACGGACACCAATCTTTCGGCATCTGCGGTCTGTTCTGACGGTGCGACGCAATCATTACCCAGTCCTTTGTAAGGGGTTAAATCTTAATTCAGCCATTTTAAAAAAACTCCTTTATAACATAAAAATATTTTTAAAGTTATTATATCCCACATAATTATATACCTTTTTTATTATATATGAAATAGGATTATTGAGCGTATTATTGTTAAAAATATGTCACATAATAACATATTTTTTTGCATATTTGACAAATCGTGCGGAATAAAATATAATATTAGTATAATTTTTGATTAGGAGATTTTTTTATGAATATACAATGGTTTTCCTGGGCATATGACAAAAACTATGCGCCTTATCGAAGAAAAACATAAAATCGGTGGATATTGTGGTCGAAATTCTCGACGCGCGGATACCGAGAAGCAGTAAAAAAATCCGCAGATTGACGCGCTTATCGGCGATAAAAAAACGGCTTGTGGTGCTCAACAAATCCGACATTGCGGACAGATTAGAAACCGAAACATGGCTGAAATATTTTTGAGAGAGAAACGGCATTTTGGCTATGGCGGTAAACTCGGATCAGGGCAAAAAAATTTGAACAGCGTTTTGGGAAAAAAATGCCGTAATATTTTTGTCCGACAAAAATCGAGGCGTGGAAATCGCGCGGAATTGTGAACCGTTCGCTTAAAATGATGATTGTCGGCGTGCCGAACGTCGGAAAATCGTCGTTCATCAACAAGCTTGCCAACAAAAAAGCGCAAAAACGGGCGACAAACCGGGCATTACGCGCGGAAAACAGTGGGTGCGCATTGCGAGCGGATTTGAGCTTTTGGACACCCCGGGCGTTTTGTGGCCAAAATTCGACGACCAAACCGTGGGTATGCGGCTTGCGTTCACCGGTGCGGTGAAGGATGAAATTATGGACGTTGAGGAACTTGCAATGCACCTTTTGGAACTTTTGCGCGAAAATTATCCCAATTCGCTCACCGAGCGTTACAAAATGACAGATTTTGAAAATCTCGGCGGTTATGAAATGCTTGAACTTTTTGGGAAGAAAGCGCGGATTTGTGGTGTCGGGCGGAGAAATCGACACACTGCGCGCGGCGAATGTGCTTTTGGACGAATTCCGCGCGGCAACGCTCGGAAAAATAACGCTGGACAAAGTGGGTGAACAGGAATGAAAGCCGAAAAAATGTGCGGTTTTGACAATCTTGAATACGAAAAAAAATACTGGGAAAACGGCTTTGTATACGTCGCGGGCGCGGACGAGGCAGGCAGAGGTCCGCTTGCCGGACCTGTTTATGCGGCGGCGGTGATTTTTTTCCCAAAGACATACAAATCGACGGTTTGACCGACTCTAAAAAGCTTTCGGAAAAAGCGCGATTACTATTTTTGACGTGATAAAAGAGAAGGCAACCGCATATTCAATCGCGTCGGTCGACGAGAAAAATTATCGACGAAATAAACATCTTGAACGCGGCGCATCTTGCCTTTTAAAAAAAGGCGGTTGAGGGGCTCAACCCCGCGCCCGAGCTTGCGCTTATCGACGGCAACAGTATGAAAAATCTGCCCTGCCCGTTTGAGCTTATCGTAAAGGGCGACCAAAAGAGCCTCACCGTTGCGGCGGCGTCGGTTCTGGCAAAGGTTTCGCGTGACAGATTTATGGACAAAATTGACAAAGAATATCCGCAGTATATGTTTTCAAAGCACAAGGGCTACGGCACAAAACTGCACTACGAAATGCTTGAAAAATACGGTGCCTGCCCGTATCACAGGCAGAGTTTCAGGCTTTTTAAAAATCAGTGACAGAGGGTTTTAAACTTGAACAATATTGACATTTCGGATAAAAACAAATCGGACAAATCCAACTCGGACAAATTCAGCAAAAAAAGCATTCGGCAAATTCGGCGAGGATACGGCGTCGCACTATCTGACGCTTCGTTTTTACAAAATTCTCGAGCGCAACTACCGCAAGCGGAATGCGGAGGTGGACATTATTGCGCAAAAGGGCAAAACGCTCTGTTTTGTCGAGGTGAAAACGCGCTCAAACGACAAATTCGGCACACCTGGCGAGGCGGTGGATTTCAAAAAACAGCAGAAAATCATTCTCGGCGCGCAAAACTATCTTGCGCAAACAAACTGGCAGGGAGAAGTTCGTTTTGACGTTGCGGAGGTGTATGCGCGCAAGACAAAATTCGGCTTTAAAACGTACAAAATCAATTACATAAAAACGCGTTCGACAATTCCGATTAAATTTTTTGCAAAAATTTTTATAAGGTTGTGATTATTATGAAATATGAAATCTTCGACGCGCACTGCGACACCGCATTTAAGCTTTATTTTGACGGCAAAAAAACCTTTATGACAGTGACTGTATGGTGAGCGCAAAAAAAGTGCGAAAATTATAAAAAAGCAACATACACAATGGCAATTTTCAACGATAAAAGCTTAAAATGCGCTGATATTTTTGCGATTATCGAAAAAATCAAAGCCGAAACAAAAGCTTTAAAGCACACAAATTTTGACACCGTTATTGCGGTTGAGGGACTGGGAAACACACCCGATTTGACGCTTGCTGACGTTGAAAAAGCTTGCAAAATCGGGCGTCAGAATTATGAGCCTCACCTGGAACGACGACACACCGTTGTGCGGAGGAGTCGGCTATCCGAAAGGCGAGGGCGCGGAGGGCAACACAAAAGGTCTTACCGCGCTCGGCAAAGAATATTTGAAAAGAATTTGAGAAAAACGGCA
Organism: Clostridiales bacterium; assembly: GCA_022009895.1. Taxonomy (GTDB): domain Bacteria; phylum Bacillota; class Clostridia; order UMGS1810; family UMGS1810; genus Qingrenia. The sequence goes on along the minus strand of CP091729.1, from coordinate 2,274,659 downwards.
TAATTCTCGACACGTCGCACATCAGCGACAAAGGATTTTATGACGTTCTGGAAAATTTCGGCGGAAAAGTGTGCGCCACGCACTCAAATTCGCGCGCGGTTTGTTCGTACAAACGGAATTTAACCGACGATATGTTTATAAACCTCAAAAACCGCGGAGGCGTTGTCGGCATAAACCTCTGCCCCGATTTTTTTGAATGACACGGGTGTTGCGTCAAGCGACGACGCGGTGCGCCACATTGAGCATTTTATGGCACTCGGCGGTGAAGACAACATCGGCATCGGCGCGGATTTTGACGGCATCGACTCAACCCCGTCCGACATTCCGGACTGCGGATTTCTTTACGTTTTGTTCGACAAACTCCTCGCCCTCAATTACAGTGAGGATATTATCAACAAAATTTCACATCAAAACTTTGAAAAATGTTGAAAATATAATAAATTTGCAAAATTTTTGAATTTTATCATCAAAAACTTGCATTTTTTTCGTGTGTTTATGATAGGATAAAACAGTAATGCAACGCAAAAAAATGAAATTTTTGCAATAAAAATTATTCAGTATTATAAACGGAGGCAGGTTAAAAAAATGTATCTTTCCGAGAAGTTTTTGAGCATTTCGCCGTCACCGACACTGTCGATTGACGCGAAATTCAAGCAGATGAAAAAGGACGGTCTTGACGTTGTGGGTTTCGGCGCGGGCGAGCCTGATTTTGACACACCCAAGCACATAAAAGACGCGGCTATCAAGGCAATTTTGGAGGGCAAAACAAAATACACCCCGGCTTCCGGTATGCCCGAACTCAAAAAAGCGGTCTGTCAGAAATTTATGCGCGACAATTCGCTTTATTACGAGCCTAACCAAATTGTGGTTTCAAACGGCGCGAAACACTCGCTTGTAAACGTTTTCGGCGCAATTTTAAACGAGGGCGACGAGGTTATTATCCCTGCGCCTTACTGGGTGAGCTACCCCGAAATGGTGAAAATCAATTCGGGCGTTCCCGTCACGGTTTACGCGTCGGAGGACAACGATTTTAAGGTTACTCCCGAGCAGATTGAGGAGAAAATCACCGAAAAAAACGCGCGCAATCGTACTGAACAGTCCGAGCAACCCGACGGGTATGGTTTTATACAAAAAAAGAACTTGAAAAAATCGCGGAAATCGCATTAAAACACAGCTTGTATATCGTTTCGGACGAGATTTACGAGCATCTTATATATGAAGGAAAACATTTTTCAATCGCGCAGATAAGCGACGAGGTGAAAGACATCACGATTATCGTGAACGGCGTATCAAAAACCTACGCTATGACGGGCTGGAGAATAGGCTACACCGCGTCAAATCCGACCATTGCAAAGGTTATGTCAAACGTGCAGAGCCACGCGACGTCCAACCCCAACACAATCGCGCAGATTGCCGCAATAGAGGCGCTTAACGGTCCGCAGGAGGAGCTTGGCGCTATGGTTGCGGAGTTTGCAAAAAGGCGCAATTATATGGCGGACAGAATTAACAAAATTGAGGGCGTTTCGTGCATAAAAACCGCACGGTTCGTTCTATATAATGATGAATATCAAAAACATTCTCGGCAAAAAGCTGAACGGAAAAACCATTCATTCGGCGGACGAATTTGCCGAAATGCTTTTGGACGACAAGCTGGTTGCGGTTGTTCCCGGCACAGGTTTTGAGGCGCCCGATTATGTGAGATGGTCGTATGCGACGAGTATGGAAAACATTAAAGAGGGTCTTGACAGACTGGAGAAATTTTTGTCCGAATTGGAATAAAATAACGGGACGGTGCGGGCATCGTTCCTGCAATATATTGCACGAAACAACGCAAACGTTATACGAAAAAACGGGACGGTGCGGGCATCGTCCCCATAATACATATGAGGTGATATTTTGAACAACATTTACGAAAGTCCGCTCAACACGCGCTACGCAAGCGACGAAATGAAAGAAATTTTTTTCGCCCGACAGAAAATTCAAAACGTGGCGCAGGCTTTGGATTGCACTTGCAAAATCGGAAAAAGCGCTCGGTTTGAACATCACCGACGAGCAGATTGCCGAAATGGAAAAATTTAAAGACGATATAAACTACGACGTTGCAAAGGCGCGCGAAAAAGAGGTTCGCCACGACGTTATGTCGCACGTGTATGCGTACGGCGTGCAATGCCCCAAGGCAAAGGCGATTATCCATCTCGGCGCAACAAGCTGTTACGTCGGCGACAACACCGATATTATCATTATGACGGAGGGTTTAAAAGCTTTATCCGCAAAAAGCTTGTCAACGTTATTTACCGTCTTAAAATTTTTGCGGACGAATACAAAAATCTCCCCACGCTCGGCTTTACGCATTTTCAGCCGGCACAGCTCACCACCGTCGGCAAGCGCGCGTGTCTATGGATTCAGGAGCTTTTGATGGACTTGGAGGACGTGGAATATCAGCTTTCAAAGGCGAAACTTTTAGGCTCGAAAGGCACGACCGGTACACAGGCAAGCTTTTTGGAGCTTTTTGACGGCGACCACGAAAAGGTTAAAAAGCTGGACGAAATGATAACGAAAGAAATGGGGTTTGACGCGTATTTTTCCCCGTTTCGGGACAGACGTATTCGCGAAAAACTCGATTCGCAGTTTTTAAACGTTTTAAGCTCAATCGCGCAGAGTGCGTATAAATTCAGCAACGATTTGAGGCTTCTTCAGCATCTCAAAGAGGTGGAGGAACCGTTTGAAAAAGAGTCAAATCGGCTCGTCGGCAATGGCATACAAACGCAATCCTATGCGTTCGGAAAGAATTTCGTCGCTCGCGCGTTACGTCATTGCAAACAGCATAAATCCTGCCATTACCGCGTCGACGCAGTGGTTTGAAAGGACTCTCGACGACTCGGCGAACAAGCGCATTTCCGTTCCCGAAAGCTTTCTTTGCGGCGGACGCGATTTTTGAACATTTATCTCAACGTTGCGGCGGGAATGGTGGTTTATCCGAAAGTTATCGAACAGCATATTTTGAAAGAACTTCCGTTTATGGCGACCGAAAACATTATGATGCAGGCGGTTAAAAACGGCGGTGACAGACAGGAACTGCACGAAAAAATCAGAATACATTCAATGGCGGCGGCGAGGGTTGTCAAGGAAGAGGGCAAGGAAAACGACCTCATTGAGAGAATTGTTAACGACGAAAGTTTCAATCTCAATCTCGACGACATAAAAAGCGGTGCTCAAGCCCGAAAAATTTCATCGGCAGAGCGAAAAGAGCAGACCGAGGAATTTTTGAGAGATTACGTTTCGCCCGTTTTGGATAAATATAAAGACGTTCTCGGCGAAGAAGCGGAATTGTCGGTGTGATGGGAAGATGAAAAAGACGGTTTTTTTAGCCGCTCCTCAATAAGAAAGCATTGGTTTTGAAGCCGTATTTTAAATTCATACTACGTCAAAAAAACCTGCCATATGCGTCAGCATAACGGCAGGTTTTATTTCTTGTCTGAATTGTAAAATCCGATATTCAAAACTGCTCTGCACCTTAAAAAAACAAGATTTTTTTGATGAATTTCAAGGCAAAAAGTGAGTAATCCTGACGGATTGCGAGCTTTTTTTAACGCAGAAAAGACACGAAAAATATGTTTTTTTAAGGCAATGTTGTCTTATCGAGGAGTGGCTTTTAGCCGTCTTTTTGTTGCCGAAAAACAAAAACGGGACGATGTGGGCATCGTCCCCTACAATGGTTGGTTGTTAATTGACGGTGCCGTTGTTCGCGTACGCGGTGCGATTGTCGATCGGCGGTGTGTCGGTCGGCGGACGGGACGATGTGGGCATCGTCCCCTACAATGTCACAGAAAATAGTATGCAGGGGGCGATGCCTGCAAAAACGTCAACAACAAAAAAATATCCTCCGCCGTCGGCGCCTGTGCAAATGCCAACAACAAAAAAACATCTGACACCGTCCGTGCCGTGCAAACGCCAACGACAAAAAAACATCTGACACCTCCCGTTCCCTGTAGGGGCGATGCCACATCGCCCCGTGACCCGCGAAACAAAAAAATCATCACAATCCGACAAAAAAATAAATTAAAAAAACATCTTGAAAAATGAAAAAAATTTATAGTATAATAAAAAAATCGGTCGTACAACCGGGGCGGTAGCGGTGCCCTGTACTTGCAATCCGCTATAGCAAGGGTTATGTCTTTTATGAGGGTTATTCTTTGTGCGGACTTGCGCATTGCAAGTGGTGTTGAGAGCAAGGTCTTACGCAATACACAGCTGTGAACCCGGTCAGGTGGGGAACCAAGCAGCCGTAAGCAGTTTTGCTGTATGTGCCGTAAGCGCTCCTTGTTTGAGCTAACTGCAATGCTGCGCGCGGAAAGATAATTCGAGTTTAAGACGTACGGCCTTTATTTTTGCATTTTTTTATGCGGATTTTTGCAAAATATCGGTTTCGGGACAATGCAGGCATCGTCCCCCTACATTCCGGCAAAACCGCGTTATTATAAGTTTATTTCAGGGAATACCGAACGAAAAAAATTCCCCGAAAAAAAGGAGGTTTTTCACGTGGCATACAAGGCATTATACAGAAAATGGCGTCCGCTCACGTTTGACGACGTTATCGGTCAGACGCACATAACAAAAAAACTCTCAAAAACGAGATTGCCGAAAAACCGTCTTGCTCACGCGTACCTCTTTACCGGCACGCGCGGAACGGGCAAAACGTCTACGGCAAAAATTTTGAGCCGTGCCATAAACTGCGAGCACCCTGTTGACAGCAACCCGTGCAACGAATGCGAAATCTGCAAGGGAATTTTAAACGAAACGGTGATGGACATTATCGAAATCGACGCCGCGTCAAACACGGGCGTTGACAATATCCGCTCGATTATCGAACAGGTGCAGTACACCCCCACTGTGGCAAAATACAAGGTTTACATCATCGACGAGGTGCATATGCTTTCACAGGGCGCGTTCAACGCACTTTTGAAAACGCTTGAAGAACCGCCCAAGCACGTTGTTTTTATCCTCGCGACGACCGAGGTTCACAAAATCCCGGCAACCATTTTGTCGCGGTGTCAGCGGTTCGATTTCAAAAACCATTTCGCCGTCCGACATAACGAGCAGAATCAAAACCATTCTTGAGGGCGAAAACGTGACCGCGGAGGACTCGGCAATCGAATATGTGGCGTATCTTGCAAACGGCTCGATGCGCGATTCTTTGAGTATTCTCGACCAGTGCCTCGCGTTCAAACACGACAATCTCACCTATGAAGACACGGTGGAAATTCTCGGCGGTCTTGATGACGCGTCACTGCTCGACATTGCCGATTTTGTCGGCAAAAAGCGACGCAAAAAGGCGCAATCGGCGCGTTTTACAAAAATTCTCGACACGGGCAAAAAAACATTGACGATTTTTGCCGTGCGCGCACTGGATATTTTTTTGCGCAGATTATGTTTTGTTCGGTAACGGGCGCGCCGGGCGGCGACGGAAACGCCGAGCGGAACGGCAGAATTTTTGTCGATTTCAAAAAAATTTCACGCACGAGCATATTATGTTTTTGCATAAATGTTTTGAACGAGCTTGTAAGCAATTTAAAATTTACCAAAAACGCGAAAAACTCTTATAGAAGTCGCAATTACGCGTATGAGCGAGCCGGATTTGAGCACAGGCGCCGACGCACTTTTGGACAGGATAAAACGTCTTGAAGAAAAGGTTGCGTCTATATCGTCGGGAAATTTTGTGCCCGTTTCAAACGCGCAGAATTTGCCGTCACAGGACGGAAAAATCGGCTGATGAGGTGAAAGCGGACACCGAAAAATTTATCCCGTCCGTCCGACATTCCCCGTGTGAGGACGCACCGCAAAAACAGTGCAAATTTGCAAGATGAATTTTTCCGAAAATTCAAATTCCCAAAATTTTGAGCCTGCGAAACTAACGGAAAACGCGCAAATTCCGAGCGAGGCAAGCAAGAGCGCAAACAGCGGAGAAATCCCCGAAGAAAAGGCGCAAAATCAGACAAACAAAAACGCGTCGCTCATCGCCGCGTCGTGGGGCGAGGTTATAAACCGCTCCATAAAAAGACGGCGAGCTGACGGTGTATTTTGCGCTAAAAGACACCTCCGCGCTGGACGGCAACGGCATTTTAACGATAAAAGTCCAGGACGAGGAAAAAAACGTGCGACAATTCTTACAAACAAAGAAAAATAAGAGAATTTATTATAAAAAAATTTTTCGGCACAAAAGTTGATATAAAAGCCGAGGTTTCGGGCAAAACGCCCACAAAAAAAGGACACCACGGCAGAAGTTTTTTTGACAAATTGGACGAATTTTCAAAAATTTCCACAAAATTTTTACCTCCGAACGGCAATAATATTGTTGTTGTTTTTAGGCTCTTAAAATTTGACATTTGACGCATTGTATGATATAATTTTTGCAATTAAAAAGAGTAAAACTTGCAAAAGGAAAAAAATTTGCAAAAATTCAAATTAACGGAGGCAATAGATGGTTGGTATAGCAATTTTAGGTTACGGCGTGGTCGGTTCGGGCGTTTACGAAGTTATCAGAAAGAATTCCGACGGCATAACCCGACGCGCAGGCACAAAAATCGACATTAAGCATATACTGGACATAAGAGAATTTAATTCTCACCCTGAAAAAGAGCTTTTCACAAAAAATTATGACGATATACTGACCGACACCGACGTTAGTGTTGTTGTTGAGGTTATGGGCGGAGTAAACCCTGCTTATGAGTTTACAAAGCGCGCGCTTGAGGCGAAAAAGAGCGTTGTAACCTCAAATAAAGAGCTTGTCGCAAAGCACGGGTGCGAGCTTTTGAAGCTTGCGTCCGAAAACAAGGTTCACTACCTTTTTGAGGCGAGCGTGGGAGGCGGTATTCCCATTATAAGACCGCTCAAGCTTTGCCTTGCGGCGAACGAAATTTCCGAAATCACGGGAATTTTGAACGGCACGACAAACTACATCTTAACGCAGATGATAAACAAAGACGAAACTATGGAAAATGCGCTAAAAAGGCGCAGGACAAAGGGATATGCCGAGAAAAAAATCCGTCGGCGGATATTGACGGAATCGACGCGGTGAGAAAAATTGCAATTCTCACGTCGCTTGCGTTCGGCAAATATGTTGACAGCACAAAAATCCCCGTTACGGGAATAAGAAACGTAACCCTTACCGATGTGGAATACGCAAAAATCGGATTGCGTAATAAAACTTTGCGGTCATTGCAGAGCGCTTGAAAACGGCAAGCTTGACGTGTACGTTTCGCCCTGCTTTGTGCCGGACGAAAGTCCGCTTGCGAGCGTTGACGGCGTGTTTAACGCGATTTTGGTCAAGGGCAATGCGGTGGGCGACGCGCTTTTTCTACGGCAGAGGCGCAGGCAAACTTCCCACGGCAAGCGCGGTTGTATCCGACGTTATAGAAATTGCAAAAAGCGGTGAAAAACACCGATTCGCCCGTTTGGGAGGACGTCGGCGGCGGCATTTTGGGAAAAACAGCGAAAATTCGGTATCAAAGCATTTTGCGCGCGTTAAAGCAGACGATAAAGAAAGCGTTAAAGCGGAGATTGAAAAATCTTTGACGGCGCACAGATTATCGACGCGGAAGACGGCGAAATCGGCTTTTGTAACCGACGAAATGACGGCAAAAAGATTTTGAAAATAAATTAAATGAGCTTAACAAAGACATTATAAGTACATTTTTTGGTATTATCATAAAAAGGGGGAATGCAAGGTGAGTTTGATCGTGCAGAAATTTGGCGGAAGCTCGGTTGCAGATAAGGAAAGAGTTTTTTTAATGTTGCTAAAAAGAATTATCGAAACCTACAAAAAAAGGCAACTCGGTTGTTGTGGTTGTTTCGGCACAGGGCGACACCACCGACGATTTGATTGAAAAAAAGCGGCGGAAATTTCAAAAATCCGTCCAAGCGCGAAATGGATATGCTTCTTTCCACAGGCGAGCAGATTTCAATTTCTTTGCTTGCAATGGCGATACACGAGCTGGGTTATCCGGCAATTTCGCTCACGGGCTGGCAGGTGGGGCTTACCACCGACACAAGCTATTCAAACGCGAGAATAAGCAAAATCAGCGCGGACAGAATAAAAAAAGAACTGGAACACAAAAACATTGTTGTTGTTGCGGGATTTCAGGGAATTAACAAATATGAGGACATCACAACCCTCGGACGCGGCGGCTCGGACACATCGGCGGTTGCGCTTGCGGCGGCGCTGGGCGCGGACCTTTGCGAAATTTACACCGACGTTGACGGCGTTTACACCGCAGACCCGAGAATTGTGAAAAATGCCAAGAAAATGGACGTTATTTCGTTTGACGAAATGCTTGAACTTGCAAGTATGGGCGCAAACGTTCTGCACAACCGCTCGGTTGAGATGGCGAAAAAATACAATGTAAACCTTTGCGTAAGGTCGTCGCTTAATAATAATGAAGGAACTGTCGTTAAGGAGGTAAACAATATGGAAAAAATGTTGGTTAAAGGTGTGGCGCACGATTTGGACGTTGCGAGAATTTCGCTTTGCGATATTGAGGATAAACCCGGCGTTGCGTTTAAGGTGTTCTCACTGCTTGCAAAAAACGGCATAAACGTTGATATAATCCTCCAGTCAATCGGCAGAGAAAACAAAAAAGACATCAGCTTTACTGTGTCGAAATCGAATATGCAGAAAGCGGTTGAGCTTCTTTGCGCAAACAAAGAAGTTATCGGCTTTGAGGACCTTAAAGCGGCGGATTCGTTCGCCAAGGTTTCAATCGTCGGCGCAGGTATGGTAAACAACCCCGGTGTTGCGTCGTCAATGTTTGAGGCGCTGTGCGAGGCAGGAATTAACATTCATATGATTTCAACGTCGGAAATCAAAGTTTCGGTGCTCATCAGCGAGAAAAAAACGCTGAAAAAGCGGTTAACGCAATCTGCGACAAATTCAATCTTGCGGAATAAAATTTAATAATATTGCAGACAAGGGGGTCGCGTATGTTGATTATGCGGTTTCCTTTTGCGTAGAGTTGCAGACGAAATGTTATTTAAACGGGACGATGTAGGCATCGTCCCCTACACAATGTTTGACGGCGGAAATGAAACGGAAAATATTCGGGACGATGCCCACATCGCACCGCCCAAAACACCGTAAATTCAATTTATTGAGGTATTTATAATGAACGAATTTGAAAAACGTCCAAAAATTGAGGGCAGAAATCCCGTGCTGGAGGCTCTCAAATCGGGACGTCAGATTGACAAAATATACATAAAAAAAGGGCGAAATCCAAGGCTCGGCGAAAAAAATATTCTGCGCTTGCACGGGCAAAACAAAATCATCATATCCGAGGTTGACAAACAAAAAAACTCGATATGATGAGCGAAACGAAATCGCATCAGGGAGTTATCGCAATCGCGCCCGTGAAAGACTACGCGAGCGTTGACGAAATTCTTGCCGCGGCGGACAAAAAAACAAAAAAACCGCATTTTATCGTCATCGCGGACAGAATTACCGACCCTCACAATCTCGGCGCGATAATAAGGACGGCAAATGCGGCAGGCGCGGACGGCGTTATAATTTCAAAACACAGCAGTGCGTCGCTCACGCCGGTATGCGAAAAATCATCGGCTGGCGCAGTGGAATACACCCCCGTTGCAAAGGTTACAAACCTTGTGCAGACCATTGAAAAATTAAAAAAACAAAACATTTGGGTTATCGGCGCGGATATGGACGGCGAAAACACAATTTACACACAGGATTTTTTTCGGGAAATATTGCAATAGTTATCGGCAGTGAGGGCGAGGGAATTTCGCCTCTTATCAAGAAAACGTGCGATTTTCTGGTGAAAATCCCGATGTACGGCGAGGTGACGTCGCTCAACGCGTCGGTTGCCGGTGCATTGATGATTTACGAGGCGGTGCGCAAACGTCATGAAATGTAAAAAAACGGGACGGGTGCCAAAACCGAAACGGGACGATATAGGCATCGTCCCCTACGGGAACACGGTTTGTTTTAATAAATTGTAGGGTGCGATGCCCACAAAAGCACCGCTGAAAATGCACAAACATCTACACAAAAACAAAAAGGAGAAAAATATGAACGCGATTATCACGGTTGTAGGAAAAGACAAGGTCGGCATCATATGCGGTGTCACCACGGTTTTATCGGAATTAAACGTTAATATTCTCGATATTTCACAAACGATTATGGGCGACGTTTTCACAATGGTTATGTCGGTGAGCCTTAAAGATATGAAAGAAAACTTCTCAAATCTTTCGGAATGTCTTACAAAAAAAGGCAAAGAACTTGGCGTTGTGATAAACATTCAGCACGAGGATATTTTCAACTCGATGCACAAAATTTAATAACGAGAGGACAGCGTTATGATAAATCAGAAAGAAATTCTTGAAACCATAAATATGATTGAAAAAGAGAACCTTGACATACGCACAATCACGATGGGAATTTCGCTTCTCGACTGCGCGTCGGAAAGTATTGACAAACTCACATCAAAGTTGTATGATAAGGTGACAAAAAAAGCAGAGAACCTTGTAAAGGTGGGTAAGCAGATTGAGGCGGAATACGGTATTCCCATTATAAACAAGCGTATTTCGGTAACTCCCGTTTCGCTTATCGGGCAGGGACATTCGCCGTCCGATTTTGTTAAAATCGCAAAAACTCTCGACAAGGCGGCGCACACTGTGGGCGTCAACTTTATCGGCGGTTTTTCGGCGCTGGTTCACAAGGGCTTTTACCGTCGGCGATACGTCGCTTATTTACGCAATCCCCGAGGCGCTTTCCGAAACCGAGCTTGTTTGCTCGTCGGTAAACGTCGGCTCGACAAAAGCCGGCATAAATATGGACGCGGTGAAAAAAATGGGCGAGGTTATAAAGGAAACGGCTAAGCTTACAAAAGACAGCGACGGGTTCGGGTGCGCAAAACTTGTTGTTTTTGCAAACGCGGTTGAGGACAATCCGTTTATGGCAGGCGCGTTCCACGGCGCCGGCGAGGCGGGAATGTGTGATAAACGTCGGAGTAAGCGGTCCGGGCGTTGTAAAATGCGCGCTTGAAAAGGTTAAAGGACGCGATTTTCAAACCGTTGCGGAAACCGTCAAAAACGGCTTTCAAAATCACGCGTATGGGAAAATCTCGTTGCAAAAGAAGCGTCAAAACGGCTTAACGTGCCGTTCGGAATAGTGGATTTATCGCTTGCGCCGACACCTGCGGTGGGCGACAGCGTTGCATATATTTTGGAGGAAATGGGTCTTGAAAAATGCGGTGCGCACGGCACGACGGCGGCGCTTGCACTGCTCAACGACGCAGTTAAAAAAGGCGGAATTTTCGCCGCGTCGAACGTGGGCGGATTATCGGGCGCATTTATCCCCGTAAGCGAGGACGCAGGAATGATTGACGCGGTTAAAACGGGCGCGCTCTCGATTGAAAAACTTGAGGCAATGACCTGTGTCTGCTCGGTCGGTCTTGATATGATTGTTATCCCCGGCGACACAAGCGCATCGACCATTTCGGCAATCATTGCGGACGAGGCGGCAATCGGTATGATAAACAACAAAACCACCGCCGTAAGGGTTATACCGGCGCCCGGCAAAAAGGTGGGCGACATAGTGGAATTCGGCGGACTTCTGGGAACAGGACCCGTTATGAAAGTAAGCAATCTCGATTCCTCGGAGTTTATCGCGCGCGGAGGAAGAATTCCGGCGCCGATACACAGCCTGAGGAATTAGATAAAAAAATATTTTTGTTTTTTTCGTCAGGAAGGTGAGAATATGGCATATGACGCAATCAACGCAATAATCGGCATTGAGAAAAAGCGCAGGAAATTATCGCGCCGGCATCAAAGGCACAGGCTGAATTTGATGAAAAACTTAAAGGCGGAGAAAGAAAAATCTACGCGGTGAAAAAAATGCCGAGTATGAAGAAAGCATTTCCGCTTTCAAAAAAGCCGAAGAGGAAAAAGCCGAAAAGCTTATCAGCGAAGCAGGCAAATCTGCCGCCGCGGCAAAAGAAAAGCTCGACAAAATGTATGAGCAAAACCGCGGAAAATGGCTTGACAGCCTGTTTAAAAACGTTTTGGGGCAGGTGTGATAAATGGCAGTCACGGTTAAGCACGCCGCAATGGGCACAAAGCTTAGGTCTATGCAGGGAAAAATGCTTACCGAAAGCGATTATGACCGTCTCTTGAAAATGTCCACCGTTTCGGCGGCGGCGCATTATTTGAAAGAATTTGAGTCTCTCGGCATTATACTTTCGGGAATAAACGACAAAGAGGCGCACCGCGGCGATTTGGAAAAACGGCTCGGCACGCAGATGATTTTGGAGTTTTAAAAAGCTTTACAACTTTGCAGACTCGGGCACAAAAAGTTTTTGAGCATTTATTTTTATTCAGTTTGAGCTGGGGCTTTTAAAGCGTGTTGCACGCGCAGTGAACGCAGGCGAACAGCAAAAACACGCGGAAAATTCGGACTAATTTTTGAAAAACCATCTTCATTTCGACTTAAACGAGGCGTACAATTCGCAGAGCATAAAAGACCTTACCGACTATATTTCGACGGTGAAATGTTTTAAAGTTTTGTCGTCTATGCTTAAAGCAAAGGACAAATACGACGTTTTCACGTTTGAAATGACGCTCGATGTGTATTTTTACAACCTTGTTGCAAAGTCGGTAAAACACATTTCGGACAAAACCGAAAAAGAAATTTTCTTAAAATATTTCGGCACAAAGGTTGACCTTTTGAATTTAAAATGGATTTACCGGTGCAAAATGAATTTTGAAACCGACACCGATACAATTTTTTCAGCTACATCATACCGATTTACTGCAAAATCGGCAAAAAGACGTGGCAAAGCCTTGTAAACGCACGGAAAGACGAATTTTTTTAAGCCTCGCAAAAACGCGCTACGGCAAAAATTTTTTTAACGGCGGTGAGCTTGAATTTGAAATTCAGGTCTTTTTTTAAAGGATTTTTTTACAGAAAAACTAAAGGCAAATTATCCTTACAGCGCAACCGCAATTTTGTGTTATCTTCAGCTGCGGCGCATTGAAGCAGGCAACATAATTTCGGTAATCGAGGGCATCAGATACTCGCTCACCGAGGAGGAAACAAGGAAATTTCTTGTAATTTAAAACATATTAAAAAAAGCGTGGTGTTATAATTGAGCATTGAAAAATTAAGTTTAGTAAGCATCGTCGGTCCCGTTGAACAGTTCGACGACGCGGTTTCGGACATTGTGACAGGCTCTGATATTCACCTTGAAAACGCGCTTAACGTTTTGGAGGGAAACAAGGCGTTAAAGCCGTTTGAGGACGAAAACCCGTATATCGGCGTTCTCGAAAAATTGAGGAGCATCATAAGCACGCACCATCTTGTGCGCGGCACGTCCGTGAAAGATGAAAATTCATACAGCGCCGATGACGCGGACACGCTCATTCAGAAAATCCGGAGCGAAAAAAAGACGCTCACCGAGGAGATAAGAGCGCTGGAGGACAAAAAAGCGCACAACGACGAAATTATCGAGCAGTTGAAACCGCTTTTTGGAAATTAACGTAAATCTTGAAGATTTGCTGAGTTTTTAAGTTTACCGCACTTCGGTTCGGCAAACTCCCGAAAGCAAGCTATGCAAAGCTTGAAGAATATTTGCAGGAGCTTGAGGCGTTTTTTTCTTCAAGGGCAGTGAGGACAAAGACTATGTCTGGGGAGTTTATTTCACGCCCCGAACGCTCGCCGAAAAAGTAGACAGAATTTTTCTCGTCGCTTTATTTTTGAGCGCACAATCATATCAAACGAGGCAAGCGGAACGCCGAAAGACGCGATTTTTAAGCTTGAAAGCGAAAATGACGAGCTTACAGCAAAAAAATCACAAAGGCGAAGAAAAAAACTTGAAGAAATTTACGAAAGCCACTAAGCCGAGATTTTTCGGTATGCTTTCGCTTTTGGAAGAAAAAGAAACGGTTTACAAATACCGAAAATTCGGCGCGTTTGCGAAAAATTCTTTCTACATAATCGGCTGGGCAAATAAAAAAACCATTGCCGATTTGAACAAAAAGGTTGAACGGCACAAGGATATTTCGCTGGTAATCGAGGACGCGAAGGACGTTGAAAACTATGTCACACCGCCTACTCTGCTTAAAAACAACGCATTTTTTAAGCCGTTTGAGTTTTTCGTTAAAATGTACGGCTTGCCGTCTTACAACGAAATTGACCCGACTCCGCTCGTTGCACTTTCCTACATACTTATGTTCGGCATAATGTTCGGAGATTTGGGACAGGGCGCGGTTCTTGCAATCGGCGGATTTTTGCTTTACAAATTCAAGAAAATCGACCTTGCGGCGATAATTTCGCTCGCCGGCGTAAGCTCAATGATATTCGGCTGTGTATTCGGCAGTGTGTTCGGCTACGAGGACATTATAAACCTCCCGTTCACCGTCCACCCGATGGAAAACATTATGCCGGTGCTTCTTGCAACTGTGTCGCTCGGCTGTGTTATAATCACAATCGCAATGATTTACAACATTGCAAACGGCATAAAAACCAAGAAATACGGCAAGGTATTTTTTGAGCAGAACGGTCTTGCGGGACTTGTGTTCTACTGGGCGGTTATAATCGGAATTGTGCTTTTTGTTTATAAAAGGCATAAACCCGTTCACGGTTGTTTATAACACAATATTTATTGTAATTCCGCTTATACTTGTATTTGCGAAGGAGCCTCTCACAAGGTTTATCCGTAAAAAAACGACCCTATCTTACAGGCACAAAGGGCGAGTTTGTTTTGGAAAACTTCTTTGAGCTGTTTGAGATAATTTTGAGCTTTGTCACAAACACGGTATCGTTTGTCAGAGTTGGTGCGTTCGCGCTCAACCACGTCGGAATGATGGGCGTTGTGTTTGTGTGCTCAAAGATGGCGTCGGGCGGTGCAAGCATTGTTGTTGTAATCCTCGGCAATATGCTTGTTATGGGACTTGAAGGTCTTATCGTCGGCATACAGGTTCTGCGTCTTGAATTCTACGAAATATTCAGCAGATTTATTTCGAGGGAAGCGGACGCGAGTTTCGAAGTGCATTAACGCGTAAGTTTATAATGTTTAAAAATTCGGAGGTAAAAAAATTATGACTACTTTAATCAGTGTTTTGTTGGTACTTTCAATCGTTGTTCCTTTCGGCATTTACTTTAAGAGCGAAAAAAGCAAAAAAAGCGGAAAAACAGCGCTTTTGTCAAACATCTTCTCGTTCTTCTCAATTCTTGTGGTTTCCACCGTTTGCGTGTTCGCGTCGGCATCTGCGGCACCTGCGGACGCATCTGGCGCGGCAGGTCTTGCATACATAGCGGCGGCGCTTGTTACAGGTATGGCAACAATCGGTGCAGGTATCGCGGTTGCGTCGGCATCGAGCGCGGCGCTCGGCGCTATCAGCGAAGACCCGAAGGTTATGGGTAAAGCGCTTATCTTCGTTGCTCTTGCCGAAGGTATCGCACTTTACGGACTTCTCGTTTCATTCACAATCTTGAGTAAATTCTAATAATTTGGGGCGTTCTTTATGAAAATGTATTTAATCAGCGACAACGTCGATACCGCCACGGGACTGCGTCTTGCAGGCATTGACGGAGTTGTTGCGCATACCGAGGACGAGGTAAAAAAAGCGCTCGGCTATGCCGTAAACGACGGGGAAATTGCAATACTTCTCATCACGGAAAAACTTACAAAAAGCTTTCCCGAATTTATAAAAGAAGTAAAGCTTGAGCATTACAAACCGCTCATAGTTGAAATTCCCGACCGTCACGGCTCGGGACGCGGAAAAAGATTTTATTACAAACTATGTCAGCGAAGCAATAGGCTTAAAAGCTTTAGGAGGCTTAACGATATGGCGGATTTTGATGTAAAAATCGAAACCTTTACAAATCTCACCTTAACCCAGGCGGCAAAGGCGAGAGATAAAATATTGGAAAAATGCGAAAACGACAAAAACCGCGCTTGACGAATATTCAAAATGCGGTGAAAAGTTTTTCAAAAAAATGCTTAAAGAAAAATCAGACGAAAATCAGCACCGAAAACCACCGAAACGTTTCAAAAAGAAATCACCGAATGCAAAAAGGCGGTTTTCTCGCACCGCGAAATGCTTATAGAAAAGCTTTTTGCCGATTTGAAAGGCAAAATTGCGGATTATAAAAAAAGCGGTGAATACAAAGACTATCTTGAAAAATGCGCCAAAAAAGGCATAGACGAGGTGGGCGGAAAAAAACATTACTCTCACTTTCGATACGTCGGACAAAGAAACCGGCGGAGAAATCGCAGAAAAATTAAACGCGAAAGCGGAGTTTAAAGACGGTCTTACCGGCGGTGTTATCGTATCGGGCGAGGGCAATATTGCGTGCAATATGTCGTTCTCGTCGTGCATTGAAAATTTAAGGGAAACCTTCCTTGAAAACAGCGGTTTTTCAATAGATGTTATATAAGGCAGGTGCGAATAAATGAAAAACGGTTATATTTACGGAATAAACGGTCCTGTCGTTGCGGTTAAAGGCACCGACGAGCTTAAAATGATGGAAATGGTAAAAGTCGGAAAAGATAAGCTTATCGGCGAGGTTATCGGGCTTGAAAGCGACCGCGCGATTGTGCAGGTTTACGAGGAAACGACCTCCGTTGCCGCAGGCGAAGAGGTTGTTGGGCTTAAAAATCCTATGAGCGCGCTGTTGGGACCCGGTCTTATCGGCTCAATTTTCGACGGTATTCAGCGTCCTCTCCTTGTTATGGAACAGCAGAGCGGTGCGTTTATCGAGCGCGGAATGGACGTTTCGTCGCTTGACACCGAGAAAAAAGGGACGTACGCATAAGCGCAAAGGTCGGCGACAAGCTTTAAAGCCGGCGACATTGTTGCGGAAACCGACGAAACGGAATCCATTGTTCACAAAATTATGGTTCCGCCCGGTTTGAACGGCGAAGTTACATTTGCCGAAAAAGACGGCTCATACACCATAAACGACGTTATTATAAAAATCAAAGACGAAACGGGCGCAGAGCACGATGTTACGCTCTGCCAGAAATGGCCGATACGAAAGGCGCGCCCGTATGCCGAGCGAAAAACTCCCCACCGAACCGCTTATCACCGGTCAGAGGGTTATCGACGCGCTTTTCCCCATTGCAAAGGGCGGTGCGGCGGCAATCCCGGGCGGTTTCGGAACGGGAAAAACTATGACACAGCATCAGCTTGCAAAATGGTGCGACGCCGATATTATCGTATATATCGGATGCGGTGAGCGCGGAAACGAAATGACACAGGTGCTTGAAGATTTCACCGCGCTGATTGACCCCCGAACGGGAAAATCGCTTATGAACAGAACAATCCTTATCGCAAACACGTCGAATATGCCTGTTGCGGCGCGTGAGGCGTGCATTTACACAGGCGTTACGCTTGCGGAATACTACCGCGATATGGGTTACAACGTCGCAATTATGGCAGACTCCACCTCGCGATGGGCGGAGGCACTGCGTGAAATTTCGGGACGTTTGGAGGAAATGCCTGCCGAAGAAGGCTTCCCGGCATATCTTCCGTCGCGTCTTTCCACATTCTACGAAAGAGCCGGAATGGTGGACAATTTAAACGGCACAAAAGGCTCGATTTCCATAATCGGCGCGGTTTCGCCACAGGGCGGCGACTTCTCCGAGCCGGTCACACAGAACACAAAGCGTTTTATACGCTGTTTCTGGGCGCTCGACCGCTCGCTTGCTTATCAGAGGCACTACCCGGCGATAAACTGGCTTACAAGCTATTCGGAATATTCGGACGACTTAAAAGACTGGTTTGACCAAAACGTCAGCGAGGATTTTTGACAGCGTTGTTTTGCAGATTAAAAAAATCCTCACCGAAGAAAGTTCGCTTATGGAAATTGTAAAAGCTTATCGGTTCGGACGTTCTGCCCGACTCGCAAAGGCTGGTTCTGGAGGTTGCAAAAATCGTCCGTCTGGGATTTTTACAGCAGAATGCTTTCAACCCGACAGATACATACGTACCGCTCAAAAAGCAGTACCTTATGCTGAAAACCTGCCTTACCTACTACGAGGAGGCGAAAAAAGCTCATTGCAATGGGCGTTCCCGTTTCGCAAATTCATCAGACGGGACTCACCGAAAAGCTTGTTTCTGTAAAAATATGACGTTAAAAACGACGATTTTTGCCGCGTTTGACAGATATGCAGACGAAATCAAAACCGAATTTGACAAAATCGGCGCACGATATGCTCCAAAAAGGCGGTGCAGTAAATTGCAATACAATATTTGGGTCTTATAGAAATTAGGGGCACTTTGGTTGTTTTTGGAAATCGTAAAGGGCGCTTCATATGAAGAAATTGTCGAAATCGACGTCCGCGGAAAAAGAAAAACGAATGGGACAGATTATCTCAATCGACGGCGACAAGGCGGTTGTTCAGGTTTTCGAGGGCACAGAGGGCATCTCGAAAATAAACACAAAAACACATCTTACGGGCGAGCCGTTAAAACTGCCGTTGTCAAAAGAAATACTCGGCAGAGTGTTCAGCGGTGTGGGAAAACCGATTGACGGACTCGGAAACATTTATCCCGACATCAAGGCAGACGTAAACGGCAAGCCGATAAACCCCGTATCGCGGGAATATCCGCGTAACTACATTGAAACGGGAATTTCGTCAATCGACGCGCTGACAACGCTTATCCGCGGACAGAAACTGCCTATTTTCTCGGGCAACGGACTTCCGCACGACGCGCTTGCAGTGCAGATTGCACGACAGGCGAAAATCGCGGATGACAAAGGCAGTGATTTTTGCCATAGTTTTCGCGGCAATCGGTGTTAAAAACGACGTTGCTAACTACTTTAAAAAGGCGTTTTCGGACAGCGGTGTGCTCGAAAAGGTTGTTATGTTTTTAAACCTTTCAAACGACCCCGTTACCGAAAGAATTATCACTCCGCGTGCGGCGCTCACCGCGGCGGAATATTTGGCATTCACGCATAATATGCACATTCTGGTTATTATGACCGATATTTCGTCATATGCCGAGGCACTGCGTGAGGTTTCGTCGTCAAAGGGCGAAATTCCGTCAAGAAAAGGCTACCCGGGCTATCTCTATTCCGACCTTGCGTCACTCTACGAACGCGCAGGTATGGTAAAGGGCAAAAACGGCTCGGTTACGCAGATACCTATTCTTACAATGCCGAACGACGACATAACACACCCTATCCCCGACCTTACGGGCTACATCACAGAGGGTCAGATTGTTATGGACAGAGGACTTTTCCAGCGCGGAATTTATCCGCCGATAAGTGTTCTGCCGTCGCTTTCGCGTCTTATGAAGGACGGTATCGGCGAAGGCTACACGCGCGCCGACCATAACGACGTCGCAAACCAGCTTTTCGCGGCATACGCAAACGTTGCCGAGGTTAAAGCGCTCGCGTCGGTTATCGGCGAAGACGAACTTTCAAAAATCGACAAGCTTTATATAGAATTCGGCAAGCAGTTTGAGGAGAAATTCTTAAGTCAGCAAAAAGACGAGGAGCGAAGCATTACCGAAACGCTCGACCTCGGCTGGGAGCTTTTGAGAATTCTGCCCCGTGAAGAGCTTAACCGAATAGATACCAAAAATTCTTGACGAATATTACGATAAAAATTAGCGCGGAGGTGAGAATATGGACGTTACGCTGTTTGCCACAAAAGGCAATCTTATCGCCGCAAAAAAATTCGTTAAAGCTTTCAAAGCAAGGCTACGATTTGCTCGACAAAAAGAGAAATATTCTCATTAAAGAAATGATGTCGCTCATCGAAAAAGCGCAGAGTATTCAGGGCGAAATTGACGGAAAATACCGCGAGGCTTATGCGTCGCTCCAGCGCGCAAACATCTCAATCGGCATTTCGGAGGTTGAAAAAATCAGCCGATGTACACACATTGAGGACGGAATTGACCTAAAATTCCGCAGTGTTATGGGCGTTGAAATCCCGTCAATCGACTACGAGGAGAAAAAGGCGGCAACCGAATACGACTTTTTCACCACGCCGTCAAGCCTTGATGACGCGTTTTTTGAAATTCAACGAGGTGAAAAACCTCACAATCCGTCTTGCGGAAATCGAAAATTCGGTTTACCGTCTTGCGAGCAACATCACGCAGAAAAAGGGCAAATTCGCTTAAAAATATTATGATTCCGCGCTACGAAAAAAATTTCGTCCGACATTCAGAATGTGCTGGAGGAAAAAGAGCGCGAGGAATTTACACGGCTTAAGGTTATAAAAAACGGCAAAAAAACAAACAAAAGAATTAACGGAGTTTTTAGTGAAAAACGCTGGGCATTGTGTGCGAATACAACCCTGTTTCACAACGGGCACAAATATCACATCGCGGAGTCCAAAAAGGCTCCTCGGGTGCGACACGGCGGTTTGCGCAATGAGCGGAAGCCTGGTTCAGCGCGGAGAAATTGCCGTTTTTGATAAATGGACGCGTGCGAAAAAAACGCAGTGGAAAAACGGCGCCGATTTGGTGCTGGAAATCCCTGCGTTTTTGCTTGCAGTCGGGTGAAAAAAATACGCTTACGGCGCGGTGAGCGTACTCAATCTTTTGGGAAACGTCGATTATTTAAGCTTCGGCAGTGAGTGCGGTGATATAGATTTTCTGCAAAAAATCGCCGAAATCAAGCGAAAAAAAAGCTTTAACGATACGGTTAAAACCCTTATGCAAAGCGGAATGAGCTATCCTTCCGCAACCGAAAAGGCAATCGGTAAGTTTTTGGATAATTCATTCGGGGAACGGATTTTCTCACCCAACGACCTTTTGGGGGTTGAGTACATCAGCGCGGTTTACAAAACGAAAAGCAAAATGCGCCCCGTCACGGTAAAGCGTCATTTAACCGAACATTCGGGCGGAAAACCCGTCGGAAATTTCGCGTCGGCAAGCGAAATCCGCAAAATGATTTTTGAAGGTGCGGATTTTGACAAATTTTTGCCGTACAGCGCAAAAATTACGAAATTTTTGACGAAAACAACGCGGAGAGCCTTATTCTCGGCTATTTCCGCTTAAAATGCGCCGAAAAAAACATTCTCGGCGGTGAAACGGGAATGGCGAACAGGCTTATCAAAAGTGCAAAAATTTCAAACAGTCTTGATGAATTTTACAGCAACGCAACGTCCAAACGGTATACCGAAAGCCGAATTAAGCGTATGTCAAAATGTGCGTTTTTTTCGATGTTAAGAAAAAAATTCGGTTTTTGGATTATATCCGTCCGCTTGCAGTGAACGAGCGCGGACGAAAAACTTTTGAAAAATTCGCCCGGTAAAAAAATTTAATCGTCACCAAAACCGCCGACTTTAACGGCAGTAAGAATTCGATGTTTAAATATGATATTCTCGCAACCGACTTTGCGTATCTTTGTGCAAACGATAAGACAAAAAGAATGAGCGGTGCAGATTTTTTTATACACCGCCCGTTTATATTAAAAAAATTAGTTTTATGTCAAAAATATAACTATTTACAAAAAAACAGTTTTGCCGTCTTTCGCCGATTTATACATCAAATCCATAATGTAATTCACATATGCGCCGTCCGAAAAAAATTCGGGGTGCATTTTTTGTTTTCGTAAACACAGTTTAAAAATTGTAAAGACAGTGAACGTGACCGCGGAGCCAGCCGATACTGCTTTTTGAGCTGGGGAAAAGTCCGCCCGGCGCGTCAAAAACGCTGAACGCACTCAATTTGTTTAAAAACCTCGCTCGCCCCCGAAAAACGTCCTCTTTCTGCGTGTTGTCGAAATAATAAAGATAGTTCGCGTCCATAAGATTAAACCGCAGAGCGCCCTTGTCGCCGTAAATTTCAAACGAAAGCTCGTCGTTGGTGCCTGTTGAAATTTTGGAAATCGTCATAACTCCGTTAGCGCCGTTTTTCATCGTCACAAGCGCGTGTGCCTCGTCCTCGGCGGCGATTTTCACCGTATTTCCGTCCTTGTCGGGGCGCTCGGGATAGAGAATTTTTCGTCTTGCAGAAAATGTCCGCGTAGTCGCCCAAAAGGTAACGCATAAGGTCGATAACGTGCGAACCGAGGTCGACAATCACGCCTCCGCCCCCCTTTTCGCCGTCCTGTTTCCAGCCAATCGGCTTGTTTTTTTGTCAATCGAACCCGAGTGCAGAAACTTTGCCTCAAACGTTAAAAATTTTTGCCGATTTTGCCCTCGTCAATCATCTTTTTTGCAAGCATTGTTGCAGGGAAAAATCGGTTTTGAAAGGTAATCTGCGTGCATTTTTTTCGTAATTTTTTTCTCCAAATCCGCAATTTTTTTCCGCGTCCGCAAGCTTCGACACCAGCGGTTTGTCACAATAAATGTGCTTTTTTTGCTTTCACAGCGGAAAAAAATCTCGTCCGCGTGCAGATAATTCGGCGTGCAGATGTCCACAATGTCGATGCTGTCATCGTTTATAATATCGTCAAAATTGTCGGTGTAATTTTCGTAACCCATTCTCTCCGCCGCATTTTTCGCGCTCGTTATGCTCGACGCGCACACGGTTTTTAAATTTATTTTAAACGGCAGATTTTCGTAATAAAGCGGAATTGTTTTATAGCCGAAAGTGTGGGTTTTTCCCATAAAACCGCACCCTACAAGACCTATGTTAAACGTTTTTCATAAAAAAATCTCTCCCAAATTTTTTTAAAATTTTTCCAACTAAATTATACCCCTTTTTCGCAATTTGTCTACATTGCTCTTGCAAATTTTTTTATAAATAGTGTTATTATGATTATAATTTGTGGGAAAGGAGGAGCGTTTTTGGACGAAAAATCAATAATTCTGCGCGCGCAGGACGGCGACAGCGAAAGCTTTTCACTGCTCATCGAAAAATACAAAGACGCGGTTTTTACCGTTTGCTTTGCGATTTTGAAAGACTATCACAACGCGAACGACGCCGCACAGGACACATTTATCAAGGCTTACAAAAAAACATCAAAAAGTTCAAGTTCGACTCCTCGTTTCAGACCTACATAACGCGGATTGCGATAAACACCTGCAAAGACGAATTCAGAAAATTGTCGCGTCAAAACGGGAATTTGAGCATTGATTCAGACGAAAATTTGTGTGAAATAAAGGATACGTCCGACACGCCGGAAAAGGCATTTGAGAAAAAAGAAAGGCGCGATGCCGTGCGGAACGCGATAGCAAGTCTGCCTCAAAAATACCGAGAAGTGATTGTTCTCCGCGATATAAACGGCATACCGTACGAGGAAATCGCAAAAATTTTGAAAACGTCGCAAGGCACGGTAAAATCGCGCATTAACCGCGCTCGGAGCGCTTTTTAAAAAGAAATTTTGCAAAAAGACGGAACTTTTTTTGTAACTTGAAAACGTCTAATAGGTGTAACAGAATAAAAATACGAAAGGAGGGCGCGGTTTATGGACTGCAAAAAGGCAAAAAATTTAATGTCGGCATATGTTGACGGTATGCTCGAAAGTGCCGAAAAATCGGCATTTGAGGCGCACATACATACCTGCAAAGACTGCGAGCGCGAGCTTGAACTGTTAAAAAGCACGCTTAATCTTCTTGCCGACGCAAAATACTCTGCGCCCGAAAATTTCACATATGAGGTACGCGAAAAATTAAAATCCGACGTTCCTGAAAAAAGCGCACATTTGCGCGTTTCGGAAAAATTTTTCCGCCTGTGCGGCGGCATTTGTCATTCTTGCCGCGGTTGCAATCGGAAACCCCTGTCTGGAAAGAATTTAACGACATAACCGTGCAGAACGCCGTTGAAAAAAATCCGATAAATTTGTGCAAAAAAAAGATGACGGATTGATGAAACAATCCGACATTGACACATCAGAAAAAAATCAGCGAAAAAGACGAAAAAGAAACGGAAAACACAAAAAAAGACAGACAATCAGAAGAAATCATCTGCCGAAAATGAAGTTTACGTTAAACCGACCGAAAAACCTAAGCACAGATACGGAAACAATTCAGCCCGAAACAGGCGAAAAACAGGAAATTCCGCAAAAATCCGACTCGTCAAAAAAACCAAAGAAACCGAAAAATGCACAAAGCGAAATTCAAGCCGTAAACGGCGATACGGCAAGCAAAAATTTCGCGGTCGATGACAGACGAAAACCGACATAATGCCGATTAGCGTTTATTCTGCCGGCACAGCCGAAAATTTCGGCCGCGGACAAAGAATCCGCACCCGACCAAGAAACGTTTAAAATGGCGTCGGGCGCCTCAAACTTTGCATATGAACCCGCAAAAATTACCGTAAATTCCAAGCTTAATTTAGCCGAAACGGAAAAGAAAATCGGCGAAATTCTCGGCTTTGAAAATTATGGGTGAGAACGGCGAAATCACCCTTACCGTCACCGCCGAACAGTACCGTCTGCTCGCCGAAAAGCTTGGCAATGACCCCTGATTTTGACGGTTTTTGATGATATAAATACGGAAAATATTACAGAAATTTCAATTTTTTTATAAAATAAACCTTTTATTTTTTTAATAATTTTTATGATAAAATATAAGCGTAATAATGCTTATATTTTATTTTTTTAGGAGAAAAATTATGTCTGCAAAAAAACGTACTTTTTATCGCTGAATAAACTTTTTTTCCGCTCCCCGTTCACCCGTTTAACTTACAAAAATGAGGGCAAAATGAGCTATGCCGAATGGCAGTTTTTTAAAGGGCGCGGACACCATAAAAAAATTACACCGCGTTCACCTCGCCAAAGGATATGTTTGAGGGCAAAACGGTTCTCGACATCGGCTGCGGTGCGGCGGGAAAGTCGCTTTATTATGCGTCGATGGGCGCAAATAAGGTGTACGGCGTGGACGTTGTGGCGCACTACAAAGAGGAGTCGGAAAAGCTTGCCGAGCAGAAAGGTCTTTCGGACAAGTTTGAATTCCGTCTTTGCGACGCGAAAGAGCTTGCGTTTGACGATAAAACCTTTGACACAATTATTATGAACGACTCGATGGAGCACGTTGCCGAGCCCGAAAAGGTGCTTGCCGAGTGTTACCGCGTGCTCAAAGACAACGGCAGACTGTTTATAAATTTCTGTCCTTATTTCCACCCGTACGGCGCGCATTTGTCCGACGTAATCGGCATACCGTGGGTGCATATGCTGTTTTCGCAGAAAACTATGATAAGCGCATACAAGGACCTTATTTCCGATATGCCCGACAAGGATATGCGCATAAAATTCCGTTTTTCCAAGGACGAAAACGGCAGCGAAACAATTTCGTACATCAACAAAATGACCATAAAACGTTTCAACCGCATTTTGAAAAGTTCGCCGTTTAAGGTGGTATACCGACGCGAAATTCCGCTTCGCACCGCGTTTGTTCCGCTTGCAAAATGCCCCGGAACGAAAGAAATGTTTGTGAAAATGGTCGCGGCGGTTCTGGAAAAATAGCAAAATCAAAGGAGCGTTTGTCCGATGGTAAACATTATGATTGTTGACGACGAAACACCGTCAAGACGGCAGGTTTTGAGCGAGCTTACAAAGCTCGGATACGAGCGAAAAAACATCTGCGAGGCGCAAAACAGCGCGGCGGCGCTGAAGCTTATGCAGAATTTCAAGCCCGACATTTTAATCAGCGACATAAGTATGCCCAAAATGCTCGGCACCGACCTTGCACAGAGGGTTTTGGAAATTTATCCGAAATGCAAAATCATATTTTTCACGGGTTACTCCGACAAAGCGTATATGAAAGCGGCAATCAGGCTCAACGTTGTGGATTACCTCGAAAAACCGCTTGACTCCGCGGAATTTGCCGCGGCGGTGAAAAAAGCCGAGGACGAGGCGAAAGAGCTTGCAACGCAGGATATGTTTGCCGACGAAACGGGCGCGCGCCTTTTGGAATATATGTTCAAAAATCAGAGTATTCCCGACGAACTTAAAAATCTTCCGCAGTACAAGGCGGTGACAAACTCGCGCGTGCTTGCCGCGATTATCGTTCCCGAGGGCGAATACGACCTTGCGTCGGTGGCGAAAAGCCTTATAAACAACGCAAAACAAACGTCGGTAAACGTCATAAACCGCTACAAAAAAACAACGGCGTGATTGAAGTTTTGTTCTACTCAAACACCATAAATTTAAAAACAGGACACAGAAAAAAATTTTTCGTGCGCTTTTTCAAATCTCAAGGACGGCGAAACAGTGAAATGCGCCGCCGGCAGTGTGGAAATGAGCGAAAAGATACCTACATATCGTACGAAAACGCGGTCTGCGCACTGGACAACGCGTTTTTCCACCAGCCGAACAAGGCAATTTTTTATGCCGAGCAAACGGGCAAAAACGACCTTGACAGCGACAAAATCACAAAGGAATTTTACAACCTTCTCACCGAGGAAAAGTATGCCGAGGCGAAAACTCTCGCCGAAAATTTATACAAGCATTTATACAAAAAGCAACATTATGATGAGCTCGGCGGCAAAAAAAGCTTTACTACAACATTTCCGAGATGATTTACAAGTTTTTTCAAGAATTATTTTTTTCGCCTACAACAACGAATACAGCCTTTTTGACAACGCGTTTGACATTCTCGAGGCAAAGTCGCTGGACGATTTGCACAATCATCTTCTCGGAACGCTCTCGCGCATTGAAAAGCTGGTTAACACCGCGGATTTCAACAGCCTTGTGAAATCTGCACTTCTTTATATGGAAAGAAATTTTTCAAAATCCAAACCTTTCCATTGTGGATATTGCCACAGGGTGCAGCGTCAACGCGAACTATCTTTGCGGTACGTTTAAGTCGATAACCGGCGAAACAATCAACCATTACGTCAACAATCTGCGCGTTAACAAGGCGAAAAATCTCATTCTCGACACCAACAAAAAGCATTGCCGAAATATCCTCGCTGTGCGGTTTTAACGACGCGAAATATTTCTGCAAGGTTTTTGCAAAAATACACAAATCACACACCGACAAGCTTTAAGAAAAAATTCAAATAGGGGTGACTTCTTTTTGATTATCGGCATTGACATCGGAGGCACGAAATGCGCCGTTATAAAGGGAAATTTGGACGAAAAACGGCAAAATTGAAATTATATTAAAAACCGACACAAAAAAACATAAAGCCCGAAGAGGCGCTTGACCTTTTCTGCAAGCAGATTGACGAAATTGCGGACGGCGAAAAAAATCGACGCAATCGGCGTCAGCTGCGGAGGTCCGCTGGACGAAAAAAAGGGGCGTTATTATGTCACCTCCCAATCTGCCCGGCTGGGACGACGTTGAAATTAAGAAATTTTTGGAAAACAAATATCACGTAAGCGTGTCGGTGCGCAACGACGCCAACGCGTGCGCGCTTGCCGAATGGAAATTCGGCGCGGCGAGAGGATATTCCAACGTTGTTTTTCTCACGTTCGGCACGGGTATGGGCGCTGGTTTGATACTTAACGGCAAGCTTTATTCCGGCACAAACGGTATGGCAGGCGAGGTCGGACACATTCGCCTTGCGCCAGACGGGCCGTGGGGATTCGGCAAAAAAACGGCTCGTTTGAGGGTTTTTTGCAGCGGCGGCGGAATTGCAAAAATGGGAAAATCCGAGGCGGAAAAACGCGCTTAGAAACGGCAAAAGTTTGTCATACTGCAAAAAAACATCGGCGAAATTGATGACATCAGCGCGAAGAAAATTGCGGAATGTGCAAACGACGGGTTTGACGACGCAAAGGAAATTTACCTAAAATGCGCGCAAAAGCTCGGTATGGGGCTGTCAATTCTGATTGACGTTTTAAACCCCGAAATTATTGTTATCGGCTCGGTTTTCAAGCGCGCGTACGGTCTTTTGGCGGACGAAATGCAAAAAGTTCTCGAAAAGGAGGCGCTTTCGTATTCGCTGAACGTGTGCAAAATTGTGCCGGCTGAATTTGACGAAAACCTCGGCGACCTTGCCGCGTCGCGGCGGCGCTTTGACAGATAGAAAGAAAGGACAGATATTATGAAAAACGAATTTTACGAAAGATACCCGATGCTTAAAGAAAACGAGGACAAAATCGAGAAAGTTATCGAGGCGATTATAAACGCGTACAACAACGGCGGAACAGTGCTTTTGTGCGGAAACGGCGGTTCGGAGAGCGACTGCGACCACATTGTGGGCGAATTTATGAAAGGTTTTTATGCTCAAAAGACCGTTCAAGGGCGCGGACAAGGACGCGATTGCAAAAGCGTTCGGCACGGAGGACGCGGTGAAAAAAATTTTCAGTACGCGGTGCCTGCTATTTCGCTTCCGTCGCTTTCGGCTGTTAACACAGCGTTTATCAACGACGTTGCGCCCGATTTTTGTGTATGCGCAGCTTATGTACGGCTACGGCAAAAAGGCGACGTTGCGATAGGAATTTCGACGTCGGGCAACTCGAAAAACGTGGTTAACGCGCTTATCGCGGCAAAGGCAAAAAGGAATGTTCACCGTTGCGCTCACGGGTGCAAAAACCCAACCGTTCGGAGGAAATCGCCGACGTTGCGATAAAGGTTTGCGAAACCGAAACGTATAAGGTGCAGGAATTGCATTTGCCGACATATCATTATATTTGCGCCGAGGTTGAGCGACGTTTGTTTGAATAAAATTATCGCGTATTGCACACAACAACGCATTTGCGCAAAATGAATAAACAACCGTAGGGGACGATGCCCACATCGTCCCGTTTTGTTTTTCATTTGTTCGGCGGGACGATGTGGGCATCGTCCCCTACAATAAAAATAAAAAAATCACACACGTTGTACGCACACTACATAAAAATTCAACAATTCAAGCAAAAACCAATATCCGCAACACGAAAAAAACCGCTTAAAACATACGTTTTTAAGCGGTTTTATTACATTATAAAACAAATTTTACCTGTATAACGAATTTTTACCCGTATAACGGAAAAAAATTATTTCATCATACTTGCAACTTCGTCAGCGAAGTTTTTCTTCTTTCTTTTCAAGACCCTCGCCTTTTTCAAATCTAACGAAATCAACAAGCTTTAATGCCTTTTTCTGCAAGGTATTTTTTTCAACTTTGTAATTGGAATCTTTAACAAATTCCTGCTGATTCAAGCAGTTAAGCTCATAGAATTTGTTAACCTTACCTGTGAGCATTTTTCAAGAATGTTTTTCGGGTTTGCCTGCATTCTTGGGGTCTTCCTTCATCTGCGCAAGAATGATGTGCTTTTCTTTTTCAAGGTCCTCAGCCGGAACTGTTGTCTTGTCAAGATAAAGCGGATTCATAGCGGCAATCTGCATTGCGGCGTCTTTTGCGGCGGATTTCGCGTCGTCTGTGAGGTCACCCTCAACTTTAACCATAACGCCGATTCTGCCCTCGCCGTGGATATAAGTTACAACGTTTCCTTCAAAACGTGCAAATCTTCTGATTTTCATATTCTCGCCGATTGTGAGGATTTTCTCGCGAAGTTCTTCCTCAACAGTCTTTGTATCGTCGAATTTAAGAGCGTTGAGAGCCTCGAGGTCAGCCGGGTTGTTCTCTGCAACAATCTTCGCAAGAGCGCCTACAAACGCTTTAAAATCAGCGTTTTTGCCGACAAAGTCGGTTTCGGAGTTAACCTCGATGATAGCGCCCACCGACGCGTCATCGCTTGTGTACGAGCTTACAATACCTTCAGCGGCAATTCTGCCTGCTTTTTTTGTAGCCGCCGCAAGACCTTTTTTTCCCTCAAAAAGCTCCATAGCTTTTTTTCCATATCGCCGTCAGACTCGGTAAGCGCCTTTTTGCAGTCCATCATACCGCATCCTGTTTTTTTCTCAATTCTTTAACGTCTTTAGCTGTAAACATTAAAATTTCTCCTTTCGCAATCCGATATTATTCTTCAGCCGCTTCTTCTTTTTTTCAGCCTCGGGAGCAAGCTGTTCGCCCTGTCTGCCCCTCGATAACCGCGTTAGCGATTGTAGCAGTGATAAGTTTTTACGGCTCTGATTGCGTCGTCGTTGCCGGGGATTACATAGTCAACTTCGTCGGGATCGCAGTTTGTATCAACGATAGCAACAACGGGGATACCGAGTTTTTTTAGCCTCCGCAACCGCGATTTTTTCTCTTTTCTCGGGTCAACGATAAAGAGCGCGCCGGGGAGTTTTTTCATATCTTTAATACCGCCGAGGTATTTGTCGAGTTTTTCGATTTCAAGGTTTAATTTGATAACTTCTTTTTTGGGAAGAAGGTCAAATGTGCCGTCCTCCTCCATTTTGCGGAGCTGATTTAATCTTTCAATTCTCTGCTTGATGGTTTTGAAGTTTGTCATCATACCGCCGAGCCATCTTGCGTTAACGTAGTACATACCTACTCTTTCGGCTTCTTCTTTAATAGAATCCTGCGCCTGTTTTTTAGTACCTACGAACAAAATGTCCTGACCGCTTTCTGCGACTTCTTTAACAAACGCATAAGCTTCTTCGATTTTTTTAACGGTTTTCTGAAGATTGATGATGTAGATACCGTTTCTTTCGGTGTAGATGTACTCTGCCATCTTCGGGTTCCATCTTCTCGTCTGGTGACCGAAGTGAACACCTGCTTCGAGAAGCTGTTTCATAGAAATTACTGACATTATAAAATTCCTCCTTTTTGTTGTACCTCCGCACAAAATATCAGCCCTGACAAACAAGGCCACACGATTGGAATTTTTGTGCGTGCGTAATCGTACGGATAATATGTTACCACAAAATTACATCAAAAATCAAGAGTTTTTTTAAATTTTTTCAAACCGCAAAACACACAGGATTTTTTTACCGTGCCGATTTTCCTTTTTTTATGACGGGAATTTTACGCATTTTTATGCTTTTTATTTTACATATTTTTTTACAATTTACGCGCTTTCGGGGGTTATGTAAACCTCAAACTTTTCAACAGATAAATTATGCAAAAATTTATGCAAAAACTGTGGATAACTTATGTTTAAACCTCAAAAATAAGGCTTGTTTTTTTGTGGATAACTTTTGTGGATATGTGGATTATTTGCCTGATTTTATTCAAATATTACATTTGTGTTTCAAGAATTTGCGCATAAAAATTATGTCACCTTTTCCGTCAATTCCGATTTCAAAAATTTTTTTATCGCAAAACTGTTGATTTTTTTGACGCGATTTTTTTACTATACTGTTCATATCGGCTCAAAAATTTTTTTAATAAAATTTACTGAAAAATATTAAAAAAACGAGGGCGGATTTATGGAATTTATAAAAATATTTCAAACATTTTTTTGTTTTTGCGTTTATTGTGCTTATCGGACTTTCGGCGGTGATTTTTCAACCCCTGTTTCGCGCCTTGACGCAAACACTGACGAGGGACGGGTTAAGTTTATTGAAAAAAATACGGCTGGAAAGTGGAAAAAGTGCCGTATTTATACGAAAAAGTGCAAATCCCCGTAACGTTTGACAGCGCGCTTGAAAAATTATGCGCAAATTCAAAAAGGTCGGGATTTGACCTTTCAAAAGTACCGCGGTGCGGTTGCCGAGCGCTGGTCCTACCGCGTTTTAAACCACGCCGGCGACGAAAAAAATATGCCTATGCAAATGTTTTTTTGTGTATCAGGGCAAAATTATAGCCGCGGACATCGTAAGCCCGAAAATCGACGGGTTTATCACGTCGGTAAACGACACCGAATACATTAAAAAGGAGTAAAAAATGCGTCTGGACAAATTTCTGGCGGACTGCGGACAGGGCAGCCGAAAGGACATAAAAAAGATGATTGCAAACGGTCTTGTGACGCTTGACGGCGCGGTTTGCAAATCGGCGCAGACGGCGGTTGACGAAAACAGCGACGTTGCGCTTTGCGGAAAAAAAGATTGTTTACGAAAAAAATTTATCTATCTTATGATGAACAAACCGCAGGGATACATCAGCGCAACCGAAGATACGCGCAAAAAAGACGGTTTTGGACCTTTTGGGCGATGAATACAAATACTTTTTCGCTTTTTTCCCGCGGGCAGACTGGACATCGACACCGAGGGGTTTTTGCTCCTCACCAACGACGGAAATTTTGCGCACAACATTCTCTCGCCCAAAAAGCACGTGGACAAGACGTATTTTTGCGAAAATCGACGGGCAAATCACCGATGAACACATAAAAAAATGTTTGCGGACGGGATTGTACTTGACGACGGCTACAAAACGCTCCCGTCGCGTCTTAAAAATTTTAAAATCGGATGAAAATTCGAGCGAAATCGAAATTACCGTCCGCGAGGGCAAATTTCATCAAATAAAGCGTATGTTTGATTCCGTCGGCACGCACGTTGCGTATCTCAAACGCATTGCAATGGGCGGTCTTTATCTTGACGAAAGCCTTGGAAAAGGCGAAGTGAAAAAGCTTACAAAAGAAGAAACCGAAAAAATTACCGGAGGACAAAATGGACATAATCAAAACGCTTTGCAGTGAATTAAACATAAAAAAGGAGCAGGCGGAAAACACGATAAAAACTGCTCGACGAGGGTAACACAATCGCGTTTATAGCGCGTTACCGAAAAGAAGTGACAGGCTCTTTGGACGACAAAATTCTGCGCACATTTTACGACCGTCTTAACTATCTTCGGTCGTTTAACGAGCGCAGTGACGAGATTATCCGCCTTATAACCGAACAGGGCAAAATGACCGACGAAATTCTCACCGCCGTAAACAACGCGAAAATTTTGCAGGAACTTGAGGACATTTACCGTCCGTATAAGCAGAAAAAGCGCACAAGGGCGACAATCGCGAAAGAAAAAGGGCTTGAACCGCTTGCAAAATATCATACTTCTTCAAAAGGGAAAAATTCGGGCGATTTAAACGAAATTGCGTCGCCGTTTATAAATCCCGAAAAGGGCACGGAAAATGCCGAGGACGCAATTTCGGGCGCGTGCGACATCATTGCCGAAATGCTGTCCGACAACGCGGACTGCCGAAAATTTATACGTAATTTCACACAGCGCGAGGGTGTTCTGCACACAAAAAAACACCAAGGACGAGGACTCGGTTTACCGTATGTATTACGACTTTTTCCGAACCGCTCAAAGAAAGGTTGCCGACCACCGCATTTTAGCCATAAACCGCGGTGAAAAAGAGGAATTTTTAAGCGTGTCCGTTGAGGTTGACGAGGACAAAATTTTTGCGCGCCTTGAAAAGGAAATTATCAAAAAAACGAAAAATTCGATATACACCGATATTTTAGAGAGAAACGGTGCGCGACGCATACAAACGTCTTATCGCGCCGTCAATCGAGCGCGAGGTGAGGGGATTTTTCACCGAAAACGCGTCGGAAAACGCGATAAAACTGTTTTCAAAAAATCTGGACAGGCTCCTTATGCAGCCGCCGATTAAGGGCAAAACCGTCCTAGGAGTTGACCCCGGATACAGGACAGGCTGTAAGGTCGCTGTTATCGACAAAACGGGAAAGGTGTGCGACACCGGCATAATTTTCTGCACACTTGCGCATCACGACAAGGAAAAATCAAAAAAATACGTCCTTTCGCTCATTGAAAAATACGGCGTTGACCTCATTGCAATCGGCAACGGAACCGCGTCGAAAGAGAGCGAAATGTTCATTGCCGACGTTATAAAAAGATGCGGACAGGAAAGTTTATTACCTTATTGTCAACGAGGCGGGCGCGTCGGTTTATTCCGCGTCGAAAGAGGGCGAGGAGGAGTTTCCCGATTTCACAGTTGAACAGCGCAGTGCGGTGTCAATCGCGCGCCGATGCCAGGACCCGCTGGTGGAGTTTGTCAAAATCGACCCTGAAATCAATCGGCGTGGGTCAGTATCAGCACGATATGAACCAAAAACGCTTAAAAGAGGCGCTCACGGGCGTTGTGGAAAAACTGCGTTAACACCGTCGGCGTTGACCTTAACACCGCGTCGTACGCGCTTTTGAGCTACGTTTCGGGCATAACCCGGACGGCGGCTAAAAATATTGTTAAATACCGTGAGGAAAACGGCGAATTTTCGTCGCGCAAAGAGCTTTTGAAGGTTGACAAAATCGGGCCGAAAGCATTTTTGCAGTGCGCAGGTTTTCTGCGCATTCCCGACGGCGGCGAAATTCTCGACAACACGGGCGTTCACCCCGAATCGTACAAGGCGGCGCGCGCGCTTTTGGAAAAACGCTCGGCTACACCGAAAACGACGTTGCAAAACCGCGCGGTCGGCGACATAAAAAGAACGTATGAAAACCATTGATTTACAGCATTTCTGTGCGGACAACAACGTCGGCGAAATCACCGTTTCGGACATTGCCGATTCGCTTTTAAAGCCGGGCAGAGATGTCCGCGACGCTCTGCCGAAACCGCTTTTTGCTCACCGACGTTCTTAGCATTTCCGACCTTAAAGAAGGTATGATTTTGACCGGCACGGTGCGCAACGTGACCGACTTCGGCGCGTTTGTGGACATCGGCGTTCATCAGGACGGACTTGTGCACATTTCGCAAATCTGTGACCGCTACATCAAAAACCCCACCGAGGTGCTTTCGGTCGGCGACATTGTGAAAGTCAAGGTTTTGGAGGCGGACGAGGCGAAAAAGCGCATTTCTCTGTCTATAAAAGAGGCGAAATAGTGTAGCATATGCATCAATAATCACAAAAACAAGCAGTGGTTTTTTGCGTTTTCACCCAAAAAAATATTGACAAGTAAAAAAATCGGCAATATCCAACATCACCAAACAGAGTGCCGAAAATCGCTTTTTAACCGTTGTGCAAAACCCACTAAAGGCGCGGTGCAAAGGGTGAAAAATTTGCCTTAAAAACAGCCTTTTTTTATGCAATGTTGCTAAATATCTTTTTCGGATTTTTGTGCAATTACCTAATTCCATTAAATTGAAATTTGTGGTATCATATTACTGTAAACTGATATAGTGTATTTAAATGCAAAAATTCTTTTGCAATATAAAATAACTGCCACGGTTGCAAATAATTCATCACACGGGAGGTAATAAAATGGCAAGTCTTAAATTGATCACATTTATAAAAATACGCAGGCGGCGTTGTTGCCGTTTCGGATTTCTGCCTCGAAATTGCCGATAAAGAATTTATCGTTCTTGTTGGACCTTCGGGCTGCGGTAAATCCACAACATTGAGAATGATTGCAGGTCTTGAAGAAATTTCGGAAGGTGAACTTTACATAGGCGACAAGCTTATGAACGATGTCGCTCCGAAAGACAGAGATATTGCAATGGTTTTCCAGAACTACGCTTTGTATCCGCATATGACGGTTTACGAAAATATGGCGTTCGGTCTTAAGCTCCGCAAAACACCGAAAGACGAAATTAACAGGCGTGTTACCGAAGCCGCAAAAATCCTCGATATCGAACATCTTCTCGACAGAAAGCCGAAGGCTCTCTCGGGCGGACAAAGACAGAGGGTTGCGCTCGGCCGTGCTATCGTTCGTGAGCCTAAAGTATTCCTTATGGACGAACCGCTCTCCAACCTCGACGCGAAACTTCGTGTTCAGATGAGAACGGAAATCGGCAAACTGCATCACAGACTGCAGACAACATTTATCTATGTAACCCACGACCAGACAGAGGCTATGACAATGGGTTCGAGAATCGTTGTTATGAAAGACGGTCTTATGCAGCAGGTTGATTCGCCGATTAACCTTTACAACTATCCTTGCAATATGTTCGTTGCAGGCTTTATCGGAAGTCCGCAGATGAACTTTATCGACGCAGAGGTTGTTGCTAAAGACGGCGGAATTTATCTTACATTCGGCGACCACAGCGTTAAGCTTGAAGAAACAAAAGCTAAAGCTGTTGAAGAAAAAGGTTATGTCGGCAAAACAGTTGTT
Organism: Clostridiales bacterium; assembly: GCA_022009895.1. GTDB lineage: Bacteria > Bacillota > Clostridia > UMGS1810 > UMGS1810 > Qingrenia. The sequence goes on along the minus strand of CP091729.1, from coordinate 2,238,959 downwards.
ATGGGTATCCGCCCCGAAGATTTGCACGACGAAGAAGCGTTTATCTCTATCGCTAAAGAATGCGTAGTTAAAGCAAACGTTGACCTCACAGAGGTTATGGGTGCTGAAACATATCTGTATCTTACAATCGCAGGAACACCGTTTGTTGCAAGAGTAAGCCCCAGAAGCACAGCGCAGAAAGACGACGTTATCGACATTGCGTTTGATGCACATAAAATTCACGTATTCGACAAAGAAACACAGCTTACAATCGTTAACTGATAAACAGCGTGTATTGTTGAATTCAACGGAACGATTTGAGTATCGTTCCTTGCAATAATCAAAACCCCAAACCTCGGTCATTCGACCGAGGTTTTTTTGTTTGTATGTGTTTTTGATAATTATGCAGAAATGTGCCCATTTCTGCAATATATAATTCTATCATAAAATATTGTAGGGGACGATGCCCACATCGTCCCGCACATATAAAATCCATACAAATAAAGATTTCCGCAATGTTATGCAAATATTAACCGCAAAAACAAAGGAATAATAAACCGCAAAACACAAGATTACAAATACAATAACATAGATTTCGGTATACAACATAGATTTCGCAAAACAAAACGGGACGATGTGGGCATCGTCCCCTACAATGTAAATTGCACATTTCGTAAAAATCGTAATTGAATTATTAAACAATATAATGATATGCGAGGGAATATTTGCAAATATGCGAATGAACACGCACGGTAAATAATGGTGTAATAATCAAACACACGGTGTAATAAACAAACACGCGTGCAACAAACAAACACTCGGTGCAATAAACAGACACGCAAAAAGAACCGTTCGGAATGAGCGGTTCTTTCAATTTGCTTATATTTAACTCTGTTAAGAATTAAAGGTCAGCGTCGTCAACTTTTGCAACTTCATCAACAGTTTCAGCTGTTTTAACTTCATCTTTGATTTCAGTTGTGCCAGCTTTAACAGTAACTTTGAATGTCAAAGTTTTTTACATCTTTGCCGTCAACTTTAACTGTAATTTTGTAAGCTTTTTCAGTTGCTGTCGATTTATCTGTATCCTCCACAGCATCGCCAAATGTAATACCTTTTGTAAGTTCTTCAGCATCTTCGTCGTTTACTTTTTTAGTTACTTTGATAGCAGCCTTCGCAGCATCAATGCTGTCAAACGCTTTTGTGTTGTCGATAGTTGCATCATAAACGATTTTGTCTTCGCCGCCAACTAATTTCGAAGGTTTAGACTGAGCTTTACCGTCGAACGAGATGATATCGATTTCATCATCTTCGTATGTTCTGATAAGAACGTAGTAAGCAGCATCTTTGTCAGCATCGTATTTGTCTACATCACCGTATGTGTAAGAACCGATCGAGAGCGATGTGTTCTTTGCATTACCTGTAACTGTGTACTGGTTAGCTTTAGAAACTGTGAACTGGTCACCGTTCTTGTCAGCCGTGTAGCCTTTGCCTGCAACAGCAGCAGTTACACCAACTGTAACAGTAGCGTCGTTCGATGTCTTATCCATAATGTAACCAAGATAGAATGCGTCACCGTCTTTAACGCTTACTTTGTCACCGTCAGCAGTGTAGTTTTTAGCGAATTTAGCATTGAATGCAAATGTCTTTGTGTTGTTGCTTGCAACAGTTGTCTGACCAACTACTGCGTATTTAGAAACAAGACCTTCTGCATTTGCAGTATACATAAATACTGTACCGATTGCGAAATCTTCAGGAGCTACATCACTGTATTTCTGTGTATTCTCATCATCATCGAAGATAAGTTCAACTTTTTCGCCGTCTTTGTATGCAACAACTTTAGTTACTTCTTTGTCGTCAACCATTGTATCTCTCTTAGATTCAACGATTGCAAGACCTGCGCCGTCTTCAAATACAGCGTCAGCGTCAACGATTGCAACTGCACCGTAGTATCCGTCATCATCTTTGTTGTAAAGAAGTGCTGTGTAATCATTATCATCAACGAAGTAAGATACATCGCTTACTTTTGTGCTCGACGGATTGTCGAAGTCTACATCAAAGATAACTGCATCGTCAGCCAAGAGGTATTTACCAAGTTTCTGACCGTTAGCTTTGTATGTTTCTTTTGCAGCAGTTGTGCTTGCAATACCGAAATCTACATCTTCAGTTGTAACTTTGTCTGTAGAAGCAGGTGTTACTTCAACGATTTCGTTGTTCGAGTTGAGTTTGAAAGTGATAAGTCTCTTTGCAACTTCTGCCGATTTTACAGCAGTAGTACCGTTTTTGTAATGGTCAAGCTCTTCTGTGAATATATCATTAAAGCTGTTTCTGATTTCTTTCGATGTAGACAATACATCTTTCCAAGTTGTTTTTTCGAGGCTCGATACCAAATCGGAAGAAGCTTTGTCTTTTGTATTTTCTTTGATGTATTTGCCTGTGTTCGGGTTAACAAATCTTACAGAAGAAGCGAAGTCATATGTAACCTCTTTGCCTTCTTTTGTCATAATTGTAACCTGAGGAGCAGTAGATTTGTTAGAAGATGTGTAAGCCGAGAGGATTAAGCCATAGTTGTCAGATGTAAGTTTGTCACCCTCAAAACCTACGATATCACCGTTGATACCAATGTAGAAAGTACCTTCAGCCTGGAGGTCGATTTTGCTCTTGTTGTATATACCAGCATCGCCTGTAGCAACATCATAGTCTTTACCGTCAACGCTGATTGTAAGGTCAGAACCGTCTGCGTCGTACTCTTTAACTGCGCCTGTTACAGTGCTGTCTTTAAGAACAACGATATCCAAAGCTTCATAGTTAGCTTTTGCATAGTTAAGTTTCGGTCTTACTGCTTTCTCATCTTTAGAAGTGATGAGCAATGCGAGAACGTCGCCTTTAGCGATGTCGCTGATTTCGAGTGCTTTACCGTTTGCATCTTTGATAGAAACGATAGCGTCGTCGTTGTTGATGTCGAGGTCAATTCTTGTACCCTGAAGTGTTTTCAATAGTACCTTTCTTTTTCGTCAACTTTGTCAGCAATCAAGTGCATATACTCGGAAACTTTAACGATATCATATTTGTTATCGTTATCCCAGTCAATGAACTCAACTGTTGCAGAAACGTCAGATGTCAAAGCAGTAAGGTCAGCAATGTTGTTGTTCCAAGCTGCAACGTAGTTACCGTTGAGGTTAACTTTTGTGCCGTCACCGCTTGTAACGCCGTCTTTGTAGTATCTGATGTACGGTTTTGCTTTATCACCCTTTGTCAAATCTTTTTCTGTGTCGTTAAGATCACCAGCTTTGATTACGAGTGTGTTTGTGTTGTCACCGTCGATTTCAGCAGCCTGAACAGTCCATTTGCCCGATACTTTAGAAACGTAAAGGATAACAGATGTAGCAACTAAATCTTCAGCGTCTGTAAGACCAGCCTCAAATGTGTGGTTTCTAACTGTCTGATTGTCGTTTTTTTGAAAGCAAGTGCGCTTTCGGGGCAATCATAGTCGTCGTCCATTGCAAAGTAGATTTTGCCTGCGTCTGTTTTGTTGTTAGAACCGCTGTAGTCTACTTTATAGTTAGCAAGGATTGTACCGCCTAATTTGTAGATACCCATTTTTGTCAAGAGAGTAGATTTGTCATGGTCATCATTTTTCTTCATGATTTCGTAAGAAATTTCAGTACCGAAACCAACCTGCTCCATAACGGGGATATCAAGTGCGTTGTAAGTCATTGTAGCAACAATGTTTCTTGCAGCGCCTGTGCCCTGTGCTGCGCCGGATACACCGTCAAGAAGACCAATCTGCGAAGCAACTGCGATATAACCTGTGGGGTAACCGCCTTTAGATGTTGCCATCGGCTCATAGCCTAATGCGCAAACGAGCATTTTTAACAGCTTCTTCGTATTTAACTGCGTCGTCGGGACCGAAGTTGCCGTCGCCGTAGCCTTTAACGATACCGTACTGGTTAGCCATTTTTATGTAGCCTGTTGCCCAGTGATCAGCAGCGTCTGTGAAGTCGCATTTTCCTGTTGCAGAACCTTCAATACCTAAAAGTCTGCAAACGATTACAGCATATTCTGCTCTTGTGATTGTAGCATCGGGATTAAAGTTACCGTTGTCGTCACCTTTAAAGAATCCCATTGCTGCGAGTGTTTCGATTGCACTTGCATAATCAGCGTCATCTGCAACGTCCGGGAAAGAACCTGCAAAAAGCAACTGTGGAGAGCATCATAGCGAATACTACAACAAGTGCCAAAACCTTTTTGAGATTTTTTTCATAGTCTCAAATCCTCCTTATAAAATATTTGTTTTGAAAGAGATTAACTTAAGTCGTGCTTAAGCCGCCTCTTTCATTTACAGCTTAATCACTTTATCGGAAAAGGATCTTCATATACATTCAAAATACATTTAATATGTACTTAAAGGCACACTAAAGACACCTTCACCAACCTTGTGTTCATTATAGCACCCGTTTAAAATGCCGTCAAGAACAATTTATTGTTGTAACAAAAAAATGTAAAAATAGCGAAATATTAGTTACATTTTTTTGATAAACACTTTGTAACATTTCTATTATTTTTTACGCTTTTTTAAGCTATTTTTATTTATTTTTCACTGCCGCCTCGATAAAGCTTGCAAAGAGCGGGTGAGGTTTGTTCGGTCTGGACTTAAACTCGGGGTGGAACTGCACTCCGATATGCCATTTATTCTGCGGAAGCTCAACTATTTCGACAAGTTTTTTTCGTCGGGCGAAAGTCCCGAAATAAGCATACCGCCGTTTTTTTGAAGTCCTCACGGAACGCATTGCCGAACTCATAGCGGTGGCGGTGGCGCTCATAGATTAAATCTTCATTATATAATGCACGGCATTTGCCTTTTTCGTTAAGCTTGCAGGGATAAAGTCCCAAACGCATTGTGCCGCCCATATCCGAAATTTCTTTCTGCTCGTCCATAATGTCGATTACGGGGTGAGCTGTGTCCGGTGCAAACTCGGTTGAATGCGCGTCGGCATAGCCTAAAACGTTTCGCGCGTATTCAACAACGGCAAGCTGCATTCCGAGGCAAATGCCGAAGAACGGAACGTCATTTTTTCTTGCATATTCAATCGCCGCGATTTTGCCGTCAATTCCTCTGTCGCCGAAACCGCCCGGAACCAAAATTCCGTTTGCGTTTTTAAGCTTTTCCGCCGCATTTTCGCGCGTTACTTCTTCGGAATCAATCCAGTCTATTTCAACATTTACGTCGTTTGCAATTCCGCCGTGTTTAAGCGACTCGGCAACGCTGATATATGCGTCGTGCAGGGCAACATATTTGCCGACAAGCGCGATGCGCACACTGCCTTTCAAATTTTTAATTTTATCGACCATTGCTTTCCATTTTGTGAGGTCGGGTTCTTTATCGGTAAGTTTTAATCTGTCGCACACAACGCGCGCAAGGCCTGCTTCTTCAAGCATAAGCGGAACCTCGTAAATTACCGATGCGTTTTTGTTTTCTATAACCGCGTCGGGGCGGATATTGCAGAAAAGGCTGATTTTGTTTTTAACCTCTTCGTCAATGCCGATTTCGGTTCTGCACACGATAATATCGGGCTGGATACCAAGGCCGAGAAGCTCTTTTTACGCTGTGCTGCGTGGGTTTTGACTTCTGCTCGCCCGACTGCGAAAGGTAGGGAAGAAGTGTGAGATGAATGTAAAGACAGTTTTCTTTGCCCACTTCAACCGCAACCTGGCGGATTGCCTCAAGATAAGGAAGGCTTTCAATATCGCCCACCGTTCCGCCGATTTCGGTAATTACCACGTCGACGTTTTTGTTTTTTGCAACTCTGTATACTTTTTCTTTAATTTCGTTTGTGATGTGCGGAATAACCTGCACCGTTCCGCCGAGGAAATCTCCTCTGCGCTCTTTTGTGATTACCGACCAGTAAATTTTACCCGTGGTAACGTTGCTGTCAACGCTCAAATTTTCGTTGACAAATCTCTCGTAATGACCGAGGTCAAGGTCTGTTTCCGCGCCGTCGTCGGTAACAAAAACTTCGCCGTGCTGATACGGACTCATTGTGCCGGGGTCAACATTTATATAAGGGTCGAATTTCTGAATTGTCACCTTTAACCCTCTCGATTTTAACAATCTGCCGAGCGACGCGGCGGTAATTCCTTTACCTAAACCCGATACGACTCCGCCGGTTACAAAGATATATTTAACTGCCATTTTTTTCCACCCCTTATTTTTAATCTTTTGTCGAACATAAAAACACATACCTATTTATTTTATTATTTTATCGGTCAAATGTCAAGATTATTTGCTCTTATTTTTTTAAAATTTTATATTTTTTTATACATTTTTTTATCAAAAAAACTGTAAAAATTTACAATCGTTTTTGAAAAAAATCTGCAATTTTTTCTTCTTTGAATTTTTGCAAATCTGCCTTCTTCGATTGCAGTGCGTATATCCTCCATAAGATGATTGTAAAAATAGAGGTTATGCAGTACGCAAAGGCGCATTGCAAGCATTTCTTTCGCCTTGAAAAGGTGTCTGATGTAGGCACGCGAGTAGTTTCTGCACGCGGGACACCCGCAGTTTTCGTCAATCGGGCGCATATCGCGCTCGTATTTTGCGTTGTTGAGGTTCATATAACCGTTATTCGTGAACAAATTTGCGTGGCGCGCGTTGCGCGACGCGATAACGCAGTCGAAAAAGTCAATTCCGCGGTCAACCGCCTCAAGAATGTTAACAGGCGTGCCGACGCCCATAAGATAGCGCGGTTTGTCCTCGGGCGCAAAGGGGAGAGTAACATCCAGAATATGATACATTTCCTCGTGCGTTTCGCCCACCGCAAGACCGCCTATCGCATAGCCGTCAAGGTCAAGCTTTGCGATTTCTTTCATATTGTTTATGCGCAGATCGTCAAACGTTGCGCCCTGGTTTATGCCGAAAAGCATTTGTTTTTTTGTTGATTGTGCGCTCGGACGCGTTTAACTTTTTCATTTCGTCTTTGCACCTTACAAGCCAGCGCGCGGTACGCTCCGCCGACTGCTTTGCATAGCCGTATTCCGCAGGGAGAGCCACGCATTCGTCAAATGCCATCGCGATTGTGGACGCAAGATTTGACTGAATTTGCATACTTTCCTCGGGACCCATAAAAAATTTTTTTCTGCCGTCTATGTGCGACGCGAAATACACGCCCTCTTCTTTGATTTTTCTGAGCTGTGCGAGCGAAAACACCTGAAATCCGCCCGAATCGGTGAGAATGGGTCTGTCCCAGTTCATAAAATTGTGAAGTCCGCCCAAATCGTGCACAACCTCATCACCGGGACGAAGATGCAGGTGGTATGTGTTTGAAAGTTCCACCTGACAGCCGACTTCCTTTAAATCCATTGTCGAAACCGCGCCTTTTATCGCGCCGAGAGTGCCGACATTCATAAAAACGGGCGTCTGCACCGTGCCGTGAATTGTGGTAAATTCACCGCGCCTTGCCCCTGTTTTTCGGTTGCTTTTATTTTTAAACATCAAAAAAATTCCTTTCATTATAAAAGAGGTTTATTCTATAAACATTGCATCGCCGAAGCTGAAAAAGCGGTATTTCATCTCAACCGCCTGTTTATATGCCTTGTCGATATTTTCCTTGCCGGCGAGCGCGCTCACGAGCATAAGAAGCGTCGATTCGGGAAGATGAAAATTCGTAATCAGCGCGTCCACGATTTTATATTTGTAGGGCGGATAGATGAAAATTTTTCGTTTCGCCCGATTTTGCCGTCATATGTCCGTTTTTCGTCCGCGACGGTTTCCAGCACGCGCGTTGACGTTGTGCCGACCGAAATAATTCTTCCGCCGTTTTTTTCTTTGCATTGTTGATGATTTCAGCGTTTTCTTCGTCTATTTTGTAATACTCCGAGTGCATAACGTGCGACTCCACGTCGTCAACCTTTACGGGACGGAACGTGCCGAGTCCGACGTGCAGAGTTAGTTCTGCGATATACACGCCCATTTCCTTAATTTCCGCCAAAAAGTTCTTTTGGTAGTGCAGTCCTGCGGTGGGCGCGGCGGCTGAACCGTCGTTTTTGCATACACCGTCTGATAACGGTTTTTGTCCTTTAACGCGTGGGTGATATACGGAGGCAGGGGCATTTGACCAAGCTTGTCAAGCACGTTTTCAAACACGCCGTCGTAGAAAAATTTAACAATTCTGTTGCCGTCGGGCAAAACCTTGATCACCTCGGCGGTCAAAAAGTCCGCCCCCGAACGACACACGCGCACCCTCGCGCGCTTTTTTGCCCGGTTTTACGATAATTTCCCACGTGTCGAGCGAGATTTTTTCAGCAGAAGAAATTCAACCTTTCCTCCGCTCCCCTCTTTTTCGCCGATAAGACGCGCCGGGATAACTTTTGTATTGTTAATTACAAGGCAGTCGCCCTTTTTTAAGATAATTTTTTGATATTTTTTTAAATATTGTATGCTCAATTTCGCCCGTTTTTGTTCAGCACCAAAAGGCGCGACGACGCTCTGTCCTCAAGAGGGTCCTGCGCGATAAGCTCCTCGGGCAAATCGTAGTAAAAATCGCTTGTTTTTCATAAAAAGTTCCTTTCAAATACAGCGAATACGGCGCTGATTATTCAACGACCGTACCCGTATAGTAAAAATCGAGAATTTTGTACGCACTGAAGCCCATAAGCGCCATATCGCGCGCACCGCACTGGCTCATTCCGACCCTGTGACCGTATCCGCGTCCGTTAAACGTAAAACTTCCTGCGGACGGCAGACCGTCGGCAAAAATTCCGAAATCGCCGTTTACGTAATATTCATACGCGTTTTTCTGAACAAACTCCAGTTTTCAGCGATTGTTCCCGAATTTCCGCCCTTTGCGTCTATGGTAAAATACTGGCTTTTCAATCCGAAAAGGGTGCGTACGCTGTCATTTTTGACGCTGTACGTTCCGTTATCGCCGACAATTTCAACCTCGTAAACGGTGTGATTGTCCTCGCCCGTCACTCTTACGTTTTTTTAATTCTTCCTATATTTATGCTTCTGTCAAGCAGTTTCTGCGCAACCTCCTCCGCAGAAAGCGTCACCGTCCACGTTCCGTAAGACGCGGTTGAATTGACCTCATAAGGGTCCTCTTTCGCGGTGAGATACGGCACACTTCCGCCCCAAACGTATTTTTGCGTCTGCGGTATATCCTCCGTCCGACGCGAAGAAAAGCGCCTCGGCAACCTGACCGTTGTATTTCAAAAAGCTGACCGCTCGTTTGGTTTACCGCGTCGATTGTTCGCTCCGACTCGGTTGCAATTCCGCCGTAAACCTGGCTTACGGTGGTGGTGCAGAGGTTAAATCCGTAGGACGAAAACTTGTTCCAGTTGCGCACCGCGTATGTGCGCGCGCATATTGCCTGTGCCTTGAGCGCCTCAATGGGCCAGGACGGGCTCATCTCCTTGCCGAGAACCGAATACAGATATTCCTCGGTGGGGAGCCTGTTTATAACCGTCATTTTTCCGTCTTTCAAAACCAGCTGACAGTCACCGCGGTAAGCATTTCCCTCGATTTTTTCAAAAATCCCGCGCCCGGCTTTATTGTCATATCGCCCTCAAACGCCGAAACGCCCTCGATTTCGATTTGACCGTCACCGTTTACAAATGCTCTCACCGACGGAAGCTCTACCGCCATTGTCTGAATAAATTCGCCGTTTTTGCTCGTATCCGACAAAAACCGCCGTCACACGAAAGGTTAACGCTGTCTTTTGCGGTTTGTCCGAAAAAAACAACCGAGTTTTATTGTGTCAAACGCGCCGTTTGCCGCATAGCATATGGTAGAAAAGGATATAAAAATTATGATAAAGCATATCAAACATACGATTTTTTTCAAAACTAACACCTTCAATTTATGTAAAAAAATTTAATTTCCGATAATATGCAATATATATTAAGCATAAAATAATACGCAAAATAAGTCAAGTATTTTCACAAAATTTTAATATAAATGTTGACTTATCTTCTTTAAAAATGGTATGATATGCTAAAGACATATAAGGTTTTTAATACAATTTCAAGAGGTGTTTTAAAAATTATGAAAAAGTACAAAAATCGCAGTTGTCGGCGCAACGGGCATGGTAGGCAGAACGTTTTTAAAAGTGCTTGAAGAAGTAAAGCTTCCGGCTGAAAGCTACACACTTTTCTTGTCGGCTCGCTCGGCAGGCACACATCTCACCTTTATGGGCAAAGATTACGTTGTAAAAGAGCTTACCGAAACCTCGTTTGACGAAGGCTTTGACATTGCGCTTTTCTCGGCAGGCGGTTCGACAAGCGAAAAATTTGCACCTATCGCCGCTAAAAAAGGCTGTGTTGTTATAGATAATTCCAGCGCGTGGAGAATGGACGACAACGTTCCGCTGGTTGTTCCCGAGGTTAACCCCGACGATATTAAATGGAACAAGGGCATTATTGCAAACCCCAACTGCTCCACAATTCAGGCAATGGTTGCGTTAAAACCCTTGCACGACAAATACAAAATCAAACGTGTGGTTTACTCCACATATCAGGCGGTGTCGGGCGCAGGCCTTGCCGGCTACAAAGACCTTGAAAACGGCTTAAAAGGCGAGGCTCCCAAGAAATTTCCGCATCAGATTGCAGGAAACTGCCTGCCCTCATATAGATGTATTTCTTCCCAACGGCTACACCAAAGAAGAAATGAAAATGGTTAACGAAACACGCAAAATTCTCGGCGACCAAAGCATAAAAATCACCGCGACAACCGTTCGCGTTCCCGTATTTAACAGTCACTCCGAGTCTATCAACGTTGAATTTTACAATCAGTTTGACTTGGACGATTTGCGCAAAACGCTTGAAAACGCACCCGGCGTTATCGTTCAGGACGACGTTGAACACGACGTTTATCCTCTCGCGCTCGACGCGGCAGGCAAAAACGAAACGTTTTTCGGAAGAATAAGATGCGACGAAAGCGTTGTGTCGGGCGTAAACCGCTGGGTTGTTTCCGACAACATAAGAAAAGGCGCGGCGACAAACGCGGTTCAGATTGCTCAAAAGCTTATCGAGCAGTGGGAAAACAAATAAATTTTAATTTAAATGGAGGGGTTTTAATTGAAAAAACCGATTTTCACCGGCTCGGGAGTTGCCATTATAACTCCGTTTGCAAAAGACGGCTCAATAGACTTTGAAGAACTCGGAAAACTTCTGGAATTTCAGATAGAAAACGAAACCGACGCAATAATCATCTGCGGCACAACGGGCGAAAGCGCGGCAATGCCCGACAGCGAGCATTTGTCGGTTATCGACTACGCGGTTAAAAAGGTTAACGGCAGAATACCCGTTATTGCAGGTACGGGAAGCAACGACACCGCGCACGGCATAACCCTTTGCAAAGCCGCGGAAAAACTCGGTGTTGACGGACTTTTGACCGTTACGCCGTACTACAACAAAACAACTCAGCGCGGACTTGTAAAGCATTTTTACGGCGCTTGCAAAATTCCGTTAAAATTCCGCTTATTTTTATACAACGTTCCGTCAAGAACGGGGCTTAACATCAAGCCCGACACGCTTTTGGAGCTGTCGAAAGTTGAAAACATCATCGGCATAAAAGAGGCGAGCGGAAACATTACACAGGTTGCGCAGATGGCGGCAAAATGCCCCGATATGGTTATTTATTCGGGCAACGACGACCAGATTATCCCCATTATGTCGGTGGGCGGACTGGGCGTTATTTCGGTGCTTGCAAACATCGAGCCGAAAAAAACGCACGATATGTGCCAAAAATTCCTCGACAAAGACACCGAGGGCGCTATGAAACTTCAGCTTGAGGCAATGGAGGTTATCGACGCGCTTTTCTGCGAAGTCAACCCCATTCCCGTAAAAAAAGCTATGAGCCTTATGGGTTACAATACCGACACTTTAAGACTTCCGCTTTGCGAAATCTCGCCCGAAAACGAGAAATATCTGCGTCGGGCGCTTGTAAATTACGGTATAAAATTAGTTAAATAACAGGAGTTTTTACAAATGATTAACGTTATTTTAAGCGGCTGCAACGGCAAAATGGGAAAGGTTATTTCAAACGCAGTCAAAGACGGCGAAACGGTGAAAATCGTTGCCGGATTTGACATAAACACCGAGAAAAATTTCGATTATCCCGTTTTTGACGATTTTGACAAAATAACCGTTCCGGCAAATGTTGTGATTGATTTTTTTCGCACCCGGCAAACCTTGAAAAAGTGCTTTGTTACTGCACAAAAAAACAACGTTGCGGCGGTGATTGCCACAACAGGTTTTTGACGGAGCGCAGACCGAAAAAGATATTTGACGCGGCAAAAATTCCCTGTTTTTTTACACGGCGAATATGTCGCTCGGCGTAAAATCTCATCACCGCGCTTGCACGTCAGGCGGCAAGAATTTTGCAGGATAATTTTGATATTGAAATTATCGAAAAGCATCATAATCAGAAAATCGACGCGCCCAGCGGAACGGCGCTGATGATTGCGGACGAGATTAAAAAAGAGCTTGACGAAACGCCCGAATACGTTTACGACCGTCATTCGGTGCGCAAAAAGCGCGCGAAAAAAACGAAATCGGTTTACATTCGGTGCGCGGAGGAAACATCGTCGGCGAGCACACCGTTATTTTTTTGCCGGAAACGACGAGGTTGTTGAAATCACGCACAAGGCCGCGAGCAAAGAGGTTTTTTTGCGCTCGGAAGCATTAAGGCGGCAAAAATTTTTGTCGGGCAAAAGCGCAGGTTTATACAATATGCAAGACATTATGAATATGTAATTTTTGAAAAATACAAATGAGAACCGCTCAAATGAGCGGTTCTTTTTGCGGAAAATCAGAACGGGACGATGTAGGCATCGTCCCCTACGATTTGCGAAATATTAACAAACAAAAAAATGTTGTCAATCACAAATCGTCAGCAAACAAAAAAATCAAAACGGGAGGTTAATATGGAAACAACGGTAATAAACAAAATCACCGTCACCGACAACGTGGCGCTTGCCGCGCTTTTACCGCCTCAAAAATGCCTCACCTTGCGTACACCGTCATAAACACGCTCGCCGAGAACAAAATCCGCCTGCTTATGATGGGCGCGACGCACTCTGACGGCGGTATTATGCTTGCGGTGAGCGAAGATGCAATTCCCCAAAATTCTAAAAAAATCACGGGCGCGGAAAAGGGCATTTTAACCGCCGTATACGGCGAAAATTCAAAAATTTCACTTCTCGGCGCAAACCTCGACAACACAGAGTTTATCATTAAAAACATTCTCGACCCGCTGTCGGAATACAACGCGGACGTGCGCCTTATCACCGCGTCGCCGTACGAAATTTCGCTTGTTATGCCGTCGTGCAAAACCGCGCCGTTTCTTTTTTGAAATTACAAAATTTGCGCACGGCATTTGAATTTTTTTGAATTTTATCATTGTTTTTTTGCGTTTTTCTCCTTGTTTTATGCCAAAAAAAGGGCGAAAAGATTATATCGTTTTGCGCCCTTTTTGACATATTTTTGCAATTTTTTTCCATTATAATAAAGCAAGGCTACCAAGGAGGAATAAATATGCAAAAACTGAATTTTTTTAACGTCCGCAAAGCACTGCGGTTAAATTTCCCGTCGGCAAAGGAATTTTTCACCGCACAGGGACGAAAATTTTAACCGTAATTTTCGGCGCGCTCTGCTCGTTTTCAACAGTTTTCGGCAGTTGTATACCGTTTTGCGCGTCATTTTATGCAAGCGGAGAATTTTCGCAAAACACCGTTTTGAAATTTTTGACCCTCGCGCTGTCCGCGTTGATGTCGCTCGGATTTAAGCAGGGCATAAAATACATAGCTCCGATGCTGATTTTCACCGCGGTAAACCTCGCATTTCCGCTGAAACGGACAAGCGTAAAAGCAGGTGTGATGAGTGCGCTTTTGCTTTTATCCGGCGTTGCCGCGTCATATTTCGACTCGTTTCTCTTGTACGATTTGGTACTGTGCGTGACCGAATCGTTCACCGCGTTTGTGGGCGTTTTCGTGCTGGATAAGGCGCTTCCGCTGATTAAAGAATACAAAAAACGCACCGCCGTATCACAGGACGAATTTGTGTGCATAACCGCGTTTTTCGCCGTATGCGTGTTTGCGTTTTCGCGTATTCCGCCCGTTTTCGGCATAAGTTTAAGCAACATTTAGTGCATACTTTTAATTCTTATCACCGACAAAAGCGGTGAAATGGGAATAGGCGCGGCAATCGGCGTAATTTGCGGAGTTGCCGCCGGTATGAACAATTTCAATTTGAGCGCGACGGTGGGCGCGTTTGCGTTTTCGTCTATGGTTGCCGGATTTTTCAAAAATTACGGCAAAATCGGCGTGAGCCTTGGATTTATCCTTGCGAACACCGTGATAACAATATTTTTTTAAACTCGTCGGGCGAGGTGCTTATCAGCATTTATGAAATTTTTGGCCGCGGTACTTCTTCTTTTCGCCCTGCCGAACAAGGTTTTTTTGACATTGCATACGCGTTTTCGGGCAAAATCTCGGCGGCGGACGTGAACGAAAAACGCGCGCAGTGCAGTTTAAAAACGGTGGTAAAATCGAAAATCTACGCAATGGCGATGTCGCTCGAACACCTTGCGAATATGTATTTTACGTCGGAAAAGGTGAGCGCCGACCTGGAGAAAAAGACCTTATAGCGTTTTTTTGACACCGCGTCGAAAAAAAGGTGTGCGCCGACTGCTCGATGCGCTTTAACTGCTGGCAGCACAACTATCAGACCACCTATCAGCATATGCTGAAAATGTTTTCAATCGCCGAGCTTAACGGGAAAAATTCTTGAAAAAAACAGCTACCCGACGGTTTTTAAAGATACGTGCGTCAGACGCGATGAATTTTGCACCGCGTTCAACAATATGTACGAACTTTTTTTCGATGTCGAAATTCTGGAAAGGCAAAAATTGTGGAAAGCAAAAAAACGCCGCGGCAATGCAGCTTAAAAGATTTGTCGAAAATCATAAAATCCACCCTTGACACCACCGAAATCGCCATAGACCCCGAAACGCAGAGTGAAATTAAGGTTGCGCTGGACAAGCGCGGTATCGGGACAAAATTTGTGTGGGCGGTGACGGGAACAAAGGACGGAAATTTTGAAATCACCGTCTGCCTTAGGGGCAATGCCGAAATTTCGGCGGTGAAAGACAGTGTGGAGGAGGTTTTGTGCAAAAAGTGCGCCTCGGCAGAATTTTTGAGCGACAACGGCGATATGATGATTAAATTCTATCCGTCAATGAAATATTCGGTCACGTCGGCGTCGGCGTCAATACCCAAAGACGGCGAGGAAATCTGCGGTGACGCGTGCGTGTCGGTACCGCTTTGCGGAGGGCATATGCTCGCAGTGAGCGACGGAATGGGCTCGGGCGAGAATGCGTCAAATATGAGCGCGAGCGCGGTCAGCCTGTTAAAGCGGTTTTTTGAGGCAGGCTTTGACGCAGGGTCGGCGCTCAACATCATAAATTCGGCGCTTATGCTAAAGAGCAATTCCGAAATTTTCGCAACGCTCGACCTGTGCGCCGTGGATTTGGAGCGCGGAATTGCGCATTTTATCAAGGTCGGCGGTGTGACAAGCTACATCAAAAACGGCAGAAACGTTGAAAAAGTGGAATTTTTCGTCACTGCCCGTCGGCATTTTGATGAACGTCGAAAAAGAAAGCGTGTGTGAAAAAAATCTTAACCGTCAAAGCGCGGTGATTATGCTTACCGACGGGGTTTTCGACGCGTTTGAAAGCGAGGAAAAACTCATTTCGGCGATAAAGGACGCGGACGGCTCCGACGCAAAAGAGCTTGCTCAGACGGTTTTGAAATCCGCGTTAAACAAACAAAACGGCGCACCCAAAGACGATATGACGGTTTTGTGCGCGCTCGTTAGCTGAAAAAGTATAAAAAAAGTAAAAAAATTTGGTTATTATAATTATATAAAAATTTATGTGATTATATCATACGGGAGGATAAAATATGCCGTTTAACAATCAAGCGGATTTCGGGGAATTTAACGCGCCGAAGAGCAAAAAGAACAGCGCAAAACCGCGCAAAACCGCCGATATAATTTCACAGGCGGAGGAAATTGTGAACGCGTTTGCGTTAAAAAGTGAAAATTTGTATGAAAAAGACAAACGGCGGATTTTTTTCCGTTCGCCGCCGCCGTATTTGTGATTTTCGGCATAACGGCGCTGATTATGAAGTTTATGTAAATTTAAAAGGCACTCGTTAGCCGCTCCTCAATAAGAAAGCATTGGTTTTGAAGCCGTATTTTAAATTCATACTACGTCAAAAACCTGCCATATGCGTCAGCATAACGGCAGGTTTTATTTCTTGTCTGAATTGTAAAATCCGATATTCAAAACTGCTCCGCACCTTAAAAACAAGATTTTTTGATGAATTTCAAGGCAAAAAGTGAGTAATCCTGGCGGATTGCGAGCTTTTTAACGCAGAAAGGCGCGAAAAAAATATGTTTTTTTAAGGCAATGTTGTCTTATCGAGGAGTGGCTTTCGAGTGCCTTTTATTTTTATTGTTTAAGCGCCTCTGCAAACACGCCGAGCGTTGCGGAGGAGTTATTTTTTTCTCGGGCCAATAGAAATTATTGCCCATAAACGTCATAACTTTCACCTCATAATCGCCCGAGCCGATGTTAAATTCCTCTTCGCACCGCAGATTTGCGCCTGCGTTAAATGCCGAGTTGAAATATAAATAATCGAGCATAAAGTTGTTCACGCGCACGTCTTTAAGCTCGCCGTTATCCTTATCGTAAACCGAGAAAACAACCGAAACGGGGAGTCTGTTCTGCGCGTTTGGGCTGGTATAAACTCCGTTTTCCAAAAAAACTATCCTGTCAACGCTTTCGATATAATATTCAACCGTGAATTTTCCGTCAACGGGAGGCTCGGAAACAAGCTTTTTGTTTTTGTCGAGCACATTCACGCCGTATGTGCAAAGGCGCGAATCGTAGCTTTTTGTTCTGCGCCGCATTGACGTTTACATTCTCACTGCGAAGAATTCCGCCCGACACCGTGAGCAGACCGCCGTTAAATTCCATAACGTGCGAAAGGGGGCGCGTCATAGGTTTTGACGGGCGAATAGGTTCCGCCCTCGGCGATGAGATACAGCGTGTTTCCTCCGCCGCAGCCGACAAGGCATCTTTTCGCCGCCGATTGTGATAAAGCTGATATTCTTAATAAATCTTCCGTCAATATCGGCATATTTTTACATACGTTCCGCTCGCCGGACTGCCCGAGGAGTTTCTACCCGTTTTAACGCGGTAAACCGCCTTATTTGAGAGAAAATACAAATACTGTCCCTCGGCAAGAATTTTCACATATTCCTCGCCTTTTTCAAGCGACGGCGGAACTGTTTCCTGAAAAACTTTAAATTTGCCGTCGGTGTCGGTTTTCATCTCGGAAAAAAATAAATGTACTGCGCGCCCAGAGTGTCACGTCCGGCAAACGCGTAAAACTTACATTTTTTTCGTGAGGAATGTAAACCGCGTCGGTGACAAAAACGGTTTTTCGTCCGCGTTTATAAGTTTGGTGTTTGCAAAATCCGCGTGTGCCTGCGCATTTGCAGGCGCGGTCATATATGTGATATTTCCCGTGGACGAGCAAATCACGGCATTTGCGCCGTCAGCCGCAACCGCGGTATACGTCGTGTTGTACTCGTCGCTGTCCGACTTGCGGTAAGCGTTTTTTTCATTGCCGAACCGTCGGTGTGATAAAAAAACCGTGGTCAAATTTTCGCACAAAAACATACGAACAGTTGACAGCGTTTGTGCTGTTTGCGTTTTTTGTAAAGATATTCGCAGAATTCGTACGGCATATTAACGGTGCGTTCCTCGCTCACAACCGTTTCGCCCGAAGCGTTCTTTTTAACGCTCCAGATTTTTGCCGTCGGAATACATTGCAAACTCGCTGTTTGAAATATCGCGCGGAAACGTTGCACTGCCGATATTTTTCTTCAATTTTGCCGTCCGGCTCAATTCCGGGCGCAACAACCACACTGCAATAAAAACGGGTTTCCGTCCGCGTCGGTTGTAAACGACGGGTCAAAATCGGCGGTGATTAAAATTTTAACCGTGCCGGGCGACACGCCGAACACAACGCCGTTGTTGGACACCGTTGCAACGCTCTCGTCGGTTGACTCAAATTTCAAAATTTTATTCTTTGTGTTTTTCGGCAGAATTGCCGTCTGAATCTGCGCATATTCGCCGACGTTTAAATTAAGATTTTTGGCTGTATTCAAGGCTTGTCATTTCAATATACGCGTCCTCGGCGCTTTTAACCGCCTCCGCAAGGTCGAGCGCGCCGAAACCGTAAAAACGAATCGTAACCGCGCTTGCCCAAGTCGCGCGCCGTGTTTTTTTGATGACGTTTGACGCCTGAACCGCACTGATATTCGGATTTGCAATTCGCAAAAGCGCCGCCGCGGCAGACACTATCGGCGCGGAAAAACGACGTTCCGCTTGACGAAACGCAGTTGAAACTTCCGTTTTCATAGTGAGTCGGGAGCACACTATGCTCTGACCCGGCGCGGTGACGTCCACATAGTCGTTATACTGCGAAAAGGTTGCCCTCTCGCGCGACGAATTGTGCGCGCCGACCGAAATTACATTGTCGTAGCTTGCAGGATAAAGCGGAAAATTCGAGAAATTGTTTCCTGCCGACGCAACCACAATGCACCCCTGCCTCGGTTGCCTTGTTGATTGCCTCCTGCATAGTTTCTATTTTTCCGTCCGCAGTTGCCGTGTTCTGCTCGGCATAGCTTGTGAGCGACATATTTATAACGTCGGCATTATGTTCAACCGCCTTGTTTATCGCGCTGATTAAAACCGACGCGGACGGGCTGTCGTTTGAAAACACCTTTATCGGCAGAATTTTAACATCAAACTCGCCCGAAACACCACAGACGCCGGCTCCGTTGCCTGCCTGTGCCGAAATTGCCGCCGCAACGCGCGTGCCGTGGTATGAATTATGTGTATCGTCCTCAAAGCTTGACGACGACGTATCTATAAGGTTGTAGCCAACCATCTCGCCCGCGGAATTTTTGTAAATTCTGTTTGCAAGGTCGGGGTTTTGCGTGTCAATTCCGCTGTCAATAACCGCAACGAGCGCACTGTTTGTGTACGCGCCGTCGTATCCTTTCACAGCGTCCCAGGCGTCGGGAGCGTTTATGTCGTCAAGATACCAGCCTCCGCCGTAGAGGTTGCAGTCGTTGTAATAGTCCGCCGTTTCGGTATCGGCGAGCGATACACCGCTCCCGTCCTCCTCGCTTACAAGCTCTTCGTTTTCGGGTATTCCGAGGTCAAATTTTAAGATAACATCATAATCCGCCGTGCGCACATTTTCGTCTTTTTTCAGCTTTATAAAAGCGTTTTCCGCACTTTGCGCGTCGGTGAAATCAATTCTCCAAATTCCCTCCATAAGCATTTCTTTTCCGCTTACGTTTGCAAGAGTTGAGATTGTTTTTTTCCGCCGACTGCTTAAAAACTTGCAACGACAGATTTAACCCCGTCCCTGTTTCTGTAATTTTCGGGAACCGTTTCCGACGCGAGGGTAACTTTGGGAATATCGTCCTCCAAAGTTCCTGCTTTTTTTCGGTTTTGGACAGGACCGTCTTAATTGCGCCCGTAATTTCGTGCGCGTCAATATCGCCGAGGCTTTCTGCAAACGCAAAAATTCGGCAAAAGAGAAAAATATCAGAAGCACACAAAGAAGTTTTTTCATAATTCTATCATCTCCGTTTTACTGTTTTACCGCCGCAAGCGCCGAGTCAACGTCATCGGAAACCGCGATATATTCGCCTTTTCCGCTCACTCTTGCAAGCAGTCTGCGCGGCTCCAGCGTGAAAAATTCAACGCGCAAATCCGAGCCGTCGTTCATATGGTAAACAATTTCGCATACCTTTTTCGTTTCCGTTTCTGCCGAACGCGAAATCGTCCGATTTAACCGCGATAATTTTTTTGGTACATATCCTTAAATTTCTCGCTTGTAACCTCAACGCCGTCTTTTTTTATACGTTTCTGTTATCGCCGTTACGCTCAATCGTGAGCTTATATGTTTTTCCGTTTTTAACGTCGGTAATGTCAAGTCCCGTGATGTCTTTAATGTTTGTAAGACACACAAAAACCGTCGGTGAAATTCACCGCTTTTAAGGTTTATATAAGAGAGTGAGTCATACGGCGCGGTGTATACATTTTTTTACCGTTTTTCCGTCATAATGTAATAATTTTTCGCCGTTTTTTTCGCACCCACAAAAAAATCTTTTGTTTTTTTGCCGTCCGAATCTTCAAAAATAAACGTACTTTCCGCTTGAAAATCCGTATTTTGACAAATCCTCGGCGTTGTCCTCAACAAAATCAACAATGCTGATATTGCCTGCTTTTGTGAGAATATTTTCGCTCACCGAGCCGAGATAAGCGTCGGCATTGACGGGGGAGGTGATTTTCCATTCCTCGCCGTTTTTAACGAGCGTAACCGTGTCGCTGTCGCCCGAAAACGCGATATGCGTAAGTTTTTCGGTGTCAACGTTTAAAATTTTCGTGTTTCTGTAATACGAAAGCGGATTTGCAAACAGCTCGCCTTTCGACGTGCTGACGATATAAACGTCGCTGTCAACCGAGAAAAAAATATGAACCCGTTGACGTTTGACCGCCCGTTTTTAAAGGTGACGTCGCCGTCCGAAAAAAATGCGCAACCGCGGTGCATTTCGGGGTGTTTAAACTGTATTTCGACAAATCCTCCGCATTTTTCGACCTCTTTTTCGGCAGTCACCGAGCAGATTTCGTCAAACAAAAAGCTTACGCGCGTTTTGCTGATTTCAATGCCGTTATCGCCGTTTGCAATATATTCATCGCCCGATTTTTTTCCAGCGTGAACGTGCCGTTTTTCGTTGGTGATTTCCACGCTTTCAAGGAGCGAAACGTCCTTTTTCAAACGCGGTGACGATACTGCTTTCGCCGTCATTTTTCGGTTTCGTCGTTTGTTTTGTTATACGTGAGCGCAAAATATATGCCTGCGCAAAGCACCAAAAACAACGGCGACAAGCGCGATAATCGTCTTTTTTTCCGGTTATCATAAGCTCCTCCTTTTGCGCCATACGAAAAATCCTGCCGCAAGAATGATGAGCGGAAGAACAACCACCGTAAGCGCAATTACAATTCTCACCTGCGACGCGGGAATGTCAAGATACGTCGGCGACAAATCTTTCGGGCCGATTGAAATTACACCGCCGTTCTGCGCGAGATATTTTTATTGAATTTTTTTGCTAAAAATCTTTGTTGCCGAAGCCCGAACCGTCCATATAATAAGCCGAGAAAATATCCTTTGTGCCAAAAACATTACCTTTGCCTTTTTCGCCTATTTCGCTGATAACGGCAACGTTCTGCGTGCCGTTTTTCAATAGTCTGACCGCTCGGCGCGTCCATAAGAAAGCCTTTGTCCGACGTGGTGAGCACGGGTTTTTGCATAGTTTTCGTTTGTGATTTCTATTGCAAGCGACAGAGGTGACGCTACGCGCGCACCGCCCGACACAAGCTTTGCATCGTCGGCAAACTGCGCCGTTTTTTTGCAATGAGATAAAACGGGTTCTGGCTGAAATAGTTGTCGGAATTTGAGTCCGACGCAATGCCGTTTTTATAGGCAACTCCGCGCTCGGCAAAATATGCGTTGAGCTTTTTCAAACGACGCAATGCCGTTTTTGCGCGTCGGGCAGAAACATCACACTTCCGCCTTTTTAAAAAGATACGCGTTAAGGTTTGCGATTTCCTCGTCGGTGAAATCGGTCTGCGGTGCGAAAATCATAAGCGCCGACGCGTCGTCGGGAACGGCGGAATTCATAAGGTTTACGCCCTCATACGAAAAATATTCGCCGGGGAAAATTTTTAGGCATATAGTCGCCGAGCGCAAACTCGCCGCTGCCGTAGATATACATTTTTTTCGCCGTGATTTGCGGTGTAATAAATTTTTTTGTGGTTTTTTTCCGCTTGTCAGGTTTTCAAGCGCCGCGGTAATTTTCTGCTCCGCGGAAAGGAAGGTGTATTTGTCGCTCATCGACACCATATCGTTTAAATCAACAACGCGGTAGTCGTTTGCGTTTTCAACAAAAAAACATAGTAATCGGACGTTATCGCCGAGCCGTCGGAAAGCTTGTACTTCTGCGTGAAAGCAGGGTTTTTTTCGCCGTGTCAACAACGGTGTATTTGATTTTGTCCGACTCGGTATCGTATTTTTTTAGTATCATACGAAGCGACGACATAACGCCGTAAGAATCGTTAACGCTTTCGGGGACGATTGAAATTATGTTTACGTCCTCTTTAAGATTTTTTATAACCTCCTCGGTGAGCGGAGAAAACTGCAAAACCTTATCCTGCGTTAAATCTATGGTAAAATCGGTTTTGGACGCGATTATTCCCGCAAGCACGTTGACCGCGATTATCGCGATTATAACCAGTACCGCCGACGCGGACGCGGTGATTTTTTTGAGTTGTTCGTGTGTTTTTCATAAAATTTCCTCCCCTCCTACTTTTTAAATCTGCGTTTTTCAAGCTGATTGCAGGTTAAAAATACAAACAGCGCCGAAACGCTCAAATAATAGATTACCGAATCAATCCGCACAATACCGTCGGTGAAATCCGCATAACGGTTTGTGATGGAGAGGTAGGATATAATTTTTGTGATTATCGGGTTTGTGATAACGGCAGAAAGCATATCAATAAGATTGAGCACAAAGAGAATTGCAAAGGTCGCAAACCGCCGAGATTATTTGATTTTTCGGTGAGCGACGATATGAAAACGCCGATTGAGATATAGGAAATTCCCATAAGGAAAAAGCCGATATAAACCGCCAAAAGCTCACTTACCGGCGGTTTTGAATAAACCGAAACGATTATCGGGTAAACCAGCGAAAGGACGAGCGTAATCAAAAAAACGCAGAACGCGGAAAAAACCTTTTTCCGAGCACGATTTTCGATATGCTTATCGGTGCGGTGAGCAAAAGCTGGTCGGTTTTGGTGTTTTTCCTCCGAAATGAGCCTCATTGTGAGAATGGGCACCAAAAACATAAACACTATGGTTAAATTTCCGAAAAGCGACGACAAATCACCGCTCGCCGAAAATATGTTTGTGTAGGAAAAAATCCACGATGTGAGGAACATAAAAAATCCCACAAAAACGTAGCCTATCGGTGTGTAGAAATATTCTTTAAGTTCACGCTTTAATATTGCGGTCATCGTTATTTTCCCCCTTTTCTTCGGTTTCGTCCGCTTCGGACGGCTCTGCCGTTTCGGCATTTTCAGACGTTTTAGCCTTTTGCGTCCATTGCTTTTTATGGCATTTTTCGCGCTTTTTCTCCTGCTTTTTCTGCATTGCCAAAAACGCCTCTTCGCTTGTGAGTTTTAAGAAAATCTGCTCAAGCGTAAGCTTGTTTGATTTTTAATTCCAAAAATCGGCATACCTGCCTCGGACAGCGCGAAAAACATATCTTTTTCTGACGTCAATTCCGTCGTCAAACGTAACCTTGAAATCGTACGCGCCGTTTTCGGTGCTCGACACCGCCTCCGCGCTTGTTATGCCGTCGATTTTCATAAGTTCTTCTTTTATTTCGGGCAGACTTCCCATAATGCGCACCGAAAGCGTGTTCGCCGCCGAAAGCTTTTCGGAAAGCTCTTCTTTCGTGCCCTGAGCCATAAGCTTGCCTCGGTTTATGATGATAACTTTTTGCAGATTGCTTCGATTTCAGCGAGAATGTGCGAGCTTACGATAACCGTTCTGTCTTTGCCGAGTTTTGCGATAACACTGCGGATTTCTTTAATCTGTTTCGGGTCGAGTCCGACCGTCGGCTCGTCCAGAATGAGGATTTCGGGGTCGCCGACAAGCGCCTGCGCAATGCCGACTCTCTGTTTGTATCCTTTTGAAAGGTTTTTTATAAGTCTGCCTTTTACGTCGTCGATTTTGACAAGCTCCATAATTTCGGTCAAATGCTCTTTTTGGGCAGTTTAACGCTCTTGATTTCATACACGAAATCAAGATATTCTTCAACCGTCATATCAAGATAAAGAGGCGGTTTTTCGGGAAGATAGCCGATTTTTTTCTTCACCTTGTCCGGCTCTTTTTGAAATGTCAATTCCGTCCACGGTAACCGTTCCGAGCGTTGATGATATGTATCCCGTTATGATGTTCATGGTTGTGGTTTTTCCTGCGCCGTTTGGTCCCAAAAAACCTACAACGTCGCCTTTTTCTATGGTCAGCGAAATATTATCGACCGCTCTTTTTGTGCCGTAAAGCTTAAAAAGAGATTTTTTTATTTCTATCATTTTTAAAGTTCCTTTCAAAACTTTTTTTCACATATTTTTTTATGCGTATTTTAATGATATTTTATCATATGTTTTTAAATAATGTGTTAATAATTTGTGAATTTAATTAAACGGGACGATGTGGGCATCGTCCCCCTACGATGGTTGTTTGTTCGTTGGTGTATTATCGTCCGACAAACGGGACGATGTGGGCATCGTCCCCTACAAGGATTGTTTGTTCATTGGTGCGTTATCGTCCTCTGCAACATTTATCGGTTATTATATTGTAGGGTGCGATGCCCACAAAAAGCACCGCACGAAAAACAATTTCATTTAACAATCAAACAATTCATTCAACCTAACAAAACCGCCGTCCGCAAAATCCGAAAAGGCGCGGAAAAATGCCCGCGCCTTTTTCGGCATCGAGGATTAACTCCCTAATGCCGTTATTTTAATTTTTCTTCTTTTTTTCGTCCTTTTTTTAACAAGCTCAATGCCGAGTTCTTCAAGCTGCTTTGCGTCTACAACGTCGGGTGCGTTTGTCATAAGCTCCGACGCATTCTGTACTTTCGGGAACGCGATAACGTCCCTTATGCTTGCGCTCTTTGTGAGGAGCATAACAAACCTGTCAAAGCCGTACGCCATACCGCCGTGCGGAGGCGCGCCGTATTTAAACGCCTCAACGAGAAATCCGAATTTGCTCTCCGCCTCTTCTTTTGTAAGACCGAGAACCTCAAACATTTTCTCCTGCAAATCGCTGTTGTAAATTCTTATACTTCCGCCGCCAAGCTCTACGCCGTTCAAAATGATGTCGTACGCTTTTTGCGCGGACATTCTGCGGTTCGGTGTCAAGCTTGTCCAAATCCTCGTCGGCAGGGTGGGTGAACGGGTGATGCATTGCAACATAGCGTCCTTCCTCCTCGCTGTATTCAAGGAGCGGAAAATCGGTAACCCACAAAAGGTTGAATTTATTTTCGTCTATAAGGTCATAACGTTTTGCAACCTCGCAGCGGAGTGCGCCGAGAGCGTCGAAAACAACCTTGTTTTTATCCGCAACAAAAAGCAAAACGTCGTTTTCTTCGCAGTTTGCGCGTTCCAAAATTTTGTTCATTTCATCTTCCGAGAAGAATTTTGCGATAGGCGACTGAACACCCTCCGCGGTGTATTTCACCCACGCAAGACCTTTCGCCTTGTAGGTTTTTCGCAAACTCGCCGAGCGCGTCTATATTTTTACGCGAAATTTTATCCGCAAGATTTTTTGCGTTGATTAAGCGAACACTTCCGCCGTTTGCAACCGCGTCGGAAAACACCTTAAATCCGCAGTCCTTCACAAGGTCGGAAACGTCGGTAAGTTCCATACCGAAACGCGTGTCAGGCTTATCCGAGCCGTAGCGCGACATTGCCTCGGAATAGGGCATACGCAAAAACGGAGTTTTAACCTCAACGCCGAGAATTTCTTTAAACACGCGCGCGATAAATTTTTTTCGTTCACGCTCATAACGTCGTCCTGCTCAACGAACGACATTTCTATATCAATCTGAGTAAATTCGGGCTGTCTGTCGGCACGAAGGTCCTCATCTCTGAAACAGCGCGCAATCTGGAAATATCTGTCCATACCCGAAAGCATAAGGAGCTGTTTGTAAAGCTGGGGCGACTGCGGAAGTGCGTAGAAACAGCCGTTTTTCACACGGCTGGGAACGAGATAATCCCTCGCGCCCTCGGGTGTGCTTTTGTTGAGCATAGGCGTTTCGATTTCCAAAACTCCGTTTTCGTCAAAGAAATCGCGTGCGATTTTTCGCAACTTTATGCCTTAAAAATAAGCTTTTCTCTGCATATCGGGACGGCGAAGGTCGAGGTAGCGGTATTTTTAAGCGCAGTTCCTCTTTAACATCGCTGTTTTTCCACAATATAAAACGGCGGAGTTTTCGCCTTGTTGAGTATGCGCAGTTCGCTCACGTTTATTTCAATTTCGCCGGTAGGCATATTTTTGTTTACCGCGCCCTCGCCGCGTGCGCACACAACACCGCGCGCCGCAAGCACAAATTCACTTCTCACCGTTGACGCTTTTTTTAACAAGCTCTTCGTTCGCGGTGTCGAAAAAGCTGAACAATGCCCGAAATATCGCGCAAATTCACAAAAAGCAGACCGCCGAGGTTTCGCTCGGAATCGACAAAATCCCATAACGGTGACCTCTCTGCCAATATCTTTCGCGGAAAGCGTTCCGCATCTGTCTGTTCGTTTTAACCCCTGCAAATTTTTCAAATTTTTTTCTAACATTTTATAAAAAAATCTCCCTTTGTTTAGGTATTGTCATTCGTTATATTCCAAGCGCGTTTTTAATGCTCTGCATATCAAGACTGCACTCTGTCTGTGTGCCGTCCGCCATATTTTTGATGTGCGCCCTGTTTTCGTTCATCTCGTTTTCGCCCACGATAACCGAGTTTTTCGCGCCGATTTTGTTGGCAAATTTCATCTGCGCCTTAACGCTCCTCGAAAGGTGGTCGATTTCGCATTTTACGCCGTTTTCGCGCAGTTTGAACGCAAGACCCTGCACAAACGTACTCGCCTTGTCACCCATTGAACCGATAAAAATATCGGGAACGTCCGCGTCGGGGGAATTTTATGCCCTGTTCCTCCATTGTGAGGATAAGCCTTTCAATTCCGAGCGCAAATCCGCTTGCCGGGGTGGGCGTATGGCCGAGCTGTTCAACCAGTCCGTCGTAGCGTCCGCCGCCGCAGATTGTGCTGTTTGAATTTTTGTTGTCCGCTATAATTTCAAACACGGTTTTTGTGTAATAATCCAGTCCGCGCACAATATACGGGTCGATAAAATACTCAATTCCCATATTTTCAAGCGCGCTTTTAACCGCGTCAAAATGCTCTCTGCACTCATCGCAAATGCAGTCCAAAAGCATAGGCGCGCCCTTTGAAAGCTCCTTGCACACTTTCGACTTGCAGTCGAGAATACGAAGCGGATTTTTTTCAAATCTGCTTTTGCAGGTGTCGCAAAGCTCGTCATACTTCGGACGCAGAAAATCCCTTAATTTTTCGTTGTATTCCTTACGGCATTTCGGACAGCCGATACTGTTGATGTTAAGCTTTAAATTTGTAAGCCCGAGCCTTTTATACAAAAGCATAGGCAGGCTCATAAGCTCCGCGTCGACGCTCGGATTTTTACTGCCGATAACCTCCGCGCCGAACTGGTGAAATTCGCGGTATCTGCCGGCTTGGTTTTTCTCGTAGCGGTAGCAGGTGATGTTGTAAAAAAGCTTGGACGGCTGAGGCGTGTTGAAAAGGCCGTTTTCAATATAGCTTCTCGACGCCGACGAAGTGCCCTCGGGGCGCAGGGTGATACTTCGTCCTCCCTTGTCCTCAAAGGTATACATTTCCTTTTCCACAACGTCGGTAGTATCGCCCACACCGCGCTCAAACAGTTCTGTATGTTCAAAAAAACGGGAGTTCTTATTTCTTTAAAAATTGTATTCATCGCAGATTTTTAAAATTTCTCTTTCGATATACTGCCAAATATGCGCTTTTTCGGGCAGAATATCGTTTGTGCCTTTCGGCGCTCTCGTTAGCATTAAATCACTTCCCAAAACGATAATTTCATACATATATTACTCTTTATTGTAAAATATTAAGACTGTGTTTGTCAAGCGTTTTTGCAATATTTTTTTGAAATTTTTTTGTCAGAGGCATATTTTTCACCAAAATGATGTCAAAGCTTATTTTTGTTATGCAGTTCCACGGTATGCGTACTTTTTCGCATTTTGAAAAAAATTCCGAATTTAGACCTTCCCGGCACGACGATTGCGAGAATTTGCCCCGAACATTCGTCAATTTCAAGGTCGCAGACGTAGCCGAGACGTTCGCCCGTGACGAGGTTTATCACCTCACGGCATTTAAAGTCCGACGCTCTGAACATATAATTTCCCCCTTTGTTTGAGTTTATGACGCGGTGAAAAAAATTTATGTGTATTTTTTTATAAAAAAACGGCAAACAATAAGACAAAAAAAGGAAAGGGTGATTTTTTTGATGATGAAAGGTTTTTTTCGTGCGGACTCATTGCAGGTGCGCTGATAGGCGCGGCGGCAGGTATGCTTTGCCGACCCGATAAAAGACCGTCAGCACGCGAAAAATGTCGCGAAAGAAACGCGAGATGTTCAAAGCAGTCGGCAATGTTATCGACAACGTGATGGATATGTTTTTAAGGGCGCAGGGGTTGCAAGGGACGTTTCCCTTTACAATCCCTCTTTTTTTGTTTTTTTAAAATTATCTTATCATATCAAAAACAGGTTATCGTAATTTTTTTCTTTTTGCTCCGCAGGCACCGCTTTTAGCGTAAAAAGCGGTGGGAAAAACGTGGGGGTTTCTGATTCCCCCACACCCCTAAACGACAAAGGGCTCTGCCCTTGACCCGTTCTGTAAACGTTAATTTTTTTCGGCTGACGGTTTGTTTTCTGTTTTTGTTAGCTAAATATTTCGACAATCTGTTATTTGAATGATTTGTTTGTTACGAGGGGTCTTGGGGTGGAACCCCAAGCCGTTTAGGGTGCGGGGGAATCGGAACCCCCGCGCTTTTTGAGGCACTTTTTACTCTAAAAGTGCCCCCGCGGAGCGAAACAGTATAATATCATATTTTTATGTTTTTGATATAACACAAAAAAACTCAAACTCGGCAAAAAGGTCAAAAATTGTAACAAAAATGTCGCTTTTTGTGTATTGAAAACACGCAAAAAAATACTATATAATGGAAACAATAAAACCACTCTTACAAGGAGAAAAAAACTATGACTAATCCTATTGCGAACAAAAAAACGCGGTGATACGCGGCGAAAAACTACCGTTTCACCGTTTTTAACCAACCGGCTTTTTGCGTCTTGAATACGACGAGGACGGAATTTTTGAAGACCGCGCGACACAATGCGTTGTAAACCGAAACTTCCCCTGTTCCCGAATTTTCCGTAAAAGGAAAAAAAGACGGCGTTCTCACCATAGAAACCGACTGTCTGCGCCTTGAATACCGAGGCGGAAAATTCACGCGAAACACGCTTAACATTACATACTGCGGACGTATGGGAAAAATCGTCGGCACGGGCGGTGCGTACTACTTCGGCGACGAAAACATCACACCTTTCCGCGGAACAATCCGCACGCTCGACGGCGTAAACGGCGCAAAAGAACTTCCGCCGAGCATTATGTCAAACCGCCGTATGACGCATTTTGACGACAGCGAAAGCCTTGCGCTCACCGACGATTTTTGTAAAGGTGCGCAAAAAAGGCATTGTAGATACATACGTTTTCGGATATTCAAATGCGCTGACCGACTGCCTTGACGCGTATTATGAGCTGACGGGCAAAACTCCGCTCTTGCCGCGCTTTGCGCTCGGCAACTGGTGGAGCAAATATTTCAAATACACCGAAAAAACCTATCTTGACCTTATGAACCGTTTTAAAGAGGAAAACATTCCGATTTCGGTTGCGGTTATAGATATGGACTGGCACAAGGTTGACATCGACCCGAAATATGGCTCGGGCTGGACGGGTTTCAGCTGGAACACCGACTTTTTCCCCGACCCCAAGAGATTTTTGGACGCTCTGCACGCGCTCAACACGAAAACGTCGCTCAATCTGCACCCTGCCGGCGGAATTTCCGCGCACGAGGACTGCTATGAGGAAACGGCGAAAGCTATGGGCGTTGACCCCAAAACCGAGGAAAACATTCCGTTTGACATTGCGGAAAAAGAAGTTTATTGACGTTTATTTTGACAAGGTTTTAAAAACCGCTTGAGGATATGGGCGTCGATTTTTTTGGTGGATGGACTGGCAACAGGGCAACACCAGCAAAAACCGAGGGACTTGACCCCCTCTGGATGCTCAATCACTATCATTACAATTACGCGCGCAAAGACGGCAAACGCGGAATTTTGTTCTCGCGTTTTTTTCGGGCTACGGCTCACAGCGCTATCCCGTCGGTTTTTCGGGCGACACTCACGTTACGTGGGAAAGCCTTGATTTTCAGCCGTATTTCACAAGCTGTGCAACAAACGTCGGCTACGGCTGGTGGAGCCACGACATCGGCGGTCATATGATGGGTGTGCGCGACGACGACCTTATGAACCGCTGGACACAGCTGGGCGTATTTTCGCCGATTATGCGTCTGCATTCGTCAAACAGTGAATTTATCTCGCGCGAACCGTGGAATTTCTCGTATGAAACGCATCAGAGTATGCGAAAATTTATGCGTCTGCGATGCGAAATGATGCCGTATCTTTACACAATGAACTACCGTGCGAGCGCGCAGAACCGTCCGCTTGTTATGCCTCTTTTATTATTTTTTTATAACAACGCGGAGTCGCAGGAGATTAAAAACGAATATTTCTTCGGCACCGAGCTTATCGCAAGCCCGATTACGCACCCGAAGGACAGCGTTACCAATATGGGAAAAGCGAAAGTTTATCTGCCCGAGGGCGAATGGTTTGACTTCTTTAATAAGTACAAATATTCGGGCAACCGCACCTTTACGGCATACAGAAAACACGACGAAATGCCTGTTTTCGCAAAGGCGGGCGCAATTATCCCGATGAGTGCGGCGGAGGTTAACCCCGACCAAAACCCCGGCGAGATTATTTTGAACATTTTCCCCGGCGCGGACAACACGTTCACGCTCTACGAGGACGACAACCTCACGGAAAGTTATCTTGACGGAAAATTTGCCAAAACCGAAATTAAACTCGACTGGACGGGCAAAAAAATCACAATCGGCGCGCCGGCGGGCGATTTGAGCGTTATCCCCGAAAACAGACGTTACAAAATTGTGCTCAACTGTGTTGACGACTGCAATGTTTCGGTTAACGGCAAATTTGAAAAACGTTACGAAAACGGCGCGGTTGTCGTTGAAATAAGCGGTGCGGACGGGGCGGAAATTTCGTTTGACAGCCTGAATATCACCGAAAACGATTATGTTCAGAAAGTGTTTGACATAATTTATCCTGCAACCGCGGAGCATAATCTCAAGGCGAGGATTATTAAATCGGTGCGCGAGAAATCCAAAGCCGAGGCGCTGTCCGACGTTATCTCAGCCGATATGGACGAAAACCTCAAATCGGCGGTTATTGAAGTTTTAATGTAGGAATGTTGAGTTGATAGGGAAACGTTGATTTATTTTACACAAAACCCCGATACATATAACCGTATCGGGGTTTAAATTTACTGTAATCGTCGGCGAATTTACTCACCGCCGGGAAATTTACTCCCGAACATTTAATCGACAAAAATTTCTACTCATCAAAGTGCAGTTTACCGCCGTTCTGCGTCAATTTTTCCTGCAATTTTTGAAACGTCGAGCGACGCAAAATCGTCCGACATTGCCGCGGCGCATCCTGCCGCCTCACCGCTCACCGCGCAAACGGGGATAACACGCGACAAATCCCACAAATTATCCTTAACGCCGAAACATCTGCCGGCAACCGCGAGGTTTTTCACCTTGCCGTTATAGAGCGAACGGAACGGAATTTCAAAAACAGGCCCTGCCTTGCGCCAGCTTGAAAACATTCCCACGCTGTCGTCAAACTTTTTATGGTCGTCCGCGAGGTCGAGGTCATATTCCGCAACAATTCTGCGCGTCATTCTCACCTGAGGAATGGTCGCGAGCGACGTTAACGCATACGATTTGTCATTCTCCCAATGTTTTACAAAATCAGAATAAATTGACTCGTGCGAAAGATATGTCATTTCGCAAAGCTCGTCGTTTTCCACCGCCTCAAACGTTTTATCCACAAGTTTTTCGACGGGGTTATCCGCTTCGTCCGCCACACCGCGCATTTTAAGGCGAAAACCGCCGTTTTTATCGGTATAATAATACCACGCAGCGAGGATATTTTTTATAACTGTATTTTGCGCACTCCGCGCCGGCGAGATATGCAACGTCCGCGTCGCCCGTGCAGTCTACAACGCTTTTTACTTCAACCGCACTTCTGCCCGATTTATTTTTCAATCACGATATTTTTTTAATTTTTTTCCGCCGTCACACACCGCACTGCACGCCGACGTGCCGTACATAATTTCGACGCCTTCTTTTAAAAGAAGTTTTTCCGCCAAAATCGCAAAAAGATACGGATTATACTGCACCTCAAAGCGTCTTTTCGCCTTTTCCTCTTTTGTGCCGTTCTCCAGCCACGGTTTGGGATATTTTGCGTCCGCGCCGTGCTTTATCGACATCATCAAAAGCTCCTCGGCAATGCCGAAACTCACCTGATTTCCGAGTCCGTCGCAAAGCGGAAGATAAATTGTAACAAGTCCGCAGGTGCCGAGTCCTCCGAGCATAAACTGCTTTTCCAAAAGTATGGTTTTTTGCGCCCGAACGAGCCGCCGCAAGCGCTGCGCTTATGCCTGCAATTCCGCCTCCGGCAACCAAAACATCACACTTTTTTTCGCAATCGGAGTTTTTAAGATTTTCGCTGATATATTCCATAACGTCCCCCAAAATTAAAAAAATACTTATTTTTCCACTATTTTTAGCACATCTTTCTATGTATTTCAACCCGAAAAGCTTTTAATTTTTTTATGCTTTTTTCAAAAATTTTAAAAAAACTATTGACAAACAAAAAAATTATGCGTTATTATAGTAACCACAGTGTACTAATGCACAATAGTACACAATAGTAAGGGGTGATACAATGCTGGGTATAAGCTTAAACAATTCGGCGCCGATTTACGAACAGCTTATTAACAAAAATCGAAAATCTGGTGCTGACAGGGATTCTCGAACCGAACGAGAGCCTGCCCTCCGTCCGCGAGCTTGCAACAAGCCTTGCGGTCAATCCCAACACCGTGCAGAAAGCGTATACATATCTCGAGCAGATAGGCGTGACGTATTCCGTGAGCGGAAAGGGAAGATTTGTGACGGGCGACGTTGAGGTTTTAAGGCAGAGAAAGGTCACCGACGCGTATTTTGAACTGCAAAAAGCGGTGGAAAAATTAAAAGACCTGGGCGAGAACGAAAAAAACGTGTCGGAAAAAGTTAACTCTTTTTATAAGGAGGGCAAAAAATGATAGCAATAGAAAATCTAACAAAAACGTTTGACGGAAATATTATTCTCGATCATATAACGTCAAACATCAAAAAGGGCAGTATTTACGGACTTATCGGCACAAACGGCGCAGGAAAATCCACGCTTTTTGAACCTTATTTCGGGCATATATTTTTCCCGACGGCGGAAAGGTTTTTCATAGCCGACGAAGATTTATCGGAAAACGTTGCGTTAAAAGACAAAAATTTCCTACATAAGCGACGAGCCGTTTTTTTCTTTAATTCGTACACAATGACCGATATGGCAAAATACTACGAAAAGGCTTATCCGTCGTTTTCAATGGAAAAATTCATTGAGATTTCGTCGTATTTTTCCGCTGGACGTAAACAAAAAAAGCTCAACACCTTTTTCAAAGGGTATGAAACGTCAGGCGGCGATTGTTACGGCGCTTTCGAGAAATCCCGAAATTCTTTTTGTGCGACGAAAGTTTTGACGGACTTGACCCCGTGATAAGACAGCTTGTGAAAAGGATTATTATAAAGGAAGTTACCGAGCGCGGAATGACGGTTATAGTGTCGTCGCACAACTTAAACGAGCTTGAAAATTTCTGCGACGTTATCGGCATACTTCACGAAAACAAGATTGTTTTGGAGAAAAATCTTGACGATATAAAAGAAAACATACACAAAATCCAGGTTGCGTTCAAGCCTATGATTGACGTGTCGAGCCTAAAAAGAAATTGACATTGTAAAAATCGACGGTGCGAAAGAGCATTATGGAAATTGTGGCGCGCGGACGTCTTGACGATATTCTGAGGAAAATCGAGGAGAAAAATCCTATTCTCACCGACGTTATAGACATCTCGCTTGAAGATATTTTCCATTTACGAAATGGAGGTTACAGGCTATGACGCATCAAAAATCCTTTATTTAACCCGAAACTCGCGTTTGAGGATATGAAACAAAACAAACACGTCATAATTTTATACACGGTAATTTTTGCTGTTATGCACGCTTTTTCCCTGCGTCGCTCGAATATTCAAACTATTTTTGAGGACACGGTGAACAACTCATACGGCCTTGCAAGCGCGGCGCAGTTTCTCGCACTCGCAAACCCGTTTGTTATGATACTCACCTTTGCGGCGGCATTTTATAATCGTTATTTTGCAGTTTAACTATCCTTATAAGCAAAACTCGGTAATTTTTGTCCATTCAATGCCGTACACGCGCGCAAATATCATTGTGACAAAATACATATCGGGTCTTTTGACGGCGGTTCTGCCGATTTTGTGGGCCGGGCTCATAAATATGCTCGCCGCAAAAAAATTATGGGCGTTGACTACCTTATGTCATACACCGATTACACCAAAAATTATGTTTTTACACAATGCTTACGACCGTTTTTTTCATACAGCGTTATGGTTATGGCGCAGACTGTTTCGTCAAGCATATTCTCGCTGTTTATCGCGTCGGCGTTTGTGTTTTTGCTCTACCCCATAACAAAATGCGTCGGCGCAGGTATGGTATCGGCATATCTTAAAACCTACAACATTGAAACGCTTTTTTTCAGCCGTGAGCTTGACTTCATCTTCCCGTTCTGGAAGGTTGCAATGACAGAGGACGCGTCGAGTGCGCTCACCGCCGGAATGACGGCATATCTTATCATTTCGTCAATCGTTATGCTTGTTATCTCCGCGCTTGTTTACTCGAAACGCAAAAGCGAAAATTCAAACAAATTCTTTGCGTTCAACGCCGTTAACAAGTTTTTGAAATACTACATCACAATCGTTCTCGCGCTCGGCATAGGCGCGCTTACGGGCACGGCGGCAGGCGGAAACTTCGGCATTTCGTACATTATGTATATCCTCTCGGCAATAATCATTTTTTGCGGTTTTTGCAGGCGATTTTTCGACAAAAACATCAAAAAAATATGTTCGCAAACAAATTAAGCCTTGGTGCGGTTCTTCTTATTATCACCGCAGTTGTATGCGTGTTTAAATTTGATGTTTTAAAACTTAACGAACGCGTTCCCGATGCAAACGAAACAAAGAGCATTGATATTACAATTCCTTTGCGTTACGACGATTATGTATCGGACGGAAAAAATGAATTTACCGATAAGAAAAATTATCGAAAAGGCAATTCTTCTTATGAAAAATTCCGAGCCGGCATATAACCGCGGCTGGACGACCGACGACGGTTTAAGCGCTGTTACGTTTGTGACCGACAAATACAAAAAGCTCGGCATTTCGCGCCGTGTGCTTGTGAAAAAGGCCGACTTTGACGAATTTTCAAAAGCACTTTTTGCGTCGGAGGAATTTAAGAACCAGCTTGCGCCCGACGACAAGCAGGTTAAATCCATCAACTGGACATACGTTCATTACGACGGCACGGATTTCAACGTTCTGACAAAGGCAAAAATAGAAAAAAACTGCTTAAAAACATATTCGGCAGAGCTGAAAAACGTCACCGCGGACGAATTTGCAAACGGCAATGCAGTAGGTTCGATAGAATATGAAATTCCGGCTGAAAAATCAAACGGACTTATGCCCGTACATTCGTACATATACAGACGTTCGCCCGTGTTTGAAAGCTGCAGTGAAACGGTTAAACTCATAAAACAGTACCGTGCGGAATTTGAGGAGGCGGTGAAAAACGCGGACAACGGCAACGAAACCGCCGAAGATAACGCAGAAAAATGCGGAAACAACAGAAACACAGGAATAGATAAACCTCCCCTGTTTTGAAATTCTTTTTTGAAAAACCTTCCTTACATTAAGGAAGGTTTTTTGTTTGGTTTAGGACGATAAGATTTTTTCTTTGGTTCGGGGCGATGTGGGCATCGCCCCCTACATTTTACCGCGTTGTCATTGTAGGGGACGTGCCTGCACCGTCCCGTTCAAACAACCGAAAACCCATTTCGGGGCGATGTGGGCATCGCCCCCTACGTTTTTCCGTGTTGTCCTTGTAGGGGACGATGCCCACATCGTCCCGTCACGCACATAAAAAAATATTCACCAAAACAAACGTCAAAAATATATAAAAAAATCCCACAAAAAAACAAAAATTTTTTTGTTGACTACAGCCCAAAATGGTTATATAATAATCCTATGTATGCTAACATGGAGGAAAAAAACTATGAAATCAAAAAAAGCATAGTAAAGTTCGCTATCGTTATTTTTGATAATCGCAACGCTCGGCTACATTGCGGCGTACGGTCTTACAATCGGCGACTATCACATAGCAAGCGTAACAGATGAAGAAAACGGTATTAAAAAAGGTATGGATTTGGCAGGCGGCGCAACAATTTTGTTTGAAGCCGATACCGATAATGTGGCTGACGGCGATATGGCGGCAGTCGTTGAGGTTTTGAGAACCCGTCTTGACTCGGCAGGTCAGTTTGAGGCTACCGTTGCTCAGCAGGGCAAAAAAAGAGTCAGAGTTGAAATACCGGCAGTTATGGACACACAGGAAGCTATCGACCTTTTGGGTACAACCGCAAAACTCGAGTTCCGCGACAAGGACGGAAACGTTGTTTTTGAAAGGCGAGCAGGTTAAAAAGGCTCAGTCGGTTTACGATACACTCGATTCGTCGGGCAAAAAAGGCTATCAGGTAAGACTTGAGCTTACAAGCGAGGGCAGAAAAGCTTTTGCCGAGGCTACCGAAAGAGTTGCCGGCTACAGCTCGGACAACACAAACTATATCGCAATTTATCTTGACGATACAGTTGTTTCAAGCCCCAGAGTTCAGGAGAAAAATCGACAGCGAAACCTGCGTAATCAACGGTGATTTCACCGCTGAAGACTCCAAAACTCTCGCAAGCCAAATTCAGTCGGGTAAACTTCCGTTCTCGATTAAGGTTGTTGAAAGCAGAACAATCGGCGCATCGCTCGGCGAGGACGCTTTGGCACGCAGTGTAAAAAGCAGGCGCAATCGGCTTTGTTTTGGTTGTTTTGTATATGATTATAATGTACAGACTTTGCGGATTTATCTCGGGCATTTCGCTCGCGGGCTACATCACGCTTGTTCTTATGATTTTAAGCTGGCTCAAAATCAACCTCACACTCCCCGGTATCGCAGGTATTATCCTCACAATCGGTACTGCGGTGGACGCGAACGTTATTATTTTTTTGAGCGTGTTAAAGAGGAGCTCCGTCTCGGAAAAACACTGCGCGCCTCGGTTGACGCAGGCTTTTAAAAAGAGCGTTTACGGCTATTTTGGACGCAAACGTTACAACTCTTATCGCGGCTGTTGTTTTGTACTTCTTCGGTACGGGCAGCATAAAAGGCTTTGCGGTTACACTCTTTATCGGTACACTGGTAAGTATGTTCACCGCTATCGTTGTAACCAGATTTTTTTGCTGCAGCAGCTTATCGGCTTTAACATTAAAAATTCAAAACTTTACAGTGCGTGAGAGGAGGAGCAAATATGTTTAATATTGTAGAAAAGAAAAATATTTATGTCTGTTTCCGCACTCGTAATAGTTGCCGGTCTTATTGCATTCTTTGCAATGGGCTTTAATGCCGACGTTGATTTTACAGGCGGATACACAATGAGCGTCAAGGTTGTTACCGAGGGCGACGCTGACCTTACGGCGGACGCTGCGGATACAAAAGACGACACATCTAAAGACGAAAACAAAACGGACGCTGATGCTGACACAAAAGCGGATGACACGAACAAAGACGCTAATACAGATGCAAACAAAGATACGTCTGCCGACACTGACAAAACAGCAGATACAACCGCAAAAGCAGACGGCACAACGGCTGACACAGCTAAATCGGCTGACACAACCGATGATAAAGAAGACAACGGTCTTATTAAAACACAGCTTGTAAAAAGCGAAAAAAACCGCTCCTTTGAAAACCTATGAATTTTCCGAGGATGACGTAAGAAAAAAACCGTTGACGCGGTTGCAAAAAGTTAAAGCTTCGAGCGTTGTAAAAAGCGAGGACGGATTTGTTATAAAAACAAACGAGCTTGACGCAAAACAGGCGTCGGACGTTAAACAGGCGCTCGCTGACAAATACGGCGCAATCAAAGTTATTTCGGAGGACAAAGTAAGCGCAACGGTCGGCAGTGAGCTTCTCGGAAGTTCGCTCCAGGCACTCTTAATCGCGGCAGTTTTAATGCTCATCTACATTTCGTTCAGATTTGAGCTTTTGTCGGGACTTTCGGCAGTGCTTGCGCTTGTTCACGACGTACTTATTATGCTTTCGATGTATGCAATTTTCAGACTTCCCGTAAACACTTCGTTTATCGCGGCAATGCTCACAATTATCGGTTACTCAATCAACGCGACAATCGTTATTTTTGACAGAATTAGGGAAAACACGAAATATCTTAAGAAAGAAACTTTCTCAAATATCGTAAACACAAGTATCTGGCAGTCGATGGGCAGATCCATCAACACCACCGTTACAACCCTTATAACAATCGTTATGGTTTACATTTTGGGTGTAACCTCGGTTAGAGAATTTGCTCTCCCGATTATCATCGGTCTTTTGTGCGGTACTTATTCGTCAATCTTCCTCGCAGGCTCGTTCTGGTGCTTGTTCAGAGGCAAAAAGGCTGACGCAAAAGTTAAGTAATCGAATAAGATTTTTAAAACGGCAGAATTTTAACATTCTGCCGTTTTTTGCGTTTTACATTCATTTTTTTACGCAAACTTATTGAACAATATTGACATTTTATTATAATATTTTTGCCGAATTTGCATTTTAGTATTGCAAAAAAATTTTTTTATGTGGTACAATATAGCGGAAGATAAAAAAATTATAACACAAAAAGGGTGTTTTATTATGAAAAACATACAATCTCGGTATCGTGGGCTACGGCGGAATGGGAAAATGGCACCATCTTAATATGGACAGAATTGACAGAGTTAATCCCGATGCGGTGTGCGATATTGAAAAGCCTGCGCGCGACAGGGCGGCAAGCTACGGACTCAAAACGTATGACAACATAAACAAAATTTTAAAGGACGACTCGATTGATATTCTCGTTATCGCGACTCCGAACCATTTTCACTGCCCGTACGCGATTAAGGCAATGCAGGCAGGAAAGCACGTTATAACCGAAAAGCCGATTACCACGTCGAGCGCAAATCTTCAGAAAATGATTGACGCTTCTGTTTTGTATGACCGCAAACTTTCGGTGCATCAAAACAGACGCTGGGACAAAGACTACCTCACAATCAAAAAAATTGTTGACGATAAAATGATAGGCGATGTGTTCACCGTTTCGTCGCGCGTTATGGGTTCGCGCGGTATTCCGGGCGACTGGCGCGCAAAAAAGGCGTTCGGCGGCGGTATGATGCTTGACTGGGGCGTTCACCTTATCGACCAGGCGCTTCATATGTTCAATTCGCCCGTGCGCGAGGTTTACGTTCGTATGCAGCACGTACATTACAGTGAAGTTGACGACGGTTTTTCGCTTGTTCTCACGTTTGAAAACGGCGTTGTTTACACAATCGACGTGTTCACTTCGTGCTACATAAATCTTCCCAGATGGCACGTTTGCGGTTACGAGGGCACGGCGGTTATCAACGACTGGAGCTGTGACGGCAAAATCGTGAACATTCAAAAGGGCAAGGAAAACGAGGACGCAACTCCCATTGAGGCAGGCGCAGGTCTTACAAAAACAATGGCGCCGAGAACCGACAAATCGACGGTTGAGCATAGTCTTCCGCATATCGAGTGCGACGAGTGGGTAGAATATTACGGAAATTATGTAAACGCGATTGAGGGCAAAGAGGAGCTTTTGGTTCAGCCGAGCGAGGCAATGCGCGTTATGCGCGTTATGGAGGCGGCGTTTAAGTCGGAAAAAAACAGAACAGGTCGATAAACGTTAATATTTAATTGGTTTTGAAAAATTTTAATATTTATAGTTTGTTTCGGGGGATTTTATATAAAAATCCCCCGTTTGTTTTTGTGAAACATTTGGAGAATGTTCGGGGCGATGCAGGCATAGTCCCGTTCAAAAATTCACATTACT
Organism: Clostridiales bacterium; assembly: GCA_022009895.1. Taxonomy (GTDB): domain Bacteria; phylum Bacillota; class Clostridia; order UMGS1810; family UMGS1810; genus Qingrenia. Next base: position 2,198,667 of record CP091729.1, on the reverse strand, counting down.
ACTGTGCGTTTTTTTCACCATTGTTTCCATAAAAATTCCGTATCCCTTTGCCGGGTTGTTGACAAAAACGTGCGTAACCGCGCCGATTAAAAGGTCGTTTTGGATAATCGGACTTCCGCTCATACCCTGAACAATTCCGCCCGTTTTTTCGAGCAAACGCTTGTCGGTGACCTTTATCACCATACCTTTTGTGGAATTTTCGTTGTACCGCATAACCTTCAGAATTTCGATTTCGTATTTTTCCACCGTATCGCCCGAAATGTTGCTCAAAATATACGCTTTTCCCTCTGTGATTTTATCCGCCGTGCCGACAAAATATTCCTCGCCGTGAATGTTTTCCTTGTCCGCCGTGCCGAAAATTCCGTATTTGATGTTTTTGCCGATTGTGCCGATTTTTGAATTTCCTCCGGCAAAAACTCCCTGCAATTCGCCCGGACTTCCCGACACGCCTTTTTTGACGTCGATAATGTTCGCGCGCACAACCGAACCGTTTTTCACCGACAAAACATTACCGCCGTCACCGCCCGAAATGCCGTGTCCGAGCGCGCCGAAGGTGTTTGTTTCGGGGTCGAAATACGTCAGCGTGCCGATGCCTGCCGTGCTGTCTTTCGCCCAAAATCCCAGCCTCCAAACACCGCTGTTTTTTTCTCCTGTTTCGGCTCGATTTCCGTTTCGCGCTCCTTTGAATTGCGCAAAAATTTAATCTTCATTTTTTTGTTTTTGTGCTTTTCGGTCTGCGCTTTAAGCTCTTTTACGCCGGTGATTTTTTCACCGCCGGCATAGGTGATGAAATCGCCCGGCTTAAGCCCTGCACCGCGCGCCGGCGACACATTTCCGCCGTCCTTTTGCTCAAATTCCGTCAAATCTGCAACCAGCACGCCGTCGGTGTATAATTTCACGCCGATTGCATTTCCGCACGCGATGAGTTTTTTGTTTTTTACAACCTCAGCTTCTGCCCTCTTTACGTCCAAAATCCCCGGCATTTTTATGTCCGCGTCAAAGTTTTTGCCGTGATTTTTGCCCGTGTAAACCCCGTTTTTTAAAAATTCCCTCGTCGCTCGCGTCTTTAATATGTGCGGAAAAAAAGCGTCCGTACTGCGCCTTTTTCACCCTCCATAACGATAAATTTATCGGGAATTTTTTAAAAATTCAGCCGTCATATATGCCGAAAAACGGCAAATACGGCAATCAAAACAAAAAAATTATTGATTTTTGAATTTCAATTTTTTTCACCTCGAAAACTTTTTATCGTTTTTAAGTTAACCTTGCTTTTTGATGTTATATCCTGATAAAAAAATTTGAAATATTTCAAAAAAATTTTTTAAAAAGAATGAAAAATTGAACAAAATTGCAAAAACTGCTTGATTATATGGTAAAAATATGTTAGAATAGTAGATGTGAATTTTTTTGAATTTTTTTGTCAGGAAGGTAGATAAATTGCACAGATTTTATACCGAAAAACGTTTATCAGAGCGAAAATAAAGCAGTTATTTCGGGCGATGACGTGAAACACATGAAAAAGTTCTGCGCCTTAAAGAGGACGACAGGGTGACGGTTTGCGATTCTTAAATGCATCGATTACATATGCGAAATTGTTTCGCTTTTGCGAAAAACGAGGCGGTATTAAAAATCGAATCGTCGCATAAAAATGCGTTTGAACCGCCGGTTAACGTTACGATTTATCAGGGCTTGCCGAAGTCGGATAAGCTTGAATACATCATACAAAAGTGCATTGAGCTGGGCGCGGTGAAAAATTGTGCCGACGGTTACGAAACGCGCGGTTGTGAAAATTTCGGACGGCGAAAAAAAGAGGGCGCGCTGGCAGAAAATTGCGGACGAGGCGGCAAAGCAATGCGGACGCGGTGTGCGCGTTGAGGTTAATTTGCCCGTTTTGTTTGAAAAAGCCGTTTTGTCGGCAAACGGCAGTCTTAAAATTATGCCGTATGAAAACGAAGAAAAAGAACACGCTTAAAAGCGTGCTTAAAAAAATTCAGATGAAAAAAATATTTCAATTTTTTTATAGGTCCCGAGGGCGGATTTGACCAATCGGAGGTCGATTTTTGCCAAGGAAAAACGGCGTCTTTACAGTCACGCTCGGTCCGCGCATTATGCGCACCGAAACCGCGCCGATTGCGGTTTTTGTCGGCTTGTATGTATGAAAAAAAGACGGCTGGGAAAGATAGAAAAAAATTTTTAATTTTTCAAAGCATATTTAATATGTAAGGAGAAGAAAATGGATAATACAAAAAGAAGTGTTATTGAGGAAAAAAACATTCCAACGCGATGCTGTTGTCTACTGTGGTAAGCATGGCGCTTTTGACGTTTATATTTTTCGTTTACACCCGTCTTTTCGGGCAAATGGGCGCAATTCTGCCTCTTTACAACACGCTGTTGATTTTAAGCTTTGCAAGCTTTGCGTGCGCGGCGGTTTTTGCGGTTATCGCCATCAAAAAAAGCGAATTTTTCGTTGAATACTCGCTTTTTGTGCTCGGTTTTGACGGTCTGCTTTTTTTGCAATGCGCGGAATACCGTTTATCCCTGCAAAACACGCGGCAATCGTTGCAATCGCGCTGATTGTGCTTTACTGGGTTTTTGAGTTTTGCGTATCATTCGTTCTGGCAGAAAATTTCGGTTTCCAAAACGGTGCAAAACGCGGTTATAATCGCATTTTTGGTGATTGCGGCAGCACTTATCGCGCTGTTTATCGTGTCGCTTGCAAAAAAATGCCGTTCTTTAATTTGTGGTACACAGACACGCTTTATTGATAATATTTAATTTCCCGGCATAGGAATTTTTTTAAAAATTTCTATGCCTGAAATATATATTTACAAAGGAGAGATTTAAGGTATGAAAGTAGTATGCTTCGGTGAAATTATGGGACGTTTAAACCCTCCCGGATACCAGAGATTTGTTCAGGCGCGCGAATTTGAAATTTCGTATGCCGGCGGTGAGGCTAACGTTGCGGTATCGCTCGCAAATTACGGCGTTGACGCGTCGTACGTTACAAAAGTGCCTGCAAACGACATTGCAAAATCGGCTTTGAGAGAGCTTAAAGCTCACGACGTAGACACCTCCGACGTTGTTATCGGCGGTGAAAGACTCGGTCTTTATTTCTGCGAAAAAGGCGCGTCGCAGAGAGCGTCAAAGGTTATTTACGACAGAAAATATTCGGCTATTTCAATGGCTGAGCAGTCTGATTTTGACTGGAATAAAATTTTGGACGGCGCGGATTGGTTCCACTTTACGGGAATTACACCGGCGCTTTCGGACAACTGCGCGGCTATCTGCCTCGACGCGGTTAAAGCGGCAAAAGCTAAAAACATCACAGTAAGCTGTGACCTCAACTTCAGAAAAAATCTTTGGACAAGCGAAAAAGCCGGCAAGGTTATGGCAGGTCTTATGGAATTTGTTGACGTTGCAATCGCAAACGAGGAGGACTGTGAAAAGGTATTCGGCATAAAGGCTGAAAACACCGACATCACAGGCGGTACTCTTTCAAAAGACGGCTACATAAAAGTTGCGGAAACACTTTCCAAAAAATTCAATATCCCCACAGTTGCAATCACACTCCGCGGAAGTATTTCGGCAAGTGACAACAACTGGGCGGCTATGCTCTATCAGAACGGCGAAGTGTTCTTCTCGAAGAACTACCTTATCCGCATTGTTGACAGAGTGGGCGGCGGCGACAGCTTTGGCGGCGGCTTGATTTACGCTCTCAGAGAGGGTTACAACGGTCAGGACGCTATCGAATTCGCAGTTGCGGCATCGTGCCTCAAACACACAATCGAGCACGACTTCAACGAGGCTACTCTTGACGAGGTTAAAAACCTTATGGGCGGCGACGGCAGCGGACGCGTACAGAGATAATTTTACGTTTTTAAAAACAGCAAAACGGCATAGAAATCTATGCCGTTTTATTTTTTTGGAAACAATGTGCAAAACAGGGGTTTTAAAAATTTTTTCACGGCGCAAACGTGAAAAATTCCTCGCTTGAGCGCCCGTCCGCGCGGTTATAACGCTTTAATTTATACAGACATTCCTTGTCGCGCGTGATGAAATTTATGCCCTCCTCGCACGACAGACTGCCCTTATATCCGAGCTTTTCTTTCACCACCGCGTGCGCGTCGGCGCACATCGACCCGAACGGAAACGTGAAAACATCAACGTCTATGCCCGTTTTTTCCTTTATAAGCTGTTGATTTTTCATCAAATCGTCGTAAAGCATTTTTTGATACGCCTCACTGTCCTCGCCCTTTTGCTTTTTCGCACCGCTCCGCGATTTGTCAAAGCTGTGCAGATTGTACGAATGATTTTGAATTTCAAAAACATCACTGCTCGTTTTTATATCGTCCCACGTCATATGCGAATAATACTTGCTCCGCTCGCCGTTTTGCGAATATTTCTCGCTCTGTATGCCGATAACCGACAGCACCGCCTTAAATCCGAACTCTTTCAAAATGGGGTAGGCAAACAGATAATTGTTGTAATATCCGTCGTCAAATGTGAGCATAATCGGCTTTTCGGGCAACGGCGCGCCGTTTTCAACATAGTTAACAAGGTCGGCAAAAACGACCGTCGTGTAGCCTTTATCCTTTAAATACTGCATATCGCGCCGAAGCTCGTCGGGCGAAACGATAAATTTTCCGAGCCGTTTGTCGTCGTCTAAAACCAGATGATACATTACAATCGGAAGTCTTATTCCGTCACGCTCGGCAACGGTCAAAACGTCCTTTTGCGAAATGTATGCACAAAGCGAATAGCAAACCAGCATAATTGCGCACAAAAGCGACAAAACCACATTTTTACTCGACATATCTTCAACCGCCCCCGTCGTTTTCCGTTAATAATCTCTCATAAAACTCGGTTTTCCGCCTGTAATTTTTTTATCGTCCTTCGGTTTTTTTCCACCGCCGACTTATTTTTGTTTAAAAATTCCGTAATTTCATACACGTCAATCCAGATTTCGTTGTTGCCGTCCTTTTGCACCTCGTCAAAAATTATCTGCATACCAAAGTGCAAATGCGCAATGTTGATGTTGTTGACGTTTTCTTTTGTGCTGTAGCCCGTCATTCCGAGATAACCTATAACCTCGCCGGCGGCAACTGTGTCACCCTCTTTAAGGTGCGTATTAAAGGGAAAATCCTTGCGGAGATGCGCATAATAATAGTAGCGTTTGCGGTCGAAACTGCGTATTCCGACGCGCCAGCCTCCGTATCGGTTCCAGCCCATAGCCTCCACCGTTCCGCTCTCCACGCAGATTATCGGTGTGCCGATACCGCCCATCAGGTCGTTGCCGAGGTGTTTGCGCTTAAATCCGTAGGTACGGCTGCTGCCGAAATCGCGGTAATGCGAAAATCCGTAGCCGGCGGCAATGGGCGAAAACGCTTTAAGTCCGTAGTTTTCGCACCATTCGCCGTCTTTTTTAATGTAATACGTCCCCACAAATCCGCCCAGCACACCGTCGTAAGCCTCTTTATAATAGTTGAAATATTTCCCGTTTTGACATATTTCCTCCGCCGTTTTGCCCGATTTTTAAAAAGCTCGGCGCATTTGTCCATATACGATAAATTGAAATTTTTTTGAAATTTCCTCCGCACTTTTTCACCGCAAAGCGCAAAGGAGCGTTATCCAGTCGATATGATTGTCATCGCCGGCGGTTTTTCACGTCGTATTTGTACGCCTTTGTCATTGCCTCGTTTGTAATTGAAAAAAATCCACCCATTTTTATGTAATCTCCGCCCGTTTCCACCGCGGTTTCGTCACGGTTGAACACGGCGAAAAGCGAAAAGATTGCAAAAAGCGCAAGCGCGCACAGAGTGGCATATTTTCTCCTTAAAAAATGCACCGCAAAAATCACCTGCTTACCACTTAAATAGTAAATATATATGATTTTTTACAGTGCATTATGTTTGTTATTTATTTGTTATTATTTATTTTTAATTTCGTGACGTATAACATAGCTTTTCAACGCAGTATTTTGTAAAATTTGCCAATTTAAACCGTACGGGGTTCGCCTATCATCGCAACTCCGTTTTTTTCGATACCGTCAGACGTTCGCCGTCGTAGGTGCACCCAACCGAGAAGATAATTCCCGGCTCGTCACAAGTGACAAACAGCGGGTCGTCGTCAACATTTGCGCAGACAAGAATATTTTCGTTTTCGTCCTCGCGCGTAAAGCCGAAATTCGTTCGGTTTTGCCACGTGAACGAAATTTTGCCCGTTTGCAGTGCGGTGTGCGAATTTTTAAGTTTTGCAAGATTTTTATAATATTCAACAAGGCTGCTGTCCTCATTTCCCCCACGGATAGAACGCACGGTTGAACGGGTCTTCAAAGCCCTCCATACCTGCCTCGTCGCCGTAGTAAATGCACGCACAGCCGGGGAGTGCAAACTGAAGTGCGGCGCACAGTTTTTTCCCTTGACAGCGCGATTTTTTTCGGTCCTCGGAATTAAGCTTATACACCGATTTTTTTCCTCTTTTTGAAATATGAGGCATATTCGGCATAAGCGCGTTTAAAATACGGAGTGTATCGTGCGTGGAAAGGCTGGTCATCACGCAGTCGAGAACGGGTTTCGGATAGTTTTTCCGCAATGGTCATAACGGTGTCGGCAAACGCAAAACCGTTAACAGTGCCGTTTGCAAAAGCCGATAAGCGCGTTCTGATACGGATAATTCATCACCGAGTCAAGCTCGGAATGTGAGAAATATTTGCGCAGAACGCCGTAGCTTTCTTTGTTCGACGCGTCCTCCCACACCTCGCCCATAACGAGAGCGTCGCTTTTTTTATCTCTTTGACGCGCTTTGTAAGAGATGCGATAAACTCGTCGGGAAGCTCGTCCGCAACGTCAAGACGAACGCCGTCCGCACCGAGATTAAGCCATTTTGCAAGAACCGAATTTTTCGTCAAAGATGATATAATTCATAAAATCGGGATTTAATTCATTCACGCACGGGAGGGTGTCTATGCCCCACCAGGACGTATATTTTTCGGGATATTCCGTGAACGAATACCAGTCGCGGTACGGCGAATTTTCGTTGCTGTACGCGCCGTTTCCGAAGATTTTCTTTTTGTCAAAATAGATACTGTTACTGCCCGTGTGCGAAAACGCACAGTCGATTATGATTTTAATTCCCATTTTATGCGCACTTTCGCAAAGCGCGGAAAAATCGGAGTCGTCCCCCAGCATAGGGTCGATTTTTTTGTAATCGGCGGTGTCGTATCGGTGGTTTGAGAACGCAAAAAAATATCGGGTTGATGTATATAACGCTTACGCCGAGCGACTTTATATAGCCGAGTTTTTCGCGTATACCGCACAAATTTCCGCCGAAGAAATCATTGTTTAAAATTTCGCCGTTTTCGTCGGGCAAAAACACTGGAACGTCGGATTTTGACGTATGAACGGTGTACGGCTCAAGCTTGCCGGTTACCGGAGATTTTCGCTTACCTTCAAAAAATCTGTCGGGAAAAATTTGATAATACACCTTTCCTTTGAAAAAATCGGGCGTATCGTAAGACGCGTCATAGCAGGTGACCTGCCATTTTTGAGCCCTCGGAAATGTTCGTGTCGCCCGTGGCGTATTTGAAAAGGTTAAACGACGAGGTGCGCGTTTCGATTTTTGAAATAATAGCGGTAGAGTCCGCAAAACGCGAGAGCAAATTCGCCCGAAAAGATTTCATATGCGCCGTCGTCCTCCTTGTTCGGGAGGGGTTGCTGCATAAAAAATCCGTCGTTCCTCTCCAAAATGAGAAAGCATTTCTGCGTTTCGCAGTTTTTGGGGATTTTTATGCGTATTGTGCATTTTTCGTCAGTTTTCAGCGAGCCGAACGGCGATTTGTAAAATTCGTTTTTGCTGTCGAATAGTATTCTCATAATTTTTTTCCTTTGATAGATTTTTTTGTGCTGGGACGAACGGGACGATGTGGGCATCGTCCCCTACAATATTACAAACAAATACAACACGGAAATGTTACGCAACGGGACGATGCACGTCCGTCAGACAAATGAGGCATTTTCATACAAACGTAGGGGGCGATGCCCACATCGCCCCGCAAAAAACACGTTAACGTACAAAAAAACGTTTGCCTTATCCGCATTATATTTGCCTTATCGGCATTATAATTTTATATTCCAGATATTATCCGCATATTCTTTCACCGCGCGGTCTGCCGAGAAAAATACCGGCTTTTTGCGATATTAACGAGCGACATATCGGTGAATTTATCTTTGTCAAGATACGCTTTGCCGACTTTCTCCTGTGCCTGTCTGTACGACTCGAAATCCGCGATTGTCATATACGCATCCGCCGTGCCGAATGAATTTGTGAGGAGAGATTTTGAAATATCGTCAAAACGTGAGCCGAGGATACCCGACGTGAGCATATCAAGCAATCTTTTAAGCTCGGCTGTAACAAAGAAATTCGGGTTGTAACCCTTTCTCCAAAGTTCCTCAACCTCGGGCGCCGTCATACCGAAGAGGAAAAATATTATCCTTTCCGACCTGTTCGCAGATTTCAACGTTCGCGCCGTCCAGCGTGCCGAGCGTCACCGCTCCGTTTATCATCAGCTTCATATTGCCCGTGCCGGACGCCTCTTTGCCGGCAATGGAAATCTGCTCCGAAATGTCCGCCGCCGGAATGATAATCTCCGCAAGCGAAACCTTGTAGTCCTCAATAAACACAACCTTGATTTTATCGCGCACTGCCGCGTCGGAGTCAACAAGGTCGGCAACCGCCGAGATAAGGCGGATAATCTGTTTCGCCATCATATAGCCTGCCGACGCTTTTTGCCGCGAAAAACAAAGGTTCTCGGCGTGATGTCAGCGTTGGGGTTATCCTTAATCACGTTATACATATGCAAAATCTGCAAAACATTCAAAAGCTGGCGTTTATACTCGTGCAGACGCTTAATCTGCACGTCGAAAATGGACGACGGGTCAACGTTTATGCCGTTTGCGTGCGAGATGTAGTTTGCGAGCGCCTGTTTTTTTGACAAAGCTTGATTTTTCTGCAATGACTCAAGCACGTTTTTTTGTCGCCTTTATACTTTAAAAAGTCCCTCAAGCGCGGTTGCGTCGTGAACGAATTTATCGCCGATAAGGTTCTTTATAAGCGACGCAAGCTCGGGGTTGGACTGGCAAAGCCATCTTCTGTACGCAATGCCGTTTGTAACGTTTGTAAATTTGTCGGGTTCGATATTGTAATAATCTTTAAAAATGCTGTTTATCAGAATATCGCTGTGCAGTTTTGACACGCCGTTGACCTTATGGCACGCCGCAAGGCAGAGGTTTGCCATACGCACTTCGCCGTGCGCAACGGGCGACATATACTCGATTTTCGCAATATCGCCGGGGTAAACTTCGTTGAGTTTCTGCACCAGACGGCGGTTGATTTCGAGCACAATCTGATAAATTCGCGGAAGTTCCGCGGAAAACAGGCTTTCGGGCCAGCGCTCGAGAGCCTCGCTCATAACGGTATGATTTGTGTATGTGAGCGTGCGCGTCACAATATCCCACGCTTTATCCCAGTCATAGCCGTACTCGTCTATGAGAATTCTCGTAAGCTCGGGCACGCAGAGCGCAGGGTGGGTATCGTTGATATGGATTGCAACCTTATCGGGAAGATTATCCAGCGTTTTATACTTTTTGATATGTTTCAAAAAGTATGCTTTGAAGCGACGCGGACACCAAAAGGTACTGCTGTTTTTATTCTCAAACGTTTGCCCTCGATATGGTCGTCGGCAGGATAGAGAATTTTTGAAATTACCTCTGCCATTGTGTTTTTCCTCGAGCGAACGAACGTATTCACCGCGCGAAAATGCCGTCATATCAAGGTTGTTGGGCGATTTTTGCGCTCCACAAAAACGAGTTTGTTCACCGCGTCGGTGTCGTAACCCGAAATATACATATCGTACGGCACAGCCATAACGGGCTGATAGTTTTCGTGCGTAACTTTTAATTTTCCGTCGGTCCACTCTTCTTTTAAAGTTCCGCCGAATTTTATGATAAACGATTCGTCCTCGCGTCTGTTGAGCCAAACGTCGCCCATTTCAAGCCAGTTGTCGGGGAATTCCATCTGCCAGCCGTCAACGATTTTTCTGCTTGAAAAATACCGAATTCGTAGCGGATAGAAAAAGCCTGTTCCCATCATTCCGAGGCTGGTCATAGCGTCCATATAACACGACGCCAAACGTCCCAGACCGCCGTTGCCGAGGCCTGCGTCCGGCTCCATTGCATAAAGCGAGTTAATGTCGATTTTCTTTTGCTTTAACGCGCTTTTGAAAACGCTTTCCATTCCGAGGTTATACAGGTTGTTGCGAAGCGAAGTTCCCACAAGAAACTCCATCGACATATAATAAACCTGTTTGCCCTCTTTTTTTCTTTATACTGTTTTTGCAAATTTGCTCCTTTTTTTCGGCAAGCAAATCTTTAACGACATAACAAAGCGTCTTATACGCCTGTTTTTCGGTTGCGTCGTCTATCGAACAGCCGAAAACGTTCATACATTTTGTATTAAGGAGATTTGTTACCTCGTCCTTTTTGTAGTTCATTTTAAAAATTCCCCCTTACATTCTTTTTTTCTCGCATCAATTTGGTTGTTTGTGCGGTGAACGCAACATTTTGTCGTCGTTCCGCGGTGCGATGTAGGCATCGCACCCTGCAATCGGCGGTGAACACAACATTTCGCTGACGTTCCGCGGTGCGATGTAGGCATCGCACCCTACGATTGGTGACGGACGCAATGTTTTGCCGTTTGGTTGCACAAACATTCAACACGGCACTTGTAGGGGACGATGCCCACATCGTCCCGTCCGTGCAAACATCTGCCGCACAAACATTATTTATTATATGATGCTGTTGTAAACATTGATATATTCCGACGCGGCTTTTTTTCCAGCTGCAATCGTACTTCATAATATTTTTTTGACAACTTTTTGTATATTTAACCTTATCGTGATAAAAAAATCCACCGCACGGCGCACTGCGTCGAGCATATCGTGCGCGTTATACACCTTAAACGTAAATCCGTGTCCGTCGAGAGTATCGGTATTGAGCGCCGGAACGGTATCGAAAAGACCGCCCGTTTCGCGCACCACGGGAATTGTGCCGTAGCGCATTGCGATAAGCTGAGAAAGTCCACACGGCTCGCTTTTTGACGGCATTAAGAAAATGTCCGAACCGGCATAAACCTTGCTCGCAAGCGCGGTATCAAACTTAATGTTCGCCGACACTTTTCCGGGATAAACATATGCCATATGGCGGAAATGGTTTTCATATTTCTCGTCGCCCGTGCCGACAACAACAAACTGCACGCCCAAATCCATAATCTCTTTGGACACGCACTCCACAAGGTCAAGACCTTTATGCGAAACAAGGCGCGTAATCATTGAAACCATAGGAATATCGGGATTTTGCTCAAGCCCCAAATCCTTTTGGAGCGCAAGCTTGTTATCCTGTTTTTTTAAGCACCTCGCCGGCTTTATAGTTCACGTAAATATTTTTATCCTTATTCGGATTGAAAATATCGGTGTTTATGCCGTTTGTAATTCCGCACAGTTTATATGAATTTTCTTCAAGAATTTTCTCCAGTCCGTGCGCATAATACGCGTATCGGATTTCAAAAGAATAGGTTTTCGACACGGTTGTGATTTTGTCGCAAAGAACAATCGCGCTTTTCAAAAAGTTTAAGCAGTCGCCGTAGGTAAGCACGTTGCGCATACCCTCGTCCATTCCGAGAACGTACGACAAAAAAACTCGTTCGGAACCTTGCCCTGATACTCGATATTGTGAATTGTGAGCACCGTTCTTATATGCGAATATTTCTGCATATGGCAGTACTGCGCGCGAAGGAATGCCGGAACAAGCGCGGTCTGCCAGTCGTTTATATGGATAATATCGGGCGCAAAGTCGATGTGCATAAGCATTTCCAAAATCGCCTTTGAAAAGTACGCAAAACGCTCGCCGTCGTCATAATATCCGTAGCACCCGTCGCGGTAGAAATAAAATTCGTTGTCCACAAGATAGTAGGTCACGCCCTTATACACCGCGGTGAAAAATGCCGACGTGCACCCTCCTCCACGCAAGGTCAACGCCGAAACTGGTCAAAAAACTAACCTTGAAATTCGGGTTTTCCTTTATGGATTTATAATACGGAATAACCACGCGGACTTCGATATTTTCGTCCTTTTCAAGCTGTTGAGGAAGGGACTGCGCAACGTCGCCCAGTCCTCCCGTCTTTATAAAAGGGCGCCGCCTCGGACGCCGCAAATAAAATGTTCAATACCTGATACCCCTTTTCAAAAAGCCTAAATTTTTTTCGCCTTTGCTGATGATGAGCGGTGACGTATGCGCGCCTATAAGCGTGCGTTCGCTGCCGATTTCAACGTCTTTATCGAGAATAACATTCTCTATTTTACTGCCTTTGCCGATTTTTTTACACCCTGCATAATAACCGAATTTTTTTAACCTCCGCGCCCTCTTCGATTTCAACGTCACGGAAGATGACGCACCCCTCGGCATTGCCGTTAATAACACAGCCGTCGGCAACAAGGCAGTCGTCAACAAGCGAATTTTTGCCGTAATAGGTCGGCGCCTCGTCGCGCACCTTTGTATAAATAGGCGCACGCGGACTGAATATATTTTTGCGCACGTCGCAGTCAAGAAGCTTGAAATTGTTGTTGAAATACGACGCAACGCTGGTGTTGCGCAAAAACAACGCCTTTAAATTCGTAAACGTTTATGCTCACTTTTCCGCTGTTGAAATTCGGCTGGAGATAGTCGCGCTCAAAGTGATAAAATCCTTTTGCGACGCACCTTTCAACCAAATCTATAAGCATTTTTCTGTCGAGAATAAACATTCCCATACCCACAAAATCGTCGCCTGCCGGTATGCAGTCGATAACAACCTCGGTCGCACGGCTGTTTCCGTCGGTTTTAAGAAGAATTTTTCTGTCCTCGCTCGGCTCTTTCTCCTTGCTCGCGACAACCGTAATATCCGCGCCCGACTTGATGTGCGACTCCAAAACGTCCTCATAATCTATATTGCAAACGTTAACCGAGTCGGACATAACAACATAGTCACCCTCGGCTTTTTTTGAGGAACGAAAGCGCGCCGTAGAGCGCTTCGATTTTGCCCTTGTAAACCTCGGTGCTTTTATCGGCAAACGGCGGAATGATGAAAAGTCCTCCGTTTTTTCTGTCCAAATCCCACTCACTCGACGTTCCGAGATGGTCCATAAGCGACTGATAATGATATTTTGTGATAATTCCCGTTGTTGTAATTCCCGAATTTACCATATTCGACAATACAAAGTCTATTTGTCTGTAACGTCCGCCGAACGGCACCGACGCAACAGTTCTCTTTTTTGTAAGCTCTCCTAAGGTGTTGTCGTAAATATTTGAAAAAATAATTCCTACCATTTTCATTGTAAAGACGCCCCCCTTATATAATTTCGTCGGGGAGAACCGTTTGTTCTGCCTCGATTGCCTTATCCTTGCCCACAACGCTGATGCCCCATTCGTTTTCAAGGTAATCCTTGGGGTCGCCGCCGATTTTCGCGTTTCCGCCGACAAGCACGTTTTCGCCGATTATGGAATATTTCACCGACGCGCCCGACAAAATTTTTGTATTCGGCATAACCACGCTGTCGGTAACCTCGGCATATTCGTCTATAACACAGCCTGTAAAAATTATGCTGTTTTTAACCTTGCCTTTAATTAAGCAACCCTCGGCGATATACGAATTTTCAACCTCGGCACTCTTTGATATAAAGCTCGGGGGCGACGCGTAGTTTCGCGCATAAATACGCGATTTTGCGTCTTTTATTTTAATTCCGCTGTCGGGGTTGAGGAGGTCCATATTCGCCTCCCAAAGGCTTTTAATGGTTCCCTACGTCTTTCCAGTAGCCGTCAAACGAATACGCGTACATTTTTGCTTTGTCCGCGAGCATTTTCGGGATAACGTCCTTTCCGAAGTCGTTTGACGATTTGGGGTTTTTCCTCATCCTCTATAAGATAGCTTTTCAAAATCTTCCAGTTGAAGATATATATGCCCATCGACGCTTTTTGTGCTGTCGGGCTTTTTGGGTTTTTTTCCTCAAATTTTGTAATTTTTTTCCTCTTTGTCCGCCGTCATAATGCCGAAACGCGACGCTTCGGAAAGAGGAACGTCTATAACCGCGATTGTGCAGTCGGCTTTTTTTCTCCTTGTGGAAATCAAGCATTTTTTTGCATAATCCATTTTGTAGATATGGTCGCCCGACAAAACAAGCACGTACTCGGGATTGAACAAATCTATAAAATGAATATTCTGATAAATCGCGTTTGCCGTGCCCTTATACCATTCGCTCTTTTTTTGCTCTTTTGAATACGGCGGCAAAATGTGCGCGCCGCCGAAGTTTCGGTTAAGTCCCCACGGTCTGCCGTTTCCGATATAACTGTTTAACTCGAGAGGCTGATACTGGGTTAAAATTCCCACCGTATCTATGCCTGAATTAACACAGTTAGAAAGTGGAAAATCAATAATTCTGTATTTGCCTCCAAACGGAACCGCAGGTTTTGCGGTCTGCTCGGTTAAAACCTTCAATCTGCTGCCTTGTCCTCCGGCGAGCAGCATTGCGATACATTCTTTTTCTCCTGCTCAGCATTTTTTTAACACCCCACGTTTATAATAATTTTTGAAAAATCAAGTTGAATTTTTGCTTTTTTTCCCCTTTGGGTTTTTAAGATTTCCTTTGTAATCAATTTTGTGAGTGCAATAATAAAATGTCATAAATCAAGTGGTTTTTGCATCGGTTTTATTGATTTTTTTATTTTTATTAAAATTTATTTTTTTCTTTTTTTGGTCTTTTTGCTTTTTACCGTCTTTTTTTAGCCTCGGCTTTAACTTCGGCTTTCGTTTCCGTTTTCGGCTCGGGTTTAATCTCCGCTTTTACTTCGGTTTTCACCTCTTTAACCGCTTTTTTTCCGCCGTTTTTTTGCCGTTTTAACTTCAGCTTTGACCTCGTTTTTTTCTTCTTTTTTTAACCTCCGCCTTAATCTCCGCTTTTTGCCTTTTTGACGCTCTTTACAGTTTCGGCTTTAATCTCGGATTTTTTTGAAGCTTTCTATTTTATAACTTTCTCTTTGACGGTTTTTTCTTTTTTAGGCTTATGCACCTTTTTCTCAATTTTTATATAACGTCACCGACATAGGCGCGATAGTGAGAACGACACTGTTTTTCAAAGCCGTGCATAGGCTCGCTCTCGCTCTTATACGATTTAAGACGCGCGGTTTCGCCGCCGTATTTTTCTCGCGTCGGACGAGAACACCTGCGTATATTTGCCCTCATACGGCACGCCGATACGGTAGTTTGTCCTCTCTACGGGGCAGAAATTGCACACAACAACAAGTTCATTGCCGTTTTTGTCAATTCGTCTGAACGACACGATACTTTTTTCGTAGTCGTCGCACGCAATCCACGAAAATCCCGACCAGTCGGTATCGTTTTCCCATAACGGCGCATTGTCAAGATAGAATTTATTCAAATCCTTAACGTAATTCTGCATTTTTTTATGCAAATCGTAATCGAGAATGAACCAGTCAAGTTCTTTCGCGAAATCCCATTCTATAAACTGCGCAAATTCGTCGCCCATAAACATCAGCTTTTTGCCGGGGTGCGCAATCATATATGCGTAAAACGCCCTCAAATTGCTGAATTTATCCTCATACTCACCCGGCATTTTGTTTATCATCGAGCATTTTCCGTGCACAACCTCGTCGTGCGAAAGCGGAAGTATGAAATTCTCGGAAAACGCATAAGTAAGCGAAAAAGTGAGGTTATTATGGTTGTTTTTCCTAAAGAGCGGGTCGAGCGACATATAACGGAGCATATCGTTCATCCAGCCCATATTCCACTTGAAATTAAAGCCCAATCCGCCGTCGTAGCCGGGCTTTGTAACCATCGGAAACGCCGTGGATTCCTCTGCTATTGTAAGTACGCTTTTGTTCTTTTTAAACACCGCGGCGTTAAACTTTTTAAGAAATTCCACCGCCTCAAGATTGATGTTTTTCGCCGTGGATATTCGGCTGCCAAGCGCCGCCGCGTCTGCCGTAGTCAAGGTAGAGCATAGACGCAACCGCGTCAACTCTTATGCCGTCGACGTGGAATTTATCCACCCAGAAAACCGCATTTGACATAAGGAACGACACAACCTCGCCCCTGCCGTAATCGAAAAGACGCGTATTCCAGTCGGGGTGCTCGTTTTTAAGGTCGCTCTGATATTCGTAGCATCTTGTGCCGTCAAATTCATACAAACCGTTTTTCGTCTTTTCGGGAAATGCGCGCCCACCCAGTCGAGAATTACGCCTATTCCCTCGGCGTGGCACTTGTCCACAAACGCCATAAAAATCTTTCGGTGTGCCGTAGCGCGGAGTAACCGCATAATAGCCTGTAACCTGGTATCCCCACGACGGGTCGAACGGATATTCCGAAACGGGCATAAGCTCAATATGCGTGTAGCCCATTTTTTTAACGTACGGAACAAGCTCTTTGGAAAGTTCGTCAAAGGTTAAAAAACTGCCGTCCGCGTGACGTTTCCACGAGCCGAGATGAACCTCGTAAATGTTAACCGGCTCCTCCAGAATATTTTTTTTCGATGCTTCCTTTCTGTAGGACTCGTCCTTCCAGTTATATCCCTCAAGGTCGTAAACCTTGCTTGCCGTGCCGGGACGCACCTCTGTGTGATAGCCGTACGGGTCGCTTTTGTAAACCGTGTCGCCGTTCGGTTTTTCGATAAGGTATTTATAAGAATCGTACTGCTTTGCGCTGTCCGAAAAACCCTCCCAAATACCGTATCCTATTTTTTCCATTTTGACGGGGTTTTCTCCCCAGCCGGTGAACTCGCCGGCAATGCTCACGCTGTTTGCATTGGGCGCCCACACTCTGAAAAACATAACCTTCTTTTTTTGTTCTTTATCTCTTTGTGACAGCCTAAAAAAACTCATACGCAAAATCACAGTTGCCTGACGAGAAAAGTTTTAGATTATCACTTGTAATTTTGTCAGCCACCTCTTTAGTCCCCTTTCTTATTAAAATTTATGCGCAGTATATTACGTTATGCATTTCAAGCGTCAATTTAAAAAGTATATCACATCGGGCGGTTATATTTTGACATATTTTGTAACATATCAAATTACCCCCAATTCTATAACACAATTATATAGCTTAAACCGCATTGTGTCAAGAATTTTTGGCATATATTTACGTAAAATCCAAATATATATCAAAATATTTGTGCAACTTTTTATACAAAACCGGCATTTTTTTGGCAATATACGGGGATATATCGCATAAATTTATTACTAAAATTGTAAAAAAATTTTTTTATAGGAAGTGTAAAGCCGTGAAAAAAATATAAATTACTGCTTTTTTTCAAACGAGTTGTCCCTTGCCGAAAATGCGGAAAAATTTTTCTGTGCAGAGGCAAAGACGAAGTTAAAAAAAGGTGAAATATCATACTTTTGCGAATTTCATTCGTTTTTTTCCCGTCGGCAAAGGACACGGCAAGCTTTTTGCGTCACAAAACGGCGGTGAAACGCTGTACGTCTGCCCGATTGTGCGCAGTGAAAAATTTTTTATGACGACATTTTGTGCGCGCTTAAAAATTCTGCCGTTTTGCGAAAAACGCGTTTGTTTTTTTCTTTCGGGAAACGAAAAAAATCTTTGCAAAAACGCGCCCGAAATCCTTTCGCAGACGCTTTTTACAAGCGTTTTGCACACCGATTTCAAGCACCGCGGAAGAAAAAAATAAAATCGCGGATATTTTTCGCTTTTTGGATGAAGAAAACAAAAGCGGTTTTCAAAATTTTTATTTAAACAGCATTTTTGGGATTTTTCAAAGGGCACGGGGCGCGCGCTGTACGAAAAAAATCCGTGTCTTATGCCCCTCGCGCCGTATCTTATCGCGTCGGACAAAGCGAATATCTAGATTTTGAGCAACGCGGTGGGGATTGACCTTTTTGGACAACATTAAAATTTTAAAGGAATTGTGCGTCGCGCTGGAATTGTTAAAATCGGGCGGTTCGGAAAAAAAGTATGTTTTGTCGGAGGTTGACGCAAAAAAACCGAGGCGTTCGCGCGCAGAATTTTCTAAAAACGTTTTTGGATTGATGCAGGAATTTTTGCGATATATTGACTTTATCTGCAATTTGTGTTATAATTCGGTGTTAAAATAAATTGGAGGACAAAAAAATAATGCCGCAAACCTTAACGGCGGAAAAAAACCGCCGCGGAAAATAAAAATACAACGGCTGAAATATTAGTAAAAAACGGCAGAAAAAAGGCGGATTTTGAAAAGATTTACTTCTTTTTAAGCCCGTTTATCACCGTACTGATTCTTCACATTCTTCAGCTTCCGTATCACCACATCACTAAGGAAACCTTTGTGTTTTTTTCACCGCAAAGGTGCTTTTGTCGTGCGTATTTTTTTCGGCTCGGCGCTGTTCTTTTTTCGCCTCGCTTTTTTTCAAACAGACTTATAGGTTTTTTTACGTTTCAAATTTTATTTTTCGTGTTCCTCGCCGCCGCGTCGTCGGTTATGATGAGCATAACAAACTCGCCCCTTTTGCCGATTGACTTTGTTATGGCGTCGCAGCTCGGCAAAAATTTCGGGATTTGTAAAACTCCCGATAAAAACCGTATCTGTCGCTCGGAGTTACCCTTTTTTTGCACTGCACGCAATCATTTACACGAGCGCGTTTTTTTGTATCTTCGCAGAAAGAAAAAAATTTAATATAAAAAAAGATACTTCCGCAGCCTTGTTCTCGCATCGGTATTTTTTTGGAACAATGTTTCATCTTGTGTGCTATGACAAATATTTCAAATACACAATTCTCCCCAAAATCGACTGCAAAATTTCGGGGTTCGACTCGGCAAACAACTATTTTTCAAACGGATTTATTCTGACGTTTTTCCCGAGAATAGGGGAACTTACGGTGGAAAAACCCGAGGGATATTCAAAAGAAACGCTCGCAAATCTTGCCGATACCTACGCGGTTATGGACGTAAACGCGGCGAAGGACAAAACGAAGGTCAACGTTATTGCCATACAGTGCGAAAGCTGGTGGGACCCGACAAAGCTTGAAAACGTCACAATGAGCGAGGACCCGATGAAAAATATCCGCGCACTGGGCGAAAAATACTATTTCGGCGATATGGTGTCGCCGTCGTTCGGGTGCAACACCTGTATTCCCGAATTTGAATATTTGACGTTTTTATCGACAAATCTTTTGCCCGAGGGCGGTTATCCCTACAGTCAGTACGTGCGAAAACCCATATATTCGCTCGCGCGCATTTTTAAGGACAACGGCTACAACGCGCTTGCAATCCACACTTACGACAAGAATTTCTACAACCGAAGCAAGGCTTATCCGCTTATGGGATTTGACCGTCTTTTGGGTTACACCGACCTTGAAAATCCCGTTAAAAAGGGAACGTACATTTCGGATATGTACTTATCCGAGCAGATTATAGAAAAATACGAGCAGAGCATTGACAAACCGCTGTTTTTGTATGCGGTGAGTATGCAGAACCACGGAAATTATCTCGTTCCGCGCTACGGCAGCTACGACGTCGAGGTGAACAGCGACGCGCTTTCCGCCGAGGATTTGTCGGGACTGCGCGAGGCGGTGCAGGGAATTTACGACATTGACAAAGCGTTTATGCACCTTGTTGATTACTTCAAAAAACAGAAAGAGCCTGTGCTTATCGTTATGTACGGCGACCATCTGCCGTTTTTGGGAATTAACAGTTCAACCTTTAAGTCGCTGGGATTTATGAAAGGTGACAGCACCGAGCAAAATCCGAATATGTACGAAACGCCGTACATTGTGTGGGCGAATTTCGACATCTCGCAGTTTGACCTTAAAAAGCGCGTCGGACCGCAGTATCTCGGCGTAAACACCGTGAAGATGGCAAATTTAAAAAATGTGCCGTGGCATTTTTCGTTTTTCGATGAATTTTACACCAAACACACGGTTTATCAGCATACAAACGTCTGCGACGAAAACGGCGATTATGCGCCGTACGAAAGCATTACGGACGAGGAGATAGCAAACTACAAAATACTTCAGTACAACTGCCTGTTCGGAAAGGAAAATTTCGTTTCGGACAAGTCTGAAAAAAATAAATTTATCGGGTGTTTTTTTATGAAAAAAAGCTTACAAATACTTTCGTTTATATTTTTCGCGGCATTTCTCGCGGTAATTTTGGTGATGAACATCATAAACCTGTGGTCGGGCGCGTCGGTCACCGGCGTTTCCGACGTTATCATAGGCGTTTTGTATTCGCTTTTGATGCTCGCGCTCGCACTCTGCATCAAAAACGCGAAAAACACAGGCGGAAAAAGCAGAATTTTTATACTTCTTGCAATAATTTTTGTCGGCACGGCGGTGCGGATTTGGTATGTCACGTTTGCAAAAACTGTGCCGATAAGCGACTACGAAACAATGTTCAACGGCGCAAAATCCGTCGCGTCGGGCGACTATTCGTGTTTTGACAAATTTACATATTTTCACCGTTTTGTGCATATGACGACTTTCACGTTCGTGTGCGGTATTCTGTTTAAAATTTTCGGCGTGTCGGTGCTTAACATTCAGCTTGCAAGCGCGGTTTTTGTCGGGAGTTTGCATTTTTTTATAATTTACCTTATCGGCAAAAATCAGCGGTGAAAAAAACTCGGACTTATCGCAGCGCTGTTTTTATTCGGGATTTATCCCGTCAATAGCCCTACTGCGCGGTGTTTACGAGCGAAAATTTTGCAATGCCGTTTCTTTTGCTGTCGCTCCTTTTTGTGATTTCGGCATACAAAAGTGCGCACATAGGCAAAAGCGCGGTGAATATGCTCATTTCGGGCGCACTTCTCGCGGTCGGCTGTCTTTTCCGCGGTGTCGCGCCGTTCTACCTTTCGGCTTACATCATAGGCGCACTCACGGTTTTTGCAAAAAAGACGAAAATAATCTCCTGCGCGTCGCTCGCGCTTGCGTTTTTATCGTTTTTCGGGAGCGTCAGCAGTATTTACTATAAAACGGGAATTACAAAAATACCGCCTCACAAACGGCGGTGTGCCGTTCACCGTTTATATGCTCGTCGGGTTTAATTTTTGAAACGGGCGGAATGTTTTTCAGCGGACGACCAGAACATTTATTTTTGAGGTTAACAAAGATAAAGACAAAATGGCGGAGGTTGTGAAAGAGCGCCTTATAAAGCGGATTTCGGACAACAAAGAAAAAAATTGTTCCGCTTTTGTTTAAAAAAACAAACACCATTTTCGGTTACGGTGAGTTTAACTCGGTTTACTGGTCGTACGGCAACAACGGAACAGAGGGCGCAAAGCCGTATTTATACACGCTTTACCGCACCGCGTCGGTATATTACATAATGCTCATTCTGCTGTGCCTTTACTACGCGGTTTTCACCAAATACAAAAGTCTTTTGTGCCTTTTATGCCTTATGATTTTGGGATTTGAGGGCGGACTTATGCTTATGGAGGTGCAGTCGCGCTACACATATTCGGCTGCGTACGTTTTTGTGATAATCGGCGCGATGTCGGTTTATTACTTGGGCGAGAGGTCAAAAAACAGGAGATGAAACTATGAAAGAATACATAAAGCTTGCGCGGTTTAAGCACTGCATTAAAAAAACGTTTTTTTATACTTTTTGCCGCTGTTTTTCGGGCACGAGCTTTTTGACGCAGGCGCAGTTTTAAAATGCGCGCTCGGATTTTTGGCATTCACGCTTTTGTCGAGCGTTATTTACATAATCAACGATATAAACGATAAAGAGAGCGACCGAAAGCACCCGAAAAAACGTCTGCGCCCTATTGCGTCGGGCAAAATAAGCATAAAGAGCGGAATTATTTACGCGTGCGTTTTGGGAGTTTTTGCGGTAATCTGCGCGTGCTTTGCGTGCGCTCAAAAGCCCGTTTCGGCGGTGTTTTTGGTGATTTACTTCGCGCTCAACTGCCTTTACAGTTTCGGACTTAAAAACTACCCGATTGTGGACGTTGCGATTTTGGCGTCGGGATTTTTACTGCGCGTTTTATTCGGCGCATCGGTGGTGGAAATTGAGGTTTCAAGCTGGCTTTATTTGACGGTATTGTCGCTTTCATTCTATCTTGGACTCGGAAAAAGGCGCAACGAATTAAAACGGCAGTCCGATACGTCGCGCAAGGTTTTGAAATATTACAGCTACGAATTTTTGGACAAGATGATGTATATGTTTATGGCGATTGCGCTGGTGTTTTATTCGCTCTGGTGCGCCGACCCTCTAACAGTGTCGGAAATTTCGCCCAACCACCTTGTGTGGACGGTTCCCGTGATAATTTTGATTTTGATGCGGTACGGATACATTGTTGAGGGCAACTCGGACGGCGACCCGGCAGAGGTCGTTCTGCACGACAAACCCCTTATTTTGTTAAGTTTGTTTTATGCCGTTCTGATGACGCTGTTGGTGTATATAAAAGGATAAAACCGCATAGTATAAGGAGAAAAATATGAACGCATACGATTTTGACGAAACCATATACGACGGCGACAGCACGCGTGATTTTTATTTTTACTGCGTCAAAAAATTCCCGTCGGTTTTAAAATTTCTGCCGTATCAGGCTTTTTATTTCGCGCTTTTCGTGTTCGGACTTATCACCAAAACGCAGTTTAAAGAGAAATTTTACATATTTTTCACCGCGGTGAAAGACATTGACGGCGCGGCTGCGGATTTTTGGAAATCGCACAAATCGGGCATTAAAAAGTTTTATCTCGAAACAAAAAGATGACGACGTGATAATTTCCGCGTCGCCGTATTTTCTGCTTGCACCGATTTGCAAAAAAATTTGGGAATTAAACATCTTATCGCGTCCGACGCCGACAAACTGACCGGAAAATACAACGGCGAAAAACTGCTGGGGTGAGGAAAAAGGTTAAACGTCTTAAGGCATATGACGAAACATTTGAAATTGAAAATTTTTATTCCGACTCTCTTTCGGACACTCCGCTTGCGCGTCTTGCAAAAAAAGGCTTATATCGTTGAAGGCGAAAAAGCTCACCGACTGGAACGAATACGAAAAGACGCACAAAAAAAGTTTTTTGAAAACATTCTTAACCCCCGAGTTTATGGCATTTCTCATTATCGGGTGCATAAACGTTTCGACGGGAGTGGGATTTTCGTCGCTGTTTTCAATCTTTCTTCCGGCGAATTTTGCATTTGTTTTCGGGTACGCGGTGTCGCTCACAATTTCGTATTTTTTTAAGCACATTTTTTTGGCGTTTAAAGAAAAAAATATCGTTTGTAAAATACATAAAATTCTGCATTTCGTATCTGCCGAATTTCATAATTCAAAATATTTTTTTGTGGTCGTTTTTATACAATCACCTCGGCATAAACAAATACCTTGTATTTTTTTACTTGCGGCAATTCTCGGCGTGCCGGTAACGTTTTTGTATCTGCGTTTTTTTCGCGTTTGCAAAAAAAGAACAAAAAAATAAAATTTCACTTTGTTTTCGCGCATTTTTTTCACAATGTTAAGGTAAAATACGGCTGATAAATTTTTTTGGAGGTTAAAAGTGGAAAAAGGTTTAAGCAAGTTTTTGATTGACGAATCGCCCCTGCCTCTCGACGAGGGCAAAATTTTTGATAAATTACAGGATTTTCAGGAATTTATGATGATGTATAACTGCGCGATTAAGGAGGTCCGCACGAAATTTGAGGTGCTCAACGACGACCTTGCGACCGCGCACAACCGAAATCCGATCGAGATGATAAAGTCGCGCATTAAAAAGCCGGAAAGCATTTTTTTAAAAAGCTTTTTGCGCAAAAAAATTACGAGGTTTCTATGGCGTCAATTCTCGAAAACATCAACGACGTCGCCGGTATCCGCGTAATCTGCTCTTTTGTCGACGACATTTACGAGGTTGCGAAGATGTTCATTTCACAGGACGACGTGACGCTCCTTTCGGTAAAAGACTACATAAAAACCCCGAAAGAAAACGGCTACCGAAGTTTTCACATTATCGTTTCGATACCCGTTTTTTTCGCGAACAGAAAGGAAAATATTAAGGTTGAGGTTCAGTTCCGCACCATTGCAATGGATTTTTGGGCGAGCCTCGAGCACACTATGAAATACAAAAAGGACATTGACGACGCCGACTCCATTATGCGCGAGCTTAAAGAGTGCGCCGACGTTATCGCGTCCACCGACATACGTATGCAGGAAATAAACAAAAACTGCATTACGCCAAGCCGTCGGAATAAAAATTACCGTTTTTAAGACAGAAAAAAATCCCCGAATTTTTATAAAAAAATCGGGGATTTTTGTTATTCTTCTTCTTTTTCGCAGTACAGTTTTTTCTTTCGTCCATACTCACAAATTCTTTGCCGTTTTTTTGCAAATGCTCTTGTATGCCGGACGCAGAATTCGTCCGCCCGAAATAAGCTCTTCAAGCCTGTGCGAGCACCAGCCTGCCATACGCGCGATGGCAAAAAGCGGAGTGTAAAGCTCGTTGGGAATGTCAAGCATACTGTAGACAAATCCCGAGTAAAAATCGACGTTCGCGCTGATGACTTTTTTATCGCCCTTAAACTCAGCAAACGCTTTGGGCGCGAGCCTTTCGACCGTTTCGTAAAGCTCGAATTTTTCGCCGAAACCGTTTTTGTTTGCAAGATATTCCGCCTGTGCACGCAAAATTTCGGTTCGGGGGTCGGACTTGGTGTAAACCGCGTGACCCATTCCGTACACAAGACCCGACCTGTCGCCTGCCTTGCGCTTGATGATTTTGCCGAGATACGAATAAATTTCACCCTCGTCGTGAAGATTTTTCGACGTGTTTTTTTCAATATCGTTCATCATTTTTACAACCTGGAGGTTTGCGCCGCCGTGTTTCGGGCCTTTGAGCGCGTTTATCGCACCCGAAATCGCGGAATACGTATCGGTTCCCGACGACGTGAGCACACGGCAGGTGAACGCGGAGTTGTTTCCGCCGCCGTGCTCCGCGTGGAGAAGCAGTGCAAGATCCAAAAATGCGCGCCTCTTCGGGAGTGAATTTTGAATTTTTCCCTAATCATATGCAAAAATATTTTTCCGCAATCGAATATTCTTTCTGGGGTTGATGGAGAATAAGGCTTTTTTTCTGTCGAAATAGTGCGCCTTTGCCCAGTAGCCGTATGCCGCAAGGGTGGGCATTTTTCGCAATAAGGCTGATTGACTGGCGGATAACGTTTTTTGGGGGTGGTGCTGTCGGCGTTGCGGTCGTAGGAATAAAGCGTGAGCACCGAACGCGAAAGCTTGTTCATAATGTCTTTGCTGGGCGCTTTCAAAATCATATCCTCGGTGAAACTTTCGGGGAGCGCGCGGTTTTGTTTGAGCGCCTCCAAAAATGCCGAAAACTGCGTGTCGTTCGGCAAAAATCCGCAAAGGAGCAGATAACAGGCTTCTTCAAATGCAAATCTGCCGTCCCATCCGCAGTGTTCTGCAAGGTCGGCAATGTCGTATCCGCGGTATGAAAGCGAACCGTAGTCCGCGGTTTTTTCGCCCTCGTAAACGACGTATCCGTGCACCTCGCTGATGCCGGTGAGTCCCGCAAGAACGCCCGAACCGTCGAGGTTTCGCAGTCCGCGTTTTACGTCGTAATTTTTATATAAATCGGGAGAAATTTTATATACCTCCGGTGAAAAAAACCTATCAGCTCGCCGATATTTTTTTATTGTCTGTCATCAAAAATTACCCCCTGTTTTTTTATCGTGAATTTTATTTTACCATATTTTTTTGCAAATAGCAACAGTTTTTTTGAAATATTTTTCATTAAATATTGCAAAAATTCATAAAAATATGCCGTGATTTTGTAAAAAAATCGACAATAAAATGAATTTTTTGCACCGCAATATGCAAAAATGTGTTCTAATATTTTTGAAGATTTTTTTATAAAAATATACAAAAGGAATGGTCATATGAAAAAATTTTTGCTGTGGGTTATAACTCTCTGGCTGATTATTTTTGCACTGCCGTTTTTGGCGGTGAGCGTAAAAAAAAGCGCGGACGCATCTGAAAAGGGGCAGAAAAATCGGGCGGACATTGATATGGGAAAAGAAATTTCGGTATATCTTGCAGATAGCGGAAAGTGCGTCACAATGCCGTTTGAGGAATACATAACGGGCGTCGTGTGCGCCGAAATGCCGGCGCTTTTCGAGGTTGAGGCAATCAAGGCACAGGCGGTGGCGGCGCGGACATACACGGTGTCAAAAAAATCAGCGCGAACGCAAACGATTTACAGGACGCGCACAAAGGCGCGTCAATCTGCACAAGCCCGGCGCACTGCCAGGCATACGTCCCGAAAGAAGAAATTTCAAAAAAATGGGGAAACAATGCGGAGGAATTTTACAAAAAAATCAAATCGGCGGTTTTAGACACAAAAGGTGAAATTTTGACATATCAAAACGAGCCTATCCGCGCGGTTTTTCATTCGTCAAACAACGGACGAACCGAAAACGCGTCGGACGTGTGGGGCGGTGATTTTCCGTATCTTAAAAGCGTTGAAAGCTTGGGGGAGGATTTGTCGCCGAAATTTTTAACCGAATACACAGTCGATTACAAGGTGTTTTGCGACACCGTGAAAAAAGAATATCCCGACGCGGATTTATCGAAATTTGTCGGTGACATATCGCGCACCGAGGGCGGTGCGGTGGACACAATCGAAATTTTCGGTATAAAAATATAAAAAGGTACGAAAAATGCGGTCGATGTTTATGTTAAAATCCGCAAATTTTGACATAAAAAGGACGGCGAAACCGTGATTTTCACCGTTCACGGCTACGGCCACGGCGTGGGAATGAGTCAATACGGCGCAAACTATATGGCGTCACAGGGCAAAAATTACGCTGAAATTCTCGCCGTATACTATAACGGCGCGCAAATTTCAATGTATAATTCTTGAGTGAATTGTAAAAAAATTTACTTGAGGTGAATAATTATGAAAAAGTTTAACGTTGCAAAAAAAGCGTTGAAAACGAGAAAAAGAAGTCACAGCCCGAGAAAAATATTTTTACTCACTTTTTGATGTGCGTGTTTGCGGCCGCACTGTTCACAAGCTTTTTTTCGGGAAAATCCGCGAAAAAAATCTTCGTGACGCAGCCGAGGATAAAAACCGCGCAGAGCAAGCAGACGAGCGTCACTGAAAGCACTCCGTACGTTCCGCCCGAAAACGCGGTGAAGACCGATGTTAAAAAGAGGAAACTCCCGAAAAGGAGGACAGCACGGAGCAGAAAAACCGAGGTGGAAATTCCGAGCGCGTCACCCGAGGTTGAGATGCCGAAATCGCCCGAAGTTACGGGAATTATCAAGCCCGTCAACGGCGAGATTTTAAAGCTTTTTTCGGATAAAACGCCGGTCTATTCAAAAACTATGGACGACTGGCGCGTGCACGACGGCATTGACATTTCCGCAAAGGTGGGCGACAGCGTTTTTGCGTGCGCGGACGGTATTGTTGAGGACATTTTCGACGACAAAAAGATGGGTACGACGGTGATTATCGACCACAGCGGGATAAAATCGAAATATCAAAATCTCTCGCCGAACGTTGCGGTGCAAAAAGGGCGACGAGGTCGCTGAGGGCTCGGTTATCGGCGTTGTGGGCGACAGTGCGTCATACGAAATCGCCGATGCCCCGCATCTGCACTTTGAACTTACTGACGGCAATGTGCAGGTAAATCCCGAAAAAAATTGTTTAAATAAAAATTTATTGCACAAAAATCCCTCGTTAAAACCGCTCCTCGATAAGACAACATTGCCTTAAAAACATATTTTTCGCGTCTTTCTGCGTTAAAAAAACTCGCAATCCGTCAGGATTACTCACTTTTTTGCCTTGAAATTCATCAAAAAATCTTGTTTTTAAGGTGCAGAGCAGTTTTTGAATATCGGATTTTTATAATTCAGACAAGAAATAAAACCTGCCATTATGCTGACGCATATGGCAGGTTTTTGACGTAGTATGAATTTAAAATACGGCTTCAAAACCAATGCTTTCTTATTGAGGAGTGGCTAAATGAGGGATTTTTTCATTTATGCCATTGTGTTATCACGCTTCGGCTTTCTCTTTTTACTTCAACGGCGAGTTTGCCGTCAACCGCTTTAACGGTGCATTTATCGCCTTTTTTGAGGTTGCCGGAGAGCATTTCGTCCGAAATGAGGTCCTCAACCTGCGACTGTATTGCACGGCGGAGCGGACGTGCGCCGTAGTTGATGTCAAAACCTGCCTCGGCAAGATGTGCGACACAGCTTTCGTCGAAATCTATGTCAATGCCGAGTCCTGCCATTCTCGCTTTAAGCGTGCTGAGCATAAGCGACGTAATCTTTTTCAATATCGGGTTTTTTTCGAGCTGATGGAACACGATTATTTCATCAATTCTGTTGAGCAGTTCGGGACGGAATACATTTTTTTAAGCTCGCCCAAAACTTCTTCTTTAATTTTTGTCGTAGCCTTTTTCTTTTTTCCGCCTTGTCGCCGAATCCGAGCGATTTATTTTCGCTTGTGATAAGGCGCGCGCCGATATTCGAGGTCATAATTACAACGGTATTTTTAAAGTCGATTTTTCTGCCCTGCGAGTCGGTAACTGTGCCCTCGTCGAGAATTTGCAGAAGAATGTTGAAAACGTCGGGGTGCGCTTTTTCGATTTCATCAAAAAGCACTACCGAATACGGTTTTTCTCCTTACTTTTTTTCGGTGAGCTGACCGCCCTCCTCAAAAGCCTACATATCCCGGAGGCGAACCGATAAGCTTCGACACGTTGAATTTGTCCATATATTCGCTCATATCAACTCTGATAATCGCGTTTTTCGTCGCCGAACACCGCCTCGGCAAGCGCTTTGCAAAGCTCGGTTTTTGCCTACGCCGGTAGGTCCCTAAGAAAATGAACGAACCTGTCGGACGTTTGGGGTCTTTAAGACCTATTCTGCCTCGTCTTATTGCCTTTGCAACCGCGGTAACGGCTTCGTCCTGACCAATTACGCGCTCGTGCAGAATGTTTTCAAGATTTTTTTAAGTTTTTTTCCGCGTCGGACTCCGCAAGTTTTTTAACCGGGATTGACGTCCACTGCGAAATAACGTCGCAGATTTCCTCCTCGCCCACAACGGGTGTGTTTTTCTCGGAGTCGTCTTTGCGCTCGCTCTTTTTTCTCGTCCAAGAGCTTTTTAGCCTTTTGCCTCGTCGTCACGGAGCGACGCCGCTTTTTTTCAAAATTCTGCTCTTTTATTGCTTCCTGTTTTTTTCTTTTGTTATTTTTAACAAGGTTGTCCCTCAAGCGCCTTGATTTCGGGGGTTGCGCCGTACGAAACCATACGGATTTTGGACGCCGCCTCGTCGATTAAGTCAATCGCCTTATCGGGCAGATACCTGTCGGTGATATATCTTGCCGAAAGTTTTGCCGCCGCGGTGAGCGCCTCGTCAAGGATTTTAACCTTTGTGATGCTGTTCGTATTTTTTTCGCGGATACCTTTCAAAAATCTGAACCGTTTCATCAATGGTCGGCTCGCCTACGATTATAGGCTGGAAACGTCTTTCAAGCGCCGCGTCTTTTCTCGATGTTTTTGCGGTATTCAGCAAGCGTTGTCGCGCCGATTACCTGAATTTGTCCTCTTGCGAGCATAGGTTTCAAGATGTTCGCCGCGTCCATTGCGCCCTCTGCCGCGCCTGCGCCGACAAGCGTGTGAACTTCGTCTATAAAGAGGATTATATTTTTTTGCTCTTTTTAACCTCGTCCAGCGCTTTTTAATTCTTTCCTCAAATTCGCCCCTGTATTTTGTGCCGGCAATCATTGACGACAAATCGAGCGAAAAATACTTTCTTTCCGCGCAGAGTTTCGGGAACGTCACCCGACACGATTTTTCTGTGCCAAGCCTTCCGCAACAGCCGTTTTGCCTACGCCCGGCTCGCCGATAAGGCAGGGATTGTTTTTTTCGTCCTTCTGGACAAAATCTGTATAACTCTTTTCAATTTCTTTATCCCTGCCGATAATCGGGTCGATGCCGCCGTCCGCCGCAACTTTTGTCAAATCGGTGCCGAACTGCGTGAGGTTTTTAAGGCTCTCACTGCCTGTCTGCGCACCTTCTTTGGACGGCACTGCAAACATTTCGTTGACCTCGGTGTTGGGGCCGAAATTCATCTCGGACAAAATTCTCGCAGCGAGGTTATCTCCCTCTTTCAATATTGCCAGAAGAATGTGCTCACAGCCGATATACATTGCGCCGAAACGCGCCGACTCGGAGTAGCTCATCTCAAGAATTTGTTTTGTTTTGGGCGAAAGCGGAAGATTTGTGGAATAACTCGTGTTGTAGCCTCCGCTCTGTGAGGGCGGTGCAATTTCGGTTATCTTTTCGCAAAAGTCCGCATAGGTGATGCCCTGATTTTCAAGCGCTTTTGCCGCGCCCGAAGTGCCTTCTTTTATAATGCCGGCGAGGATATGCTCGGTGCCGACATATTTATATCCCAAATTATAAGCTGTTGTGTGAGCGTTCTTAAGCGCCGCTCTTGCTCTTTCACTGAATCTGCTTTCCATAATAAATTCCTCCTTTTATATAAGAAATTTTTTTGCTTGTTTTTTTAAAATTATTCTTCTTTTTATTGTCGCCCTTTTCGATTTCTTTTTATTTCATCTCTGATTTTTCGCGGCGTCCTCAAATCTTTCCTGCTCAATCGCCTTTTTAAGACCCGCGCGCAGGTTTTTCAATTTTTTTCCGCCGTCCGATTTTTTTCGTTTTTTTCTCCTTATTTTCGCCGTTTGCCTTTTGCCGCTTCCTCGCCGAAACCGGTGAACATTTTTGTCCAGCCTCGCTTTCAAACTCGTTGCGGTAAATTTTATCGCCGTCGATTTTGAACATTCTCGGACGGTCAAACGCGCTTTCAAGGGTGCTGAAGATGCTCGACGCACCTCTCGGCGAGAAGAACGAATTTAAAAAGTGAATTAAATCCGAAGTCGTCGTCAAAAACCCATTGACAAGCCTTTTGTAAGTCCCATTTTTTTCGGCACATTCCGAACACAGCCTTACTTCGGCTTTAACGTTGTTTTACCATTTGTGTATAATGAAAATTAGCTTCTCTTTTTTTCCGCATTTCTGACATAACATAAAAATTACCTCCTTAAAATCTTATACAAGATTTATCAAAACATTTTTTTAAATATCGACGCTCTCACTCTCGCCCTGTCACTTGCTGAGGGGATAAGGGACAGCGCCTTGTCGGTTACCGCCGACATAATAATTTTTTGCCGTTTTTGTCGGTGAAACCGTCGGCAACAAGATTTTTCAAAATTGCCGCCGTGCTCTGCGCGTCGATTTGTGCACCGATTGAATTTATGATGTGCATCATAACATCGCCCTCGGGCACTGTCACACGGCTGATTTTTTTATAAATCCTCCGCCTCCGCGCCGGCTTTCTACAATGTAGCCCCGCTCTGTTGTGAACCGAGTGGAAATAACGTAGTTAATTTGAGAGGGAACACAGCCGAGCGTGTTTGCAAAGCTCGTTTCTTTTCAGCTCGACATCATTTTCACCGCTCATTTTTGTCCACGATAAAACTCTCGATTAAATCACTGATATTCATTCCTCTCATTCCTTTTTATATTAAACTTGCAAAGGTTCAAATCGGTTTGCTTTGCTTTTTTTGACTTTGACTATCTTTTGACTTTTTGTTGTGAACACATTATAATCCCGAAGTTACGCTTTGTCAACACATTTTTTAAAAAAGTTTGCATTTTTTTATAAGTATTGCATAATTTATTTTTTGAATATTTACATTGTAATTGTGCAATAATATCAAATAACGAATAAAAATTTTTTTAAAATTATAATAATAATGGCAGGTGTTAAAAAAATGAAATATGCGCTTACAATCGCGGCGGCGGCAGTGTCCGCGGCGGTGATACTGGGCATTATAAAGAAAAAAATCTTCCCGAAAAAGAATATTCAAGGAGTGACGCGGTATGGGTTCTCTGACAAAAAAATCAGTACGACGAAATGGTGAAAAAGCGTCGCCCAACTCAAAAATCGCGAAAGACTGCATTTTTGCGTTTTTTTGATAGGCGGTGCGATTTGCGCGGTGGGACAGGTGATTTTGGACTGTATCAAATCGTTTGGATTTTCAAAGGAATTTTCGTCCAACTTCACAAGTATGGCAATGATTTTTCTCGGCTCGTTTCTCACGGCGTTCAACGTGTACGACAAAATTGCGGAATACGGAAAAAGCCGGCACGCTGGTGCCGATTACCGGCTTGCAAACAGTATCGTTTCGGCGGCGATGGAGTTTAAAAGCGAGGGTTATATTCTCGGGCTGGGCGCAAAAATGTTCACCGTTGCAGGCCCGGTTTTGGTGTTCGGCGCGATTTCGTCGGTGGTGAGCGGAATTATCTACTATATTTTTTTAAAATGCTGATGTAAAATTTATTACTTATTATATCTCGGAGGCTAAAAATGACCAAAAAAACTCGGAAAACAAACAGTTGAACTCAAAAGCCGTCCCGTCATTGCGGGCGCGTATTCGTCGGTGGGCAAAAAAAGAGAGCGAAGGCCCTTTGGGAAAGTATTTCGACACGGTTTACAAAGACGAATTTCTGCATAAAAAAACGTGGGAGCAAGCGGAAAGCGAGCTTCTGCGCCAGACGGTTTTCGGTGCGGCGGCGAACGCGTCGGTGCCGTTTGCCGATGTGGACTATATTTTTTTGCCGGCGACCTTATAAATCAATGCACCTCGTCAAGCTTTGCGATAAAGGATTTCGGTATTCCGTTTTTCGGCATTTTCGGCGCGTGTTCCACCATTGCGGAGGGGCTGTCGCTCGCGTCTATGATGATTGACGGCGGTTTTGCCGGCAAGACAATCTGCGCAACCTCCAGCCATTTCTGCGGTGCGGAAAAGCAGTTTCGTTTTCCGCTCGAATACGGCAGTACGCGCACGCCGACGTCGCAGTGGACGGTGACGGGGAGCGGTGCGGTTGTGCTTGCAAAGGACGGTGACGGCCCGAAAATCACGCACGTCACGACCGGAAAAATTATCGACCTCGGAGTGAGCGACGCGAACAATATGGGCGCGGCAATGGCGCCTGCCGCGGCGGACACGATTTATACTCACCTTAAGGACACAGGGAGAAGCGCCGACTTTTACGACCTTATTATAACGGGCGATTTGGCAAACACGGGGTCAAATCTTCTTCTTTCGATTTTAAGCAAGCAGGGTGTGGATATTTCGGAAAATCACCGTGACTGCGGTTGTATGATTTTTGATGCTCAAACGCAGAACGTGAAATCGGGCGGAAGCGGCTGCGGGTGCTGTGCGTCGGTGTTCTGCGGTTATTTTTACAAGCAGTTATTATGCAAAAAAAGGTGAAAAAAATATTCTCCTCGTCGCGACGGGGGGCACTTATGAACCCCACGTCGGCAAACCAGGGGCAGACGATACCGTCTATCGCGCACGCGGTGGGGATTGAGGGGTAGACGGGGAGGCAAAGGAGCGCCTTTGCAATCCCGATTTAAAAATTTTTGATTTGTCGTGTCATATCAAAAACAGATTATCGTTATTTTTTCCTTTTTGCTCCGCAGGCACCGCTTTTAGCGTAAAAGCGGTGGGAAAAAGCGTGGGGGTTTCGATTCCCCCACACCCCTAAACGACAAGGGCTTTTGCCCTTTGACCCGTTCTGCAAACGTTAATTTTTTTCGGCGAACGGTTTGTTTTTCGGTTTTTTTGTTTGAAAAAAATATTTCGATTATCTGTTGTTTGAATGATTTGATTGTTACGAGGGGTCTTGGGGTGGAACCCCAATGCCGTTTAGGGGTGCGGGGAATCGGAACCCCCGCGCTTTTTGAGGCACTTTTACTCTAAAAAGTGCCCTCCGCGGAGCGAAACAGTAAAATAACAAATTTTTATATTTTTGATATAGAAGACAAAACTTTAAATTCAACAAAAATCGTAGGGTACAACACCTGCATCGTCCCGTTTGAACAACCGAAAACCCTGTTCGGGGCGATGTGGGCATCGCCCCCTACAATACTACAAAAAGGAGAAAAATATGCTTTACAACATTTTTCAAGGCGTTCTGGGTCGGCGGAATATTATGCGTAATCGCGCAGATAATAATAGACAAAACCAAACTCACACCGGCGCGGATAATGGTATCATACGTTGTTGCCGGCGCGTTTTTTTAACGCTCATCGGCGTATACGACCCGATTGTGAAATACGCCGGCGCAGGCGCGACGGTGCCTATTATCGGTTTCGGATATTCGCTCTTCAAAGGTGCAATAAAGGCGGTCAACGAAAAAGGCTTAATGGGCGTTATGACGGGCGGAATTACCGCGACGGCAGGGGGAATTACCGCGGCGATACTTTTCGGCTATCTTGCCGCACTTTTCTCAAAACCGCGTTTAAAAATAGACAAATTTTTGAAAAATAACCCTTATTTTTAAAATTATGCTTGAAAAAAATATTTTTATATGATACAATTAAGGTGTATAACTATAATTTGAAAGAAGGGTTATGAATGGAAAACTTAATTCTTATAGTTGACGACGAAAAACCGATAGTTGAAATATTAAAAAGTTAATCTTGTTAAAAGCGGATACCGTGTTATAGAAGCATACGACGGCGAGGAGGCGCTCAAAAAGGCGGAGGAACAAAATCCCGACCTCATTTTGCTGGACGTTATGCTTCCGAAAAAAGACGGCTTTGCGGTATGCAGAAAAAAATACGCGAAACCTCGTCTGTGCCGATAATTATGCTTACGGCGCGCGAGGAAGAAGTGGACAAGGTTCTGGGTTTGGAGCTCGGCGCGGACGACTACATTACAAAGCCGTTCAGCCTGCGCGAGCTTTTGGCGAGGGTTAAGGCGAATTTGCGCCGTATAAACACCGCCGCAGAGGAAAACAGCAGCTCGCAGATTATCAGCTGCAACAACTTATCCATTGACCCCGAGAGGTATGAGGTTACAAAAAAACGGCGAACCGATTAACCTTACATACCGCGAATTTGAGCTTTTGAAATTTCTTGCGACGCAAAGGGGAAAAATCTTTTCGCGCGTCAGCCTTATGAACAAGGTGTGGGACTACGAATATGTCGGTGATCCGCGCACGGTTGACGTTACTGTAAGACGTCTGCGCGAAAAAAATCGAGGACGACCCGGCAAGACCGAACTACATTCTTACAAAACGCGGTGTGGGATACTATTTTCACTCGTAATTTTAAAAAAATATGTTTTCAAAAAGAGAGTTTAACATAATGAGAAAAAAACGCGCACACGGACGGGATTAAAATAAAAAAAGCAGTATCAGCTACAAAATTGTGGCTATGTTTGTTGTGCTCACAATTTCGGTTATTATCGTCATCGGAACGTTTATGATTAACCGAATTGACGCTTTTTATCACGATGAATTTAAAAACGCTGATGAAAAAAACGTATATAATGGAGAATTTTGCCGTCAGCTTGCCGAAAAAAATCGGGCGGCGAGAACGGTGTAAACCAGCTTACCGAAAGCGTTGACGCGTATTCGGGGCAGATGGGAATAGACTCTTTCAGAAACTACTACATACTTGACATCAAAACGGGAAAAGCGCTTTACGGGAGCAATCCTAAGCTTGCGAAAACCCCTTGAAATCACACCGAATATTATATCGGCAATGAGCGGAAAAAAACGGGCGACAGCACCGAAACAAACGCAAGCTATATGGATTTTTGCCGTGCCGGTGGGAAACTACATTGTTTACATAAAAAGACTCAAAGGTTGAAATCGACTCGGTGGTGCGCAACATTTTAAATATCATTTTTCCTGTCGCTTTCGCTCGGAATGTTTCTTTCGGTGGTATTCGGAATACTTTTTGTCGCGCACAATTATTTCTCCTATCTCGTCGCTGACGCGCAAGGCGCAGAAAATCACGTCGGGCGATTTTGAATTTACAATCGACGTAAAATCGAACGACGAAATCGGACTTTTGACCGAAACGTTCAACGATATGGCGGTGGAATTAAACGACACGCTCAAACAAATTCAGAGCGAAAAAGACAAGGTTGAAACCATTTTGAAGCATATGGCGGACGGTGTTATGGCGTTTGACTCGTCGGGAAAAATAATCCACATAAATCCCGCGGCAAAAAAGCTTATGCGTATTCACAAAAATAGAAAAATATGACGTTTGACGATATTTTTTCGGACACCGAACCGAAAATTTCACAGGCTCTCATTTCTGCGGATATGTCCACAAAAGAGCGCACTATCAAGCGCGCAAACGTTGAAATAAAGCTTTATTTCGCGAAATTCCGCACAAAAGAAAAAACAGGCGGTATTGTGGTGGTTTTGCAGGACATCACCGAACAGCAGCGCCTTGACAACTCGCGCCGTGAGTTTGTGGCAAACGTGTCGCACGAACTGCGCACTCCGCTCACAACCATAAAAGGATACGCGGAAACGCTTCTTTATTCGGCAGAGGAAAATGATTTTGACAAAGACAACTTCATAAGCTTTTTTTAAACGTTATAAACAACGAATCGGACAGAATGACGCGTCTTGTAAAAAGATTTGCTTGTTCTCTCGCGCCTCGACTACGGCAAAAAAAGGTCTTAAAAAAAGAAAAATTCGACCTTTCCGCGCTGACGGAAAGCGTGGTTGCAAAACAGGAAATCAACGCAAAATCGGCGCATCTTACGCTCACCTACGAGCCTTTATCGGCTCAGCTTATGTTTGACGGCGACCGCGACGCGATGGAACAGGTTTTGGTTAACATCATCAGCAACGCGATTAAATACACAGGCTCGGACGGCAAAATTTACGTTGCGTCGGGCAAGATGTACGACAGTGTTTACATAAAAATAAAGGACAACGGAATTGGCATACCGAAAGAGGATTTACCTCATATTTTCGAGCGTTTCTACCGCGTCGACAAGGCGCGCTCGCGTGAAAAGGGCGGAACGGGACTCGGACTTGCAATTTCACACGATATTATTGCGGCGCACGGCGGAAGCATTAAAATAAACAGCATTTACGGCGCAGGAACCGAGGTTGTAATAATTCTTCCGACGGGAAAAAAAGCAGTAAAAAAACCCGAAAAATAACGTTTAATAACCGAGCAATGTTTCAAAATGTAATTGTATTTTAAAGAAACGGTAATATTACTGTAACATTGATGTTGTATAATAGTGACAACAATGGTTGTATTGTAAAATTTTATAAATATTTTTGCCGAAACGGAGGTAAAAAGCAATGAAAAAAATAATTGCGCTTGTTTTATGTTTAATAGTTATGTCGCTGCCGCTCACGTCGCTTGCAGCACCGGAATTTTTTGGGTTCGTCGTATGTAGGCACGGTGGACTATCTTGTTGATATTTTTAAATCCCGACTCGTTCAGCACCACAACGTCAAATTCGGTTTGCGTTGTATCGGCGGCGGCAAAGGCGGGCACAAACGTTGCAATTTATATGTACGACGCGTCAACAGGTATGTACCGCAAAAATCAATACATATTTTTAACGGTGTTAAATTTGAAGAAACGGCAGTCGGCGCAAGCGGACTTTATGCGCGCCAGGTGCTTTTGAGAGAGGGACTTAACAAAAATTCTCGTTTACGCGCAGAAAGACAACGCAATTCAGACAACGCGCCTTGAAGTTACTCTTTTGAGCGAGGCTTATGTGGGCAACCTCAAAACCTTTATCACAAGCCGTCTTAATTAGTTTCGCGGTTTAAATTTCTCCTTTTTTAAAGAGGATTTTTTTATGAAAATTAAAGAAAGAATTAAAAAAATATCGTTTTGGCACTGCTTATTATAAGCAGTGTTTGCCTTACGCTCAATATTTGGTTCGATAAAAAAATTATGGCCCGACGGCTATAATCTGATATTACGCAGAAAAATTTTTCGGGCAGAAAGTGCTGAAAAAAACAGCGGAAGTCTGTCTAAAGAAAAGCTTGCGCTTCCAAAACAGCTGGTTGTAAACAACGCGTCAAAGCGCAGTATTTTTTACGAAAACCGACGATGCATACGACACCATTATCGCGCCGGTTAAAAGCATTTTTTTATAAGCGCGCTCACGTCGGACAATTACACAAAATCCACCGCCGACGAATGGAACTCGGCGCTTAAGGCAAAGTCGATTTTCGTTTCCTATCCCGTTGCATACGATTCGGAAGTTTTTGGGCAATATTTTTGGGTGTGCAAAAAGGTTAAAACGGGCAGTATGACAATCCGCGATTTTATCATTTCGCAGGGCGACATTGCTTCGTCCAGCCTTTACGTTTACATCAGAGATTATACCGACCAAAGCATAAAAAAAGTGCAATGTCCGCTATGACAAAAAGGAATTTGAAAAATCTTCTCACACGCTATGCAGGCAGTACGACGGGCGATTTGCCGTATTCGTTTGAGTTAAATTTTTGACAAAAATCAACTCCGACTCGCAAAAACGTCACCATTTTCCCCCGACGTTGTGCTTTCGATAAACCGAACAAAGCACAGCTCGCTGTATTCGATAAATCCCGTGTTTTCGCGCTCGAATGAGGATTTTGACTCCGAAACCGTTGACACAATTTTTGAAAAAAAGTTCAGTTTTAATATAAACACCGCGCGGAAATACACCGAACCCGACGGCGCGATTGTGTACGTCGAAAACTACGGCTCGATTAAAATTCACCCCAGCGGATATTTTGAATACAAGGCCATTGCGCCCGACAAGGGTGTTTCGCTCCCCGTTGACGCCGATGCCGATTTTAACAGTATTTTTCACCGCGTCGCTCAATTTTTGTAACCGATTTCTGGACGGGCGTTGTTCCTCAGAGCGAGCTTAATTTGAGCCTTACGGGCGACATTGTGAACAAAAAGCCTTTCGGACGTTGAGTTTACAATGAATTATTACATTAACGGCACGCTCATCCGCGACGATATTCAAAATGCGCTCACCGGCGAAATTTCGCCGTACGCGCTCACAATGAACGTTTCAAACGGAAAAATCACCGCGTATAAACAGCTTATCCGCGTTTATTACACCGGCGATACCGATATTGAAAATATTTCGACCATTGAGGCGCTCGACAAGCTTTTTGCGTCCAAAAGACGATTTGAAAAAAATACCAACGTCCGCGAAATTTTTCCCCGCTTACTTCAATGACGGCGGAACATATGCAATCACATACGCGGCGAAAAGCGACTCGGGCAAAACTGTGCTTATAAAATAGGAAAGGGCGGTGTTTTTTTATTAACTGGGGAAAAACTTAAAACCTTTCTTATTGTGCTTTTTGCGGTGCTGAACGTGTTTCTCATCGCGTTTACGCTGGTGCAGAATTCAAAATATTCGGTCATCAGCGACGAAACGGTATCCGACACCGTGAAAATTTTAAAATCAAAAAATATAAACATCAGCGCGGATAAAATAGACAGAAAAACAGGTCGGTTTTAAACGTTATAGCGCTTAAAAAAATGCCGTGGTTTCGCACAATTTTTCCGAGCGGATTTTTCGCGCGGGGACGAAAAAAACATTTTCGGTGGAAACCGACGGAAATCTGAGCAGTGAGGGCGAAATAAAAAGTACTCGGCTCGGTCGGCTTAAAAAGGCGAAAACGAGATAGTTTTTGAATGACAAAAGCGCCGTTGTTTACCTTAAAACAGGCGGTTTTCCCTGTTTTTGACGTTTCGCTCAATCTCATCGAACAAAACGGAAAAAGTGAAAATCTCGGGGAGCTGGTATTTTGCCGAGAACAAGCCGAAAAAAAGCAGTGACACGTCCGAGGTTGTGTCGCTGACGGGGATTTTGATAGATTTTTCAAACATCGCTCAGTTTGACGGTGAAATAAACGTTGACAAAATCGAACTCGGATATTACATTTCGGAGTCGAACAGGCTTCTTGAACGTCTTAACGTTACCGCCGCGCCGTGCTGGAAAATTTCATCAAGCGACGGCAAATGCTATTATTTTAATGCGCGCAACGGCGAATTTTTAAAGCAAACAAATTAAAAAAACATAAAAAAATAAAATTACGGAGGTTAGGATTTATGGCAAGAGGAAGAATGCCTATGGGTATGGGAATGGGCAATATGAATAATATGATTAAGCAGGCGCAGAAAATGCAGCAGGATATGGTCAAAATGCAGGAGGAGCTTGAGCAGTCCGAGTTTGAGGCGGCGGCAGGCGGCGGTGCGGTAACGGTGAAAATGTCGGGCAAAAAAAGGAACTTACCGAAATTAAAATCAGCCCCGACGCGGTTGACCCCGACGACGTTGAAACACTTGAAGATATGATTTTTGGTCGCGGTGAACGACGTTATCAAAAATCGACAAGCAAAATCAGGAAAAATGAGCAAAAATGACGGGCGGTATGAATATCCCCGGTTTGTTTTAATTAGTTTTTAATTATATGAAAAACGGCTTTTTAAAGCCGTTTTTATATTTTATTGAAAAATTTTTTTACCACAGTTAACACAAAAATTTTTTTCAAAAAAATTATCTATCGTTGAAAAGCACTGCACCGCTTTTTTTCGTTTTTCACGGTGTTTTGCAAGTTTTTTTCATATAGTTTTTTTATTCATTTCGGCTCACTTTAAAAAAATTATAATTCTTTTGTATTCTCGGTTTAATTCCACAAGCAAATCAAAAAGCCTTGTATTATTCATCATACTCCATTCCCACACTCTGAACGCATAAGCAAATGAAACGAGGTATCTGTCCTTTGCAGGAGGCAGGTTGTCGTAGTCCATTTTTCAAAAATTTTTCCATCTCGGGAATTATTGTTTCTTCAAGCTGTTCTATTGTACTCTCCCCCGGAATGTCATTTTTTTCTCCTCCAAAGTTCGTCTTTGCTTATTCTGAGAGCCAAATTCACTTTTTTTCTTTAAATAACTTTACTTTTTCGCTTTCCATTTTTTTATTTTTTTCCCCTTTTAAAGTTTGCTCATTTTAATTTATTTTTCCTGCCGTTGACAATTATTTCTTCGGGAAAGTTTTTATAATTTTACACAAAAATAGTTATCTTTCGTTATGAAAACGGGCGGATTGCCTTTCGTTTCAACCGCCGCAAACACAAAAAGTTGTGAAATCCTCATAATTTTTTTATCGTCAACATCAAGGTCGTTATCATCATCAAAACAGGTATCAAATTTTGCCTTAATCTGTGAACCGTCTTTCCATTTCAATAACATTTCTTCATTTTCATATTCATTTATATTGCAATAAAAATTTTATTACTTTTTTTATCGTTTTTTTGCTGAAATACATATTTTTTAAAACCCTTAAATTATAAAAAATTTTTTACTTAATATAATTTTCCATTATAATTTTTTGTAATCTTCATGTAATTTCACAATGAGCAAATACAATGTTGACGCGTTTTTTTCATACTCCATTCCCACACTTTGAGAGCATATGCGAGCGAAATCAAATATCTGTCCTCTACCGGCGGCAGATTATTATAATCCATTTTCCAAAAAGTTTTTCCAGCTCGGGAATTATTACTTCTTCAAGTTGCTCAACCGTGCTTTCGCCCGGCATATTGTTTTTTCTTCTTCTTAATTCGTCCTTGCTGATGTCAAGCGCCTTTTCTAAGTTTTTCTTAAACATTTTTACTTTTTCGCTTTCCATTATAATTGCCTCACTTTTATTCTATCGTGATGATTTCATCAAAAACGCAAGTGTACTTTTTCGTTTATGTTTTTTTGTCGTCGTGATAATGCCCGAAAAAAACCACTTTTTTAAAAATCAATTTTTATTCGATATTTCATCTAAAAAAATCATTTATCCCGTCGTTTTCATAATGAAAAAAATCCCGCTGTTTATAAACCCGGGCGCGCAATGAGTTATGATATAATCTACTTTCCGCCCGTTTTTCAAGATTTTTTTCGTGCGTTTTCATATTCTTCCGCACTTGGAATTTCCTCTTTCCACCACGATATTCCCTCGGTACGGTATTCTTTGTCGTGAGATTTTGCACCGCCGAACGCAAAAATTTTCTTTTTGTCAATATTGTAAACCTCACCGCGCATTAAATGAAAAAAATTCCGTCGTCAATTTTTTTGCGCCTTGCCGCCCAATAAATCTGCAATTTCAAAATTTTTAAGCATATCAAAATTTTCGTGGTTGCCGTCAACGAACAATGTGGTAAAATTCTTGTTTTTTTCAGCCAGTTGAGCCAGTATTTTTTCCTCATTTTTACCGTTCCAGACACCGCCGAAATCACCGCAGATAATCACATAATCTTCTTTTTGTCAGCGTTTTCTGCTCAGAAAAATTCTTCATGTTCAGCTTTTTTTATGTCGATAGGAATGTGCGTGTCGCCCGTTATGTATATCATTTTATCCTCACTTTTTTTAACTTTGCATTTTTTTATCGTTTTTTTGCTGAAATACATATTTTTAAGACCTTTAAATTATAAAAATTTTTAATTAAAATAATTTTTCTATTACCTCATAAAACAACTTTTTTTCGTATTGTTTTTTTCATAAAATTTTTCGTATTTTTTTCCCCCGTATCATCATAAATTCTTTCAAGCACGCTGAAAGCTATAACTTCCTCGCTGTATCTGTCGTTTTTCCGAAAGAACATTTTTCGATAAAATCAAAACATTTTTTTCAAATTTCCAAAATCGCCGTTATCTCCGCAAGACAGCAAATACGGCGTAAATACATTGCCGAACACCGTGTGCGAACCCGTTTCGTCCTTTTCTTGCCACGATGTTTCTTCTTCATACTTTTCCTTTATTTCGGGTATATTTTTAACAGACACAAATTTAATTCTTTTGTTTTTCATAAAAAAATTTTCCATTATAATTCTTTTGTATTCTCGGTTTAATTCCACAAGCAAATCAAAAAGCCTTGTAGTATTTACCATACTCCACTCCCAGACTCTGAAAGCATAGGCAAACGAAACGAGGTATCTGTCCTTTGCAGGAGGCAGATTGTCGTAATCCATTTTTAAAAGTTTTTCCAGCTCGGGAATTATTACTTCTTCAAGTTGCTCAACCGTGCTTTCGCCCGGCATATCGTTTTTCTTCTTCTTAATTCGTCCTTGCTGATGTCAAGCGCCTTTTTCTAAGTTTTTTTCTTAAACATTTTTTTACTTTTTCGCTTTCCATTATAATTACCTCTTTTCGCCCGTTTTTTATATTTTTATTGAAAAATTTTTTATGTCTTCATCTGAAAACTCATCAAGTGATTTTACAATTTTCATCTGCCCGTCCGAAATCATTTCGTCAAGATGTGAAATCATCAAATCTTCTCCGTTTTCCTCCGCAAAATACCACAAAATATTGTTCTCGGCATCAAGCTTGCAATACACATTTTTGCTGTAATATTTACCTTTAAAATACACAAATTTTTCTGTTTTTTCGTATCCGTCAATTTCGGTCGCGACGCACTCATTATACTTGCAGTTTGTAAGAATTTTTTCATTTTTCCCTTTAAAATTCTGGTGCAAAAGCTGATACGTTCCGTCACCGAAAGCCTCAATCGTGTCTTTCCATTGATCATATTTCAGCCCGTTTCCGCACGCACCTAAACGCGCAAGTATGATAATTAAAATCACCGAAATAAATATAATTTTTCATTTTTTTCCCTCAGTTAACACAAAATTTTTTCAAAAAATTATCTATCGTAGAAATCACCGCACCGCTTTTTTTCTTTTTTTCGCGGTGTTTTTTTAAGTTTTTTTGGACAATTTCGTTTATATTTTTCATTATCGGCAATGTCTAAAAACGTGTTTACAACACTGCACCGCACGGTATAATCCGCGTGGCCGAGCATTTCAAAAAGCTTTTTTTAACGCGTCTTTCTCGCCGAGAATGTAAAAGTCCCTCATATGCCGTAGTCAAAATCTGACCGCTGTGTTCTTCAACAACGCCGTGCAGAATTTTTCAACTCTTTTTCGTCCGCGCCGACGTCATTAACCATATCAACCGCGGACAAAAGCGCAAAAATTTTTAACCAAAACGCTTTGGTCGGTTTTTATAAATTTGCAAGAGTCTGTCATACACCTTTTTGACGGATACACCGAAAGGCTGTCGCACGCGTTCGTCCTCACAAGTTCGTCCGCGTCGCCGCACAGTTTCAACAACGTGTTCTGCGCCGTTTCGCCGTCAAAATAAACCAGCAGTTCGGCAATGTAATCTCTTATTTCACTGTCGTAATTTTCAGAATTTTTTTATCAAAAATTCCAAGTCCGCCGAGGTTTTTCTCCGCCTTTTTTTATCTATGTATTCAAGTTTTTTTCATATAATTTTTATTCATTTTAACTCCTCTACCCTATAAATTTAAATATTATACTTGTATCACCACTATAACAAAAATAAACAGTTCCCGCTACTATTCCTAAAATAATTATGGTTTCTTTAGCAACATTATTTAAAAATCATTTGGCTTTTTCTACAGTTATAATATTCACTTCATTGTTTTCTTTTTTTACCAATTTTACTTTTTTTATAACGATTTTCTCTTTTTTTGCTTTATTTCTTTGTTTTTCTTATTTTTTTCCTCTTTTTTTCATATCTCTTTCTCTCTTTCCCTGGAAGACTTTTTATCTCTTGCTCTTCTTGAAATTTCTTCATCTGGAATTCCTACTAATCCAGAATCTCTTTGTGTATGCCTTAACTTTGAAAAAGGAAATATTTTTTTATTTCTGCTACATTTTTTTAAT
Organism: Clostridiales bacterium; assembly: GCA_022009895.1. Classification (GTDB taxonomy): domain Bacteria; phylum Bacillota; class Clostridia; order UMGS1810; family UMGS1810; genus Qingrenia. The sequence continues at coordinate 2,154,015 of CP091729.1, read as the reverse complement.
ATTTTTTTCAAATACTTCATTTTCATCATTGTATAAATCTTTTTATACTTCCTATGTTTTTCGATAAAGTTTCCGTCTTTATCCAAAAACTTCAGCCATACAATCACAATTCGGGTGAAAAGGTATAAAAATTCTCTCCTGCAGACGCCTCATTTATAGGTATTGATTTTTCCTACATTTGTATGACATTCTTCGCAATCGTTGCCGTTTGAAATAATACGGTAATAAACACCGCCTTTTTCCGCTAACCTGTTTAATTTATAGTAAAGCGCAAAAAAATTTTTTTGCGTAGTAACATATTAAATTATCCAGTGATTTGGCTTTGTTTGTCCGCCTCCGCTCCGACATTTATCAAAACAGTTTTTATGTCACTGTTGCGCAAAAGCTGTCTGTCAAGCTCGGATATTATGTTTTGCGTTGTTTTTTGTTTTAATTTTTCAACACTCTTTTTTAAAAAGACCTTTTACTTTTTCTGTATTTCCGCCGTAGTCTGCTGTGATTAAAAAAATATTGTTCCGTCTTTTTCTATTTTATCATAGCAATCGTTTATGTATTTCCTTTATACGCGATGTCAAAAATCTCGTACGGAAAAAAACCACGTTGTTTTTATATATTTTTCTCTTCTCACTCTCCCTTAAAAAAATTGTCTGTCAGGCATTGATATGTTTGTTTTTCAATCGCGAAATTGTATCTTCATCTGCATAGCTTGTCCCCAAACAGTGCATATGTGCAGGCAATTTCACGCAATATGTCAGATTTCATATTTTCTGCCGTTTTTTTACAGTAAATACTTTCACTGTCATTCCTCCTTTTTATCTTTATTGTAACGATAAAAAGAGGAAATTTCGGAAAGTTTTAAAAAAATTACTTAAAAATCTCCGTTTGCGAAAAACACAAACGGAGATAAAGACTAATGATTTGAAAAAGTGGTTTTTGTGCTTATGCCGTCAATTCTGCCGAGCTTGCCCGTCAGCGCATTGGTTTTCGTCCTGCGGTGCGTCAACGGCAACACTTATCACCGAAATGTTTTTTTCTCTTTATACGGAATTCCCATTCTGCCGATTATATAATCTTTATATTCGTGCAGAATTTTATTAAGTTCTTCTGTTTTTTTCGATATTTTCAACGATAATTGAAATAAGCGCAACTCTTGTTTCGTTCATAAATTTCTCCTTAAAATCTGAAATCACGTGTTCCTTCTTCAATTTTTAAGATTTTCTATACAGATATTTTTAACTTTCTCTTTCGGAATGTTTTCAAGCTCTTTATTTATAAGTGCCTCGCCTGCTTTCACCGTTTCGGGCGACGCATAATCCATCAAAAATTCTTTAAGCGTCATAAGCGCGTTGGGGTGACAGCAATTCTGAATTTGTCCCGACTTGCACAGCGACATAAACCTGTCGCCCGTTCTGCCCTCGCGGTAGCACGCGGTACAGAAAGAGGGGATATATCCCATATTCATAAGCCATCTTAACACCTCGTCAAGCGTGCGCTGGTCGGACACGTCAAACTGCTCGGAGTCGTGAGGGCGTTCTTCCTCGGTATATCCGCCGACCGACGTTCTGGAGGCACCGCTTATCTGCGACACACCGAGCCTTATAACCTTTTCTCTCACCGCCTGGCTCTCGCGCGTTGATATAATCATACCCGTATACGGAACGGCAATTCTTATAAGCGCGCAAAGTTTGGCAAAAATATCGTCGCTTATGCCGTTGTCAAACACCGTCGGGTCTATATCGTCCGCTTTTTTAATTCGCGGAACGCTTATTGTGTGAGGTCCTACGCCGTGCACCGCCTCAAGATGTTCGGCGTGCATCAAAAGTCCCGCAAATTCGTATTTATACATTTCAAGACCGAACAAAACGCCCAGTCCGACGTCGTCTATGCCGCCCTCCATAGCTCTGTCCATAGCCTCGGTGTGATAATTATAGTCGTGCTTCGGACCTGTGGGGTGAAGCTGAAGATAACTTTCTTTATGATAGGTTTCCTGGAAAAGAATATATGTGCCGATTCCCGCCTCTTTAAGCTTTCGGTAACTTTCAACGTCTGTCGCGGCAATGTTTACGTTAACACGTCTTATTTCGCCGTGCTTGTTTTTTATTGAATAAATAGTTTTTATGCTTTCGAGAATATACTCAAGCGGATTGTTAACAGGGTCTTCGCCTGCCTCGATTGCAAGACGTTTATGACCCATATTCTGGAGCGCGATAACCTCGTTTTTAATTTCCTCCTGTGTGAGTTTTTTGCGCGGAATGTGCTTGTTAACCGCGTGATAAGGACAGTAAACACAGCCGTTCACACAATAGTTTGACAGATAAAGCGGTGCAAAAAGCACGATTCTGTTTCCGTAGAACGCTTTTTTTATCTCCTCGGCGAGCGCATACATTTTTTTCAATTTTTTTCGGGTATTTCGCACGCTAAAAGCACTGATGCCTCTCTGTGGTCAAGACCTCTGCAAAACGTGCCTTTGTCGGTTTTTATACGGACGCGCTTTTTTTCCAAAATTTCGTCGATTAACGCCTCGTTGTTTTTTTGTTTTTGCTCGGCGTATTCGAGCGTTTTTTTCTGATTTCTTCGTCATTGATAAATCTCGTCCGCAATGAGCGATTTTTTGTCGTATTTATACATTAAAAATTTTTTCCTCTCTTTCGGTTCAGATTTTTCTTCACCGTTAGTAAATTAGTACATTTATTTCATTTTATCACATATGTTTTTATGTCAAATTTTTGTTTTTATTTTTATAAATTCTAAATAATATATCAAAAACAGGAATAAATTAAAAAAATTCATTCCTGTTTGGCACCCCCTGCGGGAATCGAACTCACAACTAACCCTTAGGAGGGGTTTATTATATCCATTTAACTAAGAGGGCTAAAAAAATCTTATTTTTTTATCTCTAACATTACTACTATACTTTATAATAATACTAATTTGTCAATATTTTTACAAAATTCCTTGAAAAATATTATTTTTGTGTTATAATATCTGATGTATATTTGTGCTTATTAAAAATTTTTTTATACTTTTTGTTTTTATTTTTTTAATTTTTACTGTTTTTTTACGTTAAAGGAGATAGAAATGGAACGACTTGAAGGTATCTGGCAGGAGGCTCTTACCTTGATGGAGGAAGAATTTGCCGACCAGCAAATTTCATATAAAAACCTGGATAAAATCAATAACTCCGCTCACTATGACGGAGGAGTCTATATCACTTAAAGTGCCGACTCCGATAAACAAAACTATGATTTGCGAGCGTTATATGGATCTTATAAAAAACTCTGTTTTCTATATAACCGGCAAAGATTATCAGATTGACGTTATCGTTGACGGTGACAAAGACTTAAAACCGCTTATTCTTCCCGATTTTGACAAGGAAGAGAGAAAGGATATGGGCGGATATCCCCTAAATCCGCAGTATACTTTTGAAAATTACATAATAGGTCAGTCCAACCAGTTTGCACAGGCGGCGGCTCTTGCCGTTGCGGAGGCACCGTCCATTTTATACAACCCGTTTTTCATATACGGCGGTTCGGGACTCGGCAAAACTCATCTTATGAACGCTATCGGCAACCGCGTTTTGGAAACTTATCCCGAAAAAAAAGTTGTGTACGTTTCTGTCGGAGCAGTTTGTGAACGAGCTTATCAACTCCATAAGACAACAGCGAAACGAAGAATTCCGCAGCAAATACCGCACAATAGACGTGCTGATTGTGGACGATATTCAGTTTATTGCCGGAAAAACGAGCAGTGAGGAAGAATTTTTTTCCACACTTTTTAACTCTCTTTTTCTTGCCAACAAGCAGATTGTTATATCGAGCGACCGTCCGCCGAAAGAACTTCACACTCTTGAAGAAAGGCTCCGCACCCGTTTTGAAAGCGGTCTTTTGGTTGACATTCAGCCTCCCGATTTTGAAACGCGAGCGGCTATTTTGAAGCAAAAAGCGGAACAGTTTAACCTTGATATTGACTACGACCTTATCACATATATAGCGTCAAACATAAATTCTAACGTGCGTGAGCTTGAGGGAACGATTAAAAAAATAACCGCCCTCACAGGATTTTCAAAACGTCCCGTAACGCTTGAAATTGTGGAAAATGCGCTTGCGGATTTCAATGTGGTCAATGCCGGAATTATCACTCCGTCAACCATTATAACACTTGTTGAAAAACATTTTAATTTAAAAGAAAATTCGCTTGTCAGCTCAAAACGCAGCAAAGATGTTGCCTTTGCGCGCCATATTGCTATGTATATAATGCGCGAACTTACCGAAATGTCCACGCCGAAGATAGGTCAGGAGCTGGGCGGACGCGATCATTCCACAGTTTTTAAACGGAATAAACAAAGTGGAAGAGGCTGTAAATACCGATTCGAGCATTAAAAATCTGGTTAACGACATTATTAAAAAAACATCAGAAACAGATAAAATGCGAAAAAGTTATCCACATACCTTTTTTTATTACTTTTTTTCCACATATCCACAAATTGAGTATTGGGTTATCCACAAAAAGTTGATAAATATAAGTTATCCACAGGTGAATAAAAAAATTTGGAAAAATTCTGCAAAATTGTATCTGTTGTAACTGTGGATATTCAATACGCTTTATCCACAATGTTATCCACAGCCTGGATTTACCTTTGCAAAGCATAAAACCGACATTTTACACACTATACACACCGCCTAATAATACTTATGCTTATTTAAAATAAATATTATATTTACTATTCTATTATAAATAACTAATATATTATATATTACTGTAAGGAGCTTATAAATTATGAAATTTTATTGTTTAAAAGAAGAATTGGCAGACGCTCTTAACAATGTTTCAAAAAGCAACCAACTCGGCAAACAATATAGAAATTTTTAAGAGGTATAAAGCTTGAAGCAAAAGAAGGATTGACTCTTTATGCAACAAATCTTGAAATATCAATAAAATGCACAATAGAGGCAAACGTTACCGAGCCGGGCGAAACGGTGCTTGATGCAAGAATGTTTTTCGGACATTATAAGAAAATCGGATGACGGACCTATAAACATTGAAATAAACGACAAAAAAACGAGGCTACAATTTATACATCTAAAAAAACAAATTTAATATAGCAGGCATAAGCGCGGAGGAATTTCCGAAATTCCCCGACGTTTATTCTTCCTATGTTCTTACATTTGAATCGAAAGAATTTAAGGACATTGTCCGCGATACCGCGTTTGCCGCGGCACAGGACGAATCGCGCCCAATTCTTACAGGCGTTAAATTTGAAGTTGGAAAACACGAAATAAAGCTTGTATCAATCGACGGTTACCGTATGGCTATTCGCAAAAATGCCGATAAAAAGAGCAGGAGGAAGAATTTTTCTTTTATCGTTAAGGGAAGAATATTAAACGAGGTTTTGAAAAATCCTGCGCGACGACGAAACGGAGGTTGAAGTTTCTCTTTCCAACAACAGCGTTGTTTTTTTAAATTTGAAAACACGGTTATAGTTTCGTCGCTTATGGGCGGTGAATACATAAATTACGAGCAGTTTATCCCGAAAGAAAAGAAATTTTCAATAAAAATGGACAGGCGCCTCATCACTCAGACGGTTGAACGCGCGTCAATCATTATAAATTACGACGATTCGCGCCTGCCGATAATTTTGGACATCGACGGCGGTGTAATGTGCGTTGACTGCGTATCAAAAAGGAAATTTTTCACGAAGAAATAGAAATCGAGCAAACGTCCGACACGCTTTGCATAGGCTTGGGAAGTAAATTTTTTTCTTAGACGCGCTCAAAGCGTCGTCAAACGACGATATAATTATGGAATTTAACACCGAGCGTTCTCCTCTCGTTATACGTCCGACCGAGGGCGACGAGTTTTTTTCTATATGGTTCTTCCGCGCGAATTTAAAAGATAGGTGAAAAAAATATGGAAATTATAAAAATATAAAAAAACACCTTTTATTCAGCTTCAGCAGCTTTTTAAAATTCGCCGACGTGGTTGAAGAAGGCGCGGACGCAAAAATTCTTATACAAGAGGGATATGTTGCGTTAAACGGTGAAACCGAAACACGGCGCGGAAAGAAAATTTATTACGGCGACGAGGTTTTTAATTTCATACGACGGGCAGAAAATATCGTTAAAGGTTGACGGTGAAAAATATTTGAAAAATAAATTCTTTAAACCTTCACAATTTCAGAAATTATAAGGACGAATTTTTTTGACATTTTTCCGACAATTTTAACCTTATCTACGGCGAAAACGGGCAGGGAAAAAAACAAATATTATCGAGGCTTTTTACTATTTCTGCACCGGCAGGTCATTTAAAAACGTAAAAGACAAGGAAGTTGTTTTATTCGGCGAAGATACGGCAAAAATTAAGATAGAATTTGAAAAATTCGGGTCGGAAAATTTTGCGGAAATTTTGCTTAAAGATGAAAAAATCATCACCCTAAACGGTGTAAACATAAAAAAATTAAGCGAGCTTGTAGGCTTTGTAAAGGCGGTTTTGTTCACTCCCGACTGTCTTAATCTCATTAAAGGCGCACCGAGTGAAAGAAGGCATTTTTTTAGACGTTTTTTTATATCGTCGCTTTATCCTGTTTATTTTTAAGCTTCTTCTTAATTATTACAAGGTTTTAAAGCAGAAAAACACTCTTTTGAAATCGTTTAACGCCGACGAAAAATTTAATTTATGCTTGGAATGAAAAAAACTTGCGGAATTTGCGCATCTTATTTTTAAATACCGCGCTTTTTATAATAGACAAAATTTCGCCTTATTTAAAGGATTTTTCAAAGTGAAATTTCGGGCGGAAAGGAAAATCTCGATATTTTTTTACAATCCGTCGTTTAAAGAAAAATTTTAACGACAGGGAAAAAGGTGCTTCAATATATAAACGAGCATACGAAAAAAAAGAGATTGACGCGGGATTTTGCCTTGCCGGACCTCACCGCGACGATTTTTGTAGCTTTTTATAAACGGCAAGGATTTAAAGCATTACGGCTCACAGGGGCAGATAAGAACGCGCCTTTTATCACTTAAACTTGCGGAGTGCGAGATTACGGGAGAAATCTGCGGAGAATATCCCGTTCTTTTTATTTGACGATATTACAAGTGAAATTGACATAAAAAAAGGCGCGGTTTTCCTTTTTTTGAAAAAAATAAAGGACAAGCAGACGTTTATGACCTGTACCGAAAAAGAAAACGTTAAAAAAATGCCAATTTTATACACATAAAAAAACGGCAAAGCTGTTTATTAAACAGTGCCTGAAAGGGGAAATAATGTGTATCTTCATCTGGGCGCAGACGTTGTGGTGAAAAAAGACGATATTATCGCTATTATGGATATGGAATCGTCGTCGCTTTCGCGCACAACCAAAGAATTTTTGAAAAATGAAGAAATGATGGGCAGAGTTATAAACGTAGATGTTGAAAATCTTCCGAAATCATACGTTTTGGTGAGGTATAATAAAAACAGCGAAACCTTTGTTTATATATCTCCCATAGCAACGCAAACCCTTTTTAAAAAAAGGGCAAATCACAGCAATTTGTTTGATGTCTGAAAAAATTTTTTTCGGGCGGAAAGGAAATAAAATATGAGTAACGAAAAAGTACAGAGCAATTACGACGAAAATCAAATTCAGGTGCTTGAGGGCCTTGAGGCGGTGCGAAAAAGACCAGGTATGTATATCGGTTCAACGTCCTCGCGCGGTTTGCATCACCTCGTTTACGAAATTGTTGACAACAGTATTGACGAGGCGCTGGCAGGCTACTGCGACGAGATTTTGGTTGAAATAAACGAGGATAATTCCATCACCGTAACCGACAACGGACGAGGTATTCCTACGGGTATTCACCCGAAAATGGGTATTCCGGCGGTTGAAGTTGTTTTCACCGTTCTGCACGCGGGCGGTAAGTTCGGCGGCGGCGGATACAAGATTTCGGGCGGTCTGCACGGTGTGGGTGCGTCGGTTGTTAATGCTCTTTCGGAGTATCTCGAGGTTGAAATTTACAACGGCGAGCACGTTTTTTTATCAGCGTTATGAGCGCGGAAAAAGCACCTGCAAGCTTAAAGAAGTCGGCGATACAACCAAAACGGGAACCAAAATCACATTTAAGCCCGACTACGAAATTTTTGAAGATTTGATTTACGATTATGACATACTTCTTTCAAGACTGCGCGAACAGGCTTTTCTTAACAAAGGTATTAAAAATTATCCTCAAAGACAAGCGAGGCAGCGACAGACAGGACGTTTTGCAGTATGAGGGCGGTATAAAATCTTTTGTTGAGTGGCTCAACAGGGAAAAAACGCCGATACACGACGAAATTATTTATGTTGAGGCGAAAAAGGACGACACCGAAGTTGAAATTGCAATGCAGTATACAAGCGCGTACACCGAAAATCTCGTTAGCTTTGCAAACGATATTCACACAACCGAGGGCGGAACACACGAAACAGGCTTTAAATCGGCGCTTACAAAGGTTTTTCAACGACTTTGCGCGAAAGCTTAATTTCTTAAAAAGAAAACGACAAAAAAATTTGTCGGGCGAGGATATAAGAGAGGGTCTTACCCTGTGTTATCAGTGTTAAAGTTCTGGAGGCGCAGTTTGAAGGTCAGACCAAAACAAAACTCGGCAACAGCGAGGTCAGAAGTGTTGTTGAATACGCGATAGGCGAGCATTTGACAAACTTTTTGGAGGAAAATCCGTCGGTTACAAGGGCAATTCTCGACAAAGCGCTCACAGCGTCAAGGGCGCGCGAAGCGGCGAGAAAAAGCACGCGAGGCGACGAGAAAATCTCCGCTCGGAACAAGCACACTCCCCGGAAAGCTTACCGACTGCATTGTGAAAGACCCGACGAAAAACCGAAATTTATATCGTCGAGGGTGATTCGGCGGGCGGTTCGGCGAAAAAAACGGACGTGACAGCAAATATCAGGCAATTCTCCCTCTTTGGGGAAAAAAATGCTTAATGTTGAAAAGGTGCGCCCTGACAAAGTTTACGGCAACGACAAACTCACACCCGTAATTCAGGCGCTCGGCACAGGTATTGCGGACGAATTTAACGCTGAAAAAAATTAAGATACGATAAAGTTATAATTATGGCGGATGCCGACGTCGACGGAGCGCACATTCAGACGCTTCTTTTAACGTTTTTTTCTTCCGCTTTATGAAACCGCTTATAGAACAAGGACACATTTATCTTGCAAAACCGCCTCTTTACAAACTTATAAGAGGAAAAAAAGAGAAAGTTGCGTTCAGCGACGAGGAAAGAGATAAAATAAGCGAAGAATTAAAAGACGGCGACGCTAATGCAAAGGTTGAAATAAGCCGTTTCAAAGGTCTTGGTGAGATGGACCCCGTGGAGCTTTGGGAAACCACTATGGACCCGAAAAACAGAATTCTTTTTGAAAGTTACTATGGAGGACGCGGAAAAAGCGTCGAACATATTTACCGTGCTGATGGGCGACGAGGTTGAACCGCGCAGACAGTTCATCGAAGAAAACGCACAGTACGTTACTAATTTGGATATATAGTTTTTTTACTTACATTTATTACAGAAAAATTCCAATAAATTTGGAGGATATATATGGCTAAAAATAAAAAATACGAAGATACGCATTTTGAAGAGTATCTTGACTCGCAGACTATTGTAGATGTTGACATTGAACAGCGTATGCGCGACGCGTTTATCGACTACGCGATGAGCGTTATCGTGAGCCGTGCGCTCCCTGACGTCCGCGACGGTTTGAAACCCGTTCACAGACGTATTTTGTACGCTATGTACGAGGAACATCTTACAAACGACAAGCCGTTTTTTAAGTCGGCTACAACCGTCGGTAACGTAATCGGTAGGTATCACCCTCACGGCGACGCGTCGGCATATGACGCTTTGGTAAGAATGGCGCAGGATTTCTCCTTGCGTTATCCCCTCATTGAGGGTCACGGAAACTTCGGTTCGGTGGACGGTGACCCTCCGGCTGCATACCGTTATACCGAGGCGAGAATGAGCAAAAATTGCCAATGCTCTTTTTGGAAAATATTGACAAAAACACAGTTGATTTTGTTCCCAATTTCGACGAAAAAAGGAAAAAGAGCCGTCCGTACTTCCCACAAGAATACCGACGCTTTTGGTGAACGGAAGTTCGGGTATCGCAGTTGGTATGGCAACTAATATTCCGCCTCATAACCTCACAGAGGTGTTAAACGGCGTTATCGCGCAGATTGAGGATCCGCTCATTTCGGTTGAGGACCTTATGGAATACATAAAAGGCCCCGATTTTCCGACAAAAGCGCTCATTATGGGCAGAAGCGGTATCAGAAGTGCGTACGCGACGGGTAAAGGAAAAGTTATAGTCCGCGCGAAAACCGAAATTGTGGAAAACAGGGACGGCACATCTTCCATTATCGTTACGGAATTGCCTTATCAGGTTAACAAAAAAATGCTGGTTGAGTCTATTGCCGCGCTTGTTAAAGATAAAAAAATAGAGGGCTTGCACGACATTGACGACCATTCGTCCGACCGTGTGGGCATAAGGCTTTGAAATTTCGCTCAAACGCGACGTTAACGCACAGGTTGTGCTCAACAAACTGTTCAAATTTACGCGTTTGCAGGACAGTTTTTTTCGATAAATATGCTCGCAATATGCGACGGAAAACCGAAAAATTCTCGGTTTGAAAGACATTTTTGGCAAACTTTATTTCGTTCCAGGAGGACATTGTACGACGCAGAACGAAATACGACCTTGACAAGGCGCTCGCAAGAATGCACATCTTGGAGGGCTTGAAAAATTGCCATTGCGAATATCGACGAAGTTATTGAAATTATCAGAAATTCGTATGACGACGCGAAAGAAAGACTTATGGCAAGGTTCGGTTTTTCGGACATTCAGGCGCAGAGCGTTCTTGATATGAAACTCTCGCAGTTACAGCGTTTGAACAGCGAAAAAATTGAGAATGAATATAACGATTTAAGCGCAAAAGTTGAAGAATATAAGGGACTTCTTGCCGACGAGCACAAGCTTTTAGAGCAGATTAAGAAAGAACTTATCGAAATCCGCGACAAATACGGCGACGAGCGTTTGACATCTATCGAAAACGGAATTGTGGACATTGAAGATGAGGACCTTATTCCGGTTGAAGAATGTGTTGTTACAATGACGCATTTCGGCTACGTTAAAAGACTTCCGTCCAGCACTTACAAGTCACAGCACCGCGGAGGACGCGGAATTTCGGGACTCAGCACGAGGGACGAGGATTTTTGTTGAAAAACATTTTCGTTACGTCGTCGCACAATTACATTCTTTTCTTTACGAACAAGGGAAGAATGTATAAGCTTAAAACGTACCAAATCCCCGAGGCAGGACGTCAGGCAAAAGGGCAGTGCTATTGTAAATCTTCTGCCTATTGAAAAAGACGAGAAAATCACCGCGGTTATCCCGATTAAAGAGTTTGAAGAGAATAAATATCTCACAATGCTCACAAAGCGCGGTGTTATCAAAAAGACAGATTTAACCGACTACGACACAATCCGCAAGGGCGGACTTATTGCAATAGGACTTCGCGAGGATGACGAACTTATCCACGTTGAACTCACGGACGGCGACAACAACATTATTGTCGGCACCAAAAAGGGTATTTGCATAAGGTTTAAAGAAAGCGATGTTCGTCCTATGGGCAGGGGCGCGAGCGGTGTTAAGGCAATTACACTCAATGACGACGATTTTGTTGTCGGCGCAGGTTGCTGCAAAGAGGGCGCTGATATTCTCACCATCACCGAGAACGGCTACGGCAAAAAGACCGATTTGGAAGAATTTAAAATTCAGAACCGCGGCGGAAAAGGATTGTTCGGCTACAAAATAACCGAAAAAACGGGTGACGTTGCAGGTCTTGGCATTGTTAACGACGACAACGACGTTATGATTATAACATCGGAAGGAGTAATCATAAGAACTGCGGTTGACGAAATCAGCAAATTCGGCAGAACAACCCAGGGTGTAAGAGTTATGCGTCTTGCAGATGACGTTAAAGTTGTTTCAATCACGACAACCGACAAAGAGGAAGAAAAACGGCGAAATTAACGACGCTGAAACAGAAGAAAATCCGCAGGAAATAACAACTGAAGAATAAAAATATGAGCATAAGATTTTTTTAATAATCTTATGCTCAATTATTAAGGAGATTTTTTTATGAAAAAGAGTATCGGACTCGATAACGCATCACGTTGAAATTATAATGCCTCAGCATATAAACGGACAAAGGAGGCTTTTCGGCGGTGTTCTTATGCAGTGGATTGACGTCGTGGCGGCGGTCACCGCGCGCAGACATTCGGGCTGTAACGTTGTAACCGCGTCTGTGGACAACCTTAATTTAAGTCGGGCGCAAATATAAACGACTCGCTTGTGCTTGAGGGCAGAGTAACTTATGTCGGCAACACATCTATGGAGGTGCGTGTGGATACTTTTGTGGAAAGACTTGACGGCGAGAAAAAAGAGATAAACAGGGCATATTTTGTTATGGTTGCGCTTGATGAAAATAAAAATCCCGTCAAAGTGCCAGAGCTTATAATTGATAACGACGAGGACAGGGAAGAATATGAGGCAGGCAAAAAGAGATATGAACTCAGAAAAATTGAGAAAAAGAGAAAATTATTAAAAATGTTCCCTCGAGGAACATTTTATAAAAAAAGATTTACTGAAAAATATTCTTTGGAAAAATTGAATGTTCCCCGGGGAACAATAAAAAAATGTTTCACAAAATTTGCTTTATTTGTCAATTAGCTATTGCACTTTTATATGAAAGTGTGATATACTGTTAAAAGATGTTTATATGAAGATAAGAAGGTGAAACAATGGGTAAAATGTATAGCCGTCGCAAATCAAAAAGGCGGTGTAGGAAAGACAACAACTTCAATAAATTTGAGCGCCGCGCTCGGTGAGTGCGGAAAAAGAGTGCTTTTGATAGATTTAGACCCTCAGGGAAACGCGACAAGCGGTGTGGGTGTTGACAGAAATGAAGATATTATCTCGGTTTACGACGTTTTTGATGAACAGTACGGCAATGGAACAGGCGACCGTTGTTACAGAATTTGAAAATTTGTCGGTTTGCCCGTCTAACGTTGACCTTGCAGGTGCGGAAATTGAACTTGTGGGTGTGGAAAACCGCGAAAATTGCCTTAAAATTGCACTTTCAAAGGTAAAAGACGACTACGATTACATTATTATAGACTGTCCGCCGTCGCTCGGACTTCTCACGCTCAACGCGTTTGTGTGCGCCGATACGATTTTAATTCCCATTCAGTGCGAATATTACGCACTTGAGGGTTTGAGCCAGCTTATAAAGACAATCCGTCTTGTGAAAAAAGGACTGAATCCGTCGCTTGACATTGAAGGAGTGCTTCTCACAATGTTTGACGCGCGCACAAATTTGTCAATTCAGGTAGCGGATGAGGTTAAAAAATACTATCCCAAAAAGGTTTATGCGTCGGTTATACCGCGTAATGTGCGTCTTTCCGAGGCGCCGAGCTACGGTCAGCCCATCACGGTGTATGACGAAAACTCAAAGGGTGCGGAAAGCTACACAAAGCTTGCGAACGAAGTTATTGAACGAAACGAAGGAGTGAAATAAAATGGCAATGGGAAAGGGCTTGGGTGCGCTTATATCAGACACGGGCGTTGCACAGGAAAACCCAACGGTTGTTGAACTCAAAATTATAGAAGTTGAACCGAATAAAAATCAGCCGAGAACCAATTTTGACGATGAAAAACTCGAAGATTTGGCGGCGTCAATACGCGAACACGGTGTTATTTCTCCGATTTTGGTAAAAAAACAGTCCAACGGATTTTTATAAAATAATAGCCGGTGAAAGACGCTGGAGAGCGTCCAAAAAAGCAGGAAAAAAGACAATTCCGGCGATAATAAAGGATTTTACAAATCAACAGGTGCAGGAAATTGCGCTTATTGAAAATCTTCAAAGGGAGGATTTGAACCCGATTGAAGAGGCGCGCGGTTATAAACAACTTATGGAGGATTTTTGAACTCACACAGGAACAGATTTCGCAAAAAGGTGAGCAAGTCGCGCTCCACGGTTGCAAACTCATTAAGACTTTTTAAACTTATCCACAAAGATCTGTGGATATATTGAACAAAAACAAACTGAGCGCCGCGCACGCAAAAAAATTCTTCTTTCAATAACCGATAAAGACTTACAGGACAATTACGCTGAGATTTGCGTGAACGAAAATCTTACAAGACGCGAACTTGAAAAAGCTGATAAAAGGAAAAATCCGAACGGCAAGGTTATTGAAAAAAAAAAAAAGAAGTTAAAGAAGATTTGAATTTAACCTTGGCGCTTATGGATTTTGAAAAGAAAATGGAAAATTCACTCGGCACGAAAGTCAAAGTTATAAACGGAAAGAAAAAAAGGAAAAAAATAGAAATTGAGTATTACGGCAGTGCGGATTTGGAAAGAATTTGCAGAATTTTTGAATATCGGCTGAAAAACGGCTTTTTTTAAATTAAATTGTAATGAAATTTTGTAAACAGGGTAATGTGATTTTACTATTTTTGAATGAAAAATACGTTAAAACTCAAAATTTAAGGTAATATGGGCAGGCACTTTAAAAATATTAAAATTGTTCCCTCGAGGAACATTTCAGGAGATAATTATGAACGGTAAAGTTAAATTTTTTTATGGATTTACACAGCAATACTTTTTCATTTGCACTGATACTTATAATTTTTTTGCTTATCTTACGCAAAATAATATTTCTAAAGAAAACGAAGTTATAAACAAAAAAATATGAGCGGTTACAAAGCAAGCATTGAAAGCCTTACAAAAGAAAAACGAAAAACTTAAAGGCTGAACTTGAAAAAGCAAATGCCGAGCTTTGCGGACGCAAACGCGAAAAAAACAAAAAAATATTTTTGAAATTGAGAAAAACGACAACACCGAAGAGATTGCAAACGTCAACGAAACGGTGAAAAAAAGCGTTTGACGAATTTGCAAAGGGTAACAAGAAGAACGCAAAAAACATTGTTAAAGACATTGACACCGCGAAAACGGGAGATTTGCAAACATACATTATAGACAAAATTAACGAATAAAAAGGGGTAGTAAAAATGCTGGACATTAAGGTAATCAGAACAGAAACCGAGAGAGTTAAAAAGGCTCTTGCGCGCCGAAAAGAGATTGTGGACATCGACGCACTTTTAGCGCTCGACAACGAAAGACGCGAGGCTTTGTTTGAAGTTGAAAAAGAAGAAAAATGCGCAGAACGAGGAAAGCAAAAAAATTCCCGTGCTCAAAAAAGAGGGCAAGGACGTAAGCGCACTTTTTGAAGATATGAAAAAACTGTCGGCTGAAATTAAGGAATATGACGAAAAAATCAGAAATCTCGACGAGCAGATTAACAAAGTTATGCTCACAATCCCGAATATCCCGGCTGATGACGTTCCCGACGGCGAAACCGACGAGGACAATGTTGAAGTAAGAAAGTTTATGGAGCCGACAAAGTTTGATTTTTGAGCCTAAAGCGCACTGGGATATAGGCGCGGACCTCGACATTCTCGACGCTCCGACCGCCGGCAAGGTTACTGGCACAAGATTTACTTTCTATAAGGACAAGGGCGCGCGCCTTGAAAGGTCGATAATCAACTTTTATCTTAACACGCACACCGAACAGAGCGGTTATATGGAGGTTTTTCCGCCGTATATGGTGCACAGAAGAAGTATGATCGGCACAGGTCAGCTCCCGAAATTTGAAGAGGACGCGTTCAAGGTTATGAACACCGACTATTTCCTCATTCCGACCGCGGAAGTGCCGGTTACAAATATGTACCGCGACCAGATTTTGGACGGAAACAAACTCCCGATTAAGCACGTTGCGTACTCGGCTTGTTTCAGAGCGGAGGCAGGCTCGGCAGGCAAAGACACGCGCGGACTTATCAGACAGCATCAGTTCAACAAAGTTGAGCTTGTTAAGTTTGCAAAACCCGAAAATTCGTATGAAGAACTTGAAAAACTCACGCGCGACGCGGAAAAAGTGCTTCAACTTTTGAAACTTCCGTACAGAGTTGTTAAAATTTGCGTCGGCGATTTGGGATTTACCGCGGCGAAAAAAATACGATATTGAGGTTTGGATGCCCAGCTACGGCAGATACGTTGAAATTTCGTCGTGCTCCAATTTTGAAGATTTCCAGGCTCGCCGTGCAAACATCAAATTTAAAAACGCACAGGGTGAAAAAAAGCGCAGTATGTGCACACTCTCAACGGAAGCGGTGTTGCAATCGGCAGAACGGTTGCGGCAATTTTTAGAAAATTACCAGAACGCTGACGGCAGTGTGACGGTTCCCGAAGTTTTAAGACCGTATATGGATGCGACGTGATAAAATAAGACACATTTTTTTAATAAAGATTATGCCTCTGCTTTTGCAGGGGCATATTTTTGGGATTTGGTGAAAAATGAATAAAAAAATAAACTTTTTGATGATTGCCGCCGCGGCGGTACTTTGGGGAATGATTGGCTTATACAGCAGTTTTTCTAAGCGGCCGCGGATATACAAATATGCAGATAATTTTTTTCTGCGCTCGGCTCTGACGACGGTGTTTATGGGGATTTTTTTCTCCTTATAAAAAGACCGAAAAACTGTTTAAAATTGATATAAAAAGACGTGTGGATTTTTTTATCGGAATGGGATTTTTTTGAGCTTTTGTATGTTCAATTTTTTTCTATTTCAACGCGATAAAACTCAACAATTCGCTGTCAATGGCGTGTATTTTAATGTATACCGCTCCGATTTTTGTGATGATTTTGTCGTCGGTGCTGTTTAAGGAAAAAAATAACACTGCAAAAAAACATCTCTCTTTTTCTCACTATAATAGGGTGCGTTTTTGGTGTCGGGCGGAAACGTGTCAATGACTCCGCTCGGACTTTTGGCAGGTCTTGCGACGGGGTTCGATACAGTCTTTACAGCATTTTTCGGCACATACGCGGTGAAAAAAATATTCCACATATACGTCCACATTTTTTACGCGTTTTTGTTCTCGACAATCGGCTCGCTGTTTATGTGCAACCCGATTGACGCGGTGAGAATAACGGCGGAAAGCGGTGTTAATACGGCGCTGCTTTTTTGTCGTTCGCCGTCATAAACACGGCGCTTCCGTATATGCTCTACACAAAGGGACTTGAAAGAATTGAGGCGTCAAAAGCGATAATAATTTGCTGTGTAGAACCCGTTGTTGCAACGATTTTGGGTGTTTTGGTGCTGAAACAAAGCGTAGGTTTTATATCCGCGCTGGGAATGTTGTTCGTTTTCGCGGCTATTGCAATTTTGAACATTAAATTTGAACACAAAACGGTATTAAAAGAGGATACGAATTGTCTGAATGACAGTTCGTATCCTTTTTATTAAAAATTTTTTTATTCTTTAATTGAAATTTTTATTTCTTTTTGTTGTCTTTCTCGCGGAGTTCAACACGTCTGATTTTACCGCTGATTGTTTTCGGAAGTTCGTCCGCAAACTCAATTATTCTCGGATATTTATAAGGCGCGGTGGTGCGTTTAACGTGATTTTGCAGTTCTTTCACAAGCTCGTCCGACGGGGTGTAACCCTTTGCCAGAACGATTGTAGCCTTAACCACCTGACCGCGGATTTCGTCGGGAACAGCGGTGATTGCGGTTTCAAAAAACGGCGGGTGCTCCATAAGCGCCGACTCAACCTCGAAAGGTCCCTATGCGGTAGCCCGAGCTTTTTAATAACGTCGTCAACACGTCCGACATACCAGTAAAAACCGTCCTCGTCGCACCACGCAAGGTCGCCTGTGTGATAGTATTTGCCGTCGAGAACTTCTTTTGTTTTTTCCTCGTCATAAAGATAACCCGAAAATACGCCAATCGGTGCGCCGTCCGACATATCGAACACAATTTCGCCCGTCTGACCGGGGTCGCAAACCTCGCCCCTCGTCGTTAAGAAGATATGCCTTGTAATACGGCGACGGCTTGCCCATTGAGCCTGTATGCGGAGTTTCCCATTTATAGGTCGCAAGCGAAAGACACGATTCCGTCTGACCGAATCCCTCGTAAAGTTTTAATCCCGTAGCCTCAAGGAATTTTTTGTAAACCTCGGGGTTGAGCGCCTCGCCGGCGGTGGTGCAGTGGGTGAGGGACGACAAGTTGAATTTCGTCAAGTCTGCTTTGATGAAAAAAATCTGTAGATTGTCGGGGGAGCGAAGAAAGTTGTTATCTGATATTTTTCAACCATTTTTGAGCAAATCGGACGGCTCAAAACGACTGCTGTAATCGTAAATAAATATGCCCGTGCCGGCTATCATCTGACCGTAAAGCTTGCCCCCAAACCGCTTTTTCCCCAGCCTGTGTCGGCGACGGTGAGATGGAGTCCGTCGTCTTTAACGTTGTGCCAGTATGCCGCAGTGGGAATGTGTCCGAGGGGATAAGCAAAGTTGTGGCAAACCATCTTAGGCTCGCCCGTTGTGCCAGATGTAAAATACAAAAAGCATAGTGTCTTTAACGCTTGTTTTTTCGTCGCCCGTCGGACGCTCGAATACGTCGGACGCAGCCTCAACTCCTTTTTTTCAAAGCTGTGCCAGCCCTCTTTTTCTCCGCGGTCAACCACGATTGCTTTAACCGTGGGCGACTCCGCCAAACTGTCTTCAATGTGTTTTGTCACAACGTCGTCGTCGGCGCAGACAATCATTTTTAATTTTTTTGCACTGTTGCATCGGTAAACAACGTCTTTTTTTGGTCAAAAGATGCGTCGCCGGAATGGTTACCGCGCCGAGCTTGTGCAGTGCGATTATAGAAAACCAAAATTCATAATGGCGTTTCAAAAATGAGCATAACCATATCGCCCCTTTTTGATGCCCAGACTTTTTGAAATAATTTGCTGTTTTGTTTGTATATTTCGGCAACTCGCCGTTGTTGAATTTTTCTTTCTCTGCCCTCGTCGTCGCACCACACAAGTGCCTGTTTTTTTCGGGGCAGATACGCGCATATTCGTCCACAACGTCAAAGCCGAAATTGAAATCGTCGTTATATTTTTAAATTGTAATTTTCGTAAAAAAATCTTCGTAACTGTCAAATTCTGTTCTGTCTAAAAAAATTTGTTCAATAAATTCATTGGTAACAACTCCTCAAAAAAGTAAAATAATGTAAAATTTTAAACTAATCGTTCAAAATAATTGCCAAAAATTTGGCTTTTTTTGCCGTCCAATGCTTTCATACCGTGCATATAAACGGAATTGAAATAAATAGAGTCGCCTTCCTCTAAAAATGTTGTCCTTGCCGTTGACACGGATAAGGAGCTTGTCCCTCGAGGACATAGTTAAATTCCTGACCGGGGTGCGAATTTTCGTGAAGAGGCTCATCATCGGGCGTAACGGGAACTTCAACCGTAAACGGCTCGATTTGCTTTTTTGAAAAGTTGTAGGCAAGATTGTGATATTTATACTGCTCGCGGCGGAAAAACCTCAAGACCTTTGCCTTTTTAACAACCTGAAAAACGTGAAGCTTAGGAGCTTCTCCCGATAAAATCTCGGTTAAATCAACCTTAAAATAGGACGCGATTTCGTAAAGCATACTTACGGGAATATCGCACACACCTTCCTCATATTTTGCGTAATCTTCGCCCGATAGCTTGAGATGCTCTGCCATTTCGGTAATGGAAATGTCCGAAATCTCCCTCAATTCCTTAATCCTCTGTGAAATAAGCTTAATTTGTTCTGACATACCGTTAAAACTCCTTTCTCCAAAAAAATAATTTTTAAAAACACGCCAAAATCCGCGTATTAAATATTATATACCCAAATTTTCGCGCATAAAACAAAAAAAGTATACAAAAAAAGCCTGCCAAAGCAGACATTTTTCTACATAAGTCCCTCGGGGACGGTCACCCTGACTTTTTTCCCGTCAAGGTCGATTTCGTTTACAACGCTTTTGAGCGCAGGCAAAAGAAGGTCTTTTTTGCCCTCGTCTTTGATGATATACACATCTGCACCGCCTGCGGTTATAATGTCGGCTATTTTTCCCAAAAACGCCTCGTTTTCGTCAAAAACGTCAAGACCGATAAGGTCGGCAACGAAAAACGTGCCGTCGTCAAGAGAGGGCATAGTGTCCTTTCTGACGTACAAAACGCTGTTTTTTAAGCTTTTTCGGCGCACTCTACGGTGTCAACACCTTCAAGCTTTAAAATAACGTTGTCCTTTTGATATTTAACGTTTTCGATGAGGTATCTTTTTTCGTCCTCGCCGTAAACGAAGTTGATTTCCTCAAAAATTTCGGGATAATCCGCCCACGGAACAACCTTAACCTCGCCCTTAAGACCTCTTGTATTCACAATTTTTCCTATTTCAAGATAAAGCTGTTCCACGGCGCAATTTCTCCTTTTTATCCTTTTTAAGAATAATACTATTGAACAATATCAACAATAACGCGTTTATCTTCTTTGCTTGACGCCGACTTGATGATTGTTCTTATCGACTTGGCAATTCTGCCTTGTTTTCCGATAACCTTGCCCATATCGCTGTCGTTTACTCTGAGTTCGTAAACAACGCTGTTTTCGCCGTCAACCTTTGTAACCGAAACATCTTCGGGGCGGTCAACGAGAGATTTTGCAAGAAATGCGAGTAATTCTTCCATAGTGAACTCCATTCCGCCGTAAAAATTACGGCAAAAATCACTTATTTGCTCAATTCTGACACAAAATTATTTAATGATACCGCTTTTTTTGAGCAAGCTTTTTAACTGTGTCTGTGGGCTGAGCACCGTTGCCAATCCATTTTGTTGCTTTTTTTCGCTGTCAATTTTGATTGTACCGGGGTCTGTATTGGGGTCGTATGTGCCGATTTCCTCGATAAATCTGCCGTTTCTGGGGTATCTCGAATCAGCAACAACAACGCGGTAGAAAGGAGCTTTCTTTTGCGCCCATTCTTCTCAAACGAATTTTAACTGCCATTTTAAATTCACCTCCGTAAAAAAATTTTTAACAATTTATATTTAACGCAATTTACCTAAACATAGGCCCGAATCCGCCGAAACCGCGTTTCAGCTTTTTTTCGGATTGCTAAATTGTTTCATAAGCTTTTTGCATCTGCACAAACTGTTTCAAAAGGAGATTGACCTCCTGAACCGTTGTACCGCTGCCGTTTGCAATTCTCTGCTTTCGGCTCGAATTGATGATTTTCGGGTTTTTGACGCTCTGCCGGCGTCATAGCCTGAATTATCGCTTCAATGTGACCCATTTTTCTCGTCAATCTGCGCGGAGGAAAGAGCCTTTTGAGTTTACGCCGGGCATCATTGAGAGAATGTCCTGCATTGAACCCATTTTCTTTATCTGACCGAGCTGATTTAGATAATCGTTAAGGTCGAACGATTGTTCGCGGATTTTCTTTTCAAGCTCCGCCGCCTGTTTTTTTCGTCAAACGCCTGCTGAGCCTTGTCGATGAGCGTCAAAAACGTCGCCCATACCCAAAAATTCGCGATGCCATACGGTCGGGGTGGAAAGGCTCCAAATCGGTGAGTTTTTCGCCCATACCGGCAAATTTTATCGGCTTTCCCGTAACGGCTTTTACAGAAAGCGCCGCACCGCCTCTCGTGTCGCCGTCAAGCTTTGTAAGAACAACACCCGTAATGTCAAGCTGCTTATTAAAACTTTGCGCAACGTTTACCGCATCCTGACCCGTCATAGCGTCAACCGTGAGGAGAATTTCGGACGGTTCAACCGCGGATTTGATGTTTTTAAGCTCCTCCATAAGCTCTTCGTCAATATGAAGTCTGCCTGCCGTATCTATAATAACAACGTCATTTGCATTTTTGCGACGCGTGCTCCAGCGCCGTTTTTTCGCGATAAACACCGCATCGGTGCTTTCGTCAATGGAAAAAAACGGGAACACCTAACTGTTCGCCCACAACTTTAAGCTGTTTTTTTCGCCGCCGGACGGTAAACGTATGCCGCAACGAGAATGGGTCGTTTGCCCTGTTTTTTCAAAAATCCGCCGATTTTTCGCACTGGACGTGGTTTTTCCAGCGCCCTGCAAACCCACCATCATAATGACGGTGATTTTGCGCGAAAAATCGAGTTTTGCGGTTTCTTTTCCCATAAGAGCGCAAAGCTCGTCGTTTACAATTTTTATAACCTGCTGTCCCGGTGTGAGGCTTTCGAGAACGTTTTGACCGAGCGCCTTTTTCGGATACGCCGTTTATGAAATCTTTAACAACTTTAAAGTTAACGTCCGCTTCGAGAAGAGCGCGTTTAACCTCTTTCATAGCCTCTTTTTAAGTCGGATTCGGAGATTTTTTTCCTTTTCCGCGAAGCTTTTTAAAAAAACAGAACCGAGTCTGTCCGCCAAGCTTTCAAATGCCAAGCATACCACCCCTTTCAGAGGTACAGAATTTCTGATAATTTATCTGAAATTTTCAAAATATCGGTATAATTTTTTTGTCCTGTGCGATTTTTCAGTTTTTTTCTATTTCAAAGTCAAGCCTTTTCGATTTTTTTCGGTGAGTTTCAAGTTTTCTTCAAGTTTTTGTAAGTTCGTCCTCGCCGCGCTTTTATCGCGTCGCGCACACCCTGGCGCGTTATGCCGAAATTATCGGCAATTTCCGCAAGCGACAAATCTTCATTATAGTATAAATCAATCATCTCGGCTGTGCGGTCGGGAAGAACCTTTCTGTAAAAAAATCGAGAAGGTATCCGAAATTTAAGTTTTTTTCAAAAAAATCAATCCTGACAAGCTAAAAAAATATGGTGTAAAGCAAAAAAACTTTACACTATATTGTAATACATTTTTCTCAAAAAAATGTCAAGACATTTTTTTCAATAAATTTTTTTCATACATATCGGGACGGCGCAGTTTTGTTTCCTCAACCGACTTTTCAAACCGCCATTTTTCAATTTTTTTGTGGTCGCCCGAAAGCAGAATTTCGGGTACTTTTTTACCCAGAAATTCGGGGGGGCGCGTGTATTGCGGATACTCCAAAAGTCCGCTGTAATGCGACTCGTCCGAGAACGACTCGCAGGAGAGCACGCCGTCAAGCATACGGCACACCGCGTCGATAACCACCATTGCCGGGATTTCTCCGCCGGTTAACACATAGTCGCCGATTGAAATTTCTTCGTCCACAATTTCGTCGATAATCCGCTGGTCAACGCCCTCATAGTGACCGCAAAGGAGCACGATATTTTCTTTTTTCGCAAGCTCTTTCGCCTTGTCCTGCGTGAAAACCGCGCCTTTGGGCGAAAGATAAACGGTGTGGGGCTTGTTTTTGTATTTTTCGGCAACCGAATTGTACGCGCCGTAAATGCACTGGGGCATCATAACCATACCCTGACCGCCCCCGTAGGGATAGTCGTCAACGCGGTTGTGCTTGTTGCCCGAAAAATCGCGGATATTCGTAAAATGAAAACTCCACAATTTTGTTTTTATCACCGCGCGCCCGATAATGCTTTCGTTTAAAATGTTTGTGAACATCTCGGGAAAAAGCGTTAAAATGTCAAATTTCATAAATCATACCTCTATAGTTTTGCTTCCGCGCTCGATTGAAATCGTACCCGTGCGCACCATTTCGATTTTGCCCATTTTTCGACCAAAGCCAGAAACGACGCGATTTTGTCGGTCGTTCCCGTGATTTCCACCGTCACCGTGTCGGGCGCAACGTCCACAATTTTACTGCGGTAAATTTCGGAGAACTGCAAAATTTCCTTGCGCTCGTCACTGCCTATACCGCTTATTTTTATGAGCGCAAGCTCACGGCATACCGTTTCGGTGGACGTAAGGTTTTTTTCACCTTTATAACGTCAATCAGCTTGTTGAGCTGTTTTTATAAGCTGTTCAAGCGTGTAGTCGTCGCCGTTTGCAATGATTGTTATGCGCGAGATGTCCTTGTTTTTCGGTTGTTCCCACCGCGAGCGAGTCGATGTTAAATCCGCGCCGTGAAAAACAGCGCCGTCACCTTTGTGAGTACGCCTGCCTTGTTCGATACCAGAACAGATAGTATGTGCTGCTGCATTTTTTTATCACACTCCGTTTAGGGTTTTTAAAAATTTTTTTATATTATTCTTCTGTATCAAAAAAACAGGTTATTGTTATGATAAGATAATTCAAAAATCCAAAATCGGGATTGTAAGGCGCACCTTACAAAAACCGAATCCTCGTCCTTATCCACGCACAGCTCCACAAAAATACGCGCCGTTATGCTTCATTGCGCGCTCAAACGCGTCTTTCACGCCGTCGTTGTTCCGCACGCGCTCGCCGTCAATGCCGAACGCTTTCGCAAGCGTGATAAAAATCGGGATTTTTTTCGGGAAAAACCTCGCTGTACCGCGCGTTAAAAATTGTTCTTCTGATACTCCCTTATCATACCGAGAGCGTTGTTGTTGAACAAAATAATTTTAATATTCAAATCATATTCCGCGATTGTAGCAAGCTCGGCAACCGACATCATCAAACTGCCGTCGCCCTCCAGCGCGAAAACCGTCTTTCTGCTTTTTGCAAACGACGCGCCGATTGCCGCCGGCAAGCCGAATCCCATCGTTCCCAGTCCGCCCGACGTGATAAAAATCTCTCGGCGTGTCTATTTTGATATTCCTCGCCGTCCAAATCTGATTTTGTCCCACCTCGGTCGAAACGATGCAGTTGTCCTCGGTAACGGAGTTTAAAACGCTCACCGCGTACTCGGGGCAGACGAAATTATTCTTGTGCGAAAAAGCTTTTTCGCGTGATTTAACTTTTTCTCTTTCCGCTTCGTCCTCAAGGCGCAAAAGCCAGTCTTTTTCGGGCGAAAGGGAGATGTTTTTTTGTCGTTAACCGCCGACATAACGTTTGTAATATCGCCCACGACGGGAATGTTTGCGTGCAAATTTTTTTGCCGATTTCCGCGGGGTCTATGTCAACGTGAATAACGGTTATATCTTCTTCGTTAAGATTTTTAACCCGTCCCACCGAGCGGTCGCCAATGCGCGCGCCCGCGATAAAAAGCGTGTCGCACGCGGAAAGCGCAAAATTCGCGCATTTTCTGCCGTGTGTGCCAATCATTCCGAGATTGAGCGCGCCCGTGTCGTGACGAACGACTCCAACCGCCTTGAGCGTTGATACAACGGGGATTTTTGTGCTTTTTATAAACTTGTTTATCTCCGCGCTCGCCGAGTCGGAACAGCACCCTCCGCCGATGTATAAAAGCGGACGTTTCGCCTTTTTTCAGACACTCCGCCGCGCGCTTTATCTGGAGCGCGTTGCCCCTTTGTAGTTGGGCTTGTAGCTCTCTATTGACGGCTTTTTGTATTTTGTAAATTCCACTTCTCCGCATAAAAAATTTACCGGAATATCCACCAAAACAGGGCCGGGTCTGCCCGTCGATGCGATAAAAAACGCCTCGCGCAGGGTTTTTACAATTTCGTCCGCCGACTTTATAAGATAATTATGCTTGCAGAATGGGTTGACCGCGCCGGTGATGTCCGCCTCCTGAAACGCGTCGCTTCCGAGGAGCGACGAATCCACCTGACCTGTTATCGCAACCATAGCCACAGAGTCGCTCATTGCCGTTGCAATGCCGGTTATAAGATTTGTCGCGCCGGGACCCGACGTTGCAATGCACACACCCGTTTTTCCGCTTTCTTTCGCGTATCCCGACGCCGCGTGCGCCGCGCTCTGCTCGGTTCGGGTGAGAACGTGCTTTATTTTGTCAAATGAAAAAAGAGCGTCGTAAACGGGCGCAACCGCACTGCCCGGATAGCCGAACACAACATCTGTTCCGCTCTCCGCAATAACGTTTAAAAACCGCCTCGGACGCCGACATTTTCATAGTTTTTTTACCTCGCTTTTTAAAAAAATTTTTATATCAATACATAATTTTACCACAAATTTTTGTTAAAATCAACAAAAATTTTTTTAACCTGAAAAAGGGAACAATATCATATATTGTCTTGACTTTTTTAAAAAAAGCAAATATATAATTTAAGATAGGAAAATTATCGGAGGACAAAATTATGAAGGACGGATTTATCAAAACCGCGGCGGCGTCGTTTGACGTGACGGTTGCGGATTGCGTGACAAACGCGGAAAAAATCACGGAAATAATAAAAAACTCGGCAAAAAACGGCGTTCGTTTGCTTGCTTTGCCCGAACTTTGCATAACAGGCTACACCTGTTCGGATTTGTTTTTGCAGTCCGAGCTTTTTGGAGGGTGCGAAAACGGCTCTCAAAAAGCATTTGCGAAAACACAAAAGCGCCGATATTATCGCGGTTGTCGGACTTCCGATAAGCAAAAAAATTCACGGCTTTACAACTGCGCGGCGGTGCTTTACAAGGGCGAAATTTTGGGTATCGTTCCAAAGGCGAACATACCGAATTACAACGAATTTTACGAAAAACGGCACTTTTGCCCCGCACCGAAAAATAACTCTGCGTTAACGCTTTTTGACAAGGAAATTCCGTTCGGCACAAACCTCATTTTTGCGTGCGCGGATATGAAAAATTTCACTTTCGCGGCTGAAATCTGCGAGGATTTGTGGGTTGCCGCGCCCCCGTCGGTAAAACCACGCGAAAAAAACGGCGCGAATATAATCGTCAACCTGTCGGCAAGCAACGAGGTAATCGGCAAGTGCGAATACAGAAGGTCGCTTGTTTCGGGGCAGTCGGCGCGCCTTGTGTGCGGATACGTTTACTGCTCGGCAGGCGACGGCGAGTCCACCACCGACACGGTGTTCGCATCGCATCACATAATCGCGGAAAACGGAGTTGTTTTAAAGGAAAACACGCTTTTTGAAAACGGCTTGATTCAAACCGAAATCGACGTTGACCGCATAGACGGCGAAAGACGCAAAATCGGATCGTATCAAACCGAGGTTTCGCCCGATTACAAAACAATTTCCTTCGATATGCAAAAAACCGTCACCGAATTAACGCGCGAAATTCCGCAGACTCCGTTCGTTCCCGGCGACGCGCTGAAAATTGACGAAAGATGTTCGCTCATTCTCACAATGCAGGCAATGGGACTTAAAAACGAATTGTCCACACTCGCGCAAAAGGCGTTGTAATCGGCATTTCGGGTGGTTTGGATTCCACCCTTGCACTGCTCGCCGCGGTGCGCGCGTTCGACATTTTGAAAAGGAGCAGAACCGAAATCACCGCCATTTCAATGCCGTGTTTCGGCACGACGAGCCGAACGAAGTCGAATGCGGAAAAAAACTGTGCACGGCAATGGGCGTGACGTTTAAAAACTGTGGATATAAAAAAGGCGGTAAATCAGCATTTTGAGGATATAGGCCACGACCCGAACAATTTTGACGTTGTGTATGAAAATTCACAGGCGCGCGAGCGCGAGCAGGTGCTTATGGATTATGCAAACAAAACGGGCGCGCTGGTTGTCGGAACGGGCGATTTGTCCGAGCTTGCGCTCGGCTGGGCGACCTACAACGGTGACCATATGTCGATGTACGGCGTGAACGCAGGTGTGCCGAAAACGCTGGTGCGCTACCTTGTCCGTCACGCGAAAAAGCTTTTCGACGGCGAAAAATATCGGCGAAATTCTGGACGATATTCTGGCAACTCCCGTAAGCCCCGAGCTTTTTGCCCCCGAAAGAGGGCGAAATCGCGCAGAAAACCGAGGAGCTTGTCGGTCCGTACGAACTGCACGATTTTTTTACCTTTATTATGCGGTGCGTTTTGCGTTTCCGCCCAAAAAAGGTTTTTGCGCCTTGCAAAATATGCGTTTTTCGTATAACGACGAAATTCTTGTTCATTGGCTCAAAACGTTCTACCGACGCTTTTTGCACAGCAGTTCAAGCGTTCAGTGTCTGCCCGACGGCCCAAAAAAATCGGTTCGGTAAGCCTTTCTCCGCGCGGTGACTGGCGTATGCCGAGCGACGCGGCGGCAAAATTGTGGCTGGACGAGCTTGAATAAAAATATTTTTCATAAATCGGCGGTGTAATGTTTGTTGAAAATAAACAAAATGAAAAATTTCAAAAAAATTTTAAAAATATGTAGACTAAACAAAAAAACATTGTGATAAAATAAACAATATAATGAATAAAATGCAGTATCAGCACAGAAAGAAGGTAAACAAAAGTGGCAAAAACAATAAATTTCAGTTATGAAACACTCAAAAAATTCTGCGAGGCGTCGTTTGCAAAGCTTGGATTTTTCAAAGCTTGAAAGCGAAGAAATCACCGACGTTCTGCTCCTTTCCGACCTTTACGGAATTGAGTCGCACGGTATGCAGAGATTGGTAAGATACCACAAAGGCATAGAAAAAGGCTTAATCAAGGTTGACGCAAAGCCCGAAATCGTGTTTGAAACCCCCGTTTCGGCGGTTATCGAGGGTCACGACGGTATGGGTCAGCTCAACAGTATTTTCGCTATGAAAAAGGCGATTGAAAAAGCAAAAAAACAAGCGGTATCGGCATTGTTAACGTAAGAAATTCAAACCATTTCGGTATTGCAGGATATTATGCAAAAATGGCTTGCGACGCAGGACTTATCGGTTTTGCGGTTACAAACTCCGAGGCGATAATGGTTCCCACATTCTGCCGTATGGCAATGCTCGGAAGCAATCCTATTGCAATGAGTATGCCGGCAGAGCCGTATCCGTTCTTCTTTGACGCGTCCACAACGGTTGTTACGCGCGGAAAACTCGAAGTTTACAACAAAAACGGCAAGGCGCTCCCCCGAGGGCTGGGCGCTCGACAAAAACGGCCACGGTTCAACGGACGCGGCGGACGTGCTTAAAAATATCGTTGCCAAAAACGGCGGCGGAATTATGCCCCTCGGCGGTGAAAAAAAGAGCAGACGGGAAGTCACAAAGGTTACGGCTATGGTATGCTTTTGCGAAATTTTTCAGCTCGATTTTTGTCAATGGGTATAACGTCAAATCATACTCATATCGGCGGAAAAAGGCGGTACCTGCCACGGTTTCGCGGCGATTGACACTGCAATTTTTCGGCGACGCAAACGCGATTAAAGAACATCTTTCAACGTTCCTCGAAGAACTTCGCAACGCTCCCAAAGCGGACGGCGCGGAAAGAATTTATACGCACGGCGAAAAAGAAATTCTCGCTTATGCAGACAGAATGAAAAACGGCATAGACGTTAACGTTAACACCGTTGCGGAAATGGTTGATTTCTGTAATTTCGTAGGTCTTTCGGTTGAAGAATACCTCGGCAATCTCGACCTCGACACCGCGAAAAAAAGACAGTTCTTATAATTAAAAAAACAAATTTTATAAAAAAATAAAACGGTACAAAAAAACGTACCGTTTTTCGACAGTTTGAAAGCACATCATTTGATGTGCTTTTTTTAAATCCGTTCACTCACTCTACTGCACAGCGTATTTTTACCTTTTTTTATACGCCGACGGGGTACAGCCTTTATACTTTTTAAAAAAATTCTGTTAAAATACGAAACGGACGAAAAAAACCGACGTCCATAGAAATCTCCGAAATATTCCCCGCGCCCGAAATAAGCCGTTTTTTTCCGCCTTGCACACGCGCACAAAGTTTAAATATTCCGTAAACGTCGAATTTGTTGCCTTTTTAAAAAGACGGCAGAAATAATATCGGTTCAAATTCACCGTTTTTGCTCAAATCGTCCAGCGAAATCTCCTCGCGGTAGTGCGTTTCGATATAGTTAAGAACGGGCAGAACGCGCTCGATTGTGTCGCTGTCAAAATAAACATTTTTTCGTCGAGAATGATTTTATATCTGCTCAAAAGCGCGGAAATTTTAAAAAAATGTCGGCGCTGATATACATTTCGTACGCGCGCTTTTTCTCGGTGCTTTCCTTTATAATATCGTCAATATAGCTTCTTATTTCGGCGGTTTTCGGGTCGCCGTTTTTAAAAACGTACATAGCGCACTCTCCGGCGCTCAAAAAGCGGTGCAGATATTTTCCTGCGTTTTTAAGATGATTTTGAGGCATTTCCGAAATGTCAAACTGAATAAGCGAGGAATAGGTGCCGTCCTTGTCGGAAAAACGTTTCGTGCACAAAACGGCTATTTATGAAAAATTATTTCGCCTTTCTCGGCGGTGACGCCTATCTCGTCGTTGCACGCTCTCAAAACGCCGTCGGCAATGTATAAAAAGCTCAATTTCGTCGTGAAGGTGCGGAAACGAAAAACCTTCGCCCCATTTTAACCGCCGCCCCGAAAAGTCCGATATGCACAGGTGTGTTCGGAATGTTTGAATTAACTGTTTCGTTCCTTATCATAAAAATCACCAAAAAAAGTCAATATTGTTCAATAACAAGTCAACATTTCTGTATAAAATGCTTTTTCTTTATTGCTATAATCATTGTAACATAAAAATAATCATATGCAAGAAAAAAATATAGCAAAGACGGGCGTTTTTTTGCGCCTCGATTTTTAAAAAGGAGCTGAAATCAATGGCAGATAAGGACATTCTCAATATGTTCAAGGAAAAACCAGGAAGAAAGCAATATTGACACATCTAAAAAAACTCAAAGTTGGTATTATCGGCACAGGCTGGATTGCGGAGGCGCACATTCAGCAGTTCAAAAATGCCCGACGTTGAAATTGTCGGCGGTGCTGACCTCATTGACGGCAAAGCGGAGAAATTTTTCAAAGACAACGGCGTGGAAAACGTTCATTGTTACCACAACCACAAAGAGCTTATCGATAATGAGGAGCTTGACGCGGTAAGCGTATGCACCTACAACAGAACCCACGCGGAGTGCGCAATTTACGCGCTTGAGCACGGCGTTAACGTTATTTTGGAAAAGCCTATGTGCGTAACGCTTGACGAGGCTGTGGAAATCTGCAAGGCGGAAAAAAAGAGCGGAAAAGTTCTTTCAATCGGTTTCCAGCCGAGATTTGACCCCAATATGCAGATGATTAAAAAGATTGTTGAGTCGGGCGAGCTCGGCGAAATCTACTACATACAGACGGGCGGCGGACGCAGAAAAGGTATCCCCACACCGTTCGGCACAACGTTTATTGAGGACAAAACCGCAGGTCTCGGCGCTCTCGGCGACATCGGCTGTTATTCGCTCGATATGGTGCTTAACGCAATCGGCTATCCGAAACCGCTCACCGTTACGGGCTACACCTCGAATTTCTTCGGCACAGACCCGAATTATTACGAAACACACCCCGAATATGCTTCGCTTTTCGGCGTTGACGACTTCGGCGCAGGATTTATCAGACTTGAGGGCGGTATAATTCTCGACTTCAGAATTGCATGGGCAATGCACCTCGACACACCGGGCGATACCATTATTATGGGTAAAAAAAGGCTCTTTGCGTATTCCGTCAACCGAGTGCTGGAACGGTTCTGTCGGCGGTCCGATGAAAATTTACAAAAATGTTGCCGGCGAGGGTGTTGAAATCGAAATCCCGATTATCCCCGACAAGAGCGAGGGCAACTTCTACAAAAAAATCCGTTCTTTCCTCGACGCGGTTAAAACCGGCGGAAAAGCGCCCGTTCCCACAAGCCAGATTATCATTAACCAGGCTATTATCGACGGCATAGCAAAATCGAGACAAACTCGGCAAGGAAATTGAAATTGAAATTCCCGAAATATAAATTTTGAGGTGACATATAATGAGTAAATTTAAACTTGGATTACAGCTTTACACAATCCGCGACGAAATGGAAAAAGATATGGACGCGTGCCTTAAAAAGGTTAAAGAAATGGGTTACGATTGCGTTGAATTTGCAGGATTTTTCGGCAAAAGCGCAGAGGAAGTTAAGGCAATGCTCGATAAATACGGCCTTGAGGCGGTGTCATCGCACCAGACGGTCGGCATTAAGGACGACGAGCCGTTAAGCCCCGAAGATACGGTTAAATATCTTAACACTCTCGACGTTAAATACTGCGCAATTCCGTGGTACGGCAAGGAAAATTACGTTGAAGATTTTGACGGCACAATGGAAAAAAATTCAAAAAAATCGAGCGAGATTTTTGAAAAAAAGGCGGTATCGACCTTTATTACCACAATCACGATTTTGAGTTTGATAAAAATCGACGGCGAAACCATTCACGACAAGATTTTTTGAAACCCTCGGCACAGACGTGATTAAACCCGAGATAGACGTTTGCTGGGGGCATTACGCAGGCTATGAGCCGACAGAGGTTATGAAAAAAATACGCAGGCAAAGGTGAATATTCTGCATCTTAAAGATTTTGTTTGCAAAAACCTCGGCGGCGGACCCGTTTACGCGCTTATCGACAACAGCGGAAAAGAGGGCGAAAAAGCGTCAAGAGAGGATAACGGATTTGAATTCCGTCCCGTCGGACACGGTATTCAGGATATGCCCAAGATTATTGACGCGGCGAGAGAGTTCGGAATTGAGTATCTTATTGTCGAGCAGGACGGCCACCACAATGCGTCATCTATGGAGGATGCAAAGATTAGTATTGATTATCTTAAGTCGCTGGGACTGTAAGGTGAGGAGAGAAAGGCACGGATATTGCCGTGTCTTTTTTATGTAAATTTTAAATTTTTGTTCTATATCAAAAACATAAAAATATGATATTTTACTGATTTGCTCCGCAGAGGGCACTTTTTAGAGTAAAAAGTGCCGCAAAAGCGCGGGGGTTCCGATTCCCCCGCACCCCTAAACGGCTTGGGGTTCCACCCCAAGACCCCTTTGCAACAACCAAATCATTCAAACAACAGGTTATCGAAATATTTTTTTCAAACAAAAACCGAAAACAAACCGTTCGCCGAAAAAAAGTAACGTTTACAGAACGGGTCAAGGGCAAAGCCCTTGTCGTTGTGGGGCGCTGTTTGCCGGTGGCAAACGTTTAGCGCCGACCGAGCCGGCAGGCGAGATAGGGGGAATCGGAACCCCCACGTTTTCCCTCTGCTTTTTGCGCCAAAAGCAGAGCCTGCGGAGCAACCAAAAATTACGATAACCTATTTTTTTGATATAGAAGAAAAAAATTTAAAATTTCAGCAAATCGAGGGGGCGAGGGGAAACATCACCGTTCAAATCCCCCTCCCTTTTTGTTAAATTTGCATAAACGCTTATTTTTTTCTGCTTTACAAACTCAAAAATTTGCTATACTATACGTTAACAAAAATATGACAAAAAAACCGACAGGGCAATGCAAAAACCGGCCGGACGGTTTAAGGTGAAAAATATGACGGGTCAGGGACGTGTTACAAAAAAACAGACGGTAAATTCGCGTACGTTTTATGCGTGCGCAAATCCGCGTGCGGTGAAAGCTGTGTGCACTGCAAAATCTGCGAAAAACCGCGGTGTGCAGGTGCTTGCCGAAAACAGTATCGGCGCGTCGGAGGGCGACACGGTGAGCGTCACCGCAAGCACAAAAAGCGTGCTTTTTTCGTCGTTTATTCTCTACATTCTGCCCGTGATTTTTGTTTATTGTATCGCTTATCCTCGGCGGTGCGGTGTTTAAAAGCGAAAAATTAAGCCTTATTTTCACCGCGGTTTCGCTCGCGGTATGGCTTATTGTCATAAAATTTTTGGGTAAAAAAGAAATAACTCACACAATTTCGGAGGTGATATATCACCGTGATTAGCATAGTAACAGGTCACTACGGAAGCGGAAAAAAACCGAGTTTGCGCTAAATCTTGCGCTGAAGAAAAAAAGCGGAGGGAGAGCGCGTCACAATCTGCGACCTTGACATTGTAAATCCGTATTTCCGCACGAGCGACGTTAAAAAAATTTTTCTGTCCGAAAAGGGTATAAACGTTGTCGCGTCGGAGTTTGCAAGCTCAAACGTCGACATTCCCGTTTTGCCGAGCGAAATTTTATCGGTGTTTGCGGACGGCGGAACCGAGGCGGTTTTCGACGTCGGGGGCGACGAGGACGGAGCGGTGGCTCTTGGCGGATTTTTTAACTACATCAAAAAAACAAGTAATACAAAATGTATTTTTGTGATAAACGCAATGCGTCCTATGACGGCAAACGAGGACGATATTCTGGAGCTTGCGCACAAAATCGAAGAAATATCGCGCCTTAAAATCACCGACGTGGTAAACAACACAAATCTTGCATATCTCACCGAACCGAGCCACATTTTTAAACAGCGCGGAGCTGATAGAAAAATGCGCTGAAAAGCTCGGAACGGGTGTGACATATATATCGGGAAAAAAAGGAAATTCTCGAAAAAAATTCCGCAAAATAACAAGCATTTTGAGCTTGAAACATTTATGAATTTACCGTTTTAATTTAAAAAAATTTACTAATTTTTCGATAAACGTAATAAGGAGGTGCCGTAAATGGCAAAGGTAGTGTTCAACGAGGACAAATGCAAGGGTTGTATGCTTTGCGTGTCCGCCTGTCCGAAAAAAATTGTGGTAATCGCAAAAGACAGGATTAACAAAAAAGGCTTCAATCCGGCAACCGTGATTGAGCAGGACAAATGTATAGGCTGTGCCTTTTGCGCAACAATTTGTCCCGACGTGGTAATCGAGGTAGAAAGGTAGGTTGAGAAAAATGGCAAAAGTATTGGTTAAAGGTAACGAAGCGCTTGCGGAGGCCGCAATAAGGTCGGGCTGCCGTTTGTTTTTCGGATACCCGATAACGCCTCAAACAGAGGTATCGGCTTATATGGCTAAAAAAATGCCGAAAATCGGCGGAACTTTCCTCCAGGCGGAGAGCGAAGTTGCGGCGATAAATATGGTTTACGGCGCAGGCGGTGCCGGAAAAAGGGTTATGACAAGCTCGTCCAGCCCCGGAATAAGCTTAAAAACAGGAGGGACTTTCCTACATTGCCGGTGCAAACGTTCCGTGCGTTGTGGTAAATATCGTCCGCGGAGGCCCGGGACTCGGCGGTATTCAGCCGGCGCAGTCAGACTATTTCCAGGCGGTAAAGGGCGGCGGCCACGGTGATTATCACCTTATCGTTTTGGCTCCGTCGTCAATTCAGGAAATGGTGGATTTGGCAAGCAAGGCGTTCAATCTTGCGGACTAATACAGAATGCCCGTAATGCTTATGGGCGACGGTATGCTCGGTCAGATGATGGAACCCGTTGAGTTCCCCGAGGAGGACGAAAACGCGGTTTATGCGGAAAAAGGCTGGGCGGCGTGCGGTACGCAGATGAAACGCAAACACAACATTATAAATTCGCTCTACATCAACGCGAAAGACCTTGAAGATACAATTATCGAACGTCAGAAACGCTACGACATTATCGAGCAGAACGAAGTTCGTTTTTGAAGAAGATGGCACGTCCGACGCGGATATAGTTCTCGTTGCATACGGCACAACGGCGCGTATCGCGAAAACCGCAATGGCAAAGGCGCGCGCAAAAGGCATAAAAGTCGGCTTAATCCGTCCGATTACGCTTTGGCCGTTCCCGAAAGACGTTTTCGCACGCGTTGCGGACGGCAAAAAGAAATTTTTGTCGGTTGAAATGAGTATGGGTCAGATGGTTGAGGACGTTAAACTTGCGGTAAACGGCAAGGGCGAGGTTCATTTCTTCGGCAGAACGGGCGGAATTGTGCCCACCCGACCGAAATTTTGGCAAAAATCGAAGAATTAAACGGAGGTGCGTTTTTAATGGAAAAGGTTTTCACAAAACCGCACGCTTTGTGCGATGTTAATTTTCACTACTGCCCCGGCTGTACGCACGGCATTGTGCACCGTTTGGTTGCCGAGGTTATAGACGAGCTGGGTATCGAGGGCAAGGCGGTAGGCGTTGCGTCGGTAGGATGCAGTGTTTTTTCGTATAACTATTTTGAGTGTGATATGCAGCAGGCGGCGCACGGCAGAGCGCCGGCGGTTGCAACAGGCATAAAAAGAGCGCTTCCCGAGTCGTTTGTTTTCACCTATCAGGGTGACGGCGACCTCGCCGCTATAGGTACGGCGGAAACCGTTCACGCGGCGGCACGAGGCGAAAATATTTCGATTATATTCATAAACAACGCAATTTACGGTATGACGGGCGGTCAGATGGCGCCGACAACCCTTGTGGGTCAGGTTACGCAAACCTCGCCGTACGGACGTAATGCGGCAACACAGGGATACCCCATAAGAGTGAGCGAAATGCTTTCAACTCTCGAGGGTCCGGCGTATATCGAGCGTGTTGCGGTAGACAGCGTTGCGCACATCAAAAAAGCAAAAGAAGCTATTAAAAAGTCGTTCCAAACCCAGCTTGACGGCAAGGGATTTTCGCTTGTCGAGGTTGTTTCGACCTGCCCCACAAACTGGGGAATGTCGCCGCTTGAGGCTATGGACTGGCTCCGCGATAATATGATTCCTCACTATCCTTTGGGAGTTTATAAGGATATTACGGCAGAAAAGGGGGATAAATAAGATGACACAGGAAATAATTTTTGCAGGCTTCGGCGGTCAGGGTATTCTGTTTGCCGGAAAGGTTGTGGCATATGCCGGAATGAACGAGGGCAAAAACGTTTCGCATCTTCCCTCATACGGTCCCGAAATGCGCGGAGGTACGGCAAACTGCTCAGTTATCGTGTCGGACGAGCCGGTAGCGTCGCCCGTTATCACCGACCCCACAAGCCTTGTGGTTATGAACGGCCCGTCGCTTGACAAATTTGAAAATTCGGTTGTTAAAGGCGGTAAAATTTTTATCGACTCGACTCTTATTTCGCGCGATGTTGAAAGAAATGACGTTGAAGTTTTCAAAATCGACGCAACAAATCTTGCGAATAAAATGGGACTTCCCAAGCTTGCAAACATCATTATGGTGGGCAAGCTTGTAAAAGAAACGGGACTTTTTCACGTACGATGAAATCAAAAAAGGCAGTTACAAAAATGGCTCCGCCCCTCAAAGCCCGAACTTTTGGAAAATAATATGAAAGCGTTTGACACGGGTTACAATTTATGAGAAATTTAGCGTCACCGCGCGTGATTAAAGAAATTTTATCGGAATATGAGTTTAGATTTTCAAAGTCGCTCGGTCAGAATTTTCTGGTAGACGAGGGCGCGCTTGCAGGCATTTTGTCCGGCGCGGATATTTCGGAGGACGACTGCGTTCTTGAAATCGGCCCCGGCTTCGGCACGCTTACACAGCGCCTTTGCGGTGCGGCGAAAAAGTCGTATGCGTCGAAATCGACAAAACGGTTATCCCCATTCTTGAGGAAAATTTAAAGGATTTTTGACAATTTTGGAAAATTATAAACGACGACGTTATGAAAATCGGCATAAAAAGCCTTGCCGAGGAAAAAAATTCGGCACGGAAAACGTGAAAGTTGCGGCAAATCTGCCGTATTACATCACAACGCCGATAATTATGATGCTTTTTGGAAAGCAAGGTGAAATTCAAAAAGCATAACGGTTATGGTGCAGAAAGAGGTCGCAAAGCGCCTCTGCGCGAGCGAGGGAACGAAAGATTTCGGCGCAATCAGCCTTGCGGTGCAGTATTTTTGCAGTGCAAAACTATCTTTTCGACGTTCCGAACACCTCGTTTATGCCCCCTCCGAAAGTCACGTCAACAGTGGTACGGCTCGACTTGCTCGATAAACCGCGCGTCAGCGTGAAAAAGAAGAAATGTTTTTCTCAAAAACGGTGAAAGCGTCGTTTGCACAGCGCAGAAAAAAACGCTTTTAAACGCACTCTCAAACGCGGGATTTTCGGGATTTTTCCAAAGCGGAAATTTCGGAAATTCTTAAAAATATCGGCATAGACGAAAAACGCAGAGGCGAAACGCTGTAGATAGGCGAATTTGCGCGCCTTGCGGACGCACTTACAAAATAAACAAAATGAGCGGAAAGATTTTCTTTTCCGCTCATTTTTTGCGTTTTTATGTTTTTATGTTTTTATGCGGTTTTTGCATGTGCATATTCGCGCAGAACCTTTCTTATCACGCATTTTTTCAAAAATTCAAACGTTCTTTTCAAAATCACTCCGCAAAACACAAGTTTTACCGAGAAAAATGCCTGTGACAAAATCTGCGAAAAAGCTTATGCCGTCAAAATCCGACGCGCCTGCCGTTCCGATAAGTGTTATTATTCCCGCGATAATCAAAAAGATTAAAAATGTTTTTTTCATAGTTTTTTTCTTCCTTTCGTTTTGTTTTGTTTCGTTTCTTACTTACAAGTCTATTATAAAGTTTTTATCTGTCCAAAAAAACCGTACAATAAAACATTTGCAAAATTGAATATTATGTGATATAATGCCTATGAATATATAATAAGCTAAAAATTTCAGGATTTTTTTCGGCAAATTACGGAGGTTTGGCATATGGAAACAAAAAGCCTTGAAAACACTTGAATTTGATAAAATATTAAAACGTTTGTCCGACTTTGCGGTTATGGAAAGCACAAAAGACGAAATAATGCGCATAATGCCGGCAAAAAAACGCTTAAATCGGCGCAGAAAAATGCAGGACGAAACCAAGGAGGCGTCGCGTATTCTTACAAAATGCGGAAGTCTGCCCATCACCTGCGCAAGCGACGTCACCGCGTCGTTAAAACGCGCGGATATGGGCGGAACGCTCACAATGTCCGAACTTTTAAACATTGCAAAAGTGCTCGAAACGGCGCGCAGAATTAAAATGCACACAAAAAGACGCGGAATGTGAAATTCTCGCCGAGCATATAGACGCGCTCTATGAGGACAAGCGCCTTGAAACCGACATCACGGGCGCAATTATCGACGCGGAAACAATGGCAGACGACGCGAGCAGTACGCTGTTGGACATAAGGCGCAAAAATCCGCGCGGCGAATAATAAAGTTAAAGATATTCTGCAAAAAAATCATCACGTCGCCGTCGCACCAAAAGCACCTTCAGGAACAGCTTATAACCCTTCGCGGCGACCGCTACGTTATTCCGCTCAAAAGCGAATACAAAGGCGCAATCCCCGGCGTTGTGCACGACGTTTCCGCCACCGGTTCGACCATATTTTTGTGAGCCTATGAGCGTTGTTGAAACAAACAACGAAATCCGCCGTCTTTTGGGCGAGGAAAAAGGACGAAATAGAAAAATTCTTGCAAATCTCACAAATGAGGTTGCGCTTGTTTCAAAGCTTATAAAAATGAGTTACGACACAATTTCGTGCATAGATTTGATTTTTGCAAAGGGCAAATACGCGCTTGCAACCGACGCTTTCGCGCCCAACATCAACGACAAAGGGCACATCAATCTGCGCCGTGCGCGCCACCCGTTAATCGACCCGAAAAAGGTAGTTGCAACCGACATTTACCTCGGCAAAAATTTTGACACGCTGGTTATCACGGGTCCGAACACGGGCGGTAAAACGGTAACGCTCAAAACAATCGGACTTTTTGACGGTTATGGCGCTTTCGGGCTTGCACATCACCGCCGAGGAGGGTTCGGAAATCGCGGTGTTTGAGGACGTTTTTGCCGACATCGGCGACGAGCAGAGCATTGAGCAGAGTTTAAGCACATTTTCCGCGCATATGGTCAACATTGTGGATATTCTGTCGAAAATCAGCGAAAAAAGTCTTTGCCTTTTCGACGAACTGGGCGCAGGCACAGACCCCACAGAGGGCGCGGCGCTTGCAATCAGCATTTTGGAATATGTGAAAAACACGGGCGCGAAATGCGCCGCAACCACGCATTACAGCGAACTTAAAGTGTATGCACTTTCAAACAACAGGGTAGAAAACGCGTCGTGCGAATTTAACGTTGAAACCCTCGCGCCGACGTACAGACTTCTTATCGGTATTCCGGGAAAGAGCAACGCGTTTGCAATTTCAAAACGGCTCGGACTTTCGCAGTTTATCATCGACAACGCGAAAAGGCATATCGACACCGAGAGTGTGAAATTTGAGGACGTTATATCCGAACTTGAAAAGAACAGAATTTTTGAGCGAGCGCGAAAAAGGATAAAGCACAGAGCATTAAGCAAGAGGCGGAAAAACATCAAAAAGGAAATGGCAAAGCGCAACAAAATTCTGGACGAAAAACCGAGAAAATCCTTGAAAAAAGCGCGCGCCGAGGCGAAAAATCATTGAGGACGCAAAGCGCGAAACCGAGGACGCGCTAAAGCAGATTAAAAAGCGCAGAAGATGAAAGATTTGACCGAGGCGAACCGCGAAATGGAGCGCGCGCGTCAGAAGATAAACAAAAAAAGCAAAGGAAAATGCCGAGAACAAGTCTGAAAAAAACCGAGCGTAAACACCAAAGCGCCCAAGAGCGTAAAAACTGGGCGACAGCGTGGAAATTGTGAGTATGGGGCAGAAGGGCACGGTTGTGACGCTTCCCGACAGGAGCGGTGCGCTGACGGTGAAAGTCGGCATTATGAAATTAAAATCGAATTTGTCGGATTTACGGCTTATAAAAGAGGAAAAACCCAAGCAGAAACAAAAAAACGCGCGGCCGGCGGAATGGGTGACGGCGCGAAATATATGAACGTTTCAACCGAGCTTGATTTGCGCGGTGAAAACATTGAAGATTCGATATATATTCTCGAAAAATTCCTTGACGACGCGGTTTTGTCGTCGCTCACACAGGTGAGAATTATCCACGGCAAAGGCACGGGCGCACTGCGTCAGGGCATACATCAGTATCTGCGCAAACAGCCGAGGGTGGAAAGCTTTGCGCTTGCGTCCTACGGTGAGGGCGACAGCGGTGTGACAGTCGTTAAGCTTTAAATAGGCATCAGAGGATTGAACTCCGCGTGGTTTAAATAGGCATTGGAGGTGCGGTGTGGCAAAAGAGAGCAATCAGAAGTTAAAAATTTTATATCTTTTAAAATTTCTGCACGAGGAAAGCGACGATACGCATTTTGTTTCTATGACGCAAATTCTCGATTATCTTGCGTCGTGCGGGATTTATGCCGAGCGCAAGTCGGTGTATTCCGAAATCTGCGAACTGGAGCATTTCGGGTTTGACATCATCAGCCGAAAGGGCAAAAAAATGCAGGCTATGCGCTTGCGTCGCGCACGTTTGAAACCGCACAGCTTAAGCTTTTGTGCGACGCGGTGAATGCGTCGCGGTTTGTCACTGAGAAAAAGCCGTGAACTTATCGGCAAAATCGGCGGTTTGACAAGCCGATACAACGCGCGCGAGCTGAACCGTCAGCTT
The DNA here is from genome assembly GCA_022009895.1 of Clostridiales bacterium. Classification (GTDB taxonomy): domain Bacteria; phylum Bacillota; class Clostridia; order UMGS1810; family UMGS1810; genus Qingrenia. Next base: position 2,113,077 of record CP091729.1, on the reverse strand, counting down.
TATATGACCGAGCGCGTGAAAAGCGGAAACGAAACGATTTATTATAACGTTGACACGCTTCACGGCGCGGTTTTTGCAAAAAAGAAAATCGCGTTTAAATATTTTGAATACAGCGTACAGAAAAAAACAGGGTTTACCGCAACAATGGCGCGGAATACGTCGTGTCGCCCTACGCGCTTACCTTCAGCGACGAAAAATTACTACCTTGTTTCGCACTACGAAAAGCACGGAAATCTCACAAATTTCCGCGTGGACAAAATGGAAAACATACGTATTCTTTCGGAGGACGCCGAGGATATTTCAAAGGTTACGCCCGAAAATTTCAAGCTTTCAAGCTACACAAAACGGCTTTTTCGGAATGTTTGCCGGCGCCGACGTGAGCGTTAAAATAAGGTGCGAAAACTCGCTTGTAAACGCGGTTATCGACCGTTTCGGGCGCGATATTCCCATTCTTCCCGACGGCGAAAATCACTTTATCGCAACGGTAAACGTCGCGGACAGTCCGACGTTTTTCGCGTGGGTGTTCACGTTCGGCGGAAAAATGAAAATTATTTCGCCCGAAAGCATAGCGCAAAAATTTTTGAGCGCGGTTAAAGATGTTGAAAAAATTTACGAATAAAAGGGGATTTTTAAAATGTATAAAGCTGTTGTTTTTGACGTTGACGGCACAATCGCCGACACAATCGACACAATCTGCTATTACGGAAACCGTTCGATGAAAAAATTCGGTCTGCCCGAAATTGAGCGCGAACGGTATAAATATCTTGTCGGCAGAGGCTACGAAAACCTTGTGAAAGGTATGCTCTGCGAGAAAAACGCGTATTCCGACGCGCTTTTTTAACGAAATGAAGGAGTTTTACCACGACGATTACGAAACCGACTCAATGTACCTTACAAAGCTGTACGACGGAATTTTTGACGTTGTGGAATTTTTGAAAAATTCGGGCTTTAAGCTGGGCGTTTTGTCAAACAAGCCGACCGGCGCGGTGCACGACGTTATCGGCGCGTTTTTCAAAGAGGGCACGTTTGACATTCTCTGCGGCGGCGGTGACGGATTTCCGTTAAAAACCCGACCCGTCCGCGCTTTTGGATATGCTGAAAAAGCTTGACGTTTCGCCCGATGAGTGCATTTATGCCGGCGACACAAAAGTGGACGTCGAAACGGGCAAAAACGCGAAAAATTTTTCACAATCGGTGCACTGTGGGGATTCCGCACGCGCGAAGAACTCGAAAAATGCCGGCGCGGACATCATAGCAAACGAGCCGAGAGAAATTATAAAAATTGTGAAAAAAACAAAAAAATAATTTTTTTGATTTTTCACCGCTTAATTTTAGAGGATTTAAGATTTGCGTGTCGAAATATTAAAGTTGAGAAAAATTTGCATAAATTTAAAATATAAATAACATACGAAAGGAATTTTACTTATGGAACCGAAATACAAAAAGAGTATTGCTGAAACTCAGCGGTGAGGCGCTTGCAGGCGAAAAAAAGGCTTCGGTCTTTGCGAAGACACAAGCGGAAGAATTACCGACACAATCAAAGAATGTGCCGAAATGGGCGTTCAGATTGCAATAGTTGTGGGCGGTGGAAACTTCTGGAGAGGCCGTTCGGGCGTTAAAATGGACAGAACGAGAGCCGATCATATGGGTATGCTTGCAACGGTTATAAACGCGCTTGCAATTCAGGACGCGCTCGAACAAAGAGGTGTTCCCACACGCGCGCAGACGGCTATTGAAATGCGCCAGATTGCCGAGCCGTACATCAGAAACAAGGCAATAAGACATCTTGAAAAGGGCAGAGTTGTTGTTTTTCGGATGCGGTACGGGAAACCCGTTTTTCTCTACAGATACAACCGCGGCGCTCCGTGCGGCGGAAATAGACGCTGAGGCTATTTTGCTTGCGAAAAAGGTTGACGGCGTTTACGACAGCGACCCGAATATCAACAAAGACGCGGTTAAGTTTGACAATCTTTCGTATATTGAAGTTTTTAAACAGAGGGCTCGGCGTTATGGATTCCACCGCAACGTCGCTTTGTATGGATAATTCAATCCCGATACGCGTGTTCGGTCTTGATGACCCCGACAACATTAAGAAGGTTATTCTCGGCGAAGAAATCGGTACATTGGTGAAATAGAATTACGGCACTAACCGTCCGTGAATGTAGGGGACGATGCCTACATCGTCCCGTAAAAACAATTTTATAAATATTTATAAAAGGAGCAAAAAAATTATGGCTAAATACGAACAATTTGAAACCAAAATGAAAAAAATGTATATCGGCATTGGAATTTGACTTAAACACAATCAGAGCAGGCAGAGCAAACGCGGCGGTGCTCGACAAAATCAGCGTTGAATATTACGGCGTTGCGTCGCCTCTCGCACAGGTTGCGTCAATCTCGGTTCCCGACGCGCGCACAATCGTTATCGCGCCGTGGGATATGAGCCTTGTCGGCGAAATCGAAAAGGCGATTTTGAAATCGGAGCTCGGCATAAATCCGCAGAACGACGGCAAAAGCTTGCGTCTTAACTTCCCCCTCTTACCGAGGAAAGAAGAAAAGAACTCGTTAAAGAAGTGAGCAAAAAGGCGAAAAATTCCAAAGTTGCCGTACGCGGTGTGCGCCGTGACGCTATGGAATTTTACAAAAAAACGAGAAGAAAAAAACGGCGATGTTACCGAGGACGAACTCAAAACGATAGAAAAAGATATTCAGAACCTCACCGATAAATACGTTAAAACGGTTGACGATACCGTTGCGGCAAAGGAAAAAAAGAGATTTTTGTCGGTTTGATGTTAAATTTTTTTATGCATTTGACGCATTTTATTTTTTTGAGGGGTAAAAATATGTTTTTTAAAAAAAGCATAAATCGGTGCGCGTTGACAAAATGTCGTTTCCGAAACATATCGCCATAATTCTGGACGGAAACGGCAGATGGGCGAAAAGAAGAGGACTTCCGAGAAGTGCAGGGCACTCGATGGGTGCGAAAAATCTTGAAAACGTGGTAAGATACCTTAAAGACACAAGCGTGCGCTATCTTACCGTTTACGCGTTTTCCACCGAAAACTGGAAACGTCCCAAAGACGAGGTTGACGACCTTATGGCTCTGCTCGAAAAAGTATCTTAGAAACTACGACGAGCTTCTCGGCGGAGAGGATGTGCGCCTTAAAATAATCGGCAGAAGAGAGGGGCTGTCCGACACGCTTATTGACCTTATAAACGAGGTTGAGGAAAAGTCGAAAAACCGAAAAACAGCTCACCGTGAGCATAGCGCTCAACTACGGCGGACGGCAGGAAATCTGCGACGCGGCGAAAAAAATCGCAGAGGACGTAAAATCGGGCAAAATAGACGTTTCGGATATTGACGAAAATCTTTTTAACGATTATGTTTACACAAAAAAATATTCCCGACCCCGACCTTATTATCCGCCCGAGCGGAGAGGAGCGGCTGAGCAATTTTTCTGCTTTGGCAGTGCGCTTATTCGGAATTTTGGTTTTCAAACGTTTGCTGGCCCGACTTCACGCCCGACAAGCTTGAGGGCGCGGTCGCGGATTTTCAAAAAAGAAACAGACGTTTCGGAGGTGTGTGATTTATGCTGAAAGAGAGAGTTATATACGGCACGCTCGGCTTTGCGGCGGCGGTTGCGGTGATTTTGCAGGGCAGTGTTGCGTTAAGCATTGCCGTGTTTGCGCTTGTGGTCATGGCGCTTTTTTTGAAATGTATAAATCGACGGGGCTTTTGAAAAATATAAAAGTCTTACCGCAGTCGGATTTATGTTCGCCGCGGCGGCTATGATTTTTTTCTTCTCACCGCGGCAATTCAGGACAGAATAAATTATTCCGTCTTTTCAAAAGGCGTTTTGCAGGCAACGCTCGCGTTCGGCTTTGTGCTTATGCTTTTTTTATGATTTTTTTATGCACGAAACCGTGCGTTTTTCCACCGTTTCAATGCTCTTTTTTTGGAAACGGTGTATATAACCGTGACATTTGCGCATATAATTTTAATCAGCGGAGAGAAAAACGGCGCGTTTACCGTGTGGCTGGTGTTTTTTTCGGCGCGTGGGGCGCAGATACGTTCGCGTACTTTGCCGGAAAAAAACTTTCGGCAGACACAAGCTTATTGAAAAGGTGTCGCCCAAAAAAAGACCGTTGAGGGCGCGCTCGGCGGAGTTTTTGGGAAGCGTTTTTGGTATACATTCTCTACGGCGTAATTCTTGCGAAAAAAACGGAGTCGGCATAAACTACATAAATCTTGTGGTGACAGGCGTTCTCGCGGCGGTTATCTCGCAGGTGGGCGACCTTATTATGTCGTGTATAAAACGTGAAAATCACATAAAGGACTACGGCGATATTATCCCGGGCCACGGCGGAATTTTTAGACAGATTTGACTCTGTTCTGACCGTCGCGCCGCTCATTTTCTATCTTAACATTTATTTGCCGTCCATATTGTAAAATTTGGGTATTCAAAAGGAAAAACATATGAAAAATATTGCAGTTTTAGGTTCAACAGGTTCAATCGGCACTCAGACTTTGCAGATTGCCGAGAATGATAAAAAAATATTAACATCTGCGCACTTGCGGCTAAAAGCAACGTTAAGCTTTTGGCAGAGCAGGTGCGCAAATTTAAACCCGTAATTGCGTGCATTGCCGACGAGAAAAAGTATTCGGAACTTGCGCGCGAAACCCGTGATTTAAGCACAAAAAAATCGTGTGCGGTGCGGACGGAATGGCGGAGGTTTCATCTGTAAAAGAAGCCGACAGCGTGCTCAATTCTGTTGTGGGAATTGCAGGACTTATCCCCACAGTCTGCGCGGTTAAGGCAAAAAAACGTCTGCTTTTGGCAAACAAGGAAACGCTGGTGTGTGCGGGCGAAATTGTGATGAGCCTTGCGCGCGAAAATAATGTTGACGTTATCCCCGTCGACAGCGAACACAGCGCGATTTTTCAGTGTCTTAACGGCGAAAAAAGAGAAAAAATCAAAAAAATATGGCTCACCGCGTCGGGCGGTCCGTTTTTCGGCAAAAACGCGCGCGGAGCTTGAAAACAAAACGAAAGAGGACGCTTTAAAGCATCCGAACTGGAGTATGGGCGCGAAAATCACAATCGACAGCGCAACGCTTATGAACAAGGGTCTTGAAATTATCGAGGCGTGCCATCTTTTCGGCGTGGGTATCGACAAAATCGTTCCCGTAATCCACCGCCAGAGCATCATTCATTCTATGGTTGAGTTTTGCGACGGCTCGTATATGGCACAGCTCGGCTCGCCCGATATGCGTCTGCCCATAAGCTACGCGATAAACTATCCCGAGAGAAAGCCGTCGTTTGCGGACGAACTGGACATTTTTCAAAAATCGTGCTTAACATTCGATAAGCCTGATTACGACACGTTTAAATGCCTTAACCTCGCGGTGTCGGCATACAAAAAAAGGCGGTGTTTTTGCCTGCCGTTTTTAAAACGGCGCGAACGAGGCGGCGGTGGATTTGTTTTTGCAGGGTAAAATTAAATTTTTGGATATTGCGGATTTGGTTGAAAATGCGCTTGAAAAAAATTTGACGGCGGCGGAAAAATCACTCTTGACGCAGTGCTTGACGCCGACAAAAAGGCGCGAAAAATTGTATATGAGAAGGGATTAAGCCTATGCTGACGGCGGTTTGGACAATTTTAATTTTCTGTACCATAATTTTTATACACGAACTGGGGCATTTTATTGCCGCAAAGTCGGTGGGAGTGACCGTTCACGAATTTTCAATCGGAATGGGTCCCAAGCTTTTTTCGCGCACCAAGGGCGAAACCGCGTACAGCGTGCGCCTTTTGCCTCTGGGCGGATTTGTGCGCCTTGAGGGCGAGGACGACGACAGCGAAAGCGACGGCGCGCTGTGCAACAAAAAGCCGTGGCAGAAATTTGTTGTGCTTTTCGCCGGCGGATTTATGAATTTCGTTCTCGGATTTCTGGTTTTTATCTTCCTTGCCGCAAACACCTATCTTACGTCCAATATCATCGGCGCGGTTACCGACGGTTTTTCTATGCAGGAGCAGGGTTTTGCCGAGGGCGACAAAATCGTTGCAATGGAGGCAAACGGCAAATCGCACCGAATTTCAAGCTATAACGACATTATGCTTTTTTTAACCTCACAAATCCCGGTGCGGACGCGGAAATCACCGTTGTGCGAAACGGCGGAAAAAAATCACAAAACACGTATCGCCCAAAGCGGACGAAAGCGGACGCAAAATCTACGGATTTTTCGCCGAAAATTCTGCCCAACACACCGCTGAACGTTATAAAAGCCGCGTATGACAACTCGGTTTATATGACGAAAATGGTCGGAATTTCGCTGTGGTGGCTGATTACGGGAAAAGTGCCAGTCACCGAAGTGTCGGGACCTGTGGGAATTGTAAGCGAAATAAACACCGCGGTGTCCGAAACGGGCGGATTTGAGGGGCTTTTTGCGCGCTCTGTCGCTTGCAGGACTAATCTCGATAAACCTCGGCGTGATGAACCTTCTTCCTTTGCCGGCGCTTGACGGCGGACGGATTGTGTTTGTAATCGCCGAAAAAATTCTCGGTCACAGAGTAAGCCCCGAAAAAGAAGGACTTGTACACTTTATCGGCTTTGCGCTTTTGATAGCGTTTATGCTTTTTATCACTTTTTCGGACGTGCGCAAGCTTTTCGGGTAATTAAACCGAAAATTTCAACATAAAATTATACCAAACTTATGTTTACTTTTTACGGGAGGTTTGGTATGGATTTTAATAATTTCGACTATGAAAAACTTACGAAAACGCTGTCAGCACTGGTGAAAAAATACGCTTTTGCAAGCGTGTTTTCGTGCGGAAAATCGGTGCTCGGGCGCGACATTCTGTGCATACGCATCGGCAAGGGAAAACGAAAAATTTTTCTTAAACGGCGCACACCAATCGCTCGAGTGGATAACCTCATCACTGCTTGCGTCCTACGCGTGCGATTATCCCGCGGCGCTCAGGGACGAAACCGATTTTTTTGCGGTGAAAATATTCTGAAACTTTATCAAAGCGCAACTTTTTTTATATCGTGCCTATGGTCAATCCCGACGGCGTAGATTTCGTGATTAACGGGATTAAGAAAAATTCGCCTGCGTACGGCATTGTGAGAGGTGCGCTCGGAGGCAGGAACATCAAAAAAGTGTGGCAGGCAAACGCAAACGGAGTCGACCTCAACCACAACTACGACGCATCTTTTTCCGAGGGCAAAAATGGAGCGCGAAATGGGCATTTTTCGGCGCAAATTACACGCGCTATTCGGGCGAAAAAAACCGTTTTCCGAGCCTGAAACACAGGCGGTGAAAGCCCTTTTTGAAAAGGAAAAATTCGATATTTCGGTTGCTTTTCATTCACAGGGCGAGGAAATCTACTGCGACTTTGCAAATGCTTCGCATTACCGTCACACCGCCGACGCGCTCGCCGGGGTGAGCGGATACACGGTTGCAAAACTTGACGGAATTGCCTCTGTGACGGGGTTTAAAGACTGGGTAACCGACAAATTTTCACTCCCTGCATTCACGGTTGAGGTGGGGAAAAGGTCAAAAATCCGCTCCCGTTTTTCGCAGTTTGAAAAAAATACGAAAGGAAAAATTACGCGCTCATCACCGAGTGTGCGTTTTTTTACGTTTATGAAAAAGAAAATTCTGCTTTTTGCATTGTGCCGGCGCTTATTTTTAACAGGCGCCGTTTTTTTCTCAAAATATTTCGTGCAGTGAAACAAAATTTATGCTCAATACATACGTCACCCTCACCGCGCGCGGATTTAACGCGAAAAAAGCGGTGTCCGAGTGTTTTGACGAGATTAAAAATTTTGAGCAGAAAAGCAGTGTTTACATATCGGACAGCGAAATTTCGCGCCTTAACGAAACTGGCGAAAACACCCTTTCGGACGAGCTTTTTGCGCCTTGTTTCAAATGCGAAAAATTTACACGTCCGAAACCGACGGCGCGTTTGACATCACGGTGAAACCGCTCGCCGATTTGTGGAATATCAAAAATTTCACACGCGTTCCGACAGAGGCTGAAATTGCCGAAACAATGCCGAAAATCGGCGCGGACAACATCGAAATTTCCGAAAATTCCGTCCGTCTTAAAAACGGCGCGCAAATCGACCTCGGCGGTGTCGCAAAAGGTTATCTTGCCGACAAATGCGCCGAAATTATGCAAAAAAATACCGCGTGAAAAGCGCAATCTGCGACCTCGGGGGAAACATCTATGCGCTTGGCGGAAAAACATAAAAAAATCGGACTGCAAAACCCGAACGGCGCGCGCGGTGAATATTTCGGCTGTATTGAGGGCAAAAATATATCGGTCGTCACGAGCGGAGGATACGAGCGTTTTGCCGAGCTTGACGGCAAAAAAATACATTCACATCATCAGTCCGCTCAGCGGAAAAATGCGCCGAAAGCGACGTTGCAAGCGCAAGCATAATCGGCAAATCGAGCGAAAAATGCGACGCTTTCGCCACGGCGGTCTGCGTTCTCGGCGTTGAAAAAGGTCTTGAAATTGTCCGCGCCGAGGAGGGTATCGAGTGCGTAATCGCGGATAAAAACGGGCGCGTTTACGTCCGACAACGTAAATTTTTAAAATTACCGACGAAAATTTCACAAGGGGAAATTGATATGGAAAAAAATATGATATAATCATTATCGGAGCAGGTCCGGCAGGGCTTAACGCGGCGCTTTATTCCGCGCGCGCAGGGCTGAAAACGCTTGTTCTCGAGCGCCTTTTTGCAGGCGGACAAGCGGCGACCACAAGCGAGGTCGAAAACTTTATCGGCACGGGCAAAATCGGCGGTGCGGCGCTTTGTATGCAAATGGAAAAACAGGCGAGGCAGTTCGGCGCGGAGATAAAATTTGAGGACGTCGTGAGCCTTGACACCGCGAAAAAGAGGTCACCACCAAAAAGAATGTTTACAGCGCGCGTGCGGTAATCGTGGCGACGGGCGCAAAACCGCGCAGTCTTGGCATAGACGGCGAAGAAAAATTCCGCGGACGCGGTGTTTCGTACTGTGCGACGTGCGACGGCGGATTTTTCCGTGACAAAACCGCGTGCGTAATCGGCGGAGGCGACACCGCTGTCGAGGACGCGCTCTACCTTGCGAATTTGTGCAAAAAGGTTTATGTTATCCACCGCCGTGACGCGTTCCGCGCGGCGCGTTCCAATGCGGAAAAAAACTGTATAAAAACGATAAAATCGAAATAATTTTTCGACACCGTTCCCGAAAAAAATTTCGGGCGGTGATTTTTATGGAAAAATCTGCGCGTCAAAAAAACGTGAAAAACGGGCGAAGTGCGCGATATTTTTAACCGACGCGGTGTTTGTTGCGGTCGGCACCGTGCCGACAAATTCTCTTACCGCCGGCACGCTCAAAACCGACGAAAACGGATATATCATAGTCGACCGCAATATGCGCACGTCACAGCGCGGAATTTACGCGGCGGGCGACATCTGCCAAAAACCGCTCAGACAGATAATCACGGCGTGTGCGGACGGCGCGGTGGCAGCGACTGCGGCGGCGGAGGACATTATGGAGTAAATGCACAAAAAAACACGGTGATTATTTGTATAAACTCACAAAAATATATAAAAATTATTTAAATTACCTATTGAAAAAAATCGCGCCGCGGGCTTTATAATTAACTTGTATAATTGGAAAAAAATGGCTTTAAATCCTTATAAAGCTGTTTTTGCAAAAAAAGGAGGGATTTTGAAAAAAATAACTATTTTTTTGCAGTGTCTTTTATACGAAAAAGTTTTTAAAAATTAAAAAGGAGATGGAGAAAGATTATGAAACACATTTTCAAAAGAGCTTTGGCTCTCACAATGATTGCGGTACTCTTTGCCGTTTCGGCATTTGCCGCACCGACATTCTCGAATGTTGCTTATGACAAAACTTCGGGAAATTTAACAGTTAACGTAGACGGTTACACAGGCGGAAAGGACGCTACAATCCTTGTTCTCAAAGCAGGTGTTACACCGGCAAACGCAACAAACAATGACATTGTTTTTATCGACCAGGTGACTGTTGACGCAGGCAAAACCGTTGCTGACTATGTTGCTCCCATTAAAGTAAGAGCAGCTGCGGTAGGCGCTGAGGGCGTTAACGTTTGGGTAGGCGGTGACGAAATCACAACTGCTGTTCCTTACACAAAAGCGGGCGAAACCGGTGCAACGGAAATCAGCCTTAATGACGAGCCTGTACCGGCAGATACATATACTGTAGAAATTCCTGCAGGCACATACAAAACTACTGATGAAGCAAAAGTGGCGGCAGTAGTTAAAAAGAACGGTGCGGTAATCACAACCGGCTTTGAAATTGAGCTTGTTGCAACCGCAACCGCAAACGTTTACACAGTAAATGTTAAAGTTGACAGCAAAGTTGTTGCTTCAACAACGGTTACAATCACTCCCGATGTTACACCCGGCGGAAAAACAGGTATTACAGGTGTTGTAAAACGTCGTGCAATGGGTAAAAATTACAGTGTTGCTCCTGCGGCACTCGTTATGGTTACAAACGGTGCAACAATCGTAGGTACTGCAGTAACAGACGCTGACGGTAAATTCGACGTTGAAGTTCCTGCAGGCACATACAGAGTAATCGTTAGATTTACTTTGTTGTCTGCTACAGGTTTCACAAACTACGGTAACACAGTTCTTACAGACGTCGCTGTTACAGACGGTGCAATGGCAACAATTACTTCTGCTGATCAGGAATTCATTGCAGTTGAGAGAAGAGTTGCAGGTGACGCTAATGATGACGGCGTTGTTAATACTGCTGACTTGACAGCTGTTAAGGCGGGATTGCAGTAATAATAAGGGATTGTTTTGGTATGGCAGGAGTGTTTTCCTGCCGTACTGCATTATAAAAAATAACATTTTTATAGGAGGAAATACTTAATGAAAACTTTTTAACAAAGTTATCAGCATAGTAACAGCAATAGTTTTTGTGTTTTTCTCTATGATGATTGTTCCTGCTTTTTGCGGCCGGTATTGAAGGTATTCCGGAGGCAAACGGAGCAGAAAAACTTACTGTTACATATTATTCTGATGAAGCTCTTACAAATGCAATCACAACTGCTGAACCCGGTTCAACAGTTTACGCGAAGATTACGGCAAATCTTCCCACGGGAACATTGCGTGACCTTTCGGTTGACCTTTCGGTTGCAAATGCGACAATAGAGAGCGATAACAGTTTGCTTAATTTAACAGGTTTTGAAAGAACTACTGTTGAAGGCAAAACTTTAAATACAATTTTTCAACACAAAAAAACAGGTGCTAACATTTATATTGGTTTGGTTGATGGTGTAAAGTACGATTCGCCTACGAATGTAGATGATTTCACTGGTGATTATATTTACACAAATATTGGTGTAACAAGTTTTGATATTACTTCATACAAATTGATAGTCGGCGATTCGGGTACGGTTTCGTTCTCCAATGCCGGCGGTGTTGGTTTGGCTATCGGTGTTATAGAGACCGAGCTTGGCACAGGTGACATTTTGACAACACCTTTCACAATTGAGGGTACTCTTGCTATCGGCGGCGGTGTTACAACAAAAAGACGCTGAATTTGCCGCAACGTTTGATGAAGAATTTGAGTATGCAAACACACTTACTGAATCTGAACTTGAAACAGCAATCAAAGCTGACCTTAAAGTTACAAAGACTGTTGACGGTGCGTCAAGCGATGTAGACGTTTCAACTTTGGATATTAACTTTAACCACACAGCTAAAACATTTACTGTAAAATTTGCAAAAGGTTTGGCGACTGGCGAAGTTATCAAATCCGGCACAGACGAAGAAGCAACATTCAGCTACAAGGTTAAAAGCTCCTGCTGTGGTAGATTACACATATGACCACGTTAAATTTGAAGGCACCAAGGTAGAAGGCGGAAGAGTTGAAACTGCTTATGACGCAAAATATCTTGATGACACAACTTTGAAAAATGCTTTCGTTGTTTACGGCAAAAAGACAGTTGACGGTGCGGATGCCGGTGTTGAAGCTGTTCCGGCTGAGATGGGATATGTTAACGTTGGCAGATCTGCAACCTCTAACGAAGTTTCTATCTTCGTTTACTTCAAAGGTACGAATATAGAATCTATCACATTAGGATTTACAGACATTCCTGTTGAATATTCAAACATTAAAGCTGAATTTACAACTACTGAATTTGCAAACAACACACCTGCAGATACAGTTAAATCGGCTGTAAAAGTTACTGCAACAAAAACAGAGGGTGTTAAAAAAAGATAACATTATTTTTGACTCTCGGCACGGATTACGACGTTGAAATCTACGGCAATCCGGCAAATGTTACTGAAAAACGGTTACGTTACAGTTACACTCAAAGGCGAATTTGCAGGAAAAGAGCTTACTCCTTTAGACGGTAAACTTATCTTTGGTGTAACTCCCGGCACAACCGAATATAAAGATTATGTTATCGAGTTTGAAGGCGGAAACACAACATTTTTAGCAACTGCAACCGATGATGAAATCAAAGCTAAAATGACAGTTAAGGCTGACAAATATGTAAACGGTTCTAAAACCGGAACTGAAGAAGTTGCTCCTGCTAACTTCGAGAGCGTTGTTATCGAAAGATCAACAGGTCTTGTTACTGTTACACTCAAAGCAGGCGAACCGTACAACGGTGAAACTGTTACTGCAACAATTACACTCAAAGATGTTATCGAATACAGAAATGTTAAAGCGACAATGTCTACAAGAATGTTCCCTGCAGACGCAACTGACGACACTATCAAAGGTGCGCTCACAATCGTTGCTGACAAATACGTAAACAACGTTTTTGGACGGCGCTGAACAGAGTGCATTGCCGGCAGACGAATACACTGTTGCTATTGATACAGTTGACGCGAACAACAAAACTGTTAAAAATCACATATTTGGAAAAAAATGCATAAGTGTTGCTGACGCATACAAAGAATTTGCTGTTGCAGTAGGTATAAACGCTAACGCTAAAATCACACTTTCTCCTGCAGGCACAGTAAACAAAGACGAAAACTTCACCGCAGAAATCAGCGTTGAAGGTCTTGGCACAAAACAAAGTTTACGCGGCTGAAATTAAAATCTCTGCCGACAAGGGCACAGGCTCGGGTACGCTTGTAAGCTTTACACCGGCGGCAGGTTACTATAAGTACTCTGAAAATATGGCAGACGGTACTGTTACTGTTATAAGAGATACCAGCGAAACTGCCGGAAACATTCTCGGTACATTTACAATTAAAGCTGCAGCTGTTAAAGATGCTGAAATTGTAGTTAAGGTTGAGAAACTTAAACTTACAACCGTTGAGGGCGACGACATTGCAAATCTTCCGTCGTTCACAGGCGATGAGCAGAGAATCATCGTTACAGAGGTTGTTGTTCCCACAACTGCAAAAATCAATGCATCGTTCAACATTCAGACACTCGGTGACGTTGCATCTGCTGCTGACAAATTTAAAGCAGGCTTGAAAGTTACAAAAGGCACAGACGCTGTAACACTCGGTGCAGATAATGTGGTTGTTACCGAAAAAGAAAGTTGAACTTAAAGACCTCGAAGTTGGTGAAGGCGTATACAAAGTTTCGCTCGGCGTTCCGGGTTATACAAAAAGCTGAAGTTGAAATCAAAGTTGCATATGACGCTGAATCTAACACAATGAAAGTTGATTACGGCACTATAACCGGCAAAGAGGCGATTTATGCAGGCGATGTTAACGGAGACGGTGTAATCGACGCTGTTGACTACGCTGACCTCGTTGCAAAAATCGGTCAGGCAGTTTCTGAAAACAAAAATTGCGACCTTTACACAAAAGACGGCGAAGCAGTTATCAATCTCAACGACGTTATCACAATGGTTTACGAGTTTGAAACATACTTCGGCGCAACAATCACATCGGCAGGTCTTATCGTTGAATAATTTCTGCTGATTGAACGGCAAAATTTCAGTACAATTTTTTTAAAGTAATTAAGCTTGGAAATCAAAGCTGAATATCTTAAAGCGAGGGCAGTTTTGCTCTCGCTTTAAGGACTATTAAGAGTATATCAATCGGTAAAAGCGAGGACACACATATGATAAAATACTAAAAAAAGTTATATCTTTAACTTTGATATTTGCAGTGCTTATTTCTGCTTTTTTTCGTTCAGCGTATTTGCGGAAAATTCCTATTCGAAATACACCCTTTTGGGCAGTTTCGGCACGCTCGACGAGGCAGGAAGTACACTTTCAAATGCATCAAAAGGCATTATGAAAGGCGATATTATAAAAAGTTTATATTGGCGCGGATTTGCGCGGAGTTTCAAAGGACAAGGTTACCGCGTTCCATCTTCTCGGCACAACGTCGGAAAACCTCAAAATCGTAAATTCCGGTTTTTGCGGCTGATGAGGCAATCACCGAAATCGGCGGAACTGCGCCTGCAATTCAGGACGGTATTCCCGACGGCTACAAAAAAACCTTAACAAAATGATACACAACAGCAAAACTGCGGATCAGAATATTGATTTTACCGCGGTTGTTATGCCCAACACAGAGGGCAACGCGATTAAAGCTGACGAAAACAGCAATGCAACCCTTATTTGGCTTGAACTTGAAGTTGTCGGAAACGGCTCGCTCACAATCAAACTTGATAATTCGTATGTGAGAACCGCGTTCGACGCAACAGACAGCGACAATTTCACCATAACCGGTGACGTATTCTCGCAGAGAACATATCAGGTGAACGACGACGGCGGAAAACGTGTTCCGTCGGGCACAGTTCACAACCCCGGCAAAGCAGGCTCGATTGACAAAGTGACCGTTGCAAACGTTGGCGGCGCTGAGGTTACAATCGACCAGGATACAAAGAAAATCAGCATTATGCTCCCCGAGGGCACAGACGCTTCGGCTATTGAGCTTAACGTAAGCGTCACAGGTATGTCGGTTTCGTACAAAAAAGGCGACAAACTCGACCTTACCGAGCCGAAAGAAATCACTGTTAAAGGCACGGACGGCAATACGGTTGCGTACACAATCGAGGCGGCGGTTAACGGCAGTGAGCCGGTTAAACCCGACCGGCCGACCGGTGACAGCGAATACAGCGACGTTGAAAAGAACCGCTGGTCGCACGATATGATTGACGCGCTTGTTAAATCGGGTCTTGTTGACGGCTACGGCAAAGACGAAAACGGCAAACTTATCATTCGCCCGACAGGTCTTATAACAAGAGAAGAAGCGGCAAAGATTTCGGTTTCGGCTTACGGTTTGGACGTTGACGCATCGGCAACGCTCAGTTTTGCGGACGCGTCTGATGTTGCGGACTGGGCTGTTCCGTACGTTGCGGCAGGTGCAAACCATCCCAACAAAATGGTTAGAGGTTACGAGGACAACACGCTCAGAGCGAAAGGCAATGTTACGCGTGAAGAGCTTGTTGCTATGATTATCAACACATTCGGTTTCGGCGTTGACGCTGAGCCTGAAGTCAAATATGCTGACGCTGACGAAATCAGCTGGTCGGCAGGTTACATTTCAAAAGCGGTTAGCCTCGGCATCGTTTTAGGTTACGAGGACAACACGTTTAAACCTGCACAGTCGGTTACAAGAGAAGAAGCGTTTGCTATGTTTGAGCGCGCACTTAAAATTTACAAAAAGCTTAACCGAGTAATTTCGGTTTATCAGATTGACAAAACCCGCAAAAAAAGCGGGTTTTGTTTTTTTCAACGGAAGTTTTAAAATAAACATCAACAGGGAGGATATTATGAAAAAAATTTTTTTGTCGGTAATTCTCGCTTTTGTTTTGGTTTTTGTCGGCGTTCGGCACGGTTTTTTTGCCGATAACTCGTACGGCACTTACACCAAAATTTCGGGAAAAAAATCGAGCGTGACGGCGACGGCGATATTAAAGCCGGCGACAAATTTAAGGTAAATATTGCGGTAAATTTCAATGATTCAACACCGATTGAAAAAGGTTACCGCGTTCCATATTGTGGGAAATTGCAGTGACAATCTCAAAATTTCGGGATTTGATTTCTGCGACACAAGCAAAAAATCGTCCAATATCTCCTCAAAAGGTATGGAAAATCAAACCATAAACTACACGTCGGTTGCATTTCAGACCGACCCGTTCGTTGAGGCGGACGCGGACGGTTACGGCAGACTTATTTGGATTGAATTTGAGGCTGTAAAAAGCGGTTCGGCAACAATCCATCTCGACGATTCGTACATCAGAAGTGCGGTTGAGGACGACCCTCAGAACAACAGATGTCTTTCGGCTGACGATTTGACCGTCACGGTTTCGTCGGACGGTTCGGATAATTCCGACAATTCCGATAATTCCGACAATTCCGATAATTCGGGCAACGGCGGTTCATCTTCGGGCGGTTCGTCAAGACCGTCAAAGGGCGGAAGTACCGGCGGAAGCACAGGCACGGTGTCGGGCGGTGACAGCAAAAACGACACGAATACTGACGTAAAAACAGACGAAAATACTGATACAAAAACCGATGACGGCAAGACCGAGGAGGTTATGCACAGCTTTGCCGATGTTGACAAAAAAACCACTGGGGATACGCGTTTGCGAACGATTTGTTTGAGAAGAAAATCATTTCGGGCGCAGGTACAAACGAAAACGGCGAGGTTATGCTCAATCCCGACACGGCGCTCACTCGTGAAGAGGCTGTGAAAATCGCGGTTTCGGCGGCGAATATCGCATTGAGCGACAGTTTTGAACTTGCGTTTGCCGACAAGGACGCGATTTCCGACTGGGCGGCGGCGTACGTCTTCGCAGGCTTTGAAAAAGGTATTTGTGAAAGGTTATGAGGACGGCACGTTCAAACCCAAGGGCGCGATTACGCGTGAAGAACTTGTAAAAGTTTTGCTCGGCGCGTTCGGCATTGAGGTTGACGAAAACGCGGACGTTTCGGCATTTACCGACGCCGAGAGCATCAAACGGTCCGCGCCGTATATCGCAAAAAGCGGTGGAAAAAAAGGCATTATCAAGGGCTATGAGGACGGCTCGGGTAAACCGCAGAACACGGTTACGCGCATTGAGGCAATTACAATGTTCGGCAGAGCAATGTCGGCGAAATAATAATTCAAAAATAGCAAAAACGCACTTCAAATTGAAGTGCGTTTTTATTATGCAAAAACCCTGCAAATTGCTAAAAAAATGCAGGGTTTTTGTGTTAAGGTAAAAATTTATTTTTTTAAAAATAATTTGTTCGGATTTAAGATGTTTTTTTCGGGTCGAAAAACCTTTTTAATTCCGCGCATAAGCTCAATGTTCGCGCTGTCAAGCGACCGCGCAAGATACGCTTTTTTTCGCAAAACCTATGCCGTGCTCGCCCGACACTTCACCGTTTAATTCTTTTCGCTTTTTTTATACAACTCGTTGATCGCGGAATTAAGTTTTTCCACCCATTCGCGCTCGCCCAAATCGTCTTTTAAAACGTAAATGTGCAAATTGCCGTCGCCCGCGTGTCCGAAACATTTAATTCTCGCGCCGACCTGTTTTTGCAGTGCGTGCGAAAATTCCACCATCTCGTTTACCGAACTTCGCGGAACAACCACGTCCACCTCGTCCATATCGGTAGTCGAATTTTTTTATTGCTCTCCAAAAACGCTCCGCGCGCCTTCCAAATCGTTTCGTCGCGCTCGTCGGTGTCGGATATAAATATGTCGATTGCGCCGTTTTCAAGGCAGATTTTCGCGGTGTCATCGTAGTAATTTTCAATTTCCTCCTTGCTGTTTCCGTCGAATTTCAGCAATAAATACGCGTCGGAGGTGGAGTCGGGGAACTTGCTTCCGAGATAGCTTTCCGCGTCCTCGATAACCTCTTTCTGCATAAATTCCACCGCGGTGGGGATACATTTCGCCTTGATAATCTTCGGCACGGTGCCGATTGCCTGTGAAATGTTTTTAAACGGAATGAGCAGACTCACCGTTTTTTTCGGCAGAGGAAGAAGTTTGAGCGTCGCCTTTGTGATAATTCCGAGCGTGCCCTCACTGCCGACCATAAGGTCTTTGAGCGCATAGCCCGAGCTGTTTTTCACAATTTTTCCGCCGAAATTCACAATCCGTCCGTCGGGCAGAACAACCTCAAGATGACGCACATAGTCGCGCGTTACGCCGTATTTCACCGCGCGCATACCGCCTGCGTTTGTGCTGATGTTTCCGCCGATTGTCGCGGTTTTCTCGCCCGGGTCGGGCGGATAAAACAGGTCGTGCTCGGTGACAAACTGCGCAAGCTCCATCAAAAGAACGCCCGGCTCAACCGTGACCGTGAGGTTTTTCCTCGTCAAGCTCCAGAATTTTTGTTCATCTGCGAAACGTCCAGCACAATACCTCCGCAAACAGGCACGCACGCGCCGACAAGTCCCGTTCCGCTTCCTCGCACGGTGAGCGGAATTTCGTTTTCGTACGCATAGCGCGCAATGCTCGAAACCTCCTCGGTTGTGAGCGCCTTAACAACAATGTCGGGCGCGCTGTGAGCGTTGCCGAGTTCGTCGTGCGAATATTCCTCGTTGATGTTGTCCTTGTATAACACTCTCTCGCTGTCGCGGATAATTTTTTCTATGTCAAGATAGTTTTTTTCGTCAAATTTTACCACTTTATCTGCCCTCCTCAATGCGCTTTATAAGCGCCGGCACAATCTCGTAAATGTCGCCCGTGATGCCGTAGTGCGCAACCTTGAAAATGGGCGCTTTTTCGTCTTTGTTAATCGCAAAAATGTATTCGGAATTGTTCATTCCGGCGGTAAACTGCACCGCGCCCGAAATTCCGCACGCGATGATAAGACGCGGACGGACCGTTCTTCCGCTGAGTCCGATTTGATGTTTCGCGTCCAGCCAGCCTGCCTCGATAAGCGGTCTGGTACAGGCGATTTCACCGCCGAGAAGATGTGCAAGCTTTTCAAAAATTTTGATGTCGTCTTTCGACTTGACGCCTCTGCCCACCGCCACTATAACGTCGGCGCTCTCAATGGTTTTCACCTTTTCCTTGGGCGAAATTTCAAGAACCTCTGTCGAGGTTTCAAGCTTTTTGCCGTCAATTTTGCAGATGATTTTCTCACCGTGAATTTCGTCCGAACGCTCGGGCGAATTCATCACCTTGTAGCGCACCGTCGCAAGCTGAGGACGGTTGTTCGGCGTCACAATCTGCGCCATAATGTTTCCGCCGAATGCCGGGCGGATTTGGATAAGGTCGGTTTCTTCGTTTATGTCCAAAATGGTGCAGTCCGCGGTAAGACCTGTTTTAAACCTCGCCGCAACGCGCGGTGCAAGCTCGCGTCCTACGGTGGTTGCGCCGACCAAAATCGCCGACGGCTTAACCTTGTTTATAAAATCTTCAAACACCGCGGTGTACGTTTCGGATATGTAATTTTTTAAGCTTTTTCGTCGTCGTAAACAAAAACCTTGTCCGCGCCGTAATGCAAAAAGCTCGTCGGCGGAATTTGTTATTCCGCTTCCCATAAACACGCAGTAAACCTCGTGTCCGATTTTCGACGCAAGTTCGCGCGCCTTGCCGATAAGCTCGAACGTCACGGGGTGAATGTTGCCGTCCTCGTGGTCAACGTAAACCGCAATTCCGTTCCATTTGCTTTTGTCAACGATTTCGACGGGTTCCTCCTCAACAAGCGCCGCACCGCCAAGGCCTTTTTTAACGCAGATTTTGCACATTTTACAGCCCGCGTCGGCAGAAATTTCTCCGCTCGCCTCAACTTTCAGCGCGCCGAACGGACACAGCCTTACAAAAGCCTCAACGTCGGTGATTTTTATCTTTATGAAAAACAATTTTTGCCATTTTTTTCTCTCCTTATATGAACTTCAGCTCTTTGAGTTTGCCGGCGAATTTGCTTTACAATTTCACCGCTTTCGCCTTGCCACATTTCGCGCTTGTCGTTCACTTCGGGCGGAAAAAAATGCGCTGAACCTGCGTCGGCGAGCCGTTCAAACCGTAGTGCATAGGGTCGGTGTCGTCAAAGTCGCCGAGCGTGAACGAGGTGATTTCTTTGTCCTTGGTCGCCTGTTTTTTGAGATACGACGGCAGACGCGGAATGTAGATGTCTTTTTCCACGCTGATAAGGCACGGGAATGTAAGTTTCACCGTTTCAACCGCGAGCGGAAGAGCGCGTTTCACCGTTATGCTTTTTGCGTCGGCAGAAATGATTTCGGTTACGTTTGTCACCGACGAGAGGGATAAGTATTCCGAAATTTCGGGTCCGACCTGTGCGGTGTCGCCGTCGGTGCTCTGTTTTTCCGCATATGATGATGTCAAAGTCACCGCTTTTTGAGCCCCTGCGAAATTGCACGGCTGGTGGCGAGAACGTCTGCACCGGCAAAAGCGCGGTCGGTTATGAGATACCCGTCGTCAACGCCCATTGAAAACGCCTCGTAAATCACCGCTTTCGCCTGGGGCGGACCCATTGTGATTACGCGCACCTCACCGCCGTATTGCTCTTTTAAGCGGAGCGCGGTTTCGAGCGCGTACAGGTCGTACGGGTTCATTTTTGAATCAACGCCGTTGCGTTTCAGCACACCCGTCACGGGGTCAACTTCGACCTTGTTTGTGTCGGGCACCTGTTTTATACATACTGCAATTTTCATTTTTGTGTGTCCTTTCGTTTGAAATTGAAAAATTTATGTTATTTTTTAAATTTAATCATATCACGAATAATATAATAACATATTTTATTTGATATATCAAGAATTGATAATTTTTTTGTCAAGTCATATTGCAATGTTTGTATGATAGTCACAAAAAAATGTGCGATTTTTTGTGGAAAAGGGAAAGAGGGGCGAGGGACGGTTCCCCTGTTACCCCTCAGAGGTTTTGTTGTGGATTTAAAATTAACCTATCATATCAGAAACATAAAAATATGATATTATACTGTTTTCGCTCTCGCGGGGAGCACTTTTTAGAGTAAAAGTGCCTCAAAAAGCGCGGGGGTTCCGATTCCCCGCACCCCTAAACGGTTGGGGTTCCACCCCAAGACCCCCTTTAAAACAACCAAATCATTCAAACAATAGAATATCGAAATATTTTTTTCAAACAAAAACCTAAAACAAACCGTTCGACGAAAAATTAACATTTGCAGAACGGGTCAAGGGCATCGCCCTTGTCGTTGAGGGGCGCTGTTTGCCGGTGGCAAACGTTTAGCGCCGACCGAGCCGGCAGGCGAGATAGGGGGAATCGAAACCCCCACGCTTTTTTCCCACCGCTTTTACGCTAAAAGCGGTGCCTGCGGAGCAAACCTAAAAAAATAACAAATTTTTATATTTCTGATATGATAAGATAATTTTTAAAAATTCAAACCACGGGATTGCAAAGGCGCACCTTTGCACAAAAACCTAAAAAAATTACGGATAATTTTTGTCAAAACTATTGCAAAAAATTAAAAAAATATACTGTATAATATTTACTACCAATAAAAACGAGGTGCTATAAATGTTATTTGAAACAGTATTCGCAGAACCGGCCGCAACGGCGGCAAACGGCGCGGCGGCAACAGGCGGCAGCCTTATTTCCGCATTCGCTCTGCCCGTTATTATGCTTGTGGTATTATATTTCATTATGATAAGACCGCAGAGAAAAAAAGGACAAGCTTGTTAAAGAAATGCTTTCTCAGCTCACCGTCGGCGACAAAATCCTTACAATCGGCGGTATTCACGGCAAAATCACCGCGATAAAAAGACGACAAACTCATCATCGAGTCGGGTATGGGCGCAGACGTGTCCCACATCAAAATTGAAAAATGGGCGGTTAAAGAGGTTATCAAGCCTTACGAAGCGTAAAAATTTGTAATTAAAATGCAAAACCCCCGAATAAGCTTGTAATATAAAGGTTATTCGGGGTGATTTTGAAAAATTGAATTTGCGTCCGCGGAAGGAAACGGAGGCGCGCGCCTTAAAACCGTATTTTTTTCGCGGTGGGATTTTTCGTATCTTCTGGCGCTTGTTCTGCTGTTTATCCTCGCGCTGATTGTTACATATACGCCGTTTAACGAGGATTTCTCAAAAACCGCCGTCGGGGTTGTGAACGCAATATGCGCGTTTGTGTGCGGTGTGCTTTCGGCGAAAAACGCACAGTCGCGCGGATATTTGCACGGCGGAATTTGCGCGGTCATCTGCCGTGCGCTTTTGACGGTAATCGGCGAGCTTATCTACACCGGTGCGGATTTCGGTCTGCATTTTGTGCTGTCGCTGGTTTTGGCATTCGTTTTCGGCGCAATCGGCGGTATTGTCGGCATAAATATCGGAAAAAGGTAAAAAGAAAAAGGCGGCTAAAGCCACTCCTCGATAAGACAACATTGCCTTAAAAAAACATATTTTTTTCGTGTCTTTTCTGCGTTAAAAAAAGCTCGCAATCCGTCAGGATTACTCACTTTTTGCCTTGAAATTCATCAAAAAAATCTTGTTTTTTTAAGGTGCAGAGCAGTTTTTGAATATCGGATTTTACAATTCAGACAAGAAATAAAACCTGCCGTTATGCTGACGCATATGGCAGGTTTTTTTGACGTAGTATGAATTGTAAAATACGGCTTCAAAACCAATGCTTTCTTATTGAGGAGTGGCTTTAGCCGCCTTTTTTCACACCTCGGGGAGAGTGTCAAAGCCTTTCTGAAGTTCCTCATCGGTGGGAATATAATCGGTCATTGTGCCGTTTAAATACGACTGATATGCGCTCATATCAAAAATATCCCGTGCCGGTAAGACCGAACAAAATTGTCTTTTTCTCGCCCGTTTTTTTGCACTTTAATGCCTCGTCAACCGCGGCTCTTATCGCGTGCGACGACTCGGGCGCCGGGAGCGTGCCCTCGGTTTTTGCAAACATAACCGCCGCGTCGAAAACTTTGGTCTGCTCAACCGACACCGCGTCAATATATCCCTCGTCGTAAAGCTTTGAAATGACGGTGGACATTCCGTGATACCTCAAACCGCCTGCGTGGTTGGGCGACGGCATAAATCCGCTGCCGAGCGTATACATCTTCATAAGCGGTGTCTGCTTGCCGGTGTCGCCGAAATCGTACGCGTATTTTTCCGCGCGTGAGCGACGGGCAGGACGCAGGCTCAACCGCGATAAATTTAATGTCGTTTTTTTGCCCTCGATTTTTTTCCGCCATAAACGGTGCAATAAGTCCGCCGAGGTTTGAACCTCCTCCGGCACAGCCTATGATAATATCAGGTTTTATGCCGTATTTGTCCAGCGCGGTTTTGCTTTCAAGACCGATAACCGACTGGTGCATCAAAACGTGATTGAGCACACTGCCGAGAACATAACGGCAGTTTTCGGTTTTCATTGCAACTTCGGTAGCCTCCGAAATCGCACAGCCGAGCGAACCGCCCGTTTCGGGATTTTCCGCAAGAATTTTGCGTCCCACCTCGGTGGTGTCGGACGGCGAGGGGATAACCTTCGCGCCGTAGGTTTCGATAACCGCCTTGCGGTACGGCTTTTGCTGTGATGAAACTTTAACCATATAAACGCTCAAATCCACGCCGTAAAAACGCGCACGCCATAGAGAGCGCAGTGCCCCCACTGACCTGCTCCCGTTTCGGTGGTGAGCTTGGTGATGCCCTGTTCTTTCGCGTAGTAAACCTGTGCCGCCGCGGAATTTAATTTGTGCGAGCCGGACGTGTTTGTGCCCTCGAATTTGTAGTAAATTTCGGCGGGCGTGCCGAGCGCTTTTTCAAGATTGTACGCGCGCACAAGAGGCGAGGGACGGTACATTTTTGTAAAAAGACTGAATTTCTTCGGGAATTTCGATATATTTGTCGGTTACGTTAAGCTCCTGTTTTGCAAGCTCGGTGCAGAAAAATGTGCGACAGTTCGTCCAATGTGCACGGCTGTTTTTGTTCCCGGGTTGATAATCGGTTCGGGCTTGTTTTTTTCATAAACGCCCTCAAATTCAGCCATTTTTTCGGCATTTCGTCCTCTGTCAAATAGATTTTGTAGGGAATTTTTGTCATTTTGATTTCTCCTTTAAAATTTATTTGAGAAGATAAGAAAAACCGAACGAAAAGCTATCGTTCGGTCTTAGTTTTTGAAAACAAATAATAAACACAGGCATACATTCTGTCCGTAACTGTGCGGATTTTTCCGCCTAAACTAAACTTTCTCAAACTAAAAACTAAACTTTTTCTAATCTATCTCGTTGACGATATTATAAACGCAAATTCCGCGTTTGTCAATAGTTTTTTAAAATTTTTTTCAAATTTCGGTAACCTCCACCGCCGCGTCAAAAGCAAACTCCGCGTTCGTGCTCGCCTTTAAAAATAGTAAATTCCGTCTTTTTTCAGCTCAGAAAAATTTTTGAGTCTGTCACCCATAAGCGCCTCGGAATGAAAGTAAATATCCAGCTTGTCAACGCGCTTTTCCGCCATATCGCACGGGATAAAATCCAGCACAAAATCGGCATACGCGCAGTTGTTCGCGTGGTTGTTGTAGTCAATGTCGGAATACCTTATTTCGCGCTCTCCGACAAGCTCCATTTCCTTTGGCAACGGGATTTTTCGGTCGCGCAGGTCGTATTTTTTTCGCCGCACAAAACCACGTTGAAATCGCCGACTTCGTTCGGTTTTAAAATATGACGCGTTTCGGTGTTCACAAGCACCCACTTTGATGAATAAACGCACAAAGTCTGCCTGTTTTTTTGTCCGCAATTCTGCCCGGACGCGTGAAAAAGTACGCCTTTTTGACCGCAGCTCCAGGTTTCCACAAAAATGTCGTCGTTCAAAAACGGCATTTTTTTCAAAATTTATGCTCACCGAAATGAGGATAAACATTTTTTTGTCATCATATAAAATGCGCGTGCCGTAGCCGAATTTGTCGGTGTGCTCCGCCGCCGCCTCCTGCATAAAACGCAGTGCGTACGACGGTTTGAGCAGTGCGTTTCGGTCGGTTTGATACGACAGAACGCGAGCGTCCATTGATAATTTTTTTCTTTGTTCTGTATAAGTTCGGACATTGTAATTCCTTCTGTATTCAAAAATTATTTTTATGTCAAAATGTGTCATTTTGATTGCCGTATTCGGCGTCTGCCGGACACCTCAGCGTCACCGCGCGTTTATACAGCGGTTCGATGAGTTTTTCTTCGCCTAAACCGCGCTTTTTCAAGCGCCTCGGCGGCGATTTCCACAAGGTCGTAAACAAAAATCGGACAACATATCTTCGTCGCAGATTTTTGTTGAGTTTTCCGCTCACGACGATATTCCGAAGTTCGGTGTTGGACATTGCGATGGAATTTTCGTCGAAAAATCCGTCAACGTCGGAGATTGCCGCGTCAAGATTGCACAAAATTCCGAGGTTGAACGCACACGGTGCAAACAACGAATTAAGGGGCTGTGTGCAGTCACTGCGCACCTCAAGCGTTCCGCGCGCGGTAATTTCAACGTTTTTAAACGATAAGTAGCAGTCAATGTCGTCACCTTTTTGCGCCGTACTTTTCGTTTTCAAAATATTCTTTTTATGTTGACGGGCGCAAAAATCTCATATTTTTCCGTCCCGTTTGCAGTTGAACATATCTTTTTTTCAAGAAAAATATCCGACAAGCGCATCCACGGTTTCAAACTCCGCGTCTACCTTGCCCGTGATGTTGCTGCACTTTGAAAATGCGCTCTGTTCCCACAAAAAAATCGCGGTAACAGCGGTAACCTTTTTTTGTCAAAATCGGGCGAATTTGAAAACAAAATCGCGCGCACAAAATCAAGCTTTGCAAAATATGTGTACGCCGTCGGGAGAGTTTGCAAATCAACGTCGAGATGCGTCTGCACCGACGAGAGATATGCCGGAAAAATCGGGGAATTTTTGTGTCTTTTTCCGTAGGTTTTCCAAAAAAATCGTCCACCATATTGTATGTGGAAAAATTCTGCTCTGTTTTGCAAAATTGTGCTTTTTGTTCGGGTTTGTTCCGCGCCCGATAAGTTCATAATTTTCGCGCGAAAAATAGTTTTGCGCCTCGGCAAAATATTCGTCGAAACGCTTTTTGATTTCGCACAGATTGTTGCCGTAGCAAAGCGAAAATTCAAAATTATTGTATGAATTGTCAAACGAAATCACGTCGCCGTGCGCGTTTTCAAAAAAGTATCCCTCGTCCTCGGCACGCTTGAAACCGCGGTTGGAAAAATAGTCGAAAAATACCACGCGCAAAGGCTTTGTCAACGTCGCTTCCCGTCTTGTTAACAAGCGGAAATTCAAGTTCACAGCCAACGTTTCCGATTTTTTTCGGTTTTCAAATTTTTTTAAAAAAATGATTGTAAATCAAATTTTTTTGCGCTCATTTTTTTATGCCTCGTGATTTTTCTTTCTTATTTCCGCTCTTTTTGATTTTTTTCCGCCGAGAGTTTTTGGGAAGAACGTCCACAAACTCGATAATCCGCGGATACTTGTAAAGGCGCGGTGACCTTTTTAACGTGATTTTGAAGTTCTTTCACAAGCTCGTCCGACGGGATATATCCCTTTGCCAGAACGACGGTTGCCTTAACAACCTGACCTCTTATCGGGTCAGGCGCGCCGGTGATGGCACATTCCACAACCGCGGGGTGCTCAATCAGCGCCGACTCAACCTCGAAAGGTCCTATGCGGTAGCCCGAGCATTTTATAACGTCGTCGCTTCTGCCGACAAACCAGTAATATCCCTTGGAGTCGCGCCACGCAACGTCACCGCTGTCGTAAAACTTACCGCCGAGCGCCTCTTTTGTAAGCTCCTCGTCCATAAAATAGCCTTTAAAAAGTCCGACGGGCATTTTTTTGTCGATATTGTCAACCACAATTCTGCCCTCTTCGCCGTCGCCGAGCTCATTTCCGTCGTTGTCCACAAGCTTTATGTCATAGAGCGGTGACGGCTTGCCCATTGAACCGGGAATGGGGTCGAACCATTCAAAGCTTGCGAGCATAACGCTCGATTCGCTCTGTCCGAAACCCTCGGCAAGCTTCAGTCCCGTGAGGTTGTACCACTGTCTGAAAACCTCGGGATTAAGCGGTTCGCCGGCAATACAACAGCGTTTTTATGCTGGATAAATCAAATTTTGTCACGTCCTCCTGGAGCATAAATCTGAACATTGTGGGGGCGCGCAGAAGGTGGTGATTTTGTATTTTGAAATAACCTCCAAAAGCTTCAACGGCACGAATTTGTCCATATCATAGGCAAAAATAACCGCACCGCAGATCCACTGTCCGTAAATTTTACCCCAGCCGAATTTTGCCCAGCCCGAATCAGATACGCTCATGTGCAGCTTGTTTTCCTGTACCTGCTGCCAGTATTTTGCGGTCACGATATGTCCGAGCGGATAGGAAAAATCGTGCGCAACCATTTTCGGCTCTTTGGTTGTGCCCGACGTGAAATATACAAGCATTTTGTCGGTAACTTTCGTCGCGTCCGCGCCTGTCGGACGGTCGAAAACGTCGGAAAATTTCTCGATTTCTTCGTTTAAGAAAAAGGTATCCGTCACGTTTTTCCGCCGGCAACAATTTTATGTTTCAAGCTCTCCGCAAGAGGCTGTGCCTCGTTTACCTGATTTATAACAAAATCGTCGTTAACGCAGATAACGGCACTGATTTTTCGCCGCATTTGCGCGGTAAACTATGTCTTTTTTTGTAAGCTGGAGCGAACCGGGGATAAGAATTGCGCCGATTTTTGTGCAGTGCCGACGCGCAAATCCAATATTCCCATCTGCGCCTTAAAATAAGCATAACCACCGAGCCTTTTTATGCCGAGGCTTTTTAAAAAAAGTTGGCGGTTTTATTTGAAAGTTTTTTAATATCGGTAAAGGTAAATGTTTTTTCCTCGCCGTGGTCGTTGCACCAAACGAGCGCCTTTTTGCCGGGTTCTTCGTTTGCCCACGCGTCCACGATGTCAAACCCGAAATTAAAATCTTCGGGCACGTTGACCGTGTAGTTTTCTTTAAAAATCCTTGTATGAATTAAATTCTATTCTCGGTAAAAAAATCTTGTAAGAAGCATTATTTAACACGTCCTTTTTCTATTCGGCAATTATTGTAAGAAAAACAGCTTTTTTTGTCGCCGACACATCTTTGTCCGTGCATTAAGTTCGGGTTAAAATAGATTGTGTCGCCTTTTTTCAGGATGAGTTCCTCATCCTCAATGACGACTGCAATCGAGCCTTCAACCACCATATTAAACTCCTGACCTGCGTGCGAAACAAGCGCGGCAGGCTTATCCGACGGGTCGAGAGTAACCAGAAGGGGCTGCATAATTTTACGGCTGAATTTATACGCAAGGTCGGAAAAACGGTAGCCCGGATAACGGTCAACGTCGCGTCCCTCGCCGTTTCGCACAAGGTGATAAGTGTCGAGCTTTGCGCTCACACCCGTGACGATTTCGGTGAAATCCACCTTAAATTTATTCGCGATTTCGTAAATCACGCTTATCGGAATGTTGTCGCCCGTTTTTTCATAGTCTTTATATGTTTCGGCGTCAACGCCAAGTTCTTCTGCGAGTTGTTCCTCGGTGTACCCGCACACTTCGCGAAGTTCCCTTATCCTTTGTGCAATTTCGTATGTACTCATTTTAAAACCCCTTTCCGTGTTTTGTTATATTTCCAAAATTCCGCTCCTCGGCGCGACTTTTAATATCACGTCGCCCCCGATTTGCGCGCCGTTTTTGCACAGCATACTGTGCGATGCCTCGTATGCAAGGCTCGGCGTATTATTTTCGTTTGATAAATGTCCCAAAATGATTTTGCCCGTTCCCCACATTGCAAGCTGTGTCGCCGTCCACGCCGCGTTTTCGTTTGAAAGATGCCCGGAATCGGACAGAATACGCTTTTTCAAAGGATAGGAATAACGACCTTTTTTTAGCATTTCCACATCGTGGTTTGACTCAAGCAGAACAACCTCGCTTTTGCAAAGACATTTTAAAAGCCGTTCGTTGATGTGCCCGAGGTCGGTTGCGACGGTATACCGTTTGTTTTCGGCAAGAACGCTGTATCCCACGGGGTCTGCCGCGTCGTGCGGAATGGAGAAAGGAAAAATTTCAAATTCGCGTATCTCAAACCGTTCGCCCGATTTCACCGCGCGCTGATTGTGCGCGTAAACGTCGTACAAATTCATTGCGTCGAGCGTTTTTTTCGGTTGCGTAAACGGGAATGTTAAACTTTTTGAGAGCACGCGCACGCCGTTTACGTGGTCGCTGTGCTCGTGGGTTATAAGTACTGCGTCAAGCTCGTTCGGCGAAATTCCGAGTTCCGAGAGCGACGCGCATATTTTCGCACAGCTTACTCCGGCGTCTATTAAAATGTTTGTTTCTCTGCCTGAAATCAGCGTTGCGTTTCCGCTGCTGCCGCTGAATAATGTTATAAACCTAATCATCTGTTCTTTTAATATCCGCTCCCAAGCTTGTGAGTTTTTCTATAATATTTTCGTATCCTCTGTCGATATGGTAAACGTTTAAAACCTCGGTTGTGCCGTTTGCGCAAAGCGCCGCGATAACCATTCCCGCGCCCGCGCGAAGGTCGGTGGATTTAACGTCCGCACCGGTGAGCGCGTGACCGCCCTCGATAACCGCAACCGAGCCGTTAACCGTGATTTTCGCGCCCATTTTTTCAAGCTCGGCAACATACTGAAAACGCGAATCCCACACGCTTTCGGTGACAATGCTCGTGCCGTTTACGGTGGTTAAAAAGCGCAACCATAGGAGGCTGAAGGTCGGTGGGAAATCCCGGGTAGGGCAGTGTTTTAACGTTGATTTTACTAAGGTTTCCCTTGGCGCACACGCGGATTTCGTCGTCGCCCTCGGTAACGTCCACGCCCATTTCGATAAATTTCGACGTAATCGCCTCAAGATGCTTGGGAATTACGTTTCGTATGGTTACATCTCCGCGCGTTGCCGCCGCCGCGAACATATACGTGCCTGCCTCGATTTGGTCGGGGATTACGCCGTATGTTCCGCCGTGAAGCTTTTCAACGCCCGTGATTTTGATAACGTCCGTTCCGGCGCCTTTTATGTTTGCGCCCATTGAATTTAAAAAGTTTGCAACGTCAACAATGTGCGGTTCTTTCGCCGCGTTTTTCCATAATGGTGACGCCGGGTGCGCGCACCGCCGCGAGCATAAGGTTGATTGTCGCGCCGACGCTCACAACGTCGAAATAAACCTGACCGCCTTTTTATGTTTTTCACCGTCAACGTTGATACTGCCGTGCTTTATTTCAACTTTGCAGTTTAATGCCTCAAAGCCTTTTTATATGCTGGTCTATCGGACGTATGCCGAAATTACAGCCTCCCGGAGGAGGAACGGCTGCTTTTTTTGAAACGTCCGCAAAGCGCGCCGAGAAGATAGTACGACGCACGCATTTTTGACGCCATTTCCTTTTCCGCAATGTATGTATTCAAGGTTGAAGCGTCGATTTTTACGGTGTTTGCGCTGATTTTTTCAACTTTTGCGCCCAGTGAAGAAAGAATATCCAAAATAATGCGGACGTCCTGAATATCGGGAACGTTCTCGATAATACACTCGTCCTCAATTAAAATAGTCGCCGGAATGATTGCAACGGCTGCGTTTTTTGCGCCCGAAATATCAACGGTTCCGCAAAGTGCGTTTCCGCCGTTTATTACAAATTTTTCCAAGGTATTTTCACCCACCCTTTATTTTGCCTGTAAAATGCCTGATAATATCATATTTATTTATTATATCACTATATCGAAAAATAAAAGAGTTTTTTTATAAAATTTTTTTACATTTTTGTGCTATTTGACGATTGTTTTGTTTTTTTCTTCCGGTTTTTTTCACCGTTTTTTTGCGCAGATGATAAGCCCGATACCGCCCGAAAGCGTTTCGGAAACGGGGAAAGAGAGCCGCGTGAAGTTAAGACCGATGATTATATCACAAAATTTTGTGCACTGCAAGGGTTGATTTTGCAAAAAAATTATGATACAATATCGTAGAAAAAGACAGTCGGGAGGGTGCATATGCAAAACGAAGGCTTGGAATATGAAAAAGAACTGGTGTATTTAACGTGCGAAAGAAACTGGGTTTTTTACACGCTTATGACGGTTGCAGGATTTTTCGGCGCGTATACATATCTGCTTCGCGGAAACGTTTTCTGCAATGCGCAGACGGGTAACGTGGTGCTGATGGGTCTTGCGCTCGGCGCAGGGCACTGGAGCAAAAGCGCTCTATTATTTAATCCCGATTTCGGCGTATCTTCTCGGCGCGTTTGTGTCGGAGCTTTTGCCGAATTTGGTAAAAGCACAATTTTTCTTATCCGCTGGGATACACTCCTTATAGCGATTGAAATTCTGGCGGTTTTGGTGATGGGATTTATCCCCGATTCGTATCCCGTGCAGATTTCGCAGGTTATGATAAATTTTTATCGCGTCAATGCAGTATAACACGTTCCGCCAGGCGGAGGGCGTGCCTATGGCAACGACGTTTGCGACAAATCATATACGTCAAATCGGCGTGGGACTCGCGAAAGAATTGAAACATCTTAAAACGAAGAATAAATCGCACCGCGAGAGATTGTCGAAACATTCAAAAATGCTGGTTTTCTTTATAGCCGGTGCGGTTATCGGCACGGTTTTCTGCAACATTTTTTCGGGACGCGCAATTTGGGTGACGGTTATTCCGTTCGCCGTGGTGTTCGGGGTGCTTTTACACGCCGACCTCACAGTAGAGAAAGAATTTATGGAGAAAAAAACCGCTCGGACATTAGAAAATTTTTTTGCTCCGCAGAAGGCAGCGCTCTCGCCTGCCGGCTCGGTCGGCGCTAAACGTTTGCCACCGGCAAACAGCGCCCCACAACGACAAGGGGCTTCGCCCTTGACCCATTTGTAAACGGCAATGCACACAAAACGGTTTGACGCGGTAAATGTTTGTTTTTATAATTTGTTTAATTTTGTATATAAAAAAATCGGGACGGCTTTAACCGTCCCGATAATTTTTATTATTTTTGCGGATTTTTCCGAGGTATGCTTTTTCTTATTCTCTCGTCGGCGAGGAGTTCCGCGCCGGTACCGCTCATTGTTATTTTTCCCGTTTCCATAACGTATGCTCTGTCGGCAATTTTTCAGCGCCATATTCGCGTTCTGCTCAATCAAAAAGCACCGTTACGCCCTGTTTGTTGATTTCCTTTATAATGTCGAAAATGTCACGCACTATAAGCGGTGCAAGACCGAGCGACGGTTCGTCCATCATAATAATTTTCGGTTTGCTCATCAGCGCGCGCGCAACGGCGAGCATTTGCTGTTCGCCGCCCGAAAGCGTACCTGCGAGCTGCCAGTTTCTCTCTTTCAAAAATCGGGGAAAAAGGCTGTACATTTTTTTCAATGTCCTCATCAAGGCTGTCTTTGCGCAGATAACCGCCGATTTTGATGTTTTTCAAGCACGGTGAGGTTTGCAAAAACGCGTCTGCCCTCGGGAACAAGCGCAATTCCGTGCGTGATTATTTCGTTGGGGCTTTTTGCCGACAAAGCTCTTTTGCCGTCCAGCTCAATAGAACCCGAATCGGGTTTTACAAGACCGGCAACCGAGCGCAGTGTTGTCGATTTTTCCCGCACCGTTCGCGCCGATAAGCGTAACGATTTCTTTGTCGGGAATTTCAAGGCTCACACCGCGGATTGCACGTATTCCGCCGTACGAAACGTGTAAATCGTTAATTTTAAGCATCGTCGCTCACCCCCAAATATGCCTCGATAACTTTCGGATTGTTCTGCACCTCGTCGGGCGTGCCCTGTGCGATGAGTTTTCCAAAATCGAGAACGTAAATTCTGTCCGAAATATCCATAACCAAGTCCATATGATGCTCAATCATAAGAATTGTAAGCCCGAATTCCGAGCGGATTTTGCCGATAAACGCGGTAAGTTCCTCGGTTTCCTGCGGATTCATACCTGCCGCCGGTTCGTCGAGAAGCAAAAGTTTCGGTTCGGTTGCGAGTGCGCGCGCAATTTCAAGATGACGCTGTTTTTCCGTAGGGAAGATTTGTCGCTTTTTTTCGTCCTTAACCGACGAAAGGCCGAGAATGTCCAAAAAGCTTCATAACTTCTTTGCGCTGACGCGCCTCTTCTTTAGCATTTAAGCGGAACGTTGCCGAAAAGATGTTTGACGTACGCTTTAAATGCTTTGCGATAAGAACGTTTTCAAAAACCGTCATATTTTTGAAAAGGCGGATATTCTGGAACGTTCGTGCAATGCCCAGATGCGTGATTTTGTCGGGCGTCGGCTCGATTACCGACTTGTATTTTTCCCAAATTTCCGCCCTTGTAAAGCTTTTTTTCATTTTGCCGTGAGGGTGGTTTTTCGATAATGCGCTTGCCGTTAAAATACACCGCGCCGTTTGTGGGAGCGTAAACGCCTGTGATAACGTTGAAAGCGGTGGTTTTGCCTGCGCCGTTGGGGCCGATAAGCGCCACGATTTCGCCTTCGTTAATGTCCAGCGTGAAGTCGTTTACCGCAACGACACCGCCGAACTGCATTACTATATTTTTCTATGTGAAGTACATTTTTCTGCCATTATTTCTGTACCTCCTCAAGTTTGTTTGCTTTTTTTCTTTCGTTTGAAAAGCGACTTTATAAAGTCCGGCGTCAGCTCGTTGTCGCCCATAAGCCCTTGCCTGAAGAACAAAACGACAATCATCAAAATGAGCGAGAATATAACCATTCTGAAGCCCGAACGCAAAAGAGGAATCTGCACGCCCGAAATGATGAGCGGTTTGTCGAGTCCTCTGAGCCACCATTCTTTTGCGAAGATAACCAGAAACGCCGCTATGATACTGCCCGAATAACTTCCCATACCGCCGATTACAACCATAAGGAGAATGTAATAGGTTGCGGTTGCGAGAGTAAACGTTGTTGCGGAAATCGCCTTAAGATACATAGCGAGGAGCGCACCGCCGATACCTGCGAAAAAAACGAGCTTATTACAAACGATAAAAATTTTTGTGTTTCTGCAAATTTATTCCCATTGCCTCGGCTGCGATTTCGTCGTCGCGTATTGCTTTAAACGCTCTGCCGTAGGTGGAATTTTTTTGATTAAAAAAACATTATCGCGATACAGATAATCACAACAATGAAAAATTGCGTAATACGAATTGAATTTCGGTATGCTGTTAAGACCGAGCGAGCCGTTTGTCACCTTGTTGAGCCACGAGCTTGCGGTGACGATACGCACAACCTCGGCAAATCCGAGCGTTGCGATTGCAAAATAGTCGCTTTTAAGCCTTAATACGGGCATACCTATCAAAAAAACGCAAAGAATGCCGCGACAAGTCCTGCGATGATAAGCGCCGGAATTATCGGAAGCTGAACGTTTTTGAGGCAGTTTGCCACGCCGTAGAGGTAATAAACGTTGTCTTTAACCGACACGGGAATTGTGAGCACCGCGTAGGTATATGCGCCGAGCGTCATAAAACCTGCAAGTCCCAGCGAAAACTGTCCCGTTACGCCGTTGAGCATATTCATAGACACTGCGAGCAGTGCGTATATAACGCCCATTTGGAGCGATGTGCGGAGCATAGAGGTTGTAGGCAGCTGACCCGCATAAAGCACAAAGCCCGAAATTACAACCGCCAAAATTAGTGCGGCAATAATATTTTTTGTTTGTTTTGTCATATTCTACACCTTCTCCGTTACTTTTTCGCCAAACAGTCCCGTCGGCTTAAACAAAAGCACGACAATCAAAATTACAAATGTGAATGCGTCGGAAAATTCCGAGAAAATTCCTGCCTTGATAAAGGTTTCGCAAAGTCCGATTAAAAATCCGCCGACAAGCGCGCCGGGAATTGAACCGATGCCGCCGAAAACCGCCGCAACAAAGCATTTTAAGCCCGGGAGAGAACCCGAAAGCGGATAAACCTGCGGACGGGGCGTGAAATATAAAAATCGATCCGATTGCCGCGAGCGCACATCCGATTACAAACGTTATGCTTATAACGCTGTTGATTTTTTTACGCCCATAAGCTGTGCCGTTTCAAAATCTTTCGACACCGCTCTCATTGCCATACCGATTTTGGTTTTGTTGATAAGCGCAACCAGCGCAATAACAAGCACTATTGTTAAAATCGGCGTTATGAACGTAACCAGCGAGGTTGAAATTGTGCCGATTGTAATTTTCCTGTCAAGCACGGCGATTGAAGGATACGATTTCGGGAGCGCCGAAAAAAAGGTATGTTGCAAAGTTCTGCAAGAAATACGAAACGCCGATTGCCGAAATCATTATAGACATTCTCGGTGCGCTGCGAAGCGGTTTTATACGCTATTTTTTTCGGTTAAAACGCCCAAGAGAATTGTTGCGATAATCACTATCGCTATTGAAATCTGCCACGGAATTAAAAAGGTCGGTCATTGCGATAATCATAAAATAGCCTGCCATCATAAAAAAATATCGCCGTGAGCAAAGTTTATGAGGCGCAAAATTCCGTACACCATAGTGTAGCCTATGGCGATTAAGGCATAAATACTTCCGATTGATAAGCCGTTAAGGCAATTTTGCAAAAATGCGTTCATCGGGATTTTTCCCCCTTAAAATTAAAAAAAGTACCAAAAAGCCTTTTTTTGTTTATGTAAGTAAAACAAATATCGGCGAGGCAAGAAACCTCGCCGATGTTATTTAAAAATTGATAAATTTACGTAATCTTAAAAATTACTCAACCGGTGTGAATTTACCGTCTGTAAGCTGTGTTCCGATGAATTTGAACGCGCCGTTTTTCGATAACTTTGATGTAAGCTTTATCTTTCTTAGCGTCGCCGTTTTCGTCGAATGCGAGCGAGCCTGTAACACCTGTTGTGTCAAGTGTTGTAAGAGCGTCGCGGATTGCCTGCGAATCGGTGGATTTTGCAGCCTCGATAGCGTCAAGGATTACGTTGTACGAGTCAAAGCCGAGCGCCGAAACCGCCGCAACACCGTCGCTGCCGCCGTTGAGTTTGAGGTTTTCAGCCGAGCTGTTGAGGTATTTAACAAAGCCGTCAACAAATTCTTTCCCAGACGAGTCTTTCTCGTCGAAGAATGTCGAGAATGTTACGCCCTCGCAGTTTTTTCCGCGCCTGCGTTTTTGATGATTGTTTCGTTTTCCCAGGTGTCGCCTGCCATAATGGGAGCGGTTACACCGAGCTCACGCGCCTGTTTGATGAAAAGTCCTGCCGTTGCGATAGACGACGGAACAAAGTATACATCGGGATTTGTTGCTTTAGCCGCTGTGAGAATAGCGTTAAAGTCCGACTCATTTGTGTTGTATGTGCCTTCGTAAACGATTTCGCCGGGGAATGCTTTTTTGAAGTAAGAAGCAAGACCTGTCGAATAGTCGTCGCCGTTCTGGCAGATTACAGCCGCTTTTTTAAGACCTTTTGTAACGCCGGCGTAGTTTGCCATAACCGTGCCCTGGAACGGGTCGAGGAAGCAAACTCTGAAGTAGTAGTCGTTTCCGAGAGTAACCTGCGGATTTGTGCATGAGCATCCTACCGCGGGGATTTTAGCTTCTGCGAAAGTGGAACCTGCCGCAATGGAAACGCCCGAACCGTAAGAGCCGATAACCGCTTTTTACGCCCGACGAAACGAGCGACTGTGCAGCGGTAACCGCCGCGGTTTTATCAGACTGGTTGTCAACTTCAACCAATTCAATTTTATATTCTTTTCCGTCAATCGTAACCGAAGGTCTGATTGAATTTGCATAGCGAACGCCGAGAACTTCCTGAACTCCGCCGCCGCCGTTTTCGCCTGTTGTAGGCTCGAAAACGCCGATTTTTGATTGTGTCGCCGTCGCTGCCCGTTGATGTACCGCCGCAAGCCGCGAGCGACAAAACGAGCGTAAGCGCGAGGACAACCGATAGAAGTTTTTTTCATAAAGTACCCCTCCAAAATTATAAATATATAGTATATAATAATACAATTCTTGGCTTTTTGTCTATACTTTTGTAAAATTTTTGCGAAATTTACCAAAAAACCAACTATTTTTTTATATCATAAGACACATATTTTTTTGGTAATTGCGCAAATGCAGCGCAGGATAGTGCAATTATATCACAGAAAAGGATATTGACTTTTAAAAAACGGCACGCTATAATTTGAGTGCACTCTTTCGGGGGACGGAAAAGCCGGGAGAACAAGTAATCCTGACGGATTGCCGAGTATTTTAACGAAGCCGAAAGCGAAAATCCGCTCTCTCAAAATCGGAGTTCGGATTACTTTCTTTCGGCTAGGCATCAGATGACCGAACCCTGTGTGGTTTAAATAGGCAAATTTTCCCTAAAATACTGCGTTGAAAAGCTATGTTATACGTCAGTATTAACCCAGCTTTTCGCCTTGTCTTTTAAAAATTTGCTCTATTTAAACTCTTCGACCTTCCGTTTTTAAAAAAATTATTTGAATTTTTCGGTACGGAGGACGAAGACAGGCTGACGCCTTTCGAGGACGACAAGCCGAAAAAGGCATGAAATTTTTTTAAAAATGCAAGGCATACGGGGTTCGATCCTCTGATGCCTAAATAAGGAGGAACAGAGTATGCAAAAAGAACGGAACGCTTTGGAAAGATACCGACGGTGCGGGCATACAGGCACACGGCGGCTGCATTTTGTTTCATAACGGCACATATTATTGGTATGGCGAGAATAAAAATGCCGTTACGGTAAAACGACGTATGGATTTCATAGGATTTTCGTGTTATACTTCAAAAAATCTTGTCGACTGGAAGAACGAGGGGCTTGTTTTTAAAGCGTTTAAAGAGCCGGCGAATCACGAGGCGGGAATTAAGTGCATAGGCGAACGTCCGAAAGTTGTTTACAGCAAAAAACTCAAAAAATTCGTTTTGTGGTTTCATCTTGACAATATGACATATGAGCTTCGCCGCGCGGCATGGGCAATTTCAGACTCTCCTTTCGGGCCGTTTTGAATATATGGGCTCATTCAAGCCGAACATCCGCGATTGCTGCGATTTTACCGTTTTTATCGACAATGATGAAAAGGCATATTTTATCTGTGCCGGCGATATGAACAAAACTATGCTGATTCACGAAATGGACGATACATATACAAAATTTACGGGTGCATATAAGGCGATTTTTACAGACCAGGCAAGAGAAGCGCCGGTTTTTTTATCACGTGGGTGATTGGTATTATTCCGCAACGTCGGGCTGCACGGGATATTCTCCCAACGCTATGCTTTACGGAACGTCCGAGCATATTTTTCGGAAGATGGCGCCTGTGGGATAATCCTTGTATGGGCCGCGCGGATTACCGAAAAAAACTTTTCAGGGTCAAAGCTGTAACTCGCTCTTTGCAAACGGCAGATGGTATATGATGCTTGACCACTGGAATCCGGAGGACATACGTGTTTCGGGCTACAGTATACTGCCGGTCAATTTTGACGGAGGCTATATGGAGGTATTGTGGGAGGACGAATGGAACGGAATTAAATAGCGTTTTTAGTCTTGGCAGGAATACACTGCATAAAAAAATCACATTTTTCTTTTTTTCATTTTCGTTACGATTGCGGTGCGGATATTGATTATTCGTGCCTAAATTTGGTAATATGGAGTAAAAGGAGGGATATAATATGAAGAAATTTTTGTGTGTTTTTGCGGTTTTTGTGCGCCGTGATGCTGATGTTTTTGCACCGCGTATGCCGAGGATTTGGGGTATGTGAAAGAAACCGACATTGTGACGTTTATTGATTACTGCCCGATTGAGTCGTTCAACTACAAGGGAAAAACTTTTGTGATTGCCGAGGCTTTGTCAAAATACGGCTTTAATGTTTTGTGGAACGGGGATAAGCGCACGCTTGAAATTACGCGCCCCGAAAGGAATTTTTACGCCTTATGCAACCGACGTTATCAACACAAAAAAGGGAAAAATGTAACTTTTTAAAGATATTTTTAAAGTATATCCCACAGATATAAAAAAACCTATATAAACGGAAATCTTGCGGAAAGCTACAACATTTTTCGGCACGACGATGGTCAGCGTCGACGCGGTGGGCGAGTACGGCGGAGGATATGTGAAATATGACGACGGAAAAACGCCGTCTTGATGTGTGCATTATTGAAAAGGAAATTGAAAACTGCGAGGAAAAAAACCGAAAAACAGCGAAAATTCGGTGTCGGTTGAAAAAGGGATTTTTTTCGGCAGTGACGGAAACCTTTTGTACGGCGTGAAAAAAATACGATAACCAAAGCCGTTACGGCGAGTCGTATTACTATGTTTAGGGTGATTTTTTTCAAACGATAAAACCGTCAGCGTGAACGGGTCGTATATCTATTCAAATTTGGAAAAGTACGAATATAAAAACGTTGAAAATTATCAGGTCAACGTGTTCCCGAGCAACCTTGAAAATCCGTCGTTTACTATGAATTTTGACGAAAAAGCGACGGTTTATATCGAACAGGACGGCAGGTTTAAATACGGCGTGAGGGTGCG
Organism: Clostridiales bacterium; assembly: GCA_022009895.1. Taxonomy (GTDB): domain Bacteria; phylum Bacillota; class Clostridia; order UMGS1810; family UMGS1810; genus Qingrenia. The sequence continues at coordinate 2,073,734 of CP091729.1, read as the reverse complement.
CAGTGCCAAGTTTGAAAACGGCGGCGAGGCGCGCTATCTTCCCGAAACGGGTGAAATTTATCTTATTCACGAAAAGGGAAAAATTCGCCGTATGGTGAGGGCGTCGGCGCGGTGTATGACGATGACGGAAACGAAATTTACAATTCGGAAACCTATCCGAGAAAATTCAACGGTATGCTCTTTAAAGACGGATATAAAATTTATGACGGCGAAATTCATCTCGACCGTTTTGAGGTTGTAATCGGAAGTGCGTCAAACGAGGACGTTAAGCGAATTACCGCGCTTTGGGCGCCGGGATATACCGACACCGACGGCGTGATTTATTATTATTCCGATTCAAACGATATGTATAACGAAAAAAAGCGGACAGCATTTTTGTACCGCGGAAACGTCGTGAACGGCGTTATGCACGGAAACGGAACAATGTATTATATCAATTACGGTATGTATTCGGAAAATATGAAAGAGGGCAGAGAGATTTTGGTTTACGGCGAGGGCCGTGTGCCGGGCGTGATGTATTCGGTTGACGAGTACGTTATGTATGAGGGCGAGTTTAAGGACGGACGGATTGACGGCAAGGGCAAAATGTACCGCAACGGCGCGCTCACAAGCGACGGCGAGTGGAAGAGCGGCAAAAAAGACGGATTTATGACCGAGTATAACGCGTATTTTGACGAAATTTACCTTATCTATGAGGGAAATTATAAGGACGGCGAGAAAAACGGCGAGGGTGTTGAGTATTCGCCGAAGGGAAATCCGCAGTTTGAGGGAATGTATAAAAGCTTTGTCGGCACATTTGAAAACGGTATACAAAAAGGACGGCTAACATTACGGCTTGAAGTATAACGCGGAGAAAAAAATTGCCACGAGGTATACGAGGAGGAGTAGGTGCAAATGGGGTGCCTTTGCAATCCCGTGGTTTGAATTTTTGATTTATCGTGTCATATCAAAAACATAAAATATGATATTATACCGTTTCGCTCCGCTTATGGCACTTTTTAGAGTAAAAGTGCCTCAAAAAGCGCAGGGGGTTCCGATTCCCCCGTACCCCTAAACGGCTTGGGGGTTCCGCCCCAAGACCCCTTAAAACAATCAAATCATCCAAACAACAGATTGCCGAACTATTTTTTTCAGACAAAAAAATCGAGAACAAACTGTCAGCCGAAAAAAATAAACGTTTACAGAACGGGTCAAGGGCAGAGCCCTTGTCGTTTAGGGGTGTGGGGGAGTCGAAACCCCCACGTTTTCCCTCTGCTTTTGCGCCAAAAGCAGAGCCTGCGGAGCAACCAAAAAATAACGATAACCTGTTTTTGATATGGTAAGACAATTTTTGAAAACAAAAAGAGGGATTGCAAGGGAAACGTCCCTTACAACCCCTCCTCCGTCATATATGAAAATCGTGGTTTCCTATTGACGTATAATACTGACGGTTATTTTTAATCCAACTGCTTGCAGATGTGCGCGGATTATAGAAAAACAGGCATTTTCCCACGGGGCGCGCGCCTTCGAGCGCCGCAATCGCTGCGTTGACACTGCTTTGCGACGGTGTGTTGTATATCGCGCCGTTTTTCGTCGGCTGATACTGCACGCCGTAGTTTGTATCGAAAATAACCTTTACAACGTTATTCGGGTAGCTGTCGGTGATAACCCTGTTCAAAACGCAGTTTCCCACCGCGACTTTGCCCGTGTAGCTTTCGCCCTGCGCCTCTGCCTCGATAAGACGCGAAAGCCAGTAAATATCGTTGTCGTCGTATGTGCGCAGATAATGCTGTGATGCGGCGGAGTACAGCGCACTGCGCGTGTTTGTGCCGAAAAATTCCGTCCGCGGCAAGACCGTTTGCCTTCTGGAATTTTGTCACCGCATTTTTCGTTTCGGTTCCGTAATAACCCGTTATCTCCGAATTAATATAGTCCTGATTTTTTTGAGAATTGTCTGCAAAGTTGTCACCTCATACGAGCTTGCACCCTGTTTCAAAGCGGACGGTGCGCTCGCAAACGCGCTTTGCGTAAATACCGCAAGCGAAAGTGTCAAAACGAGAGTCAAAAGAAAAAAATTGTTTTTCATACCAAAAAAATCCTTTCTGTTTTTTTCTCTTGGCGCCGTTGACTTAGGCATCAGAGAGTTAAACCGCACGGGGTTCGGCTCACTGATGTCTAACATTTTACACAATATGCGCATAATTTTCAACCCTGATGTGCCTTTGTGAGCCGTATCACGGCATAAAACGGCAAATATACCGCATAAATTTTTAAAAATTCGCAAAATTCTTTAAAAATATTATGCGATACCAAAAAAATACAGCTTGAAAAGATATTTTTGCGTGTAGTATAATGTTTATATAAATTTTTTTCGGAGGATTTTTTTATGAAAAAACCTTTTTCATTTCAATTTTTAATGTCAATCTCAATATGCGCGGTTTCCTCTGCGGTATATGCGCGCATTGAGCCGTGCGCTCGAGTTTAAGCCGTACGGGGGCGGTACGTTTATATACGAAAACAACATCGAGTCGGTGACGCGTGACGATTTGTCCGACACGTCCAACCCCGACCCTGCATATATAATGAAGAATAAATCGCTTAAAACGGGAAAAATACTCCGTTTTTTTATAACAAATCTTAATTTCACGGGCGTGAAAGACGAAAACGGCGAAATCACCGAAAACGGATTTTTCGATTGAGGTGGACGGACTTTTTGAAACAAATTCGTCCGCGGTTGTGAAAAATCACCGCGCTCGGCTTTGAAATGCCCGACGTGAAAACGCTTTATTCGCGCGCAAACAAGCAGAAATACGAGGACAGCTGGAGCTGTCTTGGCGCGTGGTCAGACTATCTTCAGACGCCGATTTATCAGGTCGGCTCGTACAAAAAGATATGAACCTATCGAGTTTTTGCCCGTGCAGTTCGGCGTAAATTCGGACAAAAAAGTGTGGATAAGCGAATTTATAAAAAAACTATTCCGCAGTGCCGTATCTTAAACCCGTCAACATTCTGATGGATTTTGAGGTTGTGTCGGGCAGTGTGGATTTCGATATTGCCGCGCTTAAATCGAACGGAATTTTGAAAGACCGTTCGCACCACGATTACAATGAGAAAGACGGAAATTTCAAGCGCGAAAGACAGTACAAGGGCATTGCGCAGACGCTCCCGAAGGTGTGCGCAAACCTTAATTTTTCGGTAAACAAGAGCGATAAGGACGGCGATTTTTCTGCCCGTCACGGTTTACAATCAATACAACACCGCAGGCAAGCTGACCGACAAATGGGTGACGAATTTAAATCCGCAAAACGACAAGTGGTCGCGCGACATCTGCGCCGAGTCGGATATGCTTAAAATTAAATATCTTGACGAGTCCAAGCTTGATTTTTACGGCGAAAGCGTTCCCGACGGCGTGAAAACTCCGTGGTGGTTTTTTGACGTTTTCCATACCGACACAATAAATCCGTCGCAGGAGAAAGTTAAGCAAAACGAGAATAAATTTATTCCCCAACCGCACCGTTTCGCGCTATGAGGACAATCTTTTTGGAGGCGTGCAATCTCGGAAACTACGGCGTTAAGGTGAATTACAAGGTGAGCGTTAAAAAAATAACTGCGATTATGACCGATACGTTTATTACAACCTTGAAACAGGCTCGAACAACATTGTTATGCTGTACGACGAAAATATGAACCGAGTGAACAATTACGCGCTGTCAAAGGGCAACAAGGCGGACGGCACGCTTGACACAATGGCTTGCGTAAAGCTTGAAAAGGGCAAAACGACGGTGTTTTTATCTCGACGTGATTTTGCCGGCGAACAACAACGGCGGTATGCTCAATTCGTTTGTTTTTAAAGGACGCGCCGATTGACATAACGTTTGACGAGCGCGCTTTTGAGGTTGCGCAAAAGGGTATGAAAACCGACGGAAAATCGTTTTTTTGGTGTGGAACAATTCGCGCCTTTACAAAAGCGATAATTTTTTTCCGATTACACTGAAATTCCGCTCTCCGACGAGGCGAAAAAGATTTTTCGGCACAGAGGGCGCAAACTTTGATATTGTAAAAGGCGATAACGGCTATATCGCAAAATGGGGCGCGTACGACGGTGCGCCGTCATATTTTGAAAGCGTTTTGAAATTTTACAATAAGGTGTATATTTTTTGACGGTAATTTTAATCTTGTAAGCGAGAAAAACGTTTGACGCATATCCTACCGAAATAGGCTTTGCGTCGGGCAAATATTACGTTTGCGCAGGCAAGAATTATTACACCGAAAACGCGAAAGACTGGTTTGAATTATCCACCGTCAACATTCCGTCCAACAACGGAAAATTCGACATTGCCTCCACAAAATACGGCTACTTCTTTATGTCGGCGGACAAAATGCCGTTTATGAAAATCGACTACGACGGCGAATTTCCCAAATATATTGAAAGCTTTGACGGCGTGTTTTACTACACCGATTTCGACACGCTTTATCTTTCGGACAACGGCATTTATTTTGAAAAAAATTCAATCTCGGCTACGATATAATCACGCTGGACAAAATCGGTGACGAAATTTTGGTCAACAACCGCGAAAGAATTAAAATTCCGACGTTTGAAAAGCTTCCCGTTACCGCGCTGAACAACGAGATTATGGGCTTTTTCGCACAAACCCGTTTTTAAAGGACGGCGAGTATTTTATCAGCGCGCGCAAAATTTTGGAAAAAGTGCGACTGCGACGTTATATATAATGAAGAAACGGGCGAAATCACCGTGAAAAAGGTGTTTTTGACGGCGAGCGCAAAAATCGGCGATACAAAATGCACCAAAAACGGCACGGATTACGAAATCGGCGCGCCGTTTGTATCGGAGGGCGAAATTTATCTTCCGATTGAATTTTTTTGAGAAAATTATGGACTTTAAATGCGAAAAAAATGAGGGACATCAATTTTTATAAGATTTGTTTCGTAAAAAAATTTTTGTATTCGGACAAAACAACGGGAGGACATATGAAAAAAATCAATTTACATTGTACATTCGGCGGTGATTGCCGCAATTTACATCGCGCTGACGTGGGCGTTTGCACCCATAAGTTTTCGGGCACAACATCTTTCAGCTCCGCGTTTCCGAGGCACTCTGTATTCTGCCTCTTTTTCACGCCCGGCGCGGTTTTCGGGCTTTTTGCAGGGTGCTTTCTGTCAAATCTTCTGTTCGGCGGACTGGGCATAATCGACCTTGTTTTTGGGAAGTTTGGCAACGCTTATCGGCGCGTCGCTCACATACGCACTGCGAAAGAAAAAAATCCGCTTATTGCAATTTTTTTCCGCCCGTCATTGTGGACGCGCTTATTGTGGGCGGATACCTTAAGTTTTTTTACTCTTTACAAATATACACGCGTATGTTATAATGGGATATACCTTTTTTGGGGGAATTTTTTTGGCGGTTTACGTGCTCGGATTTCCGCTTTATCTCGCGCTTAAAAAGCACGCGTCAAAAAAATTTTTCCGAAATAATTTTTTAAACAGGGGGTTTTGTGAAAATGAAAAAAATTCTTGCACTTGCTTTTGGTTGTTTTTGATGTTTGCGCAAACCTGCGTTTTTTTGCGTCCGAACTTCCGTTTTTTTCGACAGGGATTATCTTACATATGAAGAAACGGTTACATATTCGGCAAAAGCTTAACAAGCCGATAAATTTAAATTTTGCCGATGAGTATTTGCCGGCAGATGTGACCAATATGATTGACGTAAACGGTCTTATAAACGGACTTTTTAATTCAACAAGCACCGTTACGGGCAAAGCTGACATTTCGCCCGATTACAAAAAGCGGAAAAAAATTTATGCCGGCGGTTTGAGCGCCGTGCCGGTTTACGTTAACAAAAAAAACCTCAAAATCACCGCGGACGCAAACACCGAGGTGTGGCTTGAATACGATTTTTTTCCGACTTGTCAAAGCCTGTGTTCAATATGATTCAGAACACGCCGTCGTTTGACAAATACGTTGTTTACGACATTGACACGCTTGTTAAAAAAATATTGACGGCGCTGAGCCGGACGCGGTTTACGCTGTGCTTTCAAAGCTTTTGAGCAAGGAATTTATTGAGCAGTACAGAACCGCGTTCGTTGACCTTTTGACGAAATATGCCGACATCAAAAAAGACGGCAAAGGCTACACAATCACCATAGACGATAAGGGATTTAAAGCGATTTTTGAACGAGAGCGTTACGAATATCGGCAACTTTATCGAGGATTTTGTCGTAAGCGGAAATTATGCAACGAAAGAGGAATTCCGAGCTGTTTACGACGGTGAAATTATGCCGTATGTTATAAGCTTTCTTGAGGGATTGCAGACCACAAAGATTATCGGTGACGGCAATATCGTTATGAAAGTTGAGTGTGACAATAAAGGTTACATCAAAAAGTCCGATACTTCGGCGAATATCTGCGTAAACATTTTTGAAATTATCGAAAAAATGGGCGGAGATGTTTCGGCTTACAATTCGGACGACGGAATTTTGGATTTCACGCTCAATTTCAAAAGCGAGGTTAAAAAACTTTCAAACGTTAAGGTTGATTTTTCCTGTTTTGAACGAGGAAAATTCGGTGAATTTTGCAGACCTTTTTCCCCCGTTTACCCCGATTTTTGAGCCTGATGACGGCGAGTGGCATCAGCACTTTATGTGGGGCGCGATGAACCACGACGGTTTTGCCTGTTGTTTTGAACGGCGAATTTTTACCCGCATTTGAGAGATATGGCGGTCGGCATTGGCTTTGCGGACGGCGACATTACCTATGAAAACGGCGTTGTTACGCTTATGCGCCCCGACTGGGTTGAATGCGGAAAATACAAAACCGCGTCGTTTGCGGTGGGTTCAAACACCGTTTATCTCGACGGCGAGGCTTACACGGTTGCAAACCCCGCGCTTGAGGTTAACGACGAGGTTGTAATTTCAAACGAGCTTGCAAAACTTTTTGTTCAGAATTACTCAAAATCTCGGCGGATATGTTGCGGTTGATTTTGTTGATAAAAGCTACTGGACAGATTTTTGACTATCAAATTTGTGACTGTGATATAAACGAAATTTACGGCGAAATTGACTCCGATTTGGATTATGAAATCGACCCCGATTTCAGCTATGGAGCATAAAAGATAATTGCAAAAAAGAGATGGACTTTAAAAATCCATCTCTTTTTTTGACTTGAAAAATATTATTTCTCCAAAAACCGCATTTTTTTCGCGGCGGTGAGGGTGTTTTTTTCATAAGCATTGCAATGGTCATTGGGCCGACGCCGCCCGGCACGGGCGTGATGTATGACGCTTTTTTTGCGGCGGACTCAAAATCAACGTCGCCGACAAGTTTTTTGTTTTCAAGACGGTTCATTCCGACGTCGATAACCACCGCGCCGTCCTTTATATAATCGCCGTCAAACATCTGCGCTCTGCCCACCGCGGCAACCAAAACGTCCGCGTTTTTGGTGATTTCTTTAATGTTTTTTTCGTCTTTGAATGGCAGATTGTGACCGTCGCATTTTTTTGTGCAAAAGAAGCATTGCCTGGGGTTTGCCCACAATGTTGCTTCTGCCGACGACAACACAGTTTTTTTGCCCGTAAGGTCAATGCCTGCCTCGTTTATAAGCTCCATAACTCCTGCCGGTGTGCAAGGCAGAAAAATCGAAATTGCCGATCATAATTTTGCCAACATTCACGGGGTGGAACGCGTCAACGTCCTTTTTGGGGTTAATCGCGTTTATGATTTTTTTCTTCGTCTATGTGTTTCGGAAGCGGTAACTGAACCAAAATTCCGTGGATTTTTTTCATCGCCGTTGAGTTTTTTTCAACGAGTGATAAAAGTTCGCCCTCGGTTGTGCTTTCGGGCAGTGCGTGCTCCTCGGAATAATAGCCGATTTCGGCGCACGCTTTCTTTTTGAGTTTACGTAAACGCGCGACGCGGGGTCGTCACCCACGATAACTACCGCAAGCCCAGGTTTTTATGCCGTATTTTTTTCAACGAATTTTTTTCCGTTTCATCTTTAAGAGCGTTTTTTTACCCTTTGCGAAACCGCTTTTTCCGTCCAGAATTTTTGCCATTTTTTTGTTCCTCCTCTGTTTGCCGAATTTTTTTATTGTTTTGGTTTTTGTATTTGATTTTGCGAATTGCTTTGAGTTCTGCTTGGTTTTCGCTGCCCGTTCGCGCTCGGCAAGGGGTTTCGGCGGACGTATAAGGCAGTTTTTGCCGTAACCGATTAAATCTTCGCGGTGCGCAAGCTTAAGCGCTTTTTAACACAAGCGTGTAATTTTCCTTTTTTTAGTAAACTGCAAAAAGCGCGCGCTGCATTTGCTTTTTCCTCAAACGTGCGCGGAACGTACACCTCTTTTAAGGTGAACGGGTCAAGCCCTGTGTAAAACATACAGGTCGAAATTGTGAAAGGCGTGGGGTAGAAATCCTGCACCTGTTCGGGGTGGAGATTGTGCGCCCTGATGTACTCGGCAAGTTCGATTGCCTCGTTTAACGTACTTCCCGGGTGGCTCGACATAAGATACGGCACAAGATACTGCTCCTTGCCGATTTTTCTTGTTTATTTCATAAAAATTTATCTGCAAATTTATCGTAAACCGCACGGCTCGGTTTGCCCATTTTGGACAAAAACGTTGTCGCTGATGTGCTCGGGCGCAACTTTAAGCTGACCGCTGACGTGGTTTTTTTGCAAGATAATAGAAAAAAATTCTTCGTTTTTATCGTGAATAAGATAGTCGTAGCGTATGCCCGAACGAATGAAAACCTTTTTAATCTTGGGAATTTCGCGCATTTTCTGCAAAAGACGCATATACCTTTTGTGGTCGATTTCAAGATTTTTGCACGGCTCGGGATAAAGACAGCGTTTTGCTCTGCACGTGCCTTTTGTGAGCTGTTTTTTGCACGCCGGTCCGTAAAAATTCGCCGTCGGACCGCCCACGTCGTGGATATAACCTTTAAAATCAGGCTCGTGCGTGAGGCTTTCCGCCTCTTTCAAAACGCTCTTTTCGCTTCGGCTTGTAACCATTCTGCCCTGATGAAAGGTGAGCGCGCAGAAGTTACAGCCGCCGTAGCAACCGCGCGTGTTGGTTATGGAAAATTTAACCTCTTTTATCGCCGGCACACCGCCGTCTTTTTCGTAAATCGGGTGGTAGGTGCGCATATACGGCAGTGAATAAACCCTGTCAAGCTCGCTTGTGGAAAGGGGCATCATAGGCTTGTTCTGCACAAGATATTTCCCCTGGCATTTCTGCACTATCGCACGTCCGCGGATTGGGTCCTGCTCATAATATTCGTCCGCGGTGGCTTTTGCGTATTTAACCTTGTCCGACGAAACCTCCTCAAACGACGGGACTTCGATATAATTTTCAAGATAATCTATATTTGAGCGGACGTAAACACAGCCGTCAATATCCGTTTCGGAAATTTCCTTTCCGTCCTTTAACGCGTGCGCAAGCTCGGTGATGATTTTTTCGCCCATTCCGTAGGTGAGAATGTCTGCTCGGCTGTCAAAAATTATCGAACGGCGCACCTTGTTGTCCCAGTAGTCGTAATGCGCGAAACGGCGCAGACTCGCCTCGACACCGCCGATTATGATTTTTGCGTCGGGGTATGCCTCGCGTATGCGGTTGCAATACACGATTGTCGCCCTGTCGGGACGTTTGAACGCCTCTCCGCCGGGGGAATACAGGTCGGTATGGCGGATTTTTTTGTTAACCGTGTAGTGGTTCACCATAGAGTCGATGTTTCCTGCCGACACCAAAAATGCGTACTTCGGCGCGCCGAGCTTTTTAAATTCCTCACAGTCTTTCCAGTTCGGCTGGGCGATTATGCCCACGGTGAAACCCTCGCTTTCAAGCACGCGCGTGATGATTGCGTGACCGAAACTCGGGTGGTCTACGTACGCGTCACCGCTGACGTACACAAAATCAAGCTGTTTAATTTTTCCGCTTTTGCATATCCTCTTTGGATATGGGTAAAAAAATCTTTTTTTCATTATATTAGTCCTGTAATTTATTGCTCATAAGCATTTCGTTGTATTCCTCGCGCGTGATGAGCGCCTGGCGCGGTTTGTTGCCGTCGAGTCCCGAAATAATTCCGCGCGCCTCCATTTGGTCGATAATGCTTCCGGCGCGGTTGTAGCCTATGCGGAAACTTCTCTGTAACTGCGATGTGGAAATCTGTCCGCGCTCGATAACAAGTTCAATCGCCTTGGGCAAAAGTTCGTCGTTGTCGCCGGGGTCGTCGCCCTCGGGATTGTAAACTTCCTCAGCATTAAGACGTTCAATAACGTCCTCTTTATACTGCGGTGTACAGTTTTTGCTCACCGCCGCAACAACCGCCTCAACCTCCTTGTCCGAAACGTACGAACACTGAAGACGTGTAGGCGACGACGCGCCGACCGGCATATAGAGCATATCTCCGCGTCCGATAAGCTTTTCCGCGCCCGACATATCGAGAATTGTGCGCGAGTCTATCTGGCTCGACACCATAAACGAAATTCGCGACGGGATATTCGCCTTAATCGTACCCGTGATGACGTTTACCGACGGACGCTGTGTTGCGATTACAAGGTGCATACCTGCGGCACGCGCCATCTGTGCAAGACGGCAGATATATGTTTCGACGTCGGCAGGCGCAACCATCATAAGGTCGGCAAGCTCGTCGATGATAATTACCATTTGAGGCATTTTGAGCTGGGGTGTTTCGTTAAGCTCCATAAGTTCGTTATAGCCGTTTATATCGCGGACGTTGTTGTCGGAAAATGTGGAATAACGCTCGGTCATTTCCGAAACCGCCCAGTTGAGCGCGCACGCGGCTTTTTTTGCGTCGGTCACAACGGGGATTAAAAGGTGCGGTGCGCCGTTGTAAACACCGAGTTCAACCACTTTCGGGTCAATCATAACAAGCTTAACCTCGTTGGGGTCAGCTTTGTAGAGAATACTCATAACAAGCGTGTTTATGCACACACTCTTACCTGCGCCCGTCGCGCCCGCAATGAGCAGATGGGGCATTTTTGCAATGTCTATGATTATGGGATTTCCGCCGATGTCTTTGCCGAGCGCAACCGAAAGTTTTGATTTTGCGTTTATAAACTCTTTGCTTTCGAGCACCTCGCGGAGGGTTACGATGTTTGTAACCTTGTTTGCAAGCTCAATTCCCACTGCGGATTTTCCCGGAATAGGAGCCTCGATACGCACGCTTTTTGCGGCGAGATTTAAGGCAATATCTTTTGAAAGTCCCGTGATTTTGCTCACCTTTACGCCTGCATCGGGGAGTAAGCTCATAGCGCGTTACCGTCGGGCCCATACTGATTTCCACAACCTTTGCGCTTACACCGAAGCTTTTTAGGGTGTCAACCAGTTTTTTTGAATTTCTTTTTTTAATTCGTCCTCAATATCGTGAGTGTTTTTTTGTTGGCTTTCGGAGGCGTCAAAAGGTCAACCGACGGGTATTCGTATTCGATAATTTCGCTTGCTTTGTCGTTTGCCTCGTTTAATTCCTCGACGATTTTTTTCGTCGGGTTTGTTGTCGTCGTTTTTCGGTTTTTTTCGCTCTTTTCCGCGTCTTTTCGGATTTTTCGGTTTTTTTCAGACTTTTTCAGCTTTTTCGTTTAAAGTCTTGCCCTCTTTGCCGTTTTTGTCCAAAAGTTCGGCAAAACCCGTCTGACCCTTGTTGTAAAGCTTAATTTCAGGCTCTTTGTAGTCTTCGTCGGGGGCGGGTTCCTCTTTCGGTTCCGATTTTTGAGCCTCGGATTTGGGTGCGGACGCGGATTTTTCACCGTCGCCGAAAATGTCGATTTCTTTTATTTTGCGTTTTTGCGTCTGCACGGGGGCATCGCTGTATCCGTACGGCTCGTCCGACTGCTTCTGCAACGCTTTTTTTCTCACTTCTCGCTTTCATAAACAGCGTGAAATTGTTGAGTGCTTTAAAGAACGAAACGTCGAACACGCAGATTGAGAAAAATCAGTATCATCGAGATGAAGAAAATGTCCGAGCCGAGGTAGTTGAACATACTGATAACGGGGCGCGCGATAATTTCGCCGATTACGCCCGAACCGCGCATATACGCGTTTTCGCTGGTCGAATAGTAGAGGTAATATTTTTTCCAGTAGTCGGCAAGCGATTTGTGTTCAAGACGGTATTCCCAGCCCTCAACGCCCGACAAAACGTGAATAAGTCCCGCAAAAAGGAAAAAAACATTATCACGCACATAAGATACTTTGATTTTTAACTCTTTGTAGTTTTTTTATGTATCATTGAGTGGATAAGCAGAAAAAAAGTGCGTACGGGGGCAGAAAAATATATGCTTGTTCCAAACATTCCCTGCAAAAATTTCACCGTTGCCGCGCCTGCCGGCCCGCCGTTGTTGAAATACAGGCTTAACACCAGCCACAGCGACACCGCGATTGCGATTATTGCGATTATTTCATAAAGGTGCGAATTTTCTTTCGCCGTTTTTGCGCCTTTTGACGGTGCGGCGGATTTCACGCTTGTGCCTTTCGCGCCCTTTGCTTTCTTTTGTTGTGCCATTTTATTTTTTTCCTAACCTTTCGTAAGCATTTTAAAATTTATCAGTTTCGGGTTAATGTTCCGTTTTTTTGTCCTGACGGCGCAGAAGATTGTCGATAAATTCGGTGTTCGAGTGCGTTTTTGACAAAGGCTCGAAATGATTTTTCCGCAACGTCCTGGCTTTGGTCGCGGCTCATAATTCTGCGCAGATGCCAAACCGCGTCTTTCTGGCGCGGAGTGAGCAGAAGCTCCTCTTTGCGCGTGCCCGATTTATATATGTCGATTGCCGGGAATATGCGTTTTTTTCCGAGAGTTTTTCGGTCAAGGTGGATTTCCATATTGCCCGTGCCTTTAAATTCTTCAAAAATAACGTCGTCCATTCGGCTTCCCGTTTCGACAAGCGCGGTTGCGAGAATTGTGAGCGAACCGCCGTTTTCAATGTTTCGCGCCGCACCGAAAAAGCGTTTCGGTTTGTGCAGTGCGCCGGGGTCGATACCGCCCGATAGCGTTCTGCCCGTCGGCGGAATGGTGAGGTTGTATGCGCGCGCAAGTCTTGTCAAACTGTCGAGCAGAACAACAACGTCTTTTTTGTGCTCCACAAGGCGCATTGCGCGCTCAAGCGTCATTTCCGCAACCTTTATATGATGCTCGGGAAGTTCGTCGAACGTTGAAAAAAATCACCTCGCCGTTTATCGAACGTTTTCATATCGGTGACCTCTTCAGGGGCGCTCGTCAATGAGAAGAACAATCAGTTTTTATGTCGGGATAATTTTTCCGAAATACTGTTTGCGATTGACTTTAAAAGCGTGGTTTTTTTCCCGCTTTCGGCGGAGATACGATTATTCCGCGCTGACCTTTTCCGATAGGCGCGATAAGGTCGATTAAGCGTACCGAAAAGTTGCCCGGCTCGCGCTCTAATGTCAAACGCTCGTTGGGATAAATCGGAATAAGAGAGTCGAACGCTTTTCGCCTGATTGCAACGTCGGGCGTGTCGCCGTTGACCTCTTTTACATAGATAATCGCACCGAAACGCTCGCCCTCGTTGGGAAGGCGCATAACGCCGAAAATCTGGTCGCCCGTTTTTAAGTTAAACCGCCTTATCTGCACGGGCGAAACGTAAATGTCGTCCGAACCGGATAGGTAGTTGTCGCACCTCAAAAAGCCGAAACCGTCTGCCAAAACCTCCAAAAACGCCCGTAACGTCGCGCGTATTGTTCTTTTTGTGTTCGGTATTTTTCGTCTGCTTTGTGTTCGGGATTGTTTTTCGGAAACCGTTTTTTTGAGATTTTTTTCGGATTTTGAATATTTTTCGGATAAATTATTTGAATTGTTTTGATTTTCTTCGGATATTTCCTTGTTGATTTCTTCTTTTTTTGTGATTTCTTCTTTTGCCCCGCCGGTTTTTGCTCATTCGCCGAAACCGATGCGGTTTTGATTTCTGTTTTTTTCGCCTTTTTTTCATCGCTTTTGTCCGACTTTTTTTACGGCAGGTTTTTTTCTGCGGTTTTTTTCATCTTTTGCGAACTGCGCTATTTTTTTCGGCAAGCTCACCTTTTTTTCAGCTTTGAAATATTTTTTTATTCCAAGCTCTTTTAGCCTTGCTTTTTAAGTTCGGGCAAGGTGAGGGTTAATAAATCTTCCATTTATTTCCTCCAATTTATAAAAAAATTACATAATAAGCTGTTAGTATAACTAATTATACACCAAGTTTTTACAAAAATTCAAAACATATTTTAAAAAAATATTTAAAAATGTTAGTAATTTTTGAAAAATGTAGTATAATAGACGTGACTGTGAATTATTTTGGAAAAAAGAGGGTGAAAATGTGAAAAAAAGAAGCCGATACTTTTGCGCGCCGTCAAAAGTTTTTGGACGACGACGTGCCTGCAATGGCGGCACAGCTCGCTTTTTATATCAACACGGCTTTTTCCGTTTATCGTTTTTTTCTGTTTATAATAATTTCATCCACACCGCTTTTTGGACGAGTCGGCGCTCTACGATTTAATCGCGTTTTTGCCCAATCAAACCGCGACAATCGTTTTAGACGGTCTGCGCCAGGTGACGGCGAGCCGTACGCTTGCGGTAATCACGGGCGTTGTGTCAATTTGGTCGATGTCAAACGCGGTTGCAACGGTGTCGCGCGCGCTCAACAAGTTTTTACGACGCAAAAAGAAAACCGAAATGTTTTTGTATATCCGCCTTCTCGGCATAATTTTTTTGCACTGCTTATACTTGTGACGATAATTTTAAACTTCATTCTGCTCGTTGCAGGCTCGCTTATCGGAAACGCGATGATTCGCTATCTTCCGCAGTATTACGCGCTGTGGCACATTTTAAGGTTTCTTGTGCCTTTTGTGCTGATGATTGTGCTTTTCGCGTCGATGTATAAGGTTATGCCGTGCGTGAATTTGTCGTTTAAGCAAACGCTGGGCGGTGCGTTTTTTTCACGTCGTGTCTGTGGATTGCGTTTTCGTCGGTTTTTCGTATTACGTCAACAATTTTTTTCAAGCTACGACATCATCTACGGCAGTATCGCCGGGATTGTGGTGCTTTTCACGTGGATTTTCGTCACGGCATACATAATTTTAATCGGCGGTGAGGTAAATTCGTTTTTGGCAGGACATTTCAGCAAAAGAAAAAGGGAGTTTTAGTTATGGAAATATATATGGACAACAGCGCCACAACCTTGCCGTACGACGAGGTGTGCGACACGGTTTTTCGACGCTATGAAGCGGTTTTTACGCAAATCCGTCGTCACTGCATAATCTCGGAAAATACGCCGAGGACGAAATGGAAAAAGGCGCGCAAATTCATTGCAAAAAAATGATAAATGCGTCGGCGGAGGAAATTTATTTTACGAGCGGAGGAACCGAGAGCGACAACATTGCAATGCTCGGCTATGCGCTCAAAAACCGCAAACGCGGAAACAAAAATCATCACAACAAAAAGCCGAGCACCCTGCCGTTTTTGGAGTGCTGTAAACACCTTGAAAGTGTGGGTTTTTAACGTTGTTTACGCAAATCTTTTTGACTAACGGCGTTGTTGATGAGGGCGAGCTTTTTAAACGCGGTGGACGGTAATACGATTTTTGGTGAGCGTTATGCACGTCAACAACGAAACGGGCGCGGTTATGCCGATTGAAAAATCGGCTCGGCGGTGAAAGCGAAAAACCCGAACTGCGCGTTTTTTTCTCGGACGCGGTGCAGAGTTTCGGGAAAAATTAAAATTGACGCTGAAAAAAAGCAAAACTCGATATGCTCTCCGCGTCGGCGCACAAAAATCGGCGGTCCGAACGGAATCGGTTTTTATATATATAAGGAAGAAAAACCCGAATTGAAAGTCCTGTTTTTCGGGGGCGGTCAGGAGCGCGGAATACGCTCGGGAACGCACAATGTTGCAGGGATTTTTGGGATTTTTTTAAAGGCGTGCGAAATCAAGCAGAAATCTATGCAGACCGACCGCGAAAAACTTCGCGAAGTGAAAAAAATCATTGAAGAAAGCGTGAAAAAACTGCCGTATACAAGGGTAAATTCGCCCGAAAAACGGCTTGGAATACATCTTGAATGTGTCGTTTACAGGCTTAAAATCCGAGGTAATTCTGCACGTTTTGGAGTCGAACGGCATTTTTTTGTGTCGTCGGGCAGTGCGTGCTCGTCGCGCAAAAACGCACGTCAGCCACGTGCTGGACGCTATGGGAATTGACAAAAAGCGCGGAGGGCGCAGTGCGGTTCAGTTTTTTTCGCCCAACAACACCGCGGATGACGCGCGCTATGTTGCGCAGGTTCTTGCACGCGAAATTCCCGTTTTGCAGAAAACCGTAAACTTGAAATAATCGGACAAATAATCGGATATATAAAGGAAGGAAATTTTTATGAACAGCATCATTATGTGCCGTTACGGCGAAATAATTTTAAAAGGTCTTAACCGTCCGCGCTTTGAAAGTGCGCTGGTTAAAAATATCCGTCACGCGCTGGACGGACTCGGCGCGGTGGAAATTTCGCGCGCTCAGGCGATTACCTACATAGAACCGCTTGAGGGCGAGGAGCAGACAAACGCGATTATCGACAGGTTAAAGTGCGTTTTCGGCATTGTATCGGTGACGGTCGCGCGAAAATGCGAAAAATCTTGACGCGGTGAAAGAGGAAATTTTTAAAAATCGTTTTTCGGACGAAATCTCAAACGCGAAAACTTTTTAAGGTCAACGCAAAGCGCGCCGACAAGAAATTTCCGTTTAAATCTCCCGAAATCTGCGAGGAAATCGGCGGTTTTATACTGGATAATTTCCCGAATATCAAAGTTGACGTGAACAATCCCGAGCTTACCGTCACGGTGGAAATCCGCGACACGCACGCGTTTGTCCACACGGGAAAAAAATAAAGTGCCTCGGCGGTATGCCCGTCGGCACGAACGGCAAGGCGGCACTGCTTTTGTCGGGCGGAATTGACAGCCCCGTTGCCGGATATATGATTGCAAAACGCGGTGTAAAGCTTGAGGCGGTGCACTTTTTTCAGCTATCCGTACACGGGCGAAAGGGCGAAGGATAAGGTTTTGAAACTTGCGTCAATCGTGGCGAAATACAACGGCGAAATGAAGGTTCACATTGTGCCGTTCACCGAAATTCAGCTTGAAATCCGCGAAAAATGCCCCGAGGAGCATCTCACGCTCGTTATGCGCAGATTTATGATGCAGATTGCCGAGAAAAATCGCGCAGAAAAACGCACTGCCAGGCGCTTGTCACGGGCGAAAGCATAGGTCAGGTGGCGAGCCAGACAATCGGCGCGCTCGGCGTTACAAACGAGAGCGTGGACACCGTCGTTTTTCCGTCCGCTAATCGGTATGGACAAAGAGGAAATTGTTGAAATTTCCCGTAAAATCGGCGCTTTTGAAACGTCAATTCTGCCGTACGAGGACTGCTGTACCGTGTTCACTCCGCGCCACCCCAGCACCAAACCCGTGCTTGAAAAAATTAAAAATTCACAGGAAAAACTCGACATTGAGCGCCTTATCGACGAGGCGGTTGCGGGTGTCGAAACAATTACCGTGAAATATGAGGATTAGGCTATGGAAGGGAAAAATTTTTGAATAATTTATCGGGCGATGTTTACAATTCGGGCGCGCTGAATAAAGATAATCTCGACGAAAAAATTCTCGCGGCGGCAGCCGAAACGGTGCGCCTGCTCGCCGAAAAAAATAAGACAATCACCACCGCCGAAAGCTGTACCGGCGGTATGCTCGGCGCGGCGCTCACCGAAATTTCGGGAGTTTCCGCGTATTATAAAGAGGGAGTTATCACCTACAGCAACGAGGCGAAAAATGAAATTTCTCGGCGTAAGGCGCGAAAACGCTCGAAAGATACGGCGCGGTGAGCAGTAAAACCGCGGTTGAGATGGCGTCGGGCGCGATGGAGAGCGCGAAAAGCGATATTTCCGTTGCAATCACGGGAATTGCCGGGCCTTTGGGCGATACGCGCGAAAAAAATGTGTGGGTCTTGTGTATATTTGCGTGAAAAATCGGGGACAATCATAGAGTAGAAAAACACATTTTTGACGGCGAACGTCACGTTGTAAGGCAAAAATCCACACTTTGCGCACTCAACACGGTCATAAAAATGATAAAATAAAATTTTTTGTAAAAAAGTGTTGACTTTGGATTAGGAATGTGGTATATTAGTAAAGCACCTTTGAGGGCGGCGCTTTTTGAGATTTTTGAAAAAAATTGAAAAATTTTTTTAAAAATCGAAAAAGTGTTGACAAAGTATCAAAGATGTGGTATTCTATAAAAGTTGCAGCTGATGCAACACTTTAGAGAGATAACAGCTTTGGAATTGACAGTTTAAAATTTTGGTCTTTGAAAATTGAACAGCAAAGAGAGGTTCTCGTTAAAGAGAATTGAGTTAAAATTTAAAGCTAACACAAGCTTTAAGCCAAGTTTAGTAATGAGCTAAACAAACTTAAATAAAACGTTAATGCAAATGAGATTTGCATTAAAATACTTTTATTGAGAGTTTGATCCTGGCTCAGGACGAACGCTGGCGGCGTGCCTAACACATGCAAGTCGAGCGGGAAATCACCGAATGAAGCTTCGGCAGATTTTGGTGACGGATAGCGGCGGACGGGTGAGTAACGCGTGAGTAACCTGCCCTTAAGAGGGGGATAACACAGAGAAATTTTGTGCTAATACCGCATAATATATATTTTCGGCATCGGAGATATATCAAAAGATTTATCGCTTAAGGATGGACTCGCGTCTGATTAGATAGTTGGTGAGGTAACGGCTCACCAAGTCGACGATCAGTAGCCGAACTGAGAGGTTGATCGGCCACATTGGGACTGAGACACGGCCCAGACTCCTACGGGAGGCAGCAGTGGGGGATATTGCGCAATGGGGGCAACCCCTGACGCAGCAACGCCGCGTGAAGGAAGAAGGTCTTCGGATTGTAAACTTTTTGTCTTATGGGAAGAAGAAAGTGACGGTACCATAGGAGGAAGCCACGGCTAACTACGTGCCAGCAGCCGCGGTAATACGTAGGTGGCAAGCGTTGTCCGGATTTACTGGGTGTAAAGGGCGTGTAGGCGGGTTAGTAAGTCAGATGTGAAATACCGGGGCTCAACCCCGGAGCTGCATTTGAAACTGCAAATCTTGAGTGCTGGAGAGGAAAGCGGAATTCCTAGTGTAGCGGTGAAATGCGTAGATATTAGGAGGAACACCAGTGGCGAAGGCGGCTTTCTGGACAGTAACTGACGCTGAGGCGCGAAAGCGTGGGGAGCAAACAGGATTAGATACCCTGGTAGTCCACGCCGTAAACGATGGATACTAGGTGTAGGAGGTATCGAACCCTTCTGTGCCGGAGTTAACACAATAAGTATCCCACCTGGGGAGTACGGTCGCAAGATTGAAACTCAAAGGAATTGACGGGGGCCCGCACAAGCAGTGGAGTATGTGGTTTAATTCGAAGCAACGCGAAGAACCTTACCAGGACTTGACATCCTTGGAATCCTGTAGAGATGCAGGGAGTGCCTTCGGGAATCAAGAGACAGGTGGTGCATGGTTGTCGTCAGCTCGTGTCGTGAGATGTTGGGTTAAGTCCCGCAACGAGCGCAACCCCTATTGTCAGTTGCCAGCGCGTCAAGGCGGGCACTCTGGCGAGACTGCCGGCGACAAGTCGGAGGAAGGTGGGGACGACGTCAAATCATCATGCCCCTTATGTCCTGGGCTACACACGTACTACAATGGCCGTTAACAAAGGGAAGCGACAGGGTGACCTTGAGCAAATCTCAAAAAACGGTCCCAGTTCAGATTGCAGGCTGAAACTCGCCTGCATGAAGTCGGAATTGCTAGTAATCGCGAATCAGAATGTCGCGGTGAATACGTTCCCGGGCCTTGTACACACCGCCCGTCACGCCATGAGAGTCGAAAACACCCGAAGCCTGTGAGCCAACCGCAAGGGGGCAGCAGTCGAAGGTGGGTTTGGCGATTGGGGTGAAGTCGTAACAAGGTAGCCGTATCGGAAGGTGCGGCTGGATCACCTCCTTTCTAAGGAGAAACGATTTACGCATAAGGTGTAAATCAAATCTTTAGTTCGAGTAAGTCTTAAGATTTAAGGCTTACGGTATGAAAATACCTAAAAAATATTCTTTCTTTGCTGTTTAATTTTGAAAGATCAAGTCTTTCAATGATCTATGACAACTTAAAACGATATAAAGTCTTTTTCAAGAAAAAAAGTCAAGGTAGCCGGTAGTGATAAAACACTACTGAGGTACAAACATTTTTCTTACAAAAATTCTCGATTGGAATAATAACAGGTCAAGCTGTTAAGAGCACAGGGTGAATGCCTTGGCATTAGGTGCCGATGAAGGACGTGACAAGCTGCGAAAAAGCTGCGGGGAGGAGCAAATATCCATTGATCCGCAGATGTCCGAATGGGGAAACCCGGCTGTGGTCATGCACAGTCAGCGTTATGTGAATACATAGCATAACGCGGGAAAACCCGCTGAACTGAAACATCTAAGTAGGCGGAGGAAGAGAAAGAAAAATCGATTTTCAAAGTAGCGGCGAGCGAAATGGAAAGAGGCCAAACCTAAGATAGCAATATCATAGGGGTTGAGGACTGAATAATCCATTGTGAGTTTCTAGAAGAATTGGTTGGGAAGCCAAACCAAAGAGGGTGATAGTCCCGTAATCGAAAGAGATGAGCAGGAGTCAGTATCCAGAGTACCGGCGGACACGAGGAATCTGCCGGGAAGCCGGGGGGACCACCCCCCAAGCCTAAATACAACCTAATGACCGATAGTGAAGCAGTACTGTGAAGGAAAGGTGAAAAGAACCCCGGGAGGGGAGTGAAAAAGAACCTGAAACCTTGTGTTTACAAGCAGATAAAGCACAATATTAGTGCGATATCGTACTTTTTGTAGAACGGTCCGGCGAGTATATGTACGCAGCGAGGTTAAGATATTAAGGATCGGAGCCGCAGGGAAACCGAGTGTTAATAGCGCGAATAAAGTTGTGTGTCTATCACCCGAAACCGGGTGATATATCCATGGACAGGTTGAAGCGAGAGTAAAATCTCGTGGAGGTCCGAACTCACTGCTGTTGAAAAAAAGTAGGAGATGAGCTGTGGATAGCGGAGAAATTCTAATCGAACCCGGAGATAGCTGGTTCTCCCCGAAATAGCTTTTAGGGCTAGCCTTATATTAGTTTAGCGGAGGTAAAGCACTGAATGAGCTAGGGGGCCGTATTGGTTACCGAACCCTATCAAACTAAGAATGCCGCATAAATGATGTATAGGAGTCAGACTGCGTGAGATAAGTTTCGTGGTCAAAAGGGAAACAGCCCAGACCTACAGCTAAGGTCCCAAAATGGATTTAAGTGGAAAAGGATGTTCAGATGCTAAAACAACCAGGATGTTGGCTTAGAAGCAGCCACACATTCAAAGAGTGCGTAATAGCTCACTGGTCGAGTGGTTGGGCGCCGAAGAATTTAACGGGGCTAAAATTCATACCGAAGCTTGGGCAATGTGCACACAATTTAATTATTATCAGAAAAATTGTGCACTATGACAATGAGCGAAGCGAATTGTCATCAAATTGTCCCTATGGATAAGAGATTATCCGAAAGGGTGATAATGGTTAAATTGTGTGCATATTGGGTAGGGGGAGCGTTGTGTAGTAGGACGAAGGAAGACCGTAAGGACTTCCGGACGAGGCACAAGTGAGAATGCCGGAATAAGTAGCGAGAATTATGTGAGAATCATAATGGTCGAAAATCTAAGGTTTCTTGGGGAAGGTTCGTCCGCCCAAGGTAAGTCGGGAGCTAAGGCGAGGCCGAAAGGCGTAGTCGATGCACATACGGTTGAAATTCCGTAGCCACCGAAATTGTTAAGCACAGGGACGCAGGAAGATAGCCTGACCCGGGCGTTGGTTGACCCGGGCGAAAGGGAGCGAAAAATTAGTAGCGAAGCAGGTGATTCTACACTGACGAGAAAAAGCTGTGTGTATTGAATAGGCGCCCGTACCGCAAAACCGACACAGGTAGATGAGGAGAGAATCCTAAGACCAACGGGAGAAGCATTGTTAAGGAACTCGGCAAAATGACCCCGTAACTTCGGGAGAAGGGGTGCCTGCATAAAGCAGGCCGCAGAGAATAGTCCCAAGCGACTGTTTAGCAAAAACACAGGTCTATGCTAAGTCGAAAGACGACGTATATGGGCTGACGCCTGCCCGGTGCCGGAAGGTTAAGGGGAACGGTTAGACTTCGAGTCGAAGCTGTGAACTTAAGCCCCGGTAAACGGCGGCCGTAACTATAACGGTCCTAAGGTAGCGAAATTCCTTGTCAGGTAAGTTCTGACCCGCACGAATGGCGTAACGATTTGGGAGCTGTCTCAACAATGTGCCCGGCGAAATTGTAGTACCGGTGAAGATGCCGGTTACCTGCGACAAGACGGAAAGACCCCATGGAGCTTTACTGCAGCTTGATATTGGATTTCGGTATATGATGTACAGGATAGGTGGGAGGCTAAGAGGTAATCACGCCAGTGGTTGCGGAGCCAATGTTGGGATACCACCCTTCGTATGCTGAAATTCTAACCGGACACCGTAAGCCGGTGACGGGACACTGTCAGGCGGGCAGTTTGACTGGGGCGGTCGCCTCCGAAAAAGGTAACGGAGGCGCTCAAAGGTTATCTCAGCACGGACGGAAATCGTGCAAAGAGTGTAAACGCATAAGATAGCCTAACTGCGAGACGGACAGGTCGAGCAGTAACGAAAGTTGGAGTTAGTGATCCGGCGGTATGAGAGTGGAATTGCCGTCTCTCAACGGATAAAAGCTACCCTGCGCATAACAGGCATATCTCCACCAAGCGCCCACATCGACGGGGAGGTTTGGCACCTCGATGTCGGCTCAATCCATCCTGGAGCTGTATTAGGCTCCAAGGGTTGGGCCGTTCGCCCATTAAAGCGGTACGCAAGCTGGGATCACAACGTCGTGAGACAGTTCGGTCCCTATCTGTCGCAGGCGGAGGATATTTGAAAGGAGCTGTCCCTAGTACGAGAGGACCGGAATGGACGCATCGCTGGTGCACCAGTTGTCGTGCCAACGGCATAGCTGGGTAGCTAAGTGCGGAAGGGATAAACGCTGAAGGCATCTAAGCGTGAAGCCCCCCTTAAGATAAGATATCCCACACCGTAAGGTGGTAAGGTCCCCATAAAGACTATGTCGTTGATAGGTCGGAGGTGTAAGTGCAGTAATGTATTAAGCTGACTGATACTAATAGACCGAGGGCTTGACCAAGAACGAGAAGGAAGAGTAAGAGATGTTGACGTAAGGAAAGGATTATATCGTTTAAGTTACTTAGCGGCGATGACGCAAAGGAAACACCCGTACCCATACCGAACACGGCAGTTAAGCTTTGTAGTGCCGAAAATACTTGGCTGGCGACGGCCCGGGAACATAGGAAGCTGCTAAGACAAACATTCCTCGTTAGCTCAGCCGGTAGAGCATGCGGCTGTTAATCGCAGGGTCGTTGGTTCGAGTCCAACACGGGGAGCCAAAAAAGGATACACAATTTGTGTATCCTTTTTTAATTGCTTAGAAAGCTGAATTGAACCAACGAGCCTGCGAGCCGCTTTGCGGACGCAGGGAACCGAGCAGCGACCGCCGCCGGCGGCGGAAGAAGGGAGCGCGGAGGGTTGTGCCGCAACACAATGAAATGAGCCGTCATTGTACGGCGAAATTGAATTGCTTGTTGCAAACGGACGTGGTTCGAGTCCAACACGGGGAGCCAAATAAGGACAATAGTTTTGATACAAAGACTGTTGTTCTTTTTTTGTGCCTAAAACGGCTTAACCGTGCGGTTTGTCGGCTTTGTGCGTGTCAGGGGTATGCTTGCAAACTTGCATTTCCGAATGGCGAACTGCCCAATATTAGTATTTTTTTGTCTCTTTTTGTATACCCTTGACACGAAAACAGCTTTTACTCCTTTCGGGCAACAAAAAAGAGCAACCTTGCGATTGCTCTGAGTTGCGACATTAAATTTTAATCTGCTGATAAACCGGAATTTATTGAATTTTTCAATAAATGTTTAATTTCTTCAAGATTATCTGCAAAAAAGATACTCTTCTGGCGTTTTGCGGAAGATAATCCCTTTTCTATCATATGATTCATAAACTCTTTCAGACTGTCATAATAGCCGTTCAAATTATAGAGAATGCAGGGGGCCTCCAAATGTTTTAAGGACACCTTCGACATGATTTCCGCAATTTCTTCAAGCGTACCGGTGCCGCCGGGAAATGCAATAAATGC
The DNA here is from genome assembly GCA_022009895.1 of Clostridiales bacterium. GTDB lineage: Bacteria > Bacillota > Clostridia > UMGS1810 > UMGS1810 > Qingrenia. Next base: position 2,049,453 of record CP091729.1, on the reverse strand, counting down.
ATCACCAAGTTCTATCATTTTATTTTTGCGTTCTGACATATCCTTTGTAATAATCAGATTAGTCAAACCATCGTGCTGAAACTCGTTTTCGATAAAAAATTGCGGTTCAACACCAATAACCTTTCCGCCGGTATTCAAAACACTGTCAGCAATCGCTCCCATCAATCCGCTTTTGAACCACCGTAAACAAGCGTATTACCGTTTTGTCCAATCCAATTCCCCAGTTCTGTAACTGCATTTCTTAAGGCTGGGTCATTGCCTTCACTTGCACCGAGATATACTGTAATATTCATATAAAACTTTCTCCTTCATAGTCTTTTTTTATATGTCAATAATAAACCTTACATATAATGAACTTTGCAAATTCCGATTTATTGTTTCAATAATTATATCACACATTGCAGATTAAAACAATGTGGGGGGGATAGAAATTTCTTGCTTTTTGAACAATACATTTTTTTGACGCTATATGAAAATTATGAAATTTTTTTAAAAAAACCTGACAGAATTTGGAAAAAAACTCCGACGGCACTGAATTTCTTGGATATGACGGTGATGACGGAAAAAAACTACGTGGTATGACAAAAAGGAAATTTAGATTCAATAAGTGACACGCCCTCTGACTTCGAACAAGAGAGAAATGATGAGGGATATTGATTAAAGATGTGCAAATGAAAAACCACGGTGATTTTTTTCACCGTGGTTTTACTGCACTGTAATATAACTTTTAATTTTTTTGCGAATGTTTTTATTGCCAATGCCTTTGCCATTTACAATATCTTCAAGATTTTCAAAATTGCCGTTTTGTGCGCGGTAATCGTAAATTCTCTGTGCGAGAGTGTCGCTTATTCCGGGGATTATTTTTAAGCGTCTCGACATCCGCGGAATTGATATTCACCGCACCGCTCGGCGTAACCGAAAAATCCTCGCCCGACTTCGGCACAAAAATCTCGTCGCCGTCCTTTACATAACGCGCAAGGTTTATCCTGTCAAGGTCGGCATCGGCGTCCGCACCGCCTGCCGAATCTATCGCATCGCCGACGCGGTCGCCCTCGGTGAGGGTATACGTTCCTGCGTTTTTCACCGCGCCTTTGACGTGCACCGTCACACTGTCGTTAATTTCGGTTGAAACAAGCTTTGATTTGCGGTTTAAATCGGTATATCTTTCCGAAAATTTCTGCACAGCCGTACCGCCGATGCCGACGGCGATGAACAAAACTATCACCAAAAAGAAGTTTCAGCCATTTATTCATTTTTCTTCAATTTTTGTTTCTCCTTTTCGGAATCCTTGATAATTTTTCAGCTCAATCGAATCGACAAGCGCAATCCAGCTTGCCTTGATAACGTCGTCCGACACGCCGACCGTCGTCCAGCGCTCCTTGCCGTCCGCCGACTCAATAAGAACGCGAACCTTCGACGCGGTGGCATTGGAGTCGATAACCCTAACCTTATAATCCAAAAAGTTTGACGTTTTTTTAATCTGCGGATAGAACACCTCCGCCGCCTTTCGCAGAGCCTTGTCCAGCGCGTTGACAGGTCCGTTGCCCTCAACCGCGGTGATTTCCGACTTTCCGTCCACGCTTATGCTGATGAGCGCGGTGGTGAGATTACTGCTCCGACTGCTGTCCTGTTCGCTCAAAATTCTGAACATATTAAGCGTGAAAACGGTGGAATATTTGCCGATAATTTTGCGGATAACCAGCTCCGCACTGCCCTCTGCCGCCTCAAACTGATAGCCGAGATGTTCAAGCTCTTTAAATCGGCGCGTAATTTTGCCGACGCTCGGGTCGCTTTTTTTGATTTCGGGGAAAAGACGCTGAATTTTTGAATAAACCGCGCTTTTTTTCCGCTCACCTCCGAAACGAGAATACGGCGCTTGTTTCCCACCGTTTCGGGCGGAATGTGCTCAAACGACGACGGCTCTTTGCACACCGCGTCGATGTGCATACCGCCTTTGTGCGCGAACGCGTTTCTGCCGACATACGGCGCGTTGGGCGAAAGCGTCTGATTTGCAACGTCCGAAACGTAAACGCACGACGGGGTGAGATTTTTTATATTTTCGCCGATAACGTTGCAATTCATTTTTGTTTGAAGATTGCCTATCACAGTGGCAAGATTTGCGTTTCCGCACCGTTCTCCGCACCCTGTGAGCGTGCCCTGAATCATCACAGCGCCGCCGCGAACCGCCGCGATTGAGTTTGCAACCGCCATTCCGCAGTCGTCGTGACAGTGTATTCCAAGCATATTTTTATATTTCGGCGCAAGTTCAGCGACGATTTTTTTCCACCTCGTCGGGGAACGATGCGCCGTTGGTATCGCACAGAATTATCCTCGACGCACCGCCGAAATATGCCGCCTCAAGCGTCTTTAATGCGTACTCTCTGTTGTGCTTGTAACCGTCAAAAAAATGCTCCGCGTCGTAGAAAACCTCTTTGCCGTTTTCCTTAAGATAGCACACCGTGTCGTAAATCATATTGAGATTTTCGTAAAGCTCGGCGCTCAAAATGTCGGTGACGTGAAAATCCCAGGATTTGCCGAAAAACAGTGACAATATCGGTGTTTGCGGCAATCAGGTTTTTTCAGTCCTTCGTCCTCCGACACCTCGGTGTGCGCACGGCGCGTACTGCCGAACGCAACGATTTTTTTGAATTTTTTTGAAATTTTCGCCGTTTAATCCTTTGAAAAAAATTCCGTTTCTTTGGGGGTTTGACGCAGGATTTCCCGCCTCAATGTAGCTAATTCCCAGCTCGTCTAATTTTTTCGCGATTTTCAGCCTGTCCTCGTTGCTCATACTTATGCCCTGCGACTGAACGCCCTCGCGCAGAGTACAGTCGAAGATTTCAATTTTCATTTTCGGAGCCCTCCTTTGAAACCACCGCTTCAAGCTTGTTCACCGCGTCGATATATGCGAAAATGCTCGCCTCGATAACGTCGGTGCTGAGGCCTCTGCCCTTGAAATAGTGACCGTTGTATTTAAGGCGGACGAGCGCCTCGCCGAGCGAATCCACGCCCTGTGTGATTGAGCGGATATTGTAGTCGTCAAGCTCGGGCGTAATGCCTGCGATTTTCTCAATCGCCTTGAACGACGCGTCAACGGGTCCGTCGCCGATTGCAACGTCCTCAACGTCTTTTCCGCCCACCGAAACGGTGAGAACCGCGGTGCTTGTGATTGTGTTGCCGACGTTGATAACAAAGCGTTTGAGCTTGTATTTTTCCTCGCCGACCGAAATTTTAATTTTTGAACGAGCGCCTCCAAATCGCGCTCGGTGATGGTCTTTTTCTTGTCGCACAACTGCTTGAATTTTTTGGAAAAAGTTCCTTTTTCTTCCTCTTTCGTCACAACGTGATTGTTCTCGGTGAGCCAGTTTTCAAACGCGTGTCTGCCCGAATGTTTGCCGAGAATAAGCTGTTGCTCCTTGTAGCCGACCTCCTCGGGTGTCATAATTTCGTAGGTCGCCTTGTTTTTCCATCACGCCGTGCTGATGTATGCCTGCCTCGTGCAGAAATGCGTTTTTGCCGACGATTGCCTTGTTCGGCTGAACGACCGAGCCTGTCACCGCGCTGACCGTGCGCGACGACGGCACGATAAACTGCGTGTTTATGCCCGTTTTCGCGTTGTAGAAATTGTTGCGGACGTTCAGCGCCATAACAATTTCCTCCATATCCGTGTTGCCTGCGCGCTCGCCTATGCCGTTTATGGTACATTCCACCTGGCGCGCGCCCGATTTCACCGCCGCGAGCGAGTTTGCCGTGGCAAGACCGAGATCGTTGTGGCAATGCACCGAAAGAGTGATTTTTTCGGGCGAAACAAGGTTTTCAAGGATTTTTGATATAAACGCGGAAAATTCGAGAGGCGTGGAATATCCCACCGTATCGGGTATATTTATGGTCGTTGCGCCTGCTTTTTATCGCCGTGTTGAGCGCGCGGATAAGGAAGTCAAATTCACTGCGCGTCGCGTCCTCGGCGGAAAATTCAATGTCGGAAAATTTGGTTTTTGCGTATTTCACCGAGTTTTCAATGCTTGACAAAACCTCGTCGGGCGACATTTTTGAGTTTGTACCGCATATGTATGGGAGATGTTGCGATGAACAGGTGCAGACGCGGATTTTTGCGCATTTTTAAGCGCGTCGAACGACAGGTCGATGTCGTTTTTCCACAAGGCGCGAAAGTCCTGCGACGGTCGCGTTTGTCACGATTTTCGATATTTCCTCAATCGACGTGAAATCGCCCTTGCTGGACGCCGCGAAGCCTGCCTCGATAATATCGGCGTTGAGTTTTTTTCGAGTTGGCGCGCAACCTGAAGTTTTTTTCTTTCAAATTCATTGTGCATCCGGGCGACTGTTCGCCGTCGCGCAATGTTGTGTCAAAAAAATTTTTTTACAGTTTCCGTCATCGCAAATTTCTCCTTTGCAAATTTTTTTGTCATTTAACAATTTTTCCTCAAAATTTCAAAAATTTTTTCTTTCGCCTCGTCCTCACTGCCGGTATTGACGCACACGAAATCCGCGGCGGAAAAAAATACAAATCCTTCCGCTCGCCGTACAGATTGAAAAATCGCGGTCTTATACTTTAAAAAGAGGACGGTTCAAAAAGGGCGGAATTTTTTTCAAAATATTCTCGGGCGGTGTGTCGATAAACACAACCGTTCCGCTGTTTTTCATAATTTCAATATTTTTTTGCGTTTTTTTGACAATTCCTCCGCCCGCCGCAACGAAAATACCGTCTTTTTTTCCGCGATTTCCAAGAGGCATTCGCTCTCGCATTTTTCTGAAAAAAATCCTCGCCGTGCTTTTTCAAAAATTTCGGGAATTGTCATTTTTTTAATTTTTTTGTTCGATATATTCGTCGAGGTCGGTGTATTCTTTTGAAAAATTCTTTCGACGCCGATTTTGCGAGCGTGGTTTTTTTCCGCACCCCGGCATACCGATAAAATAAATATTATTCATAGTTTTTTTAATCCTGTCTATAAGCGCGTCAACCGCCATTTTGTAGCCGAAAAATCCAAATCCGGCAATTTGTCCGACGCAGTTTTGCGCGGTGTACGAAATTTTTCTGAACTCGTCGCGCGCCGAAATATTTGACAAATGCACCTCAACGCACGGCGTGTCCACCGCCTTTATCGCGTCCGCGATTGCAATGCTGTAATGCGTGTATGCCGCGGGATTTATCACAATTCCGTCAAAGCCGTCAAAATACGCGGTGTGTATCGCGTTGACGATTTCGCCCTCAATGTTGGACTGAAACGGCACAATGTCAATATTTTTCTCCTCCGCGTATTCCTTTAACATCTCCAAAAGGTTTGCATACGTGTTTTTCGCCGTAAATGTCAGGCTCGCGGATACCGAGCATATCAATGTTGGGTCCGTTGATTACCATAATTTTCATAATTTTTTCACCTCGTCAAAAACTTTTTCGTTTATCTCTTTTTCAAACGGTATTTTTTGCCAGATGCTCTGCGCGTAAATACCTTGCGAAACCAGCATATAAAGCCCGTTTACCGCCTTTTTTTGCCCTCGGCCGCACGCGCAGAAGAAGCGTTTTTTTCGGGATTGTAGATAAGGTCGAACACCGCCGAGAAAGTTGGTTTTTTTCAATCGGACAAGCGTCAATGTCCGGATACATTCCCACGGGAGTTGCGTTAATCAGCACGTCGCCCGAAATGATGTCGTCATAGGTTTTGGTCAAAAATTCCGTCGTGGATTTTGCGTTTGCGCGACACGAAAACCACCGATTTTGCCTTAAGATGCAGGCACGCCGTCTTTACCGCCGCGCTTGCACCGCCCGTGCCGAGAATTACAACGTCTTTGTTTTCAATTTCGATTTTATACCGCTCAAAGGTTTTTTTATAATGCCGAAAAAAATCGGTGTTATATCCGCAAAGTCTGCCGTTTTTCGGGCTTGATTGTGTTCACCGCGCCGATTTTTTCCGCCTCGGGCGAAAGATAGTCGAGGTAGGGGATAACGTCCTTTTTGTACGGAATTGTGACGTTAATTCCGTCATAACCTTTCGCGAGAAGCTTTTTAAACTCCAAATCGAAATTTTTCTTTTTTTGATTTCGATTAAATCGTAGGTTGAATTACTGCCCTTTATTTCAAAAATATTTTTTTCGTGCAGAATTTTAGAGAGTGAATGTCCGAGTTTTTCGCCTATCAATGCGTATTTCACGAATGAACGCTCCTTCTTTTGTAGTTTCCGAGATATTTGAACGCTTTTTGCAAATTCTTTTCGCCTTGTCCACCGCGTTTTTTTACGTTTTTCGTCGTCGATATTTCCGTCAAAAATCAATGAAAAAAACATATATTCAAACGGGTTTTTTTGTGGTCGGGGCGCGACTCGATTTTTGTAAGATTTATGCCCTCGTCTTTAAAAAAATTTTTGATAAGTTTGTAAAGCATACCCGTCTTGTCGTCCAGCGACACCACCGCGCTGTTTTTGTCGGCGTTTTTCGTTTTTTTGTCAAACTTTTTTTGAAAGCACGATAAATTTCGTGTAGTTATCAAGGTCGGTGTTGACGTTCGCAGCAAGAATGTCGAGATTGTAGATTTTTCGCCGCGCTCTCGCCCTGCCAGCGCCGCAATATCGGTCTTTTCGCTCTCGCCCACAAATTTTGCCGAAAGCGCGGTGTTAAGGTAGGGAATGGCGTCATAGCCGTTGAAATCTATAAATTTTTTGCACTGCGAAATTGCCTGAGGGTGGGAGTAAACCGTTTTAATATCCTCTTTTTTCGCGCCCTTTTTCGCCATAAGATGCTGTGAAACTTTCAGGAAAATTTCGTCCTTGATGTAGAAATCGTACTTGCACAAAAGGTCGTAAACGTCCACAACCGCGCCCGTGGTGGAATTTTCAAACGGAATTACCGCAAGGTCGGCGCCGTCGTTCAAAAGCAGACGGAAAACGTCCTCGGTGGTGGCACAGCCGACGGGTTTTACCGACAAAAGATTTTCGGAATATTTTAAAACCGCCTCGTATGTAAAGCTTCCCTCAATGCCGAAATACGCGATTTTCACCGCGTGACCTGCGTTGTCCGCCTGATATTTTCGGCTTATGCGCATCATATTTTCAAAAAAATCCTCGGTGTACGGCGCGAGATTTTTGTCTTTCAAATTCGCCGCCGCCTTTTCGATTACGGCTTTTTCTCTGCCTGCATTAAGGACGGGCAAGCCGTGCTCCTCCTTATATTTTCCGATATTTTGCGCGTTTTTCATACGCTCTTCAAAAAGACGCACCATTTCCTTGTCGATTTTGTCGATATTTTGTCTGTATTCGTCAAGCTTGTCCATTTTAAAAAACTCCTTTTAGCTGATAATATCGTAAATAACCATAGCCGTTGCCGCCTCGATTGCCGCAGCCGCGCGCGGAACAATGCACGAATCGTGGCGTCCCTCCAGCGTGAGCGCGGTGTTTTCTTTGGTTTTAACGTTAATCGTGTCCTGCGTTTTGAAAATAGACGGCGTGGGTTTTACCGCAACTCTGAAAATTATCGGCGCGCCGTTTGTAATTCCGCCGACAATTCCGCCGTTGTTGTTCTTTTTTTAACGCGCACGTTTTTTTGTTTTTCGTCGTATTAATAATTGTCGTTTGCCTCAAATCCCTTAAGGCGCGTGATGTCAAAGCCTCTGCCGAATTCGATGCCCTTGACCGCGGGAATGGAGAACATCATTTTGGAAATTTCGCTCTCAACCGAGCCGAAAAACGGGTTGCCGAACCCTGCGTCAACACCGCATACCGCAACCTCGACGATACCTCCGCACGAGTTTTTGTCCGCGCGCACGCTTTCGATATACGACAGCATTTCGTCCTTGATTTTTTTCGCTTGTTACGGGGAAAAAAATCCGAGGTCGCCGATAGATGCGCCGTCATCTTCCAAAAAGCTTTTTGTCGCGGATATTTCCGATTGAAAGAATGTGCGGATAAACAAAAAAATTCCCTTTTTTTCAAGTTCGTTTTTTTGAAAATTGCGCCGGCAAAGGTGAGGGGAGCGGTAATTCTGCCCGAAAAATGTCCGCCGCCCCGGTAGTCGGCAAAACCTTTAAACTTCACATAAGCGCCGTAATCCGCGTGTGACGGGCGCATAACGCTCGCAAGCTCGGAATAGTGACCGCTTTTTGTGTCGGCGTTGCGGATTTCAAACGCAAGCGGCGCACCAGTCGCAACACCGTCAACAACGCCCGACAGAATTTCGTATTTGTCCGCCTCGGCACGCTGTGTGGAATAAACCGCGCGGTGGTTGCGCTTTTTCATCATTTGGTCGATTTTTCTCAAAATCCAGCTTTGTGCCGGGCTTTATTCCGTCGATAATTCCGCCGATTGCAACGCCGTGCGACTCGCCGAAAATGGAAAATTTAATGTTGTTGCCGAAAATATTCATCTTTTAACACCTCGTCTGATAGGTAAAATCTTTGCAGTCGTCATAAAAATCAGGATATGATTTTTCAATGCACATAGGGTTTAAAACGGTGATTTTTTTCCGTCCGCACAAAGCGACGCGGCGCAAAGCGCCATTGCCGTGCGGTGGTCGTTGAACGAGTCAAACTCACCGCCGTTAAAGGTTTTTACACCGTTTATTTTTTTATGAAATTATCGCCCGAAACGCATTTCGCGCCGAGCTTGTTAAGCGTTGTGACAATCGCCTGTTCGCGGTCACATTCCTTGATTTTTTTAAGCGGTTTGTGCCCGTTAAAACCGTTTCGCCCTCGGCGCGTGCGCATATCACCGCGAAAACGGGCGTAATGTCGGGGCAGTCCGAAACGTCAAACGTTTTGCCCGATTTAAGGCTTGATTTTTTTCCGCCGTGATTTTTGCTTTCGTAAGCGGTGATTTTTTTCCGCCGAGTTCTTTGCAGTATTCTATAATTTTTGTCGCCCTGGAGCGATTTCATATCAAGATTGAGAATTTCCGTCTTACCGCCGAAAAAGCCCTGCCGCGACGAACGGACAGCACTGCGAAAAAGTCGCCGGGGACGGACGCGTTTATCGGGATAAATTTTTTTGATTTTTTTCTTTATTTTTAAAGGTTTTTGTAACTATCGTTTTTCAATTTCGATACCGCTCATTTTCAAAACGTCCAGCGTGATGTCAATATACGGTTTTGACAAAAGCGGAGTGGTGATGTTTATTTCCGAGTTGCCGTTTGTTAGCGCGAGAGCGTACAAAAGACCCGTCACAAATTGCGACGAAACGTCACCGCGGACATCGTAAATTCCGCTCGGAAGCTTTGATTTAACGTCGAAATATTCGCCTGTTTTTGTAGTCGTACGAAAATGCCCTTTTTTTGTCAAAAAAATTTCGGTGTAAACGTCAAGCGGACGGTACATAAGCCGACCTGCGCCCGTGATGTGCGCTTTGATGTTTTTCGCCGCCAGAACGGGAATGACAAATCGGAGCGTTGACGCGGACTCATTGCAGAAAATATCTGCGGTTTCAGGCGATTTTTCCGCCTTTTATTTCGGCGAAATTTTCACCGCGGAAAACCGACGCACCGCACTTTTCGGCAAAATCGAGCGTAGCGGTGACGTCTTTGAATAGAGCAGATTGTCTATGCGCGAAATTCCGTCGGACAGTGCCGCGGAAAGTATCATTCTGTGCGAATACGACTTCGACGGGGGCGCGGAAATCCGCTTTTTAAAAGTCTTTTTTTGCCTGATAAAAATCAATTTTTTTCCATAAGAAATTTTTCCTTTTTATTAAGCTTTAAAAATTTTTGCTTTTTCCTATTTTTTTCCAAAACAACGTAATTTATATAATCGGTTCCGCTTTTTTTGTCCAAAAGAAGCGTTTCTTCGGCGCTTTCGCGCGGAATGTCCGGCTCATCAAACGTAAGCGAATATTTTTCGAGAAGATTTTTCAGCGCATCATATGTGCCCTTTTTGCAAATTCCCTTTTCCTCGCAGATTTTTTTGTAATCCGCGCCATACCGATTGCCACCGCCTCTCCGTGGCTGTACTTTTCGTAGTTGAAATATTTTTCAACCACGTGACCGTAGGTGTGACCGAAATTCAACAACATTCTCTCGCCCGTGTCAAACTCGTCGTTTTCCACGATAATCCGCTTAATATCCACGCACCGTGCAATGACTTTTTCAAGATTTGCGCTCAAATTTTCTTTGGCGCAAAGGGTGTCAAAAAGCGCGCTGTCGTAGATTGCGCCGTACTTTATAACCTCCGCCATACCGCAGTTGAACACGCTTTCGGGCAAGGTTTTGAGCATAAACGGGTCGATAACGACAAGGTGGGGCGGATAGAAACAGCCGGCAAGATTTTTGCCCTCGGGAAGGTCGATTGCAACCTTTCCGCCCACCGAGCTGTCAACCTGTGCGAGCAGAGTTGTTGGGATTTGAATAAGGCGCACACCGCGCAGAAACGTTGCCGCGGCAAAACCCGTTAAATCTCCGCAAACACCGCCGCCGAGCGCAACAACGGTATCTTTGCGCGAAATTTTGTTTTCGGCAAGGCAGGAATAAATTTTTAAAAAGCATTTTTTTCCGCATTTGGATTTTTCGCCCGACTGTAAAACGAAATATAAAAAAATTCAATGCCGTTTTTTCGAGCATTTTTCTTTAAATTTTTCGCCGTAAATGTCAAAAAAACGTTTTTGGTCGATTACAAAAAAACACCTTTGTGCCGTTTGCAAAATTTTTTTGATGATTTCGCCTGCTTTTTCCGAAAAATTCCGTCCTCAATCAATATGTCATAATTTCGCGTGCTTGCCTTAACGCTTATTACCATTTTATCAAATCCCTTTTATAAAAATATAAGCCCATTTACGCAATGTAAAATGAGCTTTTGCAATGCAAAAATATTTATACGCTTAAACTCATTCGCATATACTTTTTTTCTATCATAAAGTAACCCAATCCGAAAAGAATTAGGCTGATAATAAAGTAAATTGTAAAAAGAGTAAGCAGTCATAGTTTTTATCTCCGTGTTTTTTTATATAAACAGTATAAATGAAAGGCGCTATTTTTGTCAAGAATTTTTTTGGTTTTCGCTCCACAAGTTGTCCTTTGCGCAGGTGGTGTTAAAGCGGATAAATTTGCTCTTTAAGCCGGCGAGCGATTTGGGAACGTCAAGACCGCTGATTTGGTGCAGAAGGTCAATAAGTTCAAATTCGCCCTCGGGAAGCTCGTCGTTTGAAATTGCCTCAAGCACCGCTTTGTTGAATTTGTACGGGTTCGCGGTGGACGCGATAACGGTTTTTGTTTCATCGCCCGTGTTTTTCCGTGTATTTGTCGTACACGTTTTTCGCAACCGCGGTGTGAGTGTCGATTGTGTAGTTATATTTTTCAAACGTCGTTTTAATTGTAGCTTTTGTTTCGTCGTCGTCACAGTATCCTGCACGGAAAACGTTTGAAATTTTTATCGAAAATGTCTTTGTCAACGCTGTATTTGCCGTTTTCCGAAAGCGACGTCATATATTCTTTCACGAGTTTGAAAATTTTTTTGCCCGACATATGGAACAAAAAGTCTTTCAAGGTTGCTGGAAATAAGAATGTCCATAGACGGCGAAATTGTGGTTTTCAAACTTGCGGTTTCTGTCGTAAACGCCCGTTTTTATAAAGTCGGTGAGGACGTTGTTTTGGTTTGACGCGCAAATAAGCTTGTCAACGCAAAGTCCCATTTCTTTAGCGTAAAACGCCGCCAAAATGTTGCCGAAATTGCCTGTGGGAACGACGATATTTATTTTATCTCCGCATTTTATTTCGCCCGTTTTCACAAGGCGCGAGTATGCGTAGAAATAATAAACAATCTGCGGAACGAGTCTGCCCCAGTTTATGGAGTTTGCGCTGGAGAAAACATAGCCCAAGTCCGACGCCTCGTTTACGTATTCTTGGTTGCCGAAAATCTTTTTAACGCCCGTCTGTGCGTCGTCAAAGTTGCCGTCAACCGAAATTACGCTGACATTTGAGCCGTCCTGAGTTGCCATTTGGAGTTTCTGGATTTTTGAAACACCGCAAACGGGGTAGAAAACCTGAATTTTTGTGCCTTTGACGTCCTTAAAGCCTTCCAAAGCGGCTTTTCCCGTGTCGCCCGACGTTGCAACGAGAATGATGACGTCCCTGTCCTCGCCCGTTTTTGATTGCTTTAATCAAAAAAATGGGGGAGAATTTGCAGTGCCATATCCTTAAACGCGCAGGTCGGACCGTGCCACAGCTCCAAAACAGACGCTTTGCCGTCAAGCTTGTGAAGGGGCGCGATTTCGTCCGAGCCGAATTTTTCGCTTGTATATGCGCCCGAAACGCAGTCGGAAAGCTCAGAGTCGGTGTAGTCGGTAAGGTAGAGCGAGAGGATTTTTCGCAAGCTCCGCATACGAAAGTGAGGCGAAACTTTCAATTTCGCCGAGCGTAATCTGCGGAATTTCTTCGGGAACAAACAAACCACCGTCGGGCGCTATTCCCTGTTTTGATAGCCTCTGCGCTGTCAACTTTATATTTATCGCTTCGGGTGCTGATGTATTTCATTTTATATCGTCCTTTCAGATAATAAAAACACATTTTTTTCCTTTTTAATTACGATAATTTTAACATATAAAACAAAAATCAAATTTTTTTGCATTATTATGTGAAAAAAAGTGATATTTTTTCGCTTGAAAAACATCACTTTAATATATACTTTGTATAAAATTTACTTGGAATTTATCACCATATCCCAGTTTTTTTGAGAGGTAAACATAGCCTGAATATATGGTGAAAAGCGTCGCGATGAGCATAACAACCCAGCCGAGCGTAAAGTTTCCGATTGAAACGGTCGGGGAAAAAGAAGTGCGATTATTGTTGCGAAAATCTGAATTACGGTTTTGATTTTGCCCGTCATTTCCGCCGCCATAACAACGCCGTTTGAGATTGCCACAATGCGCAGTCCCGTCACGATAAACTCGCGCGCGATGATGATTATTGCCATATATGCGGGTATTCTCTGCAATTCCACAAGGCAGATGAGCGCCGACGCGATGAGAAGTTTGTCGGCAATGGGGTCTAAAAATTTGCCGAGGTCGGTCACCTGGTTGTTTTTTTGCGCGCTAGGTAGCCGTCAATGCCGTCGGTGAGCGCCGCAACCGCGAAAATCACCGCCGCGGCAATGTCGCAGTAGCTTAAACCGCGCGTCATAAGCACCGCTATGAAAAGCGGAATTAAAAATATTCTCACAAGTGTAATTTTTGTTTGGCAAGTTCAAAAGATTACCTCCCCCGTAATGTCATAATCGTGTGCGTCAAGCACCTTTATTTTCACAATGTCACCGCTGTTTAATTCGTCCGCGCTGTAAATATATGCCGCCTCGTCAACCTCGGGCGTGTCGGCATACGTTCTGCCGATATAGCACAGCTCGCCCTCGTCGTATGAGTCGATTATCGCAAAAATTTCACTTCCGATTTTCGCCTTGTTTTTTGCAAGCGAAATGCCGTTCTGCACCTTCATAAGAGCACCGCGCCGAGCGGATTTGACATTTTCGTCAATCTGATTTTCAAATCTTGCCGCGGCGGTGTCCTCCTCTTGGGAATAAGTGAAAATTCCGACCTTATCAAGCTTTTTGGCGGTAAGAAATTTTTTCAAAATTTCAAAATCCTCCTCCGTTTCGCCGGGGAAACCCGAGATAAGCGACGTTCTGATTGCAATGTCGGGGATTTTCGCACGCAGTTTGTCAATGAGCGCGTTTATCTCGTCAAAACTGCTTTTTCGTCCCATTTTCTTCAAAATCCTGTCGCTCACGTGCTGGAGAGGCATATCAATATATTTTACAACTTTGCGGTTTTTCGCAATTTCGTCAATCAATTCATCGGTGACGTTTTCGGGATAGCAGTATTGCAGTCTTATCCACTCAATTCCGTCGATTTCCGAGAGTTTTTCAAGAAGATTTGCAAGCGCGTAACCGCCGTTGTCGCAACCGTAATAAGCTGTGTCCTGCGCAACTAAAAATAAGCTCTTTCACACCGCTTTGCGCAAGTGCTTTCGCCTCGGCGATAATACTTTTTCCGCGCGCGAACGGTATTTTTCCGCGAAGTTTCGGAATGATGCAGTAGGTGCAGTGATTGTCGCACCCGTCGGCGATTTTTAAGATACGCATAATGTTTCGGCGTTGAAAGCGCGCGGGGCAAATCTTTTTGTCACGTGCGCGTTTGCGTCGCTCACAAAAACGTCTTTTTCTGCCGTTTTTTTGTAAAAATCGTCAATCGCCTCGGCAATGCGCGGATAATCGTTTGTGCCGAGAATTATGTCCGCCTCGGGGATTTCGTTTTTTTAATGTCGTCGGCATACCTTTGCGCAAGACAGCCCGTGACAACCAAAACCTCGCATTTGTCCGCTTTTTTCTGTGTCATTTCAAGTATCGCGTTGATGGACTCCTCTTTCGCACTGTCGATAAACGCGCAGGTGTTCACCACGATAACGTCCGCGTCGTCCGCGTCGGACGTGATTATGTAATTGTCGTTCTGCAAAAGTGCAAGCATTGTTTCGGTGTCGGTGAGATTTTTTTCGCGCACCCGAGCGAAACAAAACCGATTTTCTTCTTCAAATTGAAAACTCCTTATTTAAAACGGTCGATAACCGCGAAAATATCCGAAAAAATTAAATCCGCGCGACGCAAAGTAGCGCACCACGCGCTGTTTTTTTCTTTATAGTCGGAAAAATATCAATGTGCATAAACCTTTCGCGGATAATTTCCTCAATGTTTCCGCGCTCGTCGGTGTCCAAATCGTCAACCGCGTTTTGCGCAATTTCGCGCGGAACGCCCTTGTGCGTCAAATCGGACACAATGCGGATTTTCCCGTGACGCTTGAACGAATATGCGGCTTTTGCGTATTCAAGTGCAAAAACCTCGTCGTCGATATATCCCAAACGCTCGAATTCGTCCAGCGCAATATCAATAATTTCCCTGTCGTATCCGTGCTTTGCAAGGTCGTCGAAAAGCATTTTTCGGCTCGCCGCTTTGCGGTTTATCACCTGCATAAGACGCATACGCGCTTTGGAAAAGGTTACATTCTTTGTTGAAAATTTCAATTTCGTCCTCGGTTATTTCGTTGCCGATTTTAACCTTCAAACGCACCATATCGGTGTCGTCGAGCGAAAACGAATATTTTTCCGTCAACAAACACCGATACTCGGTTTTTTTATTATTTTTGAGGTGTGATGTCGGTGATTTTTCATTATTCGCCGTCACCGTCATAATTTTCCTCGGGCTTTGCCTCTTCCTCTTTTTCGACGGTCTTTTCGGCAAGCTTGTTCGCCTGACGCTGTTTTTCCATAGCCTCGTTGTGCGCCGCCATAACCTTTTGAGTTATTTCGTCGATAAGACCCTCGTGTTCTTTTAAGTAGAGCTTAACTTTCTCTTTGCCCTGACCGATTCTGTCGCCCTCATACGAGAACCACGAACCGCTCTTTTTTTGATGATGTCGTACGCAACCGCAACGTCGATTACGCATCCCTCTTTTGAAATGCCCTCGCCGTAGATGATGTCAAATTCGGCCTCTTTAAACGGGGGCGCCATTTTTGTTTTTAACGATTTTAGCTTTTGTGATGTTGCCGATTTTCTGGTCGCCGACCTTAATCGGCTCACCTCGTCTTATTTCAATTCGTATGGACGAATAGAATTTTTAACGCACGTCCGCCCGTTGTGGTTTCGGGGTTGCCGAACATCACGCCCACTTTTTCACGGATTTGGTTTTATAAAAATCGCCGCGGTGTTGCTTTTTGCTCAAAATAGGCGTAAGCTTTCTGAGAGCCTGCGACATAAGGCGCGCGTGGAGACCGACGAACGAATCGCCCATAAGACCTGCAATTTCGGCTTTCGGAACGAGCGCCGCAACCGAGTCGATAACGATAAGGTCGAACGCATTGCTTCGCGCGAGCGCCTCGCATATTTCGAGAGCGTCGTCGCCCGAGTCGGGCTGTGAAACGATAAGCTTGTCAACGTCTACGCCGAGTTTGCGCGCATAAACAGGGTCAAGCGCGTGCTCCGCGTCGATAAACGCAACCTCGCCGCCGCGTTTTTTTGCGCCTCTGCGATGATGTGGAGCGAAACGGTGGTTTTACCCGACGATTCGGGACCGTAGATTTCGGTTACCCTGCCGCGCGGAATACCGCCTATGCCGAGCGCGATGTCTATGCAAAGCGCGCCGGTGGGGATAACGTCCACCTCTTTGAGCGGTGCCGAACCCAGACGCATAATCGCGCCCTCGCCGTATTTTTTGTCTATTTGGCGTATCGCCTCCGCGATTGCCTTTTTCTCTGCCCTCAACGTTGGCGTCGATGACGGTTATTTTTCTTATCTTCTTTTTGCCATTTTGAGCCTCCCGGCATACAGATTTTTGTATGTCTTGAAAAATTAAATCGTATATTCATTTTTATCAAACAAAGTGTACGATAAAACGTACACTTTGCCTGTGTTTTGTAAAATTATCTTGCAAGCGACGCACGCGCGTTTTTGATGTTTTCAACAAACTGCTTGCCTGTTTCGGTAATTGCTTTGTAGTCACCTGTTTTTGCGCCCTTTGTAAGCGAGCTTCCTGCGCCGACTGCAACAACGCCTGCTTTAATCCACTGTGCAACGTTGTTAACGTCAACACCGCCCGTCGGCATAATGTTTGCCTGGGGGATAGGACCTTTGATAGCTTTAACCATTCCGGGACCGAAAGCGTCGCCGGGGAAAAGTTTAATGATGTCAACGCCCATTTCAAGCGCCGCAACAACGTCTTTAATGGTCATAACGCCCGGCATACAGGGAATTGCATAACGGTTGCAAAGGCGAACCGTAGCTTCGTCGTAGTAGGGGCTTACTATGTACTGCGCGCCCGAAAGAATTGCAATTCGTGCGGTTTCCGCGTCGAGAACCGTGCCTGCGCCCAAAATCATCTCTCCGTTTTTGTATTCCGCGGCAAGCTCCTCAATAACTCTGTGTGCGCCGGGAACCGTGAATGTAAGCTCGATTGCGGGAACTCCGCCCTCAAGACACGCGTCCGATATTTTTTTTGCACTCTCTCCGTTTTCTGCTCTGACAACAGCCACAATGCCTGCGTCTTTGATTTTCTGAATAACTGTTTGTTTATCCATTTGCTTATACTTCCTTTCACTTATATATGGTTTGATTATACCACATATTTTTTTGATTTTTTTGCAATAGGTGAGCAAATAAATTTTACATACGGCAGAGCATCATAATTATCTCGGCGAAAAACCGCGGCGGTAACGCCGTAGTCGCGGATATTTACGCGCTTAATTTTCGGGAATGTACGCAAACGGCGCCTCGCCCGAGCATTTTTATTTTCGACGGCGAAACTACAGAGCGCGAATCGTAAAATTCATACAAAACACCGCTGTTTTTCGTATTGGCGCGCGATGTTTGACACAACGTCCGCCATAACTTTCTGCGCCTCTTTTTTGTAGCCGTAATCAAGCAGTGCAAGCGCGGTGAAATACGCAAAAATACGGGTGCGCCGCACCGCGGTGGATACTGCCGTCGAATTTTTTTCTTCGTTCTTTGCAAGGCTCGGAACGGGGAAGGGCGTAAAAAAATTCGTCGGTGTTGAATAGGTGCTTTGTTATGATTGAGTCGGCGCGCTTTTTATCGCAAAAATCCCGCAAAAAGAGGCAGGAGCGACGCCGGGGTTTTAACCTTTATAAGCTTGTCGGTCGCGGCGCATCTGTCATAGTAAAAATCCGTCGTCCTCGTCATAAAGATAACGGTTTGCTGCGTCTTTGATACGGTCGTAAATCACGCTCCAGTAAAGGTGTTCGCCCGCTTTTTCCGAGAATTTCCGCAATCTCCGACAGCGCCTTTGCCTCGTTTGCCATACAGCACGAAAAGTCGATTGCATAAATTTTGGAAATGCCGTCAAAGCGCGGTGACGAGTCCATTCTGCTTTCCTCACAGCGGTTTTCGGTTTCGGAAATTCTTATTTTTCCACTCAAAAAGCATTTTGTCCTCGCAGGCGCGCGTTTCTATAATATAGTTTAAATATTTTTTCAGTTTTTCAAAGCTTTCGGACAAAATTGAAATGTCGCCCTGTGACTTGAAAAGCTGTAATGTTTGATACGCAAGTATCGGCGGTTCGATGTTTTCGCCCTTGAAATCGGGTGTTGCCGAGCTTGGAATAAATCCGTTTTTCATCCTGTAAATCAAGCGCCGACATAAGGCACTGTTTCGCAAGATCGGGCGAGATACAGCGCATTGAATACGCGCACATTGCCGTGCAGAACGGCGACATTTTTTCGCCGTTAAGGCGCGACGGAGTGCACCACATACCGTTGAAACTGCCGTCCGCCGAGTAGGCGAGCGACTTTAAAACCGACATACTTTTTGCCGAAAAATCGCCGAGATGTTTTTAGGCATATCTTCCACAATGGGGAGTTTTGCGAAAAAGTCGAGCTTGCCCGAAATTTCGCGGTTAACCTCGGTTGTGAATGCCTCCTCCGCGTCGGCAGGCGCATTTTTTCCGCACGCGAACGCAGACACGCGGTATGCTTCGTTTTCCTCGGAATAAAGCGCAAAAACGCCGTTTTCGCCCGTGTATATTTCGGTGTTTCCTTTCCTTATATATTCAACTTCGCCGTCAAAAACGCATTTTAATTTGTATGCTTTTTGAATGGCGCACAAGCACGGCATTCTGACGCACGAATATAAATTCCGCCGAGCTTATCGAGCCGTCGTTTGCCACAATGCTCGCCTTTATAAGGTCGGACGAAACAACCTCAAAAAAATTATGTCGGACACATTTTTCAAACGCGATATACAAATATGCCTTAAGCGCCGTGTTAAAAGCCTAATCCGAGCCTGTCCGACAAAAAGATTTGCCGAAATTGCTTCATTATATATATTATTGCCGTCGAGTGCGGAAAAACGCGAACGACGCGCCGCCGCCCCAAACATTTGGAAGTGCCATAGTTTTTTTCCTCCTTAAAACAGCCGAAATTATGCCGTTTTTGCACGGGTAAAATGTGCTATTTTTCGGCTAACTGCTTTTTATTGTACCATATTTTTAAATTATGCAACATTAGCCGAAAGAAAATAATCCAAACTCCGATTTTTGAGAGGCGGATTACTTTCTTTCGGCTTATCCGCGTATAAAACGTATGTAAACCGTGTATAAACCGCATTTTCGAGCGGAAAAGACGTGAAAATAATACTTTGGAACCGAAAATGTGCTTTTGGTTTTTCAAAAAAACGCTGTCCGCTCCCCCACTTTGGTGCGAATTTGAGCATTTTTTTATGCGCAAAATATGTCGAAAAAAAGGGTGATTTTTGAGTAATTTTTATGCAAAAATTGCAAAAATTTTCAGCAAACAAATGCAAAATTTAAAAATTTTACAAATTGTTTGTGCAAATCTGCACATTAAATTTATCAAACCTTGAAATTTGCCTTTGTTAAGGCAAATTTTAATATTGCATTTTTGCGTAAAAACTAAAAAAATAACACTCAAAAAAACGGCGCAAAAAAATCATAAAAAAACAGGGGCGGAAAAAGTGCAAGTTGTTAAAATTTTGTTAAATTTGCACTAAATTTTTTTAACAATTTAGCAAAAACGGGTATTTTTGGCTTAAAAAAAGGCGATATACTGTATTACAAAAGGCATTTTTTTGGACACTTTTTAATCTCAAAACACGCAAAATCAAAAGTCTTAAAAGTTACAAAAAGTTAAAAAAACTTTGTGAAAATTAACAATAATTATTTTTCCATATTTTTGTAAAAAAAGTTGACAAATGCGTGTTTTTAAGAGTTAAACTGTAAGTCCAAATACCGAAGCGATATTTTTTTCGCAGACTTTAAATTGCCGGAAATACAAGTTTTGGCAATCGGGTTTTATGACATATTTTTCATCACGGCGAAATTCGGTTTCAAAAATCTTCGGCAAAATAAAAAAACGGTATGAGGAATTAGGAGGATATTATGTTACAAAAAACAGCAAGGAGCAACAAGAGAATTGCTGTTATTTCAGGCCTTTTTAGTGTCTGTTCTCTTGACTGTAACGGTTTACGCGGCGTCAGACTACACTGTAAACGTTACGGACGGCACCGACGCTTTGTATTCAAGCTTTATCACAAGGCAGAAGGTTGTCGATTTGCTCGAAAACAATCTTTCCGTAAGAAAAACGGATAAGTCTTTCACCGACGCGAGAAGCTTTGCTCTCGGCAAAACGAAAAGGGTTATCGTTGACGACGGGGAGAACCTTAAGGAGCTTTACACAGAGGCAACTTATGTGCAGGAGCTTATTGATGAAAAATGTCATCAAGCTTACAAGCGATTTCGACTTTTTTTAAACGTTGCGTCGGACGCGCTTATTACAAACGATTTGAAAAATTGAGGTTACGCACGTTACCTCAAAAACCTACAAAACAACGTTTGATGTGCCGTACAAAAACCATCACCGAGTATGACGATACGCTTAAAAAGGCGAAACAATCGTCGTGCAGGAGGGCGAAAAACGGCGTTGCGGAAAACACCGTTGAGGTTATTTATCACAACGGGGCGGAGTTTACAAAAAAACTGTTCGCAGACTGTTATAAAGGAAAAGAAAGACAAAATCGTGAAAATCGGCACGCTCGAATATGAGCCGGTTATGCCCGAAGTGGTTGAGCCGATTGCGAGCGTCGGCGCCGTGAGCGAGGAAAAAAACACTTCCTGCGCCGATTAAGTTTAAAGCGTCGGCATATTGCGCGTGCAGTGCGTGCTGCGGAAAATCGACGGGAATTACCGCGTCGGGAATGAAGGCGCAGTACGGCACGGTTGCGGTTGACCCGAGGGTTATTCCGCTCGGAACGCGTCTTTATATAGAAGCATCGGACGGCTCGTTTGTTTACGGCGAATGTATTGCGGCGGACACCGGCGGTGCGATTAAGGGAAACAAAGTCGATTTGTTTTTTTCCCGTCACATTCCGAGGCGCTCGCGTTCGGCAGACGCACGGTTAATGTTTATATATTGGGTTAAAATGAAAATATGATATAAAAATCAGACGGATTTTTCCGTCTGATTTTTTTGTTTGTTGATATATTGTTGAATTTGCATTGCGGTTTTTTTGCACCGTTGATTTTTCCGTTGACGGAAATGATTGTAATTTTTTTGTTTGTTAATTATATATGTGATTATATTGTAGGGGGCGATGCCCGCATCGCCCCGAACGGGTTTTTGATTGTTATAACGGGACGATGTGGGCATCGTCCCCTACATTAAATATAAATTCTGTCAAAATTCATTATTGTCCGAAAAAAATCAATCGTCCAACGCGTTGAGTTTATACGACAGCATCATCAAACTGTCGGAGAGGTGGACGTTTTCAATAACAACGTTTTCCTGTTCGTCCAATTCCGTATACGAAAAATTCCAAATTGCCTTAATTCCGAGCGAAATGAGGTTTTTCCGCGACCGATTTCACCGCCGTACGCGGAACGGCGAGAATGGCAATATCCGGCTGATTTTCGCTTATAAAATCTGCAATGCCGTCATAGTCCGAAATGGTTAAATCGCTTATCTTTCTGCCGACTTTCGCCTTGTCGTTGTCAAACACGCCGACAAGCATGAAACCTCTTTTTTTGAAATTTGTATGGTTGGCGAGCGCGTGGCCCAAATATCCGGCGCCGACGATAATTGTCTTTCTGCCCGAATATAAGCCCAAAATTGCGCCTATTTCCTTGTGAAGCATTTCGACGTTATACCCATACCCCTGCTGACCGAAACCGCCGAAAAAAAGTTGAAATCCTGCCTTATCTGCGATGCGGTGACCCCCATTTTACGGCTCAGCTCGCTTGATGATATTCTGTAAATCTGTTTTTTCAAAAGGTCGTCAAGGTATCGGTAATACCTCGGCAGTCTGCGTGCAACTACGTCGGGAACTTTCCTTTCCTTCATCTCAATACCCCCGAAAAAAATCAAAAGCTTTTCTATTGTTTCCATAACGTATGCGGCAAATTCATTTGCTGTCGCACCGTCTTTATTGCCGGTTACGACAACCTTTTTTCTCTTTTTCAGCGCAGATTGTGAGCGCCTCGTCGAGAAGATGTGCTTTGCCGGCAAATCCTATGTGGCGAAGGAGCATTTCAGCCGCGCGGAGTATGCTGGACGGGTTTGCATATTCTGCAATTCCCTCTTCAACCATACGCGGAGCAGAGCCGTGAATAGCCTCAAACATAGCATATTTTTTGCCGAGATTTGAGCTTCCTGCCGTGCCGACACCGCCCTGAATCTGCGCCGCCTCGTCGGTGATGATGTCGCCGTAGAGGTTGGGCAGAACGAACACTTCAAACGAACTTCTGATGTCCTCGTTGATGAGATTTGCCGTCATAATGTCAACATACCACGAGTCGAGCGTTATGCCGGGATAATCCTCGGCAACCTTTTTGCAGATGTCCAAAAACTTGCCGTCGGTGGTTTTTTTATGATATTCGCCTTTGTAACGGCGGAAACGCGCTTTTTGCCGTTGTTTTTTTGCAAACTCAAACGCCGCGCGCGCAATTCGCTCACAGCCGCCCGTGGTGTGTATGCAAAAAGTCCACCGCAAGGTCGTCGGTGACGTTGATACCCCTGCGAGCCTACCGCATACGAACCCTCGGTGTTTTCGCGGAAGAACGTCCAGTCAATGCCTTTTTTTCGGGCACTTTAACGGGGCGAACGTTCGCAAAAAGGTCAAGCTCACGGCGCATTGTAACGTTTGCGCTCTCAAGGTTTGGCAAGCCGTCGCCCTTGCTGGGCGTGGTTGTCGGGCCTTTTAGGAGCACGTTGCATTTTTTAATTTCCGCCATAACGTCGTCGGGGATTGATTTAAGCTGTTTTACGCGGTTCTCAATGGTAAGACCTTCAATTTTTTTAAGCTCAACTTTTCCGCTTCTGATTTCGTCTTTGAGCAGAAAATTAAGAATATTTTCCGCCTCGCGAAGGATTATCGGGCCTATTCCGTCGCCCGGAATTATGCCGATAACGATTTTGTCAAGCGCGGTGAAGTCGGTGAAATCTTCGTTTTGATTGAGTTTTTCGGCTCTTTCAAGCTGTTTTTTCAAAAGTTCGGCAAATTTTTCGGTTGCCTTGTTTATGTAATCGTTCATTTTTTTCTCCCAAATATCTGTTTATTTTGACATTTCTTTTTGTGTAATTGAGCAGTCCGCCCAGCGCCATAATATCTCTCTGACGGTCGGAAAGCGCAAAAATTAACTTTAAATTCCGTGCCTTTTTGTAACGTTTTTTTCACAATAAGCGAATTGTCGTTTTTTTAACGCTGTCCAAAAAGGTTGTCAATCACGAGTGTATCCATCATATCAATTTTGTCATAGTCCGCCTCGTCGGCAAAGGTCATAGGCAAAATGCCCGAGTTGATGAGGTTTGCCATATGAATACGCGCAAACGATTTTGCGATAACGCCTTTTATGCCGAGATAGAGCGGTGCAAGCGCCGCGTGCTCGCGCGACGAGCCTTGTCCGTAGTTTGAACCTGCGATGATAAATCCGCCTCCGTTTTCTTTCGCGCGCTCGGGGAATTTGTCGTCGCACGGCGCAAGACAGAAGTTTGAAAGATACGGAACGTTTGAGCGGAACGGCAAAAGTTTTGCGTTTGACGGCATAATGTGGTCGGTTGTGATATTGTCTTCAACCTTAATGAGCGCCTTGACGGAAACATTGTTTTTCAAGCTTGCCGTTTACGGGATATTCTTTGATGTTCGGACCGCGCACAACTTCAAGGTCGTTGTTTTTCGGGCGCAGGTTCAACCACCATATTGTCGTTGATAAAGGAATTTTTTTCGGGCATTTCAATTTCGTTTGAAATGTCAAGCTCGGTCGGGTCGGAAAGGTATCCGTTAATCGCCGAAAGCGCCGCGGTTTCGGGGCTCACAAGGTAAACCTGTGCCGATTTTGTTCCGCTTCTGCCCTCAAAGTTTCTGTTAAACGTACGCAGTGAAATCGCGTCGGTTTTGGGGGACTGACCCATACCGATACACGGGCCGCACGCGGTTTCGAGTATTCTTGCGCCTGCCGAAATCATATCGGCAAGAGCGCCGTTTTGCGAAAGCATATTGAGCACCTGGCGCGAACCCGGCGAAATTACAAGGCTCACATCCTCGGCAACGGTTTTGCCTTTGAGGATTTTTGCAACTTTCATCATATCCATATACGACGAGTTTGTGCAGCTTCCGATTGCAACCTGGTCAACTTTGATTTTGCCGATATTTTTAACTGTGTCAACGTTGTCGGGCATATGCGGTTTTTGCCGCAAGCGGTACAAGCTTTTGACAAATCTATGGTTATTTCTTCGTCATATGTTGCGTCGTCGTCGGGGAGAATGTACGAAAAGTCGCTTTCTCTGCCTTGTGCCTTCAAAAATTCTTTTTGTGATGTCGTCGCTGGGGAAAACCGACGTTGTTGCGCCCAGCTCCGCGCCCATATTCGTGATGGTCGCTCTTTCGGGAACGGATAAGGTTTTAACGCCCTCGCCCGAGTATTCTATAACCTTGCCTACACCGCCTTTTACGGTTAAAAGGCGCAGAACTTCAAGAATGATGTCCTTTGCCGCAACCCACGGTTTGAGTTTGCCGACAAGGTTAACTTTTACAACTTTCGGCATTGTTATGTAGTACGCACCGCCGCCCATAGCAACCGCAACGTCAAGACCGCCTGCGCCGATTGCGAGCATGCCGAGTCCGCCTCCTGTGGGAGTGTGGCTGTCCGAGCCGAGAAGCGTCTGACCGGGAATACCGAATCTTTCAAGGTGAACCTGGTGGCAGATGCCGTTGCCGGGACGCGAGAAATATATGCCGTGTTTTTCGTAACCGTCTGAATGTATTTGTGGTCGTCGGCATTTTTCAAATCCCGACTGGAGTGTGTTGTGGTCGATATATGCAACCGAGCGTTTTTGTTTTTAACGCGCGGAATACCGATTGCCTCAAATTCAAGATACGCCATTGTTCCCGTGGAATCCTGTGTAAGCGTCTGGTCGATTTTTGATTGAAATTTCTTCGCCTGCTGCCATATTTCCCGAAACAAGGTGACTTTTTTTATAATTTTTTTGTGATGTTCAAAAATCATTCCTTTCTGTGAATTTTTTTATACAATACATATTATATTTTTATACATTTTTTTATAAAATACGTCAATATGCACATTATACAGAAGTTTGCATTGTTTTGATTTGCTTTTTATACACGTTCATATACATAAATATACAGAACACCAGCGAGAACGACTCTGCTATCGGGAAAGCAAACCAAACGTTTATAACGCCGAACTGCGACAAAAACTTTGCGGCCGGCAGAATGAGTACAATCTGGCGCAGAAACGACACCGTGAGCGAATAAACGCCCTTGCCGATTGCCTGGAAAAATGTGCCGAAAATTATGCCGATTGCCGCCGGAATAAAGTTGAGCGAAATTATGCGCAGTGCCGGCATACCGATTTCAAGCATATCGGGTTTTGCGTTGAAAATCATAAGAAGCTGTCTTGGGAAAAGCGAGAAAATCGCCGTTCCGACAGCCATAATAACCGCCGCGATAATTGTACCTTTTTTAACCGCATCAATAAGACGTTTGCGGTTGCGCGCGCCGTAGTTGTATCCCATAATCGGCATAACACCCTGTGTAAGTCCGAAAACAGGCATAAACACAAACGACTGAAGCTTGTAGTAAACGCCGAGAACCGTAACCGCCGTAGGTGTGAGCACGATAAGGATTTTTGTTTAAGAAAGTTATCAGCACCGACGCTATGCTTTTGCATAACGATTGACGGTATGCCGACAACGTAGATGTCTTTGACTGTTTTTAAACGGAATTTGAAGTTTTTTTCAGCGTAAATTTAACGTGGAAATCTTTTTTTCAGCGCGATATAGAGCGCATAGAACATTGCGATAATCTGCCCCATAACCGTTGCGATTGCCGCGCCTTTTACGCCCATTGCAGGGATAAAGCCGAATCCGAAAATGAAAATCGGGTCGAAAATAAGGTTTATCACTGCGCCGATAAGCTGAAAAATCATAGGGTAGAGCATATTTCCCGTCGCCTGGATTGATTTTTTTCGATGCTGACTTCGATGAATACGCCGAATGAGAACACCATAACAACCCACATATAGTCTACTCCCCAGTTGATGATGTCGGCAGATACGTCCGACGCGCCTTTTTGCCATAGACGATATGAACGGTTTTTGTGAAGAAAAATGCCGATAAGCGCAAAAATTATCCACGTGATAAAGCCGAGGACAAGCCCGTGATTTGCCGCGTGCGACGCCTCGTCATATTCTTTTTCGCCGAGTCTGCGCGATATGAGCGAGTTTACGCCGACGCCCGTGCCGACCGCGAACGAGATTATAAGCATTTGCATTGGATATACGAGCGATACCGCGGTGAGCGCGTTTTCGCCGAGAAACGATACGAAGATACTGTCGACAATGTTGTATAACGCCTGTATAAGCATTGAAAACATTGCGGGCAGTGACATCGAAAAAATTAGTTTTGTCATGGGCATTGTGCCCATTTTGTTTTCTTTCATCAGTTTTTTCCTTTCGTAAGATTTATCGTTATATTATAGCATATTTTTTTGATATTTTGTAAATATTAAATTTTTATAAAATTTGCAAAGCGAAGGATATGTTTGTGCTGTAGGGGCGATGCCCGCAAAAAGCCCCGTTGGATTTAAAGAATTTTCGGTTTAAAAACAACAAAAAAGACGGTATTAGCCGCTCCTAAATAAGAAAGCATTGGTTTTTTTAATGCAATGTTGTCTTAGCGAGGATGGGCTTTACCCGTCTTTTTTTAAAACTATTTTATTTTTTTCTTTCATAACCTCCACCGCAGCGTTAAGCTGTGCATCTTCGCCGTCGGGGATATATTTTACCGACATTTTTATATTTCTCGTCAAGCTCAACTTTCTTGTCAGGCTCAAGACCGATTTTTATCAATACAAACATTTTTTTGGCGTAAAAATATTTCGCCGTGGTAATCTTTGCAATCGACTTGTCGCCGAGGTCGAAAACCGTTTTGAACAACGCCTTTTCCGTAGGTTTTCGTGCCGACGGTATACGCTTTGCCGTTACCGTGCAGAGAACTTGTGAAAACCTCCGCCGCGCTCGCCGGTCTGCGCGTTTGTGAGAATTACAATCGGCAAATCGATTTTTTTCTTTATCTTTTGCCTTATAAACCTCTTCTTTGCCGTTTTTATCGCGGACGGTGAGGATAATTCCCTCGTCGAGAATTTGGTCGACGCAGTTTGTGATAATATCGAGCGCACCGCCGGGATTGTTTCTCACGTCGAAAATAATTCCCTTTGCGCCCGAATTTTTTGCGTTGTCAAGCGCGGTTTTAAGCTGTTCGGTGCAGTGTCCTTCAAACATCGAAATTCTGATGTACGAAATACCGCCGTCCAGCATTTTGCCCGAAACCTGAACTGTTTCAATTTCGCCCGGTACAACGTTTACATCAGTCATTTTGCCGTCACGCTCAATGCTGATTGCAAAGGTTTTTGCCTGAGTATTCTTTTTATGGTTGACGAAATCTCGGAAAGCGGTTTTTCCGACCATATCTTTGCCGTCGATTTTTGATTATGTCGTTCGGCAGAAGTCCTGCTTTTTCGGCGGGAGTGCCCTCGAAAATGTCCGAAATCACCGTTTCTTCGCCGTTTTTCGTCACCTCAACGCCGATACCTGTGTAATTTCCCTTGCTCGTTTCGGTGAACGAGTCGTATTCGTCGGGCGAAATATACTCGGTGTAAGGGTCGTCAAGACCTGCAAGATAGCCGGCATACGCCCAGTCCTGCATTTCTTTTTTGTCGATGTCGCCGTAAAAATACTTATCCACAAGCCTGTCGATACGGTTCAGCTTTGCAATTCCGTCGGCGGTTTGGTTGTTTGAGAGAAAATAAACAATATTACTGCCGAGCGCAAAGTATAAAACCGTTGACGCGATAAACGTCAAAACCGCGGTTATCAGCACTATATAGACTGTTTTTCTGTTTGTTAGTCATTAAAAATAAAATCTCCCGAATTTATATTTGCATTACGTTTGCAATGCGTTTGCATTAACTTTGCATTACTTCTGGACGTACGGAAGCGGATTTACGGGCGAACCGTTTACGCGCACCTCAAAGTGAATGTGCGGACCGCTTGAAAGTCCCGTCGAACCGCATTTTGCAATGACCGTTCCGCGCGTAACTTTCTGTCCTGCCGACACGCAAAGCGAGCTGTTGTGACCGTAAAGAGTGGTGTATCCGCCGCCGTGGTCGATTATTACGTAGTTGCCGTAACCGCCCGAATTGTAGCCGGCAACGATAACCGTTCCGTCGTTTGCGGCGAGAACGTTTGTGCCGTAGCCTGCGCCGATGTCAATGCCGGCGTGGCCTCGGTATGTGCCGAGAACAGGGTGCAGACGTCTGCCGTACTGCGATGTGATTATGGTTGATGACGCGGACGGCCAGCCGAACCGTCCGCCGACGAATTTTTGTGTTTGTTGAAACTTTTTGCCTGTGCGCTCGCCCAAGCCGCCGCCTCTTGTTTCTGCGCCGCCTCATAGGCTTTCTGATATGCCGCGATGTCCGATTCAAGCTTTTTTTCTGGCGTTCCTCATTCTGCGCTATTTTTCGTATTTAGCGTCGCTTTGCTGGACTCAAGGCTCGATTTATTTGCGTTGAGCGTTGCCTGTGTTTTGTCCAAATCGTCTTTGAGCGTGCGGATTTTTCTCCTCCGTCGCTTTTAATGTGTCCAAAAGGTTTTTTTATCGTATTCCGACACCATTTTGACGATTTCCATTCTGTTCAAAAAAATCAGTGAGCGAGCTCGACGTTGAAAGCATTTCAAGATACGTCTGGTCGCCGTTTTTCAATCATATATTTGACGCGCGTTATGTACGACTCGTTTTGCTCGGCGCTTTTCGCTTCTGCTTCTTCAAGCTCTTTCGCAGTTTGTTCGATTTTTCACCTGGTTTGCGTCAATATCAACTTCAAGCGAGTGGATTTTTTTCGGAAACTTTTTGTGATTTCCGCGTCCAGCGCCTCGTGCTGTGACGCCGCCGCGCTTTTTTTTTTTCGCCGCGTCCATTTCTTTTTAATCTGCGACGACGATTTTGCCGCGTAAACCGACGACATTGCCGCGCTTAAAATGGTGAGTCCCACAAACGCGATGAGCGCGACCCACGCGCAAACTTTTATTAAAATTTTTCTTGTCTGCATTTTTTTCATCATTACACCTTCAAATATTTTCTCATAGACACCGCACTGCCGACCGCGCCCAGTCCTATGCCGATTGCGAGGTATCCGCCGGCGATAATGAGCGCCATATCGGAGAACGTTTTAAACGCGATAATTGTCGTTCCCGAAACAGCCGAACCGCCGATAAATTTAAGGAGCGAATTGTAGCCGTATTCGGTGAGGAAAAACGCGATAACCGCCGCGATAAAGCCGACCAGCATACCCTCGGTCACGAAAGGCCCGCGTATGAACGAATCGGTCGCGCCGACGTATTTCATAATGTTGATTTCTTTTCGTCGGTTGTGAACGGTGAGTTTAATTGTGTTCGATATAATAAATATGCTTATAAATGCGAAAATTATTACAACCCAGATTGAAATATTGCGCACGGTTTTGGTTATGCGCTGAACGTTTGTCGTGAGTTTGTCAAAGCTTTTAACCGATTTTACGCCGTCGATTTTGGAAATGTAGTCCGCAACCGATTTCGTCTGCGAAATATCGGTGAGCGTAACTTTGAAAATATCGCTTATAATGCTGGACGGAACGCCCGAAAAAAATATGCCTGCTGGTCTTTTGGAATACTTGCGACATATTCGTTGAAAAAGGTCGTCGCCCGACTGATAGGTTAGGTCTTTTACATATTGATTTTGCTTTATTTGGTCGCGTATGCTGTTTATAACAGCCTCATCGGTGATTGACTCGTCCACAAAAACCTGAATTTGGCACTGGTTTGCCGCCTGCTCGCCCATATAGTTGATGTTTATGGTGAGCATTGTGAACACGCCGAACACAAAAAGACACGCAACCGAAACGAGAATTGACGCAATGGACATAAAGCCGTTGCGCACAACCGAGCGCAGTGCGTCGGTAAACATTCTCTTTAAATTTCTAATTAACATAATTGTAGCCACCCTTTTTGTCTCGTCACGGGAAATTGCGCCGTGGTCAACCTCTATAACGCGTTTCTGCATCATATTAACGATTTTTTTCCGCGTGCGTTGCCATAACGACCGTCGTTCCCCCGTTTGTTGATGTCGTCCAAAAATCTGCATAATTTCCATTGTGGTTTCGGGGTCGAGGTTGCCGGTAGGCTCGTCCGCGATAAGCACCGCCGGACTGTTTACAATCGCCCTTGCAAGCGCAACCCTCTGCTGTTCGCCGCCCGAAAGCTGTGACGGGAACATTTTCGCTTTTGCCGTAAGTCCTACCTGTGATAAGACGTTCGGCACGTTTTTGCGTATTTCGCGGCGCGACGCACCCACTATTTCCATTGCATACGCAACGTTGTCGTACGCGTTTTTTTGTTCTGCAAAAGGCGGAAATCCTGGAAAACAACGCCGATTTTGCGTCTGAAATACGGAATTTGCTTGTGCGTGAGAAACGACGTGTTTGTTTCGTTTATGATAATTGTGCCCTCAGACGGCACAAGCTCACGCATAATAAGCTTTATAATGGTTGATTTTCCCGCGGCGGACGAGCCTACGAGAAAAAAACAAATTCTCCCTTGTCGATGTAGAAGTTTATGTTTTCCAGCGCTTTTGTGCCGTTTTCATAAACCATAGACACATTGTTGAATAAAATCAATTTTTACACCTCAAATTCTGATGGCATTCGACTGCAAATACTTGTTAACCATCATCGCAACTTTAAATATAATAGCCTCGTCGAAAATACGCAAGTCAAGTCCCGTGAGCTTTTTGATTTTTTCAAGACGGTAAACAAGAGTGTTTCTGTGAACAAAAAGCTTTCTTGAGGTCTCGGAAACGTTAAGGTTGTTTTTCAAAAGAATTTCTGAATTGTAAACACAATTTCCTGGTCCAAATCGTCGATAGAACCGCGCTTGAACACTTCGCTCAAGAAAAGCTCGCAGAGCGTTGTGGGAAGCTGATAAATAAGACGGCCTATGCCGAGATTGTCGTAGCTGATGATAGATTTTTCGTTGTCGAAAACCTTGCCGACTTCAAGCGCAACGCGCGCCTCTTTGAACGAACGCGCAATTTCTCTTACGTTGTTTATAAGCGTGCCTATGCCGATTGTCACCTTCATAAGATTTTCGCTCATAAGATTGTTGTGAATTTCGTGCGCGATGTCTTCAAGCACAATGTTTTCCGCGTCGTCGGGGAAGCTTTTTACAAGCACGATTGACGACTGGTCTATGCTGATGATAAAATCGTTTTTGCTTGTCGGGGAACATATTTTCGATAATTTCAAACGACGAAAAATCGGTGTCCTTGTCCGAACGGATAAGATAAACCGCCCTTTTGCCCTCAATGGGGAAGTGAAGTTCGGCGGCTTTTGCCAAAACGTCGCCCGACAAAATGTTGTCGAGAATGATGTTTTTAATGAAGTTAACTCTGTCGTGCTTGTCGTCGTAAAGCGATTTTACGCCCGAAAAGCTGACCTGGAGAATGTTTATATAATTTTTTGCAAGCGTGTCGTCGCCCTGAATGAAAATTATATAGTCAACCTTGTTCATATTGAGCACGGGCTTGTATGTAAAGCCGTTGTAAGTGAATGTGTCTGTGTTTTCCTCGGTGAAGCTCAAAACGCAGTTGAGGTCGTTGGGCGAAATACAGCCTTCTTTGCTGGAAATAACAAATCCGCCGTCGGTAATCATTCCGAGATGCCTGTTCATTACGTCCTTCATCTGAAGAATAAGCTGTTGGAAAAAAATCTTGCGTTCACTTTGTACCACCTCTAAAATCAAAAATATATAGCAATATTATTTTTTACGCTTTTTAAAGCAATTTCGACAAAAACGTGAAAATATACTATTTCATTATGTCTATTATATAATACAACTTCCGATATGTCAATGTATTAACAAACTGTAAATTTTTCAAAAGGCAAAATTTTTGGTAAAATTGCACAAAAGGCAAAAATTTACAGGGGTGTGCAAATGCGCCGTGCGATTGACTTTTTCGGGGGTTGGTGGTATAATGGGCGAAAATAAGGCGGTGATGATTTTGGAAGAAAAAAACGAAAAAATTGTGTTTCCCAGGTGGGCGGAATTGCCCGAAATCGACCTTTATATGGACCAGCTTATAAGTTTTTTTGAAAAAAAGCTCGCGTTTTTTGTTTGATAAGGACGAAAAGGGCGTCACGTCCACAATGATTAACAATTACGTCAAGCACAAGCTGATTATGCCGCCCGTCAAAAAGAAATATTCGCGCGAGCATCTCGCGTATCTGTTTGTGATAATCACGCTCAAAAAGGCGTTTACAATGTCCGAAATAAAGATGATTACCGAAAAAAATGACGGCAAACGGCATAGCAAGCGCGGTTTACGACGATTTCTGCAGCGCGGCGGAGTGCGCGTGCGCGTCGGTTTTCGGGGATAAAAAAATCCCCCGTCTGGACGGTTTTGACCCGTTGCTGAAGTCGGTATCCCTCGCCGTGGCGTATAAGTTGTATTCGCAGAAATTGATTGAGGAATGAAGATAATGCGGTAATGTGCGGTGATTTGTTTAGGGGCGATGTGGGCATCGCCCCTACAACGAAAAATAATTGTAAAACGAAAAATTATTCGATATAAATAAAAATGTAGGGGACGATGCCCACATCGTCCCGTTAAAACGACACACAAAAAAATCAACATACATTATAAGGAAGTGTTTTTATGTTTGAAACAATAAAAAGAACAGGTAAAATCGGCGGTGCGTGAGGTATGCGAGGCGTCGAAAATACAAAAAGGCGAAATTTTTGTAATCGGCTGTTCGTCCAGCGAAATCACGGGCGGAACAATCGGTAAAAATTCCAGCGAAGAAGTGGGAAAAGCGGTTTTCGACTCGGCATACGAGGTGCTGAAAGAAAATGGAATTTATCTTGCGGCGCAGTGCTGTGAACATTTAAACCGCGCGCTTGTAGTCGAGAAAGAAACCGCGGAAAAATATATTTTTTTATCCGTGCGTTAACGCAGTGCCGTTCGTAAAGGCGGGCGGTTCGTTTGCAACCGCGGCATACGGCGGATTTGAAAATCCGTGCGTTGTGGAAAAAAATAAGCGCAAAAAGCCGGAATTGACATCGGCGAAACCCTCATCGGTATGCACATTGCGCCCTGTTTGCGTTCCGCTTCGCATTTCGGTTAAAAATCGGCGAGGCAAACGTTATCTGCGCCCGTTCGCGCCTTAAATTTATCGGCGGTGTGCGCGCTCATTACGACGAAAATTTGATGTAGACGAGGGAAAAAAATTATGACGAAAATAACCGGTAAAATGCTTGAAAATCCGCCTAAAAAATACCGTCCCGTGCCGTTTTTGGTCGTGGAACGAAAAAGCTTGACAAAAACGAAACGGCGCGCCAGATTGACCTTATGGACAAGGCGGGCGTCGGCGGATATTTTATGCACGCACGGGGCGGGCATTTGACCGAGTATATGGGCGACGAATGGTTTGAAAACGTAGAAATCGGCGTGTCGGAGGCGCAAAAGCGCGGAATGTATGCGTGGGCATACGACGAAAACGGCTGGCCGAGCGGATTCGGCGGAGGAATTGTAAACGGACTGGGTATAAAATATCAGCAGAAATACCTCCGAATGGAGGAGGGCGAAAAACAGACCGAGCACACAATCTGCAACAGGGACGGTTATCATTTTTATTATGAAATAAACCCGTTTTTACGTTGACACGCTGGACAAAAAAACGTAGTTGCCGAGTTTATAAAAAGAATTTATCAGCCGTATTACGACAAGTTCGGCGGTCGTTTGGAGGGAATTTTCACCGACGAACCGCAGGTGTCGCGAAACGGTATTCCGTGGAGTTTTGTGCTTGAGGACGCGTATTTTAAGGAACACGGCGAAAATCTGTGCGACAGGCTTGTTCATCTTTTTAAAAAGGCGGACGGATACGAGGACACGCGCAAAAAGTTTTGGCGTCTTATTGCAAAGCTTTTCAGCGAGAGCTATTCAAAGCAGATTTTTTTGAGTGGTGCGATAAGCACGGCTTGAAATTTACGGGGCATTTGGTGCTGGAGGACAATATGCGTATTCAGATTAACGCAAACGGCGCGGTTATGCCGAGTTACGAGTATTATCACATTCCTGCAATGGACTGGCTCGGCAGACGCATTTCGTCGCCTCTTCCTCAAATTCAGGTTGCGTCGATTGCGCGTCAAACCGGCAAAAAACAGGTGCTGACCGAGGTTTTCGGACTGTGCGGTCACAGCGTAAGTTTTGCGGAGTTAAGATGGATTGTTGAGTGGCAGGCGGTGCGCGGTGTAAACCTTTTGTGTCCGCACCTTGAGGGATATTCTCTGCGCGGAATACGCAAGCGCGACTATCCGCCGGCTATGTATTATCAACAGCCGTGGTGGGGCGATTACGAAATGTTCACCTCGGCAATGAGCAGAATAGGTATGCTTTTGGCAGAGGGCAGTGCAAAGTTTGACACGCTTTTAATTCACCCTCAGACAAGCGCGTGGATTACGTTTGACAACGGCGAAAACGAGGGATTGGAATATTATCAGGACGCGCTGGATAAGGCGATTTCGGCGCTTGAACAAAAGCACATTTTTGTTTGATTTGGGCGACGAAATTATGATGGAGCGTCACGCGCGCGTTGACGGCGATACCTTTATTATCGGCAAACAGCGTTACAAAACGGTGGTTTTGCCGGCGCACAAAGACTTTTTTGAAAATACGAAAAATCTTCTTGCACAGTTTGAGAAAAAAACGGCGGTAAAATCGTGCGTTTTGAGGACATTGAAAATTTAGCTGAAAAACAGGGTGTGCGACAACGCGGAAATCACCTATACAAAGCGCGAATATGACGGTATTACAATGCACTATTTTGTGAACAGCACGGGCAAAGAGCAAAAGTGCAAATTCTTTGCAGGAAACAAAAAATTTGACATTATGACGGGCAAAACCGAGGATTTTTGCGGTGAATACACCTTTGCGCCGACCGACAGCATTGTGCTTTTTTGACACGGGCGAAAAGGCAGAAAAAACCGAGGAAAAACCGCTTGAAAGCCTTGCTTTAAACGGAGAATGGGAGATAAAAAAGGCGGACGAAAACGCGTTTGTGCTCGATTTCTGCGACCTTTACACAGACGGAAAATTCTATGGCAGAGTGCATATAAATTCGGTTCAGCAAATTGCGTGCGGATTTAAAAAACGCGTAAACATTAAGTGCGTTTTTCGATTTTGTGTGCGACGCTGTTCCCGACGAAATTTTTTTCTTGTATGCGAAACTCCCGAAAAGTTCAAATTTACCGTCAACGGCGCGGAATACAAGTTTTGCGATGTTGGAAATTACATTGACATTTCCTTTAGAAAATCGGACATTTCAAAGCATCTTAAAACGGGCGGAAACGTTATCGAAACCGAGTGCGATTTTTGTTCAGCGCGATGAAATTTACGAAAATCTTGAAAAAAATCGCGTATTTTTTTGAAAGCGAGAAAAACAAGCTTACATACGACACCGAAATCGAGGCGATGTATCTTGCAGGAAACTTTTCGGCAAAGGCGCGCGGAGGATTTGAAAAAGCTTGACAAAAACGCGGTGAGAACAAAAAGGCGAAATTTACATTGACGCACCGCAAAAAGTGCGTGAATTTGCAGAATATCGAACAGCAGGGATTTTTTTGTTCTTTGCCGGAAAAAAATCACGCTTGCGAAAAAAAGTTTGACGCGAAAAATACAAATCTCAAACTTAAATACACTGCGCACGGCATAAACGTCTGCGAGGTCGGCGTTAACGGCAAAAAGTGCGTCAAAAATAATCTGGCACCCGTACGAGGCGGATATTTCGCCGTATGTGAAAGAGGGTGCAAACGAGCTTGAAATAACGATTACAAACAACTTGAGAAATCTTCTCGGACCGCACCATTTAAAGGCAGGCGAGAGCTACAGCGTAGGTCCTGCGTCGTTCTTTAAAAACCGCCGATTTGTGGAACCATTTCAGGGCGCCCGAATGGGACGATAATTACTGCATAACCGAAACGTCGGTTGAATTTAAAAAATAAATTTTGCAAGGGGTGACAAAAAATCACCCTTTGTTAATTATGTACAAATATTGTATAATAAAGACGGCGGAAAAACATCATATCAAAAGGAGGAAAGACGCGTGCTTATCGGCATAATTATTGCGGTTTTGCTTATTCTTCTTGTGGGCATAACGAAAAATAAAAGGCAGATATACGCTCGGATTTGTCACGGCGTTTTTTTCTCCATTGTTCTCCTGCTTTTGTCACTTATGCTCTACATAACGAAAAATGACGGTTTACCGCTATTTTTCAGATTGAGTTTATAATTTACCGTTTTATCAGCAATATAAAAATAAGTTTTTACGATATAAAATGGATTTTAATTATCGCGGTGGTGATTTTTCAGCTTGCAATGGTGCTTGTCACCGTGCGCGACGTTTACACCGCGCGCCAGGGGGTTACACGGCGGTATTTCGTGCTTTATGCGGTGATGAGCCTTATATACATTTTTTGTAAATTCCACCGCCGTTTCGGAATACGTTTACATAGGCGTGAACAAAAATCTTGCGTTTGCGTGCGTTGCACGGCGGTTTATTTCGCTTTACGGCACGGTGTATATGCTCATTTTTCGCTCTGTCCTTACATTTCGATAATGCAGAATTATTTTTTTCTACCGTGCTTCTTTTCCAAAAAAACGGCATCTGAAGGCAATTTTCGCGGCGATACTGCTTTTGCAGATTTTATATGTTTTTTTATCATACGTTTTACACCGCTGAAATTTTTTATGGACAACACCGATATTTACGATTATACAAGCATAAATTTAATATACGACGAAACGCTGTATATCTACGTGCCGGTGATTATTGCGGCATCGCTGATTGTTGCGTCGTATGTGATACTTCGGTTCAATCTGCCCGAGGAATATCTGTTTTTACGGCGCAGAAAGGCAAATCAGAAGTTCAAAATTCTGTTCGGCGATATGCGCCATTTGTTCCACAGCTACAAAAACGTTATGCTTTCGATAGACTTTTTGCAGGACAAGGCAATGAAAAATTTCGGCACCGAAAATGCAGAAAGGCGCTCTGCGACATCAAGAGCAATATAGACGCTTTTTTTCGGCACAGGCAAGCAAGTTTTTTTGAAATTTACAACAACAATTTAGAGCTTAATCTGACGTCGGTCTGCCTTGACGAATGTATGGACTTTGCGGTGGGAAGAATAGATTTTTTTCAAATATTAAAGTTATAAAAATCGTATTATGACGATATGGCGGCGGTGTACGGCGATTTTGACTATCTTCAGGAGATGTTTTACAATCTTTTTGGCAAACGCGAAAGAGGTTTTGGAAACAGTGCCGAAAGATGAAAAGAAAATCGAAATTAAAATCTGGTTTGAAAAGCCGTGGCTTTGCGTGAGTGTGAGGGACAACGGCACGGGCATTGCGAAAAAGGATATAGACGGCATTTTCAAGCCGTTTAATTCTACCAAAAAGTCGTTCAAAAACTGGGGGCTGGGGCTTGCTTACGTCAAAAACGTTGCCGAGGCTCATTTGGGATATATCGACGTTGACAGCAAGCTTTCGGAATACACCGAATTTCAGATAATTCTGCCGGCGGATTAGAAAAATCCTCTGCAATTTCGCACAAAAAGGAGATTGAAATGGAAAAATAAAATGTATGGTGGTTGACGACCTTGAAAGCATAAGAGAGCATTTCTGCACACTTGTGTCGGAGTGCGCCGATATGACGCTTGTGTGCGAGGCGGAAAGCGGAAGAGAGGCAATAGAGCGCGCAAAATCGGCAAAACCCGACATCATCTTAATGGATATTCAGCTTGAGGACGAAAGCGCCGGAATACGCGCAACGGAGCGGATTAAAGAGATTATGCCCGACGCGAAAGTGATTATTCTGACGGTGCACAACAACGACAAATTTATGATGGACGCATACCTTGCCGGTGCGTCGGACTACATTTTGAAATATGACGACGGCGCGAATATTTTTGAGCACCATAAGGATGGTTTACAAAAAAACGATTTCTTTCTCGGTCCTCTGCTTGCGAAAAAAAGTTAAAAGAGAGTCTTACCCTTTGCGCGGAACCGCGAGGAGAGTCTTTTGTTTTTTTATAAACAATTATTCGCGCCTTACCGACGCGGAAAAGCGCATTACAAAAGCATCTTTACGCAGGCAAGAAACGGCGCGAAATCGCCGAGGCGGAGTTTGTGTCGATGGAAACGGTGAAAACGCATATCAGCCATATTCTTAAAAAAAGTTGGGTTTTTCATTCCGCCGCCGAGCTTACGGCGTTTTTTTGAAGAAAATCAAAATTTTTCGACGAATTTGATGTGTGAGGAGTTTGAATTGAATATTTAACGGGACGATGCCCGCATCGCCCCGTTTTTATCAAAATTCGTGTGTCGTATCGTCAGAATTTTGCACAATGTTTTGTTCGGCAGGGTGAGATAATATCACCCTTTGCAAAAATGCGCGAAATGCTATCATTATTATATAAAAACAGGCTGAAGGAGGATTTTTATGAAAAAAATTTGTTTGCTTTTTGACATTCATATTACTGATAAATACATTCCCGTGCGTGTTTGCGTCGGATATTTCTTACAAAGACACCGACAGGACGGTTGTTTTGTCGGGCACGGCGGATAACTGCACCGACGGTGATTTTGTCACCGCGATGCTTATAAAATCCGGCGCCGAACGCGAAAAATCTAAAACCGTCCGACCTTGCGTACATAGGGCAGACAACCGCGAATTCAAAAAGGCGAATACAGCTTTAATTTTTGCGGTCGGAGAAAATCTCGATTTCGACAGCCTGGAGGTTTACGTAAACTGCAACGGGCGCGACGTTACGGGGCTTTTTGCAAAAAAATCGTACGTCACCGAAAAATACGGCAGTGTGACGGCATATTCCGACGGCAGAAACGTTATTTACAAATCCGACGGAACGAACGGCAAGCAGGCATACATTGCGTTTTTCGGCGACGACGGACTTCTTTTGTCGGCAAATATTTTTTTGACGGTGACGGAAGCGTTGCTTTTCACAAAAACACCGATACCGCAAAAATTTTCGTTTGGCAAAACGGCACGCTTGTTCCGTATATGAAAATGCACAAAATCCGCAAAGGAATTGTCCGAAACGTAAAAAGTTCGGTTCCCCGGATTTACAAACAAGGCGCTTACATTCAGCTACGACGACGGCCCGTCGTCCGATGCGGAATTATCAGCCTTTTTCGACCAATACGGCATAAAATCGACGTTCAATCTCATTGACGAAAAGGACGAATACAAGGAAATTTACAAAAATCACGAGGCTGTGAGCCATTCGTTCGGGCACATTGATATGCGCGACGAAAAGTATTCGACCGACGACTGCATTTCGGCTATTACCGACGGCAAAAAATCGGTTGTGAAAATGTTCGGCAAGTGTCAGGGATTTGTCTGGCCCTACACCGCGCCCGTTGACCGCGCCGACTACAGCACGCTTTTAAACACCGTCAAGCAAAACTACGACTGGGCGCGTACGGTGAAATCGACGGGAAGTTTTGACCTCCCCGGCGACTGGTATGAGTGGAACCCGACGTGCCATCACGACGATATGTTTAAATATGCGAACGATTTTGTTAACGGCGACGGCGAAGAGCTGAAACTTTTTCTACATTTGGGGACACACCTTTGAATTTAACGAAAATTACAACAACAACCGTTATTTAATAGAAGATTTTGCAGAGTTTATTTCAAACTACAACGTTTGGAAAGCGACAAATTCCGAAATTTACAACTACGTTAAGGCGAGCGAAAAGCTCGTTGTCAACGGCGGTGCGGTGTATAATCCGTCAAACGTTGATTTGTATATCAATGCGGACGGAGTTGAAACGGTTGTCGGCGCAGGAAAAACATACTACGGCGGAACAGGCGAAACCGAATACACCTCAGTTATTCCCGAATTTCTGCAAAAAGGCGCTTGTTTTGAGCATTGACGACGGCAAGACTCAAGATGAAAAGCCTGCGGGAATTTTTAATGAAAACGGCATAAAGGCGACGTTTAACGTCTACTACAAAAACGGAAATTATGCAAAAAGATATGCCGGCCACGAGGTTGCAAGCCATTCGGACGGTCATATAAATATGAGCGCGAACGCGTCGGAGGTTAAGACGACGGCGGAATGCATTGCCGCGATAGAAAACGGCAAAAACGCTGGTTGAGAGTATGTTCGGAACGGGTTCGTGCACGGGCTTTGCGTGGCCGTACGGCGTGCCGATTACGCGCAGTGACTACAGCGAGCTTTTGTCGGCGGTGAAGAAAAAAATTATTCGTACGCACGCGCAGTTTTGACAAGCAAGAATTTTGACATTCCGACCGACTGGTACGATTTCAGGACGACGTGCCTTATTACCGAGCTTAACGGCTATCTTGGCGATTTTTTGAAAGACAGTGAAGATTTAAAACTTTTGTCGGCTTGGGGACATTCGAGCGACCTTGACACAAGCGAAACGTTCGGCTGGGACGAAATGGAAACGTTCTGCAAAAACCATAGGCGCGAGAAACGACGTTTGGAAAGCGACAACCGCCGAGGTATGCGAATACACAACGGCAATGAAAAAGCTTAATATGAAAAACAATATTTTTATACAATCCGTCGGATACCGACGTTTATGTAATTGCAAACGGTGAAAAACATCAAAATTGAGGCAGGCGGTTTTGCCGATTTTTAATTAAAAAGGGGGATTTTAAAAATGAAAAAGAATTTTTGGCGGTTATACTTGCAGGATTTACCGCGGTTTCGTGTATGAGCGGCTGCAAAAAGCAAGGAAACATCGAAAACGGACGTAACAAAAAAATCACAATGTGGACGGCAAATTCGCACTCAAAGCTTGAAATGGAAAAATTTGGTGAACGAATTTAACCGCACAATCGGCAAGGAAAAAAAGGCATTGAATTTGAGTATATCATAAAGGAAAAACGACCTTGCAAAACAAGTTGAAATCGCGCTTTCCACAAATCAGGCGCCCGACTTTTTCGGCGGTGTTGACCTTGAAAAAGGGTGTGCAGAACGACTACATTGCGCCTATCGAGGATTTGCCCGGCGGTGACGAGCTTATTAAAAAAATATGACGGCAGACTTACCGAGGGCTGGCATACATACAACGGCAAAAACCTACAGACTTCCCGTATCGGTTACAACTATGGGACTTATTTACAACAAAGATATGTTTAAATCGGCAGGCATTGTAGACGAAAAGGGCGAGGCGAAAGCTCCCCGAAACCATTGCGGAAATGGTTGAGGACGCAAAAAAACTCACCGACGCGAAAAAGAGAGAATACGGAATTATTCTTCCGCTCAAATGGTCGGCTTTGGTTCGGCTACGACGTTGACAGAGTTGTTATGCCGTCGGTCGGTTTTTTTCGGGTTACAATCCCAAAGACGGTACGTTTGACTATTCGGGCTACAAAACCGCTTTTTGGAGGCAATTATGCAGATTAAGAGCGACGGAAGCTACTATCCCGGAGCAGAGGGCATTGACAACGACCCTGCACGCGCACGTTTCGCAGAGGGCAATATCGGTATGAAAATCGGCTATTCGTGGGATGTCGGTGTTTTGAACGACCAGTTCCCCTGCAAAAATGCGACTGGGGTGTTGCACCTATTCCCACATACACCGCGGACGAAAAATATCTTCAGCCGACACAGCCGAGCTGGTCACCGAGCATAAACAAAAAATTCGCTTGAAACAAAGGACAAAGAAAAGGATTATGACGGTGTTTGAATGGTTTGTCGGTGACGATTTGGCGCGCGAGCTTTACAAACGCGGTGTGCAAATTCCCTTTGATTATTCGGTTATAGACGGTATTGAGCTTGGTTCGGACGTTAAAAAAGGCTGGAAGGAATTCGGTGGGCTTTTAAAAATTTCCACCGACCTTTCACCCACAATCAAAACCGATACGGACGGCAAAACCACCATTGCAAACAACTTTGTAAACAGCGTTTGGACGGGAAAAATGAGCATTGATGCGCTTATTGCCGACCCAAACAAGATTTACAACGACGGTGCGAAAAATACAAAAGATTTGCACCCCGACTATGACACAAGCACGGTGATAAATCCCGATTACAACGTTAAAAAGACAGGAAGGTTGATGGATTTTTGAAGGTTAAAAATGCAAATCCTGCCGTACATAACGGCGGTTTCGCGTCGAGAAAAAGCGAAAGGGAGAATGGCGTATCTTATGCTTTCGCCCCAGATTATCGGATTTTTTTCGTGTTTTCGCTTTATCCCATTCTGTGGGCGGCGCAAAAAGCGTTTTATTATTACAACACAATTCCGAACGACACCCGTTTTGTGGGACTTGAAAATTTTTTAAAAAGGGTAATCACTTCCGACCCGA
Organism: Clostridiales bacterium; assembly: GCA_022009895.1. GTDB lineage: Bacteria > Bacillota > Clostridia > UMGS1810 > UMGS1810 > Qingrenia. The sequence continues at coordinate 2,006,993 of CP091729.1, read as the reverse complement.
CATATTGGAACACCTGGCTCACAACGCTTAAATTTGCGCTTTACAAAAATGCCGGTTGAAATTATTCTTTGCGTTGGTTATTGCGATATTTTTTTAAGCCGAAACATCAAATTCAAAGGCTTTTACCGCGCGGTTTACTTTTTGCCGCACATTGTCAGCGTTGCCATTGTGGGACTTATTTTTTTCAAATTTGTTCGACTATTTCGGCTTTGTGAATGCGATTTTGTTAAAATTCGGAATTATTAAACAAGAGATTTCGTGGTTTTTCCGAAACGTTCACCTCGCTTTCGGTGCTGGTGACGGCAGGAATTTGGTCTACCTTCGGAATAAACGTTTTGTATTTTATCGCGGCGCTTTCAAACGTTCCTGAGGAACTGTATGAGGCGGCGGAACTTGACGGCGCGGGTGCGATGCGCAAATTCACAAGCGTGACGCTCCCTATGATTGCGCCGGTTTTTTTCAGACAATACTTCTTTTGTCGCTCAACGGAACGCTCCAGACAAACGAAATTGTGCTTGCGCTTTCAAACGGCGCGCCGGCAGGCTCGACCTACACGGTGATGTCGTATCAGGTAAGCCAGTTTGTGCCCGGATTTTCCACCGGTATTGTAAATATCGGCTACGGCTGTGCAATGTCGCTTGTCACCTCGGTGATTATGACTGCGGCGGCGGTTGTATATTCAAAAATTGAGCAACAAAATGCAGAATATGTATTAAGGAGGGAATGACGTGAGTTTAAAATTTAAAAAAAGACGATGCCGAATTTTTCATACATATTTTTTTCTTCTTATCGTCGCGCTTATTGCGTTGTTTCCCGTTGTATACGTTATAAGTTCGTCGTTTAAGAGCAATTCGGAAATTATGGTTCACCCGGAATATATTTTTCCCCGCCGAGCCGACGTTTGACAACTACAAAACCGCGTTTTCGTCAAAAAGATTTCAACATCGGCAGAATGTTTTTTTAAATTCGACTTATTACACGGTAATATGCGTTGCGGTGGTTATATTTTTGGCGTCGATGGGCGGATACGTTTTTCGCGCGCGGTGAATTTAAGGGAAAAAAAGGTTTTGTTCACGCTTTTTTTCGGCGCTGATGTTTGTAAATATCGGCACAATCACGATTTATCCGCTGTTTGACGTGCTTAACCTTATAAATCTTTCGTCGTCGCTGTGGGGACTTATCGTGATGAAATTTTTTTCGGAATAAACATTGTGCAGGTTTATCTTGTGCGCGGATTTGTAAATTCGCTTCCAACCGCTCTCGACGAGTCTGCCGAGATAGACGGGTGCGGATTTTTTTCAGAACATTTGTGTATATAATTTTTTTCCGCTTTTTAAAGCCGATAATCGCAACAATCGGCATACTTGCGTTTCAGGGTTCGTGGAACGAATATCTTATGCCGACGCTGTTTACCCTGACTCGCCCCCGAGCAGAGGACTCTTATTGTCGGCGTTATGGCGCTCAAAACTTCGGGCGAGGCGGCGTCGTCCTGGAACCTTATGCTTGCAGGCACCACGGTTGCGCTCATACCCGTGCTTTTTTTGCATACGCTGTGGGCAACAAATATTTTGTCAAGGGCATTGCAAGCGGTGCGGTAAAAAGGATAATCCGAAAGCTGAAAGAGGGAGAATATGAATAAAAGAATTTTTTTACGTTTATTATACTGACGGTTTTGGTTTTTGCACTGTCCGCGCCCGTTTTTGCCGACGCGGATTTAAGTGTAAACGAGAGGGGAAACGTTTCGCTTACATTTGATTTTGACCTGTCAAATCTCGGATACACAATGGTTAAAGACGACAGCGAAAAATTTTGTGCCGTACGAGGGTGCGGACGCGAAGAAATTTGCCGTTCTGTGCCTTTTGTCCGACGCGGAAATAAGCGATATTTCAGCGTTATCGCAGGACGAAATAAAAAAATATGACGGTGTTTGTAACGGGCGGTGATTTGACGATTCGGGCTACGGCAGTGCGTCGTTCCGTATTCCGTCAAAGAGCGGAGTTTACACCGTTGTGATAACAAATCCGTATTTTGACAAGATTTACAAAAGCTTTAATTTTGAAACCAAGCTTTATTTCGATTACAACGACGCGCTCGCGGACGGTGAAGAGGGCGTGATTTCGTTTATCGAGGAAAACGCGCCGTATATTCCGATAAATTACGACGCTTTTTCACTTATAAGCGAGGACGAAAAGCTGAAATTTGCAAAAAAATTCTCACCGAAAAAGGCGAGGTAAACACCGCGGAGGATTTTAATGCGCTTTTTGAAAATCTTGCGCTTGAGGACGCGGTTTTTTTGAAACGTGCGCGGACAGTGACGTTTTTAAAAATACATTAAAGCGGTTAACGCAAAGGAAAATTCGTCGTTTTCGGATGGAATTTCAAGCGTGTTTGTTAAAAAACTTAAAGAAGAAAAACAGCTTGAAATTATAAATCCGCTCATTCCGTCAAAGGCGGACAGTGCGTTCAGGACGAAATTTGATTTTGCTGTGTTTAAGGCATACACCGAAAAATTTTTGAATATTTCGCAAGCCTTTCCGAAATTGTTGAGGACGAGAACAATGTTTGGGGATTTTCGGGGAAAGTCTTGAAACCTATAACGGTTTGGACAACAAAAATGCGGTATTGTCAAAGCTTTTTTTGATTATGTTCAAACGGCAGAGAATATGGACAAATTCCGCGAAAAAAATTTGCAAGTCTTGTTTCGGAACAGAAAAAGCGAGGACGAAAAGAAAAAAACGAAAATAACAACGGCAACGATTCATCGTCGGGCGGTTCGTCAAAAAGGCTCGTCGTCAAAGGGAAGCTCTATAAGCGCGTCGCTCCCTCCCGTTCCGAGTGACAACGTGCCCGAAACGGTTGTTCCCGACACGGAAAAAAAGGCTGATTTTGCCGATTTGACGGGATTTGATTGGGCAAAAGACGCTGTTGATTATCTCTATCAAAAAGGCATTGTGTCGGGCAGAAACGAAAAGGAATTTGCGCCGTCCGACTTTGTTACGCGTGAGGAATTTGTGAAAAATGGTAACTTGCGCAATCGGTCTTAAAGGCGCAGACGCGGAGTGCAGTTTTACCGACGTTTCGGCGGACGACTGGTTTTATGCGCCTGTTGCCGCGGCGGTGAGAGCGTCTGTTATAAGCGGAATTTCAAAGGATAAATTCGGCACGGGTCAAAAACATCACGCGCGAGGATTCGGCGGTTATCATCTGCCGTGCGCTGGACTGTCAAAACGTTAAAGCGGACATCAAAAAAACACCGCTGAAATAACCGACGCACAGGACATTTCGCCGTATGCGTTAAAGAGTGTTGAGCGCCTTTTTGAAAATCGGTCTTCTTTCGGGATACGAAGATAAAACTTTTTAAACCGAAAAACAGTCTTACAAGAGCGGAATGTGCGGTTGTAATCCGCAAATTGCTTTCGTTTTTCGGAGGTGGAAAGATGAAAAATTTTTTTAATAAATTAACGTCGGTTTTGCTTTGCTGTTATGCTCGTTTTAACCGCAGTTCCGTCTTTTGCGCTTGCCGGGGGGCGAGGAGTATCAAAACGACGCGCGCCTTCTTTCGGCAATGGGAATTATTGACGGAATTTTTGGGCGAAAAACGAAAACGTAAATCAGATTGACGTGATATATGCCGCGTCGCGCCTTACGGGCTACAACGCGGAATTTACATACAGTGCAAATCTTCCGTACGGCGGTATTGTGCCGGGCTATGAGCATTTGAACGTTATAAATTTTGCATACATCACAAAAACTTATTGACGAGGGCGACACGCTTTCGCCCGACACTGTTTCAACCGTTGCGTTTGCGGCAAAAGTGTTTGTCAACGCGACAGGTTACGGCGACAAGGCGAGGGCGGTTAAAAACTACGTTTCGCTTTCGCAGTATCGTGAAATCACAAAGGGCGTAAGCGGAAAAAAACCTTAATTTTGACGCGTTTGTGACTATGCTTACAAATCTTCTTGACGTGGACTATTATTCCGCGGACGGCACCGACGGCGGATATATCGACTACCGCACCGAAAAGGGTAAATCGGTTGCCGCGCATTATCTTGACATTTACACCGTTGACGGCGTTATGGAAAAAACGCATTATGCGTCGCTTACGGGTTCATACTGCGAGGACGGTTTTGTCGTTATAGACGGCACGAAATACAAAATTGACGATATTTCGCTTGTTAACCTTGCGTGCAGAAGAATTAAGGGCGCGTACAAGGACGAAAAACGGCACAAAAAAAGCTTATTTACGCTTATGCCGACGACGAAAAAAATTATAGAAGCTGACGCGTGTGACGTCGGCGGTTACAAAAACAATGTTTTTTTAATTACACCGACAAAAAAACGGAAAAGAGAAAAACATAAGAACCAAAACGGGAACGGTGATAATTTACAACGGCGAAAAACGTGACGGGCAGTGCGTATTCGTCAAATCTTTTCAGCTTTAACGAGGGAAAAGTCAGCCTTATAGATTACGGCGAGGGTTACTCGGTTATAAAAAAATCGAGGCATACAAAAACATTGCGGTCGGCGCGGTGAATGTCAGCGGTGACATTGTGGCGGTCGCCGATAAATACGACGCGGACAAAAAGGTGCGTCTCGATACGTCGGGATATTTGAGCATTGAAAACGCGGACGGTAAGTGCAGTGTTTCGGACATAAAGACGGGGTGCGTTTTGACGTATGCGCAGAGCGCAAACGGCAAATTTGCAAAGGCATATGTGTCGGACAGAAAAATTGTCGGAACGGTTACCGAAAAAGAAACTGCAAACGGCAGAACTTTTGTCACCGTTGACGGCGAAAGATATGAGGTTACACAGGTTTTTGACGACGATAACAAGCTTAATCTCAACGGATTATACATTTGCTATATAAACGCGTTCGGAAAAAAATCGGCGTTATGCGCACGACCCAAAAATTCCGGCGGACTTTTGGGTTATCTTACCGAAAAATTTACGGGCGAAAGCCTTAAGGACCGGGATATTTTTAACCCTTAAAATTCTCACGAACGATTCCGAGCTGGACGATACCGTTTCGTTTAAAACGGCTAAAAAAAGTGACGGTAGACGGCGAGAGCGGATTAAAAAGGCGAAAAAGCGGAGGAGGCGCTGGAGAAATGGAGCGTTTCACAGGGCAAAACAGAGTTTGCGCCCACCGCAATTTGCTACACGTTAAACGAAATCGGCGAGATTGTGACAATCGACACGCCCTACCGCGGTGCGAAAGAAAGCAGTGAAACTCTCACAAGGCGCCGTTCGTCTGCGGACGGAACTATGCTTGTTAAAAATATGAATACCTTTAACGCAGGATATACATTTGACCTTAAATATTACACCGCGAAGGACGCTATGCATATAGGCTACGAAAAGGCGAGCCCCGACGAGTTTTATCACACGTCGTATCCCAACGAAAAGGCGCTTGCACTTGATTTGTATTCGCTTGGAACAGACACGCTCCAATGCGTTATCGCGGTTGCGGAAAGCAGTGCGAGCGAGGATAAATACGAGGACAATTTTGCGCTTATCACAAAGGTTAGGCGCACGCTCAACAGCGACGAGGACGAAATTTACAAGGTGAGCGCGGTGTACGGCGGAAAAGAGGTTACGTTTAACACGCGCGACCTTGCGGCTCACCCGATAAGCGGAATTAAAGAGGGAAATATTGTGCCGATAAGCCTTGACTCCAAAAACAGACTTCTTTCGGCAGGCACGGCGGTTTTCAGCTATGACAATTTCAAAAAAGGGCGTTCCGTTTATCGGAAGCCAGAATTACAGCGTAAAACCGAATTGCAAACGCGCGCTATGTTACGGGAACGGTTTATTCGGTGGAAACAGACGAAACCAGCGGAATTTCGTATGTTTACTACTACATTGACAATCCCGGCAATTTGAGCGTGCTGATGCTTAGGAGCAACATAAATTACACCGTTGAAAAATTAAACGACGGCACGATTAAGTACGGTGTTTTTGGACATCGGCACGGCGCAGGATACTGTTAAAGGATACAAAAATTTCGGACACGACGCGGACGCGGTGGTTATCCGCTATTCTTACTGGGTTCCGTCCTATTCGTTTATTGTTAAAAGATAAATCGGAGGTGGTTTTTTGAAGTACGCAAAACGTTTTACCGCATTTGCACTGCTTTTGTTTATGCTTTTTCGCAGTGCGTTTTTGCTGGCGCTTTAGATTATGACACCGCGGACGGATTTTTTTGAAAAATTCGGTTATTCTGTAGTCAAAAAGCCGTATTATTATGCGAACGGCATAAAAAAATTACTTTGATTTGTCAAACAAAAAAATATGCTCCGCAGTATGATGACGGTGAAATTTATGTGTCGGTAACGCAGATTAAAAAGCTTTTGAATATAGGCTACACCTATGGAAAAGCGGACAATTTGCTGACGCTGAAAAACGGCGGAAACACGGCTGTCGTAAAAATCGGCGAGGACTTGGCAAATGTGAACGGAAAAAATGTGCGCTATACTCACCCTGCAGTTTTCAACGGTGTGAGAACCCTTTTGCCGATAGGCGAAACGGCGCGTCTTTTGGGGTTTTACGTTTACAGTTTTGAGAAAGTAACGGTAATTTCAAAAATACGATATTGAAAAATGCGGATTACAAAAAAACACCGCACTGCAAAAAGCGTCGGCAATGTTTTTTTGACGGATTTTACAAAAACGGCTTTGAGGACGGCTCGGCAAAATTTCAGACGTGGTCGGACAGCGTTTCAAACGGCACTGACGGCAAGATATTTTTCGAGGGCGAAAAAAGCGGATATATAGACGCGGTGCAAAAAGTATGGCGGCATTTATGTTTCCGCACGTTCAGCCCGACCCGTACGAGGAGAGAACGCACCTTGAATACGACGTAACGGCGAATGTGTACGTCACCGAGGACTACAAAAACAACGAGCCGTTTGCGCTGTTTTCTATGAAAAAAGACGGCGCATACAAACGTCTTGCATACGCGTCGGCGGACAGAGAACCTATCCCCGGCGAGTGGTGCGAAATTACGTTTAAATTTATATACCGCAATGTTTACCGAAACGACATTGTGCGCGCAAATCCCACCGATTCGTTTTCGTTCGGCATAGGCACGCGCGCGAAAAACGTCACCGAAACAAGCAAAGCGTCGGGCAGAATTTATTTTGGCAACGTACGTCTTTCGCTTGCGGAGCCTTCAACGTCAAATGTTGCGCCCCAGCTTATTCCGAACAACGATTTGTCGTGGTATGTGACGGGCGACACGGTAAACTATCGCGCGGCCGGCGCGGACAAAGATGTTTTGGACGGATTTGAAAAGGTTGAGGGGCTTATATATCAACCTTGATGACGAAATTGTTTACAAAAACACAATCTCGGCGAAAAAGTTTAAAAAAAGACGGTTTTGACTTTGACACAAGCGGATTTTCGGGAAGTTTTGCCGCGGAAATTTACGGTGTGCGCGCCGACGGCACAAAAATCGGCATTTGAATATTTTCAGCGCGCGCCGGTCGGAGATAAAGTGTACGAGGCAGGCATTACAAAACACCGTTTTGTCGTTGCGTCAAAGGAAACAAAAACCGCAAAGCGAGCGAAACGGTTTTCCCGGCATTAACGCGACGACCGACGTAGGTATGCGCCTTGCCGACAAAATCGGCTACAGTGCGGTGCGCTATCACTATATCCGCTGGGGCGACTCCCAGCTTGAAAAGGGCACGCACACCGCGAAAGGGCAGTTTGACTGGACGCAGACCGACCAAATGGCGGAGTCGATGAGCAAAAAAACGATATGAAGCTTATGGTTAACATTTTTCGGTTCGCCCAAATGGGCGCTCCCCGCACAGTTTCAGGGCATTACGGGCGGTATGGTTGCCGGCGGTATGAAGTACAACGGCTACGGTATTCAAAAATCAGGAATACGTTGCGGAATACATCAACGCGTATCTTGAGCGTTACGGCAAAATCACCGACGTTATAGAATTTTGGAACGAACCGGGTTCTGCGTCCGCGTTCTGGTATGACCACGATAACGACGCGGTGCTGATACAAATGCTCAAAACAACGCACGATTGTGTTGAAAAAAATACAACAAAGAAAACGGCACCGATATAAAAAAATCGCGTTTGCAGGTTTTATGACAACACAGGAAACCTGGCTTACAAAGTTTATGTCGATTGACCCAAACAGCGAAAGCTATTACGATATTTTTCAATCCACGGAAGCTACAGTCCGCCTCAAAAGGTTTACAACTACGCATATGAAACACTGGGGCTTGACAAAAAGAATGGATAAATTCCGAAACGTATTCTGCGCAGATGAACGACGGCAGAAGCAAGGAAACGGGCGGATATACAAACTACAGGCTCAATGCACTGTCGGCGCTGATGAACTATTTTTTATCATATGAAAGCCGGCGCAAAGGAAATTTACGAATTCCGCGCAACGTCGGACGTGTCGGACGAATATGCTGCGGCGATATTAAACAACGGCGGAAGTATCAACTTCTGGGGACTTTCAAACGATTGCGGAACGCACACAGAACCCCTTCCGCTTGCAGGCATTTTAAACGTTTTCTTTGACATTATGGGGAAAGATTTCACCGTTGACAGGGAATATCGGTTAGACAATTCATTTGTTGCATTAAGCTTTAAAAACGACGGCAAAAACCGCGGTTGCACTGTGGAACGCCGACACAAAATCGGCATATATGGACGAAAAAAATTAAGTCCGTGATAACCGAAAACACAAAAAAATTATGGATTTTTGAGGGTCACGCGGTGAGCGCCGACGCGTTTTTTGAACGGCGAAAAAGCTGTACTGGCTTGTTGACGTTGACGAAGATAAGCTTGCGGAAATTGAAAGCAAAGAAAACAGCGTGCTTAACCCGAACAATATCAAGCCTTACTACACGGCGGCGACGGCGGAGGAGGCAAAACGCACGCCGTTTGACGAACTTGAAGTTGCAAAAAGGCGCGTTCACGCAGGGAAAAACTGTTTGACGAAAAACACGTTTGAAGTTGTAAACAATAATATAAACTGGATTGAGGACGGCTTTAACTACGTCGGCACGGGAACGTTTAAAAACGACGCAAAGGCGGACGGCTTTAACGCAAAATTTGCCGTGTCGTACACCGACAAGGGATTTTTACCTTATGGTTGACGTTGCGGATAAGGCATTTTTGCGGAAACGACCTTGACGGCATAATGCAGTCGTACTGGAATTACGACGGCATACAGTTTGCGTTTGACACCGTCGGGGTAGGCAGTGCGGACGACCGAATGGAATGTGCCGCCGCAAAAACCGCGGGCGGAACGTATTTTATAAAATCGACAACGCCCGATTTCGGACCGGAGCTTATCACCGATTACACCAAAAAGGGCATACCTATTGAGGGTTGCGTAAACATTTCGGACACCGAAAACGGCAAACTTTACAAGGTTTTTGTACCGCTCAGCGAGATGTACCCGATGAGTTATCCCAATCCGTACGACTGCATACGTTTCTCACTGCTTGTAAACAACAACGACGGCGAGGGCAGACTGGGTTATCTTGAATGGTCGAGCGGTATCGGAAACAAAAAAGACCCGACGCTTTACGGCGCGCTTGCCGATTAGATTTTATGCGCAAAGGGTGACAAAAGTTCACCCTTTGCAAAACCTGCGCTTAATGTTATTCTTAATTTATAAAGCATAATGAAATAAGCATAAATTATTTGAGGAGGAAAAAAATAATGAAAAAAAGAAATGTTTAAAAACTTACCGCACTTGCAGTTTGCGGTATAATGCTCGTTTTGCCGGTTGTTTCTTTCGCGGCAGACGGTTTTATTACTCCTTGGAACAGTACAAGTGATTTTAAAAATACCGTTTTTAGATGTAAAAAGCACCTGCAAGTTATTCATCAAACTGGATATCTGCCTATAATTTTTGTCGGTGTAAATGCCGGTGCGACGGCGATTGCAAGAGACGGATACGAAAAAAAGACGGAAAAACGGTATATGACGGTGTTTCCGCAATACAGGGCGATAAATACCTTTATTACAATTCGGCAGGTTTGAAAAAAATTCACAAGGCAAGATAATGTCGCCGGGCAGTTTGTATGTTAACTATTCGTTGTTTTCAAATGACAAACTTAATGCAACGAAGGCAAACGGCGGTATATGCCACGGAAAGGTTACATATGAATTTGACGTTAGAATAGGCGAACTTGACGCTGAAGGTGATTACAGCACAGATACAGGAGTATTTATATACGGTTACAATGCCGGCGGTGCAACAGATACCGACAAGTATAAAAGATTGGTTGCGTTGCCGTTCAAACACAGTGCAAGTCAAACTTCCCTATTATACAAGTTACACAGAGGTGGGAGCTTCGTCTGTAACTTCACCGGGTCTTGCCTTGAACGAGTGGTATCATTATACTATTGCGGTAGATGTAAACAGCGGTACTGCTGACATTGACATAACCTGCAAAAAAATCCGACAGGCACAATTCCTGCAAATTTAAAACAGTCTGCAAGCGGAACAATTTCTCTTGCGACAACCGGCATACCTGCATTTACAACAGTAAAAATAGTGCCTGCAAAAAGGCGGAGCAACATCTATCGACAATGTGACGGTAACAAAAGAAACATATGTAATCGGCGATAAAGAAATAGCTGTTGATAATAATAACAACATAACAGCGACGGTTAAAATCGCAAATGACGTTTATACGGATAAAAACGGTTGGTGATGCGGTTAATACTGTTTCGCCCAATGTTATTCTTGCATTGTATGACAGTAATAATGCCCTTATAGACGCAGAGATGAAATCCATTGCTTTTGAGGGACATTCGGTTACGGCAGGCGAAACATCACAGGCATTTTTCACAAAAGATTTAGACTACAAAGACGTTACAGTGACATTGCCCAAGACAGATGATGTGATAAACGCTAAAGTTTTTGTATGGAACAATATGACGGATATGTTCCCGTATGCCGTTGGTGATGATTTAAACGGTTCGTCGAACTAATATCTTCGGAGGAATAAAGTGAAAAACATTAAGAAAAATTGTTTTATCATTATTTATCATAATTTCGGTTTTTGACGGCAAACGCTTACGCAAAAAGACTTTTTGCCCGTAAGCATAATGTCGCCGTGGTCGACGTCGCTTGAATTTGCGCCGTCAAGCCTGCTTACAGACGAGGTTTGCACCACAAACTACAAAAAGCGCGTGGATTTCCACATACTGCAATGTTATGCGAATGAGCGGTACGACTGCGTACATAAAAAAATTCGGGCACAGACCCCGAAACGGGCGAGGTAATCTATGACAGCGTTTCGGGCGCGGAGGACGATTACTACCTCTATTTTCACCAAAGCGCAAACACCGCGACGCGCCAAGGCACGGTTTATTTTAACTCAAACAACATAAGCTCAAACAAAACCGCGTCGCACTCAAACGGCGGTGCGATTTTTCAAAACCGCGGTGTATGAGCTTGATATAAAGCTTCAGCCCGGCGAATGGAGCGACTCTTTTGCAAATTCAAACAACAAAAACGGTCTTTTGAGCGTTTGGGGCTGGGACACCGAGAATAACAAAATGGTTGACATTGCAAAAATGTCGATAGATTCGTGGGACAAAACCGCTATGTCGTGGTATCCGTCGTATTGCTTTAAAGAGGGCGGAAAAAACACGTTTAAAGGTTTTCAAAAGCTTGCAGATATAAACAAGTGGTATAAACTGCGCATTTCGATTGACGTTGAAAAGCAAACCGCGGTTTATCAGTGCTTTGACACCGACGGTATCGAATACGGCAACAGCGGTGAAATTCCGTTTTTGAACAAGTGCGGTTATGCGCTTACAAATTTTGACATCTCGATAGGCTGGTGCCGTGATTATTACATCGACAACGTTAAGGTTACAAAAAGAGGCTTTTTTTCGGTTTCCGAGCCTGTTATTGACGATTCGGGCGACGAAATAACCGCAAGCGTTGACGTTAAAAACTACATTTACAACGATTTGGGTCACGGCGACAATGCGCCCGAGGTATCGCCGACGGCGGTGCTTGCGGTGTATGACAGCGAAACAAACCGTCTTGTCGGTTTTGACGTTAAAACCGCGGGATTTGAAAACCACACGCGCACATTGTCCTCAACGCCTGCGGACAGGGTGCCGGTTTTCTCGCAGGACGGCGAGAAAAAGACCATAAATCTTTCGGCTGCAAAATACAAAAAAACCGTACACGGCAAAGGTTTTTTTGTATGGAATAATTTGTTTGACTTTTTGCCGTATTAAGAGGTGAAAAAGTGAAAAACGTTAATTTTTTTCTTTTGATGTTTACCGTTATTCTGCCCATTTCGGCGTTTGCCGGGGACGGCGGATTTGACAAGATTTTTTTCACTGTCCGACGTTTACAAAAAGCATAAATTTTTGACGAAATTTCAGAGCTTTCCGATTTTACGGGAAGCTTTGAGTTTAAGGACGGAATTTTTCGGCGCGGACGGCAGGGTTTTAAAAGTTTCCGACGCGGTATTTGATTTTCCGCCCGATATTTCGCACGCGAAATCGTCCGCGGTGTTTGACGTTTTTTTATCCCCGATACGGCGGTCGGAACGAGCATCACCGTAAATCTTGAAAACGGCGCAAAAGTTTTTGATTTTTTATGACGGCAACGGCGAAATTTCGGTTAAATTCGGTGATGACGAGGTTTTTTTAAAATACTCTCGGGCAAGCATTACAAATTCGGAATTTCTGCCGATTTGACGCGAAAAAAAGCTTTTACATCGGCATTGAAAAATGTCGGCGTGAAAAAGCTTTAACATTGCGGACAATGACGTTATAAAAATCGGTAAAATTTGCGTCGGAAAGCGATTTTTACATTGACGGTTTTACGGTTTTTCACAACGTTTTTGCCGTAGGTTCAAACCCCGTTTTATATAGAAACGGCGCGTTTGCCGTTGCGGAGTGCTGTGCGGAGGATGACGGCGAAAAGTCGCTCGTGCTCGCAAAATATTCAAGTGACGGCAGTGTTTCGGACGTTTCGGTGAAAAATTTTAACAAAGCGTCTTTGCAGAGGGTGTATCTTGACTATAACAAAGACTGCGAATACCGCGCGTTTTTGTGGTCGGGTCATCTTGCGCCCGAGGCGGTGAAAGATATAAAAACCGCAGAGGGAATATTTTTGTCGGATATTGTATTTTTGAAAAATTACACGGTTTCGCACAGCGGAAACAAGTATGTTTTCACCGCAGGAAAAACCGCTCCAGAGAAAGGTGAGCGGATATTTTTTTACACGGTGAAAAAAAGGCGGAGTGGAAATTATAAATAAAAAAAGTATCGCGCGCAGTTGCCGAGGACGGGGCATAAAGCTTGATTTGACCTCGTTTTCACAGGGCGCATACGAATTGAACGTTTTTTATCGAATATGACGGAAAATACCGCGCGCCGTTTGCCGACGAGAGTTTTTGCGTTTTCAAAAACGACGGATTTTACGCGTTTTCGGTGGGGAGCGAAAAGTATTTCTGCGGTGAGAATGAGAAAAATTTCGAGGACGGATTTGTGCCGTTTTATGCAAATTCAAAAAAATTTATCTTGCGGATTTTTGTGCTTCGGAAAAACTTCGGAATTGACGTTAAAGACGGCAGATTTTTAAGCATAAACGGTGAAAAAAATTCGAGTTGTCCGACGGCGATTTTTGTTTCCGCGGACGGTGCGTTGCTTGTATCGCTCGAAAAATTGGCGGACGCGCTCGGACTTGCGCATTATTTTGACAAAAACGGCGTTTTTTTGTTATGTCGGCAAACGACAGAACAAACGAGGAAACGGCGGAGGAATACAAACAATATTTTTGAAAAAAATACATCATTTCGGACGATTTTTTTCGGGCAAACTCACCTGGCAGAAAAATCCCCGAGGGCTGGAGCTTTTTCGACTGGGGAACAAGCTCGAACAAGGGAAATTTTGCGTTTTCGGAATTCGGAAATACCGAGAAAAGCGTATATCTAGGCGCGGTTGAAAAAGTCGTATGCAGGTGTGCAGAGCGACGTTATAAACATTGACAAAAAAACGGCACGGGCTACACCGTGAGCGTCGAAGTTTACGGCGAAAATTATGCCGGCAACAATGTCGGAATTGCGCTGATGATGCGAAAGGGAAACACCTTTGCGAAGATGATTTCGGGCACGGTTGACACAATGGCGCAAAACGGAAAAATGGGTGCACGTCACGGCGAATTTTTGCGAAAGACGCTGTTGAGGAAAAACGGAAACACCTCTTTTCCGCGTACTGATTTACACGCGCAAGGACGCGTCGGCGGAGAGCGTGTCGGGCGGAATTTACGTTGACAACGCAAGGCTGAAATTTACCGATTACATATCCGACGCGTACAAGATAAATGTCACCGCGAACGACAAATTTTCGTGGTACACGCTCGGCGAAAACGTTATTTATACGACCGACGCCGGCCTTTCGGGAACGGACAAAAATCGAGGGAGTTATTTATTCCGACGGTGCGGAAATTTTCAGAAAAACCGTGTCGGCATACACGTTTTTCAAACAGCGGATTTGTTTATACGCCCGACAAACCGGGATATTACGAGGTGCAGTTTTTCGCCGTGCGCAGTGACGGCGCAAAGGTGCCGATTGTGAGCTATTACAACAAGGTTTACGACGGTATTTCGGGAGATTTTGAACTTTCGCGCCGCAGTTTTGCGGTGACCGACGGTATGGCAAAGGATTTTGACGAACGCAATCAAAAACTTTTTGTATCGTCACATTCGACTGACAGCGACGACTTGGAGGCAGGCGTGCTTTTGGGGTTTTACGGCGCGCGCATACACTGGATAAGGTGGGGCGACAGCGCGACGGTGAAAGGTGCGCACACCGCACCGGGTACGTTTGACTGGACGAACATCGACAGGCAGTATCAAAACGTGAAAAACAGCGGATACCGCAAAATTGCGGCGAATATTTACGGCACACCGCGCTGGGCGGTTAAGGAGGAAAACCGAAACAAGACCGATTACACCATTGCAGGGAGCATACGCTACAACAATTTTGCGCCCGAAAAACAGGAATATCTTGACGAATTTCTCACCGCGTTTGTTGAGCGTTACGGCAAGGATACCGACATTATAGAGTTTTGGAACGAACCGCAGTCGGGCAATACTGCGTTTTGGGCGGACGGCACCGAAAATTTTTCAAAGATGCTGAAAACCGCGTACACAAGCGTAAAATCTGCGGACAAAAATATTGTCTTTTCGCTCGGAGGAATGGCAAACCACAGTTTGTATTATTCTTTTTACGACGAGCTTTTGGACGACGCGGATATTTACAATTATTACGACGTAACGGCATATCACGGAACGTATAACGTAAACACCAAGCTGAACAATGAGATTGCGGGCGTGCACGGACTTGCACCGAAAAAGTGGTGGAACAGCGAGGGATATTTTGCAAATTACTATAAAAGCGGAGTTTTGACCGACAAATACGACGGCGCGAGGGCGTTTGCGGTGTCGTATCTTCAGAATTTCAAGGCAGGTGCGGACATTATCACCGCGTTTTCACTGCTTGACATTGTGAGCGATGAGTACCGCGTTTTTGTAAATCAAAAAGGCGGAAAAACCGCGCCGTACGGGCTGTTCAGAAGTTATCCGAATATTGAACCCAAGCTTTCGGCGCTGACCGCGTTTAATATGTTCAGGCTGATTGACAAGGATTTTGAGTATATCGGCGAGGACAGATTTAATAACGTCCGCGCGGTGAGTTTTAAAAACGGTGACAGCGCGCTGGTTGCGTTCTGGAGCGGAAATTCAAAGGGATTTAACATTCCCGAAAAGCTTTCGTTTGTGAAAAACGGAAAAATTTACGATTTTGAGGGAAGAATTTTAAACGGAAATTACTGCGCAGGAAATAAGATTTATTTCGCGGTAAATGTTCCGATTGCAAGCCTTTCGGGCGTGCTCGACACCGACAAAAACAATGTTTTTGAACGAAAATATGCAGCCGCCGTATTTTAATGCGGAGTGACAGGCATTGCAGAATTGATGAGGATTTGATTTTTAATTACACCCCCGAGCCTTGTTTATAGGTTCGGGGGTGTTGCGTTTGTTGGGGCGGGACTTTTTGTAGGCATCGTCCCCTACAATTTTGATGTAAATGTTGGTTGTAGGGGGCGATGCCCGCATCGCCCCGTTGGGTTTATTTGTCAAATGTGCTTGAAAAAAATAAAAATTATATGATAAAATAAAAAAATGTCGGATTTTTCCCGACGTTAAAAGGCAAGACCAAAAAAACAGTGTAAAAGCTGGGCGGTTATGCCATCATCTCCGTTGAAAGGGGGTGATAGCTATGGATAATGAATACATAATTTCTTTTATGATTATTCTTTTTACTTTTTAGTAATTTCCATAAAAATAACGCCCACCGCCAAGTAGTGCGTTA
This sequence comes from Clostridiales bacterium, assembly GCA_022009895.1. Lineage (GTDB taxonomy): Bacteria > Bacillota > Clostridia > UMGS1810 > UMGS1810 > Qingrenia. The sequence continues at coordinate 1,990,591 of CP091729.1, read as the reverse complement.
TTTTTAAAAAAACAAACCATTTGGCATAACCGTTTGAGGTCTTGCCTTTTTCCTATAATTATTATAGCGCGCAAAATTAAATTTGTCAATAGCCTGCCGTGCAAACCGCATAAAAATTTACGGTTTGTGCGGTTTTTGTGTTTGTTGATATAATGAAAAAAACACCTTTGCGTTAATGATGTCTGTTTTGTATCTGATTTAGTCTTAAAATGTCACCATGAAAATTAAAAAAATTACATTATATAATGAAATTACGATGAAAGAAAAAAATGAAAAAACACAAAAAAAGGAAGGGAAACGAAATGAAAAAGATATTCAGAATAACATGATTAGCTCTCGGCGCGGTGATTATGCTTTCGGGCTGCGGAATCAAGACGAACGACAAAACTGCGGACGGCAAGGTTAAACTTTCTGTCGGCGGCTGGCCCACAAAAGAGGGTCCGGCTCTCGATTCTATGAACAACGCTTTAAAACGCTTTAACGAAAAATACGGAAACGAAATTGAAATCACTCCCGACAACTGGACGTTTACTGTGGAAACTTTTCTCCCCAAGGCGGCGTCGGGTCAGCTCCCCAACGTTTACGGCATATATTTCACCGAGCTTAACAGAATTGTTGACGCAGGCTATGCGGCGGACGTTACAAAACAGATGAAAGAATACGGCTATGCCGACAAGGTTAATCCGCTTATTGAGGATATGGTTAAACGCGACGGCAAGTTTTACGTTATCCCCTGCCGAAACATACGCTATGGGACTTTTGGCAAATATGAACCTTCTTCGTCAGGCAGGATATGTTGACGGCGACGACAACCCGATTTTCCCGAAAACTTACGACGAGCTTACCGAATTTGCGAAAACAATCGCACAGAAAAACCGGCAAGGCAGGCTTTATTATGCCGACAACGGGCAACAACGGCGGATGGCATTTCACCATCATTGCGTGGGCGAACGGTGTAAACTTTATGGAAAAGAAAGACGGCAAATGGACTGCAACATTTAACACTCCCGAATGTGTTGAAGTTTTGCAGTGGATTAAAGATATGAAATGGAAATACAACGCGTTAAGCTCGAACGCACTTGTTGATATGGCAGAGGCGCAGAAACTTTACGCAACCGACCAGGGCGCGTTTTATCTTGCAAGCAAGCCGTCCGACACGCTTATTTCCAACTACGGTATGAACAAAGACGACATTGCAATCGGTGCAATTCCTGCCGGCAAAAAGGCGCACGTTACGCTTATGGGCGGTTCGGCAAAGGCGCTTTCGGCAAACTCCACCGAGGCACAGAAAGACGCGGCATTCAAATGGTTTGAATATGTGGGCACCACGCCGTTCCTTACCGACGCGGCGAAAAAGTCGATGGAGGAGAGCATACAGTCCAAGCTTAAAGAAAACTACATAGTAGGTCAGAAACTTTTCTCCCCGTGGTCGGACGACGCGGAAATCAACGTTTTCGGACGTCAGCTCCGCAAAGAAAATATGAACGTTAAAGAAGGACATCTTTCGCAGTACGAAAACTTTGACGGAATTACCGTTAAACCCGAAGAGCCTGTTTGCTGTCAGGACCTTTACGGCGTGCTTGACTCTTGTATTCAAGCGGTGCTTACCGACCAGAACGCAGACTGTGCGGCACTTATTGCAAACGCGGCGAAAGACTTCCAGACCAACTTTCTTGACAGTGCAGAATGATATTTAAGGAATGAGAAAAATCAAACCGCAAAAGAGGTTTGCTGACATTCTTATTCCCAACAACGAAAGGTTGATATAATGTGAAAATCGGCAAAAAAAGAAAAAAACGGGTGCAATAAAGAAAAAAACAGACTTTTTTTGCAGGAAAAGAGGCGGAGGCGTGGCTCCTTATAGCGCCTCTCCTTTTCCTTGTGGTACTTCTTGTATGGTATCCGCAGATTATGAGTTTTTTTCTGGTCAATGTGCGATATGCAGGGCTACACCCCGACTGCATTCGTCGGACTTTAAAAACTACAAAAACGTGCTTACGAACACGATGTTTGTAAAAATTCTTATAAACACTTTAAAATACGTTTTTTGGTCGCTTGTAATCGGCTACATATCACCGCTTGTTGTGGCGCTTATGCTCAACGAAACAGTGCATTTTAAATCGGGATTTAAAACGCTTATTTATTTTCCGCACGTTCTTCCCGGCGTTGCGGTATCCCTTATGTGGTATCTTATGTACTTCCCCGACGAGGGCGGTATGCTCAATATGATTTTGTCGTTCTTCGGTATGGGACCGCTTGAATGGCTCCAGAACGAGGCGCTCACCATTCCGCTTATCATCATTGCGATAACCTGGAAGGGTATGCCCGGAAGTATGCTTATGTATTACGCAACTTTGCAGGGCGTAAACCGCGACCTTTACGAGGCGGCAACCATTGACGGCGCAGGTATTTTCAGACGTTTGTGGTCGATAACAATTCCGCAGATTTCGGGAACTATGCTTCTTATGCTGATAAACCAGATTATAAGCATATTCCAGATAATGGAACAGCCTATGGCTATGACGGGCGGAGGACCGAACAATGCGTCCATTTCGCTGGTTTACTGGTCGTACAAACAGGGTTTTGAAAACTTCAGAGTCGGCCCTGCTATGGCAATCGGAAACATTGTTTTTTTGTTATACTTATTATTATGACGATTTTTCTATTTCAAGCTTAACAGGAAAAATCGAAGCCAACAATTAAGGAGGTCGGTAATATAATGAAAGCATTTGACAACAAAACAACAGGAATTATCGGCGCTCTTGAAATTAAGAAAGCGCGCTACAAGGTGCTTTACTGGTGCATTGTGGCAACGCTTATATTTATTTCGCTCATAAGCATTGTTCCGTCGGCATGGGTGCTTTTGTCGGGTTTTAAGTCGGTAAAGGAAATTTACCAAATCCCGCCCGATATTTTCCCCAAAGAAATACGTCTTTCAAAACTTGTTGAAGTGTGGAAACTGTTAAAAACTCGGCAACAGCTACATCGTGTCGACGGTTATCTGCATAGGCGAGGTGATATTCGGCGTAATCTTCCCGGCGCTCGGCGGATATGTTATATCGCGTCTGCGTCCGAGAGGTTCAAAACTTGTTATGAGCCTGCTTTTGTGGACTATGATGACGCCGGCTTCAATAAGAACTGTTCCGCTTTTTATGGTTTTCAACGATTTGCCCATTATTCACATAAGCCTTATAGGAACATATTTCCCGTTCTGGCTTGCGGCAGGCGCAAACATTTTTACAACACTTCTTTTTAAAAACAATTTTTGACGCGATTTCAATTTCGCTTATCGAGGCGGCGCGAATTGACGGATGCAGTGACTTTAAAACGTTTAAAGACATTCTTCTTCCGCTTTCCACGCCTATCATAATGGTAACGGTGATAAGAATTGTAGTTGCGTCGTGGAGTAACTTTTTATGGCCGATGCTGGTTATAAAGGACGAAAACTATATGCCCGTGACGGTTAAATTATACAGAATGAAAACGCAGTATCAGCTTGACCAGTATATGCTTGCGCTTATCTTCGGTATGCTTCCGCCCGTGGTGATGTATATTATCTTCCAGAAATACATTCTCGGCGGACAGAACGTCGGCGGTGTTAAAGAATGATGAAACGGAGGGCAAAAATGCTTATAAAAAGAATTATTTCGATAACTTCGGCGTTGTGCCTTTTGCTTTCGTGCCCGGTTTTTGCCGAAAATAAAATATCGTCCGACGTTGCCGAGGCGACTTTCACCGACGGTCTTTCCAAAAACGGCGGTATTGCCGAGGCGGTGATGGGTTCGTCAACCAAAATCACGGTCAACGACCGTGGCGGACGCAAAGGCTGGCTTTTGCAGTCGGCGTCAACCACTGGTTCGGACATCAACATAAATTTGAGCGACAGCTTTGCGTACGGCAACACCGACGGCACAAGCTACACTATTGAGGTTGATTATCTCGACGCGGATAAGTCGGTTTTCAACATTATATACGACTCTCTTGAGAGAGCCGACAAAGAAACAAAATGCGTGTATCTTTCCACGAGCCAGAAATGGACGACGGCAACGTTTGTCATTGACGACGCGGCGTTTACAAACCGCATAAAGGGCGGATACGATTTTACCGTTTCGGTGCGCTCCAAAAGCATAAGATTTTCGTCGGGCAACGTTATAATCGGCGGTGTGAGAGTGTATAAGCACAAGGCGAAAAATCCCGTGCGCGTGACAAAGGTTGAAACAAGCGAACTCGGAAACATTTTCGGCAACGGTCAGGAGAAAAAGTTTGACGTTACGTTTGAAAACTATTCCGAGGTGCAGAGAGATTTTGACGTAACGTACAAAAGCATACGACGCGTCAAGGGCGGTTATTTGGCAGAGCGATGACAAAGTGACGCTCGGCGCAAAGGAGCAAAAAAACTCTTTCGGTTACAGTTGATGCGGAAAAGTACGGCGTTTACGACTTTGATGTGAGCCTTTCGGGTGACGGTTTTTCGTACAGCGACAGTTACCCGTTTTCGTACATAAACAACACTCTCGACGGCTCGAAAAAAACGATTTGTTCGGTTACAACGTGCATTTTACCTGGGACGGCTACGACCCGCAGGAGGGTATTTACGTTATTCAGAAATCCAACGCGGGATTTGTGCGAAACTCGCTCCAGCGGCACGAAATTGACGCTGCAAGCGCACCGAAATTCACATATATTTTTCCGAAAAAAATATCAGAACATTGTGGACGCACTGAACGGTTCGGGCATTGGTCTTGAGCTTCTTCTGACATACGGAAACACAAAATACGAGGGCACGCACACACAGACAATCCCCACAAAGGACGAGGCGATTAAAGGCTTTGTCGGCTACACCGAATTTCTAATTCAGGAGCTTTTAAAACAGAATGTGTATATCCATTCTTACGAAATATGGAACGAGCCGAACATAGCTCCGTTTAACAAAGGCAACGCAACCGCCGAGCAATACGGAAAATTTGCGCTGGAGGTTGCAAAGGCGATAAGAAAGTACGACCAAAAGGGCAGTGTCGGCATTATGAGTATCACCGATATGAAGTCGTCGGCAACGTTTGACTACTTTGAAACGGTTATGAAAAACTCCGGGCATTGCGGACTATGCCGACGCGATAACGGTTCACCCGTATTCGCACGAAGCGCTCCCCGAGGTGAGCAGGCTCGAAGAAACGCAGAAATATAAGGATATTTACACAAAATATGCCGGTGGCAGAGAGCCGGCGGTAAACTATTCTGAGCTTGGTTATTATTCGTTCAGCTCCAAGGCGCCGACAACGCTTATGCAGGCAACTGTCAACGTTAGAGAATACATTGCGTACAACGCGAAAGGTCTTACCGGCGCGTTTGCGTTTTACGATTTCGCGCGCGACGGCTCAAACGACGCTCACGCGGAGTCGAATTTCGGTCACGTGGAAACGTCAATCCCCGGCATTGCAAAGGTGAACTATGCGGCAAGAGAGGGATTTATTGCGGACGCAAATATGAACAAAGTTTTGATGAATGCGAAAATTTACAAAACTCTTTCCGAGGACGGCACTTTTGCATACATCTTCAAACGTCCGGCGGACAACGGCCTGGCGATGCCCGTTTGGACAAACGACGGCAAAACAAAGGTATTTTTCGTTTAAATCAAGCGCGCCGTCGCTTAAACTTATTGACATTTTTCGGAAACGAAGAAACAATTTACGGCAAAGACGGCGTTTATTCGCTGATGATAAGCGATTTGGTTCAGTATATCGAGGGTGACATTGCGGACGCAGAGATTTGCGAAAAATCCTGCTGAGTTTGCGGAAAACGATTTCTCGGTGTCGGAGGGAAGCTTGCTTTCGGTTGTTCCGAAAAAAACGTAAAAAAATAAGCGGACTTACCTGTGAAATTGAAACACCGAACAATTTTGAAGTTATAAACAAAACGGGCGGTTTGGCTGAAAATGAAAAAAATTCAAATTCAGACTCCCGAGCGAAAAAAAGGCATTGTCACAAGCGCAAAAACTTCACGTTTACGACGGCGAAAAACAAGCGTTTGTATATGAATTTCCCATTGAAATGAAAGAGGCAATCGAGGCAAGCGTTACCGCGTCGCCGTCGGCAGGAAGCGTTACGCGGTGGGATTTGAGCATCAATATCAAAAAAATAACTCGATAGGCTCGCCGATAAGCGGAAAAAAATTAAGGTCACCGAGCCGAAAGAAATTGCCGGCAGTGTGGGCGAAGTGAAGTTTGACACAATCCCCGAAAACAGCCTCGGCAGTGTGAGATTTACAACGGGACGCATTCCGCGTCTTGCGGTTTATCCCATAAAATATACGGTTTATCTCGACTCTGGCGCGCGGTACGATTTTTCGCAGAAGGTGGATTTCACCGCCGCAAGATTTGCAAAAACAAAACCGAAAATAGACGCGGTTTTGGAAAACGGCGAGTGGGACACTGCGACATATCTTTATTCCGATTCGCTTGAACAGGTTTATCTTTCGGCGGGATATGTGTGGAACGGCGTAAACGATTTGAGCGCAAAAAAACAATTATTTCGTATGACGAAGATAATTTGTATTTGTATCTTGACGTTACCGACGACATACACTCGGCAAACGACAAAGACTCAACGATTTGGAAAAAAACGACTCGGTGCAGTTCGGCATAACGTTTGCACAAAGAGAGCACGACGTGTTTGTGGGCGGAACGTTTACCGAAATTTCGTTTTCAGACACTCCCCGACGGTGCGATAGTTTGGCGTCACGCGTCGGAGGGCAACGCTTTCCCGACGGGAAAAGTTGAGAGCGCCGAGGTTGCGTTCAGGCGCGAGGGCACGCATTCATATTATGAGGTGAGTGTGCCGTGGAAAGAAATTACCGCAAACAGCATAGATTTTGACACCCTTTCAAAAATCGGCTTTTCAATGCTCGTTAACGACAACGACGGTCAGGGCAGAAAAAGGCTGGATTGAATACGGCAGCGGTATCGGAAAAATCTAAAGACACATCTTTGTTTACATTCCTTAATGTATTAAAATAAATAATTTTTTTGGAGGTAAAAAAATGAAGAAATTATTAACGGCGGTATTGGTACTATCTATGGTTCTCGGTTTGTGCTTTGTTCCGAGTGTTTCGGCGGCAACCTTAAAGGAAATTACGCTTTTTTTGAAACCGATTTTGGAAAAATGATACGGTTGGAGAAGGCGCAAAGGCACTTAAAGGTTTCAGCGGTGATTCTTCCTCTGAAAAGGCGGGCATTGTTGAACAGGGAACGGCAGAGAGCGGAAATGAGACAAAAATATATTTTGATACATACGGCAAAGCAAACCAGCGTTTCAGAATGATATTTGACGAGGCTGTATCAAGCGGTAAATTTGTTGCGGAATTTGATTTGAACGCAGGTCTTGGCAGTGCCGCACTCGGCATACTTTACAGCAGTGACCTTAACACATATGCGAAGTGGCCTGTATTTTTGTCAAATTCGGCAGAAAAAAATTCTACTGCGGTTGTAAAAGGATATTTGGAGGCAAATGCAGGAACTCCTCCGACAGATATAGAAGGCAAGACGGTTACGTTTACAAAAGCGTCGGACGGTGAAAATTTGACCTTTACAGCCAACACATGGCAACATTACAGAGTTGACCTTGACATTGACAATGGCTCGGTTACGGTGTATGTTGACGGTGTTAAATCGGCGGTGATGACCGGTTATAAATATTTTAAAGACAGTCCGATAGGCGGTCTTGCATTTTATATGAAAAAAACTGCAAACAGCACCGACCATACAATGTTCGACAATATTAAGGTTTATAAAGAATACGGAAATTATTATTTATATAAAGATTATGAGGATGGAGAAATCGGAACAAGTCATGTTAGCAAAGGCGTTAAAATTACAGACGGATATTTGGACTTTAACGAAACACAAAAGCAATGTTGTCCGATATATGTTTGATACAATAAACAGCGGGAATGCCGATAACCTTTATGTAGAGTTTGATGTGCGTACCGGTTACGGCGGTATGGGTCTTACTGTTTGGGATATTGCAGATAAAAAAATTACGGCAGTACAAACAAATTTGTTTTCAGCGAGGGAACAGGAATGTCCGCTGTGAAATACGGTGTAGGGGGTATATAAATCCACAAATACAGGTCACCCGGGAATTTCAGGAAAAAAACACTCTATACAGATGCTTCGGGAAATAATATGGCGCTTGCGGTAAACACTTGGCAACACGTTAAGGTTAATATTGACCTTAAAAACAAGCAGTCATCTATTACAGTAGACGGCAAAGCTTCAACTCCTGTTGATGTAGCATATCTGGATAATATAAACATAAATGGAATAACATTTAAGTGGAATTTAAGCTTGAGCACGACAACCACTCCGTGGACAGGTTTTACAGGTAATGAAAAGGACGCATTTATCGACAACTTAAAAGTTTACACAATAGCTGACAAGGTGTATAATGTAGGTATTGAAGATTTCACACCGGCATACACGGCAGGCACAAAGATTGATGTAAACTACGACTTCACTGTTACCGATTTTTTTCATCCAAAGACGTTGAGCTTATCGTTGCGTCGTACAACGGCGGTGAACTTTGCGAAGTTAACATTGAAAAAAATCGAAAACGTAAACGCGAGCGGTACGAAAAACCGCAGCGCTTACACTTACAAAAAGACTGCGACGAAATAAGGGCATTCGCTTGGGAAAACGGAACTCTTGTTCCGCTTGCACAACACGTTACAAAGAACAAATAAGAGGTGAGGCATTTGAAAAAAAGATACTCTGCACATTACTTTTAATTACGCTTTTATCAAGCCTTTTTCCTGCCGTCGGTTTCGCGGCGGACGGCGACATTTTAAACAGGGATTTTGAGGACGGAAGCGTTTCGGGAATTAACAAATCCGCAACCGTTTCCATTGCTGACGGCAAAGCCGAGGACGGGGGAAAGTGCCTGTCCTTCGGCACTGTCAACGATGTTGCAAGATTTATGTTTTCCGCCGACAAATCGGTTGTTGTTTCAAGCGGTACGCTTTGCGTTGAGTTTGACGTAAAAGAGGGTTTCGGCGGTATCGGTATGGGCGTTTTTACGTCCTCCGACACAAACTACGGCAACTACAGCAAGGCGCCGTTCAGCTCGGGTACGAGAAATTCAACTCCGGCGCGCGGACTTAAGGCATACACCACAACAGAGGGTCAGCACCCTGCCGGAAACGCAGGCAGTAAGACGTACATAAAAGGTTACCGCGCAAGCGGTGCATCGACTGATATGGCTATAACCGCGAACAAGTGGCAGCACGTTTTGCTTGAGATTGATTTTGACAATGCGTGCACGTATCTTACTCTTGATGATGTGAAATCGGAGGCAGTGACGGGATTTACATATTTATCCGATATTGTCGGAATTGGCTTTAAATGGGCGCCGTCGGGCATTTCTGCCGACGCGCCGGACGATTTGAAAGAGGCGCTTATTGACAATATCCGCGTTTATATGGCTCCCCCGAAGGTTTCAAAAGTAGAAATTATCAAAACAAACGGCAAAGAAAACGCCGATTTGACTAAAGTTTCGCCCAAGACAAACACAATCAGAGCTGCGTTTTCGGAGGCGATGAACGCACAGAGCGTGTCGGACGCGGTGTCACTTTACGACGTTACAAACGCACAGAATGTTGATTTAAGCTTATCCGATACGTCGGAGGACGGCAAGATTTTTAACTTTGCCGTAGACGGACTTGCAGAAAACACCGACTACAAAGTTACGGTCGGCGCGTGCGAGTCGGAGAGCGGACTGTTTACCGAGGAATACGAAGTGCAGTTTTCCACTACCGATTTAATAAGCGCGGAAAGAATTTCGTATTACAGCAACGATTTTGAGGACAGCGAAGTTGGAGGCAAACCGAAAAACGTTTTCGGACAAGCGGACACTACACAGAATTTTGCCGTTGTGAAAGAGGAAAACGGCAACAAATATATGGTTACTGCGACAAGGTCACGTTTTCTGTTTAACGAAAGCGTGACAAGCGGTGTGATTGTGGTTGACGCTGACATAAGCATTATAAAATCCGGCACGGTCGGCTTCGGTATTGTTTACACCGCGTCGCCGTCGGCATATTCAAAATGGCCTATCGGTTTTTAACGCGTCGGGCAAGGGAATGTATTACGACGCGACAGGTTCCAACCCTCCGAGCATTTTGCAGGGTCACACGTTTGACCTTTTGAAAGAAAATTCAACCGAACAGCTGACGCTGGCACAGGAAAAATGGCAGAATTTGAAGATTTATCTTGACACCGATTACAACAAAATTACGGTTGAAATTGACGGCGTAAAATCGGCTGAAACAAAAGGAAATTCCGTTTATTTCGGGCAAAAACGGCATTGGCGGTATTGTGTTTTTACACCTCGAATTTGGCGGACACATCACTTGACAATGTAAACGTTTACCGCGCGGAAAAACGGCGTTTACAAAACCGAGATTTTTAGATTCGGACGGAAATATTCTGACTGGTGAAAAAAATTTCGCCGAGCGCGCAGAGCATTAAAGTTACGTTCTCGGAAAAAAATCACGTCCGAGCCTGAGATTTTTGCTTGAATGCAACGGCGCAGACGAGAATTTCACAAAAACGTGGGACGCTTTGGGAAGATGTGTGACGCTCACTCCCGAAAAAAAGGATATTTTTGAGAGCGCGTCGAGCTATGCGGTTAAGGTTAACGCGGGATATTCCGACAGCTTTGACAGAATTTGCGAAACAGACTATGAATATTTGTTTGAAACCGACGAGGGCGGTATGAATATTTTGGGGATTTTCCTCAAAAAAGACGGCAAAAAAATTGAGAGCGCAAGCGAAATTTCATCGGGCAGTGCGGTGACCGTTTCGGCGGACTACGTGCTTACCCGTCCCGAAAAAGAAAATTGAAAAACGCGGTGCTTGCGGTTGTTTTTGAAAAGGACGGAAAGCTTACGCACATTGCGAAAAAAAGACGGTTAATCTTGACAAAACGGGCGGAAACAGCGCACAGTTTGACGCTACAATTCCCGACGGGTGCGAGTTTGACACGGCGAACGTTTATCTTTGGAATTTGGCGCCGCGCACGGTTATAAGTCCGTTTGCAAGCTACACAAAATAGGGTACGAAAGGTAAAAAAATATGCGTTTTAAATTAAGAATGGTTTTTAATATGTTTTGCGCTTTTTGTGCATATCGTTTTGCGGTGTCCGCACAGGGCGCGGAATATCTTCCGTCGGGCGGAGGCACGCTTTCGCTTATCGGAGAGGACGGATTTGAAAAACGTCCGTTTCGAGGGCCAAAAGCGCCGCGATTATCGGTGATAGCGCGGCGGCGGTGTTTGACGTCGGCGACGATATGATTTTTTCGGCAATGCGGAGCGGAAAAAAAGTGACTGTGAGCGTTACTTATCTTGACGAAGGCGGAGGATTTTTTTATCTTACATACGACAGTTTTTCGGGCGCAAGGGAATACTCGGACTTTGAAGAAATAATCGGCACGCAGACGGTGAAAAACGCGCTCGTTTACGCTTTACGACGCGAAATTTGCAAATTCCGTTTCGGGCGGTGATTTTTTTCCGTCACTATGCCGAAAAGGAAAAATATACGACCGTTGCAGACGCTTACTATAAGCCTTTAAAGGTTTTCGGCGTTTCGGTTGAAATTTCGGACGAAAGCTGTCCCGTTACGGTGTCGGCAACAACAAAAAGCCCCGGAAATATATTTTTCGACGGCGATGTGAGGGAATTTGACGTATCGTTTGAAAACAAATTTTTCGGTTGATGCGGACGTTAATGTGAAATACGAAGCAACGAGCATTGACGGGAGCGTTGTTTTTTTGCGAAAACCGATGTTCTGAGCCTTTCGGCAAACGGAAAAAAAGGACGTTAACATTTCCGTCGGCGTGAAAAAAATTACGGCGTTTACACGTTTAACGTTTATCTTACCGACAACGGCGGAAACGATATAGGAAGTTATTCTTACAAATTTTTCGGTTTGCCCCGCTGCGAATTATGAGGGTTACGATTCGCAAATCGGCATTTGTCCGCATTTTAACTGGGGCAGAGAGTGTGACAACGGAACGTATATCATCAAAAATGCAGGAATTGACCATATCCGCGAGGGATACAACTGGGCAACTTTCGAGTGGAAAAAAAGGGTTATTACGACGAAAAGCCTGTTATGAAAAACTACCTTGACGCGGCGGAAAAATACGGCATTGACGTTCTTGCGCTGGCGGCATACGGAAACACGGTTTATTCCGCGACCGCTTACGATATTCCGAACACAAATGATTACCGTACGGCATATGCAAACTACGTTTACAATATGCTGGACAAAAACCGCGGAAGAATTAAAGTCGTTGAAATCTGGAATGAGCCTGACATTCCCGGATTTAACAAGAACAACGCAACCCCCGAGGACTGCGCGCGTCTTGTTAAGGCGGTGTACGACAGAATTCACACCGATTTCCCCGACGTTGAAATTTGTGCGTTCGCGCTTGCGTATGCGTATAACAGCACAGGTCTTGAATGGCTTGAAAGGGCGGTTAAAACCGACACTGACGGTGACGGGGAGTATGATTTATATAAATACTGCGACGGAATTTCGGTGCATCACTACATTGGCGATTTGAAAAGAATTTCCACCGACGGCGAAAAGCTTAAAACGCTCCTTGCAAACTACGGTTTTGCGGACAAAAAGCTTTATCACACCGAATTCGGCTACACCGAAACCATCAGAAGCAACGGAAAATGGGTATACAGAGGCGAGGAAAAACAGGCGTCGTTTCTTGCAAAATATGCGTCGTCGCTCCGTGCGAAAAAATCCGGTGACCGTTTCTATATTTACGATTTTTTTCAAACGACGGCTTGGCGGAAAAATCAGCCCGAGCAGAATTTCGGCTTGGTTGAGGGTGCTATGGCAGATGTGCCGTATGCGGCAAAACCTGCGTTCATTGCCATTGCGAATATGAACCGCGTTATCGGCGACTGCGAAACAGGCGAGGTTGTCCGTGACGGAAACGACCTTACCGTTTACAAATTTACAAAGGACACGGGCGAAAAGACGGGCTACGTTATGTTTTTCGGAAAACGGTTCGGGGGTATATGATTTATACGTCACGGACGAAAAGGTTTACTTTTACGATATGTACGGAAACGAAATTTTGTTTGGTTTTGACGGCGAAAAATACACCGCCGAGGTCGGCACAAATCCTGTTTATGCGGTTGTTTACACGCCTCACAACGAGTGCGAAACCCTATCTTGAAAACGGCAGAATTGTTGTAAACGGAATGTTTAGCTTTGGAGATGCCGGCGAAAAAAATCGGCGCAAAGGTGTTTGACAAAAAAACGGACAGCTTGTGTATCTGAATCAGCTTGAATTATCGGACGAAAAACACGGTAAACTTTTTCGTTTTTCCGCAAAAAGACGGCGAGGAATACACGGTTATGCTCGGTATGAAGAGCAGAACGTCGGTGTATGTGACGAGCGCCGAGGGAACGGGTAAAGCGAAAATTTCGATAGAAAAAAACGGCGGTGAAATCGGCGATTTATTCTCGCTTGCGAGTGCGGAGAGCATAAGCATATGCGCCGAGATTTTCGACCGCGCGGTTGATAATTTCACCGTTGCCGCCGCGGCATACAAAAACGGCGCACTCTGCGAAGCACGTCTTATAAACAAAAACGATATGGCGTTTGACGGCAGACGGTACACGCTTGAAATTGCGTCCGACACGTTTAAAGACGCGGACACGGCAGGTTTTTTTACATTTTCAACTCGGCAGACAACATTATGCCGATTGACAAGGGCATAAAACTGGTTAAAACAAAAGCATGGCGGATTTTCGGCTTACTAAGACGGATTATAAGTAACAAGTGAAAGGATAACGGATATGAAAAAAAGACAGTTTTTTTAAATTTTGCGCTTGCGCTTGCACTTGCGGTGAACACCGCCGTTTTTTTGCGTCGGGCGATACCGAAATTTTTCAGCGGCGGTAAAATTACACTTTCGGGAAAGGCTGAGAAAAAAACGCGTCTGTGACGGTGACGGTTTTAAAAAGAGGGTATTACCGCGGACGAGTTTAATGCATCAGACGCGCCCGAAACGCTTTGCCTTTGCTACCGCGAGGTTAAGGCGAATGAAAACGGAGATTACACGCTTACCTTTGACATCGGCACAAAAAGTGCGGTTTACGAGGTTTATACGGGCGAAACTGGCAAAAGCGAGCCTGAACATTCGGTGTTAAAATATGTGAACGAAACCGAAAACGCGTCGGCATTGGCGCTCCTTTCGGCGGTGTTTGACATTACAAATGCGGACGAAAAAGTATGCGGAATTTGAAAACGTTATAAAAAAACAACACCGCACCGCTCGGCATAAACAAAAAAACTTGCCGAAAAAGGCGGACATTAAAAAAAGCGCGGAAATATTTTTGCAAGCGTTTCAAAAGATGGAGTAAATTTATATGAAAGCGCGAAAAGCGCGGTTGACAAAAGCTATGGCGGTAAGCCTTTTCAACGAGGGAAAAAAATAAGCCTTACGGGCGAATTTGAGGAAAGTTTCAATTTGCCCGAGAGCGCGGAAAAATATCTTAAAAAGACTTTATAACCGACGAAACACGCGCGCTGATTGACGAAAAACCAAAAAAAGACAAGCGCGGATTTTGCGTCGTTTGACAAAAGCCGCGGCGGAGGGCATTGCGCTGGGCGTGATTTATTCGGCGGACGGCGCGGGCAACGTGAAAAACTGTCTTACCGACAATGCGGAGCTTTTGGGAATTGACAAAACCAAGGTTACCGACGAATTTGCCGAGAGCATTATAGGAAAGAAATTCGACGCGGTTTCAAAAATCGGCATTGACTCGTTTGTTCCCGACGAAAAGCCGATTCAAGGCGGAGGTTCAAAGGGTTCGTCGTCAAAAGGCGGAATATCAAATTCGGGAATAAGCGGTGTGACGGTTCCGACTGCCGAGCCGATTGACAAATCCACAAAGGAATTTACCGATTTGGACGGTTTTGAATGGGCGCAGAACGCGATAAACACACTTCGCACCGAGGGAATTTTTAAACGGCAGGTCGGAAGGAATTTTTGCTCCGTCCGAGCTTGTTTTGAGAGAGGAATTTTTGAAAATGCTCCTTTCGGCGGTTACGTTCGAGGAGCTTGAGGGCACGTTTGATTTTGACGACGTAAAATCGGACGACTGGTATTATGACACCGTTAAAAAGGCTTACCTTTGCAAGATTGTAAACGGTATGTCGGACAGAATGGTCGGCAGCGGAAACGCGGTATCGCGCCAGGATATGGCGGTGATGTGCTACAACGCGCTTATCAAAAAAAGGGCGTTATCACGGGCGGTGACGCACAAAATTCATTTGCCGACGCAGACGATATTGCGCCGTATGCAAAAGAGGCGGTATCGTATTTAAACAGCATTAAAATCGTTAACGGCGACGAAAACGGAAGATTTAATCCGAACGGCACGGCAACGCGTGCGGAGTCGGCACAGATGATTTACAACATTATTGAATTTATGAAAACTAAGTAGTGCAGGGGGGATTTGAACAATGAAAAAATTTATTTCGGCGAAAAGATTTATTTCGGCACTGCTTTGCACCGTTTTTGATTTTTCGCATTTTTGCCGTCGCTTGGCTTTTGCCGAGGACAGCGATGGCTTGGAATTCGAGAAAAAAATGTCAGCCTGTTAAACCTTGCCGGCGTTGTTTCGCAGACTTCATTCAGCGACGCGGAGCTTCTTGCAAACGTCAGCCGTGCGGATTTTTCTCTTTTACGTTTCAAAGCTGTTGAAAATTGAGGAACAGCCGAACGTCGAAGAGGAATATTTCACCGACCTTGACGGTCACTGGGCAGGAAAGCTTGTTTCGCAGTTTGTGAAAAATGGGCGTTATTTCGGCAGGCGGCGACAGAATTTTTCCGTCCCGAGGACGCTGTAACGCGCGATGAGGCGGCAAAAATTATCACGTCGGTTTTGGGTTATGACGCGCTTGCAAGGGTGAACGGCGGTTATCCGTCGGGATATTTGCTCATAATGTCAAGACTCGGAATTTTCCCGAACGGCACGGGCGAAAACATCACCTTTGCGGAGGTTATATATGCGCTTGCAAACGCGCTTGAGGCGCCGTGCTACGAGATAAAGAGCCTTGAGGGCGGTACGGTTTATTACGAACAGGACGACGAAAACACGCTTTTGAAAGTTTATCACGGTATAAAATCCGACGAGGGATACGTTACAAGCTTCGGCAATATGTCGCTTGACGGCATCAGCGCCGAGGGCGATATTATGTATATCGGCGGTGAAAAAAATACAACGCGGAAAGCACATCGGGCGCGGACGGATTTTTGGGAAAAATACGTTGACGTTTACTATTCCGAGAGCGGAAAACAGCGCACCGCACTTCTTTTGTGCGTATCGGAAAACGATTCGTCGTTTGAGATAAACGCGTCGGATATTGACACGCTTGACTCGGACTACAGGCTTAATTATTACAAAGACGGCGCGGACAAGACTTCTTCAAAAAAACTTGCACGCTCAATCCGCGTTTTGTATAACGGTGCGTTAAAGCAGGACGGCATACGCGATATGTTTGCAAACCTCAAAAACGGCACGGTCAGACTTGTTGACGCGGACGAAAACGGCACTTACGAATATGCCGTTGTAAACGATTATTCCGATTTTATTGCAGGCTATGCAGACGCGGAGAAGAGCATTATTTACGATAAATCGGGCAAGACGGAATATGAGCTTGAAAAGTTTGACAGATACGCGGTTTTGGACGTATCGGGCGCAAAAACAGGCATTTCGGGCATAAAGGAAAACACCGTTTTGTCGGTTGCGGTGAGCGAGGACAAAACGTCATATATTGAAATTATCGTTTCAAATGCGGTCGTTTCGGGCAATGCGGACGAAATATTGACAAGCGGAAACGACACATATATTACAGTCGGCGGAAGCGAATACAAAATCAGCGCGGAATGTGCCGAAAAAGACGCGGTTTATGCAGGCTACAAGGGCGCGTTTTATTTGAACGCGTTCGGCGAAATTGCCTATATTAAGGCAGATATGTCGTCCGATTTCCGTTATGGTTACATCACTCACGGAGAGATTGCCGAGGACACTCACCCCAAGGCGGTGCAGATTGAGCTGTTCGACGACACGGGCGCACTTAAAATGCGCAAAATCGAGGACAACATTGTGATGGACGGCGAAAAAATCAAAAAGGCAGAAGATGTGCTTACGCTTGAATGGGCGAAAAACAAGGTTATTCAACCGCAGATGATAAGATACAAAACCGACGCGGACGGAAAAATTACACACATTGACACCGTTTACAAAAACGGCGAATACGAAAACGGAAAAGATGCGCTTTTGGAAACAATTCCCGTTGACGACAGCCTTGCAAGCTCTGGCGTACAGAGAATTTTCTCGTGCACGGCAAGTTCGCGCAGAATAGGCACAAACATTGTTTTCACCAACAGCACAAAGCTGTTTTTCGTGCCGAAATACGACGATATTAAAAACGAAAACTACGAAAGCAGTGACTTTTCAATCGGCGCGTTTGCCGATATGGTGATAGATTCGGGCGTTAACGCGGCCGGATACCGTGCCGACGAAACCGCGGTTTACGAGGACGCGGTGGTATGCTACGGCAAGGGCACGGGCGAAGAGCACGACGACAATACGAATGTTTTTGTGTTAAAGAACATCAAAAAGGCGAGCGACGCGGAAGGATTTATCGGCACAAAGATTTACGGTTTGCGCGGCGGAAGCGAGGTATCGCTGTTTATTGCGGATTCGTATGTTTCGCAGTTTGAGGCATTGGGTCTTGCAGAGGGCGATTTGCTGTCGCTCAGGACCGACAATCAGGGAAAAGTAAGCGATATTATCGTTTTATACGATTTCAGCCAGGGCGGTGAGCCGTTTGCGCAGACGGGCAGCAAAGTGGTATGACAAAAACAGATTTAACAACAATTACACCACGTTTTCGCAGAAATTCGCGATGTCGTTTATGTATGCCGGATACAAGTCGGGCAACCTGATAAAGGGAATTTACGACATTTCGCAGGACGCATACGACAGCAGTGAGGCGTTTGACGTATCGGCGGTTAAGATTATCGTGGTTGACAGCGAACGAACCAAGGGCAACAAGGTTTATGCCGGCAGTGCGGCGGATATTAAGTGCGCCGCGGCGGTAGGAAACGAAAACAGTTCCAAGATATTTGTGCATTACAGATATTTGAACGTCAAAGATGTTGTGGTTTACAAGTAGGAGATGGGGTGCGGAGAGATTTCTCCGCACCTCTTTTTATTGGAAAAGCGGGACGATGTAGGCATCGTCCCCTACGGGGAATTGTGTGTAGGGGTCGATGCCCACATCGACCCGTCGGGTTTACGGCAACCGCAAAAATTTAACATCAATCACGGATATACTATTGAAATTTAAAAAAATTTATATGCTAAAAATTATGGCGAGGTGAGATATTATGGCTGCAAAATCAAATGAAATTTACAATTTTTACCGTGTCGCCGTCGGTTATAAAGGCAGACACGGAGAGTACGGTTATCATAGAGAGCCAAAGCGGAACGTTCAGGTTTTTTTGACGGTATGGAATACGACGTTATTTTTTATTCCGACCGAAAAAGAGCGACGTGCCGTCGGACGAGGAAATGTCGCTTTCCGGCTGGGACAAAAACAGGGTTGTTCACACGTTTAAGGCGAAAAGACGGAAAACTTACATTAACACATAAATTTTTTTGGGCGAACAGGAATGGCGGATCAATATTTCGTCCACCGAGGAGAGATACGACCAATACGAAAAAGGACAACAACGTTGCTTTTTTCGCGCGGACGCTGGAAATACATTGCCGCGGTTAAGAAAGGCATAACCCTTTCGGTTTACTCGCTTTATCCCGATTTATACGAAAGAAACGTTAAAAAGTGCGATTTTTCACATACATACCAATTTTTTTCGGACGGTACAGAGTCGCCCGAGCGCACGGCGGCAAACTACCGCAAAAAAGGTTTTGACATCATTTCGATAACCGACCACAACATTTACAATGCGTCGGCGGAGGTTGCAAAAAAGCTTGATTTTATGCACAATTTCAAGCTTATCCCCGGTGAGGAGGTTCACAACGGATACGCACGTCAGCTCCACATTGTAAATGTCGGCAGTAAATACAGCGTAAATGACATATTTTTGGACGAGCCGGAACGCGTGAAGGCTGAGGTTGAGGCGCTCAAAGGCGAGGTTGATGTCCCCGACGGCGTGGACGAGAGAGAATATCTCTACAGGGTTTGGACGTACAGGGAGATTAAAAAAAGCGGAGGTTATGCGATATATCCGCACCCGTTCTGGACGTGGAAAGAGCATTATCACGTTGAAACCGATATGAGCGAAGCGGTGATGAAAAACGGTCTTTGCGACGCGTTTGAGCTTTTTGGGCGGATGTTCGGTGAAGGAGAACAATTTGCAGATTGCGCTTTATTACAGTTTGCAGAAAGACGGTCTTAAAATGCCGATTGTCGGTTCGAGCGACAGTCACACCACAATGCCCGGCGCGCAGTGGTTTGACGAGGATTCCACCGTTTTATTTGAAAAGGACGGCGACACAATCGGCGCGATTGACGGCGGTTACAGCGTTGCGGTTGAGTCGGTTCAGGGCGAGGAGATACGCGTTTTTCGGCGATTTTAGGTTGATGAAGTACACGCATTTTCTTATCAAAAATTATTTTTGCAAGACGCGCCGAAATTTGCAATGCGTCGGGTATTTTTGTTGAGAGGTATTTATTGGGCGACGCAGGCTGCAGGGATATTATTTGCGCGTGCGAGGACAGGATTAAGAAATTTGAAAATGAATTTTTTGGGAGATAGAGAATACAGGGGCGGAGAAATTTCTCCGTTCCTCTTTTTTTATTCTCTATGTTTTAAAATGTATTGTGTCATATCAAAAACATAAAATATGTTATTATACTATTTTGCTCCGCAGGGGCACTTTTAGAGTAAAAGTGCCTCAAAAGCGCGGGGGTTCCGATTCCCCCGCACCCCTAAACGGCTTGGGGTTTCACCCCAAGACCCCTTTTAACGGCAGAATCATTTTAACAATATATGTTTGTGACTGTTTTGTTCTGCAGATGAGAAAAAATACAATTCATAATTACATTTCATTTTGCTTGACTAACCTGCACAGGATATGTTAAAATTAAGACAGGAAATATACATTTAAGGATATTTACCGCGGTGAAACATAGAAAAATGCTTTACCGCGGTTTTTTTATCGCATATAATGTTGAAAAAAATCAACAAAATTTCATAAAATTTAAAAATTTTTTGCCCGAAAAGCTATATTTTTACGGGGTTTTGCAAAAAAACTTTCCCTAATGTGGCAAAAAAACAAAAATACATTTTTGCACTTTGCTTGTATAATAAAATCGTACAAAGGAAGTGCGGACAAAAAGGAGCCGCGGTTGAAATGAACAAACGACAGATTGAAATTTTGAAAAAAATCTTCATTCAAAAAGAATTTACCACCTTTGCACATCTTGCGGAGAAATTTAACGTATCGGTTAAAACGGTGAGAAACGACATCGGCGCGATTAAAGATTTTTCTCGACGGGGAAATCGGCGCCGGCGCGGATTTGGGAGCAAATTTTATTGAAACCAAAACCGCACCTTGGTGTCAGACTTAACGTTTCTGAGGAAGAATGGCAGAAAAATTTCTTTGCAGGATGACGAAAAACGCCGAAAAGGACGTGGAGTTTTTCATCATTCGCCATTTGATGAAAAAAACAAGAGCCTCACCGCTCAAAGGCTGGCGGAACAATACTATTTGAGCCGTACTCAGCTTGAAAAGGTGATTTCTAAGGTTTCAAAATGGTTTTTTGAAAAAAACACATTCCGTTTGAAAGGCGCAGAGGAAAGGGAATTTCAATCCGTTACAGCGAATTCAACTACCGTATGGCACTTTTTGGCGCATTGCCGTGAGAACACCGCGTTTTTACTCGGAGCTTGCAAATGTAGGTGAAAATGAAATTTTTGTAGTAGGATATGAAGATTATCGGGCAATATGCGGTGCGCTCGGCGGTTTTTGAACCGAAGAAGGCATCGGAGGCGCTGAAAAAGACCGAAGAGCAATTCGGACTTACTTTAAACTACGCGTCGGGCTTTGACCTTTTTGTTCCTCATTTCGCTTTGCATTATGCGAAACGGCGAAAAACATTGAAGTGCCGTCAAGCGAAAAAAACGCATCACCGACGGAGGTTCGGACGCGCTTTTTGCGGACGAACTTATAAAAAGGCTTGAGAGTGCATACAATATTGTTTTTACCGCAGAGTGAGAAAAAATTCATTGAATTTGCGGCGGAAATTTCGGAGATACGCGAGTTTGACAGTGTTTCGGCACGAAGAAATTTTGAGGCAATGAACATTGAACTTTGCCGTTTCACAATGAGGGCGGTTACGCTTATCGGCGAGGTTACGGGAGCTGCGCTCCGCGACGACAAGTTTTTTGTAAAACAGATGTTTTTACAGCTTAAAGTTACAATCGCAAGGCTTAAATACGGAATTGTTTTTTAAAAACGGACTTCTTTCGCAGATTAAGTTAAGCTATCCGAATATGATGGCGATTGCGTGGTTTTTGGGAAACATCTTTGAAAAGGAACTTGAACTCGAACTCAACGAAAACGAGGCGGGATTTTTGGCACTGCACATCGGCGGTGCGATTGAAAGACAGCTTTCTTCGGTCACCGCGTGCATTGTGTGCGACTACGGCGTGGGAATTTCACAGGTTTTTGAAAGAAAAAAATTATGCGCCGTATTCCCGAAATTAAAATTACGTCGGTATTTTCGGACCGCGACATACACAAAATAAAGAGCGAGATGTGCGATTTCATCATTTCGGCGACGTCGCTTGACGGGTACAGACTTAACCGCGACATTATAAACGTCGGAAATCTTTTTAAGCGCGTCCGACATTGAACGGCTTGAAGAACAGGTCAAAACGGTGAGGACGAAAAGACGCGGAGGAATTAAACAGCTTAAAACCGAAAACGTCGCTTTTTCAACACCGAACTGATTTTTTTCCGAAATGTGATTTTTCTCAAAAAAAGGAAGAACTTTTTGCATATGATGTGCGCAAGACTTGAAAAACCTCGGTTATGTGACACAGGGATTTGAAAAACGGTTTTGGAGCGCGAAAAGAGCACACCCACCGACATAGGAAACGGATTTGCGCTTCCTCACGGACTCGGAAATTTTGTAAACCATTCGGCGGCGGCATTTGCAACGCTCAAAGAGCCGATTGAGTGGACAAAAAACGGCGACACGGCGGACATTGTTTTTCTTGCCGCGTTCGATATGGACGAGAGCAGAGAGATAAAAGAGGAAATTGTGAGATTTTACAAATCGCTTGTTTCATTTATGGAGCAGGACGGTAATTGCGATAGATTGAGAAACATCACCGACACAAACGAGATTATCAAAATTTTTGACCAATGGTAGGACTTTGAAAATTACGGAGTTTCTGCGGAAAGGGGCTGATTTTTTTATGGTAAAGACGGAATACGAAATCAGGCACGAGGAGGGTTTGCACGCACGTCCGGCATCGGATTTGTGCAAAGAGGCAAACAGGTTTAAGAGCAGTGTGACCATATCAAAGGACGGCGAGGATTACGACGCGAAAAGTGTTTTGATGCTGCTTTGTATGGGAGCGGTGAAGGGTGACATTATTGAAATCCGCGCCGAGGGCGAAGACGAAAATGAGGCGCTCGAGGCGGTTATTAAATCGTTGGATACGGAGTGAGTTAAGATGAAAATTTTTAAAAAGGCATTGCGGCGGCACAGGGACTTGTTTTCGGCAAGATGATATATTTTGAAAAACTTTGACAAAGGCGCAAACGAAATAGGAAATGACGAGGCGGCGGAAAAGGCACTTGAAAAGGTGAGGTATCTGCACAAAAAAACGCTGGACACGCTCGGTGCGGAAAAAGGCGAAAAATTTTCTCGGCTTACGAAATGCTTTTATCGGACAAAAATGCTGATAACTCCAATCAAGACGGCAATAGAAAACGGCGAGGACGCAAAAAGCGCGGTGGAAAGCGTTACCAAAAACTATGTCGGACAAGCTTTCGTCAAGCAAAAAAACGAATATATGCGTCAGCGCGCAGAGGATATAAGATACATCGGTTCGCTTTTGTGCGACGTTATTTCGGGCGCGGAGGACGGATTTGATTTTCCCGATGACGGCGAAAAATACATTGTGGCGGCAAAGGAACTTACACCCGTTGACACTATGATGTTTGACAAGGACAGAATTGCCGGATTTATCACCGAAAAGGGCGGTGCAACGTCGCACGTTGTGATTTTTGGCAAAAGTCGCTCGGTATCCCGGCGGTTGTCGGTGCGGACGGCATTGCGGAAATTAAGGAATTTAACGGCGAGGAAGCTTATCTTGACGGATACGGCGGACGGCTTATCATAACTCCCGACGAGGGCGCGAGCGCGGAATATGCGCGAAAGCTTGACGACGAGAGAAAATTTGCGCAGGAGCTTGAAAAAATCAAGAAAAACGGCGCGCAGACAGAGGGACGGCGAGAGAATTTCGGTTTGCGTAAACATCGGAAAACCGTCCGACCTTAAAGGTTATGAGGAAGAAAAGCTTGACGGCGTGGGGCTGTTCCGTTCGGAATTTTTATATTCGTCGAAGAGCGTTAAACCAAGCTTTGACGAACAGGTTAAGGCATACCGTGAGGCGATTGAAAAGGCAAGTCCCGACGCGGTGACGATAAGGACACTGGACATCGGCGGTGACAAAAGGCTTGATTATCTCGATATGAAAGATGAGGAAAATCCGTTCCTCGGCAACCGCGGTATCAGGCTTTGTCTTAAAAACGAGGAAATTTTTGCCGAGCAGTTAAAGGCAATACTCGTTGCGGCGAGGGGATACACGGCAAAAATTATGCTTCCTATGATTACAAGCATTTCGGAGATAAAGAAGGCGCGCGCGGTGCTTGACAAGGTTAAAAAGAACTTGATGCGCAAGATACGGAGTATGCGGACAAAATTTTGGTCGGCATTATGATTGAAACACCGGCGAGCGCGATTATGGCGGACAGTTTTGCGAAACACAGCGACTTTTTCAGCGTGGGAACAAACGATTTGGTACAGTACATCACCGCGTCGGACAGAGGAAATGCCGACGTTGAGGAGTTATACAACCCGTATCACCCGGCGGTGATAAATATGCTTTCAAACGTCATTAAGGCAGGCGAAAGACACGGCATTGAGGTGAGCGTGTGCGGTGATTTGGCGTCAAACACCGAATTTACCAAGCTTTTGCTGGGGTTGGGACTCAAAAATTCAGCGTTCCGCTCCCCCGTTGCAGGCAGAATTAAGCACAAAATTTCACACACGGACGGCACAAGTGCAAGGGCGCTCGCGAAAAGAGTTTTGGGCGCGGAGGACGAAAACGAAATTAAAAATATTATTTTGAGAGGATGAGCGATGATGGACATTGCAAGCGTATTGAAAAAAGACAGAATTATACTTGATTTGGACGCAAAAGACAAAAAAACGAGGCACTTGCAAAACTTACCGATTTGCTTTTTGAGAGCGGTGCGTTAAACGATAAAGACGCGTTTTTGGGCGACGTTTTTATCGCGCGAGGAAATCTCGACAACGGGAATAGGCAACGGAATTGCAATTCCGCACGGAAAAGTCATTAAGCGTTAAGGAAACGACCGTTGCAATCGGCAGACTCAAAAACGAAACCGAATGGGAAAGCGTTGACGGCAAGCCGGTTAAACTGGTGGTGCTTTTTGGCGGTCAACGAGGCGGACAAGACGGGTGTTCACGTAAAACTTTTATCAAATATGGCGCGAAAGCTTGCGTCGGAGGAAAACTGCAAAAAGACTTCTTGACGCAAAGGACGCGGACGAAATTATCAAAATTTTCGGTGAATAAAAATTAAAATGTATAATTTTTAAAATAAGAGGAGTATTCATTATGAAAATCGTAGGAATTGCGGCTTGCACATCGGGTATTGCGCACACTTCATTGCAAAAAGAAAAGCTTATGTCGGCGGCGAAAGAGCTCGGTCACGAGGCACACATTGAAACGCAGGGTACAATCGGCACCGAAGACGAACTTACTGCAAAGGACATTGAAAAATGCGGACGTAGTAATCATTGCGGCGGACATCAAGGTCGGCGGAAAAAGAACGTTTCAAGGGCAAAAGGGTGGTTGAAGTTCCCACTCACATTGCAATTAAATCCCCCAAGGCACTGTTAAACAAAATCGAGGCAGAATTAAAATAAGCTTAAGCCGTTTTAAAGGCATAAGATAAAACGTAAAATGTAAAAAAATTGAAGGAGGAAGAAAGATGTTTAAAAAGTTACAGCTTAAAAAGCACGCTTTGACGGGTATTTCGTTTATGCTTCCGCTGGTTGTTGCGTCCGGTCTTTTAATTGCGATCGGCAATATTTTCGGCGGCAACCCGTCGGTGATTTCCGACTACAAGGCAGGCTACAACATTTGGCAGGCGGCAGTTACGTTAGGTGTTTACGGTATGGGACTTTTGCCCGGTGTTATGGGTGCGGCGATTGCTTACTCCATTGCCGACCGTCCCGGTATTGCTCCCGGTCTTTTAATGGGTATGATTGCCCAGAATATGGGCGCAGGTTTCCTCGGCGGTATGCTCGGCGGTTACCTCGCAGGTTATTTCGTTGAATTTTTGTGAAAAACGCATCTTAAGGTTCCGAAATGGGCGCAGGGACTTATGCCGATGATGATTATTCCGCTTTTTGGCATCGGTTGTTATCGGACTTATTATGTTCTTTTGTTATCGGCGGGCCGATTGCACTTCTTTCGGAATCGCTTGAAAACTTCCTTGTGAATATGCAGACAGGTTCAAAAGGTGTATTCGGCGCGATTATGGGCGCTATGGCGGCATTCGACTTCGGCGGTCCCGTCAACAAGGTTGCGTCGCTCTTTGCAGACGGTCTTTTGATGGACGGCGTTTACGGCCCCGAGGCTGTTAAGATTTGCGCGTCGATGATACCCCCCTTCGGTGTTGCGCTTTCGTGGCTCATCAAAAGGTCGCGTTACACAAGAAGCGAAACAGACAACATCAAAATTGCGTTCCCGATGGGAATTTGTATGATTACCGAAGGTGTTATCCCCATTGCGGCGGTTGACCCGATTAGAGTTATCGCGTCCTGCTCGATAGGCGCGGCTGTGGGCGGTGCGCTCATTATGATACTCAATGTAGGTTCTATGGTTCCGTCGGGCGGTATGTTTATCGTTCCCGCTATGATTAACCCCTGGGGATTTATGGCGGCTCTCACCGCAGGCACGGTTGTAACGGCGCTTTTTGTTGGTTATTCTTAAAAAGACGCTAAAAAGAGGACGACGTTGTGCTTGACGAGGAAGAGGAAGAAGTTGACCTTTCGGATGTTAAATTCAACTAATCAAATTTAAAAACGGGTATAATATTTTAGGACAAGAGTGTGGAAGGAAGTAGCTTATGTATGTTTCAATGAAAAATATGCTTTGCGACGCAAACACAAACAACTATGCAATAATGGCGATTAACTGCTTCAATCTTGAAACGGCGCGCACGGTTATCCGTGCCGCCGAGGCATCGAATGCGCCGATTATTGTAAACATTTTCAAAGACCACCTTCTTACGCATTGCGACAGCGAATTGATTGTGCCTATCGTTAAAAAGCTTGCGGAACGCTCTAGCGTGAGCGTTGCCTTAAACCTTGACCACGGTCAGGAGAAAGACTACATCATAAAGGCGATTGACGACGGTTTTTCGTCGGTTATGGTGGACGCGTCGCGCTTCGGCTTGGAAGAAAACATCAAGATGACGGCTGAAATTGCGAAGTATGCTCACGCAAGAGGCGTCAGCGTTGAAGGCGAGATAGGCTGTCTCGGTGCGGTGGACGGCGGTGAATTTACTCAAAACGAGATGTATAACGACCCGAAACAGGCGAAAGAGTTGTTTTGAAAAGACCGGCATTGACGCGCTGGCAATTTCAATCGGCACGTCGCACGGCAATTATCCCGAAGGTATGGTGCCGAAATTTGACATCGAACGTTTAAAAGAGATAAAACGTTTAACAAACGCTCCGCTCGTACTTCACGGCGGTTCCGGCTCGGGACGCGAAAACATTTTAAACTCGGTGAAATTCGGTATTAACAAAATTAACGTCGGTTGTGATTTTATGAACGCAAACAGAAATGCGGCGGCGGAAATTTTTGAAAGAAAACCCCGATATTAACTATTTTTGACCTGATTGAGGGCATCGAAAAAGAGAGTGCTGAGCTGGTGAGATATTACATCGGTTTATCCGGCTCGGAAGGCAAAAAAATAAAAAAATTTTTAAATAGACTGGGAGATGTGTTGTTATGTTAATCAATATGAAAGAAATGCTTGCGGTTGCAGACAAAAAAACGAATTTGCGGTTCCTGCTTTTTAACATTGGCAGCGGCGCGATTTTGCGCGGTGTTGTTGAATGTGCCGAGGAGAATAACGCACCCGTTATTTTGGCAATTCACCCCACCGAACTTGAATTTTTGGGCGACAGTTTCATCAAAACCTGCATTGACGAGGCGCACAAGGCGAGGGTTCCGATGGTTATTCACCTTGACCACGGCGGAAAATTTGAGGAAATCCTCCGCGCGATAAGATGCGGTTTCACATCGGTTATGATTGACGCGTCGCATATGTCTTACGAGGACAATATCGCAATCACAAAGAAGGTTGTAGAGGTTGCAAAGGTTTCCGACGTTTCGGTTGAGGCGGAGCTTGGCACTATCGGAACGACCGGCGAGTCCTATGAGGGCGGTTCGGATATTATTTACACCGACCCGAAACAGGCGAAAGATTTTATCGACAAGACGGGAATTGACTCTCTTGCGGTTGCTATCGGCACGGCGCACGGAATTTATCCCAAGGATATGAAGCCTGAGCTTAAGCTCGATTTGCTCAAAGAAATCCGCGATACCGTTGACGTTCCGCTTGTTCTTCACGGCGGTTCGAGCAATCCCGACAAGGAAATTGCGGAGTCGGTTAAGATTGGTATTTCCAAAATTAACATTTCGAGCGATATTAAATTTGCGTTCCACAAAAAATACCGCGAAGTATTGGCGGAAAATCCGAAATGGATTGAGCCGAACGCGATTGAGCCTCCTTGCATAGACGCTCTCAAAGAAGTTGCGAAATTTAAGATGTCGCTGTTTAACGATATAGGCAAGGCGGATTTATACAGATAGCTTTTTCACAATACCCTTTTATATCGGCGGACTGCAGAGATTTTCTTTGCGGTCCGTCTTTTTATACGGGTATTTTATATTCCTTATATATCTCGCCGTCGAGGGTTTTACCATATAAAAATGTTTTATTTTCGTAGGTCATATAACTGTTTTTCGAGCAGGCTTTCGGTATTGACACCGAGCCGGGGTTTTAGATATATATGCTTGCCGTCGTTTTCGCACGCCGGGATATGTGTATGTCCGCACAGGAGAATGTCATTATCGTTTAAGCGCGACAAAAACTGCTCGTCGACAAGATGTCCGTGCGTTGCAAAAGATTGTGACATCATCTATACTTATCAGCGCGTAATCGGACAAAATCGAAAAGTCAAGCACCATTTGGTCTACCTCTGTGTCACAGTTTCCGCGCACGCAGAGGATATTTTTTTTCAGCGGATTAAGAAGTTCAATCACGTTTTTCGGGTTATATTCGCCGGGGAGTTTATTTCTCGGCCCGTGGTAGAGTATATCGCCCAAAAGCACCAGTCTGTCGGGTTTTTCCGCCTCATAACGTTTCATAAGTTCATTGCAGTAGAGATACGAGCCGTGTATGTCGGACGCTATCATAAGTTTCATTTTTTTATCATTCCTTTATTTAAAAAAATATTGTAATATGCACTGTAAACCTGACGTGCCGCCGATGAGGCGAGCGACGACGAACCGCTGTATGCAAGAAGAACGGTGACGCACACTTCGGGGTTTTTCGTACGGCGCGAAAGACGTGAACCACGAATGGGTGAGGTTTTCGTTTTCGGCGGTTTTTTCGTTTTCGGCGGTGCCTGTTTTTTCCCGCAGATGTTTTTGCCCGCGATTGCCGCGCCTCCGCCCGTTCCGCGCTCGACTGCGGATTTCATATTGTCTTTTATAATCTGCGCGGTTTGCGCGTCGGTGACTTGTTTCATCATTTTTCGGCGCGGTGGTTTTTTCGGTTCCGTCAAGGTTTGATTTTACCTTTTGCACAAGGTAGGGTTCGGGCATTTTGCCGTCGTTCGCGATTGCACAGGTGATAAGATTTAGGTGCATCGGCGAGATGAGCACTTTATCCTGCCCGATTGACGCAAGCGCGAGCGAGTCGTCATACTCGATTTTGTCGGGGAAAACCCGACCGCGCAAGGTAGAAATCTTTGATATTGAAATCTTTGTTCATCATATAGCTTTCGGACGTTTGGCGCAGTGCGCTTTCGCCCGTTTCTATGCCTGCAAGCGCAGAAATAGACGTTTGACGAATGAAGAAACGCGCTCTCAAGGTCGAGATTGCCGTATGCTTTGGATTTTGCATTTTTGATTGTTGTGCCGTTTATCTCGATTTTGCCTTTATCCTCGGCGGTGAACGACGATTTTCCGTTTTTCAGCATTGCCGTGCTTGTGACGATTTTATATGTAGAACCGGGTGCGTAAAGTCCTTGCGTTGCGCGCGTGAGGAACGGGAAAAAGCGTATCGTCGGCTGCGAGTTTATCCCAGTTTTTATAGAGATTTGCCTCGCTCGGGTCGAAATCGGGCTTGGACACCATTGCGTAAATTTCGCCCGTTTTCGGGTTTGACACGATGATTGCACCTTCTTTATAAGGCGAGAGAATTTCGCTGCAGCGCTTTTGCAGACGGTGGTCAACGCTGATGTAGAGGTCACTGCCTTTGGGTTTTTTATTGTTCAGAAACGACGCGATTTTTACCACGTCGTCCGACACCGCGACGCTGTTTAATGTGTTGGAATATCGGTTTTTCCAGCAGTGACGAACCGCGCTTTTCGGTATAGTAGCCGATAAGGTGGCTGTATAAATTTTTATACGGATAAACGCGCGTGGCTTTATCGTTTTTTATGTCGGTATATGCCAGTTTTTCGCCGTTTCGGTCGTATATATCACCGCGCTGAACGGTGGTTTCGCGCTTTAAGCTTCTGCCGAGGTCTTTTTTTGCGTATTCGTTTCGCTTATACACGCCGACGGTGGTGAGATATGCCGCGAGCGACAGAAAAAGCGCGCTGAAAAAAATACCAGCACATAGATTATTTTTATTATTCATAAAATTCTCCGATTGTCAGGTAAATTTCAAAAATGCAAAGCACAAAATTATGCTCTGCATTTTGAAAAAAATTATTTTAAAAGCGCAATTATTTCATCTTTCGGGCGCGTGCCGATTACGGTTTCGGTGTTTTTCACCGTTTTTTTGAACACCATAAGCGTCGGGATTGTGGCAACACGGAATTCAACCGCGATGTCGCGAGCCTCGTCAACGTTTAATTTGCATACAATCGCCTCGTCTTTTTAATTCCTCTGCAATTTCGTCGATTATCGGCGCGAGCATTTGGCACGGTCCGCACGAATCTGCGTAGAAGTCGACAAGCACCGGTTTATCGGCGTTTGATATGATTTCTTCAAAATTATCGTTAGTTAACAATGTTACGTATTTTCCTGCCATTTTTTTGTGCACTCCTTTGTGATTTTATATATTACGGGACTTTTGCTGGTATCGTCCCATACAAGGTAATTTTTAATTATAAATTTCGCCCGTTACTGCGAAATTTACCGCGCCGGCAAACTCATTCAGTATATTTTCTCTAAGCGCGACGGTTTTTGTCTTTCGGCGAAATTACCGTAAGCGTGACGTTTTCGAGAAATGTTTTGTCCTTTGTAACGAGGTTTTTCGGTTTTTAACATATGCTCGATTTTATTAAGATAAGCATAGTCAAACGTCAAATTTACCGTGTCGCACAGTATCATTTTTTTGACGCCTGCTTTTTTCAAGGCAGTCTTTTTGCCGATTTTGTATACGCGCGGATAAGTCCGCCCGTGCCGAGGAGCGTTCCGCCGAAATAGCGCGTTACGACGCACACAACATCGGTCACGCCTTCGTTTTTCGAGCATTTCGAGTATCGGATAGCCTGCCGTTTTTGGACGGTTCGCCGTCGTCACTGTATTTTTTTACCGCCCGAATTTAAAATATACGCATAAACATTATGGCGCGCGTCATAGTGCTTTTTGATTTGCGCGACAAAGTTTTGCGCGTCCTCTTCGGTTGTGACGTACGCAAGATATGCGATAAAACGCGACTTTTTTTCGGTTATTTCGCACGTTTCGTTTCTTTCGATACGTATATAGCTCATTTTTTATCCTTTTTGCAGTTTGGTTTAATATTCGGTAAAGTCAACCACAATGCCCTCAAATTTTTCGTAATCGTTTATGGAAAACGACGGGTAAGTTTTGTTGACCGCCGTGATGTTTTCTTTTTCAACCTTGCGCACATACAGTTTTCCGCCGATTTCAAACACGCCGATATTGCCGACAAGTATATTTTTGGTTTTTTGACGTAGCATATACTCCCGTTTCGGATAAGCGGTTCCATACTTGCGTCGCACAGGCGCACGGCAAAGTCGCAGTTTGTCGGCGCGTTATGCGCGAGCATATCGCTTTTTGTATAACGTCGGAATACGGATTTGCGTAATAGAGCGTCAGCATACGTCGCGTCGTTTTGGGCGCGTCGGACGGCAAATAGCCGTCGGGCAGGCTGTCGCGGAGCATTTCGGTATTTTTCCGTTATATCCTCGGACACGGTGTAGTCGGTCAGCACCTCGTTGACACTGCACCCGAGCACTTTGCACAGCGCAAGTATTGTGCTGATTTGCGGACTTTTTGTTTCGCCCCGAAGGATTTTTGTTTATTGTGCCGACGGGAACATTCGACAGCACGGAAAGCTGTTTTGACGTTATTTTTGCGCTCTTTTTCTTCTTAGCTATAACGTCTGTATTTATATCGTTTTTCATATCATTCTCTGCTTTCTGTTTTATTTGGTGCGCAGAACGACTTTTTATGTATCAGCATAATGATGATAATTTTTGTGCATATTTTAGTGTTTATTTTTTTGCCTTTTATTACTGAAATTATATCATTATAAGGTTAAAATGTCAATCAAACCGTCGGAAAATTATTTTTTTCGACAAAAAGTGACAAAATTAGACAAAAAATATTGACAAATTACTAAAATAAGAATAGTATATTTGTGTAATAACCGTTAACGGGTAATTTACAAAAAGCAGGGGGCAATTCGTATGTAGAAAGGTTTTTGAAAAACGTAAGAAAATTATTGATTTTTTCCGAATTTTTCCGATTTCGGTGAGGTATATTGTAAATGTAAGGCGAATTTTTGAATTATCCTTTTAACGGGTAAAATGCACAAAAAGAATTAAGCTTTTGTACGCACGGTTTCGTCTTTGCGGTTTGTTTTGCAGGCTTTGTTCCGTTTTTGGCAACATAAAAAGCAAAAGCCTTGCTTTTAGGCATACAATTTTACCGGACCGTTTTTCAAGTTTTGTCTTTTTAAAAATTTCAGACTATTTTTGTTTTTTAAAAATCAAGGACGATAAAAAAACGGGTAATTCTATGTCTTTTTGTTGGTAAATATTTTTATTTTTTTGTAAATTATTGTTTTGGTATTTTTGGGACGGGGGAGAATTATGACAAAAAAATGAATTATCTCAACTTTACTACCTCAACAGGGAGGTTGAAGAAATTTCAAAGCGTATGGCAACGTTGCGTTACCGTGCTAAATTTATTAAGACACACACCGACGGCAAGGCGTCGGGCGCGCTGGAAAAAGGAGGCGGAAAAAGCTTGCCGATGTTTTGGCGGAACAGCAGAAAAAGGTGCTTTTGCGAGCAAAGACGGCTGGAGAAATTTATAAGCGAGGTTAAGTCGAGCGAGATGCGCATTATTTTTGGCTTACCGCTACATAAACGGGCTGTCGTGGCAACAGGTTGCGTTCAGCGTGGGCGAGCACGACGAAAGCTACGTCCGCAAAAAAACACGACGCGTATCTTAAAAAATGCGCGAGAATTCGGGCGGAAAAATTGCAATTTAAAAATATATACTGTACGTTTGCGGACAAGAAAAGGTTGTTTGAAAAGTACAATTATATACACGCGGTGAAAAATTTTTAAAATGCCGGTTTTAAAATTTTTAGAAATTTATAAAACTTTCCGATTTTTTTCCGTTTTTCGGCAGTGTATTATAGAGGCAAGGGGGATTTGAAAAATGTTTTCCGATGAGGAAATTAAAAAAATAAAAAGCGATTACAAACGGCTCAAATCGTACAAAAATGTGCCGAGGAAAAACAGCATTTCGGTTTATATGGCGAAAAAGATGATAAACGGGAAAAAGAAACCGAAAAAGAGTTAAAATGAAAAGTGTTTGTGAAGATGCAGGTTTGCAGGATAGCGCCGGCGACTATATGGAGAAAAAGGCGCGACGCTTTGCAGTTTATCAGCAAGTGCCTTGACACGATGTCCAGCGAGGAAAAAGCTTGCGAACGCGCCGATAAATCAGATTGCGTCGGCGATGGGCGTTGTGATGGACAAGTTTGCCAAAAAGGACGAGGACGACGGCAAGCTCGGCGAAATTTTTGAAGGCGGTGAACAGGATTGAGTGAAATTTTTACACCGCCTCAAAAAAACAGGTTTTTATCCGATTTTAAAAACGGCAGGCTCAAAAAGGATAAATCTTCTGGACGGCTCGGTGCGAAGCGGAAAAACCTGGATAAGCCTGGTTTTATGGGCGCTTTGGGTAGGGTCGATGCCGAAAAAAGGAAGTTATCTGATGGTCGGCAAGACGCTCGGAACGCTCAAACGGAACTGTCTTGACACGCTCGCCGTTTTGGTGGGAAGTAAAAATTTTACATATTCGCTTTCCAAAAAAGAGGGAATTTTGTGCGGACGGCGCGTTTATTTGGAGGGTGCGAGCGACGCGCGGAGCGAATCGAAAATCCGCGGTATGACGCTTTGCGGTGCGTACTGCGACGAGCTTACGCTGTTTAACGAAGAATTTTTTTCGCTATGCTTTTTATCGCGTTTGTCCGAACCCGGCGCAAAGCTTTTTTTGCAACGACAAATCCCGACAATCCGAACCACTGGCTTTATAAAAAAATACATTTTTGCGTAAGGGCGATTTGGATTTTAACCTTTACAAATTTTTTTAATCGGTGAGAATTTATTTTTATCGCGCGATTACATTGAAAATTTGAAAAAAAGGAATACACGGGCGTTTTTTACGAGAGATTCATTCTTGGCAACTGGGTTGCCGCGGAGGGCGTTATTTACAGGGAATTTGCCGACGCGAGCGCGGAGTTTATCATTGACGGCATTGACGAAAAGGATATTATGTTTGCAAGCGGCGGGGTGGATTTCGGCGGTAACAAGTCGGCGCACGCGTTTGTTTGCAACGGGTACACGCGCGGATTTGAAAAGGTTGTCACGCTGGATGAGTTTTATCTTAAAGAGAGAATTTCACCGCGCGAATTGGAGGAGAGGTTTATTGAATTTATTTTAAAGCAACAAAGAAAATACAAGGTTTACGAGGCATACTGCGACAGCGCGGAAACGACGCTGATTGAGGGATTAC
This sequence comes from Clostridiales bacterium, assembly GCA_022009895.1. GTDB lineage: Bacteria > Bacillota > Clostridia > UMGS1810 > UMGS1810 > Qingrenia. Next base: position 1,955,887 of record CP091729.1, on the reverse strand, counting down.
GTCTTGCGGCGGCAAAGAGGGGCGTTCAGATTGACATCAGGCTTGCGAAGAAGGGCAGAATTACCGAGAGAATACGGTTTTTCAACAGGCTTATGTCTATGAGGCGGTATTTGATTCTGCGCGGGTGCAAAAAAACACCATTGACGCGCTTTGTTCGGCGGTTTGGGACGACCGAGCCGTCGGGGATATGAGGCTGGACAACGGAATTTTTGAATGTGGACAGTTTGGACGCCCTCGAATATGCGGCCGAGCCGTATTTTTGCGGATTTGGGGTAGACGGGGAAATTCCCCGTTATCCCCTTAATGGTTTGCCGGGGATTTAAGATTTTTCTATATCAAAAAAATATAAAAATTGTTATTTTACTGTTTTTGCTCCGCAGAGCACTTTTAGAGTAAAAAGTGCCGCAAAAGCGCGGGGTTCCGATTCCCCGCACCCCTAAACGGCTTGGGGCTCCGCCCCAAGACCCCTTAAAACAATCATATCATTTAAACAACAGGTTTATGAGGCTATTTTTATACTTTGAAGGTGAGGATAAATAAAATACAAATATAAAAAAAGAGGATTATAAAAAGAAAGGCGGAAGGAAAAATGAGAAATTATTTAAAGAGCCAGGGTTACAGCGTTTTTATCCGAAAATTTCTACTCGGATATTGCGTTATGGGAGGACTGGTACAAGGGAAAGGTTAAGTCGTTTCACAGGTACAATCAATACAACGGTAAAAAGCTGATTTCGAGGGAGAGGGCGACGCTTTCTATGGCAAAGCGCGTTTGCGAGGACTGGGCTAATCTTTTGCTCAACGAAAAGTTCTCAATCACGGCGAGCGACGCGAAAGCGGACAAGTATCTTAAGAAAGTTTTGAAAGACAACAACTTTTACGCGTCGGCAAACCGTCTTGTTGAGCTTGCGTTTGCACTCGGCACGGGCGCGTTTGTGGAATATTTATCGGGCGGTGAAGTGAAGATTGACTTTATCCGCGCGGATATGATTTATCCTTTATCGTGGGACAACGGCAAGATTTGCGAATGTGCGTTCGCAAGCGAAAAGATGATTGACGGAAAACCGCACGTTTATCTTAATATGCACGTTTTGCGGAACGGAAAATACGTTATTTTAAACAAGTTATTTTTGCGAAACGGTGCGCGTCTTAAAGAGGCGGAGCTTCCATCGGGCGTTGAGGACGTTGTTTTATGCGGTTACACAAAGCCGTTTTTCCAGATTGTCACACCAAACATTGTGAACAACACCGATTTTGACAATCCTATGGGAATTTCGGTTTTTGCCAATTCCATTGACATTTTAAAGGGCATTGACCTTATTTACGACAGCTATCAGAACGAATTCAGGCTGGGCAAAAAGAGGATTATCGTGCCTTTGGGAATTGCGCAGATGATGAATACAAACAGCGGTGTTATGCCTGTTTTTGACGACAACGACACCGAATTTTACGCGATTAAGGAGAGCGACAAACTCACCGACATACGCGAAATCAATATGGAAATCAGGGCAAGCGAGCACGAGGCGGCGTTAAAGAGGAGCATAAACCTTTTGACGGCAGGGTGCGGACTCGGCGCGGACAGATATGAACAGACGAAATATGGCATCAAGACGGCGACCGAGGTTATAAGCGAGAAAAAGCGTGCTTTATCAGAATGTCAAAAAGAATGAGCTTGTTATTGAAAAGGCGGTCGGCGACCTTGCAGAGGTTATTTTGTATCTCGGCGGATTTAAAAACCGCGAGGTTACGGTTTGTTTCGGCGACGGCATTATCGAGGACACTCAATCGGTATTCAACCGCGCTATGGAGGAATACAAAAACGGCATTATTGACAAATGCGAATATTTTATGCGCGTTTACAATTTGCCTGAGGGTGCGGCTAAAAAGAAAGCGCACGGCATTGAAAAAAGGCTGAAAAACGGCGCAGATGAGGACAAAGCCTTGGAAAAATAGGTGTTTGACCGATGTGAGAACACGGTTTTTACATATAAAAAAATTTCCCTGCCGATACGTACAAACGGACAAAATTAAGAAAACGCGTTGAAAGGCTGCGGTTGGGGGAATTTTTGAAAAAAAGTCGACGGACGTTAAGCGGAGGAGTAAACATATGTTTGATGAAAATGAAAAGGGTTTGGAAAACGGCAAAGATACGGCGGATTTTAAGCCCGAACAGAAAACTGACGCGCAGGACAACGCGGAAAAAGAAACTCTTTACTCAAGAGGAGGTTGACGCTCTTATCAAGGTGCGCCTTGCAAGGGCGGCGAAGTCGGCGAAAGAGGCAAGCGACGCCGACGGTTTGGAAATTAAAACTTTGAAAGAGGAGGCAGAGAAAAATCTCGGTATTATTTCATCACTGCGCGCAGAGGCGGACAGCGCCGCACAAAGGCTGCTCGCTTACGAGCTTAAAGACAAAAATTATCAAAAAGGTGTTGAGCCGAAGTTTGCCGATTTTGCGCTGTATGAAATTAAAAAAAGACATTGACGCCGGGGCTGACTTTGACGACGCTTTTGAAAAGTTTTTACGCCGACAACGATTTTTTTCGGTGAAAGAAAGGCTTGCCACGGGATTGAAACAGGGCGGTGCAATCAGCTCGGTGAGCGCGGTTGAGGACAGCTTTTACAAAATCAATCCTATGCTTGCCGAGAGGAGATAATCCGCTTATTTTTCAGCGGATTTCCCGTATCGGCAAAACAACAAAAAAATTTTAAAATTCGGAGGTAAAAAAATTATGGCACACACATTGCAGGACAGATATTCTGACTTAATTGACAAAAAAACTTCAGGCTACTTTGGTTACAAAGGACAACTACATTTTTAACAATCACTACGAGGGAAACGCGGTCGGCGGAAAGGTTAAAATTCCCGTGCGTTCCACCGAGGTTGTTGTGGGCGACTACGACAAAACTTCGGGTATGAGCCTTCAGACCGGCACAACCACATACATTGACTTAAACCTTACTTACGACAAGGCGGTTAACGAGATTATTGACGGTTACGACGCGGCGGCAGTGCCCGACGACATTGTTGCGGAACGTCTTGACAGTGCAGGCTACGCGCTCGGCGTTGTTGAGGACACCGTTTCCATAAACGCGCTTGAGGCGGACGGCACAATCGACTCGGACAAAACCGCGCTTACGTCGTCCACCGTTTACAAAAATCGTTGATTTGAGAACAAAACTTTCTGAGAAAAAAATGTTCCGGCACAGGGAAGATGGCTTATCGTTTCGCCCGAGGTTTACGGATTTTTGCTCCAGGACACAACAAACTTTATAAGACAGGGCGATTTGTCGCAGGCGCTTATCGAGAGCGGTGCTATCGGTCAGATTGCGGGATTTACCGTTTACGAAAGCTCGCGTCTTATGAAAAACAACACAACACTTGTTTCAAACAAGAAAACTACCACGGAAATGATTGCCGGTCACCCCAACTGGTGCCACAGGGTTGAGGAATGGAGCGTTCCCGTTGCGGTTAATTCGCTTACAAATACATGTATCGGTGCATCGGCGGTTCAGGGAAGAAAAATTTTCGGCGTCAAGATTTCAAAAGCTGACGCTGTTATCGTAAAACGCAAGGAAGTTTAATATGGCTGACTTTTGCTTTTTTTACACCGAAAAAAATTTTTCGGGCACTTTACTGTCGGAGGACGATTTTTAAAAGTTTAGAGCCGAGGGCGTCGGACTATGTGAAATTTTATCTCGGTCACAAATTCAGTGAATGTGACGCGGTTAAAAAGGCAATCTGCGCGGTATGCGAGGTTTACTTTAAGCTGGACGGGCGCGACGGGATAAAATCCGAAACGAACGACGGAATTTCACGGACGTTTGAAACGGGCGCGCTTTCAAAGTGCGCCGACGGCGCCATTGCCGTTTATCTTGCGGATACGGGACTTTTATACAGGGGGATATAGAGATTATGTATATCACGGTTTTTTTCACAAGGTTACGAGCGGATATTCGGCAAAGGTTTACCCTGCGGCGGTGCGCAGAAAAAGACGGAATAAGCTTTGTCGGGGGGCGGAATTGAGAGCGAAAACGAGGCGGTTGTGAGAATTTACACCAAAAAAGAGCTTGGCATTTCGCCGTACGACAAGGTTGTTTTTGAGAAAAGCACGGCAAAAAATCCGCCCGATACGGCATTTATCATAAAGCGCGTATCCGACAACAGGCGCGGTATTCTTTCGCACATAAGGCTGGACTGCGTATGCTGACGGTTAAAGTTAGCTTTGATATGACCGACGCGATTGTAAAGCGCAGGGGCATTGAAAATTTCGGTCCCGTGCACAACCGCATTAACAACATTATTTTAAGCTATTGCGAGCCGTACATTCCGAAAAGGAGCGGTGCGCTTATCGCAAGCGGAAAAAGCGGTGTCGGGAGCGTTTCGTGGGCGTGCCCTATGCAAAAACAATATTACGAAAAACAAGGGGCGCGGTCTTCGCGGACGGCTTTGGTTCGACAGAATGTGGGCATCGCGGAAGGGCGAAATTATGGCGGAGGTAAACCGAAGCGAGGGAATATACAGCAAGAACAAGGCATATGCGAATATGACAAACGGCCCGAGACGGCTTGACAGTTTGGGGGGCAAAAGATGGTTATAGACGGCATTAAAACTTTTTTGGAAACGTGTCCTTATCTTAACGGCGCGGAGGTGGGAATTGATTTTCTCGGCTCGGACGCATACGAATACACCGTTGAGATTATGCCCGAGGGCGGGACAATCAGAAAAATACACTGACGGAGAGTGCATCAAACAGGTTGGCTTTGTGTTTGCGTCGCGAAACTTTTACGGCGCGGACAACTGCAAAAATATTGAGTTTTACGAAAACTTTTCTTTATGGCTGGACGAATGTACCGAAAACGGCACCCTGCCGACGCTCGGCGACGGGCTGGAGGCTATCGGCATTGAGGCGGAAAGCTCGGGGTATTTATACGACAGCGCGAAAAATACTGCGAGATACCAAATTCAGTGCAGACTTATTTATCACAAGAGCGGAAAAATGATTTTTTTCCGCCCGAACATACAAAAAAATTTAAGGAGAGAGGAAAATGGCTAACAAGATTAAAAAGAAGTGACAAAATCGCTTTTTACGGTGTTACCGAAAAACAATGTCACAACATACTACCGTATGAAGGGTTTTACCGATTTTACCGTAAACAAAAACCCTGCGGAATATTCGAGAAAATACGTTGACGAAAGCTTTGAACAGTCGGACGTTGTGGGATATTCCCCGTCCGTTTCGTTTGCGCTTGACGTTATAAAAGGCAACAAGGTTGCGGAGGACATTGAAAACATTTCGGTTAAAGAATCGGTCGGCGAGGACATTGTAAGAAGCATTGTTATCGTTGATTTGTCAAAACGCGACGAAACCCAATTTGATGCGGTAATGCGCGACTTTTTCGGTGATTATCGACACTGAGGGAAGCGGAACGGACGCTTATCAGATAAGCGGTACGCTTAAGGCGAAAAAGCAATGTTATCACCGGCACGGCAACCACGAGCGACAGTTTTGAAACCGTTACTTTCACAAGCAATATGTCAAACACGGACAACTCGGTGCCAAAAGTGCCCGATGACGAACTGTAATGAGTATTTTAACTTCTAAAGCGCCTTCGTTTGTATGCATTGACGGCGAAAAATTTGAGATTAACACCGATTTTAAGGTTTATCTTTCGCTGGAGAGCATTATTTTCGACAATTCAATTTCGGTTTACAGACGTACGGCGAAAATTCTTGCGCTTTGCTACAAAAAGCTCCCGTCCTCTTTGGACGGGGCGCTTGAGGCGCTTATGGAATTTTACGCCGGCGGAGCAGATATGCAAAAAGATGCCGGCAACGGCAAAAAGGACAACGGGCGCGTTTTGAGTTTTGAAGAGGATGCGCCGTATATTTTAAGCTCGTTTCTTTCCGAATACGGAATAAATCTTTTTGACCGCGCATTTGCACTGGTGGGAATTTTTGGCTTTGCTTAAAGGTTTGCGCCCGTCGTGCAGGCTGTGCGAGGTTATAAAGTACAGGACGGTTGATTTGTCGAAAATAAAAAACAAGGAGCAAAGGAAATTTTACGCTCGGCAAAAGCGTCTTTACGCGCTCAAACGTTTTGAGGGCGATGATGAAATTGCCGAAAATCTTTTGAAGATTTTTTAAAATTATCGGAGGGAAGTGAAAAAAATATGAATTACGACGGCGAGGTTATTATCGGCACCAAGCTTGACACCGACGGCATTGAAAAACGACATTGACAAGCTTAAAAAGACTTGGCGGACGGGAAATCGTCAAAGCGCATAGGCGAAAACGACATAGGCGAAAAAGCTTGTTGAGGGCATTGCGTTCGGCATTAAGAAGAATGCTTATCAGGCGACCGAGGCAATGGACGCGGCGATGAAGGAGCTGAAACTTAAACGAAGTGTCGGGCTTGTTGACGAAGAGGAATATTACGCCGAGATGGAAAGACTGCGCGACAAATATTTTGAAAAAAAGGCTCGCTCGGCTGGTGGAATTACACGGCGGAAATTATCGGCTACGAAACGAAAGTTTACAACGAACAGCAAAAGAACCTTGGAAAAAAACGTTTGACGAAATAGAAAAACGCGTTGCGGAATTTGACAAAACCGTGGACAAGAGCATTGCAAGCTACGAGCGCAAGATGGAGAGCCTTGCGGGCAAAGAGGAGAAATTCGCAAAAAGCTCACCGGCAGTGAATTTGTGCAAAAGCTTACGTTTAACACCGGTGATGATGCAAAGTCGGTTTTTGAGGACGGCGTTTGGAAACGCAAAAGCGCGGACGAGGTTTCGTACAGTTTAAACGATTTTAAGGGAGAAATTGCACTTCTTTCAACCTACAACAGCCTTTTTGGACAAGCTTACACAAAAGGAAAATCTGCCCGACGATATTTTGGAGTCGCTTAAAGGAATGGACGCGCAAAACGGTATCGGTTTTATGAGCGCGCTTTTGAATTTGAGCGATGAGGATTACGAAAATTATCTCGGGAATATCAGCGCGCGGGCGAAATATCCGACAAAATCGCAAAAAAACGCTTTACAACCGCGAGGCTCAGCAGATTAAAGAGGAATTTTTAGGAGAACTTAACGAGGCATTCGGAAACGTTAACGAAAACTTTCTCGAGTGCGGAAAAACGGCGGCGACGGCGTTCGGCAACAGTTTCGGCGCGAAAATAGAGGAAATTTTAAACAGCATAAAAGCTACAATAGAAAGCGAACTTGAAAGCATTGAATGTTCGTTTTCGGTGGACGTTTCAAGCTCGGACAAGGGCAATACACGCATATACAATCTTTACGGGAGCGGCGAAACTACCGCGCAGAAACTTCAGGCGGCGCGCGCGGACGCGGAGCTTGAAAATTTGAGAGGGGGATACTGATGAGGCTTACATTTAAAAACAGCGTCGGAACGCTTTACTTCGGCGACGGTTCGGAGCTTAAAATCACCGCGCTTTCGGGGCTTTACACGCCGTCCAAAACCTACGGAACAATAAGGTATGCCGAATACGACGGTCAGCTTACTTATCAGAGCAACGCAAACGCGAGAATTATCACAATCGGGTGCGATATTGTATCGAAAAATCTGCGCAAGGCTTTGGAGCGCGTTATGCGTGTGCTGAACCAAGGCGGTACGCTCACTTTGGACTACGGCGACAAGGTGAGAAAAATCGAGTGCAATCAGGTGAGCGTCACAGTGTCGGAGCGGAGCACATCTCACGCGGTTTTTGCCGTGCAGTTTGTGTGCGACGACCCGTATTTTTCCGACCTTGAACCGCAAAGCGCAGGTATTCACGGCTCGGTTAATCTTATCACCAATCCTATTACACTGCCGTGTATGCTGTCAAGCCGTGATACAAAGAGAATTATCGAAAACGCCGGCGACAAGGACGTTTATCCCATTGTTACAATCCGCGTTGTGAAAAAAGGCACAACGACGTCAACGGAATACGGATACAAGCTTTTGAACAACACCACGGGAAAAAGCGTGCATTTGCAGTATACGTCTAAGGCAGGCGAGAGAATTGTTATAGATTTCGGCAAAAGGACGGTTACAAGCATAAAGGGCGGTACGATTATCACCGACATAATAGGAAATGTTGCCGAGGGTTCGGAACTTGCCGATTTTTATTTAATTCCCGGCGAAAACGAAATTGAGGCGGTTGACCTCAGGGACGGACGACGAGTCGCTCATTTCCATTGAATACGAAAACAAATATGCTGAGGCGGTGTATTAAATGGCGGACATAAAATTTTACGATTTTTGAACTCAATCTTCTGCATATCGACAATGCTTATTCGTCGGTGGACTGGTTGCTTAAATTTAACGATATAGGCACGTTTGAGGCGCATTTTCCCATAAATCCGCCCGTTACAAAAGCTTGGTATGGAAAATGAATACATCATTGCCGTGCAGGGCGACAATCAGGCGGTTATAACGGGCAAAAAGGCGTCGTCCGATTTTTGCGCTTTACGGCAGAACGCCGAACTGGTTTTTGTCAAAGCGCGTAACGCCCAATTTTTCGCAGATGTATTATTCGCCCGAGTTTACCGCAAAACAGCTCGTCGCCGCGGCTATGGCTGACGTGAGCAATTTTAAAATTGTGCGTACGTCGGGTTTTACCACAAAAATAAGGTTTTGGCGCAATGTTTACAATCCTACCATAAAGGTTGTTTCGGAGTGTTTGGCGCGCGTAAGCGCAGGGCACAAGATGTGGTTTGACATAAGCGAGAAAAAGCTCAAATACTGCGCGGTTAAGCCTGCTCAGAGGAACATTATTATTTCGCGCACAAATATGAACGCGCTGAACATCACATATACCGACGATTTTCAGGACAGCGCAAACGGCGGATATTACCAGGTTACCGACGAAACCACCGGCGAGGTGACGTGGACCGAGATTGCGTCGGACAAAACAGGGCTTTACCGCTGGGTTCAGATTCTCGGCGGCGACAACGAATACGACGCGGAGGCGAGCCTTAAAACCAAAAAAAGAAAAAGAAATGTGACATTTGACGTGCGTGGTTTGAAATACGGCACAGACTATGCGCTCGGCGATGTTGTGACGGTAAAATCGGAATTCGGCGGTTACAGGCGTACCGACAAAAAGCAGATTACCGAGGTTAACATTTGGTATGAAAACGGAAATTCGGGCGAAAAACCCGTGTTTTCGGACACAGATTTATAAGGAGGAAGTTTATGGGTTACAAATTCAGTTTTACAGACAATGCGACATATTCCGCGGCGGACATTAACGAAATTACAAAAAGGCTTGTGACAAGCGGTGTTGAGGACCCGTTCACCGACGGAACGCCGCACAATCTTAAAACGTTCAATCTTTTAAACAGCAATATGATGACGAGCGGAACGGTGCCCGAAACCGACACGAGCTTAAAGGTTGTGCGAAATTCGTCAAACACGGTTACGATAAACCCCGGGACTGCGTTTTTCAGCAACGGTATGACGCTTACGGTTGACGTTAACAAATACACAATTCTTTATTCGGCAGGAACATACACCTATGTTTATCTTTACTACGACGAGGAAACTGGCACGGCTATGCCGAAAACGTCAGCAACTGCGCCGACGGGCGATTACGTTATGCTCGCGCACGTCGAGGAGGACGGCACAATCGTTGACGAAAGGCAATACGCGGTGGGAAAAAAATTCCTAAATACATAAGCGGTTACAATCTGCCGACAAAGATTAAGTACCGCTACAACGGCCCCGGCACGTATGAGATAGATGTTCAGGGCAACAAGTACAATTTCTTTATCGTCCGCGGAGTGTCGCGCGAATACACCGACACCAACTACGAAACCTACGGCACGTGGGAGGTTTGCGACAACAGATATATTTTTGCAACGACCGGCGTTAAAAAGATTTACAAAAGCTACGATTATATGCCGATAAAGGTTATAAACTCAAACGGCGGCTGCGGAGGAATGTTAAGGCTTTCGTATTCGGGGAATATTTTAACGCTCAACATAAGCCAGGTAGGCACTTACGACTGTGAGGGACTTTTTGGAAATTACCGCTTTATAAAGCAAAATCAGCAGAAAATTTTTAAAAAAATTTCTGCTGATTTTTTTATGTTTTGAACCATACTTTTAGGAGAGATGCCGATTTTAAGACTCTCAACGCAGAATATTAAAATCGGCGGCAGCCATACGGCATTGAGTATTCAAAGCCGCACAGCAAGTGAAAAAGTATAGAAGCAAGCGAATTATTCATTTTTATTATTTTATCACAAATTTTTAATTCTGTCAACACAAAAACATTCAAAAATTTCTTCGGCAGTGCATACAATGCCGTAATCGCAGTACGAAAAATGCGCGCGTTCCTGTCGGGATTTATGCCGATTACCACACCGGCTTTTTCTATTGCACAGGTGTGCTGAACCGCGCCCGATATGCCGGCGGCAACGTAAATTTTTGGATTTACGTTTTTTTGCCCGTAAGTCCGATTTGGCAGTCGTACGGCGCTTTGCCTGTGTCCACCACGGGACGCGAAACACCGAAAACCGAAGCCGTTTTTTTGTCGGCATACGATTTGAAACCGTCAATAAAATCTACTGCGCCTTTGCCGACCGAAATGATAACGTCGTTTTCGGTTTTCGTTTCAACGCGCACCGTTGCGAGCGCAGGTTTTTGTGCATTTTATCTTCGCGGTAACGTCGCCGCCAAGCGCCGGACGGTACATAAAAAAAGCTCGTTTCCGTCTGTTTCAAGATAAGTGCAGTCGGCGCAGAGTCCCGTTTTTAAGCGAACCTGCAAAATGGGCGCGTATTTTTCTGCCCCAAAAGCTTGCCGGAAACAAAACCGCGTCGCAAGCGTCGGTTTTTAACTTATCTTCAAGCTCGGATATGAATTTTTCGCTTTGGCTTATGTCTTCCTCGGGGGAATGTCAAAAAGCGTCACGTTTTTCGCCGATTGAATTTGCCCGGTCGAGAACGTCTTTTTCCCACTGCCCAAACGTTTTTAAGCTTTTTGTCAAAATCTTTTTATCTCTATTTTTTGCTTTCTTTTTTTACGTTCTTCGGCGATTTTTTCGGCAAGTTTATCGGGGGGTGACAAACTTGCATTTTCGCGTGCCGATTTCGTTTTGAAAGCTTTTTTTACAACCTGTGTGGGCGAGCTTTTTAAGTCCGCATTTTTTTAACGTCGATACCAAGGTCGGACGCGGACAAAATTTCAACGTCCTTCGGCTTTTTGTCCGATACGCGGAAAAACGCAGTGTGTTAATTCTGTCAACGCAGATTACCGCGGGGAAATCGGCATTTTCATCGCACACGCGCGTTCGCGTGAAAAATTTTGCCGTTTTCCGTTTTGTAAATTTCAAGCACGTTTGTGATGAGCGAATAGTCAAGATATTCCGAAATCGCGGGTCCGACCTGTCCCGTGTCGCCGTCAATGCTCTGACGTCCGCAGATTACGAGGTCGGGCGCGATTTTAATCATTTCGGACAAAACATAGCCCGTTGCAAAGGGTGTCCGAGCCGGCAAATGCGGTGTCGCAGAGAAGATGTGATTTTTATATCGCCGAGGCGCGAAAGGCGCTTAATCGGGTCAACAGCGCGCTCCCTGCCCATACTCACAATGTGGATTTCGGCACCGTCAAACGAAAGCGCGCACTCAAGCGCACATTCGTCAAACGGGTTTATTTCGCAGTTTATTTCTTTAACGCAAACAACAATTTTCAAAATAAAAACACCCTTTCGGCTAATTATCCGCGGTTTTGATATATCGGCGCAAGTGCGTCGTGAATTTTTGTAATCTTTGTAAAGTTCAAGATATTTTTTTGTGGTTTTCTTCGTTCGGAAGTGTTTCGGACACTTTTTCGGAGCATTTCTCCACTGCCTCCTCAAACGACGGGAAAACGCCCGTTGCAACACCTGCCGTCATAGCACTGCCGAACGACGAGTCGCTGTTGTTTGTGGTGACAAGCTTGATGTTGAGCATATCCGCAACAATCTGACGCCAAATCGGCGATGCCGCGCCGCCGCCGATGATGGTTGCGCAGTCACCCATTTTTATACCGATTTCGTGAATGGCATTTTTGCAGTCGATAAGAGAAAATCCAACGCCCTCCATAACCGCACGGCTGAAATGTCCTTTTGTGTGCGACGCGCGCACTCCCGTAAAGCTTGCGCAGAGTTTGGGGTCGTTATACGGCGTAAGCTCACCGTTAAGATACGGGTGATACATAAGTCCGTCCGCGCCGATGGGCGTTTCTTTTGCGCCTGTGTCGAGGTCTTTATACGAACCGCCGAACGTGTCGCGGTACCAGCGGTAGGACGACGCGCACGCTTTTGTTGCGGTGCCGGGATACCACAAGCCTTTTACAAGGTGCGAATAGTTAACGAGGTTTTTGTCGGGATATGCCTTGTCGGTGACAATGCAAATTCTGCCTGCCGTCGCAAGTTTTAATGTCATCTGACCTTCTTTAACCGCGCCCGACGCGAAAACCTCCATAACGGTGTCGGTCGAACCGGTAACGACGGTTGTGCCCTCCAAAAGTCCCGTGTCTTCGCTTGCCTTTTTGGTGATTTTTCCTGCAATGTCGGTAGGCGCTTTAACTTCGGGCATATTTTTAACGTCGAAACCTAAAATTCCGCACAGCTCCTCCGACCACGAAAGCGTATTTACGTCAAAGAGCATACTGCCTTCCGCCTCGATAAAGTCGGTTGCGTAGTCGCCGCACAGCATATGGCGCACATAGTCTTTTGCAAAAAATATTTTTTTGATTTTTGCAAAAGTTTCGGGCATATTGTTTTTCACCCACAAAAGCTGTGGGAGAGTCCATATTGTGCTCGGCTGATGAAGGCATTTTTTTCGTTTATCATTTCGCCGTAATTTTCTTTTTAAATATTCTGCCTCTTTAATGCTTCGCGTGTCCGTCCAGTAGATTGACGGCATAACAACGTTAAAATCGTCGTCGGTGACAACGGCGGTGTGAGTTGCCGCATCAAGGCATACCGCGGTGATGTCGCAGGGGTTGACACCGCTTTCTTTGATAAGCTTTGCAATGCCGACCTTTACCGCGTCATACCAGTCGCCGGGGTTCTGCTCGGCATAGCCTGTTTTTGGGTAAAGAGTGGGATATTCCGTAACTGCGGTTGCGGCAACCTTTCCCTCGTGCGACAAAAAGAGTTGCCTTTGACGAACCGCCGCCAAAGTCGATACCAAGTAAATATTTCATAGTAATTTTTCCTTTTTATATAAATTTAAAAATACCTGCGCCCTGCAAATAGTTTGCAAAGCGCAGGTTTTGATATAAACTTAATTATTTGTTAAGCCAAGCGTGATCTTCATCAGTTGTCATAAAGAAACCTCTGTTTTTTTGCCTGCCATAATCCACAAATAGTAGTTTTTGTAGCCCGGTGCACAGTGCTCAGGGTGGTAACCTCTGGGCATTTCAACCATATCACCGCTTTTTACGGTGTATGTTTCGTCAATGTCGCCCTCTTTGGTGTATACTCTCTGAATACCAAAGCCCTGGGGTTTGTCAAATTCGTAGTAGTAAAGCTCCTCTGTTGCCGCTTCGACGGGCATATTGTCGTCGTCGTGCTTGTGAGGGGGATAGCTTGACCACTGACCGCCTTCAACCCAAGCTTCGCCTATGTAGAGAATGTCGGCGTCAACTCTTTCGTCGAGAATGAAGTGAGCCTCTCTCTGCCAGCCGGGTTTGCCGAGGTTTTTTTGATGATAACGTCTTCAGGTTTGATAAGCGCAGGTTTGTGGTCGTTCTCCGAGGGAGATTTCGATACGCACATAGAAACTTCGCCTATGCCTGTGATTGTAAATTTGGTGTTTCTCGGAACATATACGCAAGCGCAGGGGCCGTCAAAAACGTCTTTTCTTTTGCCGACTTCGTTATATTCAAAGCCTTCGCCCGCAACTTTGCATTTTCCGCCGAAAATAATGATACCGAATTCGGTGTCTTTTTCGTCGTATGTTTTTGTTTCGCCGTCGTGAAGTCTTACCATATCAATGGCAACAAGCTTAAGCGAACTGTTTTTCTTTTGTTACGATTTCACATTTTCCGTATTTCTTATTCCAGGTTTTTCTTTAAATTCATCTGCTCCACGCTCCTTTAAAAAAATTCAACCGTTTCGTCAAATGACGGCACTGCCGCTCTTGAGCCCATTTTGGTGCACTTTAAAGCGGATACCGCACTTGAGAATATTGCGGCTTTATGATAATTATAACCCTTTTGAACGGCAAATGCAAATGCTCCGTGAAAAACGTCGCCTGCGCCGTTTGAATCCACCGCCTCAACCTTAAAGGCAGGGTAGGAAATAATTTCTTTTCCGTCGTAGATGATACCGCCCTCTTTGCCCTTTGTGATGACAACCACTTCTGGTTTATATGTTTCAAAAAGGATTTTTGCGGCATCCTCGGCGGTTTTTGCGCCCGTAATGCCAAGCGAAAATTCGTAGGACGGAATTAAAATATCGGTAAGAGCAAGAAGCTCTTTTTATGCCGTCGTAAAGTCCGCCTGCGTCCAAAAAGCACCTTTGTTCCGTTTTCCTTTTTGCAATGCGCGCCGCCTCAACCGCCGCCGACATTTCGTTTCCGTCAACCAAAAGGAGTTCGGCGTTTTTAACCGCCTCTTTCTGTTTGTCGTTAAGCGAAAGCGCGGGAGTGTTGCCTTTGTCGAAAACTATTGTTCTCGACGCACTCTCCTCCGAAAGCATTACGATTGAGAAAAAAACGTGTCATAGCCCTTATGCATTGTGATAAGGTCGGTGCCGATGCCGTATTTTTCTCAAAAATCTCTTATCAGAAAAATTAGCCTTGTCGTCGTCGGTCATAGAACCGATAAACGACACCTCGCCGCCAAGCTTTGCGGCGGCGACAAGACCCGTTGCGCACGGGCCGCCGCCTGCCGCCTTTGAGCCTTTGGCTCTCAGCTTTGTATCTTCGTTTGGATAATTGGGCAAAACCATCAGGGTATCATAAACATTTGCGCCTATTCCGACAATTTTACTCATGCTTTATTTTCAGCTCCCAAAAGTTTAATTTTTTCCGCAGCGAAAGCGGATACAGCTTTGATTGCGTCTTTCATAAAGAGGTCAACCGCGATTAAATCTCTTGAAGTGTCGAACACTGTGTTGAGGAACGAACAGCAAACGTCGGTACCGAAGTTGATTTTTGTGATACCTGCTTTGATAGCCTCTTTAATCTGGTCGTCGCCTACGCCCGAACCGCCGTGAAGAACGAGAGCAACGTCTGTTGCGTCTGCGATTTCTTTAATTCTGTCGATAGCAAGCTTCGGAGCCTGTTTGTAGTGACCGTGAGCTGTGCCGACCATAATTGCAAGCGCGCAAACGCCTGTTTCGTTAACGTATTTAACAGCCTCGTCAACTTTTTGTATATTCGGTTGTGATGCCGTCTTTTTGTAGAACCGATGTGACCAAGTTCGCCCTCGATGGGAACGTTAACCGCCGCACACATTTCTTTGATTTTCTTGGTTGTTGCAATGTTTTCTTCAAAGCACTGCATAGACGCGTCAATCATAACGCCTGTGCAGCCGTAGCGGAGCGCTCTGGTAACTTCTTTTTCGCCTGCGCCGTGGTCTAAGTGGAAGCAAACGGGAACGTCAGCCTCCTGCGCCGCCTTCAAAACGATAGGAGCAAGATAGAAAGCTTCTTCGTTTGAGAAAAGACGCGAATAGGACTGAATGATAACCGGTGCTTTCGCTTTTTTAGCCGCGTCGATAACGCCCATAACGGTTTCCATATTGTAAACGTTAAATGCAGGAATGGCAAAGCCTTTTCCTTTTGCAATGTCGAGTATTTCTTTTAAATTAACAAGCATTTTTTTAACCCTCCGAACTTAAATTATTTCAAGTTATCCGCGATAAGCTCGTGAATACTGATGATGTCAATGCCGCCGTCGATTTTCTTAGCCGCCTCGTATTCGCCTACACATTCGAATACAACGCACTCACCGCCGACACGTTTAGCGTCGTCAAGACGTCTTGCCGAAACTTTGTCCATAACGTCGGGGAGGTATTCTCTCAAAAGGATACTGCCTGCCCAAACTGTTTCTTTCTTAACGAGGAGCATATCGCAGATTTCGCCGATTTTTTCAACGATACCTCTTGTGCTGTCCTCTTCGAGGTCGCGTGCGAGGAAGAAAGAATCCTGAACGCTGTATTTTTTTCGGGGCGGATTTAAGAGCGATTTTTGCCGTCAGCAAGAAGTTTTTGCGCAAAGCGCTGTGAATGTGATAACTTCCGCTTTAAGGTCAATGTTCCACTCTTTGTATTCGCGGAGAAGTGTTTTAGCGTCAGCAGGGTCAACCGTGATGATTGTCTTAAATCCGCTTACTTCTTTTGCAAATTTCTCCATAACTTCTTTTGTTTCGCTTGCCGCGCCGAGAAGTGTGTCGAGAACGTATCCTGTGTCGGGCTCGTCTGCCAAAACGGTGTATTCAACGCCTGCTTTGTCGAGAACTTTCATAGCCGCGATTGCGCTGTCTTTTCCTACATATCTTGCATCTGCGCCGAGAATAAGAACGGTGTCTTTTTTGTCGGCGTGTTTTTTGATTTCAGCAGCAAGGTCGGACGCAATTTCTTTTACGCCGTAGGGGTTTTTGTTTGCTGCAACGCTCTCGAGCATTTTTGTTATGTAAGCAGGAGTCTGGTCGTTAAGCGCCGCCTCAAGTCTTACTTCTTTTGTAAATTTAACGGGATCCCAGCCTGTTGCACAGTCTTTTTGTGCAGGCACCGCAGAGTGCACATTCGTAAACGTTGTCTACAATGCTGCCCTCAAGCTTAGCCGCACCGCGCTCAACGAGCGAAAGCGAAAGCGCTCTTGCTCTTGCAGTGTTTCTTTCCTGACCTGTCGCATTGCCGATAGGGCAGATGTGACGGCACATCCAGCAAAATCTGCAGCTGTCTATAATTTCTTTGCTTTTTATTTGAAATTAACATAATTTAAAAATCCTCCCTTATTATTATAATCCGAGTTTGTACGGATTTAAAAATTCCGTTCGGGTCGAGCTGTTTCTTAAGACCCTCAAATACCTGCATAGCAGGACCGTACTGTTCTTTCATAAGTCTGCCGAGCTTGATGCCGACGCCGTGGTGGTCGTTAACAACACCGCCGTTTGCGAGCGCTGTTCTTACACCGCAGGTCCAGATTTCGTTGTGGAGTTTTAATGCCTCGTGCGGGTCTTTGGGAGGATTGTCAACGATAAATCTGTCGTAAATCATACAACCCCATTCATACCAGTGCGAGAAGTGGGCAATGAATTTTGCCATCGGGAAGTTTGTTTCGATAGCTTTTTCATCTCCCAGTAGATGTTTTTCGATTTTGTCGTAAGGAGCGATTGTGTCCATTGTACCGAACATCTGCGGTAAATCCATCATATGACCGGGATAGAAGAATGTAATCTTTTTCGTCCCACCATTTTTACCGTATTCACTGCCGAGGTCCTCTGCGCCGTATTTTGCGAATGTCGAAAGAAGGATTTTTTCTTCAACTTCAACAAGTTCCGAAACGCCTTCGATAGCAATGTTCATAAATGCGCCCGGTTTTTTTCTACGCCGACAATTTTTCTTAATAAGTGTAGCTGTTTCAGCCTCGTTGTAAAGACGCATAACCGAGGGTTTGAATTTCTGCAAAAGTTCTCTCGATGCCGAGAACGCGTCTGTCATATTTTTTTAAAGAGGAAACCTCTGAAACGTCTTTCTTCCGGCTGGTCGTAAATTCTGATCTGTGCCTTTGTCATAATGCCGAGAGTACCCTCACTGCCTATGAACATCTGGTTGAGGTCGGGGCCTGCCGCGTGTTTCGGTGCGGGCGATGTTTCAATGATGTCGCCGTTGGGGAGAACAACCTCCATACCGAGAACCATATCGTCAATTTTGCCGTATTTTGTGGATACAACACCGATACCTCTGTGAGCCAAGAATCCGCCGACGGTAGAGCAGGTGAGCGAAGAAGGATAGTGCATTGTAGCTTTGCCTCTTTCGTTTGCAATCCACTCAAGGTGTTTGTAGATTGTACCCGTACCGCACTCTATGTACATAGCTTTTTCGTTAACGTTGTAGATTTTGTCCATTCTCTTTGTGTCGAGAACGATACCGCCGCAAACAGGAATAGCGCCGCCCTGCGTACCGCCGCCGCCGCCCCAGGTTGTTACGGGGATTTTTATAGTAATTTGCGATTTTTCAATACTTTGGAAACTTCTTTTTGCGTCTTTGGGCGATACAACCATATCAGCCTCGGGCATTCTCTGTCCCCCTGTCAGCCCACATTCTGGAAAGCCAGTAGTAGTCTACACTGTGAGTGATTTTTGTCAATTTCTCTTGTAGAACAGTTTTTCTTTTTCCGACTGCGTCCTCAAGTTCAGATGCAATCATATCAAATAAAAAAATTCGTTCATTTTGTTTTTCTCCTTTTTATTATTATTTTTTTAATGATTAACTGTTTATATCGTCAAATTCGAGGTTGGGGATATATTTTGTAAATTCTTCCAAAACCTCGGCATAATCGCCGTAAATTTCGCTCATATGGTGGATATACGGACCGTTGATAAGCTTTTTCTCAAGCTTTGAAAGGTCGTTGAATTCAGCCCACATATAAGTACCGAACGTGTAAGGGCCCTCGCAGGTGTTGAATTTTCCGCCGAGGAGTTTGTATGTTCCTTTTTCGCCCTGGAAACGTGTAATTGTGTATGTGCCGTCTTTTGCCGGGAAGCTCGGTTTTGTGTTAAAGAGTTTAGCCTGTGCGCCGTCTTTTTAGCCGAAAGCGGGAAAGGTCCGCAGTGCCACAAAAGTTCGGAGTTTTTGTTGATGGGGTTTCTTGCGGTAAATTCGCCGAAGAGCGGTTTTGCTCCGCCGCGCGACGCCGAAAGAAGTATCGCCTGCGAAATTGCGCCGTGAAGGTCGGATTCACAGGTTACGATATAACCCATATCGTAGAGTATGCTCATTGCAAGACAGGGGTTTGCGTTGAACGCCTGGGGCATTGATGTCCAGCATTCCGACAAAAGCACGTCTGCGTCGTTTTCTTCAAACACTTCAATATAAGCATAAACGAATGTGAGCATTCTTTTGAGTGTTTCGTCGTCGAGGCCGCCGACGTCGTACTGTGTTTTGAGTCTTGCAAGGTCAACGTCGAGAACGCCCTGTTTTTTTCTTTGTAGAGTCTTTCAAGCTTCTGTGTGAAGATTGTCATATTGACGGTTGAAATGTTTGTGCCGAATTTCTCGGTAATTTCAAGCTCGTTCGACATAACGCTCTTAAACGGGTTAAGACGTAGTGCCGACCTGTGTAACTTTGAGGTTTTTGAAGTTTTTAACCATTGTTGCAACCGAGAAGAATTTCTTTAAGCCGTCAGCAAAAGTTTCGTCTTCAATCTGACAGTTTTCAATGTAAGAAAACGGAACGTTGAGTCTTTTAAGCTGTTTGCTGATTGCGAAAAGTCCGCACTGCGCGTCGGTGAAACGTCCGCCGTCCTCGTCGAAACGCATATCTTGCGGTCCCCAAAGGAGCGTGGGAAGATTCATCATTTTTTTGCGATTGTGCCTGCCGCTTCTTCGTTTCCGAAGTTGCAGTTGATAATGAAAATCGCGTTAACTCCCTCTTTTACAAAGTAATCTCTTACCTTTGCACAGTCGGAAACCTCCGAGAGAAGTCCTTCCTCGTTAAGCCATTCCAAATCCACGAACGCAGTGTTTTCGTCTGTGAAATTGTCTTTTATGTACTTAACGATGTGGTTTTTGTTTTCCACAGCGTACTTCGGTGCGAAGATGCCTTTTCTGGTTTTCCAGTCAGCAAGGTATCTTCTTTCGGTCACAAGACCGATTTTTGAGTTTGTAGTCCATCATTTTTTTAATCACCCTTTGTTTATGAAAATAATTTTTATTATTTTTGCTTTTTTTAAACAAAAATATTTTTAGACATAATGAAAAATTTCAATACCTTTTTTTCAAAAAAACAATGATTTTACACTTTTTTTGTGTAAATATTACAAATATCTGTCTAAAAAGATGTGCAATATAATGAATTTTTTTACTGTATAATGAGGGAAATTTTTTTGTTTCGGTTGACTTTTGCGGTTTATCTGTGATATTATGAAAATATGTAAAAAAATGTGATTTTTTTAAGGAGGATACAAAAATGCCTGTTTCATTTGACGAAAAACAAAATTTTTTTAACGTATATACCAAAAAAATTTCAGTCTTGTTTTTCGGTATATTCAAAGAGAAAGTTCCCGTTTTTGATTTATAGCGGAAAGAGAATAAAAAAATACCTACGATATGGATAAAATGCTGGATTTTTCAGCTCAAAAGAATAGTGTCGTTTTCGGCGCGAAACAAAGACCTTGACGGCGAAATAACGCTTGAGGCTGCCTCAGCGCTTTATCCTACATACGGCAACCCCGATTTGAGAATTCCTGCGCTTTCAATCACGCACAAAGATGGCACAATGTGCTCTAATTTCTATTACAAAGAGCACAAAATAACAGACGGCGCCGTAAAACCCGAGGGACTTCCTTATGTTTACACCGAGGACGGCGACAATGTTCAGACGCTCGAATTAAAGCTTTACGACGAATTGAGCAAGCTCACTCTCACGCTTTCGTACACCGCTTTTTACGACTACGACGTTATCACGCAGAACGTCAAGCTTGAAAACGGCGGCGAAAAGGTGAAAATCGACAGAATTATGAGCGCCGCGCTCGATTTGCACGACAAGGATTTCGACTTTATTCACCTTTACGGTCACTGGGCGAGAGAACGTCAAATTCAGCGCGTACCGCTTATGAACGGCGGTATGACGGTTGACTCGAAACGCGGTTCGTCCAGCGCGCACCACAACCCGTTTTTTTCGCGCTCGCACGCAAAAAAACACCGACGAATTTTTCGGGCGAGGTTTACGGTTTCACTCACCTTTACAGCGGTAACTTTGTTGCCGGCGTTGAGGTTGACACGCTTAACAACACGCGCGCATTTATCGGTTTAAATCCGTTTAACTTCGGCTGGACGCTCGAAAAAAGGCGAAAGCTTCACCGCTCCCGAGGGTGTTATCACGTATTCGTGCGAGGGTATCTGCAAAATGTCCCACAACCTCCAAAAAGCTTGCAAGAAGAAGAATTTGCCGCGGAAAATACCGCGACATTGAGCGCCCCGTTCTCCTCAACAACTGGGAGGCTACATATTTTGACTTTAATGAAGAAAAACTTGTAAGCATTGCCGAAAAAGCAAAAGAGGCAGGCGTTGAGCTTTTCGTTCTCGACGACGGCTGGTTCGGCAAGCGCGACGACGACCACACCTCGCTCGGCGACTGGTTTGTGGATAAGGCAAAACTTCCGAACGGCATTGAGGGACTTGTTAAAAAGGTTAACGATATGGGGCTTAAATTCGGTCTTTGGTTTGAGCCGGAGGCAATTTCGCCCGTCAGCGAGCTTTACACAAATCACCCCGACTGGTGCCTGCACATAAACGGCAGACCGCAGAACGAGGGCAGAAACGAGTATCTTCTCGATTTGTCGCGCAAAGAGGTTTGCGATTATGTTATAAAAATTTATGTCCGATATTTTTGGGCAGTGCAAACATTGAATACGTTAAATGGGATATGAACCGCAATATGACCGACGTCGGCAGTGCGGACATTGCCCCCGAAAGACAGTGCGAGGTTGCGCACCGATATATGCTCGGACTTTACAGAATTTTGGAAACGCTCAATCAAAGATTCCCCGATGTGCTTTTTGAAGGCTGTTCGGGCGGCGGCGGACGTTTCGACTACGGTATGCTCCATTACTTCCCCCAGATTTGGACGAGTGACGACAGCGACGCGGTGGAAAGACTTTATATCCAGCACGGTACAAGTATGCTCTATCCCACGTCTGCAATGGGCGCACACATTTCTGCGGTTCACAACCATCAGGTTTACCGAACCACGTCGATAGATATGCGCGGCCGCGTTGCAATGTGCGGTCAGTTCGGCTACGAGCTTGACTTAAACAAGCTTTCCGAGGAGGAGTTTGAGGCGGTAAAAAGAGCAGATTAAGCTTTACAAGAAAATTTCGCATATCACACATCAAGGCACAATGTACAGACTTCTATCGCCGTTTGAGGGAAATTACACTGCCTGGGAGTTTGTGTCGGAGGACGAAAGCGAAATTGTGCTTATGATTGCAAGCATTATCCGCCGCGGCGGCTGGCTGCCGTTTACGCAAATCAAGCTTAAAGGACTTGACGAAAACGCATACTATAAGGTGGAAAAACACCGACGAAACCTACGGCGGCGATTTCCCTTATGAATGTGGGATTTAAGCGTGCACCCGACAGTGACTTTGAAAGCGAGCTTCTTATTATCAAAAAAAGTTAAATAAAACATTTTCAAAAATTACGGCGGAGATAAAAATCCGCCGTAATTTTTATGCCAAATTGTGCTTTTTTTAGGTTGACTTTTTCAGCATAAACGGAGTATGATATAATGTAGTAAATTTAATGAAAAAAATTTATGAAAAGGATATGTAAAAAAATGAGTGTGTTTAAAAGGCAGAAACAGGCACAATACCGATATGCTTTCAGGTTCTTTGTGGGATAAAATTCTGATGTTTGCACTTCCGCTTGCGGCGAGCAGTATGCTCCAGCAGCTTTTCAACTCCGCCGACGTTGCAGTGGTGGGAAAGTTCACCGGAAAACAGGCGCTTGCGGCGGTCGGAAGCAACGGACCCGTAATCAACCTTTTTGGTTAACTTTTTTTGTGGGAATTTCGGTTGGCACAAACGTTGTTATTGCACGGTACATAGGAAGCGGAAATGAAAAAAGAGCGAACAGCGCCGCACACACCGCGGTTTTGGTTTCGGTAATCTGCGGATTTGTGATAATGGCGCTCGGACTTTTGGTTTCGCCGCTGATACTCAATCTCATCGGTACGCCCGATGATTATTATAGATCTCGCGGTGCTTTATCTGCGCATATATTTCTGCGGTATGCCGTTTATGATGCTTTATAACTTCTGCTCGGCGATTTTCCGCAGTAAGGGCGACACCAAAAAACCGCTGATTTACCTTTTTGTGTCGGGAATTGTGAATGTAATTCTTAACCTGATTTTTCGTAATCGTGTTTAAAATGGGCGTTGCCGGTGTTGCAATCGCAACGGTTATATCAAATATGATAAGCTCGGTTTTTAATGCTCCGTTCGCTCACAAAAAGAAGAGGGCGCGATTAAAATTACGCTTAAAAACCTTAAAATAGACAAACGAAA
Organism: Clostridiales bacterium; assembly: GCA_022009895.1. Lineage (GTDB taxonomy): Bacteria > Bacillota > Clostridia > UMGS1810 > UMGS1810 > Qingrenia. Next base: position 1,932,659 of record CP091729.1, on the reverse strand, counting down.
TCTTTCCGAAATTATCCGCGTAGGTATGCCGGCGGGTATACAGGAATGGTTTTCTCAATCTCCAACGTGTGCGTTCTGTCGGGTCTTAATTTGCTCGGAACGGACGTTGTTTCGGCATCAAGCGCGGCGCAGAACTACGAAAATCTCATTTATTTTATGTCAAACTCGTTCGCACAGGCGACGGTGACGTTTGTCAGCCAAAACTACGGCGCCGGGAACCTTAAAAAGGTGCAAAAAGGGCAGTGCTCATCGGAATGGGATTGAGCGTTGCGGCATCGGCTGCAATGTTTGCAGTGTTTATTGTGTTCCGCACACCGCTCCTCGGCATTTATACCGACGATAAGGAAATTATAAGAATTGCGTCGCAAAGGCTCGCGGTGGTGGGCGGTACGCATTTTATGTGCGGTATTATGGATAATCTTTCGTGCTGTATGCGCGGACTCGGCTATTCGCTCGAACCGGCACTCATATCTATGGCAGGCGCGTGCGGACTCCGCGTTTTGTGGATTTATACCGTGTTCAAAAAGGTGCAGACGTTCGCAATGCTGGTTGCGGTTTATCCCATAAGCTGGTTTGCAACGGCATTGGTTCTGGGAATTGTGTGCATTTATAAGTTTAAAGTTGCCGAGAAAAAAATCGGCACGGCTTGCTGATGCGGTTAAATAAATAAAATATGATGTAAATAAAATAAATATCCGCCCGTGTTCGGGCGGATATTTTTGTGTTTGCAGTTCGTGCGTATTTTTTTATTCTTCGCTCATCTCGTCGAAAAATACGGTCAAGCTCTGCCGACGCATTTTTCAAATTCTTCGTCGTCGGTGATGTCGAGCAGGTCAAATTCGCCGTTTTTTTATGTTCACGGTAGCCGTAAACAAAAAAATTTCGCCCTCTCTCTTTTCTCCCTCGACCGGTGTAACCGCGATATACTCCTTGCTGTTTGCCTCAAACGTACCCCAAAATTTCGCAATCGATTTTTTTCACCGTTATCGCCCGAAAGCGTCACAACGTTATTTTTCGCCGTTCATTCGTTTTTCTTCCTCCCAGTTGTGGGAGATGTCCGGAACGGCGGCGTTGGCCTCAAGATTTTCGATAAGTTTCTGCATCATCAAAATATCGTGGTCATCGGTAAGTTTTTATATAATTCTGCGGAACCATTTCAACCTCCGCCGACGCATATGCGTAATTTTTATCTTCAAGCGCCGCCACGACGTCCGAAAAAAATCGTCGGGCGAGGTGGTGATTTCATAATACTCGTCGTTCGCCTCAAAATCCTCTGCACCTGCGTCGAGAGCGTCCATTGTAATTGTGTCCTCGTCGATGTCGTCTGCTTTTAAGATGATGATTTTGCCCCTTTTTGTCAAACATCCAGCTAACCGAGCCGTTTGTGCCGAGATTTCCCCGAATTTGTCGAAATAATGGCGCAAATCGCCTGCTGTTCTGTTTCTGTTGTCGGTGAGCGTTTCAACGATAACCGCAACGCCCGACGGACCGTATCCTTCGTATGTGATGTTTTTCATAGCTGTCCTCGTTGCCGTCGCCCAGCGCCTTTTTGATACATCTTGAAATATTGTCGTTGGGCATATTGTTTGAGCGCGCCTTTGCGATAATATCTTTAAGTTTTCTGTTAACCTCGGGGTCTGCGCCGCCGCTTTTAACCGCAACGGTTATTTCTCTGCCGAGTTTTGTGAAAATTTTGGCCCCTTTTGAGCGTCTGTTTTTTCCCTTTTTTTATGCTTAATATTCGACCATTTAGAATGTCCTGACATAACTTAAATTCCTCCGTATATTTTTATTACAATTTATTTTTCTATTTTTCGTTTACAAAAAAATTTAATCGCGCGTTCTATGTATTTGTCCCAGAAATTCCACTCGTGCGCACCTTTGTCTTCTTCGTAAACGTGATCAAAACCTTTGTCCGCTATAACTTCGCGGAATTTTTTGTTGTCGTTATACAAAAAATCTTCCGTTCCGCAAGCCTGATAAAGACGGGGTTTGTGAGCACCGCTGAAATTTTTTTACCAGCGTGATGACGCTTTCGTCTGTGCCCTCCAACGTGTCGCCCTCGCCGAACGCAAGGTATGCGTCGCTTTTCCGGTCGCCCGTCGGCTTCGCGTGTGACGAAATATCGAGCACGCCCGAAAGAGATGCCGCCGCGGAAAACGTTTCGCTCTCGCGCAGAGCAATTTTAAAGGCGCCGTAACCGCCCATAGAAAGCCCTGCAACAAATGTGTCATCGCGCTTTTTTTGCTCAGACGGAACACCTTTTCTTGTGTAGTCAACAAGCTCCTGTGTGACAAAGGTGTAAAAAAATTTCTTCCGAATTTCATATCGGTGTAAAAACTGCGGTCAACGTTCGGCATAATAAGCGCAACGTGTGAGTTTTGCGCGTAACGCTCAACACTGCTTCGCCTTTCCCAGGCGGTGTGATTGTCCGAAAGTCCGTGCAGAAGATATACCGTTTTTATGTTATCGGCGCAGTCCTCGGGGATAACCGCGTTAAAAACAGACATCCTGTCCGAGCACCGCCGATTTGTAATAACAGTTAAAGAAAGCCATATATAAAAATCTCCATTCCGCCGCCCTGCGCCGAAAAACGGCAATAAAATTCCTCTTTTCCGCAGGGCAAGGAATGATAAGAGATTTTTCGCTCATGTGCGTTTCTAAAGGCTTTGCCTTTAGAAAATTTCGCACGGGCACAAATCCGTACAAGGTTAATGCGGAAGTTTCTTCCGCATTAACCTCCACTATTATATTTTATCGTAAATAGCCGAAAAGTCAAGTTTTTTTTGCACTTTTTTTGTGATAAACGGCGTAAAAAAACGGAATAGAAATATAACATAATACAAAAATAAAGTTTGGGGAGTGTATAAATTTTTGGATAATGTTAATGTAAATAACGAGGTGCATCTTGCCGGAACAATAGTAAGCGCTCTTTCTTTCAGTCACGAGGTGTACGGCGAGAGATTTTTTTAACGTTTTGTCTTAAAGTTCCGCGGTTGAGCGATATTTCCGATTACATAAACGTCACGGTTTCGGAGCGTCTTATAAAAACTATGGATTTGTCCGTCGGCGCGTCGGTTGAGGTTGACGGGCAGTTCCGTTCGTATAATAATTATTCGTCCACGGGAAACAGACTTCTTTTTGACGGTTTTTTTGCGCGCGATATTGCACCGTGTGACGGCGATGATTTTAAAAATCCGAATTATATTTATTTAAACGGGTTTATCTGCAAAGCGCCCGTTTACAGAATTACGCCGTTCGGACGCGAGATAACCGATATTTTGCTCGCCGTCAACCGCGCGTATAATAAGTCGGATTATATGCCGTGTATCGCGTGGGGCAGAAATGCGCGTTTTTCGGGAAGTCTTGCGGTGGGCGACAATATAAAAAAATTTGGGGACGCATACAAAGCAGAGAATATCAGAAGAAAATGTCCGAGGAGGAAACAGTCACCAAAAACCGCGTTTGAAATTTCAATTTCAAAAATGGAGGTTATTCCGAAAGACGAAAATGAGCGGCAGTGAGATAGTGTGAGGGGGGAGGGGGAGCAAAGGTGTGCCTTTGCAATCCCAAATTTAAATTTTTGATTTATCGTGTCATATCAAAAAAACAGGTTATCGTAATTTTTTCTTTTTGCTCCGCAGGCACCGCTTTTAGCGTAAAAGCGGTGGGAAAAAGCGTGGGGGTTTCGATTCCCCCACACCCCTAAACGACAAGGGCTCTGCCCTTGACCCGTTCTGCGGACGAAAATTTTTTGTGAACGGTTTGTTTTCGGTTTTTGTTAGAAAATTTCGATAATCTGTTGTTTGAATGATTTGATTGTTTCAAGGGGTCTTGGGGTGGAACCCCAAGCCGTTTAGGGGTGCGGGGGAATCGGAAACCCCGCGCTTTTTGCGGCACTTTTACTCTAAAAGTGCCCTCCCGCGGAGCGAATTAGTAAAATAACAAACTTTATGTTTTTGATATGACAAGACCATTCTAAAAATCACAACCCCAAAACAGGGGTAACAGGGGATTTATCCCCTCAATCCCTCTGCGGTTTTATCAAAATCTCAACCGTTGTGCCTTTGCCTTTTTCCGATATAAATTTCAATCCGTAACCTTCACCGCAGGCGAGTTTCAAACGTCTGTTAATATTGCTTATTCCGTATCCCGAACTGCCTTTTTTCGGTTTCAATTTCGCGGTTAACGGGTCAAAATCCATACCGCACCCGTTGTCCGAAATCACAAACTTAATATCGCCGTTATCCGTCAAAAATCCTTTAACGCTTATTTTTCCGCCTCCCGACATTTTGTCAAAACCGTGTTTTATCGAATTTTCAACGATAGGCTGAAGAATGATTTTCACCATTTTAAGCTGCATAATCTCGTCGCTTATATCGTATGTAACCTCAAATTTGTCGGGAAAACGCATATTTTGTATAACGAGGTAGCTTTTAAGGTGCGTAAGCTCCTTTTCCACCGTGATAACCTCCATACCGCCGTGGAGTGCAATTCTGAAGAAATTCGCCAGCGCGTAGATGATTTTATACGTTTCGGTGTCGTTTTTCATCAGCAAAATCCACGATATGGAATCGAGCGTGTTATAGATAAAATGGGGGTTAATCTGCGCCGACAGCGCGCTTAATTCCGCGATGCGCTGTTTTTCTTTTTCGTCCTTGATGTTCTCTATAAGAATGTTTATTTTTCCGCGTCATATTCTTGAAAAACGTTCTCCAATTCGCGTATTTCGTAAAGCTTGAACATCGGCTTGTATTCGGTGGGCGATTTTTTTCAAACGAATACATATTTTTTTATAAGAATTTCAATCTCCGACAGCAGTTTTTTTGGACACGATAACCGAAAACGGAATACTGAAAACTATCGCCGCAAAAAGCAGAATTATGAGAAACAGATTGAGCGTTTTTAAGCATATTGTCAAAAAAACCGTTTTTGGGCGTGATTGTGACGATTTCAAGCCCCTCTATAATGGAATTTGCGTCAACGGCACGTCGGCTCATAAGGTAGTGCTTGCCGATTTCGGTGTTTTCGCCGTCGAAAAATTTACCGCCGAGAAAAATTTCCGACCCGATAAGCGACTTATTGCTGTGCGACAGAATTTTTCCGCCGTGCATAATAAACACCTCTCCGCCGTCCAGGGTGTAGGTCTGATACATCTGCGACAGCGCGCTTTCGGGGATATACATAACAAGCTCGCCGGCGGTGTAATTTGTGTTGTAGTTGCGCATTTTTCACCGCGACCGCAAAATAGTAGTTTCCGCCGTATTCAAAGCCTTCGGACATATACATTTTGCCCGAATTTACGGTTTTTGTTATTTCGTCAATGTTTTTTTAAGCGCAATATCCTCGGGAATGGGGCAGAAGTGGAAAACCTCGCGCTGTTTGTCAACAATGCTTATGCCCGACATCAGCGTGTTGTTTTTTTAAGATATGCCGAAATATTGTCCGAAATGCGCGCGTATTTTTCATCGTGCGTGAGATTTTTTTGTTGAAAAGCGTGACGTAAAGACTGTTTTTTTCGTCGTAAAAATAGAGCGACTGCACGTTTGCACGGTATACAAACGACGAAATATTGTCGGAAAAATTCCGCCTCGATAGAGGCGACGTAATTTGAAATGTATTTGTTTGCATAACATTGTTTGAAATATAGCTTTTTGGACATGCTGAAAATGAAGTATTGACGGCACGAGCGTCAATATCAATACAGCTGCGTTTAAAAGTATTCGGTATGAAAAAATGTGCAGAAGTTTCTGTTTAAGCCTGTTTATTTTTTTCAACCCCTATTTGCCGGTCAGCCTTAAATTCGCGGTAAAGATTGCTGAAATATTTCGCGTCGGAATATCCCACAAGACTTGCTGCCTCCGAAATTTTTGTATTTTCCCGTTTCAATTAAAATATCCGCCTTGCGCATACGGTAAAGTGTGAGATAATCATTAAACGTCATACCCGTTTCCTGCTTAAAGCACCGCGAAAGATGACGCGTGCTCACAAAAAGCGCGTCCGCCGCCTCGCGGAGCGTTATATGCGTGTCGTATTTGTCGTGGATAAGCGCAATGGTTTCTTTCACCAAAATATTGTTGGTTTCAATGGAAAAAATCTTGCTTCGGCTTTCTATCGAGCGGATAATTTCATACAGCCAGTTTTGAATATCCACAATAATTTCAATCTGTTCAAGCTCCAAAATCGGCTTTACAATGCGCCCGAACATAAGCATCATAGTGTCGGAGTCGGGCGCAAAGGTTTTGATTATCATAATCGCGGTTTCGGCAACCGTGCTTTTCACCGACGAAACGGGAATGTTCATTCGTTTTATAACGTCGGAAAAATATTCGTCCAAAATACCGCGCGCACCGTTAAAATCGTCCGACTTCATTGCGGATATAACCGCGTCGGCATTTATGGTTGGTTCGCCGTTTATGCCTGCGCGGTACAAAATATAGTCGATAATGCGGTTGTTGCCCATAATCGCCTTTTGCGCCAGCACCTGATTGCACTGTTCATACGAGCGGAAAAGTTTGTTCGCGCGTCTGAAAATTCCGCTTATGCCGATTGTTACGGTAAATCCCGTCTGCGCGCTGAAATTTGTAAGAATGTTGTTTAATGTTTTAATCGCCGCGTCATAGCAATAGTCGTTTTTAACCGATATGACAAGCGCGTATTTCATATTGTCCACAAAGCATTTTTATAATGTGGTTTTCGCTTATGCTTACTTCGTAGTCGATTATTTCGGTGAGTGACAAAAAAATGCCTTTGTTTTTTTCGCTTGCCGGTTCGCTTTTGCGGTCGATTGATATGAGCGCGGTCATATAGTTTCCGTCGGGATAACGGTATTGCGGATTGTCCTTTATAACCTTTTTCGTAGTCCGCGCCGTTCAAAAGCTTTAAGGTGATTTTCTCCTCCAAAAGGGTGTTGTATGCCATAACTTCGCTTTTGGTTTTGCGCTCGGCAAAAATTTTGTCGCGCACTTCTCCCATAATTTTATAAAGCTTGTCAATGTCAACCGGCTTTTAAAAAGATAGGAATACGCGTTCGCCGCCATAGCCTCCTGAACGTAGGAAAAATCGTCGTAACCGCTGATTACGATAATTTTACAGTCGGTTTTGCGCTTTTTAAGCTCGCGCAAAAGCTCAATTCCGTCCGACTGCGCCATACGTATGTCGGTAATCACCACGTCGGGCGACAAAATTTCGGTAAGCTCTATCGCCTCATCGCCGTTGGACGCTTCGCCCGCGATTTCAAAACCGATGCTTTGCCAGTCTATTATTTTTTTGAGTCCCTGCCTTATGATAACCTCGTCGTCAACCAATAAAACTTTCAGCATATCAAACCTCTGTTTTTTTAATAATAATTTTGCATTTTCAGCCTTATTTTTTTCAAGCTGCATTTTCATACTTTTTGGAAAGCATACTCACCGCGAAATATCCGAGAACAAGCGCAAAAAAATGAGAATAAGCGTGTAAATTAAGGCAAGATTTTTTTGTATATCCGGAAATCTGCGAAATATCGTCTTTTACATAAAACGTAAAAATGCCGTCCCCGGTACCGGCTTTGGTAATGAGGCTTTTTGCCGTTTTTTTGCAAACTCGCCGTTAAGGTGCGAAATGCTCTCGGCATTTTTTCTTTTTTTCGTCCGCGTTCATTTTTGGAAAAGACGCAGAAACGCACCGTTTCGGTTTGATTTCAGCATAACCGCCGAGTGATTTGCAAAGTTGTTTTTCCACAGAAAAAAACGGTCGGAAAGATAGCTTGTGTCAACTTGAAAAAAATAATGTAAATAACGTCCTCGCCGGCAGGAATTTTGCGCGCCAGCAAAAGGAAAAATCGGGCGCGTCGGTTCCCGCTTTCGGCAATGTGCCAGCCCTATGCCGTTTTCGTCAAAATCGGTGCTTTTCGCGGCGGCAATGTCAATATCGCGTATGTTGAACATTCCGACGCTTGCCGGAATGTTGTAGTATAAAAAGCTCGTCGTTGCGGTAGACCACGAAAGATGTAAAATAAGGACTGCTCGCGCCGTAGGACGTGAGCGCGCCTATATACGACGAATCGTGCGCGCGGTAGTGCTCGGGATTGTCCAGCTTTAAGTCGGCAATGATGATGGAGTTCATTTCTTCGATGTTTTTTTATTGCCGTTTCCGCGTTGCTCGCCTGCTGTTTTGATATGCGCACCGATTTTTGTCCACAAAGTCGTCGGTCAGGATTTTTGTGAACGCGCCGTAGGACGTCAGCGTCATAAAAACCGATAAACAGTGCGATAAAAAGTATTGTATATATTTTTATACGGTTGTCAAGATTGCGAATCATATATTCACCCGATTAAAATTATAATATTACAACTACAGTATAACAAAGTTTTTTGTGAAAATTCAAGTGAAGTAAAAGGACATAGAAGTAGAATAGTGGGACATAAAGTGCAGGCAAAGGAGTGCCTTTGCAATCCCGCGTTTTTGAATTTGAATTTACCGTGTCATATCAAAAAAACAGGTTATCGTAATTTCTTGGTTGCTCCGCTTTTTTCTCTGCTTTTTGGCGCAAAAGCAGAGGGAAAACGCGGGGGGTTCGATTCCCCTATCTCGCCTGCCGGCTCGGTCGGCGCTAAACGTTTGCCACCGGCAAACAGCGCCCCACAACGACAAGGGCTCTGCCCTTGACCCGTTCTGCAAACGCAAATTTTTTTCGGCGAACGGGTTGTCTTTTTAAAATTATTCATTACATATCTTCGTTATCCGCGTTGATTGCACGGATTTTTTTACAATTACGCGCGTAAATTTGCCGGGCTCGCTCTCAATGCTCAATCCGTACTGCGCGCCGAAAAACAATTTTAATCTCTTATCGGTATTCGCAACGCCGACGCTGTACGAATTTTGCAGCAGTATATCTTCAATTTTATTTTTTTCTCAATTCCGACGCCGTTATCCTCGATATAAATATACACGTCGTCATCTTTTTTGTCGGCTGTAATGCGGATATATCCTTCGGGAACGTCTTTTTCCAAAATTCCGTGCTTTATTGCGTTCTCCACAAGAGGCTGAAAGGTGATTTTCGGTATCAGCATATTTTGAATTTCGTCCGGAATGTCAGCCTCAAGCTTAATCGAATTGTCGTGCTTGAAATTTTCAATCGCGGTGTAATACGAAATATGCTTGATTTCGCTTTCGATTTTCACAAAATCGCTTTTGTTGTGCAGACTGATTTTATAAAATTTCGACAGATTTTTTATAAGATACGTTACGTCGTCGGGCTTGTTTTTCCTTTGCAAGATACTGAATAATATCCAGCGTGTTATATAAAAAATGCGGTTTAATCTGCATTTGCAGAAAGTTAAATTCATATTTTTTGAGCGTTTCGGAATAATTCGTGTTGTACTCCACAAGGTTGTCAATGCTTGTAACCATATTGTTAAACGCGCCGATTGCCTCGTTCAGCTCGGTGTTTGAGCTTTCGTAATTTTTAATCTGCTTAAGCTCGCCGAAATTTGCACGTTTCATAGCGTTTATCAGCGTGTCGAGCGAGCGTATCACCGAACGGCTTGCATAGTGCGCCGCGGCATACGACACAAGCGCGATTATTGTCAGAATTATAAACAAAATCACAAACATAAAAATATGCGTCTTTGTACGCATTGCTTTTTGCTTTGCACCGTCACGGTGGCGTAGTTGCTGTTTTTGGTGACGCCCTTTATCGCAAAATAGTTTTTCCCGTCAATTTTCACCGTGCCGTGCGCGTCTGCTGTAAGACTTAAAAATTCTCCGCGCGTCTTTTTTTGTATATCCGCGCTCCGCGGTGGAGCAAAGCACGTTTCCGTGCTTGTCGGTGAGAACGGTGTCGCAGTTTTTGTATGGTGGTATCGTGAAGAAGCTTTTCAAAAATTTCCATATCCGCCGAAACCTTTATGTAGCCTGTGATATCGTTGTAATTATCGGGGTTGTAAATTGTGTTGATGATGCAGAGTTTGTCTTTTCCGTCGGAATTTTCGGTAAAATAGAAAAACTTCGGCGTTGTTTTGATAAGGTCTTTGTACCAGTCGGTGTTTTCCACGTTTGCGGTTTTGTCCACCGTCACGCCGTCAAAGTTTATGCACCCTTCGTTTACGGGGTAGAGCGTGAGCGAAAGCGGAATACTGTAATTTGAAAGCGTCAAAATAAACGTATCCTGAACATATTTGTAATTTCCCTGACGTTCAAAAAGACTCGTAACCTCTTTTTGCGACAGAATATCGGCAATATCGGTGTTGTAGCTTGCGTAATGCACGCAGTTTTCCATACTGCTTATATAGTTGTAAACGTTTGACGCGGTGATGTTTGACGAATATTTCATATTGCGCCATATGTCGTCGGTCGTTTTCACAACGAAATACGAAACCGAGATGACAAAAAACGAGATAAACGCCACCGAGATGAGCGAAATCTGCGAAATAAAAAGCTTGTGCTTTATGCTTGAATTTTTAAAACGGGGCATATCGGTACGGCTCCTTTTTTTATGCAAATTTATATCATATAAATTTTTATATCATATATATGTCCGGTTATATCATGATTATATGTAAATTTCACCTCCGTGTCAAGTGGGTGCAAAAATATTACACTTTATGTGAGAAATACCCACTTTACACTAAAAAAACGGATATGCTAAACTAAATGTAAGATGAAAAATAATATCCCCGAAAGGAAGATGGAAAATGAAACTGACAAAGAGAATTGTTTGTTTAGCACTTGCGTTTATTATGTGCGCATCATTTGCAGGGTGCGGAAACGGCAGTGAGGAAGCAAACGGAAAAAAATCACGAAACTTAAAATGATACTTGTGGGTGAAAAACCTGCCATATACGACGAAATTTACGGAAAACTGAATGAAATGCTCCGTAAAGATATCGGCGCGGAGGTTGAAGTGGAATATTACAACTATTCCGACCTTCAGCAGAAATATTCGCTCCTTTTCTCGACAGGCGAGGATTTCGATATTGTTTTTGCGGCAGACTGGGTAAAAATACAATCAGCAGGCGGCGAAAAAAACAGTTTCATGGAAATCACCGACGATATGCTTAAAAAGAATGCTCCCAAAAACATATGAAACCTTAACCGAAAGAATTAAAAAAACGAGGCAAAGGTTAACGGCAAAATGTATATGATTCCCAATACCGCGTCGGAATACAGTACATATGTTTCGCTTATCAGAGGCGATTTGAGAGAAAAATACGGTATGGACGAAATCAAGACGGTTGAAGATTATGAAAAATATCTTGAAAACGTTGCAAAGAACGATAAAAACATTATCCCGCTCGTAAACATTGTTGCGGTGGGCTCGTTCTGGGGCGCCTATAAAGACGGTACGGATCGCTTTGAAACTCCCAAGGGCACAGAAATTTACTACGACATTGCGACCGGTAAATTCACCAAGAGAGAGTTTGAAGATTATTATAAAAATCAAATCCGCAAAACGAGAGAGCTTGTTGAAAAAGGCATAATCCCTGCGGATATAGTTGCGAACAAAACCACAGACAATATGTTTGAAAACGGAAAAATGCGCAACATATGTAAAAAAATCTCGAAACCTCCGCGTCGATGGCTAAAAAGCTCCGCGCACAGCATCCCGAATGGGAAAATCGAAATCTGCGATTTTTTTCGGTCGGCGCAAAGGAAAAATTGCAAACTCGGCAGTGTCGAACGGTCTTGCGCTCAACCGTGCAACCAAAAAAATGCAGACAAGGCTTTTGCAGTTTATCGAGCTTTTTGAGAAACGACAAAAGATATTTTGATCTTACATGGTACGGCATTGAGGGCAAACACTGGAAAGCGGACGGCGACAACGGATATATCTCGCTCAACGCAGACCTTCCCAAAGAGCAGAAATACGAGCCGGGCTGTGTATGGGGCTGGAAAAACGAATCTATGATGAGAGTTGACAAAACGGATATTCCCGAAAAACAGGAAATTCTCGCACGCTGGAAAGAAGAAACGGTTGACAGCGACATTCGCGGATTTGTGTTTGATGACACAAACGTAAAGACCGAAATGGCGTCAATATCATCTGCGGCGTCGCAGTACGGCGGACCGCTGTATAACGGTATGGTTGAGGCATCAAAGCTTGACGCGTCGTTTAAAAACATATCAGGAAAAAAACTCACGCAGGCAGGCATAGACAAGGTTTTTGAGGAAACCGAAAAACAGTACAAAGAATATCAGAAAACATTAAAGTAGGTGGCATTTTCAATGAAAAAAGTTAACACAAAGGCAGGTACGGCGCTTAAAAGAAACACCTTTCTGCACGAAGTGTCAAACAACAAAAATTCTTTTTGCTTATGATAACTCCGGCAATACTGTATTTTTTGATTTTCCAGTACATACCGATGTTCGGCGTAATTCTTGCGTTCAAAAATACGACTACGCGCTGGGAATACTCAAAAGCGAATGGATAGGTTTTAAAAAAATTTTTGAATTTTTTTCTTTAAAAGCGGTCAGGCATTCACCGTTACGCGCAATACATTTCTGTACAACATCGTGTTTATTCTTCTCGGAAATGCAATGCAGCTTGCCGCGGCGATATTTTTAACCGAAATAGGCAGTAAAAAGGTACGCAAAATTTCGCAGACCTGCATATTCTTCCCGTATTTTTATATCGTGGGTTGTGGTCGGCGCGTTTGTGTATAACCTTTTCAGCTTTGACTACGGTTTGGTAAACGCTGTTCTTAAGTCGCTTTCAATAGAGCCTGTAAACGTTTATTCCGAACCGAAATACTGGCCGTTTATACTGGTTGTGCTGAACACCTGGAAAGGTCTCGGCTACGGCTCGGTTGTGTATATGGCAACAATCACAGGCATAGATACGTCCATCTACGAGGCGGCGGAAATCGACGGCGCAAGCATTATGAAAAGAATTTGGCACATCACCATTCCGTCGCTGCGCGCAACTATGGTGACACTGGTTCTGCTTGCTCTGGGCAGAGTTTTCAGAGGAAATATGACAATGTTTTACAGCCTTGTGGGCAACAACGGGCTTTTATACAACTACACCGACGTTATCGACACGTTCACGTTCAGAACGCTTTTGTTCTCAAACGATATAGGTATGTCGTCGGCGGTAGGTTTCTATCAGTCGGTACTGTGCTTTGTGTTCATAATGCTCGCAAACGCTGTTGTAAAGCGTATTGACAGCGACAGCGCACTGTTTTTAGGAAAGGGGGAAAAAGACATTGAAAAGTAATAAATTGGACAAAAAAAGCCGATTGAATACAGAGTTTTTCATCGTGTTTGCGTACATATTTGTCGTAATTATCGCGCTTTTTGGGAGTAATTCCGTTTATAATGCGGCTTTCAGGTTCTTTTACCTCTGATTCCCTACATTGTAAATCACGGTTATTCGCTTATACCGAAAGAATTTTCGGTTAACGCATATAAAACAATTTTTGTGAAAAATCCGCAGAGAATGGTAAATTCATACGCGGTGACAATTTTCATCACGGTTGTAGGAACGGTGATTTCACTTTTCTTAACCGCTATGACGGCATACGTTTTGCAGAGAAAAAGATTTTTCCGTGGCGAAACAAAAATTTCGTATTTTATATATTTCACCACGCTTTTTTCGGGCGGTCTTACTCCGTGGTATATGCTTATGATGAAATTCGGAATGAAAAATAACCTTGCGGCACTTATCATTCCGAACCTTTTTTCGGTGTTCAACATTCTTATCGTGCGAAACTATTTAAACGGAATACCTCATGAAATATCGGAATCGGCAAAGGTGGACGGCGCAAACGATTTTTCTTATTTTTATATAAAAGCTTATCATTCCGCTTTCAAAGCCGGTGCTTGCTACAATAGCGTTGTTTACGGGACTTCTGATATGGAACGAATGGTATAACTGTATGCTCTTTATAAGCGACCAGAAGCTTTACACACTTCAGTATTATCTTTATAATATGCTTAACAACGCGGCGGCTATGAAAGAGCTTGTTTCGGGCACAAGCGTAGACCTTTCGTCGGGAGCGGAGCTGCCTGCCGAAAGTGCAAAGCTTGCAATGGCAATAATCGCAACAGGCCCGATACTTCTGCTTTATCCGTTTATTCAGAAATACTTTGTAAAAAGGTATTGTAATAGGCGCGGTAAAGGGATAATTAGCCGAAAGAAAATAATCCGAACCCGCCTGAAAAGGCATAATTTCGGCATCTTTTGGCTTTGTCATCTTTGCAAGGCGTCAGCCTTTGTTGCATCTTCCGCACCAGAAATCTGCTCAAAATTCTATTCTTTTTCAGGTCGAAGAATTTTTGAGAGAGCGGATTTTTGATTGCGCAAGGCAAAAAGCGCAGGCAATCCTGACGGATTGCCGAGTATTTTTAACGAAGTCGAAAGCGAAAATCCGCCTCTCAAAATCGGAGTTCGGATTACTTTCTTTCGGCTAGGCATCAGATGATCGAACCTCGTGTGGTTTAAATAGGCAAATTTTTCCAAAATACTGCGTTGAAAAAGCTATGTTATACGTCAGTATTAACCCAGCTTTTTCGCCTTGTCTTTTAAAAAAATTTGCTCTATTTAAACTCTTCGACCTTCCATTTTAAAAATTATTTGAATTTTTCGGTGCGGAGGACGAAGATAGGCTGACGCCTTTCGAGGACGACAAGCCGAAAAAGGCATGAAATTTTTAAAATGCAAGGCATACGGAGTTCGATCCTCTGATGCCTATTGGAGGCAGAGTTTATGATAAAAAGCAATTTCGTTTTTTTAATTCTGTTATGTATGCTTATTTCTGTCTTTCCCCTCGGCGTTTTTGCCGAGGAGGACAGAACATTTTTGTTTAACGGCGAACCGTCACAGTTTGACATCGAAGAAAAAGACGGAATTTATATGATTTCGTCAAATTTCGCCGAAACTATGGGCATTGACAAAATAGCATACAATAACGGTGAAAAAACAGTATTTTCAAAAGACAACGTATCGGTTATATGCGAAAATATGAGCAAAACCGTATACATAAACGGCACGGCAAGGGAGATAAGCGGTGCGCCGTATTTAAAAAACGGTGTTCTTTACGTTCCGCTCGACACGGTTGTAAAGGCGCTCGGCTTTCAGATTAAATACGACGACCTTTTAAATACTGCCGATATTTACGTTGCGTCCGAGATAGAAAAAACGGTGAACAATGCCGAGGTTATAGACGGAATGTATCTCTCGGACGAGCTGTTGTCAAACACGTCGTTTGAGGAGGATTTTGTCCTTAAAGGCGGTTGGTCAAACAGAGTGTCCAGCACGGTTATGCAGTCGGCGGACGTTGTTCACTCGGGAAAATTTTCGGGTATGGTAACAAAAAGACCGTCCGGCTGGGCGTCAATAGGTCAGGACGTAACTCAAATTATGAAGGAATACGGAACAGGAAAATACCGTATCCGCGGATTTGTCCGCACGAAGGACGAACCGTGCAATATGACAATTAAAATTCAGGTGCAGACAACCGACAACCAAAAAATCAATTCAGAGGAAACCGAGGGCGGTGTTTTAATCGTCAATAGCGACGGATGGACGGAATTTGACTATATTGCCGATTTGGAGTGGGATTTATCTGTTTCGCTGGCGACATTTTACTGCGAGGCAACGTCGAATACCGGTAAAACCTGCGAGGTTCAGGATTACTACGTAGACGACTGCTCTCTTACCAAGCTTATGAGTGAGGAGGAGTATTACGCAGTAGTTGAAAACAAGGTTAAGGAAAAAGACGAAGCGGAAGAACTTGAAAATGAGAAAAACGCACGGGCGAACGAAATTTTGGAAAAATACAAAGACGACGCTCTTGATGTTTATTATCCCGCAGAAAGCCGCGAAATTTTGAAAAATCCGTATAAAGGACTTATAATTTACCCCGGCAGACAGCTCTTTGACGAGGAGTCGGCAAAGTGTGGCGGAGGCATAGGCTCGATTTTGTATCACCGATATTCGTGGTGCTATATGGAACCTCAGGAGGGCGTTTACAACTGGGATATTTTAGACAAAAACATTGCTCTTTGCCAAAAATACGGTATGCAGTTAGGTCTCGGCGTAGGCTCGACGGTAAACTTTAACTCGACAACAAACTACAATCAGGATACACCCGAATGGGTTTTTGAGGCAGGGTGCAAATATATCCTTGAGGACAGGGGAAACGGCTGTGTTTTGAAAATCCCCGACTATGACGACCCGATTTTCCGCGAGAAAATGCAGAATATGATAGATGCGTTTTCCGAGCGTTACAACGACAACGAAACAATCGCATACGTCGATATGCGTAATTACGGCAACTGGGGCGAGTGGCATTTTTATAAATTCCCCATCAGCGATAAGCTTGACAAACAGAGAACGAACAAAGAATTTTTTGCGTATGTGGATATGTTTAAGGATATGCGTCTGCCGGCGCTTTCGTTTGTTGCAAAACCTGACGTTACAAAGCACGCGCTCGATACATTCGGCGCAGGCATACGCGGTGACGGTCTGGTGTCGCCCGCGGAAATGGATAAGCACAAAAATATGAACCTTGTCGAGGGCAAGGCAATGGCGGTCGGCGAGTGGTTTGAGCAGTACGCAACGGTGTATCAGCCGGGCGGAAAATACGCGGCATATTTCGATTTTTGTGCCCATTCTTTTTGAACGTCAAATCCGCGAGGGACACATTTCATCCATTGCGTTTTTGAACTGGGACGCAAACAACGCGTACAAACTGTGGAAAGATATGTACGACCGCGCGGCGAATTATGTCGGATACTGGTATAAACCTGTAAAAATCGAACATTCAAAGGATATAACAAAGGGTATTTTTCAAACTGAAGGTTAAAAAAACGACGGCGTTGCGCCTCTTTTTGCAGGCTATGAGAAAAAGGCAGTTGTAAAGCTTGCGCTTGCCGACAAAAAAACAATAAAAATTTTAGATACCGTAACGCTTGAGGGAATTGACCCGTTATACTGGAATCCCGGCGAAATGACCGACTGTGTGGGCGAGTATGAATTTAAAAACACCGACGGCGGAGAAAAGCTTCTTTTCGGTGTGTTCACGCGTGAGCAAAACGAAAATCCAAACGTTAAACTCGGCATTAACGCAAAAGTTGTAAACGGCTGGTATGACATCTCGTCAATGTCAAAAAGCGACAGTGCGAACGTTGCACACAACAAGCTGTTTTCGGCGAAAGAGCTTTATGCCGACGAGGGATACGGCTTCCGTCAGCCCGACTATGCGTGCGACAGCGATATGTCCACCTACTGGGCTAACAAATGCGCAAACGGAAATTATCTTGAAGTTGACTTCGGCGAGGAGAAAAGCGTTTCGCAGGTTTCTTTGACATCGGCGGAAAAATATTAAGGTTAAATATTCGATAGAACTTTTTCCGAAACGGAAAATGGACAGAGGTTTCAAACGGCGTTTCAATTTCGTCCAAAGGCACGAATGTGAGATTCAGAACGGCAAAGGGCGAAAAAAACTTC
Source organism: Clostridiales bacterium (assembly GCA_022009895.1). GTDB lineage: Bacteria > Bacillota > Clostridia > UMGS1810 > UMGS1810 > Qingrenia. The sequence continues at coordinate 1,915,225 of CP091729.1, read as the reverse complement.
GCTTTGTTATAGACGAGGACAAAGACGCAGTTGTGAAAATCTGTGAAATGAAGGTTTGGTAAAATGAGGAGTGATAAGATGAAAAAAACAATTTCAGCGCTTCTTTGCACGGCTGTTTTTGGCGCAATGCGGATCAACGGCATTCGCCGCAGCGATAGACACCGTGAAAGAAGATATGGACACGCAGATTATTACGGTTTCGGGTTCAAAGCTTTCAAATAACGACAAAGTGCTTATCGAGGTGTTCAATTTCGATAACGGCACGGTAGATTACGAAAAACGGTCTTGAGGGAATTTTTTTGCGGTGAATACCGATGAAAAACGGCAGTTACACTGTAAGCTTTTAAACTTCCCAAAAACGTCCGCGACGGGCGAAAAGAAAAATTTTTTGCGCGCCCCGTTGTCGGCAAAAAAAGAGCGAGGATAAGATTGATTTTTTTATTCGTCCGAAAGCATTGACACAATTTTTGCTTAACTGGAACAGCGCGATACAAAAATCAGGATAAAAACTTCTATGGAAAAGGTTATAGACGACAAAACGGCGCTTAAAATTATTCTTAATTCAAGCCTTGCCGACACTCTTACGTCGGAGCTTGCGTCTGCTGACAAAACGGTGCTTGCGGAAAAAAACTTTTAAAAACTTCCCGAGGCAACGAAAATCGGCGATTTTTGCGCCTGATTTCATCGCGCCGTACATAGATTTTGCAATAAACAATCTCTCGGCAGACACGCTTGCAAAGCTGGTTTCGGAATTTTATGACGAAATCGACACCGTGAAAGGCGCGGTGTATGAAAAACATCATTTCAAAAAAATGAGTGATGACGAAAAAAACCGTACTTTTTCAAAGACTCGGCAAACTTCAGAACGAAAGATATTTCCACTGAAAATTTCGCATCGGTTATATACAGCCGTGCTGTTTACAATAAGTTTTTCGGAAATTACGTATTATGCAGATGTAAAGCCGTTTATCGACCTTTACAACACCGATTATTTTTAAAATTGATTTCACCGACTACGACGCGGTGTCAAACAAATATGAGGTTGACTCAAAGGTTTTGGAAAAACCGTCACGCATACTCGGATTTTTGAAACGTTTAAAACGAAATACGAGGGCTGGGCGAGCGCGCAGAAAAACCGCGGAACAGGGAAGCGGAAACGGCGGAGGTTCGTCCCCGTCAAGAGGCAGTTCGTCCTCAAAGGGAGGTTCGTCGGTCGGCTTTGTTCCCACTCCCGTCACCGAGGATATTTCTATAGTAAAAGAAGAAATTTTCAAAGATTTGGAAAACTTTGACTGGGCGAAAGAGCATATTATGGCGCTTTTACAACAAAGGCGCTGTGGACGGCACCGAGAAAAAAATACATTCTCGCCGTCAAATCTTGTAACGCGCGAACAGTTTGTAAAAATGATTTCCGCGCTCACCGCGTTTGATGAAAATTCGCCGAGCGCAGAGTTTTCGGACGTTGCAAAAGGCGAATGGTATGAAAAATACATCAACGGTGCGAAAGCGTCAGGGCTTATATCGGGCAGAGATGACGGCACCTTCGGCGTCGGCGACTGCATTATCCGTCAGGACGCGGCGATTATGTGCCTTAACGCGATAAAGAAAGAACGTCCCGACCTTTTGGAAAATCTCAAAATAGAAAAAAACTTCCGTTCGGCGACGCAGGCGATATTTCGTCGTATGCGGTATACGCGGTGTCGGCCCTTAACAAGCTCGGCATTTTTAAACGGCGACGCGTCGGGCAATTTCAACGCGAACGCAAACGCGACGCGCGCAGAGGCGGCGGTTATGATAAACAAGGTTATGACACTTATCGGCGAGGGGGCGGAAAAAAATGAGAAAAAACACATTTTTAAATAAAAACAGTTTCGGTGCTTGCTGCATTTGTAATGCTCGTTTCGCCGATTTCGGCATTGGGCGAAACGGACATTTCGGCGGAAAAACACAGGCAATACCGAAGTTGCAGAAAGCACTGAAAATACTGAAAAATACAGAAGTTCTCGGACATTACGAAATGAACGTTTTAAACAGTCTCGGAATTGTAAATTTCACCGAGGCAAAGCTTACGCAGAACGTTACAAATGAGGAATTTGCGGGTGCGGCGGCGCTGGTCGGCGGTATCGCAAAAGACTACTATCAGGACGGCGTGCTCCAAATTCTTATCGACTGCGGATATATGCCGTCGTCATCGGCGTATCCCGACAGGGATATAACATATGCCCAGGCGGTTAAAACCATAGTTTCCACACTCGGCTACGACGTGTATGCGAAAAATTACGGCGGATACCCCGGCGGTTATATCATTGAGGCGGCAAACCTCAAAATCACCGACGGACTTGACGGAATATCAAACGACACTCCGCTTACATACGGTATGATGTGCGTTATGATGTATAACAGCCTTGAGGTTAAAATGCTTGTTTCAAATTCGTATAACGGAAACACAAAATCCGAGAAAACCGACAAGGTTTTTGAACGAAGTTTTTTTGAAATATACGACGGCTACGGCAGAGTTACCGCAAACTCAATTACTTCACTTTCGGGCGACAATAACTACAATCCCGAGAAAATCGAAATTGACTCAAAGGAATACAAAAATGCCGATTCGTCGTATGACGATTTGATCGGCTATAACGTGCACTATTACTACCGCGACAATGCGCCGTATATGAACGACGCGCTTTATATGGAAATCGACGAGGGCGCAAACAAAATCCTCACCGTTTCAAAAGACGACAGCACATATGTTGCGGACAAAAATATATTTTTTTACTACACCAAAAACAATTCGCTAAAACAGGTTAATCTTTCGGACGGTTATGTGCTTGTTTACAACAAAAGAGTGACCAAAAACGGACTTGAAAAAAATATCAGGGCGATATAGACGGCTCCGTTACGCTTGTTGACACAAATTCCGACGGCAAGTATGATTTTGTCGAAATTTCGTCGTATACCACAATTTACGTTTCGGTTGCAAACGGATATTCAAAGGAAATTTTCGATAAATTTGACACTGCAAAAGAGCGTTTGCCTTGACGATACCATAAACGACAGTCAGTTTATTATCCGCGACACAAGCGGAAATGAAATTCAGTATTCCGCAATAAAAGAGGGCAACGTTGTTTCGGTGCTTATTTCGGACGACAAAAAAATCGGCACGGCAATAGTGTCGGACAAAGTACTTAAAGCAAACGTAGACGAAATTGAAAATTCAAACGGCAGTGTGTATATTTACGCAAACGGCGAAAGATACGCTGTTGCGGACAGCGCGAAGGACTATATCGGCGATATAACTCTCGGCGTACAGTATCAGCTTTCTTTCGATTTTCAGGGAGAAATCGCAGGTTTTGTTTCGAGCGACTCGGTGTTTAACTACGGTCTTATAATGAGCGTTGTAAACGATACCGACAAGGCGAAAGAACCGGTTACACAGCTTAAAATTTTCACGTCGGACGGCAAGTTTGAAAAGCATTATTTTGCCGAAAATGTGACTATTGACGGTGACAAGTACAAAAAAACGTCAAAAGACAGCGCGAAAAAAAGGTGACAAACGCTTACAAGGCGCTTTATATGACCGACGACAACGGCGACGAGGTTTACAAATCGAAGTTTATAAGATATAAACTCAAAGATGACTTTATCACCGAAATCGACACCGCGTATTACAATGCGTCGAAAGAGGACGAAAAGTCGCTTCATCAAATAGGTAAAACCACAAACAAAACCATACACCGCGAGGGGCAGTATTTCTACACCGCGGCGGGTGACGGTGTTGTTTACGACGGTGCGGTTACGGTATTTCTGGGTTACCGCGTTGATTTTGACGGCGACGATGAAAAAGGCTATTCGGTTATGAAGGTTGCCGATTTTGCATCGGGATACAGCGTTCCCAACATTTCGGCATACACCGTCGACCTTAAAACTCCCGACGCGTCTTACATTGTGGTCGGACTTACAAAGGATTATGCAACAAATATGCAGAACAACAATCTTTCGGCGATGTGCTTTGAAAAAAATCACAAAGCGTGTGTCGGGAGATGACGAAAAAAATACTGCGTTATCGGATGGGATTTGCTTAAAAAAACACAAGCATTGAAATTGAGGTTGACGATATTGCTCCGGTTGCAGATTTTTACAAGGGGCGATATGTTTTCATACCGTCTTACACCGACCGGAGAATTCGGAAAGGTTTATCTTGCTTATGATGCGTCGGCGGCAAAACATATCACGTTTACCGACGAAATAGGCGTGAACGGCGCATCGAGCGCCGTCCGGCGGTGCACAGAAGTGGATGTACGGTATACCGTACGCATCGTCGCTTAATTACATCTATCTTTTGCCTTATTCAAAGAGCAGTGATGCAAAAACGCTTGAGAAAAGCAACCTTAACGACTGTAAAATGGTTGCGCACAAAAGAAGAAGTCCAAGCTATTATGTGTTTGACCAAGACGCGGTAAAATCGAATGTAAAAAGTTGTATCACTCCGGTTACGCGAAGTGATTTGAACGATTATATGAAAACCGGCGCGGCGGCGGATACGGTTCTTGTTTTAAGTTATCCGTCCGAGTATTCGGCGGTTGTAATCTTTAGGTAGGAGGGGATAAAAATGAAAAATTACAAAAAATTTCTGTGCGCGTTTCTTGCGGTTTTGCTTCTTTCGTTAACGTTTTGCCCGTTCTGCCTTGCGGACGGCGAATATGAAACCGAGGTTGAGTTGCAGCCGTTTATGCCCCCGATAGGCGAGATTATTGTTGACGATACGCTTGAGGGAACGAGTTCATACCCGATGAGCTGCGGCGCTCACATCGTCAAACTCTGTGAGCGAGGACAGCGGAAACACGGCGCTTATGATCAACAGTTGGAACTCGGTTCCGCTTGTTTCAAAAAGATAATTTTATAAATTCCGACAAGCTTGTTGTTTCGTTTGATATGAAAGCTACAGGCACAAGCTTTGCCGACGCGGTATCGGGTTCAGCGTTTGACCTGACAAAACGTTCGGCAACACATTTCGGTATAAGATTCGGCGGCAGCGGCGAGGACGGTGCGGTGTTGTCGTTAAGCAGTAATAAAAAAATCCTAACGTTGAAAAAGAAACGCTTAATCTCTGGGTTTCCGCCGGAAAAAGGGGACAATACAGCAGGAAGTGAAATTCCCGTTGTGCAAAAACAACGCGGAAAGGGACGGTTATGTTAATTTCACCGCTGTTTTTCGAAAAAAAGAGCGAACGGAGTTTATGTGACTGCGCTTTATGCAAACGGCGAGAGTATTATTACCGATAAGCTTAAAACCGGATGCACGGCGGCGGCAAACTGGTGGAGCGCGGACGGCGGTGCAAAGGTACTTTTGCAGAACAGAACCGGCAAACCGCTTTACAATTATTACGACAATATTCTTATTTACGCTCCGGCAAAATTTGCCGTGACAAGCGTTGAACCCGACGCGGACAATATGGGCGCGAGGGTTGTTTTCAACTACGCCATAGACAAAACCAATTTGCCGAATTTCACCCTTACCGACGATGACGGTGCGTATGCCTGCAAGGCGGACAGAGGTGCAAATTCAAAAGAAATCCACATTTCGTTTGATAAGGCGATAGACTTAAATGAAAAAAACTACTACCTTGACATTGATTACGTCAAAGCGTCGGCAGGCGACATTCTTGAGGACGCGCGGATTTATCTCGGTAAAGAATACGTCGGAAAGCTTGACGCGTCGGCTGTTAAGAGCGCGGACGAAATCACCGTAAGCATAGACGCCGAGGCGAAATGTGACGATGAGGTTTATGCGGTTGCAACGGCATTTTTCCGGTGACAGCATTGTGGATTTCAAGCTTGAAAAAGGTAACTCTTTCGACCTCCGGTACAAATTCGTTTTCGCTTTCTCTTAACGGCGAGGACGTATCAAATGCCGACAGGGTTCAGGTGTTTTTTTGATTGACAGTGCTGAAAAATATGCGCATTGTTTCAAGCATTGAAACACCCGAGCTTTGATGACGGTGTAAAGGAGAAAATCCTATGTTTAAAAAAATTTACGGCTCTTTGCATTGCGGTGATTTTTCGCCGTAATGCAAGCCCCCGTTTGCGTGTGCGCAGACGGAAAAAAAGGCAGAGGTAACAGATTTTTTTGCCTTTACGATTTACAAAATAATCCTATTATGGGAAAAAAATAGAAAAATACAGAGTTTTATTTTTACCGCAAATGTTAAAAAAACACAAGCGGTGAGCCTTTAACCGCAAAGGCATATCTTGCAGTGTTTGAAAAAGGTACAAACGCACTTGCGGACGTTTTTTTGAAAGCGCGGATTTAATCCTTGAAAACGGCGAAAAAAATCGCTTATCCGCACCGACGGCAAAAATTCCGTCCGATATTGCGGACGAATATTTTATAAAAATTTTCGTATTTGAAAAAAACAACTCTTGCACCGCTTTGCAATGCCGTTTCGTTTGACGCGTCGGGCGCGTATGAAACGGAAGGTTACAACGGCGGGTATCTTTCGCGCGATATAATCATTGACCCGTCGTTTGAAGACGACAGCCGTTCGGTGATGGGCTGGAATCCGCGCAGTGCAAGCGAAATTCAAAGAACCGCCGATTATGCGTTTGACAAAAACTATTCTTGCAAGGTTTCAAACCGCGTATGGGCGAGCGACGCAATAAGGCAGGATATCACCGAAAATCTTAAGAAATCCGGAAGCGGAGAATACCGCGTGCGTTACAGTGTGCTGACCGCCGCGGTAGATGTAAATTTTCAGATTATAATTGCACTGTATGACAAAAAAACGGCGTAAGAACAAGCGCAAAACCCGTTCCCTGGAACGCACTTTATATAAAAACGGATGCGGAGCACAAAAAAATCAGTGGATGAGCGCGGAAAAAGTGTAAATATAAACGTTCCCGAAAAATTTTTTTACAGCGCGGAAGTTTATGTCGAAATGCTTAACAATATCTCTGATTTTTTTATATTGATTTCTGCTCGATACGAAAGGTTATAACCTACGGCGAATATCTTGCGGAAAAATGCGTATTTTTTTGCGAAATAGACACTGCGCGCGAGCTTGAAAAATTTAATCGGAAAAATCCGATTATGCTTCAATTCATCCGATGGATACGAATGAAGTGCTGAAAAACCCGTATAAAGGGCTTAATTATTACACTACAAAGCTCGATTTTTTTCCCAACTCAATTTAAGCGGTGACGGCGCAAAAATTTCAAACGTTGTGTACGCGCGTTACGGCTGGGCGGCGCTCGAACCGGAGGACGGAGTTTATAATTTTGACCAAATCGAAGAAAAATATAAACTACTGTGCCGAAAACGGTATGATGCTGGGTATCGGCATCGGCTCAACCGTGTGCTATAACAGTCCGTCAGACTACCGCCAAGATACCCCAGGCTGGCTTTTTTTACAAAGTACGGCGCAAAAAGCTACGACCTTAAAAATCGGCAATAACTATCTGAAAATTCCGTATTACAACGACGCGGTTTTTTTCTTGAAAAAAATGCAGAGATTTTTTTGGATAAATTTGCCGAAAGGTTTAACGGCAACAAAAAAATATTGCCTACGTTGATATGCGTGTTTACGGCAACTGGGGCGAATGGCATTTTTTTACAGCAGTGTTTTTTTGACGGTTACAGAAATTCCGTCACATATACTGATGAGGACTTCAAAAAAACTTGTAGATTTATTCAAAAAAATTTCAGACTTCCGCTTGCAATGTTCTCCTCGAACACAATGGCGCTTAATTATGCGTCCGATACGCTTAACGCCGGTATTCGCGTTGACGGAACGATGAACCCGGGCGAGAGGGACGAGCATTTGAAGCTTAAAAGGTTTGACGGCAAAAATTTTGCGGTTGCGGAGTGGTTTGCACAACCCGAAACATTTTTATCCGGCAGGCACATACAACGGAAAAAAACCTATTCCAAGGGCAAATATTCAAAAATATTTCGGCTATCTTCCGACATTTATAGAAAAGACAATCCGCGAGGGTGCGGTAAGCTATATTTCGCTCGGATACTGGAATCCCGAGGATTTTTACAAAATGTTTACCGATTTGTCAAAGCGTATGGCGAACGAAACGGGGTATTGGTTTAAGCCGATAAGCTTTAAATATCCCAAGAATTTTGCGGACGGATATTTTATGATGGCGGTTAAAAATGACGGAAGTGCACCGCTTTATGCGGGATATAAGCAAAATTCGGGCGTAAAGCTTGCGCTTGCGGACGCGGACGGCAATATTTTGGAAAAAATAACGCTTGACGCAAATCCGAAAAACTGGAAAGCGGGCGAAATTTCGTATATTACGCAAAAAATTTCGTTTAAAAATAAGCAAAACGCAAGTCATATCTATCTCGGAGTTTTTTCGGATGTAGACGCTGAAAATCCCGATATTAAGCTTGGTATAACCGCCGAGTGCAAAAACGGCTGGTATGACATCTGCCATACGGAGAACGCGGAAAATACGTCGGACAACAGGCTTTATTATTCGTCGCTTGCCTTTGCCGAGGACGGCTACGGCTACCGTGATTTACGCTATGCGTTTGACGGCAGTGCCGATACGTATTTTGCGTCCGAGGTGCGTGAGGGCGAGTATTTTGAAGTTGATTTCGGCGAATACGAAAACATTTCAAGTATCGTTATAAATGCGAAAGAAAAAAACGAACGCGAAAATTTTTGTGTATGCAAAATCGGACGGTGCTCTGCAAAAATTACCGAAATAAACGGATTAAACGCAGGTGAAAATACGTTGCCATTAAGTTGTGAAACAAGCAAAATTCGATTTACATTCGGCGAAACGCGCCTTGGCGAAAAGCATAAAAAAATAAGCAGTATTAAAATGAATTGAAAAAAAGTACACCAAATGTTAAAAAGTGGAATTGTAACCGCGGACGCGGTGTGATATTCTTAAGTTAGAAAATGAAAATTTGAAAGGGTGGATAAAATTGAAAAGTAAAAATATTAGGTTTACTCCTTGTTGTAACACTTTTATCTGCAACTGTGTTTGGTACGGCGAGCGTCTTTGCGGCAGGCGCGCAAACAAATGTCAGCCCTCAAAAGCTGTATGCCTCCGGTTAAAAACGATATTTGTTGATGATGATTTTTGAGAATAGGGCAGTAGGCAGCGAAATAAAGTCGGATTCTGCTTACACCAATGGCACAACAACTATAAAAAGGTTGGGACAATACAAACAAGAAAAAAATGTTTATGCAACTGTTTTTAGGTGATGAAACAAACAAATATGCGAAAATAAATTTTTGGTTACAGTGATATAAAACCGAAAAGCTGACAGAATGACGGCTTTAAAGGATGCGAAAAACTAGTAATTACATTGGATAACAAATTCGTTGCGCCTGTGGGTGAAACTGAATTTGCAAAATATTCATCTCAAATAGAAATCCGTTGCGTTAACCCTTCCAAAACAACCTCGACATTGCCGATTGTAAGAATTGAGGGTGCCAGAAAAAACGGCACAACGACAAATGAATATTACACTATAAAATATTACAAAAATGGGGTCAACTTCGTCAACAACGTTGGCAGGAAATATCGGAAAAATATGATACTGACTGGAACAAGATATATTTAGTGTTGTCTAAAAGAATATGATGAAGCGACATCAAAAATACTACGCGTACATTGATAAGGTAATGATAGACGGAATTACAGGAAATCCTTGGGGTGAAAGCGCAACTATTGACATTCCCGAGAAAGTGCCGGCTAATGCACTTCGTGCGGATTGGTGGACAGATGGCACAACCCCGTTTTTCTATTGTAGCTGCATCGACGATTACGAATGATAATGAAATGTATTTCGACAATGTTCTCATCTACGAGCCGTACGACGTATATATGACCGACATTGACGCAGTAAACAAAACCGTAAAAATCGTAAATGACGGAAGTAGTGCGGTTACGGGAAATGTTTTCATTGCGCTCTACGACAACGACAAAAATCTTCTTGCGGCAAAAAGAGGCAAGTACAGAATTGAGCGTTCCGGCAGGCGGAAGTCAGACGGTTTCTCTCGACGACAATACATTCGGTCACACTGATGCGAAAACCGCAAAAATATTCTTCTGGAACAAGTCGAGTCTTGCACCTCTCTGTGCGGCAGAAACTGTTCCGTTATCATAAAAATATATATACGAGTGGAATTTGAAAAAAACGGTACACATTTTTTGTGTACCGTTTTAATTTTCGACAAATTTTGCACCAACTCCGTTTTTTTATACATATTATACAATGCAAGTAAAACTTGCAATTCAAACGAAAAAAAGGGGGTTAATTTTTATGTGTAAAAACGCGTGTTGCTGTGCATTGCAGATTGTAATTTCGCTTGTCGTTGCGGCGGTTGTCGGCGTGCTCCGCTACTTCGGATATATCGTCGGTGCAGAACCCGTCTGGGCGGTTTTTGTTGTCGGCACTGCAGCGCTTGCACTGCTCATTGCCGGTATATTTATGTCGCGCTGTACTTCGTGCCGTCAGCACACAAGCGTATGCGGACGTATTCTTCTTGCAGTCGGAGCAATCGGAACTGTTATAACCTCAATAATTGCACTCGCAACGCTTGACGCCGCCGTTTTGGCTGCCGCGATTATATCGGCATTTGTGGCTCTTTTTGCCGCTCTGCTTATATCGGGCATAATCATAAACGCACTCGGAACGTCAAGCAGTGACGGACAAAGATGCAGAATGTAGGCATTAAAAAGGACGGAATTAAAATTCCGTCCTGTCCTTTACATACTTTTTGTAAACCTAACCGAATATAACAATCATAAACTGCGACACCAGCACAACCGCCAAAAGCGCGATAGGATATGTCGCCGCGTATGCCGAGGCGACGTCCTCCGTTTTTGCAACGTGGATAAGCGTGCCGAGGGCAGGGGTGCTTGTCATACCGCCTGTGATTGAGCCGAGCGAGTTTAACAGACTCAGCTTCAAAATCTTTGTTGCGATTATAAATCCGACAATCATCGGAACAATGGTCATAAGTGCGCCGTAGAGGAAGTATATCGGTTTGAAATACTTCGCAAAGTTTGCACCGCCGGCAACACCCGCGCCGATTAAGAATATCATAAGTCCGAGCTCACGAAGGCACTCAAGAGTCTTTTTCGGAGGCATAATGTTAACCTTGCCGATACGCGAGAAATGTCCGAACACAAGCGCGGTGATAAGACAACCGCCCGTTGTGGTGAGCGAGAAGCACGTTCCCGAAAGTCCTTTTTGCCGAGCGGAATTTTTGATGTTTCCGATTATAATTCCGATAAGCGCCGCAAGTCCGAACGCGCCGAGTCCCATATCGTCAATGTCGATAAGGTTTCCGAGCGCTTTTGCTGCCGAACCTGTGTTTACGCTCAAAAGTTTTTTGCGCTCCTCATCCATATTTGCGCCCACGATTTTGGGCATAATCTGAACGAACAAAACAACGCCGATTACACCGAAAAGGTATGCGATACCGTAGCCGACGGTAACCGCCGATTCAAGCTCCGCCGCAAGATTTGCGTTTGCGCCGTAAACGTTTTTAACCGTTTCTTTTGCCGCTGAAAATCCCGGCGTTGTGGTGAGCGAGCCCGACAAAAGGCCGTCGATAAGTGCGAGGAACTGTGTGTGGTCGGTTTCAAAGTTTCTGCCGATAAGATAGCAAGCCACACAGGTTATTCCGCCCGACAGAATGATTGCAACACCGAGAAGAATATACGATTTAAAGTTTTGCTTAAGGTTTTTGAAAAATTTCGGACCGGCGATAAATCCTACCGAGGTTACAAAGAATACAAGACCGATATTTTCAACAATTTTCAAGTCCCTGCTGTGCAATTTCCGCCGTTTTTTTAAAGCGTTTGCAAGCTGTTTATAGAAAAAAACGCGCCGTACAAAAAGCGAAATGACGAAAAACGCCGGCAGTACCGAGCGAAATGCCTTTCACGGTTACGCGTCCGAGTAAGTATCCGAGCGCTACAATCGCCATTATCGAAAAGATAAGGTACGATACGCTCGAAATGGAAATAACTCCGTTAAATAAGTGCATTTTTAAGTCCTCTTTCAGTTTAATTGTTCTTTTTATGTATTTTCCAAAGTAACATTTTGTCCGAAACACCCGTGTATTTCAGATGTTTCGGACAAAGATGCGTTTTATGTTTTTTTATTTTCTGCGGTAATCGGGCAAAAGCATAGGCGAAACAGCGTCTGTCTTAACACCTGCTTTTTCTCTTTCCGCGTCAAATTTTGCAATGTGCTCAAGTGTGAGCGCGCCGACTTTAACGTCTTTTGAATGAGCCGCCGCATTTTTGCCGGCGCTTCTGCCGAATACGATAATATCGAGCAGTGAGTTGCCCATAAGACGGTTTCTGCCGTGTATTCCTCCGACTGCCTCGCCTGCAACGTAGAGGTTTTCAACGTTTGTTGTCATACCGTCAACGTTTATATCAAGACCGCCGTTCTGATAGTGAAGTGTGGGGTAAACCAAAATCGGCTCTTTGCGAATGTCTATGCCGTAGCTTGCGAACATACGCATCATTGCAGGAATACGTTTTTCGATTGTGCCTTCACCGCCGATTGCCTCAATCATAGGCGTGTCGAGCCAAACCGCGTCTCCGCTTCCCGTGTCAACGCCCTCTTTGCGGTCACTGCACTCTCTTATGATGGACGCCGCCGCAACGTCACGCGTTTCAAGCGGATGCATAAACACTTTGCCGTCCCTGTTTACGAGTTTTGCGCCGAGCGAACGCACCTTTTCGGTAACAAGCGCACCGAAAATCTGCTGCGGGGAATGCCGCGCCTGTGGGATGATACTGAAGTGTGTCGGCATACAAAAGCTTTGCGCCTGCGCGGTAGCCCAAAACAAGACCGTCCGCAGTTGCGCCGTAGTGGTTGGAGGTCGGGAAGCCCTGGTAGTGCATACGTCCGGCACCGCCCGTTGCGATGATAACAGTTTTTGCTCTCGCAACCATAAGCTCTTTTGTTTCCATATTCATAAGCACAGCGCCTGCAGCCTTGCCGTTTTCGTCGAGAATAAGTTCAATCGCGGAGGTGAAGTCCACAACCTCGATACCGCGGTTTAACACTTCGTCGCGCAAGGTTCTCATAATTTCAGCGCCCGAATAGTCTTTCGCCGCGTGCATACGTTTTCTCGATGTACCGCCTCCGTGGGTGGTAATCATTGTGCCGTCCGGCTCTTTGTCAAACTCAACGCCGAGTTCGTTAAGCCAGCCGATAGCCTCGGGAGCGTCGCACACAAGTTTTGCCAGAAGTTCTCTTTTTGCCGCGTAGTGACCGCCGCCGAATGCGTCCACAAAGTGGATTGCCGGCGAATCGTTGGGTTTGTCTGCCGCCTGAATACCGCCCTCTGCCATCATTGTGTTTGCGTCGCCCATACGGAGTTTTGTGACAATCATAGTTTTTCGCGCCGGCGTTGTCCGCCTCGATAGCCGCGCTTGTTCCGGCACCGCCGCCGCCTATGATAAGCACGTCAACGTCGTATTTGATGTTTGAAAGGTCAACGTCCTTTGCGGAAATTCTCGAATGAGCCTCGAGCATATCGCAAAGCTCAATCGGCACTTCTTCGCCTTTGTTCGGGCCGAACGAAAGCTTTTTAAATTCGCTTTTTTTGTAGTCGGGATGATAGGAGGCAAGCAGTTTTTCTTTTTTCCTCCGCCGTCATACGTTTCGGCTCGTAAGCGATATTTTCTTTTCTTGCTTCTTCAACCGCTTTAAGTGATTTTTGAAAATTTTCAGAATACATTGCTTAAAACCTCCTTACTTTTTTCGATTTCTCTGTTATTGTAAAGTTCTTTGATTTCGTCAATGGGTTTGCCCATAAGATTTTTCTATAAGCTCGGTAAATGTGCCGTCTTTAATCTCTTTTATGCGGTCCTCAAGATGTTTTTGTCTTGGGCGCGAGATATTTTCCGTTAAGACGTCTTGCAAGCATTGCAACCTGCGGATGCGAAATTCCCGCGGGACATCTTGACGAACATACACCGCACATAACGCAGTCAAACGATTCCTCGGCGCATTTGTCAAACTCTCCGCGCTGTGCGTATGCGATATACTGCATAACGTTAAGGCTCTGCGTACAGCTTTTTGTGCAGGCATTACAGCCTACGCAAGCGTAAATTTCGGGATAAAGCTGCATCATAATCTGCTCTGTCGGCTTAACCTTTTCAATGTCGTAAACCTCTTTTACAAGAGGGAAAAACGGCAAAGTCGCAACGTACATATTATCTTCAACCTTGGTCTGACAAGCAAGACAAGTTTTAAGTTCCTTGTCGCCCTTTATGCGGTAAATGGTAGCGCACGCACCGCAAAATCCGTTTCTGCAGCCGCAGCCGCGCACAAGCTGATAGCCTGCATATTCCATTGCGCGCATTATTGTAAGGTTATCGGGCACAGAATACTGCTTGCCGAAAAGGTAAACATTAACCATATTTTCCATAATCAGTTCCTCCTTATATATCAAAATCCGTCGTATTAGTATTCATCGGGCAGCTCGTCGATTTCGTCGCATCTGAAAACGGGGCCGTCCTTGCAGACGTATTTTGAACCGATATTGCACCGTCCGCATTTTCCTATTCCGCATTTCATACGAAGTTCCATTGTGGTGTAAACCTGTGTTTTGTCAAATCCAAGTTCCTGCAGGCCTGCAAGAGTGAATTTAATCATAATCGGAGGTCCGCACAAAATCGCGGTTTTGTCGGTGGAAAATCCGAGCTCTTTAACATAGTTCGGAACAAATCCGACGTGTCCGTTCCATTCGGGCTGTTCGCGGTCGATTGTAAGGTGAACGTTCACACCTTCGTCCTTCGACCATTCGTCGATAATTTCTTTGTAGTCCACCAAATCCTGCATACTTCTCGAACCGTATACAATATCAATTTTGCCGTATCTGTCACGGTAGTGACGGCAGTAGTTTATAACCGAACGGAGAGGCGCAAGACCAATACCGCCGGCGATAAAGAGCATATCGTGACCTTTAAATTCGGTGTCAACGGGAAATGCGTTGCCGTAAGGTCCCCTTATTGTAATCTGCTGACCGACCTCCATAGAATGAAGCCATTCGGTGACACAACCGCATTTTTTTATGGAAAATTCCATAAATTCTGTGTTAGTGGGCGAGGAGGTTATCGAAAACATCGCTTCGCCGACTCCCGGGATTGAAAGCATAGCGCACTGACCGGGTTTATGCTCGAAAGCTTTTTTTCCGTCGGGGGTTACCACGCGGAAAGTTTTAACGTCGGGAGTGTCTATGCGAATGTCGGTAACAACGCCGACAACGGGGATAAGCGCTTCTTTTTCGTTAAGCATTTGCCTTGCCTCCTAACTTTTTTTCATAACTTTTACAATATTCATCTGAATGGGGCATTTCGCCATACATCTGCCGCACCCTACGCATGAGAAAAGTCCGTCATTGTTCGTCGGATAATACACAAGCTTGTGCATAAATCTCTGACGGAAACGTTCCAGCTGGGTAAGACGCGGCTGTCCTGCCGACATTTTGGTAAAGTCGGAATACATACACGAATCCCAGCAGCGGAAACGCTTAACGCCGTGACCCGTGTTGAAATCTTTTATATCGTAGCACTGGCAGGTGGGGCACACAAATGTGCACGTTCCGCAGCCCAGGCACGACTCGGAAAGCTCGCTCCATTCGGGAGCGTCGAAAAATTCTTTTGTTTTTTCCGCTTTCGAATTTGTCCGCCGTAAGATTTGCAAGCGGAAGGCGCGAAAGACGCTCTTTTATAACCTTTTTCTGCCCGTCAACTGCAGTTTCGTCCGCATTTTTCGGTAACGCCGGCAAGTTCTTTTTAAAAGATTTTTCGCCCTTTTCGGATTTTTTGCGTCCAGATAGAAAAAAATCCGTCCGCTTTATAACAAACCACGTCGCCGTCGGGTTCGGACGCGTCAATGCCGAAAGTATGGCAGAAACACGTTTCAACGGGTTTATCGCACGCGAGCGACATTATAATGCCGTGTTCGCGTCTGTTTTTGTAGTAGGTATCGACAGGCTCTGCCAAAAATACGCGGTCGAGAACGTCAAAGCTTTTTCACGTCGCACGCTTTTTATGCCGAAAATAACGAAATCTTCACATTCCTCGCGCGTGTCGATAACTTCAATGTTTTTGCCCTCAACCTTAAAATCCATAAGATTTTCGGTCTGCGGAAAGAAGAAATCTTTCGCACTGCGCACCGTGTTGAGTTCGTTTGAAAGAACACTGCCGTTTTCAAATTTTTTAAACTTTGCACCGCCCTTTGTGTCCTGCGGAATATAAAGTGTTTTGCCCGACGCGATTTTTTCAAAAAGCGCGGTTATATTATCAGCTGAAATTTTACGCATCGCCTTCACCTCTTTCCACTGCCTCGCCCGGCTCAATATCTTCGGTGGTGTAGTTTACAACCGGCGCTCTTGAGCCGACTTCTTCGCCTGCCTGATAGTCGCCGTAGAAAGCGTTTATATCTTTAATAAACTTTCTGTTTAAAAGGTGGAGCGGAATGTGCTGGGGACAAACCCTTGAACACTCACCGCAGTCGGTACATCTTCCGGCAACGTGGAACGCGCGGATAATGTGGAACATTTTTTCTTCAAATTCGTTGGACGCCGCCTTGTTTTCAACGCCCGAATTGGGGTTGTCGAACACGCACTTTTCACAGGTGCAGGCAGGACAAACATCACGGCACGCGTTGCATCGTATGCATCGCGAAAGCTCGTTTTGCCAGAAAGCAAATCTTTCGTCGGGCGTCATTTTTTCAAGCTTTTCCACCTCGTCGAAACGCGTGTTTTCGAGAACTTCGCCGTTTTCGCCGATAAGCTCGTCGTACGCAACGCATTTTTTTCGATTTGCAGTTTACGCATCTTTCCGAAAGATAATCGTTTCTGTCAAGCTCAATTTTGCCGTCGTATAAGGTGTCAACGGTGATTTTGCCGTTGTTTTCACCAACCGAAACAATGCCTTCGCATCTTTCTTTTATTTTGTTAATATCGAGCATACCGTCACAGGGGATACCCGCCGCGTAAACCTTCTCGCGGTCAAAGCGGTGCTCGGTGAGAAGCTGATTAAAGCTGTACGAGTCGCAGGGTTTTTAAGAAAAACCAAAACCTTGTTTTTCGTCTTTTGCGGTTTCTTTTTACAAGATATTTTGAAAAAGTTTGCACCGCAGAAGTCGCCCCATACAAGTCCGTTTTTCAAGAGAGGATACGTCTTTGAAAAACCGACGGCGTAACGTCGTAGTCAAATTCGCCCTTTCCCCAGGCAAGAACACGGTTTGCCGTGCCGTTTTCCATAAGTTCTTTTTGCTTTTGAAATGAGAATTTCACGGTTTATTTTTTTGCATCGTAAATCCTCCAATCTCTTATTTTTCGCCGAGCGACGCAACTTTGGACGCAAAATCGTTCATAGTCTGCGCGAATTTTGCACCCTCCGCGGCGCTCACCCATTCAACGCGCGTGCGCTCTTTTTCTATGCCGAGATAGTCGAGCATTGAGAACAAAAGCGCCATACGTCTGCGCGTATAGTAGTTGCCCGAGGTGTAATGGCAGTCGCCGGGGTGGCAGCCGCAGATGATTACACCGTCAGCGCCTCTTTGAAACGCACGGAGAATAAACATCGGGTTTACTCTGCACGAGCAGGGAACGCGGATAATTTTTACGTCCGCGGGATAATTAAGTCTGTTGTTGCCCGCAAGGTCTGCGCCTGCATATGAACACCAATTACAGCAGAACGCAACGATAAGCGGTTTATATTCGTTTACTTGCATATTGCATCTACCTCCGCCATAATTTGTTTGCTTGTAAAGCCTTTAAGGTCCATAGCGCCCGACATACAAGCAACCGTGCACGCACCGCATCCCTGGCAAACCGCTCCGTTTACCGACGCAACTCTGCGCACTTTCGTGGTTCTGTCCGGCATACGGAATTCTTTGTCAACATAGGTTATTGCACCGTAGGGGCAAACGTTTGCGCAGGTTGAACAGCCGTTGCACATCATTTCGTCCGAATGTGCCACGCACGGGTTGCCCACAAGCTTGTCTTTGCACAAAAGTCCGATAACCTTCGATGCCGCCGCGCCTGCCTGCGATACCGTTTCGGGAATATCTTTCGGGCCTTGGCACGCTCCCGAAAGGAACACGCCGGCGGTGGGGCTTTCAACGGGCCGCAGTTTGGGGTGCGCCTCGGTGAAGAAGTCGTTTGTATCCATACTTGCGGTGAGCATTGTTGCAAGCGGACGAGCCGATTTGTCAGGCTCTATCGCCGCCGCGAGAACAACCAGATCCGCGTCGATATGAAGCTGTTTTCCGTCCAGAAGGTCGCTCGCCTGAACCTTTAATTTTCCGTTTTCGGGCGTAACCTTTCCGACCATACCTTTTATATAGTGAACACCGTATTCTTCAACCGCACGGCGGTAAAATTCGTCGAAATTCTTACCGGGCGTACGAACGTCGATGTAGAAAACATAAACGTCGGTGTCGGGATATTTGTCGCGTATAAGCATTGCGTGCTTTGCTGTATACATACAGCAGATTTTCGAGCAGTATTCCTTGCCCTTTGCCGCGCACGAATCGCATCTTGAGCCTACGCACTGAACAAAAACAATGGTGTGAGGGTGCTCGTTGTCCGACGGTCTTAAAAGCGTACCGCCCGTAGGACCTGCCGCGTTCATAAGACGCTCAAGCTCAAGCGACGTGATAACGTCTTTTGACTGCGAATAAGCAAACTCGTCGAATTTGTCCATTGAAATGGGGTTAAAGCCCGTTGCGGCAACAATCGCGCCGTAACGCTCGGTGATAAATTCGTCTTTTGCTTCGTAATCTATTGCTTTGGCGGTGCAGACCTTTGAGCAGACACCGCATTTTCCCGTTTTGAGCATTGTGCAGTAGTTGGGGTCGATTGTGGCAACCTTGGGCACTGCCTGTGCAAATGGAATGTAAATCGCGCGTCTTGTGTCCATACCGAGGTTGAACTCGTTGGGAACTTTCTTCTGCGGACATTTCTCGGTGCACGCTCCGCATCCTGTGCAGACGTCCTCTTTAACATAGCGCGCCTTGCGTTTTACGGTAACTTCAAAGTTTCCGACAAAGCCTTTTACGTCGGTAACTTCGGAATATGAGAAAATTCTGATTTTTTCGTTCTGTGCAACGTCCACCATTTTAGGCGTCAAAATACAAGCCGCACAGTCGAGCGTGGGGAACGTTTTGTCAAGCTGAGCCATTTTTCCGCCGATTGTCGGCTTGGACTCAACAATGTCAACCTCAAACCCTGCGTCCGCAATGTCGAGAGCGGTCTGAATACCGGCAATACCTCCGCCGATAACCAGCGCGCGCTTTGTAACGGGGCTTTCGCCGGGTGTGAGCGGTGCGTTGAGGTTAACCTTTGCAACCGCGGCTTTTGCGAGAATAATCGCTTTCTGTGTGCCTGTGGGGACATCTTTATGCACCCACGAGCACTGCTCACGGATATTGGCAATTTCAACCATATAAGGGTTAATACCTGCTTTTGCGGCGGTTTTTCTGAACGTCGCCTCGTGCATACGCGGTGAGCAGGAGCAAACAACAATACCTGTAAGATTGTTGTCTTTAACGGCATTTATAATCATTTCCTGACCTGCCTGCGAGCACATATACTGATAATCGGTGGAGAAAACAACACCGGGTTCTGTTTTAAGCGCTTCGGCAACAGATTTTACGTCTACCGTACCTGCGATGTTTGTTCCGCAGTGACAGACAAAAACTCCAATTCTTTGCATTGTTTTTCTCTCCTTTCTATTTTGAATATTTCCTGAACGCGCTCATAATTGCCTGCTGGGGCATATCGTCGTCCAAAAGCTTCGGAATATCGTTCGCCGTGAGATGGTTTGCGCCTTTTTTACGAACGTTTAAAAGACGGAGCGCCTCAACAAGCTTTGCAGGCTCAACGCCTCTCGGACAGCGGTCTACGCACGCGAAACACGAAAGGCATTTGTATACCGAATCGGATTTCATAAGAGTGTCAATATCGCCGTTTTCAACCATATATACAAACTGATGGGGATGATATTCCATCTCGCCGTAGGACGGGCAGGTTGCCGAGCATTTTCCGCATCGCATACACTTTCTGGGGTTGACGCCCGACATACGGATAACTTGTTCTTTTAAGTTTTTATTCTGCATCATTATCCTCCTTCACGCCGAGAGCTTCAGCCAAAAAAGTTCGGTAAAGTATACAACGGGAACACTGCTTTCGTTTTTGATAAGGTTGTATTTGCAAAGCGGACAGGCGGTAACTATAACCTCCGCGCCGTTTGCCTTTGCGTTGTCGGACACTGCGTTTGATTTTTTCTTCGCGCTTTGTGCGTCCTCAAGTCAACATATCCTCCGCAGCACTCGTTTCTCATAGAATAAATAACGGGTTCTGCGCCGAGAGCGCGGATGAAATCCTCAATAATCGAGGGGTTTTTCAACGTCGTCAAACGCCATAACCTTGCCGGGACGCAGAAGCATACAGCCGTAGTATGCCGCAACCTTTCTGCCGGTTAACGGGTTTTTCACTGTGGCTTTGATTTTGTCAAAGCCGACGGTGTTTTTTAAGCAATTCAAGATAGTGCAGAACCTCGGTTTCGCCGTTGTAGTCCCTCGCCGTCAAAGTCTTTATCCTGTGACATATAGAGGTTTGCTTTTTCGGCAAAATCCTTGTCGGTTTGCATTTCGTGGTTTGTTTGTTTTATAACATTATGACAAGCGGAGCACACCGTAACCAAAGGCTGACCGTCTTTTTTTGCGGCTTTAAGCGCGCGGACCGACGAAAGCTTTGACGCAATTTCGTCTTTTGCGCTTACAAACACACCGCCGCAGCACTGCCAGTCCTTGATTTCACACATTTCAACACCGAGAATTTCGGCGCATTTGCGCGCATAGAAATCAAGTTTTTTTCGCCTTTTGTTCGGAGGGTGCATCCGGGAAAATAACTTACCTTCATTTGTCTACCTCCAATATTTGGGAATACTTTGTATTAAACCATCTGTTCAGGGTGGAATACCTCGTCAAATTTTTCCGCTGTGAGAAAACCTAACTCAACGCAGGCTTCTTTAAGCGAAATATTGTCTTTGAAGGCTTTTTTAGCCGTTTTTGCGGCATTTTCGTATCCGATATACGGATTGAGCGCCGTAACAAGCATAAGCGAGTTGTGGAGATTGTGATACATTTTGTCCTTGTTTGCGGTAATTCCCACTGCGCAGTTGTCGTTGAACGAAACTATCGCCTCTGCAAGAAGTCTTGCGGACTGGAGGAAATTGTAAGCCGCAACGGGCATAAATACGTTAAGCTCAAAGTTACCCTGCGATGCCGCAACCGAAACCGCAACGTCGTTGCCCATAACCTGAACCGCAACCATTGTAACAGCCTCGCACTGTGTGGGGTTAACCTTACCCGGCATTATGGACGAACCCGGCTCGTTTTCGGGGATGTGAATTTCACCCCAACCGTCACGCGGACCGGACGCAAGCCAGCGAATGTCGTTTGCGATTTTTAAGCATATCGCACGCTGTTGCTTTGATAGCGCCGTGAGCGAAAACGATGTCGTCTTTCGATGTCAAAGCGTGGAATTTGTTTTCAGCGGTGATGAAATCTTTGCCTGTAAGTTCGGCAACTTTTTTTGCAACCAATTCCGAAAATCCTTTCGGAGCGTTAAGTCCCGTACCTACCGCCGTTCCGCCGAGAGCAAGCTCGCAGAGCGGTTTAACCGCCATTTTAAGAAGCTCAGCATCTCTTTCAAGGCTTGATCTCCAGCCCGAAATTTCCTGACTGAATTTGATAGGCGTAGCGTCCTGAAGATGCGTACGTCCCGATTTTACTATGCCTTCGTTTTCAGCCTCAAGTTTTTTGAATGTTTCGATAAGTTTTTCAACCGCGGGGAGGAGTTTATCCTCAATCGCGATAACCGCCGAAATGTGCATAGCGGTGGGGAATGTGTCGTTAGACGACTGGCTCATATTTATGTCGTCGTTGGGGTGGCAGAGTTTTGTGCCGGCAAGCTGATTTGCACGGTTTGCAATAACCTCGTTTGCATTCATATTGGACTGTGTGCCCGAACCTGTCTGCCAAACAACGAGCGGAAAATGTCCGTTAAGTTCGCCCGAAATAACCTCGTCGCACGCTTTTTTGATAGCGTCCAGCTTTTCAGCCGTCATTTTTTCGGGTTTAAGCTCGGCATTTGCCATTGCCGCCGCTTTTTTGAGTATTCCGAACGCGTGTGTGATTTCGCGGGGCATTGTTTCAATGTCCACGCCGATTTTAAAGTTTTCGTGGCTTCTCTGTGTCTGTGCCGCCCAGTAACGGTCGGCAGGTACTTTCACTTCGCCCATCGAGTCATGTTCAATACGGTATTCCATTTTAAATTTCCACCTTTCTTATATGTCAAGATTGTTGATTACTTCTTTTAATGTATCCGCGCTGTGACGGAGTTTTTTGATTTCCTCGTCGGTAAGCGAAACGTTTACTTTTCCTCTTACGCCGTTGTGACCGATCATATTTACGGTGCTCAAGCAAACATCGTCAATGCCGTATTCGCCGTGCATCATTGTAGAAACCGTCATAGTTGTGTCAATTCCGCTCAAAATGCATTTGCAGATGTGGCAAACCGAAACCGAAACCGCGTAGAATGTCGCGCCTTTTCTTGCGATAACGCGTCCGCCCGATTTTCTTACGTACTGCTCAATTTCCTCAAGGTCAAGCTCGGGGCTTGAAATTCCCGGAGTTGTGATGAGTTTGTGACATTCCGTAATCGGAACGTTTGATATGTTTGCAACCGACCACGGAATAAACGATGAATCGCCGTGCTCGCCGAAAACGTAAGCGTGAACGTTGCTCTGGTTTATGTTGTAGTATTCCGAAAGACGCGCGCGCAGTCTTGCGGTATCGAGAATTGTGCCCGAACCGATGATGTGGTTTTCGGGAATTTTCGAGAATTTGTGGAATGTATAGGTGAGTATGTCAACAGGGTTGCTGACAATAATGTAAATTGCGTTGGGCGCATAGTTTGTGATTTCGGGAATGATTTCCTTTGTGATGTTAACGTTCGTCTGCGCAAGTTCGAGCCTTGTCTGACCGGGCTTTCTTGCAATGCCCGACGTGATGATGACAATGTCGGAATTTACCGCGTCGCGGTAGTCGCCGGCATAGATGGAACAAGCGCCGCAAAACGGAGTGCCCTGTCTTATGTCAAGCGCCTCGCCGAGCGCCTTTTCATTGTTGATGTCAATCATAACAATGTCGGACGCAATGCCCATTACTGTAAGTGTGTAAGCAATAGTGGAGCCTACGCTTCCGGTTCCTACGATAGAAATTTTGTTCATAAATTCATTACACCTTTCCTTGTAGATTTCTTGGTAGATTTGCTGTCAAACACGGTCGGGGCGATGTATGCCCGATAGTTTGTCAAATTTTTTTAACAATATATTACAAATACTCTGTAAATTATAACATAATTCGACAATAATTGCAACATTATTTTTTTGGTATATCGTATTATATTTATTGATATAGCAAAAATTTATATGCCAAAAACGCCATTATTCCCGTGCATCATGCGAAAAATAAGAATTTGCGAAAAAAACGGCGGTACCCGATATGTGATATTCATAAAAATACAAAAAGCGTCCTCTTAAAAAGAGAACGCTTTAAAAATTATTTTCAAAAAAATGATGTGCCTGTTTGATGTGCAAATGTTCGGATTTGACCCGAAAATTACATCTGCGGACCTGCACTTACCAAAGCTTTGCCTGCCGCATTGCCCTCGTATTTTGCAAAATTCTTGATAAATCTTGCCGCGAGGTCTTTAGCTTTTTCTTCCCACTCGGAAGCATCAGCATAAGTATCTCTGGGGTCGAGAATGTTTTTGTCAACGCCCGGAAGCTCTGTGGGAACTTCAAAGTTGAAGTACGGGATTTTCTTTGTGGGTGCATTTTTGATGTCGCCGCTCAAAATAGCGTCGATAATACCTCTTGTATCGCGGATTGAGATACGTTTGCCCGTGCCGTTCCAGCCGGTGTTAACGAGGTATGCTTTCGCACCGCTCTTCTGCATTTTCTTAACAAGCTCTTCCGCATATTTTGTGGGGTGAAGCTCCAGGAATGCCTGACCGAAGCAAGCCGAGAATGTCGGTGTGGGTTCGGTAATTCCGCGCTCTGTACCTGCAAGTTTAGCGGTAAAGCCCGAAAAGGAAGTAATACTGTGTCTGTTCGGGTGTAAGAACCGAAACAGGGGGGAGTACGCCGAATGCGTCAGCCGACAAAAAGATTACGTTCTTTGCGTCGGGAGCGGCAGATACGGGACGTACGATATTTTTAATGTGGTTAATCGGATAAGATACACGTGTGTTTTCGGTTACGCTCTTGTCGTCAAAGTCGATTTTGCCGTCTTTGTCGAGTGTAACGTTTTCCAAAAGCGCGTCGCGTTTGATAGCGTTGTAGATGTCAGGTTCGGAGTCTTTGTCAAGGTTGATAACCTTAGCATAGCATCCGCCCTCAAAGTTAAATACGCCGTTGTCGTCCCAGCCGTGCTCGTCGTCGCCGATGAGAAGACGTTTCGGATCGGTGGAAAGAGTTGTTTTGCCTGTGCCCGAAAGACCGAAGAAGATAGCTGTGTTTTTGCCGTCCATATCGGTGTTTGCCGAGCAGTGCATAGACGCAATGCCTTTAAGCGGCAAGTAGTAGTTCATCATAGAGAACATACCTTTTTTCATTTCTCCGCCGTACCATGTGTTAATGATAACCTGTTCACGGCTTGTGATGTTGAACATAACCGCGGTTTCGGAATTTAAGCCAAGCTCTTTGTAGTTTTCAACTTTAGCTTTCGACGCGTTGTAAACAACGAAATCAGGCTCGAAAGTTTCAAGTTCTTCAGCGGTCGGCTTGATGAACATATTTGTAACAAAATGAGCCTGCCAAGCAACCTCAACTATAAATCTTATAGCCATACGTGTGTCTTTGTTTGTACCGCAGAAAGCGTCCACAACAAAGAGTCTTTTGTTTGAAAGCTCTTTGAGCGCGATGTCTTTAACAGCCGTCCAAGCCTCTTTTGAAGCAGGGTGGTTGTCGTTTTTATATTCGTCGCTTGTCCACCAAACGGTGTCCTTTGAGTTTTTCATCCATAACGATAAATTTGTCTTTGGGCGAACGTCCCGTGTAAACGCCTGTCATAACGTTAACTGCGCCGAGTTCACTTACCTGACCTTTTTCAAATCCTTCGAGATTTGATTTTGTTTCTTCCTCAAACAACATATCGTAAGAGGGATTGTGCACGATTTCGGTTGTACCCGAAATGCCATACTTGCTCAAATCAATTTTTGCCATTTTGAATTACCTCTCTTTCATACTTTTTCTTCATAAGGCTTTTTAATAATATTTCTTAAAACTAACGAATGTGTAGTGGCGGTCTTAAAAAAATTCAACACTATGCGTTGAATTTTTAACCCTAAACTCGGGGTCCCCGAAAAGCGGTAAGCTTTTTGGGGAAGAGGAGAGCAAGGAAGTGTGCGGACGTTTTCACGTTTTTGCGAAAAACGAAGCTTAACGGACTTTGCTCCGACGCGGTGGTGCACCCGAGGAGACTTGAACTCCTATGAAATTGCTTTCACACGGACCTGAACCGTGCGCGTCTGCCAATTCCGCCACGGGTGCGGATTTTTTTATTTGTATATCAGCCTAATCGAAATTCATTATATCACACCGTTTCAAAATAAGCAATACAAATTTTTCAATTTTATTCAAAATTTTCATATTTTTACATCAAATATGTAAAAATGTGCATATTTTACCCATATAGCTTTTTTGTATATATCCCCTGCGTTTAAGCACCTTTTTAACGTATTCGTCGGTTTCTTTGAACGGAATTTTGTCAAGGGTTTTGCCGTCGGAGGAATAGTTTTTGTCCTTGAGCCAGTTTTTCACATTGCCCAAACCTGCGTTATATGCCGCCAGCGCCACATACGCGTCGCCGTCAAACATATCTATAAGATATTCAAGATACGCGCACCCGACCGTGATGTTTACCGACGGATTGTAGAGATTGCTCACATCGAGATTGAGCGCAAAATGCTCGTTGCACCACTCTGCCGTGTCCTCTTTCACCTGCATTGCGCCCATCGCGCCCTTGTGACTCTGCGCCTGATGGTCAAATCCGCTCTCCGCGCTGATTACGCCCATAACGAGGTATTTGTCAACGTTGAAACGCTGTGAATTTTCGTCAATTTCGTCTATATACCCAATCGGGTAAATTGCCTTTAAAATCGGCGTTTTGAAAGCACAGGCGGTTATCACCGCGATAAGCGCAAAAAAATAATCAGACTCTTTAAAAATTTATACATAATTTATTTTTTTGTTCACCTCATTTTTTTAATAAACAGACGGATTTTGTCCTTAAATTCGTCAATACTGCCGAAATCGTTGCGTATGCAGAAAGTGCAGTTTTTTTCAAAAAAACCGTCGCCGTTTTTGGCGCGCAAGACGGTTTTTCGCGTAAATTTCCGATACGCTGTCGCGCTTTTCTATCCGCGCGGATTTTTAAACTGTCCGCCGAAAGTATGCCGAGCGTGATGCCGCATTTTTTTGTCAAGCCCCGTTTCAAACAGCAGAGGCGCGTCGAGAATGACGTTTTTCTTTGCCGTTCATTTCGGCATAAACTTCTTCCAATATATATTTATGCGTGATTTTGTTCAAAATGTTCAGTTTTTCTTTGTCTGCAAAAACGATTTCGCCGAGCCTTTTGCGGACAATCTTCCCGTCCGCGTCAAGAATATTTTTTTGCCGAAAGCCTCTGCAACTTCGTCAACACATTTTTTTGCTTGTTTCGTATATTCCGTGCGCGGTTTTGTCAAGGTCGATAACGTAAAATCCGTTTTCGTTAAAAATTTCGGACGCTATGCTCTTGCCCGCGCCCGACGCGCCCGTTATGCCGATAATCACAAAAATTCCCCCTTTTTAAACGCGTTAAAATCAGTGCGCGTCATACCAGGTTTTGCCCTCGCCGACCTCTGCAACAAGTCGCGCTTTAAGGTCACACGCGCTTTCCATACACTCTTTTAAAATCTTCTTAACCTTTTCTTTTTCGGGAATGTAAGTTTCAATCAAAAGTTCGTCGTGCACCTGCAAAATAAGTTTCGATTTCAGATTTTCCGCTTTCAGCGCGTTGTAAACTTTCACCATCGCGATTTTTTTATAATGTCCGCCGCAGTGCCTTGAATAGGCGTGTTGAGTGCCATTCTCTCGCCCGATGAACGGAGCATAAAGTTGGACGATTTAAGCTCGGGAATATAGCGCCGTCTGCCGAAAACAGTTTCGACAAATCCCTGTTCTTTTGCCCGTTTCCACAATGTTTTCCATATATTTTTTAATGCCCGAATATTTTTCAAAATAGCCGTCGATATACGCTTTCGCCTCTTTGCGCGTAACGTGCAAATCCTGTGCGAGCGAAAATTCGCCCTTGCCGTAAACAATGCCGAAATTTATCGCCTTTGCCTTTTGAACGGAGCATAGGTGTGATTTCATCATCCGTCACGCCGAAAAACGTTTTTTTCGCGGTGGCTGTGTGAATGTCCGCGCCGTTTTTGAATGCTTCAATCATATTTTTTGTCATCGGCAATGTGCGCAAGAACCCTTAATTCAATCTGCGAATAATCTGCGTCAACAAGCGTGTATTCGTCGTTTTTTTCGCAACAAACATTTTGCGGATTTCGCGCCCAAGTTCTTTGCGCTGGGGAATGTTCTGCAAATTCGGCTCGGTTGAGCTTATTCTGCCAGTCACGGTGACGGTTTGGTTAAAGCTTGAATGTATGCGCCCGTCACTGCCGATAACCGCCAAAAAGTCCGTCCGCATAGGTGGATTTCAGCTTTGTCAGCATACGGTATTCCAAAATATATTCAACAATTTCGTTGTATCCGCGGAGTTTTTCCAAAAACCTCCGCGTTTGTGGAAATATCCCGTTTTTCGTCTTTTTAACGGCAGGCAAATTCAGCTTTTCAAAAAGAATTACGCCGAGCTGTTTGGGCGACGAAATGTTAAATTCTTCGCCGGCGATTTCGTAAATTTTGCTTTCCAAAACGGCGATATTTTTCGGACAAATATTTTGAAAAAAATCCGAAAGTTTTTTTGCCTGTCAACCTTAAATCCCTCAATTTCCATCGACGCAAGAACCTTTACAAGAGGCAGTTCGATGTCGTATAAAAGGTGCGCCTGCTCGTGCTTTTTCCGCCTCTGCCTTTTCATATTTCCAAAGAGCCGATACCGCGTCGGTTTCTGCGGCGGCAATGCGCGAAAACGTTTCGGAATTAAGCGACGAAACGGTGCATTTTTCTCTTTTTTAACGTTTCTTTCAAATCAGGGAATTTCAATGTCTAAAAATTCGTTTGCAACTGCGCTTATTTCGTAGTTTGAGCGCGACGGATTTAAAATGTATCCGCCCACCGACGTATCGAAATATTTCCCGTTAAATTCTATGTTTCTGCCGTGAAGAAGAACAATATCTTTTTTTATGCCGGACGAAATTTTTGTGATGTTTTCGTCTTCAAACACGCGTTTTTATTTCAGCGTAAAAAAATCGCCCTCGGTGAACATATCGTTGTAAATTGCAAAAAAACGGTATCGCCCGAAAAGATAGCAAAACGCAAAAAAATTTCGCCGTCCGATTCGTAAATTCTGTAAACAAGACTGTTGCCGTCACCGCACGAAATTTCGGCTTTGCTAAGCTTTTTCAAATTTAACCTCGGCTCTGTTTTTTTCGCACCGCCTATGCCGAGCTTTTTTTCAAAAACGAGTTAAACTCAAGATTTTTTAAATATTTTTTTCGGTTTTTTTCCGCGTCGAAATTGCCGTATAAATTGTCGTCAAAATTAAAATCAACGGGCACAAAACGGTCGATTTTTCGCGAGCGTGTAGCTCAAATACGCGCTGTCCTTTGCCGTCGGCAAGCTTTTTGGCAACGCTCTTTGTGTTTTTCGTCCGCGTGCGCAAAAACACCGTCGAGATTTTCGTATTTTTTTGAATAAGTCCGAGCGCGGTTTTTCGCCTATTCCGGCAACTCCGGGAATGTTGTCCGAGCTGTCGCCCATAAGCGCCTTAACGTCAATAAACTTTTTCGGGCGTAACGCCGTATTTTTTTCAAAAACCGCGTCCTCGTCGTATGCTGTGAGTTTCGTTCGCACCGCCTTTGGTGACGGTGAGAAGAACTTTTGTGTTTTTTTGCTTGCAAGCTGTAAATCGTCCCTGTCGCCCGTGACGATATAACATTCCACATTTTCGCCGTCGCAAATTCTGCTGATTGTGCCGATAATATCGTCCGCCTCGTAGCCCTCTTTTTTTCGTACATTGCAATGTTGAGCGCCGACAAAACGTCCTTTAAAATCGGCATTTGCATAGCAAGCTCCTTGGGCATAGGCTTTCTCTGCGCCTTGAGCCGTCATACATTTTTATGGCGGAAGGTGGGCGCCTTTAGGTCGAACGCAACGCACACATAGTCGGGCGAAAGTTCGTCGATATTTTTTAAAAAAGTATGTTTAAAAAAACCGTAAAATTCCGTTGGTGAAAACTCCGCTTTTGTTTGTGAGAAGTTTTATGCCGTAAAACGCACGGTTTATTATGCTGTTTCCGTCGATAAGCAATAATTTTTTTCATTTTAAACTCCTTAAATTTATTTGCCTGATTTATCATTATATAATATTTTAACGAAAAAAATCAATATATTATTAGTGAACAAAAAAATGAATAAAATATAAAAAAAGCTTCATAATATAAAATGTAGAACACAAAATATTTACGGAGGTTTTCACAATGGAAATAACGGATATCAGAATAAGACAGATTGCTGAAACGGGAAAAAAATGAAAGCGGTGGTGTCGGTGACGTTTGACAACTGCTTTGTGGTGCACGACATCAAAAATAATTGAGGGACAGGACAAGCTTTTTTTATAGCAATGCCCAGCCGAAAAAAACTCCCGAAAACGAGTATAAAGACATTGCGCACCCGATAAATATGGAAATGCGCGAGCTTTTGCAGCAGAGAATTATTGATAAATACGAGAGCACGCTCGTTCAGGACGAGCTTAACGCTATTGATATAGTGGGATAGAGTCTTAATATATAAAGAATACAAAAAAGGACGGTGAAAATTACCGTCCTTTTTTGCTTGTGTTTGGTGTTTTTAATTGTGTTTAAGGTAGGTGATTAAAAATTATTTTGCGCCGTGACATTTGCCGTGGAGAGCGCAATGTGCGCACCCCGCGCCGCAAGAGGATTTTCCCTGCCGCTTATTCTTTACAAGATATTTAACAATAAGCGCAACAATCAAAATAAGCACTGCGGCTACAATAATTGTAGAAATGTTTTGTGCAAGCCAAGCAAACATAAGCAGTCCTCCTCGTTATTTATGTAGTTAGTTGTATCTAACTTACAAAAGAAGTGTAACACATATTTTTTTATTTGTCAATAGTTTTTTTAAATATTTTTACGCAAACACAAGGACAAGGCAATGCCGCTTGACATTGCCCCCGCAAATATTATAAGATAAAAACAAATCAGACACAATGTAGGGGACGATGCCCACATCGTCCCGTCAAATGAACGAAAAACCAAAACGGGGCGATGTGGGCATCGCCCCCTACAACGGACAAGGTGAATTTATGGAAAAAAAGAACAAGAACAGCCCTGCGAGGTTGAGGGCAAACAGAAAGTATTTTTCGGCGCATTACAGACGGTTGTCTGTCAGCGTGCGAAACGAAGATTTTGACTTATGTATGAAACAAATTGAAAAATTTAGGTTGCAGTATAAACTCGTTTTTTTCGTAAAAGAGTGCAAAAGTATTGTGCCGAAAATTAAAAATTGACGTGACAAAAATTATAGTAGGGGACGATGCCCACATCGTCCCGTGAAACGAACGGAAACCAAAACGGGGCGATGTGGGCATCGCCCCCTACAACGGATAATGTGGACAAGGTGATGTTATGGAGAACAAGAACAGTCCGGCGAGAATAAAAGCGAACAACCGATACAATCAAAAGCACTACAAGCATATTACGCTGAATGTTAAAAATGAGGATTATCAAGAATTTATGAAACATATCGGCGAAATGGGGTGCAGTATAAACGCATTTTTCATAAAGAGTGCGAAATATTGTCTTGAAAAATAAAATTGACGTGACAAAAATCAAATAAAATCTGTTATTTTTGTTTGAAAAATGTTTGAAAAATGCTTGACTTTTTTTCCGAAAATCTGTTAAAATTAAGCTATAAAAATTATTGTTAAGTGAGGTTTTTTTAATTATGACAGAGGCAGAAATCAAGCAACAGATTTGCGACATAGGCAAAAAGAATTTACGACCGCGGAATGGTTGCGTCAAACGACGGAAACATCTCGGTTAAAATTTCGGAAAAACGAATTTTTGTGCACTCCAACGGGCGTGAGCAAAGGTTTTATGACACCCGAATACATATGCAAAATCGATTCCGACGGCAAGGTTTTGGAGGCTAACGAGGGCTTCAGGCCGTCGTCCGAAATAAAAATGCACCTTCGCGTATACAAAGAGCGCCCCGACGTTAAAAGCGTTGTTCACGCGCACCCGATGTATGCCACAAGTTTTGCAATCGCAGGTATTCCCCTTACAGACCCCATTATGCCCGAAGCGGTTATTTCGCTCGGTGCAGTTCCCATTGCGGAATACGGCACACCGTCCACCGAGGAAATCCCCGACGCTGTTTCAAAAATATTTGCAGGATTTCGACGCCGTTCTTTTGGAAAAATCACGGTGCGCTTTCCTACGGCGATTCGCTTCTTAACGCGTATCACAAAATGGAGTCGCTCGAATTTTACGCACAGCTTTTGTTCCTTTCAAAACAGCTCGGCGGACCCAACAAATTTGACAACGAAAACATCAAACGTCTTTATCAGATAAGACGCAACTTTAAAATGACCGGCAAACACCCGGCAAATCTTTGCAACGGTCAGGACTGCAAGGACTGCAATGTTATGTCTTGCTGTGTCAAGATGAGATAAAAGGAGTTTTTTTAAAATATGCTCGCTATTGAACGTCACAACAGAATACTTGGAATTTTAAAGGAAAACGGCTCGGCGGCGGTCAGCGTTTTTGAGCGAGGTTTTTGGGCGTTACCGAAGAAACGGTGCGCCGTGACCTTGAAAAAAATGGAGAAAAACGGCGAGCTTATCCGCACGCACGGCGGTGCGGTGAGCGTTGACCAAACCACCGCTGAGCTTTCGTACAACCGCAGATTTAAAGCGTATACCGCCGAAAAGGTGCGCATTGCAAAAGAGGCGTCGCGCCATATAAACCCGTTTGACACGGTGTTTATCGACGCGTCCACAACGGCATATTATCTTGCAAACGAAATTAAAAAAACATCAAAAATTTAACCGTAATTACAAATTCGTTGAAGGTGATTTCGCTTTTTGTCCGACAGCGGTGTGAGAGTGGTGAGTGTCGGCGGTGTTTTTGAGCGAAAACGGTTCGTTTGTGGGAAATATTGCGGAAAAAAATGTATTGAAAAAAAGTCTTTTTGCGAACAAAATGTTCTTTTTCCGCAAAAGGTTTTGCCGACAATTTCCTTATTCTGGAGAGCGACGGCGCCGAGGCGGCGGTCAAGCAGAAAAATGTTTGAAAATGCAAAAACCAAGTATTTTTTTGTGCGACAAAAGCAAGTTCGGCAAGGTGGGGCATATCAAAGCTTACAAGCGCGGACAATGTGGATTATATCATCACCGACAGGCATTTTTCGGAGGACGAGCGCGCGTATCTTGACGAACACGGCACAAAAAAACCGCAGAGGTATAATTTGCCGTATTTTTGAAAAAAATATTTTTCACTTTTTATATTAAATACCGTTTTATCATAATTGATAAAGCGGTATTTTTTTGGTGCCTTTAGGCGTGGAAATAAACCTCCGGTTCTACCGGAGGAAGATAAAAAGCTTTAGCATGAGAAAAAAACCTCTATGATATAATAGTAAATGGTTTGGCGACCGCATTACTAAAAATATATCATGGAGGTTTTTAACAATGATAAAGAAAAGTACAAATGAAATTAAAAGCACAGCACACTCAAAGTATAGGTGTCAATACCATATAGTATTCGCACCGAAATATAGAAGAAAAGAAATATATGGACAGTTAAAACGAGATATAGGAGAAATATTAAGAAAACTCTGCGAACAAAAAGGAGTAGAAATAATCGAGGCAGAGGCATGTCCTGACCATATACATATGCTGTTAAACATTCCACCACATATAAGTATAGCACAGTTTATGGGATTTCTCAAGGGGAAAAGTTCGTTGATGATATTTGACAGACATGCGAATCTCAAATACAAGTATGGAAGCAGAAATTTCTGGTGCAGAGGATATTATGTTGATACGGTAGGGAGAAATAAAAAAAGTAATAGCAGAATATATTAGAAACCAGATTGAAGAGGATTATGCATCGGACCAAATAAGCTTAAAAAGAATATACAGACCCGTTTACGGGTAGCAAGAATAAGTAGACAAAAATAAACAGCCGCACGTGAGCGGCTGTCTGTAATTGTAATGCGGTGTCAAACTTTCAGTGCCTCTTATAGAGGCTAAGCCTGTAATAGCCCCTTCTAGGGGCAGTGCATGCCACCAGTTTACTGGTGGTCATGACTGTCAATTTTTTTGGTTAAAACGGCATAATTTTTTTGATTGACCTGCCGAAAAACTATGTGATATACTTAAATTGTATAATTGTATGCAAAAATTTTAAATTTTCGGAGGTGCACGGTGAATATTCTTCATTTAAGATACGCCGTTGAGGTGGCAAGCACGGGTTCCATAAACAAAGCGGCGGAAAAATCTTTTTATGAATCAGCCGAATTTGAGCCGTGCGATAAAGGAGCTTGAGGAAAATCTCGGCATTGCTATTTTTTGAGCGCACAACGCGCGGAATGATTGTAACGCGCGAGGGCGAGCAGTTTTTGGAATACGCGCGCAAAATTCTTGCGCAGATAGACGAGGTTGAAAAACATCTACAAACGCGAACGCGGCGAAAAAAACAGCGTTTTTTTCCGCGTCTGTTCCGCGCGCAAGCTACATTGCCGAGGCGTTTTTGGCGCTGAATAAGTATATCGACAAAAAAGAGCCGTCCGAAATTTTTTATCAGGAAACAAACTCTATGACGACCGTGAGCAACGTTGTAAACGGCGTGTGCAAGCTGGGGATTATCCGCTATGCGTTGAATTATGACCTGTATTTTAAACGTCTTTTGGAGGAAAAAACCTTTCGTACGAGCTTATAACCGAGTTCGGCTATGTCGTTGCGATGAGCGAAAAACACGCGCTTGCAAAAGAAAAAACGTTGGCGCGCGAGGACCTTTTTCCGTATACCGAGATTGTGCACACCGACTCGTCGACGCCTCCTCAGCCGTTTCCGTCGCATAAAAGAGAGGCAACCGAGGATAATATAACCAAGCGTATTTTTTTGTGTTTGACCGCGCGAGCCAGTTTTGACATTCTTTCGCAGAACACCGACAGTTTTATGTGGGTTTCTCCGCTTACAAAAGACCTTTGCGAGCGCTACCGCCTTGTGCAGAAAAAGCCGTCGGACAGCGGTAAAATCTACAAGGATATGCTTATTTACAGGAGCGACTACAAGCTTTCAAAGCTGGACAGCATTTTTATTTCCGAGGTTTGCAGAGTTAAAAGGGAATGTTTCAATTTTTTTGATATGTATTTTTATGATATATCGTTTTTGATATATTGCTATATTTTATTTACTATTCCTAATATGAAAAACTATGTTAAAATTTTAACAAAGGTAAGAGATGTCAAAATTTTGCCTTTGGAAAAAGCGATGCAGTCGGCACGGCGGGGAAGTTTTTCATCAAAAGATGTGCCGTGCGTATTAAGAATGGGAGGCCTTAATATTATGAAAACGAAAAATTATGCACTGACAGACAGTGTGGAAAGTCTTGAAACGGCTATTGCCCGCGTTAGAAAAGCACAGAACGAATTTTCCGTATTTTCACAGGATAAGGTTGACAGGATATTTCTTGCGGCGGCTTCGGCGGCAAACAAAATGCGTATTCCGCTCGCCAAAATGGCGGTTGAAGAAACGGGAATGGGTGTCGTTGAGGACAAGGTTATCAAAAACCATTATGCCAGCGAGTATATCTATAACGCATACCGCACTGCAAAAACCTGCGGTGTAATTTATGAGGACAAAGCATACGGAATTAAAAAAATTGCCGAACCGCTCGGAGTTATTGCGGCGGTTATACCGACCACAAATCCCACATCTACGGCAATTTTTTTAAAACACTTATTGCATTAAAAACCCGAAACGGAATTATCATAAGCCCCCACCCGAGGGCAAAAAACAGCACCATTGCCGCGGCTAAAACGGTGCTTGAGGCGGCGGTTGAGGCAGGCGCGCCCGAAGGCATAATCGGCTGGATTGACTCGCCGAGCCTTGAAATGACAAATCTTGTTATGAAAGAGGCTGATATTATCCTTGCAACAGGCGGCCCGGGAATGGTTAAAGCCGCGTATTCAAGCGGAAAACCCGCGCTCGGCGTGGGCGCCGGAAACACACCTGCGATTATCGACAGCAGTGCCGATATTTTAAAGGCGGTAAACTCAATTATTCATTCAAAAAAACCTTTGACAACGGTATGATTTGCGCGTCGGAACAGTCGGTAATTGTTCTTAGCGACATCTACGACAAGGTTAAAGCGGAATTTGCCGAGCGCGGATGCTTCTTTTTAAACCGCGAAGATACAAATAAAGTAAGAAAAACCATTATCATAAACGGTGCGCTCAATGCGAAAAATCGTAGGTCAGACGGCGCACACAATAGCAAAAGCTTGCGCATGTTGAAGTTCCCGAGGACACGAAAAATTTTTAATCGGCGAAGTTGAGTCGGTTGACATTTCGGAGGAATTTGCGCACGAAAAAAACTCTCGCCCGTCCTTGCAATGTATAAGGCGAAAAAAATATTGAGGACGCATTTGAAAAAGCGGAACGGTTAATCGCGGACGGCGGTTACGGTCACACCTCGTCGATTTATCTTAACGAAGTCACCGAAAGGGAAAAACTGGATAAATTTGCCGAGCGTATGAAAACCTGCCGAATACTGGTTAACACCCCGTCATCTCACGGCGGTATCGGCGATTTGTATAACTTTAAGCTTGCGCCGTCGCTCACCCTCGGCTGCGGTTCGTGGGGAGGCAACTCGGTCAGCGAAAATGTCGGCGTAAAGCACCTTCTGAATATAAAAACCGTTGCCGAGAGGAGAGAGAATATGCTTTGGTTCAGAACACCCGAAAAGGTTTATATCAAAAAAGGCTGTCTGCCCGTCGCGCTCGACGAGCTTAAAACAGTGATGAACAAGAAAAAAGCATTTATAGTTACCGACAGTTTTCTCTATAAAAACGGCTATGCAAAGCCGATTATTGATAAACTCAACGAAATGGGCATTGCAAACACGGTATTTTTCGACGTTGCGCCCGACCCGACGCTTGAATGTGCAAAACGCGGAGCGGAGCTTATGAAATCGTTTGAGCCCGACTGCATTATTGCTCTCGGAGGCGGTTCCGCAATGGACGCGGCAAAAATTATGTGGGTGCTCTACGAACACCCCGAGGCGGACTTTATGGATATGGCAATGCGTTTTTCCGATATACGAAAAAGGGTTTACACTTTTCCGAAAATGGGAGAAAAAAAGCGTATTTTATAGCCGTGCCGACCTCTGCGGGAACGGGGTCGGAGGTAACGCCTTTCGCGGTTATCACCGACGAAAAGACGGGCGTAAAATATCCGCTTGCCGACTATGAGCTTTTGCCGAATATGGCGATTGTGGACACCGATTTTCATATGTCCGCACCCAAAGGACTTACCGCGGCGTCGGGAATTGACGCGGTGACGCACGCGCTTGAGGCATATGCGTCAATGCTTGCGACGGACTACACCGACGCATTGGCGTTGAAATCGCTCAAAACAATATTTGAATATCTTCCGCGCGCATACGAAAACGGCGAAACCGATGTTCTTGCGCGTGAAAAAATGGCGAATGCCGCAACAATGGCGGGTATGGCTTTTGCAAACGCATTTCTCGGCGTGTGCCATTCAATGGCGCATAAGCTGGGAGCGTTCTTTCATCTTCCCCACGGGGTGGCAAACGCGCTTATGATAGAACACGTTCTCCGCTTTAACGCGAGCGAAACACCGAGAAAAAAATGGGTACGTTTCCGCAGTAGGACCACCCTCATAAACTTGAAAGGAACGCGGAAATTGCCGATTATTTGAAACTAGGCGGAAAAAAACCGATGAAGAAAAGCTTGAAAATCTTATCGGCGCGGTGAACGGACTTAAAGAAAGAGTGGGAATTAAGAAAACAATCAAGGATTACGGCATAGACGAAAAAGATTTTCTCGCGCGTCTTGACGAGATGACCGAGCAGGCGTTTGATGACCAGTGCACAGGCGCAAACCCGCGCTATCCGCTTATGAGCGAGATAAAGGAAATGTATCTTGCCGCTTATTACGGCAAAGATGCAAACTTATAAAGGGGGAGAAAATATGAAGCCTGAAAAAATGATTGCAGTACGAAACAACAAGACGGTTTACCGCGACGGTGACAAATGCATAAAGGTGTTCAACTCCGACTACTCAAAGGCAGACGTTTTTAAACGAGGCGCTCAATCAGGCGCGTATCGAGCAGACGGGTCTGCGCGTTCCCAAAATTCTGGAGGTTACGGTTATCGACGGAAAATGGTCGATTATATCGGAATATATCAAGGGCAAAAACGCTTGCACAGCTTATGGAGGAAAAATCCTAACAAAAAAACCGACTATATAAATATGGTTGCGGATTTGCAGGTGGCAATGCACGCGTTGAGATGTCCTCTTTTAACCAAGCTTAAAGATAAGCTGGATATGAAAATTTCGCAGAGCGAGTTTGACGCAACAACGCGTTACGATTTGCATATGCGTCTTGATTCGATGCCGAACCACAAAAAAGTTTGCCACGGCGATTTCAACCCGAGCAACATCATTATAAACGAGCGCGACAGAGCGTATATAATCGACTGGGCGCACGCGTCGCAGGGAAACGGTGCGGCGGACGCGGCGAGAACCTATCTTCTGTTCTGGTTAAACGGAGATATAGAAGGCGCAAAGCATTATCTTCAGGCATACTGCACAAGGAGCAACACCGCAAGGCAGTATGTTCAGAAATGGCTTCCGATTGTCGCGGCGGCGCAGTCGGTAAACGGCAACGAGGCGGAAAGAGAGTTTTTGCGCGAGTGGGTTGACGTTATAGATTATCAGTAAAATATTAAAAATGCAAAGCGTGCAAGGGAGTGTTTTTTTCTGCCTTGCGCGCGTTTGCGCAAATATAAAGAACAAAAAAATTATAAATTTTTGCGGAGGTATGAAAAAAATGAAAGTTACGGTTTGTATCGGCAGTTCCTGCCACATTAAAGGGTCAAGACAGGTTGTTGAACAGCTTCAGTATCTTATTTCGGAAAAACAATCTTACCGACAAGGTAGAGCTTGGCGGAACGTTTTGTATGGGAAGATGCCAGGAGGGCGTCTGCGTAACGGTAGACGAGGCTTTCCATTCGGTAACGCCCGAAACAACAAAAAGATTTCTTTGAAAAAAAGAGATAAAAGCTGAGCTTGCATAACAAGATTTTTAATAGGCAGATAAAGGAGAGATAAAGTGAAATGCCAAACTGTTTGACATTAAAAATCAAACTGCAAAAAAACTGTTACAAATGTATAAGACACTGTCCGGTAAAAATCAATACGTTTTTCGGGCGAACAGGCGCATATTGTGGGCAATGAGTGCATTTTTGTGCGGTCAGTGCTTTGTAGTCTGTCCCCAGAACGCAAAGGAGATTGTGGACGAAACCGAAAAAAACAAAGGTTTTTCCTCCAGAGCGGTGCGCCGGTTTTTTTGTTTCAATCGCGCCGTCCTTTGTTGCAAATTACGACGGAATAGGCATAAACTCCATGCGCAAGGCGCTTAAAAAAAGCTCGGATTTTTCGACGTTGAAGAAACCGCGGCAGGCGCGACAATGGTTAAAAAAACGAGTACGACCGCATTTTTGAACGAAGAGGACAGAGATATTCTCATTTCGTCCTGCTGTCATTCGGTTAACCTTCTTATTCAGAAGTATTTTCCGAAGCTTCTTGTTTATCTTGCGGACGTTGTGTCGCCTATGCAGGCGCACTGCCTCGACATCAAAAAGACGCTATCCCAACGCAAAAACCGTGTTTATCGGACCGTGTGTTGCGAAAAAAAGACGAGGCGGAGCATTACGAGGGCATTGTTGACAGTGTGCTGACGTTTGAAGAACTTACAAACTGGCTCAAAAAGCGAAAACATCGAACTTGAGCCTGAAATGGACGAAAACGAGCACAGCCGCGCAAGGTTTTTTCCGACCAACGGCGGTATTCTTAAAACTATGGAAAAAAAGCGCGAAGAAGTACACATATATGTCGATAGACGGCACGGACAACTGCATAGCCGCGTTAAAAGATATTGAAAGCGGAGAAATACATAATTGCTTTATCGAGATGTCGGCGTGCGCCGGCAGCTGTGTGGGCGGCCCCGTTATGGAAAAATACCACCGTATGCCGATAAGGGATTATGCGGCGGTTGCAAAATATGCCGGCGAAAAGGATTTTGAAGTTACCCAGCCCGACAAAATGGAGCTTAAAAAGCATTTTGAATTTATCGAGCATAAGCTTCAGACTCCGAGCGATTATGAAATCAACGAAATTCTGCGCCAGATGGGCAAAATGAAACCGAGCGACGAGCTTAACTGCGGTTCGTGCGGATACAACACCTGCCGTGAAAAGGCGATTGCCATTTATCAGGGCAAGGCGGAGATTTCTATGTGCCTGCCTTATCTTAAAGACAAGGCGGAAAGCTTTTTTCGGACAACATTGTTAACAACACGCCCAACGGCATTATTGTGGTTAACGAAAAGCTGGAGGTTCAGCAGATAAACAATTCGGCGAGAAACATCATAAATCTGCGCAGTGCGTCGGATATTCTCGGCGACCAGGTTGTGCGTATTCTCGACCCGAAACCGTTTACCGACGCTATGCGGGGCGAGGAGGCAAAAAACAAGCTTGTTTATCTTGCCGAGTATAACAGATATGTTGAAGAAACGGTTATCTACGACAACGCAAACAGACTTATAATCTGCATTATGCGCGATGTCACCGACGAGGAAAAAGAGCGCGAGAAGAAAGAAAGAATAAGCCGTAATACGGTGGAAACCGCCGACAAGGTTGTCGATAAACAGATGCGTATTGTTCAGGAAATCGCGTCGCTTCTCGGCGAAACTGCCGCCGAAACAAAGATTGCACTGTCAAAGCTTAAGGAGTCGATTATAGATGAATAACCTATGCGCCGACATCGGCTACAAAAAGTATAAATCACAGCGGAGAACAGCTTTGCGGCGACCACGTTGATATTATAAATCACGACGACGATGCGGTTGTGGTGCTTGCGGACGGTCTCGGGAGCGGTGTTAAGGCAAGCATTTTGTCAACTCTTACGTCGAAAATCATTTCAACTATGATGGCGGACGGTCTGTCGCTGGAGGACTGCGTTGAAACCATTGCCGCAACACTTCCCATCTGTTCGGTGCGAAAGGTTGCGTATTCAACGTTTACGATTATTCATTTAATCAATAACGAAACTGCGGAAATTATGCAGTATGACAATCCGCTGGTTATAATGCTCCGTGACGGCAAAAAAATTACGATTATCCCAAAACCGAGCTTAATATAGGGGGCAAAAAAATATATAAATCTGTGATAAATCTTGAAGAGGGCGATATTTTCGTTGCAATGAGCGACGGCTGTCCTCACGCGGGCATCGGCACGGCGTATAATTTCGGCTGGGAGAGAGATGATATTATAAGCTTTGTCGAAACCGTTTCAATAGCGGGCTATACCGCAAAAACACTTTCCACAATCATTGCGGACGAGTGTGACAAGCTCTACGGCTTTGAGCCGGGCGACGACGCGACCGCGTGCGTTGTGCATATACGAAAGCGCGAGCCAATGAATATGCTTTTCGGTCCGCCGTCCAACCGCGACGACTGCGACCGTATGATGTCGCTTTTTCTTCTCAAAAAGAGGGAAAACACATCATCTGCGGAGGAACAACCTCGTCAATCGCGGCGAAATATCTCGGCAAGCCGCTTAGGGCAAGCCTCAATTTCGAGCAGTCCGACGTTCCGCCGATTGCATATATCGACGGCGTTGATTTGGTCACCGAGGGAGTTATAACGGTAAACAAGGGTTTTTGACGTATGCAAAGGATTATCTTGAAGATAACGAAAGCTACACGCAGTGGAGTATGAAACGCGACGGCGCGTCGCTTATATGCAGACTTCTTTTTGAAGAGGCAACCGACATAAACTTTTTTGTCGGACGCGCGATAAATCCGGCGCATCAAAACCCGGAACTTCCGATAAATTTCAATATTAAGATGAATCTTGTAAAAAGAACTTTCAGATTGCCTTAGAAGAATGGGCAAACGAATTAAGATAAGCTATTTTTTTAAGAAGGGTGTGTGAAAAAGATGAGAAAAATTTGATACAAAGGTGCAGCATTTAAAATATAAAGTGCTTCGTGAGGTTGCGCGTCAGGCGTGGAGTGATACCCTGCTTAAAAATGTGCTTGAAATACCCAAAATCATTGTGCCGGGAAACACCCCCACAATGCGTTGCTGTGTTTATAAAGAACGCGCAATTTTGGAGGAGAGAGTAAAGCTTGCAATGGGAGGAAAAGATGATGGCGAAAACATCATTCAGGTTATAGACATTGCCTGTGACGAGTGTCCCGTGGGCGGATACGAAGTTACAAACGCATGCAGAGGCTGTCTTGCGCACCGATGCGAGGACGTCTGCAAAAGAGGCGCTTTGTCGTTTGACGAAAACCACGTTGCGCATATAGACAAGTCGAAGTGCGTTGACTGCGGTGCGTGCGCAAAGGTTTGCCCGTATACCGCAATAGTAAGCCGAAAACGTCCGTGTCAGAACGCGTGCAAAATTAAGGCTATTTCTATGGACGAAAACAAAGCGGCAAAAATCGACGACGAGAAATGTATTTCGTGCGGTGCGTGCGTATATCAGTGTCCGTTCGGCGCGATTACCGATAAATCGTACATTTTAAAGGTTGTTGACTTGCTTAAAAAGAGCCTTGCCGACAAAGACTACAAGCTCTATGCGGTGGTTGCTCCGTCAATTTCAAGCCAGTTTACCTATGCAAAACTCGGTCAGGTTATAACCGGTCTTAAAGAACTCGGTTTCCATACCGTTATCGAGGCGGCGCTGGGCGCGGATATGGTCGCTCAGGCAGAGTCGAAAGAACTTGCGGAAAAAGAATTTTTAACAAGTTCGTGCTGTCCGGCATTCGTTGCGTATATCGAGAAAAAAACTTCCCCGATTTGGTGCCGTTTGTATCGCACAACCCGTCGCCCATGACCGCTATTTCAAAATATATAAAAGATACCGACAAGAACGCGAAAATCGTGTTTATCGGGCCGTGCACGGCGAAAAAAGCCGAGGCGAAAAAGAGGAAGTTAAAAAATACGTTGACGCGGTGCTCACGTTTGAAGAATTGCAGGCGCTTTTTGACAGCCGTGACATTGACACCACCTCGCTTGAAGAGGGCGTGCTTGACAATGCGTCCTACTACGGCAGAATTTTTGCAAGGAGCGGAGGTCTTGCCGACGCTGTTGCCGAGGGACTCAAGGAACAGGGGCTCGACAAAGATTTCACCCTCAAAGCGGTGTCGTGCGACGGTATCGAGCAGTGCAGAATTGCGCTTCTTAAAAAGAGCAAAAACCTTCTCGACGCAAACTTTATCGAGGGTATGGCGTGCTCGGGCGGATGTATAGGCGGTGCAGGCTGTCTTACCCACGGCGAGAAAAACAAGCTTGACGTCGATAAATACGGCAAAGAGGCGCTGGAAAAAAACCATTGCCGACGCAGTATCCATTTTAAAATAATTTTGGTCTTTTTTTACACAAAAAAATATTCATTTTTAAAAATTTTTAGTTGATTACTGTGCTAAAAATGTGGTAGAATAATGATAACTATTTGAATAAAGGGGTAGATTATAATGTTTTAAAAAGAGTGTTAGGTATTGCTCTCGCAGTGGTCATGTGCGTATCTTTCGCGGCTTGCGGCGAGAAAAAAATCGTCGGAAAAGGTTTATAAAATCGCAACCGACACAGCATTCCCTCCGTTTGAAATTCCCGATGTAAACGGTTCGGATAAGCTTACGGGTATTGACATTGACATTCTTGCGGCTATCGCAGAGGACCAGGGCTTCAAATATGAGCTTGACGTTCTCGGTTTCGACGCGGCGGTTGTTGCGCTTGAGTCAAACCAGGCAGACGGCGTTATCGCAGGTATGAGCATCACCGATAAAAAGAAAACAGACTTACGATTTCTCGGCGTCTTACTATGAGTCGGGTGTTGTAATGGCTATCGCGGCAAACAACGATACAATTAAAGAATATAAAGACCTCGCCGGCAAAAAAGTTGCCGCAAAAAGAGGTACGGAGGGTGCTTCGTTCGCTGAAAAACTCAAAGAGCAGTACGGCTTTGACATCACGCTTTTCGATGATTCGCCCACAATGTATATGGACGTAACGTCGGGCAACTCGGTTGCTTGCTTTGAGGACTATCCTGTAATGGGCTACGGCATCTCGCAGGGCAACGGTCTTAAAATGGTAACCGAAATGGAGCAGGGCGCACCTTACGGTTTTGCCGTTATGAAAGGCAAAAACACCGAACTTCTCACAATGTTTGACAAAGGTCTTGAAAATATCAAGGCAAACGGCAAATATCAGGAAATTTTGGACAAATATATAAGCAAAAACTAATTTAATAAGGCAACGGCTAAAGGGCTGCAGCTTTGCAGCCCTGTTTGACGTTTAAGACTGGTGTGATTTTTAAACAATGAATTTTTTTGAGGCATTCAAAGCGGCAAGCCCCGCACTTTTTATTAGGACTTAAAACAACTGTTCAGATTGCGGTTATATCAATTATCCTTGCGATACTTGTAGGTGTAATCAGCTGTCTTATGAGCATTTCAAAGTTTAAGCCGTTTGCGTGGATTGCAAAATTTTATATTTGGCTCATCAGAGGCACACCGCTTCTGGTGCAGGGATTTTTTATATTTTATGCGTTCCCTCAGCTTATGCAAACGTTTATTCCATCGTTCCGCGTAAATTTATACACCGCGTGTTTAACCGCATTTACGGCTAACGCGGGCGCGTACATATCCGAAATTTTCCGCGGCGGAATACAAGCCGTTCCGAAAGGACAAATGGAGGCGGCGCGAAGTCTTGGACTTTCAAAGGGCAAGGCTATGATTAAAGTTATTTTGCCGCAGGCATTTAAAATTTCAATCCCGTCGCTGGTTAACCAGTGTATCATAACGCCTCAAGGATACGTCAATCCTTTGCGCGCTGGGACTTAAAAGATATGGTGTATCACGCGAAAAAAACATCGTATCGCTCGGCGGAAACAGTCCGCTCGCAATATGGAGCATT
Source organism: Clostridiales bacterium (assembly GCA_022009895.1). GTDB lineage: Bacteria > Bacillota > Clostridia > UMGS1810 > UMGS1810 > Qingrenia. The sequence continues at coordinate 1,870,659 of CP091729.1, read as the reverse complement.
GTTGCAATCTTCTATCTTTCGGTGGTAACCGTTCTTTCGCTCTTGTCATCTTTCCTGGAAAGGAGATTGAACTATGCCAAAGGTACAAATAAAAAATCTGCATAAATATTTTGAAAAAAACGAAGTTTTAAAGGGTATTGACCTTGAAGTTAACGAAGGCGAAGTTGTCTGTGTTATCGGACCGTCAGGCTCGGGAAAATCGACAATGCTAAGGTGCATAAATCTTCTCGAAGTGCCGACAGACGGCGAAATCACCGTCGACGGGTTTAAGATAACCGACAAAAAAAGCCGATTTGAATAAAATAAGACGCAATATCGGTATGGTGTTTCAGCAGTTTAACCTGTTTCCGCACCTCACCGTTGAGCAGAATATCACAATGGCGCCCGTTGACGCCAAAATTATGACCAAGGACGAGGCGAAGAAAAAGGCGCGCGAACTTCTCGACAGAGTAGGTCTTGCCGAGAAAATCGACGCTTATCCGCAAAGTCTTTCGGGCGGTCAGCAACAGAGGGTGGCAATCGCGCGTGCGCTTGCAATGAAACCCGATATTATGCTGTTTGACGAGCCGACGAGTGCGCTCGACCCCGAAATGGTCGGCGAGGTTTTGTCGGTTATGAAAGAGCTTGCCGCAGAGGGTATGACTATGATTGTCGTAACTCACGAAATGGGCTTTGCGCGCGAGGTTTCGGACAGAGTAATTTTTTTATCGACGAGGGTATTATTATGGAGCAGGGAACACCCGAAGAAGTGTTTGAAAATCCGCAAAAATCCGCGTACGATAGACTTTCTTAACAAGGTTTTATAATTTTTATACTTATAGCAAACAAACGTGACGGTGAGAGCCGTCACGTTTTTTTGTTGTGTCTAATATTTTATACGGAGGAAATCCGTTTTTATCTTACGCGAATTTTTTTCGATACGTACGGAATTGCCCATACGCTCAAAATGGCAACGATAACCGTGTTGATAATAAGCTCGGGGAGCATATATCCGCCGTTATACAAAAATCGAATAAATCCAAACCGGCTGACCCTCGGGCGCATACGAACCCCAGAGAATTATTCCCGACGCAAAGTGACATAAAAATCTCAAAAACGTTACAATCGCCGCCGATACAGGCATTGCCCATCTTTTTGAACCCATAAGGCGATAGAAAAAAATCCTGCAAGTCCGAAAACGCCGAACGCGAGAACGTAGTCGAGAATAATCATCAGCGCGTATGAGCCGAACGCCTCGGTGGGAAGTGTGGTTACAACCTGTTTGAAAAATCATATTGAGCACGGTGTAAAACCAAAGATGTGAGAATTCCCACTTTGTGCTGTACATAAACGCGATTATCATAACCGGCACCATCGAGCCGATTGTCACGTCGCCGCCGTTTGCCGCCTTAAACACAGCGAAAAAAACGAAAGCACCAGCGAAAGCGCTATCATCATTGCGCTGTTGGTAAGTTTTCTTGTGGTACTGCTTACATTGTTCATAAAAATTCCCCTTTTTTTAATTTTAAGGAGCAAGACAAATTAAAAATCGGCATACCCAAAAAGAGTATGCCGAAAAATAAATTATCGCAATCAACACTATTTCCCTACGTTGGCATTATCCAAATCAGGTTACGGGTCAAAAACGCAATCGTTTACTCTCAGCCTTTGCAAGCTCCCCTTTTTGACATTATATCACCTTTTTTTCGCGCTTTGTCAATATATGACGCCGTTTTTTTCTTAAAAAGCCACTTAAAATCCGCGTCGTTCCACGTGCCGTTGTACCATTTTTTTCCGCGTCGGATATAATTTGGCATTTTTTGCAAAATTGCCACCGCCTCGGTTGCCGTAGGGTAGTCCGTCTTTTTGGCAAACGGCGCCGTAGAGCGCGTTTGCGACGGCATAAGTGTTTTCGCAAAGCCATTTTTTTCCTCCGCCGTGTTGTCGATAAATCCTGCCTCAAAAAAAGCACCGCAGGCGCGTTTGTGTTTTTTTGAGAACATAAAACGGTGCCGACTTCACGCCTCGGCTTACTCTGCCGATTTTTCTGCATCTCGGCGACGCATTTTTTTGCGCAAAATCAAACGACGCACCGCCCTTTTTCGTAAACATAAGCCTCGCACCCCGTGCCGCCGCCCGAGTTTATGTGTATCGACAAAAACAAATCGGGGTTTATCGCGTTGCAGATTTCCGCGCGTTTTGCAAGGCTGGAATTTACCGTTCCCGTGCCTAAAATCTCGTCTTTTGTGCGCCGTGTAAGGTGCGCGTCATAGCCGTTTTTTTCTTAAAAATTTTTATAGAGCGCCGAGGCGATTTCAAACGTCAAATCCTGCTCTTTTGAAATTTTTCCCGACGCACCCGGTGTCAAAATTTTTTTGCTGTTGTGACCTGCGTCAATCAATATCTTCATCTTCGTCCTCCTTTTTGAAGTATGTCTATCGCTTTTTTCAGCGCCGCCGGCATATAAAGTCCCATCAGCGCAAGATTTTCGGTGATTGATAAAAAAATTCGTTCGCTATGTACGCGATAATAACCGAATTTTTTTCACAAAATCGGTGCCTGCCGTGATGTCTACGCGGTAGGCGAGCATAACAACGAATAAAATTCCCATTTTTTTGAAAATTCCTTTAAAACCGACACTGCTGTTGAGCGCGCCCGACTTGGTTTTTCGGGCTGTTTTTTTGAAAAACTCCTGCGGAAATTATGCCCGTGAGATAGTCAACCGTCATAAAAATTATAAGCGTGCACAGCCCGTTTGACCAACCGCCCAAAAAGCGACACGATAAATCCGCCGGCAATTCCGACAGATGTTATAATAAAATTTTTTTCATTTTATCCCTCCTTCCTTTTTTTGATATTAGCACATATTTTCAGGAATTTTCGGAAAAAAATAGAGATAAAATGCAAAATATGAAAATTTTTTTAAAAAAATTTTTAAAAAAATAATGTTGACAAATTTAAACTGATGTGGTAAAATTGTTTTGTGTTGTTTATGGCGGCATAGCTCAGTTGGCTAGAGCATACGGTTCATACCCGTAGTGTCACTGGTTCAAATCCAGTTGCCGCTACCATTTTACGGCCCGTTGGTCAAGCGGTTAAGACACCGCCCTTTCACGGCGATAACAGGGGTTCGATTCCCCCTACGGGTCACCAAAAAAATAAAAGAGGAAGAAAAAAATTAAAACATAAGTTTTTTTGCTTTTTCTTTCTTCTTTTTTTATTTATAGATATTTTAATATGACTTGTATGGAGATGTATCGAAGCGGTCATAACGAGCACGATTGGAAATCGTGTTGTCCTTAACGGGGCACATGGGTTCAAATCCCATCATCTCCGCCACGTCGGAGCAAAGTTCGCTTTGCTCCGTTTTTCTTTACAGAAAAACGTCCGCCTGCTTCCTTGCTCCTCCTTTTCCGTGAAAAGTCACGTTTGTTTCGGCTATGCGTTTGCAAGCGCACGCATAACGCCTCCGCTGCACTACCAACTTTTCACGGGCTGGCGCCTTACGGCGCTAATGCTTTTCTTGCCCCTCCTTTTTTTAAGCGAAAAAGGCACGTTCAGCTTGCTTTTTTTTCTTGTTTTGTGCCGTAAACTTATTCTCATAAAAAATGAGCAGATGTGATATTTGCCTTTATATCTGGCATTTCACGGTCTGCTCTGTTTTTATATCCAAACGCGGTTCGGTCCGCCGTACTGTGCAATAACAAATTTTGCAAGCTCGGGATTTTTTTATTCTTTATTTTCACGGGGTACATAAGCCGTCTGTCATAATTCCACATTTTTACATTTCTCCTTCCTTCTGCCAAGGCCATCTAAGATTGTCGGACACCCACTCAAACGGTGTCTTATCCGACGAATTCATCGCGGAAAGCGGACCGTATTTTGCCTCATATGCTTTAACCGCGGCGCGGTAGGTGAACGTCAGGCTTTTATAAAGCTCCAGCGCCTCCTCACAGTCGCGGTGCGTATCCAAAAACAACTGCAAATCATATGCCGCAAAGCCGATTTCGTCAATTCTTCTCAAAAGCTCGGCTCTTCCCATACTGTCCCAGTCACTGCCGTTTTGCATTTCCTGCTTGCCGGCGCATTTGTTCTCCGGTGCGGTTTTACAGCCGCAGTTTAAAAACTTCTTCTGCTGAAATTTTTCATTTTTTTCTGCTCCTTTCTTAAAAAAATTATTTAAACGGGTTCATAATAGGGTTATTTCTGTAAGACGAAAACGGAATGTCAAGCGCTTTGAAAACCGTTCCGCGGTTTAACGCCTCGCGCTCGCCGTACAAATCGCCGAACGGCTGGAACGCTATATAGGCATAAGAAAACATAGGGTCCTTGGGCATAAGCGGTATGGGGTTCATCATAATTTTTTTCACCTCTTTCAAATGTATTTTCACTTCCAAAAATATGCCCAAAACGCGAAAAAAATGTCAAAAAAATAAAAAAATAATAGTACAATTTTACTAAAAAAATCATATTGACAGATTAGTGAAAATAGTATAAAAATAGTAGTGTATTTTTGATTTATTAAATTTTTTTGATTTTTTTGCCTGTATTTGCGCGGACGCTTGTTTTTTTCACCGCGCGAAAGGCGTTGTTACGTCTGTAATTTACGAAAATGATTTTGTGTTCGCTTTAAAATTTTTTTGAACACGCAGGAACGTGCCTTTGGGTGCATTGAAAATTAAAAAAATTTAAATATTAAAAATTAACCTTTTTAAAAGGAAATCACCCCGAGAGGCGCTAAAACCTTGATAAAACAAGGAATTTCAAAAAAAAGGGGGTTGATAATCTTTGATTTATGCAATATTTTGCGTTATCGCAGCAGCACTGTGTATTGCCGCTTTTTTTCGGCGGTGTTGCATATAGAAAGAAAATTGCCGAGGCAAAAATTGGGCGATGCGGAAAAAAACAGGCTGAGGAAATAATTGCCGCAGCAAAAAGAGGCGGAAACCAAAAAAAGAAAGAAACGCTTCTTTCCGCAAAGGAAGAAATTCATAAAAAAACCGCACCGAGTTTGACAAGGAAATGAAAGATCGAAGATTTGAGATTAGCCGTCAGGAAAGACGGATTGAACAAAAAAAGAGGCAAATCTGGACAAAAACGGACGCACTGGACAAAAAGACGAAAAAAATTAAATCAAAAAAATCAAAGAACTTGACGTTTTGACCGAGGAAACCAAAAAGACCAAACAGCAGCAGCTTGAAATGCTGGAGAAAATTTCGGGTCTTTCGGTGGACGAGGCAAAAGATTACCTCCTCAAAAATGTTGAGGACGAAGTAAGGCACGAGTCAGCGATAATGATTAAAAATATCGTGGACGAGGCTAAAGAAGAGGCGGACAAAAAGGCGAAAAACATCATCAGCACGGCAATTCAGAAATGTGCCGCAGACCACGTTGCCGAGGCGACCGTTACGGTTGTTTCGCTTCCCAACGACGAAATGAAGGGAAGAATTATCGGCCGTGAGGGAAGAAACATCAGAACGCTTGAAACGCTCACGGGTATCGACCTTATCATTGACGATACTCCCGAGGCGGTTGTTCTTTCGGGCTTTGATCCGATAAGGCGCGAAATTGCACGCGTTGCGCTTGAAAAAAACTTATTGTAGACGGCAGAATTCACCCGGCGCGCATTGAAGAAATGGTTGAAAAAGGCGCGCAAAGAGGTTGAAGCGATTATCAAGCAGGAGGGCGAACAGGCTACGTTCGATACCGGCGTTCACGGTTTGCACCCTGAAATCATAAGGCTTCTCGGCAAGCTTAAATACCGCACAAGCTACGGTCAGAATGTGCTTAAACATTCAATCGAAGTGTCCAACCTTGCAGGCGTTATGGCAGGCGAGCTGGGCGCTGACGTTAAACTGGCTAAAAGAGCAGGACTTCTGCACGATATAGGCAAGGCTATGGACCACGAAATCGAGGGTTCGCACATTGAAATCGGCGTTGACATTGCCAAAAAGCACAAAGAGTGCGCAGAGGTTATCAACGCGATTGCATCGCACCACGGCGATACCGAGCCGACAAGCATTGTTGCCTGCATTGTTCAGGCGTGCGACGCTATTTCGGCGGCACGTCCCGGCGCGAGAAGAGAAAAACCTTGAAACCTACATCAAACGTCTTGAGGCGCTCGAAGAAATCGCAAATTCGTTCGACGGCGTTGAAAAAAATCGTTTGCAATTCAGGCAGGACGCGAAATCAGAATTATCGTTAAGCCCGAAAATGTTAAAGAGGACAGAAACGATTTTGGTTGCGCGCGATATTGTTAAACGTATCGAGTCCGAGCTTGAATATCCCGGTCAGATAAAGGTCAACATTATCAGAGAAACCAGAGCGGTAGAATACGCTAAATAATAAAATTTCAAAAACCGTTCCGCATTTGTTCGCGGAGCAGTTTTTGCCGTGTTTTTTTCAAAAATTAAAAAAATATGGCATTTTTTTGTGAAAAATTGTGGTAAAATAAAAAAATAATAATGTTTGAATATAAGGAGAAAAATTATGCAGGAGGTTAAAAAAATTTAACGTTGCAAACGGCGTGAGCCTGAATTTCATAGATGATAAAAAAATACAAAACCGTTTCGGTATCGGTTTATCTGAGCCGACGTTTGGACCGCGCCGAGGTGACGAAAAACTCGCTTTTGTCGAGCGTTCTGGCGCAGGGAACAAAAAAATCTTCCCGCGGCAAAGGACATTGACCGATACTTAAAAAGTCTTTACGGCGCGGCATATTCGGTGTCGGTGCAGAAAAAAAGGCGACGTTCAAGCCATTGCGTTTGAGTTTTCAACGCTCAGCGAAAAAAATATTCCGAAAAAAAGGAATTATAAAAATGCTTTGATATGATGTTTGAATTTATGTTCAATCCGCTCCCCGAAAACGGTGAGTTTTCCAAAAAATACGTCGATATTGAAAAGGCAAATCTCGAAACCGACATAAACGCGCTGATAAACGATAAACGCGCGTATGCGGACTTCCGCTGCATTGAGGAAATGTGCAAAGGCGAGAGCACTGCAATCCGCGAAATCGGCTATATTGAGGATTTGGCGGACATAGACGAAAAAAATCTTTACGCACACTACAAAAACATAATTTCGTCAAGTCCCATCGACATTTTTGTTGTAGGCGACGTTGACGCGGACGAAATTTATGCTTACTTAAATGACGCTTTCAGCGTTTTGAAACCTGACATCAAGCCGATAAAAATTAACGTCGGCAAAAAAGATGCGGACGAAATCCGCTATGTTGACGAGAGTATGGACGTTACCCAGGGCAAGCTTTCAATAGGTCTGCGAACGAACATTTCTCCGCTCGATAACGACTACTGGGCGCTTTTGGTCGGAAACAGCATTTTCGGTTCGGGCGCACATTCAAAGCTTTTCAACAACGTGCGCGAAAAATTGAGTCTTGCGTATTATGCGTATTCGCGCATTAGCCGATACAATTCGGTTATGCTTATCGGCTCGGGCATTGAATTTGAAAATTTCAAAAAGGCGAAAAAAGAAATTTTCTTCCAGCTTGAGGCGGTTAAAAAGGGTGATTTCAGCGAAAACGACCTCTTTGCTGCAAAGCAGTTTATCATAAACCGCTATAAATCCTACTACGATTCGCCCGCGCTTATGAAAGATTACTATTACGGAAACATTCTTTTGGGTTATGATGTTTCGATTGAAGAAGCGATTGAAAAAGCCTCGGCGGTTACGGCGGAGGAGATTATTTATGCGTTCTGCAAAATAAACACCGACACGGTATATTTCTTGAAAGGGAGGGAATAAAAATGAAATTTAACATGGTTGAAAAACAAGGCAATCGGCGAAACGCTTTACTTCGGCACGCACGAGAGCGGACTCGGAATTTTTGTTGTTCCGAAGAAAAAAATTTCAGCAAAAAAATACGCTATAATCGGCGCAAAAAAATCGGCTCGGTTGACAACACTTTTATTCCCAACGGCGAAAACGAACAAATCACCGTTCCCGACGGAATTGCTCATTTTTCTTGAGCATAAAATGTTTGAAATGAGCGACAGGGAGCGACGCTTTTGCGAAATTTTCGGAATACGGCGCGAACGCAAACGCATTTACGTCGTTTACAAACACCTGCTATCTTTTTTTCGTGCACCGACAATTTTTTTACGAGAGCTTCGAGCACCTTTTTAAACTACGTGAAATCGCCGTATTTTACCGACGCGAACGTGGAAAAGGAAAAAGGGAATTATCGGTCAGGAAATTAAAATGTATGACGACGACGGCGAGTGGAGGGTTATGTTCAATCTTCTGCGCGCGCTGTATAAAGATTTGCCTGTGCGGATTGACATTGCAGGCACGGTGGAAAGCATTTCGCACATCACGCCCGACACGCTTTACAAGTGCTATAACACGTTTTACGATCCGTCCAATATGATTTTGTGCGTTGCCGGCGACGTTGACGAAAATAAAGTTCTTGAAATCACCGACAAAATTATGGGTGACAAAATTACGGGAACAAAGGCAAGAGGCATTTATCCCGACGAGCAGGAAAAACGTTTTTCTCAAAAAGGAAATCGAGCAGAAACTTTCGGTTTCGACGCCTCTTTTTGACATCGGATTTAAGGACAGCGGAAAATACACGGGTGATGAAATTTTGAAAAACGAAATCGCGGTGAAAATCATTCTTTCGTCGGTTGCGTCAAAAAGCAGTGATTTGTACGAGCGTCTTTACAACGACGGACTTATAAACGACGAATTTTCGTATGATTATATGTATGAGGAGCAGTACGCGTGCGCGATAATCGGCGGCGAGAGTAAAGAGCCGAAGAAGGTGTACGGCGAGGTTATAAAGTATATTAAAGATAAAAAAACGCATTGACGCGGACGAATTTGACAGGGCGAAAAAAAGTCAATCTGGGGTTCGTATCTGCGTACGTTCAACGACGTTGAGGGCATTTGCTCGGCAATGGTGAGAAACGTGTTAAAGGGCGTTGACTGGTTTGATTTTTTTCAAATATTTTTCGACTCGGTGACGCTTGCGTTTGTAAACGAAAAAAATACGAAAAAGCTTTTTCTGTGACGAAGAAAAAAACAGGCGCTTTCGGTTGTTTATCCTGCTTAGGGCATCAGAGGATCGAACCCCGTATGCCTTGCATTTTAAAAAAATTTCATGCCTTTTTCGGCTTGTCGTCCTCGAAAGGCGTCAGCCTATCTTCGTCCTCCGTACCGAAAAATTCAAATAATTTTTTAAAACGGAAGGTCGAAGAGTTTAAATAGAGCAAATTTTTTAAAAAGACAAGGCGAAAAGCTGGGTTAATACTGACGTATAACATAGCTTTTTCAACACAGTATTTTGGAAAATTTTACTATTTAAACCATACGGGGTTCGATCGCTTTGATGCCCAGCCGAAAGAAAGTAATCCGAACCCGCCTGAAAAAGGCATAATTTCGGCATCTTTTGCCTAAAAATACGACAAATTTTTTTGCTTTGTAAGAGGTGATTTTTATGACAAAAAAATAAGTTTTCCGGGGCTTAATATCGGCTGGTTTGAGATAAACCCCATTGCTTTTTGAAATTTTTTTAATTTAAAGGTGCACTGGTACGGAATTATTATTGCGCTCGGCTTTACGCTTGCGATTTTGTACTGCGTGAAAATTAAAGATTACGCGGACATTTCGAGCGACAATGTGCTGGATATTGCCATATACGGCGCGCCGTCGGGCATAATCTGCGCGCGCATTTACTATGTGATTTTCAGTTTTGCCGATTATAAAGACAATCCTTGGGACGTTTTCAAAATCTGGAACGGCGGAATTGCCATATACGGCGCGGTAATCGGCGCGGTTATTTCGGCATATATTTATTGCAGGGTTAAAAAAAGCTTAACACGTTAAAAGTTTTTCGACGTGTGCATTATGGGCGTTTTAATCGGGCAGATTATCGGCAGATGGGGAAACTTCGTAAACGGCGAGGCGCACGGCGGAGAAACGGATTTTATCCTCAGAATGGGACTTTACGAAAACGGAAAAAGAAATTTTTTTGTTCACCCGACATTTTTTTGTATGAAAGTTTGTGGAACGCCGGAGTATTTTTTTCGTTTTAAGACGCATTATGAAAAAGGCGCTTTGACGGCGAAGTGTTTTTTTCAGCTATCTTGCGCTCTATTCGCTCGGCAGATTTTTGGATTGAGGGTATGCGCACCGACAGCCTTTACTGGGGAAGCGTGCGCGTGTCGCAGATTTTGGCGGCGGTGCTTGCCGTTTTGTCAGTTTGCCTAATAATCTACAAATTAAAAGAAGAAAAAAAGCGGAAAAATTTGCCTCAATGATAAAAAAATGCACTTTGGGGTTGTAATTTGCAAAAAAATGAATGTATAATCTAAATTGGATTTATTTTTGAACGGGGGATTTTTTTGAAAACCTTTTTATTTGTGCTTTTGACACTTGTGATAATTGATTTGCTGATATTTGTTTTTCTTGCGTCAAAAGAGATTAAATGTATAAAAGAACGCGACCCTGCGGCGAGAAACTATTTTGAAATTCTCCTGCTTTATTCGGGCGTGCACGCGGTGGTGCGGTACAGATACGCGCATTTTTTTCTATAAACTTCATCTTTATTTTATAGCGCGTTTCATATCGCAGGCAACACGCTTTTTCACCGGTATTGAAATCCACCCTGGCGCGCAGATAGGAAAGGGTCTTTTTTTATCGACCACGGAATGGGCGTCGTTGTGGGCGAAACCACAATAATCGGTGACAACTGCACCGTTTATCAGGGTGTTACGCTCGGCGGAACGGGCAAAGACAAAGGCAAGCGCCACCCCACAATCGGAAACAACGTTATGATCGGCGCCGGTGCAAAGGTTTTGGGGCCGTTTAAAGTGGGCGACAATTCAAAAATTGCCGCAAATGCCGTTGTTTTGAGCGAAGTTCCGGCAAATTCAACCTGTGTCGGCGTTCCGGCGAGGGTTACGCGTCTTAACGGCGAAAAAGGTGAAAAAAACGACTGCGACCTTGACCAGATACATATTCCCGACCCCGTGTCGCAGGAGCTTTGCAAAATTTACAAGCGTATTTATGCGCTTGAAAAAAATTGCAGAAAAAAAGATGAAAACAAATAAAATACGGTTTATATAAACTTGCCGTAAAATGCGGCAGGAAAGGAAGAATGTTTTATGCAGCTTTACAACACTCTTACGCAAAAAGAAAGAAGAATTTGTGCCTATTGAAAAATAAGGTGAAAATGTATTCCTGCGGACCTACGGTTTACAATTATTTTTCATATAGGAAACGCACGTCCGTTTATTGTGTTCGACGTTTTGAGAAGATATTTTTGAATACCGCGGATACGACGTGACGTTTGTGCAGAATTTCACCGATATAGACGATAAAATGATAAGGCGCGCAAACGAGAGCACACCACCGTTGCCGAGCTTGCGGACAGATTTATCGCGGAATATTTTAAAGATTCAAAGGCGCTCGGCATACACGAGGCGACCTATCACCCCAGAGCGACGCAGAATATCGACGCGATAATCGCGCTTATAAAGTCGCTTGAAGAAAAGGGATTTACCTATACCGTTGAAGGCGACGTTTATTTCGACGTTAAAAAGTTTGCGAATTACGGCAAGCTTTTCGCATCAGCCTTTCGAAAATCTTGAGGCAGGCGCGAGAATTGAAGTCGGCGAAAAAGAAAAAAATCCTATGGATTTCGCCGTTTGGAAAGCAAAAAAAAGGGCGAGACTTACTGTGAAAGCCCCTGGAGCGAGGGACGTCCCGGCTGGCACATTGAGTGCAGTGCAATGGCGAACAAATACCTCGGCAAAACGATTGACATTCACTCGGGCGGTATGGACCTTATTTTTCCGCATCACGAAAACGAGGTTGCGCAGAGCGAGGCGGCGAACGGCTGTCAGTTTGCGCATTACTGGCTCCACAACGGCTATATTAACGTTGACAACCGCAAAATGTCAAAATCGCTAAACAATTTCTTCACGGTGCGCGACGTTGCAAAAAGAGTTTGACTATGAGGTTATACGTTTCTTTATGCTTTCGGCGCACTACCGCAACCCGATAAACTTCAGCCACGATTTGCTCGTTCAGGCGCAGTCGGGACTTAACAGAATTTACACCTGCATTGACAACCTTGAATTTTTGAAAGGTACAAATGAGGGCAAAACCGACAATTCCGCGTTTGACGGACTTGATAAGTTTAAAGACGAATTTATATCGGCTATGGACGACGACGTTAACACCGCGGACGCGATTTCGGCAATTTTTCGATTTGGTGAGATTTGCGAACAGCGAAATTAACGGCGAAACAGACGTTAAAACCATTGACAAGGCGCTCTCGCTTATCCGCGAACTGGGCGGTGTTCTGGGAATTTTGCAGAACAAAAAGACGAAATTCTCGACGAAGAAATTGAAAAAAACTTATAGAGGACAGAAACAACGCGCGCAAAAAAACAAAGATTTTTGCTTTGGCAGACAAAATCCGCGACGATTTGAAAGCGAAAGGCATTGTTTTTGGAGGATACGCGCCAGGGCGTAAAATGGAGAAGAGATGTTTGATTTTGATGTAAACGCTCCGCTCGAAACCATTTCTCCGCTGACGTTTGCATACGTCGGCGACGCGGTGCACGAGCTTTACGTCCGCACAATGCTTGCAAAAGACAAAAATCTGCCCGCGTCAAAGCTTCACCGTGCCGCAACAACGTTTGTCAGCGCGCGCGCACAGTCGCAGACGGTCGCGGCGATTGAGGAAAAATCTGAGCGAGGACGAAATAAAAAAATTTTTTTAAACAGGGGACGGAATGCAAAATCCCCGACATCGGCAAAAAATGCCGACATCTTGGACTACCGGCGTGCAACAGGCTTTGAAACACTTCTCGGCTATCTTTACTTTAAAAAAAGATTTTTGCACGATTGGAGGAAATTTTGAAATTATCCTATGAAATGCACAGTTGATTTTTGGAAATTTCAAATAGAAAAATGAAAAATAACAATAAAATATTTTTTTGCTTGTTTTAGGCTCAGCAATTACCGCTTTGGGACTCGACGTATTTTTTTAATTCCGTTTAAAAATGTCGGTCGGCGGCGTCAGCGGACTGGGTACGCTTTTTCTATTTTATGTTAAATATTCCCGTGTCGGTGACGGTGCTGATTTTTAAACGCCGTGATGTTTGTGTTCGCGTTTAAAAAAACTTGAAAAAGGCGACCTTTTAAACTCAATGCTTTCGGCGTTTTTGCTTTCGGTATTTTTACAGGTTTTTGAAAAACGTGTGGAATATCGGAAATGACAGAGTGATAAACGCGCTTTTCGGCGGTGCGTTAATGGGCGCAGGAATAGGCATTGTCGCGGCGAACGGCGCGGCGACGGGCGGAACAGACCTTTTTGGCGCTTATGATAAACAAAAATTTCCGCACATCAGCGTCGGAAACGCAATTCTCTTTGCCGACCTTGCCGTGATTTTTTTGCGTCGGCGGTTGTGTTTGCCGATTTTTTTCACTGGTTTTGTACTGTGTGCTTGCACTGTTTGTCAGCGTAAAGGTCACCGACTATATTGTGGACGGTATGGACTATTCAAAATCGGTTTTCATCATATCGGACAAGCACTCAAAAATAAGCGAAAATATTTTAAACTTTATGCACCGCGGTGTCACGGGCATACCGTCAACAGGTATGTATTCGGGCAGAGGCGGAGTTATGCTTATGTGCGTGGTCAAACCGCGCGAGGTGACAAAACTTAAAGATATTGTTAAAAATGCAGATGAAAATGCGTTTATTATAATCTCGGACGTCGCACAGACTCTGGGAGAGGGGTTCAGAGAGAAATTTTAAAATTTTCGGAGGTAAAAATGGACAACTTAACACTTGAAAAAACCGCTTACAAAATAAGAAAACACGCGCTTGAGGCGGTTTACAGCGCTTCGTCGGGACACCCGGGCGGTTCGCTTTCGATTGCGGATATTCTTTCGGTGCTGTATTTTGACGAAATGAACGTTGACGTGAAAAAAATCCCAAAGACGAAAACCGCGACAGATTTGTGCTCTCAAAAGGTCACTGCGCGCCTGCACTTTACGGCGCTTTGGCGGAAAAAGGATTTTTTTCCCGGTTGAGGACATTAAAACTTTCAGACGCATTGACAGCTATCTTCAGGGTCACCCCGATATGAAGGGCGTTCCGGGCGTTGATATGTCAACAGGTTCGCTCGGTCAGGGTGTCTGCGCGGCAAACGGTATGGCGCTTGCCGGCAAGCTGGCAAAAAAGATTACCGCGTTTATGCTATGCTCGGCGACGGCGAGCGAAGAAGGTCAGGTGTGGGAGGCGGCTATGTTCGCACCGCACTACAAAGCTTGACAACGTCACCATTTTCGTCGATTTCAACGGACTTCAGATTGACGGCGATATTTCAAAGGTTATGTCGCCCCTCCCGATTGACGAAAAATTCAAGGCTTTCGGCTGGAACGTTGTTGTTATTGACGCGCACAATTACGACGAGATAAAAGAAGCAATCAGAACCGCGAAAAAGCACAAAAGGCAAGCCGACCGCGGTTATCGCAAAAGAGCGTTAAGGGCAAAGGCGTGTCGTTTATGGAGAACGAGGCGTCGTGGCACGGTGCCGCTCCCAACAAAGAGCAGTACGAACAGGCGATTTCGGAGCTTGACGCGCATTTGAAAGAATTGGAGGTAAGATAAGATGGCGGATAAAAAGAAAATTGCAACCAGAGAGGCATACGGCAACGCGCTCGCGGAATTCGGCGGCGACGAGAGAATTTTTGGTTTTGGACGCCGATTTGTCTAAATCCACAAAAAAACAGAGTGTTTTAAGAAAAAAAATATCCCGAAAGGTTTATAAATATGGGTATCGCGGAGGCGAATATGATTTCCACCGCGGCAGGTCTTGCAGCCTGCGGAAAAATTGTTTTTCGCGTCCAGTTTTTGTAATGTTCGCGGCAGGGAGAGCGTTTGAACAGGTGAGAAACTCGGTTTGCTACCCCAATTTAAACGTTAAAGTATGCGCAACTCACGCAGGCGTGTCGGTCGGCGAGGACGGCGCAACGCATCAGGCGCTCGAAGATGTGGCGATTATGCGCGCACTTCCCAATATGACGGTAATTTCCCCGTGCGACGCTGTGGAAACAAGAGCGGCAATCAAGGCGGCAATAGATAATTACGGTCCGTTTTATGTTCGTTTGGGACGTCTTGCTGTTGAAGAAATCAACGATGCGGATACATATAAATTTGAGCTTGGCAAGGGCGTTACATTGAAAGACGGCACCGACGTTACGCTTATCGCGACAGGACTTATGGTCGGTGAGGCGCTCAAGGCGCAGAAAATCCTTGCGGAGGAAAACATTTCGGCGAGAGTTATAAACATTCACACAATCAAGCCGATTGATAAAGATATTATCATCAAAGCCGCAAAAGAAACCGGCGCGCTCGTTTCGTGCGAGGAGCACAACATTATTGGCGGACTCGGCAGTGCGGTTGCAGAGGTTTTGTGCGAGAATTTCCCCGCGCCTCTCGTAAGAATAGGCACTCGCGACGTTTTCGGAAAATCGGGTGTTCCCAAGCTTTTTGCTTGAAGAATATCACCTCACCGCGAAGGATATTGCCGAAGCGGCGAAAAATCAATGGCGCTTAAAAAGTAATTTTTATAAATGCGGCGGTGGCAGACACTGCCGCATTTGGTGTAAATACGGGAGAGAAAAAAATTTTTCGAAAAAAGGTTGACATTATTTACTTTATATGATATTATTATAAATTGCAATCGTATTCTCTTGAATTGCGCCATTTTTTTAGATTTTAAGTATAAAATTTGATTTTTTTGGTAAAAATATCAGGATAATAAGAGATTTTTGTGATATATAGTGCGTTTTTTATTGGGAAAAAACGCGAAAAGGCATAGGGGATAATTCTGCCCTTATGCCAAAATGTGCTTTTTGTGCGGTGAAAAGGTGCGTTTCGTCCGTACTGAGCGTCCCAAAAATTTTTAAATGAGGTGATTTGTTCTATGGTACATCCTATAAAGCTTGGCAAAAATGAACGTATGAGCTTTTTCCCGTATCAACGAGGATCAGTCCAAAATGCCAAACTTAATCGAAGTTCAAATTGATTCCTACAACTGGTTTCTCGAAAAGGGATTGAAAGAGGTATTGCACGATGTGTCGCCGATTACCGATTTCTCGGGCAATCTTTTGCTGGAATTCAATGATTATTATTTGGAGGACAACCCCAAATATTCGGTTGAGGAATGTAAAGAACGAGATGCTACATACTCGAAACCGCTTAAAAATGAAGGTAAGACTCATCAACAAAAGAAACGGGCGAGGTTAAAGAGCAGGAAATTTTTATGGGTGAATTTCCGCTTATGACCGACCAGGGTACTTTCATTATCAACGGCGCAGAGCGTGTTATTGTCAGCCAGGTTGTAAGGTCGCCCGGCATATATTACGATATGCAGTTTGACAAAATCGGCAAAAAAAGCTTTAATTTTTGCCACGGTTATACCCAACCGCGGTGCTTGGCTTGAATACGAAACCGATTCAAACGACGTATTTTCGGTTAGAATTGACAGAACGAGAAAACTTCCCGTTACTGTTCTTATAAGAGCGCTCGGAATAGGCACAAACGCGCAGATTTTGGAGCTTTTTCGGCGAGGACGAAAAAGCTTATCAACACACTTGAAAAAAAGACCCGACAAAGAGCACGGAAGAAGCGCTCATCGAAATTTATAAAAAAACTCCGTCCCGGCGAGCCTCCCACGGTGGAGAGCGCGACGAGTCTTTTGAATGCGCTTTTTACGACGACAAACGCTACGATTTGTCCAAAGTCGGCAGATTTAAATTCAACAAAAAGCTTGCGCTTTCGAGAAGAATAAGAAACTTTGAGGCGGCAAGAGATATTGTCGACCCCGAAACAGGCGAAATTTACGCTAAAAAAGGCGAAATTATCGGCATTGACGCGTCCAAGGAGATTGAAAAATCGGGCGTTAATGTTGTTTATCTTATGTTTGAGGGCAAGGAAATCAAAGTGTTCTCAAACGGTATGGTTCACCTTGCGGACCACGTTGATTTTGACGTGTCCGACCTCGGAATTACCGAAAAAGTGCGTTACAGCGTGCTTTTCCGAAATTCTTGACAGCAAAGGAAACCGAAGAAGAAATTAAAGAAGAAATCAAAATCAGAATTGATGAGCTTATTCCCAAGCACATCATTCTTGACGATATTTTGGCGTCGATTAACTATCACAACAACCTTTCATACGGTATGGGCACAACCGACGACATCGACCATCTCGGAAACAGAAGAATAAGAGCGGTCGGCGAGCTTTTGCAGAACCAGTTCCGTATCGGTTTTGCGCGCCTTGAAAGAGTTGTAAAAGAAAGAATGACCACACAGGATTTAGACTCGGTAACTCCTCAGCTCCTTATCAACTCGCGCCCTGTTGTGTCGGCGATTAAAGAGTTTTTCGGAAGCAGTCAGCTGTCGCAGTTTATGGACCAGAACAACCCTCTTGCAGAGCTTACGCATAAAAGACGTCTTTCGGCGCTCGGACCCGGCGGCTTGAGCCGTGAGCGCGCAGGCTTTGAAGTTCGTGACGTTCACCATTCGCACTACGGCAGAATGTGTCCTATCGAAACTCCTGAAGGCCCGAATATCGGTCTTATCAACTCGCTTTCGTGCTATGCGCGTATCAACGAATTCGGCTTTATTGAGGCGCCTTACCGCAAGGTTGACAAAGAAACCGGCGTTGTTACCGACGAAATCGAATATATGACTGCGGATATTGAGGATAACTACAAAATCGCGCAGGCAAACGAGGTTCTCACCGAGGACAACAAGTTTGCGAAAAAGAAAATTATCGTTCGTTACCAGGACGAATTTGTTGAAATAGAAAATGACAAGGTTGACTATATGGACGTTTCGCCGAAACAGCTCGTTTCGGTTGCTACGGCTATGATTCCGTTCCTCGAAAACGACGACGCGGTTCGAGCGCTGATGGGCTCGAATATGCAGCGCCAGGCGGTTCCGCTCCTTAATCCCGACCCTCCGATTGTCGCCACGGGTATGGAATATAAGGCGGCGAAAGACTCGGGCGTTGTTGTCCTTGCAAAAAGAGGACGGTATTGTTGATTTTGTTTCGGCAGATACCATCATCATTAAAGAAAAAGACGGAAACTTGAGAACTTATAAAGCTTACCAAATTCCTCCGTTCAAACCAGGGTACCTGCATAAACCAGAAACCTATCGTTAAAAAAGGCGAGGCGGTGGAAAAAGGCGATATTATCGCGGACGGTCCGTCAACCTCGCAGGGTGAAATCGCACTCGGCAAAAACATTCTCATCGGCTTTATGACGTGGGAAGGTTACAACTACGAGGACGCGGTTCTTATTAACGAGCGCTTGGTTAAAGAGGACGTATTTACGTCAATTCATATAGAAGAATATGAGTCGGAATCCAGAGATACAAAAACTCGGACCTGAGGAAATTACACGCGATATTCCCAACGTCGGCGAGGACGCATTGAAGGATTTGGACGAAAGAGGTGTTGTAAGAATAGGCGCAGAGGTAAGGTAGGGCGACATTCTCGTCGGCAAGGTTACACCCAAGGGCGAAACCGAGCTTTCGGCTGAAGAAAGACTTCTCCGCGCGATATTCGGCGAAAAAGCAAGAGAAGTAAGAGATACGTCGCTCCGCGTTCCTCACGGCGAAAGCGGTATCATTGTGGACGTTAAAGTGTTCACGCGTGAAAACGGCGACGAGCTTCCCCGGAGTAAACCAGGTGGTAAGATGCTACATCGCACAGAAAAGAAAAAAATTTCCGTCGGCGACAAAATGGCGGGCCGTCACGGTAACAAAGGTGTTGTATCGCGCATACTTCCCGAAGAAGATATGCCGTTCCTCCCCGACGGCACACCGCTCCAGATTGTGTTAAATCCGCTCGGCGTACCTTCCCGAATGAACATCGGACAGGTGCTCGAAGTGCATCTCGGCTATGCCGCAAAGGCGCTCGGCTGGAAGATTGCAACTCCGGTATTTGACGGTGCAACCGAGGAAGACATTATGGAAACTCTTGAAAAAGCAGGTATGAGCAAAACAGGCAAAACAGTGCTTTACGACGGAAGAACGGGTATGCCGTTCGACAACCCCGTAACGGTAGGTTATATGTATTACCTCAAACTGCATCACCTTGTTGACGATAAAATCCACGCACGAAGCACGGGTCCGTACTCGCTTGTTACACAGCAGCCTCTCGGCGGTAAAGCGCAGTTCGGCGGTCAGAGATTCGGTGAGATGGAGGTTTGGGCGCTCGAGGCTTACGGCTCGGCGTACACCCTGCAGGAAATCCTCACCGTTAAGTCGGACGATATTGTCGGCCGTGTAAAAACCTACGAGAGTATCGTAAAGGGCGAAAATGTGCCCAAGCCCGGTATTCCGGAGTCGTTCAAGGTTCTTATAAAAGAACTTCAGAGCTTGTCGCTTGACGTAAAAGTGCTTGACGGCAACGACAACGAAATCGAGCTTAAAGAGTCGGTTGATGATGACGACACAAGCAATATGAAACTTATGCCCATCGCGGACGACGACGATATTATCGACTCGATTGAGGGCAAGAGCGACGAGGACAAAGATATTGATATGATGATTGACGATATTGACGAGCCTTTGTTCGACGAGGACAAGGAGCCTAACGAGGAGGATTTGGACATCACCGAAAAATCTTCTTAAATCAATGCCCAAGACAGATGACGATGTTTTGGATCTTCTCGATTTGGACGATATTGACAGTCTTGACAGTTTGGACAGCGACGTTGATTTGGACGTCAAAAACGACGATGACGATTTGTTTTAAGAAAGGGGAGTGACTGATTTGTGTAATGTTGAAAATCATACAGCGCACACTGATGATGAGGCAAACAATGAGTTTGAAGCAATAAGAATCGGTTTGGCATCTCCGGAGAAAATCAGAGAGTGGTCGCACGGCGAGGTTAAAAAGCCCGAAACAATCAATTACAGGACTTTGAAACCCGAGCGCGACGGACTTTACTGTGAAAGAATTTTCGGACCGCAGAAGGACTGGGAGTGCTATTGCGGAAAATATAAAAAGAATAAGATATAAAGGTATTGTCTGCGACCGATGCGGAGTTGAGGTTACACGCTCAAAGGTAAGACGTGAAAGAATGGGTCATATCGAGCTTGCGGCGCCTGTTTCGCACATCTGGTATTTTAAAGGCATACCGTCAAGAATGGGACTTATCCTCGATATGTCGCCGAGAAATCTTGAAAAGATTTTGTATTTCGCGTCATACGTGGTTATAGACCCCGGCAAAACAAACCTTGTTGAAAAACAGGTTTTGAGCGAAAAAGAATACCGCGACACCGTTGAAAAATACGGCAAAGACAAATTTGAGGCGGCTATGGGCGCGGAGGCAATTAAAAAATTACTCTGCGAAATAGACCTTGAAAAGCTTTCGGCAGAGCTTAAAAACGAGCTTGAAGAGGCACAGGGACAGAAAAAAATCAGAGTTGCAAAAAGATTGGAAGTTGTAGAGGCGTTCAGAATTTCGGGCAACAAACCCGAGTGGATGATTATGGACGCAGTTCCCGTTATTCCGCCCGATTTGCGTCCTATGGTTCAGCTGGACGGCGGAAGATTTGCAACAAGCGACCTTAATGATTTATACAGACGTGTTATCAACCGTAACAACCGTCTTAAAAGACTGCTGGAGCTTGACGCGCCAGAGATTATCGTAAGAAACGAAAAGAGAATGCTGCAGGAGGCTGTTGACGCGCTTATCGACAACGGCAGACGCGGACGCCCCGTAACCGGCCCCGGAAACAGACCGCTTAAGTCGCTTTCCGACCTTTTGAAAGGTAAACAGGGACGTTTCAGACAGAACCTTCTCGGTAAACGTGTTGACTATTCAGGCCGTTCGGTTATCGTTGTTGGGCCAAGCCTTAAAATCTATCAATGCGGCTTGCCAAAAGAAATGGCGCTTGAACTGTTTAAGCCATTCGTTATGAAAAAGCTTGTCGGCGACGGATTCTGCCATAACATAAAGAGCGCAAAAAGAATGGTTGAAAGAGTGCGCCCCGAGGTTTGGGATATGCTCGAGGACGTTATCAAAGACCACCCCGTGCTTTTGAACCGTGCGCCTACACTCCACAGACTCGGTATTCAGGCATTTGAGCCGATTTTGGTTGAGGGCAGAGCGTTAAAGCTTCACCCGCTCGTGTGCAGTGCGTTCAACGCGGACTTCGACGGCGACCAGATGGCGGTTCACGTTCCGCTTTCGCCCGAGGCACAGGCAGAGGCACGTTTCCTTATGCTTTCGGCAAACAACCTCTTAAAGCCTCAAGACGGTAAACCTGTTACCGTTCCTACACAGGATATGGTTCTCGGAAGTTACTACCTTACAATCACCAAGCCGAAGAAGGTTAAAATTACCGACAGCGGCGACTCGGAATTTAAGGTTGGCGATAAAGTTACTTATCTTACCGATTCGGATACCGGCAGAGCGCTTGTAAAAGTTAATGCCGAGCTTAAAGCGCAGGGCAAAAAAGAGGCGCAGTTCACCGAGGAGGGATGTTTCCCCGGCGAAGTCGGCGAGGGCAAGGCTTTTTCAAGCTACAACGAGGCTATTATGGCTTACGACGAGGGTGCGGTAGGCCTCCACGCTCCGATTAAGGTTGTCGTTTCAAAAGAAATCGACGGCAAAACGGAGGAGGGCATTATCGACGCTACCGTCGGCAGACTTATATTTAACGATAACATTCCGCAGGATTTGGGATTTGTTGACAGAAGCAAACCCGAGAACAAATTCGTTCTTGAAATTTCGTTCATTGTCGACAAAAAAATGCTCGGAAAAATTGTTGATAAATGTATCGCGGTTCACGATGTAACAGAAACCGCAAATGTTCTTGACAGAATTAAAGCGCTCGGCTTTAAATATTCCACCAAAGGGCGCAATCACCATTTCGGTGTCAGATATGGAAATTCCTGCGGCAAAAGCGGAACTTCTCGACGGCGCGGAAAAGGAAATCGAAAAAAATCACAAAAACTGTTCAAACGCGGTCTTTTTGTCGGACGATGAGCGCCACGATGCACTTGTTCAGACTTGGAGCAAGACAGTGGACGACGTTACAAACGCGCTGGTTGACAGCCTCGACGAATTTAACCCGATATATATGATGGCTAAATCCGGTGCCCGCGGTAGTATCGACCAGATAAGACAGCTCGCAGGTATGCGCGGACTTATGGCGGATACACAGGGACGAACAATCGAAGTGCCTATCAAGGCTAACTTCCGTGAGGGACTTAACGTTCAGGAATATTTTATTTCGTCGCACGGTGCGCGTAAAGGTCTTACCGATACAGCGCTTCGTACAGCCGACTCGGGATACCTCACAAGACGTCTTGTCGACGTTTCGCAGGACGTTATTATCCGTGAGGACGACTGCGGTACGGAAGAGTACCTTGTTGTTAAAGACATCAAAGACGGCAATGAAATTATCGAAGGATTTAAAGACAGACTTGTCGGCAGAACTTGTGCGGAGGATATTATTCACCCCGAAACAGGCGAAGTTTTGGTTAAACGAAACGAGCTTATGGACGAGAGAATTGCCGATAAAGTTGCAAAAGCAGGCGTTACGGAAGCGAAAATCCGCTCAATTCTTACCTGCTCGTCAAAAATCGGCGTTTGCGCAAAATGCTACGGTTCTAACCTTTCGTCGGGCAAACTTGTTAATGTCGGCGAGGCGGTTGGTATCATCGCGGCTCAGTCTATCGGTGAGCCGGGTACACAGCTTACAATGAGAACGTTCCACTCGGGCGGTATCGCCGGCGACGACATCACTCAGGGTCTTCCCAGGGTTGAGGAGCTTTTCGAGGCAAGACGTCCTAAAGGTCTTGCAATTCTCACCGAGCTTGCGGGCGTTGCGCAGATTGTGGAAGAAAAAACAAAACGCGAAGTTGTTATCACAAACCAGGAAACGGGCGAGAGTGTAACATATCTTATCCCGTACGGTTCGAGAATAAAAATCACCAACGGTCAGGTGCTCAATGCGGGCGACGAGCTTACAGAGGGTTCGATTTATCCGCAGGATTTGCTCAAAAATCCCCGAAAAGGGTGCGGACGCAGTTCAGCAGTACCTTATCCAGGAGGTTCAGAGGGTTTACAGATTGCAGGGTATTGATATTAACGATAAGCACATCGAGGTTATCGTACGTCAGATGATGCACAAAGTTAAGGTTGAGGACCCCGGCGAAACAGACCTCATTCTCGGTTCGCTTATTGATAAGGGCGAATATCTCGACAAAAAAGCAGAGGCTGAAGAAAAAGGCGTTGCTGTGCCGGTTGTTAAACAGGTGCTTTTGGGTATCACCAAAACCGCGCTTGCAACCGAGTCGTTCCTGTCGGCGGCATCGTTCCAGGAAACAACGAGAGTTCTCACCGAAGCCGCTATCAAGGGCAAAAAAGACCCGCTTATCGGTCTTAAAGAAAACGTTATTATCGGTAAACTTATACCTGCCGGCACGGGTATGAAGGTTTACAACGACATTGAAGTTGTAACGCCTATCGTGCAGTCGGATGATATAAATATAGACTGATTGGCAGACAGACCGATATAAAACAGACTGACAAAATTAAGGCTTGTTCACTTTGTGTGAACAAGCCTTTAGTATGCGGAAACTTTGCCTGTTTAAACCGCACAGATTTCGATTTTATAACACCTGCCTGTAAACCGTTTGCGCATATGCAAAAAAACAGGGCAATAATAAAAGTCTGAACATCTTTTGATGTTCAGACTTTTTATTTTACTTTATTATCTGCAAACTCTTGCAGACTGCTGAAAAATTAAATTTAATTTTTAAAGCGAATATATTTCCACATTGTCCTTGCCGTCGGTTTCGGTGAGGTTAACTTTCACAACCTCCGAGTGCGACGTGGGAAGATTTTTTCCCACAAAATCGGCGCGGATAGGAAGTTCTCTGTGTCCGCGGTCCACCATTGTGAAAAAGATCTATTTTGTCGGGTCTGCCGATGCTCATCACCGCGTCCATTGCCGCGCGCACCGTTCTGCCCGTGTATATCACGTCGTCCGCAAGAACCACCGTTTTGCCGTTTATGTCAAAATTTATATCGGTGGAATTGATTATCGGGTCGGGCGAGATGTGCGACAAATCGTCGCGGTAGAGCGTGATGTCCAAAACGCCGACGTCCACTTTCACACCCTCAATATCGTAAATGTTTTTTGCAATGCGCTGTGCAATGGGCACTCCGCGCGTTTTTATTCCGATAACCGCAAGGTTTTCAACATTGCCGTTTTTTTCGATAATCTGGTGCGCTATGCGGACAAGCGCACGGTTAAATGCCGAACTGTCCAGAATTTCGGATTTAAGCTTCATAATTATTCACTCGCTTTTTTCGACAAGATAAGGTTTACGATAATTCCGAGAATAAGCGCGCAGGCAATTTCGGTGAGTGTAACCTGACCGAGCTTGAGCGCCATACCGCCGATACCCGAGATGAGAATAGCCGATACAACAAAGAGGTTGCTGTTGTCGTTGAGGTCTACATCCTGGAGCATTTTAAGACCGCTTACTGCGATAAAGCCGTAGAGTGTTACGCACACACCGCCCATTACGCACGACGGAATTGTTGCAAGGAATGTTACAAACGGTCCGAAGAACGAGATAAGAATTGCCATAATCGCCGTTGTGAGAATTGTTACAACAGACGCGTTGCCTGTGATTGCAACACAGCCTACCGACTCGCCGTATGTTGTGTTGGGGCATCCGCCGAAGATTGCGCCGACCATTGAACCGACGCCGTCACCGAGGAGTGTTCTGTGAAGTCCCGGCTCTTTCAAAAAGCTCTCTGTCAATAACGCTTGAAAGGTTTTTTTGTGGTCTGCAATGTGCTCCGCAAAAACAACGAATGCAACGGGAACATATGCAACCGCAACGGTAGCTATGTATTTTTGCGTCAACCGCCGCAAAGCCTTTTTTTAGCCTTAAAGAATGTGAAGTCGGGGTACCACTGCATATTGTTAAAGAGCGAGAAGTCGATAACCATAAAGTTGTCATTTCCCGTTTTAATGCCGATTACGGTGAAAAATTGCCGCAACAGCGTAGCCTGCGAGAATACCGATGATGAACGGAATAAGTTTTGTCATTTTTTTGCCGTAAACCGAGCAAATCATAACAGTGAGAAGTGTTGCAAGCGCGCAGATAAGACCGATCCAGCCTTTAGCGCCCATAACGTAAACCGAGTTTGCCGCATCGAATTCGGCAAATTTAAGCATATCGCCGATTGCGTTGCCCGAAAGCGAAAGTCCGATGATTGCAACTGTGGGTCCGATTACAACGGGAGGCATAAGTTT
Source organism: Clostridiales bacterium (assembly GCA_022009895.1). Taxonomy (GTDB): domain Bacteria; phylum Bacillota; class Clostridia; order UMGS1810; family UMGS1810; genus Qingrenia. Next base: position 1,845,336 of record CP091729.1, on the reverse strand, counting down.
GTCAATCCATTTTACGCCCGCAAATTTTACTACGATTGCGATTACAACATATACAAGACCTGCAAAAAAATTGCACCGATGATGAGTCCGGCGTGACCTGCCTCAACCGAAACGGCGCCCGCAAAAGCCGCGAACATTGAACCGAGGAACGCGAAAGACGAGCCGAGGAACACGGGGCTTTTGAATTTTGTGAACAAAAGGTATACGATTGTGCCGACACCTGCGCCGAAAAAGCGCCGCCGACTGCGACATTCCGTTGCCTATGATGGACGGAACCGCGATTGTTGCCGCCAAAATTGCAAGAAGCTGCTGGAATGCGAACACGAGCAGCTGCCCGAATTTAGGCTTGTCGTTTACGTCGTAGATAAGTTTCATAAAAAAATCTCCTGTCTGCCCTTTTTGGGCGTTAAAATTATAGGATATTTTTTAAATAATAAAAATGCCTTGTCCGAAGCATAACACGGACAAGGCAAAATAAGCGCAGTAATACTATTGTCAATCTTGCCGACGTCCCGCATCGGATTTAAAGATATCCTACTTGTTGCAAAAAGTATATCATACATTTTTTTCCAAATGTAAAAGCGGTTTTTTGAAAATATTGTAATTTTTGACGTTTTTTGTACCAATTTTTTTGTAAAAATTTTATCAAAAAAATCGGTTTGCACTAAAAAAATTTAAAAGTGTTTGTGCAAAACTTTGTAAAAAAATTTATGCAAAATCTTAATTTTTCGGTTTACATATTTTTTTAATTTTTGTGATATAATTATATGGATTATAATTTAAAAGCGTTTAAGAGGAACAAAATGTCAAAACGAGAAAATGTAAATGTCACAAATGAAGAAATAGAAAATCAAAAGCGGAATATAAGGCTTGTTGCGGATATTAACGCAGGGAGCGAAAAATTTGCTTTTGTGGAAACCTACGGCTGTGCGCAGAACGTCAACGATTCCGAGCGTCTTTTGGGTATGCTTGAAGAAATGGGCTATAAAAAGACCGACGACAAAAAAACAAAGCGGACGTTATCATCTACAACACCTGCGCCGTGCGCGAAAACGCGGAGCTTAAGGTTTTCGGAAATATCGGCGCGCTAAAGGCGCTGAAACGCGCAAAACCGAGCCTTATTATCGGCGTTTGCGGTTGTATGATGCAGCAGGAGCACATTGTGGAGCAGATTAAAAAGCGTTACAAACACGTTGATATTGTGTTCGGCACACATTCGCTCTACCGTTTCCCCGAAATTTTTCTACAATGCCGAAAAATTTTCACGAGCGCGTTATCGAGTTTGTAAACGAGGACGGCAAAATTGCCGAAAATCTGCCTATGCACCGCGATAATTCGCCTCTTGCAGGCGTTTCGGTTATGTACGGATGCAACAACTTCTGCACCTACTGCATTGTGCCGTATGTGCGTGGGCGCGAGCGAAGCCGTATGAAAGAGGATATTATAAAGGAAGTAAAAAATCTTGCCGAAAACGGAGTTAAGGAAATTATGCTCCTGGGGCAGAACGTAAATTCCTACGGCAAGGACATTGACGGCTATATCGACTTCCCCGACCTTTTTAAACGAGGTTTCTAAGGTGGACGGAATTGAGCGCATACGCTTTATGACGAGCCATCCGAAAGATTTGTCGGACAAGCTTATCGGCGTAATCGCACAGAACAAAAAGGTGTGCAAACAGCTCCATTTGCCGATACAGTGCGGAAGCGACAAAATTTTAAAGGCTATGAACCGAAAATACACAAGCGCACAGTATCTTGAAAAAATAAGAAAAGTTAAGGAAAAAATTCCGAACGTCACGCTCACAACCGACATTATCGTGGGTTTCCCCGGCGAGGACAACGACGATTTCGAGCATACTATGGAGGTTTTTGAAAACCGTAAGATACGACAGCGTATTTTTCGTTTATATATTCAAAAAGACACGGAACGCCTGCCGAAAAATGGAGGACGTTCTTACAAAAGAAGAAAAAAAAATTTCGACAGAATGTTAGAACTTCAAAACATCATTTCCGCCGAGAAGAACAAAGAATACGACGGAAAAGAACTTGAAATTCTGGTTGAGGGCGAAAGCAAAAACAACCCCGACTTTATGACGGGCAGAACCGACGGCGGAAAAATCGTTAACTTTAAAGGTGAAAAAGCCTTGTCGGCAAGATAGTGAGGGTTAAAAATCACAAACGCGCATACTTGGTCACTTTCGGGTGAATTGGTATAAATTTTTATTATTATAAAGGAGAATTTTATTATGCAGGATATTATGGACAAAGCAAAAGAGCTGGGAATTATGATTGCCGAGAGCGAGGAATTTAAGGCATTTAAGCTTGCCGAGGCAAATCAGCTTGACGATAAAGAGGCGGTTGAGCTTATGATGGAATATCACACAACTCGCGAGGACCTTACAAAAAAAGCGTCCAACCCCGACATCACAAAAAGAGGAGTTTGAGGTTATTCAGAACGACGCGAAAGCCGCTTGTGAAAAATTATGGCAAACAAAAGCATTGCGGCATATGTTGACGGACAGCAGAATTTTTCTAACCTTATGAGCAAAATCAACGGCATTTTGGGCTACTATGTTTCGGGCAAGGACAACGAAGAGGGCTGTACGGGAAGCTGTTCGTCCTGCGGCGGATGCCATCACTAATTTTTATTGAAAGGTTTCTTTGACTATGGCTGATAAAAATGCTGTTACACCTATGATGAAGCAATATTTGCAGGTGAAAGAGCAGTATAAAGACTGTCTTTTGTTTTTCAGACTCGGCGATTTTTACGAAATGTTTTTCGACGACGCGCTGATTGCCTCAAAGGTTTTGGAGCTTACGCTCACGGGCAGAAACTGCGGACAAGAAGAAAAAGCGCCGATGTGCGGTGTGCCGTATCACAGCGTGCAAAGCTACATTGCGCGCCTTGTAAAACAGGGATATAAAGTTGCAATCTGCGAGCAGATGGAGGACCCGGCGCTTGCAAAAGACATTGTAAAGCGCGACGTTGTGAGGGTTGTAACCCCGGAACGGCGAACCTTGATATGGCGCTTTCGGACAGTACAAACAATTTTCTTGCGTGCATTTATACCGACGACGAAAATTTCGGCATTTGTTTTGCCGACGTTTCGACGGGCGATTTTTTCGCGACTTACGGCAGACAGGACATTGCCGAGGGCAAAATGGCAAACGTTATTGCGTGTTACAAGCCGACCGAAATTATCGTGAACCAAAGCGCGCTTAAATTTGAAAAGAATTTTTCGCAAACTTAAAAACGCTGTGATTTTTTTATTTAAGTTATGTTCCCGACGAGGATTTTGAACTTTCGGACTGCGAAAACAGAGTTAGAGAAAAAAATTCGGCGCATATTCCGAATCGGAGCAGGCGCTCGGCGAAAATAAATATGCCCTCCGCGCCGCCGGCAGGTGCGCTCAAATATCTTGACGACACGCAGAAAGTGTCGCTTTCAAACATTTCAAAGGCGAGCGTTTACAATTCGTCGTCTTTTTGTTGAAATCGACCTTTCGTCGCGCAGAAAATCTTGAGCTTACCGAAACAATGCGCGACAAGGGCAAAAAAGGCTCGCTTTTGGGAATACTCGACAAAACGTCTACAAGTATGGGCGCGCGCCTTTTTGCGAAAAATGGATTGAACAGCCTCTTATAAATTCGGACGAGATAAATATGCGTCTTGACGCGGTTGAGTTTTTGTGAAAAAAACATCGCCGTGCGCTCCGAGGCGGTTAAGGCGCTCGGCGGAATAGGCGACATTGAAAAGAATTATGTCAAAAGTGGTTTACGGCTCGGTGAACGCGCGCGAGCTTGTGGCGCTCAAAAACAGTCTTTTGTTCCTTTCCGAAATAAAACAGGTTTCAAAAGGCTTTGAAACGCCGTATTTAACGCGCATTACGGAAAGCCTTGACGCGGCATCGGATTTGTATAAAGCTTATAAATTCCGCGTTTGTTGACGACCCTCCGCTGACCGTGCGCGAGGGCGGTATGATAAAACCCGGGTTTGACCCAGAACTTGACAAAATTAAAGACACCGTTAAAAAAACGGCGCGCGCATTATCGCGGAAATAGAGGCGAGAGAGCGCGAGGCGACGAGGTGTTAAAAACCTTAAAATTTCATACAACCGAGTTTTCGGATATTATATTGAAATCACAAAATCGAACATCGACAAAGCGCCCGACAGGTATATAAAGGAAACAAACGCTTACAAACTGCGAAAGATATATCACCGAGGAGCTTAAAGATGTGGAAAACACCATTCTCGGCGCAAACGAGCGCGTCACCGCGATTGAATACGACGATTTCTGCGCGGTGCGCGACGCGGTGAGCCGAAATATGGACAGAATTCTTCTTCAGGCAAAGCTTGTTGCGGTGATAGACGTTTTGTCGTCGTTCGCGCTTGTTGCCGAGTCGAACGGCTATGTTAAGCCGACGGTGGACGACAGCGACGTTATCGACATTAAAAACGGCAGACACCCGATAGTCGAGAAGTTTTTGACCGACTCGCTGTTTGTGCCGAACGATACATATCTCGACACCGATAAAAACAGGTTTGCGATTATAACCGGTCCGAATATGGCAGGTAAATCGACATATATGCGTCAGACGGCTGTTATCGCAGTAATGGCGCAAATCGGCAGTTTTGTGCCGGCGAGCGAGTGCCGAATAGGCGTTGTGGACAAAATTTTTCACGCGCGTCGGCGCGTCGGACGACTGCGGCAGGGCAGAGTACGTTTATGGTTGAAATGAACGAGGTTGCAAACATTTTTGAACAACGCGACCAAAAAGCCTGCTCATTTTGGACGAAATCGGACGCGGAACAAGCACGTTCGACGGACTTTCAATCGCGTGGGCGGTGGTGGAATATTTGAGCGATAAAAACCTTATCGGCGCAAAATCGCTTTTTGCAACCCACTATCACGAGCTTATCGCGCTTGAGGACGAAATCGACGGCGTGAACAACTATTCCATTGCGGTTAAAAAGCACGGCGACGATATAACATTCCTGCGCAAAATCGTAAAAGGCGGAACCGACGACAGCTTCGGCATTGAGGTTGCGCATCTTGCAGGCGATGCCAAAAAGTTGTTTCGCGCGCAAAAGAAATTTTGGCGAACATTGAAAAAGGCGAATTTTCGCGCGAGCACAAAAGCATAAGCTATGATGCCGGCAAGACGGCAAGCGAGGAAATTTCAAACAAGGTTATCGGAATGATTAAAAAAATTACGATATTTCAACGCTCACGCCGATTGAGGCGCTGAACGGAAAATTTATAAACTTCAGAAAATTGTTTCGGAAAACGAATAAATCTGAGATATAAGGAGGTGCGTTTATGGGAAAAATCAACGTTTTAACAGAAGAGGTCGCAAATATGATTTCCGCGGGCGAGGTGGTAGAGCGTCCCGCATCGGTGGTAAAAGAGCTTGTGGAAAATTCCGTAGACGCAGGCGCTACAAGTGTTACCGTCGAGATTAAAAACGGCGGTATGTCGTATATCCGCGTGACCGACAACGGCGGAGGAATTGAAAAAGACGACCTTAAAACCGCGTTTTTGCCTCACGCGACCAGCAAAATCAAAAACGGCGCCGACCTTGCAAAAATTATGACGCTCGGTTTCCGCGGCGAGGCGCTCGCAAGCATTGCGGCGGTGTCGTCGGTTGAGGTTTTCACCAAAACAAGAGCCGATGATTTCGGCTCGCTCATCACTGTAAAAGGCGGAAAGGTTATTGAAGAGGATGAAACGGGCTGTGCGGACGGCACGACGGTTATCGTGCGCGATTTGTTTTTCAATACGCCGGCGCGTATGAAATTTTGAAGAAAGATTCGGCGGAAACCGCGTATATCACCGACGTGATGAATAAGGTGATTTTTGGGAAATCCGTCGGTCGCGGTGAAATACATAAGTCAGTCAAAAACGGTGACGTCGGCAGGCGACGGAAATTTAAAAATGCTATTTTTGCCGTTTTACGGCGCGGATTACGCCAAAAAAATTTAATCGAGGTTGACTATTCCGACGAAAGCATACGCGTGTCGGGATTTATCGGAAATTCGCAGATTTCGCGCAACACGCGCGCGTATCAGACGTTTTTTATAAACGGCAGAAATTTTGTCAGCAGAGCACTTTCCGCGGCGCTTTCCGAGGGGTGCAAAAAAACACCGTTATGGTGGGAAAAATTCCCGTTTGCGGTGCTGAACGTTGAGGTAAATCCCGCGTTTGTGGACGTAAACGTTCACCCCTACAAAAAAATGGAGGTGCGTTTTTCGGACGACAAAAAAGTTTTCGAGGCGGTTTACTGGGCGGTGAAAAAAATGCGCTGGAGAAAAAAAGCGCGTTGTGCCTGAAAATGAAGATGCCCGAAAGAAAGCTTGAGAAATTCGACGTTCCGGAGGGCATAAAAAAGTCAAATCAGATTGACATAAACCTTTTTGCGCGACGCGTTTGTAAAGACCTAAAAGAAAGCTATCGGGCTGAAAAATTCGGAAATAAAAATTTCAGACATCAAACCCGATGTTAAAACGGAAGAAATCCGCACGGCAAAAAGCGGAAGAACATATAAATAAGGAAGAAAAAAATTTCGGATATGCAAAAAGTGCGTCAAGCACCGAAATTCGAACAACGGGCGCGTGACGATTGACGATTTAAAGCCGAAAGCGGACACAAAAACGTTAAACGACGAGGGAAAAATGCTATCCAGACGACGAATTTGTGCGCACCGCGTCGGGCGCGAAACGTTTGAAAGTCTTAAAAAGGACGCGGAAAAATTTTTGGGGCAAAACCGCACACGGGTGCCGGCGCAAACGGCGCGTATGACAATGTGTATGACGACGAAAAAACAGATGAAAAAATAACAAACACCGAGCTTAAAGCCGGGATAGATTTCAGAGTTGTCGGGCAGATTTTTTCAACCTACATAATCGTTGAAAAAAGCGGGGAAATGTGCGTTATCGACCAGCACGCCGCGCACGAAAGACTGTATTTTGAAGAATTTACCGAGGACTACAAAAACAAGAGCATTTTGTCGCAGATTATGCTCATTCCTGCGACGGTGAGCCTTGCGCCGACGCTTTTTGAAACGGTGTCGGAAAACAAAAGAATTTTTTTCGCCTCTCTCGGTTTTGAAATCGACGACTTCGGCGACAATGTAGTTATAGTAAGAAAAAAATCCCCGCCGCGCTGGAGGGGTGCGGAATTGACGGACTGATTGTTGAAATTGCGGAAATTCTGCAAAACAAAAAGCAAGGTCGATTTAACCGATTTGTCGGAAATTTCGCTTCACACAATGGCGTGCAAGCGCGCCATAAAGGGCAATACTCCGCTTTCGTATAAAGAAATGGAGGACCTTGTGCAAAAGGTTTACACACTCGGAAACATAAACACCTGTCCGCACGGGCGCCCGATTGAAATAAAAATGAGCAAAAAGATTTGGAAAAAGAGTTTAAAAAGGATTGTCTGATGACTGATAAAAATAAAATTTTTGCCGCCGCGATTGTGGGTCCCACGGGCGTCGGCAAAACAAAAACGTCGGTTTTGCTGGCAAAAAGGATAAACGCGCAGATTGTTTCCGCCGATTCTATGCAGATTTACAAAAATATGGACATCGGCACGGCAAAAGCGTCGGAGGACGAGATGTGCGGCGTTAAGCACTATATGCTCTCGGTTGCCGAGCCGTGGGAGGAATACAACGTTGTACGGTACGTCAGCGAGGCGAAAGAGGCGGTAAACGAAATTTTTGAAAACGGATTTTTTCCGCTCGTTGTGGGCGGTACGGGGCTTTATGCCGACGCGCTTTTTAAACGGAACCGATTTTTTTCGGTTACGGCAAATGACGAGGAATACAGGGAATATCTTAAAAAAACCGCCGAGGAAAAAGGCTGTGAATATCTTCACGAAATGCTTGAAAAAATTGATAAAGAAAGCGCGGAAAAAATTCACTGCAACAATGTGAAAAGGGTTATTCGCGCGCTGGAAATTTATCACGTTACGGGCAAAACAAAAACCGAAAACGACAGTGACGCAAACAAAAAAACGCAAACGGCATTGAGTGTGTTAAAATAGGGCTTTATCTTGAAAATGCCGTGCTTTACGAAAAGAATAAACGCGCGCGTGGACGAGATGATAAAAAAACGGTCTTATCGGCGAGGTTGAAAAAATTTTGAAAAGCGAAAAAGGCTTTTCAAAAACGTCGTCGCAGGCAATCGGCTACCGCGAAATTATAGATTATTTAAACGGCAAAACAACGCTTTTTGAGGCAACAGAGCTTTTAAAACGCAATTCGCGCCGATATGCAAAGCGCCAGTACACCTGGTTTATGCGCGACAAAAGCATAAACTGGATTGACGCGGAAATTTTGCCGTGCGAAAAAATGGCGGAACAATGCGAAGAAATTATAAACATTGCAAAAAGGGAGAGGAACATTTTATGAAACAGACAAATTTTTCAGGACGTATTTTTGAATGCGGTAAGAAAGGAAAAGGTTGACGTTACCGTTTATCTTACAAACGGTTTTCAGTTCAACGGTCAGGTGCGAAGCTTTGACAATTTCACCATTATGCTTGAAGTAAACGGCAAAGAACAGCTTGTTTTTCAAGCACGCGGTGTCTACCATTATTCCGCGCCGTGCGGTTGATTTTTCAAAATACGAAAACTGATTTGCGATAAAAATTTGATTTGGCGGTGACGCAGGGTTGAATAAAAAATATAAAAAACTTTTGATTGTTTGCGCGGCCGCGGCGGCTGTTCTCATTTCATATTTTGCGGTTAATCCGGCGTCCGGCAAGGAAATGGTTTTTCGGGAAGTATGGAAAACACCTCAAAGCATATGGGAATTATAATCCGCAGTGAGCAGAAAATCGATACGAACCTTTCGGGCACAATTTCCGCTAAAGTTGCGGACGGCACGCTTGTGCCGGCAGGCAAGCTTATTGCCTCGGTTGTAAACGAAAAACGCCGACAGTGAGGTTCAGGCAAATCTTGCGAAAATCAACAAGCGCATAGAGGAGCTTGAAAGCGCAAAAAAAGTGAGCGACAATTTTACCGACGACGTTTACAAGCTGGACAGCAAAATTTCCGAAAAGGTTGCAAGCCTTGTTTATTACACGAATATCGGCGACAACAAAAAATAACCGAAACAAAGGCGGAGATTTCCGCCTTGTATGACAAGAAAAACAGGGTCGATTCGTCGGGCGCGGCAACCAAAACTGATTTGGAAAACTTAACCGCGCAGAAAAACGAGCTTGAAGCACAGCTTGCGGAGTTTGAACAAAACGTTTACGCACCGTCACCCGGGGTGTTTGTATCGCACACCGACGGCTACGAGGACGTTTTGAGCGTTGACAACGCGAAAGATTTGAAATATTCCGATTTTAAGAATATCGCCGACAAACTTAGAAAAAATGAGGAAAAAGGCGGAGAAGAGAAAAACGAAATCAAGCTTATCGACAACTATATGTGGTGCGTCGCGCTTGCCGCGGACAAGGACAGATGTGCCGATTTTGAAGTCGGCGAAGAGGTTTTTTTATCCGCATAAACGACGACAGCAAAAATATCAAAGGCAACATTATGTCCATCTCGGACGATAAGGGGTTCAAATCACGTTATCGTTGTGAGCACCACGGCATACGACGCAAATTCGTATATGCAGCGTTCGGTTGACGTTGAGCTTATTAAAACCTTTTATTCGCGACTTCAAGTTCCCGTGAACGCGCTCACCAAAAAGACGGCGCTGACTGCGGTTATGTTGTCACCGACAACACCGAAAAAGTTTAAAACGGTTGAGATTATTTATAAAGATGAAAAAAATACGCGATTGTAAAAGAAAACAATGCCGACGCAAACGCGCTTTTGCTTTACGACGAGGTTTTAACGTCGCCCAAGCATTAGCAAAACGGCAAAAAGTTTCAAAAAAATTTTTTAATCGGGAGCTGACGGATTTTGAGTATTGCTGAAAAACATAGAAAAAAAGTAAGACAAAACATTAAAACGGCGTGCGAAAGGTCGGGCAGAAATTATGAAGATGTGACAATTCTCGGCGTGACCAAAAACCGTCGGGGTTGACGACATTATGTGCGCCGTAAACGAGGGAATTTGCGACCTCGGCGAAAAACAGGGTTCAGGAATTTATGGAAAAAAATACGATAAAATTCCGAACGTCAAATGGCACATAATCGGGCATCTGCAAACGAATAAGGTGAAATACATAATCGGCAAAACAAAGCTTATCCACTCGGTTGATACGTTAAAAACTTGCCGAAGAAATCGAACGTCTTTCAAAAAGCAAAATGTTACGACCGATATTCTTCTCGAAGTTAACATTTCGGGCGAGGAGTCGAAAAAGCGGTATGAGCGAGGACGAAATTTTGCCGATGCTTGAAAAATTGAAGAATTTTCGTCGGTAAAGGTGCGCGGATTTATGACAATGGCGCCGAAATTTGCGTCCGAGGACGAAATTCGTCAAATTTTTAGAAAATTATATAAAATTTTTTTGTTGACATATCGCGAAAAATATAATAATATTAGTATGGACTATTTGTCTATGGGAATGAGCTCCGATTACACCGTTGCGGTGGAGGAGGGCGCAAACATTGTGCGCATAGGCTCGAAAAATTTTTCAAAGAATAAATTCAAACATTAAATTTTAACATAAAAATTTTTCATAAAAAGTAAAATATTTGAAATGGGGATTGGTGTTATGGCAAACTTTATGGACAAGGTTACAAATTTTCTGGGACTCGGCAGTGAGGACAACGACGAGGCGATAGACGCGGTTATGCCCGAAGAAAGGGAGGAACAGCGCCCCTCTTTCACACCCGCGCGCAAAAATAAAGTGGTTAACATTCACACAACCACACAGCTTAAAGTGGTTATCATTCAGCCGACAGCTTATTCGGACGCGCAGGAAATTGCCGACCATTTGAAGTCGAAAAAACCGGTTGTTGTCAACCTTGAAAAGCTTGATAAAGCGGTTGCGGTTAAGATTGTAAACTTTTTTTGAGCGGTGCGGTTTACGCGCTGGACGGCAGTATGCAGAAAGTTTCAAACGGAATTTTGCTTCTTGCGCCGTACAATGTGGGCATTATGGGCGATTTCGGCGAGGAGCTTAAAATGCACGGTCTTTTTGATGCCGAATAATGGACAAGCTTAAATTTTTGTCGGGCATAGACGGCATAGAACGCAAAAATTTGTTTTCGCTCATTTTTGACAAAATTAAAAAGCGAATTTTTCGGACAGCGTAAGTTTTACGCCGTTTCTGCCGCCTGCCGACGCGATTTTTGCTTGAAAAAGCTTTCGTCGGCGCATTTTGAAAATTATTCGTCATTCGGCGGATACGACGGCGCGGAAAGGAAAGTTTTTCGCGTTCGGCGAGTGCGGAAAAAGATGATTTTCCGCTTGTTAAGCTTAAAATTTCAACGCGCGACAAAAGCGTTTTTGAACACAGAGATTATCTCGGCTCGGTGCTTTCGCTCGGAATTAAACGCGAAAAAATAGGGGATATTATGATTTTATCCGATTTTGCGGTTATGTTTGCGGCCGCCGATATTGCCGGTTTTCTCATGATAGAGCTTAAAAAAATTGCGCGCGCAAACGTTAAATGCGAAATTTTTGACGGCGATTTTGATTTTGACGGCGAGCGCGAATTTGACGAAGTGGCAAAAACCGTGACGTCGCTGAGGCTGGACTGCGTGGTGAGTGCGTTTTGCTCAAAATCGCGCGCGGTTTCGGACGCTCTTATCACAGAGGGCAGGGTTTTTTTCTTAACTATGAATGTGAAAAAAATTTGTCAAAACAGGTTTCAAACAACGATGTTTTGACGGTGCGCGGTTTCGGAAAGGGCATAATTTTGACCGATTTTCCGCTCACTAAAAAGAATAAACGCCGTATTTGCGTTAAATATTATGTATGAGGTGATTTAAGGTGCTTTCTCCGCTTGATATTGAAAGTAAAAAATTTATAAAATCCGCGGTCGGCGGATACAACAGAGCCGACGTAGACAAGTTTATGGAGCTTGTTTTGGCTGACTACGAAAAGCTTTACCGCGAAAATATCGCGTTAAAGGACAAGACAAACACTCTTTTCGGATGCGGTTGACCATTACAAATCAATGGAGGACACAATGCAAAAGCACGCTTCTGGTTGCGCAGAGCGCGAGCGAGGAAGTGCGCAATAATGCGTCGGAAAAGGCGCGCCTTATCATTGAGGACGCAAACAAAAAGGCGGAGGACATTATAAAAAAATGCCAACGTCGAAATGCAGAAAAAGCGCCGAGAAAAAAACGAGCAGTTAAAGCGCGACTACATACTATTTAAATCCCGTGTTATTGCGGAATTTGAAACATATCTCAAGACTATGAAATCAAACATTCAAAAACGGCGAAAAATCAGGAAAACAAAAAAATTAGTTTTAATTTTTTTATATACATTTTTGTTTGGCAGTTTTTAAAAAAAGGAGTTGTTTTATAAGTGGAAGAATTCGATTACAGCAAAAACCCTTAATCTTCCCAAAACCGATTTTTTTCTATGAGGGCAAATCTTCCCCAGAAAGAGCCTGAAATGGTGAAAAATGGGACAGCGAAAGGGCTTTACGAGCAGTTGATGGAGGAGAACAAGGGCAAGCAGGAATTTACTCTGCACGACGGTCCTCCGTTTGCAAACGGCGACATTCATTTGGGCCACAGTTTGAATAAAATTTTTTAAAAAGATATTATTCTTCGTTTTTAAAAAAATATGGACGGTTACCGCGCGCAGTATATTCCCGGCTGGGAAACGCACGGACTTCCGATTGAGGTTCAGGCAATAAAGAAACTCAAAATCAAAAAAGACGAGGTATCGACAAGCGAATTCCGCAAAATCTGCGAGGATTTCGCTATGAAATATATCAACAATCAGGCTGAACAGTTTAAAAAGACTCGGTGTTTTTGGCGGACTACAAGCATCCGTATTACACACTTCAGCCGCAGTTTGAAGGCAGACAGATTGAAGTTTTCGGAAAAATGGCAAATTCGGGCGTCATCTATAAAGGTATGAAACCCGTTTACTGGTGCCCCGACTGCGAAACTGCGCTTGCCGAGGCGGAGATTGAATATGCCGAGGACAAGACAAATTCAATTTACGTGCGTTTCCGCGTAAACGACGACAAGGGCGTTTTCAAAGGCTTTGACAAAAACAAAATCTTCTTTTGTAATCTCGACGACCACAACCTGGACTCTTCCCGGAAACGTCGCAATTTGCTTAAACCCCGATTTTATCTATGCTTTGGTTGACGTCGGCGGTGAATACTACGTTGTTGCGAAAGACCTTGTTGACACGTTCTGCAAGGCGGCGAATATTGAAAATTACAAAATTGCCGCATAATTTGACGGCAAAGATTTGGAATACATCACCTGCAAGCACCCGTTTATCGACCGCGATTCTTTGGTAATTCTCGGCGGACACGTTACGCTTGACGCCGGTACAGGCTGTGTTCATACCGCTCCCGGTCACGGCGCGGAGGACTTTGTTGCGTGCCAGAATTACGATTTGCCGATTATCGTTCCCGTCGATTCAAAGGGCGTGCTGAACGAGGAGGCAGGCAAATTTGCCGGTATGTATTACGAAAAATCGAACTCGGCGATTATAGACGAACTTAAAAAGCACAAAATTCGCTCGTTGCAATCGAGCCGATTATCCACCAGTATCCCCACTGCTGGAGATGCTCGTCGCCTATTGTTTTTCCGTGCGACGGAGCAGTGGTTCGCGTCGGTTGACAAGTTTAAAAAAGCCGCGGTTGAGGCTATTAAAGAGGTTGACTGGCTTCCCAAATGGGGCGAGGAAAGAATTACAAAAATGGTTGAGGACAGGAGCGACTGGTGTATTTCGCGTCAGAGAAAAATGGGGTGTTCCCATTCCGATTTTCTACTGCGAGGAGTGCGGTCACGAGCTTATAAACGAAGAAACCATAAAAAAATTATATCAAAAACTTTTCAGCGAAAAAGGCTCGGGAATTTGGTACGAGCTTGACGCGTCGGAAATTCTTCCCAAAGGGCACAAAAATGCGAAAAGTGCGGCTGCGAGCATTTCACAAAAGAGACAGACATTATGGACGTTTGGTTTGACTCGGGTTCGAGCCATTATGCCGTTTTGGAGGGCCGTGACAATTTAAGCTGGCCTGCGGACGTTTATCTTGAGGGCAACGACCAGTACCGCGGTTGGTTCCAGTCGTCGCTTTTGACAAGCGTTGCGCTCGGCAAAAAAGCGCCGTACAAAAAGGTTATCACGCACGGTATGGTTGTTGACGGCAACGGCAAAAGATGTCGAAATCGCTCGGCAACGGCATGAGACCCGCTTGAAGTTGCAAAAAGTACGGTATCGACATTCTCCGTTTGTGGGTTGTTTCGTCCGACTACAAAACAGACGTAAGAATAAGCAACGATATTTTGAAACAGCTTTCAGAAAGCTATCGAAAAATCAGAAATACGGCGAGATATATCCTCGGCAACACCGCGGATTTCAACCCCGATACCGATTCGGTTGAATATAAGGATATGCTCGAAATCGACCGCTGGGCGCTTTACAAACTCAATGCGCTCTGCAAAAAGGCGCTTGAGGCGTACAGAAGTTATGAATTCCATTCGCTCCAGCACGCAATTCACCATTTCTGCGTTGTTGATATGAGTAACTTCTATCTTGATATTATAAAAGACAGACTTTACACCGAAAAGGCGGACAGCCAGGCGAGAAGAAGTGCGCAGACGGCAATGTATAAACTTCTCGATGCGCTTGTAAAACTCCTTGCGCCGGTGCTTTGCTTTACGACCGAGGAAATCTGGAACGCTATGCCTCACGCAAAAGAGGACGCGAAAAAAACACGTTATGTTTGCAGGTATGCCGAAGGTTTGCGGCGAATACGACGACAGTGCGCTTGCCGAAAAATACGACAGACTTATTGCGATTAAAAAAACGATGTCAGCAAAGCTCTTGAAAGCGCGCGAAACGAGAAAATTATCGGTCATTCGCTCAACGCGAAAGTCGAAATCAGCGCGGAGGGCGATTTGTACGCGTTCCTGAAAGAAAACGAAACCGAGCTTAAAACCGTGTTCATCACCTCGGACGCTTGCGTTCACGAGGGCAAGGGCGACGGTGTAAAAGGCGAGAAACGGGTGCGTACATCAAAAATTTCGGTGTCGGACGGCGAAAAGTGCGAAAGATGCTGGATGTATTCAACAACGGTCGGTGAGGACAAAGAGCACCCGACACTGTGCAAACGCTGTGCAGACGTTGTAAAGAGTTTATAAAAACAGGTTTTTTTAAAAGTTCAGATGCCGATTTTTTTGTCGGCTCTGAATTTTTACATATAATTTTGTATTTTTCTATTAAATTTTTGGGAGGTATATGATGAACGACAAATTTGCATTTGAAGGTCTTACGTTTGACGACGTGTTGCTTATTCCGCAGAAAAAGCGACGTTCTGCCCAACGAGATTGACCTTACAACCAAGCTTACAAACAATATTACACTCAACATTCCTATGATGAGCGCCGCTATGGACACCGTTACCGAATCTGCGCTTGCCATTGCAATGGCGCGCGAGGGCGGAATAGGCATAATCCACAAGAATATGTCAATCGAGGCGCAGGCTATTGAGGTTGACAAGGTTAAAAGGTCGGAGCACGGCGTTATTGTTGACCCGTTCCATCTTTCGCCCGAGCATACGCTTGAGGACGCCGACAATATTATGGGAAAATACAGAATTTCGGGCGTGCCGATTACAGACGACAGCGGTAAGCTTGTCGGAATACTTACAAACCGCGATTTGCGCTTTGAAACCGACTTTTCAAAACAGATTAAATACGTTATGACAAAGGAAAACCTTATCACCGCGCCCGAGGGCACAACTCTCGACGAGGCGAAAAATCCTTATGACGCACAAAATCGAAAAAAACTCCCGATTGTTGACAAAAACGGCAATCTTAAAGGACTTATCACCATTAAAGATATTGAAAAAAATCGGTGAAATACCCCAATTCCGCAAAAGATTCGAGCGGACGCCTTCTTGCAGGTGCGGCAATCGGCATCACAAACGACGTTCTCGACAGGGTTGAGGCGCTTGTTGCGTCGCACGTTGACGTTTTGGTGCTCGACTCGGCGCACGGTCATTCGGCAAACATTTTCAAATGCATTAAAAAAGTTAAAGAGGCATTTCCGCACGTTGACCTCATTGCCGGAAACATTGCAACCGCTGAGGCGGCGGAGGATTTGATTGATGCCGGCGTTGACGCGATTAAAGTCGGCATAGGACCGGGTTCAATCTGTACAACCCGTATCGTTGCAGGTATCGGTATGCCACAGATAAGCGCAATTTACAACGCGTCGCAGGTTGCCAAAAAGAAAGGTATTCCCGTTATTGGCGACGGCGGTATCAAATATTCGGGCGACATCACAAAGGCGATTGCCGCCGGTGCGAACGTTATTATGATAGGAAGCCTTCTTGCCGGCTGTGAGGAAAGCCCGGGCGAAATTGAAATTTATCAGGGCAGAAACTTTAAGGTTTACCGCGGAATGGGTTCGCTTGCCGCTATGGAAAAGGGAAGCCGTGACAGATACTTCCAGACGGGCACCAAAAAGCTTGTTCCCGAGGGCGTTGAGGGACGTGTTCCCTACAAAGGACCGCTTGCCGACACTGTTTATCAGCTCCTCGGCGGTTTGAGGTCCGGTATGGGATACTGCGGTGCGAAAAACATTAACGACCTTATCGAAAACGGCAAATTTGTTCGCATTACAGGTGCAGGTCTTAAAGAAAGCCACCCCCACGATATTTACATCACAAAAGAAGCGCCCAACTACAGCGCACAGGTATAAAAACAAACCCCAAACGTAATTTTCGTTTGGGGTTAAATTTTTATTTTTACATTTCATATATGTTCCCTGTTTCCCGGTGTACGCTCCCATTTGCCGGATAGCGGAACAAGTTTGTTTTTCGGCAAGCGATTTTTTTAACGTCGATTATATTTTTGATTTGACGACCCCCGAAAAAGCAGTGACAAATCCTTTTTTTCTTCTATAAATCTGCCGTCTACAAGAACGTCGATGTTGGACAGAATATCCATTATTTTCTGATGTCTTTCGCCGTTTCCGTTTAAAAAATCGTTTGCAAAATCAAATCCCGTGTAGCACCAGATGTTTTTTTGCGGAAAACGTTTTCTGCACTCTTTCACAACCGACAAAACACCGCCGAGGTTTTCATTTTCAAACGGTTCTCCGCCGAGAATTGTAAGTCCGCTTATAAAATCTTTGTCAAGCGCGGACATAATTTCTTCCATTGTTTCATCGGTGAATTTTTCGCCGAAATCAAAAGTCCCACGCCTCTTTGTTAAAGCAGTTTTTTTGCACCTGTGACGGCACCCGCTAACAAAGAGCGAAACGCGCACGCCGACGCCGTTTGCTATGTCATTTTTTAATTGCCGCAACGTTCACGATAAAATTCCTTTCAAAAACTTCGGACGTACAGTTTTTTATGTACGTCCGAAAGATATATTTTTAAAAATTTTTACAGGTGCAAAACTCTCTCTTTTATCTCCTGTGTTCTGCCCTGGTTCCAAAATTGCGTTCCGATATATCCGCACGTTCTGCGCGCAACGTTAAGCTTGGTTTTTGGTCGGTGTTATGGCAGTTCGGGCACTCCCACACAAGCTTGCCGTGTTCGTTTTTCCTTGATTTCAATTTCGCCGTCGTATCCGCAAACCTGGCAGTAGTCCGACTTTGTGTTAAGCTCGGCATACATAATGTTGTTGTAGATAAATTTCATAACGGTGAGAACTGCCTCAAGGTTGTTCTGCATATTCGGCACTTCAACGTAAGAAATTGCACCGCCGGGGGAAAGCGCCTGGAATTTTGCTTCAAGCGCAAGCTTGTCAAACGCGTCAATGTCCTCCGAAACGTGAACGTGATAGCTGTTTGTGATGTAGTTCTTGTCGGTCACGCCTTTCACAATTCCGAAACGTTTTTGCAGACATTTTGCAAATTTATATGTCGTGCTTTCGAGCGGTGTGCCGTAAAGCGAGTAGTCAATATTTTCCGCGGCTTTCCATTTTGCGGTATATTCGTTGAGCTTTCTCATAATTTCAAGTCCAAGCTCCTCGCCGTCTTTTTCGGTGAGTTTTTTCCGATAAGCGCGTAAACGCACTCCCAAAGACCGGCATATCCGAGCGAAAGCGTGGAATATCCGCCGTGGAGATATTTGTCAATCGTTTCGCCTTTTTAAGACGCAAAAAGTGCGCCGTGCTGCCAAAGAATAGGCGCGGCGTCCGACACGGTTCCCGTAAGACGTTCGTGGCGCGCCTGAAGCGCTCTGTGGCAAAGTTCCATTCTCTCGTCGAAAATCTGCCAGAATTTCGTCAAATCTTTGTCCGCAGAAAGACCTATATCAACAAGGTTAACCGTTACAACGCCCTGATTAAATCTGCCGTAATACTTCGGTTTGCCGTTTTCGTCAACATACGGCGTGAGGAAACTTCGGCAGCCCATACAGGTGTAGCAGTGACCCTCGCCGTTTTTGTCGATTTTGTTTTGAAGCATAATTTTTTCCGAAATATAGTCGGGCACCATACGCTTTGCGGTGCACTTTGCCGCAAGCTCGGTGAGGTAGTAATATTTGCTGTCGGGGTGGATATTGTCCTCCTCCAAAAACGTAAATAAGCTTCGGAAAAAGCAGGCGTAATCCACACGCCTTTTTCGTTTTTAACGCCTCTGTAACGCTGACGGAGCGTTTCCTCGATAATCAGCGCAAGGTCTTTTTTCTCCTGTTCGTTTTTTGCCTCGTTGAGATACATAAACACCGTCACAAACGGCGCCTGTCCGTTGGTGGTCATAAGCGTTACAACCTGATACTGAATCATCTGAACGCCGTTTTTAACCTCTTCGCGGAGCCTTTTTTCGGTAATCTGCGAAATTTTGTCCTCTGTAACTTCGTCGTCGATTTCGCGCAGTTCCGCCTCAACCTGTTTTCTGATTTTCTTTCGGCTGACGTCCACAAACGGCGCAAGATGCGTAAGGCTTATGCTCTGACCGCCGTACTGGCACGACGCAACCTGTGCGATAATCTGGGTTGAAATGTTGCACGCAGTGGAAAAACTGTGCGGTTTTTCGATAAGCGTTCCGCTGATAACGGTACCGTTCTGGAGCATATCTTCAAGGTTTACAAGGTCGCAGTTGTGCATATGCTGTGCAAAATAGTCCGCGTCGTGAAAATGAATAATTCCCTGCTCGTGCGCCGAAACAATGTCGGACGGCAAAAGAATACGCTTTGTAATATCCTTTGAAACCTCGCCTGCCATATAGTCGCGCTGAACGCTGTTGACGGTGGGGTTTTTATTTGAATTTTCCTGTTTAACCTCTTCGTTGTTGCACTCGATAAGGCTCAAAATTCTGTCGTCGGTGGTGTTTGATTTACGCACCAGCGCACGGTTATAGCGGTAGGTGATGTATCTTCTCGCAACGTCAAATGCGCGCTGATTCATAATCTGATCCTCGACCATATCCTGAATTTCCTCAACGCTGAGCGAACGGTTTATATTGAGCGCCGCGCTTTCAACGTCCTCGGCAATTCTTTTTTTATTTGTACTGCCGACATTCTCGCACTCGGCACAACGCTTTCGTTTGCCTTTGAAACCGCGATAATAATTTTTCGGGATCGAAAAACTTCTTCAATTCCGCTTCGTTTTTATGATTTTTCATTTTCCTTTTTCCTCCCAAAACGCACAAAACATTCTCTTTAACGCTTTTTTCTTTATGTAAATTGTAATAATTTTTCTTGGCGTGTCGAATATATTATAACAATATATAGTGTGTTTGTCAATACCGAATATCTATATATTGTTATTTTCTGTAAAACGTCGCAAAGTGCCGTCGCTACGGCAAAAAGAAACGGCAAACGAAGGAATTACGCGGGTAATTCCTTCGTTATAAATATACAAATATATATTTTTGTAAAAACAGACAAATTATCTGTCGTTCAAATTTTTTTAACATCAACTTTTGTGCGGACGATTGAATAATCTTCAACGTCGAAATCGACCTTAAATTTCACAATCATCTGCGGATGAGGCGCAACATCTATAGAATTTCCGCCCGCGTCGGTCATTTCGGTAATTTTAAAAACTTCTGTTTTCGCCGTTCGGCATCAAAAACTCAATTTCGTCGCCGGCAAAAATCGGTTGCGCTGTTCAAGCGTCACGATTTTTGTCTGTTTAGTCAAACGTCTTTACAACCGCGGTTGTCTGATAATTCTGGATATACGTGCTCGATGTGTAAACCTGTTCGGTGCCTTTCGGTTTTTCGTCGAAAAAATCCCGTCGTGTAGCCCCGATAGCTGATTTTTCAGCTCCTCAAGATTTTCGGGATTGAATTTGTAATTTTTCTTATCCTTATAATATGCGTCAATTTCGCGCCTGTATGCCTTAACTACCGTCGCAACGTACAGCTCGTTTTTCACGCGTCCCTCAATTTTGAGACTGGTTATACCGCTTTCGATAATTTCGGGAATACGCTCAATCATACACAAATCCTTTGAATTGTAGATAAACGTTCCGCGCTCGTTCTCAAAAACGGGCATATATTCGCCCGGACGTTTTTTTCCTCAACCAAGGCATATTTCCAACGGCACGGGTGAGCGCACGCGCCCATATTAGCGTCGCGGTGGGTCATATAGTTTGACAGCAGACATCTGCCCGAGTAGGAAATGCACATCGCGCCGTGAACGAAACATTCAAGTTCCAAATCGGACGGCGTGTTTTTCGCGTATTTCGCGTATCTCGTCAAACGACATTTCGCGCGCGAGAATAACGCGTTTCGCGCCCTGTGAGTGCCAGAATTTCGCGCTTTCAAAGTTTGTGTTGTTCGCCTGCGTGCTGATGTGAATGTCAAGACGGGGCGCACACTTTTTTGCAAGCGCAAACATTCCGGGGTCGGAAATAATTATCGCGTCGGAGCCGAGAGCGTCAACCTCGCGGACAAACTCGGGAAATTTTTAATATCGCCGTTGTGCGGAATGATGTTCGCCGTGATATACACTTTTTTGCCGAGATTGTGGGCAAAATCTATGCCCTCTTTTTATTTCGTCCGCGGTGAAATTTTTTGCCGCAACGCGAAGCGAAAATTCCTCGCCGCCGATATAAACCGCGTCCGCGCCGTAGACAAGCGCATATTTTTAACTTTGCGAGCGACCCTGCCGGCGCAAGAAGTTCAACCTTTTCCATAATGTTCTCCTTAAAAATTTTTTTATCCCTATTTATAATATGAAACCGAAATTCCGTCGCCGATTGGCAAAATTGACGTTGTAAAACAGCCGTCGTTTGAAATTTCGTGCAAAAAATCGCGAAGATTTTTAACAAGCGTCTTTTTGCGGAACGTTTCAAGCTCGTCCGACGCAACCATACCTTTGTAGAGCACATTGTCCGCAATCAGCACGCCGCCTTTTTCAAAATCCGCTTTATATCGGGCAGTGAGTGCAGATAAAGCGATTTGTTCGCGTCGAGAAAAAAACAACGTCAAACTGCTCGTTTGTGTTAAGAAGCACGTCCGCGCCGTCGCCCACGATAAGCTTGATTGAGGTGTTTTTCGCCTTTTTGAAGTTTTTCACGCGCGATGCTTGCCGTGTCCGAGTCGAGCTCAACCCGTGATGATTTTTTTCCGCCCTCTTTTTAAATATTCCGAAAAATCAGCGACGAATATCCTATCGCCGTGCCGATTTCGAGAATTTTTTCGGGGCGCAGAACCGACATAACAAAACGCAGAAAGTACATTGTTTCCTTTTGTATAATCGGCACGTAATGCGCTTTCGCGTAGTCCTCCATTTCCTTTAAAAGCCCCGTGCTCTCGGGCAGGGTTTTGCATATATAGTCGGTTATGTAATCGTAGCTTATGTTCATTTTAAAATCAATCCTTGCAATTTGTGAAAAAGATAATATATAATTATATTATAACACTTTTAACAAAATGTCAATTTTTACCCTAAATTAACAAAAAAACACTTGACAACCGCCATAAGTTATGATATAGTTTTTTTATGCTGGCAATTAAGATGTCTTTTTATGCTTAAATTTAGCATTTCAAAGATATATGCCGCATTAGTATTAAGGAGGAGTTTTTCACAATGAGAACAAGAATTACATTGGCGTGCACAGAGTGCAAGCAGAGAAATTACAATACAATGAAAAATAAGAAAAACGACCCTGACAGACTGGAAATGAAAAAGTATTGCCGTTTCTGCAGAAAACACACTTTGCACAAAGAAACAAAGTAGTATTTTACTTATTTCAGGCGTGAATTTTTAGATTTGAGGTGAATGTTATGGCAGAGGCAGTTAACGAGAAAAAGGCTAAAATCAAAAAACCGTCCAAATTTTTCAAAGAGGTTAAATCCGAGTTGAAAAAGGTTGTTTGGCCCTCGGGTAAACAGGTTATAAATAATACTCTCATTGTCCTTGCATTGGTAATTTTAGTCGGATTGTTTATTTACGGTTTGGACTCGCTGTTCCAGTTTGGATTGTTCAAATTTATAAAATAGACGGAAGGAGAGCCGCGTTAAATAAAGCGGCTTTTGTTTGATTATGCTCAATAATGCAAAATGGTACGTTGTTCACACCTATTCGGGTTATGAGAACAAGGTTAAAACAAATTTGGAAAAATAATAGAAAACAGAGGTCTGGAGGAGCTTATTTCAGAGGTTGTTGTGCCTTTGGAAGAGGTTGTCGAAAAAGAAAGACGACGTTGAAAAAAACAGTTTCGCGAAAGGTTTTTCCCGGCTATGTGCTGATTAAAATGGTTATGACCGACGACACGTGGTATGTTATAAGAAACACCACTGGCGTTACGGGATTTGTAGGTCCCGGGTCAAAGCCCGTGCCCCTCTCCGAAGAAGAGGTTGAGGCGCTCGGCGTTGACAAAAAAAGAAATCATCATTAACTTCAGCGCAGGCGACAGCGTTAAAATCGTCAAAGGTCCGTTTGCAAATCAAATCGGTGTTGTGGACGAGATTTACAAGTCTACCGGAAAGATTACCGTAAGCGTTGTTATGTTCGGCAGAAAAAAACCGCTTTGGAGCTTGACGCAGACCAGGTTGAGGAGCTTTAATTTCCGGTTTTTGATAATCAAATCAAACTGTTTACTGCTTCGCTTTATATTTTTGATAATATTCGGTTTTTCCGATTATTATAGAGTGGGAGGAAAGGGTTTTTTAACCCGAAATTTCCGCCATACCACATTTTTGTAAGGAGGTGTTCTTAAATGGCACAGAAAGTTACAGGTTACATTAAATTACAGATTGGCGCAGGTAAGGCTACACCGGCTCCCCCGGTAGGTCCTGCATTGGGTCAGCACGGCGTTAACATTATGCAGTTCTGTAAAGAGTTCAATGAAAAAACAGCTAAAGATGCAGGTCTTATTATCCCGGTTGTTATCACGGTATATCAGGACAGATCTTTCTCGTTTATCACAAAAACTCCCCCTGCTGCGGTTCTTCTTAAGAAGGCTTGCAAAATCGAAAGCGGTTCGGGCGTTCCCAACAAGACAAAGGTTGCTAAAATCAGCAAAGACGCTCTGAAAGAAATTGCAGAGAAGAAGATGCCTGATTTAAACGCGGCTTCTATCGAATCGGCTATGAGTATGATTGCCGGTACTGCAAGAAGTATGGGCATCACGGTTGAAGACTGATTGTCTTGTTAAAAACGTGGGAGGAATTGATTTTCCGATTAACCACTAAAAGGAGGAAGAAAAGTGCATAAAGGCAAAAAATATCTTGAAAGTTCAAAATTGATTGAAAAATTAAAATTGTATGACACAGATGAGGCTTTTGACGTTGTTGTTAAAAACCGCAAAAACTAAATTTGACGAAACAGTTGAAGCACACATCAGACTCGGCGTTGACTCGCGTCACGCAGACCAGCAGGTCCGCGGTGCGGTTGTTCTTCCGCACGGAACGGGTAAAACAATCAGAGTTTTGGTGTTCGCTAAAGGCGACAATGTAAAAATCGCTGAAGAGGCAGGCGCTGATTATGTCGGCGGCGAAGAGCTTGTTCAGAAAATTCAGGGCGAAAACTGGTTTGAATTCGATGTTGTTGTTGCAACTCCCGATATGATGGGCGTTGTAGGACGTATCGGTAGAGTTTTGGGACCTAAAGGTCTTATGCCTAACCCCAAAGCAGGTACTGTTACACCCGATGTTGCAAAAGCAATCAAAGACATCAAAGCCGGTAAAATCGAGTACCGTCTTGATAAAACCAACATCATTCACTGCCCGATCGGAAAAGCTTCGTTCGGCGCACAGAAACTTGCTGAAAACTTCAATACGCTTATGGGTGCGGTTATCAAAGCTAAAACCGGCCGCTGCAAAAAGGTCAGTACATCAAATCGGTTGCAGTTGCGTCCACAATGGGCCCCGGCGTTAAAATTAACCCTGCAAAAATTAGGTTAATTTTTTCAAAAAGGGTTGACAAAAAGTTTCAATTTGTGATATAAAATAAAAGGTATCCACAGACAGCAGGTGCATTTTTGCTTAATTTCCTGCCGAGGATTTAATTTTAACATACGTTATTATTGGGTTTCTCGCGTGTCTGTGCGGGAAACCCTTTTGTTTATACTATTCGGGAGGTGAAAGTTATGCCAAGTTCAAAAGTTTTGGAATCTAAAAAAACAAATCGTTGCCGAGATGATAGAAAAAAACTTAAAACTGCTCAGGCAGGTGTTTTGGTTGACTATTGCGGTTTGACGGTTGAGGAGGATACAGACCTCCGTAATAAACTCCGTGCGGCAGGCGTTGAGTACAAAGTTGTTAAAAACACTCTCACACGTTTTGCGGCTAAAGAGGTTGGATTTGAT
The DNA here is from genome assembly GCA_022009895.1 of Clostridiales bacterium. Taxonomy (GTDB): domain Bacteria; phylum Bacillota; class Clostridia; order UMGS1810; family UMGS1810; genus Qingrenia. Next base: position 1,820,506 of record CP091729.1, on the reverse strand, counting down.
GAGTTGGATGCTGTTTTAAACGGTCCTACATCTCTTGCAGTAAGCTATGATGACCCCGTTGCTCCGGCAAAGGTTATTGCAGATTTTGCAAAAGATAACGAAAAACTCGAAATCAAATCGGGATTTTTGGACGGTAAGGTTATTTCTTTGGACGAAATCAATCAGCTTGCTAAAACTCCGTCTAAAGATGTTCTTATCGCAAAAATTATGGGCAGCTTGAATTCGCCTATCTCCGCTTTTGGCAAGAACCTTGCAGGCTATTGTCGATAACGGCGTGGAATTGAGCGAAATTGAAGCACCGAAAAAAGAAGAAACTGCTGAAGAAACCGCTCCGGCGGCTGAAGAAGCACCCAAAGCAGAAGAAGCTGCACCCGCGGAGGAAGCTCCTGCTGCTGAATAATTGTTGAAATTTAATTTTATTATTATTTGAGGAGGTACATTATAATGAGTAAAGTAGAACAGATTCTTGCTGATATTAAAGAATTAAAATTGCTCGAAGTTGCAGAATTAGTAAAAATGATGGAAGAAGAGTTTGGCGTTAGTGCTGCTGCTCCCGTAGCGGTTGCAGCTGTTGGCGGCGCTGAAGGCGGTGCTGCTGCTGAAAAAACAGAGTTTGACGTTGTTTTGGCAGACGCAGGCGCAGCAAAACTTAAAGTTGTTAAGGTTGTAAGAGAAATCACAGGTCTTGGCCTCAAAGAAGCTAAAGATATGGTTGACGGCGCACCCAAAACAATCAAAGAAGGCGCAAGCAAAGAAGACGCTGAGAAATTCAAAGCACAGCTCGAAGAAGCAGGCGCTAAAGTTGAATTGAAATAATTTAACTTTCACCGAAAATATAGCCGTCTTGCATTTGCAAGGCGGTTGTTTTTATATATATTGTCAACTTAAAATTGAAATATAGGTTGACAACTATGCGGATGCGGTATATAATCGGTATTGGTAATATGCAAAAATCAACCAAACTAAAAAACGAGGTGCAAAAATGCAGAACAGTAAAACAAAAAACATAATATTCACGGGGCTTTTTGCGGCGATACTTTGCGTATGCTCGCAGATTTCAATTCCCACGCCGTTCGGAATACCGTTCACAATGCAAACGTTCGCCGTCGCGCTTTGCGGATACATACTCGGCGCGAAACGCGGTGCGCTGACCGTGCTTGTGTACGTATTGCTCGGCGCAGTGGGATTGCCCGTTTTTGCAGGATTTGCCGGAGGATTTCAAAAACTTTTCGGCGCGACGGGCGGATTTATTTTCGGTTTCTTTGCCGCGTCCGCGCTCTGCGGACTCGGCACGGGCAAAAAAGCGGTATTCGGCATAATTTTGGGTATTTTCGGAATTTTAATCTGCCATTTGTGCGGTGTTGTGCAGTATTCGCTCGTGACGGCGAACTCGGTTGTCAGCTCGTTCCTCACCGTTTCGGGAATGTTCTTGGTAAAAGACATCATCAGCGTTATTTTGGCATATTTCATCGCGCTTCCCATAAAAAGGCGGTTTTGAGGTTTTAACGGTTGACAAATTTCGGGCAAAATGATATACTGGTCGAAATACAGTTGAACGGGGCGGAAAAATGCTTATACGAAGAGGAAAAAAACGGCGACATAAAAAGAGTTGCCGAGATATATGACAACATCATCACCGAGGAGGAAAACGGCATGGCGAACGTCGGCTGGGTGAGGGAGTTTATCCCACCGAGCAGACCGCTTTGGACGCGCTCAACGCAAACGAGCTGTTCGTTATGGAGGACAACGGCGAGGTAGTTGCGGCGGCGAAAATCAACAAAATTCAGGTGCCCGAATATGCCAATGCCGACTGGAAACGCAAAGGACGCTCCCGATGACAAAATTATGGTTTTGCACACGCTTGTTGTTGACCCGTCCGCGTCGGGGAAAAGGCTGCGGCGCGGCGTTTGTGAAGTTTTATGAGGAAGTTGCGCTCGATAACGGCTGTCCGTTTTTGCGTATGGACACCAACGAGAAAAAAACAAAAACGCGCGCAGACTTTACGCAAAAGCTCGGCTACGACGAGGTCGGCATTGTTCCGTGCAATTTCAACGGAATTGAGGGCGTCGGACTGGTTTGCCTTTGAAAAGACACTTCAATAACATTAAAATATTGATATTTTTATTAAAAAAATATTGACTATTTCTGGAAAAATACCTTTACTTTGCGTGTTTTCGGTGTTATAATAGCGGTAGTTTTTATCGAATTGTTGTCTTATTATGACACGTTCATATGATTGTGTTACAAAAGGACAAAAAATTGCAAAAGGGGTATTGAAAAAAATGGAACTTAAAGGAAAAAGTTGTAAACTTTTTTAGGTGACAGCATCACCGAGGGTGCAGGCGCAACCTGTAAGGAAAACTGTTTTTTTGCAGTGTTCTTGAAAGAGAATTTGAATTAAAAAGCGCGAATAATTACGGTATCGGCGGCACAAGAATTGCGCGTCAGATTGTGGCGAGCAAAATATCCAAAATGGACAAGTATTTTGCGTCGCGAATTGAAGAAATGGACGAAAAATGCGGACGCGGTGGTTGTTTTCGGCGGAACGAACGATTTCGGTCACGGTGACGCGCCCATCGGCTCGTTTGATGACAGAACTCCCGACACGTTCTACGGTGCGTGCCACGACCTTTTTACAAGGCTTGTCGAAAAATTCAGCGATGTGCCGATTGTTGTTGTAACTCCGCTCCACCGCACAAACGAGGATAATCCGCGCGGTGACGGCAACAAAGCGTACAACTACGGTGTGCTGAAAGACTATGTTGATATAATTTTTGGAGGTTGCAAGATACTATTCTCTGCCCGTCTGTGACTTGTTTGCACACTCGGGACTTCAGCCGAAAATACCGGTTATCAATGAAAAATACTACAAGGACGGACTTCACCCCAACGATCGCGGACACGCTTATGTTGCGGACAAAATCGGAAAATTTTTGCTTACGTTATAAAAAGAAGAACGCAGACAAGATAATTTTTATCTTTCTGCGGTCGTTTTTCTTTCAGCTCTCTGCCGTCCTTCAAAAGAGATTTTAACTTTTCTTTGTCGCCGTTTTCCATAGCGGTTTTGTATTCTTCAAGATGATTTATAATCGTCTGAATTTCCGTGCAAAGGCTTTCTTTGTTCATCATAAAAAGCTCGGTCCACATATTTTCGTTAAGGTACGCAACGCGCGTCATATCAAGAAAACTGCCTGCCGAAAATCCGCATTGCAAAAAGGGCGGTCGGGCTTTTAATATACGCGTTTGACACCACGTGCGCAAGCTGTGAGGTAAAGGCAATAATTTCGTCGTGTTTTTTTCGCCGTCGTAACCACAATGCTTTTTAAAACGGCAGTCTTTTCGCAATTTGTTTGAGCGGTGAAATGTCAGCGCCGTTTTTCGGCTCGGCAATGATGAAATATGCGTTTTCAAAAAGGTTGTCCACTGCGTAGTCAAACCCCGAAAACTCGCGCCCTGCCATAGGGTGTATGCCGACGTAATTTATACCGTTTTGAATCAGCAAATCTTCAACCGCGTCGGCAATGCTCTGCTTAACACCGCAAACGTCGCTCACAATCGCGCCTTTTTTAAAGTTACTAACGTTCGATTTTATAAATTCAATGGTTTTTAAAGGGTGCAGACACACAAAAACCACGTCGAGATTTTTAAGAGCGTCCATACTTTCCATAAAGCGCGCGCGCGTGGAATTTTCAACTTTTTCACCGTGTCGGGGTCAGTATCGAAAAAGTGTATGTTATGCGCTGCGTTCTTATCGAGCGATTTTATGAGCGAACCGCCGATAAGTCCGCAGCCGATAAAGCCAATATCCATTTTTTCCTCCTACATAATGCGGTTTTCAAATGCCGCGAGCATTTTAACCTTTTCCATAACGTGGTCGAACTGTACGGGCGTGAGTGACTGGTCGCCGTCGCAGAGCGCTTTGGGGGGATTGTTGTGCACTTCAATCATAAGACCGTCCGCGCCGACCGAAACCGCCGCTTTCGAGAGAGGCTCAACAAGGTTTGCAATTCCTGCCGCGTGGCTGGGGGTCAACTATAACGGGAAGGTGAGTTTTTTCTTTAAGGAGCGGAACAGCCGAAAGGTCAAGCGTGTTTCTTGTAGCCGTTTCAAAGGTTCTGATTCCGCGCTCGCAGAGGATAACCTTTGTGTTTCCGCCTGCCATAATGTATTCCGCGCTCATCAAAAGCTCGTCCATTGTGTTTGCAAGACCGCGTTTCAAAAGAATAGGCTTGTCACATTTTCCAAGCTCTTTCAAAAGCTCAAAGTTCTGCATATTTCGTGCGCCCACCTGGATAACGTCAACATCGGCGAAAAGGTCAATGTGCGTAAGGCTCATAATTTCGGTAACAATGGGAAGTCCCGTTTCTTTTTTCGCCTCAAGAAGAAGTCTTATGCCCTCGTCGTGAAGTCCCTGGAAAGAGTAGGGGGAGGTTCTGGGTTTGAACGCACCGCCGCGCAGGAGCTTTGCGCCGCTTTTTTTGACCGATTTTGCAATGCAAATCATCTGTTCTTCGCTCTCAACCGAGCAGGGGCCTGCGATTACCGAGAAATTTTGACCGCCGATTTTTGCGCCGTCAACGTCCACAACGGTGTCGTCGGGGTGGAATTTTCTGTTGACCGCCTTGTACGGCTCGGAAACTCTTTTTACCGTTTCGATAATATCGGAGGACGCCATAACGGAGTTGATGTCGAGATGTGATGTATCGCCGATAAGTCCAATGATATCGACAAATTTTCCCTCACTGTAATGTATTCCTATATTCCGCGATTTGAGCGAATCGAGTAAATCTTTAATTTTTTTCCCTTGTCGGAGTTGGGTTTTTAAAATAATAATCATTTTGTTTCACCTTTCTTTTTGAATTTGTTCGTTGTTTCTTTTTAACATATAAAAAAACCGATAAGCTTTTTACTTTTTGCAGTAAACTTATCGGTTTTATATACTCAATTATTTTAATTTGACAGTATCAACGATAATTTTTCACAGCAAAAAGTAACCTTGGAGTAAAATAAAATCCAAAGTAAAAGTAGAAATAATATTTAACTGCTGCGAATATATTTCTCATCGTTGTATGTCCTTTCTTTAAGATTATTTGAGATACATATTTTTTTAAGCTTTTTCAAGCGTTTTGCGCTCCAGCCTTGATATATACATCTGCGATACATTCCACCGTTTTTGCAATTTCTTTTGCGTAAGGTTCCTGTAATATCTATGTATTATAAGCCTTTTTTCTTCGTTTGTCAAGAGTTTTATTGAAGATTTTATAAAATCCTTGTTTTCGAGCAGTAAAAATTCGTTTTCGTCAAAGCCGACAATACTGCTTAAAAGGGGCGTTTCGCCGTTATATACTGGCGAATCGAGCGAGATAATATTTACAATATTTTCATACAGCATACAGTTGTCAATTTCGTTTTTTCCAAGCTTTAAAACGTCTGCGATTTCGTCGATTGTGGAATATACCCTGTCGTACTGCATACGTTTTAAACGTATTCTGTTTGCCTTTTTGAAACACCTCGTAAATTTTTCCGCGGAAGCTTTATAATCGTGCCCTTTGTCGCGGAAATAGCGCTTTATTTCGCCGAGAATTGTGGGCGTCGCAAAGGTTTGAAATTCAACGCCGACATTGGGGTCAAAGCGGTCGGCGGCATTTATCAGCCCCACGCACGCAACTTGAAACAAGTCGTCGTATTCAACACCCTTGTTGAGATATTTCCGTGTGATTATTTTGGGAAGATACATATATTTTTCAATAATTTTTTTCGCGCGCGTCCTTGTTTTTGGTGCGAAAGTATTCGTCAAACAGCTCTTTTTCGTCTGCCGTCATATTTATCCTCCCTTTTTTTGTATTATTATCAATTATAATAACACAAGTTTAAAAATATGCAACATATGAAAATATCTTTTTAAAAAGCAAAAATAGTTTGACAAAATTTTGCTTTTTGTGTTTTAATTTATATAAGAAAAAATTTTTGAGGTAAAATGAAAATGGATAACAAAAAAATATTCGACAAGCGAGCTTTATAAGACGGTTTCTGCCGTACTTTTAAGCCGTACAGAAAAAAACGCTTTATTTCGACCTTTTTCTGCGCATTTTTAACGACGGTGTGCGAAATTGTTCTTCCTATGATAATACGGAAAATCACCAACACCGCGATTGAAAATATCGCACTTCTTACGGTGAGAATGGTGCTGTCGCTTGCGCTTTTGTATTTTTGTTCTGCGCATTATCGACACTTTTGCAAACTATTATATGTCGAACACGGGTCACGTTATGGGCGCAAAAATCGAAACGGATATGCGTTCGAGTGCGTATTCGCATTTGCAAAAGCTTTCGGAAACGTATTTCAACAACACAAAAGTCGGGCAGATTATGGGACGCATAACCAGCGACCTTTTCGACATCACTGAGTTTTCGCATCACTGTCCCGAAGAATTTTTCATTGCGGCGGTAAAAATCACAGTGTCGTTTATAATTTTGTCGCGCATAAACCTTGCGCTCACGGTGATGGTTTTTGCGTTCGTGCCGATTATGACTGTTGTGTGCCGTGCCATAAACAAAAAAATGCGCGCCGCGTTCAAAAGACAGAGGTATCTTATCGGCGAGCTTAACGCGAGTATTGAGGACACTCTCCTTGGTCAGCGCGTTGTAAAAGCGTTTGCAAACGAGGAAATGGAAATCGGCAAATTCGAGGCCGGCAACAAGGATTTTCTCAATATAAAGAAGCATTGCTACAGCCTTATGGGACTTTTCAACACGTCCACAAGGGTGTTTGACGGACTTATGTATCTCACGGTTATCGTCGGCGGCGGTCTGTTTTTGGTGTACGGCAAAATTCTGCCGGGCGATATGGTTGCGTATGTTATGTACGTTTCCACGCTCATTGCCACAATCCGCAGAATTATCGAGTTTGCCGAGCAGTTTCAGCGCGGTATGACGGGAATTGAGCGGTTTTTGGAGATTATGGACGCGGATATTGACATTTTCGACGAGCCGGGCGCGAAAGATATTGTTTCGCCCAAGGGAAATATCGTGTTCGACAACGTAAGCTTTGAATATCCCGACGACCACAACAAGGTACTGAAAAACTTAAATCTTTCAATCAAACCGGGCGAAAAAATCGCAATCGTCGGACCGTCGGGCGGAGGAAAGACCACGCTTTGCAATCTTATTCCGCGTTTTTATGACGCGACAAGCGGAAAAATCACCATAGACGGCGAGGATATTCGCAAAATAACGCTTAAATCGTTAAGGCAGAACATCGGCATTGTTCAGCAGGACGTTTACATTTTTTTCAGGTACGATTTTTTTGAAAATATTGCCTACGGAAAGACGGGCGCAACGCTTGACGAGGTGAAAGAAGCGGCGAAAAGAGCAGGCGCGGACGAGTTTATAAAAGAACTTAAAGACGGCTACAACACGTACGTCGGCGAGCGTGGAGTTAAGCTTTCGGGCGGTCAGAAGCAGAGGATAAGCATAGCGCGCGTGTTTTTTTGAAAAATCCGCCGATAATCATTCTCGACGAGGCGACCAGTGCGCTGGACAACGAGAGCGAATACGAGGTTGCAAAGTCGCTCGGCGCCCTTGCAAAGGGAAGAACGACGCTCACAATCGCGCACAGTTTTTCGAGCATAAAAATTCCGACATAATTTTTGGTGCTCACAAACGACGGCATTTCCGCGGAGGGCACGCACGATACGCTTATGGAGAAAAAGGGAATTTATTACAATTTTTTTATATGCGCGCAAACGAGATAAAAAGTGTGATGACATTATTCCCCCGAGGTTTTCATATATTTTTTATATAAGAAAATTTCGGGGGATTTTTGTGACAAAAAAAGCGGTTTTTTTGCTGAATACATTGCTGATTTCGGGAACGTCTGCGCTCCTTAAATGCGCAGGACTTTTTTTCAGAGTTTACCTTTCAAACACTATCGGCGCGGAGGGAATGGGGCTTTATCAGCTCATTTTTTTCGCTCTACGTTTTTCTCATTTCGCTCACAAGCGCAGGAGTGAGCCTTGCCGTCACGCGCGTTGTGTCCGAGCAGAGAGGCGCGGACGCATTGGGCGCAAAACGTCAGGTGACGTCGTGCGCGCTGATGTACGTTTTCTGCACATTTTTGGCGGTTTTAATCGTAATGAGCCTTTTTGCGGAGGAAATCTGCACGCATTTTTTAAACGACGCGCGGTGCACCGAAAGCATAAAAATACTTACGTACAGCCTTTTGTTTATCGGATTTTCTGCGGTTTTTTTAAAGGATATTTCACCGCCGAGGGCAAGGCATACCACATTTCAAATTCGCAGATTTTGGAGGATTTTGTAAAAATTTTCACGGTGGTTTTTGTGTTTGCAAAATTCGGCGTGCGCGACATAACCTTTGCGTGCCGTGTGATTATGCACTCCATTGTGCTTGCGGAAATGTGTTCGTGCCTGTTTTTGTTTTTGTTCTATAAAAGAAATGTGCAAAACGTCAAAAAAACGCATAAACCGCATCGTTTCACGGCGGTTTCTCGCCACGGTTTCCGCAGTGTCGCTGGGCGGAATTATAACGTCGTTTTTTTGCACACCGCAGAAAATGTGCTGATACCGTCGGGGCTTTTTAAAATACGGAAATTCCGCAAAAACGCGCTGTCGCTGTACGGTATGCTCCGCGGTATGGCAATGCCGGTTTTGCTTTTTCCCGTCGTCGGTAATCGGCGCGTTTTCAATGCTTCTCGTTCCTGAAATCACGCGCGCCGACGCGAGCGGTGAGAAAAAGAAAATCAATTATGCAATTTACCGCGTTTTTTTCAGTTCACGTTTGTGTGCGCAATTTTTCATTTCGGGCGTTTTTTTATCGCGTATTCCGACGAAATTTCGCTTTTGATTTATAAAAATGCCGAGGTTGGGAAAATTATAAAAATTCTCGCGCCGTATTTGCCGTTTATGTATGCCGACGGTGTGATTTTTTGCCTTGCTTGCTGGGCTTGATATGCAAAAAAATGGCGCTTGCAATCACCGCCGCCGATTCTTTTATGCGTGTGATAATGATATATTTTCTTGTGCCGAAATTCGGATTTTCGGGAATTGTCGCAACGCTTTACGTGAGCAATCTTTCCACCCCGATTTTGGGAAGTTTTGCGCTTTTTAAACGCACGGGCGCAAAGGTGAGCATTTTTTTAAATTTGTGATTTTGCCGAGCCTCGCGGTGATGTGTTCCACCGCGCTCGCAGGAGTGCTTTCGGGTGCAAATCTTATGATAGGAATTTTCCTTTCGGGGGTGCTGTACCTCGTTTTTGTGCGCGCGTCAAACGTTTTGTCACACGAGGATATGATGTGGATAATGAGCAGTGTTAAGCTTTAATAAAAAGAAAAAAATAAAACTCATCTGCGTACAGTGAGCCGTGAATGAGTGCGCTTGCAAGCAAATAGCCGACGTGAACGTGACTTTTCACGGTAAAGGAGCGGAAGCCGTCAAAGCGAAGCCGTGTTTTTGAACAAAAACGCGGCAAGCCAAAAGGCTTACCGCGACGTGGTGGAGAATAGGGGATCGAACCCCTGACCTCGTGATTGCGAACCACGCGCTCTCCCAGCTGAGCTAATTCCCCGTAAACAGTGTTATTATACATCAACTTTCGCTTTAAGTCAATAGTTATTTTCCAAAAAAACTTCGCCGATTTTTAAAAACTTTATGCAAATTTCAATCGTCAAACGCGCGCAACGTCTTCCGAAACAAACATTACACCTTTATTAAATAAACATTACAACTGTTTTTTTGTTATGTTGAACTTCAAAAATTCTATGCTAAAATCAAGCTGTAAAATTATCATTCACAAGGAGGTATAATATGAAAAAGTTTAAATTTTTTTGCTTGTTTCGGGTATGATTTTTGCCTGCGCGTCGCTTTTTCGGCATTGGCGCATATGCGGCAAACGGCGACGTTATCGGAAAGGTTTATTCCACAGACATACTCGCGAAAATAGACGGTCACAACGCGCCGTCCTACAATATCGGCGGAAAAACCGCGGTTGTAATTGAGGAGCTTGCGGACGAAGAAAGTATGCGTACCTATGCGGTTTACGCAAAAATACGATGACAGCGCGCGCACGCTCAACGTCAGAATGGAGTCGTCGAAAAATTTTTGGAGTGAGGCGTATGACGAGATAAAACGCGGAAAAGTGGGCAAAATTCTCGGCGACGTGTACGAAAACAGATATAAAAGTTTACATAAACGGGTACGAAATCGACGGTATGAACATCGGCGGAAAAAAACTGCGATTGCCATTGAAGATTTGGGCAAAATCGGCGGTGTGAACGAGAATTTCGGATATTCAAAATACCGCTGTACGGCAAAATGGGATGCGGAAAACAAAATTATTGCGCTTGATTTCATAGACCCGGGTTTGAATTTTAGCGTATTTGACTACGGCGCAAATCTTGTGTACACTGCAAGTGACAACGTTATCAGTGCAAAATTTGACAGAATGAACTATATTACATCTGGTTTTTACAGTACCCCCGGCTTATTCGGACGAATTTAAAAAAAGAAACAAATGTGTTAAAAACCCCTTTATTTTGACAACGGAAAAGAGAAAACAGAGATAGGATTTATGTATATTTTTTTAATGACGACTACATTCCGTACGAGGTGGTAGAAAGATATTTCATCACCAAACCGGAGATTTTAAAAGAGCTTACCTATGCGCTTTGGGACGGCAAAACTCCCACGGCTGACGAGGCATTTAAGGCTCTTGACGACAAGGAAAATTACGAAACGCTCGACAAGCTTGAGACCGAAGATTTTTATTTTGTCACGGTTAAAGTTTTAAAACCCGTTGACGAGTATCAGGACATTGTTTACGTTGCTGTTAAAAAGACGGGCGGTTACAGCAATGTTTACTCGGGTTCGTCGATTTATGACAAAACCACGGTTGAAAAAGTCGGCGAAAATATCGTCCGTGTAGGACTTTCACCGTATGCGGGACCGAGCGGTGCAAATAAGCTGAACTGTGATTTTGATTTGAACAGTTATACAATAAGATAACTAAAAACCCACGTGATATTCACGTGGGTTTTTTTATAAATTACAGATTATCGAGAATAAAATTCACAAAAAAATTTCCGCGCCGATTTTTTTATAGCGTTCTCATTCGGATTGAAATTCGGCGTGTGGAGCTTGTTAGACGAAATCTTTGCGTCGTTTCTGCACCCCAGCTTAAAATAGCACGACGGCACATTCTCGGCGATATACGAAAAATCGTCGCCCAGCATATTTTTTTCGGCGGTGAGAATGTTTTCTTTTCCGACTGCCTTTTCAGCACTCTTTATAAGGAGCTCGGTAACGTTTTTTTGTCGTTGATGAGCGGAGGGTAAAAGATAGGTATATTTATACTCATATTTTGCGCCCGCTTTTTTTCGCACGCGGTTTTTGATTGTTTCCTCAATCGCTATGTCCGCTTTTTGCGCAAAAACGTTGTCAAATGCGCGCACCGTGCCCCCCAAAAAGACGCGGTGTCGGGAATGGAATTTTCGGAAAATCCCGAATTTACCTTTGCACACCGACATCACAACCTTGTTTTCGGTAGCACTGTCAACGTTTTTTTGTGAATGTTAAACAAAATTTCGGTCAAAATTTTAATTGGGTCAACAGCGTTCTGCAGGCTGTGCGCCGTGCGAGCCTTTGCCGATAATCTCGGCGTTGAAAAAGTCGGGCGAGGCGAAAAATTCGCCGTCCTTAACGGTTATTTTGCCCGTTTCGGTTTCGGGGTCAACGTGCAGACCGACTGCCGTATTGACGTTTTTTAAAAACCACATCGTTTATCATATCCAGCGCACCGCCCGTTTCCTCCTCGGCAGGCTGAAAAAAATAAACCGAACGTTTCCTTTAATCTCATTTTTTGAATTTTTGATAACGGCGGCGCAGTAAAGCGCAGTCGCAATGTGAAAATCGTGACCGCACGCGTGCATAAATCCGTTATTTTTCCGACCTATATTCCACGTCGTTTTGCTCGGTAATTTTGAGTGCGTCAATGTCGGCGCGGACGAGGATTGTTTTGCCGTCTTCGGCGCCCTTTATATCGGCGCAGATACCCGTTTTTGCAATGCCGTCTTTATAGTCAATATTGTGTTTTTCAGAAAATCTTTAATAATTTCGCCCGTCTTAAATTCGCAGAACGCAAATTCGGGGTGACGGTGCAGAGTGCGCCGTAAATTTATAATTTCGTCCTCAAGCGCGTTTATTTCGTTTTTAATATCCGTCATAATCATCACCAAAAAAATATTATCGCATTGTTTTTTGAAATGTCAATAAAAATAAATGCCGTATCCTTAAAAAAATTAAAGATACGGCTATATAAACAACAAGGAGTTTCCTCCCCTGCTGAATACGCTTTTTAAAACTTTCATAATTTATACTATGAATTTTGCGAAAAATGTGCTACAATGAATTTAGGTGATGTTAATGACTATTATTCCGAATTTGCCCGAAAAAAATCCCGAAATTTTCATAATTAACAAATTTGCGGACGAAAGTATGTTCAAAAGCACAAATGCGCGCATAATTAAAAGGGGAAAAAGGTGCAAAATTTAACTGCGCCGACAGATACTCACATTGATATGCAGTTTGTCCATCTCGGCGAAAAATAAATTTGTGTGCGAAAAAGTCGCTTTATCATTATTATAAGTCGGTTTTTGGACGGGAAATTTGATATTATGTGCGGAGAAACCGCGCTTGAAAGTCACTACCCCGGCGATATTGCATATAATATAGCAAGGGTCGGGAGGTTTGTTATTCACAATTTTAAATACACCGACAGTGTTATAAAAATATATATTTCGGACAATAATCTTGTTTGTGTCAACGTTTCGCAAAGGGTACGCAAAATGCAACGTCTGCGTTGCAGACGAAAAACTCGGTAATTACCGAAGATAAAAGGAATTTTTCAGCGCTTATGAAAAAGCACGGAATAAACTGCCTTTTAATCCGTTCGGGATACGTTTCGTTAAAAGGCTACAAAAACGGATTTATCGGCGGTGCAAGCGTTAAAATAAACAAAAATACGCTTGCGTTTTTCGGCGAAATCGAAAAAAACACCCCGACTTTGAAAAAAATTAACGGTTTTTTTGAACGCGCGGAATATCAAAAGCGTATCGCTCAAAAATGGTGCGCTTTGCGACATCGGGAGCGCGGTTGTAATATAAAATTTTTAATAAGAAAGGAGGTTTGAAAAGAATTGTGCTACACCGTTGCACTTGACACCGATTTTTACCAAAGAACAAACCGAAGAATTTTTTTGAAATTTTTAAACGAAAAACAGTTTTATTTACGGCAATTTTACGGGTAAAAAAACCGTCTTTTTATAAAAACGTTTCTCGACAGTATATCGTCGAAAGAAAAAAATAAGCGGTATCATTGCGGATTTTGTTTTTCAAAACGTATGTGAAACGCTATTTTTTTGAGGGCGGTTGACGAAATTTATTATTATTTTTGACAAAAAAACGAAAAAGACGAAATTTTCGCGTCGCTCGATAAAGAAAAAGACGTTAAATTTATATCGGACGCGGTTTTAAAATACATTAACGAAAACAATTTTTATCGAAATAAAGGGTTTTGCCGATTTTTCGGCTCACCGACTTTTTAAACGGAATTTTTGACGCTGCGGAAAGCATTACCGACGAATATCTCGAAAAGAAGGAATATTTCGAGTTTGTCAAGCTTTTGAAATATTTTTCTCGACGTGCAAAATTCCGAGTGCGAGCGCGTGGACGTTTTTAAAAAAACAAAAACGGCGAATATGTGCTCATAGACGAAAACAAAAACAAAATTCCGCTTTCCGACTGCGAGGTCAGCGTTGAAATCGCGGACGAAATTCTGGACGTTTACGATATACTTTTGAGCGAACTTATAAATCTCGCGCCGAAAAAGGTTGTTATCCATAATAAGAATATGTTTGAAAACAAAGAAATATTAAAAAAACAATCGAAAAATATATTTTTGAAAATAACGTAAGCTACTGTGACGGCTGTGATTTGTGCGAGGAATTTGACAAAAACGACCAAAACATCAAAAAGATGATAAAATAGATTGAATATGACTAAACATAAAACAAGGTGATACAAATGAAAAACTCTTATCTCTGCGCTCAACGCTAAATATGTTCATTCAAGCCTTGCGGTGCGGTGTATAAAAATACTGCGCAGGCTTTGATGTTGAAACAAAAAGATTACACTATAAACGACAGCACAGACGCCATAATATCGGATATTTTTTTGAAAAAATCCCGACGTTACGGCGTTTTCGTGCTACATATGGAATGTCGAAAAGGTGCTTTACATCTGCGAATGTTTAAAAAAAGCCAACCCGAAATTTATAACCGTTCTCGGCGGTCTTGAGGTGTCGTACGACGCGAAAGACGTTATGGAAAAGAACGGTTTTATTGATTTTATCATAAGCGGTGAGGGTGAAATTCCGTTTAAATCGCTTTTGCAGACGCTCCAAAACGGCGGTGATTTTAAAAATGTGCCGTCGCTTACCTACCGCGAAAACGGGGAAATTCTGCAAAATGAAAAACTCGGACTCTGCGACATTAACGATTATCCTTTTGTGTATGACAGCGCGGACGAGCTAAAAAACAAAATTGTCTACTACGAATCGTCGCGCGGCTGCCCGTATAATTGCAGCTACTGCCTTTCGGGTGAGGGCAGCAGGGTGAGTTTTCTTGATACCGCGCGCGTTAAGGACGAGCTTATGTTTTTTTATAAACAACAACATTCCGCTGGTTAAATTCGTTGACCGCACCTTTAATGCCGACAGAAAAACGCGCCGACGAAATTTTTTTGATTTTATAATCAAAAACACCAAAAAAACACAAAATTTCACTGCGAACTTGCAGGCGATTTGATTACCGATAAAACGCTCGAAATATTGAAAAAAATGCGCCCGAGGGCGTCATTCAGTTTGAAATCGGCGTGCAGTCCACAAACGAAAAAAACAATTTCGGCTATCGGCAGAAAAAAATTGATTTTTGACAAGCTTAAAAGACAAAAATCGTGTCGCTTATAAATCTTAAAACCATACATATTCATTTAGACCTTATCGCAGGTCTGCCGTACGAGGATATTGAAAGCTTTAAAAAATCGTTCAATGACGTTATCGCACTCCGTCCGCATATGCTTCAGCTCGGATTTTTAAAGCTTTTGAAAGGTTCGCGCATACGAAACGAGGCGGAAAAAAATACGGTTACGTTTTCCAAAAAGCAAAGCGCCGTACGAAATTATTTCAAACGATTTTTATGACGTTTGCCGATATTTTTATCTTAAAAATCGAGCAAATGCTGGATAAATTTTATAACAGCGGTGAATTTGAGCAAAGTATGAATTATCTTTTTGAAAAAAATTTGAAAGCCGTTTTTGAAATTTTCGATTTGCTGGTTAAATATTTTGAGAAAAAAACCGTCTTTTTGAAATAGGTCTTTTCGCCCGATATGCTCTGCGACGCGATAAAAAAATACGTTTGCAAATTTTAAGAATTTTTGCCGACTGTGCCGAGTTTGACCGTATGACAAACCCGAAATGCAAAAAGAAAGACGATTTTGAGGGCAACGCAAAATTAAAAATCCGCGTGCTTTGAATTTTTTTGAAAGATACCGGTATGACGCATAAATATCTGCCGGGATTTGAAAAATTTCCCCGCAAAAAAACTTGTGAAGTTTATACAAATCAGACGCTTTTTTTCAATAAATTCTGGCTGTTTAATCTGAAAAAAATAACCAATATTGCGACATAACGGAGGATTTTTGTCAAATTTTTGTATTGAAAGTGCATAAAAAGTGTGGTAAAATGTTAAGATAGAGAAATTTTTAAAAAAACATAATTTCGGTTTTTTTGAGGGGAGTTGTCTTTTTGAATAATCAGTTAGTCATAGTTTTGGATTTCGGCGGTCAGTACAATCAGCTTATCGCGCGCAGAGTCCGCGAATGTAACGTGTACTGCGAAGTTATGCCGTACACCAAAAGCCTTGAGGAATTAAAGGCGAAAAATCCGTCTGCAATCATATTCACGGGCGGTCCGAACAGCGTTTACGAGGACGGTTCTCCGCTTTATACAAAAGAGATTTTCTCGCTCGGCGTGCCGATTTTGGGCATTTGCTACGGCTGTCAGCTTATCGCGCATCTTCTTGACGGCGAGGTTACCCCTGCACAGGACGATTCCGCGCGCGAATACGGCAAAACAAAAACGTATTTTTGATACGTCGTGCAAGCTTTTTAAGGATATTCCCGACGAGAGCATAACCTGGATGAGCCACGGCGACTATATGGCGAAAGTCCCCGAGGGATTTAAGCTTGCGGCACATTCAGACAAGTGCCCCAACGTTGCCATTGCCGACGAAGAACACGGTTTTTACGGCGTTCAGTTCCACCCCGAGGTTCAGCACACCGAGTTCGGTCAGAAAAATGCTCCATAATTTCCTCTACGAGGTTTGCGGTTTGAACGGCGACTGGAAAATGGACGAGTTTGCGAAACAGTCGATTGAAAAACTCCGCGAAAAAATCGGCGATAAAAAGGTGCTTTGCGCGCTTTCGGGCGGTGTCGATTCCTCTGTTGCCGCGGTTATGATACACAAGGCGGTAGGCAAAAACCTCACCTGTATTTTTGTTGACCACGGTCTTTGTGCGCAAAAAAACGAGGGGCGACGAGGTAGAGAAAAACGTTTAAAGAAAAAAATTTGATATGAACCTTATCCGCGTCAACGCGCAGGATAGATTTTTTTGGGCAAGCTTAAAGGTGTTTCCGACCCCCGAAACAAAGAGGAAAAATCATCGGCGAGGAATTTATAAGAGTGTTTGAACAGGAGGCGAAGAAAATCGGCAAGGTCGATTATCTTGTTCAGGGCACAATTTACCCCGACGTTATCGAGAGCGGTACGGGCGACGCGGCGGTGATTAAGAGCCACCACAATGTCGGCGGACTTCCCGATTATGTCGATTTTAAGGAAATTGTCGAGCCTCTGCGTGATTTGTTTAAGGACGAGGTGCGAAAAGTCGGACTTGAGCTTGGTATTCCCGAATTTTTGGTGTGGCGTCAGCCGTTCCCCGGCCCCGGACTGGCAATAAGAATAATCGGCGATATTACTGAAGAAAAAGATAAAAACTTTGCAGGACGCGGACTTTATCTTCCGTGACGAGCTTGCAAAGGCGGGTTATGATAAAAATGTGCACCAGTATTTTGCGGTGCTCACAAATATGCGCTCGGTCGGCGTTATGGGCGACAGCAGAACGTACTCTTATACGCTCGCTCTCCGCGCGGTTACGACAAATGACTTTATGACCGCCGATTGGGCGAAAATCCCGTATGATATCCTCGAATCCGCGTCAAACAGGATTATAAACGAGGTTAAAAAAACATCAACAGAATTGTGTACGACATCACAAGTAAACCCCCCGCTACAATCGAGTGGGAATAAAAATTAAAAATCCCCGAAAGCCTTGAAAAAAATCAGGGTTTTCGGGGTTTCTTGCCTTTTGAGTGCATTTTGAGTACAAAAGTTTAGTATCGTAGGAGTATCAGCTCTGTATTGTCTGATTTTTGTTCGTTTGCAATTAGTTTTTTTGTTTTTTTACTATTTCGATAGTTTGCAATATGAAAAGTACGATATGTACAAACACAGCTAACGAAGATATCGTATTGCAAATAGATGAAAATAAATTGCTATGTATCAGTCCAAAGAATACATACATTTCACCGACATCTCCTCCGTCGGGCAATAATATGTAAAATAATAAATATGTAAAACCAAAAAGAAAATGTTGATGTTTCTTAATTTTTTGATTTATGTATATAGCTTGCTGTAAAAATTTATCAAAAAGAAAATTATTGCATGGATAAATGGAATGAGCATAAAAGTCATGATGAATCTTATCCATCCCATATTAAAAATCCACGAAGTTGCGGCAATAGCGATGCATAACAATGTTAGAAATATACATTTACGTTTGCTGTGTTCTCCTTTTCTGTATGCTTTTATAATTGCTAGTATAGTTCCGCCAACTATAACTAAAACAGCAATTATTATAATTCCAATCAATAAATATAACAATAAAGATCTATTAACATTAGATAACATTTGAGTACCCCCCGTTCTGTTAGTTAAAAAAATATCCGGCGGGATTTTAACGCTGATTCCATCTTTTGTATCGAGCAAAATGCCGGAGCGTTGGAGTTCCATTTCGATTGCTTCTTTATCGTTCTTTAATTGCTCTAAAGCAGCTTGCGTATTTTTATCCGGTGTGTCGCTGTATTTGGCGGCACATTTTTTTCATATCCGTAATTTATTTTTTCCCAAGATAAGAGGCCTTGCAGGAGATTTTTTCCTTTTTTTAAGTGATACATAATATCCTTTGCGTTAAACTCTTTTTCAGAAATATTTGCATTAAAGAAGTGAGAAATAAGCGGATTGACTTTGAAAGAAACAGTTTCAGGCTTGTAAATATCGTCTGCACCTCTTTCTCCATTAACAACAACGATTTTAGTTTTGATAAGCATAATGAGCAGTCCCATAAAATCACCGACTGTTTCAAGCCGTATATTATTCTCAATTCCGGCAATCGCAAAAGAGCTTATTCCGAGAGCCTCCGCTATTCTGTCAATTTGCGGAGATTGCGGCACCATTTTGTTCGTTTCATATTTTCTTATGGACACGGGGTGTATTCCCGAAAGCTCAGCCAACTTTGCTTGCGTTATGCCTATGTGTGTGCGGAAATACTTTATTTTTTTCACCGATAGTCATAATGTTTCATTCCTTTTGTAGTTTAGTCGCTATTATTATAGCACATAAAAAAATAAAAAGTCCATACCATTTAACAAAAAAATCATCAAATGTTACAAAACCATTAAAATTCAAATTTACTCCTTGACATATTGTAGCGACTACGCTATAATATAAATGTAGCGATACCGCAACAACGAATTAAGGAGGTAATTTGTATGGCGGATAACAAAATTTACATTACGGCTCGTGAGCTTTCGGATATGTTGGGTGTATCTATGGGATATGCTTATAAAAATCATAAGAAAGCTGAACAAGGAGCTTGATAAAGACGGTTTTTATTGTAATCGCAGGGAAAGTGCCGACGGGGTACTTTGAAAAAGCGATGGTTTGGTTATAATGCAAAGGAGGCTTGATTTATGAAGGCAGAAAAAGACAAGAAAACGGGAAAGTGGCTGATTCAGTTCAGATATACAGATTGGCAGGGTGTTCGCAGAAAAACAACAAAACGCGGTTTCGCTACAAAACGAGAGGCTGAGGAGTATGTCAGAAATTTTCTTGCGTCACAGCAAGCAGATTTTTAATATGAATTTTCAAGAATTTTTTTGAAGCTCTATTATGATGATATGACTCCTCGGCTTCGAGAGAATACTATGAGAAACAAGAAATACATAATAGATTTGAAAATCTTGCAGTATTTCTCAAACAAGCGAATGAACGGTATAACTACTGCTGATATTCGCAAATGGCAGAATGAGTTAATTTCACAAGGCTATTCACAGACATATCTCAGAACAATTAACAACCAGCTTACGGCGGTATTCAATTATGCAGTTCGATATTATGACTTGCAGAATAATCCTTGCCGCAAAGCCGGCGGAATGGGTAAAAACAAGGCTGATGAGATGAAATTTTGGACAAAAGATGAGTTTTATAAATTCATTGACAGTATTATGGATAAACAGAAATCGTATGCTGCGTTTATGACTCTGTTTTGGACAGGTATGCGATTAGGTGAATTACTCGCTTTAACTCCGGCTGATATAGATTTTGAAAACAAAACAATCAGCATTTCAAAATCATATCAAAGGCTTGACGGAAAAGATGTAATAACACTGCCCAAAACACCCAAAAGCAAACGGACGATAACTGTTTCCGATTTTTTGCTTGCTGACCTTAAGGATTATATGAATTCGATATATTGCTTGGAGGATACCGACAGATTATTTCAAGTTACCAAATATTTTATGGAACACGAAATGCAGCGAGGTATTAAAAACAGCGGTGTAAAGCGTATTCGGATCCACGATATTCGGCATTCGCATTGCGCACTTCTTTTTGAAATGGGTATTACACCGCTTGAAGTTGCTGACCGTTTGGGACACGAGCGAGTGGAAACAACAATGAATGTTTACGCACATATTTATCCGAATAAACAAAGAGCGTTGTCGGACAAGTTAGAGAAAGTTTATCGGGAGGATTTGCAATGAGCGGACTTGATAAAAAAACAGATTTCGCAATACAACAATCAGCTTTCGGGTTTCGCCGGAGGAACGGCTTGCACTTGAGGCAAGAATTAAAGTTTGCGGAATACCCAAAGGCGAGTATTTTTATAAAATCACTGCTGTATCAACGCATTGAAATTTCTGTTGGTAAATACAAAAGTGACAGATTGGCTCTTGAATTAAAAAAAGCTGCGTGAAGCATTTGAAAGTGCCGAATGCGAAACAGCAACATTATGCGAGTGCAAGGCACTTTTTGAAACAATTGCGGGAGATTATGGCTGATAACGAAAAAAATTATCAGCCGACGACTTCAAAACGATAACCTAAGTTAGAAAGGCGAGTATTTGTGAATGGTAATTTCTTTACAATGAAAAATGATATATTTAAATGCGGATTATCGGCGTATGAGTTTATTGTGTATGCGTATCTTATGATGAAAGCTGACAGAAAGACAGGGACTTGTTATCCGTCAGCAGCTAAAATTGCAGCGGATTGCAACATAAGCATATCACAGGTGAGAAAGGTAACGGCTTCTTTGGAAGAAAAAGGATTTATCACAAAAGAAATGCGTTACCGGAAAACCGTAAACGATAAAAATCATCAAACGAGTAACCTCTACCACATAGAGCCACTGCCTACACAATACGGAGGCACTCCCTCCGTATTAAATACCCACTCCATATCTGATAAAAAAAGGGGAAATAAATATATCAATAACCATTTAACAATATTCATTTATCAAAAAAACCACTACAACAAGAAGGTGAGGTTGTGGATTTAGAAACAGAAAAAAATTCAACTATTATCTTGACGAGTGTTATTTTCATCCCGAAAGAGATAAGGAATTTTTCAACCGAAACCGAAAAAAACAGCTTGCAAGGAAATCTATGGAGCTTTTGTGGAATAAGCCGAGCATAAATGTAAACGGCATTACATATTCAAATCAAGAAATACGAAAAAAATTACTTGATGAGATGATGCCGGAGATTTTGGACAGGACCGTAGAAGTGTATAGACAGGCAAAAGATGTAAAATCTGAAACAGCATACCTTGCAAGCTGCATTTTCAGAACGCTCATAGATTATGACGCATACATAGAACGGTTATTCGGACAAACATACAAATTTTAAGGAGGAATTACAATGAAATCATTATTTGAAAAGAACGGCGGTACATATACAAAAGTGGGAGATTATTATCTTCCGAACATGGAAACCCCTAACGATAATTATAAAATCGGCAGATATGGCAGGGCAAGACGGCAGTATCTTAAGGAATACAAGAAAAGTGAATATACAGCTTTAATGATTAGCGGAAAACTGCATAAACATTTGCACGATGTCGATGTCAAGGCACAGAAGATTTTGGAATGTTTTATCAGGGACGCAGAAAAAACCGCACCCGATAAGGCAACGCACCAAATGGAATGGGTTGGACATATGAACAATGCAAAGGCTTGTGCGGAGGAGGTCATAAATCAGAAGCTGATTTATGTAAGCAAATAGGGTTTATAATCAGAGGCAGAGCTTTTGTAATAGCAAGCACGGCATTTGTACTCCTAAATGCCCGTTTGTTAGTGGCTCTGCCCCTAATACCCCAGTTTGAAAGGAGGTAAAACCAATGAGATTAAAGACAAATAAGCTGAATTTTTATGTTGAGGATGAAGTGAGGGAAAAGCTTGAAAAGCTTGCAAGGGAATCTAGGTTGACAATGACTGCCGTAATAACGAAGCTTATTATGGGTTATCAAATTCAACCACTCAAAACGGAAGAACTGCTGCGTATATACAAGGAATTAAATCACATCGGAGGAAATATAAATCAGATTGCACATATAGCAAACAATGAACGGCGTATTACAAATGACAAGATAAATGAAGCAGCAAAGCTGATGAATGATATATGGAGCTGTGTTAGAAGTTACGGCAGAGATGCTTAACGGTATCTTGATTAAAAATATTACAAATTATTTGTATAAAACAGAGAAAATCGAAAAATGATATTGCTTTTATTCGAGCTTTGGAATATAATATATATTAACGAATAAGGAGTGTAGTCATATGGAAATTATGTCCGCAAGAGAAGCGGCTGATAAGTGGGGCATCTCACAAAGACGAGTAGCTGTGCTTTGCTCTGAAAACAGAATTGCCGACGCTGAAATGGTAGGTAATATGTGGGTAATGCCGTCAAATGCAAAAAAGCCTATTGATGCGAGAAGTACAAGGTACAACAAGTCGGATGAAAAGACGGTTAAACCGTTTTTTTGAAATGGGCAGGCGGAAAAAGGTCAGCTTTTTGAAAGAAATTGAAAAAGTATTACCCGTTTGAGGATGAAAAATATACCAAAATACGCAGAACCTTTTGTGGGTGGCGGAGCTGTGCTTTTTTTGATATTTTTAAGTAAATACGATTTGAAAGAAATATATATCAGCGACATAAATGCCGAGCTTATCAATACATATCGCATTATCCGCAATGATATTGACGCCTTAGTTGAAATGCTTTCCGTTATGCAAACGGAGTTTGTTCCGATAGATACTGAAAGTCGTAAGGCGTATTATATGCAAAAAGCGTGAGCGTTTTAATGATTTAAAAGTAAACGGTGACGAGAATATCAATATTGAAAAAAAGCGGCGTTGATGGTTTTTGAATAAAAACCTGTTTTAACGGACTTTATCGAGTGAATAAAAAAAGGACTTTTTTTAATGTACCTATGGGAGCATACAAAAAAATCCGCTTATCTGTGATGAAAAAGAATCTGCGTGCGGTATCGGAAAAAAATTGCAAAAATGTGAAAAATTGTTTGCGGTGATTATAAAACTTCTGCCGATTTTATTGATGAAAATACCTTCGTATATTTTGATCCACCATATCGACCTATTACCGATACGGCAAGTTTTACCGCATATACGGAAAATCTGTTTAATGATGAAGAACAAATCGAACTTGCACATTTTGTTGATGATATGCATAGAAAAGGTGCTAAAATAGTAATAAGCAATTCGGATCCCAAAAAAACTCGAATACGGAAGATAATTTCTTTGATAATATATATTCTGCTCATAAAATCAAGCGAGTTGAGGCTACACGAATGATTAATTGCAACAGCGAAGCAAGAGGAAAAAAATCAAAGAACTGCTTATATCAAATTTTTTTAAGGAGATTTTTGGACTTATGATAAAGAATGGAAAAGGCGGCGGCAATACAAAAAAACCGGACTTGTATTTGAGGGAAAAAAACTGATTTGTCTACTTTTTTTAAGCAAGCAAAAGGGGTATCGTGTTACAGATAACATTGTGTTTTTATAATGATGAAAAAAAGTTGCTCGCATTTTTTTAAAAAGCATGGATTTTATAAGTTCTTGGAGGAAGCTGGGATTGATTGGACAAAAATCATATCCAAAAAAACGTCTGCCGGATGACAGTATTTATGTAATCGTGAATAATACGCTTTTTATTATCGAATGCAAGTATCAACAAGTGGCAGGGTCCGTTGATGAAAAAAATTGCAAACCTGCGATTTTTAAAAAGAAAAACAATATCAAAAATTGATGGCACAACTAAATATTGATGTGGAATACATATATTTATTGTCAAATTGGTTTAAAAATCCTAAGTACAAAGATGTATTAGACTATATTATAAGTGTGCGTTGTCAGTATTACTTTGAATATATACCGCTTACAAAATTAGGTTTGCCTGTACCCAATAATGCAGAGGAGGAGTAATTGATGTCAAGGGAGTTTAATACTTGGTTATCCGGATTTCGTGACAGTATCGCAGATTACGGATATTATATAGATTTTGAGAAAGTACATAGAAATGTTGGAAATATAAAGGTTGAGCTTAATATTCTGAACTCACTTATTGGTTCTGACAATATTGAAGATGATTTTTGAAAATTTGATTAAGAAATATCCCGAAGTGTTAAAAATGTATTCCGTTGCTTTTTGGCTGTACGGGCGAATGAGATATATTGTCAGGATGAAAATGGTGGTCATTTGTTCCAATTTGATTTTTGGTAAGTATCCGCCGAATTCTCACGCTTACGATGAACGATACAAATATTTTTATGAGACAAACCGGATTATTTGATTTGTTAGAAAATCATATCATAAACAACTTGGTTGATTATGCAACGGGTGTTGAAACAGGTTTGGACTCAATGGTCGCAAAAAAATCGTGGCGGACATTTAATGGAAAAACCTAGTTGAAAGTT
The DNA here is from genome assembly GCA_022009895.1 of Clostridiales bacterium. GTDB lineage: Bacteria > Bacillota > Clostridia > UMGS1810 > UMGS1810 > Qingrenia. Next base: position 1,796,046 of record CP091729.1, on the reverse strand, counting down.
TTTATCAAAAAGCGGGATTTGTAAAAAGATGAAACATACTTCAAGGAAATGTACATTCATCAGATTACAGAAAAAGTGGGACATTGATTTATCTGCAATTTCGAATCAAGGCAAAATGGAAAAAAACGCTTTGATTATGTGGTTAAAACGGACAATATGATTTATGGTATTGAAACTAATTTTTTTACGGAAGCGGTGGTTCAAAACTCAACGAAACTGCTCGCAGCTATAAAACACTTGCTCTTGAAACCGATACAATAGACGGATTTGTTTTTGTTTGGTTTACGGACGGCAAAGGTTGGACAAGTGAAAGGCACAACCTTGAAGAAACATTTGATGTTATGGAACACATTTATAATATCAACGATATGGAAAAATGGGATAATTCAAGAGGTTTTTAAATAATGGCGGAAAAGAAAATAAAAAAGTGGGAGCCGGAAGATTTTGAGCTTGAAATGACAACGCATTGGTCATTTCCGAAGCGTGGCGATTGGGCTACACACGATGCAAAATGGCGTGGTAATTGGTCGCCGTATATACCAAGGAATATCATACTCAGATACTCACAAGAGGGAGATTTAATCCTCGATCAATTTGCCGGAGGTGGAACAACTCTCGTTGAAGCAAAGCTTTTGAATCGTGACATAATAGGCGTTGATATAAATGATGTTGCTCTTGAGAGGTGTCGAGAAAAGACGGATTTTGAATATGAACCGGCAAAAGGGAAGGTATATATCAAAAAAGGTGATGCGAGAAATCTTGATTTTATTCCTGATGAAAGTATAGATTTAATATGCACTCATCCGCCGTATGCGGATATTATCAAATACAGTGATGGCATAGACGGAGATTTGTCACAATTAAAAGTGAAAGATTTTCTTGAAGAAATGAAAAAGGTTGCGGCAGAGAGTTATCGTGTTTTTAAAAGCGGACAAGTTCTGTGCCGTTCTTATGGGTGATACAAGGCAAAAAGGGCATATGATACCGATGTCATTTGAGGTTATGCGAATTTTTGAAGATGCAGGATTTAAGCTAAAAGAGCTGATTATAAAAGAGCAACACAACTGCAAAGCAACGGGATATTGGAAAACAAATAGTGTGAAATACAATTTTTGTTGATTGCACACGAGTATTTGTTTGTATTTAGAAAAGTGATTGTACAATTCGTTATTAAACAAGCGACATTAGAATGTTTTGACGAAAGAACGATTTTTGTGTTTGCTATTTGTTGGTAAATTGGTTAAAGTAATTAAAAAAACTTAAATCAATGATACAGATAAGTTGAGTCTATTAAATTGAAGAAATGAAGTGATAAATATGTCGGAAAGAAAATATCAGTTTTGAACGATTGACACCTATTGACAATATGAATTTGGATGTTTACGAAGATGCGATAGATTATGTCTTTGATAATTCTGATATAAAGAATGTTGCGATTTCCGGCGCTTACAGTGCGGGTAAAAGTAGCGTCTTGGCTTCATACAAGAAAAAACACAGTAATTTGCGCTTTCTGCATATTTCTCTCGCACATTTCAAATCTCCCGGCCAAGAAGATGAGGCGGAAGTAAAGGAATCTGTATTAGAAGGTAAAATTCTCAACCAACTAATACATCAAATTCCGTCAGAAAAGATACCTCAGACCAATTTCAGAGTAAAGAAAAAAAGGTAAACGCAAAAAGTGTTATAAGGCTAACAATCGGAGCGGTATTATTCCTCGTTTCCACTATTTATTTTTTTCTGCTTCGATATGTGGAAAAAAACTATTTAAGCTCTCTACCTGACAACTGGTTCAAAACCATATTAACACCATCCACACATCAATACGCTTTGATGGTAGATGGAGTTTTAATGGTGGCTCTACTTTCATTTGTTGTATATAGATTGATAAGTATGCAGAAAAACACAAAAAAATATCTTTCGCAAAGCTGAACTTGAAAGGCAATGAAATCGAAATTTTTTGAAGAAAGCGATGATTCTTATTTTGATAAATACCTCAACGAAGTATTGTATCTGTTTGAAAATGCAGATGCAGATGTAATTGTATTTGAAGATATGGATCGCTTTAATGCAAACAAAATTTTCGAGCGGCTCCGTGAAGTAAATACACTTGCTAATATCCAATTGCAGAAAGAAAGCAAAAAGGTACTCCGCTTTTTCTATTTGCTCCGCGACGATATATTTGTTTCAAAAGACCGGACCAAGTTTTTTGACTATATTATCCCGGTTGTTCCGGTTGTGGATAGTTCCAACTCATACGATCAGTTTATCTCTCATCTCAAAAGGGGCGGAATATTTGAGAAGTTCAATGAAGGTTTTCTGCAAGGACTATCACTTTATATTGACGACATGCGTCTTTTGAAGAATATCTACAATGAATTTGTAGTTTATTACAACAGGTTGAATATTACTGAACTTGATTGTAATAAAAATGCTCGCCATTGTCGCTTATAAAAATCTATTTCCGCGCGACTTTGCCGATCTGCAACTTAATCAAGGTTTTGTATATGCTCTTTTTCAATAAAAAAAGACGAGTTTATCAAATCTGAAATAACGGAAATCGAAAAGGCTATTGAGGGAAAAACAGAATAGAATTACCTTATCTCAAAAATGAGCACCTTGTCTCTATGAGAGAATTAAATGTTGCGTTTGCAGACAAATATTTAAGAAATTACAGTTGGTCACAGTACAATGACAACAATTTATCCGATTTTGTAATGAACTATTTGCGTGGAGACAATAAGAGCGAATATATGTCCCGCAAACAGGCGCTTGAAGATAAACTGCATGAGAAGTGTGATGAATTAAATCAGGAAATCATCAACTTGGAGCAAAAGATAATTGAAACCAAAAATAGGCAACTTCATCAAATTATTACACGGGATAACATCGATACAATATTCTCCATTACAAGCACAAATGAAATTGGAAAAAGTAACAGAATTTAATGAGATAAAGAGCAGCGAATACTTTGACCTCCTAAAATATTTGATTCGCAATGGGTACATCGATGAAACCTATGCCGACTATATGACTTAGTTTTTTACGAGAATAGTCTTAGTCGTATTGATAAAACTTTCCTGCGCAGCGTAACTGATAAAAAAAGGCCAAAGAATACACCTATAAATTAAAAAATCCAAAGTTAGTTGTTTCACGCCTTAGATTAGTGGATTTTGATCAGGAGGAAATGCTCAATTTTGATTTGTTCACTTATTTGCTTCAAACTTCTCGTATAGACTATATCGAAAGATTGATTGATCAACTGAAAGGTACAAAGAATTTCAAGTTTATTGGGGCTTATTTTTGATGTGACAACAGAATTGCCAGTTTATATTAAATGCCTTAATATGAGATGGTCAGAAATCTTTTCAACAGCTCTTAACGAAAAGTTGTTGACCGAAAAGCAATTACGCAGGTATTCAATATTTTTCTATTTACTACTCTGACGATGAGATTGTTAAACTGATAAATAAAGATAATTGTCTGTGTGATTATATTTCTAATGCACGCGACTACCTTGCAATAGATAATCCTGAAATTGACAGGCTGATTCAGCGCTTCATTCTACTTGGCGTATGCTTTATAGGTTTTGATTATTTAGAACTGAACAAGGACTTATTTCATGCCGTTTATAAAGAATCCTTTGTATGAAATCAATGCAGAAAATCTGCAACTCATTCAAAAAGGAAATCTTGGGAGCAAAGGATGAGGATGACTTCATTCACAAGAATTATACGGTTTTATGTTCAAATTTAGATTCCGCAATAACTCAATATGTTAATCAAAATATCAATAAGTATTTTTGACGTTATTTTGAAAAATAAGCAACGGAACGATCTGTGATGAAGAAAATGTAGCTGTTGATGTATTAAATAATACCAATCTCACTAATGAGCGTAAACAATACTATATCTCTGGTCTGCGGACAATAATTACTTCTATAAAAGAAATTGCAGATAGTTCCCTGTGGTCATCCTTATTGGACACCGGGATAGTACAGTATTCAGAATGTAACATTATGGAGTGCTTTAATGCCATAAGTCTAAATGAAAGCGTTATTTCTTATATTAACAGATCTGATACTGATTTGGATTTTTCTCAAAAGACGGAATATGATGAAAAAGGCCAAAGAAAAAAATTATTCGATAGTGTGGTTATCTGCAATAATCTCGACAACTTAAAAGTACAAACAAATATTAGTGTCATTGCCGTTTGTTTATGATAAATTTGATATCGCAGAGATTCCCGATGATAAGATTGCTATTTTTAATCGATGCAGACATTATCAGAATGACAGCTGATAACTTAAAATTTATGCGTGAAAACTATCCAAATCGAAAAAGATTATTTCATTGGCAAGAACATAGAAAAAAATATGTTGAAATAATGGACGACAATCTGTTTTCACGGGATGAATTGTTAGCGATACTTACTTGGCAGATCAGTGATGAACTAAAAAAATAACGTTGCTTGGATTTACTGACGAAGAAATATCAATAATTGGAAAGAATTATTCTCCTACTGTATGTCTACATATTCTCGGCAGTAATTTTGCAGAGTCTGATTTACACGATTTATTTTCATCATTCGAACAATGGGACAGTTCTGTTCAGGCAAAAATTTTTGATTATGCTGTAAGATATATAGCAAGAATTATTGATGACCCAAATTCCGCTTCTCAGAAGCTAAAAAACAACCTACTCCGTTCAGAAAGATTGAATCGGGATGAGAGGATCGCTCTTTTTCATAGCAATGATGCCCGGTCTATGCGAAAAAAGTATAAAGGAATTCCTTACTTTGTTTAACTTAACGGACTATCTCAAAATATTTGATACTCGCAGTAGACCGAAGTTTGAAATCAATGATGAAAATGAAAAACTACTTGTTGCCTTTAAGGAAGCTGGCATGATCGATAATTATGAAGAAAGTTCTGAAAAAGAGGGATATTACAAAATCATAAGACCCAAAACCAACAGTAAAGACACTGCCAAAAAGAACTATTGTAATTTTAGATTCACTCAAAGATGTACGCAAAAAAGCATAGTTCAAAGATTATATTCTCTCAAGATTGTGCTAAAAAAAGTATGTCACCGAAAGATTAGCTTTCTAAACAAAAACAGTTTATGATTTATTACTATTGTTACTGTTGTCAAGTGCGTTATCGAAATTAGTAACGAATAACATAAGTATTTTTTTGTGCATTACTGCTTGATTAACTGAACAGAAATTTCAATAACTAAATTAAATGTAAGGTCATAAATTATTAAAGAGAATTTGCATTGAAATTTTGTTGGCGTGAGTACATTTTGAGTACAAAAAAACTTTCGCAAAAAGAAATCACGACACAAAAATTCGTGAAATTTAAGGAATGTAGCTACCAAAAAGTCAAGAAAAAAACACCTTGATTAAATTCCCGTAAGCCGAGTGGGAGTAAACGGAAATGTCACCGGGCAAAACGATTTTTAAAAAATTTAATACCCCAAATAGACCTTAGAAGCTAAACTTTTTAAGGTCTAATTTTTATAGCATAGCTGATAAACCTCATAAGCACGGCATTTTGACAATAAAATTGAAGTTTTATTGTAATTTTTAGATTTTGTAAACCCTCAAAGTAGGGGCAAGATTTTTGCAAAAATGAGTTTGCCCCTTAACATTTGTGCAATCTCGGGCGAAAAATACATTCAACGTTAATTTGACATTTTTCCCTATCATATTATATAATAAAGTCAGACCTTTTGCTGACGGAGGGGAAAGAATGTTAAGATTAAAAAGACTTTGCGCGTATATTTGCGTATTTGCGGTTATATTATGCGGCTGCGGCGCCGGCGGAAAGCTCGGCGAGAAGAAAACTGCGGACGAAAAACGACAGGGTATGCGCGTTTTTTTCAAAAAAATATTTTGACGGCGGAAAAATATCTTATAGATTTCAAAAGCTGGGAAGAAAGCACGGGCGAGTCTATGACCTGCACGATGGCAGTGGACGGAGAAAATTACTACCTGCAATATGAAACCGCGGACGGCAAGCAGACGTTTTTTTGTGCGCGACGGGAAAAAGTTACGGGATTTTTGGACGATTTGAAATCGTATGTTGTGGAAGATGCCGACAAAAACGAACAGCGTCAGGAGGATTTTAACTCCGAAAAACGTTTTTGGGCAAGACGTATGAGGTGTGCCGTGAGAAAATCGGCGACGATACATATGACTGCGAAAAAAATTCACCTTGGCAAACGGCGAGGAGAGCCACTATTGCTTTGATAAGGACGGCAATTTGAAATATATCGTCACCAAAATGGGCGATAAAAAGATTTATCTCGAATTTTTTTGAGCATTGACACCTCTGTTCCAGCGTCGTATTTTTGAAATCCCCGAGGGTTACCAAAAATAGAATATTAAAATAAAAAAACCACTCCCGAAATTACATATAGTTCGGGAGTGGTTTTTTTCAGTTTAATTGTTTAGTATTATGCTGCGGCAGGTATCTCTGCCGTCAACATATAAAAAGATAGACACCGTCCTTATATTTCCTTACTTCGCATATATCATCATCGGCACCGTTGTAGTTCCCTTTTAATTTCAAGTTTGCTTCCGACTATCTGCCAAACTGCGCTTACCGACTTGCCGTTGCTGATTGTCCCGTCCGCATTAAATATAGTTTTTATCATAAAAAGTTTGAATAATGACATTCACCAACGAGTATATCTTTCAAATCGTTTGCGTCTGCAACTTTGTAGTTTTCTTTTGTTTTCATTAAAAATTCTTTTGCACCATCAACATATGGATATGCTATGTAGTACATAGTCTGTGCTTCGGTGTATTTTGAATTTGCCTCGCCGAAATCGCCGGCTTTTTTGAAGTATTCTGCCGCAAGGCGGTATTCACAGTTATCTAAACTTTCAATTCCTTTATCAAAGAAAATTTTCCTTTTTGTTCATCACTGTATTCGGTTATGTAGGTGTAGTTGGTGTATTTTTCCTTTTGAATCGGGAATGTTGATTATAATTTGAAAACTGTCGTCTAAAGATTTCGGTTCAAAATCAACAATGCCGGCAACTCTGAACGATTCGCACGCACCTGCATTAAGCAAGTGATTTAATGTAGTGATTTCTTCTGTTGCACTTTGTGTATCTCTGTTGATAATTACACCCGGTGTCATACAAAAATTGTTAAACGCATAATAAAAAAATCCGCAGGATTTTTTTGTAACAACCTGCGGATTTTTATATGTTTTTTAAAATTTATTTTTCCACGATAACCGACACGCCGTCGGGGATAGCGGCGATTTTAATATCGGTTTTGCCGAGAATTTCTCTTGCTTTTTTCATTGCATCATCAAGCGAATGCGACGGTATCATATGCATTTTTTTCACCATATCGTCGGGCATTTCGGAAATATAAATGACGCTTGCGCGCGAAAGTATGCGCAAAAGAATTTGACTTTGCCACTGGTCGGGCGCGGTTTCATTTCGTCCTCTGCTCAAAAACAGCGCGGTGGTTTTCTTAATATCCTCCTCGTCCGCGAGCTGATGATAAAAATTATCACCGCCCGTGCCGTCGCTCGACGACGCGAGCATAATTATCACACCGCCGTCCTTAACGGTCGCCTCCGCGGCGGTCATACCTTTAACCGCCTGATAAACGTTCTGGTCGAGCGGATAACCGCCGTTTGTGGAAATTGCAATGTCCGCGTCAACCGCCTTTGCACCGCACAGTTTAGACAAAAAGTCGGTGCCTTTTTTGTGCGCCTGTTCGCTGTCGCCTGCAACCGCATAGATAACCTTTTTGTCCGCGTCAAGCACAACGTTCACGATAAACGCAAGCTTTGCCGCCTTTGCCGCCCAGAGCATATCTTTGTGAATGGGGTTGTTTTCCAAAATTCCCGTGCGCGCGTTTTTGTCGGCGATAAACTCCGAACAGTGGTTCGCCATAACCGTCGTACGGCTTGCAATTCCGGGGAGAACGCTTTTCCGTCCGCCCGAAAAACCTGCGAAAAAGTGGGGTTCGATAAACCCTTCCGCAACCAAAAGGTCAGCATTGTACGCGATTGAGTTAATCTCGCACGTACCGCCCGACGGCAATGTGCCGATGTTTACAAGCTTGTCGGTTTCAAGGCAGTCGTGTATGTAAATTTTTCTCATTTTTCCACAATTTCTTCGCCGAATTTGCTTATCAGTTCGTCTTTTGTCGTTCCGCGGTGACAGCCCGTTGCAATAAGAATTGTGATGTCCGCGTCGGGACTGCCTTTTTCTGATTTCGTCCAGCATATACGGAATGATAACCTTGCTCGGAACGGGGCGCGTGTGATCGCTCGCGATAATCACAACGTTTTTCTTGCCGGCGGCAAGTTCGCTGAGTTTCTTTGAACCGACGGGATTTGCAAGCGCGTCTTTCACAAGTTCAACTTCGCCCTTTTTCGGGAACGTAGTCGTGTATCGACGATACCAAAAACGCCTGCAAGTTCTTTTTCGTCAAACGCATATGTCATTTTTGTCTTGCCGTACGGAAAAGAAATTTCTTTCATTATATACACCTCATTTTTTCATAAAGACCGATTTTCTCGGACACAGGCAAAAACTGCTGTCCGAAAAACGGATTTTACATTGCTTTCTTATGTCTGATTTTTAACATTATATTAAATAAAAAGTCAACAATTTGACATAAAAAACACACCCGTGTTCCGAGCGTGTTTTAAGATTTGCAACATTTTGTACTTTAAAATTAAGCAAATATTTTATTGTAGTTTTCTATACATTCCGAAATGATTTGCAGAGCCGCCTCGCGTCCCTGAACCTCGTCAACCGCGGTGGTTTTGCCCTCAAGCTGTTTGTACGTCGCGAAAAAGTGACGCATTTCGTCGAAAATGTGCGACGGCAAATCGCCGATGTCTTTGTAGGTGTTGTAGGTCGGGTCGTCGGTGGGGATTGCGATGATTTTTTCGTCCTTTTTACCGCCGTCCATCATAACGATAACGCCGATGGGATAGCATTTCACAAGCACAAGCGGGTCAATGTCCTCGGTGGTGAGCACAAGCACGTCCAGCGGATCGCCGTCGTCGGCAAGTGTCCGCGGAATAAAGCCGTAGTTTGCAGGATAGTGCGTTGATGTGTATAAAATTCTGTCCAAAAATCAAAAAAACCCGTTTCTTTGTCCAGCTCGTATTTCTTTTTGCTTCCCTTGGTGATTTCGATTACCGCAACAAAGTTTTCTGCCTTAATTCTTTTCACTGCTGATGTCGTGCCATATATTCATTTTTTTCTACACGCCCCTCTTTTGATTTTTTTAAGTTTCGTGCTTTCTATTGAATAATACCATTGAACGAGGGTTTTTGTCAAGATGGGGAGGGATTTTGTGCAAAAGGAGCACCTTTGCAATTCCAATTTTAAATTATCTTATCATATCAAAAAAATAGGTTATCGTAATTTTTGGGGTTGCTCCGCAGGCACCGCTTTTGGCGCAAAAGCGGTGGGAAAAACGTGAGGGGTTTCGATTCCCCACACCCCACAAACGACAAGGGCTCTGCCCTTGACCCGTTCTGTAAACGTTAATTTTCGGCGAACGGTTTGTTTTTCGGGTTTTGTTTGAAAAAAATATTCGGTAATCTGTTGTTTGAATGATTTGATTGTTGCAAAGGGGTCTTGGGGTGAAACCCCAAAGCCGTTTAGGGGGCGCTGTTTGCCTGTGGCAACGTTTAGCGCCGACCGAGTCGGCAGACGAGATGAGGAGAATCGGAACCCTCCCGCGGAGCGAATTAGTAAAATAACAAATTTTATGTTTTTTTGATATGATAAGATAATTTGAAAATTACAAATCGCAAATCGAGGGGGTGAGGGGAAACATCACCATACTTTTTCCTTTCTCCGACAAAAAAATTTCCGTACAAAAAAATGCGCCGTTTGTTTTATTTGCACAAAAAGGCATACCAAACATATGCTCAAACGGCGGAAAAAAATTAAAAATTTTTAATAAAAATCTCATAAAAATAAAAAAAATTTTTAAAAAAAGTATTGCAATTTCATTACAAATGGGTTAAAAATTTATTTAAAAGTGGAGATAAGTGTGACAAAGTGGCACTTTGTGGTAGATATTTTATAGAAAATCACAAATTTGCGGCTTTGTTTTCATCTAAAAAAATATGAAAGGGCGGTGAGTAAATGTCTTACGGTTTCAGCGGTGAATATCAGCACAGTGTTGACGCAAAAGGAAGAATGATTGTTCCGTCAAAATTCCGTGAACTTCTCGGCGAAAGCTTTTATGGTTACGCGCGGACTTGACAACTGCCTTTTTGTATATCCCAAAGAAGCGTGGGAAGCATTTACGCAAAAAAACTCAAACAACTGCCCATTTCAAACACAAACGCACGTCAGTTTGTACGGTTTTTTTCTTAACGGGTGCGGTTGAGTGCGAGCTTGACAAGCAGGGAAGAATACTTCTTCCGCAAAATCTTCGCGCTTACGCAGGCATTATGAAAGACGTGTCGGTTATCGGTGTGGGCGAACGCGCCGAAATTTGGGACAGCGAACAGTGGAACGGCTACAACGGAAGTATTTCTCCCGACGAAGTGGCGGCAAATATGGAATCGCTGGGAATTTAGGTGAAAAAATTGGAATTTAAACACATTTCTGTTCTTTTTAAACGAGTCGGTAGACGCGCTGAACATCAAAAAAAGACGGCATTTATGCCGACGGCACGCTCGGCGGCGGCGGGCACAGCGAGAAAATTCTCGAACGCTTGTCAAACGGCGGACTTTTAATCGGTATCGACCAGGATGCCGAGGCGATATGCGCGGCGAAAAACGGCTTGAAAAAAATTCACCAATGTTATCTACGAAAACACAAATTTTTAAAAAAACATCAAGGACATTCTTATAAGAAACAGCATTGAAAACATAGACGGCGCGGTGCTCGATTTGGGAGTTTCATCCTATCAGCTCGACAACGCGGACAGAGGTTTCAGCTACATTGCGGACTCACGGCTGGATATGCGTATGGATTTGTCGTCCGAGCTTGACGCGTACAAGGTCGTAAACACTTACAGCGAGGAAAATCTTGCGAAAATATTTTTTTGAATACGGTGAGGAAAAAAATTTTTCACGGCGCATAGCGTCACAGATTGTGAAAACGCGCGGTGAAAAACCGATTGAAACGACTCTTGAACTTTCCGAGCTTGTGAAAAAAATGTATTCCGCAAAAGACGGTTAAAAAAAGGCTCGCACCCGGCAAAAAAAGGGTGTTTCAGGCGATAAGAATTGAGGTAAACGGCGAACTTGCAATTTTAGAGGGCGCGCTAAACGACTTTTTTTCGACGTGTTAAAGCCCGGCGGACGGCTTGCGGTGATAAGCTTCCATTCGCTTGAGGACAGAATTGTTAAAAAAAACACCTTTGCGTCACTTGCAAAAGGGTGTATTTGCCCGAAAGACTTTCCCGTGTGCGTGTGCGGAAAAAAAGCCGAGGGGAAAGATAATCACCAGAAAAAGCGGTTGTTCCGAGCGATGATGAGATTGACAGGAACAAGCGTTCAAAAAGCTCAAAAACTACGTGTTATAGAAAAATTATGATGTAAAAATTTTAAGGCGGTGCAAAAGAAAAAGATGAGTAAATATTATTATACCGGCGGAACATCGGCATACAGCTTGGATAACTGCGATATTGAAAGTTACTATACAAAAAAACGCATAAACGAGCAGGAGGCAAAAAAAGCAAGAGCGGTAAAAAGCGCAAAATCAAGGCTTAAAACCATAGCGTCAATTCTTCTTGTGTTTGCGGTTGCCTGCACTATTTTTATACAGAAACGTTATAATTATTGAGTCGTCCACCGAGGCACAACAGCTTGAAGAAAAAGCTTACAACCCTCCAGGCGGCGAACACAAAGCTTAATTACGAACTTAAAAAGAAGTTGACCTTAAGAAGGTGGAAGAAATAGCAACCACAAAACTCGGTATGAAAACGCCCCGACAAACACCAGACGGTTTATGTGGACGTTACGCAGAAAAAAACTATGCCGAGGTGAAAAACAGCGCCGCAGACAAAAACTCTGGGCGGAACGTTCAGCGTTATCAAGCAAAAAGGTTATCAATGTTTTTGGAATATTTGCAATAAAAATTTCAATAAACTGAATTAGGAGTAAAAGGAAATTCTTACGTCGTACGCAAGAAGTGTTCTTTACTCCTTTAGTGTTATTATGTAAAAAAATTTTACAAATTAAATTTTTGCCGGGAACAGAGGAATGTAAATGTCGAAAAAAATCAAAAATTAACGCTTGGCAAACGCTCGGTTTTTCATTCTTTTTGCATTTTGCGCGGTTTTTTTCGCCTTGGTGATAAGAATAGGCTGGTGCAGTTTGTAGACGGCAGTTTCCTACAGCAAAAGGCTGTGGAACAGCAGACGAAAGATAAGGTTATAAGCTCAAAAAGGGGCACTATATACGACAGAAATATGAAAGCTTTGGCGCAAAGCGCGTCGGTTGACACCGTGTGTGCAACACCGCGCGAAATTGCCGAGGGCAAAAAGATACCGACAAGGTTGCGTCGGACCTTGCGGAAATTCTTGATATGACTAAAGAGGACGTTTTGAAAAATCATCACAAAAAAATCGTCCTATGAGATAATCAAACGCAAAATCGAGCCTGAGCAGTCGGCGAAAATCCGTGAGCTTAACTATAAGGGAATTTACCTTACCGAGGACTCGAAAAGATACTATCCGTACGGAAATTTTTGCGTCGCACGTCATTGGCTTTGTCGGCTCGGACAATCAGGGCTTAAACGGCATCGAAATGGTGTACGACAAATATTTAAAGGGCGAGCCGGGAAGAATTATAACGGCGAAAAACGCGCTCGGCAGTGATATGCCGTACAAATACGAAAAATACATAAACGCGCAGAACGGTGTTAACGTTGTGCTCACCATTGACGAGGTTATCCAGCATTTTGCCGAAAAAGAACTTGAGGCGGCGGTGGAAAAATACAATGTCAAAAACGGCGCGGCGTGCATTGTTATGAACGCTAAAACGGGCGAAATTCTTGCAATGGCAACAAAGCCCGACTACGACTTAAATTCGCCGTTCACGCTTAACAATCAGGCGGATATAGACACTATGAATTCGCTTTTCGGGCGAGGAAAAACCAAGTTTTTTTCAACGAGGCTTGCAACAAAATGTGGCGTAACAAAGCGGTTTGCGACACATACGAACCCGGTTCGACGTTTAAAAACTTTTGTTACGGCGATGGCGATTGAGGAAAACGTTGTAAAAGACAACGACACCTTTAACTGCCCCGGTTATCACAAGGTCGGCAAGCATACTATCAGATGCCACAAAACGTCGGGACACGGACTTGAAACGTTTGTCCAGGGCGTAAGAAACTCGTGCAACCCCGTTTTTTTATGATGGTGGGCGCAAGAGTTGGAAAACGCAAATTTTAAAAAAATATTTCAACCGTTTCGGATTCAGCGAAACAACGGGATTTGAACTTCCCGGCGAGGCAAAAAGGCGTGTTCTTCTCGGACGAACGCTTTAACGAAACCGAACTTGCAACAAGCTCGTTCGGACAGGGCTTTAACATCACGCCGCTCCAGCTTGTAACCGCGCTTACCGCGATTACAAACGACGGAAAAATGGTGCGTCCGCGCATTGTGAAAGAACTTGTGGACGACACGGGAAAGGTTGTAAAAAGCTTTGAACCCGAAATTATACGCGACGTAATTTCTGCCGACACAGCAAAAAAGGTGCGCGAAATTTTGGAGGGCGTTGTTTCGGAGGGTACGGCGAAGAATGCTTATATCCGCGGAATGAGAGTTGCCGGCAAAAACGGGAACGAGTGAAAAAAATTCCGCGCGGAAGCAGAAAATATATCGCGTCGTTTTTGGGATTTGCGCCGGCAAACAACCCCGAAATTATCGGTCTTGTGGTGCTTGACGAACCACCTGCGGACGGTCTTTATATGGGCGGTCAGATTGCCGCGCCGACGTTCCAGAAAATATTTGACGCAACTTTAAGATACCTTAATATTGACCCGCAGTACACCGCGGAGGAACTCACACAGGCGGAAACAACCGTTCCGAACGTTGAGGGACTTTCGGTGAAAGACGCGGAAATAAAATTTGACGGCGCAGGACTTTACTACAAAATCGTCGGAAACGGCGGCAGTGTAATTTCGCAGACTCCCAAGGGCGGTGTAATCGTTCAGACAGAATCGACGGTTATGCTCTATACCGAGGAAAATTCGGCGAACGAGGTTGTTGTTCCGAGCGTTATAGGACAGTCAATCGCCGAGGCAAACAGAATACTTACAAACGCAAAACTAAACGTAAAAAGTTACGGGACTTACCGAAAAACGGCGGCGAAACGTACGTCGGCTCGCAGTCGCCCGAGGCAGGCGAAAAAAAGTTTCGACGGGAACGGTCGTTACCGTTGAGGTTCTTTCAAAAGACGTACATTAAACAACACATCGAAAGGGTGAAATTATTTTGAAGCTTACCGAACTTATTAAAAAAATTTAACGCCTTTAAAAAAATCAACGGGAAATCCGATATAGGCATCAACAAAATAGAATACGACTCAAGAAAAGTTACGCAAAACGACGTTTTTGTGGCGATAAGAGGCTACAAAACCGACGGTCACAAGTATATCGAACAGGCGGTTAAGAACGGCGCGGCGGCGGTTATCGCCGAGGAGCACACCGAAAAACATCAAGGCTTGCGAGATTATCGTAGACAATACAAGGCGCGCGCTGTCACTCATTTCGGCAACGTATTACGGCGAGCCTGCAAAAAAAATGAAACTCATCGGTGTGACGGGTACAAACGGCAAAACCACCACAACCTACCTTGTAAAATCGGTGCTCGAATTTACAGGGCATAAGGTCGGCTTAATCGGCACAAACCAGAATATGATAGGAAATAAAGTAATCCCGACCGAACGCACAACTCCCGAATCGCTTGAACTTCAAAAGCTTTTTTTGCCGATATGGTGTCGGAGGGCGCGGAATACTGCATTATGGAGGTTTCGTCGCACTCGCTCTGCCTCGACAGAGTGTACGGCATACCGTTTTTATATCGGTGCGTTTACAAATCTTACGCAGGACCATCTCGATTTCCACAAAACAATGGACGAATACGCAAAAAGCGAAATCGATTTTGTTCACAATGTGCGAGCGCGCGGGGGTTAATGCCGACGACTATTATGTGAAAAACCGTAATCGGCAACGCGGACTGTAAAATTGTGAAATACGGCATTGACAAAAAGTGCGATATTTGCGCAAAAAATATAAAATACAATCAGCGCGGTGTGCTTTTTTTGAAGTTGATACACCGTTCGGAAATGAAAAATATCCGCCTTGACATTCCGGGCAGATTTTCGGTTTACAACGCGCTTTGCGCTATCGGCATCTGCCAGGGCACGGGCATAGGAATTTCGGACATTGCAAAAGCGCTCGTCCTTGCGAAAGGCGTAAAGGGCAGAGCGGAGGTTGTGAACATTCCGACTGATTATACCGTTATGATTGACTATGCGCACACGCCCGACGGCTTGGAAAATATCATTAAAACGGTGAAAGGCTTTGCAAAGGGCAGAGTTATCACAGTGTTCGGCTGCGGCGGCGACAGGGACAGTGCAAAACGTCCGAAAATGGGCAAAATCGCGGGCGATTTGTCCGACTTTTGCGTTGTCACGAGCGACATTCCGCGCACCGAGGACCCCGAGGCGATTTTTGAAAGATATTCTTGAGGGTATGAAAGACGTAAAAAGCGGATTTTACTGCAATATGCGACCGCACCGAGGCGATTGAATATGCAATGCGCCACGCAAAGGAAAACGACGTTATTATCCTTGCCGGCAAGGGTCACGAAACGTATCAGATTTTGAAAGACAAAACAATTCACTACGACGAGCGCGAAATTGTGCGTGATATTTTGGAAAAAATAAATTCGGAGGCATAAATAAATGCTTGGAAACATAGAAAAAATTTCCGTATCGGAAATTGTACGTGCGACGGGCGGAACGCTTATTTTCGGTGAAGATGTAAGCGTTCAAAGCATAAGCACCGACAGCCGTGAAACGGGCAAAAACTGCCTTTATATTCCGCTTAAAGGCGAAAGATTTGACGGACATTCGTTTTTTGACGGCGCTTTAAAAAGCGGTGCAATCGGTTATCTTACGCAGAACGGCGAAAAATTGGACGGCTATAAATTCGGCATAAAGGTTGCCGATACAAAAAAAGCGCTCGGCGACATTGCAAAAATATTACAGACCAAAAAATTTGACGTCAGCGTTGTTGCGCTCACGTGCAGTGTTGGCAAAACCACCACAAAAGAATTTGCCGCGTCGGTGCTTTCGGCGCGGTTTAACACCGTTAAAACGCAGGCAAACTACAATAACGACATCGGTTTGCCGTTCACCGTTTTTTCGATAAACAGCAAAAACCGAAATTGCGGTTGTTGAAATGGGAATGAGCAATTTCGGCGAAATTTCGTATCTTACAAACATTGCGCGTCCCGATAATGCGATTATCACAAATATCGGTACGTCGCACATTGAGTTTTTTGAAAAGCCGTGAGGGCATTTTAAAGGCAAAATGCGAAATTTTTTGAGGGGTTGAAAAAAACGGCGGAACTGCTTTTTTTGAACGGCGACGACGACCTTTTGCAAACCCTTTCGGGAAAGCTTGAATTTAACACTGTTTTCTTTTGGAATTGACAATAAAAACTGCGATTTGCTCGCGGAAAATATAAAACTTTACCCCGAGCATACCGAATTTGAAATTTCGGGCGAAAAATTTAAGATAAATCTTCCGGGCAGACACAATGTGTATAATGCGCTGTGCGCCTATGCCGTGGGAAAATTGTATGGTATGACCGATGCGGAAATAAGAAACGGGCTTTTGAATTACAAAAGCGACGGCATACGCCAGAGCATAATTGACATTAACGGCGCAAAAATTTTGAACGACTGCTATAACTCGTCGCCTCAGGCGGCAAAGTCGGCGATTGACGTTCTAAAAACCCTTTCAAACGGCAGAAAAATTGCGGTTTTGGGCGATATGGCGGAGCTTGGCGAGATGAGCGAAAAAAATATCACCGCGAAGTCGGCGCGCATTTTGCAAAAGGAAAAAAATGCGACATTCTGGTGACTGTGGGAAATTCGGCGCGCTTTATCGCGGACGAGGCGAAAAAGTGCGGTGCGGACGAAAAAAACGTTCATTCGTTTGACAGTAACGCCGAGGTCTGCGCGTTTTTGAAAGCAAACCTCCAAAAGGGCGACGCGGTGCTGATAAAGGGTTCACACTGTATGAAAATGGACGAAATTTCAAAAAACTTATGATGTAAATAAAACAGAGGTGTGTATTTTGACAGATAAATTGATGATGACGGTGTGGATTTCCACAATCTGCGCGTTTGCAGTCGGCATAGCGGCGGGATTTTTTTCTTAATCCCCGTGCTGATAAGGCTGAAATTCGGTCAGGAAATAAGGGAAATAGGTCCGAAATGGCACAAAAAAAAGGCAGGAACTCCCACAATGGGCGGTGTGATTTTCATAATCGCGTCGCTTCTCACGACGCTTATTTTTCGACCGTGACAAAAATTCAATATTTATCGTTTGCACCGCGTTTTTCGTTCGGTCTTGTCGGCTTTTGCGGACGATTTTATAAAAAAATCGCGATGAAACGAAACCTCGGCTTAACCGAGCGTCAAAAAGCTCATTCTGCAAATTCTCGCCGCGTCGCTTGCGGCGGTTGTCGGCGTCAAAACGGGCGTTTTGTCGTATGAAATAATTGTGCCTTTCACAAAATGGCGCTTAAATCTTTGGCATTTTTACATTCCGTTTGCGGTTTTTCGTTATGGTCGGCGGTACAAACAGCGTCAACTTAACCGACGGACTCGACGGACTGGCGGCAAGCGTAACGACGGTTGTTTCGATATTTTTCACCGTTATGGCATATAAATTCGGCGACGAGTCAATCACCGTTTTCTGCGCGTCGCTCACAGGTTCGCTTTTGGCGTTTCTGGTGTTCAACGCGTATCCTGCAAAGGTATTTATGGGCGACACTGGTTCGCTCTTCTTAGGCGGTGCGGTGTGCGGCGTTGCATTGGTTTTAAAGCTTCCGCTCATACTTGTTTTTTTGCCGGCGGAATTTATATAATCGAAACGCTTTCGGTTATAATTCAAGTTACGTCGTACAAACTCACGGGCAAAAAGAGTGTTTAAAATGAGCCCCATTCATCACCATTTTGAGATGTCGGGATTTTTCCGAGCGCAAAATTGTTGTGATGTTCATTTTGGCAAGCTTTTTTTGTTTTGCGTAATTTCGTATTTTATGGTTGTGTAATTTTTGTTTTTGGTTTTCGGAGGCATAAAAAGTGAAAAAAATCCCTTTTTGTAAAAAAAGCAGGGCAATGTGGATTTTTACCTTTTCTTACTACACTTATAATACTTTTTAATATTCGGGCTTACAATGACCTTTTTCGGCAAGCAGTGCGTCGGCGCACTATCAGTATAACGACGCGTTTTATTTCATAAAACGTCAGATGTTTTTTGCCGTTTTCGGACTTATCATAATGTATGCCGTGTCGCGCAGTGACCTCGACTGGGCAAAGCGCATCGCACTTCCGCTTTTGGGAATTACGGTTGTTTTGCTTGTTTTGGTGCTTATCGTCGGCGAGGACATAAAAGGTGCAAAACGCTGGCTAAAACTCGGTCCGATAAGTTTTCAGCCGTCCGAAATAGCGAAATACTGCGTTATAATTTTTTTATGGCAAAAAAAGCATATCGGCGCGTAAAAAACCAATTCAAAAATTCTTTGCGGATTTTATTCCGTACATACTTTTTTGTGCGTTTATGGCAGGCTTGGTATTTGCCGAAAACCACCTCAGCGGTGCGTTTACCGTGTTTGTATCGGGTATGATTGTGCTTTTTGTGGGCGGTGCAAAAATATGGCAGTTTTTGTATGTGCCTTCCGCCCGTTATCGTTGCGGTTATCGCGGCTATCGCGCTCGAACCGTATCGATTAAAAAGGTTTTTAACCTTTCTCGACCCGTTTGAAAATTATCTCGGCGACGGATTTCAGATTGTTCAGTCGCTCTATGCAATAGGCTCGGGCGGGTTTTTCGGCTTGGGACTGGGACAAAGCAGGCAAAAATATTTGTATATCCCCGAACCGCACAACGACTTTATTTTCCCGATAATATGCGAGGAACTCGGCTTTGTGGGCGCGGTGTTTATGATAGCGTTGTTTTTGATACTAATATGGCGCGGAATAAAAATCGCGATAGAGGCGCCCGACAGCTTTTCAAGTATGGTTGTGTGCGGAATTATCGGACTTATAGGCTTTCAGGTGATGATTAACATCGCCGTTGTAACAAGCTCAATGCCTGTTACGGGTATGCCTCTGCCGTTTTTCTCATACGGCGGTACGGCGCTTGTTTTTCAGCTTGCGGCAATGGGGTATATCTTAAATGTTTCGCGGTATTCCGCAAAAAAATAACTGATTTTCCGGCGGTGAAATATGAATATAATCTTATCGGGCGGCGGCAGTGCGGGGCATATAAATCCCGCAATCGCAATCGCAAAATATTTTTGAAAATCACTATGAAAATGTAAATATTCTCTTTATCGGCACAAAAACCGGTATGGAAAAACGAGCTTGTAAAAAAAGGCAGGCTACAAACTTACGCAAATTGACGTCGAGGGCTTTAAAACCTCCCTCTCTCTTAAAAAAATTTAAAGCCCTTTGACTAAATTTATTTTGTCATCAATGAAAAATGAAAAAAATAATCCGCAAATTTAAGGCGGACATCGTGATAGGCACGGGCGGATACGTCTGCGCGCCTGCGGTTGCGGCGGCAAACGCAATGAAAATCCCGACTCTTATACACGAGCAGAATGTGTATCCCGGAAGTGCAATCCGTTTTTCTTGCGAAAAAAACACAACCGTCACCGCAATCAGCTTTGACGAAAGCAGGAAATATCTTTCGGGTGCAAAAAATGTGGTGCTTACGGGAAATCCCGTGCGCGAAAGCATCGTAAACGCAGACAGGGAAAAGGCGCGCGCCGAGCTTAATATCGGAAACGAAAAAAACTGGTTTTTGGTCGTGGGCGGAAGCCTCGGCGCAATGAAGATAAACGACGTTTTGTGCGATTATTTGAAAAGCACAAAAAAAGAAAACGTGAAATTTGTTATTTCAACGGGCAAGCGCGATTTTGACAGGGTTAAGGAAAACTTAAACGGCGCAAAAAAATGACGGATATTTTTGAAATTCTGCCGTATATCCACAATATGGATACATACCTTGCGGCGGCGGACCTTGTGATTTGCCGTTCGGGCGCGATTACCCTTTCGGAAATCTGCGCGCTGAAAAAACCGTCGATACTTATTCCGTCACCGAATGTGACGCACAATCATCAGGAATTTAACGCTAGCGCGCTGGTTAAAAGAAAGCGCCGCGATTATGATAAAAGAAAACGTGTTTGACAAATCGTCGCTCTCTCGCGCGGTTGACAAACTTTTTGGATAACGATGCTTTGAGAAAAAAATACGGCGAAAACGCATATAAACTTGCGCAGAAAGACGCGTCAAAGCTTATATGCGAAAGCATTATGAAATTTGCGTCAAGGTGATGTGAAACGGCGCGCAATGTAACAAAAACAACCGTATCGGCATAGCATATATTATCAAAAAAAGCTGATACGGAGGTGTTTTTTTATATGGACTACATCAAAATAACGGGCGGAAAACCGCTTTGCGGTTCGCTGCGTGTGCAAGGCTCAAAAACGCCGTTTTGCCGTCGCTCGCCGCCACCATTTTTAAACAAGGGTACCACCGTTTTTACATAATTGCCCCAATCTTTCGGACGTAAAGGTTACGCTGGAAATTTTGAAATTTCTCGGCTGTAAAAATAAAGCGCGAAAACGATACCGTTACCGTTGACGCAAGCGTTATAACGAATAATTATATTCCCAATGAGCTTATGAACAAAATGCGCTCGTCCATCATTTTTATGGGTGCGATAATCGCGCGCACGGGTGAGGCGTCAATGAGTTTTTCCGGGCGGATGCGAGCTTGGTCCGCGCCCCATTGATTTGCACTTAAAAGGCGCTTAAAACTCTCGGAGTTGAAATTGAAGAAAGCCACGGCTACATAAACTGCCGTCTTAAAAATGCAGAATAAAAAGTGTCCATCTCGATTTTTCCGTCGGTGGGCGCAACCGAAAATATTATGCTTTTTTTGCGTCGCTTTCAAACGGCAAAACCACAATATGCAATGCGGCGCGCGAGCCTGAAATTGAAGATTTGCAGAACTTTTTAAACGATATGGGCGCAAAAATTTCGGGAGCAGGCTCGTCGAATATCGAAATTGAGGGCATCGAAAGTTTTCACGACTGCGAGCATACCGTCATTTCGGACAGAATTGCCGCGGCGACGTACCTTTGCGGTACGGCGGTGTCGGGCGGCGAAGCCGAGCTTGAAAACGTTTGCCCCGAGCACTTTTGCGCGGTGACAAGCGCGCTTTCGGAGTGCGGTGCAAAAATCAAAACGGGCGAGGATAAAATTTACATCAAAGCGCCCGAGGTTATAAATAAAATCGACATTATCAGAACTCTGCCGTATCCGGGTTTTCCCACCGACGCACAGTCTGTTATGATGAGCGTTCTTGCGTATGCAAACGGCACGAGCATTATTAAAGAAAAATATTTTTGAACAGCGGTTTTAAAAACCGCGGGCGAACTTGCAAAAATGGGCGCTGACATCAGCGTTGACGGCAAAGTTGCGGTGATAAAGGGCGTAAAATCGCTTACCGGTGCGTCGGTTTACGCGTGCGATTTGCGTTCTGGCGCGGCGCTTGTTGTGGCATCTCTTGCGGCAAACGGCGAAAGCAGGGTTTACAACACTCACTTTATCGACCGCGGATACCAGAGCCTTGCCGAGGATTTTAAAAATCTCGGCGCGGATATTGAAAGGATTTACCAATGAACGACGATACAAAAAGCGTTGAAAATTTGAATAACGAAAACGTTGACGAAAAACGTGAAAAAAACCCCGTCGGCAACGCGGAAAAATCCCGACGTTAAAACGGAGAAAAACGTCAGAGGGCATTTCCGAAAAAGCAAAGCTACAATTTCGTGAATGTCAGCGACGAAAAGGAAGAAATCACCGAAAAAAACATAAAAGGCGAGGGCAAAAACAGCTTTGTGCTTTTGTGCCTTTTGTTCGCGGTGTTAACGTCGCTTCTTTTTACGCCTGCGTTTAACATAAAAACCGTCGCGGTGACGGGAAACAACGCCCTCACCGCGCAGCAGATTGTTAAAAAAATTCGGGCATTGTGACGGGCAGAAACATACTTCGCACAAACACGCGCTCGGCGGTTAAAAAAACCTTATACCGCTTATAAATGTCGTGCACGTCAAGCTGAAATTCCCCGCAACCGTTGAAATTGCGGTGGAGGAGTGCGTTAAAACGGCGTATGTCAAGCATTTGGACAAGTATATCTGCATTGACAAAAACGGAAAAATTCTCGAAATTTTAAACGGCGAGGAAAACGAAAATCTTATCGTTGTGACGGGCGTTGTGCCGACAAAATTTGAGGTCGGAGCAAAAATTACGCTCAAAGACGGCGAAAAAAATTTGACATTCTCACAAGCCTTCTTTCGGAAATTTCGGCGGCAACCGATTTGCCCAATGCCGTGAAAAGCATAGATTTGAGCGACAAAAACAAAATTATGATGACAATGGATAACGAAATTGTCGTAAATATGGGCAAAAACGACGCATTGCAGTATAAAATGGCGTATCTTACAAAAACGCTGGAAACACAGCTCAAAACCTACCGCGGAGGAACGCTCGATTTGTCCGACCCGTCCGCGTCGGCAAGGTATAAAGGAAGCGCACAGTAGACGGCGCGAACGCACCGTTCGTTACCTTTGGCGGAGAACAATGTAGGGGCGATGCCCACATCGCCCCGTTAAACAAATGCAATCAAAACGGGACGATGTGGGCATCGTCCCCTACAACAAATAAATTTGATAAAAAAACAACAATCGTCAAACAACAAAAAAATTGACAAAAACAATATAAATTTACATAAATCGGCAAACACGGCATAAAAATTTGCAAGGAGAAAAATATGCGTGACAAAAACTCAAATCACACTTGCGGTACTGTTTTTTATTTTTAAGCTTTGCAATCACAATGCAGGTTAAAAGCATAATAAAAATTCCTCGTCCGAAAACGGCGAAATCACGCGCGTTGAAGAGGCAAAAGAGGAACTCGTAAAAAGATTTGCAGATTGAAGATTTGAAAAAAACCGTCTTTTGGCGGCAACAAACGATTTGGACAACTACCGCAAAGAGGCGGAGCAAAACACCGACGGCGCAAAGGCTATGGCGTCCGAGCTTGAAAGATACAAAATTCTTGCAGGTCTTACCGACGTTAAAGGCAAGGGCGTGACGGTGACGCTGTCCGACAGCACCGCCGAGCCGGACGCCGGAAAATCCGCGTCGTCATACATAATCCACGACAGCGACCTGCGCACAATTGTAAACGAACTGCGCTCTGCCGACGCCGAGGCGATTTCCGTAAACGGCGAACGCCTTGTGTCGTCCAGCGAAATTAGGTGCGTCGGTCCGACAATCATAATAAACGGCAACAAATACGTTCCGCCGTTCGAGATTAAGGCAATCGGCGAGCCGGATATGCTTGAGGCGGCGCTGAAGCTTAAAGGCGGTATAATCGACCAGCTTAAAAGCCTCTACGGATTTGACATTTCCATAGCAAAGTCGGCGGAAATAAAAATAGGAAAATACAGCGGAATTGTAAGCTTTAAATACGCAAAGAGTGCGGAGTAGGGAGGGATTTTTGAAAATGATACTTATATTTGCGCTTGCCGCAGGGTGCGCCCTCGCAGTGATGTTTGACATATATATCCCTGCGTATTTCATACCGTATGCGGCAATGATGATACTTGCGTCGCTCGACTCTCTCCTCGGCGCATATACCGCGTCGCTTCGCGGAAAGTATGATTTCACAATTTTTCATAACGGGATTTTTTTCGGCAACGCTTTAATCTCGGCGCTTTTTGATATTTTTTTCGGCAAAAAAAGTCGGGCTTGATTTATATCTTGCCGCGTCGCTGGTTTTTGTTATGAGAATTTTCCAAAAATTTTGCCATAGCAAGGCGCATTTTTCTTAAAAGTTTTATAAAAAATCACGATAATGACAAAATTAGCGAAAAAAATGAATAATTTTAAAAAAATGCTTGGAATTTGCAAAGGTTTTTATGATATAATCATTACATAATGGTATATTGTATTTATAATTACCGCTTTATTTTACAAATTAAGATAAATTTTATAAAGTGCAAGGAGGAAGAACCGTGTTGGAATTTGATAACGAAAAGGAAATAACCGGTGCTAATATGAAGGTTATAGGTGTCGGCGGCGGCGGAAACAACGCTGTTAACAGAATGATAGAAGACCAGCTTACAGGCGTACAGTTTATTGCCGTTAACACAGAGAAACAGGTGCTTTTTCGGCGAAAACCGTTCAAAAAGCAGACCTTAAAATTCAGATTGGCGAAAAACTTACAAAAGGTCTCGGTGCAGGCGCAAAGCCTGAAATCGGTCAGAGAGCAGCCGAGGAGAGCAGAGAGGAAATCGCGCAGGCAATCCGCGGTGCGGATATGGTGTTTGTTACCGCAGGTATGGGCGGCGGAACAGGTACGGGCGCGGCTCCCATTATTGCAAACATAGCAAAAGAAATGGGCATACTTACTGTCGGCGTTGTAACACGTCCGTTCAGATTTGAGGGTAAAAAGACGTCTTGACCAGGCAAACGCAGGTATTGAAGAATTGAAACAGTGCGTTGACGCGCTTGTTGTAATTCCGAACGACAAACTTTTGGACGTTTGCGACAAGAAAAACTTCTATGAAAGACGCATTCAAAATTGCGGACAGCATTTTTGAGCCAGGGCGTTAAAGGTATTTCAAACCTTATCACTTCGCCAGGATATATCGATTTGGACTTTGCGGATATTTCGTCCGTAATGAGAAATTCGGGTATCGCGCATATGGGTATCGGCAGAGCGTCGGGTGAAAACAGAGCAGAGGTTGCTATCAAAGCAGCTATCAATTCTCCGCTTCTCGAAACAACAATCGACGGCGCAAGCAATGTTGTATTCAATATCGCGGGCGACAAAAACCTTACTCTTTACGAAATCGAGAGCGCGTCCGAGCTTATCTACGAGCTTGTTGACTCCGACGCGAACATTATATTCGGTACATCTGTTGACGATTCGCTTGATGACGAAATCGTTATCACGGTTGTTGCAACAGGTCTTGACGAGCCCTCCAAGGCTGAAAAAGAAGAAAACGGACGATACAGAAGCGCCTGCGTTTGAAAAAAATTCAGCGACGACGATTTTGTTATTCCCCCGTTTTTTTGTCAAACAAAAAAATAACTGATAATTGATTAAAATTTAAAGCACACTGTTTTTTTGCGGTGTGCTTTAATTGAACAAAAAAATAAGAAAAACACAGTTTTTTTGCGCGAAAGGAAGCTGATACATATGAGATGTCCGTATTGCGAATATACCGAAAGCAAGGTTATAGACTCGCGCCCCACCGACGAGGGAAATTCAATCCGCAGAAGGCGCGAATGTTTAAAGTGCGAAAAGCGTTTTACAACGTATGAGCAAATCGAGTCAATTCCGATAATTATAATCAAAAAGGACGGTAAGCGCCAGCAATACGACAGACAAAAGCTTATAAACGGAATTTTGCGCGCGTGCGAAAAAACGCCCGTAACCTTTGCGCAGGTGGAAAATATGGTGTCCGAAATTGAGGCGAAGCTGTTCAATTCTATGGACAGAGAAATTTCGTCCACGCATATCGGCGAGCTGGTTATGGAAAAGCTTAAGGACATCGACGAGGTGGCATATGTGCGTTTTGCCTCTGTTTACAGGGAATTCCGCGATGTCAACACGTTTATGGATGAACTCAAAAAGCCTTTTGAAATCAAAGAAAAAGTAATTTTAAACAGTAAAAATCGGTGCAAAAAGCACCGAAAAAAACATATTATAAAAAGGGGATTTTTTTATGAAATTCAAGAAACTGACAGCAATGGCAATGACGGCGGTGATGCTTTGCGTCGGGTACGGCATTTGCGGACGGCGGTGCGGATGAGAAAATCAGCGTAATTGTGGACGGCAAAACCTTGCAGTTTGACCAGCCTCCCATTATGGAAAGCGACCGCGTGCTTGTGCCGTTCAGAGCAATTTTCGAGGCGCTCGGATGCAGTGTAGACTATTACAGCTACGGCGAAACCGAAACCGTCAACGCAAAAATGGGCTCGAAAAAAACTTAAGCCTTACAATCGGTTCGACCGAAATTTATGCGTCGGGCGAGGCAAAAACCATTGACGTTGCGCCCAAAAATCGTAAACGACAGAACGCTCGTTCCTGTGCGTGTTGCGTCCGAAAGCTTCGGCGCTGAAGTTGTGTGGGACGAGGCGGAAAACACCGTAAAAATCACCTCAAAACAGGGATTTTATAAAATCACAAGGTCGAAAGCGGATTACGCTGTTGCGGCTGACGACGGCACAACATTGTTCACAGCGACGTGCTATTATCCCGTGATTGAAAATGCACAAAACGACGAGTTTATAACAGCGCTGAATACCGATACGCTCAATGCGGTTAATGAGTTTACAGGCGGACTTAACAATGAATTTAAAAAAACCGCAAATGAGGAATACGAGTCGCTTAAGGCAAATCCCGACGAAAACGGCAGAGAATTTTTGCCGTATACGTTTGAGTTTGACTATGACATCGACCTCAACACCGAAAATTATCTTTCTATGACCGCGGTACTCTATTATGACCTTCACGGCGCGCACCCGACCACTGCTATGACGTCGGTTACGTATGATATGAAAGAGAAAAAGGAGCTTGCGCTTTCGGATATTTGGAATATGGACGAAACCGCGGTGACAAATGAGGTTATAGCGATATTTAACGAGGATATTGACAAAAACCCCGATATGTATTTTAAGGACGCAAAGGAAAAGGTTGAAAAAATTGCGAAAGACGTTGAGTTTTATTTGGACGAAGAGGGCGTTAACCTCTATTTCCAACTCTACGATTTAGCGCCTTACGCGGCAGGTTATCCGCAGATTACGGTTCCGTTTGAGGGCAACGAGCAGATGTATAAAATAAAGTTGGCACCTACGTTAACCGTTGAAAATTAGGACAGTGCGAATTCGCATACGTTGAAAATTGGTGAATAAGTTTTAGAATAAAAACCAACAGAACGGTGATTAGCCGTTCTGTTGGTTTTTCGGTTAGACGGGACGATGTGGGCATCGTCCCCTACGATAGGATATATTTTATTGTAAATTGTTTTTTTAATGAAATGTTTTTTTCAATATTGTAGGGGCGATGCCCACATCGCCCCTGAAAAATATGATTTCCGTGTCGTTGCGCACAACGGAAACAATTTCATTGTAAATTTTTTTGTTGAAATGTTTTTTTCAATATTGTAGGGGCGATGCCCGCATTACCCCGAAAAAAATACGATTTTTCGTGTCGTTGCGCACAACGGAAAAAAATTTCATTGTAAATTTTTGTTGAAATGTTTTTTTCAATATTGTAGGGGGCGATGCCCGCATTACCCCGAAAAAAATACGATTTTCGTGTCGTTGCGCACAATGGAAAAAAATTTCATTATAAATTTTTTTATTGAAATGTTTTTCAATATTGTAGGGGGCGATGCCCACATCGCCCTCGAGGCTGAACGGTATTCCGTTCAGCCTTTCAAAATTCTTTTCTCAAATCTTAAAATATCGGCAAAACCGCGCCGGCATATTTTTCGTCTATAAAGCTTTTAACTTTGTCAGTCTTAAGTGCGTCCACGAGTGCTTTTTGTCTTTTCGCTCGACTCTTCACCGCTTCTTACCGCAACGATATTTGCGTATGTCTGCGCCGCGTCGCCGTTTGCATTTTTCGGTTGCGAGAGCGTCCGAAATTTTTAAGTCCTGCGCCGATTGCATAGTTGCCGTTGATAACCGCGATGGAACCGGGGTCGCTGTTTTTGAGCTGTGCCGGAACTGTTTCCGCCTGAACGGTCTGAATGTTGTAACCGCCGTTGTCAACTATATCAAGCGTTGTAACGCCCTTTGCCGCACTTGCACCCTCGGGGAGCTTGATGATGTTTTTCCTGTGCGAGAAGAAGAAGTGCTCTTGTTTCGTTGCTGTCGTCGGCAGGAATAACGATTGTTGCGCCCGATTTCAAATCTTTGAGGTCGGTAACGTCGTTTGAATAAATGCCGAACGGCTCATAGTGAATTGCCGCCGCAGACGCAAGATTTGTGCCGTTCTGCGCGTTGAAACTGTCAAGATAGGGTTTGTGCTGGAAGTAGTTTGCGTCGAGTGTGCCGTCCGCAAGCGCTTTGTTGGGGAGAACATAGTCGTCGTAGATTACAACTTCGAGCGTGTAGCCTTTTGATGCGAGGTCCTCTTTTACGCTTTCAAGAATTTCAGCGTGAGGTGTTGAGCTTGCGCCCACTTTAATTGTTTTGTCGTCCTTTTTGCACCGCATCCCGAGAAAAGTCCGATTACAACTGCGAGTGATACAATAAGCGATAAAATTTTTCTTCATTTTACATTTCTCCTTAAAAATATATTTATTTTTTTAAATTTTAATATCAACTTTTTTTGCCCGAAATTCACATTCGTCCGAATCTGAAATTTTCGCGGACAAGCTTTGTAAAACGAAATATCATAAGAATTTCTCCTTTTTACGCTTTTATTTTATGCGCTTGTCAGTCTTGTGCGCGATAAACGCGCCTGCCTCCTGGATAATCTGCACAATTATGATTGTCAGCACAACGCAAATCCAAATAATATCGTTGTTGTAGCGCTGATAACCGTAAGTTATAGCAATCTGTCCGAGTCCGCCGCCGCCGATTGTTGCCGCCATTGCGGAGTAGGAGAGAATTGTTACCATAGAAATAACACCGCCGATTATAAGGCTCGGCTTTGCCTCAGGAATAAGCACCTTTGTGATTATTTTTCCTGTCGATGTGCCCATTGCCTGTGCCGCCTCAATAATGCCTTTGTCAACCTCTTTGATTGACGATTCCACCATTCGCGCAACATACGGCGCCGCGGCGATAATCAGCACAAACACCATTGCTTTGTTGCCGAAGCTTGTGCCGACAACCAGCTTTGCAACGGGGAGGAGCGCAACCATAAGTATGATAAACGGAATACTTCGGAAAATATTTACGATAAATCCCACAATTCGGTTGAGCCACAAAACGGGACAAATTCCGTCCTTGTCCGTCACCGAAAGCATAATTCCGAGCGGAAGTCCTATAACATATGAAACGATTGTGGATAAAAGCGTCATATAAACCGTTTCCCAAATTCCAAGCTGGATTATTCCGTTTTGCCAAAGTGAATGAAACATTTCGGACATTGGCTCACACCTCCCTTTCGTACGCAATGGCGTTTGTATCGAGATATGCAAAAATCTTGCCCGACTGCACTTCGTCGTCGGGAAGTTCCAAAAGCATATGCCCGTATGCCGTGCCGTCAATATCTTTTGTGTCGGCATACATAATGTTAACCGGCACCTGTGTTGACAAAATCATATCGGCTATAATGCTTCGTCTGCTCTTTTCGCCGTCAAACACAAGGCGTATGCTCTTTTTACCCGTGATGTGCGCGTCGGTTTTCGACTTCGGAAGAATAAGTTCTTTTTGCAATGTCCGATTTCGGGTTTGCAAAAACGGTGCTACTTTGCCCGACTCCGCGATTTGGCTTTTGTCGATAACCGCAACGCGGTCGCAGATTTGCTCTATAACTTTCATTTCGTGAGTGATGACAACGATTGTCACGCCCATTGTCTTGTTAATTTGCTTTAAAAGTTCCAAAATCGACTGTGTTGTGTTGGGGTCGAGTGCGCTTGTTGCCTCGTCGCAGAGTATGTATTTCGGGTCGGTGGCAAGTGCGCGCGCAATGGCAACTCTCTGTTTCTGTCCGCCCGAAAGCTGTGACGGGTAGGATAAAAAGTCTGTCCGAAAGGCCGACCATTTCGATAAGTTCTTTCGCCTTTTTCTCCGCGTCTGCTTTTTTTCACGCCTGCAATTTCAAGCGGATAGCACACGTTTTTTTAAAAACGTTTCTCTGCTCCAAAAGGTTAAATCCCTGGAAAAATCATTCCGATAGACTGTCTGACATTTAAAAAGTTCTTTTTCTTAAGGGTTGTAAGCGATTTTCCGTCCAGCACCACTTCGCCCTTTGTTGGACGTTCGAGTAGGTTGATGCACCTTACAAGCGTGGATTTTCCCGCGCCCGAAAGACCGATAATTCCGAAGATTTCGCCGTCGTTCACGGTTAGGTTTATGTCTTTTAACGCTGTGATTGTGCCGTATGACGTTTTAAAGCTTTTTTTCAAGATTTTTTTAATTTCTATCATAGCTAAAATTTCAGCTCCTTAATTTTGCAATAAAAATCAGGAATTTTTCTTCCTGATTTATGTTTAAATGATTGCAAAAAAATTGTTTGATTTACATAAAACAGGCAGATTTTTGCACTTGAAAAGCGGCACATACCGAAAAAAATGTGCACATATACATCATTGTTAAGGTTGAAAATACGCTTTTTCATAAAAATTCACCTCAATGTAAAAACATCTTTTTTCATTATATCAAACGAAACTTCGTTTGTCAAGTCATACGTTTTTTTGTATGCGTTAAATCCTTTATAATTTCGCCGGCAATGATAAGCCCTGCAACCGACGGCGAAAATGCCGTGCTTCCGGGCGTCTGACGGCGCTTGCTTTTCGCCGAAACCCTCTTCGGTCTGCGCGATTTCCAAAAATCGGAGTTAAGGGTATTTCTTTTGAATAAACAACTTTGACTTTTTTGATTCTTCGTTTTTTTAAGCTCACGGCGCATAACCCTTGCAAGCGGACAAATTTCGGTTTTGTAAATGTCCGACACCTCAAACATATCGGGGTTTATCTTGTTTCCGGCGCCCATTGAACTGATAATCGGCGTGTTTGCCTTATCAGCGTTTACAATAAGCTCAATCTTTCCCGTCACGGTGTCAATCGCGTCAACGATATAGTCATATTTTGAAAAATCGAACAAATGCGCCGTTTCGGGGGTGTAGAAAACGTTGAAAGTGTTGATTTCCGCGTCGGGGTTTATATCGAGAAAACGCCTCTCGCCGCGTCGGTTTTTATACATTCCTATGCTTTTTTTACCGTCGCGATAATCTGGCGGTTTATGTTCGATTCGCAAACCCTGTCGCTGTCGACAAGGTCGATTTTTTTCCGACACCGCTGCGCACAAGCGCCTCGGCACAGTGACCGCCCACACCGCCTATTCCGAAAAACGGCGATATGCGAATTTTTCAAAATATTCATTTTTTCGTGCCCGAACAAAAGGGCGGTGCGAATGAATTTTTCCGACATTTTTATCCTCTGCAAAAAGCAAATTTTTAATTCTTACCGTTTTGGTATGTTTTTGTATGCTTTAATCATACACCAAACAAAACGATATGTCAAGAAAATTTTATAAAGTTGATAAAAATTTTTACAATAAATTGTAGACTTGCGCATAAAATTTTTGATATAATTAAACCATATTTTTGTGAAAAAAAGAGGTGAGGCAAAATGACGGCAGTTCTCATTATGGCGTCGGTTGTGATATTCGCGTGCGTGCTTTTCAACCGCCTGTCAATCAATGTCGGCATACCGGCACTGCTCGCGTTTATTCTGCTCGGAATGTTTTTCGGGTCGGACGGCGTTGTGCGTATTCCGTTTGACGACTACATTTTTGCCGAGCGGATATGTTCGGTTGCGCTTATTTTTCATTATGTTTTACGGCGGATTCGGCACAAATATGAATTTTGCGCGCCCCTGTTCTTGCAAAAAGCGGTGCTTCTTTCGTCGTTCGGAACGTTTTTTTAACCGCCGGTCTTGTGGGAATTTTTCTGTCATTTTGTTTTTAAAAATTGCAGTTCTTGAAAGTTTTTCTTATCGGCGCGGTTATATCCTCCACCGACGCGGCGTCGGTTTTCTCGATTTTGAGGTCGAAACGGCTCAATTTAAAATATAACTGTGCGTCGCTTTTGGAGGTTGAAAGCGGAAGCAACGACCCGTTTTCGTATATGCTTACGGTGATTGTGCTGACGCTGATGAACGGCGGTATGAAGGCGCAGTCTGCGGTGTATATGCTTTTTGCACAGGTTGTTTACGGCTTGATTTTCGGCGCGGTCATCGCATATATCGCGATTTGGATTTTGAAAAATTTCAAGGTTTCCGCGTCGGGATTTGATATGATTTTCATAGTCGGAGTTGCGGTTTTGTCCTACGCACTGCCGTCGTATTTCGGCGGAAACGGCTATCTTTCGGTTTACATAACGGGCATAATACTGGGAAATACCAAGCTTTCAAACAAGACGGGACTGGTGAATTTTTTCGACGGTGTAACCTCGCTTATGCAGATGGTTCTGTTTTTCCTGCTCGGACTTTTGTCGTTTCCCACAAAGCTCGGCACGGTTTTTTTGCGACGGGATTTTTGCTCGCACTGTTTTTTTGACGTTCATTGCGCGCCCGGTTGCGGTGTCGGTCATAATGTTTCCGTTAAAATGCAGATTTAAAGAATTTCTGTTTGTGTCGTGGGCGGGAATGAGAGGCGCGGCGTCCATAGTTTTTGCCATTATGGCGGTGATAAACCCTGCTGTTGTGGACAACGACATTTTTCATATCGTGTTTTTCGTGGTGCTTTTTTCAATTTTGGTGCAAGGTTCGCTCATTCCGAAAATCGCGCGCGTGCTTGATATGATAGACGAAAAAGCCGACGTTATGAAAACGTTTACCGACTATACCGACGAGGTTGCGGTACAGTTTATAGAGTTTAAAATTCCCGAAAATCACGCTTGGATGGGGAAGGAAATCCGTGAAATCACCTTTCCTCCCGAGTCGATTTTGGTGCTGATAATCCGTGACGGCAAAAAGCTTGTACCCAACGGAAAAAAACGGTGCTTAAAAGAGGGCGACAGCCTTATTTTGAGCGGTAAGGCGAGCGACGGCGCAAGCGACGTCCACCTTTATGAAATCACGGTTGAGGAAAATGACGGTTTTTCGGGTAGGGCGCTTAAAGATATAGCGTACGACCGGAAGCTTATAATTATGATTCGACGCCGCGGAAAAAAATCATCATTCCGAAAGGCAACACCGTGATAAAAAAACAACGATATTCTTGTTATCAACGACAGCGAAGTTCACTCATAACAAGCTTTTAAAAATATGAAAAAGCCGTTTTTACAAACGGCTTTTGTTTTGTTCTAATTAAAAATATCGCGCCCGTCAAATTTATTAAAAAGCGCTTTTGATACGCGCAAAAATAAGTCTGTTTTGCGTGTGTTTAAGGTTCGGGTCGCACGACAAAACTTCATAACAAAGCTTTTGCGCGTGCTTTTAAAATTTCCAAATCGGTGAAAAAGATTTGCAACTTTAAGTGTCGGCAAACCGTGCTGGCGCGTGCCGAAAAATTCACCGAATCCGCGCAGTTCAAGGTCTTTTTCGCAATTTCAAATCCGTCGGACGATTTAACCATAATTTTCTATTCGCTCGGCGGTTTTTCTCGTTGTCAAGCGCGTTGCAGAAAAGTATGCAGTATGACTTGTGTTCGCCCCTGCCGACGCGTGAGCGGGGGTAGAGAAGGTGGGAAAATGCGAAACTTACGGCATTTTCAATCAGCATAATCGTTGCGTTGGGAACGTCCACGCCGACCTCGATAACGGTTGTGGACACCAAAATGTCAAGTTCGCCGTTTTTGAACGACTGCATAACTTTGTCCTTTTCGTCCGCTTTCATTTTGCCGTGCAAAAGCCCGATTTTCCGCGTGGGAAACACCTCGTTTGCAAGGTGCGCAAACATTTTTCGCCCGACATAACGTCGAGATTTTCGCTTTCGTCGATAAGCGGACACACGATGTACGCCTGTCTGCCTTTTCTCGATTTCCTTTTTCCACAAACGAATATGCGCGTTTGCGATACGATTCGTTCACGCAGAAGGTGTCGATTTTCTGCCGTCCTTTCGGCATAGAATTTACAATTGATATATCCAAATCGCCGTATAAAATCAGCGCAAGAGTGCGCGGAATGGGCGTCGCGCTCATAACAAGCACGTTGCACGCCTTTGTTTTTGCCGACAAAACGGAACGCTGATTTACGCCGAAACGGTGCTGTTCGTCTGTGACGGCAAGAATAAGCTTCGGAATTTTTACGTTGTCGTTAAGCAGAGCGTGTGTGCCGACTATAACGTCAAATTCACCGTTTTCAATAGCCTCGTAGAGCTTTTTTTTGCCCCTTTGTCGACGACGTTAAAAGGCAGATGTTAACACGTCCGTCAAACATTTTTGAGCGTTTCGTAGTGCTGAACCGCCAGAATTTCGGTGGGCGCCATAAGTGCCGACTGAAAACCGTTTTTTTCGCGCAGACGTACATTGCCGCGGCGGCGATGACGGTTTTTTTCCGCTTCCCACGTCACCCTGAATAAGTCTGTTTGCGCATTTTTCGCTCTGCAAATCGCAAAGCACTTCATTAAGAACGTTTTGCTGTGCGCCGGTCAGCGTGAACGGCAGAGTTTTTTCAAATTCTTCCTTATATGATATGTCGCGCACGCGCTCGGTAGTTTTTTGTTCGCGGTTTTTGCGAATGTATAAAAGCGAAAGCTGAAGTATGAAAAGTTCCTCAAAAACAAGCCGTTCGCGCGCCTTTGCAAGCGTTTCAAAGTCTGACGGAAAGTGCATCTGTCTTAACGCAAAATCAAGTGAACAGAGCGAGTATCTTTCGCGCGTAAAATCGTCGAAAATGTCGTAAAAACATATCGAATTTGTCAAACGCGTTTTTTTCACCGTGTCGCGCACAAATTTCTGCGTAACGCCCCTTTGTAAGGTGATAAACAGGCATAATTTTAAGCACGTTTTCAGCGTTGTCCGCGCGCTCCGCTTCAAGCATTTCCAGTTCAAGTTTTCCGAAATTACGCGTCACTTTGCCGTAAAAATATACTCCGCGCCGAGGTCGAATTTCACGGGATATTTCGGGTTTGAAAACCATTTCACAAAAATAACTCCCGTGCCGTCGTTTACGGGCAGAGCACACAAAACAATGTTCTTTTTAATTCTTTTCTGCATAGGAAATGAGGACAAAATTGCCCTTATACAGCATCTTTCGCCCTCTTTAGCATCGCATATTTTTAACAAAAGTCCGCCTGTCCTCGTAGTCTTTGGGAAAATTGTAAATAATATCCCAAACGTTGTAAAGCGACAGACGGTTAAGCATAATTTTTCGCTTTTCACCGACGCCCTTAATGTAGGTAACGTCGGTGTTGAGCGTTTTTATGTAACTTTGAAAATCCATAAAATTTACCTATTCCGCCGACGCGATATACGAATAAATCGGCTGTTCGCCGCGCATAACGGTAACGTCGCAGTCGGAGAATTTCTTTTCAAGTTTTGCCTTTAATTTTTCGCCTGCCTTGTCGGACACTTCCTCACCGCAGAAAACGGTGATAATTCCCGTGTCGCTGTCAACGATTTCCGCAAGCGACGAAATCAAAACGTCCTCGTCCTTTTTGCCGACAATTTTAAATTTTTTTCCGTCAACAATCCCCAAAATATCGCCCGTTTTGATGTCGTTTCCGTCGAGGTTTGTGTCGCGCACCGCGGTTGTAATCTGCACCGATTTCACGCCGTCAATAACCTCACACATAACGTCCTCGTTGTCCCTCAACCGGCAAATCCTCGTCGTATGCAGAAGCGCGGAAACCGCCTGCGGAATACTTTTTGTCGGAATTACGATAACGTTTCGGTCAGAAAGTTCCTTCGCCTGTTCCGCCGCAAGAATGATGTTTTTGTTGTTTGGGGACCACAAAAAAACGTTTTTTTCGCATTCACCAAATCAATAGCGGACAAAATGTCCTCTGTGCTGGGGTTCATAGTCTGACCGCCCTCGATAATGTGGTCAACGCCGAGGTCGAAAAATGTCTTTTTAATTCCGGCGCCCGCCGCAACGCAAACAAAGCCGATTTCCTTTTCGGCATTCTTTTTGTCCTCTTTGGTTATAACCTTTTCGTCGTGCTGATAGCGCATATTGTCGATTTTAATGTTGATAAGCTCTCCCAGACGGAGCGCCTCGCCGATAACAAGGTTCGGCGTGTTTGT
This sequence comes from Clostridiales bacterium, assembly GCA_022009895.1. GTDB lineage: Bacteria > Bacillota > Clostridia > UMGS1810 > UMGS1810 > Qingrenia. The sequence goes on along the minus strand of CP091729.1, from coordinate 1,759,833 downwards.
GTGGATATGCACCTTAACCACGTCGTCGTCATCTATAACGAGCATACAGTCGCCGTAGTATTCTATTGTCGATTTAAACTTGAATACATCAACGTTTTTCGCCTTTTTGTTAATCAAAAATTCCGTGCAGTACTGGAATTTTTATATCCGCCTGAACGTCTTTCGGCGTGCTTTTTCGTTTTTAAGCGGTGTTTCGCTTTCGTCAAGCGCAACGATTTCGCCCGTTTTAAGGAACGCGAGCGCGCCCTCCAAAATGCACACAAGACCTTTTCCTCCTGCATCCACAACACCTGCCTGCTTGAGCTGGGGGAGGATAAACTGTGTTTTTGCAAGCGACTCATTCGCCGAATTTACGATTTTTTCAAAAATTCAACCGCGTCAAGACCGTCTTTCGCGTATTTTTCCGCCGCCTCCGCAGTTTCGCGCGCAACGGTGAGAATTGTGCCCTCCGTCGGTTTCATAACCGCGCGGTAAGCGGTGTCCGCCGCCGATTTAAATGCCGCCGCAACACCCTCAAAATCAGCGTCCGCGCCCGTCAAACCCTTGTTTACTCCGCGCATAAGCTGAGATAAAATTACACCCGAATTTCCCTCGCACCGCGAAGCGTCGCCGATGCCAAGATTTTGGAAATATCCAAAACGTTCTTTTCGCGGTTCGCCGCAACCTCTTTTACCGCCGCGGAAATCGTAAGCGACATATTTGTGCCCGTATCACCGTCGGGAACGGGAAAAACGTTAAGGTTGTCAACAATGCTTTTCTGATTGCAAAGATTGTTGGCGCCCGAAATAATCATATCGGCAAACAGTGTGCCGTCAATTTTCTTAACCATTTTCTTCTCCTTATTTTTGCAATCTGAAGCCCTCAACATACACGTCAACCTTTGCAACTTCCATACCCGTGATGTTTGCAATGTGGTATTTAACGTTGCTCATAACGTTTTCCGAAACGGCGCCTATATTCACGCCGTAGTCAACAATGATGTGCATATCAACAGCAATTTTGTTATCTTCCGTGTAAACCTTAATTCCTTTTGTAAGACTGTCTTTTTTAAGTAAATTTGCAAATTCGTCTTTTTTGGAGCGGTATGCCATACCCACAACGCCGTAGCAGTTTTTCGGCAACAATTCCCGCCGCTTTCGCAATAACGTCAAGGTTTATAAAAACATCGCCCTTCGCAAGCTTTGCGCATACAATTTCCATAAAAGCACCTCCTATAATTTAATTATGTTTATGTTATCTGTATTTTGATAAATTTCATTTTCACGGCAGGCAGATATTATCACCTGTGTGTGTTTTGCGTAGTCCGAAAGGTACGAAAACACCGTTTTTAAAGCGCAAATCGTCGTATTGGCTGAACGCGTCGTCCAAAAAACGGGCGCATCGTTTATCATATCTATTATACCAAATCTTAACGCAAAATACAACTGGTCGAGCGCACCTTTGCTCAAAAATTGTTTCGTCGGCATATTCGCCGTCTTTTTATACCGCGCACCGAAAGTTTTGTCAATCAAAACGTCGCTGTGCGCGCCGTTTGTGATTTGCGAGAAAATTCTGCTCACTTTTTGCAAGCGACGGCGCAAAGTTGCTTTTGCTGGTTTGACACGGCGTATTCAAAAATTTCTTTTGCCGATGCGATTATTTCAAGCTCCGCGCGTTTTTCTTTGAGTGCCGATTTTGTGTTTTCAATCTGTTCTTCAAGGCTCAAAATGTCGTCTGTGCCCGTTTTTACCGAATAAATTTCAAATTCCGTTTTGTTTAATTCGCGCGTAAGATTTGCAATTTCGCCCGATTTTTCTTTAGCGAGCCTTTCCGCATCAGCTTGCGAAACGGTCGGTTTTGCGGATTTTTAATTTTTCAAAAAGTACGTCTTTTTCGGTTTCGCCGTATTCTTTCAAAAAAGCGCGTCCGCAAGGCTTTCGAGTTCGTTTTGTTTTTGACAAAAGCGTGCCCCTGTGCCGAATTTATCTTCGCTTTAAGCACTTCTCTCTGCGACAAAACCGCCGTGTAAGCGTTCTTTTTGAAATGTAATCGGCTTTTGACGAAAGATTGACCTTCTTTAAAAGGTTCGCGTCAAATGCCTCGTTTTTCCTCTTTTTTTGTTTTTTTCCGTTTTGTCGAATTCCGCCGATGTTTCGCTGAGTTTTTGCTGTTTGATGCGTAAAGATACGCGCTCACACCGCCCAAAACCGCCGCCGCAATGCACAAAACAGGCATTACAAAAAGCGAATACCGCAATCATTGCGAGCGACGCGATAATCAACGCAATTAAAGGTTTTTGCCCGACGAAAGATTTTTCTTCCGCTCCTCCAAAAATCATCAGACGCGCGGAAAAAAATTATCGTCTTTTTTTCGCTTAAAAACCGCGTTTCCTCTTCTTCGAAATGTTTTAATTCCGTCGTAAACGCTCATATCAAAGCTTGCAAGTTCGCCGTTTAGTCGGTTTAATTCGTCTTGCGAAAAATTTTTATTTCACTTTGGAGTTTCTCAATTCTCGCACCGTTTTCGCCAAGGCGCGCAATGTTTTTCGTGTTCGAGTTTTTCTCTTTCTTCCTCCGCTTTTTCGAGCGCGGATTTTACTTTTGAAAAGTTTTCCTCCAAAAGTGCCGATTTTTTTGTTGCTTTCCCTCGCTCTGTAAAGCCGTTCGCCAAGGCTTGAAAGCTCGTTTTCAAGCGTCGGGATAACCGCGTTTTTTTCGTTTCGGGGACGATAAATTCAAAATATCTTCGTCAATGCGATTTTTTTCCTGAGAAGTGTTTTCGTCACCGCTTTGTGCAAGATTTGAAAGACGCGCGGAAATTCTCGCCGTCGCCGCCCGAAATTTTTGCTTGAAATGTTTGACACAAACAGCGTGTTCAAAAAGCATCCTCGCCGAGCGAAAACAGATTTTTGCCGACATTACGGGGCAAAATCGGCGCTCATAACCTCGCCGTTTGCCTTGTTCACAACCGAAATTTGCTTTTGCTTTTGCGCCCTTCGACGTTCTGAAAATTTCGTATTCACAGTTATCGCCGCACACCGTAATGCTTCCGCACATCGGCTCGCCCGAAAGCGGAACATAGCGTTTAAATTCGCTTTTTGCCAGAAATTCCGTAAAAAAATGTATTTTATAAACGCGATAACAGTCGATTTTCCCTGATTCGTTCGCGCCGAAAAGCACGTTCAATCCGTCGGAAAAATTATAGGTTTTATCCTCAATACCGCCGAAAGTTTTTATGTTTATTTCCTTAATATACAATCCGCCACCGCCTAAAACAGACCGAGAAGATAGTCTGCAACTTTGTCGTAAAATTCCTTATTTTTCGCCGTCCGAGCCGTCCGAAAGCTCTTTGATGCGTTTTGCGCAGATGCCTTTTAACGTGTATTCTTCGCACAGCGCGTCAATATCGAGGAGCGATTTTGTTTCGTCTGAGAATTTTATGTAAAAACGCTGTCTTCGAAAAGCGAGCTTAAAACGGCTTTGTCAAGCTTGATTTCCGCCTTTTTCCGCCCGTGAGAACGATTTTTGTAAAAGTCGGACGCACGCGTTAATTTTTCACGGATTTTGCCGGCAATGTCCTCAAAAATTTCGCAGTCCGAAACGTCAATTTCGCAGACGTTAAACCGCCTTTTTTCAAGCGGAACAAATTTCAAATCCGCTTTTTGCTTGTCAATGTTTCCGATAAGAACGCCCTTTTCGCCCGTTTCGTCAAAACCGTGCGGTTCAAGCGCGCCCGAATACGCATAGTGAGTTTTTCCCGACGTCAAAATGCCCGAATACGCGTGCGTATGACCGAGCGCAATGTAATCGGCGTTTGTGCCGGAAATATCGCTTTGCAAAAGGGGATTATATTCACTGCCGACTTCAAGTCGCCGTGTATGCAGATGAGATTTACCGTGCCGTCATCGGGCGCGGAAAAAGCCCGAAAGCAGGCAGTTTTTCCTGATATTCGCCGTCGAACCCCGCGCCGATAACGCGCGTGTTTAATCCGTCAACTTCAACACATTCAAGGCTCGTGCCGAAAAATTTTTACATTTTCGCTTAAATTTTCACCAAGACGCGAATAAATTCCGCTTGCGATAGGGTCGTGATTTCCGGGTGAAATAAACACATAAATTTCGGGAATTTTTCGCAAGCGTTTTTGCGCACAAAATCCACTGTGCTGTCGGCGGTTAACGCGCTGTCGAACAGGTCGCCGGCAATAAGTATGATTTTAACATCTTCCTCTTTTGCGAGATTTATTGCTTTTTCAAATGTTTCTTTGTATTCCGCGCGCCTTAACGCGCTTTTTCGGGGGATAAGCCCTCTGTTTTTCTGTCAAGATGCACGTCTGCAATGTGCATAATTTTAACCATTTTTTCACCTCAAAAATACTGATTACCGCGCGGTCGTTTCCGCCCAAATCGCGTTTTTACAACGGTATTTTTCAAATTTTTCTGCCATTAAACTTTTAACCGCGTCCGCCTGGTCGAAGCCGATTTCAAAAGCCAAAATTCCGCCTTTTTTAAGAAAAAAATTTCAGCGTCCGCGATGATTTTTCTGTAAAATAAAAATTCCGTCTTTTTCCGCCGTCCAGAGCGGATTTCGGTTCGTAATTTTTCACCGTTTTGTCAAGCTTTTTCAATTTCGTCGGTTTCGATATACGGCGGATTTGACACGCAAATATCAAATTTTCCGTATGCTTTTTTTAAGGTCTGAAAGATTTTTCCAAAACGTCGAGCCGTATAAACTCGCAGACGTCCGAAACGCCGTTGATACGGGCGTTTTTCTCGGCGGCCGCAAGGGTTTTTTCAAATTTGTCAACGCATACAACGCGCCGTGCCGAGGTGTATTTCGCGCACGAAATTCCAATCGCACCGCTCCCCGTGCATAAATCGAGAAGTTTATCGCCCGTTTTTTTGTCCGCGCGATAACCTCTTCAACCACCGTTTCGGTGTCGGGACGGGGAATAAGCGTGTTTTTCGTCAACATAAAATTTCAGCGACATAAATTCTTTTTTTCGCCCAGAATATAGGCAAGAGGAACGTCATTTTTCCGCTTTTTAAAAATCTTTAAACTGCGCAAATTTTTCGGCCGGCAAAACGTCGTTTTTATGCGTGATAAGATAAATTTCGTCACATTTTAAAATGTGTTTAAGCATTGCCGTAACGTCGGTTTGAGGACGTTCAATTCCGCATTGCGAAAAGCATCTTCTGCGCGCATAGTTTTATCTCGCCGATTGTGATGTTTTTGTCAAAAATTCAAATTATTTTCTACCATCTGTCGTCGTCTTTGTTTCCCGTCAAAACGCTTTTGAGCGCCGCGATGGCAACTTCAAGCTGGCTGTCGTCGGGCTCTCGCGTGGTGAGGAGCTGAAGTGCAAGACCGGGCGAAGTGAGCCATTTCACAAGCTTTGAGTCGCTCCTGCCGGCAAATTTTATGATTTCGTACGAAACGCCTGCAACCACGGGCAAAAAGAAGCAGTCTGTAAAGCATTCTCTGCCAAACGGTTTCCCACTTTAAAACGAGAAAAATATTATGCTGATAATCATAACGATAAGCAAAAAGCTTTGTTCCGCATCTCGGGTGCAGACGCGAATATTTGCGCGCGTTTTCGGGAGTTAATTCCTCGCCGTGTTCGTATGCCGCAATGGTCTTGTGTTCCGCGCCGTGATACTCAAAAACGCGCTGAATGTCTTTCATGCGCGACACCAAAAACAGGTACGCAAGGAAAATCACAATTCTCACACCGCCCTCGCAGAGCGACAAAACAGGCGCGCTGACAATGAATTTTTTCAGCCACCCGACAAGCACCGTGGGGAGAAGAATGAATAGTCCCACGCTGAAAATGAGCGACACGAAAACCGAAAAATATATCACAATATCTTTAACCTTGTCGCCGAATTTGTCGTCCAGCCACTGCTCGAATTTCGACGGCTTTGTAATCTTCGCCGTCCTCCAAATCCGCCTGCTCGGCGGAAAAACATAAGGCATTTCACGCCGGTAATCATCGACTCGAAAAACGAGATTACACCGCGCAAAATCGGAATTTTTCAAAAATTTATATTTTTGTAAAAAAACCGAGCTTACTTCTTTTTGTCGATTATAATTTCGCCGTTTGATTTCCGCACCGCCGTGGCGATTTCTTTCGGTCCGCGCATCATAACGCCCTCCATAACCGCCTGACCGCCGATGCTGGTTTTTATGCACTTTTTCGTTATTGGTCTTTGCCATTGTTATCCTCCTGATTTGCACTGTTTGCCGGCGACTGTTTTTCCGCCTCGGCTAAAATTTCTTCAAGACGCTTGCGCACCTTTTCCTTTTCCTCGCCGTCGGGCAGAGTGTTGAAATCGTCTACAAGCTTTTCCAGGCTTTCGCCTTCTTTAAGCGGACTTTCCGCCGATTTTGCACCGCCGGTTTTTATCGGTGTTTTTGTCTGTTCCGCCTGTTTTATTTTTCGTCCGTTTTAACTTCTGTATCGGTGCTCTGCGACTGAACCGCATTTCTGTCTTCGCTTTTGCAGTGTTTTCTTTGCGAAAACGCAAAAACGCAAAACCGCCAGCACTGCCAGAACCGCCAGAACCGCAATAATGACTGCGGTAAAAAGCCTTTTTATGTTCACTGAAATAATTCACAAAATTAACCTCGCTTTTACTGATAAATACACTTGTATTGATTATACTACAAACAAAATAAAAATTCAATATAAAAAAATTTGAATAATAAAATTTTTATATGCAAAAATTATAAGTGGAAAGAAGGGAAGAAAGTTGATGAATACAGTGATTATGACATTGCAGTTTTTCTTTTCCGCAGTGGTGGGAATATACTTTTTTTCATTGCTTTATTCGCAGAGAAGCAGTCAGAATGCCATTTCGGGAGAGTCGAAAAAAGAGCTTGAAAAGCTTAATGCTCTTGAAAAAATAAAGCTTGCCGAACCGCTTTCGAGAAAAACGCGCCCGAAAAATCTGAGCGAAATTGTGGGTCAGGAGGAGGCGGTGAAAGCGCTTATTGCCGCGCTTTGCGGTCCCAATCCTCAGCACGTTCTCATTTACGGACCCCCGGGAGTGGGCAAAACCGCGGCGGCACGGCTTATTCTGGAGCGTGCAAAGCACACTGCGTGTTCGCCGTTTTTGCCGAGTGCGAAGTTTATCGAAACCGACGCGACCACTTTGCAGTTTGATGAGCGGAGCATTGCCGACCCGTTAATAGGCTCGGTGCACGACCCTATTTATCAGGGGTCGGGCGCATACGGCAACGCAGGAGTTCCTCAGCCGAAACCGGGCGCGGTGTCAAATGCGCACGGCGGTGTGCTTTTTATCGACGAAATCGGCGAATTGCACCCCATTCAGCTCAACCGTCTTTTTGAAAGTTTTTGGAGGACAGACGCGTGAAATTTGAGAGCGCGTATTATGCGAGCGGTGACAAAAATATTCCATTGCATATACACAAAATTTTCCGCGACGGTATGCCTGCCGACTTCCGTCTTGTGGGCGCAACGACGCGAAATCCCGAAGAAATTCCGCCTGCTCTGCGCTCGCGCTGTGTGGAGATTTATTTTAACGCGCTGGACAAAAACAGCGTTGAAAAAATTGCCGAAAATGCCGCAAAAAATGCAGGCGTGTCGCTTGAGGACGGCGTGTGCGAACTTATTTCGCAGTTTGCCGACAACGGGCGCGACGCGGTGAGCATTATTCAAACGTCAATCAGCGCCGCGGCGACCGAGGGAAGAAAAAACGTGACGGTGAAAGACACCGAGTGGGTTTTACAGGTGGGAAAATATCAGCCAAAGGTCATTTGCAAAGTGCGCGTCCAAACCATAAGTAGGCGTTGTAAACGGTCTTTCGGTGGCAAATTGTCGACGGGATATTTTTATGAAAATCGAGGCATCGGCGAAGAAAAGCGCAAACGGCGGAAGCGTTTCGGTGAGCGGAATTATCGAGCGAACAGCTTGAAAATGCGCGGAAGACGGCTCATTAAAAGAGCACCGCGAAAGAGTCGGTGGAAAACGCGCTGACGGTTTTAAAGAACGTTTTTCGGAATAAACACCGCCGATTTTGACATTCATATAAACTTCCCCGGCGGTATTCCCGTTGACGGTCCGTCGGCAGGAATTGCGCTTGTCTGCGCGGTTTATTCGGCGGTGAAAAACATCAAAAATGCCGTCTAATATTGCACTTACCGGCGAGGTTTCCATTCTCGGCTCGGTTTATGCTGTGGGCGGTGTGACGTCCAAAATTGAGGCGGCGCAAAATGCGAATATCAAACGCGTGATAATTCCGCGCGACAACTACCGCCGAACGTTTGAGGATTTGCCGATTGAGATAATCTGCGCCGACACCATTAAAGACGTTATAAAAATTTGCTTCAACACCGCTGAAAACGAGGGTGTATACGTTCCGGGCGAAAAGCTTATGATTGCAAGCGCGAGCGAGGTAAAAAGCGGAAAATACACAAAAATTTCCAAAAATTTTTTTGTTTAAAGGACAAAAAGCGGGTAAATACCTTATAGCAGAATTTTTTTGGAGGTGAAAAAGGGTGTTTGAAAAATTAAGAATATTATTGTCGAGCAGCTCGGAATTGACGAAAGCAAAGTTACTCCCGAAGCGTCGTTTATAGATGACCTCGGTGCGGATTCGCTTGATATGGTCGAGCTTATTATGGCTATTGAGGAGGAATTTGAAATCGAGGTTCCCGAAGAAGAGGCGGAAAATATTGTTACCGTTTCGGACGCAATGAACTATATCAACTCAAAAAGTAAACTGATTTAAGAAAAAGGGCATCAGATGTTCGAGCATCTGATGCCTGATTTCGGTTAGGTGAAAATATGAATAAATTAGATAAACTTCAGGAAAAATAGGGTATAAATTTAAAAATGTCAGCCTTTTTGAAAAACTGCGCTTACGAACAGCTCATACATAAACGAGGTGAAAGGCGCAAAGTGCTACGAGCGTATGGAATTTTTGGGCGACAGCGTGCTGTCGGTTGTGGTGTCGGAATACATTTTCAATCACTTAAAAACCAGCAGTGAGGGCGATTTGTCTAAAAATCCGCGCAAGTGTTGTGTGCGAGGAAGGGCTGGACAAAATCGCCGCGGAAATCGGCATAGGCGAGTGCCTGTATCTCAGCCGGGGGCGAGAATTAAACGGCGGAAGAGAGCGCAAATCCATAATCGCAGACGCGGTTGAGGCGGTTTTTGCAGGCATTTTTCTCGACGGCGGAATGGACGAGGCAAAAAGGGTTATTTTGAATTTTACCGTTAAATATATAAACGAATATTCGGGCAAAAATCCGAAAATTCTGGAATACAAAACGCGTTTGCAGGAATACGCTCAGGAATATGCGCAGAGTGTGGAATATACGCTTGTTTCGCAGAGCGGTCCCGACCACGACAAACGCTATGTTTACGCGGTTTCGGTGGACGGCAAAAGATGCGGTGAGGGCAAAGGCAAAAACAAAAACCGCGGAGCAGGCGGCGGCAAAAGAAGCGTGTATGAGGCTGGGCATAAAAATGAGCTACTATAATATTCCCGTTTTTGTACCGCATATCGGGTGCACGCACAACTGTGTTTTCTGCAATCAAAAAAAAATCACCGGCAAAAAAAGCGTGCTCGATTATGCCGAGGTTGACGGCTTTATAAGAGAAAATCTTGAAACAATTAAAAAAATATTCAAAGGGCGGAAAAATACGTTGAAATTGCGTTTTTCGGCGGAAGCTTCACCGCGATAGATTTGGATATTCAAAACGCACTTTGCAATATTGCGTATAAATATTTAAAATCGGGCGAGGTGAACGGTATAAGATGTTCAACCCGTCCCGACGCGATAGACGAAAATTGCCTTAACCGCCTTAAAAATTACGGTTTTACGGCAATCGAGCTGGGCGTCCAGTCAACCGACAGCGACGTGCTGAAAAAAAGCGGACGCGGACACAGTGCGGACGCGGTGTTTAAGTCGGCACGCCTTATAAAAGAACACGGGTTTTCGCTCGGACTTCAAATGATGCTTGGACTTTTGGGCGACACAAAAGAAAAAATGCTCAAAACCTGTGATGACATAATAAGCCTAAAACCCGACTGCGTAAGGGTTTATCCCACGCTTGTGATAGAGGATACGGCGCTTTTTCGATATGATGAAAAACGGAAGTTACACGCCTCTTTCACTTGAATTTACGGTTGAAATTCTGTCGGAAATTCTCGAAAGGTTTTATGCAAACGAAATTAACGTTATCCGCGTGGGACTTCAGACCACCGGCGAGGTGAACGAAAACACCGTGACAGGACCGTATCACCCCTGCAATAAGGGAAATGGCGGAAACGCTGATGTATAAGAAAAATAGAAAAATATGTTTTGCAAAAACGGCGCAAAAGGCGAAATAACCGTTTTTGCAAACAGCAGGGACATCGCCTCGGTGTCGGGATATAAAAGGAAAACAGGCAGTATTTTTTTGGGAAAAAATACCGTCTTAACTATAAAAACAAAAACCGACAACGCGCTGAAAAAAAGGCGATATAAAAATTTTTAAAAAAATATTTACTTTTTAAAAATAATATGATATAATAATTAGCTAATAAGTGGTGCAGTATCCTAGTCGGATCTGTCAGCTTGTAAGGTGGGCCTAAAAATCCACTCAAAAGGGCATATCGATGAAGTTCCTTTGTGTTTGCTTCTTACGCCCAGTCTGGGGCAGATGCTGGGAGTTAAGGTTTAAGGGCGCACCCGTAACGGCATACGGGCGTTGTCCCTTTTACCGCGGAGACCTAAATTCGTGGCGGTTAGTCAAAGGGCTTTAGTCTTTTTGAAAAGAACCTTTTTCCAAAAAGGCAAAGTACCTTTCTATAATGCTTTGCGCTACGGTTTAGGCTGTAACCTGTTTTGCGGTGTAGGTAACAATATGATGTGAGCAGAGTAGCCTGCCTTGAGTGAGCAAATACGGATAACCGTCAGACGCGCTTTCTAATGGCCTTTGAACGATGCGTTATAGGGTTTGAAATGGTGCTTGCAAAAAGAGGATAAGAGTTGACACGACCGTTGAGGAAAACTCCTAGGCTGTGTTATGCGGGGGATTGCAGTGCGGACTAAGTGGCAATTCAGTCATACCTTTGGCGACAGGGTATGCCGTGCCTTAATAGGAAACTGCCGTTTTGGCGACGAAGGGCGGCGCGGCGGGAAATCTAACTGAACCTAAGCCGTAAATTTTACTTCGTATAATACCACTTTTATTTTTAAATTCAAACGGGTTTTGCGCCCGTTTTTGTATATTTATCAAAATATTTGCGAGGATAAAGAGAAATGAAAAACAGAAAAATATAATCTCTGGCCGCTTAAAAATTACCGTATTCACCTTTTTTTTGTCGGTATCAATCAACGTGGTGACAAATCTGCTCATTGAAAAGGTGAGTATTGTCTGGGCGTTTTTGTGCTGGTGTGCGTGGTTTTTAATCGGCATTATTTTTTGACATTGTCGGAATTGCGGTAACAAGCGCGTCCGAAACGCCGTTTCACGCGCGCAACGCAAAAAGGCATACCCGGCGGAAAAGAGGCAATTTCGCTTATAAGAAGCGCTGAAAAGGTGTCAAACATCTGCAATGACGTTATCGGCGATACCGTCGGCGTTGTGTCGGGCGGACTTGCCGGCGCGATTGTAACGATTATCGCGGTGAAATATCACAACGGCGACGAGATGTTTTTAAACCTCGTCATTTCGGGAATTGTTGCGGCGGTGACGGTCGGCGGAAAGGCGGCGGGCAAAAACGTTGCAATGACAAAGAGCCACGACATCATTCAGGGCGCAGGCGTAGTTATGCATTTTTATCAAAAATATCTTCACATTCGGCAAAGCCGGCGGTAAAAACAAAAGAAGAAAGAGCGCTGAAAATGTTTCTTGAAAAATTAAATCTCCCGATGATTTAAAAATAAATAAGCAGGATTACCCTGCACTGTGCGGAGAAATCCGCCGTGCGCTTGTGGAAAACGTTATGAAAACAGGCGGTCATCTTGCGTCAAACCTGGGTGTTGTGGAGCTTACGCTGGCATATCACCTTGTTTTTGACTGCCCGAAAGACAAAATTGTGCTTTGATGTCGGGCATCAAAGCTACGTTCACAAAATGCTCACGGGGCGGTATGAAAAATTTTCCACAATCCGTCAAATGGGCGGACTTTCGGGATTTCCCAAGCCGTCCGAAAGCGAGTATGACGCTTTTGCGGCAGGGCACGCAAGCACGTCGGTGTCGGCGGCGCTCGGAATGCGCGTGCGCGCGACCTTCTCGGAGAGGATTACAACGTTTGTGCGTTTCTCGGCGACGGCGCGCTGGGCGGAGGTATGGTTTACGAGGCTTTGAGCGACGCAGGCACAAGCAAAACCAAGCTTTTGGTAATCTTGAACGACAACGAAATGTCTATCGAAAAAAACGTCGGCGGAATGTCGGAATATCTTTCGCGTCTGCGCACGGCGAAAAAATATCTCCACACAAAAGACAGCGTTAACAATTTCCTTTCAAAAATGGGAAAAGCCGGAGATGTTGCAAAAACACGCTATTTCAACAGTAAAAAGACGCGTTTAAATATTCTGCCATTGCCGGCGGAGTTTTTGAAAATCTCGGATTTACATATATCGGAATTATAGACGGGCATAATATCGAAATGCTCACAAAGGTTTTTGAGCGCGCAAAAGAGCTTGACGGACCTGTTCTTATACACACGTTCACAAAAAAAGGAATGGGCTACGAAAGCGCGGAAACGCACCCCGAAGAATTTCACGGAGTGAGCAGAAAAGCCACAATTATAACCAAAAAAATGCGATTAGTTTTTCGTCTGCGTCGGGCGAAATTTTAAAAAGCCTTGCGCTGCAAGATGAAAAATCGTCGCGCTCACCGCGGCAATGGGTGCCGGGTGCGGACTTTGCGATTTTGCGAAAAAATTCCCGAAAAGGTTTTTTGACGTCGGCATTGCCGAACAGCATATGGTCACCACCGCGGCAGGTATGGCGGCAGGCGGTTTAAAACCTGTGGTTGCGGTGTATTCCACGTTTTTACAGCGTGCGTACGACCAGCTTATCCACGACGTTTGCCTGCAAAATTTAAACGTTGTTTTTCTTGTGGACAGGGCAGGAATTGTGGGCGAGGACGGCGAAACGCATCAGGGAATTTTCGATTTGTCGTATCTTTCGCATATGCCGAATATGAAAATTTTGGCGCCCACAACGTATAAAGAACTTGAGCAAATGATGAAATACGCGCTGTATGAGGCAAATTCGCCCGTTGCGATACGCTATCCGCGCGGTGCAATTTCGCTTGATGACAGTCTGCCCGATTTTGAAATCGGCAAGGCGTGCGTTGTAAACGGCGGAAACGACGCGGCGATTTTCGCGGTCGGCAGAATGAACAAAAATCGCAAAAAGCACGGTTAAAATTCTGAAAGAGAAAAATATCCGCCGCACACATAAACGTCCGCAGTGTAAAACCGTTTGACAGGGCGCTTTTTGGAGGAATATTCCAAAAAAATGCAAACTTGTTTTCACGCTTGAGGACAACCTCGTAAACGGCGGTTTCGGAAGTTATCTCGCGGTAAATTCAAATATCAGAAATTTTGTGAATATCGGCTGGGGCGACGAATTTATTCCGCACGGAAAAAGCGCGCGAACTTTTTGAAAAAAATACGGTCTTGACGGCAAGGGCGTTGCCGAAAAAATAGAAAATGCTTTGAATAATTTATGATTAGGGGTTTTAGCTTGAAAGAACGATTGGATACGGCGCTTGTTAATAAAGGTCTTGCCGAGAGCAGAGAAAAGGCAAAGGCATACATAATGGAGGGGATTGTTTACGTCAACGGGCAAAAAGGCGCTTAAAGCAGGCGATAAAACGGGTGACGGCGACTTTCTCGAAATACGCGGAAACACGCTTAAATACGTCAGCCGAGGCGGTCTTAAGCTTGAAAAGGCGATAGACGTTTTTTTGATATTGACCTCACCGATAAGGTGTGCGTTGACATCGGCGCGTCAACGGGCGGATTTACCGACTGTATGCTCCAAAACGGCGCAAACAAGGTGTATTCCATCGACGTCGGCTACGGTCAGCTTGCGTGGAAACTGAGAAACGACGAGCGCGTGGTGAATATCGAGCGCACAAACGTGAGGTATCTTGATTTGGAGCTTATAAAAGACGATATTGATTTTGTTTCAATAGACGTTTCTTTTATTTCGCTGAAACACATTCTCCCCGTCGTTTATTCGCTTTTGTCAAATGACGGACTGTGCGTTGCGCTTATCAAACCGCAGTTTGAGGCAGGACGCGAGGAGGTAGGCAAAAAAGGCGTCGTACGCGACAAAGATGTGCATAAAAAGGTTATTTTAAACTGTTTAAACCTCGCGCGCATTTCAAATCTTTATCCGATTGGGCTTGATTTTTCTCCGATTAAAGGTCCCGAGGGCAACATAGAATTTTTGATGTTTTTGTCGAAAAATGCCGAAACAAGCGGAATTATCGGCGAAGAAAACAGCGAAGAAATTGTTCAAGAGGTTGTAAAACTCGGCGCATACGGCGGAGAATTGAAATTTTATTTTAAGAAAGGAATTTTGACGGTGAACGATAAGATGAAATTTCCCGACGGCACTTTGTTTGTCGGCGAAAAGGCATTTGTTCCAAATCCGGACGGCAACGGGTATAAAAAATTCTACATAGACGACAGGTTTGAAATAGAAGTTTTGTCGGATAACCTTGCCGCGGCGGACGTTATCGAGGATGATGACTCGGACGCAGGCAACGCGGTGACGGATATAAAATTCGATATAGATTACGGCTTTGCAAAACAAGACGGCTGTAAAAATTGATGATGAAAAACCGAACATCGTGAACGATGAAAACAGTGAAAAATTCAAAAAGGTTGTTTCGGCTGATTTTGCCGATAAAGACACGTCTGCCGACGAAACTGACGGCGCAGAAGAGGAGGAAGAAACGGACGACAAAAATATCCACAGCGGTCACCGCGCGCGTTTGTATGAACGCTATGAAAATCTCGGTTTGGAGGGTTTTGCCGAGCACGAGGTTCTGGAATTTCTTTTGTATTTTACGTATAAACGGCAGGACACAAACCCCATTGCGCACCGTCTTATAAACGAGTTCGGAAGTTTGGAAAACGTTTTGAAAGCGGATATTTCCGACCTTCGCGACGTTAAGGGTGTGGGCGAGAGGAGCGCATTGCTCATCAATTTTTGCCGTCAGTTGATAATTTTTCTCAATTCCTACAAGAAAGAGGGCATACTGCTCCCCGACAAAGATACAATGGGGAATTTCTGCACCGATTATTTTAAAATGCACCCCTGAAGAAAAATTTTATTGTGCTTATTCTCGACACAAAACGCAGACTTCAAAAGGTTGCGCCGATAAGCAAGGGCACGGAAAACGAAACAGCGTTCTATCCGCGCAAGGTCTTGAAAAGCGTTATAAAATACAGAGCAAACACCGTCGCGATTGCGCATAATCACACGGGCAACTGCGTGCATCCGTCTGACAACGATATAAGAATGACCGACAAAATTCACAAACTGCTCGACGGAATAGGCGTTCCGCTGATTGACCATATCGTGTGTTGCAACGACCAGTATACAAGCCTTGCAGAGCGCGGAATGGTGGGCAGAGATACGCGCGGAATGTATTAAAAATAAATAATTAAAAAGTTTATGCACCTCAAAAATGAGGTGCATTTTTATTTTTACGGCGTAACGTCGAGTATGTAATCTTCAATACTGCCGGGGGATTTCGTTAATTCCCGTGTATGTTTCTGGGCACTTCGCCCACAATTACCGTTTGCGCGATGAGAAACGACGTTTTTCACGCGCGCGCCCGTTTTCACCATCGGCGCGGCGGCAGACACGTGTGCGTCAACGTCGAGATAGATTTTTGTGTATCGTCTGGTTTACACCCGCCGACGTAAAATCGTCGCGGAAATTCACGTCAACGGCAGGGTTCGGCATAATTTTTAAACGGTATTTTTCGGACCCGTTCCCCACATAAATTCGTTTGCAAAAAAAGTTTCCGAGCGGTATTGCAATGTCGGTGCGGTCCGATTTTGTTATGCCGTTTAAAATGTCGAGCGTAAGCTTTGCCTTAATTTTGTTTACCTGTAGAAAAATTCACCGACAGCGCGCTCACACGCTCGTTTGCGTCCTTTGACATTGACACAATATCGCTGTAGTCTGCGCTCCCCGTCCGAGAGATTTTCCAAAAACAGCCGTGTTTATTATGCGCGACGCGAGATTTTTAAGGTGCGCGTTTGCAACCGACATCACCAGCGGACGCACAAACGACGCGGAAAAAAACCAGCACCGCCGTGACAAGAAAAAAATATAAAAAAACGGAAAAATCCGACGTTTTTCTGAACATTTTGCTCACCCGTTTTTCATTATATGCGTTATCGGCGAATAAATTTACACCGCGCGTGGGATACTGATTTTTGGTGAGAAAAATGGAAAAAAGATGCAGAATGATTTTTAAAATATTTGCGGTGTCGTGCGCATTTTTGCTTGTTGTAATGCTGAAAATCGTGATTTTTGACAAGGAAAAATTCACCTATGCCGCATCAAAACAGCACCTCATCCCCACAACCGTGAAAAATTTACCGCGGTATGATTTACGACAGAAATTATATCCCGTTCGTCGACTGCCGAAGCTACATTCTGAACAAGGACGACGGAAACGGAAAAAGCGTGCGCTACAACGTAACAAAACGTTACGACGAGCGCAGTCTTGCACGTCATTTGGTTGGGTATGTCGATGCGAAAAAAACGACGGCGCGAGCGGACTTGAAAAGCGGTTTTAATTCGTATCTTTCGGGTGAGGGAAGCTATGTTTTTCAGTTCAATCGGCGACGTCAACAGCAACAGCATAAAAGCTTTGCCCGAAACGGTGAAAAACGACGGCGAAATGCAAAAGGGCATACAGCTGACGCTTGATTATCACATTCAGAAATCGGCGGAAAACGCGCTTGACAAGTGCGGAAAAAACGGCGCGGCAGTGGTTTTGGACGTTGAAAGCTTTGACGTTCTTGCAATGGCGTCACGCCCCGATTTTGACCAGAATAACGTTGAAAAATATATAAAAAACGGCGGAACGGAGCTTATAAACCGCGCGGTGTCGGAGGATAACGCAGGCAGTATTTTTAAAATCGTAACCGCCGCGGCAGCGCTGGAAAACGGCGCAGTCGGCGAAAAATTTTACCGATTTTTTTGTGCCGGTGCGGAAAATATCGACGGCATAGAATTTGTGTGCAACAAAAAAGAAGGGCACGGCGAACTTGATTTTTACAGCGCTTTTTGCAAAGTCGTGCAATGTTTGTTTTTATGATTTGGCAATTTCGGCGGGTTCTGATAAGCTGTGCGATATGGCGAAAAATTCGGGATAGGCGAAATTGTGTGCGGTATAGACGGCGAAAAAAACACGGCAGTGCTGAGATCGGTCCGACAAGGTGCGACACCGCGAACAGCGCGATAGGGCAGGGGAAGATTATGATTACACCGTTGCAGGCGGTGCGTATGACGGCGGTTATCGCAAACGGCGGTGTGATGAAAAAAACGTTAATATTGTCAAGGGAAAAGCGTTTGACAACGGCGGTGACGGCGGGTTTTATTACGAGAGCGAAAAACAGGTTGTGAGCCGTGACACCGCCGATAAAATAAAGGATATGATGTACCTTGCAGTCGCGCAGGGGACGGGCAGAACAGCGTATGACAAAAAATTGAAAATATGCGGAAAAAAACGGGCAGTGCGCAGACGGGTTGGGAGGAAAACGGTTCTCTTATGGTTCACGGCTGGTTTGTGGGATTTTTCCCGTATGAAAAACCGAAATATGCAATGGCGGTGTTCCTCGAAAACGGACAGAGCGGTGCGGAGGCAGGAAAGGTATTTTTGGATATAGCGAGGGGATTACGGAGTAAAGGGAGGTTTCCCTTACAATCCTTCTTTTGGTTGTTTGTAATTTCAAAATTATCTTATCATATCAAAAAAACAGGTTATCGTAATTTTTCTTTTGTTCTCCGCAGGCACCGCTTTTAGCGTAAAAGCGGTGGGAAAAACGTGGGGGTTTCGATTCCCCTATCTCGTCTGCCGACTCGGTCGGCGCTAAACGTTTGCCACCGGCAAACAGCGCCCCGACAACGACAAGGGCTCTGCCCTTGACCCGTTCTGCAAACGTTAATTTTTGGCGGACGGTTTGTTTTTCGGTTTTTTGTTTGAAAACATTTCGACAATCTGTTGTTTGAATGATTTGATTGTTGTAAGGGGTCTTGGGGTGGAACCCCAGCCGTTTAGGGGTGCGGGGAATCGGAACCCCGCGCTTTTTGAGGCACTTTTACTCTAAAAGTGCCCCGCGGAGCGAAAAGATAACAAATTTTTATATTTTTGATATGATAAGATAATTTTTAAAATACACATCAAAAAGGGTTCGTAAGGGAAACACCCTTACAAACCCTCACGCCGTCTTAAAAACGACTTCTTGTTCAAAAGTTCATCTTTAATTTTCCACAAATCGAGCGACAAATCAACATAATAATTATGCGGATTTTTCCCAGCGTTTCACCTCGTCCCAGAGGTTGTCCACCTCGATTTTTGCACTTTTGTTTTTATGCTCTCGATGTCAGGCAAATCATACACGCGTTTGCCTTTGTCAAAAATCTTAACCAAAAGGGTTTTTTTCGCATAAAAAAATCGGTAATCGTCTTTCTCTTCCAGGTGTGCTCGGGGTCGAAAATCTCATATTCGCCGCTCGGCGCGTCCTCTTTTTCAAGTGTCAGAACGTCGGCAATCGCCTTGTGCGTTTCGTTTTTCGTACAGCCTGTAAACGTTCTTTGCGCACGGTGTTGTGATTTTTGCAACGTTTTCCGAAAGCTTGATTTTCGGAATTTCTCTGCCGTTTTTGTCATACACCGCGCAAAGTTTGTAAACACCGCCGAAAAACAGGCTCGGAGCGCGACGTGATAAGCCTTTCGCCCACGCCGAACGAGTCAATCATTGCGCCCTGGTCGAGCAGGTCACGGATAATATATTCGTCGAGCGAGTTGCTCGCGACGATTTTGCAGTCGCCAAATCCCTCGGCGTCGAGAATTTTTCCTTATTTTTTGCTGAGATACGTTATGTCACCGCTGTCGATTCTTACACCGGCAGGACGTATTCCCTTCGGAACAAGCACATCGTTAAAACGCTCTTATCGCATTGGGAAGTCCCGATTTTTAACACGTTGTAGGTGTCAATCAAAAAGCGTGCAATTTGTAGGGATAAATCTCGGCATATGCGCAAAAAGCCTCATATTCCGAGTCGAAAAGCTGAACCCAGCTATGCGCCATTGTTCCGAGCGCCGGTATGCCGTAGCGGACGTCGGAAATTGTGCAGGCAGTACCGCAGCAGCCGGCGATGTATGCCGCACGCGCGCCGTCGATAGCGCCGTTCGGACCCTGTGCACGGCGAGAACCGAATTCCATAACGGGTCTGCCTTTTTGCCGCGCGGACAATTCTGTTTGCCTTTGTCGCGACGAGGCTCTGGTGGTTTACGGTGAGAAGAAGCATTGTTTCGATAAACTGTGCCTGCATAACAGGACCTTTCACCTTAACAATCGGCTCGCCGGGGAAAAATCGGCGTGCCCTCTTCAATCGCCCATACGTCGCACTCAAATTTAAAGTTTTTAAGATAGTCCAAAAAAACTTATCGCAAAACATATTTTTGGAGCGCAGAAATTCTATGTCGCTTTCGTCAAAATGAAGATTTTCAAGATAATCAACCAGCTGTTCAACGCCTGCCATAACGGCAAATCCGCCTCCGTCGGGGATTTTGCGGAAGAACATATCAAAAGCAAACTTCTCTGTCGCAAAAAGCCTTTTTCTCAAAAGTAGCCGTTTGCCATGGTGATTTCATAAAAAAATCTGTGAGCATTGTGTAATTTGCGTTATTTTTTTCATAAGTTATCCCTCAAGTGCCTCCGTAAGCCAAAAACCGCCGATGTCAAGCGCCTCGTACATATCCTCGCGCTCGGCTTTTTTCACTGTTTTGTCGTCTTTTGACGAAATAAGCTCGATGTAAATATACTGCGGAATTTCAACGTCTTTAACCGTTTTTTTGTTTTGAGCACCGACATACGAAGATAATATTTGTCGTTAACGTCGCCGTATATTATAACGTTGCCGTGCCTTGTAAGCGGTATTCCTTTTATAGAAAAACTGTCTGTTCCTCGGTTTTCTTATTTTCGCCATAAAAAAATCGCTCCTTTAAATCATACTTATTTCAGTTTACCATATTTTTGCGCAATATGTAAAGAAAAATTTACTGACTTGCCAAATGTTCGTCATAATTTTTCGGTGAAAATATGGCTTCCGTCCTTTTTATTTTCGTCTGTATGGTAAAAATTTATACTTGTGAATATCGGCCATTAGCGCCGCCTTGAGCGACTTTATACCGGGGTTGCAAATCGCGCCGACGGGAAGTCCTTTGTATTTGTAGGTGTTGTACGGCGACGGATTTTTCAAGGTCTTTGTAATAAACCTTGTCCGCGTTGTAAAGTCCGTTTGTTATGGCATAAACCACCGTCGCGTCAATTTGCAGAAGCATATTTTTCGTTAAGTCTGTTTTTTTATGACACCCGCAATTTTTTTCCGCGTTCGGTATCAAGCTTTGCCTCGCGCTCCACGAGCGACGCCAAAACAACGGTGTCGTAGTCTATGTTTTTAATATCGCTGATTTTTTTGAATACTGTTTTTTTCAAATTCGCCCAGCATTGTGTTGATAATTTCGTGTGCCGTTGCGGTTTTGGAAAAAAATTCGTAGGTCTGCGGAAACAAAAATCCCTGAAGTTTGTATTTAAACTTGCGGTCGGGAATTTTTTTGATAAAATCATAACCGTATTCGTCCGACATTGCCGACAAAAACTCGTCCGCGCTCATAATGCCGTCGGTTTCAAGCTTTTGTGCAATCTGCTCCGCGGAATACCCCTCGGGAACAACAAGCGTAAAACTGTCGCCTCCTCCCTCGGTTGTAAGCTTTGTTATGATTGTCGAAAGGCTCATTCCCGTGTTAAGGTTAAACGTTCCGCTCCTTAATTTTTGCAGCGGAATTTGTTATTTTTAAGCTTTAGCGAAAAACAAAATTTCGTTTTTTATAAGCCCGTTTGCCTTAAGATTTTTTGCAATATCCTTTGCGTTTTTCACCGCTCACAACGGTAAAAAAACAACGTCCTCGCCGTTTTTTTGTCCGACGTGCCGAAAAATTCCGACGCATACGGATAAACCGCAAAAAAACGGCAATCGCGATTATAATGATAAAAAAATAAATTTTTTTCACTCATTTCACCTCAATTTTTGCGCATATATACATATTATACCACAATTTGCCATAAATTTCAATATAATAAATTTTTCGCAAAAGTATTGTGTATTTTTTTGTTAAAATGTTAAAATAATCTCGGAGGGGATAAAATGAAAAAACTATGCGCTTTTTTGATATTTGTTTTTATGCTTAATACGCTTTGTTTCGGTGCGCCGTATTCGGATATTGAGGGTCACTGGGCAAAAGAGGATATAGAAAAACTTTCGGACAGCAAAATTATTGAGGGTTACGACGGAAAATTCAATCCCGACGGGTTTATCACACGCGGTGAAACGGCGGTGATTTTCAGCCGTCTTTTTGCGCTTTCCGACAAAAAGCGAAAAACACGTTTTCCGACCTTTCGGACACTTGGTATACCGACGCGGTTTTTATGCTTAAACAAGCTTAACATTATGCAGGGTGACGGTGACGGGAAAAATTTATCCGACGGGCAATATTTCAAAGCAGGAGGCGGTTTGCCTTATCGCAAAGGCGTTTTACATAGAAAAAGAAACGGAATATGTTTATGCTGACGCAAGCTATGACGCGTGGGCGAAAGAATATGTCAGCGCGGTTGCAAAAAGGTTTGCGCTCCCCAATTCGTTTTTTAACACCGACCTCCGCGCTCCTATAACGCGCGCCGAAACGGTGCATATCATAAACAGGCTCATTTCTGCGGACTACCTCGGAAACGGCAGATTTTCGATAAACTGTGACAAAAGCGTTGTGATAAACGGCGACGGCGTGATTTTTGAGCGATATGTCGGTTGACGGCAACATAATTATCGGAGGCGGAGCGAAAAATGCCGAGCTTTCAAATGTTGACGCAAGCGGTGATATAATCGTCCTCGCGAAAAAGCGGACTGCGATTTGAAGCTTAATTTTTGTCACGTCGGGCGGTGTGAGATATATCGGCGACGAAAAAAAGTGAAATATTACAATAATAAGGTTGATTTGCCCCTTTCGTTTGACGGAATTTCGGGACTTTCGGGCACTAAAAACGGCTACGGTCAGGGCAATAACACCGACGCGGACAACCGTCCGACAACGGCGGTTAATTTGCAGGAAAAAAATACAAAGACCTCGGTGCGCTTTTTATAGGCGAAAAAGAGTGACAAAATTTATCTTACGTTTGACGAGGGTTACGAAAACGGCTATACGTCCAAAAATTCTGGATGTTTTAAAAGAGAAAAACTGCACGGCGGTGTTTTTTATCACAATGGACTACGCGGTGAAAAAAACCACGGACTTATCCGCAGAATGATTGATGAGGGGCACGTTGTGGGAAATCACAGCGCAAATCACTATTCTATGCCGACGCTCTCAAATGCCGACTGTGCAAAACGAAATTATAAGTCTGCATAAATACGTCCGCGAAAAATTTCGGATACGAAATGTATCTTTTCAGACCGCCGATGGGCGAATACAGTGAAAAAAGCCTTGCAATCGCGAATATGCTGGGATATAAAACAATGCTCTGGAGCTTTGCGTACCGCGACTGGCTCACCGACAACCAGCCCGACGTTTCGTATGCAAAAAGCCTTGTGACCAAAAAAATACACGGCGGAGGAGTTTTTCTTCTGCATGCGGTGTCAAAAACCAACACCGAGATTTTGGGAGATGTGATTGACGATTTCCGTTATCACGGCTATACCGTGAAAGCGTTTGAAGTCGGGGGATAAATAAAATATACAATCAACAACAGCGCACTGCGGTATGCAGTGCGTTATTTTTATGCAAAAAACAAAATTCTGATAATTCCGATTAAAAAAACAGTTTATATGAAAATCTAAAAAAACGGAATACTATGGTAAAAACATACAGTTGACGTTAAATTACGCGCGGTTTTATAATTAAATCAGGCGAAAAAGGCAAAGGAGAAAAAAATATGGAGAAACGTAAATTTTCGGTTTTGGATTTCGGCGCCGTTTCGGGCACGGGCGAAAATCAAAGCGAATACATTCAGCGCGCTGTGGACGAGTGTTTTAAATCGGGCGGAGGTGAGGTTGTAATCCCCGAGGGCGACTATATTATCGGCGACATACGGATAAGGAGCAACGTTTACATTCACCTTTTGAAAAACGCGCATCTTATCGGTTCGCGAAATCCCGACGGTTATTTTAACTTTTTAGACGACAAAACCGAACCGCTTGACGAAAAATACATCACAAATAAGCTTTGGCAGCCGCCCGGTATACCGAATCGCGACTACACATTTATGCGCACCGCCGGGAGCAGGTGGAACAACGGCATAATACGCGGAATTTTTTTGCCGAGAACTGCGGAATTATCGGCGAGGACGGCTCATATATCGACGGGCGCGACTGTTACGACGAAAAACGAGGAGCAATACCGCGGACCTCACGGAATAAGCTTTTGGTATTGCAAAAACGTTCGGTTTGAAGGTTATACCGTCAAAAATTCGGGCAACTGGGCGCATAATCTTCATTTTTGCGAAAATGTGTATGCGCGCGGCGTTACTGTGCTTGCCGGTCACGACGGATTTCACACAAAGGTGTGCAGAAATGTCAGCATTGAAAACTGCGAGTTTTACACGGGTGACGATTGCCTTGCAGGCTTTGCAAACGTCAACTATTACGTGAAAAAAACTGCACACTCAATTCCGCTTGCAGTGCAATGCGCCTCGGTGCAACGAATGCGGTGATTGAAAAATGCAAAATCTTCGGACCGTGCAGATACTGTTTTCGCAAAGGACTTACAAAAGAAGAAAAAAATGAGCGGAAAAAAATTAGCGATGTATCAAACGCGCGCAAAAAAATATGCTCAGCGCGTTTACATATTATGCGGACATTGCTTTTCCGATAGATACAAAGCCCGGAAACATAATTGTGCGTGAGTGCGAAATAAATTTTGCCGACCGTCTTTTTCATTACAATTATTCGGGCAACGAAACGTGGCAAAAAGAGCGCACCGCTTTTTGTCGTTTGAGTTTGATAATATAAAAAGCCGAAAAACATATCTATGCCCCTTGTGTGCTACGGCAGTGCGGACGAAAAAATAAATTTTAAAATGACAAATTCGTCGGTGTCGTTTAGAAAAGGATTTGAAAACACGCCGTTTATGCACATAAACAATTTTGAAAATATCACGCTTAAAAAAATGTTGAAATTAAAAATAACACATCAAATCCGCTAATTTTTAAGCTGGCAGGACAAAAAAATGAAATCACGCTCGAAAAACGTTGTGTCGCAATATCACAAAAAAACGGCATAACAGTGCGGAAAAAGCGACGGTAAATTTGAGTGCGAAAGCATATAAAACAAAAAAACTGATAGCCGTTTCAAAAAAACAGAAAATGGACTTTTATGTGTTTTAAGACTTATAATAAAAATACGAAATCTTACAAAAAGGAAGGGAAAATTATGAAAAAAACATTTATTACCGTTATGCTCGGCAGTTCTTATCGCGTCGCTCACATTAAGCGGATGCGGCGGCGGAGTGAAAAAAAGTCAACTCGGACGACGACAGTGTGTCGGTTACAATCAGCTATTGGCCCAACAGCGAAACCGACGCGGAAAGACACGCGCTGTATGATACATATCTTGACCAAATGAAAAAGCTTTATCCCAACATCACCATTATCCCCGATGAAGAGGGCTACGGAATTGACAACTTTATGGTTCTTGCGGCGACAAACCAGCTCCCCAACGTTTACAGAAAGCCGTTCACCGAGCCTCAGCAGATTATAAACGCAGGTTATGCGCTCGACATCACAAAATCGGTGACGGAATACGGCTATGACAAGGGCATAAACCCCGACATTATGAAAATTTCTATGAAAGACGGAAAATACTACGGTGTGCCGTATTCGGGATATATGATAGGTATGGCGTACAACGTTAATGTGTTCAAAAAAGCGGGACTTGTAAATTCCGACGGTTCGTTAAAGCTCCCCACAACGTATGACGAGCTTGTTGAAACGGCGAAAATCATAAAAGAAAAAACAGGTATCCCCGGTTATGCAATTCAGACCGCAAACAAAGAGGGCGGCTGGGCGTTTATGAACATTGCGTGGTCGTACGGCGTTAAATTTATGGAGCAAAAGCCCGACGGCAAATGGGTGTCAACGTTTGACACACCCGAGGCTGTTGCGGCGCTTGAATATATTAAGGATTTAAAATGGAAGCACGGCGTTTTTGCGTCAAACGTGCTTATCGACTCTAACGAACTGCAAAAACTTCTTGCGACCGACAGAATAGGTATGTGCATATTGGCGGAATCCGCGCCTGCGTCCATCGTGACGAAATATAAAACCGACAAAGACGCAATCGCATACGGCCCCCGTTATGAAAGGTCCGTCCGCACAGGTGTCGCAGGTCGGCGGTGACATTTATATGTTCTCAAACAATACCGACGAAAAAAACAGGTTGACGCGGCGTTTAAATGGTTTGAATTTTTGGGAATTACCCCTAACGTGGGCAAAGACTACGAAACAAAGCTTGAAGAAACGCTTAAGGCTGACATCGCCGCAGATAAGCTTGTAGTGCCGAAATCGTTAAAACTTTGGGTTAACAAAGAGCGCACCTCGATAGACGACGCGCTTTACAAAAAAATACAGCAACGCCAATCCTTTGTACTGGACAAACGCATACCCCAACACGGTTAAAAATTCAGCAGGAGGAACCCGTTTGCGCACAGAATTTGTATGCGCTTTTTGTCAACCGCTATGCAAAAAACGTTCTTACCGACCCGAACGCGGACTGCGCGAAAAATCATTCACGATGCGAGCGAAACGTTCCAGAAGGATTATCTTGACAAACAGTAGGAAAGAGGAAAAATATGACAGATAAATCAATTTTTGCAAAAACAGAAAAAAATCCTTTTTTAAAATCTGTCCTCACCGTGCGCAAAGATTTGGTTGCGTGGGTATTGATAGCGCCCGCGCTTATCGGGTTTATTGTATTTAACTGGCAACCGTTTATATCGAGCGGAATACTGGCATTTTTTTCAAAACACAGGGATTTGAAATAAAAAGAATTTGTCGGACTTAAAAATTTCAAAGACGTTTTGTCCGACTCGTCGCTTTCAAAAAGCAATGCTCAATTCGTGCAAATACACGTTTTGGTCGCTTTTAATCGGACTTCCCATTCCGATAATTCTTGCGATTATGCTAAACGAGCTGGTGCACTGCAAAGGGATTTTTTTCAGATTTTCGGTGTATTTCCCGGCGATAATCCCCGGAATGGTAACCGCGATTATGTGGAAAATATTGCTTGAACCGGGCACGGACGGATTTTTAAACGTTATTTTAAGTTATCTTCACCTTCCTGCAAGCCAGTGGCTTCAGGACGCGCGGATAACAATTCCGATAATCACGGTTGTAACAACCTGGAGCGGTTTCGGTCCGACAACGATTTTGTATCTTGCCGATTTGCAGTCGGTCGATTTGGCGCTCTATGAGGCGGCGGCAATAGACGGCGCGGGATTTTTCAAAAAAACTGCGCCACATAACACTTCCGCATTTAAGCTCGCTTGTAAGGGTTATGGCAATTATGCAGATACTCGGCGTGTTCCAAAGCTTTGAAAAACCGCTCGCTATGACGGGCGGAGGTCCGAACGAGGCATCCACAACCGTTATGATGCTGACGTATAACTATATGTTCAGCAACGGCTCTATGGACAAGGCGAATGCGTTAAGCGTTATTGTGTGCCTTATCCTCATTGCAGGCAGTATTGTTTACTTTAAAATGACAAAGGCGAAAGACTAAGGAAAGGGGGAAATTTTTAATGCAGTACAAAAACAAAATGGGGCTTATAAGCTCGATTGACATCAAAAAGAGCAAATACAAAAATTATGGATTGGGTGATATTTGCTTTTTCTTATTCTGGTTGCCTTTGTGTGTCTTTTTCCGCCGATATGGGTTATGCTCTCCGCGGTAAAGGACGTTAAAGAGTTTTTACTCAATGCCTCCCACGATTATACCGAGAAGCTTTTAACGCCGGAAAAAAATAGCCGACGTTTGGAACAAATATTCGTTTGTGAAATACTACATAAACACCATAGTTTTAACTCTCGGCTGTATTGTAACGGCGGTGGTTATGAACGGTCTTGCAGGCTATGATATTTCGCGCCTTAAGCCGAAGGGCATAAAACTTGTGCTTATGCTCATTACATTTTCGCTTATGGTGCCAAACGCAACCGCAATGGTGCCGGTTTATAAAAATATTTTAAACTTTCCCGTGCTTAACGTTAACCTTATCAACACAAATATTCCGATGTGGATAATGTACGGCGCGAGCGCGTTTAAAATAATTGTGTTCAAAAGCTTTTTCGACGGCTTGCCTCAGGCGCTTATCGAGGCGGCGCGCATAGACGGGTGCGGTGAGTTTAAAATTATCCCCAAAATCATACTTCCGCTTTGCATACCCGTTGTGGTTACAATGGTTATTCTCACTCTGCGCGAGGCTTGGTCCGACTTTTTCTGGCCGTATCTTGTTCTGCGCGACAAAGAGAGAATAACGGTAATGGTGGAACTTTTCTCAATTCAAAACCTCA
The DNA here is from genome assembly GCA_022009895.1 of Clostridiales bacterium. Taxonomy (GTDB): domain Bacteria; phylum Bacillota; class Clostridia; order UMGS1810; family UMGS1810; genus Qingrenia. The sequence continues at coordinate 1,732,016 of CP091729.1, read as the reverse complement.
TTCCGCTCGACGAATTGGTTTTGCTTTTGTCGTTCTCGATTTTACCGCCCACGATTTTGTTTATTTTCTTCCAGAAATACATAATTCAGGGCTTTACTTTAAGCGGAATTAAAGGTTAGGAGAGATTGCCTTGAGCACAAATAGGACAAAAATAGTATACAAAAACGGCTATCCTTTTTTTGAGTTTGACGGGAAAATCTATTCGCCGTGTATGTTCCGCTCGTTCCGTCCCACACCTGCGAACGTGTCGCTTGCGCACCGCGCCGGGATTGAGGTTTTTTTCAAATCCAGGTTGCCGGTCAGCTAAACGGTATGGACGTTCCGTATTCGCTCTACGGCGGTGTGTGGCAGGACAAAGGCGTTTACAATTTCAAAAAAATTTTGACAGGCAGATTGAAATGTTTAAAAAAATTTGCACATGGCGCAAAAATTTATAATTTTCATTCAGCTCGACGCTCCCGAGGCTTGGCTGGAAAAGCATAAAAATTCGCTTTCAAGCTTTTATTTTCTGCATACCTCCGCGTATGACGAGGAGTGGAAAAACGACGCGTCGGAGTATCTTTGCACATTTTTTTGGAATACTGCGAAAATACATACGGCGACGATATTTTTGGGTTACGGAATTTCCGCGGGGCGGTCTAACGAGTGGTTTTCGGGCACGAACTATTATAATGAAAACACCAAAAAAGCGTATGAAAATTATATCGGCAAAAAATGTGACAAAATCCCCGAAATTCCCGAAGAAGTGAAAAACGGCGAAATTTTCCGCGCTCTCGAAAGCGAGGAATACAAATTTTTGAAATTTGCCTCGCAAAGGGGCAAACATCGCGGCTGGCTTTTTTGCAAAAGAGGCGCAAAAGGTGATAAATCATAAAAAACCGCTCGGGCTTTTCGGCGGATATTACAACCTTAAAGACAGCCTTTTGAACGTCAATGATTTTGCACGGGTGTGGGACAGCGGAAATATAGATATGATTTTTCGCGCCCGCGTCGTACGACGATTTCAGGCAGATTGAAAATTCCGCGTGCGTGACGGTTGCAACCGACTCTCTTAAAATGCGCGGTATTGTGCATATAAACGAGCTTGACCACCGCACCGAACTTGCGCAGTATCCTATGGAACACCCCGTCACGCAAAACAGAATGGGTTACCGTATGGCGGAGGGAAACATAATCGACGACTGCTATGACAACAGTTTTGACGCAGGTATGGTTCTGCGCCGTGAGTTTGCGTCGTCGGTTGTGCGCAAAAGTATGCTTTGGTGGTTCGACTTTTTCGGCGGATATTACGCGTCGCCCGAGTATGAAAAAGCTTTTGAGCGATTGTGTTAAAATTTATAACGGTCTTAAAGTGGGCGAATTTTTCGCACAGCGTCGCGGAGGTTGCCGTTTTTTTGCCGACGCGGAGTCAAATTATTTCATTAAGGACAAAGCCGACGTTATACGCTCGTTTTGTTACAACGGAATGAAAGAATTTGTAAAATGCGCCGTGCCGTACGATTTGTATAACCTTTGTGATATTGAAAAAAATTGATTTGCAAAAAAATATAAGCTTTGCATTTTCTTAAATTCGTTTAAAATAAGCAAATCCCAAGCGGAAAAATTAAAAAAATTCGCCCTGCAAAAAGATGTGGATATACGCGCCGGGGTGCGTTGAAAACGATAAAATCAACTTTGACAATATCGGCAAAATCACGGGAATGAACATAAAGACGGTGCATAAAGCGTCGGACTGCGCGATTGATTTTTGACGGATGCGAAATAAAGTTTGAAAAAGCGGTAAATCCGTATTTTATTGTTGATGATGACGGCGCGGAAAGGCTCGCCGATTACAAAAACACAAACGGTTGCGCCTTTTGCGTATAAAAACGGCAATTTTTATATCGGCTCGGGAAACGTTCCCGAAAAAGGTGTGGCGGTTTATTGCAAAAAGAGCGGTGTGCATATTTATTGTGACGTTTCGGGCGCATTTTTTTCGCCGACGAAAGGTTTATATCGTATCAGACGGTGCACACCGAAAATATAGAAATTCATCTTAAAGAGGACGCGGAATTTTTGTGACCTGTTTGACGGCGGTATTTACAAAAAGCGAAAACAAAATTTTTAAATATACCGCGCCTAAAGGAACGTCGAAACTGTTTGAAAAAATAAGCCGAAAGGGGAAATACAATGAAAAAAATCTTTAAAATATCAGCTTGTTTTCTGGCGGCGGCAATGGTTTTAACCTCCGCAGTATGCGCGGAAAATTCATTCACCGCAAGCGAGGTTTCGTTTAAAAACGGATTGATTTTTATAAGCGGAACAACCCCGTCGGCAAATATGAGCGTTGCCGTGTCGGCGGTGAAAAACGGCGCTGACAAAGGCGACGTGTCGGCTCTTTGCTATGTTGACGAAATTTTGTCGGACGGCAGTGCAAAGTATGAAATTTCGTTCAATTTAAAGGACGCGCCGATTGGCGAAACGCTCACGGGCGACTATGTTCTTTTATGTAAAGTGCGGCGGAAAAAAAGCGCACAGTTGCCGTTTAAATATTCCGATTACACAGCGGTTTTAAACCTTATCATAAACGCTGAAAGCGAAGATGAGATTAAAAACATTCTTGCAAACAAGGACGAAACCGACAGCCTTAAAGCGCTCGGCCTTGATATGGACTTGTATAATCTGCTTGACGATAGCGGAAAAATCTTTTGTGCAGTCTTTTTATAACGGCGGTGTCGGCACGGACGCGGAAACGGTATCGCAAAAAATTTGCTCTTTCGCTCGGTACGGCGCTTGTGTGCACAAAAGACGAAAAAGAACGTTTTTGTCGGGTTTAAAACTTGTTGACCCGACAGCAGGTGATGTTAAATTCAGCGCGGTAACCGACAAAACATACATAAACTTCACCGTTTCGTGCGTTGCGCTCGATGACATTGCAAAAAGATTTAAACGGCGTTTCAGAGTCGTTTAAAAAGGCTGACGCGCTTTACAAAATCAACACCGCGTCGGCAGGCAAAATCTCGGAAATTATCGCCGATAACGCGGAAATTTTTGAAAATCACAAACAGTGACGAATACAAAAAATGGAATAATTTGTCCGACACAGACGCCGTCAAAGCGTCGGTAAATCTTAGTGAACGCGCTCGGAAAATCCAGGGGTGAAAAACCGTTTCGGCTCTCCTTGGCGCAATGGACAGCGCAAGCACGTTTGATACAGGCGGAAACGGAGGCGGTTCGTCGTCGGGAGGTTCGTCAAAGGGCGGTTCGTCGGGCGGAAATTATAATCTCTCGGGCACAAACACGGTTGTTCCGCCGGCAGAAAAATTCAGCGATTTGTCGCTTGCACCGTGGGCAAAGGACGCAATTTTGAGCCTTGCGGACAAAAACATTATTTCTGGTTACGGCGACGGAACATTTTTGCCGAACAACCTTATAAAACGTGAGGAACTGACGAAAATCATTGTTACCGCGTTTGAAACAGAGGGCTCGGACGGCGACATAAATTTTGCGGATATAAACAAAAACGAGTGGTATTATCCGTTTGTTAAAAAGCGTACAACGCAGGCATTGTAAAGGGAATGAGCGATGAAACTTTCGGAACGTCAAGCTATGTAACCCGTCAGGACATTGCCGTTATGCTTTTCGCGCGTGCTTGAAAAAAATACGGCAAAAATCTTGAATTTACAAAAGATTACACCGCATTTGCCGACGAAAAACGAAATCAGCGCCTACGCGTCGAACGGCGTTAAAACGCTTTATAAACTCGGCGTTATTTCGGGCTATGAGGACGGAACTTTCAAGCCGTCGGGCAGTGCAACGCGCGCCGAGGTTGCATATATGGTAAACAGCATTTTTGAACATATTAAAAATAAAGAGGGGAGGGAGAAAACTTTGAAAAATTACTTATTCTTTTTAACGGTGTTAACGCTTGTGTTTTCGTCACTTCCGAGCGTTTCGGCGCAAAATAATTCGGACGCGCAAAAACTTTCGCTTTTGTGCGATCTCGGCATAATCGCACCCAACTTTGAGCGCATTTATCTGCCCGACGCAAAAATCACGGTCGGCGAAATGCTTTCGGTTATGCAGAACATTATGTTCAGCAACAAATACGGAACGTATGACGACGAGCAGGCGTTTAACGACGCGGTAAATTCGGGATATTTCGGTGCAGACAAAACCGCAAAGTATTACGACAACGCAAAATATGAACACGTTTTGGAAACCGCGATGAACATTCTCGGCTACGGACCTATCGCACGGCAAAACGAAAAATTATCCTGCAAATTACATTTCGCTCAAAGAAACGTCAAAGGTGCTGGACGGCGTTGACGCGAAATTCGGCAAATATATTGCAAAAAGCGATTTTTATAAAAAAATCATATTCAATATGTTTGAGGCAAAAAAACGCTTGAAATTGACAAAATCGGCGAAAACTCGCTCGGATTTTTTCATATACCGGCGGCGACGGGATTTTAAAGCTTTATCAAAACATTGAAAAAAAGTGGAGGGAATTGTTGAGGGAACGGCATATACAAAGGCGTACGACGTTAAATCGGACATTGCGGAAAACAAAGTTTTTGATTGACGGCACTTTGTACGACAACGGAGGAATTGATTTTTTTCGCCCGTTATCGGACTTAAAAATAAAAAGCGTATGTATATGTGAAAAAAACAACGGATATAAAAAAAGGTAAAAAGCTATATGACAGACGAAGATATTACGTCTGTGACAATCGACGGCGAGGACGTTTTAAGCTATTCGGTTTTTGACAGACGTCTTACCTATGAAAATGAAAACGGCAAAGAAAAAACCGTTAAAATTTCGCCGTCCGCGTCGGTTTTGGTCAACGGCTGTGCGGTTGGCGAATACACAACCGAAACATTTGCGGTAAGCGACGGAAATGTGATTTTGTACGACAACGATTCGGATAACGTTTACGACGCGGTGCATATAACCGCTTACGAAACGTATTATGCAGATTATGTATCTGCCGACGCGGACACGGTTTACAACATCTACACCGCGGACAGTGAAAAAAGTATTCTCGACCTTGAAGAAAAGGACAGTATCAAGGTTATTGTGTATAAAGACGGCAAGCAGACCGATAAATCGGCAATAACGAAAGGCAGTGTTTTTAACCGTTGCAAACGGCGGAGAGGGCGAAAAACAAAATTATAACCGTTTATGTTTCGGACAAAAGCGAAAAGGGAAGTATAAGCGAATATTCGTCTGATGACGATGAAATCACGATAAATGAAATGACATACAAGCTTGCAAACGGCTACCTTGACGCGTCAAAGGCGAACGACAAAAAAAGGCGTGGCAGATAAGGCTCGGCGTGCCCGTTACGGTGTATAAAGACTATTTCGGGAAAATTGCCTATATAAAGCCGTTTGACACCGAATATATTTACGGTTACGCGCTTTATGCCGACAGGGAGAGATACACCGAAATAAAGCTTCTCGACGAGTTTTCAACCTGGCAGACATACAAATTTGCCGACAAGGTTAAATTTAACGGCGAGGCGGACAGAGTGAGCGAAAAAGATATTTTGCCAAAACTCGGCGGCGACGGTTTTTCGCCTCAGCTTTTTAAAAATTCAAGCTCGACACCGAAAACAAAATAAAAGAAATTTACACCGCGTCGGAAACACCGACGGGCGCGTATGACGAATTTACAGTTTCGTCAGAGCAGACGGGAGTTTATCAGCAAAACAATACCGCGTTTGCAAGCAAGTCATACCTTGAGGACGGTGCGGTTATCTGGCTTTTGGCAAAAGCAAAGCCCGAGGACGAGGACGACATAACCATAATGGGAACGTCGGAATTATTCTCGGACAGACAGTATACATATGTTCAGTATAACGCGGACGAATACGGATTTTTCAAAATATTTCACGGTTTTCGACACAAGCGAAAACAGGGAATACAAAACAAACCGTTCGGGCGCAATGGTGGTTGAAAAGGTGTTCAAAGCGGTCGGCGCGGACGGCGGAGAAAAACGCGGTTCGCGGTATGATGTTTGAATACAACAACATCACGGTAAATTTTGCCGACAACGTTGATTTGCAGGGAATACAAAAGGGCGACACAATAAGCTTTTTCGGCAAATTCCGACGGCGAAATATCCGACCTTAAAATCATTCACAGAATGAGTGAGAGCGGTGTTTCGGTTTACCCGTCGGTTCTCCACACCGCGGTAACGTATGTCGGAGGAACGCTCGACAAATGCAGTTTTGCGGACGGAAAGGCAAAAATTATTTGCGGAGATAAAACACAGGTTTTGAAAATTCCGCCGACAACCTCTGCGATTGTCTGCGAAAAAACGCGCGACGGCGTAAACCTTACAAAAGAGCAGTTCACATCTGTGGATTTGGGCTGTTATATATTGGCAAGAGTTCAGAATTCACGTGTTGCAAATGTTATTATCTATAAATAATATAAAGGAGAATGATGAAAAATGATGAGAAAAAAATGTTGGCATTGGTAATGGTGCTCGCGGTTGTTTTTAAGCTCGTTTACGTTTGTGACGGCTTTTGCGGACGACGCATCGGCATACGAGCCGAAAGAGCTTATGCTCCAAACCGCGGTTGACCCGTCGGCAGGCGCTATGATGACTCTTTCGTGGAGAAATCCCATAACTTCGGCGCTTGATGATGTTAAGCTTTACGACATCACAAGCGGTGCGGATACCCTTTTGGCAGATAAAAGTTTATTTATCGGCGGTTATAAAAATTCAATAACAGACGACGCGCCCGTTTTAAGAAACGAAAGCGGTGTTGTGCAGTATATTTTAAAGGGCCTTACCAAAGGAACGTATTATAAATATAAATTGGTATTCAGCTTTAACGACGGCACAGACGCAAAAACTTACTTCCTTTCGGGTGCACCTGAACAGATTTCGGCAAACGGACAGGTTAACCTTACCGACAATCTTTTTTTACATACAACGGCCGTGCGGCGGGTTATCCGTATTCGCCCGTTTTTGCGCAGACGGTTACGGAAAATGACGGGAACACAGCATTAAAGCTTACAAGTAATATCGGAGCTTATGTAAGCAACAACTGGTCACAGATAAGATATAAGGTAACGGGGCTTACAAGCGGAAAAACATATAAAGTCGGTTTCAGGTATAAATCGGAAACAGGAAGCAAACCCAAATTCAGCATTTTAGAGAATTCGTCAAAATGCGCAACAGATATACCCGTAACAAATGACGCATTAAATTACAGAGAGTGGACGGATTTTTCGGTTTCAAATTATACCGCAGGCGCGGCAACGGCATATGTGAGAATAAACTTTGACAATCCTATTGAATACATAATTGTTGACGATTTTTTTATGTTAGAGAAATAATTGATGAAAACACACTCGGCGACAACCTTATTACCGACGGCGGTTTTGGACACACTCAAAACGTACAAAACGCTTGCGGACGCAGAACCCGACGGCACACCGGGCGACGGCACGGCAACCGTTTCGTGGGAAAACGACGACAACGCGTCGTACTATAAATTTTATAAAGACGGCGAGCTTTTTCGGAATTTTTCTATCCCCGACCCGTCGGGCACAACGAGCGTTAACGTAACAGGTCTTGCAAACGGCACGGAATGCACCTTCGGCGTTGAGCCTTTCAGCAAAAACTTTACTCCGAACACCGTTAAGACAGTTGCGGTTACACCCGAAGAGGCAGAAGAACCCGCACCCGAAAATCATATGATTTCAAACCTTTCGGTTAACCCCTATACATTCGGCGGTACGGGCGGTGCGGCAACGGTTTCGTTTAAAAAAATCCCAAGGTTTCGGACATCACATCTGTTGAGCTTTACGACGAAAACGGCGCAAAACTCACCGACACCGCATTTGCGCTTACTTCGGGCGCGCTTAATGTTTACACTGTAAAAAATCTTGAAAACGGCACGGTTTACAAATATAAATTACAGGTCACAACAGCATCGGGCGGACTTACCGAATATGACATCGCAGTGAAACCTATCGCAGGCGCATATTCGCTCAATTTTAACACTGACGGCACAAATCATTACTGGTCAAAGGCATTTAACAGAGCAAATTCAGACACCCCGTTTCCTCCGATAGACTTCAGAATTGTTCAGAACCCCGATTCCGACAGTGACGATTATGTTCTCGGCGTTGTTTCAAATATGCAGGCATATAAAGCAGGAAGTTACGCAAATCTTTTGTATAAATTTACAGACCGGCTTGATACGAGTGCATCATACAGATTGAAATTTAAATACAAAACACTTGCGGACGGCTCAAGACCTGTGGTTTACTTAAATAACAAGGAACTTTTTGAAAATAGACCTTAACTCAGACGGCTGGCAGACTGCAACCGCTGATTTTACAGGTAACAACGCTTCAACAAACGAATTGAAATTCAGCTTTAACAATCCTCTTGAGGGAATTTATCTTGACAAGGTTGAAATTGTTCCCGTAACAGACGGAACGGAGGGAGCAAACATTCTTACAAACGGCGACTTCGACTCCGTTGCAGAAGATACACCGGCACTTACCGTTGACAGCGTTACAACAAATGCGTACGATTCGTCGGCAGACATAAACTATTCGCTCTCCGACACCTGCAAAATGGTGAAAATCTACGAGAAAAACGAATACGGCTTAAACCTTGTTTCAGTTGAACAGGGCGTTTCCAAATCGGGCAAAATCAGCCTTAACGCGCTTAAAAACAGCAAAGAATATACATTTGTTATGACAGCGGTAAACGCAAAAGACGTTGAGGGCGCAGGATATGAATTTACCGTTACACCCGTTCCCGACCCGATTGTAATTTCGGATTACATTCTTACAAAAAACGGCAGTGCGGTTGAAAACATTTCCGAGGGTACTCACACCGCAAGCATCAGCATTAAAAACAACAACGGCGGTTCAAACTACACCGCACAGCTTATCGCGGCGATATACGACGGCAAAAAGCTTTACGACGTTAAAGCAAGCGCAAAAACCGTTATTCCCGTAACCGACGAAAACGGCACGGCAACGGTGCTTACCGCGGAAAAATATAGTAATTCCCGCGCTTGACGGCGGTGACTACACCCTTAAAAACTTATGCTGTGGAGCGGTCTTGACGAAATGGTTCCGCTCAAACCCTTTGCACCGTATTCAAAATAACATTTTTGGGAGAATAATATGAAAAACGTGTACTTGCAGTTTTTCTTTTTGATAATGACAATTTTAAATTTAACACCTGTTTCCCTTTCGGTCTTTGCGTATTCGGGCACAGACTGTGAATTAAAGAATTTAAAACGTTCAGAGCGTTTCAAAGGGCAGTGAGGGAAAAACTGTGAGTATATCGTGGAAAAATCCCGAAAAAACATACGAAAAAAATTTCATTGCTTGACATAGGCTCGGACGCCGAGCTCACCGTAAATGACAATATCGACACTACGGCGTCCGCTTATGTCTGCGTGAATGTTGAAAATCTTACAAACGGCAATGTGTATAATTTTAAGCTTAACGTTTTGTTTGACGTCGGAATTGCGAAAAAGTTATTTTATAAACGCGTCGCCGTCGCAGGGTACAAACGAGGCAGGCTTGTCGAACGGAAAATGGAGTATGTCGTATGCGCGCTCAGACGGCGCGGACTGCTACCCCGCGGTTTTTTACTCGGTAATCGTCGGTGATGATTTCGACGGCAAAACCGCAATAAAGGCGGTGTCAAAACATTCCGAAATCAAAGACGGGAACATATTCTTCATTAAAATGCGCTTTCCCAAGTCTTGAAAACGGCAAAAAAATTATACGGTTAAAATTAAATACAAATCGGGCGGGGGAACGTCCCCCGAAATTTACGGCGGTAATTCAAAAATTCGGCACGCTCGATATGAACACATCTTCGCTTGCCGAAAAAAACGTTCACCTTTACAAAATTCGCAAACGACGGAATTGAATTTTTTAAATATCGTCACAAAAAGCGGATATGATGAAATTATAACAGACAGAATTTCGCTTTTTGAGAGCGGTAATGAAGCCGATTTGCTTTTTGGGGTATGGCAACCTTTCAAACCTCACGGCGGAAAAAAATCGGGAATATCGGACTTTGAGGGGTATAACAACAACGAAACGGGCGTTGTGACCTACACTCAGCCTGCCGACGCGCGCGGAAGCAGAATTTACGCGCTGGACAACGGCGGTAACTACGTTTTGCGCTCGGTTATAAACCGTTACGGCGCACAGAAAATAAACGGATCAAAAAAATTTTTCGGTATTTTGGAAAAAAATAGCGAAAACAATATTAAAATCACAACGGTTAACAAGGATTTTTATCGGAAAGCGACGGCGAATTTTTTTCACGCTTTCCACAGACGGCTCAAAAGAGTTTGACAAAAAAATATCCGATCTTAAAGAAAAGCTTGAAACGCTTGAAGGTTTAATGCAAAAATGCGGTGAAAAGGGCATTTCAGCCGACTATGAAACGGTAAATTACAAGACGATTGAAAAATTTATCGGCATTATGGAGGAGGATTTTTACAAATACCGCGAATTTGACAGAGTAAATTCATATTATGACACGCTTGTATCGCTTTACAACGAAAGCTATAACAGTCTGCAAAGCTATTTAAGCGGAAAGGCAATGCCTAAAATCGTCCCGTCGCTCACGGGCAAGGATATTAAAATCGACAGAAACGACGTTGTTTCCGAAACGGAAACGGACGGTTACATAGAGGAAAACAGTGTATTTTTTTAAACGGCTACGGTCACTTTGCATACACAAAGAACGATTACGCCGATTTTGACGGCTTCGGTGCAAACACGGCCGCGATAAGTGCAAAGCTTTACGACACCGTCACCGAGGCGGTGAATATTAAAAATTGGAATTTGTACCATTACGGCGCGGTGGAGAATTTCAGCGTATCGCAGAGCGGTGACGAAAAAAGGAGCGGAAATTATTCGCTTAAAATTACGCGCGCCGACAAGTGGGCAAACGAAAAAAACGTTTTTATTTAAGGCAGTGCGTTGATGCCGAGCCGAACACAACTTATGTTTTCGGACTTTATGCAAAAGGCGGTTAACGCAAAAGGCTGTCACTTCAGCGGTCACGGGGTTATAGACTCAAACTACGGCTTGTCGCAAAGATTAAGACGCGATTTGAGCGGAACGTACGACTGGAAAAATTTTGAATTTACATATACCACGGGCGCAGACGAGCATCAGTTTGAAGTGCTTATCCCGTGTGAAAACGAAACCGAGGCATTATACATTGACGACGTGTATGTGAAAAGGCTAAATTCCGGCGAAAACCTCATTCTTAACCCAAGCTTTGAGGAAACCGAAGAAACGGGCGAGTTTGAGGTGTACGACGGGCATATAAAAAGCCTTTTGTCAACGCTCGACTATGCGTATGAAAAACAACATAAAGATAACTCTCGGACTGGGTATTCACTATATGCCGAAATACATTTTTTCAAAATATCCCGATACAAGGGACGAAAAACGGTACATATCCGAGCTATATGGGATATAACCCGACCCACCCGAAAAATACGCGAAATGATAGAAATATTCTTAAACGCGATAATCCCAGAAATTGCAAATCACCCTGCAATCTGCGCAGTATCGGTTGCAAACGAGCCGAATTTTTCAGTGTTTTAACACGTCTTATTATAAAGCGCCGTGGCAAAACTGGCTGAAAGAAAAATTTTCGGGAAACATTGAAAAACTTAAACAGTGCGTGCGGTACGTCGTATGCCTCGTTTGACGAAATAAACTTTTTCCGACGCACAGGAATATTCGGTGCTTAAAAAAATCTTTTTGTACCGATACAACGACACGATTATGACCGACTATTTGACGCATATCGCGCAGACGGTGAGGAGCATTTCGCCCGATATTAAAATTTTTGCGAAAAATCTGCCGGCAATCCGTGCACAGGGAATAAAGTCGCTGTCACACGGCATTGACATTGAAAGCCTGACAGGACTTTTTCGATGTTAACGGGTGCGACGCAATGCACTATTACAACCACAGCGGATATCCGCTTATGGGAAAAAAACCGAGTGGTACGACCTTTTGACGTCGGTTGAGGATTTGCCTGTTTTCAATGCGGAGGACCACCTTATGAGGGACAGTGTTACATATGACGGCAGTGACATAATCACCCAAACCGCCTATGCCGACATCTGGCAGGGCGCGGTACATTCGCGAAGGCAGTCGGTTGTGTGGCTGTGGGACAGAGAAAGCGACAAGGTTACAAACGCGTATAAAAACGCAAATATGCTTATGCGTCCGCAGATTGTTGCAAACAACGGCAAGCTGTTTTTGGATATGCAACGCCTTGCAAACGAGCTTTTTGCACTGCAAAATGCGAAACGCGAGGCGGGAATACTTTATTCCTACAATTCGATGACATATGAGCCGTCGTATTTAAACAGCGTGTATCTTGCATACACAAATTCGCTTTTTCTCGGCGAAAAACCGCTGTTTGTCACCGAGAGCCAAACCGAAAAATTATCGGGTTTAGAGGCGCTTATAATTCCCGAGGCGGTGTCGGTGACGGACGAAACATATGCGAAAATAAAAGAATTTGCCGAAAACGGCGGAAAGATTTTTGTTATCGGCGAAAAATTCGCTTAAATACAATGAATATTTAAAAGAGAGAAACGCGGACGAAATTTTTGCAAAGCGCGGTTGTCATTCCGACGTATGAGAGCAAAACGAGCGAAAAAAACAAGTGTTGACGGCTTATTTTGGCCGCTTAAAACGTTTTTTTGAAAGCGCGGACTTATATGACATTGCGGTGTTAAATTCCACGGACGGCACACCTGCGGAAAACGTTGAGTACATCTGCGCCGATTATAACGGCGGAAAAAAATAATAAATTTGTGCAATTATTCCGACACGGAAAAGGAGGTTTATATCACCGATAACGGCGCGGAGATTGAAAAACGTTAAACCTTATGAGCGGAAACAAAACGGGAAAACACATAACCCTTTTTGCCGTATACTCCCGTTATGATACGCTATGCGCGCTCATCTCCGTCAATGTTTGCCGACAGAGTGTACGGCGAAACGGTAATATCAACCGCACCGCACCGTATGGTGAGCGGAACGTACAAAATAAGTGTATCGGCAGATGCCGAAGCGGTTTTATACACCGCGTATTACAAAAACGGCGCGCTTGCGAAAATTGACAAAACCGATATAGAACAGGGATTTGACAAAGACTTTTACATAAAGCTTGACAGCACAAAATACGACGGATTTAAGGCAATGCTTTGGAATAAAAAAATTCTTTGTATCCGACGGTTAAAAACGCCGAGCTTTGCGCATATGACAGCACGGTTGTCACAAACGTTAAAAAAATCGGCGGTATGTGTTATGTTTTCGGAAATTCGCCGAACATATCGGGAAATGTTTCGCTGACGGCATTTAAAGAGGACGGGAGCCTTGCATATATAGACGAGGTTTTGCCCGATACAAAGGGAATTTTTCAAATTTTCGTTTTATCTCGGCGAGGGCGAATTTACAATAAAAAAATAAAAGTGCCGAAAAATAGGAATTGTAACCTGTTTTGACAGATTAGAGGGGAGAAAACACTATGAAAAATTTTGGTCTAAAAATTTTGTCGGGAGCCGTGGTTTTGAGCATTGCCGTGTCCTCGGCAAGCTTTTAACGTTTATGCGGCGCAGGTGACTCAAGCGTTTGTAACGGGCTGGTCGAAGTTTATATCGCACGAGCCTGACGCGACGGCGAATATCGTTACACTGCCCGACGGCAATCACGCGGTGAAGATTACAAGCAACACATCGTATGACGGAACAAGATTTATGCGCGTGTTCCAAAACGTCAAGCTTGAAAAAGACATGACATATATCTACGGTATGAAAGTTAAGGCGGAAAACGTTGCCGGCGCGGAAATAACGTTTTTCGGCAACAAATCGTCGCTCGTGCCGTTTTCAAAAAATTCAGACTGGACAAATTACGAATTTCAGAATACATACACGGGCAACACGGGAAATCAAACCTTTAACATATCGGTTGTGGACACCGCAAAAGCGTTTTATGCCGACGATGTGTATCTTTACAAATGCGTAAACGGCAAAAAGACGGGTGAAAAATCTTCTTTCAAACGCAGGATTTGAGGACGATGTAAAAAAATGCGGTGAACGACGTTTCGGACGCTGCCTCCGACGTTGAAACGGCAGACCTTACAATCGTCGACACCGAAAAGTTTTTGGAAACGTCCAAAAAGCATACCGATTTTTCCGCACCGAAAAGGACGTTAAAAGCGCGGACGAAATCGACTGGACGGATTTTGAGAAAGTGAACATCACCGACGCGTATTTTACAAACAAAGAGGTAAGCGCGGTTAACAACGAAAGCTATGTAAAAATATGCTTATGACAACGACAATTTCTATATTTATTTTTAATGTAAAAAGACGACGTGCACCATTCGGTTTTTTTAAATTCGTCCTACTGGTCGGGCGACAGCGTTCAGGTTGCCTTTGCGCCCGAGCGCAACACGTTTAAGCTTGAGGTGGGCGCAAGCTTTGATGCGGAAACGGGCGAGGTTTACTGCACAAATGAGGACGTATCGGCAAAGGGAGTGCGAAACGGCGAAATTTCGGAATATTTTCTTACCGTGCCGTGGATTGCCTTTACGTCGGCAATGCCCGAAAAATTCCAGTTCAGCGCGATTGTGAACGATAACGACAACGACGTTTATCAGCGAAAATACGCACAGCAGATTTCGCCCGGTATTGCGTCGGCGAAAAATGCGGAACAGTTTCCTATGCTCTATCTTGCGGAGAATTTCAAATCGGGATATTTTTCGACGATAGAGGGAGGCAACGAGGTTTTCGTTTCGCAGAAAAGCCCGTTTATGCTTGTTTTGCAGAGCTTTTTAAACGATTACGGGCAGTATTTTTGTAACGTTCCCGAACGGAAAAAAACGGTGAAAGTTGACCTGCCTCCCCTTTAGGCTGTGCAAAGGTGAGATTTGACAACACTTTTGCAAATGTCGGTTTGCAGACGTTTGACGTGTCGGTTAAAAAAACAGGGCGCGGAGAGTGCGGATACCGTTTCGTATGAGGTTACGGTTATTCCCGACTATGCTATGTATTTAAAGCTTTACGACAAATGCAATGCAAACTATGAAGAATTGAAATCACTTGTTGAAAAGTGCAGAGAAAAGGACATTCCCGTCGATTACGAAACCGCGGATTTGACCATTTTTGAGATGTACTTAAAATATATGAAAGAGGACGCGGATAAGTATCAGGCATTTGACCGAATACTATATTCATACGACTGCTTAAACGATATTTTTGCGCACGACAAAGAAAATCTTCAAAAATATTTGAGCGGAGAAAAAACAGCGTATGCCGTGCCGAAGTATGTGAACAGTGACATTGAAAAAACCGCTACGGGATTTATTGCTGATATGGATATAAACGGCACTGTGGAAAGACGTCCTATGTTTTTGAACGGTTTTTGCAACTTTGTTCAGGGCGAAGAGGAATATGCGGAATTTGCAAAGCTCGGCGCAAATATGAATATGTTAAGCTTAAAGCTTTACGACGTTATAACCGAGTGGTGCGAGGTGCCCGACTGGAATTTGTATCAGCGCACCAAAACCGCGGTTGACAGAACCGTTACCGTGTCGGGCGAGAGCGTGAAAAACGGAAAATATGCGTTAAAGCTTGAGAGAACAACGCCGTGGGGAAACGGCAGAACCATATATTTGAGGCAGTCTGTGCCCTGCAAGCCCAACACGACGTATAAATTCGGTTTATCGGCAAAGGGCGAATATATAGACGGTATGTATTTTGCGTGCCACAAACTTATTTCGTCAAACTACGGCTTGTCGCAGAGAAAGGAAAACTATATTAAAACAAGTTCAAACTGGGTGGATTATTCCGATACATACACAACCTCCGCGGACGACAATACGCTGGAGTTTATAATTACGCTTCAGGCGCCGGCGCAAAAGTGCTATATAGACGATATTTACATAAAAGAAGAAGGCAGTGACAAAAACCTACTCAAAAACGGCGATTTTGAAAAGGGACTTGACACCGACGTTAAGGAATATGACTATTACGACGGTTATCTTCGCGAGTTTGAGTGCAGATTAAAAGAATTTGAACAGGCAAATCAAAAGGTGGGCATACTTCTTGCGGCGAATTACTGGCCCGAGTTTGTAAACTTAAAATATCCCGACGTTTTGGACGAAAACGTGCTCTACGGCGAGTATTTGAAGTTTAACACCGCTCACCCCGAGGTTAAAAAGATACTTCACGAGTATGTTGCCGCAACAATGAACATTGTCAACAAAAGCAAAGTTGTGGACAGCGTGTGCGTTGCGAACGAGCCGTGTACATATGCCTACAACACGCAGTATTATAAGCCGATGTGGTATGAATATATCAAAAATATTTACGGCGATATTGAAAATCTCAACCGCATATGCGGAACGGATTACGAAAAATTTGAAGATGTGGATATGAAATCGCAGAGCGAATTTACGGTGCTTTACAAAAACGTTATGGAGTTTAATGCCGGCGTTTTGGCAGACTATCTCGGCACGCTGTGCGGATATGTAAAGGAATTTAACCCCGATATGCCGACGCACGCAAAGCTTTTGCCCATAACGCTCGATTACGGCAGGTCGGCGCTTACAAAGGGCGAAAACTACGAAAAACTTGCGCCGTATTTCGACTACAACGGCAACGATGCGAACACCGCATACAATCATCAGAAGCAGTCGCTTTTGGCAAAGCTTGAATGGTATGATTTGCAGTCGTCAATAAAAGACGCGCCTGTTGTAAACACCGAGGATCATTTTCAGATGGACAGCAAAACCATTGACAAATCGCCTAAAATGTATAAACACGCAATGGCGGACGCTTGGCAGGGCGTAATGCACAACAGGGCCGAGAGCATTTTGTGGGTGCTCGAAAGAGAGGAGCAGTATCTTACCGGCACAACCTGGATGAACACAAACCTTGCGGTGCGTGCAGACCTTTTGTCGGGACACGTTAAAGCGTTTTTGGATTTTAACCGTTTATCGTATGAAATCACCGCGGTGCAAAACGCAAAGCGCAGTGCGGCAATACTGTATTCCGAAAATTCATACAGCTTTAAGCCGTCTTTCCAGAGCAGTCTGCTTTCTGCATATTCAAACGTGCTGTTTAACGGTTTGAAACCGCTTTTGCTGGTTGAAAGCCAGCTTGAAAAAGCTTGATAATTACAATTTGCTTATAATTCCCGAGTGCACAAACGTCACCGACGAAACATTCTCGGCAATCGAAAAATTTGTAAACCGAGGCGGAAAGCTTGTTATAATAGGTGAAGACAGTCTTTACAAAGACGAATTTAACGCCGAAAGAGATAAAGATGCGGTGCTGAATATTTACAAAAATGCCGTTATAATAAAAACTGATGTAAATTCAAAAAAAGACATAACAACGGCGGTTAATCTTCCCGAAACAATATCCGAGGTTATCGGCAGTATGAACCTTACAAACGTTAAAATTACCGACAAAGCGACGGGAGAGAATATCGACAGGACAGAGTGGATTTGCGTGCCGTACGACGGCGGATATTTGCTCAATATGTGCCGATACGTTTGGGGTGACGCGAAAGATGTTGAAATTACCGTTGACGGCAAAAAGATAGAAAAAAATTCTATGATTTGCGCGAAAAATGAGTATCTTGACGGCATCACGCTTGAAGAATACACACCGTTGTTTGTCAAAAATCGAAGGGTAGGATAAAAATGAAAATCAGCGATATGACACTTTTGGAAAAAAATACTTCAAACGGTTGTAATCAAGGTTGACAAAGACAATTTTGTATCGGACAAAATCGGCGCGGCATTCTTTTTCGGTGAGATAATCACCGAGGCGGATGAAATGGGGCTTGACGCGGCGAGAAAAAAACGCTTGCCGAGTATATTGACAACGCGGATATTCCCATACTTATCACGTCTGATTTTGAAAACGGATGCGGAAGTATGTTAAAAGGTCTTACACCGCTCCCGTATCTTATGAGCCTCGGTGCGGCGAACAGCGAAAAACTTGCATACGACTACGGCAAAGCGACCGCGCTTGAGGCAAGGAGCGTCGGCGCAAACTGGTCGTTTTCGCCCGTGTGCGATTTAAACATAAACAAAAGAAATCCGCTCGTTAACGTGCGCGGACTTACCGACGACGTGAACTTGGCAATCAAGCTTTTGCCTCAAGTGATAAAAGGTATGCAGGACAACGGTCTTGCCGCGTGCGCAAAGCATTTCCCCGGCGACGGACTCGACTACCGCGACCAGCATATTGTCACGACCAATAACACGCTTTCGTTTGACGAATGGAAGAAAAAAAGTCGGGCAAAGTGTTTGAGGAGGTTATAAAAATCGGGAGTTTACTCTGTTATGAGCGGACACATCACGCTCCCGTCGTATCAGAAAGAAATTTTTGACAACGGAATGAAACTTCCTGCAACGCTTTCACACGAACTTATCGAAAATCTTCTCAAAAAGGAAATGGGCTTTGACGGCGTTGTTGTTACCGACGCGCTCGGAATGGGCGGTTTTAACGGCTGGTACAAAACTATGGATATTTCGCAGATTGAAAGCTTTAAGGCAGGCTGTGATATGATGCTCTGGCCGTCGGAAAAAACTATGTTAAAAAAATATGACCGAGGCAATCGAAAACGGATATATTCCGCTGTCGCGCCTTGACGACGCGGTGACGAGAATTCTTTCTATGAAAGAGAAAAATGGGACTTTTTCAAAAAGGACAATCACGCGATAGCTTTAAGCGAAAAAAAGACAGAGAATTTGTCAAAAACACACAGAAAAAAACGTTGCGGAAAAAGTCGGTTACCTTAATGCGTGATGACGCGGATATTTTTTTCCGCTTACAACCGAAAAATTCAAAAAATCGCGGTAATTCCGATTACGCATCACATTCCCGCATTTGATGAAGGAAAGCTCCTTGCCGACCTTCTCGGCGAAAAAGGCTTTGACTTGCAGTATCTAAAGGACGGCATAAAAAAGACAGAAACAGACGGTTACGACCTTAATTTTTGTACGCGCTCTTCTCGCGCCCGTTCCGACCGATCGGATTTTTTTGGATTTCCACTCAACCGAGGCGCAAAAGGTTGCAATATCACTGCAAACCGCGGTTGACAAAACGGCGGTTGTGTCGTTCGGCTCGCCGTATTTTATGAATCAGTATTTTGAACGCGCAAAAACATTTGTAAACGCATATTCAATGCTTTCGCCGAGTGAGAAAGCGTTTGTTTTCGGCGGCAACGGGCGAAACGGAATTTTCGTCGTTCTCGCCGGTTGAAGTTTAAAAAGGAGAAATAAATGAGAACATATCAGGTAAACGAATCAAGCTTTTTATATCGATGAGCCGTATGTGAAAAATAACACTTTTTATCGGCAAAAATGCGGAAAACGAAGATTTGCCCGAATACGAAAAATTAAAAAAATCTTCTTCCCGTGCCGATAATGGACGGATATGAAAGTACGCTTAACTGCTATAACAAGGTGTGGAAACTTGCGTTTGCAAACCTTAAAAAAACCGTTTGAAAACAGCGGATTTGTGACAAATTTTTATCGACGCGGCATTCAACGGTGCGATTTTTTTATGTGGGACACGTCGTTTATTCTGATGTTTGCAAAATACGGACGGCGCGCGTTTGATTTCCAGAAAACGCTGGACAATTTTTATGCAAAACAGCACCGCGACGGATTTATCTGCCGTGAAATACGCGAAAGTGACGGCGGTGACTACTTTGCGCGCCACGACCCCATAAGCACGGGTCCCGATATAATGGGTTGGTGCGAGTGGGATTACTACATATCGACGGGTGATGAAAAGCGTCTTGCAAGCGTGTTCGACCCGCTTATGGCATATCACAGGTGGTATATGGAAAACCGCACCTGGCGCGACGGCAGTTATTGGTCGTCGGGCTGGGGGTGCGGAATGGACAACACTCCGCGCCTTATGAAAGGCTATGACGTAAGCTTTTCGCACGGGCATCAGGTGTGGATTGACACCTGTTTTCAGCAGGTTTTAAGCGCAAAAATGCCTTATAAAAAAATGGCAAAGGTGCTTAAAAGAAGTGACGAAACAGAATTTTTGAAAGACGAAATAAAAAATCTTGAAAACATCATAAATACCGAACTTTGGGACGAAAAAAACCGCGTTTTACTACGACAAATGGCGTGACGGACGTCTTAACGGCGTTATGAGCGTTGCGTCATACTGGGGACTTATTTCGGGTTCTGTGCCGGGCGAACGGCTGGACAGGTTTGTATCGCACCTTGAAAACGAAAACGAATTTAACCGAACCCACCGCGTGCCGTCACTTTCCGCGTCGGACGAAAATTTTGTTCCGACGGGCGGATACTGGTGCGGTGCGGTGTGGGCGCCCGCAACGTATATGATTTTAAAAGGGCTTGAAAACTGCAAAAAGACGCGTCTTGCGCACGAAATAGGCTTAAATCACGTTGAAAACGTTGTAAAATGCTTTGAAGAAACGGGCACGGTGTGGGAAAAACTACGCGCCCGACATCTTCGGCAAAAAACTCGTCCGCGCGCGGTGATTTTGTCGGCTGGACGGGACTTGCGCCCGTTGCGGTACTCATTGAATACGTCCTCGGCATAAAGGGCAATATCAGCGAGAACAAAATTGTGTGGGACGTAAACCTCACCTGCCGTCACGGAATAGAAAAATTATCCTTTGAAAAAAACGGCGAAACCGTGAGCCTTATTTGCGAGGCGCGCAAAAAGCGAGGACGAAAAACCCGTAATTTGCAAAATCGGCGCGGACGTTGACGTATACATAAACTGGAAAAAGGGAAATTTTAAAATTTAGTTTACTTTTTCTCCCGTTTTGTATTAGTATATAACTATACACATTTGCACGGAGGGGAAAAATTTTTGAAATCAAAGTTTTACCGTCAAAACAAGCTGTTTGTAAAGTTTTTTTGTATCATATTTGATTTTTGCTCTGTTTTTCGCTGACGATTTTCGGCGCGGCGTATTTCAGTTTTGAAAAAGACAAAAAAAGAATATTTTTATCAGTATAATATTTCTATGCTCGAACAGTCCAAGCATATCATAGAAAATTATATCACCGAGGTTGAGCTTATTGCCGACAATTTTTGAGTCGAACCCCGTTATTGCGGACCTTTGCGAGGGCAGACGGAGCATAGACGAATTTAAGGGAAGCAACTATATCGAGCTTAACCGAATACTTTACGAAATCCGTTCGCGCGCACGCGTTGCGGACAACGTTTATTTATACATAACAAAGGACGAAACGGTTTTAGTCAAGCTCGGAGGTTATGAGCGCAAAAAAACGTTTTACAACTCAAATCCGCAGTATAAAAAGACGGAGTATTCCGATTTTTGTGTCGTCGTATTTAAACGTTTACGACTACAAAAAAATTCAGCGGTACGGGTATGACGGACAGCCTTTCGGGCGCGTATATCACATATTCGCAGAGTTTTTCCGCGAAACGACTATAAACGTTCGGATTTTAAGCTTCTCATACGCATTGACGGCGAGAAAATCAGCAAGGTTTTAAACCCCATTTCGGGCGGAAACGGTGCGCTTACGCTTATTCTCGACAAAAACGGAGAGGTTATTTACAAAAATTCAAGCGAGATGAAATCCGACCCGAAAAAAAGCTTGTCAAATATCTTTCGCAGAGCAGTGACATCATCGAACTTTCAAACACAAACGAAATGCTCACATACACAAAAGTCGACGGGCGAAAACGGCTGGATTTACATTGTTGCACTTTCAAAAAGACGTGTTTTTTAAGCGAGATTACAAAGCTTAAGCACCTTGTTCTTTTGTTTTTCGCTCGGATATTTAATTATCGGCGTGTTTATTGCACAAATGCTTTTTGAAGAAGAATTATCAGCCGATTAAGCACGTAATCGACAAGCTCAGCCGAAACGGCGCGTTTGAAAACGACTGCCGCGACGAGATGGATTTTATTCATTCGGTGGTTGAGGACCTTACCATAAAAACAAGAAAATGGACGCGGTTATATCGCGCCAAAGCGAGCAGATGAAAAAGCGCCGCGCTGGGCGATATTCTGACAAACAGCGCAAATTCCGCGGCGATTGACGAGATGTTCAAAAATACAATCTGCCGTTTATATACGAAAATTATGCCGTTGTTGTGGTGAACGTAAGCGATATAAAAAGCTATTCCGACGACGAAAAAAAGCGTTATTTACTACGCAATAAACAATATGGCGGACGAGCTTTTTCAACACGCTTTATCTGTACGAAAAAAATTATTGATGCGTCGGGGAATATCGTATTTATGGTAAACGTTGAGGACGAGAACGAGGAGGCGTTTATCGAGGACGTTAAATTTGTCTGCACGCTTTTGTCCGACATTATGACAAAAGAATTTTCGGTGCGCGTGGGGATTAGCATAAGTTCGCTCAAAAAGGGGATAGAGAGTCTTGCAAATTCGTATAACGAGGCGATTACCGCGCTTTCGGCAAGCTGTGAAAACATCACCGATTACCGCGATATTCAGTCCAACCGTGCGCTGAAAAATGATTTCGGATATTGAAAAATATATCGACGCGCACTATATGAACAACAATTTAAGCAACACCGTTATCGCGGACGAATTTAACATCACGGGGCAGTATTTGTCGGTGCTTTTTTAAAAAAAGCATAAGGGCGAAAAATCTGCAAAACTATATCGCGCGCGTGAGGGTTGACTACGCGAAAGAGCTTTTGAAAAACGATAAATATACCGTTTTTCAGGTCGCCAATATGGTGGGATATTCAAACGATATAGGCTTTATAAGGGTGTTTAAAAAGCTGGAGGGCATAACCCCCGGAAAAATACAGACAGATGAATACAAATAAGGAAAAACTGATAAGAAAAAGTGAAAATAATAAAAAAAGCAATAAGCAAAATAAAATCCCGTCTGCGTTATGCAGACGGGAGGTTTGGTTTTGCTTCTTATTTTACTGTAATTACAACCTTTTTGTTCGCTTTCAATCCACTCAACTTTTGCGCCGAGTTCTTCCGATATAAAGCGGATAGGTGTATATGTGCGGTCGTTCTCCACAAAAGCGGGGGAGTCGAGTTTTACCTCTTTGCCGTTTACAACGGCGTTTTCTGCTCCGATTGTGATGAGAATTTCCACATCTTCGTTTGTTTCAAGGTTCTTGCCTTTTATTGTCACAAGCTCTTTTTCTTCGTCCCACAAAACTAACGCACCGAGGTTTTCGGCTGCAAATCTTGCAGGGAGCATTGTGCGGTTGTTTACGATTTTCGGTGCAACGTCGTTTGATTTCTCTGTTCCGAAAAACAAGCGCGTCTTTATTGCCGATTGTGAGGATAATCTGTTTTTTTCGCTGTTATCCTTTGTGCTTTCCGTCCATTTTGCGTAAAGCGTGATGTTCTTTGTCACCTTTTTCGGCAAAAATCGTATTTAACCGTCAAATTCTTGTCGGAATACCAGCCGTCAAACACAAAAACCGTCTTTTTTTAGGTTCTGCGGGTTCTTTTGCCGTTTCGTTCTTTTTAACAGTCCGGCTTGCAATTTTATCTGCGCCGTTTGTGTTAAACGAAACGGTGTAAGACGATACCGATGAGCTTCCGCCGCCACCGCCGTTTCCGCCCGATGAGCCTGACGGAGTAAGTTTTTACGGTGTTTCCGATAATACTGTAATTGTTGTTTGCATAGCTTATTTCAACTGTGTATTCCACGCCGGCCGCAAAAACTTCCGTTTAACGTGTATATCTTGCCGTCCGCGCTCTCTTTTTACGTCTGTAAGCTCTGTTGTAATTTCGCCTGCCTTAACGGTGAAGTTTTCTTTTGTAAGACCTTTTACCGCCTTGTCAAACAAAATTGTAAGATACGATTTTTTTCGCTGTGCCTGCGCTTGCCGTAACGCTTATCGGTGTAACGGTAACGTTTCCTTTTTGGTATTCAATCTCGTAATTGTCCGACGTAAATCCGCTTACGCTTGTTTGTTCCGTATACGTTTTTGCGTCGCTTACGTTTGTTATTCCGTTGTACGAAAAATTCGGGTATGCCGCCGAGAACGTCTTTTTGTTTCGTTGTTTTTTTAAATCCTGTAAATTCAGGTTCAAGCGACGGCATTTCCGCACCGTATTCAAAGCTTACATCTTTAACTCTAACGGTGAGGGGAGCCTTTGTAACATCAAGAGTACCCGTTCCGTCAACCGTGAATGTGAGGTTTTCGTTTTCGTATGTTCCCAAAACAACAACGATGTCATACTGTCCGACTTTTGCGTTTTCTGCCGTTCCGCCGCAGCTAAATCTTGCATTTTCCGCGAGCGATAAGAGAATATCGTCGGAAACGAGCGAGGTCTGCATTGACGGTACGAGTCTGAAATTCGGTTTGTCGCCGTAAACCTTTGTAATGTTTTTGGGTATTACTGTTATATTTGCTTTTGGTGATATACATTGTCGCCGTTCCGCCGCCGACAAAGCTTTTTGTCCGTTACCGTGTAGGTTACGCTGTATGTGCCTGCCTTAATCGGCTCTGTAACCGTCGGGTCGGCGGTGAGAACGTATTTGACCGTAACATTTTCTCCGACTACGGGAGTAAAGCCCGAAACGGGTTCAAACGAAATTTCCTGTCTTTCGCCGTTGTAAATTTTAACGGTGTCTGTCGGAACAAGTGTTATGTTCGACTGTTTTACCGTGATGTCAAATGTTGCCTCCGCGTTGCCGTAGTTTTCGCCGGCAGTTGCGGTGATTGTTGCCGTGCCTGCGCTTTTTGCCGTAACCGTGCCGTTTTCGTCAACCTCCGCAACGTCGGTGTTCGAGCTTTTCCAGGCTGCATTTATCTTTGTGTTGCCGTAGAATGCGGAAAGATTGAAGCTGTCGTTTACATATGCCGAGCTTGTACCGGTTATGTAAAGCTTTGCATCTGTCGCGCCCGTAATTTCAAGCACGCCTGTGTTGTCGTAGGCAAACTTGTAGTTTTCGGCATATCCGCCCGAAATCGTGATGTTATATTCGCCTACCGCGCTTGACGCGTTCGCGTTAACCGTTGCGGTGGGTTCGTATAAAAAGTACGCTTTCGTCCTCGCCGTTTATAAATCCGTCGTATATAAGTTTAAATACGGGGTTAGCGTCACCGTATGCACGGCTTGCGTTCTGCGCTTTGACGGTGAGATTTGCTTTTTCGATTGTGAAATTCTTTGTAACCGTCAGTGTTTCGTAGTTTTCACCCGTGATTTCAGCAATCGCGGTGTAATTTCCTGCGTTTTTTTCGGAGCTTCCTCCTGCGGAATGTAAATTCCCGTGCCTGCGTATGTGATTTTTTTGCGCTTGTGTTGTCGGGAATATCCGTAACCGATGCCGAAACCGCGTCGCCGTAAGTAAACTTATTGTTTATCTGAATTTTTGCCTGTTGCCTGTGCCTTGGCAATTACAAGCGTATCACGTGCCGAGCCTTTGTAGTTCGGGCTTAATGTTTTAACCTCAACCTTGTATTTGCCTGCGTTTGCCGGAAATTCCTCACTGCCGTCGTATGTTACCTCAAAGTTGCTTTCAGCAATTCTGTCATCGCTCGGAATAACCTTTACTTTGCCGAGCGTACTGCCGAATGTCTGTTCGAGACAGTCAAAATCAAACGTGATGTTTTTTTCGGCATTGCGGTAAATATCACTTTGGACGAAATATCCGAGTAGTTGTCGCTCGTCTTAACAGCCGTGATTTCAACTTTGCCGATGCCTCCGGCGAAAACTTCGCCGTCGTCTGTTATGTCTGCATTTCCGTCGGTCACATTCCACGAAAACGGTTCCGTCGTCCGCACCGCCGAATGCCTCAAGCTTGAATGTGTCGCCGTATTCAACAGTTCCGGGAAGTCCTGCGATTACAAGCTGACTCTGCGTTGCGTTTTCAACCGTCACCGTGATGTTGCCCTGGTCGGTGATGTAGTTCGTGCCGTCGATTGAAATTGCCGCGGTGTATGTTCCTGCCTCGTTGGGAGTTTCGTTGTAGCTTACGCTGAAATCTTTAAATATTCTGCCGTTTTCGTCGGTTGCCGAAACGTTTATTTCCTTGTCTTTTCCGTCGTATACAAACGTTGTCTGACCGACTGTGAAATTAACTTTCAAAGGTTCGATAGTTGCACTTGCTGTTGCAGATGTTTCGCCGAGCGTGTAGTTCTGCGCCTTTGCGCCCGAAAGTCCGCTTGCGGTGAATGTAACCGTTTTGTTTTCGCCTGCGTCCGCACTGTCAAATTCCGCTGTGCCAGCAATGCTTACAAAACCTTTGTCGCTTTCGGTTAC
The DNA here is from genome assembly GCA_022009895.1 of Clostridiales bacterium. Classification (GTDB taxonomy): domain Bacteria; phylum Bacillota; class Clostridia; order UMGS1810; family UMGS1810; genus Qingrenia. The sequence goes on along the minus strand of CP091729.1, from coordinate 1,705,728 downwards.
ATTGCTTATTTCGTCAACGTTTGCCTGTGCGTTAGCCGTGCCGTCATATTTTTTGTCCGATGCCGAAATTGTGAAGCTTTCAATTTCAATCGGCGAAATATCAACCGTTGTCTGCAGGCTGTTTGTGCTGAGTGTGTATTTTTCGCTGTCACTGAGCGTAATTCCGCTTACATAAACGATTTTTGCCGTTGCCTGCGTCGGAATTTATCATTGAACCCGACGCGCTCGCCGTAACGGTGTCGCCGTTTGTGAAGTTTGCAAGAGAAATTTCAACTTCAACGCCGTTTTTTTGCCGTTGTATTTTCTGTTTGTTGCTGCCGCCGTAGGTGTTAAAATTCTCTTTTTCGCCTCGAATGTTTTTAATGCTGTGCGGTCGGTGTAGCCGTCCTTTTTGCTTGTCGCCTTAACCGTCACCTTGCCGACGCCTTTTTACCGTAACTTTGCCGTTTTGGTCAATCTCGGCAAATTCCGCACCGTTTACGATTTCATAATTAACATCGCCGTTTGCGCCGGTTGCCGAAAGCTCGAATGTGTCACCGTAGTAAACGTTTTCGGGAACGTTTTCAACCGCGAATATATCCTGTGACGCGTTTGTGATTTTGAGCACCGCGTCAAACGGTTCAACAGCGTAATTTGCGTCTGCGCTCTCTGTAAGTTCAATGCTGATTGTGTATTCGCCGACGTTAACCGCCGTATTTTCGCCGTTGTATTTAACGGTGTAGTTTGACGAGTCAAAAGTTCTGCCGTTTGCCATTGCCGATACGTCAACTGTCTGTGCCGTTCCGTCAAATGTGCGCGTGGTAACCTTTGCGCAGATAACCGTAACAACCGCTTTTTCGATTGTGCCGTCCAGCGTGCCTTTCAAATCGTCTCGCATTGTCCGACAAAACGTATTTGTCGGCATTTTTGCCCGAAATATCCGTAATTTCGCAGCTTACCGTTCTTACGCCTGCATTGGGTTGGTCAAATTCCGCGGTGATTTCCGCTTTTTACAACGTCTGTCGGGTCAACTTTTAAATTCGTCTTTCAAAGTTGCCGTAACGGTTGCATATTTTGAGCCGTCGTAAGACTTTGTTTCAGCTTTTAATTCAAAACTGTCTTTTGTAAGTTCTTTTTTAACGTTAACCGTGCAGCTTGCGTAAACGGGAGTTGTGCCCTCCATTGTGCTTGTTGCGGTGATTGTCGCCGTACCGCTCTTTTTTTCGCGGTGATTTCGCCGTTTTGGTCAATTTCCGCAACGTCCGTGTCGGAGGAACGGAAAGTTACCGTTGACGCGTTTTTCGTTTGCAAGCGTGTTTGTGAATTTCTCGCCCGATTTAAGGTCTACAATGCCTTTTGCAAACGAAATGGGTTTCTGTGAAAAGTCGCTCGACGCTTTGATGTCCATAAAACCGATGTTTGTATAGGCATTCATATCGGGAATGTCCGTGCTGTTTACCGTGTATTCGTCTGCAAGGTAGTAGCATTTTGCGCTTTCGCTGTTAAGCGAAACAACATATAAATATCTGCCTGCCGAAACGGTTTTTGCTTTACGGGTTCTGCAGACGCAAGTTTGCCCGAGTTTTTCGTCAATGAGATAGTATTTAACGTCAAAATCGTCGTTTGTAAGCTTTTTTGAGTCGGGTGCAGATACCGTTATTTTTCTTTCAACACCCGGCGAATATCTGTGTTCGGTGTCCGAAACTTTTAAACTGTTAATCGGTGACTTGGTGTATGTAACGAGATAGCGATTGTCACGCGAGGATTTGTAGCAGTCATCGCCTATATAATTTACTACAATTGTGTACTCTACACCTGTGGCATACGTATCGGGCAGATTAAACTCAAAACTTCCGTCATCTTTGATGGTTGCTTTTTCATAGAATGCAAGAGCCGGAGGATTTGTGGATGTTGTACTTTCGGTTGCTATTGCCCATACTTCTTTGGTCGGCACTTTTGCGCTTGCTGCAGTGCTGTCTGCGTGCGAAACTCTTCCGACTATTTTTTTGTCTTCCTCATAGCCGTATGTTTCTTCAAACGGTATTGAATATTCATACTTAACGTCCGCTTTTTCTATTGTAAATTCCGCCGCACAGTCGTTATATGCATTGTAGGTGGGTGTTGAATTGATTATTACATAAACCTTGTATGTTCCGGGTTCTGTCGGCGCTTCTGCCGTGGGAAGGTCAAAACTTCCGTCCGGCAGTTTTTTTGCATATCCTATTTCGCTTGCTTTAAGTCCCACAGCGGAACCGAAAGTTACACTTTTCGGTGTTCCGTCGTAAACAAGCGATGAGGGCAGTGTAACAACAAAATCTCTGCCGGCCGCGGGTGTAGCTTTTACCAAAGTAAAATTAACGGTTCTTTCTCCCGAATAACTGCCGTCGCCTTTTGCGGTAACTGTGACATTGTAAGCCGTGTTGGGGAAGAGTACCGTTTTCGGAACGGTGATGTCAAAAAGCTTGTAACGTCAACACCGTTGTCAAACACCTGAACATCGCTTTCTTTAACCTGTATGCCCGAAGTGTACGTGAGTTCGTAAGGTGCGTCTTTTCCCTTTATCTTAATCGTTATGTCGCTGTTATTTTCGATAGATTTTTTCCCTACCGTGACGGATACATATTTTCCGATTCTATATCCGTCGTTTCCTACTGCATAAACGATGATATTATCGTATGTTCCTGCCGGAACTTTGCTTAAAGTGAGTTTGGAGTTTTGCTGCTTTGTTTGCTCTCGGTCCAATCGCACGTCAAATTTCTCGGCAAGGCTACTGTATATGTCGCGTTTCCGCTTTTAACACTTGCGTTGATTATAACGTCGTCGGGATAAACCGCGTTTTTACTCGCCTCCGTCAAGCTTGGCGGTGAATTTTTGTATAGGCGCCTCCGCTATGACAACGTTATCTATATATTTCTGGTATGTTTCGTTATAAAAGTAATCAAATGCGTACTCATTACGGGAATCAATATAGGAATATCCGCGGTAACCAAGCGTTATATCATCATATTCAAGAAAGTCTGCCAATGTGCAGCACGGCGCAGTAACGCTCAATTTTTAATTCTAGTCATAGGTGATTCAAAATCGGGGTCTCTCAATTCGCTGATATCGGCGGTTTTTGTCCGCCAAGGTCAGCTTTGTCAATGGTAACATCAAAATCGGCTTGGAGATATCCGTTCTTTCCGGAGTGTAATGTCTCCGATGTTTTTGACTATACGGAGGTAAACTCTGTTTTCATCATTTATTGTATTTCTCGAGATTTTCATAGAGTGACCGTCTGTAAATGAAAGCTTGTGAGTATGGTCCGGAGCGCACGGCATAAGTTCAAAAGATTTGTCATTCACTTCAAGGTCATGGTCAAGCTCAATATCCTCATAATAAACTACACTATATTGATAGCGCGGATTGAAAGCAGGTATGGCATCTATTGCTTCGTCTATGGTTTCAAAATATTTAACCTCTTGTGCCCAGCCGTTGTCTGTGTCAAATTGGGTACGCTTAATCATATTTATACCGCAGTCTTCGCATTTGCAGACTGTGTCACTGTTGCCGTATGAGTTATCTTCCATAACATTTTTATGACTGCATTTAATAATTGTAAACGGCATTACAGCTTGGCGAAATGTGTCGCCGGAAACGTAAACGTAAAGCTTAAACTCGTCGCCTTCGGGATTATTCGGCACAAAAATCTTTTTGAAACAGATACTGTAACGGTTTTCTGATCCTCCGAAAGAGTTGCCGTTATATCGTCAAGTCCGTTTTTGCACGTAAGCCTCAAGCTTTTCATCACTGTCAAAGGTTATGTTAAATGTTCCCTCTTGACCTGTGTAAATTTTTACACCTTCGGGCGAAACGGTCGGCGAAGGCTTTGCAGGCTCGGCGCCCGCCTCTTCGATTTTTATTTGTTTTGCAGGTGTATCGCCCGCCATATATGTATTGTTTTTCGAACGTCACGTCGGACATTGTGCCGTCAATTTCAGCTGCACCGACAATTTTGTTGGAGCTGTTGCCGCCGAGAAGTGTGATTTCTTCGGAAAGGTCAACTGCCCCTTACTGTTCCCGATATGTCAATGTCGGGAGAATAGGTTTTAAATGTGCCGTTTATGCCGACTCTTGCACCGCTTATTTTGAGGCTTGCCGATCCGTCGTTAACATATACATTTCCGTTAACGGCGAAATCCCTCGCCGTCAGGTGCGGTGATTGTTGTGTCGGCGTCGGTAACTGACAAATTGACGTTTAATACGCCGTTTTTAAAGACAACCTTATCTCCGGGAGAAGTCGCAATATCTATTAAGATATCGTCGTTCACTGCGGAAATGGAGTGCCCCTGCATATCTATTGTCAAGGCAGTGTATATATCTACACCGGCTTGCAATACGGCATTGTTGAGCAGTTTGATTGTAACCGCTTCACCAAATGCGGCCTCAAACGCATCTTCGAGGGTTTCGTATTCTTCATCGCCTATTTTGGCGACAGGATTGTCGGCGGCAAATATCGCTTGCGGAAACAGCGAAACAAGCATTATCACCGACAACAGAATACTGATTAGTCTGTTTGGTTTTGTCATTGTGTGTTTTTTCCTCCTATAATATTTTTAAATTTATATATAATAATACTACAATATAGAGATATTATATCATACTTTTTCGGGTTGTCATCATACCAAAGTGTGATATATGCAATTTTTACAAAAATTTTACATATCTGTATCCGCTATGAGGTGTGCCGGATTTTTTTGCGAAAAAGAAGGCTGAAATAAAAGCGGGTCGGCAAAACCCGTCATATCGCTGATTTCCGAAACGTTAAGATTTGTGTTCGACAACAGATAGCACGCCTTGTCGAGCCGAATTTTTGTCAGATACCCGTGCGGTGTGAGGTTTGTCACCTCCTTGAACAAATGCTCAAACCGCGAACGGCTCAATCCGCAAAAGCTTTGCGTACTCCTCAATTTGTATGTTTTTGCGCAAAGTCACCGCGCATTTTTCGATTATGCCGTAAATAAGCTTTTGCGGCGGCTTTTCCGCGTTTGTGCCGGACGTTGCAAACCGCGAAATTTCCGCGATTATTTCAATGAGTTTTGCCTCGCAAATCATTTCGTACCGGCGGTTTTTGAGCGTTTGCTCTTTTTATCATTTCGTCGAAAAGCTCGGTTATTCTGTGACCGTCCGTAAGTGTATACACCGATTTTATCCATAAATCCGCGCGCTTTAAAATTTCCTCCGCGCCCATTCCCGAAAAGTGCACCCAATATGTTTCAATATCAGGCATATCAAAGGTGTAGCACTGCTTTTCGTGCGGTTTGTAAATTATAACGTCGCCTTTTTTTGCGAGTATGTTTTTGCCGTCCGCCTCTGCCTTTAAAACGCCCGAATTAACGTAAATAATCTGAAAATCCACGCGTCCGCGGCTTCTCAGCACGGTGTACGGATTGCCTGTAAGGTGCGACCGTTCACAGCTGTTTATGCTCAAAAATTTTGCCGACGAAAAATTCGTCTTATCTTGCCTTTCGGTATAATATTTCTGCATAATTTTATCTCCTTTTTACATAATTTTTAACACGTTTTTTTCACAGCGTGTCAACAGCATAATTGTCCATATAAATTTTTTAAAAATCCATTGTAAAAATTTTCAGGCATATATTAAAATGAAGAAAAATACAAGGAGCGGTGAAAAATGAAATTTGCTTTTATCGGCGCAGGAAGCTTGCAGTTTACCACAAGCTGTATGCGCGACCTTTTGACGTTTGATGCATTTAAAGATGCGGAATTTGCGCTTATGGACACGAACGCGGAAAATCTTAAAAACATCACGCACGTTTGCGAAAAAATCGCGGAGGTTATGGAGTGCCCGAAGGTTAAAATCACCCCGACGGACGACAGGATTGAGGCGCTCAAAGGCGCGGACGGCGTTTTGTGCACGGTTTTCAACGGCGACGTTGACATTTGGCGCCACGAGATTGAAATTCCCAAAAATACGGCGTTGACATAAACGTGGGCGACACAAGGAGCGTTTCGGGAATTTTTCCGCGCGCTGCGGAACATTCCGCTTATGCTGGACATTTGCGCCGACATTGAAAAATACTGCCCCAATGCGGTATTTTTAAACTACACAAACCCTATGGCTATGCTTTGCGGTGCTATGCAAAAGCACTCAAACGTTGAGGTTACGGGACTTTGCCACAGCGTACAGGGCACGGTTAAAATGCTCGCCGAGTGGCTGGAAATTCCGAAAGAGGAAATTGTGTATAAATGTATGGGTGTAAACCATCAGGCATTTTACACAGTGCTGAAAGCACAAGGGAAAAGACCTTTATCCGCTTTTGCGCGAAAAGCTAAAAGATGAGGAATTTTACAATAAAGAAATTGTCCGCAACGAGATGTTTTTAAAACTCGGGTATTACGTAACAGAGTCGAGCGGTCACAATTCCGAATACAATCAGTGGTTCAGAAAAAGAAAGGATTTAATCGAAAAATACTGCACACACGGTACAAACTGGAACCCCGGAGAATATGCGTTTTTCGTTAAATCTCCGTCTTGACAGGAAGGCGAACACCAAAAACAGTATGACGAATTTTTTGGAAAAAGGCATAGACAAAGAAAAAAAGCATTGAATACGCGGCGAACATTTTCAATGCGCGCCTCGGCGACGGCAAGCCGTTTGTGTTCAACGGAAACGTGCTCAATCACGGCTCAATTCCCAATCTTCCGTATGACGCGTGCGTTGAAGTTCCGGTTGTTGCCGATTTTATGGGATTTAAAACCACGATAGCCGGAAATCTTCCCGAGCACCTTGCAATTTTGGTCAACACAACCGCGAGAATAGAAAATCTCGTTGTTGAGGCGGCTATGAAAAAGCAGGGAAATGGTTTACGAAGCTGTTTATATGGACCCTCTTTCGTCGGCAGTGCTGAGCCTTGACGAAATACGGAATATGTGTGACGAAATATTTGAAAAGAACGTTGATTATCTCGGCGATTACAAGTAAAAAATTAAACATTTTCTGTGACCGTACTTTTTAAAAAGTGCGGTCTTTTTGTCGTTTTAAGGCGTATTTATCCCCCGTAAACAGGGCGTTTTTTAAAAAATGGCACATAATAAGAAAAAGGGTCACTTGTTTATTTGCACGGCGGTTTGATATAATTAAATCATAAAATATCATATCGCGGAGGAAATGAATATGAAAAAGCAAAAACAAAAATTTTTAAGATGTGTCAGCGGTGCGGCGGCCGGCATAATGCTCATTTCATCGCTCGCAGGCTGCGGAAAAAACAAGCAGACGGGCAAAGAGGGCGGCGGAGAAATTTCGTGCTGGATGCCTCTTACAAGCAATATGGCGCTTTATACATCAAACTACGGCGAAACAGAGCTTGCAAAAGAGCTTGAAAAACGCACGGGGGTAAAGGTTAACTACATTCATCCGCCCCAGGGACAGGAAAGCGAAAAATTCAGCATACTTGTTGCATCGACCGACCTTCCCGATATTATCGAATACAACTGGGTTACATATCCCGGCGGTCCGGCAAAGGCAATAAAAAGAGGGAGTTATTACCGACATAGGCAAATACCGTGACAAGGCGGTTAACCTTTTTAAATATCTCGACGCGAATGAAGAAATATATAAAATGGTTACAACCGATAATAAGGAAGTATTTTTCTTTCCCGTTTATCCGCGGTGACAAGAGCCTCGGCTACTCTACGGGACTTATTTTAAGAGGCGACTGGCTCAAAGAACTGGGACTTGAAATTCCCCGAAATATTGACCAATGGGAAACGGTGCTTACCGCGTTTAAGGAGAAAAAGGCGCAAAAATCTCCGTTTTTCGGCTTTGACCGTTGATTATTTTTGCAAAGCGGATTTGACGCGACGAGCGACTATTATGCCGAGGACGGCAAGGTGAAATTCGGTCCGCTCGACCCGCAGTTTAAAGAATTTATAGTAAAAATGCGCGACTGGTATAAAAAAGGGCTTATCGACCAGAGTTTTACCACACTTGACGGAAAAGCGAAAGAAACAAACATTTTTAAACGGTTTCAGCGGTGCAACGTCCGGCTCGGTCGGCTCAGGTATAGGCAAATGGATGGCGGCGGCAAAAACGGAGGGCTTTTCGCTTGAGGGCGCGCCTTTCCCGACGTCGGATTTAAGCAAACCCGCAAAATTCGGTGTGTATCAAATTCAGGTTACGCCTACCGCAAGGTCGTTTGACGCAATCTCCACATCGTGCAAGGATATGGATTCGGCGATTAAATTCCTCGACTACGGCTACAGCGACGAGGGCAGAATGTTATACAACTTCGGCATTGAGGGCGTAAGCTACAAAATGGAGAACGGCTACCCCAAATATACCGACCTTATTTTGAAAAATCCCGAAAACAAGTCTATGACGGTCGCGCTCTCGAATTACGCGCGTTCATACGACGCAGGCCCGTTTATTCAGGACGTAAGATATATGGAACAGTATGCGTCGCTCGACGAGCAGAAAAAGAGCGCTGAAAAACTTGGTCGAATACCGAGGCGTACGAACACACGCTTCCCAATCTTTATGTAAAAACCGAGGAGCTTAACGAATTTGCACAGCTCAACAACGATATTGACACATATGTTGATGAAATGATGATGAAATTTATCATCGGCGCGGAACCGCTTGAAAATTACGACAAAATGATTGAACAGCTTCACAAAAGAGGCATAGACAGACTTCTTGAAATGCGCCAGTCTGCCTATGACAGATATTTAAACAAATAAAATAAGGGGTAACGGTATGCAAAGCATTGAAAGAAAAATTTCGGACACGTTGGATAAAGACCGCGGAATTTCGGGAATGAAAAAGAGAATTTAAGAAAAAAACGGAATTTTGTATCTTATCGTTCGGCCCGTGATTGTTTACTATTTTATATTTCACTATATGCCGCTTTACGGTTTGCTTATGGCGTTTCAGGATTTCTCGCCGAGGCGCGGAATTTCGGGAAGCGACTGGGTGGGTCTTACGCATTTTATAAACGTTTTTTAAGTCGCCCGATTTTTGCAAGAGTTGTGACAAACACATTTCGCATAAGCCTTTCCTGCCTTGTGTTTGAGTTTCCTGCGCCGATTATTATGGCAATTTTTAATAAACGAGCTTAACGGAAAAATATTTCAAGCGCACAATTCAGACAATATCCTATCTTCCGCACTTTATTTCGCTTGTCGTAATCTGCGGTATGATAAAAACGTTTGTCGAGCCGGACGGAATTATCGGCAGTGTTTTTGCGAAAATCACGGGTAACGGCTCAAGTATGCTTTCGCAGAGCAAAATGTTTCTGCCCATTTACGTTGTGTCAAACATCTGGCAGAGCATAGGCTGGGAGAGCATTATATACCTTGCCGCGCTTATGAATATCGATCCTCAGCTTTACGAGGCGGCGGATATTGACGGCGCGGGAAAAATTGCAAAAATTATGAAAATCACTCTGCCGTCCATTGCAATGACGGTTGTAAACAATGTTTATTTTGAGAGTCGGAAGAATAATGAGCGTGGGATACGAAAAAATTATTCTTCTTTATAACCCTGCAATTTACGACAGGAGCGACGTTATATCCTCGCTCGTTTACAGAATGGGTTTTTCAAACCCAAAAACTGGAGCTACAGCGCGGCGGTTGGACTTATCAATTCGGCGGTTAATATGATTTTTGCTGATTACGACAAACACCGTCAGCAGAAAAATGACCGACACAGGGTTGTGGTAGAGCCGGAAGAAAGGGGTAAAAAGAATGAACAAAATTAAAAAAAGCGCCGGCGACAGAGCGTTCGACGCATTTAACATAGTTTTGCAGACGCTCGTTGCGGTTGTTATGATTTATCCTATGCTTTACGTGCTGTTCGCGTCGCTGAGCGACCCTGTGGAATTTGTGTCGCACAAAGGCGTTTTGTGGCACAGTATCGGGTTTACATTCAGCTCGTATAAGTCGGCATTTCAAAATTCCCTATGCTTTTAAAGGGATATTCAAACACGCTTTTTGTGCTGATTTTCGGCGTTGCGGTAAACATCGTTATGACAATATGCGGTGCGTATTTTTTTATCGCGCAAAAACGTGAAATATCAAAAAATCATTTCCATATACATAATAATCACAATGTTTTTAAACGGCGGTATGATACCGTTTTTACTTCGTTGTAAAGTCGGTGGGACTGGAAAACAGTCTGTGGTCGCTGATACTGCCCACGGCAGTTAACACGTTTAACCTGATGATACTGCGCGTCGCGTTTGCGTCTGTTCCCGACAGTTTGGAGGAGTCGGCAAAGCTTGACGGCGCAAACCATCTTACCATTATGCTCAAAATCGTTCTTCCCGTAAGCAAGGCGAGCATTGCGGTTATCATTTTGTACTATGCGGTTGCAAACTGGAACGCGTGGTTTAACGCTATGCTGTTCTTGATAGACCGTCCGAAATATCCGCTCCAGCTGGTTTTGAGGGAAATTCTTATCAACAATGACACCTCTGCAATGACGGGCGGTGCGGACGTGGGCGAACTTGAATTTGTGGGCGAAACCATAAAATATGCGATTATCATAATTTCGACACTGCCCATTTTGTGCCTGTATCCGTTCATACAGAAATATTTCACAAAGGGTGTTATGATTGGCGCGGTAAAGGGATAAGGGAGGTTTTTTAGTGAAAAAGAGTTTGGCTTTGTGCGTTGGACTTTTGTTTGTCTTTTCGTCCTATTCTGCGTCCGCGCAGATAACGGTAAACAAAATTTCGGGCAAAACCGTGTCGGCTGACATAAGCATATCGCCCGAATATGAGAGAAATTTTGCAGCCGCCGTTATTATGCCGTACGGTGCGGACGAAGATAACATAAAAATTGAGGACGGCACAATAAAAAACACGTTTTACATATCAAAAGAAACGGACGCGGACGGGAATGTGACTTTGGAATTTACGCTTCCCGACGGCTTTGAAAACGGGCAGTATACCATTGTTTCGTATGACAGCGGTAAAAATATGTCAGCCAGTATCGGCATTGCGGACGGCGGTTTTTGACAGCGATTTGGCATTGGTAAACGGCGCAGAATCCGCGTCGGAACTAAAAATGCGGTTGAAAAATTTGAGCATTTTAACATTGATAATGAAATTTTTCAACTCACGGCGAAAAATATGCGGATATGTTTTCGCCGAAAAACTTCTTACACAAAAGATGAATTTATAAAAGCGTATTTCACCGCCGAGGCGCTTTTCTCGTTACGGCGCAAAGGAAATTTCGTTTTATGAGTTTTTGACCGAATACACGGCGTATCTCGGCATCGACTTCAAAAACACTTTCGGCACGCTTTCCGAAAACGGCTTTGACGAGGCGGATAAGCTTTTTTTCGGCAAAATTGCAGAATATCGGCTTGGATTTGAGCGAAACGCTTTTTGAATATTTTTTGAAATTGCCGAGATAAAAGCGTGCAAAACCGCGGAGGATATTTCAAAGGCTTATCTTGCAAACGCGGTATCGCGCAAGGTTGATATGACCGATTTCAACAAGCTTGACAGCTACAATAAAGAAAGTCTTTTTCTTGAAATGATTTCAAAAATATCAGACACCGACACGCTTTCCGAAATCGACAGCGTATTTTTTTGAGCCTTGCAAACGGCTTTGGCAAATCCGACTTACGAAAAACCGTCCTCGGGCGGAGGTTCGTCAAACAAGGTATCGTCGGGAGTGAGCGCAAACGTTCAGCCGATTTTTGCCCGACAGCGCAAAGAGCGATTTTTCGGATATTTCGGAGCACTGGGCGAAAAGATTACATCAAGGCTCTTGCCGGCGACGGCATAATAAACGGATTTTTCCGACAACACGTTTAAGCCCGACAACAGCATAACGCGTGCTGAATTTACAAAAAATCGCGTGCAAAGCGTTCGGCATAAACGGCGGTGCAGACTGCTGATTTTTCCGATGTTTCGGCATCTGACTGGTTTTATGAGAGCGTATGCTCGGCAAAGAGCGCCGGCATTATAACGGGTTACGACGGTATATTCAACCCGAACGGATTTATCACGCGCGAGGACGCGTCGGTGATAATTAACAGAATTTTAAACCTTTCCGCGGATAAAAATGCCGTATTTTCCGACGCGGACGAAATTTCGGATTATGCCGTGCAGGCTGTAAATGCACTTTACGAAAACAAAATTTTGAGCGGATATTCCGACAGTACATTTAAGCCCAAAGGAAACATCACAGGGCAGAGGCCGCGGCGGTAATCGCGCGGACGAAAAAATAAACATTACGGGGGATATTAAAATGACAAGACCGATAGATTATGCAAAAACGGCGTGCGATACAATTATGCAAAAAATACAAGGCGCCCGACCTTCCCACAATGAACACGTTTTTTTCTACATAGGCGGTGTGTTTTTGTCGGGTATGCAGAGGGTGTATTTTTCAAACGGGCGAGAAAAAATATTTTGACTATATTAAAGAATGGGTTGACAGCTATATTTTTCCCGACGGCACAATTCTGGGATACAACCGTCCGTATGACACAGACGAGGTTACGCGCGTTATGACGCTTGTACCCAAAACGTTCGACCACAAACAGCCGGGAATACTTTTTGTTTGATTTATATAAGGAAACAGGCGACGAAAGATACAGAAAAGCGATTGATTATATATATGAAAAAGTGCCGGAATGGGGAAGAAATTCCAAGGGCGGTTTTTGGCATATGAGCGTCACTCCGAACCAAATGTGGCTTGACAGTTTGTATATGATAGGCCCGTTTCTTGCGATGTATTCAAAAATTCAAAAATGAAAAGTCCGCGCTTTGCGAAGCGGTTAAGCAGGCAATTTTGATGTATGAAAATATGCGCGACGAAAGAGGACTTCTGCACCACGGCTGGGACGACAGCGGTGAGGCTGAATGGGCAGGAGAAAACGGACTTTCCCCGACGGTGTGGGGGCGTGCAATGGGCTGGTTTACCGTTGCAGTGCTCGACATTATGGATTATTTGAATCCCGAATCGGAGGAATATAAAAAGCTTGGCAAAATGGAAGAAAACGCGCTTAAAGCGGTGCTTAAATACAGAAATGATTTAGGATTGTGGTGTCAGGTGCTCGACCGTCCCGACGCGGAGGACAACTGGTGCGAAACGTCCTGCTCCTGCCTTTTTACATATTCTTTGTTTAAGGCGGTGCGCCTCGGCGTAATTTCAAAAAATTACCTTGACGACGCAAAAAAAGCGTATGACGCGCTTATAGGCAGATTAAAATACGACGGCGAACAAATGCTTATTGAAAACGTTTCGGTCGGCACGTGCATTGATGAGGGCGATTACAGGCACTATATCGAAAGACGCACCGTGACCAACGATTTGCACGGAACGGGCGCGTTTGTGCTTATGTGCACCGAGGCTGAAAAAATGTTGTAAACTTGAAGAAAGGAATGTCTATGATAATGAATATCAGAAAATACATTTCGCTTATCACTGCCGTAGTTTTGATTTGCACGTCGGTATCTTTCACATCCTTTGCGTTTGACGCGGACGACAGCGACGATTTTTATGAGGCAAGCGCGGTGATTAAAAACCTTTCGGGCGAGTATTTTGAAAGAAGTGACGTTACAAGGGCGCAGTTTACAAAAGCGCTTGTAAACGTTATGCGGATAGCACAGGGCGCGGATTTGACCGATAAAAGCGCGTTTCCGTTTAAGGACGTAAGCGAAAATGACGGGTATTACGGCGAAATATATCGGGCATATAAGGCAGGCATTATCGCATCGGGCGAAAATTTTAACCCGAACGAAAACATAACGTTTGCACAGGCGGTTAAAATGTGCATTTGCGCCGTTGGCTATGCCGACGCGGCGGAATACAAGGGCGGTTATCCCGCGGGATATTTAAAATGCGCCGCCGAGTTAAAGCTTATCGGACGTCAAAACGGCGAAACGTTTTCGGACAGGGACGCTGTTGTGCTTTTATACAATCTTCTTTGCTCGTCGTTTATACCGACGGAATATAAAAACGGGTTTGCGCATTTTGAGGACACCGACGAAACGTATCTTGAAAGGCTGTATTCGGTTTTGTGCGCGGAGGGAATTGTCACTGCGACGAACATTTCGCCGTCGGACGGCGCAGGCGCGGAGGAGGACGGATATATCACCGTTGACGGAAAAAAATGTATAATTACGACGGCGGAACAAGCGGTCTTTGGGCAAAAACGTGCGCGTGTTTTACAAAAAGGCACGTCCGACGCGCTCTTTACGGTTGAGAGAGAAAACGCTGTTTTGGAATTCGATGCGGACGGTATAACAGAATTTTCACTCGGCAAAATAACGGTTGAAACGGAAAATTCCAGCAAAGAGAAAAGTTACAAAACCGTCGGCGCAAGATATGTGTATAACGGCAGAACGGTCGGCACGTTTTCGCTTGACGATATAAACGGCGACTATGCGCGCGTTTTGCTTCTCGACAATGATGACGACAACAATTACGAATATGTTTTTGTATACGATTACAAATATCTGACGGTTGACAGCGTGCAGAAAAAAATCCCGTTGTAATTTCGGATATAAACGACGGTGAGAAAAACATTTTCAGGGCAAAAGACAACAATTCCGTGCTTGAAATATACGGCGCGGACGGCGAAAGGGAAGAAATCGACGACTTGGAAAAGGGCGGAATTATCGCCGCCGCACAGTCAAAAGATTTAAGCTTTGCGCTGATAAAAAAGGTGTTGGGCACACTTGACGGCACGCTTGAGGCAAAGGACGCAGACGGCAAAATTTACATAAACGGCGAAAAATACACCCTTACCGATTACGCAAAAAGAAACTGTTCCGACATTATGAAGTTAAACGAAAAATTATTCGTTTGCACTGGGGTTAAATAACGATATTGTCGCGTTAAGCGGTTTTTCGTCACAGATGCAGTACGGGTATTTAACCGAAGTTACCGAGCCGGAAAACAAGGCGGACGACGAGGTGAAGTTTGAGGTTTACACTCTCGGCGGTGTGCTTAAAACGTTAAGCATCAAAAAGGGCAAAGGTAGACGGTGTATCAAGCAGAAAAAGGCAGACATTCTGCCTGTTTTGAACGCGAACGTGTCAAAAAAAATTATCAAATTTAAGCTCGGCAAAGACGGCACGGTGAGCGTTATCGACACCGCGGAAACGGTTTATGAATACAAAGAGCCGTCGGACATTGAAAACTGCCTTATGCAGTATAAATTTACGTCGGGCGGAAAAGAAGTGACCGAGTTTACATACCGTTCGGGCGGTCAGTCGTGTATGCCGTATTTCAACGTCAGCTCGTCGGTTATTCTCCGTGTTTCCGAGGACGATGACGAAAAGGATTTTGCGGTTCTTGACAAATCGAGCCTGTATTCGGGTTACAAATATAAATTCGACGTTTACGATTTATCCGAAAACGGCACGGCAGGCGTTGTTGTCGCACAGGATAAGTCGGTGAAAAGCAGAACGAATTATATGATAGAAAAAAATACGAAACGGCGCAATGCCGAACGGCGACGACGGCAAGGTTTTGTATGTTTATTCGTCGGGCGCATATAAAAAACTGTATATGCCCGTTGACGCGGAAAAACAGCTTGAAAAAGCGCTTAATCCGGGTGATATTGTTCAGGCAACTTTAGATGCCGACAGCACGGTGAAATTTATCGATTTGGTGTTTGACGCAAAAACGCTTTCGCCGAGCACAAAAACCGTTTCGGGCATAAACTACGACGGCTTAAACAACATAAGCTACTGGTACGGCGCGCTGTATTATACCGACGGTATTTACGGCTACATATCCAAAACAAAAACGGCAAATTCTGTATGACTATTCTTTTGAAAAATCTTATAAATATAAGGCTTAACACGGCAAATATAGGCGTTATAAACAAAGAAAGAGATGAAATAAGACTGATTACGCCGTCACAGCTTAAAGATTACAAATCGTTCGGCAGCGGCAATTATTTTTATTGTTGCACGTCTTAACGCCCAGGCTCCGATGGAGGTGTACGCATATGGAATTCAATAAAACCTTTTTTCAAAATGTATCTGCGCTTTTTTAACGCTTGTTTTTGTCTTTGCAGTTTGCGCCGGTATACGCGGTGAGCAAAACGCGCACAGTATACAGCGAAAAATTTTTAATTCCGTGCCCGTAAACGGCATACCCGACGGAATTAAATCCGGGGGCGAGAAAGCGCGCGTTTTAAATTCGGCATACGGCGGACGCGTTCTGCAAGTGATAAAGGGCGCAAAAACAACCGTCACCGTGCCTTTGAAAACAGATGAGCAGAAGTATTATATCGACTTTAAAATCGGCGCGGAAAACAAGGCAAACGCAAATATTTCGGTTGCAAACAACGGCACGGTGTACAATATTTTAAAAATCGAGGACAACGAAATAAAAACAAAAAGAGGGCAAAGGTTATTTCGGGCGTTACCGCAAACGCAGAAATTGAAAAACAACACTTTTTACGGCGGTCTAACGCAGATAAGCATTGCCGTAAACTTAAAATCGGGAACATATTCGGCATATGTCAACAGGCGCCTTTGCGTTGATGACTGGAAAATATTCGGCGCGGTTAAGCCCGACAGTTTTATAATCGAAAAAAACAGGAGGACAGCGAAAACGATCTTTATATTGACGACATTGCGCTTTATGAGGGCGGCTTTCCGTGGAAGTCGCAGAGTGTCAAAAAGGCAGTTATGCGCAGAGCGCCGTATCAAACGACGAAAACGGCGAGGAGTTTTTCTCGTTTACCGACGATATAGGCGATTTCACGTTTTTTCACAGCACATGGGCAGGACAGACGAAATATGCTAACAATGTAAAAATGTATCCCAAAAACAAACGAGATAACGTCGGAGGAATTTGACTATAAAAAACCCTAACAAGGGCGACAAGCTGATTTTCAGAAAGAAAAACCGCGGATGACGCGTATATCGACGTTAACCTTAATATTTTTTTAAGGGCTACAAAAGTAAAAAAACAGTATAAATACTTTAAAAATCAGCGGTGAATTTTCGGCGGATTTCGACTCCGACCCAACCGCGCAGATTTTTTTATGCTGAGGGACAATACGTCATCAGCCTCCGTTATTAACGAGTATCCCGTGAAAATCGAAAGCGGACGGAAGGTTACGATTTCGGGAACACAGGGATTTGCAAATGCGGCGGCAAACGGCGCGTGCTTTAAGGTTACAATGTATCTTAACCTAAACGACGGCACAAATACCGTTTTCTTCGGTACGGGCAACGGCTGGACATACAACAATTACCGTATGGTCGCAAAGAATGTGCGCCTTACAAACAAAATCAAAAATTTAAACGTTGTGCGCATTGCGTGCGGTTCGGGCGCTTTTTCGGGCGAGTTAAAATGCCGAAACGTTGAAATTACAGGCTTTGACAAGCCGTTTGTAGTAAATGAAAACGACGTTACCGAGGTTAACACCTCAATGTTTGAGTTTGACAAAAACATTGCCGATGATTTGGACGGTAAGATTTTGTTTGACTATCTTTCAAACACAGCATTTTCAAACGGCAAAAAATATAAGCTTGAACAAAAGGGAATATATCAAGACGGTGAGTTTTACATTCCGATTGCCGAGTTTAATAAAGCATACGGCAAAAATGCGGAGCTTAATAACGGCGTGATAAAATCGGACGGCAAAAGCTTTGCGGTAACCTGTATAAAAAAATGATAACGGCGCGGATTTAATTCCGCTTAAAGACGCGGTGCAAAAGGTTCTCGGATTTAACGTTTTCGACGATACAAACGGGCTTATCGTGACGTCAAAGGCGAAAATATACTTTGACAATTCAAAAGAAGTGCCGTATCACAAGCGTTACACTCCCGAAAACACGTGGAACGACACATACAGATACGTTGATTTTCAGAGCAATCTTCAGTATTTGAGCGATTATATGCTTTTCGACCGCCCGAGCGCGCAGAGTCTTCTTGACGGTTACAGCAAAATGAATGGGGACGGAAAGCACCATATTTCGGTTCTTGCGTCGGATAAGGATTTTGACAGAATAAGAGAGTTATACAAAAACCGACGCGTATATGAAAAAGTTGCGGACGATTTAATTGCACAGGCGGATATGACGCTTAACCAGAAAAATCCGCACATATGTGTATGACGACAGTATAAGAATGTTAAACACGGCGCGCATACTGGAATCGCGTATGCAGCTTGTGGGATTTGCGTATCAGTTAACGGGCGACGGAAAATATGCGGAATATGCTTTAAAACAGCTTGATGCACTTGAAAATTTCCCTGATTTAAACCCGATACACATTATTGACAGCGGTTCGTTCGGCACTGCCATTGCGGTTGCGTATGACTGGTGCTATGATTATTTCACCGAGGCACAGCGCGAAAAAATAAAGGCAAACGTATACAGACTTTTTCCTTTCGGTATTTCCGCAGGCTTTCTATTGCAGAATACCCGCAAAGAGTGTTACAAACAACGACTTGACAATCGTTATGCCGAGCCTTTGCCTTAAATGGTACAGTAACTTCAACACCTGGGTAAATTCGGGCGGTGTGTGTATGGCGGCGGCATTTATGGGTGATTATCCCGAAATCTGCTCCGATTATTTGAGCAACACTATCCGAAGTCTTGAGTATACAATGAAAAACTTATATCCCGACGGCGTGTGGGCAGAGAGCAGTAACTACTGGTATCACGTTTCGCGCTCGCTTATGTATTCGTGTGCAACGCTCGAAAACATTTACGGCACGGAATTTAATCTTCTTTCTTTCCCCGGCGCGGAAGAAACGGGCATTGCGAATATGGCAATCCGCGGTATGGCCGCAAACTACAACTACCACGACGCGGCGGACGAAAAGATATATGCAAGTCACCCGATGGGGTATCTCGGCAAGCACTTTAATCAAAAAGAACTTTTGGCGGCGCGCAGGGCAACGGTTGAAAAATCGTTTGACTCCCGTATGGCAGATGTTCAGGTTTTTGTTGCGGACGCACTTTTTTACGACCCTGATGTAAGCGTTGACGAAATAGAAAAACTTCCGAAAGTTAAATATTCCGAGGGTGTTGAACTTTTCTCGGTTCACGGTGACTACAAGGACTACGACGCATTGTTTTTCGCGTCGCACGGCGGTCCGACAACATTCTATCACGCGCACAACGACAACGGCGATTTTGTGTTTGACTTAAACGGCGTAAGATGGGCGCAGGCGCTCGGCTCGGAGGATTATAATTCGTCGCTCCCCGAAAATGAGAAATACAGAAAACGTCCCGAGGGACACAACACGGTTGTTATAAACAACAACGCGGAATACAATCAGACCGCAAATGCTTACACTCCCGTGATTGATTACAAAGAGGGTGACGGCGGTGCGTATGCAGTGTACGATATGACCGACACCTACAGCGCGAACGTTAAAGATTACAAACGCGGATTTTACATCGGCGACAATTTCAAAACGCTGACAGTCCGCGACGAAATAGATCTTGCAAAGGATAATTCCGAGATTTACTGGTTTATGCACACCACTGCGGACGCGTACGTTGCGGACGAAAGAACGGTTGCACTGTCAAAGGACGGCAAAACAATGACGCTTCGGTTTGACACCGACGCGCCCGATGCCGAAATCAGCATTATGGACGCTGTTCCGCTCCCGTCGTCACCGCAGGGCGAGGGACAGACAAACAACGTCGGCGTGCGCAAGGTTGCGATAAAATTAAACGCGTCGGGCAAGGTTAACCTCACCGTAAGGCTGGGCGAATTTGCAAAGGACGCGGACACAACGCCGATAAGCGAATGGAGCACACCGGCAAAATCAAACGGCGCGTACGATACGAGCGACTACGGATATTCGGGCATTGTTTACGGCGAAAAAACCGACTCTTTGGCATATATCCCCGTTATGAGCGGTCAGAAACTGCCCGATGTAGAAATTGTTCCGAACGACCCTGAAAAAGAGCGCGGAATATATAAAATCGGATAACGTAAATGTGCCCAACCTTATAAAAGTTTACAATGCGGACAAAACCCTCGGCAAAATGTATATTGTGCCGTACGACACGCAGAGAGGCACAACAGATTTGATGTTTGACGAGCTTGAAATTAAGTCTTCTTACGTCAGCGACGAACCGCAGGCGGAAAACAAGCGTGAAAATATGTTTGACAACGATTTTTCGACAAGGTGGACAACAATGACGCGCGGTGAATATGCGGTGTTCGACCTCGGCAGTGTGCAGAGCATCGACGCGGTTGCGGCAGGATTTTGGCAGAGTTTGGTGCGAAGTTATTATTTTGATTTGTACTGTTCCGCAGACGGTGTGAATTATGAAAAAATAGATTCGTTCACGTCATCTCCCGGCGCGGAGGAATATCAGGTTTTCGGCATAAACAGGGTTAACGCAAGGTATATAAAGCTTGTCGGAAACGGGTGCAGTGCAAATCCGAATACAAACATTCTGGAGTTTAGAGTTTTTGAAACTAAACGACAAATTTGAAAAAAATACGTTACGGAGGGGAGGAGTGAAAGGGCTTATGAAGATTAAAAATCATTTCTTTTTGCTTTGTGTATCGCTTGTGATGTGTTTTTGCGCAAATACGGCGTTTGCGGAGGATAACGAAATACTTAAAATATTCGATTTTGAGAAAAATTGAAAATATTTTCGGAATATCCCGAATTTTCGGGAACGTCAAACAGTTCAAAAAGGCGTTTCGAGCGCGGTTTCCGACGGTGTTTTCACTATAGGTAAGCATGCGTCGGCAACACACAGTATGTATGTTGATTTTACACAGTATATCGGCGAAAAACGACATATTCGGTAAAGCTTGACATTATGCCGAGCTTTGCAAGCGGAAAAAAACTTTATGGTGCGTTTCGGCGCAATTATCCAGCTTGTGAGCAAGGGAAACGGAAAATACGTTATTCAGCGTATGACAGACGGAAAATTTGTCACCGAAAATCAAACGGAGTTTACTTTTTCCGATTTAACGTCGGGACTTGCGTTCACCGTAAAAGACAAAACAACCGTTGACGCGTTTTATGTTAAAAACGGCGAATTGACGCTTATCTACGGCGATATGGAATATGTTGAAAATTCGTCTACAAAGGCAGGAAATTTGGGATTTACGTTCAACAAATCGGCGGACGGCGATATTTCAATGGATAACGTCACACTTTCAGACGGTGCGCTGAAAATTCCCGACCCCGACCCCGACGAGCCTGTAAACGACATCACAAAATTTGAATTTACAAACATCAGCACGGATATTTTTGCCGACGAGGGCGAAACGTTAAATCTTCCCGTCACCGCCGAGGCAACGTCGGGAATAGAAAAAATCGAGGTTTATATTGACGGCGAAATTTACGAAACACTCACCGACGCGCCGTATGTCATAACCTTGCAAAACATTGACCGCGGGAGTGTAACGGTCACCGCAAAGGCGGTGAGCAACAGCAAAAGCGAAAGCGAAATTTCGGCGAACGTGAATTTTTCAAGCGTTAACAACGCGTACACCGTTTTTGAGGACAGTGACTTTGCGGACGGCGAGGGAAATGTGTTAAAATCGGGAATTTCGATGTATTCAAGACGCGGAACGGTTAAAAAAAGACACGGCAGACCAAGACCACGGCACAAGCCTTTTTGTCGGCGCGGACATTCCCGACACAAGCTATACTTCGGCGGATATTCCGTATATCGACATACCGCTCAAAAGCACGTCGGGCAGGGTGAATATCGACTATGATCTGTATGTTGACAAAAAAGATTCGAGCGGAAGAAAGACTATGGTTTTGAGGCTTTCCAATGACAAGGATACAAATATTGTGCGTTTTACAAATTCCGAAATGAAGCTTTTGAACAACCTTGTGACCGAATACAGTGAGGGGCAGTGGTATCATTTTTCGGTTAAGGCAGACACGGTGCAGAACACCGTGAGCGTGTTTGTAAACGGTGTGCCGTATTTTTGCAAATCTATGCTAAACTCGTCAAATTCCGACGGAAATCAGTCGCTCAAACTTTTGAGGCTTTACGGTCCGGGCGAGGAAAACGCGGGATTTACCGCGATTGACAATATAAAGGTTACGGGATTTTTACGACTTGCCGGGCGTGACCGATTTAACCGAGGAGAACGGCAAAAATTTACTCAAAGCTTTCGTCGGGTGTTTTGCAGGCAGTATAGATACAAGCACTGTTTGCATTAAAAATCCAAAGGGAAAAGATGTTTTGCTTGAAAGTGTTTATTATGACGAATCTAAAACGTCGGTTGTGATAACTCCTGCGAAAAAGCTTGTTCCGTCGGCAAAATACACGGTTGAAATATCGGAAAATGCAATGATTGCGGACGGTGTTTATTTCGGCGAAAAGGTTTTGTATGAATTTAATGCAAAATCGGACACCGCAGAGGTGAGCGCGTATAACATAAGCGTTTCGGGCGGAATTTGCAAAGGCGAGGTGAGCATCAAAAACACGTCGGACAATAAGATTACGGTTTTTGCGGTTATGACGCTTTTTAACGGCACAAAATGCGAAAAAATGCGCATTGAGCCGATAACGCTTGAAAAAGGCGAAACAAAAACGGCAGTTTTGCAAGGCGAGAGGGGCAGTGCAGATTGCGCGCAAATTTATATTTACAGCGATGTTTTTGCATCCAAGTTGTTGGGTGAGATTTTTAAAAAGAGTTTTTAATATTGTGCAAAGCAAAAATAAATATAAATTTATGTTAGGAGAATGAAAAGTATGAGAAAAAAATAAGCGTGCTTTTGATAATTTGTATGATTGTGTGCACACTACCGCTTACGTCACTTGCCGACGCAGTGAGTGTGTCGGACGAGGGTATGGTTACGTATTTTTAATGATTTTTGAAAACTCGGATGCGAGCAGTTACTCAAAATACGGTATAGCCACATATAAAGGCAAGTCTACACCGTACGGAACTTTTTCTGTAACGGGTGACACAACCAATAAGTATTTTAAGGCAACAAATACCAGTAAAAGCGTTTACCCTACGTTTAGGGTAAACTTCCTCAAAACTGACGCTGTGCCTAAAATCAATTCGTTAGCAGGTGCGAAAAAATACAAGGTGCAGTTTAAAATGAAATTAAGTCCTACGATTCAAGGTGCATTATCACTAAATTGCGGAGGACTTTGGAAATTTCAGTTTTATAGCAAGACATACGCTATTTCCTGCAACGACGGTAATGTAACGGCGGTTGAGGGCGCGCAAGAGAACGGTTACAGTGTAAATCTTGAAAATTCGGGTGCAAATCCGTTCCGCGAATACGAAATAGATGTTGACAAAACAAACAATACTTGTATTTTTAAAGTTGAGGGCAATAAAATTTTTGAAAATGTACCGTTGTATAAAACCAATGATTTTAATTCATTACTCATCGGATTTTTCATCTTTGACGGGAAGTGTTTTTTTGTAGACGACATCAAAGTTACGGTAACAGACACGGCGGAGTGCGGTGACGAAAACTATGCGAGTGCAGCAAACATCAATTTTGACAACTTCGGAATAGGAATGATTCCGAACAATGCAGATACAAAAATCGGCGGATTTGAAAACGACAATGAACAGACGGGTTACGCGTATATCGACTACACATATAACAGTGAAACCCCTTCAGCGGTTAACAAATTCCTTACAATTAAAAAAAGCAAAACAGAAAAAAAACCGTTCAGCATAAAACGCGATATAAGCGGTGTTGTGGGCGATTATTCGGAGTATGACATATCGTTCAAAATCAAAAACGGCCTCGACAAAAACGGCACAGCATTTATCCGTCTTGCCGACGGCTCAAATTCCAACGAAGGTGCGGTTATCAGCATAACCCAAACCGGCACTATCGGCTTAAGAGATTATAAGTATGACGCATCAGATAAAGATAACTCTTTGGAAAAACTTTTACATCAAAAGTTCCCGCAGGCGAGTGGACCGAGATAAAAGCAAGAGTTTACAAAGACGAAAACAAGGCTGATTTGTACGTCGGAAATATGCAAACCCCGATTGTGCAAAACATAAAAACAAACCGCAAAACAGTCGGCGACTACATTGTTTTCGCGCCCCAAAAAAGTGCGACCGGTTCAATAAGCGTTGACGATGTTGTAATTACACCTGTAACAAAATCCGACTATGTTCTCACATACACAACAGGCTCGGACGATTTGGCAAAATATACGTCAAGCGGTGTTTCGGCACAGTGCAAAATTGCAATCGCAGGCGCGCAGACACCCGTTATCATCATTGCGGAATACAGCGCAGACGGACGCCTTGTAAATATTGCAAAATCCGAAAGTGCACAAAACGGAACAATTTCGGCAACTCTTTCGAGCGCAGGCGCACAGACGGGCGAAAATGTGTCCGTTATGCTTTGGAAAAGCCTCGATGATCCCGTTCCGCTCAAAAAACTTATAAAAGCTTTCGCCTGTCGTACAGTAATTTTTATACATTGACAATCAAAAACTAAATAGGGTAAGATTTACATAGCAGGTCTTAAAAATCCAAAGGGGCTTCGGATATGAAAAATGCAGTTTGTTTTCGCGCCACACCGTACCGTCCGCGTGGCTTATATCATATGTTGCGGTATCTTTGATAACGGTTTTTCAATTTCATTGCATATGTAAAAATCGACGGCAGTGTTGAGAGGCAAAACGAGCGCTATGTAAGCGAAATGCTCGAAAACCGCAGGACGGCTATTAACAATTTCACAAATCTTGTCAGCAACGTGGCAATAGAAATATCGCAAAAGGCAAACTGTGCGCAGGCTCGCGTTTACAAAGGACGAGTTAAAGGACGAAAAATTTTTGTTGGTCCACGACGTTCTCGGCGAGCTTGACGTTTACAAAAAGCTTGAAAATGAGTTTGACGGAATTTATATTTATTTTCACAATGCCGACTATTGCGTGAGTATGACGGGCGCAAACACGGCAGATATGTATTACGACGTGAACATAAAAAGAATACGGCATTTCAAAGGCGGAATGGCTTAAGCTTATGCAGGATAAGCAAAGCGGAAAATACGCGGTTCTTTCAAACGGCACGAAAGACACCATTACATATTTTTTTATTCGGTCTATTCGGTGGAGCGTTTTTGTGCCGTTTGCCACAATCGCCGTTGAGGCGGACGTTAAAAAGCTTTTAAATTCGTCGTCAAACCCGTCGTATAACGGCAATTTCTACATCTGCACCGAGGACGGCGACATTATCGGCGGTGATGCGAAAAAGAACGAAAACGCAAGAAAAATTGCCGATGAATACGGCATTGAGCGCGGTGTGAAAATTTTAAGGGCGGTCTTACTATGATTTGCACCGAGTCGGACGGGAACGGCTGGAAGTATTTCTATCTTGTCGACAACAGTCTTTTTAAAAAGCTTATTCGCTCGGCACGCGCCGACATTGCATTTTTCAATCTTGTCGGCATACTTATAATGCTTCTCGTTGCAAAACTGCTGGTAAAATTCAACTACAATCCAATCCGCAAAATCATAGACGCAATCGGCGGAAACCACAACGCGAGGGTATCGGAATATCAGGAGCTGGGCAACAAAATAACGTCGGTTATGCGTGAAAATACCGAGGTTAATCACAGAATAAAAAGCTTTGACAGCGATTTTGTCCGCGAGGCGCTCTTAACGCGTCTTTTTGACAGAAACGCCGTCCGAGGCGGAGAAAATAGAAATTCTCGAAACGCTTAAAAACGCCGGGATTGTTTTTCCGTACGCAAAAATTTGCCGTTTTGCTTATTTATATCGACATAAACCTTGATATGTTTTTTCGACGGCGATGGCGACGCGGAGGAGATTCGTCTTGCGCGCGTTGCACTTATAAACATTCTCGACGAGGTGTTTGAAGGGAAATGCAAAATAAATTACTGCGACTTAAACGGCTCGCTTTGCTGTATTGCAAATTTGGACGGCAGTCAGCAGACGGAGGACGTTGTGAAAAACTAGGCTGGGTGAGAAAGCTTGTTTTTGGAGAATTTAAACATCAATTTTACCGTCGGAATGAGCAACATCTATTCGGGTACGGACGACCTCAGGGGTGTGCTTTGCCGAGGCGTCGGAGTGTATGAAAGAAAGATTTTACGACCGTGCCGGCGTAATTTGTTACAGTGATTTGGAAAAGAAAAATCACACAGAATACTGCCTTACGGGAATTAAAGAGGGGCAGATTTTGGAATATCTTCGTTCGGGCAACGCAAATTCAGCAATTCACGCGCTCGACAGCCTGTTTGATGAGAAAATTATAAGCAAAATCGGCTCGTTTTACGCGATGAAATCAATTTTGTATAATCTTATCATCATCATAAACCGCGCGTTCGGTCAGATGGGCGACGACATCAACGAAAAATAAGCGGAATTTTGCAGAAAATCGACAAAATCGAGAACAAATCGGACGTTGAAAAATTTGCAGAATGATATTTATTCGGTGATAGAATACGGCTGTGCGCAGAACGGAAAAGAGATAATGAACAGAATTGATATACTTATGAAAAAGGCGAAAAGAATACGTTGACGCAAACTATGCGGACATAAACCTTTCGGTTACCGCGGTTGCGCAGAATATAGACGTAAGCTTTGCAGTATCTTTCGACCAATTTCAAGAAAAACTACAAAATCGGTCTGGCTGAGTATATCACGCTTGTGAGAATTGAGCACGCAAAAAGAGCTTTTTGACCGAAACAAATATTTCTATATCGGACATTGCCGAAAGGGTGGGCTATGTGAACAGCCGAAGCTTTTTCAGAAGCTTTATGCGCATCGTAGGCACTTCTCCAAAGGGTTACAGAACCTCGGAGGGAAATTAACTTTCGGCAGAATTTTGGAGAGTTAATTATGATTACGGCTTTAATTTTTGATTCTATTATTGGTTTTAGGGGTAAATCCGTTTTTGCCGATGCGTCTGAAGGTTACAGCGAAAAATTTCGACAACGGCGAAATCGGAGAAATAAGCATAAAAATACAGGGTTTTTATCAAACGGATTTTGTCGGCGGTGTCGGTGGAAAAAGCGAAACCGACAAGTCGCTTTGCGTTGAAAAAGACCCGAAACGAGAGAACAGTCGGGAAGCAGTGTTTACACCGAAATGTCGCTTTCGCTTTACAAAAATATTTTAAGTTTGAATTAAACTTTATGCCGTTGACGGACGATTTTTTTCGCACGTTATGTTTGCGTCAAATTCGCACACGCCCTCGTCGCCGAAAAATTTATTGTTCCGATGACGGAAACGGCACGGAGTATGCATTAAACCGCGGAAAATGGAACAAAATTGTGTTTGTGTGCGAAAAATCCGTCGGTTGACAAAACAAGTCAGACGTATTCCGCAAAGGTTGACGTTTTTGTAAACGGAAATCAAATATGTAACGGTCAGACGTTTAAATTTAAGAAAAAAACAGCGTCGGCGCAACGACTGTATTTTTTGCGTTTTGCAATGTTCGGCAAGGACAAAACCGAAAACGGCGCGGCGGTTTATCCCGAATTTACAGTGTATCTGGACGATGTTGATATAAAACGGTATGACGAATATCCCGAAATTCCGCTCCCCGAAAACGAGCCGGAACT
The DNA here is from genome assembly GCA_022009895.1 of Clostridiales bacterium. Taxonomy (GTDB): domain Bacteria; phylum Bacillota; class Clostridia; order UMGS1810; family UMGS1810; genus Qingrenia. The sequence goes on along the minus strand of CP091729.1, from coordinate 1,678,234 downwards.
GGATATTACATTTGAGGGCGCAAGTGCAAGAGCAAACCTTAAAAATGCGGTTATGGTGCTTGCCGGATATGGCGCGGACGGTGCGCTTTTGTCTGCCGAAATTGCCGAAAACGACGGAAACGCAAGCCTTGAATTAAAGGGCGAATACACGTCTGCAAAGGTGTTTTCGTTTAATTCGTTTGAAAGTCTAACCCCATTGCAATGCTCGGTAAAAAAAGAATGCCGACTGTTGCGTGCTGGGGCGACAGCCTCACCGAGGGGCAGGGAAGCAGTGATTTCAGGAACGGCGGAACAAAGTCGTATCCCGGTGTGCTCAAAACGCTGACGGGCTATGACGTGCGCAATATGGGGTCGGCAGGCGAAACCGCAATGTCTATTGCCGCAAGGCAGGGCGCGGTGAACGCACTTCTTGAAAAAGACGTGACAATCCCGTCCGACTGCACCGAAGTTGAGATTGAATTTAAGGGTTACAACGACGACGGAACGTATGCCGGAACGCTTACACCGCGAAATAAAAAAGACTGGAACCCGTGCGTGATAAACGGCGTTGAGGGCGAACTGTCTTTTTAAAGTTGAACGACAAAAATCCGCGTGTGCTGATATGGGCGAAGTTTAAAAGAAAAACTCCCGGCGAGGCGGTGTATGCGCCCAAAGGCACGAAGATTTTTTTATGCCGAATAATATTAAAAATAAACGAAAACGCCGATATAAACGTTATTTTCACGGGCACAAACGGCGTGTGGAACGCGGAGGATAAATCGGGCGAGGATTACGCGGATGACCTTGTGATTTTGATTAGGAAAAATGCTCGCAAAGACGAAAAAAATCCCGATAAATATATTATTATCGGTTTGACGACGCGCGCGAGGGACGATTGGAAAAATCACCGACGCGAAAATGAGAGAAGCATTCGGGGAACATATTGTTTTTCCGAGGGACCGCATTGCAACGACCGAGGTTCTGACGGATAACGGCATTACGCCGACCGAGCAGGATATTGCGGATATCGCCGTCGGCAGAGTGCCGACGTCACTGCGCCTTGCGGTGAATGACGTGCATTACACAGACGTCGGTTATGCCGAAATCGCCAAACTCGTTTATGCAAAAATGATTGAACTCGGATATTATAATAATAAAAAGGACGATTTTAAATCGTCCTTATGATCAATCTTCAAAATATAATAATTTATACGTCGGTATATCGAGCGCCTTTGCGATTTTAAACAATGTGTCCAATGAGATTGCCTTATAAATGTTCGGCGCCTCAATCTGCCCGATAAACGACACACCGCAGTTTAATATTTCGGCGAGCTGTTCCTGTGTTAACGATTTTAATTTTTCTGTAATACGATATTTTTTTAATCCTATTTTTAATGTAATTGTCTTTAAATTCCGCGTTCATTAAAAATCACCCAATATAATTTTATTATATTGACAAACTAATCGTATAGTGATAAACTTAACATAATTATTACCATATAAATAATAATTATGTTAAGTTTATGGAGTGAAAAATGTATGGATAAAAATTACATCGTTGTTGTTTTACGGGACACCGTCCTGCCAAAAACTTGCATATTCCGAAAATCAAATAAAAATTACTTTTGGAAAATGCGATTGACAACGCGATTGCGAAAGGGTATGTGACATTTATAACGGGTATGGCAATGGGTGTTGACATATGGGCGGCGGAAATTGTGATTGAAAAAGAAAAAAACAACGGCTGTTTGCACTTGATTTGCGCCGTTCCGCACCCCGATTTTGAGAAAAGGAGAAATGAATTTGAACAAAAAGATACAAAAATATAATTGAAAATGCCGATTACGTGACGACGGTATGCGGCGGATATTTTAACGGTGTTTATCAGGTGCGGAATAAATTTATGGTTGACCGTTCAAACCTTGTTATTGCGGTGTGGAACGGTGCGCCGTCGGGAACAAAAATACCGTTGATTATGCCGTCAGCAAAGCGAGTAAGGGTTATAAACGTATTAAACGGCAAAAATGTGATTTAATTCAGAAATTTTTACCGTTAACGTACAAATTTTTGCGGTAATTCTGTGCGGATATTGAATAAACTTTTTCGGAATGATATAATTTTTGTAACTGTATTTTTTTGGAGAAAAATTTATGAAAACCACAAAAAAATTCTGAAAAAAATAAACTATGCACCGCCTCTTTTGGGAAACGGTTCTTTGTCCGTTATGCTGGACTGCTGCGGACGCCAGGGCAAGGTGGGCGCGTTTGACGGCAAAACCTGCTGTGTGCCCGAAATCTGCGTTTGGAAAGCCGGCAGGCGCTACCGTTACGACACAATTCCCGAACGTCCCGAGCACAAGAGATTTACACTCATTCCGTTCGGTATGGTCGGCGAAATCATAAACGGCATAAAAAATCCCGAACCGTACGACTGGGAGCAAACGCTCGATACCGACAAAGGTTTTATGCAGTCGGAGTGCAAATTTGACGGCTTAAGTATCGGCACGCGCGCGTATGTTCACTTTGATTTCGACTTGCTTTCGGTGAAAAAAACGTTTGACCGCACCGCCGATTATTCGTTTGTTTACAAGCTTAAGGGCGCGGACGAAAAAAAGATTGAACGGCTTTGTTACACCGCGGAAAAAATCGAAAACGGAATTGCTGTTTCGTATGAAATTGACGGCAAGGAAATGTATCACGGCAAGATTTATGTTTTTTTGCGATGCGGACGTTTCGGCAGAGTGCAAAAATGACGAAATAATGCTTTCAAAACGTTTTTGAAAAACGGCGAAAGTGCGAGTATGTTTGTGCTTTACCGCGACGATTTCGACCGTGCGGATTATGCGGAATTTCTGTCGGAAAAATATTCGGAAATTCTTGAAAATCCCGAAAAAGTTTTTGAAGAGAGCGCGCAGAAATGGGCGGATTATATGAGCATATCCGACGTTTCATTGGGCGATAAAAAGATTTGTGACGTATACAAAACCGCGCAGTATCATTTAAAAACGCTTTCCACAAAGTGGTCGCTTCCGATGGGCATAAACAACGCATTGTGGCACGGCGTGTTTTTCGCGTTTGACGAAATTTTCACGGGTACGGCGCTTATTTCGTCGGGACATTTTCACGAGGCATACAAAATCTGCAAATTTCGTTTTGACACACTGGATAGAGCAATTCAGCGCGTGTCAAATGCGAGAGTGCGCCAGGCTAACTATTTTTTTGCGAAACTATGGAGGACGGGCGCGGTACGGGCGTTCCGGGATTTTGGACGGAGCACGTTTTTCAGAACGTCAGCATTGTGCTGAATTTTTGGGAATATTATAAATACACGGGTGACACCGAATTTTTGAAGAGTATGGCTTATCCCGTTGCAAAGCACTGCGCGGCATATTTTATGAACAATATGGTCTACACCGGGGAGAGCGGAAAGACCGTAATTACCGCCTGCACCGACCTTGAACGGCTCGGTCCGTCGGTTACCAACGCGTATATGACAACGTGCAGTGCAATAAAGCTTTTTGAGGTGTTTTATTCGGTTTGGCGCATTGTTTCGGAGGATGACACCGATGCGGAATTTGCCGAAAAGTGCCTTAAAACCGCGGACGCACTGCGAAAAATATCTTCCGAACGACGGCGAAAAATACATTCCGTATCCGAACTGCAAGGACAAAAGCATAGGCGTTTTGAGCGGTTGTTTTCCGTATAAGGTGCAGAAAAACGACGACGAAATGCAGAAAAAAGCCATTGAGGATTTTGTGTCGGACGAGCTGAAATTCGGCAATATGTACAGTGTGGGACGGCATATCGCGCCGTGGTATGCGTCGTGGAAAGCGACTGTTTATGCCGACATTTCGGACGAAAAAGCGTATTATTCGTTAAAACAGGCAACCGAGTCGGCAGGGTGCTTTGCCGAAATGTTTGAAATCAACGAAAAGGACTGTGTATTCCGTCCGTGGTTCACCACCGCCGCAGGCTCGTTTATTTATGCCGTAAACCGTATGCTCGTTCAGCGTGAGGGCGACGTTTTGTATATCGCGCCGGCGCTCCCCGAAAGCGAGAAAAAGCTTTTTCATTTAAGATTTCGGCATACGGAAACATCACGGTTTATGTTAAGGTTGAAAATCTAAAGCTTACCGATTTTAAAAATTATCCGCAACGGCGGTGAAAAACGGCAAAATCAAGCTGAAATTTCCGAAGCATATCGACGTGTCGGACGCGGTGAAAAAAGGAATTATAAAACAGGACGATTTATACATATAACAAAAAGCCATAGTCAAAAAGACTATGGCTTTAAAAATTTATCAAAGTTTAATTTTTAAAATGTTTTTATCTCGTACGGCTTAATTTCAAATGTAAATGTGTTTTTGTCAAATTGAACCTTTTCGGTTTCGTTTTCCAAAAGGTCACATTCCGCAGCGTTTAAAATATCCTTAAACATCACCGCGTTAACCTTTTCCGCGTCTGTTTTGGCACTCAAACATTCTCACAATAATGTCACCGCTGTCTTCCGCCTTTTTAACGGTTTCGACAACAACATTTTTGCAGTCGGTTTCGATAAACGAAAACTCGCACGGGAGCGTTCCGCTGTTTTTCATAGCGGGCGCGCAGGTGAGGGGGCAGTTTAAGGAATATGCCATATCAACCGTGTTTGCCTCGCGCCAGGTGCCTTTGTGCGGATAGAGCGAATATGTAAATTCGTGAAGTTCCTTGTCTGCGTCGGGGTTCGGGTAGGTTGCCGATTTTATGAGCGTCAGACGCATAACGCCATCCTTTATATCGTGACCGTATTTGCAGTCGTTCAAAAGGCTCACGCCGTAGCCGTCCTCCGAAATATCCGCCCATTTCTGCGCGCAAACCTCAAATTTTGCCATATCCCAGCTTGTGTTCCAATGCGTCGGACGTTCAACGTTTCCAAACTGAATTTCATATGTCGCCTTGTTTGTGTGAACGTCAACGGGAAATGCGGTTTTGAGAAGAATGTGCTTTTCTTTCCAGTCGATTTTTGTTTTGAAATCTATGCGGTCAAGGTTTTTGTAAATGCAAATATCCTGAACGATTTCGGAATTTACAAATTTTCTCTTTATGCGCAAAACTCCGCGCTCTGTGCCGTTTTCAATAACCTCGGCACCGCAGAAATCGTTAACCTCCCACATTTTTTGCTGATAGTAAACCGAAATTTCCCACGCGTCGTAATCTTTCGGTTTGTCCTCAAACGCCTGAAATACGTTGCCCGTGCCTTTTAACACGTTTCTTTCGGCACGTTTGTCGTAAATTGACGAAATATTGCCGTTTTTTTGTCTATTTCAATATCGAAAAATCTGTTGCTCATACGGTGTTCCGAAACAAAAATTTTCACTTTCCGCCGGTTTGCCCTCGGCTACCGTGTATGTTTTATATCCCTTTGACGGAACGTTTTCGGCATAGAACAAAAGCTTATCTCCGACCTTCTGTGCGTTTGATACAGTACCGTCACTTGCAGTAACAACGGGGTTTTCAAAGTTATCGGCATTGTCAATTTCAACTAACTCACTGCGCGTAAAGCCAAGCTGATTGAACACCGCAAAGCCGTCGGACGGAGCGTTTATATTCTTCGCAATGTTTGACAATGCGTTTTTCTTTATGCTGTCCGCACCCGACAAAACATTTTCGTACTGCTCTTTTGACACTTCGTAAACCTCTTTGATTGACGAGCCGGGCAGGATGTCGTGGAACTGATTTAAAAGCACCGTTCGCCACATATCATTGATTTCAGCCTGACGGTATTCGCCGTTTAAAACGGTTTTGTCCATAACCGAATAAAAGCTCCGCGTCCATAAGCGCAAACTCACTTTTGCGGTTGTATTTTTTGTTGCGAGCCATAGATGTGTACGTTCCGCGGTGAAGTTCAAGGTAAAGTTCACCCACCCATTCGGGCATGCGTTTTGCGTTTTTCCACCTTTTTCAAGGTCTTTGAAAAAGTCAAGCGACGTTGAAAACTCCACTTTCGGGCAACCCGGAATACCTTTCGACAGTCTTTTGCGGTTTCAACCATTTCGGGCGTCGTGCCGCCGCCCCCGTCGCCGTAGCCGTAGCATATGAGCACCTCATCCGACACGTCTTTCTGCTGAAAACCTTTCCACGAACCCATCACTTCGCTCCGCGTCATTTTCGCCGACATACGTTGTAAAATGCTGACTGTCTGGCACGTCGTAGTCGCGCGTTGTGATGAAATATGTAAGAATTTTTGTGCCGTCAATGGCCTCCCACATAAATGTGTCGTACGGCATTTTGTCGTATTCGCTCCAGCTGATTTTTGTGGTCATAAAGTAGTCCACACCACTTTTTTTGAGAATTTGCGGAAGTGCGGCGCTGTAGCCGAAAACGTCGGGAAGCCACAAAATCTTGTTGTCTTTGTTAAACTCCTCTTTAAAGAACCTTTTGCCGAAAAAGTATCTGCCTTACGAGCGATTCGCCCGATGTGAGATTGCAGTCCGCCTCAAGCCACATTGCGCCCTCGGTTTCCCATCTGCCCTCTTTCACGCGCTCTTTAATTTCGCTGTAAAGTGCGGGATTTTTCTTCTTTTAAATACTGATAAAGCTGGGGCTGGCTGGACATAAAAACATATTCGGGATACTGTTTCATAAGGTTTAAAACCGTCGAAAAACTGCGAACGGTTTTTTCGCGCGTCTGCGCAAGCGTCCAGAGCCACGCAACGTCAATGTGCGTATGACCCACGCATTTTGCGGTAACGTCGCTGTTTCCGCAGTATTTGCCGTAGAACTCGGTTTCTATGTAACAAAGCGCGTCTTTTACCGACTTGTCAAAATCCGCACTCGGGATTTCGCGCGTGTCGAGAATGTTTGCGGTGTTATTAAGATATTCTAAAATATCAACGCGCCGTTTGTCCTCTTTGTCAAGAAGCTCCGCAACCGAAAGCGGAACAAAAATATCGTAGTAAAGCGCGTTTATGTTTTCGTCAAAATTTGAGGTGTAACATTTGAAATTCGCGGTATCCTCATACATTCCGCTGTACGCATAGAGAACGATTTCAAAAATCTCATTGCGCTTTGCATTTTTTTGGTTAAAAACAAACTCGGTGTGGTTTACGTCCATACCCTGAACGATTTTTGCCGTTAACATATGCGTAAAACTGCGGATTTCTTTGCGTCCCACTGTCCCTCTTTTTCCTGTAAAAACGCCGAAAACAACGGTTTTTCCCTCGTTTTCGGGGAGCATTTCAACCGTGGTTTTTAAACCACATATGCCTGTCGTATCCGCCCCAGATACCACCCGATTGGAACTTTTTCCCAGCCGTCTTTCGGGCATTTTTTTCAATCTGTCCGCCGTCCGCGTTTTTTTGTTTAAAAATCTCGGTAATGTTTTTGTTTGTTTTTGATAACGAAGCTCTTTTAAATCTTCCGATATAACTCTTAATTTTTTTGGGTGAGTAAATACATTTTTTCCTCCTCGTTAAATATATTTTTATAATTATATTTTTACACCCCGAAACGGCATATGTAAATTCAAAAATATTTGTATTTATTAAGAAAATCAAAGATTTTTTAAAAAAATCTGCCGTATTATTAAAAACTCTACGGTCGGTAGAATTTTGACCGTCGATTTCGCGCAAAACAAAAGATATTGACGAGGAAACGTGCAATTTTTCTTGTGTAAAAAGTAAAAATAAAAAGTGGGTTAAATAACCCACTTTGTAACCCGCTTCAAACATTTAAACGAAAAATATCCATTCTTTTCCAAGTCTTATTTTTTGCCTTAAATAAAGGGAAAAACTAAGCTTTTTGAAGAATGGATATTCTGCCAAATTGGTGCGGCAAATGGGACTTGAACCCATACGTCATAGACACACGCCCCTCAAACGTGCCTGTCTGCCGATTCCAGCACTGCCGCATTTATTGTTTTTGCAACAACATCAACTATTTTAACTGATTTTTACGTCATTTGTCAATACTATTTTTAAAAATTTTTAAAAAAATATTTCAAATTATTCTCAAAAACCGCTTATTTTACGGCAAAAGCGCCGTAAAATAAGCAGAATTGAGCAATTTTAATTTACTTATAAAAACAGACGCGTTATTTTCTGTCGGAGAGCGGAATATAATCTTTATTTTCCGCGACGCTGATATACGTCGGGCGGATAATTTTGCCCGCGTTTTGAATTTCCTCTATTCGGTGCGCGCTCCAGCCTGAAATACGCGACATTGCAAAAATAGGCGTGAAAAGCTCGGGCGGAAGTTTAAGCATTTTATACACAAATCCCGAATAAAAGTCGATATTCGCGCTTACGCCTTTATAAATTTTACGTTTTTGCGATATTATATCCGACGCGAGGCTTGCGACGGTTTCGTAAAGCTCAAATTCCTCTTCACATTCCTTTTCGACCGACAAATCGCGCGCGCATTTTTTCAAAATATCTGCTCTCGGGTCAGATTTTGAATAAACCGCGTGACCCATACCGTAGATAAGCCCGGCTTTGTCGAACGCTTCCCTTGTTGAGAAGCTTTACAAGATAGTCCTCAATTTCGCCTTTGTTTTTTTGACGTTTATGCTGTTTTTTTCATATCGTCGAACATATTCACTACCTTGATATTTGCACCGCCGTGGCGCGGACCTTTGAGCGAGCCGAGCGCCGCCGCAACCGAGGAATATGTGTCTGTACCCGACGAGGTCACGACGTGGGTGGTGAATGCCGAGTTGTTTCCGCCGCCGTGCTCAGCGTGCAAAACCAGCGACAAATCGAGAATTTTCGCCTCAAGACTTGTATATTTTCCGTTTTTGCGGAGCATATGCAAAATATTTTCTGCTGTGGAGAGGTTTTCGTCGGGACGGTGGATATACAGGCTTTTGCCTTTGTGATAGTGTCTGAACGAGTGAAAACCGTAAACCGCAAGCAGTGGAAAAACCGAAATAAGCTGAAGGCTCTGGCGCATAACGTTTGCAACCGAAATATCGTCGGGATTGTCGTCATAAGCGTAGAGCGCAAGCACACTGCGTGAGAGAATGTTCATCATATCGCGTCCCGGATTTTTCAAAATTGAATTGTTCACAAAATCGTCGGGCAGAGTGCGGTATTTTGCAAGCGCTGTTTTAAATTCCGCAAGCTCGGTTTTGTTTGGAAGGCGCGAAAACAAAAGCAGATAAACCGTTTCTTCAAAACCGAAACGGTTGTCCGATAAAAATCCCGACACAAGACCGCGTATATTGTATCCGCGGTAGAAAAGTTCGCCGTCACACGGAACGGTGTTTCCGTCCGCATCGGTTTCCTTTGCTTTAATGCGCGAAATTTCGGTAAGTCCCGTCGGGACGCCGTTTCCGTTTAAATCGCGCAGTCCGCGGTAAATGCCGTGTTCAAGATACATTTTCACTTTGTATATGATTGCCGTTGTTTGAAATTTCGGCAAGCTTTTTGATGTACTGAGAAATTTCCGAATTAAGTTTGTTCATTGCGTCACCTCTTTTCGTATATGTTTATTTTAGCATAATTTTTGAAAAATTGGCAAGCAATGCGTCAAAAACTTCACATAACGTTCATAGTTTCGACATAAATTTAGGCTATTGTATTTTTGTAAAAATCAGTCTTTCACAAAATACTGTCCGTCATCGGCAAACTCGATTATTACGGCAAAAATATTCATTTTCGCCGCAGGTAAAATGTGTGCAGAGATTATCCGCGTGGGCGAGGGATTTCCGCCGTTTTCCGACGCGAACGCTATTGCGATTTTGTCACCGTCAACGCCGAAAAAGGTAAAAACCGAATTTGTCGAACGAATACATCGCAGAGCGTTCAAACATTGCGAATTTCACCGCAGAAATGCTTAAAATCGGCTTGAAAACAGTGATTTTTATACATATCAAAAATTTTGAAATTCAATATCTGTTTTTCAAAATCCTTTAAATTTTTCGTTTATTTCGTCCGAAATTTTTTTGCGGATTTCGGGCGTGATGCAGTTTCCGCCGTTTTTTATATCGCTGAGAATTTTTTTTGCGTTGTCGATTGCAGGCTCGTCATCAAGCGTCCATTCGTCGCCCGAATACGCGTAGCCGACGTAATCAACTTTATCTGTGATGGTGTTTTTATGCCGAAAAACAACTGTAGCTCTGTGCAGTCGGAATTTTTGCATAAACACGGTAAGATGACCGAAATTATCCACAATTCCGACGGGTTTTAACTCTTTTGTATCCCGCTCGGCAAAATATGCGCGCATCAACGCAGTCGGGCGAAATATCGCCGTGAATTTTTATGTCTATGACGATATTCGCGCCGTTTTCGCAGTCGGTTTTTGTAACCGTTCCGCTTATGATTTTTGACTTGATACTGAAATTTTTCTTTCATTAAATTTCCGCCTTTCAACGTAAAAATAAATTCCGTCTTTCGATATAAAATTATATGCGGTAAAAATACTTTTTGACAAATGATATGCAATATGATAAAATAAATTATTAAACTTAAATCAGAGAAATTAGGGAGAGATTTTTATGGGGTTGTTTTGGACGAGGTTATCAGAAAGAAGGTCCGGGAGTATCGAAAGACGACGTTGAAAAACGAAAATTCTTTTTGTTTTTTTGAGTTGTATTTCAGAAAATTCTGGAAGCTTATAAAGCTCAATCTTCTTTTATTTTTGTTGTTAATATTTTTAAGCGTGCTTGCAATTTCGGCAATGCTTATGAGCCTTTCCGTACCGCACGAAAAAGGCGTTATTGACGGCGTTGCGCTTATCGCATACGGCGTATTTGTGCTGTCGGGAATTATTTTGGGACCGAGCAGTGCGGCTATGGTGTATGTGCTGAGAAATTACGCAAATCAGCGCCATTCGTTTATGGCGTCCGATTTTTGAGCAGTTCAGGAAAAATTTCAAACAGGCGGCGCCGGTAGGTATGCTTTGCACTGTTCTGCCCGTTGTTTTCTGGTTTGCGCTTTCCTACTATTCGGCAATCGGCGGAAGTTTCGAATGATACTTTTGTGCCTCACAACGCTTTGCATAATTGTGCTTTTTGTCGGCATTTTTGTATATTTATCCCATTATGGTTACCTTTGATTTAAAAACTGAAACAGATTTTCAAAAAAATTCGCTTATTATGGCATTTGCGAATTTTTCCTGTAAACCTTTTTGTGCTTATTGTGAGCGCGGCAATTTTGTACGGCGTGACATTCCTTTCAATTCCGCTCCTTTCGCTTTTGATGCTCCTTATCGTGCCCGTTACAATCGGGTTTATATCGGTGTTTTCAATTTGGGGCGCGATTGACAAATATATGATGCCCGAAATGGAAGCCGAGGAGGAAGAATCGGTATTTTCGGACGAGAGAATTTTTGAAATAATATGAAAATTCTGATTGACGCGGACGCCTGTCCCGTAAAGGAAATTGCGGTTCGGACTGCGAAAAATACGGCATTGAGGTTTTGATGTTCTGCGACACGAGCCACATCTTAAAAAGCGATTATGCAAAAATTTTCACCGTTGACAAAGCGAGCGACAGTGTGGATATTGCTCTTGCGAACAAGCTTGAAAAGGGCGATATTGCAATAACGCAGGACTACGGCGTGGCGGCGCTTGCGCTGGGGCGCGGTGCTATGTGCATAAACCAGAACGGGCTTGTATACACAAACGAAAACATTGATATGCTTTTGTTTGAGAGGCATATCGGCAAAAAAATGCGCCGTGCCGGCAAATCAACCGGCGGCGCGAAGAAAAGAAACAGTGAAAATGACACAAAATTTGCGTATGAATTTGAAAAACTTATTAAAAGTGCAAATATTTGCTAAAAATGTCTTGTAAAACGGCGAAAAAGTATTATAATGTAAATATATGTCTAAATTAGTGTGAGAGGAAGTTTAAAAATGAGCAGTTTTTATTGAGAAAATCACGGAGAGAGCAAAACAGGACAAAAACCATTGTACTGCCCGAGTCTATGGACAGACGCACGTTTGAGGCGGCGGCACAGGTTTTGAAAGAGGATATTGCAAACCTTATAATCATCGGTACGGAGGAAGAAATTGCAAAAAACAGCGAGGGGCTTGACATTTCAAAGGCTAAAATCATCAACCCGTTTACATACGAAAAAACCGAAGATTATTTAAATCTTTTTGTTGAACTCAGAAAAAAATAAAGGTCTTACATATGAGGACGCGAAGAAAACCGCACTCGGCGATTATATGTATTACGCTTGCCTTATGGTTAAAGCCGGCGACGCCGACGGCGTTGTTTCGGGCGCGTGCCATTCAACGGCAAACACACTCCGTCCGAGCCTTCAGATTATAAAAACAAAACCGGGCGTTAAGCTTGTTTCGTCCTTCTTTGTTATGGTTGTTCCGAACTGTGAATACGGCGAAAACGGCGTGTTTGTGTTTGCAGACTGCGGTCTTGAGCAGAACCCCGATTCCGAAAAAGCTTGCGGCAATCGCACAGTGCGCGGCGGAGTCGTTTGAACTTTTGGTTGAAAAAGAGCCGAGAGTTGCACTTCTTTCTCACTCGTCAATGGGCAGTGCAAAAACACGCTGACGTTGACAAGGTTGTTGAGGCTGTAAGAATTGCAAAAGAAAACGCTCCCGAATTAAAACTCGACGGCGAACTCCAGCTTGACGCCGCAATCGTTCCGTCGGTCGGTGCGTCGAAAGCTCCCAATTCGCCCGTTGCAGGAAAAGCGAACGTTTTGGTATTCCCTGACCTTGATGCAGGTAACATCGGATACAAACTTGTTCAGCGTCTTGCTAAAGCAGAAGCTTACGGACCTGTTACACAGGGTATTGCAATGCCGATAAACGATTTGTCGCGCGGATGCAGTGCGGAGGATATTGTTGGTGTTGTTGCAATCACTTGCGTTCAGGCACAGGCGAAATAATTGATTTTTAATATTATAAAAAGGAATGATTTTGTTGAAAAATTTTTGGTTATAAACGCAGGAAGCTCCTCGCTGAAATATCAGTTTATAGATATTGAGAAAAAAAGAGGTATTGGCAAAAGGCATTTGTGAAAGAATAGGAATTGAGGGCTCGAAAATTTCGCAGAAAGCGGACGGCAAACCCGAATACGAGCTCGTTAAAGATATGAAAGACCATTCCGACGCTATCAAAATGGTTATCGACGCTTTGACATCAAGTGAATACGGCGTTATTTCGTCGATGAGCGAAATCGACGCGGTAGGTCACAGAGTGCTCCATGGCGGTAAATATTACAGCGCGTCCACAATCGTGACGGAAGATGTTAAAAAGGTTATCAGAGATTGTTTCGACCTCGGACCTTTGCACAATCCGGCAAACCTTACCGGTATTGAGGCTTGCGAAAAGGCAATGCCCGGTACACCGCAGGTTGCTGTATTCGATACCGCTTTCGGTCAGTCGATGGACAAAAAAGTTTATACATACGCTATTCCTTACGAATACTATGAAAAATATGCTATAAGAAGATACGGTTTCCACGGAATCAGCCACAACTTTGTTGCAAACAGAGCGCTTGAGGTTATCGGTCTTGACAAGGAAAAAGGCAAGGTTATAGTTTGCCACCTCGGAAACGGTTCGAGCATTTCGGCGTCAATCGGCGGAAAAATGCGTTGACACAAGTATGGGTCTTACTCCTTTGGAGGGTCTTGTAATGGGAACTCGAAGCGGTGACGTTGACCCTGCGGTTGTTCAGTATATCGCAAACAAAGAAAACAAAACGGTTGACGAAGTTTTAAACATACTCAACAAAAAATCGGGTGTTCTCGGTATTTCAAAGGTAAGCAGTGACTTCAGAGATTTGGAGGACGCGGCGGTAAACGGCAACGAAATGGCAAAGCTTGCGCTTGATATGTTCATTTACAGAGTTGTTAAATACATAGGTGCATACGCGGCGGCTATGAACGGCGTTGACGCGATTGTATTCACGGCAGGTATCGGTGAAAACACCGTTATCATAAGAGATGCGGTTGCTAAATCGCTTACTTATCTCGGCGTTGAGCTTGACGAAAAAATCAATTCCGAAAGAAGAAAAGACGAGAGATGCATCAGCACTCCCAATTCAAAAGTTAAGGTTTGGGTTATCCCCACAAACGAGGAACTTATGATTGCCGAGGATACCGCAAGACTCGTAAAATAAAAATACTTTAAAAATATTATTAAAAATCTTGACAAATCGGGTATAAAAATGTATAATTGATTTGTTATGTCGAGGTGTGATATGAAAATTGATGTTTCCGATATACTTATATCGGACGGACAAAGCAAAAAAATAAGCGCTGACATTGCGCTTGAAAGTGCGGAGTTTAACGGAAATTTTCTGCATTTTACAAAGCCTGTTTCGGTTTGCGGAACGGCGGAAAATATCGGCGGAAGCGTTGTTCTTTCGCTTAAAGCCGACACGCGGTTTGAAACCGAGTGCGCAAAATGCCTTGAAAATTTCGGCGTTGATTTTTCGTATGACATAAGCGAAACTTTTGTTAAAAACGGTGCGTCCGATGACGTCTGCACGCTTTGCGGCGGCGAAATCGACTTAAGCGATGTTGTTTTTACAGCATTTGTATATGAACCTTCCGATAAGTTTTATTTGCAAAGACGATTGCAAAGGTCTTTTGTCAAAAATGTGGACAAAACTTAAACAAAGGCGACTGCACTTGCGGTGATGATGACATTGACCCCAGAATGGCCGCACTTTTTGAATTTTTAAAAATAATTACGGAATAATTTTTCCGAGCAGTATTTTTTTAGGAGGTGGAAACAGATGGCAGTACCTAAGAGAAAAAAACATCTAAAGCCAGAAAAATAAAAGAAGAGCAAATTGGAAATTGGCGTTGCCCGGTTTGGTAAAGTGTCCGAAATGTCAGGAGTTTAAATTGCCGCACAGAGCGTGCAAAGCCTGCGGTTTTTACAAAGACAGCGAGGTTATCAAAGCTCAATAATTTTTGTGACGTAAGACAAGCGGTTTAACGTTTGTCAAAGGTCTTTTTTGCGCATAACGGCAACCTGTCCTTTCGGACGGGTTGCTTTTGTACTATTTACGGGATAAATTGTCATTGCGCCGAAAAACGTGAAAACCAAGGAGCGTATATATGAAAAAACAAAAATACAAATACATTATTTTTTGATTTTGGACGGCACGATTACCGATTCTGCCGACGGTGTTCAAAGATGTTTTAATTACGCGCTTTCAAAATTCGGCAAGCAAGTGCCCGACCATACAAAAACTGCGTGTTGTCGGTACGCCTCTTAAAGAATCGTTTATCGGTCAGTTCGGTATGACGGAGGAGGAGTCGGACAAGGCGCTTGAATATTACCGCGCTCTCTACCGCGAAAAAGGTATGCTCGAATGGGACAGGCTTTTTGACGGAATAGACACGCTTATTAAAGATATGCACGATGCAGGATATCTCATCTTGCTCGGTTCGTCAAATGCCGACAGATTTCTGCGTTAAAATTTTTAAATTATTTTGATATTGCCAAATATTTCACCCGTATGGACGCAGCGTCGTTTGATTCGTCGCGCGCGACAAAAGAGGCGGTGCTTGAAAACACCATAAAAATGGCAGGCATTGCCGACAAAAGCGAGGCGGTGCTGATCGGCGACACGAAATTCGACCTTATGGGCGCGGAATATGTCGGCATTGACGCGGTTGCGGTGGAATACGGCTACGGTACATACGAGGAACTGCGTGAGCACAAGACGGTTTACATTGCAAAAACCGTTGAAGATTTGCGCGCGTTTTTCTTGGTGAATAATCAAATTTTAAGAGGAATTTTTATGGGAATTGCGAAGGTTAAAAGCGTAATCGAAAATTCAATAGCATACGACGCATATATTGAGCCGGGCGATGTAATAACTATGATTGACGGCATATGCGATTTTATAGATTTTAAATATCTTACGTCAAACGATTATTACGTCGTTACGGTGGAGAAAAAGACGGCGAGGTTGAAGAAATCGAAATTTACAACGACGATTTCGAGCCGTTCGGTGTTGAATTTGAAAATCAGCTTATCGACGAGCCGAGAGAGTGCAGAAACAAGTGCATTTTCTGCTTTATGGATCAGCTTCCGCCCAATATGCGCGCAACTATGCACTTTAAAGACGACGACGTGAGGCTGTCGTTTTTTTGCAGGGCAATTATGTCACGCTTACAAATTTGAACGACAAGGATATTGAAAGAATTGTACGTCTTAAAAATCAGTCCGATAAACGTTTCGGTGCATACGACCGACGGCGAACTGCGAAAAAAAGATGTTAAACAACCGTTTTGCCGATAAAATTCTTGACATTATGCACAAATTCAAGGACGGCGGTGTTCGTATGAACGCGCAGATTGTGCTTTGCAAGGGCATAAACGACGGAAAAATATCTTGAAAAAAATCAATATGCGATTTGGAAGAGCTTTTTCCCGTCGCTTATGAGCGTTTTCGATTGTTCCCGTCGGCATAAGCGACTACCGAAAAGGACTTTTTCCGCTTGAAGGTTTTGACGAAAAACGTCGGGCGGTGTAATTGACCTTGTTATGCCGTATCAGAAAAATTTAAAGAAAAAAATACGGCACAAGCCTTGTGTATCTTGCCGACGAATTTTTATATTTCGGCAAAGCGTGAACTTCCGCCGTATGAGCATTACGAAACGTTTCCGCAGATTGAGAACGGCGTGGGGCTTATGACCTGTTTTGAAAAGGAATTTTACGACGCGGTAAAGTTTTTCGCCGATCGGAAAAAGCCCGTCAAAAAGACGCTTGCAACGTCGGTTATCGCATATGACTACATTAAAAATACAAAGAAAGCGCTGATAAAATTCAAAAACACAAACTGCGAAACCTTTAAAATCCGCAACGATTTTTCGGAAACAAAATCACCGTTACGGGACTTTTGTGCGGACGCGACATTATAAATCAGCTTAAAGGAAAAAAATTTCGGGCGAAGTACTTTTTGTCCGACTCTATGATAAAAACCGGGCAGTGACCTCTTTTTGGACGATTACAGAATTTGCGACGTTGAAAAAAAGAGCTTAACGTTAAGGTTGTGCTGGTGAAAAACGACGGCGCAGACCTTTTGGACTGCCTGATGATGTAAAAAGGAGGAATGATGATGTCTAAACCCATATTTGCCATTGTGGGCAGACCGAACGTTGGAAAATCGACGCTTTTTAACAAAAATTATAGGGCAGAGAATTTCCATTGTCGAGGACACTCCGGGCGTTACGCGCGACAGAATTTTCGCAGACGGCGAGTGGAGCGGTAAAAAAATTCACGCTTATCGACACGGGCGGTATCGAGCCGAAAAACGACAGTGAGATTTTTGACCGAAGTGAGAAATCAGGCAAATCTTGCAATCGAAATGGCGGATGTTGTAATTTTTTATGGTTGATATAAAAGACGGTCTTACCGCGGCGGACGCGGACGTTGCGGCTATGCTTCAGAAGTCGAAAAAGCCCGTCGTTTTGGTGTGCAACAAATCTGATTCCCCGGGCGAAGTGCCGATGGAATATTACGAATTTTTCAATCTCGGTCTTGACGAGCCTGTTGCGGTGTCGTCAATTCACGGTCTTGGCGTAGGCGACCTTTTTGGATAAGGTTTATTCGTACGTTGATTTTTTTCAAAGACCGACGAAATTGAGGAAGATATTATAAAAGTTGCGGTTATCGGAAAGCCGAACGTTGGAAAAATCCTCGCTGATTAACACAATTCTTGGCGAAAAAGAGGGTCATTGTCAGCAATGTTGCCGGCACGACGCGCGACGCGATTGACACATATTACGAGCGTGACGGTCAGAAATATTTGTTTGTCGATACCGCCGGAATGAGAAAAAAAGGCAAAATTGAGGAAAACATTGAACGTTACAGCGTTATACGTTCGCTTGCCGCGATTGACCGCTGCGATGTTGTTTTGGTGATGATTGACGCTACAGAGGGCGTGACCGAGCAGGACTCGAAAATTGCAGGTTACGCGCACAATGCAGGCAAGGCGAGCATTGTCGTTGTAAATAAGTGGGATTTGGTTGAAAAAGAAACCAACACGATGAAAAATTTTAAAAACGACGTTTTTAAAACGGTTTGCCGTTTATGCAGTATGCGCCGTCGGAATTTGTGTCGGCGAAAACGGGACTCCGATTAAACAAGCTTTTTGAACTTATCAAATTTGTAAATGCGCAGAATGCTGTGCGTATTCCCACGGGCGTTTTAAACGACGTTTTAAATGACGCTACGAGTATGGTTCAGCCTCCATCGGACAAGGGCAGACGGCTCAAAATTTACTACATCACACAGGCATCAACCCGTCCGCCCACGTTTATACTTTTTGTAAACGACAAGGAGCTTGCGCATTTTTCATATGTGCGCTATATCGAGAATAAAATCCGCGAGGCGTTTAATTTAAACGGCACTCCCGTGAAGTTTATTATCCGTGAAAGAGGAGAAAAAAATGACTGATTTTTTGATTTATTTCGCATTTTCGGTTATATCTTATCTTTTGGGCAGTATAAACACAGGCATACTTGTGTCGAAAAATTCTATATAATGATGATGTGCGCAACTACGGAAGTCATAACGCAGGCGCGACGAATATTCTGCGCACATACGGCAAAAAAGCGGCGGCAATCACGGTTCTGGGCGACGCGCTGAAGGGCGTTATCGCGATACTTTTTGGTGCGTCTTGTGTATTTTTTTGCTTTTAAAAATGCACATCTCCCCCGATTTAAGGAGCGTTACATATTTTTGCGGCATTTTTTTGCGGTTTTTGGGGCATAATTTCCCTGTTTACTTTAAGTTTAAGGGCGGTAAAGGCGTGCTTACGTCAATCACCGTTATAATTATGCTCGACCCGTTTGTCGGTCTTGCAACGCTTGTTATTTCAATTCTTATTATGGCGGCGACAAAATACGTTTCGCTCGGTTCGGTTATGGGTGCGTTTATCGCGGCGGCGCTTGCGGTATTTTTCCGCACCGACGATTTGGGATTTGTGGTTTTGTGCGTTCTGCTTGCGGGTCTTATCATTTACCGTCACCGCGGAAACATTGTGAGGCTTGCGCACGGAACGGAATCAAAGCTCGGCAGGAGGAAAAAGATGAACGGTAAAAATTGCGGTTATAGGCTCGGGAGGCTGGGGCTGTGCGGTTGCGGTTATGCTTTTGCTCAAACGGCAACGACGTTACGCTTTGGTCGTGGAAAGAAGAAGAACGAAGCGCCATAGAAAAAAACGGCGAAAACAAAGAATTTCTGCCCGGCGTTAAAAATAAGCGGAAAAATTCACTTAACGTGCGATATTTCGTGCGTTTGCGATAAAGATTTAATCGTGCTTGCCGTGCCGTCGCGCGCGGTGAGAAGTACGGCAAAGGCTATGGCGGACTATGTGAAAAAAGGCACTCCGCTTGTGATTTTGTCGAAAGGCCTGGAGGACAAAACGCTTAAAACAATGTCTGAAATTGCCGAAGAAGAAATAAAAAAACTGCATACCCGTTGCGCTTTCGGGTCCGTCGCACGCCGAAGAAGTTGCGCGCAAGGTTCCCACGGCGATTGTTGCCGCGTGCAAGGTAAGCGATACGGCGAAATTCGTTCAGGAAATTTTTATGTGCGAATATTTCAGAGTTTACACAAACGACGATATTTTAGGCGTTGAACTTGGCGGTGCGCTTAAAAAAACGTTATTGCGCTTTGCGCCGGCATCACCGACGGAATAGGGTTCGGCGACAACACAAAAGCGGCGCTTATGACGCGCGGAATTAAAGAAATCGCGCGCCTCGGCACAAAAAAATGGGCGCAAACGAAAGCACGTTTTACGGTCTTGCCGGAATAGGCGACCTTATCGTTACCTGTACGAGTATGCATTCGCGCAACAGGCGCGCCGGAATACTTATCGGCGAGGGAAAGACGCTTAAAACAGGCGCTGGACGAGGTGCATATGGTGGTTGAGGGCGTTTATTCGTCGCACGCGGCGTACGAACTTTCAAAGAAAATGAATGTCGAAATGCCGATAATTCACAAGGCTTACGAAGTGCTTTTTGAAAATTTACCGCCCAAAGACGCGGTAATCAGCCTTATGAAACGCGATAAAAAAAGACGAAATAGTTTAAAATGCAAAAGAGGTGAAATTTTAATGTTTCATCTCTTTTTGTATAAAAAAATACCTTCATATTCAAGCTCAAAAATGTGCAAAAATATATTAAATATTTATAATATTTGACAAACGCATAAAAAAGGAGTATAATCAAAGCGATTTATATAATGAAGGTGGTTACATTATGATAAAACTCAACTATTCAAAAGCGTCTGAATTTATAAATGACGACGAAATTAAGAATATGAAAACCGCGGTTTTAAGCGCGCAGAACACTCTTGATGAGAAAAACGGCGCAGGATGTGATTATTTGGGCTGGACGGCACTTCCTGTAAATTATGACATAAACGAATTTGAAAGAATTAAAAAAAGCGGCGGCTAAAATAAGAGAAAAACTCCGACATTTTTGGTTGTTATCGGTATCGGCGGTTCGTATCTCGGTGCAAAAGCGGCGCTTGATATGCTCACCAATTCGTTTTACAATCTTTTTGGACAAAAACGACAGAAAAAGCTCCGCAAATTCTTTTTGCCGGCAACAGCATAAGCTCGAATTATCTCCACGATTTGGTAAATCTCGTTAAAGACAAAGACATCAGCGTTAACGTTATTTCGAAATCGGGAACGACAACCGAGCCGGCGCTTGCTTTCAGAATTTTTAAAGAGCTTTTTGGAGAAAAATACGGCAAGGACGGTGCAAGAGAAAGGATTTTTGCGACAACCGACAAGGCTAAAGGAACTCTTAAATCGCTTTCCGACACGGAGGGTTACGAAACTTTTGTTATCCCCGACGACGTTGGCGGAAGATTTTCGGTTTTAACTCCCGTCGGACTTTTGCCGATTGCGGTTGCGGGCATTGACATTGACGCTATGATGCAGGGTGCAAAGGACGCTATGGAGGAATACAAAAAGCCGTACGAAGAAAACGACTGCTTAAAATATGCGGCACTGCGAAACATTCTTCTCCGCAAAGGCAAAACGACCGAAATTATGGTTAACTATGAGCCTTGTATGCAGTATTTTTCGGAGTGGTGGAAACAGCTTTTCGGCGAGAGCGAGGGCAAAAGACGGCAAAGGTATTTTTCCCGGCGTCGGTTAACTTCTCGACCGACCTCCATTCAATGGGACAGTATATTCAGGACGGCGCAAGAATTATTTTTGAAACCGTTTTGAAGGTTGACGAGCCGACGAACGATATTATTATCGACGAGGTTGACGGCAATATTGACGGACTTAACTTTCTTGCGGGAAAAGGCGTAAACTATGTTAACAGCAAAGCTTTTGAGGGTACTCTCCTTGCGCACACCGACGGAAATGTTCCCAACATTGTTATAAATATCCCCAAAATCGACGCTTATCACTTCGGTAATTTGGTTTACTTCTTTGAAAAAGCGTGCGGTGTTTCGGGATATATTCTCGGTGTAAATCCGTTCAATCAGCCCGGCGTTGAGGCATACAAAAAGAATATGTTTGCACTTCTCGGCAAACCCGGATACGAAGATATGAAAGCCGATTTGGAAAAAAAAATTATAATAAACTGCATTAAAATGATAAAAATTTCCGTTGTTTTGACGGAACAACGGATTTTTATTGACATAGCGCCGATTTTGTATTATCCTATAAGTTAGAGAAAAAAATTAAGGAGTTAATTTTAATGAGCAAAAAGAGAAGATTTGAGAAATATTGCTATTATCGCGCACGTTGACCACGGCAAAACAACGCTGGTTGACGCTATGCTCAAACAGGGCGGCGTGTTCAGAGAAAATCAGCACGTTGACGAGCGCGTTATGGATAACAACGACCTCGAAAAAGAAAGAGGAATTACAATTTTGTCGAAAAAAACACTTCGCTTATGTATAACGGAGTGAAAATCAACATTGTTGACACACCGGGACACGCGGACTTCGGCGGTGAGGTTGAGCGTGTTCTTAAAATGGTTGACGGCGTTTTGGTGCTTGTAGACGCGTTCGAGGGCTGTATGCCCCAGACGAGGTTTGTGCTTAAAAAGCGCTTGCGCTCAACTTAAAAGCCGATTATCGTTATAAACAAAATCGACCGTCCGAATGCGCGCCCGTATGAAGTTGTGGACGAGGTGCTGGAGCTGTTTTTGGAGCTTGACGCTACCGAGGAGCAGTTTAATTCACCTGTTGTTTTTGCGTCCGCGCGTGACGGATATGCAACGCGCCACCCCGAAAAAGCACGACGGCAGTATGAAACCGCTTTTCGATATGATTTTGGAAAATGTAAATCCGCCCGAGGGCGACGAGGACGCACCTTTGCAGTTCCTTATTTCAAACATCGACTACGACGATTATGTCGGCACAATGGCGCTCGGCAGGGTTGAACGCGGTGTTATAAAAGTGGGACAGTCCACAACGCTTTGCTCAAAGGACGGCACAACAAGAAATGTTAAAGTCGGAAAAATTTATCAGTTCCAGGGCTTAAACAGAGTTGAGGTAACCGAGGCGAAGGTCGGCGATATTGTCAACGTTTCGGGGCTCGGCAAAATAAACATCGGCGAAACGCTTTGCGACGCAAACTGCATTGAACCGCTTCCGTTCGTTGAAATAGACGAGCCTACGCTTTCGATGACGTTCAGCGTTAACAACAGTCCGTTTGCAGGTCAGGACGGCGAATTTGTAACGTCAAGACATCTGCGCGACAGGCTTTTCAAAGAAATGGAAACAAACGTAAGCTTAAAGGTTGAGGAAACCGACTCCGCCGCCGCGTTTAAAGTGTCGGGCAGGGGAGAGCTTCACCTTTCGGTGCTTATCGAAACAATGCGCCGTCAGGGCTATGAATTTCAGGTTTCGCGCCCTGTTGTTATCAACAAAATAGACGGCAAAATGATGGAGCCGATTGAGCTTCTTATGATAGACGTTCCCTGAGGACTGCGTAGGCGTGGTTATAGACAAGCTTGCCGAGAGAAAGGCGCAGATGGTTAATATGACGGGCGGGAACGGCGGTTATACAAGGCTGGAGTTTAAAATTCCGTCGAGAGGAATTATCGGCTACCGTTCAATTCTTATGACCGATACGCGCGGAAACGGCGTTATGAACCACGTTCTTTCGGGTTATGAGGAATACAAGGGCGACATTACGGCACGTCAGCGCGGTTCGCTTGTTGCGTTTGAAACGGGCGAAAGCGTAACCTACGGACTTTTCAACGCGCAGGACAGAGGCACTATGTTTATAGGACCCGGCGAACAGGTTTACTCGGGTATGAGTGTCGGCGAAAACTCGCGTGTTGACGACGTTGAGGTTAACGTCTGCAAGAAAAAAACACGTTACAAATATGCGTGCGTCGGGTTCGGACGAGGCTTTTAAGACTTGTTCCGCACACAGTTTTGTCGCTTGAACAATGCATTGAATTTATCGCGGACGATGAGCTTTTGGAGGTTACTCCCAAGCATTTGAGATTGAGAAAGAAAATTCTTGACAAAACGCTCCGCGCAAAGGCAAGGAGCAAAAACTAATCCGCGGAGGTGATTTGCCGTGGTTAATTTCGGCAATGACTGGGACGAGGTATTAAAAGGCGAATTTGACAAAGAATATTATATAAAACTGCGTTCGTTTCTCAAAAACGAATATGCAACAAAAACGGTTTATCCGTCAATGTACGACATTTTTTTAACGCGCTTAAATGGACGCCGTACAAAGATACGAAAATCGTCATAATAGGACAGGACCCGTATCACGGCGTAAATCAGGCGCACGGGCTTGCTTTTTCGGTGAAAAAAGGCATTGCAATTCCGCCGTCGCTGGTGAATATTTATAAGGAATTAAACCGCAGTTTGGGGTGCTATATCCCTAACAACGGCTATTTGGAAAAGTGGGCGCGTCAGGGCGTTTTATTGCTCAATGCGTCGCTCACGGTTATAAAAGACAGGGCAAACTCACACTCGGCGATTGGGTGGAGATTTTTTCACCGACGACGTTATACGCTGTTTAAAACGAGCGCACCGAGCCTGTAATTTTTTTCTTTTGTGGGAAGCTTTGCGGCAAAAAGGCGGCGTTTATAGATAAAAAGGCACTATGTGCTCACCGCGCCGCACCCGAGTCCGCTCTCGGCTCACCGCGGATTTTTGGGCTGCAATCATTTTAAAACTGCAAATGAAATTCTTGTAAAAAAACGGAAAAGAGCCGATTGACTGGCAGATCGAAAATATTTAATTTTTGGAGGTTAGCATTATGAGCGAATGTACTCACGATTGTTCAAACTGCGGCGAAAGCTGTGCATCGCGCGACCCTAAAAGCTTTTTGGAAAAACCGCACGCGCTCAGCAATATTAAAAAAAGTTATCGGTGTTGTGTCAGGCAAAGGCGGTGTCGGCAAGTCGCTTATCACGGGACTTATGTCGGTGCTCACAAGCCGCGCCGGATATAAAACCGCAATTTTGGACGCGGACATTACAGGTCCGTCGGTGCCGAAGATGTTTAATCTTACAAAGCGCGCCGAAACCGATGACAGCGGAATTTATCCCGTAAAAAAACAAAAACGGGAATTGACGTTATGAGCATAAACCTGCTTTTTGGAGGAGCCGACCGACCCCTGTTGTGTGGAGAGGTCCCGTCATTGCAGGCGCGGTTAAGCAGTTTTGGACTGACGTTATCTGGGGTGACGTTGATTATATGTTTATTGATATGCCTCCCGGAACGGGTGATGTTCCGCTTACGGTGTATCAGTCAATTCCGATTGACGGAATTATTGTTGTAACATCTCCTCAGGATTTGGTGTCCATGATTGTCGGCAAGGCGGTCAAAATGGCACAGATGCTCGATATTCCGATTTTGGGACTGGTTGAAAATTTCAGCTATGTTCAGTGCCCCGACTGCGGTAAAAAAATCGAGGCGTTCGGCGAAAGCAAAGCCGATAAAGCGGCAAAAGACCTCGGAATTGATACGGTTTGCAAACTTCCGATTGATACAAAGCTTGCGTCGGCGTGCGACAAGGGTATGATTGAGCTTTTCGAGGGCGACTGGCTTAATTTGTTGCTGAAAAAGATTGTTACAATGAAGTAAAGCATATTTGCGAAAAAATTTGCATAATACGGCTCTCTTGCGGAGTGCGGGAGAGCCGTATATGTTGTTTTTACAGAAGCGAGCACGGGAGAATTTTCCGCAATTTTAATCGGATATTTATAATAATTGATAAAAAAATTTAGAAATATTTGCTTTAAAACACTTGACTATTGGTGTGTTTTGTTGTATAATAGCAAGGTAGTGTTCGCACTGCACTGTTTTTAATATTTGGAGAGGTATCGAAGTGGTCATAACGGGGCGCACTCGAAATGCGTTTGTCCTAACGGACACGTGGGTTCGAATCCCACCCTCTCCGCCAATTTGGCAACCCATTTTCAGAAAAAAATGGGTTGCCTTTTTCTTCTCCTGTGTTAATATTTTTGAGATATTCAAAAGAATATTTAGGAGTATAACCAACTATATGGCGCAGTGCAATGCACTCTTTCTAACAATGCAGTTTTTCATGAGCGCCGTGGGATGCAGTTAATTGTGATAAACTTGAATATATAAGACAGTCACATAACTTGCATTAAAAATTCGCGGATAGAATTTGGCATTTTGCAAAACAGGCGGTATCGGACGGCGAACCTGTTTTGAGATCGCCGGAATATAATTTTCCGCATTCCCGGTGTGCCGACACCGACTGCGGTTATAGAAAATTTCTGCATAATTTTTTTACATTTCATCGCAATTTAATCTGTGAGCGCCTGTTCGCTTTCTTTGTTCGTCGGAACCGTTTCTTTGTGCAGAATTTTGTTTTCGTCGCCCAGTACGCAGAATTTTATATCAGTACCGCCTATGTCAACACCGATACGCTCACTGAAATATGCCGCTTTGTCACAGATAGGCATCAGATGACCGAACCCTGTGTGGTTTAAATAGGCAAATTTTCCAAAATACTGCGTTGAAAAGCTATGTTATACGTCAGTACTAACCCAGCTTTTCGCCTTGTCTTTTTAAAAATTTGCTCTATTTAAACTCTTCGACCTTCCGTTTTAAAAAAATTATTTGAATTTTTCGGTACGGAGGACGAAGACAGGCTGACGCCTTTCGAGGACGACAAGCCGAAAAGACATGAAATTTTTTTAAAATGCAAGGCATACGGGGTTCGATCCTCTGATGCCTAGCCGAAAGAAAGTAATCCGAACCCGCCTGAAAAGGCATAATTTCGGCATCTTTTGGCTTTGTCATCTTTGCAAGGCGTCAGCCTTGCTTCATCTTCTGCACCAAAATCTGCTCAAAATTCTATTCTTTTCAGGTCGAAGAATTTTGAGAGAGCGGATTTTTGATTGCGCAAGGAAAAAACGCAGGTAATCCTGACGGATTGCCGAGTATTTTAACGAAGTCGAAAGCGAAAACCCGCCTCTCAAAAATCGGAGTTCGGATTACTTTCTTTCGGCTAAGCACAACATCATCGTGCAGATTTAAAACGGTTGACGGCACATCGGTGTCCACGGTTTCTTTAAGCATAGCCTTTAACTGCGCAGTGCTTTGCCGCACCGCTCGCCATAAGAATTATGATTTCAGAATTGTCGCAATTCCCATTGTAAGTGCACTGTGAGGAACTTCATCGGCTGATGTGAAGAACCTTGAATTTGCATTGATTGTACTTTCGGTAAGCAAGGTGAGGTGTGTTTTTGTATTGAGCTTTGCGCTCGGTTCATTAAAGCCGATATGACCGTTTTCGCCTATTCCTAGAATTTGCAAATCAATTCCGCCGTTCTTTTCTATCAGATTTTCAAAATCAGTACATTCTTTGACGGTGTCTTTTTGCCGCACCGTCCAAAATGTGTGTGTTTTTCCTCTTTTTATGTTGACATTATTAAAAAGATTTTTTTATTCATAAAATAATGATAACTCTGTTCGTTTTCGGCCAAAAATCGGGTAATACTCGTCAAGGTTAAAGCTTTTTACTTCCGAAAAATCTATTTCGCCGTTTTTTGTTCATTTCGCAAAAGTTTTTATACATTCCGACGGGAGTTGAACCGGTTGCCAGACCGAGTGTGCAGTTTGGCTTAAGCATAATTTGTCCGGCAACGATTTTTTTGCCGCTTCATTTGACATTTCTTCGTAATTTTTCGCAAATAATAACACGCATTTTTAATAAAAACTCTCCTATCTGAAAAAAATTCGCCGTTTATCATAACTTTTTTTAACATTTAAATCACTGTCGCAAAGTAAGATATCGGCATCGTAACCAACTGTTATCTTGCCTTTGTTTATGCTCATAAGCGTTGAAGGCGTTTCGGTTGCCATCCTCATTGCGTCATTTTTCGGAATACCCATTTTTACTGCCGTTTTCACACAGTCCATAAGTGAGGACGTACTGCCTGCAATCGTGCCGTCTTTTGTTTTTTTGCTATGCCGTTTTTTACCGTTATCTGCTGGCCGCCGAACTCGTATTCGCCGTCGCATAGGTGAGATGCGCGCATACTGTCGCTTATGATAATCATTCTGTCCGCACCGAAAATGCGGTAGAGCGCAAGCACCGCCGCACGGTGGAGATGAAGTCCGTCCGTAATGACCTGAACGTACATATCTTCGGTTATTGCCGCGCCGATAAGCGACGGCTCACGGTGATGAAAGGGAGGCATAGCATTAAACGTGTGGGTAAGGCATTTTTGCTCCCGAACGTGTTGCGGTAACACCGTCGTTATAACTTGCATTGCTGTGTCCGAGGCACACGACACAGCCGCAGTTTTTGATAAATTCCATTGCGCCGTCAAGTTCGGGTGCGATTGTAACAAGCTTTATATTTTTTAAACTTTTTTTAAAAATGTTCAAGGCTTGGCAGTTTTATATATTTTTCGTTTTGCGCACCCTTGTATTTTTTTCGAAATGTACGGACCCTCCATATGAAAACCCAAAATATTCGCACCGCCGGTGTTGGTATCAGCATTGCAGGCGCACATAATCCGTTCATCCGACTCGGTCATTGTGGTGGGATACCACGTTGTCGTTCCGCAGTCTGCCAAAGCGTGCGAAATTGTTTTAAGGTCACCGTCCATAGTGTCTGCACCCATAAATCCGTGTGCGTGAATGTCCACAAGTCCGGGCATAATTTCCAAACCGCCTGCAGTCAAACCCGTCGCCGGATATTTTGCCTATTTTTTTCTATTTTTTTCCGTTTTTTTGATAAGTATATCACTCATTTTTCCGTTTAATACGGCATTTTTTTATAAGCATTTTCATCAGCACCAATCTTTTTCTGAATTTGCACTATTGTATTTATATATTGCACTATTGACTAAAGCTAAAATTATTGCTATACTGTAGAAAATAACCCCCGGAGGTGCGGTATGCCCGAATATAAACCATCGCTTTTTAAAAGATGAAATAAACATAAACAAAAATTTATTCAGTCAGGTATTTTGAATACGATACGGAATTCAAATTTGTCGGTGAGTCGCACCCGTTTTTGGGAAATGGTTTATATTGACAAGGGGAGGCGCAAATCACCGCGGATACCGATACTTTTACCCTTTCGCAGGGGGAGATTTATTTCCACAAACCGAACGAGATGGCACAATATAGTTTCAAACAAAAACCGCACCGAGCGTTGTGATTATTACTTTTGAATGTAACTCCGACGCAATGAGCTATTTTTTTGTAATAAAAAAAGCTTAATGTCGGTCAAAAGCAAAAGGAGCTTATATCAAAGATTATTTCAGAGTTTACTAATTGCTTTGATACACCGCTTAATTCCGTTTTCTGCTATAAGCTCTCGCACCGTAAGACATACGTTTTTCCTCCTTGTTTATTTCTTGACTATATAATATCTCATAATTTGTATTTTTGTATTTGCACAATAAAAAAATATATTTGCATTATTTTGCATAATGAATGGTTTTTCAAATAAATCAATGGTTTTTGTTTAAAAATTATAGCAATATAGAAAGTCATTCTGCCAAATTCTAAAAATATATTTTTTTAATGTTTTTTTGTAATATTTGAAGGAAAAAAACAAAAACCGCAGACAGCTTGTCTGCGGTTGCGGTTAACTAAAATTTATAATCAAGTTTCGCCATTTCTGCCTTAACAAAGGGCAAATCTTCGCGGTATGTCATACCGAGCCACATGTCTTTCGACGTCAAAACTTTGACTTTTGCATTCTCGTTTTTTTATAAGCTCGTCCACAAAAACGGGGAGAATATATTCGCCCTTGAGCGGGTCTTTGAGGTCTTTTAAGAAATTCACAAACCCGTTTTCAAGCTTTTGCAAAAAAATGTCAGGCATAAATCCCCAAATATTCATAGAAACCTTTGTGTCAAGCGGTAAATCGGTGGTTTTTGTCGAGGTTATAATGCTCGGTAACGCTCTTCAAATATCCGTTTTCCACCTCGCAAACACCGCGTGTAACCGTTCCGTTGTCGCTCAGCGTGTTGCCCAGCTCGTATGCCGCCATACACATTTCGCCCGACGCATTAAAATGATCGGTCAGAATTTTATAAACGTTTCTGCCGTAATAATCATCGGAATTTATAACCGCAAACGGCGTATCAACAACGTTTTTCGCGCACAGCACAGCCTGAACAGTGCCCCACGGTTTAACCCTGTCTTTAACAGGCGCAAATCCGCCGGGAAGGTCGTCAAGCTCCTGAAATGCATATGCAACGTCAACTTTTTTTCTCAATTCTTTTTTTCCGATTATTTCACGGAAATCTTTTTCCATAGATTTTTTTATGACAAAAACAACTTTCGTAAAACCTGCATTAACCGCGTCGTAAACCGAATAGTCAAGCAGAACCTCGCCGTTTTTGCCCACCGGCTCAATTTGTTTCAGACCGCCGAAACGACTGCCTGCCCCTGCCGCCATAACCAACAGAGTTGAATTCATAAACGCTACCCCCAAGTGATTAAAAATTTGCAACGATAATATTATATCATAGTTTGTTAAAAATTTGCAAGAATAAATTTTATTTGCGAATAAAAAAACATAATTTGCTGTTTTTGGGGGATAATTTTTAATTGACTTTTGATAAAAAAATGTGATAAAATCTTGTTTGTACGGGGATGCAATGGTTTCGACGGGGATTTTTGAACCCGAAGGAGCGAGTAGCGGCGGGAACCGCTTAAAAATCCCAAATTCTAAATATAAACGCTAACGATAATTTAGCTTACGCTGCCTAATTAACGGCAGCCATCCTTTGCGGAATAACCGCGTTCTGCAAAAAGGGTGTCATCTTCAGCGGTGAACGTGAACGCGTGATGCTCTATAGCGCGCCACGGACAGTAGAGATACCTTGATTTGACGCGTGTTTGTGCGCGTTTTACCGAGGGAATTTTAATCACAAACTGCACTCGGAGAGCCTTTTGGCGAATAGGTTTTCGGACAGGAGTTCGATTCTCCTCATCTCCACCACGTCACGGCAGGTCTTTTTGGCTTGTCGTGTTTTTTTATTCAAAAAAACACAGATTCCGCACTTTT
The DNA here is from genome assembly GCA_022009895.1 of Clostridiales bacterium. Lineage (GTDB taxonomy): Bacteria > Bacillota > Clostridia > UMGS1810 > UMGS1810 > Qingrenia. The sequence continues at coordinate 1,647,815 of CP091729.1, read as the reverse complement.
TTTCCGCAAAAAAAGGCACACTCGGTTTATTCCGATTTATGATTACTGTGCAAATTTTTAATCAAAAAAATAACCGCACCTAGGTGCGGTTATTTTACTTTCTTTATACACTGCCTGGATATAATTTATATGTTCAAATGCTTTTTATGCTGCCGTTTTTGATAACCTGCGCCTGAATATCCTTCGGGGTGAGATGCTCGTAAACCAAAAATCCCAAATCGGACATCATCAGCTCGGCGCTCATAAAATCAAACGACGATTTCATTTCCTCGCCGCCGGCTTTCGCCATAGCAACCATATTCTGCACACGGCGGACTTTTTGAGGTAAACAGCCCTGCATCGGCATAGTCGAAAACGATTGTACTGCCGTCCGCCATAATTTGGCGCAGTGATTTAAGCGTGTTTTTCGATTTCGTCGCGGTAGAGATAATAGCTTACGCCGAGCCACGAGAAAAACGGCTTTTTCTGCGGATTGAAGCCGTTTTTAACAAGCTTTGCCGCTATGTTGTTGGTTGTAAAATCAATATCAACAAAGGTTAAATTTTCAGGAATTTCCCAATTTGCGCGCTTTATGCGCATAAGTTTGTCGGCTTGGGTTTTGGGGTGGTCAAGCTCAAAAATTTTGTATTTTTCCGCAAATTCTTTTTCACGGAACGCAAACGTGTCCAGCCCTGCGCCCAAAATCACATATTGCTCGGTTCCCGTTTTAACCGCGGTTTTAAGCGCATTTTCGCAGTATGCGCTTCGGCAAAGCGGAGTGGGGGCAAGGTGTGTGTTTACAAGATACCGCAGTGCATCGGTGTTAGACGAAAAAGTGCCTTTTTTGTCCGGCTCAAAAAAATCTATACCGCCCAAAACATAATTTTCAATCATTTTGTACTCGTCATCGCTCAAAAGCTTTCGCGCAAGGTTATCGCAAAACACGGGATTTTTCTTCATATTCCGCGTGCACCGCCCTTGCAAACGCCGACATAAGCGAGGTGATACTGCTTTTATCTTCCATAAAAACCTCCTTGATAATTACTGAATAGTGTTTAATTATAACATAAGACTTTTTTCCTTGTCAACAAATATTTGAAAAAAACAAAAACCAAAGCCGTGCATAATATCGGCTTTGGTTTTTGCAATATATAGGAAGATAAGGCGAAAATTTTTAATCAGGCGCTTTTCAGCTCAAGACGGAGTTTATCCGAAATCATAGCAATAAATTCGGAATTTGTCGGTTTTCCTTTACTGCTCATAATTGTGTAACCGAACATTTCGTCCAAAACTTCGGGGTCGCCTCTGTCCCAAGCAACCTCTATTGCGTGGCGGATTGCTCTCTCAACGCGCGACGAGGTGGTGTTGTATTTTTTTGCAACGGTGGGGTAGAGAATTTTTGTAACCGAGTTTATCGCGTCCATATCTTTTATAACCATAATTATAGCGTCGCGCATATACTGATAGCCTTTTTATGTGCGCAGGTACGCCGATTTTCTGAATTATTGCGGTGACGCCCATTTCGAGGTCGAACGAACCGCCCTGCTGTTTTTCCGGGCATTTTCACCGATTTAAACATCGACATTGTTTCTTTAAATTCCCTTACCCTGTCCGCGATAACCGAGAGGTCGGCAGGTTTTATTATGTAATATTTTGCGCCGAGATTCATTGCGCTTCTTATGATTTTTTGTCATTGCCGATTGCCGAAATTACAATCACATTCGGTTTTTTTGTCAGCTCCGAGGTGTTGTTAAGCTTACTCAGCACACCGAGTCCGTCAAGATTCGGCATAACAACGTCGGTCAAAAAGCACGTCCGGCTTGGTTTGAAGCACCATTTCATACGCCTCTTTTCCGTCAAATGCTGCACCGATTAACTCAATATCGTCACAACCTGCAAAAATAATCTCTCATTGTTCTGCAAAAATTCCTTATTATCGTCCGCAACAACTACTCTAACTTTGTTATTCATACGTTTTTTTCCTCCAATATTTCGTTTTTGTAATTTAATTATATAATTCTCAAGCTTTTTTTACAATAAAAAAACAAGTTAAATATACCAATTATTTACAATTTTTTTACATAAATGTCAAAAAAATTAGCAAAACGATTTTTCACGAAAAAAACGCTGTTTTTTTCCAAAATAAAAACTATTTTTGCAAAGAAAATCCGTCAAAATTGAAGTGAAAAAAACCAAAAAGACGAAAAAAACGGCGTTTTTTTCGCGAAAAAAATATTTTTTTGGCACCGTTTTGGAAAAAAATTTGTAAGTATAAAATTTGTCGATATTTGCGGTTGATTATATCGAAATTTTTGGTATATAATGAATATATCTGATAAAAAAGGGGTAATTTATCGTGAAAAAAGTAAATTTTACTTCAAAAATAGTGTCTGCGGTGATGAATGTTATCGTTTTTAATTGCCGTCTGTTCGAGCTGGGTGACGATTTTTGACCAATTCGGGCACAGAAAGAACGTATACACTTTTTTGAAATTTCGGATTTATTTTTCAAATTTAAGACTTTTGTTTTTCCGGTCTGTGGAATTTCGGCTCGTTTGAAATTGCGCTTACGTCGCTGATTGTTTCGTTTTTTTGGCATTCGTGATGATTGTACTCGCGGTGGTTTCGATTGTATGCGCGGTTATTCCCGAAAAAGATGACATATCGGTTTAACACCGTAGCAACAGTGATAAATTCCCTAAGCGCGTTTTTTTGCTTGCCGGTGCGGTTGTTGCGCTCAATTTTAAATTCCGATACGCGTCGTTTTTTTCGGACTTAACATTTTCGAGCACGTTCCTTCCCACAAAAAGCGCCGTTTGTTGTAATTGTGTTTTCAATTTTTGTCGAGAGTGTTTTTTTAAGTTCGCATACAAAAAAACCGAAAGCGTTGCCCGAACCCGAAAAAGACGGCAGAGCAAAGTAAAGGGCAAAACTTTCAGTGCGTGCGGTGCGGAGTGTGACGGTGACGCGCAGTTCTGCCGTATTTGCGGAAACGGTTTTAATAATGAAGAAAGTTTTTTTGTCCGCATTGCGGAAAAATCCGTTTCGCCGTCGGCGGTATTTTTGCAATTATTGCGGTAAACGTTTGAACGGTTCGGCGGAAAAACGACGAAAATTCCGATAATGAAAATTGCGAAAATTTGCAGAATGAAAATATTGCGGAAGATAATACAAAGAATGACACATATAATGAAGAAAATTTTTTTAAAAAAATACGAAAAAAATTTTTTAGTGAGAGGTTTAAACGGGGCGATGTGGGCGTCGCCCCTACAACGCAGTTTTTTAGAACCGTAGGGGACGATGCCCGCAAAAGTCCCGTTTGCAAACAGATTTTTATGCAATAAAAATCGGAATGGATTAAAAGTCCATTCCGACGTGGAGCTGTCTAGCAGATTCGAACTGCCGACCTCTTCCTTACCAAGGAAGTGCTCTGCCTGCTGAGCTAAGACAGCGAAACTGTTTTTCACAGTAACAAAAGTATTATACATTTTTTTGCTTGTAAAAGTCAATAGTTTTTTTGAAAAAAGTGCAAAAACTGTGATTTACACAAAACAAAAACGGAGAGTGGCTATGTTTGACAATACAAAGGTTTTTGCAGTGCATACATTTTTTTCTATTACCGCGATTCCGAAAAGGTTGTCCGCACGGTTAAGGACTACGAAATCGACTACTATTTGAGCGGAAGCCGAACTATGAATATAAACGGAAAAGAATTTCCCGTCGGAAAAGGCTCGGTAGTTATCCGCCGTCCCGGCGAGGTGGTTTTCAGCTACGGCGAAAGTTACGACTGCTATATCCTGTCACTCGATTTTAGCGGTGAAATCGACATTCCCGAGGGCGAGTATATCCGTCAGCGCACGGGCAGTGTCCAGCAAAAAGTTTGACAATCCCGTTATGAATATGCTCCCGAGCATAATCCGCCCGTCGCACGACGTGGACTATATGCGCATTTTTGAAAAGCTTTGCCGAAATTCCTATCCCAACCCAATCTGCAAAGCGGCGCAAAACCGACTTGTGAGCGAGCTTATGTATGTCCTTGCGGCGGACAGTATCCGCCAAAGCGACAATTTAAGCGGTACGGCAAAAAGCGCGGTGGATATTGCAACCGAGTATATTCAGGAGAATTTCAGACGTAAAATCACGCTGAAAAAAAGCTGTCCGATGTGACAAACTTAAGCCCCAACTATTTTGCACGTCTTTTTAAAGCCGAAACGGGAGTTACGCCTACCGAATATCTTATAAGAATACGCTTTGAAAACGCAAGGGTCTTGCTCGGCGAAACCGATTATCCCATCAAAAACCGTCGCGTCGCTGTGCGGATTTTTCCGACGAGTCGTTTTTTTACATATTCGTTCCGTAAAAGGTTTTTAAAAACACCGCTCGAATACCGTAAATTTTATATGTCGAAAATGTAAAATTATGAATTTTTGAAAAACCGAATATTGCAAAAATGTGCCGAAAACCTTGTTTTTTTGCACGTTTCTTTGTGCCGAAACACAAAAAAATTTAAAAATCGCGCAAAAAAACTTGCAATTTTGAAGATTTTATAGTACAATAAAGTTGTTAATTTTATAAGGAGGTTTGCAAATTGAGCTTAAAGAATGAATATTTAAAAGAATTGATGGCACGAGTTGAAAAAAAGAAACCCGGCAGAACCTGAATTTCATCAGGCTGTAAGAGAGGTTTTGGAGTCGCTCGAACCCGTTGTTGAAAAAAAGACCGGAATTTGTTACGTCCGGCGTTATAGAAAGCCTTGTTGAGCCTGAAAGAATTATAAAATTCAGAGTTCCCTGGGTTGACGATAACGGCAAAGTTCAGGTTAACAGAGGTTTCAGAGTGCAGTTTAACAGCGCTATCGGACCTTGCAAAGGGCGGTTTTGAGATTTCACCCGTCGGTTTATGAAGGTATCATAAAATTCCTCGGTTTTTGAGCAGATTTTCAAAAAAACTCGCTCACAGGTCTTCCCATCGGCGGCGGCAAGGGCGGAAGTGATTTCGACCCCAAAGGCAAATCGGATATGGAAGTTATGCGTTTCTGTCAGAGCTTTATGACAGAGCTTGCCAAACACATCGGCGCGGACACAGACGTTCCCGCAGGCGACATCGGCGTAGGCGCAAGAGAAATCGGCTACCTCTTCGGTCAGTACAAAAGACTCCGCAACGAGTTTACAGGCGTTCTTACCGGCAAAGGTCTTACATACGGCGGTTCGCTCGCAAGAAAAAGAAGCTACGGGCTACGGTCTTTGCTATTTCACAGAGGAAATGCTCAACGAAAAAAAGGCAAGTCGTTTTAAAGGCGCTACGGTTGTTGTTTCCGGTTCGGGCAACGTTGCTGTTTACGCTACCGAAAAAGGCAACAGAGCTTGGCGCAAAAGTTGTTGCACTTTCCGACTCGAACGGCTACATTTACGATAAAAACGGCATTGATTTAGACGCTGTTAAACAGATTAAAGAAGTTGAGAGAAAGAGAATTAAAAGAGTATCTTAACTACCATAAAGACGCTGAATATCACGAGGGCTGCAAAGGCATCTGGACAATCAAATGCGACGTTGCACTTCCTTGCGCAACACAGAACGAAATTGACGAAGAAAGCGCAAAAATCCTTGTTGCAAACGGCGTTACGGCTGTCGGCGAGGGCGCAAATATGCCGTCTACTCCCGAAGCTATTGAAACATTCATTTCGAGCAAAGTCCTCTTCGGACCTGCAAAAGCCGCAAATGCAGGCGGTGTAGCAACATCTGCTCTTGAAATGAGCCAGAACTCTATGAGATATTCGTGGACTTTTTGAAGAAGTTGACGCTAAACTCAAAGATATTATGGTTAACATCTACAAAAATGCGTCGTCCGCCGCTAAAGAATACGGTCACGCAGACAACCTCGTTTACGGTGCTAACATCGCAGGCTTCCTCAAAGTTGCGGAATCTATGCTCGCACACGGCGTGGTTTGATAAATTTCAAAAAAACAATAAACGCGCAAACCGTCCCGATTTTTATATCGGGGCGGTTTTATGTTACATTTTGTTTAATATTTCCATATTTCTTTTGACTTTGCGCATTTGGTATAGTAAAAATATAATAAATTGAACAGCGGGGGATTTGATTGAAAAACAGGTAAAAACGTGCTTTAATCGGTTTTCTTTGCGCGTCGCTCCTTTTGACGGGGTGCGGAAAGAAAGCGGAAGACGAAACGAATGACGAAAAACCTCAGATTACCGAGGTTGACAATACAAGCGAATTTTACAAAAAAACATCACCGAGGGCAACGAACGCCCCATTGCGGTGATGATTGACAACGACAACAGCTCCGCGTGGCCTCAGAGCGGTCTTGACAAGGCATATAAGGTTTATGAGGTGATTGTTGAGGGCGGTGCAACGCGCTTTATGGCGCTTTTCAAAAAAATTCAGACTGCGAAAAATCGGGCCCGTGCGCTCGTCGCGTCACTATTTTCTCGATTACGTTCTCGAAAATGACGCTGTTTACGTTCACTACGGCTGGAGTCCCAAAGCGGCAAACGACATCAGTGCGCTTGGCATAAACAAGATAAACGGTGTTCTGGGCGGTGACGGAAACATTTTCTGGCGCGAAAGAAAATATTCGGGCGACTGGCACAGCGCGTACACGAACATTGAAAAAATTAAGGCTATGGCAAAAGAAAAGGGTTACCGCAGCACGACCGATGAGAAAATCACGGGAATAAACAAGGAATTTACCGAAATTACGGGTGATAACGCAGTGAATATTACCTTGCCTTATTCGGGAATGTATAAGGTTTATTACACCTATGACGAGAAGATAAAGGCATATAAGCGAAAAATGAATTCCACCGAGCATAAATCGGCGGACGGCACGGACTACACCGCGACGAATATTATCATTCAGTATGCCAAAAACTTTCCGCTCGGCGACGGCTCGCCCAGACAGGACGTTTCGACCGTCGGAAACGGCGAGGGATATTTTATAACGGGCGGAAAGTGCGTTCCGATTACCTGGCAGAAAACGTCAAGACAGGCAAAAACGGTTTACAAAACACAGGACGGAAACGAGATTTCGCTAAATCCCGGTACAACCTGGATTAACATTATAAGCCCGACGACAAAGGCAGTTATAGAATAAAAAAATTAACCGCTTCTTCAAAAACGAAGAAGCGGTTTTTGTTTTAATTTCAGCAGTTTTTTGCGATGTCTGCAATGATGTCGGCGCACATATCCGCACCGAGCGAACCGCTGTTGAGCACAATGTCATAATTGCTGGGCGAACCCCAATCAAGTCCCGTATAATAGTAATAATGGCTGGAACGCGCTTTGTTTCGGCGCTTGATCTCCTTTTTCAATATTCTTTTTCGGGCATATTGTAAATTTTGGTTGCGCGCTCTGCTTTCTGCTCGTCGGGGCAGTGGATAAACACGTTAAGGCAGTCGTCGCGCTCTTTTCAAAATGTAGTCCGCGCATCTGCCGACTATAACGCAGGGACCTTCCTCCGCAATGCGTTTTATAATGTTGCTCTGAACCACGAAAAGCTTGTCGGACAACGGCATAAGCGTGTTGTTATAGCCGGGGTTCAAATAAACTCCGCCCATAGCGACGTTGAAAAGCATACTGTTTGTAATCTTTTCGCCCGCTTCCTCAATAAATTCGTCCGAAAGTCCGCTTTCCTTTGACATAAGCATAATAAGCTCTTTATCATAAAATTTATATCCGAGTTTTTCAGCTGCAAGTTTGCCGATATAACGTCCGCCGCTGCCGAATTCTCGTGCAATGGTAACAATTTTTTCATATATATGCGCCTCCTTTTTGTAACTTTATTATATTCCATATATCGGAAAAAGTCAATATTTTTTAAGACGCAATTAAAAATTTTACACTCCGCTGTATGCCGAAAATCCGCCGTCAACAGGAACAACAACGCCGTTTACAAACGTTGCGCCGTTCGACAAAAAGCCACAGCAGCGTTCCCGTGAGTTCTTCCGTTTCGCCGAATCTGCCCATCGGCGTGCTGTTTAGAATTTTTCTGCGAACGCGGTGTGAAGTTTCCGTTTTCGTCAATTAAAAAGCGCGCGGTTCTGATCGGTTACGAAAAATCCCGGTGCAATCGCGTTTACACGTATTCCTGTTTTTGTGAAAAAAATGAACCGCGAGCCATTTTTGTGAAGGTTGACAACGCCGCTTTTTGCTCCGCTGTATGCCGGAATTTTTGGTGAGCGGACAAAAAGCGTTCATCGACGAAACGTTCAAAATTACCGCGTCTTTTTATCGAGCAAATCGGGCGCGAAAAACCTGCGTCGGAATAAGTGTTCCCAAAAAGTTTAGGTTAAATACAAATTCAACACCGCTTTTGTCGAGGTCGAAAAAGCTTACAACGTCGGCATTTTCCTCGTCGCCTTTTTCGTAATATTCCTTTGTTGTGGTGCCTTTCGGGTGGTTTTCCGCCGGCACCGTTGATTAAAAATATCAACCGTGCCGAATTTTTTTCGTTGATGATTTTTTCGCCGCCGTAAGGCTGTCTTTTTCAAGCACGTTTGCCGAAATTCCCAATGCCTTTCCGCCGTCAGCGTTTATCTCATCGGCAACTTTTTTTGCGTTTTCTTCGCGCAAGTCGAGAATTGCAACGCGCGCACCGCACTGTGCAATCGCCTTTGCAAAGCCCGAGCAAAGCACACCGCCGCCGCCTGTTACAACTGCAACCTTATCTGTCAAATCTATTTTTAAACGGTCATTTCATTTTAATTTTTTTCCTTTCCTATTTTGTTTTTTTCAAGCGCTTCCCAAATGCCGTTAATGTATACCGCGCCGAGCGCTCTGTCGTAAAGTCCGTAGCCGGGACGGCCCGTTTCACCCCAAATCATTCTGCCGTGGTCGGGGCGGATATAGCCGTCAAAACCGCAGTCGCGGTAAGCTTTCACAATTCCGAAAATGTCGAGCGAGCCTGCCTCTGTTTTGTGTGCTGACTCCTCAAAACATCTTTCGCCCGTGATTTTAATGTTGCGGATATGCGCGAAATGTATGCGGTCACGGAACGAACGCACCATATCGGGAATATCGTTGTTCGGGTCTGCGCCGAGCGAACCGCTGCAAAGCGTAAGACCGTTGTATTTGCTGTCGTAAAGCTTTAAAAAGCGTTCGATGTTTTTCTTGTTTGTGATAATTCTCGGCAAACCGAAAATGCTCCAGGGGGATCGTCGGGGTGGATAGCCATTTTGACTTTAACCTCTTCGGCAACCTTTATAACGCGGTCGAGGAAGTATTTTTAAATTGTTCCACAAATCCTCCTCAGTGATTTTGCTGTATGCCTCCAAAAGTGAACGCATACCGTCTTTTGTGTAGCTTGAATCCCAGCCGGGGAGGGATAAATCACCGCTAAGCGGATTCATTTTCAGCACCGTTTCGTTGTCGTAAATCAGCGCGTTCGAGCCGTCGGGAAGTTCATATGCCAAATCGGAACGCGTCCAGTCGAAAACAGGCATAAAATTGTAGCAAACGCAGTCTATGCCTGCCTTTGCGAGATTTCTTAGGGTGGTGCAGTAGTTTTCTATGTACCTGTCGCGGTCACCGCATCCCATTTTGATGTCCTCGTGAACGGGGACGCTTTCGATAACGCTTAATGTAAGTCCTTTGTCCTCAATTTCTTTTTGAGCTCCAAAAATTTTTCCCAGGGCTCCAAGCCTCACCCACGGAACGTCGTAGATTGCCGAAACAATGCCTGTCACCCCGGGAATTTGCCGGATTTTTTCGAGTGTTACGGGATCATCTTTGCCGTACCATCTGAATGTCATTTGCATTTCATTTTTCTCCTAATTTTATATATTTTCCGCCCTCTGACGCACTTTTGTAAATTGCGTAGACCAAAGCGTGCGCATTATATGCGTCAAAAATCGTTTCATATACCTTGCTTTCACTGTAAAATCTCTCCAAGACCTCTTTGTGAGCACTGCCCCAAATATATTTTCCTATTTCGGCGGGCGTGTCGGCGGCTATAACTTTCGGGATTTCGTCCTTCTTGATTTCATATAAACAGTTATCGGAGTATCGGTATGCCGCGTCGGGATAGTCAACCTCGAGGCGGTAGGGATAAGTTCCCGAATATGCGTTTGTCGCATAAAACGCGCCTTTACAGCCGTTTTTAAACGAAATAAGCGCCTCGCAGGTGTCTTCTGCCTCAATTACGTTTTTTTGAGCGAGTGATTGCACACGTTTCCCTCCGCGCCGTCAGGTTCGCCTGCGATATACTGCATCATATCCAAAAGGTGAATTGCCTGATTTATAAGCAGTGCACCGCCCTCGGTCGCAAGTTTTCCGCGCCAGTCGGCGCTGTTGTAATAATCCGCCGTCCTCTGCCACGTCAAAAATCCGCAAACGCCCGTCGGAGTGCCTTTTTGCTCGGCTATCTCTTTAAGGCGCACAATCGAGTTGTTGTATCTGTTCTGCAAAAACAACGCAAACTCTGTTTTTTTGAGGTTTTTATAACCTTTTTAAGCCTTTCAAACTCGGTTATGTTCATAGCCGCAGGCTTTTTTCCCAAAACGACGTCCTTGCCGTGCGAAAGCGCCTTTTTCGGTCATCGGCGCGTGAAGATAATGCGGTGTGCAGATGTGCACGGCGTCGATGCTTTTGTCGTTTAAAACCGCGTCGAAATCCGAATAAGTTTTTATGTTTTTATACTTTTCACAGGCGCGTTTAAGTCTTTCGCCGTCCGCGTCGCAAACCGCGTAAAGCGCGCCGAAACCGTCAAGTATTGATGAATGAACCGTACCGATATTGCCGTAGCCGATAACGCAAGCCTTTTTTTCATAATTTAACAAAAATCCTTTCGTTTTAAGAAATTCGTAGCTTCGTTTCATACAGTCGAACGGGTCCTCGCCGTAGCATTTGTCCTGTTCGACCTGCGCCCATTTTGCACCCTGATTCGTCCGATGCGGCGATGATTTCGTCCCAGTCGAGGTTGCCCTCCGAAACCGCGCGCATAACTATCGGATTTACCATTTTTCCCTCGTTTGTGTCAACGCCGAGGTCTTTAAAATGAATGCATTCAATTTTGTTTTTGTATTTTTCAAGGCATTTTACGGGATTTATTCCGCAGAACGCAACCCAGTAAACGTCCAGCGTAAATTTAAAGTTCGGGTGCGAGTTTTCCGCGATAATATCCATAATGTGCTTGCCTTTAATTTTGCCGAATTCAACCGTGTGATTGTGATATGCAAAAGGTTATGCCGTGCTTTTTCAAGCTTTTTCTGCAATCGCGTTGTATTTTTCAAAAATGTGTTAAGGACGTCCTCGGAAACTGCGCCGTCAAGCGGAATTGCGCCGAGTCCTGCCGATTTACAGCCGATTGTTTTGTGATAATCAATAAGTCCGTCAAGATTTTCTTCAAATTCCTTATACGGTCTGTGCGTAAGGACGGGGAGTAACGAATATTTGTCTGTAATCTCTTTAACGTTATTTGCCGAAATATCGCCCAAGCCCGAAAGCTGAACGACTTTATAGCCGATTTCACTCACCTTTTTTGCAGGTTTCGTCAAAATTTTCTTTTTGTATTGCAAAAATTCGCGCAGGGTGTAATACTGCGCTCCTATTCTTCTGTCCAGCATTTTTATCTCTCCTTAAATTTTAATAGCTTCCCGATGTGTCGGCAACCTGTTTTTTAACTACCTTTTTGTCTGCGTCGGAATTTGCGATTTTTTTCTTTCAAAAGTTCGTAAAATCTTTCGTGAGGGAAGTTTTTAACGTCAACCGTTTCGCCCGTCTACGAGCTTAAATGTATAGCGTTTGAAATTGTAAGTCCGTTTATGCCCTCGTATCCCGGTGCAATGAGCGGTGTGCCGTTTAAAAAGGCTTTCCGCGAAGTTTTTGCATAATGAGCGCGTGCGGTGTTCTGCTTGTCGGTTTTTGTAGGGATTTCGCACTTCCAGCATTCGGGAAGTCCGAAAATTTTAGTGTTTGTTTTGTTAAATTCGCGTCCGACACCGTGTTGCGCCAGAAAATCATTTTGTCGTTTTCCACAACGATTTTACCCATATCGCACGCTATTTCAAGCCTGTTTGTTCCCCGGCGCCTCGCCCGTTGAGGTGATGTAAACGCCCGTTGTGCCGTTGTCATATTCCATATATGCGGTAACGTCGTCCTCAACCTCTATATCGTAGTATTTGCCGTACGAAACGTGCGACGAAATGCGGTCGGGCATACCGAACATCCACTGCCACAAGTCGAGCTGATGCGGATTTTGGTTGATGAGCGTGCCGCCTCCCTCTTTTGCCCACGACGAACGCCACGACGCACTGTCGTGATATGCCTGCGGACGGTACCAGTCGGTGATTGTCCACTGTATGCGTTTGATGTGACCGAGCGTGCCGTCCTCAGCCATTCTTTTGATTTTTTTCTGTATGTATCGGTAGTGCGCTGATTATACATAATTCCGAAAAGCTTGCCCGATTTTTTTGCCGCCTCGTTCATTTCGATAACCTGTTTTGTGTAAACACCGGCAGGTTTTTCGGTGATGACGTTAAGACCGTACGAAAATGCCGTTTCAACGTATTTCGGGTGGTCATAATGCGGAATCGCAACGATTACAACGTCGCATTTTTCCGTTTTTTTGTAAAGCTTTTCCGCATTGTCAAAACGCGGAACGTCGGGATAAAGCTCTTTTTGCGGCCTCAAGGCGCGCAGGGTCAATATCGCAGATTGCGCCGAGTTCCATATCTTTAACGCGTCCCTTTGCAAGGTTGTTTGCGTGAGTTGTGCCCATATTTCCGAAACCTATAATTCCCATTTTTTTAAATTTGCTCATTTTTAAATTCTCCTTAAAAAAATACACTATTTATTGATTATCTTCATAAGTGCGTCATAGGCGATTGTAAATTTTTCGGGTCCGCTTTTTTTCGAGCGACATCATTTTTGTCGTCCGTTTCGAGCGCCTCAAGTCCCAAAAATGTGCCGAGATGCGGTTCAAGACTTAAAAAGCCGTTATATCCGTTTTTTTCTTAAGCTCGCCTATGATTTTTTCAACATTTCCGTCGCCGTATCCAGCCGGAACAACATCGCCGTTTGCCGTTTTTCGCGTCTTTAATGTGCATATACACAATATGCTCTTTCAAAAGGTTCCACGCGTTCGGGTAGGTGACGCATCCGCACTGAACGAAATTTGCAGGGTCGAAAACGCCTTTAAATGCGTCGGATTTTATATTGTCAAACAAATCTTTGCAACCGCTCGGGTGTGTCGCCGTAAATATCTTTTTCGTTTTTCGTGGAGCAGAATAACGCCCTCTTTTTCGGCATATTCTGCCATCTTTTTAGATTTTCAATAATCTTTCCGCGGTAATTTTTCAATGTTTTTCGCCGTCGGGCGCATAAAAACTGAAAATTCGTATGTATTTGAATTAAGCTTTTTTGCAATTTCGACAACACGTTTGAATTTGATAAAATGCGCGTCCAAATCATCCGACATTTTGACTTTTCCTATCGGCGAGCCGATTGACGAAAACGCTTATGCCGTGCGCGTCCATTGCATTTTTAAGCTTTCAATTTCGCTGTCCGTAAGCTTTGAAATGTTTTTCCCGTTTACTCCGCGGACTTCAAAAATATTTTATGCCAAGCTTGTTTAAATGCTCAAATTGCTTGTTTATATCAGGGTCAATTTCGTCTGAAAAGCCTGAAATTTTTAAAGCAAAAAGTCCATTTTTCACTCTCCTTAATTTTTAAAGCAGAAAGCACGGCGCCTGATTTTTGGCGAAAAACCCCACTTTCATTATAAAGATATTTTTAATACAAATTTTATAAATTTTCTATAAAAATATTGCTGTAAACATTGCAAATGTTGCTATGTTATGTTATAATGTTCAAAAAGAGGGTGATAAAGTGAAAAAAAGATATAGATTTTAAGGACGGATATTTCTATTACAGACACTCCGAAACCGTTCCGTCGGAGGACGAAGAATTTCATTTGCATATGCACGGATACATCGAGGTTTTGGTATTTTTTTAAAGGGCGACGCGGATTTTTATAGTCGAGAGTAATACATATCCCTTAAAACCGTATGATATTATGATTATGAAAAAGCAACGAAATGCACCAGATAAAGCACCGTTCCAACACGGTTTACGAACGTGTGGTAATGTCGCTTACCGATTCGCTTTTTGAAAAATTTGACTGCGGTAAATACAAAGAATTTTTTGTGTCGCACCCGATAGGCGAGAACAACTGCATACGCCTCGGCGAGGAGGACAGGAAAGAGCTTGACGCATTTTTCGGGAGAATGGAGCGCTATATTCCGCAGGCGGACGATTTGAAAAGCAGTGCGGTTATACACAGCGCGGCGGTGGAATTTTTTGCATTTTATAAACTTTGCGCGCAAAAATGCGCGTTGAATATACACAGAATTTAAACGTAAACAAAATTTTTGAACTACATAAACAGCGAAATTTCTCAGGAATTAAAAGCTTGACGATATTGCTAAGTTTATGTATATGAGCAAATATCATCTTTGCAGAATTTTTTAAACAGCACACGGGACTTACCATAAACAACTACATTGCAAACAAAAGAATACTCCTCACGCGCGAGTATCATATGAGAGGAATGAATTTGAGCGAAGCGTGCATCTGCGCCGGATTTCCGAGCTATTGCAGTTTTTACAAAACGTATCATAACTTAACCGGCAAGGCACCGAAAAATGATATTGCCGATTACAGAAACAACACGATTTTTTAGCGTTTTTAAAATATTTGTTGACATTGTGCAATATAATATATTATAATGTAGCATAAGGGTAATACGAAAAACGGAGGAGGGAAGATTTTTGACATAATTTAAGCGCCTGAACCGATTTATTCGGCTGACGAGGACGGGGCTAATCGAAAATTCGGCGGATACCCCGCGCTTTGCACGAGCGTGAGCAACTTTTTAAAACCGCGGAGCAATCGGCGGCACAAAGAATTTTGCAGTGTGAAAACCTTTCATCGCCCTTTGTGAAATGTTATTATTTTTTTATGCAATGAAAGGAAAATTTAATATGTGCGGAATAGTTGGCTATATTGGCAAAGGCAATGCTAAAGAGGTTTTGCTTGACGGACTTTCCAAGCTTGAATACCGCGGATACGATTCCGCAGGTATTTCTGTGTTGGACGGAAAAATTACCACGGTAAAGGCGAAAGGTCAGCTCAAAAACCTTGCGGAAAAGTGCAGGGGAGTAAAACTTGACGGAAGTGTGGGTATAGGTCATACGCGCTGGGCAACGCACGGTGCGCCGTCCGACATTAACTCTCACCCGCATCTTTCGTATGACGGCAAAATCAGCATTGTTCACAACGGTATTATTGAAAATTATGCGCCCCTTAAGGCAGAACTTATAAAAGAGGGCGTTGAGTTTGTGTCGGAAACCGATACCGAGGTTTTGGCACAGCTTATAAGAAAAAACTATCACAGCGACCTTCTTGACGCGGTTATGGAATCGGTTAAAATTGTTGAGGGAAGCTACGGACTCGGCGTTATCTGCGAGGACGAACCCGACAAAATCGTTGCGGTGAGAAAAGACAGTCCGCTTATCGTGGGTCTCGGCGAGGGCGAAAACTTTATCGCGTCGGACATTCCCGCGGTTTTGAAGCATACAAGAAAATTCTATCTTTTTAAACGACAATGAATTTGTTGTTCTTAAAAGACGGCGTTAAAATTTATGATTTTAACAAAAAAAGAGATAAAACACGGCGTTTACACCGTGACGTTTGACGAAAACCGCGGCGCAAAAAGGCGGTTTTGACCACTTTATGATAAAGGAAATTTACGAACAGCCGCAGGCTATAAAAACACCCTCAACGGCAGAGTTGCAAAGGGTGAAAAATTGTTCTTGACAAAATTGCGGACGGCGATTTGAAAGACATTTCGCGCGTGTTTATCGTTGCGTGCGGAACGGCTTATCACGCAGGTCTTGTGGGAAAAACGGCTATTGAACGCCTTTCGGGTATTCCCGTTGACGTTGACATCGCGTCGGAATTCCGTTACAGAAATCCGATTCTCGACAAAAACACG
This sequence comes from Clostridiales bacterium, assembly GCA_022009895.1. Classification (GTDB taxonomy): domain Bacteria; phylum Bacillota; class Clostridia; order UMGS1810; family UMGS1810; genus Qingrenia. Next base: position 1,631,824 of record CP091729.1, on the reverse strand, counting down.
CTTGTTATGGTAATCAGCCAGTCGGGCGAAACGGCGGACACTCTCGCGGCGCTCCGTCTTGCAAAACAGCACGGCTGTAAGACATTTGCAATTACAAACGTTGTCGGAAGTTCAGTATCACGCGAGGCGGACTTTGTGTTCTATACATACGCCGGTCCCGAAATCGCGGTTGCGTCCACAAAGGCGTATATCACCCAGCTTATCGCGCTCTACATTTTCGCGCTTTATATGGCTCAGGACAGAAATTATGTCAGCAAGGAAATGATAGAAAATATAAAATCCGAGCTTTTGCTCCTGCCCGAAAAGGTGAAAAAAGCGCTTGAAACCGACGCTTTAACCAAGGAAATCGCCGAGAAAATATGCGTTGAAACCGATATTTTCTACCTCGGCAGAGGTCTTGACTACGCGGTTGCTATGGAGGGTTCGTTAAAGCTTAAAGAAATTTCGTATATCCATTCCGAGCCGTATGCAGGCGGTGAGCTTAAGCACGGCCCGATTGCACTTATCGAAAAAGGCACGGTTGTTATCGCGCTCAACACAAACGCGGAACTTCGCGGAAAAAAATGGACAGCAACATAAAAGAGGTTGTGACGCGCGGTGCGCGCATTGTGGAAATTCTGCCCGATAATTTTTGAAAATGCGGGCGAGGGCTGTGACGAGATTATCACGGTTCCTGCAACCGAGGCGATTTTGTCGCCCGTTACGGCGGTTGTTCCGCTTCAGCTTTTGTCGTATCACGTTGCCATTGCGAAAGGCTGTAACGTTGACAAACCGCGAAATCTTGCAAAATCGGTTACTGTTGAATAATTTTTAAGGGACGTGAAAAACGTCCCTTTTTACGGGGGTATTTTTGGTGTACGATAAAAATTTTGCCGAAAAATCACTTTTTAATATACTTGCCGAAAACGAAAAAATTCCGTTTCATATGCCGGGACATAAGCGTAACGGCGCGATTTTTCCGACCCTTGCAAAGCTCGGCGCAGAGTATGACATTACCGAGATTGACGGATTTGACAATCTGCACAATGCCGAGGGGATTTTGAAAAATTCTATGCGCCTTGCGTCAAAGCTATGGGGGAGTTTGCAGTCGTTTTATCTTGTGAACGGCTCTACGGGCGGAATTATTTCGGCGATTTTTTCGTGTGTGCCGTTCGGCGGACGGGTAATCTGCGCGCGTAACTGTCACAAGTCGGTGTATAACGCGCTCAAAATCCGCGGTGCAAAAAGCGGAATTTATCAATCCGAAATACGACCCGAAAACGGGAATTTGCGGTGAAATTTCGCCCGAAGATGTAAAAAAGGCGTGCGAAAATTTTGACGGCGCAAGTCTTGTTATAATCACCTCGCCGACGTATGAGGGGGTTATCAGCGATGTCGGCGCGATATGCAAAACGGCGCACAAATTCAATATTCCCGTGCTTGTTGACGAGGCGCACGGCGCACATTTGTCGTTCGGAAATTTTGAAAAAAGCGCGGTGCACTGCGGTGCGGACATTGTTGTGCAAAGTCTGCACAAAACGCTCGCAAGCCTTACACAGACGGCAATTCTGCACGTTTGTTCACCGCGCGTCGATACCGAAAAAAACTGCATGAAAATCTTGCGATTTTTTTCAAACCTCCAGTCCGTCGTATCTTTTTATGGCGTCGATAGATTTGCTTGTGCGCACGCTTTGCGAAAAAGACGAAATTTTTTCCGATTGGCAAAAAAAGACTTGATGAATTTTTATCAAAAAAACCGAAAGTTTAAATAATCTTGAAATTTTGAGTGAAAAAAATACAATTTTGGTTTTGCGTTTGACAGGTCGAAAATCGTAATTTTAACGCATAAAACGAATATTTCGGGCGCAAAGCTTATGAAAATTCTGCGTGATGAATACAACATAGAATGTGAAATGTGCTCGGCAAAAATACGTTGTTGCAATGACGGGAATGGGTGACAGCAACGAAAATATGCAAAAATTTGCCGATGCGCTTTTGAAGATTGACAAAACGTTAAAATCGCATAACAACGGCGAAATTTTTGATATATCCACAAAAGTTTGAAAGCGTTATGACTGCGTTTGACACGGAAAAAAATATAAACCGGGAAACGAATTTTAAAAACCGCGGAAAATGAAATTAGTGCGGAATATGTTTTTTTGCGTATCCGCCGGGAATACCGATAATCATTCCGGGCGAGAGAGTGAGCGCGGAAATTATAAAAATTGTTGAAATATACAATAAAAACGGTATTGAGCTTTTTGGGCACAAAAGGGCGGAAACGGCGAAAAATTCACATTATATGCTAAAATTCTTGACAATGTGTTCAAAAAGGTATAATATATCAGTAACATTATGATTAAAGGAGAAATTTTTTTATGAATAGAATTATCACGCTTAACACAAGAAATCTTACAAACTGCGAGGGCGGCTGCGGTGAGTGCCAGACATCCTGCCAGTCTGCATGCAAAACTTCGTGCGGTGTTGCAAATCAGCCCTGCGAAAGTACAAGAATTTTTTTACACTTAACACAAGAAATCTTGCAAACTGCGAGGGCGGATGCGGTGAGTGCCAGACATCTTGTCAGTCTGCGTGCAAAACTTCGTGCGGTGTTGCAAATCAGCCTTGCGAAAACAGATAAGCTGTCAGTGCAATATGCAAATACGCCGATTGCAAACAAAGCAGTCGGCTTTTTAAAAATTACTGTGAGGTTTGTTATGATACATCAATATAAATTGAACGGTCACAACATTGTCATTGACACGTACAGCGGTTCGGTTCACGCGGTGGACGACGTTGCGTACGACGTGATTTCGATGTTTGAAACCGCGGACAAGGAAGAAATCGTAAGGAAAATAAGCGAAAATCACAAAAAAACATCACTGCCGGCGACATTTTTAAAATGTATTGACGACGTTGCAGAGTTAAAGGCGAGCGGTCAGCTTTTTCGGAGGATATTTATGCCGATAAGGCGGATGTTCTCAAAAACAAAAACAGTGACATCAAGGCGCTTTGTCTGCACGTTGCGCACACCTGCAACTTAAATTGCAGTTATTGCTTTGCTGCACAGGGCAAATATCAGGGCGAGCGCGCGCTGATGAGCTTTGAGGTCGGCAAACGTGCGCTTGATTTTCTTATTGAAAATTCGGGAAACCGCAAAAAAATCTTGAGGTCGATTTTTTTCGGCGGTGAACCGCTTATGAATTTTGACGTTGTGAAAAGATTGGTTGAGTATGCGCGGAGCATTGAAAAACATAACAAAAATTTCCGCTTTACGCTCACCACAAACGGCGTTTTTGATTGATGATGACGTGATTGATTTCTGCAACCGTGAGATGAACAACGTCGTTTTTTTGAGCCTTGACGGCAGAAAAGAGGTTCACGACCGTCTGCGCAAGGATTACAAGGGCAACGGAAGCTATGATTTGATTGTGCCGAAGTTTCAGGAATTTGTGGAAAAACGCGGTGACAAAAGCTATTATATCCGCGGTACATACACGCACAAAAAAACACCGATTTTACCAATGATATTTTTCCATATGGCGGACCTCGGATTTAAGGAATTGAGTATGGAACCTGTTGTTTGCGCGCCGGGCGAGGAGTATGCGCTCACCGAGGACGATTTGCCCGTTCTATTTGAGCAGTATGAAATTCTCGCAAAGGAAATGCTCAAACGTGACAGCGAAAACCGCGGATTTACATTCTATCATTATATGATTGATTTGTCGAACGGCCCGTGTATTTACAAGCGTATTTCGGGTTGCGGTTCGGGCACGGAGTATCTCGCGGTTACGCCGTGGGGCGAGCTTTTCCCGTGTCATCAGTTTGTCGGCGACGAAAAAAATACAGTATGGGAAACATTTATGACGGCGTGACGAATACAAAAATGCGTGACAGATTTAAAAAATGCAATGTTTATTCACGTCCCGAATGTGCGGATTGCTGGGCAAAACTCTATTGCTCGGGCGGTTGTGCGGCGAATGCGTACCACGCAACGGGCGATATTCTCGGCGTTTACGATTACGGGTGCAAGCTTTTCAAAAAGCGTATGGAATGTGCAATTATGATGCAGGCTGATAAGGCGCTGAAAGGCTGAAAATAATATATATTACTAAATTTTAGCCATCTGTGCTTTGCGAAAGACAGACGACCAACAAAAAAAGTCCCTTTTTATCAAAAAGGGACTTTTTTATAATGGTTTCTTATTTATTCATAGCTTCTGCAACCGCGACAGCAACCGCAACGGTAGCACCGACCATCGGGTTGTTACCCATACCGAGGAAGCCCATCATTTCAACGTGAGCCGGAACGGAGGACGAACCTGCGAACTGCGCGTCGGAATGCATTCTTCCCATAGTATCTGTCATACCGTAGGAAGCGGGGCCTGCCGCCATATTATCGGGATGAAGCGTTCTTCCCGTGCCGCCGCCGGATGCAACAGAGAAATATTTTTTGCCGAGCTGGTTACATTCTTTTTTGTATGTTCCTGCAACGGGGTGCTGGAATCTTGTCGGGTTTGTCGAGTTACCTGTGATAGAAACGTCAACGCCCTCGTGGTGCATAATTGCAACGCCCTCGCGGACGTCGTCTGCGCCGTAGCACTTAACCGCCGCTCTTTCGCCTTTTTGAATATGCTTTCTCTCTTACGATGTTAACTTTACCCGTTGCATAGTCAAATTTTGTCTGAACATATGTAAAGCCGTTGATTCTCGAGATAATCTGTGCCGCGTCTTTTCCGAGACCGTTAAGAATAACTCTGAGAGGCTCTTTTCTTACTTTGTTTGCACTTCTTGCAATACCGATAGCGCCCTCAGCGGCAGCAAACGACTCGTGACCTGCAAGGAAAGCAAAGCATTTTTGTTTCTTCTCTCAAAAGCATTGCGCCGAGGTTTCCGTGACCGATACCGACTTTTTCTGTCGTCGGCAACCGAACCTGCGATACAGAATGCCTGCAAGCCTTCGCCGATAACTTCAGCCGCGCCTGCCGCGGTTTTCACGCCTCTTTTGATTGCGAGCGCCGCGCCCATATCATAAGCCCAGCAAGCGTTTTCAAAGCAGATCGGCTGAATGCCTTCTGTGATTTCATAAGGGTCAATGCCCTTTTCGTCACAGATAGCTTTAGCTTCTTCCAAAGAAGCAATGCCGTTTTCTTTAAGAACTTTATTTATTTTGTCAATACGTCTTTCGTAGTTTTCAAATAATGCCATTGTCTTTATTCCTCCTTATCAAATTTATTCTTCTCTGGGGTCGATAACCTTAGCCGCGTCGGCAATTCTGCCGTATGTACCGGTAGCTTTTTTAAGAGCCTCGTTCGCGTCCATACCTTTTTTAACCATTTCCATCATTTTGCCCATATGAACAAATTCGTAGCCGATTGTTTCGTTATCTTCGTCCAAAGCAAGCTTTGTAACATAGCCCTCAGCCATTTCGAGGTATCTTACACCTTTTTGCTTTGGTGCCGTACATTGTACCTACCTGGCTTCTTAGTCCCTTGCCGAGGTCTTCAAGACCGGCGCCGATGGGAAGTCCGCCCTCAGAGAAAGCAGTCTGTGTTCTTCCGTATACAATCTGGAGGAAAAAGCTCACGCATAGCGGTGTTGATAGCGTCGCACACAAGGTCGGTGTTGAGCGCTTCCAAAAAGTGTTTTTGCCGGGGAGAATTTCGGACGCCATAGCCGCCGAATGTGTCATACCCGAGCAACCGATTGTTTCAACAAGCGCCTCTTCGATGATACCGTCTTTAACGTTTAAAGTGAGCTTACAGGCACCCTGCTGAGGAGCACACCAGCCCACACCGTGTGTTAAACCTTTAATGTCCTTAATTTCTTTTGCGGCAACCCATGCGCCCTCTTCGGGGATAGGTGCGGGACCGTGATTTGCGCCCTTTGCCACAACACACATTCTTTCAACTTCTGAAGAATAAATCATTGTAAAACTCCTTTCTTTATATGAAAAACAAAAATAAATTAAGTAATTTTTTTCTCACTTAATCTACATTTTATCACAAATTTCGCTAATTCTCAATATTTATTTTTAAAAATTAAACGATTTGTATAATCCGCACAATAAATTTATATAAAAAGAAAAACTTTGTTGTGATTATACACAAAAAGTGATTTTTACCGCTTTACTTTGGTAAAACGATAAAGTATAATAGCACCATAAGATAAATCGAAAGGACGTTTTACAATGAAAAAATACTCGCTTTGGTTTTGGCGCTCGCTATGGTTTTATCGTTTGCGGCGTGCGGCGGCAAAACAGAAAAACACCGGCACAAATGATGAAAATGCTTCGGGCGGAAACTATTCCGACCTTATGACGATTGACGGTCTTGACCTTGCGGTTGAAGAATACGGCATAGGCTTCAGATCGGGCAGTGACGTTGTTGACGAAGTTAACAAAATTATGAAAAAGAACTCTACAACGACGGAACGCTTAAAACGATTGCGGAGAAATATGACCTTGCAGACAACCTTTTGGAGCCTAAGGATGTTCCCTCAAAGGCAAGCGGTGAGTCTGACCTTGACTACATTAAAAAGAACGGTAAAATGATTATCGGCTACACGGTTTACGACCCGATGAACTACACAAACGACAAGGGTGAATTTGTCGGCTTTGACACAGAGTTTGCCGAGGCGGTTTGCGCAAAGATGGGCGTAACTCCCGAATTTGTTGAAATCAACTGGGATACAAAAAGAAATTGAACTTAACGCAAAGAGCATTGACTGTATCTGGAACGGATTTACAATCAGCGACGAAAGAGAAGAAAACCTCGATTTCTCCGCTCCGTATATCCTCAACAAACAGGTTGTTGTTATAAGAAAAGCTGACAAAGACAAATACACCGACACGGCATCGCTTTCAAACGCAAAACTTGCGGCTGAAACATCTTCGGCAGGCGAGGGTGCAATCAAAGACGACGAAAATCTTTCCAAAGCAAACTACACGGCTGTTCCCAAACAGACCGACGCGCTTTTGGAGGTTAAGGCAAGCACCGTTGACGCGGCGGTTCTCGACTACACGCTCGCAAATTCAATGGTAGGCAAATAAACAATAAAAATTGTTTTTTGCCAAAAAAAGAACCAATCTTAGCGGTTGGTTCTTTTTTTCGGCGTTTTAATAACCGATATTTTATAGAAAACAGGACGGAAAAAAATTATGTTTTTTTAACTGTAACACAAGCACTTTTTAAAAGGCTTCGGAACAAACTTTTTACATATTCATACTCACGCTTTTTGATGGCAATTCCGCTCGGATTTGTAATCACGCTCGGCTCGATGTGCCGTTTTAAGCCGGTGAGCGCGGTGACAAAAATTTTTGTGTGGATAATGCGCGGAACACCGCTTATGCTCCAGCTTATTATCGTTATGTTCGGACCCAGCCTTATGTTTGAATACAAGGGTATGACGCGTATGAATGCAACTCTTATCGCGTTTGTGATAAACTATGCCGCATATTTTTTTCGGAAATTTTCCGCGGCGGTATCGAGGCAATTCCCAACGGACAGTATGAGGCAGGCTACGTTTTGGGTATGAGCAAGGTGCAGGTTTTCTTTAAAATCGTGCTTATGCAGGTGGTGAGACGCATTGTTCCGCCTATGGGCAACGAAATCATCACGCTTGTAAAGGATACCTCGCTTGCAAGAATTATTTCGGTTATCGAAATCACCCAGACCGCGCAGAACTATATCGCGTCCAAAGCGCTTATTTGGCCGCTTTTCTATTCGGGCGTGTTCTATCTCGTTTTCTGCGGTGTGCTGACCGTTTTGTTCGGATATATTGAGAAAAAATTTGATTATTACAGAGGTTGATTATGGCTATTTTTAAAAGCGGAAAATATTAAAAAAAGTTTTGGTGCAAACGAGGTTTTGAAAGGCATAAACCTAAGCGTTGAAAAGGGCGAAACGGTGGCAATTATCGGGCCGTCGGGTTCGGGAAAAAGCACCTTTCTGCGCTGTCTTAATAAACTTGAAACCATAGACGGCGGAAGTATTGAATTTGACGGCGAAATCATAGCCGAAAACGGAAAATATAAAAAGACAAGGAACTGCGCCCGATTATCAGCAAAATGGGAATGGTTTTTTTCAGCAGTTTAACCTGTTTCCGCACAAAAAGCGTTATCGAAAACATTACCGAGGCGCCGGTTATCGTGAACAAAAACCGCACAGAAGGACGCCGAGTCAGAGGCGAAAAGGCTTCTTGCCGACGTGGGACTGTCGGAGAAAATAAACGAATATCCGTGCAATCTGTCGGGCGGTCAGCAACAAAGGGTTGCCATTGCGCGCGCACTTGCAATGAACCCCAAACTTATGCTGTTTGACGAGCCGACGAGCGCGCTCGATCCCGAGCTTACGGGCGAGGTTTTTGAACGTTATGAAAAAGCTTGCGGAAAAGAAAATGACAATGCTCGTTGTAACCCACGAAATCGCCTTTGCAAAAGAGGTTGCGTCGCACGTTATATTTATGGACGGCGGTTATATTGTAGAGCAAGGCAGTCCGAAAGACGTTTTTGGAAAACCCGAAAAACGAGAGAACCGTGAAATTTTTTGGAAAGAGTTTTTGAGATAATTTTTCCAAAAAAAGTTATTGCTTTTTTGTCGAAATATTGTATAATATACATTACAGAAACCATACAGCGTGCAGTTTGCCTGTTGCGGCAAATTGCACGTTTTTTAAAATTTATGACATCGAAAGGGAGCAGATACAATGTATAAAACGGGCGATACCGTACTTCACCCCACGGCGGGCGTGTGCACGGTAAAGGAGATTAAAAGCGAGAATTTTGCGGGTTTGGGCAAAAAGGATTTTTACGTTCTTGCGCCGGTTTACGACTCGCGCCAGCTTATTCATTCACCGGTTGACAGCGAAAAAAATCACGCTTAAAAAGGTGCTTGAAAAAGACGAAATAATTTCGCTTATCCGCTCGGTGGACGTTAAAAAAGACCTTTGGACAGACAGCGACGCGGTGCGCAAGGATTTGTTCAGAAAAGTGCTGAAAAGCGGTGACAGGCACGATATAATAAACCTTATAATCACAATCTGCGAAAAGCGGAAAAAGCCTCGAAAAGATTGGCAAAAAGCTTCATCTTGCGGACGAGCGCGTGCTCGGCGAGGCACAGAAAAATCATACATCAGGAGTTTGCGTATGCGCTCAATATCGAAACGTCAAAAAAATTTCGCAGTTTATAATGAACGAGCTCGAATTATGTTGACAAAAGATGTGCGCACAATTATAATTAAATCAAAAGAAAAAGGGAGAGTGTGCAAATGAAGAAATTTTTTTGACGAATTTAAAAATTTCGCTATGAAAGGCAACGTCATCGACCTTGCGGTCGGCGTTATCATCGGCGCGGCGTTTCAGAGCATTGTAAATTCGCTGGTTAACGACATTGTTTCGCCGGTTCTCGGACTTTTTCACAAAAATGGATTTTTCGTCGCTGGTGCTTACGGTGCGCGGTGTTCCGATAAAAATACGGCTCATTTATTACCGCGGTGATAAACTTTATCGTTATGGCATTTGTAGTGTTTTTTTGTTTGTGCGCGTTATCGGCAAAATCAAGCAAATCGGACATACGCCCAAAACGGCAGACGAAAAAGCCTCTTACGAAAAATGCCCGTATTGTATGAGTGAAATTCCGTACGACGCAACGCGCTGTCCGCATTGCACATCTATTTTTTTAATCGGAGTTAAATATGAAAAAGAGAATTTACGGCGCCTGTTTTTGCTTTTATAACGGCGCTTATACTCGTTTTTGTCCGTCGCTTTGCCGTCGGGAATTTTGCCCGATAAATGCGGAAATTCGCTTTTGCTCCAGGCATCGCGGTTTGAAAAAAAGGCGAAATTACCGCACCGGTGTCGGACACGGCGGAAAAACGGACAATTTTATAAAATCTACACGGCAGGCTATATGCTCGGCTCGGTTGAAAAAGTTTTTCACCGACGGCACCGCGTGGAAGTTTACCGCGCTTTTATGCGTGCTTTTTTCGGCGTATTTGATATTTTTGACGCTTTCGTCGTTTTCACCCAAGAAAAAAGCACTTTTTGTGCTGGGCGCATTTTTTACGTTTCCGAGCCTTGCAAAAGCGTATTTTTTTCCGCGTCGGGATACGTTGGAACAATGCTTTTTATGTCACTGTTCTTGTTCGTGATGTTCATAAAAACCGACTATTTTTTTGAAATGGTATCTTGCGTCGCTCATATCGGCGTTTATGTTTGTGGATTTGCCGTTTTTTGTGCATAGCTTTTTATGCCGTGCCGACAGTTGCATATCTTGACGCGCGCAAATATCAGTCGTCGGCAAAAAGCGTTCGCGCTCGCGTCGGGAGTGCTTGCGTTCGGCATTGCAATGCACGTTTTTCTGCTTTTTATGTATAAAGATGCACTCGGTGCGTTTGACAATTTTGCACCGCAGAATATTTTAAGTGCGTTAAAAAGCGAAACGACGTTCCTTTTCGCGTTGAGCTTTATAGGAATTTTCAAATGTCCGAAATATGTGAAAAGATACATTGTTCCGTCGCTCTGTTCATATCCCGTGTTTTTGCTCGCGTCGCTGTTTTCGCAGAATATCCCTGCATTGGAACTTTGCTTTCTTCCGCTTATTTTTACGGGATTTTCGGCAAGCATTATACATCAGAAATTTTACCGAAAATATTCGCGCATAACGCTGTTTATATTCGTGATTGCCTCTGTTGTAATGTCGGTGCAAAACATATCGGCAGTGATTGCGCTTGCAAAAAAACGTTATCTTAATATAAAAAAATAAACCGCACAAAGAGTGCGGTTTATTTTTTTATTGAATTACTCGTACATATCGGCGGCGTCCTGTTTTTAAAAACGTGCTCGGCAACCGACACAACTTTTTACGTTTATCACCTTTTCGCCGAACGTAAGCGATAGAAGGTCGCCTTCTTTAACGTTTGCCGACGGTTTTTGCAACTTTGCCGTTAACCGTGATTTTTCCGTTTTCGCAAGCCTCCTGCGCCAGTGTGCGGCGCTTTATAAGACGCGAAACTTTTTAAATATTTGTCAAGCCGCATTTTTTTATCACCCTTTGTTATATAATGTGTTGTTTTTGCAAAAATATAAGGCATAGGAGTATAAAAATCCTATGCCTTTAATTCGGACGGAAAAATCCGCCGCACCTTTTAACGGTAAAATTATTTTTACAGCGTCTTTCAAAGCGCTGCCTGCTTTGAATGCAGGAACTTTTGTAGCAGGGATTTTGATTTCTGCTTTTTGTAAGCGGATTGATACCGTTTCTTGCAGCTCTTTCTCTGATTTCAAATGTACCGAAACCAACGAGGCTGAACTTTGTCACCGCTCTTTAAAGCTTCTGTGATGCTGTCGATAACAGCGCTCAAAGCTTTGTCTGCATCTTTTTGTAAGACCGCTCTTTTCAGCGATATTTGCGATTAAATCTGACTTATTCATTTTAAAAATTTCCACCTCTCTGATAGTAGTTAAGTAAACAAATTTTACCCTTTAACTATATTTTAATTAAATTCCGAAATTTTTTTCAAGTCTTTTTTAAAAATTGCCCGATTTTTCAATTTTTATACAAAATTCACTAATTTAGCGCTTAATTAAGCGGAATTTCAGCATATAATTGGCTATTTTTTCACCTTTTGGAAGCATTAAAACGTCGTCATAGGTGACAAGACGCGTTACAAACAGCATTATGCCGTAAACAAGCGCGCCTGCGGCAATGCAGATAAGCGTTAACGCAAGGTAGAAAAACACGTCCCGGCGATGCGGCAAAAGCGTTCATAACCGACATCACCGCTATGACCGACGCGCCCATTGCCGCAACGCAGATTACTGGTTTAACCACAAATTCCGCAAGCGAAAATTTCACTTTCATAAGCTTTTACAATCCAGAAAACGTTGAGCGTGAGAATTAGAATATAACACGCGTTTGTGCCTATCGGCGCACCGCTTATGTTGATTTGCGGATTTGCAACGAGAATGTAGTTTATCACAATTTTGAGCACACCGCCCAAAAGCATATTCACAACGGGAATGTTAACTCTGCCGATTGACTGCAAAATTGCGTTGGTAAGCATAACCAGCGATACGAAAACTATTGCGATTGCAAGTATCGAAAGCGTCTGCGCCGCGTTTGCGTTGGTGTATACCGCCCTTAAAATCGGCTCTGCGAGCGTTGACATTCCGACTGCGCACGGAAGCGCGAAAAAGAAGCGTTATTTTTAACCGATTTTTTTGTAAGGTCGGAAACAAAGCCGTGTTCCCTTTTGACATATGCGCCTGCGATTGCCGGCACAACGCTTATGCTGATTGACGAAAATAAGCGTCGGGGGCATATTAAAGAGCGGCACCGCGTAGCCTGTGTACGAGCCGTAGAGCGCAAGCGCGGTGGTTTCGGGGTCAAACCCTGCCGCCTCAAGACGGCGCATTATCATTGCCATATCTATTATGCTTGTGAGTGAAAAAACCGACGCTCCGATTGTTATGGGTACGGCGATTGATATAAGCTTGCGCGCGATTTCTCCGCTTGTTCGGTGCTTTTTTATGCTTTCGCCCGTGTAGAGCGTTTTTGCGCTTGGAAAGATAAATTATCAAAAGCACCGCAAATCCCAAAAAGCGCGCCCAGCGAAACGCCTGCAACTGCGCCTGCCGCGCCGAAATTTATTCTTTCAATATCGTTTGTGATTGTTGATGTAAAGTAAAAATGCCAGTCCGTAGCCGAAAATCAGCTTGCCGAGCGCCTCGAAAACCTCGCTCGCCGCGGTGGGAAACATATTCTGATGCCCCTTGGAAAAAAATCCGCGGAATGCCGACATAAGCGCCACAAAAAGCATTGCCGGTGCGATTGCTTTAATTCCGAGCGCCGCGCGCGGATTGTTGAGCATAACCGAAAATTTTTTTCTGCGAATGTGAACAGTATGAAAAAAATCCTGCTATGCCGATGACTGAAAGTATCGCAAAGCTTACTTTTTAAAAATAAGCTTAACCTCGCTTAATTTGCCGAGCGTTCGGCTTTCGGACACCATTTTTTGACACCGCTACCGGCAGTCCTGCCGTCGCTATGATGAAAAAGGAGGCTGTATATTGTGTATGATGTGGAAAAAGTCCCATTCCCTCCTCGCCGAGGATATACGTCAGCGGAATTTTTAAAGCCGGCGCCGATGACTTTTTGCCAGTATGTTTGCCGCAACCAGTATCAGCGCGCCTTTTACAAACGTTTGATTTTTGGTTTTTCACTCAAATTTTTTTCACGTCCCTTTTTGTGTGCTTGTCTTATTATAACAATGTATATGCGGTTATGTCAAATAAAAATGTTATTTTTCACAAAAACGGCCTGATTTTTTTCAAGCCGTTTTTGATGAAGTTATGCGTTTTTTTATGATGTTTATAAGCTTTCGCGTTTTTGCTTCGATGAGTGAAAAGTTGTTTTCGTTAAGCGCCGAAACGGGTATCACCGACGCGCCTGCCGCAAGTGCAACTGCGCCCGTTTTCATCAGCTCGTCCGCGGTGTCCTCGTTCACACCGCCCGTTGTGATAAACGGAATGTGCGAAACAGGTGAGAGAATGTTTTTAAGGTACGGTATATTGTGCGGTTCTATAGGGAAAATTTTCACAATATCCGCGCCGAGTTTGTGCGCCGTGACGATTTCGCTCGGCGTAAACGCTCCGGGAATTGAAAGCATACCGTTTTCCTTTGTCAGCGATATAACTTCTTGGTCGGTATTGGGAGCGACGATAAATTCCGCACCCATTTTTTTTGCCTCGGCAACATATTCTTTCTTTACAACCGTTCCTGCGCCGACGCTTATGTCATTTCCGCACGCGTTTTTGATTATCTCAAAAGCCTTTGCGGTCTTTTTTACCGTGTCGGGGTCGGACGGATTGAAGGTTATTTCAAAAAGCCTTGCACCGCCGTTATAAAGCGCTTTTGCGGTGTTTTTCAAGCTTATCTTCGGGAATGTTTCGCAAAAATTGCTATAAACTTGTGTTTTTTTATCATTTCATATGTACTATTCATTTTTCACCGCCTATGCCCTCAAAATAGAAAAAAATGCGTCGCCTTTTTGCGTATTGACGTGAGATTTCCCGTGTAATGGCGCAGATTTCGCGGAACATACGGGTGTTTTTGCGATTTCTTCTTCGTTAACCTCAATGCCGATACCCGGCTTGTCGGGAATTAAAATATATCCGTCCTCAAACACAACTTTTTTTCGTTTGTGATGTCCTTTCTGAACGCGCCGTCGGTGAGCATAATTTCGTGAATAATAAAGTTCGGCACCGTTGCCGCAAGGTTCAAAAATCGCGGCGTTTGAAATCGGTCCGCTCGGATTGTGGAACGACACGGTAATGTGCTTTGCCTCCGCCATTGCCGCAACTTTTTTGCTTTCATAAATACCGCCCGTGTGGAAAATGTCGGGCTGTGCAATATCCACCGCGCCTTTTGCGAACAAATCTTCAAAGCCGTATATCGAATAAACCCTTTCACCGCCCGAAATCGGTATGTTCGACTTGCTTCTTTACGTATGCGAGCGCCTCGAAATTGTCGGGCGGACACGGCTCCTCCATATGGAAAAATGTTGAATTTTTTTCAAGCGCTTTTTGAAATTTTTAACGGCAGTGTACGGGTTAAATCTGCCGTGGCACTCGATAAGCAGGTCAACGCTGTTTCCGACTGCCTCGCGGACTGCGCCCACAATGTCAACCGCCTTTGAAAGAACGTCGTTTTCAATGGTCATATGCGATTTGCCGAACGGGTCCCATTTGAGCGCTTTAACACCGAGGTCAACCGTCTTTTTCGCACATTTTGCAAATTCCTCCGGCTCTTTTGCGTCGATAAACCAAGCGTTTGCATACATTTTAACCTTGTCACGCACCTTTCCGCCCAAAAAGCGCGTGAACGGGCGCGTTGTAGTATTTGCCCGAAATATCCCTCATTGCCATTTCGATACCGCTTATTGCGGACATCAGAACAGGACCGCCTTTCCAGTAAATATCGCGGTAAACCTCAAAGCGCATTTTTCTCGATTTCAAGCGGATTTCTGCCGGCGATAAGCCTTTTTTAAATCCTCAACGCAACCGCAGAGCGCGCCCTCCCTGCGTGCCTAGCGACGCCTCGCCCCAGCCGTACAAACCCTCGTCGGTTTTCCAACCTTTATAAACGTCCAGTTTGTGCGGTATGCGTCCATTGTAAATGTTTTTAATATCGGTAATTTTTCATAATTTTTTTCTCCTTATAATTTGTTATTTTCCGCCGTTGTACGGCAAAATCGGCACAAGCACGCCCGGAGTCGACCGTGAGCGACGTTCCCGTTATGCTCCCCGACAAATCGCTCGATAAAAAGTAAACTGCATTTGCGATTTCTTCCATATTCGCCTCGCGTCCGGTAAGATAGTTTGCGTGCCGTTTTTCAAGCTCGGCGGGTGCGACGTTTTCCCAGCGGTCTGTATGAACTGCTCCGGCAATAAGGCAGTTTGCGCGGATTTTGTACGGCGCAAGGTCAAACGCAAGATATTTGCCAAGTGCGTTTACCGCCGCCTTCGATATGCCGTAAACCGCGCGTCCGCGCACCGCTCCGCACCCTTGCACAGAGCCGAGAAGAACAATGCTTCCGCCGTTTTTCAAGCATCATTTTTCGACGCATACTGCGACGTGAAAAACGTTCCTTTGAGGTTTACGTTCATAACAGAGTCGTATCCCTCCTCGTCGGTTGTAAGCGTGTCAAGACCTATGCCGAGGTTTGCCGCATTTCCGACAAATACATCAAGCGTTTCGGTGTTTTGTTTGATTTCACCAAAAGCGCGCTCAATATCCGCAACGCTTGAAATCTCAAGCGAGTAGCCGAACGCGTCAATGTTCGGAAACTCTTCTTTAATGCGTTTTGCCGAATTTTTCTGCGTCGGTTTTGCTCCTGCTTGTGAGGTGGACGTTATAGCCGTTTTTTTGCAAAAAGTACGGCACATTTCAAAAGCCTGTGTTTTTTTGCTTCCTGCGGTTATAAGTACATTTTTGTTCATAGTTTTCGCCTTCTTTTTTTATAATATTTTTAAAATTTTTTTACGTAAAAAAATAAAAATGTTATCTTATACGCTTATTTTATAACAAATACTTGCCAAAATGAATATATTATTTTTATAATATAAGATATAATATTTTATCATTTTTAAAAAAGGGCGGAAACTATGGCACAGCTTATGCGTTATGTTATGACGGTGCGCGATAATTTTATCCACTGCGATTACACCGCCGAGGCGGACATATTCGCACTGCTTGAAAACGGCAGTTTTGATTTGGAATGTGACAGGGGAAAATTTTGCGTAGGCGCGGGCGAGGGCGCGTATTTTTAAAAAGGGAAAGCACTATTACAGAAACGCAAAATCACAGCTTAAACTTCACCTTTTCAGGTTCAAATCGGAGAAAACCGCATTTTTTTCGACGGCAAGGTGACGTTTGCGAATAAGGAAAGAATTTTTTTCGGACATAGACGTTTTAAACAAGCTTTCAAGCGATATTTACAGCGATAATTTTGAATATAAGGCGCATATTTTCAACGACATTGTGAATTTGTATAAATTTGAAAACACCAATCTGAGTGATGAAAAATCATAAAAGACAAGCTTGTTGCCGACGCGGTGAAAAACGCTAAACGAGGATTTTTCAGAAACCAACCGCTCAATATTCTCGCGGAAAACGGCAATATATCGTATGTCCAGTTTTTGCGCCGTTTTAAGGCGCAGACGGGAATGACGCCGTTTGAATACACTGCGCGCCTGAAGATAAAAAGGGCGGAGGAACTGCTTTGCTAACACAAATCTTGCGATTAAGGATATATCGGGTGTGTGCGGATTTGAAAACGAATACTATTTCAGCAATAAAAACGCAAAGGCGTTTCGCCGACAAAATTCCGCGCCGACACCGCGGTTATGTAGAAAAAAACCGCCTTTTTAAGACGGTTTTAAACTAAATATATTTTTCATATGGTCGCTTGCGCTTTTTCAAGGCGCGACACCTGCGCCTGCGATATGCCGATTTCGTTTGCCACCTCGATTTGCGTTCTGCCCTTGAAAAAACGCGCAGATTTAAAATGTGCCGTTCCCGCTCGTTCAGCTTTTCGCATAGCCTCTTTGAGCGAAATTTCCTCAATCCAGTTTTTTCGTCGGTATTTTTTTGTCCGACACCTGGTCCATAACAAAAAATCGCGTCGCCACTTTCGTTGTAAACAGGCTCGAAAAGCGACACAGGTGCAAGAATTGAATCGAGCGCAAACGAAACGTCCTCTTTTTCATTTCAAGCGCTTTTGCAATTTCTTCAATGTTAGGTTCGCGCTCGTTTTCGCGAACAAATTTTTCTTTAAACTGGAGCGCTTTGTAGGCAGTGTCGCGGAGTGAACGCGATACGCGAACGGGCTGATAGTCGCGCAGATACCGCCGAAGCTCGCCTATAATCATAGGCACGGCATAGGTTGAAAAATTTCACATTCAGCGTTGTGTCAAAAATTGTCCAGCGCCTTGATAAGCCCTATGCACCCCCACCTGAAACAAATCGTCCACGTTTTTCGCCGCGGTTGTTGAAACGCTGTATCACCGATAAAACCAGCCTTTAAATTGCCTTTTACTAAATTCCTCGCGTGCCGTCATATCGCCGTTTTTAATTCTGTCGAGCAGTTTTGTTTTCTCGTCGTTTGAAAGTATCGGAAGTTTTTGATGTGTTCACGCCGCAGATTTCAACCTTGTTAATCAGCAAAACAAATGCCCTCCCAAATTTTTTTCTTCGGTACACTAAGTTTTATTATGCCCGCACACGGTTTTGATATACAGACACTTGACAAATTAAGGTAATTTAACTATACTTTTAAATGTTGAAAAATTTCATTTTTTTCGGCGCTGTACTAAGAATATTTTTCGGAGGACAATATGAACTGGATAAAAAGTATAATTCATACAACGAGCGCCGGCATAGAAAGCGTTGTCGGCGGACTTTTGAACATCGGAATAAACGGCACGCAGATTGAGGACGAGGCGGATTTTAACGATTTTCTCGAGCATAACAAAGAGTTCTGGGATTTGGTGGACGACGAGCTTATCGAGCAGAAAAAAAGGGCGGTACAAAGGTTATTTTTACCTTGCGGACAACGAATATCTTGCGGAAAATATCGCGAATGTCAAAGGTATGCTCGCGTTTTTGAAATCGTTTGACACAGACGGAAATTTCGGTGAGCTGACGCTTGAAACCGAGTCGGTTTGCGAGGAGGACTGGGCGAACAACTGGAAAAATATTTCAAAGTCCTTGAAATCGGCGAAAAAAATAACCATCTGCCCGATTTGGGAAAAACGCGCCCGAAACCGACAGGATTGTGTTCAAAATCAACCCCGGAATGAGTTTCGGAACGGGCACGCATCACAGCACAAAAATGTGTATCGAAGAACTTGAAAAAATCATTAAACCGGGCGATGAAGTGCTTGACATCGGGTGCGGAAGCGGAATTTTGTCAATCGTTTCGCTCCTTCTCGGCGCAAAGGACGCAACCGCGCTTGACATCGACCCGAACTGTGTGCACATCGCGTATGAAAAACGCAGGTTTAAACGGAATTTACGAGGATAAATACACTGTTTTGTCGGGCAATGTTTTGTCTGATGACGCACTTTTTGAGAAAATTTCGCACAAAAATACGATGTCGTTGAGGCAAAATATCATCGCCGACGTCATAATCGCGCTCGCGCCGAAAGCGAAACAGCTTGTCAAAGACGGCGGAACGTTCATCACGTCGGGAATTATAATAAACCGCGCCGGCGAGGTGGAAAATGAGCTTGAAAAAAATACTTTAAAATCGAGAAAATCAAGCAGAGCGGCGAATGGATTTCGATAGTGTGCAAAAATTAGTGAAAAGTTACAAAAAACAAAAAAACAAATTTGAAAAAAATTCCGTCAGATTTTTCGAGTGAAAGTGCCGAAATGTAAAACGTTTTTGTGAAATTGAATATTTTTTTCTTTTTAAAAATATGTGCGAAAGTCACAAATATGATGCGTTTCGGCGGTTGACTTTTATTGGAAGATATATTATAATGATAGCGTAAATATTTATGGTCGCGCATTTTATGCACGGCGGATAATTTGCACATCGGAGGTGCTTTTTAAACCGTGAAAGTTAAGGACGGATTTATCGTTAAAAAGGTTGTTGACGATTATGTGGTTGTTCCCGTCGGCGATAATTTTGTGGATTTTTCTTCCATTATAAACCTTAACGAAACGGGTGCGTTTTTGTGGAAGTGCCTTGAAAATGACGTGACAGAAGATGAACTTGCAGATATGCTCGCAAAAAGAGTATGAGGCGGACATTTCCGAAGTGAAAGGCGATACGTCTGCGTTTGTTGAAAGCCTTAAGAACGCAGGTCTTATTGAAGATTAAACTATGGCTGATAACGAGATAAAAAACGGTATATCACCGCTTAAATGGCTGATAAAATGCGCGTCGCCGAGGTTTTTGAGCCTTGCTGTTTTAACGCTCGTTTCAGTCGCGGTTTCGGTCATCTCGGTGTATTTTTGCACTGTGCTCGAAAGATGTTATCGACGCGGCAACAAATGTTAGCCTGCGCGCTCGGCTCTATCCCGAAATGCTCCGTTTGTCGGCGCTTTTGATACTTCAAATCGCACTCGATTCGTGCGCGTCGTTTTTACATATCAGAGTTTTAAGTAAAATAAAAATAGATTTAAAGGAAAAATTTGTTTTCCTCGATACTCGGAAAAAGATTATCTTTCCGTTTCAAAGTATCACACGGGCGATTTGCTCAACCGAATAAACAACGACACAAACGTTATTGCAAACTCGATTACAACAGTCGTTCCGGGTTCGGTGTCGCTCATATCAAGGCTTTGTTTAAGCCTCTATGTGCTTTTTGGCTTGATAAATTTCTTGCAGTCGTGTGCATCGTTTTAGGTCCGGTTATCGTAATAGCGGCCCGGCTTTACAAAAAGAAATTTAAAGCATTGCACAAGCTTTACCAGGAAAGCGACGGAAAAACCTCGTCGTTTATGCAGGACTCTCTGCTGAACATTTTTGGTGATAAAATCGTTCGGCAACGAAAAACAAAATTTTTGTCCTATTTAAAAAATTGCAGGACAAAAATTTCAGAATTGCTTTAAAGCGCAACAATATCAGCATTGTTGCTAACATATTGTTTTATTTGGTGGTAACGGCAGGTTACTATTTCGCGCTGGGCTACGGCGCGTACAAGATTTCAATCGGCGTTATGACGTTCGGCACACTGACGGCACTGCTTCAGCTTGTCGGCGACTCAATCGCACCGTTCAGAACGGTTTCGTCGCTTTTGCCGCAGTATTATCAGGCGCTCGCGTCGGCGGAAAGAATTATAGAAATTCTTGAAATCGACAACGAATTTAAGCTTGAAAAGCGCAAAACAAGCGCACAAATTGCAAAGCTTTATGCCGATATGAAAGAAATTTGCTTTTGAAGATGTGAGCTTTTCGTACGACGGAAAGAAAAAATTCTCGACAAGCTTAATTTAAATATCAAAAAGGCGAGTTTGTCGCGATAAGCGGTAGGTCGGGAATAGGCAAAAGCACATTTTTAAAAATTGATTTTGGGTATAATTTCGCCGACAGAAGGCGGAATTTACATAAACTGCACAAACGGCAGGATTTCGTTTGACAAAACAATGCGGAAAATGTTTTCGTATGTTCCGCAGGGAAATATGCTTATTTCGGGAACAATCCGCGATAATATTGCATTTTCCGAAGAAGATGTGTGTGACGAAAGAATAACCGAATGTGCAAAAACCGCACAGATTTATGATGTGATTTCAAAGCTTGAAAACGGATTTGACACCATTCTCGGCGAGGGCGGAGCAGGGCTGTCGGAGGGGCAAATTCAGCGTCTTGCCATTGCAAGAGCTCTTTATCACGACGCGGATATACTACTTTTTGGACGAGGCAACCAGCGCGCTGGATAAAGATACGGAATTGAGCCTTTTAAAAAGCCTTAAAGCTATGAACGAAAAAACACTCATAATTGTGACTCACCGCAAAGAGGTTATGGACTTCTGCGACCGTATTATCAGCGTGAAATAAATCTTGCGCTTTTAATAAAATTGATGTATTCATCATAAAAATGCCGTAAGCCGAGGCATAATACGGCTTTTTATGACCGGAAACGGTCGGTAAAAAGAGGGAGGAAGAATTTAATGAGAAAGAAAAAGTTTGCTAACAAAAGTTGTTGCACTCGGTGCAACGGCAACGTTGCTCGCTTCAACGACTGCATTTGCAGATGCGACGTATTCCACAAGAACACTTTATAAGGCCGGCGACAATACAAAGGTTGAGGTTGCTACTACTGTTTCGGGTTTGACTGTTGATGACGAGGTTACATATCTGGCAGGAACCACTGATGATCCGGTATATATCAACCAGTACACTGCTGATGCTACAACTTATACATTTAAGTATACTACAACAAAAGCGAAATTAACAGGTTCTCCGGCTATCAAAATGGCAAAAGCTGACAGTGCGTTTGTAAGCGGTGAAGCAATAAATGCTGGTGATGGTGAGAGTGCGACTGTGCCTGCGTCACAGGAATTTACGTTTAACGTTAAGATTGACAATGATGAATCCGTAGCAGTTAAAGTTAATCCGCGTGATGTTACTGGTATAACTTCTGCTACAACAATTAACCTTGCCGGAGTTAGTGTTGATGTAAGTAAGATTGCAACTGCGACATTGAATAATACAGATGTAAAGGAAAGTATTACATCTGCTAATGATGGAATAAATTTGACGATTAGCAGTGCTTTAACAACTATTGATGAAAGTACGTTGGCTATTACCGGTGCTACATCTGCTGATTTGGTAATTACGCTTAATACTACACCTGTTGTTCCGTCTGTTACTTATAAAGAAGGTTTGAAGTCGAATAGCTTTACTGCCACTATTAGTGGTACTACAGAGGGTAGTACAGAAACTATTACTAATGCCCGTATGTTTGTAATATATGGAATAGCTGAGAACTGTGATGAGTATGGTGTTGCAGTTTCCTACGAAGGTGCATTTGAAAAAGATGCAACTAATGGCTATGAATGTTATAAAGCGATAGAGAGTGATGCGACAAGCGGTGAGTTTGGTGTTGCGTTCGTAGACGATACAGGTGTTGAAACAAAGACTGCTTATGCCCGCACTTATTACACAAAAGACGGAACAACTGTATTGGGCGACAAGTTAATAACTGTTTCGTTTTGAATAATTGATGTTTTTAAAGTTAAAGGAGGTAATTTCGATGAAAAAAATATACAAAACCCTCAATGGAAATTGTAAATTTGAAAGTTGAGGAAAATATCACTGCTCCTACAACATTTTATAAGAGAGGCGCGGCAACTATAAGTCTTTTAGGAAAATCCGGTACTACGATTACGGCTGGTGAAGGAACAGAGACACTTTCCTAAAACTTAAAAATCTAAAACTTACGAATGGGCGGGTTATACAACCCGCCTATTGTTAGTTAACGGAGAAAAAGATGAATTTAAAAATTGCAAAATTATTATGTGCGTATTTCGGGTGCTGATTTTAAAGAATTTGACGAGCTGTTTGCATCTTACATCACAAATGACAAGATTACAGATTTTTGACTTTGAAGTTGAATTTTTCTATAAAAGACAAAATCCCGATGCCGAGCGAAAAACTCACTGCACCGCTTAGAAAATGGCAACACTGCCAAACAGCGGACGGCGGTGTTTGCACTATGCGCATTGACGAGCAAGGTCCTTTTTGAGAAACGACATCTCGCCCGACGGCAAAAAGGCGAAAGTTTCTGTTGCCAACCGTGACAAAAATTTACGGCGCAGACATTTGGTACATCTCGTTTTTCGCGATAGGCGAGGCTTTTTTTCGTACGCAATGCTCAAAAAAACAAAAGCGGTGTTCTGCATTCGTCGTCCATTATTTTGAACGGCAGTGCAATCGCATTTTCGGCGCAGTCCGGCACGGGAAAATCCACCCATACGTCAATTTGGCATGAGGTTTATCCCGACACTGTTATTGCCAACGACGATACACCCGTCATAAAATTTCAAGACGGTGTTCCGTACCTTTTCGGCTCGCCGTTCGCAGGCACAAGCGGAGTTAATCAAAACGTTTCCGCTCCTCTTAAAGCTGTGGTTTTTTCTGCACAGGGGCACTGAAAATAAAAATTGAAAAACTCTCGGGCGCAAAGGGCGGCTTCGTATTTTGTAAACGAAATCAGAAAACCGCTTGTTCTCGATTATCTCGATTTATGTATGGATTTCACAGACAAAATTTTTGAAATCCGCGCCCGTGTATCTTTTTAACCTGTACGCCCGACGAAAGGGCAGTCGAAACGGTTATGAGCGCGGTGCAAATTTAAAAACGGAGGTTTTGCAAATGAAAAACGGTCAGCATTATTTTTGACGCTTGCCCTCATTTTTTCGTCCTTTGCGGTGATGAACTCTTTTGCGGTTTCGTTTTCCGATTTGGAAGGTCACTGGGGCAAATCTTACATTGATGTACTTGTAAACGACGGCACTAATCAACGGTTACGACGACGGCACTTTCCGCCCCGACGGCACCGTTACGCGCGCCGAATTTGTTAAAATGATAGGCAAGGGCAGTGAAAAAACGGACGTTGTTTATACCGACGTTCCTGCCGATCACTGGGGTTATGACTATATTATGTATTCCGGACTTGACGTTTTCGGGCACGCAGTTTATGCCCGACAAGGCGATTACGCGCGGTGAGGTTTTAAACCTTATCTGGAAACGCAACGGCAGTAAAACAGGCATATCCGCGCCGAGTGTCATCACAAGCCAGTCGGACAACAAAGACGCGGCTGCGTGGGGCTACACTTACGGCATTATGACGGGCGACGACGGACTTAATCTCCGCCTCGGCGACACGCTCACCCGTGCAGAGGGTGCGGCGCTTAGCGTCCGCGCAAGAGAAATTAACGAAAATTCGCCTGCGAAAGATTTTGCGGATATTGTTTCGCCCGACGTTTTTAAAAAGCGGTGTTCAACAGCCAGACGCTTTTTGACAGAGAATACAATCCCGATTCGGCGTTTACCAACGGCGAAATGGCGAGAGCCGTTTTGAGATTCGGTTCAAGGCAGTATAATCTTACTTTTAAAAATGTTTCCGCAGTTAACGAGCTTGACTGCGAATACGGCAAGGAATTTTACGTTACGAGAGGCGAAACGCTCGGCGGAACGCCCAACACGGCTGAATTTGTGGGCAAAAATGCGAACGTCGGCGACACACTTTCCGAAATGTGCTATAACCTTATCAAGCTTGTGACGAAATCGGCAAAATTTGACACGAGCGCGTCTTATCCCGACGTTACGAGCACGGACAGCACGCAGAAAAAGTATCTCGATTACGCAGCGTCAAACGGAATTTGCCTTTTTGCAGACGGCAAAATCCACCCCGACAAAGAAATTACTATGAAAGAGTTTGCCGCGGTTTTTGCTTCAGCTTGACGCGGTTATCGGAACGCAGGTTTCGTATGCGTCGGACGGACGCGGAACCAACGAAAAACCTTAACACCGACGTTGCGAAATATCCCGAAAAATTACGGCGACTACACCGCGATTATAAAGAGCGTTCCGAATTACGTTTATTCAAACAAAATCAGCAGTGCAAAGGCGAGCGAAAGCTATTCGTTTGCAAGCGCGATGAAACAGATGTTTGTAAATCCGCTTTCCGAGATGAAAAAAACGCTCGAAAAAGGCGGTATTAAGGCAAATATCACATATTATCCCACGCTTGTGACAAATCCCGAGTCGTATTTTTATTTTACCGTGTTAAGGTGAGTGTTTCCGAGGCGGACAACGCAAGTCTTGCGGCGGCGCTCGGCGATAAATACAAGTGTGCGGACATTACCGTAAACAGCGGAAATACCGTTTGGGCAGACCTTAAATTTAAGCTTCCTATGGGCGATTTGCTCTTTTCTACACCGACGCTGAAATTGTAAACACGTTTATCGGTTAAAATTTAACAGAATTATGACGAACTAAATATAAAATTACCCTTCGCAAACAAGCGAGGGGTAATTTTTTGTAAAAATTACATTTTTCTTAACTTTGATTTAACCTTGGAAAACTATAATTTCATTAAACATTAGGGAGGGTGACGGCTATGGCAATAGAAGTTTTTTTAACCGATACGAGCATAAATATATGCTGGATAAACAGGCATGTGAAAGCGTTATAAACGTTTTTGCAAAAAGCATATGGAGCTTGATTTTTTACAACAAAGACTATACGCCTTACACCATTGCAAACATATATTTCGACACCGACGGCGATTATCTCATACGCACGTCGCTTTCCGACCCGAAATATAGAGAAAAACTTCGGCTGCGTGCGTACGGCGTGCCGAGCGAAAATTCAAAGGTGTATCTTGAAATTAAAAAGAAGTTTAACGGAATTGTGAATAAGCGCAGAACGACGCTTACACTTTCGGAGGCGTACGATTTTGCAAAAATCGGGCAAGGCGCCCGAAAAAAGGAATATATGAACGGTCAGGTGCTTCGCGAAATCGAGTATTTTTGAAAAATTTACGATTTAAAACCGAAACTTTATCTGGCATACGACCGAATTGCTTTTTGAAAAGGATAATCCCGATTTGCGCATATCGTTTGACACAAATATCCGTTCGCGCCGATACGATTTGCGCCTTGAAAACGGCGATTACGGCGAAAATTTGCTTGATGACGGGGTGTATCTTATGGAGATAAAAAAACGTCGCTTGCAAAAACCGCTGTGGCTGACGGCGGTGCTGAGCAGTCTTGACATAAAGCGCAAAAAGCTTTTTCAAAGTACGGCACGGAATTTAAAAAAATTATATAAGGAGTGATAAAAATGGACAATTTGTTCAACAATATTCTGACAAATTCTTCGTCGGAAATAACGGTGGGGTCGGCGGTTATAACGAAGCTGACGGCGCTGATGTTTGGTCGCGGTGACAGCGTTTACCGATTTTAAGGTTCAGGAGGAGAGCTATCAGAAAAGTATGGCGGCGGCGCTTTTGATGCTCCCCGTTATACTTTCGGTGATTATCCTTTTTATCGGCAGTAACATTGCGCGCGCGTTCAGCCTTGCAGGCACGCTTTCGATTATACGTTTCAGAAGTGCGCCGGGCGACGCAAAGGACATTGGTTTTATATTTTTTGACATTGCGGCAGGGCTTGCCTGCGGAGTGGGATTGTACGGCTACGGTGCGCTTTTTGTGATAATCCTTTGCGCGGTTATAATCATAACCGAAAAAGCGGAGTTCTTGAGAAAAAGATTTGCCTAAAAAGCTTAAAATTACAATTCCCGAAAATCTTAATTACAACGACGTTTTTAAAGATATTCTGGAAAAATACACAAAAAAATATATGCTCACAAAGGTGAGAACAACCGATTTGGGTTCGCTTTTTGAAGCGGGAATATATGCTCGTTATGCAAAAACGGCGCTGACGAGCGGGAATTTTTAAACGAATTAAGATGCAGAAACGGCAATTTGAATATAATTTTGACGGTTGCCGCGCCGGTAACTGTAAAATAAGGAGGTTTTATTTATGAAAAACAAAAAGATTTTAGCGTTTGTTATGAGTATGGCGCTTATTGTCGGCATAACGTTCACGCAAGGGTGCAGTTATCTTGCAAAAGAGGACGTAACGGTGAAAATCGACGGCGAAAAAGTGGATTTTGACGTCCAGCCTCAAATTATCGACGGCAGAGTTATGGTTCCCTTTGCGGAAAAATTTTTGAAACGCTCGGCGCGTCGGTAAAATGGAATGACGAATCGCAGACCGTTTCGGCGCGGAAAAGCTCAAAAACGGTGAGTATGACGGTAAATTCGGCAGAGCTTACCGTTGACAGGGGAGATACCGATGAAAACGGCAACGCAGTAACCGACACGTCAACGCTTGACGTTCCGGCACAGGTTATATCGGACAGAGTGCTGGTTCCCGTCCGCGCGGTTTCGGAGGTTTTCGGGCTTGAAGCAAACTGGGATAACGGCACGCAGACGGTTGAAATAACGTCCGAGCAAGAGGACGAGAGCTGGAAGGAAAACAAGGGTACGATTGACCTTGACACGCTGACATATACGGGCAACGGGGTTGAAATTGACGGAAAAAACATAAAAATAACCGAGGGCGGAGATTTCACGGTGTCGGGCACACTTGACGGCGGAAACATCACCGTTGACACCGAAAGCAGGGTGAAAATCCGCTTGGACGGCGCAAGTATTACAACAAGCGGAAGTCCCTGTATTTACGTTGAAAATGCCGACAAGGCATACATCACGCAGACGGATAAAACGGAAAATTATCTTACCGCAAATTCAAGCGAAAACGGCGCGGTGTATTCTAAAGATAACCTTGAAATTAAGGGGAACGGCACGCTTTACGTAAATTCCGACACAGGTCACGGAATTAAGGCATCGGACAATCTCACGATTGAAGACGGCACGGTTGACATTACCGCGAAAAATGACGCAATTCACGTTAACGATACCTTTAAAATGACGGGTGGAACATTAAAAACCGTGTCGGAGGGCGATGGTATAGACTCGGAGTCGATTGTTAAAATTGACGGCGGTACGGTTGACATTAAAAACCACAGCAGTGCCCGTGCAGACGGGTGCAGACAGTGCGCAAAACGGCAGAACTGACAGCTCGGACGCGGATTTTGAAACGTCGTCAAAGGAAATTAAAGCCGATTGGCTGATGAGCATTTCGGGCGGTGACATAACCGTAAATTCGGCAGACCACGCAATTCACTGCGCTGATGAAATTGACATAAACGGCGGAAATTTAAGTCTTAATTCGGAATACGGAAAGGGAATTTCGGCACATGGAAACCTTACCGTTGACGGCGAAAATACGGTTATAGACATTGAAAAATCGACCGAGGGTTTGGAGAGCAAAAATATTTTGACGGTCAACAACGGCGACATAAAAATCGTTTCGAGCGACGACGGAATTAACGCAACGGTCGGAAATTCGGGAACTATGCCGGGCGGTATGAATATGGGCGGTATGCGTCCGAACGGTGCAAACCGCACGGACGGACAGGATAACGGCGATATGCAGACACCGCCCGAAATGCCGGGCAACGGTGATATGCAAAATCCTCCCGAAAGACCGAACAACGGCGAAAGACCGCAGTTTAACGGCGGAAACCGACCCGATTTTGAAAACGGCGGTCAGAATGGCGGCAGCCGTCCGCAGAGAGATTTCGGAAATGCACCGAACGAAAACGGTGAAATCGGCGGAAACAACGGCGGAAACGGCTCGCGGTACAAAGACTGTCTTGTTATAAACGGCGGAAATATTGAAATTTACGCCGAGGACGATTGCCTTGACTCAAACGGAAATCTCATTGTGAACGGCGGTGTTATAAAAGCGGTTAAAACCGACGGCACGTTTGCAGGTCCGTTCGGCGTGTTTGACCCCGACGGCACGCTCACGGTAAACGAGGGCGCAACGGTGATTGCCGTTTGTCTCAACGGCGAACAGCAAAGAATAAACACTGCACAGAACACGCTTACGGTTTATTTTTGACAACCGCCATTCAAGCGGTGAAAAATTGAGATTAAAAACGAGAGCGGAAACGTTATTTTAGACTACACTCCAAACGGCGATTACAAGGCGGCATTTATAACGTCACCGCTTTTGGAAAGCGGTAAAACCTACACCGTTTCGGCAGGGTCGGAGGTTAAAACGGCGGAACTTTCGGAGCAGAGCACAACCGTCGGAACAAAGAGCAACTCTGGCACAAACGGCAGATTTGACAGGAAAAAAATTCTTTTGTCAAACAGCGAAATCCAACTGTAAATATTTCGCAATTTCGGCGGTATAACCGCCGATTTGCTTTTTTAAAACATATGCTAAAATAATCAAAAGAGGTGATGATATGCGTCTTTTGGTGGTTGAGGACGAAAAATCTTAACAAAACAATAACCGAGCGTCTTGAAAAGGCAGGCTACACTGCGGACGGCGTTTTTGACGGCGAGGACGCGCTTTATTATATCGAAAATACGCATTACGACGGAATAATTCTTGACGTGATGATACCGAAAATAAACGGGTTTGACGTGCTTAAAAAAATACGCGGAAAAAACATTCTTACGCCCGTTTTGATGCTCACCGCAAAGGATACCGACGAGGATATTATAAAAGGTCTTGACACAGGCGCGAACGATTACATCACAAAACCGTTTTTCGTTCGGGGTTTTTGAGCGCGCGAATACGTGCAATGCTCCGTGTGAAAGAGCGTGTCACGGGCAATTTTATCGAAATCGCCGACCTTAAAATCGACACCGTTTCGCGCACCGTCACGCGCTCGGGCGAAAATATCGAGCTTTCGTCAAAGGAATATGCGGTTTTGGAATATCTCGCGCGAAACAAAGGGAATTATCGTGTCGAAAGAGAAAATCGAGGAAAACATCTGGAATTACGATTATGATATTTCGAGCGATGTTATAAAGGTTTACATTCATCATCTGCGAAAGAAAATCGACGGCAATTTTGACAAAAACTGCTTTATACCGTGAAGAATGTCGGTTATGTGATAAAGGAAGGTTAAAAATGAAAAATAACCTCTATAAAATTCAGAATTACCGTTTGGTACACAAGCCTGATGTTTGTGCTTATTGCGGTTGTGCTTGCGCTTGTCGGCACGCTTTCGTACAAGCTTTCGATAGACAATATCGAGAAAAAAACGTGACATCGCAGGTGTCGCAGATTGCAACAAAATTAAGCTCGTTTGAGCGCGACGTTTTTCGGCACGGTGGACAGCGGCGAGGAGTTTAAAAACGTGACGATATACGACACAAGCGGTGCGTATCTTGTGGGTCAGTATATTTACGACGTGTCGAATATTGAGTTTAAAGACGGCATTTTGCGCCGTGAAACGGTTGACGGCAAGGAATATATCATCTACGATGTAAAAAAACAAAGCCGTCCTATGCCCGTTCAGCCTCCGAACCAAAACAGCGGAGAAAATGTCAAACCGCCCGAACAAGCCGGCGGAGAAACCGCAAAACCGTCTGAACAAAGCGATGACGCGAACAGCGGTATTCATCAGAACGATGCGCAGAACGGCACGCGCCAAAATGGTGCAAACCGACCGAAAATGCAAGACGGAAACCGCGGTGACGGCGTATGGATAAGAGGTGCGCAGGAGGTTAACTCAACAATTCTTTTTCGGCAGGTCGGCATTTACCGCGGTTTTGATTATCGTTCCGCTCATTCTTCTTTTGGCGGCGCTGGGCGGTTATTATATCGCAAAAATCGTTTTTCGCCGATAAATGAAATCATCAGCACCGCAAACGACATTTCGCAGAAAGGCGACATCAAAAAGCGCATTGGAATATCTGACGGCGCAAAGCGCGATGAGCTTTTACAACCTGTCGGTTACGCTCAATCATATGCTGGATAAAAATTGAATTTCTCATTAAAAAGGAAAAAGCAGTTTACCTCCGACGCGTCGCACGAACTGCGGACACCTATAAGCGTAATTCTGGCGCAGGGCGAGTATCTTTTTGGACGTTGCGCAGAGCGAAAAGGAAAAAAAGAACTTGCAGAAACCATAACAGCAAAGGCAAATCAGATGTCAAAGCTTATATCGCGTTTGCTGCTTCTTTTCTCGCATAGACGGCAACCGTCAGAAAATTTTTAAAGAAAAGGTGGACATTGCCGTTATTGCGGATATTTCTGCGGAAAGCCTCCGCGCTTTGGCGGACGAAAAGGGGATCAAAATTAACGTTAACGTTCCCGAAAAATACCATTGTGGAAGCGGACGAGGCGCTGATTTTGAGCGCGGTTACAAATCTTGTGAGCAACGGTGTAAAAATACGGCAAAAAAACGGCGGATATGTGAATATTTCCGCGGTGAAAAAAATAACGGCAAAACCGAGATTGCCGTTTCGGATAACGGCATAGGAATTTCGGATGAGAATATCAGTAAAATTTGGGACCGTTTCTACCGCGCGGACGATGTGCGCAACGACGAATACGGCAGCTGCGGACTGGGGCTTTCGATGGTGAAAAGCATTGCCGAACTGCACGGCGGAGACGTATCGGTGAAAAGCGAGCTTGGAAAAGGCACGGAATTTAAGATAGTTTTATAACAAAAACCCGTTCGGTTTGTTTTCCGAACGGGTTAAAATTTTTATTGGGAAAAACGTTTATTTTGTTGCCTCATATTCGAGCAATGTTCCCATTTTGCTGAAGATAAGCGCGGTGTCCGCACGTGTGGGAGCGATTTTCGCGCCGATAAGAATTTCGTGACCGTGCGCTTCGTCAACATAGTCAAACATTACGTAGTTTGCAAAGCACCATTCCATAGGAACGCGCGCATAGTCGGAAATATTGTCTTTATCGCTGTAAAAGGAATTTGCAAAATCAAAGCCGTCGCCGTACAGCATATTAAGACCTCTTGTTTCGGCATAACGGTACAAAATTGCGGCAATCTGCTCGCGCGTTATTGTGTCGTACGGCGAGAAGGTGTTTTCGCTTGTGCCGTTTATAATGCCGTTTGCCGCCGCCCAGTTGACCGCTTTAACATACCAATCCTCGGTAAGGTCGGTAAATTTGCTGTCCGCGCTTGATTCGGGCTGACCTGCAAGACGGTAGAACATCGTTGCAAACTGTGCGCGTGTGATTGTAGACTCGGGGTCGAATGTGTCTGCGCCCGTGCCGTTCATAATGCCGTGGTCGAGGCAGTATTCAATGCCGTCGTGGTTGGTGTCGCCCTCCGCGCTCATAATATCTTTTAAATTTCTTAACCGCGCAGTTGTCACCTTTTGCCTCGCAGGTGTGTCTGCTGTCAGCCGCCGCGGTAGGTGCGCCTTTTATCAACCGTTTCGCCCGTGTCGAGCAAATTATACTTAAATCCGTTGTCTTTTGCATACTGTTCGCCTGCCGTACCGCTGAAACAGTTTATAACAAGATTTTTCGTTTCTTACGTCATAATCGTTTACATAATCCCAGCCGAAAGCCTGCAGGTCAATCTGTGTAACGCTTTTGGGAATTGTAACCTCGTTTAAGTTGTTGCATCGGAAAAATGCCATTTCACCGATACGTTCAACACCTTCTTCGATTGTAAGGTTTGTAAGGCTCTCGTTCCACGAAAATGCATTCGGTCCGATGTCTTTGACATTGCCGGGAATTACAACGTTGTCAAGGTTTTTGCACCGGTAAAAACCGAGATAGGGGATTGCCTTAAGCGTTGACGGCAATTTTACCGATGTGATGTTTGACATTCCGAAAGCGTCGGCGCACATCATTGTTGTGCCCTCGCGGATTGCAATGTCGCCCACAGCCTCCCATTCGTGAATTTGCTTTGTTTGAGTCGGCGCGGACGGGTCGGGATTTTCCAGTTCCTCGTATCCGATTTTCAAGCCTGCTATAAGGTACTGTCTGAGGTATAAAATCTCGTTTTCGCGGTTTGACGCATCTGCTTCGTATGCAGTGCCCAAAATAACATTTTTGCCGAGATATTCAAGACCGTTCGGAAGAGTAATATTTTTAAGTGCCTTGCCCGAAACAGCCTCATTGCCTATGTATTTTACACTGTCGGGAATGACAAGCGTTTCAAGCTCGTCACCGCAGTTTATGGCATAATCTTTTAAAACCTCAAGTCCGTCGTTTAGTTTGAGATATTTTAAATAACGTCCGTAAATAGCCCTGTTTCCGATTTCTTTTTACCGTTGACGGAAGAGTTATGCCTACGATTTTCGCGGCGCTGTCGCAAAGTGCGCCGTCGCCGATTGCAACAACCGTGTGACCGTCAATTTCGGACGGAATGTCAAATTCAAATTCATATCCCTCCATAAATTTGCCCGAATAGTCGGTAATCATTGCGTTGCCGTCGGGAAGAACGGTGTAAATAAGCGATGTTACGTCGTTCGGGTCGTCTTTTTCGCGGACTGTCACCATATCGTCGGTTACAAGCGTACTGCTCTGCTCTAAGCCTTCAGCGCCGTAATCTTTGTCAAAAACGCTCCAAGCGCCTGCCGACGGTGCAAAAACCGCGGTCAGCATTGCCGTGCACAATACGGCACAGCCGAATTTTTTCTTTTTCATTCTAAAACACCTTCCTTTTTTTGGAAAAATTTTTACATATTTATTCTATCAGAATTTTTTTGCGTATGTAAACACTTTTTTTGCAAAAAATTTCCTTTTTTATACGGTATTTTAACGCACCATTTCGTCCTGTCTTCCCGTTGCCTTGTGCGACTTTATAACACTTAAAAATTTCGTCGATACTGCTTGCCGACATATCGCCCACAACGGTGTTTTTAACCGCCGAAGTCGCGTTGCCTATTTCGAGCGCGCTTGTAATGTCACCTGTTTTTATAAGCCCGTACAAAACGCCTGCGAGATACGCGTCACCGCTTCCTATGCGGTCGATAACCTCAATGTTGTTATACGGTTTTTCCTCGTAAAATTTGCCGTCAAAAAATATTTTTGAATTAAAATTGTGGCGCATAGGCGAAATAACCTCACGGCGCGTGGTTGCCACAAGTTTGCACCCGTAATCTTTAACGTAACCCTGCATAATTTCTTCAAGCGTGCCCTCTCTTTGGAGCATACGGCGCGACGTTTCCTCCGAAACAAAAAGAAAATCGACGTATTTTAAAACGCTTTGTATAACTTTTCGTGCCTCCTCCTCGCTCCACAGCGCGGAACGGTAGTTTACGTCAAACGAAATGAGCGCGCCTGCATTGTGGAAACGCTTAATCATTTCAAGTGCGGTTTCGCGAAGGCTTTTGTCTATCGCAAGCGTGATACTGCTGATGTGGAAAACCTTTGTTTTTTCGTAAATATCGCCCGGGAGTTCGTCAATACTGAGTGTGCACATAGATGAGCGCGCACGGTCGTAAATGACGGTCGATTTTCTCGGGTAAGCACCGCTCTCGTAATAATAGACACCCAGACGCGCGTCTGCCGATTGGTCGTAGACAATGTAATCGTCGCTCACGTTTCCGTAGCGGATTTTGTTGCGCACAAAATGCCCGATTTTGTTTTGCGGAATTTTTGTGATTATTGCCGAGCGCACGCCGAGCATAGACGCGCCCGACACAACGTTAAGCTCGCTTCCGCCGATTGTTTTTTCAAATGTTTCGCACTGCGAAATTTTCTCCTTTGCAGGCGGTGACAGGCGTAACATAACTTCACCCATACCGATAATGTCAAACTCTGTGTTTGTTTTTAAACATATATCATCTCTCCTTTGACACCATTATATCACAACGCGCCGAATTTTTCAAGATTTTTACCGCAAATTTGTGCCGTAAAAATTTTGTGTAAAATTTTTGCAAAAAAATATAAAAAAATCTGTTGCAAAATTTAAAAATCTTGTATAATTACAATGTTGTAAACAAATATATAATTTTTATAAAAAAGGGAAGTGCAGTGATGAAGAAATTTTTGGCTTGTGCCTGTGCGGCGGCGCTTATGCTCGGCGCGGTTCAGACACCGCATACAACTGCGTACGCCATAACGGTGATTGACGACGCGCAGACTGCGTGCGAGAAAAATATGGAACGTTTTCTCGATTTGCTCGAAGAAGCGGATGTGGACGTAAACTTTACGAAAGAAGATATGGAAAACCTTTTGTTCGGTGCGTGCGAATACTCGACAAACTCGTTTGTCGGCACGGGATTTTTGGTTGAACGTTTTAAGGTTGTAAGTCCCACGGCAACAAAGGCAGGATATGTGAGCGCAGATGTGAGCATTTTTTTATAGACGACGGCGAGGAGGCACTCACGGTTAAAAAAGAAATTCCGGCAGGCACCGACAGCAGGGCGTTCGGCGGTTTGACTACCGACGACGGCGACAGCGAACCTGTGAAGGAAGACGTTTCCGACGGCAAAATAGACGAGGCAACGGCTAAAAAATACATAAATGCGGCAAAAAAAGCGATAAGCGACGCTATGTGGACTTTTGAGGTTTCAAACGACACAACCTCAACAGACATTTTGAAAATGGCTATGGACGCGGCGGATAACAATGATGTTATAATCACGCTTGACAAGGCGAATTTTAAAAATTGTCAAATCGTCGAGCACGGTAAACGGCACCGTTTCCGCAACTCTCACGCTCAAGTGCGGTACCGTTGAGGACGCGGTTCCCGCGGCAAAAACACTTCCTTTGATTGTGAACGAAACAACAAAGGCGATTGACGAGGACAGACATCTTATCGGCGTTGCAATGGACGAAATTGCGTACGACAACAGAACCACAAAGGAAGAAATGCTTGAAGTTGCCGAAAAAGCTGTTAAAAACGGCACAAAAGTGTCCTGGAAATCGTTTAACAAAATAAATGCGACATTCAAAGAGGACGGCAACATCACCGCTTATCTTACAATGACTCTCGGCGATGAAGAACGCGAAACGCGTTTCAGCGAAACGCTTCCCAAGCTTGTAAGAAAACTGCCGGTTGACAAAACCTTGATTAACAAAAGAAGAATGGGAAATTTTAAGACTTACAAACATTGAGAGAAACAAAGTCGGCTCGGTGCTCCTCACAATGCCCGAGGTTTTTGCAGAATGCGTGCAGTATCCGTGAGGTTGAACTTGTGGAAAGCTTTTTCGCATACAAGACCGAACGGACAAAAACCCCTTCACTGCAATTACAGGGTTGAGCTATTCGACCGCGGGCGAAAATATCTATAAATGTGACGCAAAGGCGCGCGCAGTTTCGGGCGAAAATGCGATGAATTCCTGGATGAACAGTGACGGACACCGCGCAAACCTCCTCAAAAGCGGTTATAACTATATGGGCGTCGGCGTATATGACGCTGAAGAAACAGGCACGGCTGTTCAGCTTTTTGCAGGTGTTCCGACTTGGATTACTTCGGTTGTTACCGCATCGGGCAAGACGAACTACATAGATACGGACGAAATGCAGAAAGATTATCTTATCTGCACAGCGAGCGACGGAATGGTTTCGTATGTTCCGATTGACCTTGAATATATGACAAAAACCGAAAACGGATATACGCTTAATCTCCGTATGAGCGACTCGGCGGACAGAATTTCTCTTACAACCGGCGGCACCGCAAACTGGTCCAAACCTGCGAAGAACACCGAGGAAGAAACAAAAACCGAAGATAACAAAACGGAAAATACAAATACATCAAACGTCACTGCATTTGCAGACGTAAAATCCGCCGATTATTTTTGCCGATGCGGTAAAATGGGCGGTTGAAAGAAAATATCACACAGGGCACGAGCGCAACGACATTCTCGCCGAACGACACCTGCACAAGAGCGCAGATTTTTGACGTTCCTCTGGCGCGCGGTAGGCTCGCCCAAGGCTGAAATTGAAAATCCGTTTGCCGACGTATCGTCGGGCGACTATTTCTATGACGCGGCAATATGGGCATACGGCAAAGGTATGGTTTCGGGCAGTAAGTTTGACGGAAGCACTCCCTGCACAAGGTCGTCCACCGTTGAATATCTGTGGAAAAACGCAAACTCGCCGAGAACCGAAATTTCGGGCACATTCAGCGATGTTTCAAACGGCGCGGACTTCGCCGAGGCGGTTGCGTGGGCGGTTAAAAACAACGTTACCGCAGGCACAAGCGCAACGACATTCTCACCCGGCGACACTTGCACAAGGGGACAGATTGTTACATTCTTAAACAGGGCAATACAATAATTGAAATAAAAAAGGAGAAAGAAAAAAATGGTTAAGAGAGTATTGGGTTTACTTATGGCATTATGCGTAATGTTTACGGTTTTGCCGACGGCGGTTTGTCGCTATTGATTAAGAGGGCGAAATTAAAACCGCAATGAAAGCAATCAAAAGACGGTATCGGCACAATGGGTATCTATAACGATATGACAGCAGATGAGTTTTTGAGCGCGGCTAAGAAAATTCTTCCCGATAAAAGCACGGTTGAACTTGGTTTCTCGAAAGAAACAGACTTCCGCATTTACAACGCTACAAGCGAAAAAGACGGTTCGATTTTCGTAAACATTATGTTTAAGTGCGGACCTTACACACGTCACGAAATGTATGACGCAAAAATCCCGAAACTTACAGGCGACGCTGCAACAGCAAACGCAGACAAAGAAAATCTTGCAAAAGACATAGCGGCGGCAAAAGCAATTTTCCAGAATGTTTCGCTCGACCCCGACGTTACGGCTGAGGATATTTTGGAGTCGGTTAAAAAAGTTATCACAAACGGAAGCACTGTTGAGCTTACAGGCGAATTTGAAAAAAAGTAGATTCTACCGCAACAAAAAAAGGCTCGGCAAAATGCTACATCAAATTTACACTCGGAAGCAGAAACAGACACTATGAGAGTTTACAACACACTCCGTCTGCTTGAAACAACCGACGAAACAAACAAAGATGCTGACAAAGAGGACAGCAAAACAACAGACGAAAATACAGAAACAAAAACAGAAACAAAGACAGAAATCAATTTTGCGGACGTTGCAGACGATGCATATTATGCTTCTGCTGTAAAATGGGCAGTCGGCAAAAACATCACACAGGGCACAAGCGAAACAACTTTCTCGCCCGATTTGACCTGCACAAGAGCGCAGATTTTTGACATTCCTCTGGCGTGCGGTAGGTTCGCCCAAGGCTGAAATCGAAAATCCGTTCACAGACATCTCGGCAAGCGACTATTTCTATGACGCTGCAATCTGGGCATACGGCAAAGATATGGTTACGGGTGACAAATTTGAGGGAAACACTCCCTGCACAAGAGCATCTACAGTTGAATATTTGTGGAAAAAAACGCAGGTTCGCCTTCCCTCGGCAAATTCGGTGAATTTGAGGACGTTGACGAGGACGCTGACTATGCGGATGCGGTTGACTGGGCGGTTGCGGCAGAAGTTACATCAGGTGTTTCGGAAACAGAATTTGCTCCCGAAAACACCTGCACAAGAGGTCAGATTGTTACTTTCCTCTGCAGAGCTTTGGAAGACTAATTTAAAGTTAAAAACACATCGGCAATGAAAATTGCCGGTGTGTTTTTTTTGTAAAAAAATATATTTTTAATCATTATTCAAAAATAATTGACAACACCGCAAAAACAAAAGTATAATCATTATTAAGATGATAAAATGAGGCGTTAAAATTATGGAATATATTAAAAGTTACAAAAGAAAATATCGAAAAAGAGCATATTTGCTGTGCAATTTCAAACAACAAAGACATTCAGGTGTCGTCGAAAAAAAGCGTGGCTAAGCGAGAGGTTTGACGACGGGCTGGTTTTTATAAAAGCGCCGAGCGCGGAAAATGCTTTATTGAATACATTCCTGCCGAGAACGCGTGGGTGCCGATATGCGCCGACGGGTTTTATGTATATCGACTGTTTGTGGGTGTCGGGTGCGTTTAAAGGGGCACGGATATTCAACCGATTTGCTCGATTATGCCGTAAACGACAGCAAAAAAACAAGGGCAAAAAGGGAATGTGCATTTTGTCGTCGG
This sequence comes from Clostridiales bacterium, assembly GCA_022009895.1. GTDB lineage: Bacteria > Bacillota > Clostridia > UMGS1810 > UMGS1810 > Qingrenia. The sequence goes on along the minus strand of CP091729.1, from coordinate 1,593,392 downwards.
CGAAAAACGTCCGTTTCTTGCCGACCCGAAATTTTTGGCGCATAAGGGTTTTTGCGCCGTGCGATGAGTCGTCAAACGGAATAGAATTTTTGGTATCTTCCGTTTGATAAGACGGAGCAAATTCAAAGTTTAAGGAGTGCGCGAAAAAAATGCGCATATTAACGAGGACGGATATGTGCTTTTTTTACACAAATCAGTGTCCGTTTACCGCAAAATATGTGCCGATTGCGACTGCAAAAGAGCACAATATCGCCCTTTAAAACCGTTCATATCGAAACAAAGGAGCAGGCGCAGAACGCGCCGTCGCCCATTACAACCTACGCGCTGTTTTTACAACGGCGAGTATCTCACAAACGAGGTTTTTGAACGACAAAAGATTTTTTTGAAACTCATACAGAAAGGAAACTGAAATGGACGCTGAATTTATCAATCTGACGGCTGAAAATCTTTGTGACGAGCACGTTTGCTGTATTATCCGCAAAAATGCGCACATCGGTATTGACGCAAAGAAAAAAACTGGCTCTCGAGAGGCTCAAAGAGGGGCATATTTTCCGCAAGCTTGACGCAAACGCGTGCGTGTTTATCGAGTATGCACCGCTTGAAAACGCGTGGGTGCCGATTGAGGGCAATAATTTTTATTACATCTACTGTCTTTGGGTTCAGGGTGCGCCGAAAGGGTGCGGATACGGCCGAAGTCTTATGGAATACTGCATAAACGACGCGAAGAAAAACGGCAAGTCGGGCATTTGTATGCTCGGCGCGAAAAAGCAGAAAAACTGGCTTTCCGACCAAAATTTTGCCAAGAAATTCGGCTTTGAAACGGCAGACGAAACAAATGACGGCTACGAACTTTTATCGCTGTCGTTCGACGGCTCAAAACCGCGGTTTTCGCCGAGCGTCAAGCAGGAGATAAGCGAAAAAAATCGCTTGTGATTTACTACGATTATCAGTGTCCGTACATTTATCAGCGGATTGAAAAGTTAAAAACTTTTTGTGCCGAAAAGGACATTGACGCAAAATTTGTATTGGTAAATTCGCTTGAAACGGCGAAAAATCTGCCGTGCGTGTTTAACAATTTTGCGGTGTTTTTCGGCGGTGAATTTGTTACCGTAAACCAAATTGACGGCGCAACGGCAGAAAAAATTATAAAAAAATATAGCACATCAAAGCATCAAATATCAGGAAAATAATGCAAAGCTGTCGTATAATGTGTTTATGGAGATGAGGAAAATGGATTGGATTTCGGGACTTCAGCGTGCGCTGGACTATGTTGAGGAGCATATAACGGAGCCGATTGATTTTGAGGAAACTGCAAAGTCGGCATATTCGTCAAGCTTTCATTTTTCAGCGCGTTTTTCAGTGCAATTTGCGGTTACAGCTTGGGCGATTACATTCGTTTTTCGCAGACTGTCGCTCGCGGGCAGTGAACTTGCGTCAACAAACAAAAAGGTTATTGACGTTGCGTTAAAATACGGATACGACTCGCCCGACAGCTTTTTCGCGCGCATTCACGCGCTTTCACGGTGTAACGCCGTCTGCCGCAAAGAAGGGCGCAAATCTCAAATCGTTTTCCAAGCTTTCCGTAAAACTTATTTTAAACGGAGGTACGACTATGGATTACAGAATTGAAAACAAAGGCGCGTTTGATGTGATTTTGAGAAAGAAACGCTTTCCCAAGGCGCACGAGATTACAACGCAGGAAATCGCGAAGTTTTGGGGCGAGTGCCAAAAGGACGGCACAATTTCGGCGGTTTGCAAGTATATCAACAAGAATAACATTTTTTTGACAAGTGCATTGTCGGCATAAGCTTTGACGCGGACCCGACGATGAAAAAAACAGTGATTTTCCGTATGGAATAGGCGCGCACTATAACGGCGAAAAAATCGACGAGGACTATTTCACGGTTGAAACTATCCCGGCGCACACGTATGCTGTGTTTAAATGCACCGGCAAAATGCCCGAGGCTTTTCAAAAGGTGTATAAGTATATCTGCACCGAGTTTTTTTCCCGGCGAGCGAATATCAGCCCTGCGGTATCGAGATTGAAAGCTATCCGTCGGCAGATACGCAAAAATGCGGATTATACCTGCGAAATCTGGATTGCGGTGGAAAAGAAACTGACAAATTAAGTTTTATATGCAAACCTCAAGGCAATCTGTAAAGGTTGCCTTTTTTTATATTATTTAATAGAAATCTCTGCACGTGTAAGAATTATAATAATTTTTTTCAAATGGTGAAACTTTTTCGCTCTTTAGGGATATATAAAGTTGTAAAGACTAAAGGCTTTTTAACTTTGCACAAAAAGAAAGCAGGGTTTGAAATGGCATATGAAACAAAGCTGTTGGAACGGCTCAAAAAACGCGAACCAAATTCAATAGACGAGGCGGTTGAGGTATACACACCGTATTTAAGCACGGTTTTGTATAATATGGCAGGAAACAGTCTGCCGAAAGAAGACATGGAAGAAATTGTGTCCGACGTCTTTGTTGCACTTTGGAAAAATGCAGATTATATAGATTTGCAAAAAGGCACAATAAGGTCGTATATCGCCGCCGCGGCACGCAATTTTGCGTTGAAAAGGCTGAGCAAAAAGACGGACTCCGTTTGCATAGACGATATTGAACTTGCAGACCAATCCGCGCCGATTGAACAAAAATACCGAGAGCAATGCGCTATGGGATGCGGTTATGAGTTTGGGCGAGCCTGACAGCGAAATATTTGTCCGTTATTACAAATTTAACGAAAAAATTAAGGAAATTTCAAAAAGCGACGGGAATTAACGTATCAACCGTGAAAAACCAAGCTTTCGCGCGGAAAAACGCAAACTGAAAATAATTTTTATCAAATGCGAGGGAAATGTTATGAACAGAAAAACAATTTGTTTGAAGATTTGAACATCAAAAAAAGCGAACGGAAAATTTTGCGCTCCGCTTGACATTGATATTCAGGCGGTCAAGCGAAATGTAAACGCAAAACTTGACTTCGCATATAAAGAAAGGAAGTCTGTCACTATGAAATCAAAAAGAAAATAGCGCTTATTGCAATCGCGGCAACGTTTGTTTTTGGGTATATCGGTTTTTCGCCGCAAGCGGAATTGTATCAAATTGGTTCAGCTCGTCGTCGTCCGCACCCGACTACAATTCACTTCCGACGGCACAGCAGGCGGAAAAAAAGACATAGGATACAAGCCCGTTCTTATCGAGTCGTTTGAGAACGGCTACACATTCAAAAACGGCAATGTTATAAACAACAATCTTACGGACGAAAACGGCAAGTCGGTTGAAAAATTCAAGTCGGTGTCGTTTGACTACGAGAAAAACGGCGATATTGTGATTTTTGCACAGGATAAATTTAATTCCGAGGCGGAATTGCAGGGCAATGTTGCCGAAACCGTAAACGGTGTTGATATTTACTATTACAGTTTTGCAAATAAGACTGTTCCCGGAGATTACAAGCTTACCGATGCAGACAAAAAAAGCCGAGGAAAACGGCGAGCTTGTGTTCAGCTATGGTTCGCCCGAGGTTAAAATTCAAAATGTGCAGAGCGTTACTTGGGTAAAAGACGGAATACAGTATCAGCTTTTGCAAATTGACGGCAAGCTTTCGGCTGACGAACTTGCAAAAAAATGGCGGAGGAAATTTTAAATAAATAACGAAAAACACCGCAGGTGAGTGCTTTTGTGCATTTCCTGCGGTGCTTTTTTAACGTTTTGATTTTTTCGGTTCGGGCAATTCGCTGTACATTGAATTGAAAAGATTTGTTAAAAAATCCTTGTCGTCAATGTTTTCAACCAAAATCATATCCTTTGCGCCGTCGTACGGCGGTTCGTATTTTGCATCGGGCATCATTTTCGACGCGCTCGGCACGGGTTTTACCAAAAGACGGTCGTCGCAGAGATATGCGGCAATTTTTCCGTGATGATAAATTATGTATTCGCCCATCATTTGACGGTGCGTTATACCGTCAATATCCGACAGCTGTTCAAGCACAAATTCCAAATATTCTGTCGCCATATTTTTCCTCCAAAAATCCGTAAATTTTATTTTTTTGTAAATGTTTACTGTCGCATTTATTTTTATCACAATTCAGTAAAAATCAACAGTGTATAATATACGTTTTAAAAAAAGTTTAGGTGCTTATATAATGTAGAAAAAATTTAAAAGGCAAAAAAATTTGAAAAATTTAAAAAAGTGTTGACAACTTGTCCGCGATGTGTTATATTTATAAGGCAGTTTCGTGAGGGGCAACACACCGAACATTACAGATTTTTTTGAAAATTGAAATTTTTTTAAAAATTTGTAAAAAGTGTTGACAAACCGACGAAGATGTGGTATTCTATAAAAGTTGCTGATAGTAAAGCAACAAAACAGAATTTGGTCTTTGAAAATTGAACAGCAAAGAGAGGTTCTCGTTAATAGAGAATTGAGTTAAAATTTAAAGCTAACACAAGCTTTAAGCCAAGTTTAGTAATGAGCTAAACAAACTGAAATAAAACGTTGATGCAAATGAGATTTGCATTAAAATACTTTTATTGAGAGTTTGATCCTGGCTCAGGACGAACGCTGGCGGCGTGCCTAACACATGCAAGTCGAGCGGGAAATCACCGAAATGAAGCTTCGGCAGATTTTTGGTGACGGATAGCGGCGGACGGGTGAGTAACGCGTGAGTAACCTGCCCTTAAGAGGGGGATAACACAGAGAAATTTGTGCTAATACCGCATAATATATATTTTCGGCATCGGAGATATATCAAAGATTTATCGCTTAAGGATGGACTCGCGTCTGATTAGATAGTTGGTGAGGTAACGGCTCACCAAGTCGACGATCAGTAGCCGAACTGAGAGGTTGATCGGCCACATTGGGACTGAGACACGGCCCAGACTCCTACGGGAGGCAGCAGTGGGGAATATTGCGCAATGGGGGCAACCCTGACGCAGCAACGCCGCGTGATTGAAGAAGGTCTTCGGATTGTAAACTTTTGTCTTATGGGAAGAAGAAAGTGACGGTACCATAGGAGGAAGCCACGGCTAACTACGTGCCAGCAGCCGCGGTAATACGTAGGTGGCAAGCGTTGTCCGGATTTACTGGGTGTAAAGGGCGTGTAGGCGGGTTAGCAAGTCAGATGTGAAATACCGGGGCTCAACTCCGGGGCTGCATTTGAAACTGATGGTCTTGAGTGAAGTAGAGGCAGGCGGAATTCCTAGTGTAGCGGTGAAATGCGTAGATATTAGGAGGAACACCGGTGGCGAAGGCGGCTTTCTGGACAGTAACTGACGCTGAGGAGCGAAAGCTGGGGGAGCGAACAGGATTAGATACCCTGGTAGTCCCAGCCGTAAACGATGGATGCTGGATGTCGGGATGTATGGAACCATTCTGTGTCGTAGTTAACGCGTTAAGCATCCCGCCTGGGGAGTACGGTCGCAAGGCTGAAACTCAAAGAAATTGAAGGGGGACCGCACAAGCAGTGGAGTATGTGGTTTAATTCGAAGCAACGCGAAGAACCTTACCAGGACTTGACATCCTTGGAATCCTGTAGAGATACGGGAGTGCCTTCGGGAATCAAGAGACAGGTGGTGCATGGTTGTCGTCAGCTCGTGTCGTGAGATGTTGGGTTAAGTCCCGCAACGAGCGCAACCCCTATTGTCAGTTGCCAGCGCGTCAAGGCGGGCACTCTGGCGAGACTGCCGGCGACAAGTCGGAGGAAGGTGGGGACGACGTCAAATCATCATGCCCCTTATGTCCTGGGCTACACACGTACTACAATGGCCGTTAACAAAGGGAAGCGACAGGGTGACCTTGAGCAAATCTCAAAAAACGGTCCCAGTTCAGATTGCAGGCTGAAACTCGCCTGCATGAAGTCGGAATTGCTAGTAATCGCGAATCAGAATGTCGCGGTGAATACGTTCTCGGGCCTTGTACACACCGCCCGTCACGCCATGAGAGTCGGTAACACCCGAAGCCTGTGAGCTAACCGCAAGGGGGCAGCAGTCGAAGGTGGGACTGATAATTGGGGTGAAGTCGTAACAAGGTAGCCGTATCGGAAGGTGCGGCTGGATCACCTCCTTTCTAAGGAGAAACGATTTACGCATAAGGTGTAAATCAAATCTTTAGTTCGAGTAAGTCTTAAGTTTAAGGCTTACGGTATGAAAAATACCTAAAAAAATATTCTTTCTTTGCTGTTTAATTTTGAAAGACCAAGTCTTTCAAAAAAATTTATAAGGGCTTATAGCTCAGCCGGTTAGAGCGCACGCCTGATAAGCGTGAGGTCGGTGGTTCGAGTCCACTTAGGCCCACCAAGCTAAATTTCTTGGATTAGACAAATGGGGGTGTAGCTCAGCTGGGAGAGCACCTGCCTTGCAAGCAGGGGGGTCAGGAGTTCGATCCTCCTCATCTCCACCATTGCTAATTTAAGTAATTAGCAAATGATCTATGACAACTTAAAACGATATAAAGTCTTTTTTTCAAGAAAAAAGTCAAGGTAGCCGGTAGTGATAAAACACTACTGAGGTACAAACATTTTCTTACAAAATTCTCGATTGGAATAATAACAGGTCAAGCTGTTAAGAGCACAGGGTGAATGCCTTGGCATTAGGTGCCGATGAAGGACGTGACAAGCTGCGAAAAGCTGCGGGGAGGCGCAAATAGCCATTGACCCGCAGATTTCCGAATGGGGCAACCCGGCTGTGGTCATGCACAGTCAGCGTTATGTGAATACATAGCATAACGCGGGAAAAACCCGCTGAACTGGAAACATCTAAGTAGGCGGAGGAAGAGAAAGAAACATCGATTTCCTAAGTAGCGGCGCGCGAAAGGGAAAGAGGCCAAACCTAAGATAGCAATATCATAGGGGTTGAGGACTGAATAATCCATTGTGAGTTTTCTAGAAGAATTGGTTGGGAAGCCAAACCAAAGAGGGTGATAGTCCCGTAATCGAAAGAGATGAGCAGGAGTCAGTATCCAGAGTACCGGCGGACACGAGGAATCTGCCGGGAAGCCGGGGGGACCACCCCCCAAGCCTAAATACAACCTAATGACCGATAGTGAAGCAGTACTGTGAAGGAAAGGTGAAAAAGAACCCCGGGAGGGAGTGAAAAAGAACCTGAAACCTTGTGTTTACAAGCAGATAAAGCACAATATTAGTGCGATATCGTACTTTTTGTAGAACGGTCCGGCGAGTATATGTACGCAGCGAGGTTAAGATATTAAGTATCGGAGCCGCAGGAAACCGAGTGTTAATAGCGCGAATAAAGTTGTGTGTATATGACCCGAAACCGGGTGATCTATCCATGGACAGGATGAAGCGGAAGTAAAATTCCGTGGAGGTCCGAACTCACTGCTGTTGAAAAAGTAGGAGATGAGCTGTGGATAGCGGAGAAATTCTAATCGAACCCGGAGATAGCTGGTTCTCCCCGAAATAGCTTTAGGGCTAGCCTTATATTAGTTTAGCGGAGGTAAAGCACTGAATGAGCTAGGGGCCGTATTGGTTACCGAACTCTATCAAACTAAGAATGCCGCATAAATGATGTATAGGAGTCAGACTGCGTGAGATAAGTTTCGTGGTCAAAAGGGAAACAGCCCAGACCTACAGCTAAGGTCCCAAAATGGATTTAAGTGGAAAAGGATGTTCAGATGCTAAAACAACCAGGATGTTGGCTTAGAAGCAGCCACACATTCAAAGAGTGCGTAATAGCTCACTAGTCGAGTGACTGGGCGCCGAAAAATTTAACAGGGGCTAAAATTCATACCGAAGCTTGGGCAATGTGCACACAATTTAATTATTATCAGAAAAAAATTGTGCACTATGACAATGAGCGAAGCGAATTGTCATCAAATTATCCCCTATGGATAAGAGATTATCCGAAAGGGTGATAATGGATTAAATTGTGTGCATATTGGGTAGGGGAGCGTTGTGTAGTAGGACGAAGGAAGACCGTAAGGACTTCCGGACGAGGCACAAGTGAGAATGCCGGAATAAGTAGCGAGAATTATGTGAGAATCATAATGGTCGAAAATCTAAGGTTTCTTGGGGAAGGTTCGTCCGCCCAAGGTAAGTCGGGAGCTAAGGCGAGGCCGAAAGGCGTAGTCGATGCACATACGGTAGACATTCCGTAACCGCCGAAATTGTTAAGCACAGGGACGCAGGAAGATAGCCTGACCCGGGCGTTGGTTGACCCGGGCGAAAGGGAGCGAAAATTAGTAGCGAAGCAGGTGATTCTACACTGACGAGAAAAGCTGTGTGTATTGAATAGGCGCCCGTACCGCAAACCGACACAGGTAGATGAGGAGAGAATCCTAAGACCAACGGGAGAAGCATTGTTAAGGAACTCGGCAAAATGACCCCGTAACTTCGGGAGAAGGGGTGCCTGCATAAAAGCAGGCCGCAGAGAATAGTCCCAAGCGACTGTTTAGCAAAAAAACACAGGTCTATGCTAAGTCGAAAGACGACGTATATGGGCTGACGCCTGCCCGGTGCCGGAAGGTTAAGGGGAACGGTTAGACTTCGAGTCGAAGCTGTGAACTTAAGCCCCGGTAAACGGCGGCCGTAACTATAACGGTCCTAAGGTAGCGAAATTCCTTGTCAGGTAAGTTCTGACCCGCACGAATGGCGTAACGATTTGGGAGCTGTCTCAACAATGTGCCCGGCGAAATTGTAGTACCGGTGAAGATACCGGTTACCTGCGACAAGACGGAAAGACCCCATGGAGATTTACTGCAGCTTGATACTGAGTTTCGACATGTCATGTACAGGATAGGTGGGAGGCTAAGAGGTAATCACGCCAGTGGTTGCGGAGCCAATGTTGGGATACCACCCTTCGTATGCTGAAATTCTAACCGGACACCGTAAGCCGGTGACGGGACACTGTCAGGCGGGCAGTTTGACTGGGGCGGTCGCCTCCGAAAAGGTAACGGAGGCGCTCAAAGGTTATCTCAGCACGGACGGAAATCGTGCAAAGAGTGTAAACGCATAAGATAGCCTAACTGCGAGACGGACAGGTCGAGCAGTAACGAAAGTTGGAGTTAGTGATCCGGCGGAATGAAAGTGGAATTGCCGTCGCTCAACGGATAAAAGCTACCCTGGGGATAACAGGCTTATCTCCCCCAAGAGTCCACATCGACGGGGAGGTTTGGCACCTCGATGTCGGCTCATCGCATCCTGGAGCTGTATTAGGTTCCAAGGGTTGGGCTGTTCGCCCATTAAAGCGGTACGCGAGCTGGGTTCAGAACGTCGTGAGACAGTTCGGTCCCTATCTGTCGCAGGCGGAGGATATTTGAAAGGAGCTGTTCCTAGTACGAGAGGACCGGAATGGACGCACCACTGGTGCACCAGTTGTCGTGCCAACGGCATGGCTGGGTAGCTATGTGCGGCAGGGATAAACGCTGAAGGCATCTAAGCGTGAAGCCCCCCTTAAGATAAGATATCCCACACCGTAAGGTGGTAAGGTCCCATAAAGACTATGTGGTTGATAGGTCAGAAGTGTAAGTGCAGTAATGTATTAAGCTGACTGATACTAATAGACCGAGGGCTTGACCAAGAACGAGAAGGAAGAGTAAGAGATGTTGACGTAAGGAAAGGATTATATCGTTTAAGTTACTTAGCGGCGATGACGCAAAAGGAAACACCCGTACCCATACCGAACACGGCAGTTAAGCTTTGTAGTGCCGAAAATACTTGGCTGGCGACGGCCCGGGAACATAGGAAGCTGCTAAGACAAAACAAAACCCAATCTGTTTTTTTGCAGGTTGGGTTTTTATTTGTAAATTTTATTATTTTTCCATATTGAGTTTTATATCTATACCTGACATTTTTAAAATCTATATTTTTAGAATTTTTATACATAAGAAATTAAACATTTTCAGTAAAAAACCGCCTTCAAATATTTTTACTTGAAGACGGTTTTTGTTGTATAAAGAAAAATTCTGTATTGATACTTATTATTTTATTTTTTTACGGTAAATTTTTATCTGCATTTACAATTACAGCAAAGCTTCCGCTTTCGTAATCAGTTTCTGAAATTTCAAAAACTTTTTGAGTTTGTTACGCTTATTCCCGGATTTAGATTGCTCAAAATTTTTCGGTATGGATAAGTTTCAGTTGCATAATAACTTGATGCATCAATATCCGAGTTAAACGTTATGCCGTCAGAAATTTTTTAGTTTTATTGCGGGAAAAAGATTTGTTACCGACATCGAGATTATTGCGCTTTCAAAGGTGTTAAATTGCAGTTACACCGAACTTTTGGAGCAATAAGATTTATGGGCAAATCCGCAGCAAACGAGGTATTTGTCCGCTGAGGATTTTATGAGTTTTTATTAAAATTTTAAAAGTCTTATAAATAGTCCGCCCTGGACGGTGCGGTTTTGGAAACCGCGCATAATTGCGGTGCTCGAATAATACCAATAGGTAAACGGCACGCGGTCACCGGTATCGTTAAGCATATCAAGCATTGCCGACACAATCTTATCGGTGTATTCCTCGTCGTCCGAAAGCACAGTTGACCACATCTGCCAGTCGCTTTTTGGTATAATCGCTTCTGCTGTCAAGCGGAAGTCCGTATTTGTTTATTTTGGTTTTTATAATACTTAACTTCGTCCTCGAAAATGTCGCTGTCAAAAATATTCAAATCAAAAAGTTTATCCCAAACGAGGTTATATTTTATGCTCCAGCTGTCGTTTTGGTCAAAAGCAAGCTTGTAATGGTCACCGTTCTTTGCACGTTCTTTTCCACTTTTTCGCCAAATCCTTTGCAATATTTGCAAAATTTCTCGCCGTCCTGTGTTTTGCCCATCATATCAAGCAACATACCCCACGATGCAATTCCCATAATTGCCTTAACAGAGAGGTTGCAGTTGTGCGCGAGGTGGCCTGCGAAATCGTCGGTGCAAAGCTGATTTTCAGGGTCAAAACCAAATTTGACAAGATAATCTGCCCATTTTTGCAAAATATCAAAATGCTTAACTGCATAATCGGCGCTTTTTGTCTTTTTACAAATCGCCGTAACGCACAAAATCATATTTCCGCATTCCTCAATCGGCATTTGCGCGCTGTACATAAGCTCGCCTGCCGAAATGCCGTAAACCTGACCGTTGAGCAGAGGATACTGACCGGCATCGTGCGGTGCAAATTCAAATTTCCAAGCCTTGCTTGACGCAAAATCGAATATCGGTTCGAGCATATATTCTACAAGCTTTGGCTGATAGATGAGGAAAAGCGGAATTGACGGGTAGGTTACGTCAACTGTGGCGGCACAGCCGTTTGAAAAGCACTCTTTTGAAACAAAAAGACCTTTTTCGCCGTCGCAAACAAGCTTGTGCGCGGCAATCGCCTGACGGTACGCGATTGACACAATTTCCGCATAGCCGTCCGAAATTTTTCGTGCGTCCGATAGCAATTTTTCTGTCAAATTCTTCAGCCTTTTTCGGCGATAAGTTCATAATCTTTTGAGCGCATCACCGAGTGCGTCAAAAAAGGTTTTTCCGTCTTTTTGTAATACGCGTCAACCGTTTTTGCCGAAATATTCAAGCGAATGAATATCGTCGTAGCCGATACACAGAAAATCGTTTGCACCGTCCGCGCCGACGTCAAATTCGTTGAAATAATACAGAACGGGATACACCGCATTTTTCGCTTTCGCCTGCCTTGACTTTTTTTGCCGAAAAGCGGTGTTTCATCCGTGTTTTCGCCTCTGTAAGCGCACGTTTTTAACCCTGTCGTCGGCAGTGCCGATTTTGCCGTTTCGCGCGGAAAGATGGAGATGTCCCCAGCTTATGCGCAAATCGTCACCGCTCTCTTTGAGCATTTTATCACTGCAATTTGTTATGTATGCCGAAATGTCACTGCGCCCGAAATAAACCGTTTCGTCGGGAGTGTTCACCGCCAAAAAGCGCGGAAACGTCAAAGTAAAACGCGCATTTGTGGTTATTTCCGTCGGTCGGTTTTACGGTGTACGAAACGTACGAAACGGGACGGCTCAAAAAGGTCTAAATCGTCCAAAATAAGCGGTGTGAAAAAGCAAATCTCAAGCTCGATTTTTCGTCCGCAAAGTTGTAAACAGTTTTTGAGCGGTGTCACGCGTACGCTTTTTGCTCGATATTTTTGCGGACCGAACACGTTTTTGCCCGGATTGTGGCACATTCTGCCCATAAAAACCTTCGGTGTGCCGTCGACCGTGATTATGCCGGTCATTGAGTGTTGACTGCCCGTCCAGTGGCGCGTAAAATCGCCGTTTAGGGTGTTGCACATCGACCAAACGTTAAAAATACGGGTCGCAGGTTATGAGCGGATATGCCGGGAATTTCTGTGTTGGTAAATTCATATAAAAAAATCTCCTTTCTTTCGGCTAGGATCAAACTCCGTATGCCTATCTTGACAAGTAAATTATATCATTGTATAATTTACTTAACAAGCTAATAAAATTGACGTAAATGTGAGGAATGTTGATATGAGAGAGGATATAGTTTCGTTTGCAGAAAATAAAAAAATATGCCTTTTTCGCGTTTTTTGATGTGCGGTATTTCATACTGCGATTACAGTTACCGAATTGAGCGGAAAAATTCCGAGCTGAACGTTATAGAATACATAATTTCGGGCACGGGCACAGTGAATGACAACGGCAGAATTTTTAATCCGCGCGAGGGGGATATTTATTTTTTTGAAACGCGGTGAAAAATCATTTGTATTATTCGGATGCCGACGAGCCGTGGACGAAAAATTTGGCTTAATTTTTTTCGGGACGGCTTGCCTCGAAAAATTACCGAGTGTTTCAATCTCGAAAAAGAAGTGTATTTTCACGCGCCCGAATTAAAGAGTTATTTTTACGAATTTTTATGACATTTCGCGTTCCGGTGCGGGCGCAAAGGCGGTGTGCGAGCAGTCGGCTGTGGTGTTTTCTCCGTCTTGCGCAAAGGCTCGGCGAGTATTGCAAAGGCAATGTTAACGCGCAAAATTCGGTTGCGCACAGGGTGAAAAAAATTATATTGACGATATGACCGATTATTCGCAAAAGCTTGACGATATTGCGCTGAAAATGTCATATTCAAAAATCACATAATACGCGAATTTAAGGCGGAATTTGGAATTACGCCGTATGAATATATGCTTTTGCAGGCGGTTTGAAATTGCCGCGTCACTTCTTAAAAACACAGCGTATTCGGTGTCGGAAATATCAGAAAAGCTTGGCTTTTGCGACGTGCGCTATTTTTCGGGCCGGTTCGGCGTGCGTTACGGTGCATCGCCGAGCGAGTACAGAAAGAGATAGTTAGGCATTCTCGAAATGTGCGAAAAAAATAAATTTATTCGGCGAAAACACTTGACAACCGCCGAATTTTTAAGGTATAATATCATGGTATTGTGATAAAGGGGTATAGCTCAGTTGGTAGAGCAGCGGTCTCCAAAACCGCGTGCCGTGAGTTCAAGTCTTACTACCCCTGCCACGTCGGAACAAGTTTCACTTGTTCCGATTTTTTATTTCATAAAAAATCAGTCACCCGCTTCACTGCTCCTCCTCTTTCGCAAAAGGTCACATTCGCGTCGGCTATTCGGTTGCAAGCGACCTCATAGCACCTTTGGCTCATTACCAACCTTTTGCGAGTGCCTGCGGCACAAATATCTCTATGGTTCAACTTTTTTTGTTTAAAAATGCGGTTAACCCTATCGGTTACCGCTTTTTTAGTATAATATTATTATAATTATTGAGAATTTTTCAAATTGATTTTGAGGTGCCTGAATTTTTTTACAAGCCATTTGTCCCTATGTGAAAAACTCTATATATCAGGCACAGAGCGGAATATCATCATATATGAAAAACAGGAATAATACGGACAAACACAAGGACAACGGGGTTTTTACTTCTGAAATCGGATTTGGTAAAAATACTATCAAGAGGTGGTAAACGTGGGAGGTGAACAGGCAAAAAAGCTGTTTAATTCCGTTTATGAGGAAATTTCAGAGGAGTTTGGTTTTGACGTTGCAATTAGAATGTACCAAATATATAAGGGTATGCAAATATCGTTTCCGACGAGATTATTCAATCCCGAGTATGTCAAAAAGCAAATTCCGATAGAATATGACGGAACTAATGTTAAGCAGTTAGCAAAAATACGGCTACAGTGAGAAAAACCGTAAGACGAATGATTAAAGATTTATGAGGAGGAAATTATGAGAAAGAGTATAACATCGGTGGTGTTGGCTGTTTGTATTTTGTTATCGGCAAACAGTGTTTTTTTGCGTTAAATTTGTATAACTACACCACAAAAAGAAGAATTGTATCTGGATGATGAGGGCTGGTCAGAAAAGGGGCTTGAAGGCTACAAGAAAGAACGCCGAGAAGAGGGATTTATTCCCGAAGACGAAATTCCTGCCGAGGATTGGGTAACATTATATTCAGCAGACGGAAGAACAATGAAAACCGTGTATTTTCTTGTCGATACCTATAAAAAAACCTTGGATGGACGCTTGCAAAAACCTGTGACAATGTATGCTTCGGACGGAAGAACGATAAGTGTTTTGGAAAGCGAAGTTGAAGATTACAAAAAGGTAGGCTGGTTTGTATATTCGGAAGTTACGATGTATTCCTTAGACGGACGTTCGGTCAGCGTGCCGATATCAGAGGTTAACGAATATAAAAGAGTCGGTTGGTACGAAACAAAAGTCACACCCGTAACTATGTATGCGCCCGATGGCAGAACATTATCGGTTGCGAATACCGAGGTTGATGACTACAAAAAAGTCGGCTGGTATGAAGTGCCCGTTCAGACCCTTTATGCGCCCGACGGAAGGAGCTCGGTTTTTTTGCAAAAACAGAGGTTGATGCACAGCTTTCAGTGGGGTGGTACACCGAGCCGTTTGTGATGATGTATACCTATGACGGAAGAAGTCAAAGATTTGCACAGAGCGAAACGGCAGCACAGAGCAAGGTAGGCTGGTATTTTCAGCCGTTTGTAACAATGTATTCCGCTGACGGAAGAACTCAAAAATTCCCGAAAAACGAAACCTATGCGCAGAGCAAAGTAGGTTGGTATTATGAACCGCCCGTAACGCTTTATTCGGCAGACGGACGTTCGCAGAAATTTGCAAAAAGCGAGGCAGAGGCGCAGAAAAAAGTCGGTTGGTATGAAAGTTTAGCTGAGGCAAAAGCGGCGGCGAAAGCGCAGTCCGAACAACAAAACCGCACAACCGAGACAGGAGCAGAAAAGCTCGTATTCGATAAGCGGATGCTATGAAAAATACAAGGTTCAGAACATTCACAAACATAACGGGAATATCGTATTCGGATAAGTCGTCTACCGACACGGGAAGCACAATTTACAACTACGGATATGTGCCCGAAGAATACATCTATTCGTATATTGCGGCTTTGCAAAGTGACGGTTTAACATATGACGGAGCTGAAAATTACGGTGTTTCACTGCTTTTGACAATGCGTGACACAAACAGCGGAGCTATGCTTATTATGGCATATGACGGTTTCGGCAAGACCTTGAGAATATCCGTCGCACCTTAAGAAACACACACTTTTGTGCAAAATTTCTTTGCAATACCATTGATTTTTACAAAACAATGTGCTACAATCATAGTGAAGTTAAACTTAACTAACTTAATACTGTTAACGGAAATCGGAGGGGTAACTATGATGAAGTATATCGGGTTTTACTGGAATGTTCTGGCGCCTTTGATGAAAGGCAGTATCAAAAAGCGTTTCGGGAGCGACATTGCCGATAAGGCGATAAAAAACGGCAAGGCGAAATACAAATATATTCTCGAAAAAGCGAACGATTTGGGAAATCATAATCCTCTTGCGCACAATGCATATTTTGCCTATGCATTTGTTGCCGCGTGGCTCGGTTGTGACAAGGCGCTGACGCCTGAACAGATGGGCGATGTGATGGGCGACGTTCTGCACAAGGTCGGTTTTCTTTTCAGCACCACCGATATGAACAAAAAATCGCACGTTGAAAAATATAAGAAAACATTGGGAAAGTACATAGACTGGCAGTCGGAAAAACCTAAAAAAATATCCGTCGTCCTGGAAAATGTATGTTGATGATGTACCGAATGGTTTTTTTCGTATCATTTCACATCGTGTCCCATTGCCGCGACCTGCAAAAAGCTCGGCTTTCCCGAAATTATGCCGCCGCTTTGCCAAAACCGATCACACGATGGCGGCTATCAGGCACGGAAAAACTTAAACGTAACGGTACCATTGCGGACGGCGCGGACATATGCGATTACTGGTTTATAGGAGATAAGGATAATTTTCAGTAGTCATCAGAGAGTTGTACCCCGTATGCCGTGCATACAATGCATTAAAACGGACGTTTGCCGGAAACGGATTTTCGGCAGACGTCTGCTTTTAATAAAAAAATTTATCAAAAACTATTGACAAATTAAAAAAACGTGTGGTATTATTCTAACAGGGTTAGTAAACACTAACTTAATATTTATAGGCGGTGAAGATAAACGCTTATATTTTTGAAAATAGGTTAGTTAAAACTAACTTTGTGAAAGGAGTACACTATGCTTGAAGCATTGCTTGCGTATCACTGCGCGCCGGCATTTGCCGGAATAAAGCCTGCAAACATCGCAGCCTGTCAAAAATCAAAGTATCCCGATTTGCACAGCGAGCTTGAAAAACTTAACGGCGAGCTGAACTGCAAGGGCATTTACATAGATATTCTGTGCGAATGTGAAAAAAACACGCGCTCGTGATTGTTTACCGCAAAAAAACGTGCTGGATAAGCATTTGCACCAAAGCGCAAACCGCGCGTTTCTTTCGCATTACGGCTATGCAAAAAGACGGAAATTTCGACGATTATGTAAATACGCTGAAATCGCGTCTTGACGGCGACAGTTTTCCGCACGAAATCGGCGTTTTTTTCTGGGATATCCTCTGCGTGATATATATTGCTTTTATAAACCACCGCAACGAGGGCTGTAAGCTGGTGGGCGAGTGGAAGGTTTATCACAATGCCGAGGAGGCGAAAAAGACATTTTCGAGGTTTAAGGCATGCCGAAAAGCACTTTTTTTCGCCGCGTTACGCAAAGAGGCAGAACACTTGCACAGATTTTTTTGCGCGGCGTAAATATATTGAATTTTTAAGATTGTAAGGTTATCGGAAAAATTCGGTAATTTGCATAAATTTATTAAAGGGGAGGTTTTTACAAAAATGAGTAAAACTGCAGTTATTTATTGGAGCGGTACAGGCAATACGGAGACAATGGCGCAGGCGGTTGCGGAGGGCGCAAAATCGGTTAATCCCGATACGGCGTATTTTTTTCGGTTTCGGAAATCTCGGCAGATGACGCCTCAAGCTATGATACGCTTATTTTTAGGTTGTCCCGCAATGGGTTCCGAGGTTTTGGAGGAAGATGAATTTGAACCGTTTTTTTCACTGCGCTTGAAGGAAAAATTTCGGGCAAAAAAACGTTGCGCTTTTTCGGCTCTTACGGCTGGGGCGACGGCGAATGGATGAGAAACTGGGAGGAACGCGTTACCGGCGCAGGCGCCAAACTTGTCGGCGGCGAGGGATTGATTATCAACGAAACACCCGACGACGCAGGACTTGAACAGTGCAAAGAGCTCGGCAAAAAAGCCGCGGAAGCATAATAAAACACAAAGAAATCAAATAAATTAAAAACGGCGGTACGGCTGAAAGTGTAAGTAAGCTGTACCGCCGTTTTACGTTAATTTTTAAAACACCTTTTGACAGACAAGTATATTTTCGGGTATATGATAAAATATATACTTGAAAGGTTGTGAAAAATTATGAATGAAAGAGTTGTTACAAAAAGCACTTGCAGAAAAATTCAGAGCGTATCTTTACGAGGAGGAGAAAAGCGAAAACACAATCGAAAAATATCTGCGCGACGTTCGTTTTTTTGCGGAAAACGTCGGCAATAAAAAACTGCATAAAAGCGATGTTTTGGAATACAAGCATAGATTGTGCCAAAGATACGCGCCGAGGAGCGTAAATTCCGTCATTTCGTCGCTCAACGCGTTTTTATGTTTGCCGAGTGGTATGAATTAAAGATAAAAACGCTGAAAATTCAAAAAGCAGATTTTTTTGCCGACAAAAAAACGCGAGCTTGAAAAAAAGCGAATACGAAAAAAACTTCTCACGGCGGCAAAGGATAAGAAAAAAACGAGCGTTTGTATTATTTAATGCAGACAATCGCGAGCACGGGACTCCGCGTGTCGGAAATACGGTATGTGACGGTTGACGCGGTTAAAAAAACGGCGAGGCGGTTATAAACTGCAAGGGCAAAATCAGGCAGGTGTTTTTGCCGAAAAAGCTATGTGTTATGCTTAAATCGTATGTCAAATCGCAGGGGATAAAAAGCGGTTCGGTGTTTGTTTCCAAAAACGGAAATCCGCTCAATCGGTGCAATATCTGGAAAATGCTTAAGGACCTGTGCGAAAGCGCAAACGTAGACAAATCGAAAGTTTTTTTCCGCACAATTTCCGTCATCTTTTCGCGCGGACGTTTTATTCATTGCAAAAGGATATAGTCCGTCTTGCGGACATTCTGGGACATTCAAGCATAAACACAACAAGAATTTACACAATGGAAACGGGAGAAATCCACCGCAGGCAAATACAGCATCTCGGACTTTTTGCGGTGCTGAAAAAGAAAAACCACATAATCAGTATTATGTGATTTTAAAAATTTTAAGTACATATAAAATACGCTTTTGTATTATAGCATTGAAATTTTTCCGATGTCAACATTTTGTTGGTGCTTTTTAATCAAATTTTTACAAAATTCATCATTTTTCACAAAAAAACAGACACGGCATTAAGACCAATGCTATTTTAATTTTTGACATTGGTCTTGGTTTTTGCACCTATTTTTTTCGGCATTTTTTTCGACAAATTGTCATTATTATAAATGAAAATCTTTCAAAAAAACACATTCGCAAATGAAAAAACCGTTTTGCGCGCAACATAATACTGATTATGTTACGGGCAATTTTTTTGCAGAAAAAAATAAAACGTACGCTCAGAAGGCAAAACGGGGGGTGGTTAAAATGAGGACTGCCGCTTATCAGGTGGACGAAAAAGACATTTTGGAAAGGATATTTTTCGTTTTTCGTCAACCGCGGACTTGAAAACGTGACAATACGCGAATTAAGCAAAGGCACGGGGCTGGTCCAGGGCACTCTCTACTACTGGTTCGGTGACAAAACAAACATCATCTGCGAAAGCGCGGAATACGGCTTGAAAAAGTCACCGACGAAATATTCGATTATGTTTTTTTGCGAATATGAACGACCTGCGCGGTTTCTTTTTCGCGTTGCCTCGGCGAGATAAGCCGATACAAAAAAACGAGCTTCGTTTTATCTATCAAATGGCGGCAAGCCCGGTGTACGGCGAAAAATCCGCGAAAAAGAGCAAGGATTTCAACCTCATTTACGACCGCTATGCGCATAAGCTTGCAGTGGTTTTTGCAGTGCGACGTCAACGCGCTCCGACCGCTTGTGTACCTGTTCATTTCAGTGGTTTTTGGATTACGTCATCTGGGAGGAAAAAGAAAAAAATCGCAAATTCAGCTTGAGTGTATCTATTCGGTGCTGAAAAAGGTGTTATAAACTTACATATTGGGGGATTTTTTTATGAAAATTAAAAATATTTGCAAAAAAATCATAGCAGTGTCAATGTCAGCACTCCTGGCATTTTCGCCCGTTTTCGCGTTTGCGGACGGCGAAGAGAACGCAAAAACCGAGTTTATCCTCACCGATATAACCGATACCGACACAACGACCCTTGAGGGCGAGGCAAAAATTCTCGTCAGCGTAAAGGGCGCGGACGGCAAGCTCACCATAGCGCAGACCGCGTTTGAGTTTGACGGCGGTTTAAGCTATAAATCGGTGCGGTTTTTAAAGGGTAGAAACAATCCGCCCGCGGGTGTTTGGTATTCGCCAGACGCAGTGTCGGCAAACGAGCAAAAAGCTTTATGACCAGCATTTTAACCCCGAACGGCATTGACGTAAACGGCGAAAACCGAGCTTTTTTGTGCTCACGTTTTCGGGCGAGAGCGGAAAAAGCGTGAATGTGAAAATTTCGAGCCTTGACGATACATACTGCGTTGTTGACGGCGCGGAGCGTTTTGCGAAAGATACCGCCGAGGTGACCGCAAAGGCAAGCAGTAAGTCGAACAAAGGCACAGACGCAAAAATCAAGCTTACAATGGACAAAGTGAGCGATTTTTTTCGGATAACGACGCGCAAATCAGCATTAACATAACGAGCGAAAAAACCGACGGCTACACGGTTTACACGGCATTAAACAACACCGCGAAATCGAAAGGCGGACACCGCGAAAGCGAGAGTGTGCCGACGTTCACGGTGGAAAACACGCTCCTTTCGGGCGATACATATACCGTTGAAATTTCGGGAATAGGCTATGTGACGTACAAAAAGACGGGCGTGACGTTTGATGATGTTCTCTCCGTTACAAATGCGGAGTTTATCCCGGGCGACGTCAACGCGGACGGCAAAGCGGACAGCACGGACAAAGCCGAGGTTGAAAAGCTTATCGAAAAACGGCGAATACAGTATCGCAGGCGATTTCAACCGCGACGGAGCTGTTGATAAATACGACCTTGCGGTGTTTGACGGTATTTCGGACGGCGGAAAAAGACGACGGCAATGGCGACGGAAAAGATGACAACACGGGCGGAAGCACCGGCGGAAAATACAGGAGGAAACACGGGAGGTTCAACAGGCGGAAATACAGGCGGTAACGGCTCGTCCGGCGGAAACGGCGGATCGTCGGGAGGCTCATCGGGCGGAATTTCGGGAGGCGGTTCAAAAAGGCGGTTCGTCGGGCGGAGGTTTCGGCGGAGGAGTGCCGAGCGTTCCTATAGCTTCAAAACGAGCAGTTCACCGACCTTGAAAAATTACGCGTGGGCGAAAGACGCGATATATACACTCAAAAATAAAGGCATAATCAGCGGTGTGAGCGGCACGGAATTTGCGCCGTCAAACAATATAAGGCGCGGAGATTTTATGCTTATTTTAACGCGTATGCTCGGCATAAACAACGAATTTACCGATAATTTTGCAGACGTTGCAAAAGACTCGTATTACTATAACGCAATAGGCAGTGCAAAATCGGCAGGCATAGCAAAGGGAAGCGGTGAAAACTTTATGCCCGACAACAGCATAACAAGGCAGGATTTAATCAGCCTTGCATACCGTGCGTTTGCCGAAAAAGGATTTTTGAACGAAAGCGAGGATTTAACCGCGCTTGACGCATTTGCCGACGCAGGCGAAATTGCTGAATATGCAAAAAAAGCGCAATGGCGTCAATGGTGAAAAGCAGGCATAATAAAAGGCGCAGACGGCTTGGTTAATCCGAAAGGAAACGCAACGCGCGCCGAAGTTGCCGTGATGTGCGCAAGAATGGCGGAAATGATGAAATGACAGAAACAGTGACAGAAGAAATGACAGAAAGTTCATACATAGCAATGCACGGAATTATTTTTGCTGATATTTATATTTATGATACTTGCGGTTTTCAGTGTAAAAAGTTATTGTGCCGTTTTCGCGCGCGCGGAGCTACATTAAAGCGGAAATAAACCGCACTGACGGCGCGGAGCTTTGCTATTGGAAACACGAGCTGAAAAAGCTTTATGTAAGGCAAATTCCGTTTTTCGGAAAGATGGTATTAAAAAGTATGCGGTAATTATCCGATAAAATCGGTTAGTTATGAAAAATATAATTATCCGATAAAATCGGCTGGTTATAAATTTTTCGCAGTCAATTTTAATAAAAAGGAGGGCAGGACTTTTATAAAAGGCTGTGACTAAAAATATAAAAATTTATGAAAGGAACAAATTTTTATGAAAATCAAGTAACTTTTGTCTGGCGTTCTGGCAGGCATAATGGTGCTTGGCACCGTAAGTTTTTCCGCACTTGCGGAAGATACCGATGTTTATGAAATAGGTGAGGGCAAAACTTATACAACTGTTGCCGACGCGATTGATAAAGCGGTTGACAGTGACAATGACGGCGTAATCACCTATAAAATCTACGGCAAAGCAGAACTCGGTAAAAGCGGATATGTTTCGCCCGTAAAAGTTGACGGTGAAACAAATGTAAATGTTACAACCGTTAACTTTGTCGGCGCTGACGAAAAACGCTGAAATTATTGTTAATGCTGAAAATGTCGGAACAGCTATCGGACCGGGTTCGGGCATAGCAATCGGCTTGACGGCTATAAACTACACAAATCTTAAATGCACAAGAGAAAACGGCTCTTGGGTTGGTGATATGGGACACGGGAATAATTATTTTTATTCGACGTTAAGAAATCACGGCGAAGAGGGTGTTGTTACATACACAAACTGCGTATTCCCGAACGGAACCTGCAACAATTTTTATGGTACAACAACATATACCGATTGTGAATTTGCCAACGGCAACGGAGAATATGCTCTTTGGATTTACGGCGGTAAAACAACCGTTACAGGTGAATCGAACACCTTTACAGGTAAAAAAGGTGTAAAACTTTACAGCGAAGATAAAGACGAGTGCCTTGAAACAACAATAGAAAACGCAACATTTGAGATTACAGGCAAACCTGCCATTGTTGCAAGCACAACTTGCAACCTTACAGTAAACAATGCCGATACTTCAAACTGCCCGTACGGCACGGTTGCGGCAGAGCCTAACAACCACGGCGCACAGAGCGAAAAATCTTTTTCCCTGAAATTAAAATTGACGGCGAAACACCTAAATATACTGCAAAAAGTAGGGGAAATGCTTTGCGAAAGTGAAGAGTTTGCAAAGGCAGAGGCAGGCACAAAGCAAGACTGTTGAACCGTTGGTTGCAACTGTTGGCGGTAAATACTTCACAACCCTCAAATCGGCAGTTGAATCGGCGACAGACGGCGACGTTGTTGAACTTCTTAAAGATGCTAACGGCGACGGAATTATTATCAATTCACCGGCTTATCCCATAAACGACCTTACAATCGACTTCGGCGGTCATACATACACTGTTGACGGTATGCTTGTTGGTTCTACAGGCAGTGAAACAAACGGTTTCCAGCTCCTTGCACAGAAAAATGCAGACGGCGCTTATGTTACACCCAATATTACATTTAAAAACGGTACAATCCGTTCGTCAAAAAAAGCAGTGTGGGGGTTGACAACAGCTAACAGAAAGTTTAGTCACGGTGCAATGATACTCATTCAGAATTACAGTAACCTTACGTTAGAAGATATTACTCTTAACGGTTATGAGAAATCGGGTTCGGATTTAATCCGCGTTATGTTGTTTCAAACAATAACGGACATACGGTTATGACAGGTGATACAAATATTATTGCAGGAGACATCTTTGTTGCATTTGATGTTTGCGCATTTAATCCGTATCCCTCGGTAAGCGTTACACTCGACGAAAATATGACGGGTACGATAAAAGGTAAAGTTGAATTTTTCAAACAGCGGTAAAGTTGCTGATTCAAAAGATGATTTTAACCTTATCATCAAGAACGGAACTGTAATCGGCGACTTTTTCAGACAAACGTACGGAAGAACAAAAAGCGGTTGAGTTTGGTGCTATTTCGGGCGGTTCGTTCACTGCCGATATTTCCGGCTACTGCGAAGAAGGATTCACCGCGAAACAGGATGCTAACGGCAACTGGGTTGTTGACGAAAGCGCAAGCAAAAGTTGCGGTAGGCTTTGAACCCGTTGAGGGCAACGACAGACTTTACAACATTGTTGTAACCGCAAAAGACACAAGCGAAATCAACAGACTTAACACTGCTGACCTTACATTTAAGCTTACTGCGTCGAATGAAGAGGACAGCGACGTTGCATATGCAATCACACCTGCTGAGGACATTTCGATTGTAGCCGACGAAACAAACGCAGACCGTTATGTATTCTACTTCAACGGCAAAACAGGCGTAACCGCTGACACAGGCAAGAGCATAACTATCGGTACTGCTGAATTTACAGGCTACACCAAAAATAAAGCAACCGTTTCGTTTGAAACATTGATTGACGACAGCGTTGTTACTGCTACAACAAAGGTAGATAACCTTGTAACGGAATACGTTGTAAAAGGCGACGCACTTTCTGCAGAGGACAATATTTACGATGTTGAATTTACCGTTCCCACAAGAAAACTTACTGTTAACGTTAAATTCCCCCAGAAAGTTAATTATAAAAATGATGAAGCATATCAGGCTATGAACGTTACAATTTCAGGCCCCGGTGTTAACAAATCTTTTGACCTCGGCAAAGATACTAAATATATAGCCAGCGCGTTAAGGGTTACGGAAGAACTTCCCGAAAACACAGCTTACACAGTTACCGTTTCGGGCGACGGCTACAGAACAGCACGTTACACTGTTATGCTCACAAAGAGCAAAACTCTCACTTTCTGGAACAACGTTATGACAGAGGACGTTAATGTTGAAGAGGGCAACGACAATTCCGCAAGAAAAGTAACTTTCCTTGCAGGCGATATTGTTAAAGACAACAAAATCAACATCTACGACCTCTCGGCAGTTGTTTCGTATTTCGGCACAAAGGCAGACACAAGTGCAGAATCTGTTTATGCTAAATACGACCTCAACCGCGACGGCGTTATAGATTCAAGAGATATTGCCTACGTTCTTGCATCGTGGGGCAACTAATTAAATTTTAAATTCATACACACCGACTGCTCTCGGATTGACTGAATTTAAGGGCGGAGAAATCCGCCCCTCTTTCAAAAGGGCATAAAATATTCCCTCGAGTGACAAGATTTGCCAACAATAAGGCATCGGGAAGCCTAACCCCCGTATGCCTTAAAATCTATTCTCACATTTATGCCCTTTGAAAGGGAATTTTTCATAATTTTTGGTTGAAAAACTTTATACAAAAACTCATACAAAGGAGAATTTTTAATATGTCAAAAAAAGTTTAAGTCTTTTGTATCCTTAATATTATTGTTTATAATGCTCGGCTCGTGTTTTTCCGGGCAATTTTGTTTTTGCCTCGGACGAAAGAGCGCAAAAGAACGGTATATCTTCACGCGCAGGGCGAAAACCCGAGCGGAAAAACAGATGTCAGCACGGTGTATCTCGGCGGCGAAACGGATGTGTATTTTGCTGTGGACAAGCCCAACAAGGGCGAGGTTAAAGACGGCGTGCACACCCAACCGCAGTATGATTTGAACGGCTACACGGTGACAATTTATTTTGACGAAGATTATTTTTTTCGTTAAAGGACGAAACCGCGCCGATAGACTACACGCTCCCTCAAAAAGACCTTCCCACGGGCAGTGCAAGCAAGGGTTATTATGTTTACCGTCACGGCTCGGGCGAAAAGGTGATTGACGGAAAAAAACGTATAAATCGGCATACATAACCGTGTTTTTTTCAGCGGTGTGTATATCCCGGAAAAAAAGAGGGCGAATGGTACAATCTTTGCAAGCTTCCGCTTACACCCAAAACGAACGGGAAGCACTCAGGTGTTTTTGACGTTTCGGGAACGGACGGCGAAAGCGTTGAGCTTTTTCGCAAAAGATGTGTCGGGCGAGCTTGACGCGCAGAGCTTTGAATGTTTTCCCCGTAAACGCGGGAGTGCACAATATCACCATAAAATCACAGCCCCGTCCGTCCGCGCCGCGGGCAGAGCCGTCTGCCGGAAGTTACACCGAAAAGCAGACAGTTACATTAAAATGCGCCGACGGGTGCGAGATTTACTATTCAACCGACGGTGTGAATTTTGACAAATATTCATCGCCGTTTGAGGTTGCGGAAACGACAACCGTTGTGTGCTATGCCGTGAGAATTTCGGACGGCAGAAAGAGCGAGTGAGGTTAGCTATACATACAAAATCGTTCCCCAATCCGCCGTATCTTTTTGTTGACAAAAACGGCGAAAAAACGCTTATTCCGAATGTTTACAGCGAATATTCCGCATTTTTCGGTTTATGTTTCGGACAAGTCCGTTTTCGGCAACATAGACGACGCAAGCGAGGTTTATTATACGTTTTCAAATGCGTCGGCGCAAGAGCCTGAAATCGGCGGAAATCCCGAAACGCAGTGGGTTAAAATTGACAAAAAAATCGCTTAAAATAAACATTTTTGAAAAATGCACATTAAGGCTTATCGCGCAGAAAAAGGCGAGTTTTTCCGATGTTTCGGAATATTATCTTTCGGTTAAGCCGTCGAGGGTGAGCGCGGACGTTCCGTCGGGCGAATACGACGGGAAAATCGACGTTAACTTAAAATGCGAAACGGCAGGCGCGAAGATTTTTTACACGTTAAACGGTGCCGACCCCATTACGGAGGGAAACGAATATTTCGGTACGCTCACCGTTGCAAAAGACGCAACGCTCCGCACGGCCGCGTATTACGACGGCACATTCGGCGAGGTTTCGTCGTATTACTATATTTTTTAAGTCGCGCGACGACTACGGCATAGACGCTGCTTTTATCCGTCGGGCGTTTATGAGGGCAGTGTTAACGTTACGCTTACGGCGAGCAACACCGAAAAACAAGATTGAATACAGCACGGACGGCAAAAAGACGTGGAAGATGTGATGAAGACACGCTTGTTTTCGACAAAGGACACTAATTCTTTATGCGCGTGCCGTAGACAAAGACGGCGTGCGTCATACCGACGTTGAATTTACCTATAAGATAAAACCCTTACCGCCGCGTTTTGCACCCGAAAGCACGCAGTTTACAAACGCGAAAAGCATAACGGTTTACTGCGAGGAAAGCGTGAACAATCTTACCGAAAGCACCGCCGAGCGCTACGACCTTTTTTACACGACTGACGGCACCGACCCGATAAGCAGTGCAAGCCGTATCAAGGCTGACGACAATTCGGACAGCGCGGATATTGAAATTACGAAATACACCGTTGTAAAAGCGGTGGTTTTGAAGGATAAAACAACTTATTCAAATGTTGTTACACATTCGTACGATATTGTAACCAAAAAGCCGACGCGTCCCGCAATGATGCTCACTCCCGGCAGATATGTGCGCAAAAATAGACAGTGAAACGGGATTTTTTTCACACAGTTTATACCCGTCTCGGGCGGTACGCAGATTTATTACACAATAGGTTATAACGGCGGATTTTTGCCCGACCCTGTACCTAACGGCACAGATACGGTAAAATATGACGGCGGGCAGATTGAGGTAAAGGGCGAAACGGTTATCAAGGCGGTTGCGGTGAATATTTTCGGCGTGAAAAGCGACATCGGAATTTTTTCGTACACAGTGGCGCCCGAGGCACCGAGATGTGCGCCGTCGGCAGCAGTGAGCGGTGACAGACTTCCCGTTGTGCCCGTTTCGGCGGTTAAGGGAAGCACGGTAAGATACAGTATAAACGGATTTGAAAATGAATTTTTGTGCACGGATGGGACTTTTTATCTTGACACGCAGACGGGCGGTGTGTATCTCGACAAAGACTGCACAATGCCGATTAGCGATAAAAAGACGGATATTTCATCGCCTGCGGTTGTTGAAATTATGTCGGAGCTGGACGGCGTTTTGAGCGAAACAAACCGATATACATATTCGCTTTCAAACGGTGACGTGCTTGCACCGCCGTTTGCCGACAGGGAAACGGGCGAATATGAGGAAATAAAGATTGATGACGAAAACAATCTTCTTTATGTAAAGCTTTATTCGCTCAACAGCGGTGATGTTATAAAATACAAGCTTGACAATGCACCGCAGTGGACAGATTACGACGGCGGTGAAATAAAACTTTGCACCGACACGGTTTTGCAGATTATAAGCGAAAAGGACGGCAAACAGAGTGCGCCGGCAAGCTATGTTTACAACTTTGTGCCACTCGCGCCGATTATAACACTGCCGTCGGGAAGGTATCTTAAAAGCGACAGTCCGTCAACGAAAATAGAGCTTGACAAGCGTGCGCCCGACAAAAATTACACAATCTGGTACCGCGCGAACGGTGACAAGCAGGATTACAGATACACGGGAAATCTCGAAAGAGAAATAAACAAAACAATGTCGTTCAAGGCTTATGCGGTGAACGAAGAAACCGGCAAAAAAGAGCAAAAACACAATTCAATATTACATCATTGAGTCGGACGGCGCGCTTACGGGAAATGTGTATGTTGCAAGTCCGTTCGACGTGCCGAGGATAAGCGCCGACGTGCTTTCCGAGGGCGAATACGCAAAGGGAATTAAGCTTTTGACGCAAAGAAGCGGTGCGGAAATCCACTATTCTTACAGCTACGAGCAAATCGGCTTGGACGATACGGTGTCAAAAGGCGAATTTGTGTATGACAACACGCCGATTACCGTTAATCCCGCAATGACAAAAATCAAAATCACGGCGCACCTTGAAGAAAACGGCGTGAAAATTTCGGGCAGTGAGGAAACGTTTGAAATTGAATTTGTGCATTTAAACGTTCCCGAAACGTCGCTCGGCTATGGCAAAACCGAGTTTGCAAAGGGCACGGAATATACGCTTGCAAACGAATATCCAAGCGACGAAAATATATTGATATACTACACCCTTGACGGCACCGATGCGAAAAACGGCAAAATTTACAGCGGCGAAAAATTCACTCTTTCGCAAAACACAACTGTTAAGGCGGTATATATGAGCGCCTGCTCGAAGTGCGGAAAGTGCAAGGACGGCAAAAGACGAGTGCCTTTATAAGGTTTACGGCAAAACGGGAACATATATGTATACCGTACCTTCAACCGCCGGCGGAGGCGGAGGGGCGGCGGAACAAGAACCGTCGACAACACGCGAAAATACACAAGCGATATTTTTCGGAAACGAAAGTCCCACGCATATCGGTTATATAAAAGGCTATCCCGACGGAAGCGTAAAGCCCGACGGCGACATTACGCGCGAGGAAATGACCGCTGTTTTGTACCGAATTGCAAACCGCGAGTACGAAAAGCCCTTTGCCGCAACGGGCGAGGTTTTCGGCGACATAGATTTGGACCGCTGGTCGGCGCGCGATATTGAATATATGGCTGAAAAAGGCATTGCAAAGGGCTATCCCGACGGACTTTTCAAGCCGTCAAATCCGCTCACGCGTGCGGAGTTTGCCGCGCTTATATGCCGTTTTGCAAAGCTTGAATATGACAGTAAAGCAAATAATCCGTTCCCCGACCTGGATAAAACACACTGGGCATATAACGACATTTTGAGCCTTAATTCCGCAAAGCTTATGACAGGCTATGAGGACGGAACATTCAGGGCGCAGAGCAACATCACGCGTGCCGAGGTTATGACGGTTATAAACAAAATTCTCGGCAGAAATCCGTCGGACGAATATGTGAAAACGCTCGATTACAACCCGTATAACGACCTTGAAAAAAAGATAAATGGTACTATGTTGCGGTGCTTGAGGCAACCGTTACGCATAATTATTATCTTGACAAAAACGGTGTTGAAATAAAGTGGGAGGACTGCAAGTAAAATTTCAAACCCCAAAAGGAGGTTGGATTTATGAAAGAAATAATAGTATTTGCAATAGGCGCAGTGTGCGGAGGATTTTTTTCGCAGTGCTGATGTTTTGCCTGCTCGGTGCGCGCCGTGTGCCGAGAAAACCGAAAAATGTAGCAAAGATTTTAAAAATCCCGATAAAAAAATCGGGATTTTATTTTTTTGCAAAAAAGTGTTGACAAACTACAAATGTAGTTATATAATAAAATCAACGACAGTCGTAGTTTATAAATTGGAGGTTATAAAAAAATGCCGAGGCAAACAATTACAGAATCGGAATATGAAGTTATGAAGGTTTTATGGAAAGCGGAAAAAGTATGACGACGGGCGAAATTTATAAAGAGCTTGAGTTTACAGGCTGGTCGAAAAACACCGTTGCAACGCTTATTTCGCGCCTTTGCGAGAAAAATGTCATCACATACGACGCTAAAGGAAAGTTTCATTATTACCGCGCCGTGCTCTGCGAAAACGATTACAGCGTCAGCGAAACAAAGTCGTTTATATCAAAGATGTTCGGAGGTTCGGTGAAAAATATGGTGGCGTCGCTTTACGAAAACGACGAACTTTCAAAGGAGGATATCGAGCAATTAAGGGCAATGCTCGACGGTGAAAAATGATGCGCGAAATCTTTAAAACAGTGCTTGTTTTTAAGCGCCGAGGGCGCGGTGTTAACGCTTTTGCTTATGATTTTAAAGCCGTATACGTCCAAAAAATTTTCGGCGCGCTGGCAAAAATACATCTGGCTTGTGGTTATCGTTTGTATGCTCGTGCCTGCGTGGAAATTCATTCCCGAAAGAAACGTGCAAAAATACGCACCGCAGATTGTGACAACGCGTCAGAATACAAACCGCACGGACGCAAATATTGTTGACACGAAAATAAACAACGGCGGTGAAAACGGCGTTAAATCCGCCGAAAATCCCGTGACAAAGCCGAAAATAAGAATAAATATTTTTTTGATTTGTTTTTCGTATTTATGGCTTATCGGCGTGATTGTATTTTTTATTCTCGGCGCTGCAAATTACTGTGTTTTTCTTGCAAAACACCGAAAAAACAGTATAAATTTGGAGGAAAAACCGCGCGTTTGACGAGGTGAAAGACGAGCTTAACATAAAACGCAAAATACGCGTGAGAATATCGCGCGCCGACACGTCGCCTATGCTTGTGGGAACGGTGTTTCCCGTGATTTATCTTCCGAGCGTTCCGCTTGACAAAGAGAGCGAAAAATGGTGTTCCGCCACGAGCTTATGCACTTTAAAAAGCGCGATTTGCTGTATAAATACATAAGCTTTGCCGTAAATGCTCTGCATTGGTTCAACCCGTTTGCGTATGTTTTGAGCACAAACATTGCAGAGTCGTGCGAAACGGCGTGCGATACCGCGGTGGTTAAAAAAATATGGACGGCGATATGAAAAAAACCTTTATATGAAAACGATTTTTGGATTTGGCACAGAAAAAGAAATCATAAAAAAATCATTAAAAAGGAGGTTTTTAACAATGTTTGAAAAAAATTTTTATACAACAAAAATGAGCGAGAACGGAAAAATGTTAAAGCACCGTTTTTAACAAAAATCCGCACAAACGTCAGCAAAAAGAGCGCGTTTTTGCATCGTATATCACGCTTGCAGTGATAATATCGGTATTTGCTTTCGGTGCGTGCCTTGCCGCCGCGGCGGAAAAATGCGGAAATCGGAAACGGAACTTTAATTATAAACGGCGAGCGCCACACCGTTGACATAAGGCATTTCGACTGTGAAAAAAATATCCGAACAGCGACAAGTATTATCTGCCTTTGAGAAAGGTTTTTTGAATATCTTAACTGCACAGTGAATTATGACGTTGACAAAAAGCACCGTTCCCGACTTTATGAAAGGAAACAAAGCGTTTCCGCAGTATGGGTGGGACGGCGAGGAGCGTTACGCGGTTGACGAAATTTCCGAGCAGATGTACGGTGCGACGACTTCCGCAAACACAAATATGCCGATTATAGAAATTGTATCGCCCAAGGGCAAAAAATATTATTGCCAGGTCGGAAGCTGTATTTTTAACGGTATGTGGACACCGCCCGTTGTGGTGAGTGACGGCAAGGCTTATGTTTCGGTCCGCGCGATTGCTATGTATCTTGTGCCCGATGAAATAAGCTATAAAGAGGCAAGTATGATAGGCTGGGACGACATTGCAAACGATACATATTACGAGGGCAGGCTCACGCTTGACGAAGAAAATATGACGGTGACAATAAATGAAAACGAACCTGT
Source organism: Clostridiales bacterium (assembly GCA_022009895.1). Lineage (GTDB taxonomy): Bacteria > Bacillota > Clostridia > UMGS1810 > UMGS1810 > Qingrenia. Next base: position 1,561,686 of record CP091729.1, on the reverse strand, counting down.
ACAAAGCAAGGCGAACAATACCGCGTTAAACCTCGGCAGGGAGATTATAGCCCGTATAGAAAGCAAAAATATCTTGTTGTCCAAACAAAGGACAATGCGATTACCGTTATCCTTAAAAAGGACGGTTCAATATTTTATGAGGCGTCATATCCCGATTTTTAATAAAGATATTTACATCGCGTTTGCCGACGAGAATACAGTTACTTTGAACACGTTTGACCCAAACGCGGAAAAACGGACTGAAAGAATTTGACCGCATTGATTTGCGCCCGAGGAGTGCAAAAAGTGAGTAAAATTTTTGAGATGTGGATAAACAATTCCGAAAAAATCATATCCGCAAAAGAAATTCCAAATGCGGAAAAGGTTTATTTTGAAACAGACGAAAAATTTATAAAGGTTTTGGATTTGCTTGTTGAAAGAGGATACAGAATAGGATAGGAGGTTTTAACAATGTTTGAAAAAAATTTTTATACAACAAAAATGAGCGAAAACGGAAAAATGTTAAAGCACCGTTTTAACAAAATCCGCACAAGCGTCAGCAAAAGGGCGCGTTTTGCGTCGTATATCACACTTGCGGTGATAATATCGGTGTTCGCTTTCGGCGCGTGCCTTGCCGCCGCGGCGGATATGCAGGACGTGCGCTATCAGGTTTACGACGGCGAAAAGTTTGTCAATTTCAAAAAAACGAGCCGTTTGTTTACAAGGATTTGTATTATCTTCCTTTGCGCGAAACGCTCAATATTTTCGGTATTACCGATATAGCATATGACAACGGGCAGATTGAAGTTTTGCTCCCCGCCGGAATGAAACGGTACAGCAGTGTAAACGGTGAAAGCAGTGACGCGCCGACGGAATTGGGGCTTGAAATCGGCAAGGATATTGCATATCTTGCGCCGAATTACGGAAATGTTGTAATCCAAGGAGTGCCGATTTTATATAACGATTTAACATATGTGCCGATTTATCTTTTTGAAATACTCATTCAGTCGGGGCATATTCCCGATTTTCAGTTTAACGTAATCCGCACAGACGACCCGAAGGCATATTATTCCGACGGCGAGGAGGTTTATATCGGCACGGTATACGAGCAGGACGCATATAATCCCGTAAACGCGGACGGAACGGCAAAAATCGTGAAAAGGATTATTGTAGACGAAAACGGGAAAGCGCTCATAGTAATTCCCGTTGAAAAGCAGATAAAGGAGAACATAGAGGCGCGCTTTGACGCAGGCGACGTAAACATTTGGAGCAGTATGCGCGGTTACAAAGACCTTGCCGAGAGTCTGCATATGGTTTACAATTTGCGCGGAGAGGGAATTGAAACATCGGTATTTGACCAGATTTATGATTATACCGACCAATACTACACGGCAGACAGTATGAAAGCGTATGTCACGTCGGCGGATATTATCCGCGTGCCAAATTCCCCCAAAACCTATGATGGAACGGAAAAAAATAAGACCGCTTATAACCAACACTTACGGCGAATAAAAAAACAAAAGAGCAGTCGTCTGAAGACTGCTCTTTTTTAATGTCCGCTTGACTAATGCATAGTTTTTTAGTATAATTTAATGCAAAGGAAGTGGACGGATTGAATACAGAAATATCTAAAGCGACGGTTGACGCGCTTGTTAAAAATAAAAACTTAACCGACGGCGAATTTAAGGCGCTTTTGCAGACCGGCGAGTTTGACGGGTATCTGTTTGAGTGCGCGGATAAGGTGCGTCGTGAGCATTACGGCGACGAGGTGTATATCCGCGGACTTATTGAAATTTCAAACTACTGCAAAAACAACTGCTATTACTGCGGAATACGCGCAGGAAACGGTAATGCGGAGCGCTACCGTCTTACAAAAGGACGATATTTTTGTCGTGCGCAAAAAGAGGGTTACAGGCTCGGTTTCCGCACGTTTGTTCTCCAGGGCGGTGAGGATATGTTTTTCACCGACGAGGATATCTGCGATATAGTGTCGGGCATAAAAAGAATATCCCGACTGTGCGGTTACTCTTTCGCTCGGCGAAAAAAAGCTTTGACAGCTATAAAAAAATATTACGATGCCGGTGCGGACCGCTATCTTTTGCGTCACGAAACGGCAAACAATGAGCATTACAGCAAGCTTCACCCCGAAAGTATGAGCCTTGAAAACCGAAAACAGTGCCTTTATAATCTTAAAAAAATCGGCTATCAGACAGGCTCGGGATTTATGGTCGGCTCGCCGTATCAGACGTATGAAACTCTTATTGAGGATTTGCGCTTTTTGCAGGATTTAAAGCCCGATATGATTGGAATAGGACCGTATATCACGCACAAGGACACGCCGTTTAAAAAAATTTTTGAAAGCGGTTCGCTTTATCTTACGTTAAGACTTGTTGCAATTTTTGCGCTTGATGTTTCCGTACGTGCTTTTTGCCGTCCACAACCGCGCTGGGCACAATTCACCCGCAGGGGCGCGAAATGGGGCTTAAGGCAGGCGCAAATGTTGTTATGCCGAACTTATCGCCCACAAGCGTACGAAAGCTTTACACGCTTTATGACAACAAAATCTGCACGGGTGACGAGGCGGCGCAGTGCATAGAGTGTTTAAAACGCAGAGTTGAAAGCGCGGGGTACAGAATTGTCACCGACGTGGGGAATGTAAAAAATAAAACAAAAATCCTTCCGAAAAATCGGAAGGATTTTTAAATTTACAGAAAAATTTTAAATTTATAACCTAAAATTATCTTGCTTTTTGTTTTGATTTCTTTAACAACTTTTTGCAACAAAAATCTTCTGTTTTGCTTATGCCCAAATCGCCGTCCTTGCGCGAACGAACCGAAACTGTGCCGTCCTGTGCCTCTTTGTCGCCGACAACCAGCATATACGGAGTCTTTTTAAGCTGTGCTTCTCTGATTTTGTAGCCAAGCTTTTTCGTTGCGGAGGTCAACCTCACTGCGGATATGGTTGTTATCCATAATTTCTTTAAGTTTAAGCGCATAGTCGAAGTGCTTTTTCCGAAATCGGGATAATCTGCACCTGAACGGGCGAGAGCCAAACAGGGAACGCACCTGCAAAATGTTCGGTCAGGATACCGATAAATCTTTCGATAGAGCCGAATACAACACGGTGAATCATAATAGGTCTGTGCTTTTCGCCGTCCGCACCTGTGTATTCAAGGTTAAATCGGAGCGGAAGCTGGAAGTCGAGCTGAATTGTTCCGCACTGCCAGGTTCTGCCGATTGAGTCCTCAAGGTGGAAGTCGATTTTTCGGGCCGTAGAACGCACCGTCACCCCTCGTTTACAACATAGGGAAGTCCGAGTTCGTCAAGCGCACCGCGGAGCGCGTCGGTAGCCATCTCCCAATCCTCGTCACTGCCCATACTGTCCTCGGGACGTGTGGAAAGTTCAACGTGATACTTAAATCCGAAAAGGTTATAAACCTCGTCGATAAGCTTTGCAACGCCCTTGATTTCGTCTTTAATCTGGTTCGGCATCATAAAGATGTGCGCGTCGTCCTGTGTAAAGCATCTGACACGCATAAGTCCGTGCAACTGACCCGATTTTTCGTGACGGTGAACAAGACCGAGTTCGCCCATACGCAGCGGTAAATCGCGGTAAGAACGCGGTTCTGCCTGGTATACCAAAATACCGCCGGGGCAGTTCATCGGCTTAATGGCAAAGTCCTGCTCGTCGATAACGGTTGTATACATATTGTCTTTGTAATGCTCCCAGTGACCCGAAGTTTCCCAAAGCGAACGGTTGAGCATAATCGGAGTGGAAATCTCCTGATAGCCGTTTTTTTCGCGTGGAGTTCGTGCCAGTAGTCGAGAAGCTGATTTTTAAGGATCATACCCTTTGGGGAGGAAGAACGGAAAACCGGGACCGGCGTCGTTCATCATAAAGAGTCCGGAGCTCTCTGCCGAGTTTTTCTGTGGTCGCGCTTTTTAGCCTCCTCAAGCGCGTCGAGATACGCCTGCATTTCGGCTTTTTTTGGTAAATGCCGTGCCGTAAATGCGCTGGAGCATTTTGTTTTTCTCACTTCCGCGCCAGTATGCGCCCGCGATATTCAAAAAGCTTAAATGCCTTAACTGTGCCTGTTGAGAAAAGGTGAGGGCCGGCGCAAAGGTCGGTGAAATCGCCCTGACGGTAAAAGCTTATAACCGCATCTTCGGGCAAATCTTCAATAAGTTCAACCTTGTAAGGCTCGCCTTTTTCTTTCATAAATTCAATAGCTTCTTCTCTCGGAAGTTCAAAGCGTTCAAGCTTGTAATTTTCCTTGACGATTTTATTCATTTCCGTCTCGATTTTTGCCAAATCGTCGGGTGTGAAGCCTTTATCATAATCAAAATCGTAATAAAAATCCGTTGTCGATTGCAGGGCCTATTGCAAGCTTAACTTCGGGAAACAAACGTTTAACCGCCTGTGCCATAACGTGCGACGCGGTGTGCCTTAAAATGTGTCTGCCGTCGTTGTCGTCAAACGTGAGAATTTCAAGTTCTGCGTCTTTTTTTCAAGCTTAAATGTAAGTTCTTTTACCTCGCCGTCAACGCGCGCGCCGAGCGCCGCTCTTGCAAGACCTTCGCTGACTTTTTTTGCAGCGTCATAAACGGACGCACCGTTTTCGATTTCCATAACGCTTTTGTCTTTTAACGTAATTTTTTTACCATTTGTATTACTTCCTCTCTGTCGCCCTTCTATACGAACGAAAGGCATTATTAACATTTATTATATGACTTTTGGTGAAAAAAAGTCAATAGAGAAGGCTTATAAAAGGGGCAAAAAGGGCAAAAAAATATGCCGATTATAAAACCGGCATTTCCTTTATGAAAAAAGGAGGGAAAATGAAAAAAGTTTGTTGTGTTTGGTATGGTTATATAATATCATTAAATTTGTTAAAAATCAATAGAATTTATATACCAAATACAAACTTTTTACCATTGATTTTTTGTATAAGATGAACAAAAACGGGTGTTTTTGTTCATTGTTGCGACACATTTTTTTAATTTTTGTTAATATTTTTATGCCTTGTCCATCATTTCTTTTTAAGATTTTGTTTATAACCGGCGGATTTGCCTTGCCCTTTGAGAGTTTCATTGCCTGACCCATCAAAAAAAGCCGAGCGCCCTGTCGCGTCCTGCCTTGTAGTCGGCAATGGACTGCGGATTTGCGTCGAGAACCGATTTAACCAAGTCGTAGAGCGCGCTTTCGTCGCTTATCTGCGCAAGACTGAGTTTTTTTCAACAAGCTGTTTCGGCGAGTCGTTTGATGTGAACATCTCAAAAAGAACCTTTTTTTCGCCGCCGAGCTTGAAATTGTGCCGTTGTACGTGAGCGAAATCAGCTCAATCAGTTTTTTTCGGGCGCAAACGGAATGTTTTTCAAAGTCGGTTTTCCTTGTCTTTCAAAAAAATCTCGAAACGTCGCCCAAAAGCCAGTTTGCAACGGTTTTCGGCTCGCCGTTTAAGTTTATGCAGTCGTCAAAAATAGAACGACATATATTTGTTTTTCAATTATGATTGATGCGTCTTTTTTTCGGAAAGCTTGTATTCGTTTATATATCTTTCAACCTTGACGTTCGGAAGCTCGGGCAAATCTTTTTCTTATTGCCTCAATCTGCCCGTCCTCAACCACAATAGGCATCAAATCAGGCTCGGGGAAGTAGCGGTAATCGTGCGCCTCTTCTTTTGAACGCAAAAGCGTGTTTTCGCCCTTTGCGTCGTCCCATCTGCGCGTTTCCTGGTCGATTGTTCCGCCGTTTTCGATAACCGAAATCTGGCGCGCAATTTCGTATTCAATCGCCCTTTCTCCGCCCGAAAATGTGCTTACGTTTTTCATTTCGGTACGCGTGCCGAATTCTTTTTGTCCCTCGGGACGGATTGACACGTTGATGTCGCATCGGAGCGAGCCTTCCTCCATTTTGCAGTCCGAAACGCCGATGTACTGAAGTATGTTTTTGAGCGTTTCAAGGTAAATTTTCGCCTCTTTCGCGCTCCTTAAATCAGGCTCGGAAACAATTTCTATAAGCGGAACACCGCATCGGTTGAAGTCAACCATTGAGCCTTCGCCCATAATGGAGTGAATAAGCTTTCCTGCGTCCTCTTCTATGTGAATACGCGTAATTCCGATTTTTTTCTTTTCGCCGTCAACGTTTATTTCAACATATCCGTTTGTGCACAGCGGAAGGTCGAACTGCGAAATCTGGTAAGCCTTGGGAAGGTCGGGATAGAAATAATTTTTTCTGTCCTGTTTTGAATAGTGCGTAATGTCGCAGTGGAGCGCAAGACCTGCCTTGATTGCATATTCCACAACCTTTTTGTTAAGCTTGGGGAGTGTGCCGGGCATACCCATACATATCGGGCAAAACCGAGGTGTTAACGTCAAGACCGAACTTGTTTTCACAACTGCAGTATATTTTTGTGTCGGTGGAAAGCTCTGCGTGAACCTCCAAACCGATAACCGATTCGTAATTCATTTATTTTCCCTCCTTATCAAGGCTTTTGTGAGCAAAATCGGTGTTCTGCTCAAACGCGTATGCCGTTTTAAACAGTGTGTTTTCGGCAAACGGTTTTGCGATAAGCTGTAAGCCTATCGGCATATTTGTTTCGTCGTATCCGCACGGAATACTGATAGCCGGAAGTCCGGCGATATTAACCGAAACGGTGCAGATGTCGTTTAAGTACATCGTAATCGGGTCGGTGATGTTTTTGCCGATTTCAAACGCTGTTGTGGGCGCTGTCGGGGTTAGGATAACATCAAATTTGTCAAATGCCTCGGCGAACGAATTTCTGATAAGCGTTCTTGCCTGCTGAGCCTTTTTTTGTAATATGCGTCGTAGTAACCTGCGCTGAGCGCGTATGTGCCGAGCATAATTCGTCTTTTAACCTCACTGCCGAAGCCCTCGGAGCGTGTTTTCAAATACATATCGGTAAGGTCGGTGTAGTTTTTCGGCGCGGTAGCCGTATTTTACACCGTCGAAACGCGCAAGGTTTGAGCTTGCCTCGGCAGACGACATAATGTAGTATGCCGGGAGCGCGTATTTTGTCATAGGCAGTGAAAAATTCAAAAAAATTTCAGCGCCCATACTTTCATAAACCTTTGCCGCATTCATAATTGCGTCTTTAACTTCTTTTCTGTATGCCCTCGCCGATGTATTCTTTTCGGAATACCGATTTTAAGACCTTTCACGCTTTCGCCGAGCGATTTTGTGTAGTCGTCCGCTTTCTCATCGGCAGAGGTGGAGTCCATTTTGTCATAGCCTGCAATCGCGTTTAAAACAACCGCGCTGTCAGCAACGGTTTTGGTGATAGGTCCGATTTGGTCGAGCGACGACGCAAACGCAACAAGTCCGAAACGCGAAACAAGTCCGTAGGTAGGCTTTAAGCCTACAACTCCGCAGAATGCGGACGGCTGACGGATTGAACCGCCCGTGTCCGAGCCGAGCGCAAAAAAATTGCCTCGTCCGCCGCAACAACCGCCGCGCTTCCGCCCGACGAACCGCCCGGAACTTTAGCCAAATCGTGCGGATTTTTTTAGTCGTTTTTGAAATAAGACGTTTCGGTGGACGAACCCATAGCAAACTCGTCCATATTTGTTTTTCCTATGATAACGCTGTTTTGCGCTTTAAGATTTTTAACAACCGTTGCGTCATATGGCGGAACGAAATTGTAAAGCATTTTCGACGCACAGGTGGTGAGAATTTTGTCGGTGCAGATGTTGTCTTTAACCGACGCGCAAACGCCCGTAAGAGGCGAAATTTCGCCGTTTTTGATTTTTTCGTCGGCAAGCATTGCACTGTTTAATGCGCTCTCTTTTGCAACGGTGATGTATCCTTCTATGCTTTTGTCTTTTTCATCAATTCTGTCAAGCAGGGCATTTGTCAGCTCAACGCTTGAAATTTCTTTATCTTTAAGCATTTTTGAGGCTTTTTCAACGCTTAATTCATACAAATTCATCTTTTTGTCACTTCCTCTTGTAATTATTCCTCAACCGTCTGCGGTACAACCACGCATCCGCGCTGTTTCTGCGGTGCGTTTTTAAGAATTTCGTCACGGTCAAACGATTTTTTTCGATTTTGTCCTCGCGGAACACGTTTTTTTATGTCAAGAATATGGTTTGTCGGCGCGATATTTTCGGTGTCAAGCTCGTTTAACTTGTTCGCAAAGTCGATAACGCCCTCCATATTGAGGTTTTTCGATTTCGTCATCGTTAAGTTTTTAAACGCGAAAGAAACGCAACGTGCAAAAACCTCGTCCTTTGAAATTTTTCATATTTTTCAACTCCCCTGAAAAAATTTTTCCTGATTTTTTTATTATACAACATTTTTCTAATTTTTCAACCATTTTTAAAAAAATTCGGTTTCGTCAATCACCGTAATTCCAAGACTTTGCGCCTTGTCAAGCTTACTGCCCGCGCTCTCGCCGGCTAAAAACGTAGTCGGTGTTTTTTTCGATACCGATTTTGACGCCTTTCCGCCGTAGTTTTCGATGAGCGCTTCCGCCTCGGCACGTTTGAGCGTTTCGAGCGTACCCGTCACAACAAAGGTTTTGCCCTCAAATCGGTTGTCAAAGTTTGCGCCCTCGTCGATATATTCGGTGTTAACGCTTTGTGCCTTAAATTCATCAATAATCTTAATGTTGCGCTCCTCGTCGAAAAATTCGCGCACCGAATTTGCCATAATCATACCGATGTCGTCAATCTCGGCAATTTCCTCTGCTGACGCGGAAATAATCGCGTCGATATTTTTGAAATGCTTTGCAATTTCGCGCGCCGCACTCTGCCCGATATGACGTATGCCAAGCCCGAACAACAGGCGCGAAAGGCAGTTTTTCTCTTTTGAATTTTTCGATTGCGTTTATAAGATTTTGCGCCGATTTTTCGCCCAGCTTGTCAATGTTCACAAGGTCGTCTTTTTTGATGGAATAAATGTCGGCGCTGTTTTCTATTAAATGCTCGTCAATGAGTTTTTGCACAACCGACGGGCCCATTCCCTCAATGTCCATAGCGTTGCGCGACACAAAATGAATGATGTTTCGCACCGCCTGTGCACTGCACGCAAAATTTGTGCATCTGTATGCCGCCTCGCCGTCCTCACGGTGCACGGGCGCACCGCATACGGGGCAGTTTTTCGGCATATCAAAGTCGGTTTCTTCGCCCGTGCGCTTTTCGGTGAGCGATTTTACCACTTCGGGGATTATGTCGCCGGCTTTTTGAATGAGCACTCGGTCGCCGATTTTTTTATGTCTTTCTGACGTATATAATCAAGGTTGTGGAGCGTTGCACGGCTCACGCGCGTGCCGGCAAGATTTACCGTTTTCAAATTCCGCTGTGGGGGTGAGAACCCCTGTTCTTCCTACGTTTATAAAAATATTTTTTATGGTTGTTTCTTTTTGCTCGGCAGGATATTTAAACGCTATCGCCCAGCGCGGAACCTTTGCAGTTTCGCCCAAAATTTCGCGGTCGGAGAGAGAATTTACCTTTATAACCGCGCCGTCGGTGTCGTAGTAATAGCCTTTGCGCGTGTTTCCTATTTCCGCGATTTTTTTCGAGCGCGCCGCCGATTGACGAAAAACGCCTCCGTGTCGTCAATCACTTTAAATACTGCTTTTTTCCAAAAAATTCAAGGCTCTCGAGATGCGTTTTAAATTCAATTCCCGTAACCGACTGAACGTTAAAAAAACAAATATGTCGAGATTTTCGTTTTGCCGCCGCTGACGAATCGAGCTGGCGGAGCGAACCTGCCGCGGCATTCCGCGGATTTGCAAAGGTGGTTTCGCCGTTTTCCTCGCGCTCGAAATTAAGCTTTTCAAAGCTTTTTTTAGGCATAAACACCTCACCGCGCACTTCAAGACGTTCAACGGGAATATTGGTTTTCAACGGAATTGATTTCACGGTTTTGAGGTTGTTTGTAACGTTCTCGCCAACCTGTCCGTCACCGCGCGTCGAACCGCGCACCAAAAGCGAATTTTCGTATTCGAGCGACACCGAAAGTCCGTCGATTTTAGGTTCAACGGTGTATTCGGCATTGGGACAAACCGCCTTTACGCGTTTGTCAAAATCGCGGATTTCATCTTCGCTGAACGCGTCCTGCAAGCTTTGCATTTTAACCGCGTGAACAACGCTTTCAAAGCCTTTTAAAAAATTTTTTTCCGCCGACCTTTTTGCGACGGTGAGTCGGGCGCAATTATCGCGGGGTTTTCCTCCTCCATTTTAATAAGCTTTCGAAGGAGCATATCGTATTCGTAATCGGTCACCGACGGCTCGTCCAAAACGTAGTATTCATAGCTGTATTTGTTTAAAAAGCTCTTTTAGTTTTTCGTATTCGTTATTCATTATAACGCTCCTCGTATAATAAATATAGTAGTTTTTTGAGTTCCTCTCCAAGAACTATGGTATAATTGTTTAGATGCTGTGGATTGGTTTCACGTCTCCTACCACTTGATGGTTTGATTAAGGCTCCAATCACAGTCTCTTTTTTCATTTGTTAATCAGTTAGATACCGCTCGACGGTTTATTTGGAACGAGTTTACAAGTGCAATGAGTCCCTGTGGGTCTAAACAGCGTCATATTACTTTTTTTCAGGAGGTATCTTTATGATTTTTCATTGGTATTGATGCAGCAAAGGACAAGCACGATTGTTTTATTGCTAATTCTGATGGCGAGGTGTTATGTGATGTATTCACTATTTCTAACACCCTCGATGGTTTCAATGACCTGCTTTTCTAAAATCAAATCTTTTTTTCCAAAGATTTAAGCAAAACAAAAGTAGGACTTGAAGCCACAGGACATTACAGCTACAATCTGCTCGGATTTTTTTACTTGACACTGGCTTGCCCACCTATGTCTTAAATCCTTTGCACACCAATCTCTACCGCAAAAAGTCTGTCACTCAGAAAAAAACAAAAACAGACAAAGGTAGATGCTCGCACAATTGCTTCTATGCTAATGTCTTGTCAAAGCTTAAAGCCCTACACAAGAGCATTATACCATAACGAAGAACTAAAGTCACTAACAAGATACAGATTTGACAAAGTTTCAGAGCGAGCAAAGCTGAAAAACCTCTGTATCAAGACTTATCACTATTCTTTTTCCGGAACTTGAAAAAAATTAGTTTCAGTGGTTCATTGTATTTCTATATATGCACTCCTTTCAGAGTTTCCGTCTGCAAAGCATATTGCAAACGCAAAACCTCACAAGACTAACCAATCTTTTTGTATTCAGCTTCAAAAGGTCACTACAACAGAGATACTGCCATTCGACTTCGTGAAGCGGCAAGAAACTCTATAGGTTCTGTTATACCTGCAAAAATCTCTTGAGTTGAGGCATACAATCAAGTTAATCGGTGAACTTGATGATGAAATCAGTGAGATAGAAGCGGCGATAAAACAGATTGTAGACAGCTTGGGAACTACCATCTTAACTATCCCCGGCATTGGTTACGCAACCGCTGCATCAATTCTTGCCGAAGTTGGTGATTTCTCCAATTTTTGAAACGCCGGACAAGATACTTGCTTTTGCCGGAATGTCACCATCTACATACCAATCAGGACAACTCTCAAACTGTTATGCACACATGGAAAAAGCGTGGCTCAAAAATATTTGAGATTTGCTCTTTACAATGCTACCAAATATGTTTGTAAATGGGATAGCAACTTTGCCGCATATCTTGCTAAAAAGCGTTCTGAGGGCAAGCATTACAATGTTGCTATATCTCATGCTGCAAAGAAGCTTGTGCGACTGATTTTTTTGCATTAGAAAAAAATCTCGGCTGCCATATATGCCTGTTGCATAATTCGTTTCCTAATATTTTTTTCAAGGCTTCCTCACGGAGGTCTGTTTGTTATGCCTGTTTTTAATCAGATAAAATTTTTAACTTTTTTTCATTTTTACCTCTTGACTTTTTAATAGTTAGTCTTACATAACGGACTTAAACCCGTCAAAAATACATTTCCTTGCGCGTAACGCTTATAAAATCGGCTTTGTATCCGTCCGAGTATTTTTCAAATGCCGAAATTACCGTTTCGGGCTTTAAATTCTGCACGTTTCCTGCCGACAAAACCATTTCATATTCAGCATTGCCGTCATTGTCGCTTATTAAACCGATTGACGAAATCATAGGCTTGATATTTGTAAGAGTTATGCCTTTTTTTGTTTTTTTGTCAACTTCGAGCGTTTCGCTTTGCATAATTTTTTCCGTATCGCAGTTTCCGCGGTGTTCAACGTTTACAAGATATTTTGCATATGCGATTTTGTTTAGCGGTGTATCGGTTTCTGATACCTTCCGTGCGCCGGTGATGATTAGTCCGAGCGGAATGTTTTTCGTTTAACCGCGACACAATTTCACCGCACGGCACATCTTCGGTAAATTCAATTTCCATATATTCCGCGTCGCTTATAACTCCCACCGAAATGGGGAGGGCAACCGTCATAATCATATGCGGATTAAACCCCTGCGAATATTTTACGGGAAGATTTGCGCGCCTGAACGTGCGCGTTATCGTCCTTACAAAATCGAGATGCGAAATAAAACGCGCATCGTCTGTTTTTTTCTGTATTTAAGCCTGTATTTATTCAAAGCACACACCTCTTCCGAAAGATAAAGCTCCGCATCCTGCGCATTTTGCACGGCAGTTGGGGGTTACAACGCCCTCTTTTGCCCTTTTTGCCTCGTTTATCAAAAATTTCTTGGTCACACCCACATCAATCATATCCCACGGCAGAATTTCGCCAAAATCTCTGTCACGGACATAGAATTTCGGGTCAAGGCCGCATTCTTCAAATGCCTCGTTCCATAAATCGTATCTGAAATGTTCGTCCCAGCCGTCAAACTTAACGCCTTTTTCAACCGCTTTCAAAATAACCTCGGAAAGACGTCTGTCACCGCGCGCAAACACACCCTCAAAGCACGCTCACGGGCGCGGCGTGATATGCAAAGTTAATCCTTTTTCGGCATACATTTTTTTGAGCTCTGCCTGTTTTTCTTTTATTTCGTCAAGCGTGTTCTGCCTTACCCACTGAAACGGCGTAAACGCTTTGGGCACAAAGCTTGAAACGCTTATTGAAAGGCGCAGACCTTTCGGACGTTTTTCCTTTTCTATCGAGAAATATTCGCCCAGAACCTTGTTTCCGAGCGTTGCTATTTCGCAAACGTCCTCTATTGTTTCGTAGGGAAGTCCGAGCATAAAATAAAGCTTTACGCTTGTGTATCCGCCCTCAAATGCCATTTTCGCCGCAGAGAGCAAATCTTCTTCGCATATGCCTTTGTTTATAACGTCGCGCATACGCTGACTGCCTGCCTCGGGCGCAAAAAGTGAGCGAGCTTTTGCGCACTTTCTGCACCTTTTCCATAAGGTCGAACGAAAACGAATCCAGCCTCAACGACGGGAGCGAGAGATTGACCCTGTTTTTCTCGGTGAGTTTTATAAGCTCGGTTGTGAAATCTTTCAAATCGCGGTAGTCGCTTGTGCTGAGCGACGAAAGCGAAATTTCTTCATATCCCGTGTTTTTCTCAAAAAGCGCCTCGGCTTGTTTTTAACAGTGTTTCTTTTGATTTTTCCCTCACGGGACGGTAAATCATACCTGCCTGACAAAATCTGCACCCTCTTATGCACCCTCTGAACATTTCGAGCATAATTCTGTCGTGCACAATTTCGCCGAACGGAACTATAATTCTGTCGGGATAAAACACCTTGTCCATATCGGCGATAATTCGTTTTTTCACGGTTTTTCGGCACAAAATCGTATTTTTGTGTCAATCGCCTTAACCGTACCGTCGTCATTGTATGAAATTTCATAAAACGACGGAACGTAAATTCCGCCGATTTGCGAAATTTCCTTTTAAAAATTCAAATCGCGTACCGCCTCTTTTTCCATTCGCGGTATGCGTCCATAACCTCAATCATAACTTCTTCGCCCTCGCCGAGCATATAAAAATCGGCAAAATCGGCGATTGCCTCGGACGAATATGCGCACGGTCCGCCGAAGCACACAAACGGGTCGCCCTCTTTTCGGTCACAGGATTTGGGCGCAACGTTTGCAAGCTTTTAACATATTGACAATATTTGAATAGCTCATTTCGTACTGAAGCGTAAAGCCTATAAAGTCAAAATCCGACACGGGCGACATTGTTTCGAGCGAAAAAAGCGGAATATTGTTTTCACGCATTTTTTCCTCCATATCAACCCACGGCGCAAACACGCGCTCACAGTAAATATCGTCAACCGAGTTTAAGAGATGATACAGAATTTTCATTCCGAGATGGCTCATTCCGACCTCGTAAACGTCGGGAAAGCAAAACGCAAAACGTATGTTTATGGCGTTTAAATCTTTGTGAACGCTGTTAAATTCCGTTCCGATGTACCGCGTCGGCTTTTCCACCGACGGCAGTATTTTTTTAAGCTTGTTTTTTTCATTGGTTTTATCCTCTCCCAAAAGCATCCCCGTTTTAACGCGCGCGCCGTATTTTAAAATTCCGTCCGAAATTTCCGCCTGCGAAAGCGTGCCGATAATTTTAAATTTTTTTCGTCGAAAACCGAAACAATGAGCGCGCACTGCGGTGTGTACGAGCTTAAAAGCGTAAGCGCGCACACGTCCTTTGCAACGCCGATATGCTTTATTTTTCAAACATTTTGCACCGTTTAAAAATCGCGGCACAAAAGCTTTTTTTCTTTAAAAGAATTAAATTTTCTTTTTCATTCTTTATATTATACAACAAAAACATACCGATAATCAATAGGAAATGTTATATTTGGTAATAATTAAGAAAAATCATACCAAATATAACGGTTATTACGGCGGTGATTTTTGTAACTGTCAGCATAATTTTGTATGAAATTAAATAACCTTTCGCGTATGCAAGGACGGCTTTTATTATCACCGCGCCGTCGAGCGGAAGTGCCGGGGCGAGGTTTAAAAGGAAAAGTGCAAAATTGCACAGCGCGAAAAAAACGTTAAATTTTTTTAAAATTTATACATATTAAAAATGCAAAAATTTGCCGCAGGACCCATAGCCGAAACGAAAATTTCCTCCTTCGGATTTTTGTCATTTCGCTTTTTTTATTATGAGCCCGTACGGCATAATTTTTTAATATTTTGGCATTTTATTTTTCAAAATTTTCATCACCGCTATGTGCGCACTTTCGTGAAGAAGCGACGCGGCAAAGATTACGGCGTATTCTTTTCAGACGCCCTGCCGCCGTAAAAATCAACAGCACGGCAAAAAGTAACCGCTTACCGATATTTTTGCTGAAAACACTCACCGCTTTTTACAATGATTTATAAAAATTATTTGTGCTTATAAAGCACAAAATCTTCGGGATTGAGCCGTTCGCCGTTTTTTTCTTTATTTCAAAATGAAGATGCACTCCCGTTGCAATTCCGCTTTTCGCCCATCTGACCGATTTTTTTGTGTTGTTGTCTACATATTCGCCCTCGGTGACACAGATTTTGTTTAAGTGCGCGTACGCGGTGGTGTAACCGCCCGTATGCTCGATTATCACGTATTTGCCGTTTGCGCTGTCTTCGCTTGTTTTTATAACCTTTCCCTCGGCGGCAGATATTACTGTTTGGTTCATAATGCCTGCAATGTCAATTCCGGTGTGAAAGTTGCCGTCCGCACCCGTCACCGGGTGGACGCGCCCGCCGAACACCGACGAAATTTTTCCCTCGGTCGGATTTCTAAAAGCCGGCATTGCGTCGGGATTTGTTTGGGGTTTTGTTTCCGCGGGCGGAGTGTTAACCGTTTCAATTTCAGACGCGGTTTCAGACGGCGGTTCTATGTTTTTCACTTGCCGCCTCGGCGTCCGACTCGTTTGGAATTTCGGAATTTTTGAACATTTCCCTCATTTAAACGGTCGTCAATGTTTTTATAACCTCAATGCTGTCAAGTCCGCTTTTTAATGGCAAACGACGCGGCGGACTTCACCCTTGCTTATATCGGTGGAAACGTTCAGCGAACGTTTTATGTAAGTTTTAAAAAATTTTTCGGAATATGGAAAATTTGAATTGCACGCAAAAAAACCGACGCGCCGAGTATGCACACGCTTGCAACAGTCTGAAATGCAAACTTTTTTGCAAAACCGTGACCTTTTGCGCTGTCCGTTTTTCGTTTCGGCTTGAGTATCTTAACTTACTTGCACTCATTTTCATCACCTCATACCACATATATTGTGAAAAAAACTACAAAAATATGCTTAATTTTGCAAAAACGTTGAAATATTTTTAATATTGATATATACTAAAAAGGTAATATGTGTAAAGGACGGTATATAAAAATGCAGTTTCTTAAACGTAAGGAATATCACTCAGTGCAAAGGTATATTTTATCGACGCACTCGGCGCAATGGCTCTCGGACTTTTTGCGTCGCTTCTAATCGGCACAATTTTCGGTACAATCGCCGACTATGTTCCGTATGAGCCTGTAAGCGGATTTTTAAAGCAAATGCAGAATTACTGCAACCTCGCGCAAGGTCCGTCAATGGCTATGGCAATAGGAACGGCGCTCGGCGCACAGGGGCTTGTTCTGTTTTCGCTCTGCGCGGTTGGCTGTGCGTCGTCGGCGCTCGGCGGACCTTTTCGGAACGTTTATCGCCGCAGTTATCGCCGCGGAATTCGGTAAGCTTGTTTATAAGGAAACAAAAGTGGATATAATAGTTACTCCCACCGTTACAATCGCGGTCGGCGTGGGAATATCTATGCTTGTTGGCCCCGGAATAAGCGCGGTTATGAAATATCTCGGAAACCTTATTATGATGTTTGTTGAATTAAAGCCCGTGCTTATGGGCGCTCTCGTTTCGGCGGTTGTGGGAATTTGCTTAACGCTCCCCATATCGTCCGCGGCAATATGTGCGTCGCTCGCGCTTACGGGCATTGCAGGCGGTGCGGCAACGGCAGGCTGCTGTGCGCAGATGGTCGGTTTTGCAGTGATGAGTTTTGCCGCAAACAAATGGAGCGGTGTTATCGCCCAGGGACTCGGAACAAGTATGCTCCAAATGGGCAATATCGTCAAAAAGCCCGTAATCTGGCTTCCGCCCACGATATGCTCGCTTATAACGGGCGCACTCTCGGCGGCGGTGTTTAAAATGGAAAATCCCGTTGCAATCGCGTCGGGAATGGGAACGTGCGGACTTGTCGGACCTATCGGAGTGTTAAGCAAAACGGGCGTCGGCTTAAACGATATTCTGGTTGTTTTTGCTCCTGTGCATTGTTCTTCCGGCGGTTCTTACGTACATAATCGCGAAAAATTTTTAAATATTTCAAAAATTTTTGACGACAGCGACTTAAAACTCGACATATAAAAGGCACAAAAAGCAACGACTTAAAACCAATCAAGCCGTTGCTCAAGTAAAGGGGTTTTAAGTACGTCAAACCGCAAGGCTTTGGCGCACTTAAAAATATTTGTGAGGTCAATTCTATTTATCCCCCGAATTTTTTCGGTTTATACATTTTTAAAAAAATTTTTATCAGGTGATGAAATGTTTTTTAAGGCGGATTTTAGCAATTACAGTTTCAAAAGCGTCGATAATTCTCGGCAGGCTGATGGGCAAAAAGGCTCGTCGACTCCGGGCGGAATTGCGCTTAAAAATATGTCCCGATATTCTTTCGTATTTGTCAAAGCAGATTAAAAAGAAATAATTTTTCATCTGCGGAACAAACGGAAAAACCACCACAAGCAACCTTTTTGTATTCTATGATTAAAAACGAGGGCAAAAGGTTGTAGCGCAACAACGTCGGCGCAAATATGCTCCCCGGTGTGTGCTGTGCGTTTGTCGAAAGTGCGAATATTTTCGGCAAAATCAATGCCGACTATGCGGTTATTGAGTGCGACGAGGCGAGCATCAGGCGCATTGTGCCGTATGTCAAGCCCGACAAGATTGTTATAACAAATCTTTTCCGCGACCAGCTTGACCGCTACGGCGAGATTGACATAACGATAAAACTTCTCACCGAGGCGTTTGACAAGCTCGGCAAGGTTAATTTAATTCTCAACGGCGACGACCCTCTGTGCACATATTTCGGCACAAAAATACAACGCGGTTTACTACGGTGTTGACGAAAAACCAACATTGAAACAAACGAAATAAAAAGAGGGCAGATTTTGCCTTGTATGCGGTGAAGAACTTAAATATAACTATTATCATTACAGCCAGCTGGGAGATTATTACTGCGAAAAAGTGCGGATTTAAACGTCCGAAGCTTGATTACAGCGCGAAAAAAACGTTGACCTTGACGGCATAATGAAATTTGATATAAATTTCGGCGGAAAAACTTTGCCTGTTTCGGTGGATTACAAGGGATTTTACAACATTTACAATATTCTCGCCGCGTTTTCCGCGTTCGCGTCGCTCAATCTCGGTTTTGATAACATCGGCAAAACGCTTGCGGAATACAAACCGCAAATCGGCAGAATGGAGAGTTTTAATATCGGCGGTAAAAAGGTAATACTGAATTTTGTCAAAAATCCCGCGGGATTTAATCAGGCGATTGCCACACTCAATGCCGATACCGAGGAAAAAGACGTTTTTGTGGTAATCAACGACAACGCTCAGGACGGACGCGATATATCGTGGATTTGGGATGTTGATTTTGAGCTTATGGCAAAGTCGAACATAAAAAGCCTCACCGCCGGCGGAATAAGGCGCGACGACGTTGCGGTGCGCTTTAAATATGCCGATTTGAAAGATTTTGACGTTTTGGAAAACAACATAAAAATCTTGCCGAAATAATCGGCAGAAGCAAAAAGAACGCTCTATGTTCTTGTAAATTACACCGCGCTTTCCACACAGACAAATCTTCTGAAGCTTGAAAAGGAGGAGGAAAAATGAAAATCACAATAGGGCATCTTTTTTCCCGACCTTTTTAAATTTATACGGCGACAGAGGAAACATTGCGGCACTCACAAGACGTATGCAGGCACGCGGAATTGAAACCGAAGTGAAGCCGTACGGCATAGACGATGATATAAATTTTTGCCGACCTTGACATTGTGTTTATCGGCGGCGGTTCGGACAGAGAACAGCTTTTGGTGTGCAAAAAGACTCCTCACCATAAAAAGCGACATCACGCAGTATGTCGAAAACGGCGGTACGCTTGCGGCGGTGTGCGGAGGGTATCAGCTTTTGGGGCATTACTATCAGCTCGAAAACGAAAAAATAGAGGGACTTAAAATTCTTGATATTTACACCGTTCAGGGCAGTCCGCGCCTTATAGGAAATATAATTCTCGACAGTGACTATATCGGCACAACGGTTGTCGGATTTGAAAATCACGGCGGACGCACCTGTATAAATTCGCACAAACCGCTCGGAAAGGTTTTTGTACGGATACGGCAATGACGGTGAGTCGGGATATGAGGGCGTTGTTTATAAAAACGTTGTCGCAACGTATCTGCACGGACCTCTGCTCCCAAAAAATCCTGTGCTTGCCGATAAAATCATAAAAAACGCGGTGATGAAAAAAAGATGCGTCTTTTGTGCTTTCCGACATAGAGTCAACGCTCGAAAACACCGCGCACGACTATATTATAAAGAGATTTTTTTAAAAATAGCGATATTTTTAAAAAAATAATGCTTGCTTTTTTTAAAAAGTTTGTGATATACTAATTATTGCTTATTTGTAAATGTATGAAAGAGGTGAAACAAATGAAGGAAGGAATTCATCCCGAATATAAAACCGCTGTTGTAAAATGTGCTTGCGGTGAAACGTTTGAAACACGTTCTACAAGAGAAAAATCAATGTTGAAATTTGCTCGAAATGTCATCCTTTCTATACCGGAAAAACAGAAGTTGGTTGACACCGGCGGACGTGTTGAAAAAGTTCAGAAAGAGATTTGGTATGGACAAATAATGTTTTGTATTTCAAAAACAGATATTGTATTTTTTTATTATTAAAAAGCGATTTAAAGGAAATTGGCAAAAGAGAACTTTTGCCAATAATTTTATCACGTTTTTATCACAAAAAGTGTTTTATCATAACGCTTGGAAAAGTGCAGGCTTGGTTTTTAAAAATCAGGCGCAATTACCGAAAGGCGGTGAACGAAATGAAAAAGAATTCTCGTTGCGGACGATGAAGAAAAATCAGAGAAGTTATTAAAGAATACGCGCAGTTTGAGGGATATGAAGTTGCCGAGGCGGAAAACGGTATGGAAGCGGTTGAAATGTGCCGTCAAAACGATTTTGACGCCGTTGTGCTCGATGTGATGATGCCAAAAGCTTGACGGTTTTTTTCGGCGTGCAAGGAAATCAAAAAGCTTAAGGATATTCCTGTTTTAATGCTTTCTGCGCGCGGTGAGGAATACGACAAACTCTTCGGGTTTGAAATAGGCATAGACGATTACGTTGTAAAGCCGTTTTCGCCCAAAGAGCTTATGGCTCGTCTTAACGTTATTATCTCGCGCAACAACAAAGCCGATGAGAAAAAGACCTTCTCGAATACGGCGGACTTGTTATCGACATACCTGCGCGGAACGTTTTTTGTGGACGGCGTGAGAGTTGACCTTACACCGAAAGAATACGACTTGCTTTTTCTATTTTGCGAAAAACAAAAATATAGCCCTCTCGCGCGAAAAAAACTTTTGTGTGACGTCTGACGTTATGATTTTTACGGCGATGACCGAACTGTTGACACTCACATCAAAATGCTTCGCAGCCGTCTCGGAAAATACCGCGACTATATTGTTACGTTAAGAAGCCTTGGATATAAATTTGAACCGCAGGAAGGGTGAGAATTTAAAAAATGACGGAATACAGAAAAACGAGCAGAGCATAAAAATAAGAATGTGGAAATACTTTGCGGTGTTCACAATGCTTATCCTTTGCCTTTTGTGGATACTGCAGATTATACTTTTCGGTACGTTCTACAAAAACAATGAAAGGCAGAGAAATGCGCGACTGCGGAAACGAAATAAAGACCGCGTGCAAAACGCTTTCGTCGGAGCAGATTGCCGAATACATAGAAAGAAAGTCGTTTGAGCAGGGTATTTCGATTTACGCGTTCGACAAAGACGGAAATGTGCTTTCAACGCGCAAGCGTCCGCGTCCCGAATGGATAAACGAGGACGAAAAAAAGCGAAGTTTACAAAGTCTTGGAAAAACAGGGACGAGGCAATTTACCGTCACACCGAACAGAATTTTAAAATGAATGTTGCGTCATATGCGACGAAAATATATGATGACAACGGCAATGAATTTTATCTTTATATAAAATCGCCTCTTTTTGGCGCTCAATTCCACCGCGAAGATACTTCGTTCGCAGTTTTTCATTGTTTCGGTTCTGTCGCTTGCAATCGCGCTGGTACTTTCGTATTTTACCGCGAAGCGGTTTACACAGCCGATTGTTAAAATCACAGAAACGGCAAACGAGCTTGCCGCGGGTAACTACGACGCGCATTTTGACGGCGGAGGATTTAAAGAAATCGACGATTTGGCAGACACGCTTAACTTTGCGTCGTCGGAGCTTAAAAAAACCGACGAGCTTTAGGCGCGACCTTTTTGTCGAACGTGTCGCACGACCTTAAAAACACCGCTGACAATCATAAAATCGTATGCCGAAATGGTGCGCGATTTGTCGGGCGAAAACAAGGAAAAGCGAAACGAGCATTTGAGCGTTATCATAGACGAAACCGACCGTCTTGCGTATCTTGTGGGAGATATTCTCGATTTGTCAAAAATGGAGGCGAATATCGACACGCTCGAACGCGAAAGGGTCGATTTGAAAGAAATTGTAAATTCGGTGCTTAAAAATTTTGCGGTTCTGGAGCAAAACGAGGGCTACGAATTTATCACCGAAATTGAGCCGGACTGTGTTATTTTTGCCGATTATTCAAAAATTTATCAGGTGGTTTACAACCTTTTGAACAACGCGGTAAATTACACCGGCGACGACAAAACGGTGAGAATTAAAATCACAAAAACGGACGGAAAAGTGCTTTTCGAGGTTATCGACACCGGCGACGGCATTGCGCCCGATAAGATAGATAAGGTTTGGGACAGATACTACAAAACCGGAAAAAACCATAAACGCGGTGTAAACGGCACGGGAATAGGACTTTCGATTGTTAAAAACATTCTTATTCTGCACGGCGCGGAATACGGCGTAAAAAGCGAGGTCGGACACGGAAGCGATTTTTGGTTTAAAATGTAGCACATTATGCAAGACATTATAATTTTCGGCTAAAGGGAAAGGGGTAGAAAAATGGCAGACGAAACAAAGGTAAAAGAAAGCGCCGAAAGAGGCGGTATCCGAAATTGCCTCAAAAGCAAAAGACGGAGCAAAAAATTTGTTTCAGAAGAAAAACAGGAAAAAGCTTATATCAATAACCGCAGTGCTTGTTGCGCTGGTGCTTATAATAACGCTTTTCAGAGGGTGCGGAAAAAAGACCGACAAAGGCGAACTTAACACCGACACGGTTTCAAAAGGCGACGTTACAAAAATTATCGAGGGTTCGGGCACCATTGAGGCAATCGACCAGTACGAGGTTACAAGCGTCGGCATAAAAGGCGAAATTGTTCAGTGCAATTTCGAGGAGGGCGACGAGGTTAAAAAGGACCAGGTTCTCTATGTTATCGACTCCAGCGATATGCAGTCCAGCATTGACAGGGCGAATTTGTCCATTTCAAATGCTGAAACAAACTATGAGGACGCGGTTAAAAAATACAACGATACAAACAAGGATATGACGGTTACCGCACCGACGTCGGGCGTTATCACGTCGCTAAGCGTTGAAGAGGGCGACAAAGTTAACGGAGGGGCGCAGGTTGCGACGATTAAAGATAATTCAAAAAATGAAGCTTACCATTACGTTTATCGCAGAGGACGCGGAAAAGCTCCGCACGGGCGAGGGCGCAAGGGTAAATCTTGAAAATTCGTACTCCACGGTAAACGGCACGGTTACGCATATCGGCTCGGGCACAACCGTTTCGGACGAGGGTTCGCTTGTAAAATACGTTGAAATAAGCGTTGACAACCCCGGTGCGATAAAAGACGGCGATAAGGCTACGGCAACGGTCGGAAATATCGCGTGCAACGATTCGGGAACGTTCAAAAGCTCGGCAGAGCAGACCGTTACCGCAAATCTTACCGGCGACGTTTACGCGCTTAACTACAAGGTCGGCGACAGAGTAAACAAAGGCGACGTTATTTTCAGAATTGACTACGACAATTCATATTCGAGCGTTAAAAGCGCGAAAAACAGCCTGAGCGACGCAAGAGAAAATCTCAAGAGCCTGTATGACGATTTGGAGGATTACAGCATTAAAGCGCCGATAGACGGCAAAATCGTTCAGAAAAACTACAAGCAGGGTGAGAAAAATCGACAACAACTCATCATCAAGCTACAAAAACCGCTTTGCGATTATCTCGGATTTGTCAATTCTCACATTTGATATGAACATAGATGAGCTTGACATCGCGAACATCAAGGTCGGTCAGGAGGTTTCCATCACTGCCGACGCATACGAGGGCGAAGAATTTTCGGGCATTGTTGACAAGGTAAGCGTTGTCGGCACAAGCTCGCAGGGTGTAACAACCTATCCCGTTACGGTTATCGTAAACAGCGACAACAAAGACAAGCTTATCCCCGGTATGAACGTGAGCGCAAGCATTGTTATAGAAAAGGTTGAAAATGTTTTGAGAATACCTGTTTCGGCACTCCGACGCGGAAACGTTGTTATAGCAAAAACCGATTCGGACGGCGTTGAGCAGAAAAATGCCGTCGGGCGCATCCGGTGCAAACGGCACAAACGGCACAAAAATCGGACAGCAAGTCAAACGGCAAAAAAATCAGCAGTCGTCAAACAGCGACAATCCGTTCCTCAAAAATCTTGATATTCCCGACGGATACAAAGCGGTATTCGTTGAAACCGACTTACCGACGACGATTACGTCGAAATCAAGGCAGGTCTTAACGAGGGCGACACGGTAGTTCTTCCCGACGTAACCGTATCTTCCGGCTTCGGAATGATGATGGGCGGAGGCGGAGGCGGCGGTCCCCAGGGCGGTCCTCCCTCGGGCGGCGGTAACGGCGGTCCCGGAGGCGGAGGCAGCGACGGCGGTCCCAGAGGCTAGGCATCAGAGGTTCTAACATCACAATAATGTCAAAAGGGAGAGGCGTATGATTGAATTAAAACACGTTTTTAAAATATACTCCGACGGCGACAGCGAAATACGCGCCTTGGACGACGTTTCGCTGTTTGTCGGTCAGGGAGAGTTTACCTCTATCGTCGGCTCGTCAGGCTCGGGCAAATCAACTTGTATGAACATTATCGGCTGTCTTGACATTCCGACGAGAGGAGAATATTATCTCCACGGAAACGACGTAAGTAAAATGAGCGAAAAAGAGCTTGCTTACATACGCAACAAGGAATTGGGATTTGTCTTTCAGCAGTATAATCTTATTCCTAAGCTTAATCTTATAGAAAACGTCGAACTTCCGCTGATATACCGCAGAATGGCGCCGTCCAAAAGACGTGAGCTTGCAAAGGCGGCGCTCGAAAGGGTAGGGCTGGGCGACAGGCTCACAAAATATCCTTCCCAGCTTTCGGGAGGTCAGCAACAGAGGGTTTCGATAGCGCGTGCGCTTGCGGGCAGTCCGCCGGTAATTCTTGCCGACGAGCCTACCGGCGCGCTGGACTCAAAACGGGCAAAGACGTCCTTGCACTGTTGAAAAACTCAATCTTGAGGGCACAACAATCGTGCTTATCACGCACGATAATTCCATTGCGGCGCAAACAAAGCGCACCGTGCGTATTCAGGACGGCAAAAATCATATCCGACGTTGTCAATGAGGATATTGTTGCGGAAATGAAACTTGAAAAGGAAAAACTAAGCAAAGGAGCTGATGCGGTTTGAGTATCAAACAATCGCTGACACTGGCTGTAAAAAGTCTTATGGGCAGTAAAATGCGCTCCTTTCTTACAATGCTCGGCATAATCATCGGCGTCGGCGCGGTTATAATAATCGTCGGTGTAATCAACGGTATGACACAGATGGTTATGGACGAATTTGAAAGTATGGGCGCGACGAACATTATCGTTTCGGTGCGCGGACGAGGCGGAAACAGAAGCATTGATATTGACGATATGCAAAAATCTTGTGGACGAAAATCCGGCGCTTTTGTCGGGTATGACGCCGTCGATAAGCATTTCGGGCGCAGTGGTGAAATCGGGTTCGGAAAATCTTGATACAACCTCGGTTACCGGCGTAAACGAAAAACTATTCCGCCATTGCCAACAAAAAGCCGAATACGGCAGAGATTTGCAGTATCTCGACTGTCACGACCGCCTTTTTAAACTGCGTTGTCGGTACATATGTCGCAAACAGTCTGTACGGCACGGCGGAAAATGCAATAGGCAACGAAATTAAAATAAACGGACGCAATTTTAAAATTGTCGGCGTTATGGAGGAGCAGGCGGACAGCACCGAGTCGTCGGACGACGACGCGATAATTATTCCGTACACTATAGCACAGAAGCTTTCGGGCACGTTTGCAATAAGCGCATATACCTTCTGCGCGGCGAATCAAAGACGTTGCAACCGAGGCACAGGCGGCAATAGAAAGTTATCTTTACAAAATATTCAACGACAGCGACGCATACAACGTTATGAATATGTCAAGCCTTGTTGACACAATAAACGATATGACAAGTAAAATGAGCCTTATGGGCGCGTGCGTTGCAGGTGTATCGCTTTTGGTAGGCGGTATAGGAATTATGAATATTATGCTCGTATCGGTAACGGAAAGAACGCGCGAAATCGGCATAAGAAAATCGCTCGGCGCGGCGCCTTGGGATATAATGAGCCAGTTTGTTGTTGAGGCTATCACAACAAGCTCGATAGGCGGAATACTCGGTATTCTGCTTGGCGTGGTCGGGTGCTTTGCACTGCGGTTTGTGCCGGACTTAAGCCCCGTTGTGTCCATTCCGTCGGTGCTTTTGTCCTTCACGGTTTCGGCGCTAATCGGCGTAACGTTCGGATATTTCCCGGCGAAAAAGGCCGCGGCGCTCAATCCTATTGACGCTTTAAGATACGACTAACATACCACCCCATTCGGAAGGAGAAAGGTAAATGATTAAGAAAAAGTATTTTCGGTAATTCTTGCGCTCTGCATTGTTTTGTCGTCGGTCTGCGTTTTTCGCGGACGGCGAGCTTGCGAGACGCTGGTATTGAGAATTACATAAGCTTTTATTTCAAGCTTTAACATTATAAACGGCGACCCCGACGGAAATTACCGTCTTGACGACCTTGTGACGAGGGCGGAATTTTCAAAAATCGCGGTTGCCGCGTCGGAGCACAGAAACAGCGTTGCCGCGTCGCTTTCGGTTTCGCCGTTTAAAGATGTTCCGTACACGCACTGGGCAGCGCCCTACGTTAAAGTTGCACTTTCAAACAAGTATGTCAACGGCTATGAGGACGCAAGTTTCCGTCCCGACCAAAACGTGCTTTTTGAAGAGGCAATTACGGTATTTTTAAAGCTTTTAGGCTATGAAAACTCCGATTTCGGCTCGTCGTGGCCGTACGGTCCTTACGGCATTGCAAAAAATATAAATCTCGTTGACAATATGCAGTCGCAGATTGGATCGTATCTCACAAGACGCGAGGCGGTTATCTTGGTTTACAACCTTTTAAACTGCAAAACAACAAAAATCGACTCCCGTTTCGTCAACCGAGAAATATATGAGCGTTTTTCAACTGCGCGGTAAAAGAGATATTATCCTTGTTGCAACGTCGAAAGAGGATTCGTCTGTCGGCGCGAACAAAATTGCAACCAGCGGAGGAACTTATAAAATCGGCAAAAGCCTAAATCTTGATATGCTCGGCAAAAAGGGCGACGGAATTATAAAAGACGGCGACGAGCTTATCGCGTTTATGCCCAACACCGAGTATACCACAAAAACGTATGCGGTTTATTCGGTGCTGGACGACAAGGTGCTGGTTCACGACAACGGAACCATAAAGGAAATCACCTTCAAAGACGGTCTTGACGTTTACGAGGGCGGAAAAACAGAGCAGTTTTTCGGCGGTTAAAGGCAAAAAGCTTGCAATGGGCGACGAAATAACCGTCAGATACGACGATTTCGGCGCGGTGGATTACCTTATCTATAACGAGGGTACGCTCCGGGGCCCCGTTACCGTTTCAAATACGGGCTGGGCGTCAAGCCTTGGTGTAAGCGACCTTTCGAGTGCGTTTATCGTGCGCGACGGTGTGAAATGCACGGCAGACAGCATTAAGACAAACGACATTGTATATTACAGCAGGGGCGTAAATATGGTGCTTGCATATTCCAAAAAGGTTACCGGCGTTTATGAGGACGCATCGCCCACGCGTGACAACCCGGCAAGCGTTAAAATTTCGGGTGTCACATACGAGCTTGAGGCGCGGCGGCATACAACAAACTTTCGTCGTCGGGAACGCTTAAATTCGGCGACACCATTACCGTTCTTATCGGCAGAAGCGGAAAAATCGCCGACGCAATCTCGGCAGGCAGTGCGTCGTCAAGCGTTGTGGGATACCTCACCGAAACGGGAAGCAAGATATACAAAGACAGCAACAACAACGATTATTCCGCGTTTTACGCGAAAAATCGTAACCACCGACGGCGTTGAAAATGAATACAGAACCGACAAAAATTATTCGAGCCTTAAAAACACCGCGGTTAATATGACTTTTGCAAACGGCGAAGGCAAGGCATCGAGAATTACCGTATCCGAGGCGCTCGGCACGGTTAACGCAAGCAAGATGAAAATAGGCAAGACTGACGTTTTGGAGAATGTTCAAATTCTCGATGTAAGCACAACCTATGAGGGACGAACCCACGCTTTACGCTAAGGTTTATCTGCAAAGGCTCGACGGCGTTGACCTTTCGGCAAGCAATGTTGTTTATGTTGAAAAGAACGGCGCGGGCGAGATTGAAAAGATGATTTTGAAAGACGTTACGGGTGATATGTATACCTACGCGGTGACGTCAAAGGTTAAAACGTCAAAAGACGCAGACGGCAAGATTGACGTGCGCGCATATCAGTACACCTTCGACTCAAACGGCACAACCTACACCGATTCGGGACGTTCGCTCCCCGTAATCGGCAGGCGAGGGCGCAAAGCTGTGCTTTCGGGTCAGACGGTTGACAACGTTAAGTCGATGAACGCAATCACGGGAAATGTAAGAGAGCTTACAAGTTCGAGCATCACCGTCGGCAACACGAAATACGCGCTCGCAAGCGA
This sequence comes from Clostridiales bacterium, assembly GCA_022009895.1. Taxonomy (GTDB): domain Bacteria; phylum Bacillota; class Clostridia; order UMGS1810; family UMGS1810; genus Qingrenia. Next base: position 1,533,501 of record CP091729.1, on the reverse strand, counting down.
CGTTATTGTTTACACAATGACCTACGACAACAGCGGATATAAATATCTTATCACGCCGATAGACACCGTTGCGGAAAAATCTTTTCAAGCTACAAGGGCATTTCGGTTTATGCCGACAAGGCAGAGGCGAAAGGCGGAAGAGTTAAATTATTGTCGCAAAAAGTGTGATGTTTGCAAAAATAATAAAAAGACTGTGCATATCGCTTTTGATTTGCACGGTCTTTTTGTGCAAAAAATTTTTTCAGAAAACGTAATATTTGCAATAAACTCGTTGATTTGGTTATATTATACGTTATTTTCGATTGATATAATAGCGGTATAATAAGAATTACGGAGGTAAAAATGAGCAGAGAATATTTTGAAAACAGAATAAAAAGAAGTAACCGAAAACCACAAGAGCGGTTACGGGAAGAAAAACAGAAAAATTCAGCATAAACGGCGTTTTTAACCGCTACGAATACCCCTGCGCTTATGCGCGAGGACATTCCGCTCAACTGGAGATTTGACTATTCCTACGAGCGAAATCCTATGTTTCTTGAAAGAATAAGGGTAAATGCAATTCTCAACGCAGGCGGAATTTTCTTAGACGGCAAATATGTGCTTGTTGCAAGGGTTGAGGGCAACGACAGAAAAATCGTATTTCGCGGTTGCAGAGAGCGACAACGGCATTGACGGCTTTAAATTCAGAGAAAAACCCATTAAACTGCCCGAAACCGACGAAATGGACACAAACGTTTACGATATGCGTCTTACAAAGCACGAGGACGGCTGGATTTACGGACTTTTCTGCAGTGAAAGAAAAGATTTCAGCGTGGACGATACATCTTCAGCGGTTGCAAAAATGCGGTATTGTCCGCACAAAAGACCTTGAAAGCTGGGAAAGACTTCCCGATTTGAAGTCGCCCACACAGCAGAGAAACGTTATGCTCCACCCCGAGTTTATCGACGGAAAATATCTTCTCTACACCCGTCCGTCCGACGGATTTATTGACGTGAGGAAGCGGCGGAGGTATCGGTGCCGCACTGGTTGACAGTATGGAAAATGCCGAAATTAAAGACGAAAAATCATCGACGCAAGAATTTACCACACCGTTAAAGAGGTTAAAAACGGCGCCGGCGCAACGCCTATCAAAACAAAAGACGGCTGGCTCCACATCGCGCACGGCGTGCGTATGAACGCGGCAGGTTTAAGATACGTTCTCTATTGCTTTATGACCGCGCTTGACGACCCCACAAAGGTTATTTACAGCCCCGGCGGATATTTTATAGCACCCAAAGGAAAAGAGCGTGAGGGCGACGTTTCGGGCTGTGTATTCTCAAACGGCGCGATTGTTGACGACGACGGCAATATTTTTGTTTACTATGCGTCCGCCGACACACGTTTGCAGGTTGCGTCCACAACGGTTGACAAAATGGTTGACTATTGCAAAAACACTCCTGCCGACGGCTTTTAATACCCACGAGAGCGTTAAGACGATTTGCCGTCTTATAGACGATAACAAAGGTTTTTACAACGAATAATTTTTAAAAATACATAAAAACGGTACGCAAAGCTAAATTTTTGCGTACCGTAATTTTTACTTTACTTGCTTTCCAAAAAAACGCTTTTATATCCGAGATAACCCATATAAATATCAGCCTTTGATGCAAGCTCAAACGGCGAGTGCATGGACAAAATCGGCACACCGCAGTCAAGCGTTTCAATGTTCATATTTGCAATGTACTGCGCAACCGTTCCGCCGCCGCCCTGGTCAACCTTGCCAAGCTCGGCAATCTGCCATTTCACGTTGTTTGAATTGAAAATTCTTCTTATTTCGCCCACAAATTCAGCGTTTGCGTCGGACGTACCGCTCTTTCCGCGCGCGCCCGTGTATTTGCAGATGCACAAACCGCCGCCCATATACGCGCTGTTTTGCTCTTCGCAAACGCTCTTGTAGTTGGGGTCGTAGCCTGCGGTAACGTCCGCAGAAAGGCATTTTGACGCGCTGAAGCAGTCTTTTAAATAAAGCTCGTTGTAACCGCCCTTAACCGAATTTATAAGATGAGCGGCAAACGTTTCCAAAAATCTTGATTTTGTTCCCGTCGAGCCCATACTTCCGATTTCCTCTTTGTCCGCAAGGTAGCAAACACAGGTTTTTTCGGGATTTTCAATGTTCAAAATTGCCTCAAAAGATGTGTATGCGCACACTCTGTCGTCCTGACCGTAACTTCCGACAAACGAGGAGTCAAGACCTACGCTTTTTGCCTTGAACGACGGCACAAACACAAGCTCGGAGCTTATGAAATCTTCTTCGTCAATGCCGTATTTATCTTTTTAAAAGCGCAAGAATTGCACCTTTCACCTTGTCTTTTTCGTCATCGTTAGGAAGTGAACCGAGAACCGCGTTCAAATCTTCGCCCGACATAAACTGCCCCATTTTCTTGGACATCTGGTCAGCCGCGAGGTGGGGGGAGAAGGTCGGTGATTGTGAACACGGGGTCGTCCTCGTCCTCGCCGATGTTAACCTCAACAATTTCAAGCCGTTTTTCCTTTACAACCGTGCCGATAAGCGAGAGCGGAATGGTTGTCCACTGGTATTTTTTTAATACCGCCGTAGTAGTGGGTTTTTGCCATTGCAATGCCCAAATCTTCGTAAACGGGGTTAGGTTTTAAATCGAGCCTCGGCGAGTCGATATGCGCCGCAACGAGGTTAATTCCGTTTAAAAATATCGTCTTTTCCGATAATTGCAAAAACAATGCTTTTTTCCGCGGTTTACGGCATAAACCTTGTCGCCGGGTTTTTAACGTTTTTGCGTTGTCAAGCTCGGTAAAGCCTTTTTCTCCGCAAGATAAAGGCTGTAATCGGTGCAGAGCCTCTCGGTTTTCGATTTATTTAAAAAGTGATGTAGTCCGACGCGAAATCATACGCCTTTTCGCGGTCGATTGTGTTCCATACAGTTTTTCCATAGTTATCAGTCCCTTTCTTACTATATTGTAATACAAAATGAAAAATTTTACAACATTTTTTATAAAAAATTTGTAATTGACAATTTACCGCATAAAATGTATAATGAAAAAAAGAATTTAAAAAGGTGGATTGATGTATGGACAGATTTACATTGAAAAGCAATGCAAGATCGCAGCTGCGCGGAAACATAGGTGTGCTGTTTGTGTGTACGCTTATTGTGGGTCTTATAACCGCAGTATGCGCCGCACTGTCGTACGGTATTGCATCGCTTCTTGTTGTACCTCCGTTTGAGCTTGGTATGGCAATGATTTATCTCGGATTGACCGAGGGCAGAGAGGCTAAAATTGAGAAAGTGTTTAACGGCTTTAAAGTTAATTTCGTTAAATCCATTCTGCTTTATTTGCTGATGGGCATATTTATAGCTTTGTGGTCGCTTTTGCTGGTAATTCCGGGAATTATAAAAGGTTTTTCCTATGCAATGGCGCCGTACATACTTGCGGAAAATCCCGAAATGTCACCGCTTGACGCGATAACACAGAGCAAGCGAATGATGCACGGTTATAAATTTGACTTGTTTGTGCTTTTATCTTTCGTTTATAGCGTGGATATTTTTGGTGTATATTACGCTTGGTATCGCGGCAATTTATGTCGGTCCTTATATGGAACTTACAGTTGCTAATTTCTATAAGAGCTTGTCGGGCGGTTATACAAATACCTATCAGGGCACGGCAACCGAAACCGCGTCTTCCGACAGCGGTGCATTTTTACGAAGAATAAGATTAAAAAAATAAAGGGCTTAAGCCCTTTATTTTTTTACGTATATTATTATTTTCTTCCCTGTTGAGCCGAAACCGCCCTCGCCGCGGACTGTTTCGGAAAGCGCGTCGGACTCGATAAATTCCGCCGCGATATACGGCATAATAACAAGCTGTGCAATTCTTTCGCCTTTTGCCACAACCTGCGTTTCGCCCGACTGATTATAGAGCGAAACCATAATTTCACCGCGGTAATCCGAGTCGATAACGCCGACCTTGTTTGCCGGCGCAAGACCTCTTTTTGTTGCAAGACCGCTTCTTGCAAACACAAATCCGCCGAAACCCTCGGGAATTTCCATTGCAAGCGCGGTGTGCACCATAACGGTTTTGCCCGCGCCGATTTCACATTCTTCCGACGCGTAAAGGTCCGCTCCCGCGCTGTACTGCGTGCCGTAGGTCGGAACAACTGCGTTTTTCGTTCAGTTTAATAAATTTTAACTTTTTGTCTTTTTCCATTTTGTCCCCCTTCAAAAATTTACGATAATTCAAATGCGCCCGTATAAAGGCTGTAATATTTGCCCTTTTGTTCTATAAGCTCTTCGTGGTTTCCGCGCTCTATAACAGAGCCGTTTTCAAGCACCATAATTGCGTCGGAATTTCTGACCGTTGAAAGCCTGTGCGCAATTACAAACACCGTTCTGCCGTGCATAAGCGAGTCCATACCTTTTTCGATAAGGCTTTCGGTTCGTGTATCAATCGAGCTTGTCGCCTCGTCGAGCACAAGCACAGGCGGATTTGCCACCGCGGCGCGCGCGATTGACAAAAGCTGACGCTGTCCCTGGCTGAGGTTCGCGCCGTCCGACGAAAGGTGAGTGTCATAACCTTTCGGAAGGTGCATTATAAACGAATGAGCGTTTGCAAGCTTTGCCGCGTTTACAATATCCTCATCGGACGCGTAAAGATTGCCGTAGCGAATGTTTTCTTTTAACCGTGCCCGTAAAAAGGTGGGTGTCCTGAAGAACAAACGCGAGCGAACGGCGCAAATCGGCTTTTTATTTTGTTGATGTTAATTCCGTCGTAGGTGATTTTTGCCGTCGGGAACGTCGTAAAACCTGTTTATAAGGTTCGTAATTGTGGTTTTTCCCGCGCCCGTCGAGCCGACAAATGCGATTTTCTGTCCCGGTTTTGCATAAAGCGAAACATCGTTAAGGACGGTTTTGTTTTTCCTCGTAGCCGAAAGTAACGTTGTGAAATCTTACGTCGCCTTTAAGCCTGATATACGAAAAATCCGCCCGTTTTTCGGGGATTTTTCCACGCCCACATTCCTGTATATTTATCCGACTCAACAATTCTTCCGTCTTTCTTTTCAGCCTTATCGAGAGTACCGTTTCCGTTGTCCTCCCTCGCTTTTTTTCGTCCAGTACCTCAAAAATATCTCTCTGCGCCGGCAAGTGCGGAAAGAACCGAGTTAAACTGCTGTGACATCTGCGTGATAGGCTGTGAGAACGAACGCGTAAACTGCAAAAACGACGCGATTGTTCCGATATCGCCGATAACGCCTTTTATCACCAGAAACGCGCCTGCCGCGGCGGTGATTGCATAGTGCATATACGAAAGATTTCCATAATCGGCATAAGAATGTTTGCACAGGTATTTGCGCTTGTGGCGGCATTGCAAAGGCTTTCGTTTATAACGTCAAAATCGTCTTTTACCTTTGCTTTCGCGGCAGAAAACCTTTACAACCTTCTGACCTTCAATCATTTCTTCGATATATCCGTTAACCTTGCCGATTTCGCGTTGCTGTTCTTTAAAATAAACCGAGCTTTTTTTGCGCCGATTTTTCTTGATTACTGCAAGTATCAAAAACAGCATTGCGATAACGAGAAGAGTTAAAATCGGGCTTAAAACAAGCATTGCTGTAAATACGCCGATTACCGAAATTACCGACGTGAAAAGCTGGGGAATACTCTGGCTTAACATCTCGCGCATTGTGTCGGTATCGCTTGTAAAACGGCTCATAAGCTCGCCGTGTGTGTGCGTGTCGAAATATTTTATCGGCAATGACTGCATATGCGTGAAAAAGCTGAACTCTTATTTTTCGAGCGTGCCCGACGAAATTGTGAGCATAAGCCTGTTATACATAAACGTTCCGATAATTCCGAGAGCGTAAAATGTGCCCATCAGAATAAGCGTTCTTACAAGCTTCGGGATGTCTGCCGAGCTTGTTAAGTTGTTTATAACCGGTTTTTAAAAGATAGGTGCCTGCGATTGATGCAACGGAGCTGAATATTATTCCGATTACAACAAATACAAGGTGGATTTTTGTAGTCTAAAAAGATAAGTTAAAATTCTTTTTATCGTCTTTCCCGCGTCTTTGGGTTTTTCGCAGGGGTTTTGTATTTCTTGACGGCGGCATATTATCACTCCTTTACTTTCTGTTTTTGAAGTTCGTACAGTTCTTTATAAATTCCGTCCCTGTGCAATAAGCTCCTCGTGCGAACCCTGCTCGGCAATTTTGCCGTCGTCCAGCACGATAATTTTTGTCTGCCTCGCACACCGACGTAATTCTTTGCGCGATTATTATAACGGTGGTGTCCTTCTGCTTTTTGAAAGCTTCTCTGATTTTCGCGTCGGTCGCAGTGTCCACCGCGCTTGTGGAGTCGTCCAGAATGAGGATTTTAGGCTTTTTTTCAAAAGTGCGCGCGCAATGCAAAAGACGCTGTTTCTGACCGCCCGAAACGTTAACACCGCCCTGACCCAAATCGGTATCGTAGCCGTCGGGAAAAGATTTTACAAAATCATCTGCCGCGGCATCCTTACAGACCGCCTCAACCTCGCTGTAGGACGCGTTCAGGTCGCCCCATTTGATATTGTCCGAAATACTTCCCGAAAAAAGTGTATTTTTCTGCAATACCATTGCAACCGCACTGCGCAGATTTTTGATTTTGTATTTTCTTACGTCCTCACCGCCAACCAAAACCTCGCCGCCGTTTACGTCGTAGAGGCGCGGAATAAGGCTGACGAGCGTGGTTTTTGCACTTCCCGTACCGCCGATAATTCCCACGGTTTCGCCGGGATTTATTTTAAGGCTGATGTTTTTCAATGTTGTAATTTTTCGCTGTCCTTGCCGTATTTGAACGACACGTTTTTTTAAATTCAACCGAGCCTTCTTTTTACGGTGAGATTTTTCGTCGTTTTCATCATCTGTAATGTCGATTTTTCTCGCCGAGAACCTCAACAATACGCGAAACGGACGCGCGCGACATAACAAGTCCGACGAACGCGAACGAAATCATCATAAGCGACATAAGAATTTGCGTAACGTAGCTGATAAAACTCATCAGCTGACCTGCCTCCATAGTTTTGGAAATAATCATATTTCCGCCGAACCACGAAATGGAAATCATACACGAATACATTATAAACTGCATAAAAGGCGCGTTCATAATGATAAGTTTTTCCGCGCCGACCTGCGCGTTTTTAAGACTTCTTGCGCTGTCCGCAAACTTTTTGTTCTCGTAGTCCTCTCGTACATATGTTTTTACAACGCGGATAGAGGTTAAATCCTCCTGAACCGACGAGTTCATAAAGTCGTAGCGTTTGAGCATTTCTTTAAAACGCGGAAACGCGCGCGTGCTGATGAAGATAAGGGCAACGGCAAGAATAGGAATTGCAATAAAGAAAATCATTGCAAGACGCGAATTTATGCGCACTGCCATAAAAGTTGCGCCCACCAGCATAACGGGGGAGCGGACAAGCATTCTCGTAATCATCATAAACGCGTTCTGAAGGTTTGTTATATCGGTTGTAAGACGTGTGATAAGCGACGGTGTGGAATATTTGTCAATATTGGAAAACGAAAATTCCTGAAGTTTGTAAAACAATGTCTTTCGCACGTTTTTGCCGAAACCCATACTTGCAACTGCGGCAAAACGTCCCGACATCGCACCGAAAAAGAGTGCCAAAAGCGACATCAAAATCATCAGTCCGCCTATTTTTTTGACACATATGCCATATCGCTGTTTTTATGCCGACGTCAATGATTTTTCGACATAAGAAAAGGAATGTATATTTCGAGAATAACCTCAAAAACAACAAATAGCGGTGTTAAAAACGCCGCGGTTTTTATATTCGCCAACAAGGCGCATAAGCTTTTTCATTCACATTCCTCCATAGTGAGCGAGTTAATTTTTGCGTTGGTGAATTTTGTTATATCGCCGGTGTTAAGAAGAAGCTGACAGCCTCTTACGCCTGCCGAAACGGTGATTTTTTCAAAGTTTTTGCACGTTTCGTCAAAATACGTGTCAAATTTTTTTCTTCATTCCGACGGGCGAACAACCGCCTCTGATATAACCGGTAAGACCGAGCAGGTCTTTAACGTGCACCATTTCGATTTTCTTGTTTCCGCTTATTTTCGCCGCTTTTTTGAGGTCAACCTCTTTTGCAACGGGTATGCAAAACACAAGATAACCCGTTTTGTCGCCTTTTGCGACGAGGGTTTTGAAAACCATTTTGTCGTCGAGGTTTGCTTTTTTGGCGATTGTCACGCCCGACAAATCGTTTTCGTCAATCTCGTATTCAATGGTGTCATATTTGATTTTTTTGCCTTATCGAGAAGGCGCATTGCGTTTGTTTTTACCATGTTTTTTTCACTCCAAATTTGCATTGTTTACATTATATTCCTGTTTTTGTGATAGGTGCGTGAAATATTTTTTTGAAAATATTTTATAAACAATTTCAGGCATAGAAAAATTTTTTTCCTATGCCCAAAAAGTTAAAATATTTATTTTTTTGAAATTCTCTTTTACCTTGTCAAAAAGGTTTTCTGCTGTTTGTGATTTGTGTCGTTTGTAAGCTCGCCGAATTTTTTTGAGCGCCGTTTTTCTGTTCCGAATTAAGACGCTGGGGAACTTCGACAACGATTTCAATAACCTGATTTCCCTTTTATGCCCGTGCGCACGTTGGGTATTCCTGCGCCTTTAATGGTAAAAGTGCGTGCCGTTTTTGCGTACCCTCGGGAATTGTCTGTTTAACCTTGCCGTTTAGGGTGGGGACGTCGATTTCCGCACCGAGCGCCGCCTGAACGAACGTTATCGGAATTTTTGCAGAACACCTCCGTGCCGTTTCGCATAAACAAATCGTGGCGTTTTTACAACGACCGTTACAAAGCAAATCGCCTTTCGGACCGCCGTTAAAACCGTGATTTCCCAATCCGCGGAACGATACCGTTTCGTTTGTGTCAATTCCCGCCGGGATGTTGACCTCAACCGTGCAAGCGCGTTTAACCTTTGCCTTTTCCGCGGCATTTCTGGCACGGATTTTCAACAACCGTTCCTGTACCTCCGCAGGTATTACACGTCGCGGTGTTAACCATCTGACCGAGCATTGTGTTGGTGACGCGTCTTATTTCGCCCGTACCGTGGCAGGTGGGGCACTGCTTGCGTTTTTATCTTTTTGAACCCGTGCCGGCGCACTCGTCGCAGTCCTCAACACGGTAGATTTTTGATTTTTCTTTACGCCGAAAGCCGCCTCTTCAAACGTGAGCATAATTCTTTCTTCAATGTCCGAACCGCGTCTCGGCGCATTAGGATTGCGTCTGCGCGAGCCTCCGCCGAAGAACGAACTGAAAATATCGCCGAAATCTCCGAAATCGGAAAAACCGCCGAAACCGCCCGCACCGCCGTATCCGCCTTGCGTCTGGTCGAACGCCGCGTGACCGAACTGGTCGTATTTCTGCCTTTTTTCCTTATCTCCCAAAAACCTCGTATGCCCTCGTTTGCCTCTTTGAATTTTGCCTCAGCCTCGGCATTTCCGGGGTTTAAATCGGGGTGGTATTTTTGGCAACTTTTTCTGTATGCTTTTTTATTTCATCGTCGCTCGCGCCTTTCTATACGCCGAGCACTTCGTAATAATCTCGTTTTTCCGCCATATAGAATTCAATGCCTTTCCTGATTTTATGTAATATGCAAAAGCAGAAAACCGTATGTTACATACGGCTTTCTGTAAAATGCACTCAGGCATAAGAGATTCGAACCCCGTATGCCTTGCATTTGAAAAAAATTAAAGTCTTTTTAATTTGTCGTCCTCGAAAGGCGACAGCCTGTCTTCGTCCTTCGCATTAAAAAAATCCAAATAATTTTTTTAAAATGGAAGGTCGGAGAGTTTAAACAGAGCAAATTTTTTTAAAAAGACAAGGCAAAAAGCTGAGTCAATACTGACGTATAACGCTGCTTTATAACGCAGTATTTTTCAAAAATTTGCCTGCTTAAAAACCACACGGGGTTCGAAACTCTTATGCCTATATTATATTACTTTTTGTCGTCATCGTCAACTACTGTGTAGTCGCCTTCGTAATTTCCGCCGTTTGCACCGCCGTTTTGCGCACCGCCCTGTGCATTGGGGTCAAAGCCTGCGCCCTGCGCGCCCTGCGCACCGCCGTTTTGCTGATATACCTTTGAGGAAACCTCGTAGAATTTCTTCTGCAAATCTTCGGTTGCCGATTTTATAGCCTCAACGTCTGTGCCCTCAAGAGCCTTTTTAACTGCGTCGATTTTGGTGTTAACTTCGGTTTTGTCTGCCTCGTCAATCTTGTCGCCAAGGTCGGTGAGAGCTTTCTGGCACTGATATACAAGGGTGTCGGCGTTGTTTCTCGCGTCTACCGCCTCTTTGTTTTTTTCTTGTCCTCTGCGGCATATTTTTTTCAGCCTCTTTAACCGCTTTGTCAATATCTTCTTCCGAAAGATTTGAGCTTGCGGTGATGGTGATTTTCTGCTCGTTGCCGGTTGCCATATCTTTAGCGCTTACGTGAACGATACCGTTTGCGTCGATATCGAATGTAACTTCAATCTGCGGAACGCCTCTCGGAGCCGGAGCAATGCCCGAAAGCGAAAATCTTCCGAGGGTTTTTGTTATACTGTGCCATTTCGCGCTCGCCCTGGAGAACGTGAATGTCAACGCTTGTTTGGTTATCTGCGGCAGTCGAGAAAATCTGACTGTGTTTTTTAGGAATAGTTGTGTTTCTTTCGATGATTTTTGTGAATACACCGCCCATTGTTTCGATACCGAGCGAAAGCGGAGTAACATCGAGAAGAAGAAGGTCTTTAACTTCGCCTGCAAGTACGCCTGCCTGAATAGCCGCGCCCATTGCAACGCATTCGTCGGGGTTGATGCCCTTGTGGGGTTCTGTGCCGATTAAGCGTTTAACAGCCTCCTGAACGGCAGGAATTCTTGACGAACCGCCGACCAAAAAGCACTTTGTGAATGTCCGACGGATTAAGGCCTGCATCGGAAAGCGCACGTCTTGTCGGTTCCATTGTTTTTTCAACGAGGTCTGCGGTGAGTTCGTCGAATTTGCTTCTTGTAAGTGTGATGTCAAGGTGTTTCGGGCCTGTTGCGTCTGCCGAAATAAACGGAAGATTTATGTTAGAGGTTGTAACGCCCGAAAGCTCGATTTTAGCTTTTTCAGCCGCCTCTTTAAGGCGCTGGAGAGCCATTTTGTCGGCTTTTAAGTCAATGCCGTTTGTCTTTTTAAATTCGTCTGCAAGATAATCTATAATTCTCTGGTCGAAGTCATCGCCGCCAAGACGGTTGTTACCGCTTGTTGCAAGAACTTCAAATACGCCGTCGCCGATTTCAAGGATAGACACATCGAATGTACCGCCGCCGAGGTCGTAAACCATAATTTTCTGCTCGTTGTCTTTGTCCATACCGTATGCAAGCGCCGCCGCGGTAGGCTCGTTTATGATACGGAGAACCTCCAGACCTGCGATTTTACCTGCATCTTTTGTAGCCTGACGCTGTGCGTCCGAGAAGTATGCCGGAACGGTGATAACCGCCTGTGTAACGGGTTCGCCGAGATAGCTTTCCGCATCCGCTTTAAGTTTCTGCAAAATCATTGCCGAAATTTCCTGCGGTGTGTACTGTTTGTCGTCGATTGTAACCTTTCTGTCGGTGCCCATATCTCTTTTAATTGAGCTTACGGTGTGGTCGGGGTTTGTGATTGCCTGTCTTTTTGCAACCTGACCTACCAGTCTTTCGCCTGTTTTTGTAAAAGCAACCACCGAAGGAGTTGTTCTTGCGCCTTCGGGATTGGGGATAACAACGCTTTCTCCGCCTTCCATAACCGCAAAGCAGGAGTTTGTCGTACCAAAGTCAATACCAATAATTTTACTCATAATGTATTACCTCCGATTTTAAATATAATTCAAAAACACAAAATGTACTAATTTGCAACTTTAACCATACTGTAGCGAAGAACTTTGTCTTTATAAGTATAACCCTTTTTGAAATTCTTCAACCACAGTGTTTTTCGGTGATGTTTTTCATCCTCAACGTGCATAACCGCGTTATGCAGTTCGGGGGTTAAATTCCTCGCCGACGGCTTTGGTTTCGCAAACGCCGAGTTTTTTGAAAATTTCCTCGGTCTGCTTTGCAAACCATTTCAACGCCCTTGTAAATATCGCTTTCCTTGTCGGAAATACTGCCTATCGCGCGCTCCAAATTGTCCATAACGGGCAAAAGCTCTTTAATCGCGTCCGCCGCCGCGTCAATGTAAATTGCCTCTTTTTCGCGTGCAGTGCGCTTTTTAAAGTTGTCATACTCGGCGCACAGCCTTAAATATTTGTCGTTTAACGCGTTTATTTCTTCTTTAGCCTTTTCAAGCTCGTTTGTTTCGGGCTCGGGGGCAGGCTCGTTTGCTTCAGAATTTTCTGCGTTTTTCGGCATTTTTCCTCTGCTTTTAACTCTTCATCTTTCAAATTTTTTTCTTCTCTTTTATCAGCCAATATAAGTCATCTCCTTTAACGGGTGTCGGTTCCGTCCAAATACTTGTCAAGGTTTTTCTTAAGATAATCAAGCGTTGCGACAACCTTAGAATAATCCATTCTTGTAGGTCCTACAATCGCAATTCCGCCAATCATACCGTCCTTGATTTTGTAGTTTGAAATTACCATACTCAATCCCAAATCTTTAAGATGCGGATTTTTCGTCGCCGATAAGAATATTGATTTTATCGTCGGCAATTTTTCTCTTAAAAAGAGTTTTTTTGTCGATGTTTCTTAAAAAAATCAAAAAAATTCTCTCGTGCGGTTGACGTCTTTAAATTCGGGATAGTTCAAAAATGTTTGCCTGACCGTCCGCCGATATGTCAAATCCCGTGAAATCCTGCAAAACCTCAGACAAAAAGCCCATTACGGGGTTCATAATTTCGTCGGGAAGAGGCATAATCTCTTTCTGCGCGAGGATAAATTCGTTTGTAATCGCGCCGACCTCGCGGTCGCAGAAGGTGAGGTTTAAGTAATTTCCCAGCCTTTCCAAAACCTTTGCGTCCACTCCGCCTTTTGCCGTTATGGTAGTATTCTTGACAATTCCTCCGCTGTTTACAACAAGCATTACAAAGCTTTTTTCGTCAAGCGGAACAAGACGTATGCTTTTTTTAATATGTTTGTTGCAACGCACGGTGTTGAAATAAGCGTCGTATAGTTTGTAAGATGCGCCACGGTATTGGAAATATCCTTTAAAATATTGCCCAGCTCAAGATAGCTTTTTTTGAGCGAGGCGCGCATTTCTTCAATTTCGCGCACTGTAAGGGTGTAGCGCTGCATAAGTTCGTCTACATAAACCCTGTATCCGAGCGACGACGGCACTCTGCCGGCCGAGGTGTGCGGTTTGTCAAGATAACCCGTTCCCCTCAAGCTCCGCCATCTCGTTTCGGATTGTTGCCGAGCTTATTCCCAGCTTGTGCCTGTTTAAAATGTAAGACGAGCCGACAGGCTCTGCGGTGCGGATATAATCGTCTACAATCGCTCTTAAAATACGGCGTTTTCTGTCGCTCAATTCCACGAATATCCACTCCTTTTAAATTTGTTTGGTATTTCTTTGTAAAATTAGCACTCAAAGTCCTTTAGTGCTAACAAATATAAAAATACCACTATTTATTTGGTTTGTCAATAGCTATTTTTCAAAAATTAACAATTTACGCATTGAGATTGCTAATGAGCAGTTTTAAAATTTGATATAAAAAAATCCCGTTATAAAGCCAAAAACGGGACACCGAACATTCGGTATCCCTGTAAAAATTTTTTTATAAATTATTTGCTTTGAATATATTCGTCAATCGCTTTTGCGGCAATTTTGCCTGCGCCCATCGCCGAAATAACCGTTGCCGCGCCCGTAACCGCGTCACCGCCGGCATAAACGCCCTCTTTTGTGGTTGCGCCGTTTTTCCTCGACGATAATTCCTCCGCGTCTGTTAACTTCAAGACCTTTCGTTGTGGTTTTGATAAGCGGATTGGGGAGGTTCCGATTGAAATTATAACCGTGTCAACGTCGAGCACAAATTCACTGCCCTCTATCGGAACGGGACGGCGTCTGCCGTTTTCGTCAGGCTCGCCAAGTTCCATTTTAATGCACTTAACACCTGTTACGCAGCCGTTTTTCGGGTCACGGCGGTCATCCGGGTTGTGATAACCCAAAATTTCAACAGGGTTGTTCAAGAGCTTAAACTCGATACCCTCTTCGATTGCGTGTTCAACTTCTTCTTTTCTTGCAGGAAGTTCCTCCATTGAACGGCGGTAGACGATATAAACTTTCTCCGCGCCCAGCCTTAACGCACTTCGCGCCGCGTCCATAGCAACGTTTCCGCCGCCGACAACCGCAACCTTTCCGCCTTTCATAATCGGCGTTACAGGGTCGCTTTCGTATGCTTTCATAAGATTGCTTCGGGTTAAAAATTCATTTGCGGAATATACGCCGTTGTACGATTCGCCCGGGATACCCATAAAGTTGGGAAGTCCTGCGCCCGAGCCTATGAAAACAGCTTCATAGCCCATATCGAACAAGCTCGTCAACCGTGAGAGTTTTTTTCCTATTATAATGTTCGTTTCTATTTTAACGCCCATTTCTTTTGAGGTTTTCAACCTCTTTTTTTATCGATTTTTTTAGGAAGTCTGAATTCGGTAATTCCGTAAACAAGCACACCGCCGGCTGTGTTAAGTGCTTCATACACCGTTACGTCGTATCCTTTTTGCAAGGTTGCCGGCACATGTGAGTCCCGACGGGCCCGAGCCTACAACCGCCGCTTTATGGCCGTTTTTCTCGATTTTGTTCACTGCGCCGTTTGCGTGCGCATTGTGCCAGTCGGCAACAAAGCGTTCAAGTCTGCCTATTCCGACGCTTTCGCCCTTTATGCCTCTTACGCATTTAGCCTCGCACTGCACCTCCTGCGGACAAACTCTTCCGCAAACCGCGGGCAGTGACGACGATTTGTTTATAACCTGATATGCGCCCTCAAAGTCGCCCTCTTTTATTTTTTTCCGATAAATTCGGGAATATGAATGTTTACGGGACATCTCAGAAACGCACTGCATATGTTTGCACGAAAGACAGCGCAGTGCCTCGTCGATTGCGGTTGCCTCGCTGTAGCCGTAGGTAACTTCGTCAAAATTTTTTTGCCTCTTGCCTTTGCGTCCTGCGCCGGCATAGGATTTCTCTCGGGGTTCATATTTATTTTTGCCGCCATATTATTTGCCCTCCTTTGCAAAAAAAGATTGCACGTTTCTTCATATGCGTGTCTTTCAAATTCGCGGTACATTCCTCCGCGCGCCATAGCCTCGTCAAAATCAACCTCGTAGCCGTTAAAGTCCGGACCGTCAACGCACGCGAACTTTGTCACTCTCTTTCCGTCCTCGATAAGCGTAAGACGGCATCCTCCGCACATACCCGTTCCGTCAATCATAATCGGGTTCATGGAAACGGTACAGGGAATACCCGTCTTTTTTGTAGCCTCAACGACGAATTTCATCATAATGAGCGGTCCGATTGTGATAACCATATCAAACTTTTCGCCGGCGTCAAACATTTCGTTGAGCGGTACGCAAACGTTGCCCTCTCTGCCGTATGAACCGTCGTCGGTCATAACGTAAAGCTTTTCAGACGCTGAATTAAACTCGTCCTCCAAAATGAGCAGGTCTTTTGTTCTGAAACCGATAATCGAGGTGACCTCACAGCCGTTTTCTTTAAGCTTTTGCGCAATGGGAAGTGCAATGGCACAGCCGACTCCACCGCCCACGATACAGACTTTTTAAGTCCGTCGGTGTGGGTTGCAACGCCCAGAGGACCTGCGAAATCTTCAATATATTCGCCCTCGTTTTTTTCATATTGAGTTTTTTTGTAGTTGCGCCCACAATCTGGAAAATTATTTTAACCGAGCCTTTTTCCCTGTCGTAGCCTGCAATGGTAAGAGGTATTCTCTCGCCGTTTTTCGTCTACGCGCAAGATAATAAACTGTCCCGGTTCTGCTGCAACAAACGGAGCGTAAATGTCCATCATTGTCACAGTCGGGTTAAGTTCTTCTTTTAGAATTTTATACATTCCGATTGCTCCTTTTTATATAAAAAAAGATATATTAAAAAAATATATGATGTCTGCCACATAAGCTTAATTATAACGTATTATGCGCGAATAGTCAAATAAAAATTTTTGGACAACATACCAAAATAACGGTGAATTTTGTTTTCACCGTTATTTTTTTAACAAATATTAAAAAAATCCACTTCGGTATCGTAGTAACAGCATTTTTAAAAAGCTTTTTCCATCTGTTCGGGCGAAATTTCGCGCGGATTTGAAAAGCGTACAGGCATCGGCAACCGCATTTTTTTGGCAATGTCCGACACTCTCTGCAAAAATACATCCTCCGACACAAATCCGTTTTCGGCAGGGCAGGAGTCCGCGCCGTAATTTCTTATGCAAAGCGGAATGTTCAGCGTTTTTTGAAGTTCACGCAGTCTGTTTATAAGATTTTGCACCTTTTCGTCCGCGCTTGTACCGCCGAGATTTATAAGGTCGGCAATTTCGCAGTACCGCTTTTTCGCCTCGGCATTTTTTGCGTTGAACGCGATTACTTTCGGAAGATACATAGCGTTTGCCGCGCCGTGTGTGATGTGCGCGCCCTTGTCGGCAAACGCCGCACCCGTTTTGTGCGCCATTGAGTGAACAATTCCCAAAAGCGCGTTTGAAAATGCCATTCCGGCAAGGCACTGTGCGTTGTGCATCTTTTCGCGTTTTTCCAAATCGCCGTTATACGAACCCTCCAAATCGGCATTTATCATTCGTATGGCATGCAGTGCAAGGGGGTCGGTATAGTCGGTGTGCGCGGTGGAAACATATGCCTCGATTGAATGGGTCATAGCGTCCATACCTGTGTGCGCGATAAGCTTTTTGAGGAAGCGTTGCAACAAGGTCGGGGTCGACAATCGCAACGTCGGGAGTGATTTCAAAGTCGGCAATGGGATATTTTATGCCCTTGTTATAGTCGGTTATGATGGAAAAACGCCGTTACCTCGGTAGCCGTTCCCGAAGTTGACGAAACCGCACAGAAATGCGCCTTGCGCCTTAATTTCGGTATTGCAAAAACCTTTGCACATATCTTCAAAAGTTATATCGGGATATTCGTATTTTATCCACATTGCCTTTGCCGCGTCGATAGGCGAACCGCCTCCGATTGCAACAATCCAGTCGGGCTTGAACTTTTCCATTGCGTCCGCGCCTTTCATAACCGTTTCAACCGACGGGTCGCTCTCTATTCCCTCGAAAAATTCAACCTCCATACCTGCTTCTTTAAGATATTTTTCCGCTTTGTCCAAAAATCCCGATTTTCTCATCGAGCCGCCGCCCGACAGTATCATTGCTCGTTTTTCCCTCAAAGCCTTTAAGCGCTTCAAGCGCGCCTTTTTCCGTGGTATAAATCTCTCGGCAGAGTAAATCGTTTCATAACAAAAATCTCCTTTAGAATTTTTATTATGCTTGCCTTTTTTACAAAAATTATGCGTTTTGTAAAATTTTGAATAAATTTATATAAAATTTGGAAAAAAATATATTGATTATTGAGTAAAAAAAGTGGTAAAATAATCAGAGTTAATTATAATGGGGAGATGTTTTTGAAAAAATGAGGAAGACAAAGATAGTTTGCACCATAGGTCCTTCGTGCTGCAGTGAGGAAATGATTGAAAAAAATGATTTTTTTGCAGGTATGAACGTTGCCAGACTTAATTTTTTTCACACGGCGACCACGATTATCATAAAGATAATATAGAAACCGTCAAGAAAGTGAGAAAGCGTCTTAACAGTCCCATTGCGCTTATGCTGGACACAAAAGGTCCCGAAATCAGGGTTAAAACCTTTAAAAACGGCAGGGTGACGCTTAAAGACGGCGATATTTTTCACGCTCCGTTCAAATGACGTTGAGGGAAATGAAAAAGAGGTCAGCGTAACGTATGCAAAGCTTCCGTCACAGCTTGCCGAGGGCACAAAAATCCTCCTCGATGACGGAAAAATCGAACTTTGCGTGGTTAAAGCAGGTGAGGATTTTGCGGAGTGCAAAGTTGTGTGCGGAGGTGTTTTGTCAGACAAAAAGGGCATAAATCTCCCTAATGTACCGATTTCAATGCCGTATTTGAGCGAACGCGACAAGAGTGATATTTTTGTTCGGAATTGAAAACGACGTTGATTTTGTTGCCGCGTCGTTCGTGCGCAATAAAAGATGACGTTATTGCACTGCGCAAATTCATAAACTACAACGGCGGACATTCGATAAAAATTGTTTCAAAAATAGAAAATTCCGAGGAATAAGCAATTTTGACGAAATTTTGGAGGCGTCGGACGGCATTATGGTTGCACGCGGCGACCTCGGCGTTGAAATTGAATATGAGCTTTTGCCCGGTATTCAGAAAAGATTTATAAAACAGTGCTACAAATCGGGAAAAATGGTTATCACCGCAACGCAGATGCTCGATTCAATGATGTCGTATCCCACACCGACGCGTGCGGAAATCACCGACGTTGCAAATGCGGTTTTTGACGGCACTTCGGCGGTTATGCTTTCGGGCGAAACCGCGGCGGGAAAATATCCGATTACGGCGGTTAAGGTTATGGCGAAAATCGTTGAACAGGCGGGAAAAAGACGCTTTCGGTATGGGAATTTACGAGGGTGTTGATTACGACCTTGATACGTCGGACATCACAAATGCGGTGTGCGACGCGGCCTGCACAACGGCGCGCGATATTAAAGCGCAGGCGATTGTTGCGCTTTCAAAATACGGTCAGACGGCGCGCAGAATGTCGAAATTCAGACCGGCACAGCCGATTATAGCACCAACACCCGTTGAAAAACGTTTAATCAGCTATCTCTTTCGTGGGGAGTTTACCCCGTGCTTTCGCGTTTTCAAAAGACAAGCGACGAGCTTTTTCTGTCACGCTATCGACTGTGCAAAGCAAATAGATATGGTGTCGGTGGGTGACAGGGTGGTAATTATCGCCGGAATACCTCTCGATACACCGGGCAACACAAACATTATGAAAGTTGAAATCGTCAGCAACGACGTAAAATAAATTTTTAAGGAGAAAAAAATGAGCGACATTTTAAACAATCTGGCAAGCATTTCAATAGGTCAGATTATTATGTGGATAATCGGCGGAGTGCTGATTTATCTTGCAATCAAAAAGGATATGGAACCGACACTGCTTTTTGCCTCATCGGCTTCGGTGCGATTTTTGGTAAATATCCCGTTTTCGGGCGCTGTGGGCAGTGAGGGCGCGCTTACAACGCTCTATAACGCAGGTATCGCAAACGAGCTTTTTCCGCTGATTTTGTTTATCGGAATAGGCGCAATGATTGATTTCGGACCTATTTTAACAAATCCGAAGCTTATGATTTTCGGCGCGGCGGCACAGTTCGGCATATTCTTCACGCTGTGCACGGCGTCGGTGTTCTTCGATATAAACGACGCAGCGTCAATCGCGGTTATCGGTGCGGCAGACGGCCCCACGTCGATAGTTGTCGCTCAAATGCTCAATTCAAAATATCTCGGCGCGATAATGGTTGCGGCTTATTCGTATATGGCGCTCGTTCCCATTATTCAGCCCCCTGTAATGAAGCTTTTGACCACAAAAAAAGAGCGTATGATAAGAATGGAATATCAGCAGAAAGACGTTTCAAAGCTTACGAGAATTATTTTCCCGATTGCAATTACTGTTGTTGCAGGTATAGTTTCGCCTGCGTCGGTGTCGCTCATAGGCTTTTTGATGTTCGGCAACCTCATAAGAGAGTGCGGAGTTCTTAACTCGCTTTCCGAAACGGCACAGAAAGTGCTTGCGAACCTCGTTACGATATTCCTCGGTATAACAATAGCGTCGCAAATGCAGGCGGAAAGCTTCTTGAGGCTTGAAACACTGCTTATTTTTGGGACTCGGACTCGTTGCGTTTATCTTTGATACCGCAGGCGGTGTGCCTTTTGCAAAGTTTTTTTGAACCTTTTCTTAAAGAAGAAAAATCAATCCGATGATTGGCGCGGCAGGTATCTCGGAGTTCCCTGATGTCGGGCAGAACGGTACATAAAATGGGTCTTGCCGAAGATAAGCAAAATCATCTTCTTATGCACTCAATCGGCGTTAACGTTTCGGGACAGATTGCGTCGGTTATCGCAGGCGGTTTAATTCTTAATTTCTTTATGAAATAGGAATTTGAAAGGAGAAAAATTATGAATATAAATCCTATGAATTTTGTTTTCAATCTTAAATATATGCTTTTCGGTATGCTGACGATTTTTCGCGGTGATAGGCATTATCGTTATAATAACAATGCTTTTTGAACAAGTTTTTCGCACAGCGAAGAATAAGTCATGACCACCAGTAAACTGGTGGCTTGCACTGCCCCTAGAAGGGGCTATTACAGGCTTAGCCTCCATAAGAGGCACTGAAAGTTTGACACCGCATTACAATTACAGACAGCCGCTCACGTGCGGCTGTTTATTTTTGTCTACTTATTCTTGCTACCCGTAAACGGGTCTGTATATTCTTTTAAGCTTATTTGGTCCGATGCATAATCCTCTTCAATCTGGTTTCTAATATATTCTGCTATTACTTTTTTATTTCTCCCTACCGTATCAACATAATATCCTCTGCACCAGAAATTTCTGCTTCCATACTTGTATTTGAGATTCGCATGTCTGTCAAATATCATCAACGAACTTTTCCCCTTGAGAAATCCCATAAACTGTGCTATACTTGTATGTGGTGGAATGTTTAACAGCATATGTATATGGTCAGGACATGCCTCTGCCTCGATTATTTCTACTCCTTTTTGTTCGCAGAGTTTTTCTTAATATTTCTCCTATATCTCGTTTTAACTGTCCATATATTTCTTTTTCTTCTATATTTCGGTGCGAATACTATATGGTATTGACACCTATACTTTGAGTGTGCTGTGCTTTTTAATTTCATTTGTACTTTTTTCTTTTATCATTGTTAAAAACCTCCATGATATTTTTTTAGTAATGCGGTCGCCAAACCATTTACTATTATATCATAGAGGTTTTTTCTCATGCTAAAGCTTTTTATCTTCCTCCGGTAGAACCGGAGGTTTATTTCCACGCCTAAAGGCACCAATAAAAATTAACCCGGCTGTTTATACAGCCGGGTATTTTAATGCCTTTTTTATAAGTTTTGGTGTTTATTTTGCCTTGTACGGATATTTTCGCACTTCCGATACAACAACGTTGTAATCAAGCTCGATTATGCACGCTTTTTCGTCGCACGCTCCGTAAGCAACAATGATTTTTGTCACCGCATTTTACCGAATCGGTAAAGAAAATTGCAGGTATCGCCGCTTTGTTCGGCATTTCAAAAATCAGCCTCGCCCTCAATCCATTTTTTTCGGGGCAAAGATACGTAATTTCGGGGAAATCGCCGTCCTGTTCCTTCAAAAATCATAAACGACTGACCGTAGCCGATTTTTATCGTTTTTATCTTGCCGTGATAGTTAAGAAGCCATTCGCCGTTTCCCATATCAATCGGCGGTGTGCTTCCGCCCACCTTTTTCCTCCTGCCGATCCTCGGTCGGAGAATAAATAATTTTTCCTTTTTGACGCATTTTTCCGCAAAAAGAATAAAAATCCTTTGCCGCCGAAATCATAATTGACGGCTTTTCGGGATTGCTTTTTGAATAATTCTGCGGACAGTACGGACGGTGAATCATAACATACTGCATTTCTCCGCCGATTTTCATTTTCTTGGGGAAAAGGAAAACATCTCTGTCCTCGCCGTATAAAGGCGACGTAAGGTTTGTAACGTATGTAAATGCGTTTTTGTAGTCTTTTTTCGAGAGAAAATCCAAATCCACGCGGTACAAAAGCGTAACCGTGGGGTTTTTCTGCGTGTTAAACGGATTTTCGTCCGATTTCGCCCATTCGGGCATACACTGCTGAGGGTCGTCGTGTTCCCAAAACGGTCCGGGCGGAAACATTCTGCACGCAACGGTTAAATATAACGAGTCCTCAACCCAAAAAAGACGGGGATCCTCAATGCATCCGTTCATATATGCAGGCACCTTTTTCGCCGCGCATATCAAGCGTCATAAGGTCGCAAAGCTCGGTGTTAAGCATAGGCGCAAGCGCAGGAGTGTCAAAAATCAAATTCAAAAATTTTTCACCGTCGTCCGAATACGCATATGCGAGAAAAATTGGGTAGGGAAGCGGTTTTCCCTCGGTTTGCTTTTTCGGGAAAAGGTCCTGTTGTGCGTATCAAAAGGTGCGTCCTGTTTGTTTTCGGGTCAATGATTATCGCAGGGTTGAGCACCATTTCGCTCGCCCACGATATGCCCTCGGGCGGTGTTAAAATACATTTTCTGCTCAAAACGGGATTTTGCATTTTTGTGTGTCCTTTCAAATGTGAATTTATTTTTTCGAGTGCATACTTCGGTATTCACTGGGAGTGTAGCCGACGTATTTTTTGAAAATTCTCATAAAGCTAATCTGATTGTCGTATCCGACGAGCGACGAAATATCGTTTACCTTGTGCTGGCTTGAAACGAGCAGTTCTTTTTGCCTTTTCAATGCGCTTGTAAATGAGATATTCCATAAATCTTTTTGCCCGTGGACGCCTTTAAACACACGGCTTAAATGCGAGTCGCTCACGTCGAATTTTTCCGCCGCGGCGTTAAGGCTCGTGTTCGGGTTCATATAGTTTTTCGTTGATGTATTCAATCACCTGCGACGCAAGCGCGTTCTGCGAATATGTTATATTCTGGCTTTGTTTGTAGGTTTCAAGAATATCCGAAAGAATTTTTTCCATATTGTCAACCGTTGTTTTAACGTCGGTGCACGAGTCGATAAGCTGGTTTGAATTAAGGTATTTTCCGCTTATCTGCGAATGTGTGTAAACTTCAAGCGGTTTGATGTACTGGTTTACAATAAGCATTATTGTCTGAAGAACAAACTGTCTGCAAATTTCAACCGTAATGTGTTCGTCCGTCATTTTACTAAGAATTGACTTGCATTTTTTTCGCGCAAATCGTCCTGTGAAAAGTTCTTAAATTCCTTTAACGATAACGTTAACCTCGTCGGAAATTTCTTTTAAAATTTTTCGTTTTTCTTCGTAGTTTGTAAGATAGTTGTCAATCATCAAAATGGAGTTGCCCTGGTTGATAGCTTTGTATTTCATAGCGCAGACTGCCTCGTTGTACGATTTGTGCAGTCCCGAAACCTCCTCGTAAAATCCGCCGATGCTCGCGCAGACGGTGTATTCAAAACTTTTTTTGGAAAATTCTATAAGGTCGTTTGCTATTGAAATTGCGCAGGATACATTCTCTGCCTCGGAGTGGTTTTTCAAAGCTTATAACCGCGAATATGCTGTGGTCGCCCACAACACAGCTGCAACCCTTTGTTTCCTGCGTTATAAGGTTGTCGAGCTTTTGGTGGATAACGTTAAACACAAGTACAAATTCGTCGCTCTTAAAATCTTTTTAAAATCGTCCTGCGGACTTATGTCAAACATCACAACCACGAAATTGCGCGGATAAAGCGAAATATTCGTCGTTTCAAAGCGTTGCGATAAATTTGTCGTAGTTTGTGTCAAACCCGAGAAGCATATTCATAATGATGTTCCAGCTTAATGCCTTGGCATTTTTCTGATATTCCGACTGCAAAACACGCTGTTCTTCAATAAGGTCGGAAAGTGTCTTTTCAAGGTCGTTTAATGTGCCGAAATTCTGCCGTATCTGCTCGGGCGAATGATTTTTGGTAATGGACGTTGCAACCGAATGAACAAATTTGTCCACGGGTTTATACATCTTTTTAACAAGAATGTACGCAAGCGTTACCGAAATTAAGAAAATCAGCGACGACAAAAGGTAAATCTGAATTTTGCCTTTGTTAATCGGCGTCATAAACATTGAAACGGGGATTGCACTTGTGTATGCCCAGCCGGTGTAGCCCGAACGCCCCGTAAACATAAGAGTTTTCTGGTTCATATACATTGTTTCGTACGGCTTGTCCGAGGATTTTTCCGACAATATGTACTGCGTGTATTTTTCCGTCGCAACATTTGTGCCGATATATGCCTTGTTGCTGTGCGAAAGCACTACTCCTGCGCGGTTTATAACGAAAAACGTGCCGTTTTTGTTTTCGGTGCGGTATTTGCTGATTGCTTCATATAAAAGCGTTTCGCTTACCGTAGCCGCTATGACACCCTTTTTATTGTAAAGTTTTTTTACAAAAACAAGACTTCCGTTTGTGTTTTTCCACATCAATCCAAGCTTGTTTTTTTCCTCCGAAAGCACACTGCTTATTACGGAATACAAAAATCGGGGCTTTTTGTAGATGTAAACGGTATGAATTTTCCCGTTTCTCCCGAATATATGAAAATTTCGCTTATCATTGCGTTTTTTTGTCTTTCGCGTCGGCAACAATCTGCTCAACGTCAAATTTTGCCAGCGGGGCGGGCGAAGGATTTATAATATATTCGTTTATTGTCCTGTCTTTCGCAAGGTTTGACACATACATATCAATATTTTTAAGCTGTGAATCTACATTTTGCATTGTCTGATACAAAATCGTTCTGTTCGCAACGGAGAGCTCGCTGTATAAAATGTCGGTTACCGTGCTGAAGCTTATGGAACTGACCGCGAATATAACAATCAGAAACAACACCGAATTTGTAATTGCCGTCAGCCTGAAAAGCTTGTTTACATTATTACTGTGCATTATAACCATTCCTTTTAATTTTTAGCACCAAAATCAGCTATGATTATATTCTACCACAAAAAAACAAAAGCTTTGTAAATTAAATATATTTGATACTTTTTTATGTGCCATCGGGTGCTCTTATTTGCACTGAAAATGCCCTAAAACAGCGCGAAAACAAAAAAACGTAAGTTAAAATCAAAAACAGTCAGTGCAAAAAAATCAAAAAAGAGATTTAATAGCAAATATTTCAAGTTGAAACGTATAGTGTTTGGGTGTTATGATGGAAACAGGAAAAATGAGAAAGGAAGTGCGAAGAAAACATTATGAGAAATAAGCACAGAACAAAAAAAGAGCCAACGGTGCGCGCACTCGGTTCGGAAAGCGTGATGAAGTGCATACGCAGAGATATTTGGCTGTATGTGTTTTTAGCGCCGGCGCTGATTTATCTTCTTATATTTAAGTATGCGCCGATGCTCGGTATGGTTATGGGTTTTAAAAACTATTCAATCGGAAAGGGAATACTCGGCAGTGAATGGGTCGGTTTTGACAACTTTGTACGTTTGTTTAAAACCCCGAACTTCTTTTGTAATTTTAAGAAATACAATCGGTCTTAACATTTTTAAGCCTTGTTTTCGGATTTCCCGCACCTATCATTTTGAGTATTCTTATAAATGAAGTAAACTGCAAATCATACAAGAAAACGGTGCAGACGATTTTATACATTCCGCACTTTGTATCGTGGGTTATCCTCGGCGGAATAATAATTCAGCTTACATCAATGAACGGCCCGATAAGCATAATTCTTTCAAAACTTTTCGGTATGGCTCCCAAATCGTTCATCACAGACCCCGTTTCGTGGGTGGTGATTTACATAGCGTCGGGCATCTGGCAGGGCGTCGGCTGGGGAACAATCATCTATCTTGCGGCGATAACAAACGTTGACGCACAGCTTTACGAGGCGGCGAAAATCGACGGCGCAAACAAATTCCAGCAGATTATAAACGTAACAATTCCGTGCATAAGCGGAACAATAGTTACAATGCTTATCCTCCGAATGGGCAGTATGCTTTCGGTAGGATTTGAACAGATTTATATGCTCCAAAACAGTGCAGTGTTCGACGTTTCGGACGTTATCAGCACATACGAATACAGAGTCGGACTTGAACAGCGTCAGTACAGTATCACAACTGCGTTGAGTTTCTTTAAAGGCGTTGTCGGACTTATTCTTGTGTTCGGTACAAATTCAATAGCAAAAAAACTCGGCGAAGGAGGTTTGTGGTAGTATGCAGAAAAGAATCAGCAAAGGCGAAGCGGTATTTATTGTGGTAAACTACATATTCCTTTTCTTGTGCGTGCTTATCACACTTTTTGCCGTTTGCAACAATCATAGCAAAAATCGTTCTCCGACTCGGCGGCGATTGAATCGGGAAAAGTTTTCTTATGGCCGGTTGACTTCAACACACAGGCTTACAAAAACCTCATCTCGGACGGTCAGCTTTTAAGGTCGATGAAAAACACGGTTATAATAACGGTTGTCGGAACCTTCCTTAATATGGTATTCACAACCACCGCGGCATATGCGCTTTCCAAAAAGCGACTTTTGGGCGGTAAAACAATAATGAAGCTTATGACGTTTACAATGATTTTCAGCGGAGGTACAATTCCTACGTTTATCGTTGTAAAAAGCCTCGGACTTATGAACAAGTACGGCGCGCTTTGGTTCCCCGGACTTATAACGGTTTACAACCTTATAGTTATGAAAAACATTCTTCGAGCAAATGCCCGAAAGTTTGGAGGAAGCGGCGCGAATTGACGGCGCGGGCGACATTCTTATTTTCTTCAGAATAGTTCTTCCGTCTCGCTTGCGACAATCGCAACAATTACGCTTTTTCTATGCGGTTGCATGGTGGAACGAATATTTCAACGGTATGATTTACGTTTCGTCGTCGGCGAAAATGCCTCTTCAGGTTAAACTTCGCCAGATGATTGCAACGGTCGGCGAGGCACAGCTCACCGAAACGGACGGCGACTCACCCGACAAAAAACTTGCAAAAGACGCGGTTCAGGCGGCGGCAATGGTTATTTCAACAATTCCTATGCTCTGCATTTACCCGTTCTTGCAGAAGTATTTCGTAAAAGGCGTTATGGTCGGCGCGGTAAAGGGCTGATGAAACGCAAAGTTAAGTTTGTTGATAAATTAAGTTTATCATATAAAATTAAAAATTTAGGAGGAGTAGAAAAAATGAAAAGGTTTATTTCAATTTTTGTGTTTGATTGCAATCGTAATCGGTTCGCTTTCGCTTGTTGGCTGTAAAGACAACTCGGCGGAAAAATTCCATTTCGGTTGCTATAATGGCGCCTGATGTTGCGTCGTCCGAAGGCACGGCGGAAAACAACAGATGGACAAAGTACATAGCGGAGCAGACAGGTCTTGACATTACCTGGGTGGCAATTCCGCAGAATGAGATGAAAAACAAAGCTTAATACGCTTTTTGGCGGCAGGCGAAGCGCCCGATATGTTTGTTGAATATTCAAATGCATATTTCCAGGGTCTTGTTTTCGACGGTATGCTTATGGAACTTGATGACCTCATCGAAAAACATTCTACAGAGTACAAAAAATACATAGAAGAAAACAGCGACCTCAAAACGTGGACAATGCTTGACGGCAAAACATATGCTTTCACAAACAGACGTCCGGCGGACAAAATTTTGTCATTCGGTATGTGGATAAGACAGGACTGGCTCGACAAGCTTGGTCTTAAAGCTCCCACAACAATCGACGAATTTGTTGAAGTTGCAAAAGCATTCAAAACTTTGGGCGATGACATTGTTCCGCTCGCATATCCGTATCAGTTCATCAACACAATCTACAACGCCCACGCTCAGTGGTATGAAAAAGATGACGGAAGCGGCTTGGAATACGGCGTTGTTACAAAAAGATACGCAGATTCTATTGCAATGCTTAAGAAAATGTACGAAGAAGGCATTGTGGATAAAGAATATTTTTGTTGACAAGGGCGGCTCAAAACAGTATGAACTTTGGAACTCGGGAAAAGCCGGAATTATGTTCTCCAGCTGGGATTCTTCTGTAAACCAGACTCTTTTGAAAAACGATCCCAACGCGAACCCCGTTCAGCTTGAAGCATTCTCGACAAAATACGGCACAAACGGTATGTTTGTTGAAGCTCCTCCGCAGCTTTACGTTATGATGAACAAAGACTGCAAAAACCCCGAAGCAGGTATGAAGCTTGTTGACTGGCTTATCGGCGGCGGATACAAAAATCTTATGTTCGGTGAAGAAGGCGTTCACTACAAAATGGACGGCGAAATTCCCGTTACAATCTGCGATAGAGATACGTTTACTCGCGAAGTTGAATATGCAAAAAGATATGCTGTTTTTGGGCAGCTTTGTTTTTGGATCCCGAATGGATTCCCAAAATGGCAAATCAGGACGAACTTTCACAGAAATTGGCGGCTGAAAAGGTTGACGCTATGAACACAATCAACAAGCACCATTACAGACGTGATGTTCCTTACAATCCGCCCGAGAGCAGAGTTTCGTCAATAGTTTCCGACTTCTCGTCAAGTATCAACGCAATTACGGTTAAATATATCACAGGCGGAAATCAGTATGACGAAAACTGGTGCGAAACAGAACTCAGACGCGAGTGGGAACTTGCGGGAGGAAAAAGAAGCTGAGGAACTTGCAACTAAGTGGTACAAAGACAACATTGATATGATTAAAGCGTTCCAGGCTGAAAATAAATAAGTCATACAGAACAGAAGGTGCAAAATGTGTAAGAAAATAATTTCATTGGTATTATGCATATTTACGCTTGCAAATGCCGCGGCAATAAGTGTCGCGGCGGCGCATCTGCCGATAACCGAAACGCTCGAAACACCGCTTGCGTGGGTTTGGTCGGACAGTTCTCTCGGGATTGACTCGTCGCTGAGATTGGCGCAGACACCCGAAGAATATGTTTTTTTCGATGTCGGACGGTGCGGATAATAAAAAATATATCCTTTTAAAAAATGTCAACGCGAAAGAAAATGACGGATTTTTTGTGATGACCGACGGATATACCGAATACGGGATACCATATGATTCAAACAATTACAACATTACAGATACCGACAAAAAAGGTACAAAAACTGCGGAAAGTCTTGTGTATGACCCTGAAAGAAGCGGATCTGTTGCACAAAGACTCAATGACGAAAGTTATATGGCGAAACATTTTTCCGCATATGAAAGATTACATCAACACGCACACCTGGTACACCGAAAGAGGATGTAAAACCGAAAATGGGTATGAAATTGAGCCTTACAAAACCGACTGCAAAATTTCGCTTTTGTCTCTTACGGAATATAAGGCGAATTTTGACAGAATAGGCTATAAACCGAACGGCGAAGAAATGCAGTGGTGGCTGCGTTCGCCTCACGGAACATCGAAAGATTACGGTGTATGGGATTTTTTGACCGATGGAAGAATAAATTGCATACTTGATGTCGGATCGACTTATTCAAGGCTCGTTGTGCGCCCGTGCTTTTATATAAGCGCAGATTTTTTCAGAAATGTTAAACTCGACACGCAAAATCTCGGCGGCGAAGTAAAAAAAGCAATTCTCGAAAACGTTACATACGAACAGGCGGAAAAATATATTCCGATATTGAACTTTCGGATATAGGCTACGATGTTCACAATATTAGATTTGACAATCCGAGTTTAAAAAAAGATTGGCAACAAAAACGGTATTTAAAGCGTTTGTATCAAATCATTTGCGAAACGAGCAAACTTTTTAAGCTTATAGCGGCGGTTTGCGAAAACGGTGCTCTTGCGGAAATCAGCCAAACGGACTACACACTTTCGGGCCGCGAAAGCAGACGCGTCGTAAGAGTGAGTGCAGATTTGAACAATGTGAAAGATTTATCCTCTGCCAAGATTAAAGTTTTCGCGTTTTTGGATTACAAAACCCTCATACCGCTTTCAAGCGTCGTTATGAACGGCGAAATTGACAAAGCTTTTTGGCGGCAGAACCCGAAAAATACGAAAAAAAGCGGAAATAACAATTCCCGACGCGTATCAAAATATCTACAATCAAGAGGACGCATATTTTGATGTTTCGGTTGTTTATGCCGGAAATTCTCAAAAAAACATATACTGTGTCGTATACGTTTGACGATTGGAAAACGCAGACGGACGAGAATATCACGGTGTCAGATATAGAAAACTTGAAAAAGCGCATTAAGGTAACAAAACGCGCCGCTGGGCGAAAAATGTTATCAAAATCAAACTCACCTCGGACGACGGCGAAAAAAAGCTCAAAAAGAAAGCAAATTTTCGGTGATAAAATTTTACACCGAAAAGCCGCTCGACAAATATTACAACGTTGCCACAGGTGAACCGTTTGATTGGTATACCATTCCGAAAGATTATGTAACGCTTCTTAAAAATTTCGGATTTACCGCATTAAGAACCACACCGTCGTGGAATGTTGCCGAGAGGGAAAAAGGCAAGCTTGCAATAGCTGAAAATTCAAACGCTGCAAACAATATCGAAACGTATGTTGAAAACGGCATAAACGTTTCAACGCTTACTGTGGGATACGGCAATAAATATTATACCCATAATACCGCAACATCGCGGCCTGATATGCAGCCGCCGATAGAAAAAGATGAAATCGACGCTTTTTGCAAATTACGCCGCAAACGTTCCGTCGCTTTTGAAATCGAAAGACGGAAAAAAACACTTTCGTTTAAACGCTATGAAATTTGGAACGAACCCAATATTTCCACATATTGGGGATATGAAGAGGGCAGCGTTCCCGATCCGATACAGTATGTATATATGTTAAATCATACGGCTGCAAAAATAAAGCAAGCCAACCCCGATGTAATCATTGCGGCAGGTGCACTTGCGGCAGGCAATATGAACGATTACACCGACCACCAAAATTATCTTAACATTATGTACGACTTGGGAATGTTGAAATATGCGGACGAATACTCGTTCCACCCATATATGTACCCCAAAAAAATCCAGATACGGGCTACCGCTCGAACGGCGTGAGCGTAAGCATTACAAACGATTATGTTTACAACCTCAATTCACGTTACCTTGCACCGCGCAAAGCGCACGGCGGCTGGATTGAAGCGGCAGTTTCCGAAGTCGGCTGGTCAACATATGTTGATTCCTCAAATATGAACGAAATATATGACGGAATGGGCAGAAGCGGCACAAGCGAGGACGACCAGGCAATATTTATAATCAAAGCACTTGTGTATAATAATTACCTTGATATAAGCCATACCGATGTTTTTACTGCTTATGACAGAGGCACCGATATAAATTATGTCGAACACAATTTCGGATTTATCCGAAACGATTACAGTGTAAAACCTGCCGGATATGCGCTTTCGCAGTACAATAACACCTGTTCGTCGGCGCAGTATATCGGCAGAGTTGAGCTTGCGGAAGATGTTTACGGCTATGTTTATCAAAAGCCTTACAAAAACCGTTTATGATAGTGTGGAAAAAAAGATGATGAATGTCAATACGGGTACGCCGTATCAGTACACACTTCCGAGCGGTGCGCGCGCCGAGGATATGTTCGGCAATGCGATAAGCGGCGAAAATATCAAAATCGGCACAGAGCCGGTTTACATCTACGATATACCGCTCACGCTTGTTAAAGACGCATTTGACGATTTATCGCTTGACGCGTTTAAGTATTTCTCGGCATACAGCACATACAAGGCGAAACTTGACAGTTATATTGCACTTAACACAATGCCGGCGGCAGAAAGACAGCTTGAAATGCTTAACGATTTGTATGCATTTGGCAAGGAAGTGATAGCCGAGAAAAAATCTAATCCGTCGATTATGGACAACAACGATTTTATGTACGCATTGTTTGAGGTTTACCAAGCTACCAAACGAATGGCGGCGGCATATGCAATGTATGACGCGAAATACGAAACGTCCGATTCGGCGGTGGAAAGCTTAAACGCGGCGATACTTGCAAAAAAAGATAATCAGTCCGAAACCTCGCTTTTGTTTACCGACGCGATTGCGCGATATGCAAAACGTTATAACAAAACCGCGTCCGAGGTAAGACAGAAAGAAAACTTTGTCGGCAAAACAGGTTTTTGCGGCAATGAACGATTATCTTGCAAAAATCTCTGCTCGTGGGCAAACGAGATTATGAAAACAGAAAATGTTGATATATCGCGTGCGCTTTTGCCGTATGCAAAATCGAAGATAGAAACAAACGCAAATGAAAGTTATGTTGTAAGCTTTTACGCTTGACAGTATGCTTACCGTTCCGTTTAATTCGCTTGTGTATATCACAGATGAAAACGGAATTGCAAAAAGCGGCAAGCAGCCGCTTATTGTGGATAGCCAGCTCAGGCGCTATAGCAGATATAATAGGAAATTCCGTAATCCCCGCCGGTGAATATACGGATTACATCGCGGTGGAGAATAACGGAAAAAGTAACTATTAAAACAACCGTTTACGCTGACGGTTAAATAAAAAGAAAGGTGAATAAAATTATGAAAAACTAATCTCATTATTTTTTTGTGCATCTTGATGGCATTATCCGTTGCGGCACCGGCTTTTGCCGCGACAACAGATTTGACAGAAGAAGAAATGAACGGTTTAACGACGCCGGTCAGCAATGTACCTTCAACTGAAGGCTTTATGGTTAATGGTGTTAATACAATGATTGCCGACACACCCGCAAAATATATATTTAAACCTGCAAGCAGCGACACAAAATCTTATATTTTGCTTAAAAATGTAAATGCCGGTGAAAATGACGGATATTTTGTAATGGTTCAAGACGGCGGTTTAAGGGCTGATACTGCCGATAGCGCTATCGCAAAATTAAAAAGTTTATCCCGGCACTTCTGCCGACGGAACTACACAAGCACCTACCGTTGTTTTTTGACAAAGATGACAAAAATCCATTGCATATTATTTGAATACTTCGGATTATATCGACGCTCAATTTCCTGTAATGAAAGATTACATCAATGACCATACTTGGTACACAGAGGGTACTCGTGGGAATGAGATAAAGCCTTATAAAACCAATGCTAAAATCGCTTTGCCTTCGGTAACAGAATATAAAGCTAACGTTGACAGAATTGGTGTAAACAGTGTCGCGAAAGGTCAATCGTCAGCATTTAGTCCTGTTCACTTTATGCTCAGAACCGCACATCCCGGTTGGATAGACTCTAAACATACATCGAGTAAATATACAACCAAGGCAGTTTGGCTTGCAAAAAACAATACTGACGGTACTCTGCAAATGCAAAACGGCGTTGCGGTATTTTATTGGCAGACTGTAGAACGTCCTTGCTTCTATCTCAGCAAAGACTTCTTTAGAAACGTTAAGCTTGATATGTCGCTTTTAACAACGGCGGACAGTGAAGCGGCAAAAATCATAAAAGAGATTGCAGCGGAAGAGGGCGGCATTGCCACATTAAAGAATGCCGGCTACACAGAAAGTGGCCTTGCTGAATTAGGGGTAGCGGTAGGTAATGTTAAAATTACATCGGCAGCAATCAGCGGCAGCGGCAAATGCGGCGAAACAATCACCGCAAACGTTGTAACGGAGGGTACTGCGGATAAGACAGAATATGAGTGGTGCGGCGTTAAAGCAGACGGCACAAAAGTATTGCTTACTGATGATAAAACTTCTAAGACATACACAATAAAATTTGCAGACCTTGATTATGCGAAAATCACCTGCTTTGTTAACGTTTATAGCAGTACAACACTTTCGCAGTCAGCTTACGCAAACGAAATCACACTTGAAACAAAACCGACGTTTGAAAAAGCACCGTTAACAACAGGTACTTCTAACTGGAACTCCACAGCTGTTACAAATGCGGTTGCTACAACTGATGGAAAATATGACTTTGTTGTAGACGGAAAGGAATATATCCTTTTAAAAAGTGTTAATGCCGGCGAAAATGACGGTCAGTTTGTTACACTTGCCTCAAGTTTTCGTGATGAATCTATTAATTGGTACACAAATTATAATGAAGAAATAGGATTTATTTATGATCCGAAAGATGAAAAAAGCATTGCATACAAACTTAATACAAAACAATATTTTGATAAAGTTGTGCCTGCTAAAATGGCAGATTACGTAATTACGCACCGTTGGTGGAATGAAGCATTTGGCAGCTCGAATACAGGTTATCAATCTCAAGAAGCATATGCAACGGAAAGCAAGTTGGCTCTTTTTGAGTTATACAGAGTATGTTGCAAATGCCGAGAGAATAGGATACAGTGATTTTGGAAGAAACGCATTGCTTAGAACACCTCAATACGATTGGAACTGCCCAAGATTGGGAAATCCGCGTGTTTTGATGATTTCAAATACTGAACAAAAAGATTACTTGTTTGAATCCGACTTCCGGAAAACTTGCTAATTACGGCGGATGGCATTATAAAAACGGTTGGTTTCTACCTCAATCCCGACTTCTTTGCAAATGTAAAGGTTGATTTCACACTTGCAAACACAGAAGTGGTTACGATTTTAAGAGAAAAACTTGCAGACAAAACAGTCGACGATCTTCGCAAAATAGGCTACTCGCTTACCGAAATCAAAGAGTTGTTCCCTCGATAAGGTTGCCAACCTCGGCAAAATTGCAATGATTGATTTCAGCAAGGACGGCAACAATGTAAAATTCACTTGCGTGAACTTGTCGGACGGCAGCATCACATTCAAACCCGTTGCTGCGGTATACGCGTCAGACGCTATGGTTTGCTCGAATATCGGCGAAGAAATTACACTTGCGTCGGGTGCAAGCAAAGATGTAAATGTAACTTTGGACGTTGGAACATCAACTCCCGACACGCTCAAAGCTTTTGCTTGGAACGTTGCGACATTAACACCGTTTGCACCCTGCAAAAACTGTTAGCTACGCCGCACATGCTCCCGAAACCTGAATTGCCCGGTCGAGTGACAACAGATTAACTTATTTCGGAAGATGGCAATTTGTTAAAAAAACGACGACGAAACGACAAGCGCGCTGGCAAACTGGCACGACCCGTATGTTAAATTTAACTTTACGGGCACAAGCCTTGCCGCCGTGTTTGACGGCAGTGTTTCGGGCAAATGCACAATAGATGGAGCGGAAACGTCCTTTTTGGCAAACAACAGCAAAGTAACTATTGCAAGCGGTTTGAAAGATACAGACCACACTACAATTATTAAAGTTACAAGACCCGACAGCAAAAGCGGTTTGAAATATGTTGAAACGTCGAAAGGCGGCAGTTTTACAAAAAAAGCGAAAAAGATAAAAAAATACGTTCAGTTTATAGGCGACTCAATTTCGGAGGCTTCAAGCAGTTACACATTTACAATTCCGAAAGAATATAACCTTGATTACTCGGTTATAGCGTACTCGGGTATCGCACTTCAGGACGGCGCAGGCTGGTATTTCGGTTCAACGGGTACTATATGGCGTCCGACCTCCGATGATACTTCAAAGCTTAAACGCGAGGACTGCGTTGGTATGGAAAGCGCATACTTTAGCGTGAAACGTCCCAAAGAGGCATACTACCTCGACGAAAAACGGAGATTTGCATTACGACAACCCTGCGTTTGACGTTTTCTCCGACAACGCACCCGACGCGATTGTTATAGGCATCGGCACAAACGACAGTACATACATAAGAGATAACGTTGCGGGAGTTAACGGTGAGAATTTCACAAAAACGTATATTGAATTTGTGACAAAGTTAAGCACTGTTTACCCGAACGCGCAGATTTACATCATAAGACCGTTTAACAATGTTGCCGAATACTCGCCGTTGTACGACGATTTGAGAGCGGCGATTGTTAACGCGGTGAACGGACTTAAATCAAATGCCAACGTACATTATATTGATACAACTTCGTGGAACGTTGAAATAAGCAGTGATAAGGTTCACCCGAGTGAAAAAGGTTACGCGGATTTACGCGACTTGGTTTACAACGAAATTAAAAGTTCATTAAATTAAAATTTGAAAAAAGCTTTATTTTGTATTATAATAAGGCTTGACGGCAAAACACAACGGCATATACGGCAGGTAAGGCTTTATCTGCCGTATACGTGCCGAATAAAATTTTGCAGACGAAAGGCGAAATTATATGAAAAATATTATCATTATTATTATGCATCATGATTTTTCGTTTCGGTTATTCCTCCGGCTTTTTGCAACGGCGGTTGATTTGACCGACGAGGAAATTAACGGTTTAACGACACCGGTCAAAAAAATGTGGCTTCAACTGCCGACTTTAGAGTTGATGGTGTTAACACAATGATTGCCGACACACCTACAAAGTATTTGTTTAAACCTGCGAGCGGCGACGAAAAAGACATACATTTTACTTAAAAAAATGTCAACGCAGATGAAAGTGACGGATATTTTGTAATGGTTCAAGACGGCGGTTTAAAGGCTGATTCTACCGATAGCGCTATCGCAAAAATTAAGAAAAGTTTATCCCGGCACTTCTGCCGACGGAACTACACAAGCACCTACCGTTGTTTTTTTGACAAAGATAACGAAAAAAATCCGTTGCATATTATTTGAATACTTCGGATTATCTCGACACTCAATTTCCTGTAATGAAAGATTACATCAATGACCATACTTGGTACACGGAAGGTACTACTAAAAACGAGGTAAATCCTTATAAAACCGACGCAAAAATCGCTTTGCCTTCGGTAACGGAATATAAAGCTAACGTTGACAGAATCGGTGTAAACAGTGTCGCGAAAGGTCAATCGTCGACATTTAGTCCCGTTCACTTTATGCTCAGAACCGCACATCCCGGTTGGATAGACTCTAAACATACATCGAGTAAATATACAACCAAGGCTGTTTGGCTTGCAAAAAACAATAAAGGCACTTTAACTATGCAGAACGAATCTGCGGTGTTTTATTGGCAGAATGTAGAACGCCCGTGCTTCTATTTGAACGAAGATTTTTTCAAAAATGTGAAGATTGACGAAAGTTACTTCACAGACGACGCGCTTGTTACCGAAATAATTAAGGGTTTTGACGTTGATACTCTCAAAAATGCAGGGTACAGTGACGCTCTTTTGGTAAAACTCGGAATTTTGAAAGGTTCTACCGAGATTGCAACCCTCACTGTTGACGGCGAAACGCAGGTCGGCTGCACTCTTTCGGCTGAATATGAGCTTGCAGACGGTTTTTGAACAGTCGGAATACACAAAATTTTTCGTGGGAATATTGCGACAAACGTGACGGCAGTTTTTTACTGCCATTGACGGCGCGGATAAAAAATATTTTACCGTTACCGCAAATTTGAACAAGAAATATGTGCGTGTTAACGTTACGCTTGGAAATATAGACGGACAGGGCGAAACGTATACATCGGACGCGGTGTATATTGAAACTTTGCCGCCGGTTATCGAAAACGTTAAAATAAGCGGTGAAGCTTTCACCGGCGGAAAGCTTACGGTTAGCTTTGACACCGTAAGCGGTGCGCCCGATATGACAAAATCGCGCGTTATATGGTATTGGTCGGACGAAAAAGACGGTGAATTTACCGTAATTGACGGCGAAAACGGCTTTGAATACACAATCGGCGACGAATACGGCGACAAATACATCACCGCGGCGGTTATTCCGGCAAACGTTTATGAAATTTTCGGCGACGAAGTAAGAAGCGAAGACGTTTTGAGAGTTATCACGGCGGTTGATGAATCGAAACTCGAAACAAAACTTACAAACGTTTATTCAACACCGAAAGATATAACAATCATAGACACCGCGTCACCGTCGAAATATACATTTAAAATTGCGGAGGGTGTAACCACTGCGGACGGCAAAAGCCGACAAAAAAGTCTTACATACTTCTTAAAAGCGTAAACGCAAAGGAAGACGACGGATATTTTGTTATGCTTGATGACGGCGGAGTTGATACAACCGAAGAAGGTTCGGCGGTAAACGAGCTTAAAAATACTACCCCGGTACATACAGCGGCACAGACGCGGCTATTATCGCGAAAAAAACTACGAAATGCCGACAAGAACGTTTGACGCGTCGAATAAAAATCTGTTGCATATTATCTTAACAGAGATGAATATATTGCGGCGCAGTTCCCCATTATGCACGAGGGCGGCTATATAAAAGACCATACTTGGTACACCGAAGCCGGAATTTTGGAGAGCGGCGAGGTTGCTTATGCGTCAAAGAGCAAATTAGCGCTTATTTCGGTTACTGAATATTTGCAGAATGTTGAAAGAATAGGCACAGTAGGCGCGTCGAGAAAATGGAGTGTTACAAACTTCCAGACGAGAACTCCCCATCCGACGGTTGCAACCGCAAAACATACAATCAGCACATACACCGTACCGGCAACTTGGCTTGTATCATCAGGCAAATCATTCCAGGCGCAGGGCGTTGTTTACATTTGGCAGACGCTCGAACGACCCGTATTCTATCTTGATAAAAGCTCCTTTAAAAATGTTAAAATAGAGGCAGGCGCAAACAGTGCGGTTGCGGACGTTTTGAAAGAAATTATGCCGTATGAGGATATGCTCAAAATGGGTTATACAAAAGATGAGCTTACAAAAATGGGCATTTCCGAAAACTATCCCACAGGCAAAAATGCGGTTATAAAGGGGCATTTGGCGTCGGGAGATGTAGTTTATGCGGACTATGATTTTTTTCGCATACCGACGCAGACGGCAAAGAGGGCGCAACACAGTATCAGTGGTATGTTTCAAACGGTGACGGTTTTGAAAAAATCGACGGCGCAACAGGCGAAACATATGTTTTGACCGATAATGAAATCGGCAAAACCATAAAGGTTGAAATTACACCGTACGACACCGACGGGAATATGGCAAAAACAATTTCGGCAGAGGGCGCGTTTAAAGTTTCGCCGAGTGCGGATATAAGCTTTACGGGCG
Source organism: Clostridiales bacterium (assembly GCA_022009895.1). Taxonomy (GTDB): domain Bacteria; phylum Bacillota; class Clostridia; order UMGS1810; family UMGS1810; genus Qingrenia. The sequence goes on along the minus strand of CP091729.1, from coordinate 1,494,836 downwards.
CGGACATCGGCGGAATAACAAATATCGACACGGTGACAAGCATAAATGCGTCGTTTGCGGTAAATGCAAAATCGGCGGTTAATGTGCGTTTTTATGTGGGTGTTTATGACAAAGAGACAAACAAATGCGTTGCGATAAACAATCCGACAGATACTGCTCTTTCCATCGGAAACAGCATTTATCCCGTAACGCTCGGCGGAATTAAAGCGTCTGCAAACAACTACATTAAGATGTTTGCTTTCTCGGAGGATGACAGACCGCTTTTCACCATTGAATTTTTCAGACGGTAACAGGAGGTGCATATAACAATGAAAATAAACAGAATTTTATCATCGGCACTTTGCGCTGCCGTACTTTGCGAGTACTGTTTATGCCGACAGTGTGAATGTTTCGTACAACCCCGAAACCGAGCTTATCAATATAAACGGCAGTTTTGACAAGCTGAGCGAAAGCACGGCATATTCGGTTCAGGTTAAAAAGCTTTCAGACGATACTGTGGTTTTACACAACGTTTGATTATGCAAAAGGAAATGCTTTTGACTTTTCGTTTATGCTTGACGGCGTTGAGTCGGACGAGTATTATGTAAGCGTTATGCCTTATACGGGTGACGGCGCGAACAGCAAGGAAAACCCGATTTTTCATAAAGCTCGGCAAGCGAAAAAGACAACATTTTTAAAGAACGTTTTGTCAAATCAGACGGACAAATCCATTATGGCAGGCTTGCTTGATGCTAACTTGAAATATTTCGGATTGAACAAAAACAACTGCGACTACTTTAATTTAAGCGCGTCATCAAAACAGGCGGCGGCTGAAAGAATGCTTAACAAAAGTTATTCTTATGACAAATACGGCAAATTTTTTTGGATTTGTTAAACCTTACCGCCGGCATAGAAATGCTTGACGATGCGGATGAAAGCACGGTTACGGCGGTATTTGAAAAGTATTTTACATACTTTGATTTAACGGGCGAGGTTTGCTATCCCATTTATTCGGGCAGTGACAAAGGCGTTAAAAATCAGACCGCGGTTAAGGCAATGGCGGTTAAAAAAACTTTGTCGGAAAAAGATTTGACCGACCTTAAAGCGGTAAAGAAATATTTTAACGAAAATCTTCTTTTTGGCGGCAATATCAAACATTGTAAGCCCCGGCGAAATTACGACGCACATAGAAAACTACAAGACGGCAATTCCGTTCTCGCTCGACGTTTACAATTCGACCGACAAAGGCAAAAACGGCGTCTTATATTTCGGGACTTAAAAGAAGTTACACGCTTATGTCAACGCTTGAGAGCGATATAGTAAGCGCGAAAAACGCACAGTCAGGCGGAGGTCAGGGCGGAGGTTCGTCGTCCGGCAAAGGAAGCGGCGGAAGTTCGTCGTCGGGCGGATTTTATTCTCCCGGTGAAACAAACGGTCAGAACGAGCAAAAGGGAAGCTTTAACGATATGACAAGCGCGCACTGGGCATATGAAACGGTTGAGGCGCTCAAGGCAAAAGGCATTGTATCGGGCGACCAAAACGGAAACTTTAACCCCGAAAACAACATTACGCGTGAAGAATTTGCAAAAATGATTGTTTTGGCGTTCGGTCTTTACGACGAAAACGCGGAGTGTGCGTTCGCCGATACAAAAGACCACTGGTCGTACAGATATGTTGCGTCGCTTTACAAAAACGGCATAACAAACGGCATTGACGCGGACACCTTCGGTGTGGGAATTAAAATCACGCGCGAAGATATGGCAACGCTTTGCGCAAAAGCGGCAAAGCTTGCGGTTAAAGAAGGCGCCCTTTCGTTCGCAGACGCGTCCGACGTTTCGGACTACGCATCGGGCTATGTTGCGTCGCTTTGTGAGAGCGGTGCTGTAAAGGGCTTTGAGGACAACACATTCAAGCCGAAAAAAACAATGCCACAAGAGCAGAGGCATCATCAGTGATTTACAGTTTGATTAAATAGGGGAGGAAAATATGAAAAACAAATTTATAAAATAATTGCGTTTGCACTTTGCATTATGCTTTTTGCCTGCCCTGTTTCGGCTTATGAAAACAAAGTTGTGCAGGCGGAAAATCCGCAAAGTACATATGACGAAAACATTGAAACAATTTCGGCGCTCGGTATTCTCAATTGGGATACCGACACATTCTCGGCATCCGAAAACGTTACGCGCGGAGAGTTTACGCGCCTTATAACGAACATTGTTTCAAACGGAGTTTATTCAACCGACAGCGTTATGAGTGTTTTTTGCCGATGTCAGTGCAGACAGCGAGCTTGGCAAAATTCTCTATACCGCAAAAAGCTTCGGTATCGTTTCGGGCGACGGCGAGGGAGTTTTTATCCCGACCGTCCGATAACATATGAAGAGGCATACAAAATTTTTGGGTTCGGCGCTCGGATACGACGCGGACGCAAAAAGCAAACGGCGGTTATCCCACAGGCTATGTTATGTCGTGTATAAAAGCAGGTTTGAAAAGCGACAGTATAGAACCGCTTTCCGATAAGCTCACACCGTCGGGCGCGGCAAAGCTTATCGTTGACGCCTTCGAGTGCAATGTTATGAAGGTTAAAGCTTGTAAACAATAACACCGAATACGAAATCGACCGCGACGAGGATTGGTTACACCGCAAAGAAAATTCTTATTTCGGAGGGTGTTGTAACCGCAAACAGTATCACCGCATTGCAGAGTTTTGATACTATAGACCAAGGCTTTGTAAGCATTGACGACGTAAGATACAAATGCGATGAAAATTTTGATTTGTATTTGGGTTACAATGTGAAATTCTATTACACCGAGGAAAACGGAAACTGCGACAGAGTGCTCCATATGACAAAGCAGTATAACGACGAACTTTTGATTGACGCAAACGACATTGCGGACGGTGTGCTTTCGTCGGACAGAAAAATTGAGTACTATACTTCGAACGACGACACCAAAAAGGTGAAAATCCCCGTAAACGCAAGTATAATTTACAACGGCAGAGCGATAAACACATACGGCGAGAACATCTTTAACATACGCTACGGATTTATCAAGCTTACCGACAACAACAGCGACGGAATATATGACGTTGTTTTCCTCAGCGAATACAAAAATATGATTGTCGGCGCGGTGAATACTGTGGATAAATCGGCGGCGGATAAATATAACGGCAATGTTATAAACTTTATGCCGTACGAAAAAGAGAAAATCATACGCATATATGATGAAACAGGCAAAGAAACCGACTTTTTCAAAGCTTGCGGCGGGCGACGTTTTTGAGTTATGCCGAGAGCGAGGACGGAAAAGATTTTGACAATCTACGTTTCCAAAAAGAAGATAGAGGGCAAAATTGAGTCGGTAAGCGAAGTAAGGAGCAAAAAATACTACGGTATCAAAGGCTCTGAAACAGCACTTGCCGCAGATGCGTCGTTTGATACATCAAGCGTTAAACTTAACGCAGTCGGAATTGCGTATCTTAACGCGTTCGGCGAAATCACAGATTTTGTGTCGGGCAACGAAATTGACAATCTCGTGTGCGTAATCGACGCGTATATTGACAAAGACCGTGCGGCAAACGCACTCAACATCAAGGTTATGGACAAAAACGGCGATGTTAAAACCTTGGAGTCGCTCAAAAGCGTAATGCTCAACGGCACAAGAGTTAAAAACATTATCGAAAACGACACCGTTCCGGCGGTTATCACGGCGGCAAAAAGTGGTCTTGCTCTTATCGAGCTTGATGAAAAAGGCCTTGTAAAGAAAATCGAAACTCCCGACGCTGTCGGCAGCAAGCTTCATACTTTCGGCGCAGAGGCGGATTTGTGCTATTACAGTGCAAACAAAACCTTTGGCGGAATATGGTTTGCAGACCCCAACGCGGTTATATATGTAGCACCCAAAGAGGCTGAAAGAGCGGACGACGCTGAAGTATACAGAATTACGACAATGAACGAATTCTGGAGCAATGTTACCTACAGAGTAACGGGCTACACGGCCGGCGACGGTTCGCACTATGCAAAAGCTATTCTCTTTAAAGAGGACAACGATTTGAAAATCACCGGAAACGAAGCGCACGTTATAAAAGCAATCACAAAAACGGTAAACGCAAAGGGTGATACCGTAAACGTGCTTGAAACCGCAAGCTATGTCGGCGGTTTGAGAAAATACGAAACAAAGGACGAAACAATTCTTGCGGACGCAAAAGTAGGCGACATTGTTCTTATTCACATTGTAAACAGTGTTATAGATAAGGGCGAAATCGTGCTTTACGCAAAGGATTTGTCCTTTAACCCCGATAGTGAGTTTGTTAAAAAACATTCGACTTTGACGTATGCGGCAGGTTCAAACTACAAATACGGCAACGTTCTTTTCAGAAACAACACGCTTATTTTTGCTGGTTGACGACGACGGCCTTGAAAAAGAAATAGCAAAAGGCAAAAACATCAGCGACTATAAATATTCCGATTTTTCGGAAATCGGCTATACCGACCTTACAAGTGCAACGGTTTATGCGGTTGACAGAACCGTTCACGACAAAAACGATATGGTATACAGAGCGGATACAAACGCGATAAAAGATTACCTCACCTTCGGCGAGGCGTCAAAAATATTTATATACACAAGAACGGGTTATCCGCGTCTTGCGGTTGTTTACAAATAAAAAGGAGGCAAATATGAAAAAGCTTATATCTCTTTTTACCGCGATTGCGGTTTTGATAACATCTTTTTGCCTGCTTTCCTTTGTCTGTCGGTGCGGTGAGCGTGCCGACGACAAAGTTTACGGATTTTTGGACATATCCGGTTTACGAAAATATTTTTACGCTTGAGGACGATTTGAACACGGAATTTGTTCTTCTCGACACTTTGTCCGACGGATTTCTGGTTATGACAAACAAGGTGTATCAGGCGCGCCCGTTTGACGCGGACAGTACGCAAAAAGTTTGACCCGACCGACGAAAACAACATTGCGCATTATCTTAACAATGAGTTTTTTTAATGAGAATATACCCGAGAGTATGCGCGCATACATTGCGGAAAGAAACTGGAAAACCGAGGGCGGAAATGCAGGCGGATTATGCCCCGGTACTTATACGGCAAATTGCAGAATTTCGCTTTTTAAGCTTTGAGGAATACAATAATTATTACAAAAAAATTCGGCACCGTAGACCACGACAACGAGGTTGACTGGTGGCTTAGAACAGGCGACGGCAACAAAAAAATGGCAATGTTATAGCAGGCGGCGGTGTTTACACAAATTGGGGCAAGTTTGTATCGACAGATGCATCTGCGACTGCAGGCGTACGTCCGATTTTTGTGCTGACGAAAGAATTTTTTTGAAAATGTGAGAATTAACACTGTAAAAAAATCGGTGAAAACGTAAAGAGTGCGGTTATCAAAAACCTTAACGCGTCCGAAATGGAAAAAGCCGGATACAGTACGGAAAAAAATTAAGACGTCTTGGCTATGAGAGCGTAAAAGGCGCGGACGAATATGCGGATATTACAATCCCCAACGAGCCTTATTATATGCAGGATCACAAATATTCGTATTTTGAGGTTGATATTTCGCACACCGACAGTAAGGCGCGCGATTACACAATCGTTTATAAGTGCGGCGACGACGAAAGAAAAATCGAAGTGACTGTTTCGCCGAATAAGGCGTACAGTGAAAAGATTTCTTTAAAAGATGAGAAAAAAGGCGTTTATAATCTTGATGTCAAGGTTATGCGCGGCGGTGAAATCATAGGATATGACAGTGCGAGAGTGTGTCTTATCGACTATTACGAAAGAACACCTCTCGACATCTATTCGCGCATCGGTCTTGGTATGCCGTCGTGGCACAAAGAAGAACCCGGCAGTACAAAACGCGTCACTGCCGATTCGTTTGTTGAATTTGTTCCGCGAGTTGCCGAGGCAGGTTTTACAAAGGTGAGATATTCGCCCGAGTGGACTTGGATTGAAAAAGAGCGCGGCGTGTATAAGTTTGACGACGCGAGATACAACTATACAAAAGCGGTAGGGGATAACGGACTTTCTGTTGCACCGTTTAAAGTCGGATTCGGCAACAGGGTTGTTACAAACCGCAATACCGACCAGAAAATGGCTGCGCCGAACACGCGCGACGGTATCGAGGGCTACGCGGATTACGCAATCGGAGCCAAAAAGCTTTATGACAGCGTTATGAATCCGAAAGGCGAAGTGTCGGAATTTGAGCTGTGGAACGAGCCGAGTCTTAACAACTACTGGTATCCTGAGGTTAACTTTTTGGAATATACGCAGATGGCGAATGCCGCGTCGTATAAGATAAAAAAGGAATACCCCGACAACATCGTAATGATAGGCTCTATGACGCCTGACAAGATGGATGAAAACTATGACATAATGCTGCGAAACGGCGCGCTTATGTACGGCGATGAGATTTCAATTCACCCGTATACATATCCGTTCGACCCCGATCAGCGACTTATAGTCAGGGTTCGGACTATCTTAAAAAGATTGAAGAATTCGGCGGTTGGTTTTGACATTGCGGTAACCGAAGTAGGCTGGCCGACGTGGGAGTCGTATAACACGACATCTCTTGAACAGCAGATGGTTTATATGGTTAAAATGCTCGTTTTAAATGACGAAATGGGCTTTGCAATGACCGATATTTTCTCGGCGCGTGACCAGGGACTTCAGAAAACTTATGTTGAACACGGATTCGGTCTTTTTGAATACAACGACCGTCCGAAACCGTCGGTTGCGTCGCTTTCGTTCTACAACAACAACGCAAACGACGCGCTTTATGCAGGTGAATTTGAAATCACTGAGGGTGTTAGGTCGTTCCTTTACAAAAAGGCGGAGTTAAAAATCCGTTTGCAATATGCTGGGTTACCGAGGAGGGCAAAAGAAAAAGAGTATACTTTAAAAGACAATCAGTATGCAACAGACCTTTTCGGCAACAAGCTTGAGGGCAAAACAATCACAATAGGCAAAACACCCGTTTATATTTTCAATTTGTCCGACAGTGTTTATATGAAAGCCATTGCACACGATATTTCGGGAATTTACACCGAGCTTACCGAAAAACTCGGCGATAAATTCGACTTTGCACCTCTTGCCGATTTGGCAAACGAGGCGGCACAGTCCAAAGGAAGCTATTCCGACACCAAAAAAATATCTCGACAAATATTTTGATTTGGCGCAGTCGTTTACCGACAGTGCTATGCAGAGCGACAAATGCACAGACAAAAATGCGGCGCTTACAGCGTATATAATGTTTAAAAAGGGCGAGTCGATGGCGGCGTCGCTTGAAAATATGCGCCTCGGCACATCGCTCGGAGTTACGCATTATCAAAATTCAGCAAAATCAGTATCAGACAAAAAAGGGTGACGAACCCGAAGCGTCGCTTTTCTTTACCGATGCAATGCTCCGCTATGCGAAACGTTATACAAACCGCATAAAAGAAATCAAAAATATGGGAAGCTTTAACGGCGACAGGGAAAGAATGGGATATTATTCTTATCTTTCCGACAAGGTTTGCAGCTTGGCGGATATTATGCAAAAATACGAAACACCCAATCCGTCAAGGGCGATATTTACATATTCCGAGCAGACAAGACAGACTATGTGTAAGGGCAAAACCTACACAATTAAAGCGGAATTTGAAAACCTTCGCAAAAAGATTTTGACGGAACCGCGGCGCTCGTTGATGAACAACGTCAATCTGATAGGCGAGGAAGTGAGCGTTAAAAGCAAAAATCGGGCGGATATACCGACGTTGAAGTGAGCGGAACCGCACCGAAAAAAACCACGATACGGGAACGTTCTATTATAAAAATTCTTTATAAAGAGGACGGCAAGGCTGTAAAGGAACAGGAGATTGAAGTTATATTAAAAATCGCTTGTTGATATTGACCTCAAAAGCGGCGGAAACTACACTTTCAAATCTCGGCGCGATAACGGTTGAAGTTAAAAACACCTTTGATTCGTCTGTTGAGGGCAAATTAAAACTCACCGCACCCGACGGCTGGGATATGGAAACCGAGAAAGAAATAAACGTTCCGAGCGGAGAAACACAGAACATTGAGTTTAAGATTAACTCTTACAAAGAAAGTTCCGTTCAACGAGTATTGCTTTAAGATTGACGTTTTTGGATTCGGACGGCAGTGAACTTGCAAGTCAGGAAAAAAACTGCTTGATTTCAGAATTATGACGTATGACGAAAATAATTACAATCCTGCGGAATTTGACGGCGACATCACAGGCTGGGAGGACGCATATCCCATCTATATCGAAGCGCCCGAAAATCCGAGCGACATAAATTCGTGGAGCGGTCTTAACCGTTCGCTTAAAGTTCTTATGAAGTGGAACAAAGACAACATCTATGTTATGACTGACGTTTATGACGCGGTGCAGAACAACACCTTCACAGGCTATGACCTGTGGCAGGGCGACTCGGTTCAGGTTGCGATTGATACGCTTATGAACGGTCTTGCGGAGGGCAAAACGTCGGGCTATCAGGATGATGACTACGAGTTCGGCTTCGGTCTTACGCCCAAGGGATTGGAAACGTATCTCTATCAGGCATCCGACGCTAAAACAGGAAGTATCGAGGACGAACAACTTGTAAGCGTTATAAGAAACGACAAGCTCAAACTCACACGATACCTTATGAAAGTGCCGGGCGGTTATATGAAAAAGGTTAACCTTGCAAACGGCACGAAATTCGGCTTTAACATTGCGGCAAATGACGCGGATATTCTTCTCCGTGAGGGATACAGCCAGTACACAAGCGGTATCTGCGACAGAAAAGACCCGTCCAGGTTTAAAGCGTTTACGCTTGTTTCAGGTGACGGCGCGGCAACCGAGAGCACAGACAAAATTGCTTTTTTTATCAAAAAGTCGAAACATTAAGACAGGGTAACTGATATTTAATTTAACAGGGGCTGCCGCTCGGCAGCTCTTGTTAGAAAGGGAGATTTTTTATGAACACAAAACGATACGACAGATTTTTATCCCGGCAAAGTGTGGCTCGATACCGAGGGAAAACGTATTCAGGCGCACGGCGGTTCGATAATGTATACAAACGGCAAATATTATCTCTACGGCGAAAACAAAGAAAAAAACACTGCCCGGAAGCGAAGTGTGGCACTGGGGAGTAAGGCTTTATTCATCCGACGATTTGTATAACTGGACAGATGAGGGAAATATTTTTTGAGCCGTCGCACGATGAAAAAGCCCTGTGCATTTTTTTCGCAGTACCTTGACCGTCCGCATATAATTTTCAACGAGAAAACAGGCAAATATATTATGTGGATTAAGATTATGAAAAAAGAAAAAATGTGCGATCAGATTATGGTTGTAGCGGTTGCTGATAACATCACAGACAAATTTAAAATGATTTCGGCAAAGACGATTTTGGGCTTAAGCTCGGGCGATTTTGACCTTACGATTGACGAAAAACAAAGCGTGCGTATATTTATTTTGACAAAGTTCACGATTACAAAAACAAACTGCGACGATTATTCCAAACAACATACCCATATCGTTTGCGCGCCGCTCAATGACGATTATACAGATGTTTGCGGCACGTATACCGAGCATCTTGAAACGCGTGGAGGCTCATACGGCAGAGAGGCGCCGTCGTTTTTTGAACGAAACGGCAAAAAATACCTTTTCACCAGCGCAACAACGGGATATATTCCCAATCCCACCGAGTGTGCGGTGTGCGATACATATGACGGCGACTGGAAAAATATCGGCACGGTGCATATAAACGATACCGAAAACACGTCTTTCAGAGTCAGATTTCATCGGTATTCAAGCATCCGTTCAAAAAAGATTTGTATATAGCGGTTGCGGACCGCTGGCTTGTGAATATGCCCGATGATTTTCCGAATAATTTTTACGACGTTTTAAGAAGCAGAAATGACCCTGAGAGAGCTCAGCTTATGTCCGATGAGGAAATTGAAAAATAAGAAGCTGCAACAAACCCGATGTGCGAAACACTTCCATTGCCGATTATGTGTATTTGCCTATTGAATTTGACGGCGATAAGCCCGTTATAAAATGGCGCGACGAGTGGAAAATCGAGGATTTTGAGTGATATTTCTTTGAATTAATATAAAATATTTAAAATATAAAACTTAAGACTAACTATTAAAAAGTCAAGAGGTAAAATGAAAAAAAGTTAAAAATTTTATCTGATTAAAAAAACAGGCATAACAAACAGACCTCCGTGAGAAGCCTTGAAAAAAATATTAGGAAACAGAATTATGCAACAGGCATATATGGCAGCCGAGATTTTTCTAATGCAAAAATCAGTCGCACAAGCTTCTTTGCAGCATGAGATATAGCAACATTGTAATGCTTGCCCTCAGAACGCTTTTTTTAGCAAGATATGCAGCAAAGTTGCTATCCCATTTACAAACATATTTGGTAGCATTGTAAAGAGCAAATCTCAAATATTTTTGAGCCACGCTTTTCCATGTGTGCATAACAGTTTGAGAGTTGTCCTGATTGGTATGTAGATGGTGACATTCCGGCAAAAAGCAAGTATCTTGTCCGGCGTTTCAAAATTGGAGAACTCACCAACTTCGGCATGAATTGATGCAGCGGTTGCGTAACCAATGCCAGGGATAGTTAAGATGGTAGTTCCCAAGCTGTCTACAATCTGTTTTTATCGCCGCTTCTATCTCACTGATTTCATCATCAAGTTCACCGATTAACTTGATTGTATGCTTCAACTCAAGAGATTTTGCAGGTATAACAGAACCTATAGAGTTTCTTGCCGCTTCACGAAGTCGAATGGCAGTATCTCTGTTGTAGTGACCTTTTGAAGCTGAATACAAAAGATTGGTTAGTCTTGTGAGGTTTGCGTTTGCAATATGCTTTGCAGACGGAAACTCTGAAAGGAGTGCATATATAGAAATACAATGAACCACTGAAACTAATTTTTTCAAGTTCCGGAAAAAGAATAGTGATAAGTCTTGATACAGAGGTTTTTCAGCTTTGCTCGCTCTGAAACTTTGTCAAATCTGTATCTTGTTAGTGACTTTAGTTCTTCGTTATGGTATAATGCTCTTGTGTAGGGCTTTAAGCTTTGACAAGACATTAGCATAGAAAGCAATTGATGCGAGACATCTACCTTGTCTGTTTTTGTTTTTCTGAGTGACAGACTTTTTGCGGTAGAGATTGGTGTGCAAAGGATTTAAGACATAGGTGGGCAAGCCAGTGTCAAGTAAAAATCCGAGCAGATTGTAACTATAGTGTCCAGTGGCTTCCAGTCCTACTTTTTGTTTTTGCTTAAATCTTTGGAAAAAAGATTTGATTTTTAGAAAAGCAGGTCATTGAAACCATCGAGGGTGTTAGAAATAGTGAATACATCACATAACACCTCGCCATCAGAATTAGCAATAAAACAATCGTGCTTGTCCTTTGCTGCATCAATACCAATGAAAAATCATAAAAGATACCTCCTGAAAAAAGTAATATGACGCTGTTTAGACCCACAGGGACTCGTTGCACTTGTAACCTCGTTCTAAATAAACCGTCATGCGGTATCTAACTGATTAACAAATGAACAAAGAGACTGTGGTTGGAGCCTTCCTAAAACCATCAAGTGGTAGGAGAAATAAAACCAATCCACAGCATCTAAACAATTATACCATAGTTCTTGGAGAGGAACTCAAAAAAACTACTATATTTATTATACGAGGAGTGTATTATGAGCAGATTAACGGTAAGCGTAACCGATTTTGGAGCAAAACCGAATGACGATGCCTTGCAAACCGATAAATTTCAAAAAGCGATTGACTATTGCTTTGAAAAAGGCGGCGGCGAGGTAACCGTTCCCGAGGGTGAATATCTTATAGGCGATATTCGTCTTCGCAGCAACATCACTTTTCACCTTTTGGAAAAAAATGCGGTGATAAAGGGAAGCAGAAATTTTGAAGATTTTTACAATATCGAAAACGATAAGTACGATCCGATTAAGATAGACAATACCCTTGTGTGGAAAAGTCCGTCGAACAGAACACCTGAATATGCGAATTTGTGGCTTTTATTCGGGTGTGTCGAAATGGAATGTCGGTTTAATCAGAATTATGAACTCGGAAAAACGTTGAAATCATAGGCGAGGAAGGCTCTGTTATTGACGGTCAGAACTGCTATTGTCCCGGCGGCGAGGAAAATTATCGCGGAGCGCACGGAATCAGCGTGCAGTTTTGCAAAAATCTTCGTTTTTTTCCGGTTACACCATTCGGCATACGGGCAACTGGGCGCACTGCATATCTGACAGTAAAAATATAATTACCGAAAATCTTACCGTTCTCGGCGGTCACGACGGTGTGCATTACCGCGGCTGCGACAATGTTGAAGTGAAAAACTGCAAAATCAAAACGGGTGACGACGCGGTTGCCGGTTTTGACAACATAAATGTGCATATTACCGATTGTGAATTGGGCAGCGCTTGCAGTGTTTTCAGATTCGGCGGACGAAATGTCCTTATTGAAAACTGCACGGCTTGCGGTCCCTGCGAATATCCTTTCCGCGGTTCTATGACCGATGAAGAAAAAGTCAGCCGGTGCATATACCTCAAAAACCGCAAGGTATAATACAAACGCATTCTTTATATATTTTTGTTGATGAAACAAGAAAACTGCGTGAAAAAAACAGGGCAACATCATTGTGAGAAACTGCAAGGTTAAAAATATTGACAGACTTTTGAGAATTAATCTTTCGGGAATTGAAACGTGGCAAAAAGGCACTCCTCCAGATGATATAACTTTTTGAAAACATCACTGCGGACGGTATGGCGAAATGGATAAACGCATACGGCAACGACGAGTGTGCGTTTACGTTAAAGCTTAAAAATATCGACTACACAATGCGTGACGGTTTTGAGGAAAACAGCTTTATGATGCTCGGAAAATACAAAGACATCAGCCTTGAAAACGTGAAAGTCCACAATTTTAAAGGCGATACGCTTATCAAAAACGTGGGGCGATTTGGATAAAATTCACCTTGACAATTTTGTATGCGACGGGCTTGACGAAAGCAAGTATATTAAAAAGCCGATGATGAATTTGATGTAAGATATATTTAAAAGGATATATTTAAAGCGATTGTTAAATCCGACGAAATATTATTTTTTCCAAAACTCAGAAAGAGGGTGCAAAAAAACGATTCCGTTTTTGCACCCTCTTTCTGTTTTTCTTATTTTTATCTTCTTCAAGGCTTTCGAGTGCAAGCTTAACAGCCTCAACGACAAACGCGGTGAAAGTGCAGTCTGTACCGCGGATTGCGTTTTCTACCTGTTCAATTACAGGATTGGGAAAACGTATACTTTTTGTAGATGTCGGCGGCACGCTCGGTATTTTAAAATTTTTCGCATTGTTATCACCCCTAATAATACTATTGTAATATGATTTGCACTGCAAATATGCAACAACATTGCAATAAATATTATTGCAATTTAATTTCAAATGTGTTATTATTATTTGCAAAGGAGTGAATAACTATGTCAATTTGCGGTTTTGCAGGTCACAGTCAAGTTGAAGATGAAGAAGAAATTTTTTGAAAAATTATATAAAGAGTGTTTGTATTTAGCCGTTGAAAAGGGCGTCACCGAGTTTATGGTCGGCAATTACGGAATTTTTGACAGGCTCGCGCGAAATGCGGCAAAGAGAGTCAAAACAAATGCTTCCCAATATAAAAAAATTTATCTCGTTTTGCCGTATCTTACAAGGGAAATTACCGAATACAGAGAGTATTACGAAAAATTACGACGAAATAATAATCGGCTCATCGCCCGACGTTAAACCAAAAATACAAAATTATAAGCTGTAATAAATTTATGGCAGAAAAAGTGATTATATGATTTGCTACATAAACCACACCTACGGCGGTGCGGCGCTCACATACAAATACGCAACAAAAAGTAAAACCGAGATTATAAATCTCGGTTCTTTATAAGTTTTATTCGTTTTCGTTTTTCGCACGGCTGTTATAAAGCATTGCGTAAAAATCCGTTTTTGCTTAAAAAGTTCTTTGTGCGTGCCTTGCTCAATAATATTTCCGGCACGCATAACCAAAATAACGTCTGCCTCGCGGATTGTCGAGAGCCTGTGCGCAACTATAAAACTCGTTCTGCCTTGCATCATCTTTGCAAACGCCGACTGAATTTTTATTTCCGTGCGCGTGTCTATCGAGCTTGTCGCCTCGTCCAAAATCAGCATAGGGGGCAGACAAAGCATTACGCGCGCTATGCAGATAAGCTGTTTTTGCCCTGCCGAAAGCTCCGTTCCGCCCTCGCCGATACGCGTGTCATAGCCGTTCGGGAGCCTTTTTATAAACGAGTGTGCATATGCGCCCTCCGACGCTTTGCGGATTTCTTCGTCCGTCGCGTCCGGCTTGCCGTACGCTATATTTTTCGCGCACCGTTCCGCTTTTAAGCCACGTATCCTGGAGCACCATTCCAAAGCTTTTTGCGCAGTGATTTCCGCGTCAAATTCCGTATGTCCTTGCCGTCTGCCGTGATTTTTTTCCTCCGCACACGTCGTAAAAAAACGCATAAGAAGATTTATAAGCGTTGTTTTTCCGCATCCCGTGGGACCGACAATCGCTATTCGCTGTCCAGATTTTACGTCGATTGAAATGTTTTGCAAAAGCGGTTTTTCCCTCGTGTAGCTGAACGACACATTGTCAAAACATACATTTCCCGTGTTTTCCAAAACCTGTGCGTTTGGACTGTCCTCGGTTTCCTCAGTTTCCTCCAAAAGCTCAAATATTCTCACAAGCGACGCTTTCGCGTTTTGCAGTTCGGTTATAACTCCGCTGATTTCGTTAAACGGTTTTGCGTACTGCCCGGCATAGCTTAAAAATACGCTTATCTGACCGATTGTAATTCCGCCTCCGACCGCAAAAAGCGCGCCGGCAAGCGACACAACCGCATAGATGATGTTGTTTATAAGCCTTGTGCTCGGGTTTGTAAGGCTTGAGAAAAACGTTGCTCTAAAGCCTGCCTTTTTGAATTTTTCGTTTAAAACGTCAAATTCTTCAAGCGTTTCGTCCTCGTGCGAATACGAACAGATAACTTTAAGTCCGTCCGTCACTTCGTTTATCATTGCGGTTTGCTTTCCGCGGAGGCTCGCCTGTGCGGTAAACCAGCGCTGAATTTTTTTTGATATAAACCGCGCCGTAAAAAGTGAGAGCGGCGTGAGCGCCGCCACGATAAGCGTGATTGAAACGTTGTATATAAGCATTACCGCGAGCGTGCCGACTATGGTGATTATGCCTGTGAAAAAGTTGTGAAAGTCCCATCAGCATACCGTCCGAAAAGGTGTCAACGTCCGAAATCATTCGGCTTAAAAAGGTCGCCCGACGGGTGGGTGTCGAGGTATGAGAGGGGGAGTTTGTGCAGTTTTTCAAACAGCGCACGGCGCATATCGCGTGATATTCCGAACGTGATTTTGTTGTTGCACACCGCCATAAGCTGTTGTGCAGCCGCCGCGATTATTACGGTTACGGCAATGAAATATGCAAACTTCAAAACGCCCGAAAAAGTCAACTTTGCCCGCGCCGAGCATAAAATCTATCGCTTTTCCGCAGAAAATGGGGACGGCAAGCGCCGCCGCGGAGCTTACCCCGGCACATATAAAGCTTAAAAAAACAAATCCGAGATACGGTTTTACAAACGGTGCAATTTTTCTTTATTTCGTTTTTTATTCATTTTCGCCGTCCTCCTTGCCCTCTGCGCTTTTTGTAAATTTCTTTTGTAAACACCGCAGTTTTTCGAGAAGTTCTTTGTGCGTTCCGCACCCTGCAAGGTGTCCGTCTTCCAGAACAAGAATTTTGTCCGCGTGCTCAATGGCAACCGTGCGCTGGCTTACAATGAAAAGCGTCGGTTTTTTCTGAAGATTTGCAATCGCGGTGCGCATTGCAAGGTCGGTTGCGTAGTCCAGTGCGGACGAGCTGTCGTCAAGAATGAGAATGTCGGGATTTTTAACCAGCGCGCGCGCAACCGAAAGACGCTGTTTCTGTCCGCCCGACAAGTTCCGTCCGCCCTGTTCGATTACCGCGTCCAGTCCGCCGTCTTTTTGACGCACAAATTCCTCTGCCTGTGCGGATTTGAGCGCCGTCCACAATTCTGCGTCCGACGCGTTTTTATTTCCGTATAAAAGGTTAGACCGCACCGTGCCGGCAAAAAGCTGTGTTTTCTGCATTACAACCGCAATTTTCGAGCGGAGCGCGCCTTTATCCCACGTTTTTATATCGTGACCCAAAAAGGTGATTTTGCCGTCCGTCGCGTCGTAAAACCGCGCGATGAGGTTTACAAGCGAGGTTTTTTTCCGCTTCCTGTACCGCCGATAATTCCGATTGTTTCACCGTTTTTAACGTCAAAACTTATGTTTGTGAGCGAGTTTTCTCCGCCCTCGTGATATTTTAACGAAACGTTTTCAAAACGCACCGCATATTCGCCGTCGGGAGTTGTAACGTTGCCGTAGTCCATTGTGCTTTCGGTGTCCAAAACCGCGCCTATTCTTCCGCAGCTTACCACTGCCTTGCTCAAAAGAACGATTAAATTTGCAAGCTTTACAAGCTCAACCAAAATTTGCGAAAGATAGTTTATAAGCGCGATAACATTTCCCGAAAGGAGTATTCCCGAATTTACGTATTTTGCGCCGAACCATAAAATTAAAATTATCGCCGTGTTGACCGTGATATAACTTAACGGGTTCATCAGCGCCCCGATGTTTCCTGCGGTAATCTGCATACGCGCAAGGAGAGAGTTTTCCGTTTTGAATTCATCTGTTTCGTCGCCTTCTTTGCCGAACGCGCGTATAACGCGCACGCCTTCAAGGTTTCCGCGCGCCGTTTCGGTCACGGTGTCAAGACGGTTTTTGCTGAATTTTGTATTTCGGCTTGGTTATAAACATTATGCCGAAAACGATTACAAAAAGCACCAAAATCGCCGCCGCAAAGATGAGCGAGATTTTTAAAAATTTATGGAAAATGCCATTATCATTGCGCCGAAAACGATAAACGGACTGCGCAGAAACAGGCGCAGAAACATATTTATGCCGTTCTGCACCTGGTTTACGTCCGCTGTCATACGCGTAATAAGCGTCGACGCGCCGATTTCGTCAAGCTTTGCAAAATTAAGGCTTTGAATGTGCTCTACAAGTTTATGGCGCAGTCCTGCCGACGTGCCGATTGCCGCTTTCGCCGCGAAATACTGCGCCGTAAAGCTGGACAAAAGGCCCAAAACTGCCATTGCAATGAGAATTAAAAACTTCTTATTATATACGCTCTGTCGCCGTTTGCAATGCCTATGTTTATGATTTTTGCAATCACAAGAGGCACGATAAGGTCGAACATTGCCTCGAGCATTTTTAAAAAAAGCGGTGCGAGTATGCTTTCTTTTTTTGTATTTTTAAAAACGGTAATAAGTATTTCATTAAGCCTATCCTTCCGAAAAAAATGTTTATTTTAGTATTTTACCACTTTTTGAGAATTATTTCAACTTTTTTTAGGTCAAATTTTTTGAAAAAGTGTTGACATTTGCATAAAAATGTGAGATAATCTATAAAGATTATAAATTCAACAGTCAACTAATGGTAGAGGCGCGGTGTTTATCAGTAATTCGGGCATATAACAAAGGCGTTAACCCGAACGAAAGGAAATATCGCCGAAACATACGGCATTTGCCTTAAAATCCGTGTGTTGGGCTGCAACAGAATATGTTACAGACTGTCACTTTTGTGAAGCGCTATCCGTAGTTTGAGTATTTTGGTTTGTTTTTTTAAAGCCGTGTACGTTAAACTATTTAGCGTATACGGCTTTTGACGTTGAAAAAATTTTAAAAAGGGGTAATGACAGATGAAGAAAATTATTGCAATCCCTTATGGCGCTTGTGCTTACGGCAGGCTTTGCGGCTTGCGGAAACACTGCAACAAAAACCGAAGATAACGCAGGCAGTGCGTCGGACAGCGATGTTTTGAAAGTCGGTATGGAGTGTAACTACGCGCCCCTATAACTGGTCGCAGGCTGACGATTCAAACGGTGCGGTTCCGATTAAAAACGTTGATAATATGTATACAAACGGCTACGACGTTCAGGTTGCTTTGAAAATTGCCGAAGCACTCGGCAAAAAGCTTGAAATTTATTCGTATGAGTGGGACAGCTTAATCCCTGGCGTTCAGTCGGGCAAGCTCGATATGATTATCGCAGGTATGAGTCCTACCGCCGAGAGAAAAGAAAAAATCGACTTTTCAAACAACTACTTTACATCAAACCTTGTTATTGTAAAGAAAGCGGAAAACCTTAAAGACGTTAAAACAATAGCGGATTTGGACGGCAAAAAAATCGCCGCACAGTCGGGAACATTCCACCTTACCGCGCTTTCCGAGCAGACAAAAGCCGCGGCAAATGAAATGTCGGACTTCACAACAATGCTTATCGCGCTTAAAGCAGGCACAATCGAAGGCTATGTTGCGGAAGAACCCACAGCAATGGCGGTTTGTATGGATAAAGCATATGACTACATTCAGTTTGTAAACAACGACACAGGCTTTAAGGTTGACGATGACGAAGTAAGCATCGCGGTCGGCGTTAAGAAAAACAACACCGAACTCAAAGACAAAATCAACGGTGTGCTTAAAGATTTCGGTACCGATGCACAGAAGGAGCTTATGGCAAATATGGTTGCAATCGCTCCGGTTGAAGAATAATTTATTTGGCAGGTAGATAATAATGACGGCATTTTTAAAAGAAGTAATAGACATAGCCGTGAAATACAACGGTTATTTTCTGCAGGGCATAGGCTACACAATGCTTATTGCCCTTGCAGGCACACTTATAGGTCTTGTAATCGGACTTATAACGGGAATTATACGAACAATTCCGACCTCTAAAAATGCGTTTGTGAGAGCGCTTTTGAAGGTTGTGAATTTCATAATCAGCGCATATGTTGAAATTTTCAGAGGCACGCCTATGATGGTTCAGTCTATGGTTATCTTCTGGGGATACGCGTTTATGAACGACGGTCAGACGCTTCCGCTTATTCCGGCAGGTATTTTTATCGTGTCGATAAACACGGGTGCTTATATGGCTGAAATTGTCCGCGGAGGTATCATTTCAATAGATAAAGGTCAGTTTGAGGGTGCATATTCTATAGGTATGAACCACTGGCAGACAATGATGAACGTTATAGTTCCGCAGGCTATGAGAAATATTCTCCCGGCAATCAGCAACGAGTTTGTCATCAACATCAAAGATACCTCTGTGCTTAACGTTATCGGCGTAACTGAGCTTTATTTCTTCACCGCGAAAATTTCAAAAATGACGTGGGCGATTTTTGAAACTTATGTTGTTGCGTGCGTGGTTTACTTTGTTCTCACGTTCAGCATAACGAGAATTCTTAAATACATCGAACGCAAAATTGACGGACCCTCGTCGTATATCATTCACCATTCGTCCACAATGCCGGACGAAAGCTTTACGGCAAAGGAGGGCGCAAGATGAGTGTAATTTCTATTAAAGGTTTGAAAAAATCTTTCGGCGAAAATGAGGTTTTGAAAGATATAAATTTCTCGGTCAACAAAGGCGACGTAACGTGTATTATCGGTTCGTCCGGTTCGGGAAAATCCACAATGCTCCGCTGTATAAACCTTTTTGGAGGAGCCGACCGGCGGTGAGATTATCTATAACGGACAGAATATTCTTGAAACAAAGAATATCCCTGCTTACCGCGCAAAGGTAGAAATGGTTTTTCCAAAGCTTTAACCTTTTTTTGAGAATATGACGGTTTTGAAAAAAACTGTATGATAGGTCAGATGAAAGTGCTTAAGGCGAGCAAAAGAGGTTGCAAAGAAAGAGGCGATGTATTACCTTGAAAAAGTTGGTATGGCGCCGTATATCAACGCAAAAACCGCGTCAGCTTTCTGGCGGACAGAAACAGAGGGTGGCAATAGCGCGTGCGCTTGCAATGAAGCCCGACGTAATTTTGTTTGACGAGCCGACGAGCGCGCTCGACCCGCAAATGGTGGGAGAGGTTCTCGAAGTTATAAAGAACATCGCAAAAGAGGGACTTACAATGATTATTGTAACTCACGAAATGGCGTTTGCGCGCGACGTTGCAAAATCATATTGTGTTTATGAATGACGGTGTAATCTGTGAAGAGGGCACACCGCAGGAGATATTCACAAATCCCAAATGCCCCGAAACAAAGGCGTTCTTGACAAGATTTATGAATAATTAGTCCGTCGGTCTTGACGAAAAAAATTTAATTATGAAGAAAAACCCCGCTCTGAAAAAAACTTTTTTCAAAGCGGGGTTTTTGTTGAGTGCCTTTAGGCGTGGAAATAAACCTCCGGTTCTACCGGAGGAAGATAAAAAGCTTTAGCATGAGAAAAAAACCTCTATGATATAATAGTAAATGGTTTGGCGACCGCATTACTAAAAATATATCATGGAGGTTTTTAACAATGATAAAGAAAAGTACAAATGAAATTAAAAGCACAGCACACTCAAAGTATAGGTGTCAATACCATATAGTATTCGCACCGAAATATAGAAGAAAAGAAAATATGGACAGTTAAAACGAGATATAGGAGAAATATTAAGAAAAACTCTGCGAACAAAAAAAGGAGTAGAAATAATCGAGGCAGAGGCATGTCCTGACCATATACATATGCTGTTAAACATTCCACCACATACAAGTATAGCACAGTTTATGGGATTTCTCAAGGGGAAAAAGTTCGTTGATGATATTTGACCGTCATGCGAATCTCAAATACAAGTATGGAAGCAGAAATTTCTGGTGCAGAGGATATTATGTTGATACGGTAGGGAGAAATAAAAAAAGTAATAGCAGAATATATTAGAAACCAGATTGAAGAGGATTATGCATCGGACCAAATAAGCTTAAAAAGAATATACAGACCCGTTTACGGGTAGCAAGAATAAGTAGACAAAAATAAACAGCCGCACGTGAGCGGCTGTCTGTAATGTAATGCGGTGTCAAACTTTCAGTGCCTCTTATGGAGGCTAAGCCTGTAATAGCCCCTTCTAGGGGCAGTGCAAGCCACCAGTTTACTGGTGGTCATGACTTCGGTTAGATAAATTTAATATTAAAATCAAAGTTCAAAAACTATCCGAAATACCGATTTTACTTATCCAACGGCTTCATTGTGGGATTTTATTCTCAACAATTATATATGCTATTATAACTCTACATAACCCTTTTGTCAAGCCGTTTTCAAAGGTTTCTGCCTTTCATAACTCTACATAAATATTTACACAACATAGGAGGTTTGGCGTAGTAATTGGCGTAGTGTGGCGTAGTAGTTAAATCGACAGATTTTCAAAGTAATTTCCGAGTGTGGACACCTCTTTTTTCTTTGTATCCTTTGTAACATCGGTGTATATGTTCAAAGTGGTTGAAATATCCTTGTGTCCCAAAACTTCCTGCAACACTTTGACATTCATTCCGGATTCAACCGCACGGGTGGTGAAGGTATGCCCCTATGGTATAATAAAGACAAACGGTGAAAGCCGCATAAAATCAAGGGTTTTGCGATTTGTCTTGGTATATTTCAGTTCTTTTTCCACCCCGAAATTTACAAGATTTCTGTCTTGAATAACGGCAATGTTAAGTTAAAGACAAAAGTTGTACCCCTGCAAAAAGGAGGTCAAAAATTAAATAAAAATATCAACTGAGAACGCTTTATAACAAACCATAAGGCGTTCTTTTTTTATGCAATCACACACGGAAAGGAGGCACAACAATGTCGATACAATTTGAATACTTTTACGGCAATGAAGCCGAACAATTTACCTTTTACAGAATACCGAAAATACTTGTTACTTCCCCTACTTTCAAACGAGTGTCGGACAGTGCAAAGCTGTTATACGGTCTTATGCTTGACCGTATGGGTTTATCCATACGCAACGGCTGGGTTGATGATGAAAACCGGGCATACATATTCTTTACAACAAATGATGTTATGGAGCAGATGTGCTGCGGAACGGAAAAAGCGACAAAATTGCTTGCGGAGCTTGACTCAGAAAAAGGCATCGGTCTTATTGAACGCAAAAAGCAAGGGCAAGGAAAACCGGCAATCGTATATCTGAAAAAAAGTTTTTATATTGATGAAGATACCGACCGAAAAACCAAGACTTTCGGAAACCGAAACTCCAGACTTTCGGAAATCGAAAGTCAAGACTTTTGAAAATCGAAATTCAAGACTTTCGGAAATCGAAAGTGCAGACTTTCGAGAATCGAAATCTAATTATAATAAATATAATAATACTGATTTTAACGATACTGAAAAGAATAATACTGAATCGAGCGATACTGAAATCATATCCTATCCTATCAATCGTGGAAATGAGAATAACTCTCCTCCCTTGCCTGCACCGAAAGGCATTGATACGATACGATGGATAGAAAATCGGCAAAAGTATGAAAAGCTAATCAAGAAAAACATTGACTATGACATTATCTCGGAAAGGTACAGTAAGGCGTGGCTTGATGAAATTGTGGCAATAATGGTCGATGTGGTATGCAGCGACGAGCCGACAATCCGCATAAACAAACAGGAATATCCTCACGAGGTTGTAAAGAGCAGATTTTTTTGAAGATTGACTCGTCGCATATTGAATATATAGACTTCGCCCTGCGAAGCAACACATCAGATGTCCGGAATATCCGGGCATTTTTAATTACAACGATTTATCGGTCGTTTGAAACGGCTGATAATTGGTTTGCGGCAAAAGTAAAATACGATATGGCAAATGTATAGGAATCGGAGGCGGTATGTGTGGAAAATATCGAACTGCTGGCAAATGCCATAATTCTGCAAGCGGTAAAAGATTACAGGCATACATATTCGCCGCAATGCAGAGCAGAAATCAAGCGTTTTTTTCGTTCCGAATGGTTCCGTGCTTTGACACGGCTTGACGGAGAAAATGCTTATAACAAGATTAGAAAATGAAAGGAATGGTTTTTATGGGTAAAATAATCGCAATATCAAATCAGAAAGGCGGAACGGGCAAAACGACAACTACCGTAAATTTAGGTATCGGACTTGCAAACGAGGGTAAAAAGGTGCTTTTAATCGACTATGACGCACAGGGCAGCTTAACACAATGCTTGGGTTATCCAAATCCCGATGAATTGTCGGTTACAATTTCAAACCTTATGGAAAAAAGTATCAATGAGCAACCGACGGAACACGGTGAGGGCATTTTACATCACTCGGAGGGTGTGGACTTTATTCCGGCAAACATTGAACTTTCTGGAATGGAAACATTTTTGGTGAACACTATGAGCCGTGAACGGGTACTCAAAAACTACCTTTCACAGATAAAGGACAATTACGATTATGTGCTGATAGACTGCACTCCGTCGCTCGGTATGCTGACAATAAATGCACTCACGGCGGCGAATGAGGTAATCATTCCCGTGCAGTCGCATTTTCTTCCGGCAAAAGGGCTTGAACAGTTACTTGGTACGGTTGCAAAGGTTAAACGGCAGCTTAACCCGACACTTAAAATCAACGGTATACTTCTGACTATGGTTGACGGTCGCACAAATCTTGCAAAGGATATATCACAGCTTATACGAAAGACCTATGGGAGCAATATAAAGGTTTTCAAGACAGAAATACCGCTTTCGGTAAAAGCGGCAGAAACCTCTGCGGTTGGCAAAAGCATTTACAGCTACGACAAAAACGGTAAAGTTGCCGATGCGTACAGAAATCTAACAAAGGAGGTTATGGACAATGAGCAACGGACTAAACATAAGTCTGAAATCATACGATAGTATTTTTCAGAGCGAGGAACAGCGGAACACCGAAGAAATAAAGCCTGTTCCCATATCCGAGTTAAAACCGTTTACGGAGCAGCCGTTCAAGGTGAAGCTTGACGAAGATATGGACGCACTTGTGGAAAGCATCAAGCAATGCGGCGTACTCACACCCGTAATCGCAAGACCGCACAAGGACGGCGGCTATGAAATACTTTCGGGACATCGCAGAGTGAAAGCGTGTGAGCTTGCCGGAATAACCGATATTCCCGTTGTGGTAAAAAATCTTGATGATGATACGGCTACAATTTTGCTTGTAGACAGTAATTTGCAACGGGAACACATCTTGCCGAGCGAGAAAGCGTTTGCCTATCAAATGAAGTTAGAAGCTATGAAAAGAAAGGCAGGCAGACCGTCAAAAGAAAATCCCCGACAAATTGTCGGAAATTTAGAGAGTGCAGATATTTTAGGACAAGACACGGGCGAAAGCGGTAGGCAAATTCAGCGATACATACGCTTAACAAACCTCATAGATCCAATTTTGGATATGGTGGATAATAACCAAATTGCAATGAACGCCGCCGTTGAAATATCTTATCTCAGCTCAAAGGAGCAAGCGGCAGTTATGCAGTCCATTGAAAAAGAGGAAACCTCTCCTTCTATCGCACAGGCACGGAAAATGCGAAAATTTCATCAGGAGGGAAATTTGAGTAATGCCGTAATTGACAGTATTATGATGGAACAGAAACCCGAAACGGTTAAAATTACGCTTGGCGAGGAAAAATTAAAAAAATACTTCCCGAAAAGCTATTCAAAAGCAAAAATGGAGGAAATTATCTTGAAGCTGCTTGATAAATGGCGCAGGCAACGGGAAAAATGAAATGGAGCGATGAATATGTTGAAACTTATACTTATATTCCTATCCGGTGTTGCAGTCGGCGGATTTCTTGGCGTTATATTTATGTGTTGCTTTATCTCTGCCGGGCAAGCTGACAAAAAAGAAACGGAGTGATTGATTGTGGAATGGCGAAAAAATCAAGGCTTTATTATTGTAAATCAAATAACGGTCGGCGGCGCTGAATTTGTGCTTGGTGTTCACGAAAAGAATCCGAATAGCTTTGTAACTTGGCAATGCAAAGGCAAAGATGATTATTTTTGGGGACATTATTTTACAAATCTGCTTGCGGCACAAAAAGACTTTTGCAGACGGGCGCTTGATGAAATCAAGGCTATTGAGGTTATGAAGAAGCCGCCTAAAACGAATGAACGGTGAGGTGAAGTGATTGTGCGAAAAGATAAACGACAGACATAACGGCAGCGGTTGTACTGACATTACCGCCTATGAAGCAATGAAAGCCGTGCGGCGTGAGGAACGGCGAACCCTCATAGCCGAGTTAAAGGCTCTTGCAAATAGGCACGGATACAGAATTGTCAGTACGATACGCCTTAAAAGATATGGACGGTGATTACAAAAATGACTTGTAAAGACTGCTTTGCATATAAAAAAATGAAAATTATTGCACGGTTTTAACCGAGGTTGTATGCAGACGCAGACAATGTAAATTCTACAAAACACATAAACAATACCGAGATGACCTTATAAAATATCCGCCCTACGATTATGCGGATATTTACGCAAGAAAGAGCATAAAAAAATGATACGAATTGAGGTGTAAAAATGGACGAAATAAGAAAAGCCGGAGATTATACGATTATTAAGGCTTTGCAAATCGGCGAAAAAGGAATTGGTAATCGGTGAAAATATGAACGCCGCAGACGGGAATTATTATATGACCGCAAATTATGAATCGAATGAGCTTTTTGAAAGATATACAAATGTGGTGTGTTCCTGTGATTATGTAAGGGTTGCGGCTGTTTTTGCACAAAGGCTTACGGAGGAAATATCACGGCTGCAAATCGGCAGATGTGATATGTGTATGGATATGCTGAATGAAAATGACTGCATACCTGTCGGAAACGAAACATTGACAGGAAAAAAATTATTGTATTAAAAACCTGATATATTATCGCCCGAATACCGAAACGAGCATTATCAGATTATGCGATGCACGGGCGGCAATGGTGCAAGAGCCGACGGGCTCGGAACATCAATATTCTGCACAGAATTATATACGGGCGAAAGTGTGAAATACCGCCGTGCATCGGTTTTGGGAATATTAAAGGAGGACTGCTACCCTGCTTGGCTTACGGATATATTGAAAAATATAAAAAAAGTTAAGAAAAATCACATAAGGAGGTTGAACGCTGATGGAAAAACAAAGAAATACGCTTTATAGACAGCCGATATAACGAGCTTTTCCGAATAAAAAGACGGTGAAAGCATTACGGTTAAATTTTTCGGACGGCTCTATGTCAGACAGGAAAATGCACATATATTGACGATTATCATACCAAAATCGGTTACAATGTCTTTCACATCTGTGAATTTGCAGAGCTTATGGAGCGTGGCGGAAGTACATACCGCCCGAAAGACACGCCGGGATATACGCTTGAAAAAAATTGAGCAGTCGGAATTTGAATACACCTTTGCACAACCGACCGGCGATACATTAAACCGTGGCTGTATCTGCTATATCCGAGGATATTTTGATAATTCCGTATATGAGCGTTTCCAAACAGAAGCAATGGTTGAAAATACCGAAAACTATAAAGCATACAAAACACCCGACTTCTCACTTGAATGTGATAATGTTGTAAACTACCTCCGGCATCAGGCGGACAAACCGATATTCAAAAGCAGAGTTGCAATGCACAATGCGGCTTACGACCTGAAAGCCGAACGGCTTGCAAGCGATAACGATATTTGCGGATATAAGGTTACGACCGACAAAAATGTATTTTACATACGGTGCGACCCACGCAAAAACACATACAATACATATATTTATTGTTACGACAAACAAGCATTGCAGACCTACAAGGACTTAAAAATTTGTTGATCAGAATTATGACGCTATCGACAAGGATAAATTTTTCTAAGACAACAAACGGTGTTACGGAGATTTATTATAACCCCGACTCAAATGCCGGAGGACAACTCGTTGAACTAACCATATATAACGAGGATATTTTGGATGCGGCAAAGCTGTATAAGAAACCGCAGGACTTTTCTCTCACATTGAGGGAATTTCCAAAAGGCACATTATGTGATGTCGGGACAAAAGAATTTCAGAGAAACGGCGGAACACTTTATCGAAAGCAAGGCGGATTTTGAGGGTTGCACGCTTAAAACAATGAACGCTCTCAAAAATATGCTGCTCCCGAAAAATCAAAAAAACCGATAAAGAGCCGGAGCGATAATTTTTTTGCAAGGCGATATAAAAATACAGTATAATAAAATTACAGAAAAAGACTAACTATTAAAAGTCAAGAGGTAAAATGAAAAAGTTAAAAATTTTTATCTGATTAAAAACAGGCATAACAAACAGACCTCCGTGAGGAAGCCTTAAAAATATTAGGAAACGAATTATGCAACAGGCATATATGGCAGCCGAGATTTTTCTAATGCAAAAATCAGTCGCACTAAGCTTCTTTGCAGCATGAGATATAGCAACATTGTAATGCTTGCCCTCAGAACGCTTTTTAGCAAGATATGCGGCAAAAGTTGCTATCCCATTTACAAACATATTTGGTAGCATTGTAAAGAGCAAATCTCAAATATTTTTGAGCCACGCTTTTCCATGTGGGGATAGCAGTTTTTGAGTTGTCCGGACTGGTATGTAGATGGTGACATTCCGGCAAAAAGCAAGTATCTTGTCCGGCGTTTCAAAAATTGGAGAAATCACCAACTTCGGCAAGAATTGATGCAGCGGTTGCGTAACCAATGCCGGGGATAGTTAAGATGGTAGTTCCCAAGCTGTCTACAATCTGTTTTATCGCCGCTTCTATCTCACTGATTTCATCATCAAGTTCACCGATTAACTTGATTGTATGCTTCAACTCAAGAGATTTTTGCAGGTATAACAGAACCTATAGAGTTTCTTGCCGCTTCACGAAGTCGAATGGCAGTATCTCTGTTGTAGTGACCTTTTGAAGCTGAATACAAAAAGATTGGTTAGTCTTGTGAGGTTTGCGTTTGCAATATGCTTTGCAGACGGAAACTCTGAAAAGGAGTGCATATATAGAAATACAATGAACCACTGAAACTA
Source organism: Clostridiales bacterium (assembly GCA_022009895.1). Classification (GTDB taxonomy): domain Bacteria; phylum Bacillota; class Clostridia; order UMGS1810; family UMGS1810; genus Qingrenia. Next base: position 1,466,899 of record CP091729.1, on the reverse strand, counting down.
ATTTTTCAAGTTCCGGAAAAAGAATAGTGATAAGTCTTGATACAGAGGTTTTCAGCTTTGCTCGCTCTGAAACTTTGTCAAATCTGTATCTTGTTAGTGACTTTAGTTCTTCGTTATGGTATAATGCTCTTGTGTAGGGCTTTAAGCTTTGACAAGACATTAGCATAGAAGCAATTGTGCGAGCATCTACCTTGTCTGTTTTTGTTTTTCTGAGTGACAGACTTTTGCGGTAGAGATTGGTGTGCAAAGGATTTAAGACATAGGTGGGCAAGCCAGTGTCAAGTAAAAATCCGAGCAGATTGTAACTGTAATGTCCTGTGGCTTCAAGTCCTACTTTTGTTTTGCTTAAATCTTTGGAAAAAGATTTGATTTTAGAAAAGCAGGTCATTGAAACCATCGAGGGTGTTAGAAATAGTGAATACATCACATAACACCTCGCCATCAGAATTAGCAATAAAACAATCGTGCTTGTCCTTTGCTGCATCAATACCAATGAAAATCATAAAGATACCTCCTGAAAAAGTAATATGACGCTGTTTAGACCCACAGGGACTCGTTGCACTTGTAACCTCGTTCCAAATAAACCGTCGAGCGGTATCTAACTGATTAACAAACTGCAAAAGAGACTGTGGTTGGAGCCTTAATCAAACCATCAAGTGGTAGGAGCGTGAAACCAATCCACAGCATCTAAACAATTATACCATAGTTCTTGGAGAGGAACTCAAAAACTACTATATTTATTATACGAGAGGAGCGTGATTTTTATGATGACAGCAAAAATAAACTTTATAACAAACAACTTACTTGTAGATATGACTTGCAGAGAAAACGAACTCCGCAGCAGCTTGCAGAACATCGGAATACTTATTGTGCCGAATATGATATATCTTGATAACCGCCGTACACTTCAGATTCAGCTTAATGCAAATGATGAAGTCGGCGAAATTGTGAAAACCCTTATCAATACCGAGCGTGATACTCTCGGAACTGTTCAAAGGCTGTGCCGGAGCGTGTATTGCTTAAATTCCAAACACCGTGCGGAGCTTATCGAAATGATAGAAAACGGCGAAATCACAACTGCCGCCGAGGGTATTGAGATGGCAAAAAGGCTCCGTGAGCCTATGCAGATGTGCAGATAAAATTGAATAACCCCCATACAAGAGCATTGAAACCAACAACTTCAATGCTCTTTTTTTCTATGAAAAAAATTTAAGGAGCGATACAAAATGAATGATAAAAAACAGTTATGCCCGAACTGCAAAAACAGGTGCGGACGCATTAAAGCTCGACCCTAACGAGCCGATGTGTCCGTATATGGAATTTCATAACGGAACGGCTTGCACAAAGTATGTGCCTATCGAAAAAGAGGATAAATAATATTTGCAAAATAAATTGCTGGAGGTGAAATGCAAATGGCGAGCAAGCTGCAAAAATATTAGTGCATTGTCAAACGAAATCGGCAAAAAGCCTTGCCGATTATGAAAATTGGACGGCATTTTTGAAAAGTGCGGCGTGGCAATATAAATATTCCTTTCAAGACCAGCTATTCATCTATGCCCAACGCCCGGACGCAACGGCGTGTGCAAGCATTGATGTTTGGAATAAAAAGCTCAAAGCGTGGATAAACCGTGGCAGTAAAGGCATTGCCCTGCTCCGTGAGGGCGATCGTGGCAAATACCTTGATTATGTCTTTGATATTTCCGACACGCACACAAGCGGCAGTCCGATACGGCTTTGGCAGTACAACAGCCGCTTTGACAATGCCATTATCGAAACGCTTGAAAAATTCGTTCGGTGAATTAAAGTCAAAAAAACAGTATTACGGACGCAATTATTTCAGCGGCACAAAATGCGGTCGAGGACAGTAAATCAGACTACCTTTCGGAACTCAAATACGCAAAAGAAAACAGCTTTTTGGACGGCTTGGACGAATTAAATATTGATGTTGAATTTCAGCAGACGGCGGAAACAAGTATTGCATATACGGTATTGCAAAGGCTCGGAATCAACGCTGATGAAGTGTTTGAGCGTGAGGACTTTCCGCATATTATGAACTTCAACACAATTCCGGCACTTTCAGTTTTGGGTAATGCGGTGTCGAGCATTTCGGAGGAAACGCTAAGGGGCATATCCGAAACTATCCGAGCCGAGGTCAGAGAGGAAATACAAAATCGGAAAAATTTTGCGGAAAAGGAAAATGCGGTGTATAATGAAGTCAAAGAAAAAGACGCACCGACAATAAATAATGAAAGGACGGATAGTTATGAAAGAGATAACATACACACAAGTGAACGGATACCTGATTCCGAACTTGACAACGGAACAGACGGAAGTACAGATAGGCAAATACGGGCAGATGAGGCGGAAATTTCTCAAACAACACCGACCGAGCCTATACACGAGCCTGATGATAACGGGCAAAATAACGGAGCATCTGCTGGAGGTACAGACATCAGCGACAGAACAGATACAGATGATAGTGAAAAGGTTGGCACAGACCGAGGGCGTGAACGAGGAACTGAAAGCGAACGATCCGATGAAATGGACGGGGTTAATGAACAACCTTTTACATTCGGCAGAGGAAATCGTAATTCCGGAGGTAGTTTACAATTAAGTCTGTTTGACCTCATTCCGACAGAAGAACAACAGAGGGAAACCGTACAGAGAGCAGCACACGAAATTTTCGGTGCTGCTTTTTCTATGCCCCGGCAGATTATTGACGAGGTTTTATGCGACGGAACAAACGATAAAGACAGCGTAATTGAAACCTGTATAGAGTTTTCAAAGGATAAATCTGTTGAAAACAAAGCAGAATTTCTGAAAAAAATCTGTATAAGACGGACGGTAAAGGATTTATCTTTGACGGACGGAAGGTATCGGCTTGGTGGAACGCTGACGGAATACGCATATCCTATGGCGATAGTGCAAACAAAAACACAGCACAGCTCATTTCTTGGGAAGATGCCGCAAAACGCATTGACGAGCTTTTTGGACTTGGGCAGATTTGCACCCAAAGATACGCTTTTGCAAATGGATAAATATGAGCGTAAAAAGGCTGCGGATGCAGTGTGGGAAATGCGTCGTAATTTGAATACGGAAGATTATCCAGAATTAAAAAGAATATTTTACGGCTGATGTGTTTTTCATTTGTCGGAGGATACCCCGAAGAAACAGATAAAATAGCCGAACACTTGAAAACCTCCGCCGGCTTGGACGAGATAAAGTCGGTTACGCAAAAACTGTCGGATTTGTATGATGAAAACTTGGATATTACCCGATATGAATGGTATAACCCACAAAACAAACAATGTTGTTGCGGAGTTGTATATCACAAGAAAAAAACCTTTACTGCACAAGAGCTTACATATAGCCCGCCGGAGCGTTTTATTTCAAGAGATGAAATTAACAATATGTTTAAGCGAGGAAGCGGTGTTTCGGAAGGAAAATACCGAATATATACTTTCTTTGATACGCATACAGACAGAAAGAAAGGATAACTTTTCTTAAAAACGAATACGGCTGGGGCGGCAGCTATACCGGGTTATACAACGAAAATCACGATGCCAAAGGGATAACCTTCAGTCACGAGGACTTGACAAAACCGTATGCAAAAAAATACAGATTTCGTGGAGTGAAGCCGAAAAAGCATATTGACAGGCTCATAAAAAGCCGAAACTATCTGAATGAAGCGGAAATTAAAAACATTCCGAATTATGAAAAAGAGGAGCTTATTCTCAAAAATCCGTCAAGCCTATATGTATGATACCGACGAAAAATACAATTATGCCGTACCCGTCTGATGCGGATTATTATAAAACAAAAGACATTTTAATGCAAAAGCTGAACAATAAAGTCCAAACGCAGACAATGCTTACGGACTTAAAAATCTGCTTGCGGAAACATCGGCTGATTTAAGAAGTTATCCTTTAAGGCAAGCAGCGGTACAAGACCTTGAAAAATATGCAAACGGCGAATATAACCTGTTTCCGCATATCGACAGAATTGAGGAGGTTAAAGAGGAAACACCGGAAGAACAGCTTGCCGAAATGAGCGAGGACGAAAGACAGGAACTTGTTGACAAGGTTGAATTAAGTCTTGATTACAGTGAAAACTATAATCTGACTGATAATGATATGGCGTTATACAGAGCCATAACTAAGGCACGAGGGGAAAAAAACAGTTTGAAACCGCAAAAAAATCTTATCAATGAATTTTTGCCTTGAAGAATACGACTCTCCGGCAGATTTTTCAAACCTTTCAAAAAAATAGGCATAGCATATACGACTGTTACGGACGATGAGCTTCCTATACAGGTTGATGTAAATCTTGAGAATTTTACCGTTGAAAAATATATTGATAATGTTTTGGTTGATACGGAATACTATTACAATTTATCAAATATAACGGAAAAATTCTTACAAAAACCTCAATTTTGATGAGCTTGTATATGTAACGGAGCAACAAATTGAAACGGCAATCAACGCTCAACCGCAGGAACAACCGCTTTCGGAATACCTTGCCGAGCTTCACAAAGGAGGACAACGGCTCAAAAAAACCGTTGCCGTTATTCCCCTCGGTGATTTTTATGAAGTCTACGGAGATGACGCACAAAAAGGCGGCAAGTGTGCTTGATATAGCCGTAATCTCAAAGGAAATTGACGGAACACGCTACCCGATGTGCGGCTTTCCGAAACACATTACGGACGAATATGTCAACAAGCTGCTCTATGCCGGATATGATGTTGTCATTGCCGATGAGGATAGAAGCTATAAACGGCTTTTGTCAGCGGATAAGGTTATACCCGAACAGGCACAACAGACCGAAAACGAGCCGAAGCAAACAGAAACACCGCCAACGGAAGTGCAAACATCAGAACCAATGGAAACCGCCGAAAACCTTATCGGAACGGAGCTTACCATTGATGACCGCAAATTTGTTGTAGACAGCGTAAATACTGACTTTAACAAGGTGTCATTAAAGGATATAACCTTTCAAAACAGTACGGGTTTTCCCATATTCCGCAGTGAGAGCATAGATTTTGTCAAGAGCATAATTGCAGAGCAGGCAAAACCGCAGCTTACGGCGGAATTTCAAAAGGCAAAGCCGCAGAGGGTGCAAAACACGGTTGTATATCCCGAAATACCGTTGTCGGAAAGACACAATTTCCAAATTACAAATGATGAACTCGGCTACGGTACACCAAAAGAGAAATTTAAGAGGAATGTTGAAGCCGTAAATTTACTTCATAATCTTGAATTTGAGCACCGTCTTGCTACTCCCCGAAGAACAGGAAACCTTATCGCAGTATGTCGGCTGGGGCGTCTTGCAGACGCACTTGATGAAACCAAAGAAAATTGGTCGGAGGAATTTAAGGAGCTATACGCCACTCTTTCGCCCGATGAGTATGAGCAAGCGAGAGCGTCAACGCTTACCGCACATTTTACTCCGCCTGTTGTAATTAAGGCAATGTATAAGGCGCTTTCCAATATGGGATTTACGCAGGGTAACATTTTGGAGCCGTCGTGTGGAATAGGCAATTTTATGGGTCTTATGCCGGAGAGTATGAGCGGCAGTAAAATGTATGGCGTGGAAATCGACAGTATTACAGGCAGAATTGCCGGACAGCTATATCAGAAAAATTCCGTTGCCATACAAGGCTATGAAAATTCCGAGCTTCCCGACAGTTTTTTTGATGTGGCAATCGGCAATGTGCCTTTTGGTGATTTTAAGCTGCTTGACAAGAAATACAACAAACATAATTTCCTTATTCACGATTACTTTTTGCGAAAACTTTGGATAAGGTGCGACCGGGCGGCGTTATTGCCTTTCATTACTTCCTCCGGCACTATGGATAAGCGTACTTCAAAGGTGCGTCGATATATTGCCCAAAGAGCCGATTTAATCGGCGCTGTCCGCTTGCCGAATAATACCTTTAAGAAAAACGCCGGAACAGAGGTTACGGCAGATATTCTGTTTTTGCAAAAAAGAGAGCGTATGACAGATATAATGCCCGAATGGGTGGAGGTTGCCGAACACGAAACGGGGCAGTTTGTAAACCGTTACTTTCTTGATAATCCCGATATGGTTATGGGTGAACTCAAAGAAGTCAGCGGTCCTTTCGGTCCTACCCTTACCTGTGAGCCGAATGAGGATATTCCACTTGCCGAACAGCTTGACGGAGCAATTCAGAACATACACGCACAGATTACCGAATATGAATTTGACGATATTTCAAATGATGAGGAGGTAACTATCCCGGCAGATCCCGCTGTGCGTAATTTCAGTTTTACGGTTGTTGACGGCAATATATATTTCCGTGAAAACAGTATAATGCGGAAAGTTGAAATGAACGCAACGGCTGAAAACCGTGTTAAAGGTATGATAGAGCTTCGGGACTGCGTGAGGACTTTAATTGAGTATCAGACGGAAAACTATTCCGATGATGAAATTAAGGCACAACAGGCAAAGCTCAACACGCTTTATGATAACTACACAAAGAAATACGGACTTATCAATTCCCGTGGCAATTCTCTTGCCTTTTCGGAGGACAGCAGTTATTTTCTGCTTTGCTCATTAGAGGTATTAAACGAGTACGGAGAACTTGAGCGCAAAGCGGATATGTTTACCAAACGCACCATAAGAGCCAAACACGAGGTTACAAAGGTTGATACGGCTGATGAAGCATTGGCAGTGTCGCTTGCAGAAAAAGCGAAGATAGACATTGCCTTTATGGAGAAATTATCGGGCAAAACCGAACAACAGCTATATGAGGACTTGCACGGCGTTATATTCTTAAACCCCGAACACGAATTATCGCCGGAATATGAGCCGAAATACCTAACCGCCGATGAATATTTGTAGGGCAATGTTCGTGAAAAAAATTAAGTCAAGCGGAGCAGTTTTCAAAAGACAGCTCCGAATACCGTATCAATGTGGAATATCTTGAAAAGGTGCAGCCGAAAGACTTAACGCCGGGTGAAATTTCCGTAAAGCTCGGCACGACTTGGATACCCGAAAAGTATATCGAGGAGTTTGTGTTTGAGCTTCTTTCGCCGAATTATTATGCGCAAAGCAAAATCGAAGTCAAATATTCAAATCTTACGGGCGAGTGGAATATTCAAGGCAAGAGCGCCGATAAGGGCGTTAAGGCTACCAACACCTATGGTACAAGCCGTATCAGCGCTTACAAAATCATTGAGGATTCGCTTAATCTGCGTGATGTGCGTATCTTTGATTATATTTACGATGAAAACGGTAATAAGGTTGCAAAGCTAAATATCAAGGAAACCACCATTGCACAGCAGAAGCAAGCGTCAATCAAACAAGCCTTTGAGGATTGGATATGGAAAGACCCCGACAGGCGTGATGACCTATGTAAAATCTATAATGTTCGGTTTAACTCTATCCGTCCCCGTGAGTATGACGGCAGCCATATAACCTTCAACGGGATAAACCCCGAAATAGCTTTGCGGAAACACCAAAAGGACGCTGTTGCACGAATTATGTACGGCGGCAATTCTTTGCTCGGTCATGTGGTCGGCGCCGGCAAGACTTGGACTATGGTTGCGGCAGCAATGGAATCACGGCGGCTCGGACTTTGCAATAAATCGCTGTTTGTAGTACCCAACCACTTGACCGAGCAATGGGTAAGCGAATTTTTGCAGTTATATCCGGCGGCAAATATTCTTGTTGCAACAAAAAAAGGATTTCGAGATGAAAAACCGCAAAAAATTCTGCGGCAGAATTGCAACGGGTGATTATGATGCCGTTATTATCGGGCATTCGCAGTTCGAGAAAATACCGATGTCGGCAGAACGGCAGAAAAGCAATACTGCAAAAATCAGCTTGACGAGATTATTAACGGAATAATCGAGGCGAAAACCGAAAATGCGGAGCGTTACACCGTAAAGCAAATGGAAAAAGACAAAGCGTGGACTTGAAGCAAAGATAAAAAAAGCTCAATGACCAAGAACGCAAGGACGATGTTGTTACCTTTGAAGAAATCGGCGTTGACAGAGTGTTTGTGGACGAAGCTCATTATTACAAAAACCTTTTCCTTTACACAAAAAAATGCGAAATGTCGGCGGTATCGCACAGACCGAAGCACAAAAAGTCAAGCGACCTGTTTATGAAAAACACAGTATCTTGACGAGCTTACGGGCGGCAAGGGTGTCATATTCGCAACGGGAACTCCGGTGAGTAATTCAATGGTTGAACTTTATACTATGCAGAGGTATTTGCAGTATAAATCGCTCCAAGACAGAGGTTTGCAGCACTTCGATAGCTGGGCGTCCACCTTTGGTGAAACCGTATCGGCAATGGAGCTTGCACCCGAAGGCAGTGGTTATCGTATGAAAACAAGGTTTGCAAAATTCTTTAATTTGCCCGAACTCATTGCAATGTTCAAAGAGGTTGCCGATATTCAGACGGCGGATATGCTTAAACTTCCCGTGCCGGAGGTTGAATATCACAACGAGGTTGCAGAGCCGACCCAATTCCAAAAAGATATGGTGGCAGACCTCGGAGAACGAGCTGAGGAAGTGCGTAAAAAGGACTGTTGATCCGAGTGTTGACAATATGCTGAAAATAACGAACGACGGCAGAAAGCTTGCACTCGACCAAAGAATGATAAATCCTATGCTCCCCGATGATGAAACCTCAAAGGTGTCTGTATGTGCCGAGCGTGTGTATGATATATGGAAAGATACCGCAGACAGAAAAGCTACACAGCTTTTGTTCTGTGATTTATCTACACCGAAATCGGACGGTACATTTTCCGTGTATAACAGCATACGGGAAAAGCTGCTCCAAAAAGGCATACCCGAAAATGAGGTTGCTTTTATTCACGACGCAAACACAGAGGTTAAAAAAGATGAATTATTCAAGAAAGTGCGAAGCGGTGATGTTCGTGTGCTTCTCGGCTCTACCTCAAAAATGGGTGCCGGAACAAATGTGCAAAAACTGCTCTATGCCTCGCACGACCTTGACTGCCCGTGGCGTCCGGCAGACCTCGAACAGCGAGCAGGGCGTATCATCAGACAAGGCAATACAAACGAGAAAGTGCATATCTACCGCTATGTAACCAAAGGCACATTTGATACATATATGTGGCAGACGGTGGAGCAAAAGCAGAAATTCATATCGCAGATATTTACTTCAAAATCGCCTGTCCGTGTTGCTGACGATATAGACCCTACCGCACTTTCCTTTGCGGAGATAAAGGCACTTTCGACAGGCAATCCGCACATCAAGGAGAAAATGGAACTTGATATGGAGGTATCCAAGCTGAAGCTGATAAAATCGTCCTTTATGTCGCAGATTTATGACCTCGAAGATAAGGTTGTGAAATTCTACCCCAAACAAATTGCGGAAATCGCAGCAAGAATTAAAGGTCTTGAAAAGGATATTGAAACTGTCAAGCAGTATCCGAAAGCTGAGGATAAATTCAACACAATGACGATTGACGGGTTTGGATATTTTGAAAAGGAAAAAGCGGGTAACGCACTCATTGAACGCTGCAAAAAGATGACCTCGGAAGAGCCGGTGAACATCGGTGATTACCGAGGTTTTTCTATGGAGCTTTCCTTTGACAATTTTCAAAAATTATTCTATGTAACCCTTGTCGGGAGCTTGTCGCATAAAGTTGAACTCGGAACAGATGTGTTCGGCAATATTCAGCGTATCGACAATGCTTTGGACGGTTTTGAAAAACGGCTTGAATTTGAAAAAGAAAAACTTGCGAACACCAATACGCAGTACGAAACCGCAAAGGTTGAAGCAAAACGGGCGTTTCCGCAGGAGGCGGAATTGCAGGAAAAAACAAAACGCCTTGCCGCAGTTGAAGCGCTGCTCAAAATGGATAAAAAGGACGATAATGTTATCGACACCGAAATTTCGGACGATGACGCTCCGATTAAAAAACGGGAGTATGCTATGGAGAGATAAATTTTTTGACAAGGGAAACACAGGCATATATAATATGAAGAAAAGCAAAGATTGAGAGGTGAACACATTGGACAAATCAAGAAAATCGGACTATGATTCAACAACAGGTATGCCCACGGACGAAACGCATTTTGAGTGCGGACTGCCGAAATATCTTGCGGAGTCGCTTGAAAGAATGAAAAAAATCTTGGAAAATCGTGGACAGCGGCAAAAGGGATTATCATTGGGATATATGCTGGTGTGAGCTAAACGCCGATATAAATTCCGCAGAGGTTGAAAAACCTCATTTCAAGTGAACAGGCTTGGTATTTGCGACAAAAAAATATTTAAGAATCGAAAAGCCCGATATACGCTCCATTATAGGAGATAACGAGCCGGAAAGGTAAATTTTCGGAACAAAAAAACTTAATAATCGGCATAACCGACAGGAGAAATCTTGTCGGTTTTTTTATGCCCGAAAATATGAAAGGTATGATTTTTATGGAACAGAGAAATGAACTTAAAGACCTGCTCTATGAAAAAATGAGCAAGGAACAGGATAATTTTATAGAAAAGCTGAAACATTCATCGCCGGAGGAAATTATATCGTCGGCATACGAAAAGGTTATGCGAGATGATATTCTTATGCTTTTTGACGATGATTTTCTTGACACAAAACAAATGAAAGCCCTGTTGAAACTTGAATATCCGTTGTCGGCTTGCTATGACGAATGGCTGAAAAACGACTACACATATATGGATATGCTCCGTGATACGGTTGATGATTTTTCAGAAAACCTTGCACGAAGTCAAGAACAGGCGAAAAAGAAAAAGCGTTCCGAGCCGGAACGATAAATATTCGCAAATCAGTCTGCCCCCACAAGGCAGGCTTTTTTGATACAAAAAAATTTATGAAAGATGAGGTAATCAAAAATGAACAAGAGAAATCAATACACAGTAATGGTGGAAACAAAGGAAATTCGCAAATTCTGCGTAGTCGCAAGCTCCGTCGAAGAAGCCGCAGAGCTTATGTGCAATGTTGTGGCAAATACAGATATTTTGCAGACAGATTTATCAGAGGACAGCGAGGTATTTACCGAAATTGCAGCTTACGGCAAAAACGAAAATGATGTTGCAAAATTACACTTATACCGTGTTGGTGTCCCCTGCGAGGATGACGAGGCAACGCTCGGTGGAATGATAACGCCGGAGGACTTATTTGAAATGTTCATATCAAACAAAGGAGATGATAAAAATGACCGTGGGCAAAGTAATACGCAAATGCCGAAAGATACGGAAAATGAGCTTGACTGAAATGGGAAAAGCCGCAGGCTTTACAAAAAGGTGCAGATGTAAGAATTTCGCAATATCAAGCCGACCGTGCCGTTCCGACAACGGCAATAAAAAAAGCGGTTGGCATCCGCACTCGGCATAAGTAAATATGTCTCTCACCGCCGTCGCTTACAAGCAACATAGAAATTATGCACACGCTTTTTAAGCTCGATGATAAATTTCCGTTATATATTGGAAAACATAACAACCGTGTTTTTATGTTTTTTGAGCCAAGTGATACCGAATTAAAAAGTATGCTTGAATGTTGGCATAACAAGCAAACCGAATTGAAAGCCGATAAAATATCGCCGGAGGAATACGATTTATGGAAGTATAGCTTTGAAAGCCTATCGGACGGGGCAAATGCGGAGCATTTGTATTAGCAAGCACGGCATTTTGCTATCAAAACGCCCGCTTGTTAGTGGCAATGCCCCTAATACCCCGCCGCACGGCTAAAAGAAAAGAGGTGATTTCTAATGGATAGAAATACTGCTGTATTGGTGCGTCTTTCCCCAAAAGAGAAAGAACACTTGAAAGCACAAGCAGAGGCTTGTGCCTTAAAAATGGAGCCATATATCCGCAAGCTGATTATGGGGAAAGAAATTCGCCCCCGTCCGCCCGATGAATATGTAAAGCTGCTTCGTGAGATAAACGCTATCGGAAACAACATAAATCAGATAGCACATATCGCAAATGCAGAGCATCGTATCTCGGAGGATAAAAATTGAAAACCGTGCTGCAAATGCAAAACGATATTATGCGGCTTGTGAGGAGCGTCCGATAATGGCAATTACGAAAAATATGGACGGTTAAATCAAGGCTCGATTCAAGTCTTAACTATATCGCAAATCCCGATAAGACAAGTATAAAACCCGACATTGATGCGGTCGAGGGCGTAATCAAATATATCAAAAATGAGGACAAGACCGAAAATTGCCTTTATGTCAAAGCATATAACTGCACAACGGATAACCCATACGCCGATATGATAGACACACAGGAGTTTTTTTCGGAAAGGCAGGACATAAAAAAACGCCGTACTTGCATATCATTTGGTGCAGTCCTTCAAGGATTTTTGAAACAACGCCGGAGATTGCTCATAAATGCGGACTTGAACTTGCGGAGCGTTTGTTTGCGGATAAATACGAAGTGGTTGTTGCAACTCATCTTGACCATAAGCACTTGCACAATCATCTGATTATAAATTCCGTATCCTATGCGGACGGCTACGAGTACCGAAATAATTTCAAGGACTATTTTCATAGACATTCGAGGAATATCGGACGCTATTTGTATTGAAAAACTGTCTTTCGGTAATTGAGCATCCGAAGCGGCGAGGTATGCACTATGCGGAATGGCTTGCGTTAAAGGAAGGCAGACCGACAATTCGTGGAAGTATCCGCCGTGATATTGATGAGATTATAAAATGCTCATATACAATGGAGCAGTTTTTGGCAGAACCTAAAAAAAGCGTGGCTTTTGTCATTCACCGCAAAGGTCCGAACATAAAAGCACACCTCAATAATCGCACCGAACGCAAAGCACCCGATGAGGCTTGATAATCTCGGCAAGGGTTACAGCGAAGCAGAAATTTTGGAAAGGATAATTGCAACCCGAAACGGAATTATCACGGCTGCACCGTCCGAAATACCCAAAAAAAGCAGTACAAATGCAGAGGTAACATTAAAAATGTAAAGGGCAAAAAGTTAAAAGGCTTTGTTGCCCTCTACTTTCACTACCTCTATTTATTCAAAAAAATTCAGCGTAAGCAGACACCTCAAAGGGTGTCATTTTTTATGCGTGATGAAATGATTAAGTTTGACCGCTATCAAAAGCAATTCAAATTTTTGTTCACGCATAATATCGAAACGGGTGAAGATTTGCAGAAATACCAAAAGGACAAAGAAACCGAAGTTGAGATTTTAATTACACGGCGTAAAAAAATTATATGAAGAAAGGACTGATGAAAATTGTGATGATGTCAAAGACCAAGCGAAAAAAATCAATGCGGAGCTTAACGAACTCCGAAAAGAAATCAGACTGTGCAAAGCAATATTTAAGGATTCGTATCAAATTGCCGAGAAAAAACGGCAGGCGCTCGCTTTGCAGAAACAGGCAGACAAGGAGTTGAGAGAAAATGAACACAAGCGGCGAAGTCGCTGATTTTATGGCGAAAGAAGCTATCCAACTGACCGAATCGGCGGTCAAGCTAACCGCCCTCGGCGTAAAGAACCTTGCGGCAATCGTTATGGCGCTTGCAAATGACGACGGCAAGACGGAGGGCGTCGCAAAAATTAAAGCAAATGCTGAAAACGGGCAAGCAGCTTTGTATTATGCAAATAAAAGGAAACCGACCTTTAAAAAAATTCAATGCTGAAGCGAAAAATTACGGGATAATGTACCGTCCTGTTGCAGACAAGACAAACGATAACGGCTTATGCGATGTTATTGCCTTTCAAGACGATATACCCCGGCTTAATTACATTATGGAAAAAGCTCGGATATTCCGCAACGGAACATGAAATTGAACCGGAAGCACCCGAACAAGCGGAAGCTCCGCCGGATAAGGCAAAGGACGAAAACTCAAAAAACCGTCCGTCCCGTGCGGAGAGAACAAACGAAAATCCGCACGGGAACAAATCTATCTCATTCGAGGATACGGCAAAAACGGGCAACGGTATTAAACCCTCGGTCAGAAAGAAGATTGAGGACATAAAGGCTGACTTGGAAGAAAAGAAAAAGCCTGTTCCCGAAAAGGAAAAGGCTATACAACACAAGCAGCCGCAGCAGAAAAAAACGCAAAAAAAGAAAAACCGGAAAGGCAGAGAGTAAAATGAACATTACACAACCATCGCTACCGAGAGCCGCCGTAAATATGGCGGCTTTTTCGCATATCTGAATGTAAAAAAATATTTTGAAAAAGGAGATTGTTCTATGAATACCAAACATTTTTTTCTATGAAATCGGTTATTTCAATGCTGCTTGCAGTTATTCTTGTTGCAGGCACACTCCCCGTGTCGGTATTTGCGGCACAAAGCAACATATATGTAGATCCGGCGGATAATTGGCTGAAAACCAATAATCGCACAAATGAGTTGGATGCAAATGCTGTTGTTACTTCCGGTGCTCAGTATTGTCATGTCTGCAAAAAGATACGCTTGCAATCTCATACAGAGTACCCGAATATACAAAAAAAGCGGCGAAACTGCATTAAATCGTGGCATATTATATTCCGACGGCACTTGCCGTGATGATGTTTCAAAGGGAAACCTTAACGACGGTTATCCGGGAGTTGATGCGTACTATACAGGCTCGCATTGGACAAAGGCTATATGTCAGATTTGCGGTACGCTTAATCCGTCTGACGGTCCGGGTGCATATTGCTTTAATAAAAATGTATATAGCTTAAATCCGTGCGACCACAGTTTTTACATTGATTTTGACAATACAACCTACTCACCGTATGATGAACACCAGCATACTACTTTTGCTCAAAAAGGGTGAATATTGTCAGTTTTGTAAAGGCACTTATGCAAAGGCAACTATCAAGAAAGAGTCGCACGACCTTTCAAGTACGGTTGACGGACAGATCGGCAACAACCGCTTTTACCTAACGGAAAAGTGCGATGACTGCGGCTATACCACAAGCGAATATGTTGCGGCAAAGTCGGTTGTATCGTCCTACTACGGAACAGCGGACGGTGACGCACATACGGTAAGTGTATCCGATTTATCCGACAGCGGTGTGCATACAAAAATCCGTTACGGCAAAACCGCCTCCGACTGTTATATGACCTCCGCACCGAATTACACCAAAGCCGGATATTACCCCGTATATTATGAAATCAGCTATAAATACGGCGGTGAAACAATGGTTGAAAACGGCGTATCGTATGTGTGGCTGCTGGAGGACAAAAAGGACGATAACAACGGCGGAACGGTTATTGTGCTTCCCGAAAAGCACGAACACGATTACAGATATTTGGAAACCGTTGCTCCCTCTTGCGATAACTTGGGATATGAACGCTGGCAGTGCGACGGCTGCGGTAATCTTGATAAGAGAAACTACACAAAGGCAACCGGGCATAATTACAAGGCAATTACCATAAGAGAAGCTACCTGCAAGCAGGGCGGTTTGATATTAAACCTTTGCGACAAATGCGGCAGCTTTTTTGAGGAAAGCACACCGATAGGCGAACACAAATACAAGACCGAAAAAGTACAGCCCACTTGCAGAATGACAGGCTATACAAATCATACTTGTGAAATCTGCGGCAACTCATATATTACCGATATGACGCCGATTATCTCACACGCCTATGAGCGTATTACCAAAGAGCCGACCTGTACCGATAAAGGCTATACGACCTCAACCTGTACTATGTGCGGACAGACATTTGTTTCGGACTACACCGAGCCGACAGGTCATAATTGGGACGAGGGACATTCTGTAACTTCATCTACTTGTACGGCGGACGGCGTAATTGAATACCGTTGTAAAAACAATAACTGTTCAGAAAAGATGATTAAAGCGGAATCCGCAACGGGACACACACCGGGCAAAGCGGCTACTTGCACGGAGCCGCAAACCTGCGAAAAGTGTGGTACGGTATTAGCACTTCCGAAAGGACACAGCTATTCCGAAAAGATAGTTGCTCCGACTTGCACAGCTATGGGCTATACAGAATACAAATGCGATAACTGTGATGACAGCTATGTTGGCGATTACACCGATAAGGCAGAACACGATTACAAAAAGACCGTATTTGCTCCGAGTTGTACGGCTATGGGATACACAACATACACTTGCAAAAACTGTGATGATGAATTTATTTCAGATTATACAGACAAGCTCTCTCATAATTACAAAGCAGAAATCACAAAACCGACTTGTATGGAATTTGGGTTTACAACCTATACCTGTGCCGAGTGCGGTGATAGCTATGTTGCGGATTATACCGATAAAACAGAACACAATTATGACAAAAAGGTTATTCCGCCGACTTGCACCGAACACGGTTATACTGTTTACACTTGCCCCGATTGCGGCAAAGAGTATATCGGGGATTTAACCGACTGTGAAAAAGCACACCTACAAGAAAAACGGTAGTCGCTCCGACTTGCACAGAAATGGGTTATACAATTTACACCTGTGAAAGCTGCGGCGATAGCTACAAGGCTGACTATGTTGACAAAGCTGCTCACGACTACAAAAAGACCGTAACTGCTCCGACTTGCACAGCTCTCGGATATACTGTCTATGAGTGTAAAAACTGTGATTATAAATATATCAGTGATTACACCGATAAAATCAATCACAGTTATATTTCCGATGTAACCGAGCCGACTTGTACGGCTTCCGGATATACTGTCTACACTTGCGAGAACTGCGGTAAAACCTATACAGCGGATTACAAGGATATGACAGGACATAAACCTTCTGATTGGATAATTGATACCCCTGCAACAATTGAGCAGGCAGGCGAAAAAGCATATTGAGTGCCTGACTTGCGGCGAGGTACTTTCAAGTGCAGCAATTCCGCAGCTTGTAGAGAAAGACCGCACCGATGAGGACGGCAATTCCAAAGTCGGGGATTTTTCTATCCTTGTAACCAACGCAAACGAGAAACCGATTTTTGATAGTGAAATCAGCATTGACATCAATGATAATGTAACTATCAAATTGCCAAGCGGCAGACTGCTTGATTATGCAGACCAAACAATTATAACTGCAATTAACACAGATACACAGCAACCGAAATCAGCGTTGCAGATTTTTTTGTTTATGACGATAATAACAATGCTGCAACGGGTAAAACAGATGAAAACGGTCAGCTTAAAGTGCCGAACAACAAGACATCTACCGGTGATAACAGCGGCACAGTCGGCAAAGATGATGAGGATAAGAAAAACACATTTGTCGTAAAGGCTACCGACAAAATGAATGTCGTTATTCCGAACTGTGAAGTGTATATCGGCGAGAGCAATAATATCGTTGTAGATTTACCGGACGGAATTAAACCGACAAGCGACGCATCCCGTTATCATCACAATAACCGACCAACACGGCGAGCCAAAGCAAGGCATTACCGTAATTACATTAGGCGATGCGGACTACATCGAAAAAGGCGTAACCGATATGTTCGGAAAAATCACATTGCCGACAGCAAAGGACGGATTTACAGACGACACAGGCAAGGTACGCATTGACGGAATGTATGTGTTTGTCAATGACGAAAACGGAGCTATCGAAAATGCTTTTGTAAAGCTGAATGATGATAACACAATCTCGATAACATTGCCGGACGAAACAAGCATTGACTACGCAAACCGCATTACAGTAACCGTAACCGACAAGGACGGAAATCCGCAGAAAGATATTTCCGTTACTGTTTCGGACACTATGGAAAAAGAGCTTGACCGACAAAAACTGACGAAAACGGAAAAATGGTTGTGCCGCCGCTTTCGGAGGATATTACCGACAGCGAGGGTAAAGCAAAAAGTCAACGGCTACAATGTTTTTAATTACAGACGAAACAAAGCCTATCGAAAATGCTTTTGTTACTATCGGTGAGGGACAGATAAATGTTATGCTTCCCGATGGTGTTATGATTGACATTGATAATCGCATAACGGCTACAATTACCGATAGCGAGGATAAGCCTGTTAAAGATATGACCGTTGTAATCTCTGAAACCGCAGCCGAGGGTGAAGCAAAAGCAGCGGTTGATGTTACAGACGAAAACGGAAAAGCAACTGTGCCGCCGACAAACATTGATGTTACCGATTTCAACGGATACGGCGAAGTTGACGGATATATTGTAATCGTGAAAAATGCTGTCGGAGCTATTGAAAAGGCACATATCAGACATAATGCCGAAGTAAAAAATGAGGACGGCACAGTTAAATCGGCAGAAAACATTTCTGTTGAATTACCCGAAGGTGTAAAGTTTGATTATGCGAACAGAATTATCGTAACTGTATCAAACAAGGCGGATAATACGGCTGTAAAGGATATGAGTGTTATTGTTTCCGAAAAAGCCGTTGAGGGTACGGAAACAAAATCTTTGACAGGTGTTACCGACAAAGACGGAGTTATCATTCTTCCGCCGTCAAATGAGGGTGTAACGGATAAGGACGGAAAAACGGATATTTCCGAAACTATCCCCGGCAAGGATACCGATGGTGACGGCAAGGAAGATACCGAAGAATCAAAAACGGAATACAACATTACCGTTGAGGATACCAAAGGAAAAATTGAAAATGCGTATATCGAAATAAAGGACGGCAAAATTACCGTTACGCTTCCCGATACGCATACGCTCACAACTTCAAATCAGATAACCGTAACCGTGCTTGATAAGGAGAATAAAGGCGTTGCAAATGTTTCTGTAACCGTTACGGATAAAAACAAGGCAACTGCAACAAAATCTACCGATACAAACGGTAAAACTACTGTTCCTGTCAAGTCAACAGGCGGTGGTTCATCTTCGGGTGGTGGTGGTCGTGGCGGCAGCAGCGGTGGCAGCTACATCAGTTCCAATATCACAAATATTACAGTAACTGACAAAAACGGCAAAACTGTATCTGTTTCAAAATCAACCGACAAAGACGGCAAAATCACGCTGACACTTCCGAATGGTGCTGATCTCACAGGCGACAATTACTATACCATTAAGGCAACCGACAGCAAAGGCAATGCAAAGGCTGAAATTTCTATCGTTTTGAAAGATAAGAAAAATAACACAGCTAACGGCACAACGGATAAAAACGGTATGCTGATACTTCCGGCATCAGAGCATAAGGCATATATTTTCGGGTATAATGACGGCACTTTCAGACCGGACAACAATATGAGCCGTGCTGAAGCTGCTGCTATCTTTGCAAGGCTTATTTCCGAACAGAAAGGCGAAAAAATCAGTGGTAAGTCAAACTTTAATGATGTATCCAAAAATACGAGTGGTATTCCGATTATATAGGCTATCTTTCAAAGTACGGTATTATTAAAGGTTACGCAGATAACACATTCAGACCGAATGATAATGTTAGCCGTGCAGAATTTGTGGCAATGACGGTTAGATTTAATTCTCTGTTTAATGATGTTAAGAAAGGCAGCTACACCGTAAAATACACCGATGTTGCAACAAATTATTGGGCATATTCCGATGTTGCCTACGCAAAACACGCAGGCTGGCTCAACGGATACGCTGACGGCTCATTCAAAGGCGATAACGCTATTACCCGTGCGGAAGTGGTGACGGTAGTCAACCGGGCAACAGGCAGAAAAGCAGATGAGGGCTATATCACAAAAGAATGTGTCTGTACTCAACAAATTTACGGATATTCGCAATAATTCAATGTGGTATTACACAGATGTGATGGAAGCAGCCAATACACATCTTGCAAACTCAGCAAACAACACTGAAACTTGGGATAAAATAAATCATTGTGCAAATGGGAGAAAGCAGTCGGAAACGATTGCTTTCTCGTTGTTTCTGTGGTATAATATTTGCAAGATAAATCGGAATTTATATATAAAGGAGAATATTGATGAAACTGTTTTTTTATGTTCGCACTTTTTCAAGTGTAGGAAGTCTGATAAAGGAAGAAATTGAAAATAAAAAAAGTCGCATTTATTCCAACAGCTTCGCTGCGTGAAGGCTACACCGGTTATGTTGGCTCGGCTCGAAAATTATTCAAAAAGTTGGGAGCAATCGTAACTGAAATTGATATTTCAACGGAGGCTTATTCAACGATACAGTCTGTTTTTTTGAAGATGCGGATGTGATATATTTTTACCGGCGGAAATTCTTTTTTTCCTTATAGACCAGCTCCGTAAAAACGGGAACGGATGAGCTGTTGAAGAAAGAATTGGCAAAGGGAAAACTGATGATTGGTGAATCGGCAGGTGCGATTATATGCGCTCCAAGCATCCAATATATCGAGCAAATGGATGAAAAAGCCGGAGGACTACTCACAAGAAGATGATGCAGGGCTTGATTTGATTGATTTCTATGTTCTTCCGCATTATCTTACAGCACCATTTAAGAAAGTTACCGAGAAAATAATGACTGAGTTTTCGGATTTGAATCTATGCCCAATTAACAACCGTCAGGGAATTGTAATTGATGGTGAAGGTTCAAAGGTTATTTGCAAAGACTAATTTGAAAAATTCCGGTTTATATGACCGCTTTTAAGGCAACCTACGGGTTGTCTTTTTTTCGTTTCAGAAAATTTTTTTGACGGTCTTTTTATATGATGATAAAATAAAGATACCGAAAATAAACTACTGAAACGGAGGAATTTCAAATGAAACGAACAGTATTTACAGGCTTAATGGTAATGCTCATTTTATCAACCGCAGTTACCGCACAGGCGGCACACACGCACGAGTATACAAGACAAGATTCAAAGGTTTATGTATGTGAGTGCGGAAAGGAAAAAGCCGCTGTATTCCTTAAAAGGCGAAAGAGTTATAACGCTCAACTGCAACGGCGGCTCATTATACGGCGGAATTTACAAAACCGACATCACAGAAGCCGTTACGGAGCAGAACAAAAATCAAACTTCCGCTGCCGTATAAAAAGCAGCGACTATCAGTTTGAGGGGTGGTTTACCGAAAGCGGCGAAAAAGGTATCGTCCGATACCGAGTATTATTCCGACACAACACTCTATGCCCGTTGGAGCTTGACGGGAACACGCACACTCACTTTTGCCGCAGAGGACGGCTCATATATCGAGCCTGTCATAAAACCGCTTGGCACTGCTATATCGCTTGCGGAGTTTATTCCGACGAGATACGGCTATAACTTTGACGGTTGGTATTCAGACCCGCAAACAAAGGAAAATCGGGTAACGGAGTTTACTTTCAACGAAAGTGATACCGTTTACGCAAAATGGATTCCAAACGGAACGGTGGTATATAACGCTCCGGCGGTGCAGAGAGTTTATGCGACCGATAATGAAATCCTCGCCTTTGGTAATTACATTGACGAAAAGACGGGTGTACCCGTCACGGCACAATGGGTTAAGCAGAATAAAAGATTAAATGAACTTATGGAAATTTACAACGAAAAATTCTGTAAGTAACGCCTATCACACTTTTGGGGGCAGCTTTTGTATAAGGAAACTTATACAGGGGCTGCCCCTTTTATTTATTTCCGGAAAGGACTGATAACAATGCTTCAAATTTTAATGATAGTAAGGGATACCTCGTGAACAGACAGGAAAATCAAAGGACAATATATATTCTTCTCGGAATACTTTCGGTATTCGTTATATGGCTTGCCTTAATGGTCGCCGGATGCTATGAGGAGAATATAAAGCTGTTTGAATTGCTTGACCGTTTGACCGCCGCTATGAATAACCCGACGCATATCACATTGAATGAGTATAGCTTAAAAGCCGTACTCATTTTCTTGTTTTTGTATGCAATGGGTATCGGCGTGTATTTTTCGTCAAGAGAAAACCGCCGACCGGGCGAGGAACACGGCTCGGCTCGTTGGGGTAATGTCAAAAGTGTTGTCAAGCGGTATATGGATAAGGACAGCTATAAAAACATCATTTTATCTCAAAATATGCGGCTCGGCTTAAACGCAAAAAAGCACAGACGAAACCTTAATGTGCTTGTAGTCGGCGGCAGCGGTGCGGGAAAAACCCGGTTTTACGCAAAACCGAATTTAATGCAGTGCAACACTTCTTTCATAGTCGCAGACCCAAAGGGCGAAATGCTCCGAAGCATTGCACCGTTACTAATTGAAAACGGCTATGATATTAAGGTGTTCAACCTAATCGAGCCGGAAAACTCGGACGGATATAATCCGTTTGTGTATATCCGTAAAGACGAAGATGTTATAAAGCTGATTTCAAACCTTATTCAGAATACAACACCGAAGAACGCACAGCAAAACGACCCGTTTTGGGAAAAATCCGAAATTGCACTTGATTCTGCTTTAATGCTCTATCTTCTGCACGAAGCTCCGCCCGAAGAACAGACCTTTGAAATGCTGATGTTCTTAATCGAAAACGCAGCAACCGTTGAGGACGAGGACGAAAGCGGCTATCAAAGCCCTGTGGATATTCTTTTTCAAGGCTTGGAGGACGAAAAGCCGGAGCATATTGCAGTACGGCAATATAAGATATTCAAACAGGCAAGCGGCAAAACTGCGAAAAGTATATTGATTTCAGCGGCGGTGCGGCTTGCGGCATTTAATTTACCGGAGATAGCTAAAAATGACTTCATACGATAATCTTGATATAGGCACTCTCGGCGAACGCGAACGAGCCATATTTTGCGTTATTCCCGACAATGACAATTCCTTTAATTATCTTGTCGGAATGTTATATACACAAGCCTTTCAAGCGTTGTATTTCAATGCGGACAATAATCACGGCGGCGAGCTGCCTATACCTGTACATATCGTAATGGACGAGTTTGCAAATGTCGCTCTGCCCGATAACTTTGAACGCATACTTGCAACAATGCGGTCACGGCGTATTTCGGTAAGCATTATTATTCAGAATATGGCACAGTTAAAAGCACTTTTTAAGGATAGCTGGGAAAACATCACGGGTAACTGTGATACGCTGCTTTATCTCGGTGGCAACGAGCAAAGCACACACGAGTATATTTCAAAAATGCTCGGAAAAGAAACCATTGACACACGCACAAGAGGTATTACAAAAAGGTCAGCACGGCAGTAGCAACACCAATTACCAAAAACGCCGGGCGTGAGCTTTTAACGCTTGATGAGGTGCGTCTGCTTGACAACAGCAACGCCCTTATTTTTATTCGTGGCGAGCGACCGTTAATTGATAAAAAATTCGATATACTGTCGCACCCGAATATTGCAAAAACCGCAGACGGAAAAAGCTGTGCCGTACAAGCACAGCAAGTCGGAAAAATATTTACGAAATGATTTATCCTTTACCATAAACGAGGATTTATCAAATATCAAGCTATTGGAGGTTGACGGGGACAATGTAAAAACATTTGATTTTGCAAACCCACAAACACAACAAACTGAAATTTTGGAGGTAACAGACAATGAAAAAAATCAGAACACAATTCAGAAAATAGCGAAAGCACAGAAAATTCTCCGCAAGGCTAAACTTGTACTTACGGTGCTTGCAGTTATGATGACCGCACTCACGGGAACGGTTTTTGCCGCTGACCCGCTCGGAACGATAAACAGCCTTTCAGATTTTATCTTCTCGGCAATTAAGGCTATTGGACTAATCCTGCTCGGCTTCGGTGTTGTGCAGATAGGTCTGTCGCTTAAATCTCACGACGCATCGCAGAGAGCAAACGGATTTCTGACCTTCTTCGGCGGCGTCATCATTGCATTTGCGAAAGATATACTCGATATGATTATCTGAACTTTTGTATTATCCGAACATTACCGCAAAAATGCCCATAAATCTATGTTTTTGCGCAAAAAGTTCGGATAATATATTCGCATAATACAGTGTGATTTTCCACTATTGAACAGGAAAGTGAGATTTCCGCTCGCTAAAACATAAAAATTAAATTTTTATATAAAATTGTGTGCATATGATTGACAATGCACATAATATATGCTATAATGAATATACTAAAAGAGAAAGGAGCTTGTGATTATGGCTACAACAAATGTAACTATCCGAATGGATAAAGATTTGAAGATGCAGGCTGATGAACTGTTCTCGGCTTTGGGTCTTAATATGTCAACAGCAATGGGCGTTTTTTGCAGACAGGCGGTAAGACTCGGAAAAATTCCGTTCGAGCTTGCTGTGGATACGCCTAATGCCGAAACGCTTGCCGCTATTGACGATGTAAACAATAATCGTAATATGAGCAAAGCGTATGACAATATGGCAGAGCTTATGAGGGACTTAAATGCTTAAAGTAAGATATTCCGCCAAATTCAAAAAGGATTTTTAAGGCTATTGTAAAACGAGGATATGACATTACCTTTGTTTGAAGATGTTGTAGGTCTTTTGCGTGAAGAAAAACCACTTCCGGAAAACAATGCTGCGACCATGCGTTGAAAGGTGAATATATGGGACATCGTGAATGCCATATATCCCCCCGACTGGCTTCTTATATACAAGGTGGAAAAATGATATGATTACCTTATCCTTAACCCGAACGGGAACGCACAGCGACTTGTTTTTAACATTCATTTATAGCATTTTTTTAATTAACTGAATAACACAAACAAAGACAGTCATAGCTGCTTTTATCAGCGGTTATGGCTGTTTTTTTGCGTTTTAGGACAGGAGGAGGTGAATTACCTTTGAGCGATAATTGGATTGTAGCCAACCTCGAAAATGCGTTTTCCACTTGGAACGATAAAATGACCGAAATATGGTCGCTTATTACAACCTCGCCGCAAAGCTTCAAAGGCGGTGCTATATGGAATGTAATTTCCGGCATAAACGGCGGACTTCAAGCCATAGGACTTGGCTTTGTTGGTCCTCTTTTTTTGCTATGAGCATATTTAAGTCAACGGCGTCGTTTCGTGATTTTCAGCGACCGGAATATGCCTTAAAGCATTTTTATCCGCTTTTTGTGCGACGAAGGTGGCGATTACTTATGCAATGGATTTAATGACGGCGATATACACCATTTGCGGCGGAATCGTGGAACAAATCGCAGGCTCTCTCGGCGGTATCGGCGGTGCGTCGGTTACGCTCCCGGCGGCTATTGAGCAAGCCGTGGAGGACACAGGCTTTTGGGCGAGTATTCCGCTTTGGCTTGTAACGATACTGGGAAGCCTCGTTATTACGGTACTGTCATTCATAATGATTATGACCGTGTACGGCAGATTTTTTAAGCTATATATCTACACGGCGATAGCTCCCGTTCCCCTTTCGTCATTCGCCGGGGAAACAACATCGTTTATGGGGAAATCGTTTTTGAAATCGTATGTCGGAGTTTGTATGGAGGGTGCGGTTATTGTGCTTTCGTGTATCATCTTTTCGGCATTTGCGTCAAGCAGCACGCCGACCATAGACACAAGCATTACAACCGTCACAATGATATGGAAATACATTGGAGAGGTCATTTTTTTAATATGCTCGTTTTGGTAGGTTTAATCAAAGGAGCAGACAGAATTGTTAAAGAATTATTCGGTACATAAAGGAGGATTTTTATATGAGTTACAAAAACAACGCTATCAGCAGCGATGACCCGAAAGCAGTCGAAAAGCTGACAGAGAAATTAAACAAATGCGAAACAGAACAGGAATTTATGAAAAAGGTAAATTCCTATTACAAGAAAAAAACGGAACTTGCGTAGGCTGTGAAGACGTTTCGGACGAGCTTGCGGCAAAGCTTGATGAAAATATAAAACAGGCGTATTCGTGGGATAAGCAGCCGTTTCCGTCATACCGCCTTACAAATAACAATGCCGAAATACGCAGACTGAAAAAAAGCGTATCGAAAACCTTACGGCAACGCAGAATACGGAGTTTGTCGGTTGGAAATTTAACGGCGGCGAAGCGGTCATAAACGAAGATAAAAACCGTTTGCAGCTAATATTTGATGACAAACCGAGCGAAGAACAAAGAACGATATTAAAGTCTAATGGTTTTCGCTGGGCACCGAGCGATAAGGCTTGGCAAAGGCAGCTTAATCATAACGCCTTTTATGCGGCAAATCGAATAGATTTCATAAAACCCGAAAACGGTGAAAAACCTACCGATTTGCAGCCGAAAACACCGAAAAAGAGCGAGCCGGAAAGATGAGGGGGTAATCAATTTTGGAAATCAGAATAAATAAAGGAAATTAAGGACTATCACGAAAGCCTGTTTTTCGGACTTTCCACACGGCAGTTTATCTGTTCTGTGGCTGCGGTCGGAGCCGCTGTCGGGATATACTTCGGACTTAAAAACTATATCGACAAAGAAACGGTATCTTGGCTTTGTATTGTGGCGGCAGCACCTATTGCTGTTACCGGCTTTTTCAAATACAACGGTATGAACTTTGAAGAATTTGTTGGAGCGTGGTTTAGGTCTGAATTTCTCGCTGCCGGAGTGCGAAAAATTTGAAAGCACGAATTATCTGTATGAAATGATAAAGGAGGAACTCACAAATGGCAATGCTAAATCTGTTCGGAAGAAAAAACCGAATAAAAAAGCAAAAAAGAAAAATTGCAAGGACTGTTCAGCAATCGATACCGATTGATGCGATATACAAAGACGGTATTTTTCGGACGGGACGGCTGTTTTCAAAGTCGTGGAAATTCTCGGATATAAACTATGCCGTAGCTTCAGACGATGACCAACTGCAAATGTTCCTTGCCCATTCTGCAATTCTTAACGGACTTCCGACAGACGCAATGGCTGAAATCACGATATATAACCGACAGCTCCACAATAAGGTGTTTGAGCAAAACACAACACCGTCCGATAATCCCAAATTACAGAAAATACACAAAAGAACTCAACGGCATACTCTGCGATAAAATGTCAGAGAGCAACAATATCGTACACGAAAAAAATATATCACGGTTGCAACGGAAAAGAAAAAAACATTGAGGAGGCTCGTACATTTTTTTCACCCGTGTGGGAAATGACCTAACAGCCGATTATGCGAAAAATATCGTCAAAAAAATAGCGGAGCTTGGTTACAAGGACAGGCTTCGCATTTTTTTAATGACTTCTTTCAAAACGGGCGAAAATGAAGAATTTGATTTTGACATTAAAAAATGCTATGGCAAAGGGTGCCGACTTCAAAGATTACATTGCACCCCGACAGCTTGGAGTTTAAGAAAGACTATATAAAAATCGGCGATAAATACGCAAGAACGGTTTTTCTTAAAGGAATATCCCTCTTTCCTAAAAGACAGTATGATTTCAGAATTAACCGACTTTTTCAAGGAGTATGATGCTCTCTATCACGATTCAGCCTATCCCCACCGATGAAGCAGTTAAGATTGTTCAGAAAAAACTCCTTGCCATTGAAACGGATATTACAAAATGGCAGCAGAAACAGAACGAAAACAATAATTTTTCCGCCAATATCCCGTATGAAATGGAGCAAATGCGAAAGGAAATCAAGGAATTTTTAGACGACCTCACCACCCGTGACCAGCGAATGATGTTTGTAACGGTTACGCTTTTGCATATTGCAGACAGCTTGGAGCAGCTCGATAACGATACCGAAACGCTGATGTCGATAGGCAGAAAACACCTCTGCAATTTTGCAACGCTGAAATATCAGCAGGAGGACGGTATGCAGACGGTATTACCTTTCGGAACTCTGAATATAAAGGCAATGCGAACACTCACGACCGAAAGTACGGCGGTTTTTATCACCGTACAAAAACACAAGAAATAATCGACAAGGGCGGTTTGTATTACGGCATTAACGCTATTTCCCATAACCTTTTGATGTGCAACAGGAAATTACTGCTCAACGGAAACGGCTTTATTCTCGGTGTGTCCGGGTCGGGAAAATCATTTGCGGCAAAAATGGAAATTCTGATGTCGGCTCTGTTTTCAAATGACGATATTATCGTCATAGATGTTGAGCGTGAATACGGCTCGCTTATACGAAATCTCGGCGGAGAGGTTATTACGCTTTCAGCTTCATCGAAAAAAATCATATCAACGCACTTGAAATAAATAACGATATTGATATGGACGAAAACCCCTGTGTCGATAAAGTCGGAGTTTTTAATATCTCTGTTCGACCAATTGCTAAAAAGTAATGATTCAAGGCTCGGCGGAGGTGTCGGTGCAAAGGACAAGTCAATCATTGACCGCTGTGCAATTAAGGTTTACGGTGAATATTTAAGCGGCAAATCAGAATATATGCCTACTTTGGTTGATTTTAGAAATGAGCTTTTAAGACAACCGGAGGACGAGGCACAAGACCTTGCTCTGTCGCTTGAAATATTTACAACATGCTCACTTGACGCTTTTGCACATCAGAGCGATGTCAATACGAACAACCGTATTGTTGCTTATGATATTTTGGAGCTTGGCGAACAGATGAAGTCTATCGGACTTTTGATTATGCTTGATAATATTTTTAACAGAGTTATGGCAAACAGACGGCGTGGCAAATACACCCGTGTTTATGTCGATGAAGCACACTTGTATTTCAAAAATCCGTACAGTGCGGATTTCCTTTTGAAGTGCTGGAAACGGTTTAGAAAAATACGGCGGACTGCTCACGGGCATCACACAGAACATTTCCGACTGCCTGTTAAACGAAACGGCAAGAGGTATGCTTTCAAACAGCGAATTTCTGCTGCTCTTAAATCAAGCGCCGTCCGACAGAAAAGACTTGTCGGAGCTTTTATCCATATCCGATACGCAGATGAGCTACATCACCAATGCCGGAGCAGGACGAGGACTTATCAAGGTCGGCGGTTTCATTGTGCCGTTTATCAATGAGTTTCCGACAGATACGGAACTCTATAAATTGATGAGCACGAAGCCCGGCGAGGGTTAATAAAAAATATCACATTAAATACGGCGGATTTTCCAAACGGAGATCCGCCGTTATCTTTTAGGAGGACACTATGAAAAACAAAATGACAGAAAAACTATTTGAGCTTGCTTATACCGACAGTATGACCGAAGTGCAAAATCGCAACGCTTATGAGGAACGCTTAAAAAGCTCCGAAAGCCTAACGCAAACATTTCACGCACTACGGTTATTGTTGTCGATGTGAAACGGTTTGAAAGAAATAAACGACAGCTACGGGCATTTTTGCGGTGATGACGCAATAAAAGACCGTTGCAAAGGCTCTCCGAGATACTATCGGATTAAAGGCTGACATTTACCGCATCGGCGGTGATGAATTTGTCTGCATATCCGAAAGCAATGTGTTGCCGTATATATCTCAATTTAAGGACACGATATATTTTTATCAATAATGAGAAAACTGTATAACCTGTCTGTTTCGATAGGCTATTCAAGATTCCATGAAAAATACAGTAAAAGCATTGACGATATAATCTGCCGTGCCGATGAGAAAATGTATAAGGATAAAAAGAGTAAAAAATAACGCCGGAGGTGATATGCTTTGAGCGAAAAAGATATAAAGACAAAGCCGAAAACAACAACTAAGGCTGTTCATAATACTCCGAAAGCCGCAGACCGCTTTGCAAAAAGAAGCGGTCAAGGATATAAAAACCGTGTCAAAAGATGTGTTTATCAAAAATATCGTAGATAAGCGGCTTTGATACACGGCAGTCGGAGCAGCCGCAGCGAGCCGAAGTTGAAGCAACCGAACAGGTTGAAAAACACCTACTATTCTGCCGTTGATACGGTTTACCAAAAAGGTAAGCATTTTGCGGAAAATAAGTTAAAACAACACCGTCAGCAAGTGAAAACACGGCAAAATTCCGATATGCCAAACACTCCTCAAAATGACAATATTTCAGAGGTGCAGAATACCCCCAAGCAGCTTGACAATGCTCCGAAAACAAAAGAGAGCATAAAAGCGGAGCATAAACCATCTGCACACGAAAATGCTCCAAAGGTGCAGAGCAAATCTACCGCACAGGTTAAGACCAAAGAGGCATATATAAAGTCGCAGAAAGCGGATATGTCGGAAAAACCAGCGGACACGGTTAAAACAAAGGCTAATTACATAAAGCAGCACAAAACCGCCGAAGTTAAGAACGGTATCAAGCAAAAGCCGACCGAAATTGCCCCAAAAACAAGAGAAAATATTTCTGTTCCCTCTGCTCCCCCTCCAAGAACCAAAGAGCAATCCATAAAGGACGCACGAAAAAATATGTTTCAGAGAAACTGAAAACAAAAGCTGAAGCTGAAAAGGCAGCTCGGCAAAATCATACTTCGGATATGCCGATACATAACGGAATTTGCCGAAAACAGAAATTTCAGCATCCGAAACACAACGAAGCATATCTGACACCGCTTTTCCCTCAAAAATCTATGCCGAAAAACAAAGGAAAGCTACATACGCTCGCACGTCAAAGCTCCGTCCGACCTCATAAAAAAACACCGGAGAGAGCAAAAACAATGCCAAAGCAGAACGCTCACACCGTTACCCGAAATGTATCGACAGGGGCAAAAAAGGCGGTTAAAACAAAAGACAGTCTTTTGAAAGGCACAAACAAAGCCGTGAAAACGGGCAATTCCTATGTCGGCAAGTCTGCAAAGAAAAAGGCTGTTAAATCTGCTAAACGGGCGGCAAAGACGCAGAAAGAAATCACGAAAAGCGGCAAAACAAGCTGCCAAGCAAGCGAAAGAGGTTGCTCAGAAATCTGCACAAGCCGCAAAGGCAACCGCAAAAAGCGGCTGTTAAAATCACAGTTAAAGTCGCTCAAATGGTAGCGGCAGCAACAAAGCCGTTGTTTCGGCGCTTGCCGCACTCGGAGGCTGGGCGGTGCTGTTGGTTGCTTTAATTGTTGTAATCGTGGTTGCGGCAATAGCCGCAAGTCCTTTCGGTATCTTCATTTCCGATGAAGCGGCGGATAATGACAGTATCCCATTTCAGCTATCGTTGCCGAGTGTAATATGGAGCTTTCAACCAAGCTCGATGACATAGAAAAATGCCGCAGCCGCCGACCGCAGCGAGATTATCGGCGAGCAGGCAAATTGGGACTTGGTACTCGCCGTATTTGCAACAAAGGTTGCAGGCGTGGAAGATGATACGGTCGAAGATGTTGTCGTTATCACGGAGGATAAAAAACAAAAGCTCAAAAATGTGTTTTGGGATATGCACGAGATAACCTCTCGGACGGAAACGGTTGCAAACGGTGATACTAATGAAAAAGTCGTGTATATCACAATTACGGCGAAAACAAAAGAGGATATGATTTCACAGTATAATTTTACACGCAAGCAGAAGAAAGCGCTCGATACGCTTTTGGAACAAGATGAGGTGCTGATTTCCGCAGCGCAGTCGCTTGCGGTATCGGACGCAACCGCACAGGATATTTTGAAAAACTTACCCGATACTTTGCCCGCAGAACGAAAGAAAGTTATAAAAGCCGCCTGCTCGCTTGTAGGCAAAGTAAATTACTTTTGGGGCGGTAAATCGTCTGCTATCGGCTGGGACTCAGAATGGGGCAAGCTGAAAACCGTATCGGCGGAAGGCAGTAAAACGACCGGGACGAAAAGACCTTTCGGACTTGACTGTTCGGGGTTTGTTACTTGGAGCTTTATCAATTCCGGGTTTAATGCGTCAAGCATAGGACACGGGACACAAGGACAAATCGCAAAGTGCAGCCGAATATCTTGGAGTAGCGCTCAAGCCGGAGATTTAGCCTTTTACGGTGATTTATCGCACGTCGGAATCGTTGCCGGAAAGGACGCTGCCGGAAACATTCTTGTCATCCATTGTTCAAGCGGCAGGAATAATGTCGTTATCACAACAAACAGTGGCTTCGGTTTTGCGGCAAGACCGAGGTGCTATTAAAAACATAAGACAGCGGGGAGCATTTCTATATGCCTTTCGCTGTCTTTTTAAGTTTTCGTAACTGATAGTTTTATTACTTGACTGTTAAAAACGCTCCAACGCCTTGAAAAAAATAAGGATTTGAGCTATTTATAAAGTTTGCAGTCAATGATAAAATTATTATAGTCAATTATATCATAATTGGCGTAAAAACAAGTTTTTTTGAGGAAAATTTATAAAAATTGTCCGTCAAAAATTTAAGGTCAAAGGAGTGATTTTCTATGGCTCGCAAGGGCGAAAATATTTACAAAAGGAAAAAGACGGCAGATACGAGGGTCGATATATAAAGGACTACGATTTACAAGGTAAAGGTATTATCGGATATGTTTACGGGAAAACATACAAAGACGCAAAAGAGAAGTTGCTCACAGCAAAAGCAAATGTCAAACAGAGGCAAAGCAAATCTCCCTCAGAAATGTATGTGAAAGATTGGTTTGAAAAGTGGCTACTAACGCAGAAGCACATAAAAATCATCATATACGGTGTATTCCTCGCTCGTTGAAAACCATATTAACACCGAGCTTGGAAATATGCGGCTGTGCGAAGTTACAAAACTCACGGTGCAGGGCTTTGTAAACGGTCTTGTTGCAAAAATGGGAGCCGTCAACAGTTAAGCTGATTTATACCGTGTTAAAGCTCGGTTTGGATACTGCCGCCGATAACGGCTTAATGTCTACCGTATGCAAGCGTATCAAGCTGCCGAAGCAGAAAAACAAAGAGGTTGTCGTGTTTGGTAAAAACGAGCAGAAAGCAATAGAAAAATACATTGAAAGCTCGGATAATCCTAATGATATAGGGATTTTGATTTGCCTTTACACAGGTATCAGAATCGGAGAATTATGTGCATTGGAATGGAAAAATATTGACTTAAAAAGAGGTGTTATATCTATAATGCAAACGCTTTACAGAATAAAATCCGATAAAGGAAAAAGAAAACAGAAATAGTGATTGCCCCACCGAAAAGCGACACATCTGTGCGTGATATACCACTTCCGAAGTTTTTAACCGCAAAGCTCAAAGCGATTGAACACGGAGGTGGTTTTTTGATTAACCGTAAAGGAAAATTTATTGAGCCGACTGTTTACGCTCGAAGATACAAAGCAATATTAAAGGAAATCGGTATCCGTGATGTTAAATTTCATACGACCAGGCATACTTTTGCTACGAGAGCGTTGGAAATCGGAATGGATATAAAGACACTTTCGGAAATACTCGGACACGCTTCTCCGACCGTTACGCTGAATATCTATGCTCACTCCTGCCGGAGCATAAGGCAAAGGAAATGGATCGGCTCGGAAAAATGTATAATCCGTCTTAATAAGCCGTCAGAATTTCATAAAAGGCTTGTAAAATTGAATACTATAAAGGATAAGTCGTATAACTATCAGTTTTGCGATTTTTTATTTTGTCCAAAAATCGCAGTAATTAAACATTTGACGGCGAAATGAGTTTTCTGTGGAATATAGCGAGGTTTTATCGTATTTCAAAAATGATATTCGTAATAATCCCGACATTGAGATTATTCGGCTTAAAACACGGTTATATGATTTTTTTACTGGGATGATGTAGAACATTCATACTATCATAGCAGCGAACTTATACAAAGCCCCGAAAAGTTGTATGAGATATTAAATAAAGAATTTGAAAAATAGTTTAATTGCATTGAATTTTTCAACGGAAGAAGGAATATTTATTATGGAAAATGAAAAACGATTACACAGGTGCTGCTTTACGGGACATCGCCCGGAAAAATTAAGCCTTTCCGAAAATGAGGTAAAACATCTTTTGGAAAAGGCTATTGACAATGCAATAGCGGACGGATATGTAACTTTTATAACGGGTATGGCAAAAGGTACGGATATATGGGCGGCTGAAATTGTGCTTGAAAAGAAAAAGCGGAATGACGCTCTGCGCCTCATCTGTGCCATACCGCATCCCGACTTTGAGAAACGGCGTGGATTCTTTGAAGAACGGCGGTATAACCGCATATTAAAAAAATGCCGATTATGTAACCATAATCAGCGATCACTATTATAGAGCTTGCTATCAAAAACGCAATGAATGGATGGTTGACCGTTCAAGCCTTGTAATTGCCGTTTGGAACGGTCAGCCAAGTGGGACAAAGAACACAATAGATTATGCCGATCGCAAAGGATGTTAAAGTTGTTAATGTTTTAGATACAACAATGCAATAAAAACGGCATTATTTACAGTTCCTTTTAAATTCGATTTACGAACAACCGTTAAATCTTCTTTTTATAGCCGCAATCGCAATACGAGCCGCCGGACGCAATGGTATATCGGCGCACAAAATTCGTGGCTCCGCCTGCCTCGCTCATCGTATAATCCAAGCGGCACATTGCAGGCGTCAAATCGAACAGTCCAAGCTCTTTCATCAGCACGCAAATTCCGCACTTTGTAAATCGCCCCTCATAGCCGCTGCCGTCCGAATATTCATAAAAATCCATATTCCACGAGTACGGGTTGCGGTCGGCAGCTTTTAATTCGGCAGTTTTTCATTTCTGCAATGTCTTTGGCGGTGAATTTTTCTTTCCGCTTTGGCGGCAGAGCCACCTCATAAACCTTGTCATCATCGCTTTTGAATAGTATTCGGTAAGTTCGTCAACATTTGGTCTTTTGGGTATAGAGAGTACAAAAGCACCCAGCATTGCACAGCCGACAATGTTTGTTTTAAACTGATCTCTCTTTTCAAATTCGGATAGATTACGGATAATGCTTTTTGTATCTGCTTTTTGCGTTTTTTTCGATATTTGTTTGGCTGTGATTTTTATTATATCCTAATTCGGAGACAAGATTTTCTCTGAATGATTTTTTTCAAATAGCACCCACATTCCGAGCGGTATTCCTATATATTTCATTTTGCACCTCCAGCATCTGAAAAACATTGATTTCAACAGGACAAGTCCCAATACAAGCACAAATGCGTGCCCCGCTGATTCTGACCCAAAAGTCAAGCTGGTTTATCGGCCACGGAAAAAAAGCGTCATTAAATTCCCGAAAATCCCTGCGGATACAATTGATTGCAAAAATGTTGCAAGTGTGCGCACAGCCGTGTTTTTTTCAGCGGAATGATTCGTTTTCCACACCATTACAATCATAACAAGCGAAAAGAAGTCCGTCGCCGATGATAAATGCTGCTGCCATAGGTGCAGCGTTACAACAAAAAAATTTTGTTTGCCACTTCCGCCGCAGACTGCACATCGCCGTATTTTTCAAAAATAAATTTAAAAAAATCAGAGCCGTATTCATAAACATAGAATGAACATACGCCCAGCAAACCGTACCTGTCAGATACGCTGCACGAAATCCTGTCAGCCATTTTTGATCCTGCGGCTTTCTGATACGGAGCTTTAAGAGCTTATACATCTGATGAAATCCGATATAATACAGTATCGTTCCGACCACTCCGCAGATAATGCTTGAAATCATTCGCCATGTTGCCATATCGAGATATGCAGCCTTTACCATAAGTCCCAGTGTTTCCGTACTCTGTTTTTTGCCGGTTGCGGCATATAGAAAATCTCCGATTACAAAAAGAATGCATCCGAAGATTCCGATAACTAAATTTTTTCTTGCTTTTGATATTTTCATTTTCCGCCTCCGAAATCAAGACGCACAATCTGCATTTTCATAATATTATCGCCTACGCTTGCCAGAAACTTGAAAAATCTCCCGACAGGCGCGTTTTTAAGGTCGCCGTAGCCAAGCATATACCCTCTGCTTGAAACGCTCATATCTTTACTCCATAAAGAAAGCTCTTTCTTTGCGTTCGAAACGGAAAAGTAAGCGCCGACGTCTTTTATCTTTGATTCCTTAAGCCAGGTCTTTGCAATCATCTTTACAGCAGTTTTCCCGGCGGCGTCAAACACCATTCTGCCGCCGCCAAACACATTCGACATAGCCTGAACAAACCTTTTGACCTGTTCGGTGCGAAAGTAATAAAACACACCTGCCGCAAAAAATACAACTCCGTCCGATGCGTCTATTTCTTCAAACCAGCTTATATCGTTTATGTCACACGCTATATTCTTCTCACGCTCGCCGGCAGGCAGCAGCTTGTTTCGCACAGCTATAACATCGGGAAAATCAAGATTGTAGATTTTGCATTTTCCGTTATCGCAAAAGCGCCCTGTATTATCAAGTCCGCAGCCTAAGTTTACAACCGCAGCGTTCGGATGTGTACTCAAATAATCCCGAACCTCCCACGCAAGATCGTTTTGGCGCATTGCAACTTCAAAAAATCCAAATCTTTGCATAAGGCTTTTTGATTTTTCCGCCACATTCGAAAAATCATAATTAATTTTATCAATCAGTTCGGACGCTGTTTCATCGTAATATAATGTAGGATACAGTTCGGAACACATTTTCCGTGCATAAAGCGGAATGATAAGCGTTTCCTGAACGGTATTCTTTTCTATTTTATATTTCATAGTAACGCTCCTCCTCTTTTTATCAACACCGCCACCGCACAAGGAATCCGTCCGTCACATAAGGTATAGCTTGCTTCTGCATATCCCACAGCAGCAAAAAAATCTCTGTATGTCTCCGGAGTAAATTTTCTCTTAAAGTCAGCGCCGGTTTTTTCGATTGCCTTTGAAGCACCATTGATCTTGCCGTTTTCAGTACGGTTCATATATGTCGGAATAATGATTTTTCCGCCCGGGCGGCATACCCTGTTCAAGCTCGTGCAGAGCCTCGTACGGTTCATCCAGCAAGTGAATCACATTTGCAGCAACTACTGCATCAAACCTATGATCGGGATAATCAAGGTGCATGATGTCCGCCTTTTCAAAAATGTACATTGGCATATTTACGGCACTTTTTTTCTTTGCTCGCTCTAACATTTTTTTCGGAAAAATCCGTTGCAACAAGGCTTTTTGCACCGCTGTGCTGTTTCTTTTGTGAGTAATCCAGTGCCGCAGGCACATTCCAAAACCTCATATTCGGGCAGAATCAGATTTTTCACCACAGAGCAGAGTTCCTTATTTGTTTTTTTCGGTTAATAACATTTGCAAAAAAACGTCATATACACACGCAACATTATCCCAAAACATAGCTTACCTCCGTTATTTCAGTCCTCTTATTTCCCTGCTGCCTTTAAAAATCCGTTTTTTGCATTTCCCTCCGTATCATCAGACTCATCATAGGCATCGTACGGTGCCGACGGATCATGAACTTTCTTTTTAAACGGTGAACACATCTTTTCCTTATGTGCAAATGCAAATTCAAAGTTGTCGGTAAAACCTGTATGTCCCGTAATAAACAGCGGCTTGACACACATTTTCTTCAGTTTTTGCTCAAGAATCCCGAGCGATCTCACCGCCAGCTTATTGCTTTCCGCAAGCGCTGAAATAAAGCTGTAACCGCCATCTGGGCCAAACCAAATCGTATCTCCGGTAAACAGATACTTATCATCAATCAAATATACCATATGTCCCCATGTATGACCCGGAACAAGAAATGCGTGGATTTTAATATCGCCTATTTTAAAGGTTTCGCCGTCCTTTAACAGTTGCTTTTTGTTATTTGTCGTCACCTGCGGCAACTTATATAGGCGGTGCATAACCCTTCGGCGAACCTCGCCCGTAAGATAACGATTTTCGATTTCTCCGATATAAAGTTTTGCCTTTTTGAACAATTCCAAGCTGTCTGCCTCAACCGCCCCAACGTGGTCGGTGTCCTGATGCGTTATAAGAATATGCCGTATTGATTTTGCGTCAATCCCAAGCCAGCCCATTTTCTCCGCAAGCCTGTCATAGTTGTAGCCTGCGTCAATCATAATTGTTGTTTCACCCTTTGCGATAGAAAAATATATTTGCAACCCACTCTTACGCAAGCGACATTTTCATCAATCCACCCGGTGTTAAGTGGCTTAAATATCTCTTTTCCGCGGTAAATCCGGCTCATTGCCACACGCTGAAATTCCGTTGCTTTTTGACATAATATCCCTCACTTTTTCCGCCGTAACGCACAACCAATTATTCTTTTTTTCCGAATCTGAATATTGCGAAACATTGCCTGTCCGAGATATATTTTTCAATTCTGTATCTTTATATATGGTCATTCCCTCAATGATTTTTTTGTCCATTTCTCATCTTTAGCCTCATCACCGCTAACCTCATTACATATTAGAAATGTTCCGCCGGGTTTCAGTACCCGATAGATCTCACAAAAGCATTTCGGCAAATCCTGCCAAAAATAGATGGTTTCAAAAGCCGTAACAGCATCGAAACAAGTTGCCGAATACGGCATATTCATCACATTACCTTTCAGAACCGTGCAGCGTCCTTCTGCAACAGCCTTATTATTGACTTTTTTAGATTTTTCCACACTGACAATAGAATAGTCAATACCATTTACAATGCTATGCGGATATTTCTTAAGAAGCTTTTTAATGTTCGCTCCACCGCCGCAGCCACAGTCCAATATCTTGGCATTTGACGAAACTTTCAAAAATTGAAGTCCCCAATGTGCCACAGGTTTGTGCCCTATATTCATCATTGCGGTCATAACTTTCCCGCCGAATCCCACAGGTTTACGAGTGTTTTCAAAAAATGACATTATCTCACCGTCCAATTCTGTCCTTGAAGCTGTAAATCAGCCATTCTCTTAAATATTCCGTTTTTATTTAAAAGTTTCTCCGGTGTGCCTTGCTCGGCAACAACACCGTCCGATAATACAACTATTTTATCGGCTCCGGCAACTGTTCTCATTCTGTGCGCAATGACAAGAACCGTTTTATTCCTGATAAGTCTTGAAAGAGCCGTCTGTATAGCAGTTTCGTTTTCTACGTCAAGACTTGCCGTTGCCTCGTCCAAAAGTATAATCGGTGCGTCTTTCAAAAATGCTCTGGCGATTGAAATTCGCTGTCTTTCGCCGCCCGACAATTCGCACCCGGTTTTTCGCCGATATCAGTATTCCATTTATCGGGGAGTTTTTCGGCAAATTCATCACAATTTGCAAGGTGTGCCGCCGCCAAAACCTCCTCATCGGTTGCGCCTTTTCTGCCGAGTCGGATATTTTTCCATAATGGTGTTATTAAAAAGCGTTACATCTTGAAAAACGATAGAATAAAGCGTCATCAGCTTTTCGGGATCGATTTTTGAAATATCCATACCGCCGACAGTAATTTTGCCCTTTTGATTATCCCAAAATCTGACCGCAAGCCGTGACACTGTTGTCTTTCCGCCGCCGGACGGGCCGACAAGTGCCGTAACCTCGCCCTGTTTTGCGGTGAACGACACATCACGAAGTACCGTTTCGCCGCTCTTATAGGCAAAGCCCACATGGTCGAATGTAATGTCGCACCCTTTGTTTGTGAGAGTGTCGCCGCCCTGCTGAATTTCGTGGTCTAAGATTTCGTTCATTCGTGCAACATTTGTCCGCATTGCAATCACCGCCGCAAGGTTTTGAAGTGATGCCTGCATAGGGTCATAAAGACGGGAGGCAACGAGCAAAAACATAAACAGCGTTAAAACATCTATTTTTTTCCGCTGACAAGCCGTGACGCACCGACAAGTGCAACGGTTGCGATGCCGAATTTTTAACACCATTCCGGCAGAGGTTACGAAAACGGCAGTGGTTATTTCCGTTTTGAAAGCGCCTTTTTCAACGGAACGGATTTTACTTTTTAAACCTTTAAGATAACTGCTTTCCGCATTGTTTGCTTTGAGGTCACGCAATGTTTCTATGTATTCCTGTATTCCGTCAGCACAAGCCATTTTGACCGACATATTCCTTTGCTGTGCTCTGTCCTGAACCTTGTAACTCA
The DNA here is from genome assembly GCA_022009895.1 of Clostridiales bacterium. Lineage (GTDB taxonomy): Bacteria > Bacillota > Clostridia > UMGS1810 > UMGS1810 > Qingrenia. The sequence goes on along the minus strand of CP091729.1, from coordinate 1,427,421 downwards.
GCACGATAATCAGCACCGACACGGGAATTACCCACAGTGCCGCAAGCGCCATTGCCTTGTCAAACGCAAACAAACCGAGTGCAATGACTATCGTGGAAATCACCGAGCCGAACAGCGCCGGTATGTAGTGCGAGCAGTCTTTTTCTAAAACTTCGCAGTCCGCCATAATCGTACTTGTGAGGTCGGCAAGGTCTTTTTTGCCGAAAAACGAAAGAGGTAGCTTTCTGAGCCTTTCGGCTAAACTTAATCTACGTTTTCCGCTTTCCTCGTATGTCGTAAAAATGTATTGTTATACTGAAACCAAGTTGTAATTAATATAAGCGCAAAGCATATAACGCAGCCGACTGTGTAAAAACTGCTTTTTCCGCCCATATCGCCGCCGAGTAAATCCTTGACCAAATAATATAAAAGTCCTGTCGGCAGCATAAATGCCATATTCTGAAAGGCGCAGGCGATAATGCCTTTTATTAACCCTACCGCACCGTCTTTTTGACGATGCCGTGGCTTTTTGTATAAGCTTAATCATTTCTCGATTCCTCCGTTTCGTTTGATACTTTCCAGCTAACGGATGATTGATAGTCATTTTGCATTTTATAGAACATACCTTTCTTTTCTATGAGTTCCGCTCTGTTTCCGTATTCCGCAACCTTTCCGTCCGAAATTACATAAATGCAATCCGCATTCCGAACGGTTGAAAGCCTGTGTGCAATCATAATAACCGTTTTACCCTCGGAAAGCTTTGCAAAAGCCGTCTGCACCTTTACCTCATTATCGGGATCCGCAAAGGCGGTCGCCTCGTCCAAAATGATAATCGGAGCATTTTTCAGCACCGCACGGGCAATGGCAATTCTCTGCATTTCACCGCCGGAAAGATAAACTCCTCGACTTCCGATAACGGTATTGACACCATCGGGGAATTTTTCGATAATATCCATACACTGCGCAGCCCTAAGCGCATTTAAAACTTCTTCATCCGTGGCATTGGATTTGCCCATTTTAACATTATCGAGAATGGACGCTTTGATGAGCTTGCTGTTTTGGAACACAAATGAAACCGTGTTCATAAGCTCGTCCTTGGGAATATCACGAACATCAACGCCGCCTATTTTGATACTTCCGGAATTTACATCAAAAAATCTTGAAATAAGGCTTGCAAGCGTTGATTTTCCGCCGCCGGACGGACCGACAAAAAGCAACTGTTTGTCCGCCCTTTATTTTCAGTGATATACCTGAAACAGCTTCTTTTTTGCCGTCATAGCTGAAATGAACATTTTCCAGCTCAACAGACGCATCTTTCGGATTTTTGCGGATTGTTTCCGACGCTCATAGGCTCGGCATTAAGCACACTGTCAATTCTTTCGATAGCGTCGCTGATAACCATGCCCTCCTCGCTCATATACATAATTTTTGTGAGCGTGACCGATATAACAGGCGTTATGATTATGTAGAACAAGAGGTTTACGAAAAATTCGCTTGTAACAGTGCCGTTTGTAAACCAAAACGCACCGAGTATTAAAAACGCAAACACACCGTTTATTGCCGCAGTGTAGAGCATCATCGGCAGCCGCATATCCTTTGTGTAGGCAAGAACCCACTTCTTGTATTCGTCAATCGTAGCTTTGAATTTTTTGAAAGAAAATACCGACTGTCCGAATGTTTTCACAACAGGAATACCTCGCACATATTCAACCGCCTCATTAGACATTGCCGCAAGCGCATTGCCGTACTGCCTCATTTTTTCTTCCATTCGTTTTCCCGTCATTGCGGACATAACCGCAAATCCAACAGCAACAGGCACCAAGCTCAAAAGTCCCAAACGCCAATCGAAAACAAGCAGCAGTGCAAGCAGTCCGACAGGTGTTGCCATTGCCGCATATTTATCCGGCAGCTGATGTGCAAGATAGGTTTCGGTCGCCGCAGTGGAGTCGTTTATGATTTTGCGCAGCTTTCCGCTGCCGAAGCTGTCGGTAAAGCCGATAGGCAGTTTTGCGATATGCTCGGTTATGTCAATACGCATATTCGCCGCAATGCGAAATGCCGCAAGGTGCGAGCAAAGCAGCGCACCGATATAGATTAAATATGATATAATCGCATAAGCCATTGCCATTATGCCGTAATGCGTAAGATTTTGCCGCACTGCCGAAATTCGGCGAGGCTTTCAATACCTCGTTGATAATTTTTCCAAATGTACCAAAAGGGCACAAGTGCAGTCAGTGCGGATATGCCGGACAGCACCCACGAGGCATAAGTAAAATACTTGTGTCCGCCGGCATAAGATAAAAGCCGTGATAAATTTGATTGCTTTTTCAAAACAATTCCTCCTTACATTGATTTGTTTTATGTTGTCTTATGGTTAGCTTAGCCTAACCCATATTCAAAAAAATATAGGGATTAAAATCCCATAATCCAGCCGGCAGTGTAGAACGCTTTGAGCTCCTCAAGATATTCTGCCGCATTTTCGTGCGGAATATCGTGAACAATCACCTCAAAAAGTGCCGAAAACAATCCGCTTGCCAATATATGCTCAAGTGTTCCGTCAACACTGTATTTCGGATAGCCGAGCTGTTCCATCGTTTTTGCAAACTTATGCGTGGCGTCAACCTCAATTTGTGCCATATCGTGAATTATATTTTCATATTTTGTGCCGTCGGAGGAGCAGAGAATGAGCTTTAAATTCATTCTTATTGGTATAGCAATAATCCATCATTTTTTTATCATTCCCTCGCCGGAAAGCTCGCCCATTTGCTCTGCCTGTTCCTGCGGCGAAAGCCTTGTAAAAGCGTTTTGCGTTTCGCAAAACATACCCATAAGCGTGTCGTATTGCTCGCCGACAAGTGCGTCAAACAATTCTTCCTTGCTTTTGAAATAACCGTAAAATGCACCTGTTGTCACACCGGCATTTTTTACGATTCTGCGCAGTGATGCCGATTGAAAGCCTTTTTCGGAAAATTCAGCTTTTGCGGCCGACAGAATATCATCAAGCGTATTATTTTTCGTTTTTTATTCATTTTCAGCCCTCCGCAAAGTAATATAACACCGTTATATTTATTATAACGATGTTATATTGTTTTGTCAATAGTTTTATTGAATTTTATTTTGTATTTTTTTAAATAAGTTGAAATTCTTGCCATAATCGAAGCAAGCTGCGCACGGGTTAAATTTCCGTTTGGCTCGATTAGTCCGCTGTCGTGTCCCTTTATCAGTCCCATTTCATAGCAGATTGCCATATCTTCTTTTGCGTAATCCGAAATTTGCTCATAATCGCTATGTTCTTTTATTTTCTCGCTGCCGGTCGGTAAGGGGATCTCTTTGTAATTCAGATACCGTACAATCATTGCCGAAATCTGTTCACGGGTAACTGCACTTTCGGGGGCAAATTCTGTTTCGGAAATACCTTTTACAACACCGTTTTTCCGCACCCCATGAAACATAGTTTGCATAGTATTTTTTTCTGTCGTCACATCGGTAAATTCCGTATTGGAAGCCACAATTTCATCTTTTTGAAAATCTTCCGAGTACGGTAACCGCCATTGCTCTTTGTAACAGTTCCGTCGGGATCGAAAATCGTATCAGATATGCCTGTGAACAAGCCGTTCTTTACGCCGCTGTAAATATCGTTTTCCGCCCAATGACCGTTAATATCGGTAAATTTCCGATCCGAATAAGTTTGTGAAGTGTCCGGTAATGTGACGTCCGGTTTTCTTACGCTGCCGCCGCTTGAAGAACCACCGCCACCGCCGCCGGATGTTCCTTGTCGGGTTATCGAAACGGTAAACGGGCTTGATGAGGTGTCGCCGCTTGTCTTGTTGGTTTCGTCAACGGTGACAATTTTTGAATCAACCAAAGCAATCGTTCTCGTTCCGCTGCCGCTGTAGGTATAGTTTAATGTTGCTATTTTCTTTTTTTCGGTGCTGTATTTGTTGGTGTTTGAGAAAAATCCGAAATACAGACATCCGTCTTTTATAGTCTGTACCTTTGACTCATTCTGCAATTCATCCGATAAAATAAGTGATGTAAATTCTACATCGCTTTGTGACGGTTTGATCCCAAATTCCGCCCCTGCATATGCACTGTCAGTTTCCAAATAAATATCAAACGAAATTTCTTTGTCGTTTTTTTACCAAGTGTAATGCTTGCACTTGAGGGCGTGATTTGTGCCGCATAGGCAGCAACAGACGAAATACTCAAACAAACGATCACAGCAGCCGAAAACAGCTTTTTTGTTATTCTGTTCATAATATCCTCCTACTTAAATGACAGGGCTGTAGTATAATACAGCCCTGTATCATGCGTCATTATTTTGTAAAGTTCAGCCAAATTGCCATATAATCCTCGATGTCGATTCTGCCGTCATCGTTGAAATCGCATTTTGATGCATCATTCCAGTTTGAACTGTTCTTATCTGCACGATAGTAAAGCTGTGCTTCGGTAATATCCAAAAGATCAACCGTTCCGTCTTGATTGACGTCATAGGAAAGTGCATCCGTAAAGGTTGCCTCGGATGGGTCGATTCCGTTCACTTTGCCGTATTTTACGGTTTTATCGGCGTCCCAACCCGATACCTTGACATCGGTGATTTTCAGCGTTGCATTTTTCGGCGTTGACCGTGATTTTTGCAATATCTGCGGACTGAGCCGACGAAAACAGTTCGCCGTTTGCATTGAGATAACCCAAAATCACTTTGCCGCCCTCTGTGCCGCCGATGACGGTAAATCCGTTACTTCCGCTGACTGTTACATCATTGGTTGATGTTTCAAAAGTAATTTGAATATTTGCAATCCTTGACGATTCGGAAAGTGCAAGCGTGAAATACGATTTTCCTTTTTCGGAAACCGCTTTATCCGCTTTAAGCGATACTTTGGTTTCGATTTTTTCCTCTGTCGGTTTAGGTGTTTCGGAATCCGTAACGGAAATTGTGCAAGTAGCATTTACACCGTTCACTGCCGTTGCCGTAATTATTGCACTGCCTGCCGAAACGGCGGTTACAACGCCCTTGCTGTCAACGGTCGCAACCGTGTTGTCTGAGCTTTCCCAACGAATTGATTTATTTGTTGCCGTTTGCGGCAGTACTGTTGCCGATAATTGTAGTTTGTCGCCTTTTTTTCATAGCAGCAGACGTTTTTGTTCAGCGTTACTTTCGTTACTTCGTGATCTTCTCCGCCGGATATTGAAGAATCAATTACTGCAAAATATCCCAAACTGCCCGTCTGTACGGTAAAGGTCTTGCTTACTTGCGATGATGAAATTTCCACCGCCTCACCGTTTTCATAACAATACAGCTTTGCATTTTTGGAGTAACCGTCCGGGAGTCCAATGCTTACAGTATAGGTATCGTTTTCGGTATCCGTGCTTACGGATACTTCATATACTTTCAAAATTCCGTTTTCCGATTTTGCCTGAAATGCGTCATATTCGTCGCCCGAATTTATCTCGTTCACAACAAGCTGCGAATTGATCGAAAACTTCCCCTCAACCCTGACTTTTTTGTCGAGATTGATTAGGTAAAAGCTTCCGAAATCAACACCGTCAAGATTGGATATACTATCAAGAATTTCGTATTGATAGCCCCAGTCGGCAACATTATTTACCGCCCAACGCTCTCCGTTTGAGCCTTTTTCCACATATACAACAAGGCTTTTCGGGCTGTCGGGGAACATATCATAGGCTCCGAGCGTATCATCATTCGGAAATCCCGTAACACTTGCCGGAATTACCACTCTTTGCAGATTGGTGCAGCCCTCAAACGCTGCCAGTGTAATGTTTACAAGACCGTCCGGAAGAATTAAATTTGTAAGCGATTTGCAATCGGCAAATGCGTACATTTCAATGTTGGTTGCCGCTTGCGGAAACTCGATTGACGAAAGGCTTGTGCAGCCTTTGAAAATGCTGTGCGGTATGCTTGTCAGATTTTTCGGCAGCTGAATATGCGTAAGCTTTGCGCAATCTTCAAAAGCCCCGGAACCCAGCGACTCCACCGTATCGGGTACTGTTACATCGGTTAATCCCGAATGCTCAAAAGCGTTGCCGCCGATGATTTTTACTGTTTCGGGAATCTCTATATCCGTCAGCTTCCCGGCATTTTTGAATGACCCTGCCCAAATGCGGTTGACTGTTCTTCCTCGAACGCCTTCGGGGATACGGTAAGATCCCTCTCTGCCGCTCGGATAAGCCGTCAATGTCAGATTCGGATCGTCATACTGCGGCTCACCCTCATTGACCCACGGTCCGAACATAACGCCGTTGTCGTCCGTGAAATAATATGGATTTTGCGGATGTACCGTTATTTTTTCCATACTGCTGCAACCTTTGAATACATTCGCCGTCACATAGCTTGCCACTGCGGGAATTTCACATTCCGTAAGCTTCGGGCAATTTGCAAATGCATCCAGTCGGATAATAAGATCCGCTCCGTCTGTGGGATCTTCAAATATGACCCGTTCCAGCTCGGTGCAGCCGTCAAATGCGTGGTAGCCGATTACCTGTACGCTGCCGGGAATTGTTACGCTTGTTATATTGTCATTGTTCAAAAAAATGCCTCTCCCGCAATGATTGTGACGGTATCGGGAATTTTTATATCTCCGCCGTCTCCGAAATAGCCGAGGAGCTGACCGTCTTTGATATTTGCGCCAATCAGTCCGTCATTGCCGGCGGATACGCTGACGGTAAATCCCATCAGCATAGCCGCAATCACTGCAAGAGAAGATAATCTGTTGAAAATTTTTGTTCTTCATATATGCTCCTTTTTTAGAAATCGCTTAAATGATTGAATATGTCTATGTAGTCTTGAATGTCAACCTTGTTATCGCCGTTTACATCCATTGCTTTTGCTTTTGCCCAAGTTTCGTCCGATGACGCTGCCTGATAGTATCTTTGCGCCTCGGTAATATCAATAATATCGACCGTACCGTCACTATTTACATCATAACTCGGAACAAATACGTTTGCCGATGATGTGCCGATTGTAACCGTACCGTTCATTGCCGACTCATCTTCACCGACAACGCCTGCCGCTTTCTGCATCGGTTATTTTTTTGCAGTGATATTTCCCTTTGCATCGGCTTTTTAAAGGAACGGCAATTTCTGCAAGCTTTGTTTTTTTCTGCTGAAGAAAATCCCGAAACATTTCCGGTAATTCCGACATATGCCTTTTAAGATAAGTTTTTCCGTTTTTCTTCTGTCCAGTTTGATGTTCTGCTTGTGAATTTGTCGTTTGCAACCGTAACCGTACCTTCACTAACCTGTGCCGCACCGAATGACACCTTTAAAAGAACCGCATTCACATTTTCGGCATTATCAAAATAAATGCCGTAAACCGCTTTTCCGTCCTTTATCTCCGGCTCTGCCGAACTAGAAAGGCTTGCGGAAACCGTCTTGACTTCGGGAGTTTGTCCCGCAACGGTGATGGTTGTATTTTCGGGTGTATAATATTTGGTATATGCGGATGTGGATTCAAAAGAATCTTTGGCAACTTCTTCGTTTTTTTCACAATGACCTTGCTGCCGGGATTCATCTCGGTGCAAATCTCCGAGCCGATTGACGGAGCCGTTTCATGTTCAAGAACGATTTCCTCAATGGCTTTCATTCCGTTAAATGTGTAGCCGCCCAAGCTTGTAATGCTTGCCGGAACGGTAACTTTTTTCAAAACAGGGTTGTTTCTGAAAAGGTGCATTGCAGTGGAAGTTACGGCTTTTCCGTTCACTTCTGTCGGAATGGTGTATTCCGTTTCCGTTTTTCCGCCGGGATATACAACCATTACCGCCTCATCACTGCTGACATTATAAAGTACATTATCAACAACAGCAAACTTTTGCGCACCGTCTTTCATTGTGATTGAGGTCAATGCGTCGCAGCCGTACAGAAAAATTGTATCTTGTCGAGCTGAGTCTTGCCGGAAGCTCAATGGAGGTGAGTGCGGTACAATTTGCAAATGCACCTAAATTGATTGTAAGCGACGATGCCGTATCATCGTCAAAATTTACGGTATTAAGCGCTGTGCAGCCGGAAAATGCGCTTGATGAAATCATATCCACCGACCCGGGGATTTCAACGCTTTGCAGTCCCGTACAATCCTTGAACGCACTGAGTCCTATTTCCGTATATCCGTCCGGAATCGTGACGCCGGTAATACTTTCGTTTCCCTCAAATGCATTGCCGACTGAGGTTATCTGATATTCCGTCCCGTTGATTTCTGCGGTTGTCGGCAAAGTGATTTCGCCGCCTTTGCCGTTATATGCCGAAATGCTTACCACATACGGCGAGGAGTAGCCGGATTTTGAGCGGTCAACCGTAAAATCTCCGACCGTTGTGGTGGCAGCATTGGCGCTGACCGCGCCGATTCCCATCAGCATCACTGCCGAACACATCGTTATCATTGTTTTTTTGAATAAATTTTTTTCATCGCATAATCTCCATTCTATTTATTTATCGTTGCTTTATCCGCAAGCGGACGCATTGATATCATACTATCCCATACCATAACTGATATAGACTCGGAATTAGTGAAATCAATTCCGCTGACATCAAGTTTATTTTTGCCTTGATGTAATGTAATATTTTCTTTGTGAGTGCTTACCAATTTGCCGTTTTCGTCATATGCCGCAAAAATCACATCGACATTTTGAGCTTTGGAAGAAAGAATATCAACCGCATCTTGACTGAAATCTAAAACGCTGCACTCATTTACCGCATATTTTATACTTGTTTCGTAAACCTTTACATCTCCTTTTACCGCAGTACCGTCTGTTTCGGTAATTCCGGCACATATCACATTTGATATGTCTGCAATAAACTCTCCGTTTGAAGAAACATCAATCGGAATGACGATTTTTCGCAACCTTAATTCTTTTCGTTTGACGAAAACCCCGTTTTATTTCCGGTTCTTCCGAGGTATCCTTTTACAGAAATCTTGTTGTCGGTATTCCAAGTTGTATGCAATATGTCAAAGCATTCATTTTTTTCAAGAATTGCTTTTCCGGCATTTTTACCGTCAAAATTCATCTCAAAGAAAAGCGTACTTAAACAGTTCGTGTTTTCTAAGTATAAATTATACTCTATCCCTGTTTCGGTGCGTTTTTGGTTCAACCGCTAATGCGGTTTGCGGTTTTTCTCTGTTTGTGCAAAGACAGCAATGTTTGTTATTACAATCAACACAGTTACAATTGCTCCGATTATTTTTGCGTAAGTTCACTTGATCACCTCACTGCTTTATTTGATAATTAGGTTAGTCTTAACTAACTTAACTGCAAAAAATAAATATACCCTAACATCACTCCTTATTCGCAGTTAGCACAAACTAACCGCAGTGTTTTTTTAAAGAGCCCGGTTCTTGGCTCTTTTGTTCGGTCGTCACACCATAATTAACAAAACAGAGTATATCACAACAAATTTAATTTGTCAATACTATAAAAAATTTTTGTAGATACTTTACAAATCAAAACATTTGTGGTATATTATTTATAGTTAGTAGTCACTAACCACAAATAACGACAAATTATTTACGAAAGGGTTTTTAAGAAAATAAAATGAATAATAAATTTTTTTCAAACGCACGATTTCAGCATTTATTTCGGCGTTTCTTATAATTTCAAATTCAGCTGTATTTGCCGAAACTAATGACATTTTTTTGTTTCGCCGTCAGATTGTATCAGCAAAAGTGATGAGAATAAAGACACTCGTATTATTATTGAACTTGAGGACTCGCCTTTGCTTTCTTACAGTGAAAAAATCAATACATATTCTAATGTTTCGGATTTTCTTTCATCAAAAGAAGCAAAAGAGATAGAGCAAAGGCTTGAACAGGATCGCAAGGCTGTCAAAAAAAGCCTTGTTCAAAGCGGTATGGATTTTACCGTTAAGCGTGAGTATTCTACAATTATGAACGGTTTTGGCTGTTGAAGCGAATATTGCGGACTTGGAAGCTATCAAACAAACCGACGGTGTAAAAAGAAGCTTTTGTTGCAGAATTTTTACTCTTTGCCTGAACCGATAGATACCTATTCAAGCGGCGGAGTATCCGCGATAGGCGGCGATATTGCCGGTGATTTGGGTTTTACGGGCAAAAAAACAGTGCCGTAGCAATTCTCGATACCGGACTTGACTTATCGCACCCGGCATTTTCATCGGTGAACAGTCCGAAATATTCCAAAGAGGATATTGAAAGCGTTATAAAAAACAATAAAATGACGATTGGAAAGTTGAATGTTTCAAAGGTCTATATCAACGATAAAATCCCATACGCATATGATTATGCCGATGTTGACACCAATGTTTCCGGTGGTGAATCGCACGGAACACACGTTGCCGGAATTGTCGGTGCAAACAGCGGCGGTGTGGTCGAGGGTGTCGCACCGGACGCACAGCTGTTTATTATGAAGGTGTTCGGCGATTCGTCCGGCGGCGCATATGATGACGATATTCTGGCAGCGCTTGACGATTCGGTTAAATTCGGCGTTGATGTTATAAATATGAGTCTTGGCTCAACGGCAGGCTTTTCCGAAAGTGCATATAAATCTATGCGTGAAGTTTATAATCGTGTAAAAAATTCAGGAATAGCTTTATACTGTGCAGCCGGAAACGAATACAGCTCAACATATGAGAATGCAGCCGGAAACGATTTGCCGAAAGCGACAGAACCAGATAACGGTGTGGTCGCCTCACCATCAACCTATGAAGCCGCTCTTTCGGTTGCGAGTATGAACAATATCGAAACGACATCAATTTATCTGCTTGCAAACGGCAGAAAAATTCGTTATAATGACCCGGCAGAAAAAGAAAGCGACCGGCTTATATCTCTTTCCGGCACATTTGAATATGTCGATTGCGGCATCGGTGCTGCAACAGATTTTTCGGGCAAAAACCTCAAAGGAAAAATTGCTCTGATTCAGCGTGCCGGTGAGGAAAAACGGGGAAGTTCTGACATTTGCTCAAAAGGAAAGCAATGCAAAAAAATGTCGGTGCGATTGCCGCCATCATTTATGATAATGTTGACGGTGCGCTTATAAATATGTCCACCGATAACAAAAATACCTTGCGTATTTATCAGCAAAGCCGACGGTGAATATCTTTGCGGACAGCCCGATAAAAAAAACTTTCAGTAAGCGAAGATTATGTTGACACATTCAAAGATAATTACAGCGGAAAAATGAGTGATTTTTCTTCTTGGGGTGTTACTTCCGACTTAAAATTGAAACCCGAAATCACTGCCCCCGGCGGAGATATTTACTCAACGCTTCCGAACGGACTTTACGAGAATATGAGCGGTACATCAATGGAATCGCCGCATATGTCGGGTGCGGCAGCGGTTATGCAGCAATACATTTCGGAAAAATCGTGACGGAATAAATATGACAGCCGAGCAAAGAACGAGTCTTTTTAATGCGCTGATGATGAGTACGGCAGTTCCCGTTCAGGACGAAAACGGTATTCCGTATTCACCGAGAAAACAAGGTGCGGGTCTGGTTCAGCTGCAAAAATGCGGTAAAAACCGATGTTTTTTTCTTTTAAATTCGGATAATACAAAACCGAAAGCAGAAATTGGATATAATGAAAGCGGAAATTTCAGCTTTGATTTCAAAGCAGTATCTATTGGCGATGATACGGTTCAATATGAGCCAACAATAACCGTTTTGACGGAAGATACGGTTTCGGAAAAACGGTGTCGTTTATATGGCGCAAAAAGGCAAGAAAGCTTTTCGGACGATGAGGTTTCCGTAACAATTCCGAAAAAAATCACAGTTGATCCAAACGGAGAAACTCCGGTGAATGTCAAAAATCGAATTAACGGAAAAAGGGAAAGACAAATCTCAAGTCCCAATTTCCAAACGGAATTTATCTTGAGGGATTTGTGACGCTGACTCCGATACAAAATGACGAAGTATCACTTTCTTATCCGTTTATGGGGTTTTTTGGAGATTGGCAGGCTCTTTCCATGCTTGATTCAGATATTTATGATGATGAAACTGCGTCAATCTGTGAAACGCAAATCGGACAGTTCAGAAACAGTGATAGTGGCGGATATATTCTCGGTCATAATTACTATGTCGACGGAGCGACAGAATATAACGCAAATAAAATTGCGATAAAGGGCAGCGAAACCGGCAAAAATGTGACCGCTGCCGTTTCACTCCTCAGAAATGCCGATAAACTGACATTTTCGGTAGACGATTCCGAGGGGAATACCGTTTACAGCGAAAGCTCAACAAAGGTTTCAAAAAGCTATCATTCCTCCGAAGGCTATTACACACCAATGGCAGCAAAGGGCTGGGCGCCGTTTGATGTATGGAACACTCCTCTCGATGATGGAAATTATGTTTATAAAATAACGGCAACACTTGGACAACACGAAGAAACAAAAGCTTTTCCGATTGTGATTGACAGTGTGCCGCCGGAGGTAATTTCAAGCCGTATTGAGGGGACAAAGTGGATTGTAACCGTCCATGACAATCACTTTATTCAAGGAGTGTGTGCAACCGCAACGGGAAATGAGCCGATTACCAAATGGATAGAACCCGATGCCGTATCGTCAGATGCAACATCGGAAATCACTTTTGATTTATCTACCTCCGGATTTAAAGGACTGACACAGGCGAAAATTGCACTGATTGATTATGCCGGAAATACTTATATTTCTGATTATTATTCGCTTTCCGCAGCCGAGGTGATATATCCGCAATCGGTAACACTTGACAAGTCCGCACTTGTTTTTAACCGAGGGCGAAAGTGCAATGCTGAACGCTGAGATTATGCCCCAAAATGCATCAAACAAAACTGTCACTTGGAGCATATCCGACACCGATGTTGCACAAATATCAGCAAGCGGAAAAGTCACGGCAAAAAAGACAGGAAATGCGGTGATTACAGCTCAAACAGTAAACGGAATAAAAGCAAGCTGTGATATTACCGTCAATGAAAAGCAAGCTGAAACACTTCCGATCGCAGCGGCGGTTAGCGTAAAGAAAAAAATACTCTTACAGGGAATATAATTCCTTTTTAGATTTCAGCTTGGAAATATTAAAAAAAGGTGGCTACCGTATCATTTTACATTTCAAAAAGATGATGCTTTGCAATTTGAAAGCCTAATCGGTAAGAACGGTTTTACTCCCCTTGGAATTAAGTGGAATAATGATAACACCGCAACAATAGCACTGTCCTATCTGCAAAACGGTGCGGGCGGAAGCTTAACCAAAAAAATGAGCTTTTTCGATGCAGCTGAGGTTCAATTCAAAGAAATTCTTAACGATATGACGCTCGGAATAAGGCTTGTTGATGTTTCGGCAGCAGGATATGATAAAAAAACGGAAAAAGCAGTTTACTTTTACAACTAAGATTACCGCCGAAAGCGCAAATACAAATGTCACTAAAAAAAGTCAAGCTGTGATGTAAACGCTGACGGAGTAGTTGATCTTCTTGATATTACATATTGCCAAAAATTTTATCGAATGGGTGAAAAATCTATTGATTGGAACGATTTTAAACATTGCGATTTAGATGGTAACGGCTTGATTGACATAGAAGATTTAATTATTATATTGAAAGTAATGTAAACAATATATAACTTTTTATACAATAGATATTGAAAAGCTTGTTTTTTTATTACTATGAACTTTTTTTGAGCTAAAAATATTGATAGATTTGATTATACTTTTATTTAATCCAAATCCATACATTCCATAATAATCAAAAATTTATTAGGGCTACACCATATAAATGTGTGTAGCTCTATTTTTTTATTTATGTGTGTAGTATTATCCTGCGTGATTACTAAATTAAGCATTGGAGCAGTTAAAAAAACAGCAAAAGCACTAGTATAATTATGTTAGGAGTGATACTACAAATATGGATTACGAAAAAAATTGGGTGATAACATTCGTAATTATAGAGAACAGCGAGGTTTTTACCCAAGAAAAAAATTAGCCGAATTATCTAACATATCGGAGAAACATCTTTCAAAAAAATTGAAAGAGGAAAAAAATCAATATAAAAAAATTGATACATTGGTTAATATAGCTGATGCATTAGGAACTTCGGTTGATAAACTGTTATTGGATGCTTCATCATATGTCGAGCCGGATTACATTTCTCAAATTACATATCATTTATCAAAACTATCGAGAGAGGATCAGGAACGGCTATTATGGCATTTGGAACAAAATAATGTATTCGAGATCAAAAAGAAAGCCTTGCTAAAACTATAATCTGTGCTGACATATACGCAGGTGTTGATTATGAAAAAGATATAAAAAAAGTAAATAACAAGCAAAAAAACCAATATTAAGACCGTAGAATTTACAGTAATTCTATGGTCTTTTTTGACTTTTTGCAACAATGAAATAAATTCAATATAACTAAATACATTTGGCGTGGCAATCTTGCACGCATATATGGTATCCGCTTTTATAAAGTGAGTTGCCGTGCGGTTAGGAGTGATATATAATGTGTCGTTGTCCAACACCAATTATATTTGTATATATTAGAAGAAATCGCTCTCATCAACACAAGGCAAGCAGCAGAAAGAATAATAATTCGGACTCAGATGGTGGAGCGAAAACACACTCATACCGTACAGCCAAATTTACCCGTATTTTTTTATAGCGGGCAAGTTTGGCTGTTTTTGTTTTCTGTGCTTTATTCAACATAGCCGAAAGCACCACCACGCTCTTTTTGTGCAATTTTAATGAAATTTACACAAAGGAGCGAAATTATGAAATTATTTTTTTGATTTAGGAAAAAGAACTGTCCGCAATATCATTTAGAATAGTTAGCGAAAAGAAGGTGCAGTCGGCTTGGATAGGCAATTAACTTCTTTTTGAAAGAAGACTTTGAAATTCTTTTTATCCTTATGCGAAACAATAAATGCTCGATGAAAGATTTGGCATTTCATTATTCTGTTTCAGACAGGACAATTCGCAGAGATATACTGTTTTTTTGAGCCGATATGCACCTATATGTACCAAAACAGGAATAGATGGCGGAGCGTTTTTAATGAGCGGGTATCGAAAAGAGCTTTATTTACCTTTGTCCATAGACGAGGAAAATCTTTTGTTAAGGCTTATGCCTACCGTTTGTGAAAACGAGCAACATCTGATTGCGACAATAATTAACAAGTACGCAATGTCTAAACAGAGTACATAACCCTTTCATTTTACAAAGAAAGCACGCAAGATAACGGCGGTGCAGTATAACGGCAAACGGATACATTCCGGTACGGACGAGCCAAGTGGCGGATACGCCAAGACGATAGCTTTGCTTCTACTTCATCCTTCTTTATTGATGAAAAGCTATAAGAGCGAGAAATATTAGCGTCATAATGCAAGCGGCAGCTTTGCGGGCGATGACTCTTTATCGGGACAATGATACTTCTGCCCAGCCACAGTCCGAGCGTTAAAAGCGTCGCAGGCAATGGGGGCAGCTCGGTCGGACGACGGAGAGGTGAAATTCCTATGGAGTGTTCTTGCAAAAGCACCGTCTGTAAATTGCTTCAAAACAAAGAAAATAAGTTGTACCCGTCTTTCGGGACGGGTACGGCTTAACTTTAATATTAGAAATTAACGCATTTTATGAGTGCTTTAATTTGTGATATTAAAGAATTTTTTTAAGGAGGTCGCACCATGACAGATATTAAAGATTTAACCAACCCTGACACTCTTGTGGATATAAACGACATATCCGTTGACAAAGATTTACCCAAGCCGGAGCGTATCAAGGAATACATACGGCAGATTAAAAATCCGTACTGTTTTAAGTGCGGAAATTTTGTCGTTAAGGCAAAAATACAGTGACAAAGGCTTATCCATCGAGGATTGTCTGCAAAGTATTATCATATAATTTTTTTGCGGTGTTCGCCGTTCCGTGATAAAAATATATTACGGAAAAAAAGAATTGAATACAAGGTAAATTCAATGCTCTTTGATTTTGCGGACAAGCCGTAAATTTCAAGGAGGTAAAAATTTATGTATAACGCTACAAAAATATCTTCGCTTATCCTACACAAGCGACAGAGCAAACGAAAGCGACAGCATAGCAAACCAAAGAAAATACATTGACGAATTTGTCAAAAGAAACCCCGACATCAAAATCGTTAATGAACAGGTAGACGACGGTTATTCGGGAATCGTTTTTGATCGGCCCGCATTTAAGGCAATGCTTGAGGACATCAAAAGCGGAAAAATCAACTGTATAATCGTGAAAGACTTATCAAGGCTCGGCAGAGAGTACAACGAAACCTTTACATATCTTCGGCGAGTTTTCCCTGCTCTCGGTGTTCGCTTTATCGCCATAAACGATAATATAGACACCGCAAAGGAAGCCGTTACGGGAGATATTTCCGTATCCTTTAAGGGCGTAATGAATGATGAATACTGCCGTGATATTTCCGTAAAGGTACGCACGGCACTCAATATCAAAAGGAAAAACGGCGATTTTGTCGGAGCCGTTCCCGTTTACGGTTACAAAAAAGCTGATGATAATAAAAATCAGCTTGTTGTTGACGAATACGCCGCACAGGTGGTAAAGGATATATTCAAAATGCGGACAGACGGTTACAGTGCGGAGCGAATTGCAAATGAGCTAAACTATCTTGCGGTTCTATCGCCGAGGGAATATAAAAAGGACAACAACATCTCACTCCCCACAGGTGGCTACTGCGATAAGGAAAATTCAAAATGGTCGGCAACAACCGTAATTCGTATTCTCAAAGACGAAATCTATACGGGCAAGCTGATACAAGGCAAATGCGGCAAGCCGAATTACAAGGTTAAGGAGTATGTAAAACGCAACGCCGATGAGATGTTTGTAACCGAAAACGCACACGAAGCGATAATCGGCAGACAAGATTTTTGAGCTTGTGCAGAAGATTATGCGTATCGACACAAGAACATCACCGAAAAAAAGAATGAACTGCATTTGTTTTTCTGGAATTTTTAATCTGCGGCTGCTGCGGAAATCGTATGACACGCAAAAACCGTTACACATAACGGCGAAAAAAATACTTCTACTATTATTGCCCCACCGGAAAGAAAAAAACGGCTGCACCGGCGGTAATATGATAAAAAGAAACCGACCTTGTAAATTGTGTTACGGACAGCATTAAGGGACATATAAAAAAATGTTGCTTCTCTGAACGCTTTAATAGGCGGCATCAACAACAATGCAATAAACAAGGATATGTGCAATAAAATATCGGTGCAAATCAGCGAGGTACAAAAACAGCTTGACAAAACAAGTGAATACAAATCAACCCTTTATGAAAACTACATTTCCGGCATTCTGAATAAAGAGGATTACAAAACGCTTAACACCTCCTACTCCAAAGACAAAAAAACGGTTTGGAGGACGCATTAAAACAGCTTGAAACCGAGCTTGACGAGTGCAGAAACAATACCTCGAAAAAGCTGCAATGGATAGAACGCTTCAAAGCCTTTGAAAACATTGATAAAATTGACCGCAACATTGTTATCCGCCTTATAGAGTGCATCCATATTTATGATAAGACACATATACAGGTAGCATTTAATTTCAAGGACGAATACGAACAGGCATTATCCGCATTAAACGAATATCGGGAGGTGGTTTGATATGGCAAGAAAAAGCAGAAAAAACACAGTTAATACACAGCCGGAGATTTTGAATACGGCTGTATACATAAGAACAGCACAATATATAAGATTATCTGTTGAGGATAGTCATAACAAAGGTAATTCCATTGAAAATCAAAAGATGATACTTGATGATTTTATCACCCGAAACGGCAATATGCGGTTAGCCGGAGTGTATATTGACAACGGGGCGACAGGCACGAGCTTTCACCGCCCCGAATTTCAGCATATGATTGAGGATATTGAAAGCGGCAAGATAGACTGCGTAATCGTAAAGGACTTGTCAAGGCTCGGCAGAAACAGCATTGACACAGGCTTTTTATATAGACACCTACTTTCCCGAAAAGAAGGTGCCGTTTATTGCCGTAAACGATAACTTTGATACGGATACACCGTCAAACGGTGATAAAATGCTCCTTTATATCAAAAAAATATCATAAACGAAGCCTACGCTTTGGACATCGGAAAGAAAATCAAAACACAGGCACGGCAGGCAATGCGTGACGGACAATATGTGAGTGCAAGACCGAAATACGGTTATCTGAAAAATCCGGATGACTGTCATAAGCTAATTGTAAACCCCGAAACCGCACCCGTTGTCAAGCTGATATTTGAGCTTTTTAACGGCGGTATGTCAATAAACGAGATATGCTTGCAGCTTAACGAACGGCAAATCCTAACACCGGGTGCATACGGCTATCAAAAAGGGATATATAACCTCAAAAAGAGTATCGGCAGCGGATTATGGCAGACTATGACCGTTCGGCAAATTTTAATGCACGAAATATATACAGGCAAGCTCGTTCAAGGCAGAAGTGACAGCTTGGCTAAAAAGCAGACCGCCGTTGACAAAGATGAATGGATAGTCGTTCCGAATACGCACGAGGCTATTATCTCACAGGATATGTTTGATAAAGCACAGGAGCGTATGGAGCAGTTAAAAAAATAAGCACAGCAAGCTAACCGTAATACCCTATACCGAAAATATATGGAAAGGCAAAGTTTTCTGCGGCGAGTGCGGCAGAGCATTACACCGTGGCAGAGAAAAACGAGTAAAAACCGGATATGCTTACCACCTGCATTGTCTTACTCGTCTAAGATATAACCGTGACGGATGCGATAACGGCAGTATTCTTGAAAAAGATTTGCTCAATGTGGTTATAACCGCAATAAAATCGCAAGCGTCTGTACTTGCCGACAGAAAAAATCTGATATTCTATTCTCTGAATGATAAGAAAGAAATAGAAGCTCAACAGGCGGAATTAAAGAACTTACGAGCTTACATATCTAAAAACCGGAATTTTTCTGAACAGCTTGTATGAAAACCTTGTAAACGGCATCATCACACAAGAGGAATATCAAGAAATGCGTAAAAGCTACGGTGATAAAATCTCCGATACAATGAAAAAAAGATAACCGAGGTTGAGAACCGCCGCTTGGAGCTTGAAAAAAGCTATAACCGATATTGCGACTTGTCTAACGCTGTTTCGGATATTGTTGAAAAACAACACGCTTACAAAAGAGCTTATAGACAAGCTGATTTCAAGAATAGATATTTACAAAGGCAAACAAGTTGAGATAACATATAGTTTTGATAACGAATTTGAAAGCGAGGCGATAGCAAATGGATAGATACATTATAGCCATATATCTGCGTTTGTCTGTTGAAGATAAGCGTGTTGAGAGTATGAGCATTGAATAACAAAGGCTTTTTGCTCCGTAAATATGCGGAAGCTCTCGGCGATAATGTTGAAATAATCGAATATGTTGACAAGGGCTATTCCGGCACTAATCTCGAACGCCCCGCCGTTCAGCAGCTTTTGAATGATGTTAAAGCTTATAGGGTGAACTGTATTTTGGTAAAGGACTTCTCCCGTTTCGGGAGGAACAGTATAGAGGTCGGATATTTTACACAACAAATATTTCCTCTGTTCGGTGTGCGGTTTATATCGGTCAGCGATAACTATGACAGTGACGCACATAAAGGTGATACGGGCGGCATTGCCGTTGCGGTGAAATATCTCGTAAATGAGTATTACAGCCGTGATTTATCGGTTAAAACAAAGAGTGCCAAATATACAAAAATGCGGCGTGGCGAATATAAATCGGGAAATTATACATACGGCTATAAAGCCGGAAATAACGGCGAGCAGATTATAGATGAGAAAGCCGCCCAAACGGTTAAAATGATATTCGAGCTTACCGCCGATGGCAAGTCTGCCGCATATATATCAAAGCTGTTGTTTGATAAAAATATTCCTACTCCTGCACAGTACAAGGGCATTAAAGGAAACTACGGCTCTCGTTTCCCGAACTGCAAATATTGGAGCATTTCCACCATCAACCGAATTATAGTCAATGAACAGTATATGGGTATGTTTGTGATGCTCAAACAAAAGGTACAAGATGTGGGCAGTACAAAAATGGTCAAGCGTGATGAAAGCGAGTGGATAAAGATACCGCACCACCACGATGCTATTGTTTCGGAGGAATTGTTTGAAAAGGCTAATGCGGTACGGCGAACATTTAAGCAGCCGAATAAAAAACAGCGGAGCTATCCGCTTCGTGGAAAGGTTGAGTGCGGCTGCTGCAAGCACGCAATGGATTATGTGCCGAAAAAAATACCGATATATCGGTGCAGCTACACAAGGAACGACGAAACGGAGCCTTGCTATAAATCGGAGATTACGGAAGGTGCATTAAACCAAGCAATTTTTGATATAATCTCCAAACAAGCCGAAAGCATATTGAATATTGATGATGTTTCAAATGTTGATACCGCACAGATAAAAACAGAGCAGCTTGCGGATATTGAAAAGCAGATAACGGCTTGCCAAAAGAAAAAACAACTCTTGTATGAGCAGCTTTTAACAGAGGAAATTACACTTGATGAGTATAAACGGTTAAAAATTGAATTGGATACGAAAGCCGAAAAATTACCGTATTCAATACGATAAATTCCGCAAATCGGAGGAACGCTCACAGCTTGAAACTGAAAACAGGGCAAAAATTATCCGCACGGCAAAAGCCGTAAAAAAAGAAACCGCCTTAACGCAGACACTTGCCAATATGCTTATCGAAAAAGGTGTGTGTATATCCCGATAACAGACTTGAAATCGAGTGGAAAATCAAGGACTTTTTGCACCGAAAGTGCGGCTGAAATAGGCTGATAGAATTTTTTTAGTTTTAGCTTGACATACGGGTGTCGTAGCGAGTGGCAACTGAACGGCGGTAAATAATACGGGGTCTTTTTTTCTTTGCTTTTTCAACAAAAACCTCATCATTACAATCTCTGATTATTCGTTTGATGGCTTTGTTAAGCGTTCCTTGATGCTGCG
The DNA here is from genome assembly GCA_022009895.1 of Clostridiales bacterium. Classification (GTDB taxonomy): domain Bacteria; phylum Bacillota; class Clostridia; order UMGS1810; family UMGS1810; genus Qingrenia. The sequence goes on along the minus strand of CP091729.1, from coordinate 1,406,492 downwards.
TTGCTCCGAAACGATTAACAAATATAAAATCTGAATAGCCGTCAATGCTTACACTACATTTAACATCAAACTCTTGTTGCATTTTTCCTCTCCATTTGCAATGCCTCTTTAACAGACGGTAATATCGGAATAGTTCTGTTTCCAGCTTCGGTTTTCGGTGTGTTGATGCTAAAAAGTACACCCTTTATTATCTCCGTGATTATAGAATACTAATGTATGATTTACACTGATTAGATCTTCGTCAAAATCAATATCACACCATCTTAATCCTGTAAGTTCTCCGACACGCATACCCGTTCCGAGCATTACTGCAAATATGGGATACCAATGGTTGTATTGCGGACTGTCCTTCAAAAATCGCATAAACAATTCTTGTTCTGGAATAGTCAATGCTTTGCGTTTTTCAACCGAAAAATTATGTGCCTTTTTTAATTCTTTAAGCATATTGTCGGTTGGATTGAGCCGGATATAATTGTCATTGAGTGCCATATCAAAAACTTGATGGAGTATATTATGCAGTGTGTCTATGGTTGATACTTTTAATATTTTTCCATCAGCCAAAGTATTATAAAACCTTTTTACATCAGTTTTCTTGACCATCGTTATTCGCATTTTTCCAAAGTTCGGTCTTATGAAAAGGTTATACATATACTTATAGTTTTTGAAATGTATTATCTTTTTATTCCTCGCTTCAAATCGCACCATAAGTCAAACATTTCATTTACGGTAACCATTCGTGTTTCAGTTTTTTTATTCCATCGTGAACATCAACCGTTATTTGTTCTTCCTTTGCACGCAGCTCCTCAAGCGTACTTGCGTATATAGAATGGCGTTTTCCATCCGGCGAAGTCCATCTGTAATCGTATATACCGTCCTGCCTTTGGGTTTCTCCTTTGCGGAGTGTAATTCTGCTTTTATCTAACCTCCTGTTATTTTTGGGCTTTCTTGTGATTGCACTTGGCATATAAATCTGCTCCTTTCAATATAGTGTTACATTGAAAGGTAACAATCGCTTATATATAGTATAGCTGAATCACACGGTATAAGCAAAAAAATTCAATGTAAACAGATGGTTGTGTTTTATTAAATAGAGTACATTCTCTCTATATATTCATCAAGTTTCTTTCTCTTAATCAGCCGCTTTGTTCCGACCCATAAAACAAATTCACAATCTTCTTTATCAGAAAGTAATCTGATTTTGTTTATTCCTATACCTGAGTACGCAGCAGCTTCCTCTAATGTTAAATTGCTTTTTTCCCATATTGGTATCTCTTTCACAAAATTACCCCCTTTGGCAAAACAAAAAGGACTGCAAAATTTGCAATCCTTAAAATCTGTTATTTGGTTTTATTAAAAATTAACATTATTCATTACTTCAATAATTGTACGGCATACAGTTTCAAATGTAATATTGGTATATTATAGCATAGCGGAAGTTACAATATCGTTATACTTATCAATTAAATTTTTGATTTTTCTCAATATGTGTCATAAAATCACCACCTTATACAAATACACTACATATTATATCACGGTTTAGTGTATTTGTATATAGTTTTTGAGAAAAAAATTGAATTTTAATACCACAAATTAAAGCACTTATAAAATGCTTTAATTTCTAATATCAAAGAGTTAAAGCTGTACCCGTCCCGAAAGACGGGTACAACTTAATTTTTTGTTTTGAAGCAATTTCAGACGGTGTATTGCAAGAACACTCCATAGGAATTTCACCTCTCCGCCATCCGACCGAGCTACCCCCCATTGCCTGCGACGGCGTTCACAATTCGCCTTTGGGCTCGCTTTGCCTGTCGGCAAAGGCATCGCTTATCAGGCGATTGTTCTCTTTTCCAACAAAAAGCTATGCTTTTGCGGGAACCCTGAATTGCTATCCGCTCGGACTGTGGCTGGGTAGAAGTATCATTGTCCCGATATAAAGTCATCGCCTGCAAGGTTGATGCATTGCTTTGCGGCATTGATATTTCTCGCTCGGATAATTTTTCATCTTAGAAAGAAGGATGAAGTAGAAGCAAAAACTATCGTCTTGGCGTATCTGCCGTTTGGCTCGTCCATACCGGAATGTATCTGTTTGCCGTTATGCTGCACCGCTGTTATCTTGTGTGCTTTCTTTGTAAAATAACAATTATTTAGGATAAAAGGATTTCAAATTCATTGTTACAGTCCGTCAAAGGACTGCACAAAATTTGTTCCCCTATAAGTATGCAGAAAAAAATCCCAAAAGCGGACCAGGTAGGTCAAAAATTTTTTAGTATTTTTTCAATTTGTTTTAAACCTCGTTTTACAGAGTGCCTTACGGCACTTGCATCAACACCTTCAGTTTTGGCTATTTCTACATAAGTCATATTTTGGAAAAATAATGAGCATAAAATGCGTTTAGCCTGCGTATAGGGTAACTGATTGATAGCAGCGTAAAGTTCTGCTTGATTTAATTTCTTTTTCGTACAGTTCGTCAGGTAGTTGCGGAACAACGAGTATATCATTTTCAATTCCGTTTCCATTATCAAGAGAGTAAAATGCTTTATGATAACGCAACTTTTCCAAATATCTGTGTTCAGCTCTCTCAAATTCTGTGAAAACTTCTGCTATATTATCGGGGAGTTCTATGTATTTACTGTCATTATACCAATAATACTCATTTTTAATTTTTATTTTTTTCATGTTTACCTCCGATTAGATTAATTGTGAAAATTCAAATCGGAGTTGGAGGTGCTCTGATATAAAAAAATAGTCGATACTAAAAAAATGACCCCAAAAGGTTTTTTTAACACTTTCGAGGTCAACAGCATTTATTTTTTTGATTTGTGCTAACTTTAAATTTTTAGACACTTGTCCATAGTAAGCACCTCGCTAATTCAAAAATACCACAGCACTTAAAAATGCGGCACTTTCACTGTGCGGTACACTTCTATAAGCATCTTTTGTTATAACTATAGCCACTTAACGGTATATTTTAAAAATCACATTCTAAAAAAATATAACGAAAGATACAAATTTTTTTGTTAAACTTTCATTATGTATTTACATTTGAACAAAAATAAGTTCTCTTTATTTATAAGAATATGCAGAATTGTATTAAACAAAACGGAGGTGATAATCGGAAATGATTGAATTGGATAGCACTATAATTGTGTCAGTTATTTCGATGTTAGGTACAGTTATTGGTTCTATGATGGGTGTTATGAAATCTAGTGATAAAACCCTTTATAGAATTGAACAACTTGAAAAAAAGGTTGAGGCTCATAATAATCTTGTTGAACGTATGACGATAGTGGAGCAGGAAACAAAAGCGAATAATAATCGTTTGAAAAGATTGGAAAAGGCGGACAAAAATGATTAATTGGAAAGTACGGTTTAAAAAAACCCAGTATTTTTATGTGCAACTTGGAATATCTATTATGGCACCTATATTTGCATATTTAGGAATTACAGCAAAAGATATTACAACTTGGGACAGTTTTTTTGATATTTTTAAACAGGCTTTGTCAAATCCTTATATACTTTGCCTTATTGCTACGAGATATATATAATGCTGTGGTAGATCCCACAACGCAGGGTATTGGCGATAGCAAGCGTGCAATTTCATATAATAATCCTGTCAAGTAGCAATTAAAGAATAAAAAAAGGATACAATTTTTGCTTTACATATTATTAAAAAGCTTTGATTTATAATTTATAAATTCCAAAGCTTTTTTTTTTTTTGCGAAAAAAATAACAAAAAAATAAATATGAAACGTTATATATAGATGAAGGGGGTAAAATACCAAAAACACAGGAGGATTTATAAAAATGAGAAAGTTAAAATTAGTATCTTTAATGTTGATATTAGCATTGTCAATGCAGGTACCTGTTTTCGCAGCAAATTCCCCGGAATCTACTGCACAGGACAATACGATAAAAAGTGTAACAATACAGCCGAGAGGGCGATATCTTCAAGGCGGTGGTTGTACAATCTCGCCTTACAGCGGATATGTAATGGTAAGCGGACATACCGATGCATATTACGATGCAACGGAATTGACAGTAACACTTACTATCTTAAAAGAAATATCACCTGGCAATTGGTTGGCGATATGGACTGATTCAGCAACAGAATACAATACATATCATGCGGCATACCCGAAGAAAAAAGTAACTGTCGAGTCCGGTTATAACTATATGATAGAAGCAACACATACAGTTAAGCACAACGGATTGACGGAAACGACTCACTCGGAAGCTGGAGTTGCATATGTATATTAATATTTAATTATATTTCAACAATGAAAACTTATTAACCCCCTTCAAAATTTATAAATTCTATATATCGATAAAATTGTTTGGATTTAATTAATTTGCAGGTTTACATCTGACACACATTCTTTCTCCTTAATAAAAAGGAGTGAATGAAATGTGTGTTATATGTAACTTGATTTCGAAGCAAAAGCCGGAAACCCAAATAGCATGTTGGAATTATTAAACAAATTCAAACCATTGATAGGAAAATATTCCTATAAAATGAATTACGAAGATGCAGAAAATGACTTAATACTAAGTGTGATACAACTAATAAATGATATGCCGTATTTAAGCAATGATGGACAGGCTGTCAATTATATTAGCCAATCTATATACAATGCGTACATAAAATATATAAAACAACAGATAAAAACGGGAGAATGAATATTTGTGTGGTATAGAAGAAATCAAAAATATATCAATGCTATATGATGATTTTTCTGAAATAAATGTAGATTTACAATATGCGCTGGAACAGCTTCCTAAAAATCAGAGAAATGTGATCATACTTAAATTTATGCATATGATGCCGGATAAGCAAATAATGGAGAAACTGAAATTATCAAGACAGTCGGTATATAAGAACAAGATTAAAGGTCTTGAAAAGCTCAAAGAAATATTAAAAGATTTGTAATGAGATTTTATTTGATATAATGATGGAAATATAGTATAATATACATATACTGTAACCAAGCAAGCGAGGAGGTTTCTTATGAAGAGGATTTTTAATTATAGGATTATTTATGCTAATGTTTAATGCTGTTTCTGCTAATGCTGCTAACGGAGATGTGATACAGCCTATATATTCAACAGATATATTAACATATATGGATGGCATACCCATTAAAGGTTATAATATTGGTGGGCAAACGTTGATTTGTCTTGAAGACTTATCAAACTATGGATTTAGTGTATATTATTGTGATGAGGTAAGATGTTTATTTGTTAATAAAACAGGGAATGCAAAAGAAGGCTTTTTTCCAACAATAGAAAAGAATGCTTTTGGTAAAATTATGGGGTACATTTTTGAGACAGATATAAGAGCAATATTAAACGGCGAAGAAATTGATGCTGTAAATATAGGAGGTAAGCTCGCCGTTACGGCAGAAGAATTGAATAAACTGAAAGACAAAGGATTAAACGGAAGTTTCAGCATAGAAAACAATCCGAAATATTTTATGACATCCGTATATAATGACTCTTCAAGGGTTATTTAAAAAAATATATTCCGATATTTCTGTTAATTATCTTTACAATGACAATATCAATAAATTTGAAACTGATATGGAGGATGCCAAAAGCTTATACGTCTGCAGAAATTATTGATAAATACGTATGTGGGGAATACACTCAATACATACACCGAGGTGCTTTCAGATATGCATTTCCTCCGGACAGAAGTATTACGGCAGTCAGGTTTTACAAAAACGGCAGAATTTTAGACTATACAAATATTTTGGACACATACTCGTTTATAGGCACGCCTATCGGTACATCTGTATATGGTGACGATAACAAAAATCTCCGTTTTTTTCAGATGACGGGAAATATTTGATATTTAAAGCTAACCGTACAGCATACAAGTTTTTCGCTTATGGGAAGTCGTGACACTTTTTGAATCGGGCGAGTATAAACTTAATCTTGACACCTGTGAGTTAGAAAAAAAGTTAATATAACAACGTATGATATAAATTGATATTTAGGTTTACTAAAATTAAATCCTTCCTTTTCTCTTTTATTTAGTGTAAAAACGTTTTACACTAAATAAAGAGAAAGAAGGATTCTTAATGTCAGTAAAAAAATTACAAAAAGATCAGTATTCAACCCAGTATGACAATATCACGTCAGGCGTATTTTTATCTCTATGGTGATTTAGGCGGATATATTTACAAGTCATATGAAAGTATGCGTAGGGACTTTGCAAAATTTAAAGATCATATAAAACCCGTTTCAGAATGCAACACAGGTGCACATTATTATGTTCAAGCGCCATATACAACAAATTATAACTCCGCAAGCGCTACTGTTGATTTTAATTCAGTTAGTGTAACTCCCAAGGACAGAAATGCATATATTTCTCTTGGTCTTGTAACAGATGGTTCAAGCAAGTTTTTTTAGCTTTGATATCGGACTTACTTATGACAAAAACCAAAGGGTGGGTTTCATACGCAATAGCACACGGCGGGACAGCACCCGAGCCAGAAGTAAATTGTTCAGATTCGTCGGTTACAAAAATTTGGCAATTCTATAAAAACAATTATTCAGGTGCGAGATATTGTGATATAAGAATTGATGTTAGCAAAACATCAAGTAATGACATCGTAAAGGTTACATATGCATATAGGAGTGCATCCGTAACACTAGCAACATGTATTTTTAACATATAGGTTTAAAAGCAGGAGAATTATTTGATGCCGATTATTCAAATCCTAAACTTCGTTTTTATGAGATTTATTTCACTTGTTCCTCAAAAATGAAGATGGTACACATGATGATGCTGATTCATCGGTATTAAATGCAAATTTGACTAATTTAAAACTTGGTACGTCAAATTGGACCGATTCACAGATTGATTATGCGTGGTCTGTACAAGGTGCAAACATTTCGGAGTTAAAAATCTCAACATTGTCAGGCACAACTGCCAATTCAGACTCGATAAAGATTAATCATCGTTATCAATTACATTAATAAAAAAAGTACAAGAGTGGTTATGCCGCTCTTGTACTTTTTGCAAATAATAACCAAAAAAATAAATTGCAGCACAGAACGTCACACTCTAAAAGTACAACAATAAAAGGGCTTGAAAAGCTTAAAAGAAATATTAAGGGGTTTATAGTTTATAAATGTAATAAAATGTGACTTGTTTTTTTAAAAAAATGCATTAGCAAAGATTATAAATCAAAAAAATAAACAATGAATTGAGTTTACATTAAAGAACTAAAAATATCTCTTTATATATTGTAAAACGTTTTTACAGAAGACAACACAATCATTATTTAATCGGAAGGAGAAAAAAATATGTCAATTTTTTTCAGTTAAATCCACTTTGGATAACCCGAGTTGGGTATCGGGTTCGACAAATTTTAATGCAATTCCGCTTTCGTCCTTGAGATACACAAAGTATTCAGACCAAACAATGTTGTATTGCAATCACCCTGAAACAGTGTCGTCAACCTATTTGGGAGATAATAATTATTGCATAAACAAGGCAACAATTAACACATCAGAAGCACTGTTATATGCATCATGTAATTCGGGGGTTAACTCGGTAACAAAATTTGTGGTCAGGGTGTATAATCCAAATTCCTATAGTGTAACTATTAAAAAGGTAAACTCGGGTTTTAACTGCACAAATAACTGGTATCCTCAAGTTGGAACTTATGAAAGCTTCTTTAACGCAGTCTCTGTTTCAAACACAATTCCGGCACATCAAAGTGTTTGGATTGAGGATGAAAGTGTTTTTGGCGAACGGACGCTTTGAGGCACTTATGAAGTATACCCTAACAGGTACTTTAGTTATGGCTGTATATTTGTGTAAAAACAAAAACAATATAGGAGATAACCCGTCATATCCGCCTATATCTAAAAAAACGAATATTCCGGAACAGCTTCAGCATTTTTATATTTCCACAAGTAATACATTAGCGGCAACCGATTTGCTTGCTTCGTACTACAATTCCGCCTTTTATGGAATATCCAGTAAGAATTTTAGCGGCAACTCTACTGAATCAAATCCAATAACGTTACTGCAGGGAGGAACGGCGAGTGAAGATTCCTCTACTTACAATAATGTGGGAAATTATGGTTTTGCAGTATGCTTTCTCCACTACGTTAAAAAAATGATAAAACATCCGGAAGGGTTAAATTTAAAGGTTATGTCATTTCAAACCCCGAGGGCCATTGTGCCGGTATTTCGTCTGGCGGTGTCGCAAAAAGCGATGTTTATTGGAACAAACGGTGCAGGAAGCGGTGCAGGATATAATCGTTGGAATTTCTGCGAAACAAATGCAATCAATCCCGGAAAATCTATTACTTTAGATTATCAATATATGCACTTGGGCAGAGGATGTACCCCCGGTATTATCCAATGGGAAACCGTTGAAGTGTGATAATCCTAAAATGACAAATTAAATTTTTCAAAATTTAAAAGGGCATGCCTCAAAAGGTGAAACTCACCAAATTGGGCAATGCCCTTTTCGTTGCAAATTTATAAATTAAGAGAAAAACATATAATCAAAAAAATCCTCTGATACATTCTGTAAATTGTAATAATGGACTGTTCTTTTTGTATATATGTCTTGAGCATTAAATAAATTATTTTCATCTCCGAACATAACACCTAAATTTTTCATCTCATACACATATGATTTTTGCCCAGTATGAAATCTGATAATCATCAGAGAAGTTATCACCGTCAGCATTTAATTCTACGTCAAAAAGTGACGCAATTCTGCTTAAAATCGCCGCGGCCGTTTCACGTGTGATGTACGAATTGGGTTCAAATCTATTTTTTTCCCTGTACCATATATGACTTTTAATGCCGTTAAAAAAATCTAATCTCATCACTTGGATTATTAACATCTTCATATAAGACATTTTCAAATTCAGAGGTAAGATTTTTAAGTTGTATAATCTCTTTGACCACAGATTGAATTTCAGAAGAATTTACTGTATCGTATGTTTTTTTCTTTATACAATACAACTATAAGTTGAGCGGCTAATTTGCAAAAAAATCCTCACGTGAAATTCCTTCTGTATAATTATAGGCAAGCTCATATGGCACAAGATTTTTTTGTTGCTGCAATTTGCAAATCCGTTTCCGCCCATTTGCTTGCACCGGCAGTCGAAAAAAATAATTCGGTTCTGATTTAACAACAACCGGTCCGTCATAGTTATCCAACATTCTCGTTCTGTTGCAATATTTATTTGTTAATTCTTCAAACGCCTCTGCAATAACATTAACGCTATCTTCAGTGGGGTAATACCATAGATAATTGTATGCATATGTTACACCTGTATCTGCCGTTTTGTTTCCATAGGCTCCGTATTGAATACACGTTGGATATATTGTAAGCTTATTGTTATAATCCAAAGAGTATTTTTCACCCTTCCATAAGTTTACAAAAACATTATTTAATTTTTTTATAGTTATCCCAATAAGGACCTATAACCGCTTTATACTCTGTATCCCGGCAAACAGAAAGAAATTTTTCTATATCTTCATTATCTATATCTGCACAAACGTTGTTTAATTCGCGCACATATTCTATTGTGGCTGATTTTATATCTTCGTTTGACTCAATACCTAAAATTTGATAAAAAGTTTTTGTCGGTGAAATTACAGAATTTTTTGTTTCCAAAGCAAATACATTTTGAGCATAACGAAATAATAACAGTAATCACAGCCAGAAGGCTGACAGTTTTTCATAGCGTCACAATATCCCTTCTAGTATAAACTTTTTAATAAATTTTTTTCAAACTCTTTTTGTTACAATTACTGCTGACGTTATAAATTAAGTTTTTCGTCGTTCCAAATGGCACTATACCATTTTAATATCAGTATCTAACTGTTTATGTTCTGCAATATTTATAATTGTATTTTTTTAACGGTAAGTGTATATGTGTAACCTTCTTTTGTATCAACAGCTTCGCCTGAATATGTTGGGTCAGTCTTTAACTCTTGCGTTAACTTTATAATCTTATCTTGATTTTTATATACCATTATAACATGGTCATTTTCGTATAGTTTTACACTATCAAAAAAACATAGCCATCAGGCATATATTTAGGGTTTCAATGTGGTATAACCTAAAGCTTTATCAGCATTATTGTATGCCTCATTTTCATCAGCATCATAATTGTAACTTCCGTCGTTTATGCCAAAAAACTGTATGGAATTCTCGGTAATTTGATGTATTATCTTAAAGACATAAACTCGTACAGCTCCTACACTAAAAGCTCCGCAAGATAAAATTAGGATAGCGGCAGCAATTACAATAAACTTGTGGAGTTTATGTTTCTTACTATTATTTGGCTTCTTGTCAAATCCGTCATCTAAATTTATTGTTGCATTAGTGCATTCTTTCATTATTTTTATCATACATATCTGCAGGAGGCGATGGATATCCCATTTTCTTTTATATCTTCGTCTGTTAATGGGGAAAAGACTGTCAGTCATTTCCATTTCAACGCTCTTTTTAATAATGTCATCAAAAGTTTGTCTAATATTTTTCACAATTTTTCATTTCTCATTTTGACTTACCCCCGTCAAAGTAAAAAGTCTTTAACCGATTTGCTGATTTTTGTCATATAAGATTGTCTTGGCTTTACTCAACCTTGAATAAACGGTAGTGCAACGGAATATGTAATTTTTCAGATATTTCCTTCGGCGAAAATTCCCAAAAATAATGTAGTACAATTACTTCGTAATGAACAGATTTTTAATTGATGTATTACTTCCATTAATTCATTTGCTATTTCTTGTTTGATAACATTGTCAAGAGGTTGGTTTTCTAGTAAATCTTGACAGCTCTCAAATATATCTTCATCATCCAGCGTAATATTTATGTGTTCCTTGTAGGTAGTATCTTTTCTTATTGCATCAATTATGGTACTTTTTAGTTACGAGCATTAACCATTTGCGAGCTGCATTCTCGTGTTGGAATTTTTCCCATGCTTTTTATAAACCTTTTACGAACACATCTTGCATTACTTCTTCACGCTGTTGAGCATCAAAAACAGATTTGCATATCGTTATCCATACATTATTACAATATTTATTATATATAAAATTAAAGTCCAATACTGTATTCTTTTTGCTGTACATCAGTATTTGTTAGGCAAATAAGCAACATCAACACTCCCAAGTTGTTTTTGCAAAAATTATTGCTCAATATTATAATGTATCAATAAAATTCTTTGCTAAAATTATGTAATTTTTTTACGAGGGTCATGCGGTTTTTTTAGCCATAGCAGGAATTATCCAAACAAGCTCAACTTTCATAGCGTCATTCACATGTCCCTGTGAACGTAGAATTTGTACTCAATGTTTAGAAACGCCCCACATATTAGCTATTTCGGCAACACTAAAAAAATCTGTTGCATTGTTATTACTACAAATAATACACTTCTCCTCACTGTATATATTATATCCCTAACTGTGAATATTTTTCAAGTAAAAAAATTAAATTTGTCACAAATTCAGAGATAACCACAATTTTTTTGAATGTTAAACTTGCTTATAATAATGCCGTTTGATAAATCAAATTTTTATTATATCACCATCAGTAATATTTAAAAAAATCTCTTGTTTCATCATCTAAAAACTATAATGTTTCTTTTCTATTCGTAAAATTTTTCTTGAATTTTTGCAGAAAAAAATTTTTATTTAGGAAATTCTCCTGCCATTTCTCTAAAGACAAAAGAATTTAAATGAAGTTCCAAACACTCACTGTCCTTATATAATAAAGCCTCCAAGGATATGGAATCCTCTGTGTGGTTCCCAACACAATTGGGTAATACTATTTTTATCATTATCCAACTGTGAAAAGAAAATATTATTTAAAGTTTTATTATGCATAATACTTTCAATTTCGCAATATATTTCGTTCATTGCGACAAAATCTCTTCTTTCAGTAGCTTCAATTAGTTCTAAAAAAATATTGTCTTAAAATGGTAATTTTTTTCTCTTCATAGATATTTCCTTTCACACTATAAGTATAGGCTATTTTATTCATTCAACAATTTGACAAAAGGTACACATTTTTGACAAAATATGTTTTTGGAGAATAATATACTAATTACTATCGAAAAAAATTGACTTTATGAGGTGAATATGATACAATATGCGTGGATATTTATACTATAAATATCGTTTTATGACATATGTAGGCAAAAATAATCGCTATCAAAATGTGTACCTTTTGATAGCGATTTTTAATGTGTACTTATTCGTAATTCTCGTAATCTTCGATAAAATGTGGATATACTCATTTTTGCTTTTTAGCCACATCATCAGCCGAGATCTTTCCTTGTTTCCACTGCTTTACAAGGAACTGAAAAATTGGCGGGTGGCTTTATAACAGGTCGTCCGAACTCAACCCCACGAAGTTTAGCGGCCTTTATGCCCTCTTCCTGTCGCCTTTTTATGTTTTCACGTTCGTTTTGGGCTACAAAAGAAAGCACCTGTAAAAACTATGTCCGCTATAAATGTTCCAAGTAAGTCTTTTGCAGTTCGTGTGTCTAAAAGCGGCATATCAATAACCACAATATCAACCTCCATTTCTTTTGTTAGTATTTGCCATTGTTTAAGTATTTCTTTATAATTTCGTCCCAGACGGTCTATGGACTTTACATATAATATATCTCCTTTTTCCAAAGTTTTTAAGTAATTCAATGTATCGTGGCCGATTAAAGTTTTTTTACCTGATTGTTTATCGATATAAATGTTTCGTTTAGGGATTTTTAGCCGTTGCAGTTCAAGTAACTGCCTGTCCTCGTTTTGGTCCGTTGATGATACTCTTACATATCCAAATTTATCCATTTTAGCACCTCCAATACATATAGTTTAGGGACTCTTCGTATAAATTATCTCACAATATATAACATATCGAAAACACATTTTTAATACATAATTTTGTAAAAATTAAGATATGTGACGTATTTTTCACCTTTTAATTTTTAATAACAATTCGGTCTTGCTGCAAAACCGAAGCTACTGTTTGTTGTGATAACGACATTATTCCTGCCGCTCGAACAATGTATCACAAGGATATTTCCGGCAGCGTCCTTTCCTGCAACGATTCCGACATGAGAAAGGTCTGCATAAAAGGCTAAATCCCCGGCTTGAGCGCTGCTCCAAGATATTCGGCTGCACTTTGCGATTTGTCCTTTCGTTCCGTGTCCTATGCTTGACGCATTAAACCCGGAATTGATAAAGCTCCAAGTAACAAACCCCGAACAGTCAAGTCCGAAAGGTCTTTTTGTCCCGGTTGTTTTACTGCCTTCCGCCGATACGGTTTTTCAGCTTGCCCCATTCGCTGTCCCAGCCGATAGCAGACGATTTACCGCCCCAAAAAGTAATTCACCTTGCCTACAAGCGAGCAAGCTGCTTTTATAACCTTCTTTCGCTCCGCTGATAAACTGTCGGGTAAATTTTTCAAAATATCCTGTGCGGTAGCGTCTGACACTGCGAGCGACTGCGCTGCGGAAATCAACACCTCGTCTTGCTCCAAAAGCGTGTTTAATGCTTCCTGTTGCTTGTGTGTGAAATTGTATTTTGAAATCATATCATCTTTGGTTTTGGTTGTAATTGTGATATATACAACTTTTTTTCGGAAGTATCGCCGTTTGTAACCGTTTCGATGCGAGAGGTTATCTCGTGCATATCCCAAAAACACATCTTTTTAGCTTTTGTTTTTATCCTCTGTGATAACGACAACATCTTCGACAGTGTCATCTTCAACGCCTGCAACCTTTGTTGCAAACACGGCAAGCACCAAATCCCAATTTGCCTGTTCACCGATAATCTCGCTTCGGTCAGCCGTTGCGGCATTTTCAATATCATCGAGTTTGTTTGAAAGCTCCATATTACATTCCGCAACGATAGAGGAAATAGGAATACTGTCATTGTCCGCCGCTTAATCTGAAATAAAGATACCGAAAGGGCTTGCGGCAATAGCCGCAACCACGATTACAACAATTAACGCGACCAACAGCACCGCCCAGCCGCCGAGTGCGGCAAGTGCGGAAACAACGGCTTTTGCTGCTGCCGCTACCATTTGAGCGACTTTAACTGTGATTTTAACAGCCGCTTTTTGCGGTTGCCTTTGCGGCTTGTGCAGATTTTTTTGAGCAACCTCTTTCGCTTGCTTGGCAGCTTGCTTTGTCGCTTTTTTTCGTGATTTCCTTCTGCGTCTTTGCCGCCCGTTTAGCAGATTTAACAGCTTTTTTTCTTTGCATACTTGCCGACATAGGAATTGCCTGTTTTTACGGCTTTATTTGTGCCTTTCAAAAAGACAGTCTTTTGTTTTAACCGCTTTTTTTGCTCCTGTCGATACATTTCGGGTAACGGTGTGAGCGTTCTGCTTTGGCATTGCTTTTGCTCTCTCCGGTGTTTTTATGAGGTCGGACGGAGCTTTGCCGTGTGAGCGTATGTAGCTTTCCTTTGTTTTTGGCATAGATTTTGAGGGTAAAGCGGTATCAGATATACTTCGTTGTGTTTCGGGTGCTGAAATTTCTGTTTTCGGCAAGCCCTCGTTATGTATCGGTATATCCGAAGTATGATTTTGCCGTGCTGCTTTTTCAGCTTCAGCTTTTGTTTTCAGTTTCTCCGAAACATATTTTTTCCGTGCGTCCTTTATGGCTTGCTCTTTGGTTTTGGGTGTGGGAGCAGAGGAAACAGAGGTATCCACTCTTGTTTTCGGAGCAATTTCGCTCGGTTTTTGCTTGATACCGTTCTTAACTTCGGCGGTTTTGTGCTGTTTTATGTAATTAGCCTTTGTTTTAACCGTATCCGCTGATTTTTCCGGCATATCCGATTTATGCGACTTCATATATGCTTCTTTGGTCTTAACCTGTGCGGTAGGATTGTTTTTGCACCTTTGGAGCATTTTTCGGGTGCAGATGGTTTTATGTTCCGCTTGTATGCTCTCTTTTGTTTTCGGAGCATTGTCAGGCTGCTTGGGGGTGTTCTGCACCTCTGAAACATTGTCATTTTGAGTTGTATGCGGTGTATCTGCATTTTGATTTTGCCGTGTTTTCACTTGCTGACGGTGTTGTTTTAACTTATTTTCCGCAAAATGTTTACCTTTTTGGTAAACGGTATCAACGGCGGAATAGTAGGTGTTTTCAACCTGTTCGGTTGCCTCAACTTCGGCTCGCTGCGGCTGCTGTGACTGCCGTGTATCAAGCTGCTTTGTCTATGATATTTTTGATAAGTACATCTTTTGACACGGTTTTTTTATATCCTTAACCGCTTGTTTTGCTGAATGTTGGACCGATTTCGGAACGTTTTTTTAACCGCTTTTTGTGGTAGTCTGCGGTTTGGTTTTTATATATTTCAAGGTTTATCACCTCGCAAAATTAAATTTTTTTATTAAAAATTTGTATAATGTATTGATTTTTTTCGTGCAAATAGCGTATAATATAATTGGCAGTATGAAAGGAGATGTTTTTTTATGGCACATTCATCTACTACAAATATCAGTATCCGTATGGATTCGGAATTAAAAGCACAAGCCGACACTCTTTTTAATGAGCTTGGTATGAACATTTCAACGGCATTTAACATCTTTGTAAGACAGGCGCTCCGTGACGGAAAAATTCCTTTCGAGATTTCTCTTAATCAGCCGAACGCAGAAACGGTTGCCGCTATGCGTGAAGCGGAAAAGGATTGCAAAAGATCCGTCTGCCAAGGGTTACACCGACTTAAACAAGATGTTTGCAGATTTAGCCAAATGAAAAAAATGTAAAAATATACTGTCAAATGGACTACCAAATTCAAAAAGATTATAAACTGGCATTAAAGCGAAATCTTGATATTGAAAAGCTGCAAAACATTGTGGAAAAACTTGCAAACGGCGAAAAACTTCCCGATGAAAACTACGACCATCCTTTGGGCGGAAATTGGGCAGGGACACCGAGAGTGTCATATAGAGCC
This sequence comes from Clostridiales bacterium, assembly GCA_022009895.1. Taxonomy (GTDB): domain Bacteria; phylum Bacillota; class Clostridia; order UMGS1810; family UMGS1810; genus Qingrenia. Next base: position 1,390,540 of record CP091729.1, on the reverse strand, counting down.
GGACTGGTTGCTCGTATATTTCTACGAAAAAGATGTTTTGGTTTTAACTCTTGCAAGAACAGGAACGCACAGCGACTTATTCGGCAAATAGCTTTTTCGGGACGGTTAAAAAAGACCGTCCCATTTTCTGCTTATTTTTTGCTCTTTTTATCCATATACATTTTCTCATCGGCACGGCAGATTATATCGTCAATAACTTTACTGTATTTTTTTCGTGGAATCTTGAATAGCCTATCGAAACAGACAGGTTATACAGTTTTTTTCATTATTGATAAAAATATATCGTGTCCTTGAATTGCGATATATACGGCAGTACATTGCTTTCGGATATGCAGACAAATTCATCGCCGCCGATACGATAAATATCTGCTTTTGTTCCGATAGTATCTCGGAGAGCCTTTGCAACGGTCTTTATTGCATCATCACCGCTGAAATGTCCGTAACTGTCGTTTATTTCTTTCAAGCCGTTTACATCGACAACAATAACCGTGATGTGTGAAATATTTGCGTTAGGCTTGCGTAGCTTTTTCAAGCGTTCCTCATAAGCGTTGCGATTTTTGCACTTCGGTCATAGAGTCGGTGTAGGCAAGCTCAAATAATTTTTTTCTGTCATTTTGTTTTTTCATAGCGTCCTCCTTGCAAAAATTCAGCGGCGGAGTTTTTTTCTGCTCCACCGCATATAATATTACTGCTCATTAATTTTTGTTGACATCAGTTTATAGAGTTCCGTATCTGTCGGAAACTCATTGATAAACGGCACAATAGAGCCGCCGACCTTGATTAAACCTCGTCCTGCTCCGGCATTGGTGATGTAGCTCATCTGCGTATCGGATATTGATAAAAGCTCCGACAGGTCTTTTCTGTCCGACGGCGCTTGATTTAAGAGCAGCAGAAATTCGCTGTTTGAAAGCATACCTCTTGCCGTTTCATTTAACAGACAGTCGGAAATGTTCTGCGTAATGCCCGTGAGCAGTCCACCGTATTTTCTAAACCGTTTCCAGCACTTCAAAAGAAAATCCGCACTGTACGGATTTTTGAAATACAAGTGTGCTTCATCGACATAAACACGGGTGTATTTGCCACGCCGCCTGTTTGCCATAACTCGATTGAAAATATTATCAAGCATAATCAAAAGTCCGATAGACTTCATCTGTTCGCCAAGCTCCAAAATATCATAAGCAACAATGCGGTTATTCGTATTAACATCACTCTGATGTGCAAATGCGTCGAGCGAGCCTGTTGTAAATATTTCAAGCGATAATGCAAGGTCTTGTGCTTCGTCCTCCGGCTGACGGAGTAATTCGTTACGGAAATCCACCAAAGTCGGCATATATTCTGACTTTCTGCTTAAAAAATCGCCGTAAACCTTAATGGCACAACGGTCAATGATAGATTTATCCTTTGCACCGACACCGCCGCCGAGCCTTGAATCGTTGCTTTTTAATAATTGGTCGAACAGAGATATTAAAAACTCCGATTTTATCGACACGGGGTTTTCGTCCATATCAATATCATTGTTTATTTCAAGTGCGTTGATATGATTTTTTGACGATGCGGAAAGTGTGATAACCTCGCCGCCGAGATTTCTTATCAGAGAGCCGTATTCACGCTCGACATCAATAACGATAATATCATCATTTGAAAACAAAGCTGACATCAAAATTTCCATTTTCGCCGCAAAGGACTTGCCCGAACCGGACACGCCCAAGATAAAGCCGTTGCCGTTCAAGAGTAATTTTCTGTTGCACATCAAAAGGTTATGGGAAATAGCGTTAATGCCGTAATACAAACCGCCCTTGTCGATTATTTCTTGTGTCTTATACGGGGATAATACCGCCGTGCTTTCGGTGGTGAGCGTTCGCATAGCCTTTATATTCAGTGTTCCGAACGGCAATACCGTCTGCATACCGTCCTCCTGCTGATATTTCAGCGTTGCAAAATTGCAGAGGTGTTTTTCTGCCTATCGACATCAGCGTTTCGGTATCGTTATCGAGCTGCTCCAAACTGTCGGCAATATGCAATAGCGTAACCGTTACAAACATCATTCTTTGGTCACGGGTGGTGAGGTCGTCTAAAAATTCCTTGATTTCCTTTCGCATTTGCTCCATTTCATACGGAATATTGGCGGAAAAAAATTATTGTTTTTCATTCTGCTTCTGCTGCCATTTTTGTAATATCCGTTTCAATGGCAAGGAGTTTTTTTCTGAACGATTTTAACCGCCTCATCGGTCGGTATCGGCTGAATGGTAATGGATAACATCATACTTCTTGAAAAAGTCGGTTAATTCCGAAATCATACTGTCTTTTAAGAAAGAGGGGTATTCTTTCAAAAACACCGTTCGTGCGTATTTATCGCCGATTTTTATATAATCTTTCTTAAATTCCAAGCTGTCGGGAGCAATGTAATCTTTGAAGTCGGCACCTTTCGCCATAGCTTTTTTAAGGTCAAAATCAAATTCTTCGTTTTTCTCCCGTTTTGAAAAAAAGTCATTAAAAAAATGCGAAGCCTGTCTTTATATCCAAGCTCCGCTATTTTTGACGATATTTTCGCATAATCGGCTGTGAGGTCATTTCCCACACGGGTGAAAAATGTCCGAGCCTCCTCAATGTTTTTTTCTTTTCGGTTGCGACCGTAATATATTTCTCGTGTACGATATTGTTGCTTTCCGACATTTTATCACAGAGTATGCCGTTGAGTTCTTTTGTGTATTTTCTGTAATTCGGATTATCGGACGGCGTTGTGATTTGCTCGAACACCTTATTGTGAAGCTGTCGGTTATATATCGTGATTTCAGCCATTGCATCTGTCGGAAGTCCGTTAAGAATTGCAGAGTGGGCAAGGAACATTTGCAGCTGGTCATCGTCCGAAGCTACGGCATAGTTTATGTCCGAGAATTTCCACGACTTTGAAAAACAGCCGTCCTGTGCGACAAAAATGCCGTCCTTGTATATCGCATCAATCGGTATCGACTTCTGAACCGTCTTTGCAATTTTTCTCTTTTTTTGCTTTTTTTATTCGGTTTTTTTCTTCCGAACAGATTTAGCATTGCCATTGTTAAGTTCCTCCTTTATCATTTCATAAAAGATAATTCGTGCTTTCAAATTTTCGCACTCCGGCAGCGAAATTCAGACCTAAACCACGCTCCGACAAATTCTTCAAAGTTCATACCGTTGTATTTGAAAAAGCCGGTAACAGCAATAGGTGCCGCCGCCACAATACAAAGCCAAGATACCGTTTCTTTGTCGATATAGTTTTTAAGTCCGAAGTATATCCCGACAGCGGCTCCGACCGCTGCTACCGAACAGATAAACTGCCTTGTGGACAGTCCGAAAAACAGGCTTTCGTGATAGTCCTTTATTTCCTTGTTAATTCGTATCTCCAAAATTGATTACCTCCTCATCTTTCCGGCTCGCTCTTTTTCGGTGTTTTCGGCTGCAAGTCGGTAGGTCTTTCACCGTTTTCGGGTTTAATGAAATCTATCCGATTTTGCCGCATAGAAAGCGTTGTGATTAAGCTGTCTTTGCCAAGCGGCATCACTCGGCGCCCACCGAAAGCCGTTTGCTTTGAGCATTTCTCTTTGTTCTTTGCTCGGTTTTTCATCAAACAGAAGCTGCAAACGGTTTTTATCTTCGTTTATGACCGCTTCGCCGCCGTTAAATTTCCAACCGACAAATTCCGTATTCTGCGTTGCCGTAAGGTTTTCGATACGCTTTTTCAGTCTGCGTATTTCGGCATTGTTATTTGTAAGGCGGTATGACGGAAACGGCTGTTTATCCCACGAATACGCCTGTTTTATATTTTCATCCAGCTTTGCCGCAAGCTCGTCCGAAACGCCCTCACAGCCTACGCAAGTCCCGTTTTTCTTGTAGTAGGCATTTACCTTTTTCATAAATTCCTGTTCTGTTTCGCATTTATGCAGTTTTTCCGTCAGCTTTTCAATAGCCTGTGGGTCATCGCTGCTGATAGCGTTATTTTTGTAACTCATATAAAAAAATCCTCCTTATGTTCCGAATAATTCTTTCACAATTCTGTCTGCTCCTTTGATAAGACCTACCAAAACGAGCATATTAAAAATCACCTCGCCGATGTATTTCCATATCATTGTGACGGTTGTAATACTTGTGTCAAGCGTTGGCGTACTGTTTGACGCAAATGCCGAAAATATGATACACGAAAGCACGATAACAGCACCCTCCATACAAACTCCGACATACGACTTCAAAAACGATTTCCCCATAAACGATGTTGTTTCCCCTGCAAATGAGGAAAGGGGAACGGGAGCTATCGCCGTATAGATATACAGCTTAAAAAATCTGCCGTACACGGTCATAATCATTATGAACGATAAAACCGTAATAAACAGACTTCCCAAAATCGTTACAAGCCATAGTGGAATACTCGCCCAAAAGCCTGTGTCCTCCACAGCTTGCTCGATTGCCGCCGGGAGTGTAACCGACGCACCGCCGATACCGCCGAGAGAGCCTGCGATTTGTTCCACAATTCCGCCGCAAATGGTGTAAATCGCCGTCATTAAATCCATTGCGTATGTAATCGCCACCTTCGCCGCACAAAAGCGGATAAAATGCTTTAAGGCATATTCCGGTCGCTGAAAGTCACGGAACGATGCCGTTGACTTAAATATGCTCATAGCAAAAAAGAGGACCAACAAGCCAAGTCCTATGGCTTGAAGTCCGCCGTTTATGCCGGAAATTACATTCCATATAGCACCGCCTTTGAAGCTTTGCGGCGAGGTTGTAATAAGCGACCATATTTCGGTCATTTTATCGTTCCAAGTGGAAAAACGCATTTTTCGAGGTTGGCTACAATCCAATTATCGCTCAAAGGTAATTCACCTCCTCCTGTCCTAAAACGCAAAAAAAGCCACCACTTTTTACGGTGATGGCTTAAAACTTATAAATTTATTTTTATTTTTTTATATTCCCTGCAAAGACCTTCCAAGAGAATAAAATCATTACATCTTTTTGCAAGTCCCGTTGAATTTCCGTGTTCTATCTTATGCTTATAGACATTTGAAGCATTTTTCCGTATCTTTTCTTGAATAGACTTTATATAACGATATTCAGACAGCAACAAAGCTCTGTAATGCTCATCCTTTTTCCTTGCTGATGTCAACATAGAAACATTCCGAAAGAGGAACAGGAAACATATTATTTAAGTTGATAACAGCATATTTTTTTAATCTTTATAAAATCAATCATTTCAGACACTTTTATTATGCTTCGGCTTAAAAGACGATAAAGGTGCAAAATAATCGAAACCGTTTACTTGCAAAACAATCCCTATATATTTACGCTCATTTTGTTGCCCTGCCTGCTTGTTGTGAAACACATGCGGAGCGTGAGGGGATAAATAATCTATGTACTTATTTTCTATTTGATAAAACCTTATATCCATTTATTACTCCTTGAACATATAACAAAAGGGCAAGCAAGCTTGCCCCCTGTTACACTCGCATTCAGAGCAGCGAAACGCTCGCTTGTAAATTTCTTGATTAGAGCCAAGAGAAGCTCGCTTTATAAGTTTCTCATTTATAGGGCTGAGATACACCCCTGTTAGCATTGTATGCAAGAAAGATAAAATTGATACATCTACCTTTCTGCATATTTATTCTACTATACATTTTGAAAAAGTCAATAGATTTTTAAGCGTTTTTCGTCTTTTTGCACTAAAATTTTTTATTCTCAAGGAATTATGATTTTGCAAAAGTTCGGATAAATATGATTATCTGAACGTTTAGATAATCATATCGAGTATATCTTTCGCAAATGCAATGATGACGCCGCCGAAGAAGGTCAGAAATCCGTTTGCTCTCTGCGATGCGTCGTGAGATTTAAGCGACAGACCTATCTGCACAACACCGAAGCCGAGCAGGATTAGTCCGATAGCCTTAATCGCCGAGAAGATAAAGTCTGAAAGGCTGTTTATTGTTCCAAGCGGATCTGCTGCAAAAACTGTTCCCGTGAGTGCGGTCATCATAACTGCAAGTACCGTAAGTACAAGTTTAGCCTTGCGAAGAATTTTCTGTGCTTTCGCTATTCTCTGAATTGTTTTCTGCGTGTTCTGATTTTTTTCATTGTCTGTTACCTCCAAAATTTCAGTTTGTTTTGTTTGTGGGTTTGCAAAATCGAATGTTTTTACATTGTCCCCGTCAACCTCAATAGCTTGATATTTGATAAATCCTCGTTTATGGTAAAAGGATAAATCATTTCGTAAAATATTTTTTCCGACTTGCTGTGCTTGTACGGCACAGCTTTTTCCGTCTGCGGTTTTTTTGCAATATTCGGGTGCGACAGTATATCGAATTTTTATCAATTAACGGTCGCTCGCCACGAATAAAAAAATAAGGGCGTTGCTGTTGTCAAAGTAATCGTACCTCATCGAGCGTTAAAAGCTCACGCCCGGCATTTTGGTAATTGGTGTTACTGCTGCCGTGCTGACCTTTTTGTAATACCTCTTGTGCGGGTGTCAATGGTTTTCTTTTCCGAGCATTTTTGAAATATACTCGTGTGTTGACTGCTCGTTGCCGCCGAGATAAAGTAGCGTATCACAGTTACCCGTGATGTTTTCCCAACTATCCTTGAATAATGCTTTTTAACTGTGCCATATTTTGAATAATGATACTCACCGAAATTCGCCGTGAACGCATTGTTGCAAGTATGCGTTCAAAATTATCGGGCAGTGCGACATTTGCGAACTCGTCCATTACGATATGTACCGGAATAGGCAGCTCTCCGCCGTGGTTATTGTCTGCATTGAAATACAGTGCTTGAAACGCTTGCGTGTATAGCATTCCGACAAGATAATTAAAGGAATTACCGTTATCGGGAATGACGCAGAATATCGCTCGCTTGCGTTCGCCGAGAGTGCCGATGTCAAGGTTATCGTATGAGGTCATTTTAGCAATTTCGGGCAAGTTAAATGCCGCAAGCCGCACCGCCGCTGAAATAAGGATCGACTTCGCCGTTTTTGCCAACAGATCTTTTTATAACTATTATATATTGTGGAATGATCCCAAACTCATTTTTATCCAGTTATTTCTTACTTCTGAAAACTCTGTCAAATCTTCACTGACAGATTTCCAAACTGACAATCTACTTCTTATTGTTTCTGAATTATATTTGTTGTAGATAGTGTTTTGCTAACAACATCGCATTACTTCTCAAAAGTTATGCAACGATTAGTACTACAATTAAACTCATTAACAGATAACCTTGTTTCATATTCCAGTTGTTCAAGCCCAAATAAAATATTATCCATTATATCATTATTTTTCAGGAAACACATTGCTATATAATAAATTATGTATTAGAACTATGACATTATTCAACCCTTTATATCTTCTCATTTTTTTAAATGTAAAGAAACTCTTTCTATTATCACAGTTGTGTCAATATGTTCTATACTGTTTTTTTACATATACTATAGATTGTATTACAAGCATTTCTAATCATTAAATTATCCGAACTGCAGAGATTATCACATAATAAATCAAAATAACGCACAGCATCAAAGTCCTTATTACAAATAATACATAGCTGCAGGTATGGTAATCCATTATCCTTTAGTTCCTTATATAATGTTTTGATTATACCGGTGTTACAGTCGTATTCTTTTGTTGCTTGACAACACTGTTGACAAAGCATCATCCAACGATTGATATTTCTTTTTAACCAAATCATATTTTTTTCTGAATCTAAAATTGCATCTGATTTAATATCTAAATATTGTTTGTCGTTATTCCATGCATCAACTATCTCATTGATAATGTCATCTATCTCTGTCTTACTCCACCCGATGCCACAATTTGTATCCGGATTATATGTGCATTGTAATAATTCCAATAAAAAAATATAGGTTCATCGGTAACTCTAATGCTTATACCATTATTGTTCTCTCTCGGAATTTTTTTAGTGAAAGTACATATTCTTTCAATTTTTTATTTAAGTCTACATCTTTTGAGATTGGTAAATTGTACAAGTAACTTTTTAAATCTATTCTGCGGTAGAATAGGAAACCCATTTTTCATCCGTGTTTGACCATAATTCGCAGATAAATAAATTTATTTGTTCGTCATTTAACATCCCCAACAGGTATAGCGTTCCCAAACGAGTAATAGCCATTTCATGTGATGAAGAATCCTTTAATAACTCTAATAGTTTCTTTTACAATACCTTCATCAACAGAAATATTTTTATATTTTTTTCTATACTAGATAATTTTAAAACTAATTGCATCAAATATATCCGATGTTTCACGTTTTTCAATTTCATTTTTTTGGGAATATAAAGCTCTGTTTCAAGCAATAAATTAAATTTTTTTCTATTTTTTTAATTCTTCGCTCATACTCTTTATTAATCGTTCAGCCAAATGATTAACATTTCTAAAATTACCGATATTATTAGATTTATAAATAATGTTCAAAATTTCAAGAGTATCAATTTTTGCCTCGTCCGACATTCTTGTACATAGTCGTGATAATATTTCAGGCATAATTCCAGCTATTCCTAATTGAAAATTAGTCTCTCTCCACCTATCCCCTTGTTCAATGTATTCATAATTAGTCTTTATGGCTTCCAAGCATATTTTAACCATAATAGATATTTTGATCATTAGACATTCGAGAAATATCTTCTCTCGTCCAAACCTCATCAGCAATTTTACTATCACATAATCGTGCCTGTAAAACTAAAGACCAAATTGGTGTCATACTATTTATTCTTCTAATTGCTTCAAATGCCGCTTCTTTAGATGCAACTACATGATTACAGCAAAAAACCATGCCTATTTCCTCAAAATATCTGATAAATTGAAATGCAACAAGATGACTTTTATCCGCAGAAGAAGCCGTTAACCTTGTAATTCTATTTAAATCATATTGTTCAGTTTCATATTCTTTAACCTTTGGTCTATCTTTTTAAAAAAACGCTTCAAATAATCTTCTTTCTTCATAAGGATTAAATTTCTTTAATGTGTTCTCATTTAATTTTAATCTTATCCTTAATGTCAATATTTTCAAACTCATCACTACTAACAAATCTAACTGCTTGTTTTTATATAATCAGCCAAACAAACCAAATATGCCTCTAAACTAATTTTTATAAAGGTCTATTTCTTTTGTATAACTTTTTTTCTTATATAATTCAATTCGTCAGTTATTACTCTATAAGCTTGAGAAAGATCACCTAATTCTATAAGCAAGCCTGCACGTTGCATTTCCCATGCGGGAAGTGTAACATCATATTTCCAATTATCCAAGAGATCTCGTGCTTTTTGAATATTTAACTCAAACAAAGATAATTTAACTTTTTTTCACAGTTTAATTTTGCTAATTGTTCTTTTGACAGATAGAAATTTATCTTTTCAAAAAAACTCCAATAGCATCTACTGCTTTGTTAAAAAAACCCATTTTCACGATAAGCCCTTAATAAATCTAGTAGTAACTCAACCCACATTGTTGATATTTCTTTCCATTCAGGTGAATTCTTTGTATAAGGGATTCTAACATCATTACTTGCTATTTCACCATCAAAAGGATTAATACCCCATATTACTTTTTCATATTTTTTTAAATTAGCTTTATCTATAGGTGTGAGACACTTATTTTGGAGCCAATTATATTCGTACAAAAAAACTTTAGAAAATCAACACTGTTAATTTCTTTTGCACAATGATTTACATACACAATATCACAATTCTCTGTACTAAAAATTAAATTCTTTCTAAATTTGTAGGGCAAGATATACCAACCAGGATATGTTTCTCAGTACCATCTGCCAGTTTCTAGTCACCTCTTGAATTTTTTTCTATAGTTATGTTTGAAAATGAAAAATTGTGTGAATTTTTCAACTGGCCATTCTTCAGGGTCTTGACTTGTAGTTAATTCATCTAGAGTATCAAAAACAGGTTCAATCCTTTTCTATGATCATTATTTACACCTTCGCATATATTCATATTTAACACAATAATATTTCTTTTTTTCCAAAAGTTTTAATTCTGCTGAAGTAAAATTAAATATACCAACCAAGTATATTTTTTTGATGCAAAATCCTTACCTATGTTATCTCTTATCCAACCAATCCACTGCAAAAAATTGGGATCATCTCCAGAGAATCCAACTAAACATAATACATTTTTCAATCAATGACTGTTGCACCGTATTAACAAATACGGCAGATTTTTTTGAGGATATTGGCGATAATCTTCTTCAGTTATAATAAAAGGTGTTGTTGAGGGAAAACTACCGTGCAATTTAATGATTCTTGGCTCTTTAGAATATATTAAATCTTCCTTATTTAATACAATATTATAATGCTTATCCGCAATATTTTTCTTGACTGCGCTCTAGTAAAAAGTATCATAATTTGTTGTAAAAAAATATCTCGCCAATTTAGTTGTAATAGTTTTTTTCATGTAGTTCTGATGGTGAGTATTCATTATCCGGTAGATTATCCTTGATTAACTGGTTTAAAAACCGTTCTACCAAATGCTGACTCAACCTCTTCGGCAAGTTTTTAATACATTCAAATATTTAACTTCTATGTCAGGCTTTTTCCCTGTGTACTTTTTTCATAAAACAAATCACCTAATTCATTCCAATTTAAAAAGGTTTTTATCTGTTGGCATATTTTTTTGTCAGCATTTTTGCTAAAACCAGCACCAACCCTAATTGATGCTCTAAAATTTCTCATTTTATCTGCAATTTCTTTTGATATATTGCAAAAATTTCAGGATTTACATTTTGCATATTCCCCTTGTTCTCCTTTTATCTAGTTGCATATGTTATAGTTGCGAGTTTAAGTATTTATAATATAGTTCCCTTAATTTTATCCACAGCAAAATCAAGAATACGCTTTTTACGCTCTGAAAGCATTATTTTTATAGAATGTATTTTTGTATTTCTGTAATCGTTTCGGTATTATCAATAATTTCAAATACCTTTTTCCATATCAATACGCTCTGTAATTTTAATCAAAAGTTTTTATTGCAATCCTCGTGCTCTCCCGATGATAAGAATTTAAAATAGTTTATCTTCTTTCCGTTATATGTTATTGCGGATAAAGGTATATCAAAAAAACTCTGTGATTTAATTCATTTTTTTATTATTCAGAATTTCCTGCATCATTTCTTCATCAGCTTGCGGATACAAGCTACTGCCACAGTCATATACAGGTGCAAGGGTTACCTCATCAGTGTTTGTATCATATAAAAAAACCCCAATTTCCGTTATGTCTATCCCAATTACCTATAAAAGCATCGACTATAAACATATCCCAAAAATCTTTCTTTTGAGCTTTTTCAGAATCAACAGATGTTTGTTCTTCGATGGTTGATAAAATATCATTAAGGTCTGTTCCGTATCCATTTCTTTCTGAATCTATAATACGATTCTTTAAAGAGGCAAAAATCTTGAAGAACTATTCCAGGTTTTTGTAAAGTCCTTAGCAGGCAACAACAATTTTTGTTTTTATTTTTACTTGTGTATTTACCTATTATAGTTTCCTGCACAGGTATCCTAAAGCAATTCAAAAATCTTACAACCAATATATTCGCTAATACAACTATTGGTATAGCTCATATCTTTGTTCTTAGTTGGATATGGTGGAAATTTGAGCATATACTGTTCATTGTTATACACTACTGCAATTTTTCCGCCATTAGCTCCTGCATATGCTTTTATTTTTGTATTGAATTTGTAAAATCAATCATAATATATCATTCTCCATTCTTAAATATTTACGTCTGAGATACCACGCTTGTTCGCTTGGTATAAGATTTTCCACCTCAGCTGAATTCAAATCAGCATTCAATTCGCACCAGCATATATCCCCAATTCATATCCTTTTTACCGCTGTCAATAATTTTTCCATGAATGTTTTCATACGGTCAAGTGATTCCTGAACATATGCTGGTAGTCCGCACTCAAAATGCGTTTCATCATTCGGCATCCCTGTTTCTGCATCATATTCGTTATCATCAAGTTTCATTATATCTTCCATAGAACAATTTAATGCTTTTTGCAATCTGATACACGGTTTTTGCAGAACATTTTTGAATAGAACTTCTACCTGAACATATATCAATAACAGTAGTTTTTGGCACTCCGCTTATCTTTGAAAGCTGATATTTAGTGATGTTTTCATTATTTAATAACATTTGAAGCGTCATAATCATACCATCCTTACATATATATTATATACTATTATTATATCGGAATACCGACCTTTTTGTCAATATCCTCAGGTAGTTTTCATCAAATTGGCATACTTCATTTCTCCAATCCTACAACTTCTTTTAGTGGTATTTCATTTTTCGTCAGGCTCTCCGAGGTCAGCACCTTCGTTGTCTTTTTATCCATATTGAGAAGTGCATCAACATCTGCCAACATTTCGATTTTTGTCTGAAACGCTGTGCTTTATAAGCGCTAATATCGGTACAACCGCTGCTGTTAAGTCTGTCGTTTTCCTGTTTGCACAATCACTTCACCTCACCGTTCATTCGTTTTAGACGGCTTCTTCATAACCTCAACAGCCTTGATTTCATCAAGTGTACGCTTGCAAAAGTCTTTTTGAGCCGCAAGCAGATTTGTAAAGTAATGTCCCCAAATATAATCGTCCTTGCTCTTGCATTGCCAAGTTACAAAGCTATTCGGATTATTTTCGTGAACGCCAAGCACAATTTCCGTGCCGCCGACCATCATTTGATTTGTTATAATAAAGCCTTGATTTTTCGCCATTCCATTGTTTTTCACTCCGTTTCTCTGCCCGTCCGGCGGAGATAAAAGCAACACATTGCTCCGACTCCGAACAGTCCGCCTGTTATAACTCCCAAAATAAATACAAATATCAGCTTTAACATCATTATCGCTCCATTTCATTTTTCCCGTTGCCTGCGCCATTTATCAAGCAGTTTCAAGATAATTTCCTCCATTTTCGCCTTTGTATAGCTTTTCGGAAAGTATTTTTTCAGCTTGTCCTCGCCAAGAGTAATTTTAACCGTTTCGGGTTTCTGCTCCATCATAATACTGTCGATAACCGCACCGCTCAATTTTCCGTCTTGATGAAATTTACGCATTTTCCGTGCCTGTGCGATAGAGGGAGAGGTTTCCTCTTTTTCGATAGAGTGCAAAACCGCCGCTTGCTCCTTTGTACCGAGGTAGGATATTTCAACAGCGGCATTCATTGCAATTTGGTTGTTATCCACCATATCAAGTATCGGATCTATGAGGTTTGTTAAGCGTATGTATCGCCGTATTTGGTCTTTGCTTTCACCGACTTGCTCGCCTAAAATTTCGCTTGATTTTTTTCCATCAAAATTGTGCGCAATTTGCTCACAATTTTCTTTTGACGGTCTGCCAGCCTTTCTTTTCATAGCCTCCAGCTTCATCTGATAGGCAAATGCCTTCTCACTCGGCAAGATATGTTCTCGTTGCAGATTACTGTCTACAAGCAAAATTGTTGCCGTATCATCATCGAGATTTTTAACCACAACGGGAATGTCGGTTATTCCGGCAAGCTCACACGCTTTTACTCTGCGATGTCCCGAAAGAATTTCATAACCGCCGTCTTTATGCGGTCTTGCAATTACGGGCGTTAATACACCGCATTGCTTGATACTGTCCACAAGTGCGTCCATATCCTCGTCAAGTTTTACCTTGAACGGTTGCTCCGTGAACGGTTTTAATTCCGATATGGGAACAGGCTTTATTTCTTCGGTGTTTCGTTGCTCGTCATTCTGAAAAAAATACTATCGTATGATTTCAGACTTATGTTTAGTCCGTTGTTTGCCATCTTCAAGCACCTCCTTAGTCAGATTTCTGTACGCATCGGCAACTCTGCCGTTTTTGTCGTAACTGTAAATACTTTTACCAACCGCCGAGGTTTCCGCCGCTTTTATCGAAAGCGGTATTTCTGTTTTGAAAACCTTAATGTGATTTCCGTAAGTGTTTCGGATAAGCTGCGATATGTCCCTTGCAAGGTTTGTCCGGCCGTCAACCATTGTGAGAAGTATTCCGTTAATTTTAAGTGCGGGATTTATCTGCCGTTTGACCTTAGCAACCGTTCCGAGCAGCTGCTCCAAGCCTTTCGCCGGGAGGAAGTGCGATTGCACGGGGATAATGACCTCGTTTGCCGCCGTGAGTGCGTTTATTGTCAGCATACCGAGCGAGGGCGTGCAGTCTATCAGCACATAATCGTAATTGTCCTTTATCTGCGAAAGATAATTTTTGAGTACCCGTTCACGGCTCATAGTGTTCACCAAAAATGTTTCCATTCCCGAAAGTTCAATGTTTGCCGGAATAAAGTCCACGCCCTCCGAGTGATGTAAAATACCCTCGCCGTATTCCGTCGGCTGCTCATTGATACTCTTTTCCATAAGGTTTGAAATTGTAACCGACAATTCATCGGGATTGGGATAACCCAAGCATTGTGTTAAGCTGCCCCTGTGCGTCATAGTGGATTAAAAGCACCTTTTTGCCCTCGTTTGCAAGTCCGATACCTAAATTTACGGTAGTTGTTGTTTTGCCTGTTCCGCCTTTCTGATTTGATATTGCGATTATTTTACCCATAAAAACCATTCCTTTCATTTTCTAATCTTGTTATAAGCATTTTCTCCGTCAAGCCGTGTTAAGGCACGGAACCATTCGGAACAGAAAAAACGCTTGATTTCTGCTCTGCATTGCGGCGAATATGTATGCCTGTAATCTTTTACCGCTTGCAGAATTATGGCATTTGCCAGCAGCTTTATATTTTTCCACACATACCGCCTCCGATTCCTATACATTTGCCATATCGTGTTTTACTTTTGCCGAAAACCAATTATCCGCCGTTTCAAACGACCGATAAATCGTTGTAATTAAAAATGCCCGGATATTCCGGACATCTGATGTGTTGCTCCGCAGGGCGAAGTCTATATATTCAATATGCGACGAGTCAATTTTCAAAAATCTGCTCTTTACAACCTCGTGAGGATATTCCTGTTTGTTTATGCGGATTGTCGGCTCGTCGCTGCATACCACATCGACCATTATTGCCACAATTTCATCAAGCCACGCCTTACTGTATCTTTCCGAGATAATGTCATAGTCAATGTTTTTCTTGATTAGCTTTTCATACTTTCGCCGATTTTCTATCCATCGTATCGCATCAATGCCTTTTGGTGCAGGCAAGGGAGGAGAGTTATTCTCATTTCCACGATTGATAGGATAGGATATGATTTCAGTATCGCTCGATTCAGTATTATTCTTTTTCAGTATCATTAAAATCAGTATAGTTATTATTAGTATTATTTGAGTATGATTTCGGAACTTCTTGAATTTCGATTTTTCATATCTCTTGAAGTATGATTTTTCATACTTCTGCAAGTTTGAATTTAATACTTCTTGATTTTCGATATTCATACTTTCGGTATTTTGATTTTCATACCGCTTTTCTTTCGGATTATGTATAAAGTTTTTCACATAAATTATGTTTGGTCTGCCAAGTCCCTGTCGTTTGCGTTCAATAAGTCCGATACCGTTTTTCAAGCTCGTCCAAAAGCTTTAATGCTTTTTGCTTTGCACAACCGAAATCACATAAAAATATCATCAATAGTGTAGATGATATATACCCGATTTTCTTCATCAAACCAACAATTCTTTACCGACAGGCTCATACGGTCAAGCATAAAGCTATACAGTACCTTTGCTTCAACAGAAATTCCGGAAAGCGTTTAATCGGTAAATAAGATTTTCGGGATACGGTAAAACGAAAACTGTTCCGCTTGACTTCCGTAAAAATATTCAAATTGTATTGACATAATTAAACACTCCTTTCTTTGCAATTTTGCGTATAAAAAGAACGCTCTATGTTAAAATAAAGCGTTCCGAAATCATAGATATTTATAAAAGAGCCGCAAACATTACATTTGCAGCTCTAATTAAGCGTTGTTACCTTTCAATGCACAAATTCTTGCACAAATTGGCGTAGTATTGGCGTAGTGTGGCGTAGTTTTTTTGATTATTCAAAACCCGCAAACCCGCATAAACACTGCATTTCTTTGATTATTTATTCTCCAACGGCTTCATTGTGGGGAACAGGAGAACGTCGCGGATTGCGGCGGAATCAGTAAGGAGCATACACATTCTGTCGATACCGAAACCGATACCGCCGGTAGGCGCCATACCGATTTCAAGCGCACGCATAAAGTCCTCATCGGTCGTGTTTGCCTCTTCGTCGCCGTGCGCGAGAAGTTCTTCCTGCGCTTTAAATCTTTCGCGCTGGTCAATCGGGTCGTTAAGCTCAGAATACGCATTCGCCATTTCCCAGCCATTCATAAAGAACTCAAATCTTTCAACGTATTCAGGGATTTTTCCGGTTTTTTCTTCGTAAGAGGCGAAATCTCAACCGGGTGGTCCATAACAAATGTCGGCTGAACAAGGTGCTCTTCAACATATTCTTCAAAGAAAAGGTTCAAAATATCGCCTTTTTTATGATGTTCTTCATATTCGAGATGATGCTCGTCCGCAACCTTTCTTGCGTCGTCAAGCGTCTTGATTTCGTTAAAATCAACGTTCGCGTACTTTTTTTAACCGCGTCAACCATCGTAATTCTTTCAAACGGCTTGCCGAGGTCCATTTCAATGCCGTTATACACAATTTTTGTTGTGCCGAGAACTTCATTTGCAACGTGGCGGTACAAATTCTCTGTCAAATCCATCATGCCGTGATAATCCGTATATGCCTGATACAGCTCCATCAGGGTAAATTCGGGGGTTGTGACGGGTGTCAAGTCCCTCGTTTCTGAAAAACTCTGCCGATTTCGTAAACTCTTTCAAGACCGCCGACGATAAGGCGTTTCAAATAAAGTTCAAGCGAGATACGGAGTTTGAAATCTTCGTCAAGCGCGTTAAAATGCGTTTCAAACGGACGCGCCGCCGCACCGCCCGCGTTGGACACGAGCATAGGGGTTTCAACCTCCAAAAAGCCTTGACCGTCGAGGCATCTGCGGATTGACGAAATGATTTTTGAACGTTTTATAAACGTATCTTTAACCTCACTGTTCATAATAAAGGTCGACATAACGCTGACGGTAGCGCATATCGGTGTTTGTCATTCCATGGAATTTTTCGGGGAGGGGGAGAAGCGATTTTGACAAAAGCGTGATTTTGTCAACGCGCACCGAAATTTCGCCCGTCTGTGTGGTGAAAACTTCGCCCGCCGCGCCGATAATATCGCCTATATCAAGCTTTTTGAAACGAGCATATTCGTCCTCGCCGAGTATGTCTTTTTAACAAAAAAAGCTGAATTTGTCCTTCCTTGTCCGAAATATGAACAAATCCAACCTTGCCCATACCTCTTTTTTGACATAATTCTGCCTGCAACGCAAACTCTTTCGCCGTTAAGCGGAGAAATCTTTGCGGTTACGTGTTTCTGTTCGCCGCGCACCTCTACAGTGCGTTCCTCGGTGGTGTAACCCTCCGAAATATCGCTCGACGAATGGGTGCGGTCGAATTTTGTGATGACAAAAGGATCTCTGCCTTCGTCTTTAAGCTCTTTAAGCTTGTCGTGACGCACCTGTATAATTTCGTTTAATTCCATTTCGGGCTGGTTGTTCTGATTGCTCATATCAATGTATCCTTCCGTAAAAATTAGTCTTTTTCAATCTTCAAAACTTTGAGTTTTACAATTCCGTCGGGTGTTTCAACGTCAACTGTTTCGTCGGCTTTGGCGCCCAAAAGAGCAATGCCGACGGGTGATTTGTCGGAAATTTTGTTTTCTATCGGATTTGCCTCCATAGAGCCGACAATGCTGTAAACAACTTCTTCTTCAAATTCCTCGTCGTAAACGGTAACCTTTGAACCGATGCTCACCGTGTCGGAGGGAATGTTTGTTTCGTCGATAACAACCGCGTTTTCAAGAATTTTTTTAAGCTCGGCAATTCTTGTTTCCATTTTTGCCTGCTCTTCTTTTTGCCGCGGTGTATTCCGCATTTTCGGATAAGTCGCCGAATCCGCGCGCGATTTTGATGCGTTCTGCGATTTCTTTTCGTTTTTCAACTTTTAAATACTCAAACTCCTCTTCGATTTTTTTGTAACCGTTGGGAGTAAGAACCGTCTGTGAAGTTTTGCTCATAAAAACTCTCCTTTAACCATATATAAATTTTTCGTTGTATTAAAAAAACTAAAATGTTAACTCAAACATCTATTATACAAAATTTTTTAAAAATGTCAACTGTTACATCTCGTGGCGCAGTTCAATCGCCTTTGTAATGGTCACATCATCGGCATATTCAAGGTCGCCGCCGACGGGTATTCCCGACGCGATACGCGTAACCTTAATGCCGAGCGGTTTTTATAAGGCGCGCAAGATACATTGCCGTCGCCTCGCCCTCGATACTCGGGTTTGTGGCGAGAATTACCTCTTTTACGCGCTCGTCCTTTTAAACGCAGAATAAGCTCCTTAATTTTGAGCATATCGGGCGTCACGTCGTCCATAGGCGAAATTGCGCCGTGCAGAACGTGGTAAAGACCGAAATATTCGCGCGTTTTTCAAGCGCGATAACGTCTTTCGGGGTTTCCATAACGCATATTGTGCTTCGGTCGCGCTTTTCATTGGAGCAGATTTCGCACGGGTCGGTTTCTGTTAAATTCTGGCAAATCGAGCAGTATTTTTATCTTTTCTTTCGCGTTTTTGATTGTTTCGATAATTTCGTCTGCCTCGTCATTTGACATCGAAACAATGTTAAACGACAAGACGGACTGCCGATTTATGACCTATTCCCGGCATTTTTTTAAACATATCAATAAGCCTTGAGAGCGAATTTGAATAAAGCATATTTTTCAAAAATCCTCCTTTAAAAACGGAACGTTTTTCACCGAAAAATTCGCGTCCGTTTAAATAGGACAAAAATATTTTTCGTCCGAAAAATTCAAATTTGATTTTGTAAGAATAAAGCGCCTGGTGATTAAGACGGAATTTTTGTTTATCTCGTTTGAGCCGTACTTTCCGTCGCCGATGAGCGCGTGCCCGATATGCGCAAAATGCGCCCTTATCTGGTGCGTTCTGCCGGTTATAAGTTCAACTTCAACAAGCGACGTGTTTTTGCGCTCCTCCAAAACCGCGTACTTGGTTTTTTTATCGGTTTTGCGCCTTTTCTTTCGCTGTCGTAAACATAAACGGTGTTTTTCTTGGAATCTTTAAAAAGATACCCCGTCAAAAGTCCGCTGTCCAAATGCCCCGAAACAAGGCAAAGATAAAACTTTTTATCTCGCGGTTTTTAATTTTTCGTTTATAACCTTGAGCGCCTCGGCATTTTTGCGGCAATCACAATACCGCCGGTGTTGCGGTCGATACGGTTGCAAAGGGCAGGGGAGAAACGAATTTTCCTCTTTGGGATTGTATTCGCCTTTTTGGTAAAGATACGCTTTTTATGTGGTTAATCAGCGTGTTTTTTCTGCTCCGATTTGTCCTCGTGCACTACCATACCGAATTCCTTGTCGGCAAGAAGAATGTTTTCGTCCTCATATAATATGTTAAGACGGGGAGTAATATTCAAAAACGAATTGCTTTCGCCGTTATCAAAAAATTCGTCGTTTATGTAGAGCGAAAGCACGTCGCCTTCGCACAGCCTGTGAGGCAATATCGCACTTTTGCCGTTGACTTTCACTCTTTTTGCGTATATATTTGTAAATCGCGCTTTGGGGCATATTTTTGAAAAATTTCGTCAAAAATTTGTCCAAACGCTGATTTGCGTCGTTTTTGTTTACGGTTACGTTTCTCATTAAAAAGCCTTTCCTAAAGTTAAACTTTTTATTTCGCGGTGTTTGAGCAGTAAACGGTCTTTTTCGGACGCGAAAAAGAGTCCTCCGAAATCTCGAAAATATCGCTCAGTCCCTTTTGTTTGTCAAATCCCGTTATAACGCGCACAACTCTTTTTCCGTCGGTGCCGTAGCCGATTTTGTCGATTTCGGTGTCACTCATAAGTCCGAATTCGTTCGCAAGACTGGTACACAAGGCAAACGCCGTCTTTGTTGCGAGATGAGCGTTTTTGTCAAGCGTGCGGAACGGAATTATTTTAAATTTCTGAAAAAGTTCTGCAATTTCAACCGACGGCACGGGTTCGCCGTCTTTAAACCCCGAGCCGTCGTAAATGGGCGACGACATAATGTAGTCGGGATTTATCTGTTCGATTATGTTTTTCACCGCGCAGAAAATATCGTTTTTATCGCTTTTGCCGTCAAAAAATTTCTCCGACAAAGACTTTGCAAAATTTTTATCGCTTTCTGAAAAAATATTGCCGTCTTTAAGTGTGCATTTTGAGCAGGGAATACCCAAAACGTCGGTTTTTCTCTTTTTCGTATTCAATATTTTTGCGTCATAAATGTCGCATAGCGCAGAAAACAATGCTTCTGCGCTTACGCCCGAAAAATAAGTCGAAATATAAAATTTTCATTTTATTCCTTCTTTAATCATTCTTCTTATTTTTAATTTCCTCGATTTTTGCCTTCACCATATCGTGTGTAACGGTGGACAGAAATTTCTCTTTCATTTCCAGCGCGTTGTTAAGTTCGCAGAGTGCGTCGTCATATTCGCCGAGCGAGTCCAGAACAAGCGCAAAGTTGTAATACGGCTCGATAAACTGCGGGTCTTTGTTCAAAAATATCCCACATACATATCGTGCGATTTTTCTATGTCGCCGAGAAGAAAATAATTCTGCGCCAGATTGTCGGCAATTATAAGGTCGTCGGAGTTGTAGTCGTATGCCTCTTTGTTTACTTCAAGCGCCTTTTTCATACTGCCCGTCAAGGTCGTACCAATATCCCAAAACGCCGTACAGAGCCGTGGTTTTTGTAGCCGTTGTCGTAAAGCGACTGAGCGTCGGCAAAGTGCGCCCTTTAAATCGCCCGATTTCCACTTTACAAGCGTTTTGTTAAGATACGCATTGTTTATGTCGGTTTCGGTGAGTGCTTTTTTGTTCTGCGATAAAATTTCGTCGAATTTTTTGTCGCTTTCTTCAAGTCTGCCGTCGCGCAAAAGAAGATATGAATAGTAAAGCGCGGTCTGCGGTTTCATTCTGCCCGTTTTATACGCTTTTTCAAAAAGGTCAAACGCTTTTTGCTTGTCTTTTTTGAATTTAAACGTTGCCGCAAGCGACAAAATGCTTGCACGCTTTGCAATGTATATCGACGCGAGAAATTGCCAAAAATGCAATAACCGCGTAAACTGCGCCGAGTTTTGACGCGTAGGTGAGTATCACAAAAAACAGAACAAGGTATAAAATCGGTTTTAAAAACGATTTTAACGACGGTGTCTGCATCAAAATCACTTCCTAATTAAAAGTCTGCGTTTTTAACCGTTCTCGGGAAAGACGATACGTCGCGGATATTTGAAATACCCGTCATATACATAATGATGCGTTCAAATCCCAAGCCGAAGCCTGCGTGCTTTGTACCGCCGTATTTTCTCAGGTCAAGATACCAGCTGTATTCGTCGGGGTTCATACCAAGCTCTTTCATACGGTTTACAAGCTTGTCATAATCTTCCTCTCTCTGACTTCCGCCGATGATTTCGCCGACGCCGGGAACGAGCAAATCCATAGCCGCAACTGTCTTGCCGTCGTCGTTCTGTTTCATATAGAAAGCTTTTATGTCCTTCGGATAATCTGTTACGAACACGGGCTTTTTGAACACTTCCTCGGTGATGTATCTTTCATGCTCGGTCTGAAGGTCGATACCCCATTTTACGGGATAGTCGAACTTTTTACCGCTCTTTAAAAGAAGGTCAACCGCCTCGGTGTAGGTAACGTGCGCAAAGTCGCTTGTTACAATGTTGTTAAGCCTGTCAAGCAAGCCTTTGTCTATGAAATTCGAGAAAAAAACGCAAATTCTTCGGGTGCATTTTTCAAGGCAGAAATTGATGATATATTTAATCATATCCTCCGCAAGTTCCATATCGTCTTTAAGGTCTGCAAATGCGATTTCGGGCTCAATCATCCAAAATTCAGCCGCGTGACGGGGGTGTTTGAGTTTTCCGCTCTGAACGTCGGACCGAAAGTGTAAACGTTGCGGAATGCGAGCGCATATGTTTCACATTCAAGCTGACCGCTTACGGTGAGGTTTGTGGATTTTCCGAAAAAGTCTTTTGAGTAGTCAACGTTTCCGTTTTCGTCCTTGGGAACGTTCTCCAAATCAAGTGTTGTAAGGCGGAACATTTCGCCTGCGCCCTCAGCGTCGGACGATGTGATGATGGGGGTGTGAACGTATACAAATCCTCTTTCCTGGAAGAATTTGTGGATTGCATATGCCGCAAGCGAGGCGTATTCTGAACACTGCCGAGAATGTGTTTGTTCTCGGTCTTAAATGCGCGATTGTTCTTAAATATTCAAGCGAATGGCGCTTTTTTCTGGAGCGGAAAAATCGGGTGTGGAAAGTCCTTCGACAACAACTTTTTCAGCTTTTATTTCAAACGGCTGTTTTGCCTCGGGAGTAAGCACGAGTTTACCTGTAACGTATATACTGCTTCCGATGTTAAGATGTGCGATTTCGTCAAAATTAGCGAGATTTTCTTTCTCAAAAACCACTTGGATATTTTTGTGAAAAAAATGTACCGTCGTTAAGCTCGATAAAGCCGAAAAACGTTGGACGCGCGCACGCTCCTTTATCCAGCCTGCAACGCAGATTTCCTTGTCTGCGTATTTTTTTCTGTTTTCTCTAAAAATTTTCTTGATTTCAATACCTTTCATATTCTTCCTCCGTTAATTGTTAAACCAAAAATTTTTTGTCCAGACTTCTGTAACGTATCGCCTCGGCGATGTGATTGGGTTTTATGTTTTCGCTTGCGTCAAGGTCGGCGATGGTGCGCGCAACCTTTATTATACGCGAATGTGCCCTTGCCGATAAGCCGAGTTTTTTTCAAAAACGTTCCGCAAAAGCGTTTTTGCAGTTTTCGTCCAGCGGACAGTAAACATCGAGAGATGCCGCCGAAAGAGATGCGTTTGAAAAAATCTTTTCGTTTTTTTGTAGCGTTCAAGCTGAATGCTGCGTGCTCTGTTTACGCGCTCGCGTATAACCGCACTGCTTTCTGCTTTTTTTCGCTGCTTTCAAGCTCGGAATATTTGACAGTCGGAACTTCAACGTGAATGTCAAAACGGTCGAGCATAGGACCTGAAATTTTGCTTAAATATTTTTGTATCTGCCCCGGAAGGCAGGTGCATTTTCGTGAAGTATCGCCGTAGTAACCGCATTTGCACGGGTTCATACTTGCGATAAGCATTGTTTCGCTGGGAAACGTGAAACTGCCTGCAACGCGTCCGACGGTGAAATATCCGTCCTCCAAGGGCTGGCGCAGAGAATCAATCGTTTCTTTGCGAAATTCCGGAAATTCGTCAAGGAACAAAACTCCCCTGTGCGCAAGGCTTATTTCGCCCGGTTTGGGAACAGCCCCTCCGCCGGTGATTGCCTGCGGTGATATTGTATGATGCGGACTGCGGAACGGACGCGATTTCATAATCGGTGTGTTGGGCGGAAGTTTTCCGGCAATGGAATAAATTTTTGTAACCTCCAGCGCCTCGGAAAATGTGATGCTCGGAAGAATGGAAACAAGCCTTTTTGCAAGCATTGTTTTTCCCGAACCCGGCGCGCCTATCATAATTAAGTTATGACCGCCTGCCGCCGCAACTTCAAGTGCGCGTTTTGCCGCCGCCTGACCTTTAACATCCGCAAAATCGTCGATATAATCTATCTGTTCGTTAAAGAATTCGTCAAGATTAACCGTCACTTTTTCAAGTTTTTCCCCGCCCGACAAATGCCTTGCAACCTCGGTGAGGTTTTTGCGCCGTAAACGTTTAATCCGTCCACAACAGCCGCCTCAAAAGCGTTGTCCGACGGAACGATGATGTTGTTTACGCCGTGTTCTTTCGCCGCCAGCGCCATAGGCAAAACGCCGTTTACACTGCGCAGGCTTCCGTCCAGTGAAAGCTCGCCGATAAGTGCATAATCGTCAATATCGTCCGCTGTAAGCTGACCCGACGAAATAAGAATTGCCACCGTAATGGGGAGGTCGAAATAAGCGCCCTCTTTTTGTATGGGCAGGTGCAAGGTTAACTATGATTTTTCTGCGGATAAGAGAATTCGCAGTTTTTAACCGCCGCTTTTACTCTTTCCTTCGACTCCTTTACCGCTGTGTCGGGAAGTCCCACGATATCCATAGACGGTATGCCGTTTGACATATCGACCTCGACGGTGACAATATAGCCGTCAATGCCCGAAATGGCACAGCTGTTGACTTTAGAAATCATTTGTTCACCCCGGTTTTTTTGCAAATAAACATTATATATCATAATATAATAACACACATTATTTCCATAGTTTTTTGAAAATTTTTTATTTTCGGCAAAATAATGTGCAAAAAAACGCTTTGTTTGTGGGATTGTACCATTATTTATACAGCTTTTTGTGAATAAAAACAATGAAATAATGCTTGCAAGAAGTGTCAAATTATGTTATACTAAAGCGTAATGCTTTATTACTTTTTACATTGTTAAATATTTAACAATGCAAGAATTGCATATATCAGAGTACATATTTCAAGGAGGTAAAATCAAATGAGTGAAAAAAAGACTCCCGCTTTTAAAGGCACAAAAGAGCAGGAGAGCGAGCTTTTGAAAGTTATCGAAAAGTATAAGGGTACAGAGGGTGCGCTTATTCCCACACTTCACGAAGCTCAGGAAATTTACGGATATCTGCCCGTTGAAGTTCAGCAGATTATCTCGGACGGCCTTGGCATTTCTATGGCTGAAATCTACGGTGTTGTAACTTTCTACACACAGTTCACCACAAACCCGAAGGGCAGATACAAAATCGCAGTCTGTCTTGGTACGGCGTGCTATGTAAAAGGTTCGGGCGACATTTTGGAAAAAATTATGGAAAAACTCGGCATCGGTGTAGGCGAATGCAGTGAGGACGGAAAAATATTCGCTTGATGCTACACGCTGTATCGGTGCGTGCGGTCTTGCGCCCGTTATGACTGTTAACGACGATGTTTACGGCAGACTTGTTCCCGACGATGTTGAGGGCATTTTGGCTAAATACGTTGACTGATCGGGAGCCTGATTATAATGGTTGAAATTTCTTTGCATATTCTCGATATTGTTCGAAAATTCAATCAAGGCGGAGGCAACCGAAATAGGAATTTCGGTTGTTGAGGACACGATCTTCTTGCGGTTGAAATTACCGATAACGGAAAGGGTATGAGCGAGGAGTTTGTAAAAACGTGACCGACCCGTTTGTTACAATGAGGAAAACAAGAAAAGTGGGGCTTGGTCTGTCGCTTTTTAAATCGGCGGCGGAGCTTACCGGCGGCGGTCTTGAAATACAGTCAAAGCTCGGCGAGGGAACAAAGGTTACCGCAACCTTTGTGTACGACAGCATCGACCGTATGCCTCTCGGGGATACGGCGTTTACAATGGTGACGCTCGTATCGTGCAATCCCGATATTGATTTTGTTTTACACGCATACGTATAACGGCAAAAAGCTTTGAATTTTCCACATAAAAGAAGTTTTTAAACGGGTTTTTTTATAGGCGAGCAGGACGTTTTGCACTGGATTGAAGAATACATTGCGGACGGACTTTGCGAAATCAAAAAATAAATTTTTAGGCAGAAAGGAAGTTGAATATGAAAACACTTGAAGAGCTTGCTGCAATCAGAAACAAAATGAAAGGCGACGTTACCTTAAGAAACGAAGGCGACGACAAAATAAGAATAGTTGTAGGTATGGCTACCTGCGGTATCGCCGCAGGCGCACGTCCGGTTATGAAAACCCTTATGGAAGAAATCGAAAAAAGACAGATTAAAAACGCTTACGTTACACAGACAGGCTGTATCGGTCTTTGCAAACTTGAGCCTATCGTTGAGGTTTATATGGACAACGGCGAAAAATTACATACGCTAAAGTTGACAGCGAAAAAGCAGTAAAAATTATTAACGAAACTGTTGTTAACGGCAAGGTTATAAACGAGATTTACCGTTGGCGCATATGAAAAATAAGGAGGAGTAAACTAATGAAATTGGCAAGAGCTCACGTCCTTGTGTGCGGCGGTACAGGCTGTACATCATCGGGCAGTGAAAAATTATTGACGCACTTAATAAAAAAATCTTGAAAAATACAATCTTACCGACGAAATCAACGTTATCAAAACCGGCTGTTTCGGTCTTTGTGCGCTCGGTCCCGTTATGATTGTTTATCCCGAAGGCTGTTTCTACAGTATGGTTAAACCCGAAGATATTGAAGAAATCGTTTCGGAGCACCTCTTGAAAGGAAGAATTGTTAAAAGACTTCTTTATCAGGAAACAGTTCACGAGGACAATATCAAATCGCTCAACGACGTTGACTTTTTATAAAAAAAGGGTTGCGCTTCGCAACTGCGGTGTTATCAACCCTGAAAATATCGAAGAATATATCGGCGTAAAGCGGTTTACAGTGCGCTCGGTAAAGTTTTAACCTCTATGAAACCGCAGGAGGTTATAGATGAAATTTTGAAATCCGGCTTGAGAGGCAGAGGCGGCGGCGGATTCCCCACCGGCTTGAAATGGAGCTTTGCCGCTAAATCGGTTGACGATCAGAAATATGTTGCCTGTAACGCGGACGAGGGCGACCCCGGTGCGTTTATGGACAGATCTATCCTTGAGGGCGACCCCCACTCGGTAATCGAGGCTATGGCTATCGCAGGCTATGCAATCGGCGCTACCGAGGGTTATATCTACATCAGAGCGGAGTATCCTATCGCCGTTGCACGACTTCAGATTGCTATCGAGCAGGCGAAAGAATACGGTATGCTCGGCAAAAACATCTTTGATTCGGGCTTTGACTTTGATTTGCATATCCGTCTCGGCGCAGGTGCGTTTGTATGCGGTGAGGAAACAGCGCTTATGACTTCTATCGAAGGTCACAGAGGCGAACCGCGTCCGCGTCCGCCTTTCCCCGCGGTTAAAGGTCTTTTCGGCAAACCGACCGTTTTGAACAACGTTGAAACATATGCAAACATTCCCGTTATCATCAATGATGGCGCGGAGGAATTGCAAAAATCGGTACCGAAAAAAGCAAAGGTACAAAAGTTTTTCGCTGTCGGCGGAAAAATTCACAATACAGGTCTTGTTGAAATTCCGATGGGTACAACACTTCGCGAAATCGTTTACGAAATCGGCGGAGGTATCCCCAACGGCAAAAAATTCAAAGCGGCACAGACGGGAGGTCCTTCGGGCGGTTGTATCCCGGCGCAGTATCTCGATATTCCGATTGACTACGATTCTCTCATCAGCATCGGCTCTATGATGGGTTCGGGCGGACTTATCGTTATGGACGAGGATACCTGTATGGTTGATATTGCAAAATTCTTCCTCGCGTTCACGGTTGACGAGTCGTGCGGTAAATGTGCACCCTGCCGTATCGGTACAAAGAGAATGTACGAAATTCTCGACAAAATCACAAAAGGAAACGGTACTCTCGACGATATTAAAAAAACCTCAAAGAGCTTTGCTACAACGTAAAAGAGTCGGCTCTCTGCGGTCTTGGTCAGACGGCGCCCAACCCGATACTCAGCACGTTAAGATATTTTGAGGACGAATATATTGCTCACGTTGTCGACAAAAATGTCCTGCCGGCGTATGTAAAGACCTCGTTACATATTCGATTGACCCCGAAAAATGTAAGGGATGCAGTCTTTGCTCGAAAAATGTCCTGTCGGCGCAATTTCGGGCGAAATCAAAGAGTCCGTTTGTTATCGACACAACTAAATGTATTAAATGCGGCGTTTGTGCTGATACCTGCAAATTCGGCGCGGTAGTGAAATAAAGGAAGGGAGAGTGTTATAAGTGGTAAATATTAAAATCAACGGCAAGCCTGTTGAAGTTCAGGAAGGCAAAACAATTCTGGAGGCTGCAAGAGAAAACAACATTCACATTCCTACTCTTTGCTACTTAAAGGATTTAAACCAAATCGGTGCGTGCAGAATGTGTCTTGTTGAAATAAAAGGCGCAAGAGCGCTTCAGGCGGCGTGTGTATATCCCGTAAGCGAGGGACTTGAAATTTATACAAATTCCGCAAAGGTGAGAAATGCAAGAAAAGCTACTTTGGAGCTTATTTTGTCAAACCACGAAAGAAAATGTCTTACCTGTATAAGAAACAGAAACTGCGAGCTTCAGAAACTTTGCGACGAGCTTGGCATTGAAGATATAAGATATGAAGGCAAAAACATTGAGTATGAACTCGATACTTCGTCGCCCTCACTCGTAAGAGATAACAATAAATGTATTCTTTGCAGACGTTGTGTTGCGGCTTGTAAAAATCAGGGCATTTCGGTTATCGACTGCGTAGAGCGCGGATTTAACACGCATATTGCTCCGTATTTTGAAAAACCGATTAACGACGCGGCTTGTATCTACTGCGGACAGTGTATCGTGGCATGTCCTGTGGGCGCGCTCTATGAGAAAAACGATATTCCTCAGGTTAACGACGCTATCGACGACAGCGAAAAACACGTTGTTGTTCAGGTTGCGCCTGCTGTAAGAGCGGCTCTCGGCGAAGAATTCGGCTTGCCCATCGGCACACCCGTAACGGGCAAAATGGTTGCGGCGCTCAAACGCCTCGGCTTTGATAAAGTGTTTGACACCGATACCGGTGCGGACCTCACAATTATGGAGGAGGGCACAGAGTTTATCGAAAAAGATTTACAAAAGGCGAAAATCTCCCGATAATCACATCTTGCTCGCCCGGCTGGGTTAAATACTGCGAACATAACTACCCCGAATTTTTGCCCAACCTTTCCACCTGCAAATCGCCTATGGAAATGTTCGGTGCGGTTATAAAATCGTACTATGCTGAAAAAGAGGGCATAAACAAAGATAAAATCTTTTCGGTTGCTGTTATGCCGTGTACTTCAAAGAAATTTGAGGCAAGCAGAAGTGAGCATACAACAAGCGGCGGACGCGATATAGACGTTTCGCTCACAACAAGAGAGCTTGCAAGAATGATTAAACAGGCAGGTATCGACTTTGTTAACCTTCCCGACGAGCAGTTTGACACTCCGTTCGGCGAGGCAACGGGCGCAGGCGTTATCTTCGGTACAACCGGCGGTGTTATGGAGGCGGCAATCCGTACAGTTTATGAAATTCTCGAGAAAAAAACCGCTTGACGATCTCGACGTTAAAGCAGTCCGCGGTCTTGACGGCGTAAAAGAGGCTACTCTTAAAATCGCAGGCAAGGACGTTAAAGTTGCAATCGTTCACGGAACGAAAAACGCTAAAACTATTCTTGAAAAAAATCAAAAACGGCGAAAAAAATACGACTTCATTGAGATTATGGCTTGCCCGGGCGGATGTATCCACGGCGGCGGGCAGCCTATAGTTGACGCCCGCGTTAAAGCCGACGTTGATGTTAAGGCTAAAAGAGCCGAGGCGCTCTACTCGGAGGACAGAAACGCTAAAATGAGAAAATCTCACGAGAACCCCGTAATCATAAAGCTTTACGAGGAATTCTTCGGCGAGCCGTGCGGTCATAAATCGCACGAGCTTTTTGCACACATTATGTGGACAGAAGCGACATCAGAGCATAAGTAATTTAATAAAATTTTAAAAATAACGTGTCTTTTTCAAAAGGCACGTTATTTTTGGAAAAATTGATTTTTAAATTTGTTATTAAAACAAAAACTCCTAATAATAAAAAAATAAGAAAAAAATTTTTGGGAGTGAGAAAATTGGTTAAAAGCAAGCTATACAATAAAAACGAAGAAGGACTTCACGCTCGCCCGGCAACTGATTTTTGCAAAACGGCAGGACAGTTTGAAAGTGATATAACAGTTATAAAAGACGGTGAAGAATTTGAGGCAAAAAGCATACTGATGGTGCTTTGTATGGGCGCGGTAAAGGGAGATACAATCGAGCTTGTTGTAAACGGCAAGGACGAAAACGAGGCGCTTGACGCGCTGATAAAAACTCTTGACGAGGAGTAAAAAGATTTTATTATGTGAGGTGCAAACGCGGAGATAAACGATTGTTTTATCTTCGCGTTTGTTGTATGATGGGCGCATACCGACAGTGTTATCGGAAGATAATGCAGAAATTGAGCTATAATTGTTTAGATGCTGTGGATTGGTTTATTGCTCCCATCTGCCGTATGTGACCGTATAAAATTAAAAGCGGAGATTGCCAAATTAACCGAAGAACTCAAAGTGGTGTCGGAGCTTGTGAGTAACTTCGTACATGAGAATGCTCAAAAGAGGCAGTCTCAAGACGCTTACACAAGAAAAGTATAACAGCCTTTTTACGAAGGTATGAAAAAGCCGAGAAACTTTTTGCTGCAACTAAACTGAAATCCTCGGAGCATACATATACGCCGCCGGGTTCAGCTTATTCGTTCTGAAACATTTTTTCCTATACCCTTAGCCGAAAGAAAATAATCCGAACCCGCCTGAAAAGGCATAATTTCGGCATCTTTTGGCTTGTCATCTTTGCAAGGCGTCAGCCTTGTTGCATCTTCCGCACCAAAATCTGCTCAAAAATTCTATTCTTTTCAGGTCGAAGAATTTTTGAAGAGCGGATTTTGATTGCGCAAGGAAAAACGCAGGTAATCCTGACGGATTGCCGAGTATTTTTAACGAAGTCGAAAAGCGAAAAATCCGCCTCTCAAAATCGGAGTTCGGATTACTTTCTTTCGGCTAGGCATCAGATGACCGAACCCTGTGTGGTTTAAATAGGCAAATTTTCCAAAAATACTGCGTTGAAAAAGCTATGTTATACGTCAGTATTAACCCAGCTTTTTCGCCTTGTCTTTTTAAAAATTTGCTCTATTTAAACTCTTCGACATTCCGTTTTAAAAAAATTATTTGAATTTTTCGGTACGGAGGACGAAGACAGGCTGACGCCTTTCGAGGACGACAAGCCGAAAAGGCATGAAATTTTTTTAAAATGCAAGGCATACAGGGTTTGATCCTCTGATGCCTAAAAAGGATCAAAAAAATTTTTTACAGTTCCTTTTTGCATCCTGTTGACATTTCAACAATTTTTGTGATACAATTATACTTGTTGAAACTTCAACAAGTATAATACAGAAAGGAATTTTATCAGTATGCAAGAACGATTTGAAGTATTTACTGTGCTTATTAACCGAATAAGCCGCAGCATACGAAGTATAAAAAATCACGAAATGGCAGAATACGGTCTGCGCAGCTCACATATTTCATGCCTTTATTATCTTTATTCCTCCGGTGCTTTAACGGCTACGGATTTATGTGAACGCTGTGAAGAGGACAAAGCGACTATTTCACGTTCGCTTGACCACCTTGAAGAAAACGGCTATCTTACCCGTGAAACCGGGAGCGCCAAGCGCTATAAATCCCCCATTTCGCTGACCGATAAAGGATACGAAGCAGGCAAAAAAATCACCGATAAAATAGAACGCGTCCTTGACGAAGTCAGCATAGGGCTAAGCGAAGAAGAACGTGTTGCTTTTTACCGCAGTCTCGGTATTATCAGCGAAAATCTCGAATCTGCTTTAACAAAACTGCGAAAGGTAAATACTTATGTTTTTTTCTTAAATCGGCATTTTTGCCGCACTTTTCAGACGGCATTTCGTATAGCTCTGCCGTTTCTCCCATACAGAGAACCCGAAATTATAAAATCCTGCTCCGAACTGGAATATGTATTCCGTAAGGAAAAAATAAAGTCACCGCTTATCGTAACCGACAGCGGTATTACGCGAAACAGTTTAACCAAACCTCTTGAAGATATATTAAAAAAATGCAGCATTGCCTACATAATATACGATAAAACCCAGCCAAATCCCACGGTACATAATGTGGAGGAGACTCTGAAAATTTATCTGCAAAACAACTGCGACAGCCTTATCGCAATCGGCGGCGGTTCTTCAATGGACTGTGCAAAGGCTCTCGGAGCAAGGCTTGTTTATCCTAAAAGAAGTTTGGGACAGTTAAAAGGTATTCTGCGCGTAATGCGTACTCTGCCGCCTCTCATTGCCATACCTACAACCGCCGGCACAGGCAGTGAGGTTACACTTGCGGCAATTATCACGGACAGTGAAAAACAGCATAAATATGCCTTGATGAGTTTCCCTCTCATTCCCCGATATGCCGTTTTGGACGCTGCCCTCACTTATTCGCTGCCGCCGCATCTTACAGCCACAACCGGAATCGACGCCCTGACTCATGCCACAGAAGCATACATCGGACGTTCAACCACAAAAAGAAACACGCCGTCTGGCGCTTGAGGCAGCAAAGTTGATTTTTGAAAATATTGAAAACGCATATAATGACGGTCATAACCGTATCGCAAGAGAAAAATATGCTCTTTGCCGCGTACAAAGCAGGAATTGCTTTTTCAAAATCTTATGTGGGATATATTCATGCCGTTGCACATTCTCTCGGCGGTACATACGGAACACCGCACGGTCTTGCAAATGCTGTAATTATACCCTATGTACTCGAAGCTTACGGCAAAAAGCGCTTACAAAAAGCTGCATGAAATCGGAATAGCTGTTGGAGTTTCCGATAAAAATGACAGTCATGAAATCGGCGCAAAAAAATTTATTAAAGCCGTAAGGTATTTAAACAAACGGATAGGTATTCCCGACAAGCTTACGGGAATAAAAAAATCCGATATTCCGCAAATGGCACGCAATGCCGAAGCGGAGGCTAATCCGCTTTATCCGGTTCCGAAATTGATGACCCGAAAGGAACTCGAAAAAATTTTATTATATTATTGCAGATTGGAGTGATGAAAAATGACTCAGCCGGAAATTCAGGCTTTGCTTGAAAAAAACAGAGAAACTATTACAGAGACGGACATACTTTGTCGGTAGATTTCCGTATAAGTCAGCTCAAAAAAAGCTGTATTCATCCATAAAAACCACGAATCGGAAGTAAAAAAATGCCCTGTTGGCCGATCTCGGAAAAAAAGTTTTTACGAAAGCTTTATGTGCGAAAGCGGGCTTGCACTGTCCGAAATTTCATATATGATTCGCCATACAAGAAAATTTGCACACAGAAAAACCGTCCGCACTCCCCTTGCGCAATTTGCCTCTCACAGCTTTACGCAAAGCGTACCTTACGGAAACACGCTTATCATGAGCCCGTGGAATTATCCGTTTCTTTTTAAGTATTGATCCGCTTGCTGATGCCATTGCCGCCGGAAATACGGCAATTTTAAAGTCAAGCGCATATTCCCCTGCAACAAGCGCCGTTATAGAAACAAATAGTCTCCGAATGTTTTTTTCGCCCGAATATATCGCAGTGATAACCGGCGGCAGAGCCGAAAAACACCGCGCTTCTCGATCAAAAATTTGACTTCATATTTTTTTCACCGGAAGTCAGGCGGTAGGTAAAGAAGTTCTCCGTCATGCCGCAGAGCATCTTACGCCGGTTGTTTTTGGAGCTCGGCGGAAAAAAAGTCCTTGTATTGTTGATTCAAGCGCAAATATAAAGCTTGCCGCAAAAACGCATTGTTTTCGGGAAATACCTTAACTGCGGTCAGACCTGTGTTGCTCCCGATTATATTCTTTGCGAATGTTCGGTAAAAAGACGAATTTATTTCGGAGGTAAAGAAACAAATAAAGTTGCAATTCTGAAACAATCCTCTGAAAAACAGCAATTACGGCAAAATCGTAAATGAAAAGCATTTTTATGCGTCTTTGCGGACTTATTGATAAAAGCAAAGTCATATACGGCGGTGAAACCGATATACAGTCACTGCGGATTGCGCCGACGGTTATGGATAATGTGACGGAAAACGATGCAGTTATGGGTGAAGAAATTTTCGGACCGATTATGCCTGTTATTGTATTCGATGATTTTAATAATGTTGTTGAAAAGCTGAAAACACACGCCAAAACCGCTGGCAATGTACATCTTTTCGCACAATAAAGCCAACATTCGCCGCATAACCGACGAATCCTCCTTTGGCGGCGGCTGTATAAATGACGTCATAATTCATCTTGCAACAAGCAGCATGGGTTTTGGCGGCGTCGGCGAAAGCGGCATAGGCGCATATCACGGCAAAGCAGGATTTGATGCTTTTTCGCATACAAAATCCATTGTTGACAAAAAAACATGGCTCGACCTGCCTATGCGCTATCAGCCGTACAACAGTGAACTCTATGACAAGCTTTTTGCATATGTTCTTAAAATAAAATAGGCTGTAAAAAGTCTTGCAGTACATTTTTTTAGGGGATAGGAGGAAATGTTTCAGAACGAATAAACTGAACCCGACGGCGTATGTATATACCCAGCCTCATGAGAGGTTTAGTTTGTTCGTAGCAATTAAAAACTGATAGGAAAAAAAGCAAGGACATAACAAACCTAAAAATTACAAGCAGATTTTTTTGTGGGATTATTCATCGGTGAAAAGAATTCTGAAAAATGAGTTCTACTGCGGAACGGTTGTTAATCACAAGAATGAACGAAGCAGAATTACAAAAAGGCAGATTGATGTTCCGGCTGAGGAACAATTCAGACACGAGGATATGGTTCCGGCTATTATTCCCCGTGAAATGTGGGAACGGACACAGGAATTCTTAAATGCAAAAGTAAGGAAAAATGTTCGCGCAAGCGAGAATAAACCTTGCCATAAGTATTCGGGATTGCTGCAATGTTCAGAATGCGGTTGTTCGTTTGTGGCAAAGGTTAGGAAAACAAAAGGCAATCCTGACAGAGTTGAGTATGTGTGCAATGGTTATCATCGATACAGCGAAGTCAATTGCACATCGCATAGAATTCGGGAAGAAATGCTTGACCAAATAGTGCAAGCCGAACTTACAGGAATACGATTGGTATTCGATGACCTGTGGGAGAATGTAGAGTCCGATGTCAAGAAATGGGCTGCCGGAAAATCTACCGCGGAAAAAAAGCTTGAAAATCTCAGGAATAGCATTGCCGAAACAGAACTTGAAATTCAAAAAAATCCTTATGAAAGAATTGAAGATAAGCAAAATAGCGATATGTATGACAAGATGATTGAAACGAGGCGAGATGACATTGAGAAATTTAAAAAGGAAATCAGCGAGATAGAAAATCTTGATAAGACAATCAAAGGAACGCAAATCTACTCTCAAACATTCCATAGAACTACTTGATGACATCATAGCCGAGAACAATATCAGCAATGCAAACTTACATCTGATGTTCGACAAAATCGTCATTGAGGAAACGGACGAAGGCTTAAATCTTGACTTAAGATTAAAGTCACCGTTTATCAGCAAGAAGAAAAGAGCCGTTACTCAAGAAATATATGATTGTGGATAATGAAGTTTTTAAGCGTCGGAGCATAGCAATGTATCGTTAAACAGCAAAACACTTATAGGATTTTCCTATAAGTGTTTTGAAGGTGGTGCACCGACCGAGGTTAAATCCGAACCGAGGGCAGAGCTTTCTATTTCCTCAAGGGTTATAGTTTCTGTGCCCTCTTTGTAGTTGCAGTCAATAATTATTTTATCGTCATACAAATAAATTGAATTAACAAAGCTGATCACAAGCCGTTTGCGATGGTCTAATCTTTTGGGATTGAGCTTTCTGAATTTGTATATCCAAAACAGAATTTGTTCCTTTGTAAGTTTGGGATTGCTCATTTCCTCCTTGATTATCTGCACGGACAACTCGCTTTTTTTCTCTTTCCAATGCTTCAAGGCGTTCTTTAGTTGATGGTGTAAAAATTCCCTGCTGAATTGCATTTAACATATTATCAATGTTTTTTCTGCACTTCGGCAAACTGCTTTTCGAGAATGGGCAAAGCTGTGTTCTCTTGATTGAGATGTTCAAGCAATGCGTCAGCCAATTTATCCATTAAATCATCATCAAAGATTATTTTTCATAATATGTGATATGACAAAATCCTCAATCCATTCCTTGCGGACAGTCTTTTTGTCGCACCCTCTGTGATATTTTACGCTGACACATTTATAATAGCGATGAACAATACCTGTGCGGCTGGTGCCGCTTTCGCCTGCCATAAGGCATTTGCATTTGCCGCAAAACAGCTTTGTGGTAAGTATGTATTCATCCTCCGCCTTATGCTTTGCCGGAGCTTTTTTGTTAGCCTTCATCATATCCTGCACCCTTTCAAATAAATCCTCCGGCACTATCGCCGGCATTCCGTTTGGCGTTACAAAATTACTGTATCGGTATTCTCCGATGTACTTTCTGTTATGGAGCATTCTCGTTATCGTGTTTAGCGTAATCGGTGTATTTTTCTTTGTGCGGATACCTTTTAGATTTAATTCGTCAGTTATTTCCTGCATTGTTGAGCCATCGGCATAATGCTTGAAAGCATCTAATACAGCCGGCGCAGTCAGCGGATCAATAATATAAAATTGGTTTTCGTCTGTTGTGTATCCAATGGGAAGTGTTCCGCCGTTATACTTGCATTTTAAGGCATTTTCCGTAAGACCTCTTGTTACTTTCTCTGCTAATTCCGCAGAATAGTATTCAGCCATACCCTCAAGCAAGGATTCAAGCAATATACCCTCCGATGTTTGGGATATTTTCTCTGTTGCGGAAACGACCTTTACTCCGTTTTTCTGCAACACCGATTTATAATGTGCGGAATCATATCGGTTTCGTGCAAATCGGTCTAACTTCCAAACTATAACTATATCAAATGTGCCGCTTGCACTATCTTTAATCATTCTTTGAAAATCGGGACGATTATCGGTTTTTGCCGATAATGCTCTGTCTATGTAAGTATCGACAATTATCATATCGTTCGATTCCGCAAATGCCTGACATTCACGAAGCTGACCTTCGATAGATTCTTCACGCTGATTATCTGATGAATATCTTGCGTATATTACCGCATTCATAAATTACACTTCCTTTTTTGATATATACTGATTATAGCATTGCTTTGTAAATAAGCCGATTGTGCGGCGATATAGGCACAAAGGGAGAACTTTCGCCCTTGTGCCATTAAAGTTATTTTTCTTCTTTATCGTCAAGTTGTATTTTTCCATTGCTCAAATTCTTTTTTTGCCCGTTTTCGCTCTCATAAAAAGCGATAAGGTCTGGCAGCAAACAGCGAGCAAGTGCATCAATCTCGTGCTGTGGAATTTGATTTACATTGCTCTTGTCACTCACTGTTTCAGACTCCCTTCATTAATATTTCAAAAATAAAATTATCGTTCGGGTTCATCACGATGTTTGCGTTTGTAATGTGCTTCGCATAATTTGATGATTACCTCCTCAATTTGTGTGTTGCTATAACTTTTGGGGAAAAGAATTTTTCGCACACGCTCTGTCGGAATTTTTTTATTCGTTCCTTTTGATTTGCCTTTTTCCTCCGACATAATTTCAAAGGATTTTTATCATCGGTAAGAAGCCCCTGATGACTTAATTTTTCATACGCACCGCCTGTGATAATGACGGAGTGCAGTCTTCGCTTTCGATTATTTCAATTAAATCCTGTTGCTCGATGTCATTGAGATAGGAAAGCTCGACTGCCGGAGTGAAAAGCAATTCGCCCCTCGTCCGCATATTCCAAAAAGCTTTTGGATGTAAGTTTGTAAGTCGTATGTAGCGTTGCACGGTTTTTGTAGCTTTCTCCGTATGGCTCACCAATTTCAGCAGATGTTCTGTTGTCATCCGACTTCGGGACAAATTGTCCCGAAGTTAAATCTGTGCGTTTTCCTTGATGAGATAAAGCCTCTGCTTTCAGCTTATATGCGTATGCTTTTTCGCTTGGTAAAATATTTTCTCTATGAAGATTGCTGTCAACCAATGTGACTGCTGCAGTATCTCTATCCATTTCACAGACCATTGCCGGAATTTTCGTAAGCCCTGCCTGTTTGCCTGCAAATAATCTGCGGTGCCCCGATATTATTTCATATTCGCCATTTTCGATAGGTCGCACAATAATCGGTGATAAAATTCCGTTTTCATTTATGCTTGGCGTTAAATTGTTCATTTCTTCATTCTCCACAACTTTATATGGGTGATTTTCAAATGGTTTCAACCTGTCAAGCTGTATCATTTCAATATTTTTCATTTCTGCCTATCCTCCTTGATTCGTTTTTTGTTTTCAATTTCCCGACGGATTTCTTCGGGAACTTTCGCATATAGTTTTTGCAATGACTGAATCTGATTTCTGAGGCGTAATCAGCTCCAATAAACGGCTATGTGCTTTGTCGTTTTTCAGTATCATATGCCTCACGCAATGCCTTGTTATCCTTTTGCTCTGCTTTCAGTGATTTAGAAAGCATATTAACTTTTGTCTCAAAGGCTTCTGCCATAGGAACCCATTTCTCAATCATTTTAATAGCCTTTTGAGAATTCTTTGATGCGTTGGTAAAATTCGTGTTTTTAAGCACATTTTCAATTTCCGCTTGCATTTTTTCGAGTTTTGCGGCTGATTTGAATATGTAGCTTGGAATATGTTTCCTATTGGTAAGGGTAGCCGGAGTACCCCGTTCCAAATCGGGATAAAATTTTACCATAAACTCGTGAAAGTCATCTTGCCATTTGGATAGCTTTGCACGATTACCGAGAATTTCTTTTTGCCGTAAGTCTGTTGTCCTCTGTCAGAGGAACAAAACACAAGTGCATATGGGGCGTTTTTTTCATCAAGGTGAACTACCGCTGAAAAATATCATCTTCGGGCTGATTTTACTTTTCATAAAATCAACGGCTCGTTTGAAATATTCAACCATTTTATCGTGAGTCATATTCAGAAAAAACTCAGGGCTTGCAGTTATCAGAGTGTCTACAAATCTCGTGCTGTCTTTACGAACACGGCATCCCGATTCTTTAATCCGTTTATCGATCGCTGCTTTGTATTTAGACGGTGGAGTGATGATGTGGATGTTATTTTGACTTTTTGATGTATCAATATCGGGATTGCTTTTGTATTCCTCTTTTTGTACGCTCGTGATGAGCTTCTATTTTTTTGTTGCCGGATTACCTTTTTGTTTTTGAAAATCTTAAAATCACAAATGCCATTATTTTTTGTCCTCCGTTCCAAAATAATTTTTCTTGCTGTTTCCATTTTTGTTTGCCGCCTCTTGATTTCTGAAATTCGATCCGTTAAACATAACCGGAACACACATTCCGAGCACTCTGTCATAAATTCTCTTGTGAGCGACATCTATTGGATTTTTAAGTTCCTCCAATGTTAAATTTGTTGTTATGATAAGCGGCTTTCCGCTTTTGTAGCGTGTGTCTATGATATTGTATACTTGTTCCAAGGCATATTCCGTATCTCTTTCGATACCCAAATCATCTATAATGAGAAGATTGTGATCGTTCAGCCTTTCAAGATACTTATTCTTGTCGGTTTCTGAAAACAAATCATTAAGTATGGTCGAGAAATTTGTCATTCTAACGGATATGTGTTGTTCAACTAATGCGTTTGCAATGCAGGCGGCAAAAAAGGTTTTGCCTGTTCCTACATTGCCCCACAGGAGCAACCCCACATTATTTGATAAAACATCCGCCCATTTATTAACATAGTCTTTTGCCAATTTCATAACAGAATTTTTGCCGTTATCCTCATCAAAAAGTCCAACCGTACAAGGCATTATCATCAAAGCAAAGAGATTTCAGCATATTAAGTCGCTGGATACGCTCAAATTCGTTTGAGGTCATAGACTCTCACCCTCCTTACAAGAATAATCGGTAGTTTTAACATCTTGTTTCAGCCAGCTGAGAATTGTTGCATAGTGGTTATTGTAATGCTTGCCCGAAGTTTCCATATATTCAGATAGTTTTTCGATATATTTATCCGCATACAATGGATAATCATTTTTGAGGGCGCCATATTCCGAGAGGGTGAGCGATACATTTTTGTATCGCCCATATATCTCTCTGTCTGAATCTGACTCTGTCTTTATATCTGTCTTTTTCTCTATCTCTGGTGGACTGTTGTACGACGAGGTTTGGACATTTTGCGGATTTTTGTCCGATATTTGTCCTTGTTTAACTTTTGCTCTTGCAATTCGTTTGCGGTCAGCTTCGGTTGAAGACTCTCCGACCATACCCTCTATATCTGCCATATAAATAGAACCATCGGCGGTAGATACTATCAATCCGAACTCAAAGAATACCTGTAAAAAGCTCTCTCGACTGTTCCCCACCTCGTGTCTTGTTAATGTAGCTATCATCTGCGCCGTGTAGTTCATATTTTCGTTAAGACGAAGATAGCCGTTAAATTTGAGGGATAGCAGATAAAGTTTCAGCAGAATATTTGAATAAAGCATACCGTCCTGCATACTTTCGATTAGAATTATCTCATCGCTGTTAAAAAAGTTTTCTTTCAGCTTGAGGTAATAATACTTTTTTGTGTCTGACATAGGTTTTAAGCCTCCTTAAATCGTATTTTTTGCAACAGATGTGCACCTATGTTGCAATTCGATTAAATCACATACTACTTGACTTGTAAAGGGGTTTGGTGTATACTTTAGGTAATGCTAAATATGTAAAAAAATACAATTCACATAAAAAAAGAAGGTGTTACACTTGAAAAAGAAAAACGAACAACCCTGCATACCAACTCTGAAAAAGCCTGCAATAGCTATAAATATTGATTTTTAAGAAGAAAAAGGAACATCTTGTAATCGGTGATTTTTGACAATGTAAAATGAGTTTATTCGAGGTCGGAAAAAAATGTTGAAATAATTTTTGATAAAATTCGTCCTCTCGGATCATTTTTTTACTTGACATTATTACTGAACCCGAGTGTTTTTTTCCGATGTAAAAGCTAATTTCTGCGAAACTTCAAAGAAAAAATATACAGAAAATCTGCGTGTTGCGGAAGGTTTATACGAGGCTGAAAATCCCATTTTAAAGTTTGTCGCCTTGTCCTTATGGGACGAATACGGCAGAATTTTAAGAGCAAGCAAAGAAAAAGACGAGGAATACCCTGTCTTGAAAAAAAGCTGGAGGATTTAACTCTTCCGTTCCGATATAACTTAATGGAAAATATTTTGAATTGGCAAAAAAACATAAGCCTTTTTAATCCTCTTATGGATATGCCGATCGAGTATTACAGGTACCCTGCACTTAATTTGGTTGTCCCGCAGACAAAAGGAACAATTGAGTATGTTGCTTCTGATTTTACCTTGTTTCCGCTTATCGTGTATTATTTGAAGACTATATACGAACGCAAAAAAAGTATTTCAGTTTCTGCAAGGTTTGCGGAAATCTGTTTCTTGCACCGGATAATAACAAAACATTCGTATGTTCGGATAAGTGCAAGGCAGTGCAACAAAAGAAAAAAATAAGAAAAAGTATGATGATGCACATAAAAGCGACTATGCGGAAAAACTCCATAAATCGGAATATCAGTATTGGTTCAACCGCCTTTCCAAGGCAAAACGAAAGAATGATCAAGAAGCCGTTTCCGATATAGAAAAGTCATTTGCCGAGTTTAAAAAGGATTTCAAAAAAATAAAGAAAAAAAGCAAGTGAACACGAGCTTGCTTTCACAAAAATGCCTATTATTTGTGGTGCCTTGAGCAACGGGGCGTCATTGATGAAATCATGATGAAGCACAATCTATTTGAGCGGGGCTGACCGTGGGTGCATACACCGTTTGCCGACTATTCAAATTACTTCAGGATTGACCGTCTGCCTATCCTACGGCAGACGACCAACCTTTGTACTTTCGCCGACTGTTAAATATATTGCTCAAATCCTGCGAGCAATATATTTAACACCCGCCCCGTCGGCAAAGGTGTAACACACTACACTTTGCCCTGCAAAGTCGTGTGCCAGACGTTCCCTCTGGACTCCCTTAAAAAAAGAGAATATGTCTGCTATTTCGGTGCAGATATATTCTCTTTTCTAATCATTACAGAGATTTTGCATCTCTGTAATGATTGCATAGCAAATGCTAACGAACGCTTCTTTGCTATGCAAATATATTTTTGTTATTATTCCTATAAAAGACAAAAAATATTGACAAAACGCCCGTTTTTGTATTATAATAGTATGTAAGTTTACAGACTAACATACTATTGTTGGAGGTGAGGAGACATTGCCCAAACACACACAAAAAATTTCGAGAGCTGTTAGTTGAGTTGATAAATGAAAAAATATCACTAAAACGAAATTTTTATACAGATTTACACATCAAAAAGCCATACTTTTTATGACATAATTAGCGGCAAGACAAATCCGCCTCCTCCGGAACGGCAATTAGATATGATAAGAATTTTAAGACCATCCAAGGAAAAATGGTTGAATTTTTTAACGCTGCTGCAATGGAGCGAGGCGAGGTTCCCGTAGATATAGTTATGCAGCTTCAAAACAAGGAAGTTGTTGATAATTTGAGGAAAGGCATAGATTACGAAGAAATC
The DNA here is from genome assembly GCA_022009895.1 of Clostridiales bacterium. Classification (GTDB taxonomy): domain Bacteria; phylum Bacillota; class Clostridia; order UMGS1810; family UMGS1810; genus Qingrenia. The sequence goes on along the minus strand of CP091729.1, from coordinate 1,348,199 downwards.
TTGAAGAACGGAGACGAAAAATGATTGATAATAAAAAGAGAAATGGAAAGAAACGAACTCCATCGCACTATATGGGCACTTGCCAATGAACTGAGAGGCAGTGTTGATGGCTGGGATTTTAAGCAGTATGTTTTAGGTATGCTTTTCTATAGATATATATCTGAAAATCTTACTGCATATTTGAATAATGGCGAATGGGATGCAGGAAATACTGATTTTTGATTATGCCAAGCTCAAAGATGAAGATTTACCCGAAACGCTTAAGCAAGAAATGGTGCAGGAAAAAAAGGCTTCTTTATAATGCCAAGCGAGCTATTTGAAAAATTTATTGAAAAGAATAAAAAAAGCGGATAAAGATGCCAAGGAAAAAGCTGAAAAAGACGGAAAAAGAAGTAGAAATCGCAGAATTGGACGAGAATTTAAACGAGGTATTGCAGGCTAATTTTTAAGAATATTGAAGCATCGGCTATTGGTACTCCGAGTGAGGATAATTTCAAAGGATTGTTTGATGACATAGATGTAAACAGCAATAAACTTGGACCAACGGTTATCAAAAAGGAATAAAAAGACTCAAAAAAATTGATTTCCGTTATTGGGGATATGGATCTTGGTAATTATCAAGATAATTCTATCGATGCCTTTGGCGATACCTATGAATATTTGATGGGAATGTATGCTTCTAATGCGGGCAAAAGCGGCGGTGAATTTTTTACTCCGCAGGAAGTGTCGGAGTTGCTTACCAAAATTTCGCTTCTTGATAATAAGGGAAGTATGAAAACGGAAGTAAATAAGGTGTATGATCCGGCCGTGGGCAGTGGTTCGCTGCTCTTTGAAATTCGCAAAAATCCTCGGTAAAGATAATGTTCGCAATGGATTTTTCGGACAGGAAATCAACATTACAACCTATAATCTTTGCCGTATCAATATGTTTTTTTGCATGATATAGATTATGATAAATTCAGCATTGAACACGGTGATACTTTAATTGACCCCAAACACTGGGACGAGGAACCGTTTGAGGCTATCGTCTCAAATCCGCCGTACTCTATTAAATGGGAAGGCTCTGATAATGGAACACTGATCAACGATCTACGCTTTTCTCCTGCCGGTGTGTTAGCCCCTAAATCAAAAGCGGACTTTGCTTTTATTATGCACTGTTTAAGCTGGCTTGCAACGAACGGAACAGCGGCTATTGTTTGCTTCCCCGGTATTATGTATCGTGGCGGAGCAGAACAAAAAATTAGGAAATTCTTGATTGATAATAACTATATTGAATGTATCATACAGTTGCCCGATAACCTTTTTTACGGAACAAGTATTGCAACTTGCATTATGGTTCTCAAGAAATCGAAAACCGATAATAACACTTTGTTTATTGACGCTTCAAAAGAATTTGTCAAATCCACAAACAGCAATAAATTAGGTGACGGAACATCAAGCAATGAACCAAACAACATTCAGAATATACTAAACGCTTATATTAACCGAACAAATGAAAAACATTTTACGGCTCTTGTGAAAAAGGAAGATATCGAAAATGCAGATTATAATCTTTCCGTATCAACTTATGTAGAAAGTGAGGATACACGAGAGGTTATTGATATAACTGCCCTTAATAAACAAATATCCGAAATTGTTAGGCGTGAAAATGAACTGCGTTCCAAGATAGATGCGATTATAGCTGAAATTGAGGAGGCACAATAGTGAGGTTGTCAGATGTGTTATCAAAGCCTATAACAACAGATTATGTACAAATAGAAGGTTTTTTAGGCAACAGAAAACTTAAAATCGGAAGCTCTAAAAAAATAGGTGTAGGCAAAGTTGCATTAAATTATTATTGTAATAATTGCGGAGATCAGCGAACATTTTATTCAGGAGAAGACTTATTCTGTATTGGTGTGAACGACAAAAACCGTTAGCATTGACTGTGTTCTTGAATGTCCTCGTTGCGGAGCTTCTGTGCAAATGTGGTTCTTGCTTGAGTGCAGGGAGGAAGATAATATACATAGTCAATATCCCTATGTTCGTATTTTGAAAAGGAGCGAAAAATTTTCCGAATCAGTTTCACTAAACACAGAAACTTACGGAGATTTTACAGATGCTTTGGAAAAAGCAAAAAAGGCCGCAAGAGAAGGATTTGGAGCAGGCTCTATTGTTTATTTGAGAAAGGTATTTGAAAGAATTATTATCCAAACAGCGGAAGCTGCAAATCCTCCCATTGAAACGAAGAAAGAAAACGGCAATCTTAAACCGTTTATTCAGATTCTTACACCCGTAAAGGATCAATGCAATATCATCCCTTCGGAATTTGCTGAAGACGGATATAAACTATTTGGCGAACTTAGCGATGTGGTTCACGGAAGCTATGACGAAGATGAAGCTTTACAAAAATTTGATGCTTTTTTTATAGATTAGTGACAGGGGTATTGGAAAAAAATAAAAAAACTAACAGGGAATTAATAGATGCAATAGGTACATTAGGCTGGCATAACGGAGGTGAAGAAAATGAGTAAATTAGAACAACTTATAAATGAACTTTGCCCTGATGGCATTGAGTTTAAGAGAATTAAAGATAGTTATACAAGAATCAAAGGCACTCCTATTACTGCGGCGAAAATGAAAGAAATTGCGTCAAACGATGGCGAAATCAAAATATTTGCAGGAGGAAAAACCGTAATCAAAGCCAACGAGACAGATATACCTAATGCAAATATTACGAGAGTACCCGCTGTTTTGGTGCAATCCAGAGGGGTGATAGACGCTGTTTATTATGACAAACCATTCACTTTTAAGAATGAAATGTGGGCATATACTGCGGACAATCCTATCAAAGTAAAATATTTATATTATATTTTTAAAAAAATAACATTGAACATTTCAGAGAAGCAGCTTCAGGAATGGGTTCGCTGCCACAAATTTCTTTGAGGGTAACAGAGGAATTCATAATTCCTATTCCGCCTTTTACCGATACAAGAGGAAATTGTCAAGATACTTGACAATTTCACGGTGCTTACAGCAGAGCTTACAGCAGAGCTTACAGCCAGAAAACAACAGTATGAGTATTATGCTTCAAATATGTTTCCCAGCATAAAAGACACAACTTATGAATGGATTGAGCTTGGAGATATTGCAACAGTAACAAAGTTAGCAGGATTTGAATTTACCAAATATGTAACTTACTCTGATGATGGAGAAATTATTGCTTTAAGAGGACTTAATGTAAAAAAAGGGCATCTTGTTCTAGATGATGTAAAATATATAGATAATAGCAACCTTTGTATGCTTAACCGTAGTAAATTAACTGTTGGTGATATGTTGTTTACTTATGTAGGTACGGTAGGACAAGTCGCTTTAATTGACAAGAATGATAAATACTATCTAGCCCCTAATGTTGCACTTATACGCATTAGCGATGAGAGATTTTTGCCGAAGTTTATGATGTACTATTTCCTTACTCAAAAATTCAGGTTCGAACAAATTGATAAATTATTACAGAATTCCTCAATGCAAAAATCTTCCTATGGGAAAGATTAGAAAATTCAAATTACCTGCTTTATGTTTGAATGACCAACAATCTATCGTTGACACTCTTGACCGTTTTTGACAAACTGTGCAATGATATTAGCGAAGGTTTGCCGGCTGAAATTGAGGCGAGGCAGAAACAATATGAATATTATAGAGATAAACTTTTGAAATTCAAGAAAAAGGAGGCGGCGGAAGATGAATAATTTTGAAATTGTAGCAATCTCTAACGAAAGCACCGTTGTTGCAGAATATACTCCCGAAAAAAGAAAAAGCACCGACTACCAAGGCGAAGCGGAGCTTGAAAAAGATTTTATTGATCGCCTTGTAAGTCAAGGCTATGAACACATTAATATAAAAAAACGAGCAGGATTTAATTGACAATCTTCGTGTTCAGCTTGAAAAAAACTGAATAACTACACCTTTTTCGATAAAGAATGGAATGATTTTTTTACAATAATGTCATTTCAAACGGAAACGACGGAATTATAGAGAAAAACCCGAAAAAAATACAAGAAGATTATCTACAAAACCTCACGCTTGACAATGGCTATGTAAAGAATATTAAGCTGATAGACAAAACCAATATTCACAATAATCATTTACAGGTTATAAATCAATATGAAGAAGATGGAGGAACGCATAGCACTCGCTATGATGTAACCATTTTGGTGAATGGATTACCGCTTGTGCATATCGAGCTTAAAAAGCGTGGAAATGCGATTCGAGAAGCATTTAATCAAATCAATCGATACCAGCGTGACAGTTTTTTTGGGCAGGCAGTGGGTTATATCAATATGTGCAGTTGTTTGTAATTTCCAACGGTACACATACAAAAATACTATTCCAACACTACAAGATTTCAGCATATTAAAGACAATACTGAAAAAAAGATGCAACAAAAAAAAAAACATCTAACAGCTTTGAATTTACAAGCTACTGGGCAGACGAAAAATCACACAATTCCGGATCTTGTGGATTTCACAAAAACATTTTTTGCAAAACATACATTGCTGAGTATTTTGACCCGTTATTGTGTATTTACTTCGGAAGACTTATTATTGGTGATGCGTCCTTATCAAATTGCAGCAACAGAGAAAATTCTGAACCGCATTGTTATTTCCACAAACACCAAAAAAACCGGCAGTAGGAGTGCGGGCGGCTATATTTGGCATACAACAGGAAGTGGCAAGACGTTGACGAGCTTTAAGACTGCACAGCTTGCTCAAGGATTAAGTTTTATTGACAAGGTATTGTTTGTTGTAGACAGAAAAGACCTTGACTATCAAACAATGAAAGAGTACGACAGATTTGAAAAAGGTGCGGCTAATAGTAATACTTCTACTAAAATTCTGCAAAAAAACAGATGGAAGATGATAATGCAAAAATTATTATTACAACCATTCAAAAAAATTAGATAAATTCATATCAAAGAACAATGAACACGAGGTTTACAAAAAAACACATTGTTATGATTTTTTTGATGAGTGTCACCGTTCTCAATTCGGAGATATGCACAGATCAATTACAAAGCATTTTAATAATTATCATATTTTCGGGTTTACAGGCACGCCAATTTTCGCATCGAACTCCAATAGTTCCAACAAGCCGAATATGCGTACCACAGCACAGGTTTTCGGCGGTGAACCGGACGAAAACGGCAACAAGGTCAAACCTCTTCACGCATACACTATTGTTGACGCCATTCACGATGGTAATGTATTGCCTTTTAGGATTGATTATATAAACACAATTAAAAATTCTGAGAATCTGTATGATAAACAAGTAAAGGCTATTGACCGAGAAAAAGCGTTGCTCGATCCTCAAAGAGTGTCCGAAATTACGCAATATATTCTTGAGCATTTTTGAGCAAAAAGACCTATCGTAATCAAAGTCATTCGTATTATCAACACAAGGTAATTACAAATGTTGAAAAAATGGCGACATCTAAGAACAACACAGTTGCAGAGCAAAAAAAGGTTGCAAAAGTAAATGGTTTCAACTCAATTTTTGCAGTTGCGTCTATACCGGCAGCAATCGCATACTACAACGAATTTAAAAAAAGAAAATGGACGAAACCGGGCATAAATTAAATATTGCGACAATATTCAGCTTTAGCCCAAATGAGGAGGATCCGGACGATATCTTGCAAGATGAAAATTTCGATACAAGCGGTCTTGACCGGACTTCACGGGATTTTCTTGATAAGGCTATTGATGATTATAACAGGACATTCAATGTTAGCTATGACACATCGGCAGATAAATTTCCTAACTATTATAAAGACATCTCTTTAAGGATGAAAAAAACCGTGAAATCGATTTGCTGATTGTGGTTAATATGTTCTTGACCGGATTTGACGCAACCACACTCAATACTTTGTGGGTAGACAAAAAAATTTTAAAAGATCACGGACTGATACAGGCATTTTTCCCGTACTAATCGTATTTTAAACTCCGTCAAGACCTTTGGAAACATTGTTTGCTTTAGAAATCTTGAAGAAGCAACAAATAACGCTCTGGCACTTTTTGGAGATAAAAAAACGCAAGAGGTATGGTAATTCTGAAAAACTTATCGTGAATATATAGACGGTTACGAAGACGAGGGCGGTAAACATATTGATGGTTATAACGAGCTTGTAGATAGACTATTGAACGAATTTCCGATAAGCAGCCAAATCATTGGAGAAGGTAAAGAAAAGGAATTTATCAAACTGTTCGGACGCATTTTAAAACTTAAAAATATTTTAAGGTGCTTTGATGATTTTGAAAATGATGATTCTATATCTTCCGGAGATTTGCAAGATTACCAAAGCATTTACATTGACTTATATCAAGATTACGCTAAAAAGAGCGACATTGAAAAAGAACGCATCAATGATGACATCGTCTTTGAAATCGAGCTTATTAAGCAGGTCGAGGTCAATATAGATTATATCTTGATGCTCGTTGCCAAATATCACGAATCAAACTGCGAGGATAAAACGATTCTTGCTAATATTAATAAATCAATAGATGCAAGTGTTGAGCTGCGCAGCAAAAAAACTTTGATAGATGGGTTTGTTTCTCAAATGTCGGTTGGGAGTGATATCGAAAATGATTGGAAAGAGTTTGTTAAACAGCAAAAAGAGCAGGATTTAGAAGCAATCATCAAAAAAGAAGGATTAAAATATGATGAAACCCAAAAATTTGTCGAAAACTCCTTCAGAGATGGAGGAATTAAGACCACGGGAACAGATCTCGATAAAATATTACCTCCCATTTCAAGATTTTCGGGTGGTTCAAACAGAGCCTCGAAAAAAAGCAAAATGTAATTGACAAACTGAGAAAGTTTTTTTGAAAAAAATATTTTTGGGTTGATATAAGAAAGACGCTGCGGCAGTTTCTGTCAGCAGCGTCTTTTGAATTGTTCAGATTGCTAAATAAGATGTTCAAAAAGAATTTATTTTTTTGAAGTAACCCCTTGCATAAACGACTTCTTTAAGCACAAATTCTTCCGCTGTATGCCTAATTTGTTCCATAGCAGAAATCCAAGCAATTTGCTCACTGGCTTTTCAGAACTTCTGTGATACCTTGTTTAGCGACAAGTTCTCTGATAAATCTGTCAAGCATTTCTTTTGCGGAATTATTGATCTTTTCAAGATAATCAAGCCAAGTTCCGTCAATCATCTTTGCAGTATAGAAGCAAGGACGATTTTCTTTGATAAATTTTTGCGTGTAATCTGCCGTATTTGCCGATATTATATTCTTTTGTTGTTTGGTACGGTCAAGTTCGGAAAGTAATAATCTCCGTGTTTTAAATACTCAATTCCGTTTTTCAATAAATTTTTTTCTTTCATAGTGTAAACATCTCCTTTGTTTGATATTTACATTTTACCAGAAAGTATTTACATTGACGAATGTACGGATATAAACAAAAAGAGATAAAGCCAATCAAAACCTTATCTCCTAAAAAAATTCTATTGTTTATCTCATTTACTATTAAAAATTAGGATACTCCAAATAAACTAAAAAAATCCGAACCCATTACCAATCGGTACAAGGTTCGGATTTCTACTGTTTGGTGCGGCTGAAGGGACTTGAACCCCCCCACGTCATTGACACCAGATCCTAAGTCTGGCGCGTCTGCCAATTCCGCCACAGCCGCATATTAAATTTTACCTCTTGATTTTTACACGGCAGAGGTATACCGAGGAGGAGCATATCGCTTAATCCTCATATATGAAAACGGGAAACCCGTAATCAACAATAAATCCACCGAGGTGGTGGAAACAAAGTCTGGCGCGTCTGCCAATTCCGCCACAGCCGCATATTAAATTTTTACCTCTTGATTTTTTTACACGGCAGAGGTATACCGAGGAGGAGCATATCGCTTAATCCTCATATATGAAAAACGGGAAACCCGTAATCAACAATAAATCCACCGAGGTGGTGGAAACAAAAGTCTGGCGCGTCTGCCAATTCCGCCACAGCCGCATATTAAATTTTACCCCTTGATTTTTACACGGCAGAGGTATACCGAGGAGGAGCATATCGCTTAACCCTCATCTATGAAAACGGAAAATCCGTAATCAACAATAAATTCACCGAGGTGGTGGAAACAAAGTCTGGCGCGTCTGCCAATTCCGCCACAGCCGCATATTAAATTTTTACCTCTTGATTTTTTTACACGGCAGAGGTATACCGAGGAGGAGCATATCGCTTAATCCTCATATATGAAAACGGGAAACCCGTAATCAACAATAAATTCACCGAGGTGGTGGAAACAAAGTCTGGCGCATCTGCCAATTCCGCCACAGGCGCATAAAACATTTTGGGCACCGGCGTTTATACGCCAACGCTCAGCTATTGTATTTTACCACATAATAACTGTTGTTGTCAAGAATTTTTACCTAAAACTTTTCGCCGCAACAAACAAAAACAACCGTCGTTTGAGGACAACGGCGGTTGTTTTTTTATATCTTTAAATTTTAACATCCGATTACTAATATAAACCAAAAAAATTACATCAGCCTTTCAGAAGTTTTTTAATATCCGCTTTCGGAAGTTTCGGCAATTTTCGGGAGTTTGATCTTTTTGAAAAATCATTTTAAATTTTCTGCGGTTTTTTTGATTATAAAAGCTATAATGAGCGCTATAATGACCGCAAAGCAGTGATTTTTAATACAATGCCCAAAATATAGTTTTTCTGTGTTTCGTAAAGTGTAAAGCTGTTTGCCGGAATTTCAAATTCAAGGTAACTGCCGAATTTTTTCGCTTTAAGTTTTTTAATTTTTCCGTCATACTCCGCGTAAAGTTTAACCTTTTTTAATATCGGCTGACGGCAGGTAGCGGACAGTGTGTTTATCATTGTAGTCGCCGTCGATTTTAACGGTGTATGAGTCAAGCACCTTTTTCATCTTGGTGTGATTTTGACTGTTTTTAGCAATTCGTATCGACGCGGAGTCGTCAAACGCACCGCAAAGAAGCATAATTGCCTTGCCGTCTCGCGTGAGTGACGATTCTACAATGTCAATATCCCGATAGTATTCTGCCTCGATTTCCGTTTCATATTCCGGCGAGGTGAAGTCATAACTGCTCCATTTGCCGTAATAACCTTTCTTTTCGGGCACGGACGGAATTTTGTCCGACGGGATTTCTTCTTTATACGTAAACGGAACGGTTGCAATAAGCTTGTCGTCTGCCGTAAATTTTAAATTAAACTCGGTATCTGTGCCGAAACTCGACTTGACAAAGCTTACATATTCAGAAATTTCGCCCTCCTGAGCCTTGCCGGTGTAGTTTATATCGTCAAGACCGCCAAGCTCACCGCCGACAAAAAAACGTTGCCCGAAAGCTTTGATTTATCGTCAATATCGCCGGCGATTGCGCCTGCATATTCGCCGTGTTCCTCGGCGGTTACAACAGTATAGCAATGCGAAACTGTGTCTGCTTTGCCGGCAACGCCGCCGACGTAATCATTGCCCGAAAGCGTGCATTTTGCCGCAGAATTTCGTATAACCGTTTCGGACGCGCCTGCGATACCGCCGACATAGTCGCCGTCGTCTGCTTTAACCGCGCCGTAGCCCTCACAGGAGAGGACACTGCCCAAGTCCATTCTGCCTACAATACCGCCGGCGTAGTTTTTTTAGCTGAATTAACCTTATTTTTCGTTAACGCATCGGAGCACTACGCACTTGGTTTTATACGTGAATTTAAGCGATTTTGTGCCTTTGTCCTTAACGTCGTCCTCGGGGTCGAAGTCGTATTCAACCGCCATTGAGCCGACAACACCGCCAACCGAAATATCGCCGTACACCTCGCCGCAGTTGCGCGAGCCTTCAATGCGTCCCTGGGTTGTGCTTAAAATGTCGATGTCTGAAATGTCTTCAACAAAACCGTCGTCGTCCGCTTTAATGTTGTCGTCATACGATTTTGTAAGCACGCTCCTAAGCTGGCGGAGTTCGTCGTTTAACGCGTCGATTTTGTCCGAGAGAATGTCTTTTTTGCCCGACAAAATGTTTTTGATATTTGTAAAATCGTCCTGCATAACTTTCATTTCGTCCAGAAGATTGTCAAAATCGTTGCCGAAAATCTCGGACGCAACGGGCATTTTAACCGCGCCTTTTTTGGTGAAATCGTCCGCTATATCGGCAAGTTTTTTCACGCTTGAAGAAAGGTAATCGGTTGAGTCCGCTATGTGCGAAAGTCCTTCTTTTAAGTTGTCCGCCGCGATTTTTGCACTGTCCGAAACGTCGCCGAGCTTATCTATCGCGTCATCAAAAATCGTCGCGCGCAAGACGGAAATAGTGGATTGCCTCGGTGAGATTGTCAAACGCCTCGGCAAATGTTTTGAATGCCGACGCAACGGTATACATATCAAAAATCTTCGGCGAGCATCAAAATGCCGTCGCGGACGTCGCCGAGAGCGATTGCGATGTTTTTGTATGCCTTTGCGAGCGCAAGAAGATTTTTGTTAAGTTCGGTGATGTCCGCCTTGATGTATCCTTTGTCAACAAGGTCTTTCAAAAATTTTTGCAATTTCGGTAATGGACGCACTGCCGTCCGAAATCCCCGTTTGAATGTCGCCGATTGCGTCCCACATATCCTTTAAATTTTTTTAATTGCCTGGTCGCGCTGCTGAAATGCAAGACGGAGCGATTTTTGACGCCGTTTGCAGTTTCTTTGAACCGCGGTCAAGCTTTTTTTGAGCGCGTCGGATAAATCTTCAATCGCCATAGATGTGCGGATTGACGTGCGTTCAAGATAATACATTGCGTCGTCGAGATGTCCGTCCGACTTGTTTGCAAGGTCGTAAGCGTCGCGCAGACCGTCAACGATATTTTTTTAGTTCCTCGGGACTTTTTCCATAGACTTCATACCGAGCGAAAGCGCGTCACAGCCCTTTCCGGCGTCGTCCAGCGCGCTTTTCGAGTCCTCAACCGCAGTGTTCAAACGGTCGGAAATTTCGTTTGCGCTGTCCGAAATTTTGTCGGCATATGTTGACATATCGTCAGACAAAACACCGGCAGACGAATTTATGCGCGAAAGCGTGTCGTTCAAAGTGTCAAAACTGTCGCCGAGAGCGGTGCCCGACAAAAAGCGAGTTGTCGTCGGCAATGTCCTGAATACGTCCGAAAATGTCATTTGCCTGTTCGAGCACGTCGCGCGTGTATTCAAGAATGATATACGGCTCTGCCTGACCGACAATACCGCCGATGTCTTTTCTGCCGTTTATCGTTCCGTAGTTTGCGCAGTTTTTAAGGTATCCTGCCTGACGTCCGCAAATACCGCCCGTGTTGTAGCCGACAGACTTGTATCCAACGTTTCCGCGGTTTTGTGCAGTCGGAAATTTTTTTCCTTTTGAGTATCCTGCAATACCGCCCGTGTCGGTTGCCGCCTCAAAATTTTCGGTGGAGCGCAGATTTGTAATGTCAATATTAACGTCCTGAATGGTTTTCGATTCCTCGGTGTTTTTTTGGTGTTTATGCTTCCTTTGTTTTCACAGTTTGATATTGTTCCGAAATTCTGACCCGCAATACCGCCGGTGTAGCTTGTCGCGATAACGCTTCCCGAAAAAGTACAGCTGTCAATAACGCCCGTTTCGGTAACGTAACCTGCAATACCGCCGACGTTGGTTTTCGCCTTAATATTGCCCGAAAACGTGCAGTTTTTAAGCGTACCGCTTAAACTTCCGACAATACCGCCGATGTTTTTTTCTGAGTGCCGTCGGGGGTGATGGTTCCCGAAACGTTTAGATTTTTCCACCGTTGCACCCGATTGAATGTATCTGAAAAGTCCTGTCGCGGAGCCTTTTTTTGTTTATTTTAATTCCCGAAATTGTGTAACCCTTGCCGTCAAAATGACCGCCGAAGGTGGGAATGGGGGAGAAGTCTGTTTTCGACAGGTCAATGTCGTTTGCAAGCGTCACGGTTTTGCCTTTTGACCACGTGTCGGTCTTGCATTTTTTCACAAGGCTAAGATAGTCTTTTTTGTTTTTGATGACAATATCGGCGCTGTCTGCAAAAGACGATACGAGCGGTGCAAAAACCGCAAGAAGCATTATTACGGCGAGAGCGAGTGAGATGTGTTTATTGATTGTCTTTATTTTTCGCTGTTTTTCGTCATTTTTCATTGTTTTCATCGTCCGTATCCTCCTTTTTGATATTGTCGATGTTGACCATAGCCTCCATATCTCCGCGGACAAAACCGTGAATGTCGGCGTCAACAAAGCCGTTCACATAACCGCGTACGCGTCCGTTAACCAAAAATCTGCCCGTTTCCTTGCGCACAATGTCGGGTTTTTTAATGTTAACACCCGATTTTTCCAGAATTGTGTCGCCGAGAAGAAGAATTTCGGGAAGCACGCACATAACAAGGAACATTGATATAAGCGTTCCTCTGCAAAGCGTCTGACCGATTGAAACAATGGCAGGTTCGCTCGATAGCATACTTATCAAAAATCCTGCCGCCGCAAGAATACTGCCCGAGGTGAGCACCGTCGGAAATGCAAAGTTAAGCGACTTTTTCATTGCTTTTTTGATGTCCATACTTCCGCGCAGTTCCATATAACGGCTGGAAATTACAATCGCGTAGTCGATATTTGCGCCCATCTGAATTGAGCTTACGATGAGGTAACTCAGGAAGAAGATGTTCGCCTTTGAAATTGTCGACCACGAGAAGTTGAGCCAAACACTGCCCTGAATTACCATAATCAAAAGCACGGGAAGTCCTGCGTTTTTGAAGGTGAAGAACAGTATTATTATTACGAACAAAATCGACAGCACCGAAACGATAATATTATCGGTAGCAAACGACGACGCAAGGTCGTAACAGCTTGTGGAGTCGCCCACAAAGTAATATTTGTCGTAATATTTTGCGGTGATATTATGCACCGTGTCGATAAACGCAAAGGTTTCTTCGCTTTCAACCGGCAAATCAAGATATACCAGCATACGTGTGTAATTATCGCCCAAAAGCTGTTTTTTCGCCGTTTCAAGCTGAATGTGCAAATCGTCCAAATCGTCGTTTAATCTCGTCGTCAAAATGCACATATCCGTCTGTTTTAAGGTCGTAAACAAATGTGAACATATCAATTATAGGCACGCCGAAATCGTTCATATTTGTGATAAGCTTGCTGTATTCCTCGTTATCCGCGGCATACATTGTGTATAAAAGCTTAACGGTGTCAATGTCAATATCCATAAGCTCGGCAAACTGGCGCGGTGTGAGCGAGTCGGTGAGAACATAGCCGTCTTTTGCCTCAATGCTGGAAAGCGACTTTATTGAGTCAACCTCGGGGTGGGTTTCAAGCTCTGCGATAAGCTGTTTTTCTTTCGCGTAGTCGCCTGCCGGAACGACAAGCGCCGCCAGATTTTTTGCGCCGAAATAGTCTTCTATCGTTTCTTTTGCAATCTGCGTTTCGTTTTTGCGTATCGTTTTGGACGAATTTTCGTTATACGTATACGAGCAGTTTGACGAAACGAAATATCCGGCTATGATTATGCCGATAAAAATCGGCGGAACGATAATTCTTAATTTGTATACCACACTGCCGAGCCAGGAAATATCGGGCAAAAGGCTTTTGTGGTGCGTTTTGTCGATGTATTTGCCCAGAAGCATAAGCAGGCACGGCATAAGCGTGAACACGCAGATAAGGCTGTAAATAATGGATTTTATAAGGCACATACCCATATCAAAGCCGATTTTAAACTGCATAAACATAAGCGCCGCAAGTCCCCGATACGGTGGTGAGAGAGCTTGACGCTATTTCGGGAATTGATTTTTGCAAGCGAGCGCACAACCGCGTCGTGCTGGTCGCATCTTTCGCGCTCTTCGCTGTAATGGTGAATAAGAATAATCGCGTAGTCGAGCGAAAGCGCAAGCTGAAGTACGGCGGTAACCGAGTTTGATACGAACGAGATTTCGCCGAAAATAAAGTTTGTGCCTTTGTTTAAGATAATTCCCACGACGAAGGTAATCAAAAAGCACGGGAATTTCCATATAAGTCTGCGACGTGAGAAGAAGTACAGCGACAACGATAACCGCGACAATCGCGATAACGACCGACATTTCGTTGTCGAGCGATTTTTGAGTTGTCAAAGTCGCTTTCGGAAATAAACGTGTCGTAGCCGTCAAGAACTTTTCTTATTTCCGCATAACCTTTTTGTGTCCTCGCTTCCGTCCTCGCTGCCGAGCGTGATGTCAAAAAGCGCACAGCCGTCCTTTGTAGTGGTCTTCGGTGTCGTCAAAATCCACCATATCCACATATTTTTATGTCTTTAATTTTTCTTACAGAGGGCGTCCGCTTTGTCGTATGTAATGTTTGCAACCATAACGCGCGAGGTTGAAAACGTTACAAATTCATCCTCCATAAGCGAGAGTCCCTGCCGTGTTTCGGTGTCGGACGGGAGATATTCGGTAATGTCGTTGCACACTTTTTATCCAGTTTTTGGGAAAAAGCGAGAAAAACAACCGCGATTGCATATATCAGCATCACAATGTTGCGCTTGTCAACAATCAGTGTTGCCGCCTTTTTCCATAAAAAGTTTTTCGCCGGTTTCTTTTTCATATCTTCAATGCCTTTCATAAAAAAATACTAAAAATGATATAATATTATATTACATTTTTTCAAAAATCAACAGACAAAAAGCTTTATGCACAAAAAGCACATAAAGCCATAAAACTATTTTTTTCCGCAAGCGTTTTTGAGCGCGTCGGCAATGCTGTTGTCAAACAAAATTCCGGTCTTTTTCGATGATGGGTTCAAAATCGCCTTTCATATCGTTGTCAAGCCATTCCGACAAAAGCCCCATAAGCGCGCATGTGTAAAATCCCGCAATAAAAATTTTTTTGTCGCTTTTCCGAAATGTTCAGATTTTTCGGATTTCAAATTTACAAATTCAATTACAACATTGTAAATAATTTTTTTAAAGTATTTTTACAAGATAAAAACGACTTTTGACGATTTGTGCAGATTTAGTATCGTGCGTCTGTTTTTCCTTTGCAAACTTCGACGCGTACGAAAGTCCCTCGTTCCAGGTTCGGTGCGTCTTGTGCGCAGTCACGATTTTTCGGTTTCTTCTTGCAGAATTTCTTCGGTGAGCGCATAAATATCCTCAAAATTATAATAAAACGTGTTGCGGTTTATTCCGCATTCGTCGGCAATGTCCTTGACTGTTATGTTGTCGAAAAAGGGTAGCGCCGAGCAAATTTAAAAAGCCTTTTTGATTTCCGTTTTTGTATCTCTCGGCATTTTGCGCCTCCGTTTAAAAAAATTTTATATATGTCAAAATTTTATGCCAAAATTATTTTTTTAATGCACGAAAATACACTGTCGATGTATTCGGTGTCGATTTTCTTTGTAAACAAGCTTACAAGCGGTGTCACAACAAACGAAATTGCCATTGCAATAACGCCCAAATCCTGGCTGATTGATGCCGCCGCGGCAAATCCGTCTTTAATTCCGAGCGACGACATTTTGAAAATGCTCACGCCGGCAACCGTCAAAAAGACCGGATAAAAAGTCCTGTCCACGCACCGCATTTTTGTAATTTTTTTGCTGTAAAGTCCCCAGATGTAAGGCCCGATAAAGCAACCTGCAACAAGTCCCCACGAGAACGACATAAGCTGCATAATAAACGCGATTTTCATTGACGCGATTACGAACGAAACCGCGATAAACACAAAGCATATGCTTCGCATCAAAATCATCTGATGTTTTTGGTTAACATTTCGTTTTACCGTCGGCAAAAAGGTCTACAACTATCGCCGAGCTTGACGTAAGGACCACCGACGAAAGGGTGGACATTGACGCCGAAAGCACCAAAAGAAGAATGAGTCCGAGGACGATATTTGTGAAAAACGTTTCCCGAAAGCGCCGTGACAAGCATTGTCGGCACAACCGCGTCGTAATTTCCTCC
This sequence comes from Clostridiales bacterium, assembly GCA_022009895.1. Lineage (GTDB taxonomy): Bacteria > Bacillota > Clostridia > UMGS1810 > UMGS1810 > Qingrenia. The sequence goes on along the minus strand of CP091729.1, from coordinate 1,332,277 downwards.
GTCGGGGAGAGTGTTGTTTAAGTAAAGACGTCCGAACGTTCCCGTAAGATATGCACCGATGCCGATTACAAGCGCGAAAACGGTAGAAACCACCGCCGCTTTGGAAATATCTTTTTTCGTCATTTATAGCGTAATATTTATGTATCATCTGAGGAAGTCCCCAGGTTCCCACACTTGTGAGAATTACGTTCATCGAAAGGAATGAAAACATATTTCCGCCCGTGAGCGAAACAAGGCTTTTTGCCCTCGGGAACGATTTCCGAAAGTTTTCTCATACCTTCGCTAAATCCGCCGACAATCGGGTTTTTGATGACGATTGCCACCATAACAACCACGCCGACGAGCATTATAATGCCCTGAACAAAGTCGGTAATAACCGCCGCAACGTATCCTCCCAAAACAAGGTAAACCGCCGTCAAAACCGCGATTATAAGCATACATACGGTGTTTCCGTTTTCACCGAAAAATCGGGAAAATCTGCGAAAACATATATCCCAAGCCTTTGTAAACCGACGCACTGTACGGCACGAGAAAAACAAATATAATTATCGCCGCGTAAATTTTCATAGCTTTTGAATTATAGCGTCCCGCAAAAATTCGGGCATTGTGGACGCTTTCAAATGGTGCGACATAAGACGCGTTCTTTTTGCGAGCAAAAAAACCACGCCAAAAGGCAGCCCACAAGCGCGTTGAAAATGCCTATCCAAATTCCTGCAATGCCTACCGTCCAGCCTGTTTTTGCCTGCGTAGCCGATAAAAAAATTACCGCCGAAAAATACGACGTTCCGTACGCAAATGCACTGATCCACGGACCGATATTTCTGCCTCCGAGCAAAAATCCCTCCATAGTGCGCAAGCGTTTGGACGTGTAAATGCCTATTGCCGCCATAAAAAAACCACGAAAATTGCCAATAAAAACTGCCGCTACCGTTTGTGTCATAATAAACCTCCGTATCACCATACTGCCTTAAAATTTCTTTTTGTGCAATGTCAAATTTTTGCACAAATCTACATTTTATATTCTACAATAAAGTTCACGATTTGTCAAACAAATTTCGAGCAATATATCAATATTTGCAATGTTTTTCTGTCAATATTTTAAATGAATTTTTAAAAAAATTATTGTGTTATATTTATAACATAGGCAACCGAAAGGAGAAGTTAACTATGAAAAAAATTTATGGGAGAAGATTTTTCTTCTTGAAAACGAAACCGCAAAACACCTGTACGAAGATTACGCAAAAATATGCCGATTTACGACTATCACTGTCATCTTTCGCCCAAGGAAATTGCGGAGGATAAAAAAATATGAAAAACATAACCGAAATATGGCTTTACGGCGATCATTACAAATGGCGTTTTATGCGCAGTATGGGCGTTGATGAAAAAAATACTGCACGGGTGACGCGTCGGACTACGAGAAGTTTTTGGCATATGCAAAATGCGTGGCATATGCGGTAGGAAATCCGCTTTATCACTGGACACACCTTGAACTTCAGAGATTTTTCGGTATTTACGAACCGTTGAACGAAAAAAACGCGCCCGAAATTTGGAAAAAGGCGAATGAAATTATAAAAAGCGGTGATTTTTTTCCGCACAGAAACTTATCGAAAAAAATCGAATGTTTATCTTATCGGCACGACCGACGACCCCTGTTGACAGCCTTGAATATCACGAAAAACTCAAAGATTTTTTTCGGTAAAGGTTGTTCCGGCGTTCCGTCCCGACAAGGCGGCGAACGTTGAAAAAGCGACTTTGCCGATTACATAAAGCTTTTGGAAAAGGCGAGCGGTGTTAAAATTGAAAAATTTGCCGATCTTGAAAAAGGCAATTTCAAGCCGTATGGATCATTTTGCAAAAATGGGAAGCAAAATTTCCGACCACGCGGTAAGCTTTTGTTCCGTTTAAAAAAAGCGAGTGAAGGCGAGCTTGACGAAATTCTTGCAAAAGCGCTTAACGGCGGTGAAATTTCATCGGACGACGAAGAAAAAAATACAAAACCGCATTTTTTTGACTTTCTGTGCGCGCGAATATGCAAAACGAGGCTGGGTTCTTCAGCTACACCTTGCTGCGCTTAGAAACAACAATTCGAGAATGTTTGAAAAACTCGGTGCGGACACGGGCTTTGACTCGATAGACGACAACAAAAATCGCGCAAAAACTGCGGCAGTTTATGAACGAACTTGACAAAGACGATTTGCTGCCGAAAACAGTTTTGTATTCGCTCAATCCCACCGACAACTCCACAGTCGGAACAATGCTCGGAAACTTCCAGGGAGGCGGTGTGAAGGGCAAAAATTCAGATGGGCTCTGCTTGGTGGTTTAACGACAACATCGACGGTATGGTATCGCAGATGAAAGCTCTCGGCAATCTCGGCGCGCTCTCGTCGTTCATCGGTATGCTCACCGACTCGCGAAGCTTTTTGTCGTATCCCAGACACGAATATTTCCGCAGAATTTTGTGCAATATCATAGGCACGTGGGTTGAAAACGGCGAATTTGCAAACGACGAAGATGTTTTGAAAGAAATAATCGAGGGCATTTCGTTTAACAACGCAAAAGAATATTTCGGAATTTAACAAAATAAACAAAATTACAAAAATTCACACGGTATATCAGAACCAACCCGGTAAGGAAGCATTGGTTTTGAAATCCGTAGTTTAAGTTTATACGTCGTCAAAAAGACACCGTATACGTCAGTATTACGTTGTCTTTTTTCTTGTCTAAAGCTTAAACTACAATTTTTCAAAACTGCTTTGCACCCTGAAAACAAAAATTTTTTTGACGAAGTTAAAGGCAAAAAAAGCGAGTAATCCTGTCAGATTTCGAGCTTTTTTTAACGCAGAAATTCGCAAAAAGATGTTTAACAGGGCAATGCTTCCTTACCGGGTTGAGGGCTTTCTGATGTACCGTTTTTAAATTTCTAATTTTCAAAGTAGATTGACGCAATAATTTTTTTGTTGCTTCAATTTCGTCCCGGTCGGTAAAAACTCCGAGCGTTTTTAAGCTTTTTCTGCAAGCGTTGTGTCGGAACTTTTAAGCTTTGCGCCCAGAATATCGTATAAAAATTGAAACCGTGTCGCGCCGTTTAAAAATCCTTTTCGTCAACCCTTGCGGAAATGATTTTTTATCATATGCAAATTTTTAAAAGCGCTGTCAACGTCGAAATCGCCGTTTGCGTCGTCGTAGCCGAGCGCACGGAGCGCGAATGCTGCAAATTGGTCGGCGGTAAGCGGTTCGTCGGTGCCGAATTCGTTTTCGGATACCCCGCTCGTGATTGACGAGGCATAGGCATATCCTGCATATGCGCCTGCCCAGTCGGGAACGTCGGAAAAACGGGTGATGAAGATTTTTTTCTCAAGCGCCGTCTGCTCACTGCCCGTAAGACGGAGCATAATTATAACCGCCTCAATTCGGGTGGGGTAGCTGTCGAGCCTGAAACCGTCTTCGTCGCCCTTTAAAATGTTAAGCTGTGACAAAACTTCTGCCTTTTTAGCGTCGTACGATATGCCGTCCGCACCGAGCGCAGATGTGAAAAATCAGCGCGGTAAAAAAAGCAGTGCCGATATAATTTTTCATAATTTTTTTAATCCTTTCAAAATAAAACTTACAAAGCATTGTATCACAAATTTTTCAAAAATTGCAAATATACAAAAAGGACTTATATAAGCATAAGTCCTTTTTAATATCAAAATCCATATAAAAAAACTGTGAAAACCGACAAAAACCGAGCCGAGCACGATAAGCTGACCGGCAAGTGCGCCGTCGCCCTCCATTTGCTCAGCCATTATAAATGACGAAACCGCCGCAGGCGAGGCGAAAAGCACCATAAGCGCAACCATATCACCGCCGCGGAAGCCGAGCGCCGCCGCGAGCGGTAAAAATATTGCGGGCACGATTACAAGACGTCCTAAAAGACCGGCAATGAGCTCTTTTGTATAGCCTTTCACCGAGCCGAACGTGAACGACGCACCGAGAAGAATGAGCGCGAGCGGATTTGTGATTTTGGTTATGTCCGAGATGCACTTGTTTAAAAAGGGGCGGAATTTGAATGCTGAATCCTGCAAAAAAATCAGTCCCAATGCCGACGCGATTATGAGCGGATTTGTTATAACTCCCTTTATAATCTGCAAAACGTTGATTTTTGAACCGCGGAAAATTTCCATTGTTATAACCGCCAGAACGTTGAACGTCGGCGCGATTACCGCGATAAGGAGCGACACCGAGCCAATATCCTCGGGATTGCACAGCGACATTGCAACGGGCATACCGAAAATTATAAAATTACTGCGGAAAATTGCCCTGAATAAGCGCACCGCGTTTTTTGTTGTCCTTTTCAAACCGCGGAACGATTATGAGAAGAATGAGAAAACACGCGACAATGCTTAACACCGAGTAGCTTATAAGTTTCGCATCAAAAGCGGTTTTCACGTCGGTTGTGCAGACGTTGTAAAAAGCAGTAATGGCAGAAAAACCTTAAAAACGCTTGCGTTCATTTTTGACGGTTGTATCGTCAAATATGCCGGCGCGTTTCATAGTGTAGCCGAGTGCAAGGTTTACAACTATCGGAAATATCACCTCTAAGGCAAGTAAAAAAATTCTCCATTATCAACACCTTATTTCAAAATCTGTATATCAACGTCCGATGCATAGCGAACGGTTTTCCATAGCGTCTTTCGCGTATTTGTCGGCGCCCAGCATATTTGCGTATTCTTCGGTCAAAACCGCACCGCCGACCACAATTTTGCAGTCGGGTTTAACCTTTCGGACAAGCTTTATCGTTTCCTCCATTGCAGGCACGGTGGTGGTCATAAGCGCGCTCAATCCCACAATCGGCGCGTTTTTCGCTCACGGCGGTTTCGGCTATGATTTCGGGCGCAACGTCTTTGCCGAGGTCGATAACGTCGAAATCGTAGTTTTCAAGAAGCACCTTCACAATGTTTTTTTGCCGATGTCGTGAATGTCGCCTTTCACCGTTGCAAGAACGAATTTACACCGTTTTTCGCGCTTTTCTCCGCTCGATAAAATGCTTGTTTTTATAACGTCGAATGCCGACCGCGCCGCCTCCGCGCTCATCAAAAGCTGGGGCAGAAATGCCTCTTTTTTTCTCGAATTTAACACCCATTTCGTCAAGTGCCGGAATTATGCTTTCGTCAATAATTTTTAAGCGCGTCCTGCGATTTTAAGAGATTTTGCGCACATAGCGACGCGTCGTCTTTAAGACCTTTCAAAACCGCGGTTTTTAAGCGTGATTTCGCTGTTCTGCGCCGTTTTTTTGGGGCGCGCTGTTTTCTGCCGTTTTTGACGCGTACGAAATGTATTTTTCAAAATTATCGTCCATAGCCGAGAGCGCACGGAACGCAAAAATATGCGTTCATCATATCGGCGGAGTGGGGGATTTATAATCGCCGCGTCAAGACCGTTTTTGCATTGCCATTGTGAAAAAAACGACGCGTTGATAATCGGACGTTTCGGCAGTCCGAACGAAACGTTTGAAACACCGAGGCTTGATTTAAGTCCCGATTTGCGCAGGGTTTTTTTATACATTCGAGCGTGACGAGCGCGCCGTTTTTCAGAACTTACCGTCATTGCAAGAGGGTCGAAAATGATGTCTTTTTTTCGCTGATGTTATATTTTTTTCGCCTCGCCGATTATCTTTTTTTGCGATTTTTCATTCTTCCGTCGGTGTCCTGCGGTATTCCGCCCTCCTCGAGCGTCAGCGCGATAATCACACCGCCGTATTTTTTTGCCGCGAGAGGGAAGATTTTATCCATAACCTCCTGTTTGCCGTTGACCGAGTTTATAAGCGCTTTTTCCGTTGTATATGCGGAGCGCCTTTTCCATTGCCTCGGGGTCGGAGGTGTCTATCTGGAGCGGTAAATCGGACACCGTTTGTATCAGCGATACCGCGTTTGAAAGTGTTTTAACCTCGTCAATTTCGGGCAGTCCGGTGTTTACGTCAAGCACGTTTGCGCCGTCCTCCTGCTGTGAAACCGCCTCTTTTAAAAGATAGTCAAAATTTTTTGATTTTAACGCCTCTTTCATTGCTTTTTTGCCGGTTGGATTTATTCTTTCGCCGATTAAAACGGGAATTTTTCCAAATTCAACCGTGCGTGTGTAGGACGAAATAACAGTGTAATTTTTCTCTTTTTGCACGGGCGAAAATTCAATTTTTTTCCGTCAATGCTTTCATTTCTTTTTATATATTCGGGAGTCGTTCCGCAGCAGCCGCCGAGGATTGATGCGCCCATTTTTTTGCGATTTTTCCATAGACCGCGCAAAATCCGCGCTTGAAACGTCGTATTCCGTTTTTCCGTTACGCACAACGGGCAGTCCTGCGTTAGGGTTTACAATCACGGGCGTTGACGAATATTTCAAAATTTCTTGGATAATGGGCATCATTTTTTTCGGGACCCAAACTGCAGTTTATTCCCAATGCGTCAACGCGCAAGCCTTCGAGCAGTGCGACCATTGCGGACGGCGATGCTCCCGTCATAAGCTTTCCGCTTTAGTCGTATGCGTTTGTCGCAAAAACGGGCAGTGACGAATTTTCTTTCGCCGCCAAAAACGAAGCTTTTGTTTTCATACGCGTCGTTCATTGTTTCCGTCAAAATCAAATCCGCAACGTATTTTTACACCGAGTTTCACAGTTTCTGCAAAGATTTTTTACCGCGTCCTCAAAGTCAAGGTCGCCGAGCGGTTTTAGAAGCCTTCCCGTCGGACCTATGTCGAGGGCAACGTATTTTTTTCCTGTGCGCCGAACGTTTTTTTATCGCGTCTTTTGCGTTTTTTTGAGCGCCGACGATATGATTTCTTCAAGCGAATATCTGCCGTTTTTACCGTCAAATTTAAGAATATTTGCGCCGAATGTGTTTGCTGTAATGATGTCACTTCCCGACTTTAAATAGTCGAGGTGCATTTGTTTTACCGTTTCCGCATTGGTGATGTTCCATATTTTCGGGCATTTCGCCCGGTTTTTAAACCGCGCGCCTGAAAATATGTTCCGCTTCCGCCGTCAAAATATAATCGCTGATTTTTGATTTTTTCGGTTAAGTTCATTTAATTCTCCTGTTCAAAACAAGTTTTTTCTTCTTTCTGAAAGCACAGTTTTTTTCAAATCGCACGCCGTACAGCCGACGCCGGTGCAGTTTTCCCTGTTTTCGCCAAGCCCGACAAATGCCGTGACCGATTTTGTGGGGGTGAGCATAAGCGAGTCGGTGAGGGTAAGTCCGATTTTTTTCGGTTGCAGTCAAGAACCGATATTATATCTTTTTGGATTGACAGCGAAAGGCCGCCGTAACCCGGACTGAACCGCGGACGAAGATGCATCGGCGCTTTTTCCGACGCTAAAATTTTTGCAGATTTCGTCGCACCATTCTTCAATCGCCGCCGCGCCCGTGCCCTGTGCGATAAGCGCGCTTGCAGGCGATATGAGCGAGCATTTCTGCAAATAGCGGTCGGTTTCAATTCCGAGCGTCGCGGCAAAAATCACAACGCGTCTGCACCCCGAAAGATTTTTTTGCAAGCTTTTTGAGATTTCACCTTTGCAAAGCCGAAATCAAGCATTTCACCGTCCGATTTTACACTAAATTCGTCATAACACGCCTTGCACGATATTTTCGGCAAAAGCTCGGTCAAGCATTTTTTTCAACCGCAAAAATCGAGTGATTTGCCGTCCGCACCGCCGGCATAACGGATGATTTCGCTTTTTTTCTGATATTCAGTTTTTTTCGCCGTCACAGTGCAGTATTTTTGAGCATTGTTTTAATCCTTTTTCAATATGATTTCCGATAAGTTTTGCTGAATTTTTTCCGCAACGTCGGGCTTGTTCATAGAATAAACGTGCACCGCATTGACGCCGTTTGCAAAAAGGTCGATAATCTGCTCGGTCGCGTAGGCAATTCCAGCCTGTTTCATAGCGGACGGATTATCGCCGAAACGGTCAACAATGCTTTTAAACCGCTGGGGGAGATGCGTTCCCGAAAGAGAGCAAATTCTCTTTATCTGCTTGCCGTTTGTGACGGGCATAATGCCGGCAACAATCGGCACGGTAATGCCTGCTTCGCGGATTTTTATACAAAAAAACGAATATAAAAATATTGTTGTCAAAAAAACATCTGCGTCGTGAGAAATTCGCACCCTGCGTCTACCTTTTTCTTTTAAGGTGTTTAATTCCGTCCGCAACGCTTAAATCCTCGGGGTGACCCTCGGGATAGCACGCACCGCCGACACAGAAATCGCCGTATTTTTTTGATGTCCGATACAAGCTGTGACGCATATTTGTATTCGCGGTTTTTCGTTTTTCAAAACCGCTCGGAATGTCACCGCGGAGTGCGAGAATGTTTTCAATTTTTACCTTTAAGGGAGGAAAGCGTGTTTTCGACCGTCTTTTTGTCCGAGCTTACACAGGTTAAATGCGCGAGCGGAGTTACGCCGTGTTTTGTGAGAATATCCTCTGCAATATCGGCGGTATATTTGCTCGTTCCTCCGCCCGCACCGTAGGTTACGCTCATAAAATCGGGTTTTAGGCTTGCGATTTTTTCCGCGGCGAATTTCACACTGTCGTATGTATCGCTCGTTTTTGGGCGGAAACACTTCAAACGAAAGTGTAGGTCTTTTTTTCTGCAAAAAAATTTGTGAAAGTTTCATCTTTTTGTCCCTCCTGATGATTAAACCTACATTAAATTATAGTATTTTTGCTGAAATGTCAATAAAAAAAGGCCGTTTCATTCCGTTAGGAGAAACGACCTTGTTTCATATATCAGTTTGCTTTAAATTTTTTTGCAAGCGCTTTTTTTCGTCAATGGATACTTCCATATCGGCTTTCCATTTGTCAATTTGCTCTTCAAAAAAACCTTGCTTTGCATTTCTTTAATTTTTGCTGTCAATGTCCGACTGCGAGATGGTGAGCGGAACTCTTTTTATAATGTGATAGCCGAAATTCGATTCCACAATACCGCTTACTTCGCCCTCTTTAAGTGCAAATGCCGCCTCCTCAAACGGAGCAACCATTTCGCCTTTGCCGAATGTGTAGCCGTCGGGATTTTGTGCAAGACCGGGGTCTTCGGAAAGCTCCTGCATAAGCGCATCAAAGTCTGCGCCCGACTTGATTTTTTCGAGCGTGTCCTCAGCATTTTTCTTTACTTCCGCTTTTTTTAGCGTCGTCGTATGACTGACCTGTCTGCGAATCCACGGTGGAGAACAAAATGTGTTTTGCGGTGATTTTTCTCACCGTTTTTTTGAGTTCTTCCTCCGCTTTCTTTTCGTCAATTTTTATATTCGTCGCCTTTTTGAAACCTCGCTGTAAAGCTTTGACGAAATGAGCGATGCGGTAAGCGCTTTGTCATATGCCGTTTCGGTTGTGTTCATCTCTTTAAGATGATTTATAAAGTTCGACTTTGAACCGTAGCTTTGCTGAATTGTAGAGGTTTTGTAGTCGCTGATTTGCTTTTTGTCGTCCTCGGTTAAGGTGATGCCCATTTTTCTCGGCGGTTTTTGGTCTGCACAACCGCGTTAACAGCTTCGTTAAGCGCTCTTTCCTTTGCAACGGTCAGTGCGTTTTTTGCCTTCAATTTCGGTAGATTTCCAAAAATTCGCAACCGCGTCGCTGTCGCTCGTGTTAATTCCTGCCTCGGAGAGCATACTTGACTGAACTGACGGGAAATACTGGTAAAAATCGTCTGCCGTAACCGTTTCGCCGTCTACGGTTGCAAGCGAGGTTGTTTTTGTAACCGCACACCCTGCAAGGCTTGCCGAAAGCACGAACACCGCAAGCGCGGACGCGGCAAATCTTTTAAAATTTTTCATAATACTCAATCCTTTCGTATGTACGGCGCAAGACCAGGAGCTCTGATGCCTGCACGCCAAAAATTATACAAAAAATTTCACAAGCATAGTATAACTTATATCATACACAAGATGTGAGTTTTGCAAGCTTTTGTAATATAATTTTAATATTTGAAAGTATATCCTCACTGCATTTGCTCGAAAGATACGACTTCTCGCCCGACGAAAACATAAGCTTTAACGACTTGTCGGCGAGAATATCGACGATAACTTTCGGGTTGACGTTATCTTCAATGGTGAAGTTGATAAATCCGTCCTTTTGCGTAACGTCCGAAATTCTTAAAGTTTGGCAAAAGTGATTTTTATATATGCAATGTCAATAAGATTTTTCAACATTTTTTTGTCAAATGTGCCGAAACGGTCAATAAGTTCGTCGGTGATGAGCGACATATCTTCTTCGTCGGATATTGAGGCAATTTTTTTGTAAATATCCATTCGGAGATTTTCGTCCTCGATATAGGTTTTCGGAATGTACGCGCTCACTTTAAGGTCAATGTTTACGTCAAACGCAATCTGCGCTTTTTTTCGCCTTTTAACTCCGCAACCGCGCTTTCCAAAAAGCGAACAGTACATATCGTAGCCGACAAGGTTCATATTTCCGTGCTGCTGTTTTCCCAAAAGATTGCCTGCACCGCGGATTTCAAGGTCGCGCATTGCAATTTTAAATCCCGAGCCGAACTCGGTAAATTCCTTTATTGCCTGAAGCCTTTTCTGCGCGGTTTGGTCGAGAACCTTGTTTTTTTCGTAGGTGAGATACGCATATGCAAGACGGTTTGAACGTCCCACGCGTCCTTTGAGCTGATAAAGCTGTGAAAGTCCCATTTTATCGGCATTTTCAATAATTATCGTATTAACGTTTGCAACGTCAAGACCTGTTTCTATAATGGTTGTGCAAACGAGAATGTCAATGTCGCCGTTTAGGAAATCTATCATAATTTCTTCAAGCTGTGTTTCGCTCATTTTGCCGTGCGCCGAAACAACACGCTTGCCGGGAAACATTTTTTGTATTTCGCTTGTTTTAAGGTCGATATTTTCCACGCGGTTGAAAAGATAGTACACCTGACCTCCGCGCGCCATTTCGCGCTCTATTGCGTTTTGTATAACCGCGTCGCTGCGCTCCAAAACGAATGTCTGCACAGGATAGCGGTTTTTGCGGCGGTTCGGTTATTACGCTCAAATCGCGTATGCCGATAAGCGCCATATTAAGCGTCCGCGGAATGGGCGTCGCGCTCAATGTAAGAACGTTTACGTTGCTTTTTAAGTTTTTTTAATTGTTTCCTTGTGTCCGACGCCGAAGCGTTGTTCCTCGTCGATTATAAGGAGTCCGAGATTTTTAAATCCGACGTCCTTTTGCAAAAGCCTGTGCGTGCCGATAACAACGTCAATTTCACCGCTTTTGAGTTTTTTTATGATTTCCGCCTGCTGTTTTTTTGTGCGGAAACGCGACAGCATTTCAACACGTATGGGGTAGTTTTTCCATACGAGACTTATACGTGTTGTAATGTTGCTGTGCAAAGCAGGGTTGTAGGGACAAGATACGCAGCCTGAAAGCTTTCTTCAACGCATTTGAACGCCGCGCGGAGTGCAACCTCGGTTTTTGCCGTAGCCGACGTCACCGCACAAAAAGACGGTCCATACATTTGCCGTCCTCCATATCCTTTTTAACCTCGGCAATGCACCGCAGTTGGTCGGCAGTTTCCTCATACGGAAAATTGTCCTCAAATTCTTTTTGCCAAGCCGAGTCGGGCGCAAAAACGTGACCTTTGATTTTACTGCGTTCCGCATACAGCTTAATAAGGTCGTCGGCAAGCTCCGCCACGCTTTCTTTAACGCGCGCGGTGGTTTTCTGCCAGTCTGTTCCGCCAAGCTTGTTGAGTTTTTACGTTTTTTTCGCCTCCGCGCCGACGTATTTGTGCAAAAGGTCAAGCTGGTTTGTGGGAACGTACAGATAATCGCCCGAACGGTATTTTATTTTGATGTAGTCGCGCACAATGCCCTCAACGTCAAGCTCCTTTATGCCGACAAACTGACCTATTCCGTGCGTGTTGTGCACCACATAGTCGCCGTTTTTGAGTTCGTCGAAGCTTTTTATCGCATTGCGCTTGTTTTTTTCGCCTTAACCTTGCGCTTTTTTTCTGCACGGTATATGATGAATTGTCACTTAAAAATACGCATCTTACGGACGGATATTCAAAGCTTTTTTTCAAGCGCGCCGACGCATATGAAAAATCTCGCCTTCTTCGGGAAGATTGTCAGCGCTGTCGCACAAAAACCGCTTCAATTCCGTATTCAAAAAGCGAATTTTTCACGGTTTTTGCCTTGTCCTCACTTGACAAAAAAACAGCATAATGCGGTAATTCCTGCTTTTCCAGTATTTTAAATCGTCCACCAGAAATTCGCTTTTTTTCCGCCGTATGACGGCAATGTTTTTGCCGCAACGTTGACAAGCTCTTTTTGTCGGAATGTCAAGCTGAAAATGTGACACCGCGTTTAGAAGCACAAATGCGTGATTTGTTGAATTTAAAAATAACACTGTCGGCATCAAGCGTGTATTCGCCCCTGATTTTCGGGAAAAGTCCTTTTTTTCCAGCATAGACGAAATAATTTCGTGCTGTTCTTTTTCGCAGGTGCGCGCTCTGTCCAGCACGCGCGCGGGTTCGTCTGCAAATATTATAAAATCCGCGCCGATGTAGTCGAAAAGGGTGGGGAGTTTATCGTAAAAAAATACGGAATATATTTGTCAAGCGACGGGAAATATCCCTCGTTTTCAAGCTTTTGCGCGTCGGACAAAAAGATTTTCGTTCTTTTGCGCCTTGATTTTTTTCAGAACGTTTTTTTCTTGGTTTCTTCGTCAAAAAAATCAGCTCGCGCGCAGGGTAAATTTCAAATTTGTCAATGCTCTCGAGCGACATCTGCGTTAACGGGTCAAAGCTTCGCATTGTATCTATTTCGTCATCGAAAAGTTCAATCTCGCGTGCCGTAAATATCACCCGGCAAAAATATGTCGATTATCGAACCGCGGATTGAAAACTGACCGTGGCTTTCAACCTGCGAAACGCGTTTATAGCCTGTTTCGGCAAGCGTTTTTCACTAAGTGCAGAAACGTCGATAATATCGCCGGCGGAATAGGTTTTTTGCTGTAGAAATCGAAAATTTCTTTTTTTGACGGTGTACTGCATAATTGCCGCCGCGCTTGTGACGATATATTTTGCGTTTTTTTATGTTTTTTTATAACGTTAATTCTCTCTGCCTCGATTTCTCTCGTGGATACGTCAACGTCGTAGAAAAACATATTCTTTTTGCGCGGAAAAAAACAAAACGTTTTTCACCGCTCATAGATGAAATATCGGCGTAAATTTCTTTTTGCCGAGAGTTCGTCCGAAGCGATTACAAGCGCTTTTTGCCGGTGTTTTTCGGCGAACGAATAGATAAGCTGATTTTTTTCCGAACCTGTCGCGCCCGAAACCGAAATTGGGGTTTTGCCCGATTTTTACGGCATTTTCCGCGGCGCAAAGCTCGGGATAAAGCTTGTTTAATTTTGCAAGTGCTTTCATTTGTAACCGCTCCTTTCTTTATATGATATTAAAATTAAAAATTCTTTTGCCGTTGTATTTGTTCATAGCGTTTGCCATTCCGTCTTTAATGATACATTCAGAAATTTTGAAACATTCTTTCAAAACAGGGAACGATTTTTTTCCAAATCGTCTTTTGTAAACTTGCCGAGAACGTAGTCCGCAAGGTCGTAATTTTTGTTTTCGGGCGCACCGACGCCGATTTTCACGCGCAGAAATTCGTCGCTGACAAGCTGATAAATGATAGATTTCAGTCCGTTGTGACCGCCGTCACTGCCTTTCGGACGAAGCCTTATTCTGCCCGTCGGGAGGCTTATGTCGTCGTGAAAAATTATCATGTTTTTCGGCTCAATTTTGTAAAACGCCGAAATGTCGCGGATTGCCTCGCCGCTGTTGTTCATATAAGTCTGCGGTTTTGCCAAAATCACCTTTTCTCCTGCAATTTTGCCCTCGCCGAGAAGTGATTTGAATTTTAGTTTTTTAACGTCGCAGTTAATCTCCCTTGCTATCATATCTATCGCGTCAAAGCCGATATTATGACGTGTGCAGTTGTATTTTTTTGTCGGGATTTCCCAAACCCTGCAATAAGATACATTTGTTTTCACCTCTTTTTATGCACCGCAAAACGGCAAAATAAAATATTTTGCCGCGGTGTGTTTTTATAAGAAAAATAAACGGCGGAAAAAAACCGCCATTATGTATAGGCTTTAGATAAACAATGTGCTGATTGAAGTTTCTTCGTAAACCTTGTCGATAGCCTCGCCGAAAAATGGGAGCAACCGAAAGTGTTTTTGATTTTGTCGATTTTCTTTTTCGTCCGAAAGAGTGATTGTGTCAAGCATAACAAGCTGTTCAATGCACGAATTTTTAATTCTCTCGATAGCCGGACCGGAAAGAACGCCGTGCGTACAGCAAGCGTAAACCTTGCTTGCACCGCGGTCGATAAGCGCCTGTGCACCGTTTGTGATTGTGCCGGCGGTGTCAATCATATCGTCTACCAAAATAGCGGTTTTGCCTTTTGATGTCGCCGATTATGTTCATAACCTCCGAAACGTTTGCTTTCGGACGTCTTTTGTCGATAATCGCGATGGGAGCGTCAAGACGCTGTGCAAAGTTTCTCGCTCTTGTAACACTGCCGAGGTCGGGCGATACAACAACGATATTTTTCCAAAAACGTCTTTTCATTTCTTCTCTGAAGAATTTTGCCAAAAACGGGTACGCCGAGAAGGTGGTCAACGGGAACATTGAAAAATCCCTGAATCTGAGGAGCGTGCAAATCCATTGTAAGAACTCTGTCTGCGCCTGCGGTTGCGATAAGGTCTGCAACAAGCTTTTGCCGAAATCGGGTCGCGAGCTTTTTGCTTTTCTGTCCTGTCTTGCATAGCCGAAATAGGGCATAACCGCGGTTATTCTGCCGGCAGATGCACGGCGGAAAGCGTCAATCATAATAAGCAGTTCCATAAGGTTGTCGTTTACGGGACCGCAGGTGGACTGAACCACGAAAACGTCCGAACCGCGGACTGTTTCGTTAATATTAACGTAAATTTCACCGTCCGAGAATTTGCCTACCTGAGCGTCGCCGAGCGAAACGCCGAGATGCTCTGCAATTTTTTGCCAAGTCACTGCTTGCGTTGGCAGTAAAGATTTTGATGTTCTTACCGTGTGATATCATTGTTTTACTCCTTCGTATATTATAATTTTACTTCTCTTTTTTTGTGCCAGTTTTTTTCTTAACCGTCTGACGGCTTCTTGCGATTGCAAGAGCGTTTTCGTCAACGTCGTCGGTAATGGTTGAGCCTGCCGCGACAAACGCGTTTTTCTTAACCTTTACGGGTGCAACGAGATTTGTGTTACAGCCGATAAAAAGCGTTGTCCTCTATAACCGTGCGGAATTTGTTTTTTTGCCGTCGTAGTTAACGGTGATTGTTCCGCACCCGAAGTTTATATTTTTTTGCCAACGTCGCTGTCGCCGATATATGTTAAGTGCGACACTTTTTGTGCCCTCATCGATATTTGAATTTTTAACCTCAACAAAATCGCCGATTTTAACGTGTTTTACGACATTTGCTTTGGGTCTTAAATATGCGAACGGACCGACGGTGCATTCGTCGCCGACCGACGCTTCGTTTGCAACCGAGCTTAAAAATGTCACATTATCACCGATTTTTTTGTGTCTGTGATAACGCTGTTCGGACCGATTTCGCAAAAAAATGTCCGATATGTGAATTTCCTTTAATATTCGTGTTGGGATAAATCACCGTGTCACTTTCGATAACCGCCTCATCGTCAATGTAAGTTGTTGACGGGTCGATTATCGTAACGCCGTTTATAAGGTGTTTTTCTATGATTTCATCGTGTTTTATCTTCTGCGCGTTCGCAAGGTCAATTCTGTTGTTTACGCCGAGTATTTCGCTTGAATTTTTCAGCCGAAAAACGCGAAAAACTTTTTCCCTCGCCCTTTAAAAACCGAAATTGTGTCGGTGAGATAATATTCGCCCTGTGCATTGTTATTTGTGATTTTGTAAAGCGCGTCAAAAAGGTCTTTCGACTCAAAGCAGTACATACCCGAGTTTACCTCGTTAACCTTTTTCTCGTCCCCCGTTGCGACCTTTTTGTTCAACAATCTTCAAAAGCGCGCCGCTTTTTGTCGGTTATAACCCTGCCGTAGCCGAAAGGATTATCAATTTTCGCCGAAACGACCGTTGCGCTCGCACCGCTTTTTTTGTGGAAATCCACCACACTGCGGATAAGCTTTTCGCTGATAAGAGGAGCGTCGCCGCAAAGAACCATAACGGTTGTGTTTTCGCCTTCAAAATGCGGTTTTGTCATCATAACCGCGTGTCCCGTGCCGAGCATTTCTTTCTGTTCGGAATAAAGAACACTGTCGCCGAAAAACTCTTTCACCTGTTCTTTTTATGACCGATAACCATAACTTCTTTTTTTCGCAGCCTGCGCTATCAAAGCTTTGTCTTTAACCCATTTTTGCAAGCGGTTTTCCGCTTATTTTGTGCATAACCTTGCAGATTTCGGAATTCATTCTTTTGCCCTGTCCCGCGGCAAGGATAACTGCTGAAAAATTTATTCAAACAATCACGTCCTTAATCGTTTTTTTACACATACAATAATATTATATGATTTTTTTACATATTTTTCAAGACTTTTTTTACAAATTCTTTTCGGTAATACTACAAAAATACTGCAAAAATATGCATTAGTTTTTGTGCAACATTTATATAATAATCCGTACTATAGTGAAATTGACCAATAAAACTTATTTTTTTGAGCATTATTTTGTCCTAAAATTTTAAAATTATGTTGTTTTTAAAACTTGACTTTTTCGGAATTTAATTTATAATATTGTATGTAGATGGAGAAATAAAAAAATTACAAAGCAAAGGGTTTTTTTGCGACTGACGGAGTGTTCGCGCAAACGCGGACGGTGGAATACCACAATGGAGCAGAAACTTATAATGCCGACCGTCTGGGCAGTCCTATAAATATTGTTTATGTTTACGGGACTGTCCTTATATTCAGGAGGATTTTTTTAACGTGAAAAAGAGGTCTAATGATGGGAGGCGAGTCCTATTTTGGCGTTGTTGAGGGCGCAATAGACACGCTTAAAAAAATTCGGCGCGGAATATGAGGTTCACATATATTCGGCGCACAGAACACCTGTTGAGGCAAGCGAATTTTTCAAAAACGCGCGCAAAAACGGCTTCGGCGCAATAATCTGCGCGGCGGGAAAAGCGGCGCATCTTGCAGGCGCAATCGCGGCGAATACAACCGTTCCCGTTATCGGAATACCGATAAAATCGTCAACGCTTGACGGACTGGACGCGCTTTTGTCAACGGTTCAGATGCCGGGCGGAATACCCGTTGCAACGGTTGCTATAGACGGCGCGAAAAAAACGCGGCGCTTTTTGGCGCTTGAAATTCTTGCGGTATCAGATGAAAAATCGCGCAGAAGCTTGATGACGACCGCGCTGAAAATTCAAAAAGCCGTGCTTGAAAAAAAACAGGGCGGTTGAGGAAAAAAATACAACAAATAAATATAAATTGCGGTAAAATTAAAATTTAAGGAGATGTCGGTAACAATGGAAAAACTGTTAAGCTTTACGAAGGAAAGGCAAAAAAAGTATTTGCAACAAATGATGAAAAATTTGTGCATAGTGTCTTACAAAGACGACGCAACCGCTTTTAACGGGCTTAAAAAAGGCACAATTATGGGAAAAGGCGCAATCAATAACCGCGTTACAAACTACCTTATGAAGCTTTTGGAGAAAAACGGTATTCCCACTCATTTTGTCGAGGAATTGTCCGACAGAGAAACGGTTGTGAAAAAAGTTTCAATCGTTCCGCTTGAGGTTATCGTAAGAAATATAGCGGCGGGTTCGCTTGCGAAAAGGCTCGGCCTCAGCGAAGGTACAAAGATGAGCCGTACCGTTTTGGAATTTTTGCTACAAAGACGACGCGCTCGGCGACCCTATGGTAAACGATTATCACATTCTTGCAATGGGATTTGCAACGGAGGAGGAATTAAAGCTTATTTCCGATTATTCGCTTAAAATAAACAAAATTTTGTCCGACTATCTCAAAGATGTAAATATCGAGCTTATCGACTTCAAGCTTGAATTCGGCAAAACGAGCGACGGCACAATCGTGCTTGCGGATGAAATCTCGCCCGACACCTGCCGTTTCTGGGATTCGACAACAGGTGAAAAACTTGACAAAGACAGATTCAGACGCGACCTCGGCGGTGTTGAGGACGCTTACAACGAAATTTTGAAACGTCTTTTGGGTGAATAATTGCGTTTTTGGCGAATGAACAAATTTAATTTTAACGGGAGAGTAATATGAATAAAATTCACGAGGAATGTGGAGTTTTTCGGAGTATTTGCAAAAGAAAAATCAAACGTCGCGGCAACGGCATATTACGGACTTTTTGCTCTTCAGCACCGCGGTCAGGAAAGCTGCGGAATTGTTGTAAACGATGACGGAGTTTTGAATTATTATAAAGATACGGGACTTGTAAACGACGTGTTTACGCCCGATATTTTAAACAATCTCGGCGAGGGCAATATGGCGGTAGGCCACGTCCGCTACGGCACGACGGGCACAGACGGCAGACTTAACTGTCAGCCTATCGTGGTCAACCACATAAAGGGCAGAATGGCGCTCGCGCACAACGGAAACCTTGTAAATTCGGCGGAACTCAGAGAACAGCTTGAAATGGAGGGCTCCATTTTTCCATTCGACGAGCGACACCGAGGTTATTTCGTACATCATCACAAAAGAGCGTATAAATTCGCCGTCCATTGAAGAAGCGTTAAACCGCGCTATGAACAAAATAAAAGGCGCGTATTCGCTGGTTGTAATGTCGCCGTCAAAGCTTATCGCCGCGCGCGACGAAAACGGTTTTTAGACCGCTTTGCTACGGTGTTACCGACGACGGAACGTATATCATCGCGTCGGAAAGCTGTGCGCTTGACAGCGTGGGCGCGTCGTTTATCCGCGACGTGAAACCCGGAGAAATCGTGGTGTTCGACAAAGACGGAATACATTCCATCACCGACCACTGCAACAAGGTTAAACCGACGATGTGCATTTTTGAATACATTTATTTTGCGCGTCCTGACTCGGTTATGGAAGGCAAATCGGTGCATATGGCGAGAATTAAAGCAGGCGCGTGTCTTGCTATGGAGCACCCCGTTGAGGCGGACGTGGTTGTGGGCGTTCCCGATTCGGGACTTGACGCGGCAATCGGATATTCAAGGCAGTCGGGCATACCCTACGGAATTGGATTTATAAAGAATAAATATATAGGAAGAACGTTTATCTCACCGGGGCAGAAATCGCGCGAGGATAAGGTGAGAATTAAGCTCAACGTTATTTCGGAAACGATAAAAAGGCAAGCGCGTTGTGCTCATTGACGACTCAATCGTGCGCGGAACGACAAGCGCAAGAATTGTTAAGCTTCTGCGCGACGCCGGCGCAAAAGAAGTGCATATGCGCGTTTCCGCACCGCCGTTTTTAAATCCGTGCTACTACGGCACGGACATCGATTCGTGCGAGTCGCTTATAGCGTGCCATCACACTGTGGACGAAATCGCGGAAATTATCGGCGTTGATTCGCTCGGCTATCTTGACGTAAATCATCTCGATATGCTTGTCGGCGGTAAGGGCGAAAGCTTTTTGTTCGGCATGCTTTAACGGGGAATATCCCACAAAAAGTGCCGACCGAAACGGCGAAAAAAACAGATTTGAACATAAAATTAACGAAAAGAGGGATTGTGATTGAAAAGCTTCAGTGAAAGTTACAAAGCGGCAGGAGTAGACATCACCGCGGGCTACAAGGCGGTTGACCTTATGAAAGAGCATATCGCAAAAACCAAAACAAGCGGTGTAATATCGGGTATAGGCGGTTTCGGCGGTCTTTTTCGGACTCGATTTGAGCGGTATCAAAAACCCCGTTCTTGTGAGCGGTACCGACGGCGTGGGAACAAAGCTTAAAATGGCGTTTTTGATGGATAAGCACGACACCGTCGGCATAGACTGCGTTGCAATGTGCGTGAACGACATCATCTGCTGCGGAGCAAAACCGCTTTTCTTCCTTGACTATATCGCGGTAGGCAAAAAAACGTTCCCGAAAAGGTTGCGTCAATCGTTTCGGGCGTTGCGGACGGCTGTGTGCAGTCGGGCTGTGCGCTCATCGGCGGTGAAACGGCGGAAATGCCGGGATTTTTACCCCGAGGACGAATACGACCTTGCAGGTTTTTCGGTCGGCATTGCCGATAAAGATAAGCTTTTGGACAATTCAGCCGTTAAAGAGGGCGACGTTATAATCGGCTTAAAATCGTCGGGTGTTCACTCAAACGGTTTTTCGCTTGTGAGAAAAATATTCGACGTTGAAAACAAGGACATAAAAACTCCGCTTGAATTTTTGGGCGGAAAATCAGTCGGCGAAACACTTCTTGCGCCGACAAAAATTTACGTTAAGCCTATGTGCGCGCTCTTTGAAAAAGTGACGGTAAAAGCGGTTTCGCACATAACGGGCGGCGGTTTCTACGAAAACATTCCGAGAAGTATTCCGAAAGGCTTCGGCGCGAAAATAGACAAAAATGCGCTTGAAATTCTGCCGATTTTCACACTTTTGCAGAAAGAGGGAAATATTCCCGAAAAGAGATATGTTCAACACCTTTAATATGGGTATCGGAATGAGCGTAATCGTTGATAAAAAAACGACGCGGACAAATCGCTCGAAATTCTTAAAAGCAAACGGCGAGGACGCTTATATTATCGGCGAAATTGCAAAATCGGACGAAAGCGTGAAGATATGCTAAAAACATTGCGGTTTTTGGTGTCGGGCGGCGGCATGAAATTTGCAGGCGCTTATCGACGCTCAGAAAAAAACGGAATTATAAAATCGGGCAAAAATCACTGCGGTGATTTCGAGCAGTAAAACCGCGTATGCGCTCACAAGAGCCGAAAACGCAGGCATAAAAACGTTCGTTGTTTCAAAAAGAGCTTGGCTCACAAGATAAATTTGAAGAGGAAATCATAAAAATTCTTAGAGGCGAAAAAAATTGATTTAATCGTGCTTGCGGGCTTTATGTGCATACTCACCGAAAAATTTTACGAGCCGTTATCCGAAAAAGGATTATAAACGTTCACCCGTCGCTTATTCCGTCGTTTTTGCGGAAAAGGTTTTTACGGACTTAAGGTGCACGAGGCGGCGCTTAAATACGGCGTCAAGGTGAGCGGTGCGACGGTGCATTTTGTCAACGAAAATCCCCGACGGCGGTGAGATTATTATGCAAAAAGCGGTGAGTGTGCGATGACACTCCCGAAACACTGCAAAAAGCGCATTATGCAAAAATGCGGAATGGAAAATATTGCCGAAGTCGGCAGAATATGTGCAGAAATCTTTTAAAAAAACGAAAAGGATAAATAAAATGAATATTTATAAAATCAGCGGTATAAAAGAGCTTATAAAAGACAATCCGTATGTCGGACGAGGCATTGTAATCGGAAAAACCGAGGACGGAAAAAGGCGGCGGTCGCTTATTTTATAATGGGCAGAAGCGAAAACAGCCGAAACAGAATTTTTACACCGAGGGTGACAGCGTGAAAACGGGCGAGTTTGACCCGTCAAAGCTTTCCGACCCGTCGCTCATAATCTATGCGCCGATAAGAAAACTCAAAAAAATGCGCTTATCGTTTCAAACGGCGACCAGACCGACACGGTTTATGATTTTTGTATGGTGCGGAAAAAGCTTTGAAGAGGCGCTCGAAACTCGTGAGTTTGAGCCTGACGCACCGAATTTTACACCGAGAATAAGCGGAATTTTAAATTTTGCGGACAAAGATTTTACATATAAAATGAGCATACTCAAAAGCGCGGACGAAAAAGGCAGTGCGTGCAACAGATTTACATTTTTCTTATTTGCCGTTAAACGGACTCGGACATTTTATTCATACATATGTCACCGACGGCGACCCTATCCCCACATTTGTCGGCGAACCCGAGAGAGTGAAAATACCGAACGATATAGACGAATTTACCGAAGAAATATGGTCAAACCTCAACGACAGCAACAAAAATTTCGCTTTATGTGCGGTATATTGACCTTGAAAACGGAAACGAGGAAAAACCGTCTTATAAACAAAAACAAATAGAAAAGGGCACATAATAAATATGAAAGAATTTGAATTAAAATACGGCTGTAATCCAAATCAGAAGCCTGCAAAAAAATTTATATGGAAAACGGCAAAGATTTGCCGATTGAAATTTTAAGCGGAAAAACCCGGATACATAAACTTTCTCGACGCTTTCAACTCCTGGCAGCTTGTAAACGAGGTTAAAAAGCGCTCGGCAAGGTGTGCGCGGCGTCGTTTAAGCACGTAAAGCCCCACAAGCGCGGCGACTGGAAATCCTCTTCCCGAAAAGCTTAAAAAAAGCGTGTTTTGTAAGCGATATAGACGGTCTTGACAATTCTCCGATTGCATGCGCATATGCACGTGCGCGCGGAACAGACAGAATGAGCTCTTTCGGTGACTGGATCGCGCTTTCGGATACCTGCGACGAGGTGTGCGCGCGTCTTATAAAAAGAGAGGTTTCGGACGGAATTATCGCACCCGATTACACAAAAGAGGCGCTCGAAATTCTTAAGCAAAAGCGCAAGGGAAATTATAATATTATAAAAAAATCGACAAGGACTATATCCCCGGCGTTCAGGAGAAAAACAGGTTTTTGGCGTGACGTTCGAGCAGGGCAGAAACAACTTTAAAATTGATTTTGACCTTCTTAAAAAAATATTGTCACCGAGAATAAAGACATTCCGCAGAGCGCAAAAGAAGATTTGGTTATCGCGCTGATAACGCTCAAATATACGCAGTCAAATTCGGTGTGCTATGCAAAAAGACGGTCAGGCAATCGGCGTCGGCGCAGGTCAGCAGTCGAGAATACACTGTACGCGTCTTGCCGGAAACAAAGCGGACATCTGGCATTTAAGACAGCACGATAAGGTGCTCAATCTTCCGTTTTTGGACAGTGTTAAACGTCCCGACAGGGATAATACCATAGATATTTACATCTCGGACGATTACGAGGACGTTTTGGCGGACGGTGTTTGGCAGACGCTCTTTTTCCGAAAAAGCCCGAACCGCTCACAAGAGAGGAAAAAAGAGATTATCTTTCCAAAATTGACGGCGTGAGCCTCGCAAGCGACGCGTTTTTTTCCCGTTCGGCGACAATATCGAGCGCGCGCACAAAAGCGGTGTTAAATATGTTGCCCAGCCGGGCGGTTCAATCCGTGACGACAATGTTATAGACACCTGTAATAAATACGGTATGGCTATGGCATTTACGGGTATAGATTGTTCCACCACTAAATTTTTAAAAAGGAGAAATTCTTATGAAAGTTATGGTTGCAGGCGGCGGCGGACGCGAACACGCCATTATAAAAAGCCTTAAAAAGAGCAATAAAATAGATAAAATTTATGCACTTCCCGGCAACGGCAGGGAATTGCCTCGGACGCGGAATGTGTTGACATCAAGGCGACCGACGTTGATTCGGCGGTTGATTTTGCAGTGAAAAAAACGGCATAGATTTTTGCCGTTGTTGCTCCCGATGATCCGCTTGTGCTCGGTATGGTTGACGCACTGGAGGAGAAGGGCATAAGATGTTTCGGTCCGAAGAAAAACGCGGCGATAATTGAGGGAAGCAAGGTTTTTTTGCAAAAAAATCTTATGAAAAAAATACAATATTCCCACCGCGTCGTACGAGGTTTTTCACCGACGCGGCGAAAGCGGTTGAATATCTTGAAAAGACAAGCTATCCCACAGTTATAAAAAGCGGACGGTCTTGCGCTCGGAAAGGGGGTTATAATCGCGCAGAATTTTGCCGAGGCGAAAGACGCGGTTAAATCCATTATGGAGGACAAGGTTTTTCGGTAAAAGCGGAAATGAAATTGTGGTTGAAGAATTTCTGGAGGGTCCCGAAGTGTCGGTGCTTGCGTTCACCGACGGAAATGTTGTTGTGCCTATGGTTTCGTCTATGGACCACAAGCGCGCGAAAGACAACGACGAAGGTTTGAACACCGGCGGTATGGGCACAGTCGCGCCCAATCCGTATTATACAAAGAAAATTGCGGACGAATGTTATGACAAAAATTTTTCGTTCCCACCATAGAGGCTATGAAAAAAGAGGGCAGAGAGTTTTCCGGCTGTCTTTATTTCGGACTTATGCTTACAAAAAAGGCCCGTACGTGATTGAATATAACTGCCGTTTCGGCGACCCCGAAAACACAGGTTGTTCTGCCTCTTTTTAAAGAGTGACCTTTTTGAAATTATGCTTAAAATAAGCGATAAAAAAACCTCAAAAAGAGGACGTTCAATTTATGGACAAAAGCGCGGCGTGCGTTGTTATGGCATCGGACGGCTATCCCGTTTCGTATGAAAAAAAGGCTTTGAAAATAACACTTCCCGCACTTGATAAAGACGAGGAAATTTACATTGCCGGCGCAAAGAAAAAGACGGCAAAATTGTTACCGACGGCGGACGTGTTCTCGGCGCGGTAAAGGTTGCGGATACTCTTAAAAAAATGCGGTGGACGGCGCGTATGCACTTGCGGAAAAATTCATTTTGACAATGCGTATATGAGGAGCGACATAGGCAAAAAGGCGCTTTGCGCAAAAAGTGGAGGAATAAATATATGGTTTACAGACTTTTATGTTGAAAAGAAAAAGAGCTTGCAAACGAGGCAAAAAGCGCTGAAAAAAAGACATTGCTTATCTTTTTGGGAATAAAGCTTAATTCACTTCGTATCATAAATCGATACGACGTTGAAAACATTGAAAAAGACCTTTTTGAAAGCTGTAAAATGACGGTTTTTGCCGAGCCCCAGCTTGATGTTATATCCGAAACGCTCGACAAAAACGCGGATTTCATTTTTGCGGTCGAACCGCTCCCCGGTCAGTTTGACCAGCGTGCGGACTCGGCGGCGCAGTGTATTCAGCTTATTTCCAAAAAAGAGCGTCCGACGGTTAAAACCGCAAAGGTTTATCTTATAGACGGCGAAATTTCGGAAAGCGAGAAAGAGGCAGTTAAAAAAATACGTTATAAACCCCGTTGAGTGCAGAGAAGCGTCGCTTGAAGAAAAAGACACTCTTGCGGTAAATTACGACATTCCCGAAACGGTTAAAACGCTTGACGGATTTTTGTCGCTCGATGATGACGGACTTAAACGTTTTTATAGACGAAAATTCGCTTTGCAATGGATTTTTGACGATATAAAATTCTGTCAAAATTATTTTTGCGGAGGAAAAAAAGAGCCTACCATTACCGAGATTAAAAATGCTCGATACATACTGGTCGGACCACTGCCGTCACACGACGTTTTTAACCGAGATTGACAGCGTTAAGTTTGACAGTCCGCTTTTGCAGAAAGCGTATGACGACTATATGAACGTGCGCAAAAAAATTTAAACCGCACAAAACCCGTTTGCCTTATGGATATTGCGACAATCGCGGTTAAGGAACTTAAAAAAGAGGGCAAACTCGACAAGCTCGACGAGTCGGAGGAGATAAACGCGTGCACCGTTAAAATTAAAGTTAACGTTGACGGAAAAGATGAGGACTGGCTTCTTCTTTTCAAAAACGAAACGCACAATCACCCCACCGAAATTGAGCCGTTCGGCGGTGCGGCAACGTGTATCGGCGGTGCAATCCGCGACCCGTTGTCGGGCAGAGCATACGTTTATGCGGCAATGCGCGTTACCGGCGCGGCAAATCCTTTAAAAAGCGTTTCCGAAACGCTTAAAGGCAAGCTTCCGCAGAGAAAAATTGTCACCACCGCGGCGGCAGGATACAGCTCGTACGGCAACCAGATTGGTCTTGCAACGGGGCAGGTTGACGAAATTTATCACGACGGATATGCGGCGAAAAGAATGGAAATCGGCGCGGTTGTGGGCGCGGCTCCGCAGAAAAACGTTCGCAGAGAACGTCCCGAAAACGGCGACATTATAATTCTTCTCGGCGGTGCGACGGGCAGAGACGGCTGCGGAGGTGCGACAGGTTCGTCAAAAATCGCACAACTTAAAAATCGCTCGAAAACTGCGGTGCGGAGGTTCAGAAAGGAAACGCGCCCGAGGAAAGAAAAGCTTCAGCGCCTTTTCAGAAATTACGACGCGTCGCGCCTTATTAAAAGGTGCAACGACTTCGGCGCGGGCGGTGTTTCGGTTGCGATAGGCGAGCTTGCGGACGGAATTGAAATCGACCTTAACGCAGTTCCGAAAAAATACGACGGTCTTGACGGCACAGAGCTTGCGATAAGCGAATCGCAGGAGAGAATGGCGGTTGTTGTTGACAAAAACGACGCCGAAAAATTTATTTCGCTTGCAAACGCGGAAAACTTAAACGCGACGGTTGTTGCGCGTGTTACCGAAAAACGCAAGACTTGTTATGCACTGGAACGGTGCGAAAAATTGTTGACATTTCGCGCGCGTTTTTTAAATTCAAACGGCGCGCCCAAACATATAGATATTGAGGCGGAAAAATCCCCAAAAATTTTGCAAAAGATACAAGCGGTGATTTCTGCAATATGTATGAAAAACTTGCGGACGATTTGAACATCTGCTCAAAGCGCGGCCTTTCCGAGCGCTTCGACTCAACGATAGGCGCGGGCACTGTGCTCATGCCGTTCGGCGGAAAAAATCAGCTTACGCCCATTCAGGCTATGGTAAACAAGGTTTCCGCCGAAAAAGGATTTACCGATACATCGTCGGTTATGGCGTGGGGATATAACCCGTTTATCACCGAAAAAAGCCCGTATCACGGCGCATATCTCGCGGTTGTCGAGTCGGTGTCAAAGCTTGTTGCAACGGGCGCGGAGTTTAAGGACGTTTACCTTACATTCCAGGAATATTTTGAAAAACCGATGAAAGACAAAAAAACGCTGGGGCAAACCGCTCTGCGCGCTTTTGGGAGCGTTTGAGGCGCAGATGGATTTGTCAATCGGCGCAATCGGCGGAAAAGACTCGATGAGCGGTACTTTTGAAAATATCGACGTTCCGCCCACGCTTGTGTCGTTCGCCGTGACGGACGAGGACGCAAAAAATGTGATTTCTCCCGAATTTAAGGGAAAAGGTCACAAAGTTATTTTGATAAAACCCGAATATAACGAAAACAACCTTCCCGACGCAAAGTCGCTTGTTGAAACGTTTAACAAAGTGACCGCGCTTATGCGAAAAAGGCGAAGTTTATTCGGCGTACACGCCCAAGCTCGGCCGTGTTGCCGAGGCAGTTATGAAAATGTGCTTCGGAAACGGTATCGGCTTTGAATTTGACAAAAACATTTCCAATGACGAAATTTTCGGCTACAACTACGGCGCGTTTGTGCTTGAAGTTAAAGACAGCGTTTCGGACGGCACTGTTTTGGGATATACAACCGATAAAAACGAAATCTCGCGCGGTGCGGAAAAGGCGGACCTTTCAAAAATTCTCGGAATTTACGAAAACAAGCTTGAAAGCGTTTACAACTGCAATATCGCGCCCGAAAACGGCAGTTTTGAAAACTTTACGTATGAGTGCAGTGAGAGAAAAGCTCCTGCCGTAAAAAAATCGCGCGTCCGAGAGTTATAATTCCCGTATTCCCCGGCACAAACTGCGAATACGACAGCGCGAAAGTGATTGAAAACGCAGGTATGGACAGTGAAATTATCGTTATAAACAACCTTTCGCCCAAGAGCATTTCCGAGTCGGTAACGCATTTTGCAAACAGGCTCAAAGACGCGCAGATGGTGTTTATTCCCGGCGGTTTTTCGGGCGGTGACGAGCCGGACGGGTCGGGAAAATTCATCACCGCTTTTTTCAGAAATGCTGAAATTAAAGAAGAAGTAAACAAGCTTTTAAAACAGCGTGACGGTCTTATGCTCGGCATATGCAACGGTTTTCAGGCGCTTATAAAACTCGGTCTTGTGCCGTACGGCGAAATTACCGACACCGACGAATTTTCGCCCACGCTCACATACAACACAATCGGCAGACATCAATCGCGTCTTGTAAGAACAAGAATTTCGTCCAACAAATCGCCGTTCCTTGCAGATACAAAAGTCGGTGACATTTACACCGTTCCCGTGTCGCACGGCGAAGGCAGATTTTTAGCGTCGGAAAGTCTTATCAGAAAACTTGCCGAAAACGGTCAGATTGCAACCCAGTATGTTGACGAAAACGGCAATGCGACGGGAGATGTTAAATACAATCCCAACGGTTCAATTCTCGCGGTTGAGGGCATAACCTCGCCCGACGGAAGAGTTTTCGGCAAAATGGGACATTCCGAAAGATACCAAAAAAATCTTTACAAAAACGTTGACGGCGACTATAATATAGGTATGTTTACATCTGCGGCAAAATATTTTAAGATTTAATTCGGAGGAATATTTGATGAAAAGCGATATTGAAATTGCACAGTCTGTTGTGCCCGAAAATATTATGACCATTGCAAAAAGGGCAGGAATAGACGAAAAATACGTTGAGCAATACGGAAACGACAAGGCGAAAATAGATTTATCGCTCCTTAGCGAGAGCAAAAACGAAAACGGCAAGCTCTGTGTTGGTGACGGCGATAACTCCGACGCCGGCAGGCGAGGGCAAAACCACCACGACAATCGGTCTTGCGGACGGACTTAAAAAAATCGGCAAAAACGTTGTTGCGGCGCTCCGCGAGCCGTCGCTCGGACCCGTTTTCGGCATAAAGGGCGGTGCGGCAGGAGGCGGATATGCACAGGTTATTCCCATGGAAGACATCAACCTCCATTTCACGGGTGATTTTCACGCAATCGGCGCGGCGAACAATCTTCTTGCGGCGATGCTCGACAACCACATTTATCAGGGCAATTCGCTCAATATCGACCCGCGCAGAATTACCTGGAAACGCTGTGTTGATATGAACGACCGTCAGCTTAGGTTTATCACCGACGGACTGGGCGGACGCGTTAACGGCGTTCCGCGCGAGGACGGCTATGACATCACCGTTGCGTCGGAAATTATGGCGGTTTTGTGCCTTTCATCGTCTATAACCGATTTAAAAGAAAGACTTGCGAGAATAATCGTAGGTTACACATATGACAACGAACCCGTTACGGCAGGCGATTTGAAAGCACAGGGCGCAATGTGCGCACTATTAAAAATGCGTTAAAGCCCAATCTTGTGCAGACGCTTGAGGGCACGCCGGCGTTCGTTCACGGCGGTCCGTTTGCGAATATCGCACACGGGTGCAACTCGGTTATTGCAACGAAAATGGCGCTCAAATGCGGTGATTATGCCGTTACCGAGGCAGGCTTCGGCGCGGACCTCGGCGCGGAGAAATTTTTGGACATAAAATGCCGTTTTGCAAATCTTAAACCCGACGCGGTTGTGCTTGTTGCAACGGTGCGCGCGCTTAAAATGCACGGCGGACTTGCAAAAACCGAGCTTGCGGACGAAAATCTTGACGCGCTTAAAAAAGGTATTCCCAATCTTTTAAGACACGTTTCAAACATCAAAAATGTATACAAACTTCCGCTCGTCGTTGCGGTTAACCGTTTCCCGACCGACACCGACAGCGAAATTAACTTCATTATAGATGAGTGCAAAAAACTCGGCGTTAACACGGTGCTTTCAACCGTGTGGGCAGACGGCGGAAACGGCGGAATTGAACTTGCAAACGAGGTTGTTCGTCTTTGTGAGGAGAAAAACGATTTCACTTTCTGCTATGAGGACGATTTGCCGCTTGCGGAAAAATCGAGGCGGTTGTCAAAAAGTGTACGGCGGAAACGGCGTTGTGTTCACAAAAACGGCGCAGAAACAGCTTGCGCGCCTCGAAGAACTCGGCTTTGCAAAATGCCCCGTATGCATAGCAAAGACCCAGTACAGTTTTTCGGATAATCCCGCGCTTTTTGGGTGCGCCCGACGGATTTGAAGTTACGGTGCGAAACGTCAAAATCAGCGCAGGCGCAGGCTTTGTTGTTGTTTTGACGGGTGACATTATGACAATGCCCGGACTTCCGAAAGTTCCTGCAGCGGAAAAAATCGACGTTGACGAAAACGGAAAAATCAGCGGATTGTTTTAAAATTTAAAGATCAAAGGACGGCAAAAGACATATGCGGTTTGACGCGTCTTTATGCCGTCTTTTTATGTTTGAAAGTTGTAAATATAAATGATAAAAAGTCAAGTTTTGTGCGTTGTAAAGTTTTGTACGGCGGTGTATAATTGAAAAAGATAAGTATTAGAGGAGAGATAAAAATGGGCGTACTTGACACGCGTTCGTATTTTCCCGACTGCCGATTTAACGAGCTTGGCGACGAGGATTATTTTTAATAAAGACAAAACTTTCGGTCACTTTGCCGACAAAGGTTCGGCATATGTCATCACCGACAGAAACACTCCGCGTCCGTGGCTTCAGTTTTTTTGTGCAACGACAAAATCGTAAGCTGTGTATCCAACACGGGAGTCGGATATTTAAAGCATATCAGCGGTGAAATTATAACGAAATACTGGGAGAAAAAAAGGGAAATTATCTTACCAGGCTTCCCAACGGAAAGCGCAGATTTTACATATTAAAAAGACGGCGTAAAAACCGAATTTTTTGAAAATGCCGAAAACTTTTCTATGACGGTGCGCCCGGGTTTGGTTGAATACAAGGGTGAAATGAGCGGTATAAAAAGCGGAAATTCTGATGTTCGTTCCCGACAAAATACCGTGCGAATATCAGAGGGTTGCGATTATTGCCGATGCTGACTGTGAGGCTGAAATTTCCGTGTCAACAGAGTGGGGATTTTATATGCAGGGCATTGAAAAAGCTCCGCTCAAAACGGAAAATTTTTGTTGAAAAACGGCGTTGCAAAACGTCCGAAAAGAGGCATAACTGCGGTATTCTCGGCACTCGGTGCGGATAAGATTGATATAACGCGCTACACCGAAATGCTGGCCAATGAGAGCGAAGGACACCTTGTCGAAATCAGCGCGACTACAACCGTAAAGCTTGAAGAAGGCAAAAATACGAATCGTATATTGATTTGGGCGCGTGCGACGAGGACGGCGAGGCTGAAAAACGTTTTAAAATGCCTTGATAAGGCGGTTTTTGACGCGGAATTTGAAAACATCAAAAAAACAAGTGGGACAGCGCGGTAAAAACGCAATTTCTGCCGTTTGCCGAACAAAAAAATCTTGAATATTTTTATAAATTACTGGCTTAAAAACAATATGTTTTTTTGACTTACCGATACGACCGTGCGGAAAGGTTTATCGGCGTACGCGACAGCTTGCAGGATTCGTGGGGATACTGCCTTGTAAACCCTGACAAGGCGCGCGAAAAAAATGCTAATCACGCTCGGTCATATGCTCCCCGACGGAAGATTTCCGCGCCGTTTCAGCAGGTTCGGACTGGAGAACGATATGGCGGATTTCTGCGACCAGCCGACGTGGGCGCCCGAGGCGGTAAACACGTACATACGCGAAACGGGCGATTTTGATATTTTAAACCGCGAATTGCCGTTTCTTGACAGCGACGAAACCGCAACGCTTGAAGAACACATTTTCCGTTCGCTCGATTATCTTTATCATTCGCGCGGTAAAAAAACGGGCTTATTCTTATGCGCGACGGCGACTGGCTGGACGGACTTTCGGGTTTGAACAAGTTCTGGCGCGGACGCGACAAGCGCGTGGGTGACAGTTGCCGCGTTTAACGCGCAAAACATTATGGCGCGTCTTTACGACCGCGCGGGAATGACCGAAAAAGCGGAGCTTATGCGAAAAACGCTCGGCGGAATACAAGGAAATTTTTCAACAAGGTTGCGTGGGACGGAAACTGGTTTGTATACGCGTTTTTCGAGGACGGCGAGCCGGTCGGCGGTTCACAAAAATCTTGAGGGAAAAAAATTTATCTCAATCCGCAGACGTGGGCGATTTTTTTCGGGAATTGTCGACAATGCCGACAGAATAAAACGAATTAAAAATCAATTTACCGATATTTGCAGACGCCGTTCGGTCCGCTTTTTGAATTATCCACCGTATGTTTTGTACGGTGACAGGTGCGGACGTATTTACCGCCAGTTCCCCGGCACGTTTGCAAACTCGGCGGTATACAATCACGGCGCGGCATTCAAGGTGTTTGCCGACGTTAAGCTCGGCGATTACGAAGAGGCGCTCGACACGCTTATGCGCGCACTGCCGAACCACCCCGACAATTCGGATATGTGCAGAACGAGCGAGCCGTACGCGGTGGGAAATGTTTATTACGGCCCCAATCACCGCCGTTTCGGTATGAATTTGTTTTCGTGGTACACCGCGACGCCGTCGTGGCTTATGCACGGCGCGTTTGAGCAGATTTTGGGTGTTTATGCCGATTACGACGGCTTGAAACTTACACCGCACGTTTCGGACAACTGGAACGAATACAGCGTCAGAAAGGTTTACCGAAATACGGTTTACAACATTGAATTTGAGCGTGCCGACGGCGAAAAAGGCATTTGGCTTGACGGTGAAAAAATTGACGGCGACACCGTTATGTCGGACAAAAAGAATGTAATGTTATTGTGAAATTTTAAAATAAAACCGCACAGACGGATTTTTCCGTTTGCGCGGTTTTTATATTTTATGTAAGACCTTCAAGGAAAACTATCGCTATAATTACCAGCAAAAGCGTGTCGTTTGTGCCGTCGTGCAAAAGCAAAAGCGCAACGCCGAGAAGAATTATATCGTCAACGGCGAAGTTTTGGAAAATCCCGTCCAAAATTCCGTTTGAACAGGCTTGAACAGGCGCACAGCACGGATTTTGCACACTTTCGCAAACGTCCGCGTGATTTTCACATTCACAGGTGCCGTGTTTGTCACCGCATTTGCAGTCGTCTTTGCAGTCTTTTTACACTCGCACCCGTGCTTTTCGTCTTTGCA
Source organism: Clostridiales bacterium (assembly GCA_022009895.1). GTDB lineage: Bacteria > Bacillota > Clostridia > UMGS1810 > UMGS1810 > Qingrenia. Next base: position 1,299,429 of record CP091729.1, on the reverse strand, counting down.
CCTGCATTTTTCACCGCGGTGATTATCCCCTGCACACGTCATCATGCGGTTCACATTCGCATGCGCCCGAAAAATCCGAAATATCATCGCAGAAATTTTCGGCAATTTCCCTTTTTCGGTCGTAAATTTTGGGATAGCCGTCGTAGAATTGTCGTGCCATAGAAATTCAACTCCTTACAAATCCTTGAAAAGCTCGGTCATCTGCGTGAGTCTGAGCATTTTTATCGCCTTGTCGATATGCTGTGCGCGCGTTGTGTTCATATACGGCTTTAACGCATACAAAAGGTTGATTTTCGGGTCGGACCTGTCGTTCATTTTGCTTGCAATCTGTGAAATTTTGCGCGTCATTTCAAGGTCGTCGCCGCTCGGCGCACCGGTGCTATGCGCGCCCGACATCATTTGAGAAATTTGGCTCATCGCGTCGGGATTTTTAAAATTTCGCTTATTTTATCGCCGATGTTATCCATAATCTCACTTCCTTATTTCAACAGATTTTTAAAATGTTCGATTTTCCGGAAAGTATTTTTTCACAAGCTCGGTTTGGTTAATGGAATTAAGCTTGTCGGCAAACTGCGAAATGCCGAGAGCGTTAAGCTTTGCGGCAATTTCCGCTTTGTTCATTTTTGCAATTTTGCTGATGATTTCGCCCTCGGACGCATTGTTTATGTTGTTTATTGCCCTCCTGCCGGCTTCCGAATTAAGCACGTTTCTTAAAAATCTGCTCTGCGTTATTATAGCTGTTATTGTTCAACAGAGTATTCCTCCTTATTTTTGAAATTTAGTATATTATATGCGGTGTGTGAGTTAAAAATTTTTATAAAAAAGAGGAATTTCAACAAACTGCGTAGAATTGTAACAGAGTGTGTAACAATTTTTAATACTTTTTAAAGGAGATGTGATTTTGGACGTAAGCAATAATTTTATTTTTAATGTTAAAAACACTTGCAAAAGAATTTATAAAAAGTATCACTCGATAAATATAAAGGTAAGAAAAATCGTTAATTTTGCGGTCGGAATATGCGTTATCGCACTGCTTTTTCAATATGGAATTTTTCGCTTGTTTACGGCGTTGCGCTAAACGGCACGGAGGTTGGATACACTGCGCAGAAAAAGCGCGGTTGCCGAGGTTATAAACGAGATAAACGAAAAATATGCGCCCTTATTATTCAAACCTTGACGCGATTGACGTTATGCCAGTTTATTCGCTTAAATTTGTAAGAAAAAAGACATAACGCCCAAGGACGCGCTTTGCGAAAACCCTCAAAAAGCGTCGGGAACAATGACAAAGCAAACCGTTATTGAGGTTGACGGCAACGCGCTTGCGGGGGTTTTTAAACGAGGCTGAGGCAGAAAAAAAGCCATAGAAATTTGCAAATCGCGCTTTACCGACGAAAACACCGCGGAATGTGAGATTGTCGGAAATGTTGACATTGAGGAAGGATATGCGCCGTCGTCGCTCCTTACGGGCGCCGAGGTTGCCGCGGAGAGAATGCTCGGCGGCCGTTATTTTGAGCCTGTAAAATTGCGACGGTTGAATATGAAACCTACGAAAACGAAATTGCATACGACACCGAGCGCGTCGAAAACGGCGAGCTTTACGAGGGCAACACCACCGTTGAGGTCAAGGGCGAAAAACGGCAAAGAGGTTGTCAAACGCAAAATAGAAAAAATCAACGGCAGTATAAAAAGCAACAGCGAAATTTCAAAAACCGTCGAAAAAGCGCCGACAAACGAGGTGCTTATGGTCGGCACAAAAGAAAAGCCGTCGGGCGTGGGCACGGGCAGTTTTGCCGTTCCGTACAACGGAAACATCACGTCGCGTTACGGTCAGCGTTCAATGGGAAATCACAAGGGCGTAGATATTGTAGGTCCCTACAGGTTCGCCGATTTACGCGTCGGACGACGGTGTGGTGACGTATGCCGATTTTGAAAAACGGCGGTTACGGAAATATCGTAAAAATTGACCATCAGAACGGATACGAAACGTATTATGCGCATTGCAGTGAAATTTTGGTCAAAAAGGCGATGTGGTAAAGAAAGGCGACCTTATCGCAAAGGTGGGCAATACAGGCAGAAGCACCGGTTCGCACCTTCATTTTGAAATCCACAAAAACGGCGAAACGCAAAATCCGCTCGACTACATAGACTGATAAAATCATAGAAATTCAAAATTTAAGTCACGTTTTTATATTATTTGCGAATAGTATTAAACGTGGCTTTTTGACGCCAAATTTTGATTTGAGGGTGATTTTATGTCGAGATAAAAGCATTTTTACCTCGGAGCAAACACGCCGTACGGATCGTATTACGACAGCATAGTGTCTACAGCAGGAGGCGAGGAAAATTTACTGTATAAAGCGGCGGACCCGGAACGGGAAAAATCGTCTTTTATGCGCAAAATTGCTGACAAAAATTTTGCCGCTCGGCTATGATGTTGAATTTATTCACTGCTCGTCGGACGACGATTCTTTGGACGGAATTTATGTAAGACGTTTGAAAATCGCCTTGCTCGACGGCACGTCGCCGCACATTGTAGACCCGAAAAATCCCGGTGCGGTGGATAAAATCATAAACCTCGGCGATTTTTGGGACGAAGAAAAATGTGCGCCGAGCGTCAGGGCATAATCGACACAAACCGCGAGAATAGGCGAAACCTTTGCGCGCGCGTATAAATATCTTTGCGGCGGCGAAAGCATTCGGCGACGATATGACGGTGATTGACGAAAAAGCTCTGCGACAAATACGAACGGAATTTATATGTTGACAAAATCATAAACGACGAATTTTTCGCATCTTTGCATTTGCCCCGTGACGGGAAGCGAGCGAAAAACTTTTGCGTCTGCAATAACGCCGTCGGGATTAAAAATTCCGACCCGAAACGCTTTTTGACGGATACAGGGTTAAAATACTGCGCGGATACACGGGAAATGTTCTGAACGAAATATCGGACGCGGCGGCAAAAAGGGGACTCGACACCGAAAAATTTTACTGCGTCACCGAGCCTGCATGCGAACATCTTTTAATTCCGCATCTTAAGCTTGCATTTTGCACCGATAACGAATTTCACAATTATTCAAACGGCGAAGTTTGCACGAATTTTCCAAAAAGACGGTTACAGGGAAGAATATGCATACGATATGCAGATGTATAAAAAAACCTTTTGAACAAAAACGGTTGAAACGCTTTCTCACGCAAAAACTGCACGACGATTTGGAAAAAAATTCTACATTCCGAATATGAATTTTTAAAAAGATTATGTCGCTTTGTGAAAAACTATAAAAACAAATACTTGAAATGGCATAAATTTTTGTGTTAAAATTAAAAATAATATATTTTTACTTTATATACGAAAAGGATAAGATTGATGAAAAATGTTTACGACGTGCTTGCCGAAAGAGGACTTATAGCACAGACCACCCACGAAAAGAAATAAGGGAACTTCTTGCAAATGAAAAGGTTACTTTTTATATAGGCTTCGACCCGACTGCGGACAGTCTTCACGTAGGACACTTTCTGCAGATGGTTGTTATGCGCCATTTGCAGGATTACGGTCACCGTCCCATTGCCCTTGTAGGCGGCGGCACGGGTACAATCGGCGACCCGTCAGGGAAGATCCGATATGCGTCAGATGATGACTATGGAAACCATCAACCACAACTGCGAATGTTTCAAAAAACAGCTTTCCTCCATTGTTGATTTCTCGGACGGAAAGGCTATTATGGTTAACAACGCAGACTGGCTTTTAGGTCTTAATTATATCGACTTTATGCGCGATATAGGTTCGTGCTTCTCGGTTAACAAAATGCTCACCGCGGAGTGCTACAAACAAAGACTTGAAAAAAAGGTCTTACATTCCTTGAGTTTAACTATATGCTTATGCAGAGCTACGACTTTTTGATGCTCAACAGAAAGTACGGCTGTAAAATCGAGCTGGGCGGCGACGACCAGTGGAGCAATATTATCGGCGGTATTGAGCTTTGCCGAAGAAAAGACCAGAAACAGGTTTATGGTATGACGTTTACCCTCCTTTCAAACAGCGAGGGCAAAAAAGATGGGCAAAACCCAGAAAGGCGCGCTGTGGCTCGACCCCGAAAAACATCGCCGTACGAATTTTATCAGTACTGGAGAAATGTTGACGATGCCGATGTTATCAAATGCTTAAAGCTTATCACGTTTGTTCCCATGGAGGAAATAAACGAAATGGCAAAATGGGAGGGTCAACAGCTTAACGAGGCTAAAAGACGCCTTGCATACGAGGTTACAAAGCTTGTTCACGGCGAGGAAGAGGCTAAAAAAGCGCAGGGCGCGGCTGAGGCTGTGTTCGGCGGAGGAAGTGACAATTCCAATATGCCCACAACCGCTATTACAAAAGACGAGGCTAAAGAAATAAACATTCTCGACCTTATGCTTAAAGCAGGTCTTATTCCGTCAAAGGGCGAGGGCAGACGTCTTGTTCAGCAGAGCGGTAGTTTCGGTGAACGGAAACAAGGTTTCCGACATTGCGCAAAACATCTGCGAGAGCGACTTTGAGGACGGCTGTGTGATTATTAAAAAAGGTAAAAAGGTATTCCATAAAATTGTAATCGAAGGATAAATTCTTTTTCGGAGGTAGGGTGCAATGAGGCTTGAAACTGTAAAAGAGGTTTTAAACGCAAGGGTGCTTTGCGAGGGCGAGGGTCTTGACACCGAGGTACTTTCCGCGTGCGGGTGCGACCTTATGATCGACGTTTTGGCGTTTGTCAAAAATCAGGCAATGCTTCTTACGGGACTTGTGAATTTGCAGGTTGTGCGAACCGCTGAAATGATGGATATGAAAGCCATTGTATTCGTAAGAGGAAAAATGCCGGGCGGCGATATAACAGAGCTTGCGCGCGAGATGAAAATTGCGGTAATGTCTACGGATTTACCGCTTTATATGGCGTGCGGAAAGCTTTATGACGCAGGACTTCACAACGACTGATAACGAACGGAGAAAAATTATGGCTGACAATAATATTTCTGTAAGGTTTGATGTTGACGCGAGTGATTTTTCCGCGGCGGGCGAGGCGTCCACAAAGCTTAAAAATGCTTCGCCAGCTTAGCGTCGACCCCGAGGTTATAAGAAAAGTCGCGGTTGCAATGTATGAGGGTGAAATCAATATGGTCATTCACGCGAACGGCGGTCATATTGACGTTGAAATAACGCCCGAATACATAAAAATGATTTTTGGCGGACAACGGTCCCGGAATTGCGGATATTTCGCTTGCAATGAAAGAGGGCTATTCCACCGCCGCCGATTCGGTGCGCGAGCTTGGTTTCGGCGCCGGTATGGGACTTCCGAATATGAAAAATATACCGACGAAATGCACATTACCACCGAACTCGGCAAGGGCACTACCATTGAAATGCTTGTTAAAAAAATAACGCTTGTTAAATTTGCCTGATAAGAAGGTGCGAAAATGGATAACATCATTCATTCCGTTACTCTCGACAAGGAAAAATGCAAGGGCTGTACCAAGTGTATTCAGCTTTGCCCCACTCAAGCTATACGGGTGCGGAACGGAAAAGCAAGAATTATCAAAGAAAAATGTATCGACTGCGGAGAATGTATAAACGTCTGTCCGTACCACGCAAAAAGGCGTGACGGACAAATTTGAAATTATAAACAATTTCAAATATAAAATTGCACTGCCTGCACCCGCGTTTTACGGGCAGTTTAAAAAGTCGAAAACATCAACACCGTGCTGAATGCTTTGGTTAAGGCAGGTTTTGACGATATTTTTCGAGGTTGCGTATGCGGCGCAGATTATAACGCGCGAAACCAAAAAGCTTATCGCGTCGGGCGAGCTTTTAAAGCCGACGATAAGCTCGGCTTGCCCTGCGGTGGTTAAGCTTTTATCAGCATAAGATTTCCCAATCTTTTGCCGAATATTATTCCCATCATTTCGCCTATGGCGCTTGCAGGACGGCTTGCGAAAAAAATTGCGTCCGAAAAAAACGGGTCTTTCGGAGGACGAAATAGGCACGTTTTTTTCATAAGCCCGTGCGCGGCAAAGGCTACCGACGCAAAATATCCGTGCGGTGTTGACAAAAAGCTATGTTGACGGCGTTTTTTCGGTGAGCGATGTTTACCGAAAGGTGCTTCCGTTTATATCGAAGAAAGAGGATGTTGAAAATCTCTCAAAAGCCGATTTCAAAGGCGTATGCGGGGCAAATTCAGGCGGTGAAGTGTCGGCGCTCGGCCGCGAAAAACGTCATTGCGGTAGACGGAATACATAATGTTGTAAATATTTTTGGAGGAAATTGAAAACGACAAGCTTTCGGACATTGAATATGCCGAAATGCTGGCTTGCACGGGCGGTTGTGTCGGCGGTCCGCTCACGGTTGAAAACAGTTTTGTGGCGCAGACAAAGATTAGAAAACTTGCTAAAACTCTGCCCGAAAGAAAGATTCCCGACGATAACACCGACGTTATGATGAATGCGCCCATTCCGCACAACAAGGCACTCGGTCTTGACGACGATATGGTTGCGGCGATGGAAAAATGAAACGTATGATGGAAATTACCGACACGCTTCCCGGGCTTGACTGCGGTTCGTGCGGTGCGCCCACCTGCCGTGCTTTGGCGGAGGATATTGTGCGCGGATATGCAACGAAAAGCGCGTGTATTTATAATCTCAAGGCAAAAATTCTGGAGCTTGCCGAGGGAATTGAAGAATTTAACCGAAACAACAAAAGTTAAGGGTGAGTTTATATGAATACTTTGGAACTTGAAAAAAAGCTTAATTTAAAATGTCTTACCGAAAACAATGCCGAAAAAGAGGTTTCGGGGTGCTATATCAGCGACCTTTTGAGCCTTGCAATGGGCAGAGTGGGCGAAAAAAACGTCTGGATAACCGTTCAGACAAACGTTAATATTGTTGCGATTGCCGTGCTCACCGAGGCGTCGTGCGTTGTTGTGCCCGAAAATATCGAGGTGGGCGAGGACGTTATAAAAAAAGCGAAAGACGAAGATGTGATAATTTTTTCAGCCGGTGATACCGCATATAAGCTTGCGGTTAAAATCGGTGCTTTGGAATAAATTAAACAGAATTTACGGAGGTTCGGCATAGAAAATATGAAAGATTATATAGTAAGAGCGGCCGCAAAAGACGGCAGTGTGCGCGCGTTTTTGCGCGGTGACAACAAATCTTGTAAACGAGGCGCAGAAAATCCACTCGCTTTATCCCGTTGCGTCCGCGGCGCTGGGCAGACTTTTGACCGCGTCGGCAATGATGGGTGCAATGCTTAAATCGGAGGACGATTTGCTCACTCTTCAGATTACGGGAAACGGCCCTATCGGCAGAGTTCTTGCAACTGCGGACTGCCATTCAAACGTTAAAGGTTACGTCGGCAATCCGGCTGTTGATTTGCCCAAAAACGCACAGGGAAAGCTTGACGTGGGCGGTGCTGTCGGCACGGACGGATTTTTTTGACGGTCATAAGAGATTTCGGCTTAAAAGAGCCGTATGTCGGCAAAGTTCCGCTTGTTTCGGGCGAAATAGGCGACGATTTGACATCGTATTTTTGCTGTTTCCGAGCAAATTCCGTCGGTGGTCGGTCTTGGTGTGCTTGTTGACGTTGACATCAGCATAAAGGCGGCAGGCGGTTTTTATTGTGCAGGTTATGCCCGAGGCGACCGACGAAACAATTACAAAACTTGAGGAAAACGTAAAAAGATTACGTCTGTTACAAAAATGCTGGAGAATAATATGACGCCCGAGGATATTTTTAAAAATGTGCGCTCGGCGGCATTGATTTTGACATTACCGACACGCTCGATACAAAATATTATTGCAACTGCAGTCGGGAGAGGGTTGAAAAAGCACTCGTTTCCGTCGGAAAAAGATGAGCTTGAAGATATAATTAAAAATGATAAAAAAGCAGAAATTAAATGTCATTTTTGCGACAAAGTTTATAATTTCGATGAAAATGACCTCAAAAATTCTGCTTAACAAAGCCAAAAACTAAGATTTTTGAAAAATTTTTTTGAAATTAAAAAAGTATTGACAAATGCAAAACTATAAGGTATAATATTGATTGTTGTTCGGGGTGATTGATAAAGCCGATAACAAAGCGGTTTAAAGTCATCTGCGAGGTTTCTCGCTTAAAACAACAGCAAAAAGAGTTTTTGGGTGGTTAGCTCAGCTGGGAGAGCGTCTGCCTTACAAGCAGAGGGTCACAGGTTCGAGCCCTGTACCGCCCACCAAACTCACTTTATTTGGCCCGGTAGTTCAGTTGGTTTAGAATGCCAGCCTGTCACGCTGGAGGTCGAGGGTTCGAGCCCCTTCCGGGTCGCCATTTTCACTTTTATATTTTGTGCATATGATGTTGGTAAATATGTAGATGCCTTTAGGGGATATTTTTAGCAACTCAATTTGCCTCTGTAGCTCAGTAGGTAGAGCAGGGGACTGAAAATCCCCGTGTCGGTGGTTCGATTCCGCCCGGAGGCACCATAGCTTTGTTTAATCCAAAGCTATACACGCGGGAGTGGCTCAGTGGTAGAGCGTCACCTTGCCAAGGTGAACGTCGCGAGTTCGAATCTCGTCTTCCGCTCCATTTTACTAAAGACGCACGTTGTGATGCGTCTTTTTGGTTTATGGCGCCATAGCCAAGAGGTAAGGCAGAGGTCTGCAACACCTTCACCACCAGTTCAAATCTGGTTGGCGCTCTCCAAACGCTTTGCGGTGTCTGAATTTTTTTCGGACGCCGCAAAAACAAATTTTCAAATAGTTTTTATTTTTAAATATTCGGGCCTTTAGCTCAGTTGGTTAGAGCAACCGGCTCATAACCGGTTGGTCCGGGGTTCGAGTCCCTGAAGGCCCACCAAACATTTTAATATCCGAACACCTATTTTTCTACGGGCTTGCCCTGTGCCAAATAGTACGGCTGTAACGGATATAAATATCCACCCGCTATGCGGGTGGATATTTATTTTGTTTTATCTGATATTTTTTTATCCCCCAAATAAACGATTTCGGGGTGGTATTCATAAATTTTGTAAAAAAAGCTTATAAAAAAATAGCACACGTCGGGGAATGTTCACCGCCTCCGCAGTTTCGGCGATGCTGTATTCTCCGCTCCCCAAAAAGGTCGCACGCTTTTTTTAATTCTGAGATAGTTTCGGTAGGTGATGGGCGACATATTTTTGTATTTTTTAAAAAGTCTGCGGAAATTGCCCTCACTCGTACTGCACATTTTCGCAAGGTCGCCGACCGAAATATCCTGCAAATAATTATTTTTCCAAAAAAATAATTCCCTTGTAAATCATCTCGTGCTTTTTGCTTTGTATAACGGCGCATGGTGTCGTTGTCAAGGCTGTATAAAATTTTATACAATTCCGACAAAAACTTCAAGTTTATATCCAATCGAACCGCGGAGCCAAAATATCATATGCGTTTTTAAACATTTTAAGATAATATCCGTTTTTTTGTCGGTTGCGGCAATTAAAATTTTGTCGGGCAGACGAAGAAAAACTTTCGCTCATCTGAAAGTTTATCGAAATATATTCGCCCGTTTCGCCGGCGGGCCATTCCGATTTGTATGTAATATCGTTCGGCAGATAAACAATGCTTCCGGCAGGCGCGCGAAGCTCTTTTTGTACCCTTGTCAAAAATAATAAGCCCGTTTACGACATAAAAAAAGCGCGAGAAAGGTTTGTCGTTTTTTGTGCACACAAACGTATCGGGCGTTTGCACCTTGCTCGAAAAAACGCCGAAATTATGCGTTAACGTGTCGTTTGCAACAGGTATTTCAATAAAAAAATCACTGCTCATTTTATCTGCCTCCGTTTTTATATTGTGTTCATATTCTACAATAAAAAGCGTGTTTTGTCAATAGAAATTTACGCTTGTTTGAGTTATAATGATGTTAAATTATACAATGACAAGGAGTTGGATTTTATGAAAATCGGTATTGTCGGACTTGGATATTTTTTTCCGATGATTTTTGTAAGGCTTTTTAATATTCACCCCGATGTAGAGGAAGTTGTTGTTGCAGACCTTGACGAAAAAAACGCGTTAAGGCATCTATGGAAAAAGCACCATTTAAAAACGCGGTTTCAGCTCGTTTGAGGAAATGCTCGAACAAGCGCCCGACCTTGACTGCATAGGAATTTACACACAGCGTCATCTGCACGGACCTATGATTGCAAAGGCGATGAAAAATGGGCAAAAACGTTATCAGCGCCGTGCCGATAGGCTGTTCGGTTGAGGAAATAGAAGAAATAATCAAATTGTCCAAAGAAACGGGCAAAATTTATATGATGGCTGAAACGTGCTATTATTACCCGTGCGCGATATTCTGCCGTGAAAAATACAAAACCGGCGAAATGGGCAAGTTTGTGTACGGCGAGTCGCAGTATTATCACGATATTTGCGAGATGTACCTCGATTTTCAGCACACGGGCGGTCCGAACTGGCGAAGAGATGCAGGTATTCCGCCGATGTTTTTATCCCACGCACTCGATTTCTATGCTGTTCTCGGCGATAAACGAGCACGCGCTTAAGGTTTCGTGTATGGGTTACCGCGACAATCACGAGGACAACATCTACGGCGAGGACAAAAACAACTGGCAGAATCCGTTCTCCAACGAAACGGCACTGTTCCAGATGTCGGGCGGCGGAATTGCGCGTATCAACGAATTCAGACGCGTGGGAATTAACAAGCCGTCGTCTTACATAACCTGTATGTACGGCGAAAAAGCGGCATATGAGTGTTCGGTTACAAATCATTCCTATCAAATCGGCGTTGCAAGTGGAAAAGAGCCGTACATTGAGGATGTGGGAAATCTTGTAAACACAATCGCATACAACGAGGATTTGAAAAACGGAAAAATTGATATGAACCGCGACCCGATTTCCACAAAGTATATCGTGGGATTTGCGCCTATTCAAGACAGAAGCAGACTTCCCAAAACGTTCAGAAACAACCCGAAATTTGCGCATTACAACACACACCCGTTCCTTGTTGACGACTTTGTAAGAGCGGCAACGACGGGAAAACTTCCCCCGAACAATGCGTGGGACGCGGCAAGATATATGATTCCGGGACTTATCGCGCACGAATCCGCGTTAAAAGGCGGTGTGCTTCTTGACATTCCCGACTTTGGCGCGGCACCCGAAAACTGGGAAAAAAATCACCTACGATTTAAAAAGACAGTTACGAAGATACAAGCAGATTTTTACGAGGTTGCGAAAGGATATTTAGATGTATAATCAATCATTCGGAAAAATTAAAAATAAGCTGTTGTATTGATATGATGTTTCCGCACCTTGTTTTTTTATTACAGAATAGGCGCGGTTAAAAATGCGGAATAGACGCGGTTGAATTTTTGGAAGTGGACGAACAAGGACATTGACAAAGTTAAAAATATGCTTGACGAAAACGGTATGAAGCTTTCGATTTTCAACATTGACTGCACCGACGAAAAGCTGTCGTACGATTTGTCACGCGGAATTTTAAACGCTGGCAGAGCGGACGAATTTGAGTCCGCGCTTAATGAGAGCATACCCGTATATAAAAAGCTCGGCGCGTCGGCTATGATTGTTTTAATCGGCGAAAATGCGCCGTACTGCGAGGAAAACGTGTTAAAATGTTTAAACACCGCAAAGCCGATTTGCGAAAAAGAAAACGTTACGCTGATAATCGAACCGCTCAACGACATTGACCGAAAAAATTATTCAATGCCGTATGCAAAGCCGGTTTTTGAGCTTTTGAAAAAGGTGAACAGTCCGAATATAAAAAAATGCTTTACGACATTTATCATCAGAATATGATGGGCGATTTCGATATTGATGAAGTTAAGGAAAATATAGATTTAATCGGGCATTTTCACGTTGCCGATTCTCCCGGAAGACACGAACCCGGCACGGGAAACGTTGACTATGTAAATATTCTTAAAGAAATCGGCAAAACGGATTATAACGGATATATCGGTCTTGAATACCGTGCAACAAAAACGACGGCGAAACATTCGGATTTTTAAAGGAGGCTGATTTACTGTGATTAAGGTTTGCATAATAAGCTGCGGAATGATTGCAAATTCCGCGCACATACCTGCATACAGAACCTTCGGCGATGACTTTTTCATATCGGCAGTGTCGGATATTAACGAAAATTCCGCGCGCGAAACCGCAAAAACGTCACGGCATACCGAATTTTTACGTAAACGCCGAGGAAATGCTGGAAAAAGAAAAACCCGACCTTGTTTCGGTGTGCGTCCCGAACTGTTTTCATAAAGAATACACAATTACGGCGCTTAACGCAAAAGCAAACGTTTTGTGCGAAAAACCGCTTGCGTTCAGGCTTTCCGACGCAAAAGAAATGTTTGATACCGCAAAAAGAAACGGCAAAATTCTTATGGCTTGCCAAAGTATGCGCTTTACTCCCGACCGTTTGGCGGCGAAGGAATACATAGACGAAAACGGACTTGGCAACATTTATTACGGCGATTTTTTCGCGCGTAAGGCGCAGAGGTATTCCGTATTGGGGAACGTTTCATATGAAAAAGATAAGCTGCGGAGGCGCTTTTGTTGACATCGGCGTGCATATGCTGGACGCTCTTTTGTGGCTTATGGGAAATCCCTGAAATCGAGTCGGTAAACGGCACGGTTATGCAAAATCACAAAAACGAACTCGGTTCGCTAACATCGAGCGGTGCGCTCACGGGAAACGTTGACAGCATAAGAAAATTCAATCCCGACGAAATGGACGTTGAGGATTTTTCGTGCGGAACCCTTAAATTCAAAAACGGCGCAAACGTAAGTTTTAAGGTTGCGTGGGCGGCAAATATGCCCGAAAGCTCGGACATTCGTCTTGTGGGCGACAGGGCAGGGATAGATTTGCCGAGCGGAAAAATCTATTTCGGCGAGGACGGCGAGGAAATCCTCAAACCGAAAAAACTTATTTACAATTCGCCGTTTGCAGGGCATATTTACATTGCGGATAATCTCAGAAAGGTGATAAAAGGCGAGGCAGAACCGATTGTCAAACCCGAAGAAACTATAAACACGGCAAGAATAATTGAAATGTTTTACAAATCGGCGGAAATTAAAAGGGAGGTGTATGCAGAGTGAAATTAAAAGCGGTAATAATAGGATTTTCGCATATGCACGTAAACGAGGTTGCGCTCTACATAAGCGAGCAGGCGGATTTTGAACTTGTCGGCGCGGCAGACGTAAAATCGGGCGTTGACGACATTCCGCCCCTGCGCTATACACCAAAGTGGAATCTTGAAAATGTGCGCGAAAACTACTGCAAAAACATTTATGACGACTATAAACAGATGCTTGATGAGTTAAAACCCGACATTGCATTTATCCTCACCGAAAAACTGCCAAAAACCCGAGGTTGTTGAGGAATGTGCAAAACGCGGTGTTAACGTTTCGATAGAAAAAGCCCATTGCGGTAAGCTATGACGAGGCGAAAAAAATTGAAAAAAAGCGTTGAAAAAAATACGGCATTGAGGCGGTTGTAAACTGGCCCGTTGCGTACAGACCGTATTTATACAAGCTTAAAAATGTGCTGGACAGCGGTGTTATCGGAAAACCCGTAAAACTGCGCTACATAAACGGTCACACAGGTCCTCTCGGCAAGGGCGCAAAGCATAGGGGCGTATCGTCAAAGGCAGAGGAAATGACCGACGTTCAGCGCGGAAAAACCTGGTGGCATCATCTTTCGCACGGAGGCGGTGTGTTCTTGGATATTGCCTGCTACGGCTGTTATTTTTTCCGACTGGTTTTTTTCGGCAAAGGAAAATCGGTAATTTCGTGCGGCGAAAATTTGAACACACCGTTCGGCGATACCGAGGACAATTTCGCCGCAGTGATAAAATACGACGGCGCTATGTCGGTTGTCGAGGGCACGTGGACAACACCGCGCGCGGTTATTCCGTCGGGTCCAATGGTCCTTTGCACCGACGGCGTTGTAATGTGCACGGGCGGTGCGGAAAATTCACCCGACGTAAAAAGCGTTTGACATTTACGGAAACGAACTTGAAATTCCCGACGCGGATTTAAGCGCGGAATTTAAAAATATGCCCGAAATGTATGCGCATCACAAAAAACTGGTGAGGACGTTTTCAAAATGCTCACTCTTTCGGAAAAATATGAAAATTATGGCTATGCTGGACGCGGTGATAAAATCGTCAAAGAGCGGAAAAAGAGGAAAAATTTGTGATTAAAGGTTTAATTGCGGATATTCAAAGAGCGTCAATCCACGATGGGAGCGGAATACGGACAACCGTGTTTTTTCAAAGGCTGTCCGCTTTCGTGCAAGTGGTGTCACAATCCCGAATGTATAAGCTTTGAAAAAGAGATTTTATACTATCCCGAAAAATGTATTCATTGCGGAATGTGTGACAAAGGCTGTTTTTCGGGCGCAAGAGTTGTGTGCGGAAAAAGTATGACCGCGGACGGGGTTTTGTCCGAAATTATGCTTGATGTGCCGTATTACGGCGACACAGGCGGTGTCACTTTTTCGGGCGGAGAACCCTTTGCGCAAAAAGAGTTTTTAAACGCGTGCATAGATAAATGCAAAGAAAAACGGCATAAACTGCGCCGTTGAAACCTCGCTTATATATTTTGACGAAGAAAATTTTTAAAAAGCTTGATTTTGTTATGGCAGATTTAAAAATTTGGGACAGTGATTTGCACAAAAAAATATACGGGTGCCGGAAATGAAAAGATTATAGAAAAACTTTGAAAATCTTAATAAACTCAATATTCCGATTATCGCAAGAACTCCCGTTATACCCGAAATAAATCAGGAAATTGATAAAATATCCGCATTTTTTTAAAAAAACCTTATCAAATGTGAGAAAATATGAACTTTTTGCCGTATCATCCGCTGGGAAATTCAAAGCGGAAAGCGCTCGGACAAAAAGCCGACGGTTTTAGCGTTCCGTCAAAAGGATAGATGAAGGAGCATGAAAAAAATATGCTTACATACGCTGACAGATTAAAATCAATGCGTGAAACGAAAAATCCGTCACACGCTCGAAAAAAAGAAGCAAAAACGGTTATACCGACCTCGACGATTTCGGCACTGTACCGATTACCGAAGGGTATGAGGTAAAACCTTGGTACAACAGCTCAAACGGCAGTTTTTACGGCTATGACGGTATGTGTGAAAACTTTTGCCGTGTTATAAACGCACATGAGCCGTATGTTGACCCTATGGAGATGCTCTGCGGAAGATGGCGCGATATGCTTGTAAACTACCGCGGCGATGTGCATTATCTTCCCTGACTGGCTTAAGAAAAACAAAGAAATTATGAAAATTATGTCGTCTTCTACCGACCAGTGGAGCAAAAAGATGGACGAGCAACGATTTCCGTATGACGATTTAAAACCGTTGCAGGAAAAAGTATAACATTCAGACGGGAATTGACGGCGACGCGCATTTTGCGTGCGATTACCGTATAGGCTTTTAAGCTCGGTTTCGGCGGATTTTTTTGGAAAAGATAGAAAAATACAGAAAAGTAAATCCCGATAAAAAGATTTTTATGACGCGGAGGAAAAATGCGTCCGCGCAATAATCGCATTTGTTGACCGTCATATTAAGAAAATCAAAGAAATGATACCGAATGAAAACCGCGCCGAGATTAAAGAAAACCTTGAAACAATGCAAAAAACGTGTGAAAATATCCGTCTTAATGCGCCGAAAACGTTCAGAGAGGCTTGCCAGTGGACTGCATTTTTCAACTGTGCGTCAAGAATTTACACCCGTGACGGCGCAGGCTTTCAGCTTGACACACTGCTTTTTGCCGTATTACGAAAACGACGTCAAAAACGGCATTTTGGATGACGAAACGGCAAAAGTTTTTAATTGCAAATCTGCTCTTAATCGACCCGCATTATTATCAGATTTCCGGTGTTGACGAGAACGATAAGGATATGACAAATCACCTTTCGTACCTCATTCTCGACGCCGCCGACAGTATTGACATTGCGTGCAATTTAACCGTCAGAGTACACGAAAACTGCGACAGAGAATTTCTTAAAAAGGCAGTGTATTATCTGCTCAAAAACAAAAACGGCTGGCCGAGATTCTGCAATGACAAGGCGCTTTGCGAGGGATATATGAAAAACGGCGTTGACAAGAAAACCGCGCGTGAGCGCATTGCGGTGGGCTGCAACTGGATGTGCGTTCCGGGCAAGGAATTTCCTATGAACGACACCGTAAAAATTAACATAGCAAAGGTCTTTGAGGTTGCGTTAAACGAGATGAGGGGCGAAAAGGAAAAATCGTGCAAGCGCCTTTTTGAAATTTACGAAAAACATCTTAAAATTGCAATCGACACTACCGCAAAGGGAATAAATCTGCACCTTGACCACCAGTGGGAGGTAACACCCGAGCTGATTATGAACCTTTATGATGGAAAATCTCGATTGAGTACGGCGAGGACATATCAAAGTGCGCAAAGCTTTACACAATCGGCGTTGACGGCGCAGGACTTGCGGTTGTTGCAGACTCATTCGGGGCAATGCAGACGAGAATTGAGGAGGAAAAAATCCTTACTTGGGACGGGCTTTACAAGGCTCTTGATGATAACTTTGCAAACGAGCGAACAAGACTTATATTAAACTCCGCGCCGAAATACTGTCAGGGAAACACGGTATCGGACAAATGGGCAGTGGCGCTTACAAAATCGTGGGTTAAAAACATACGCGCGCAAAAAATGCCAAACGGCAGACAGCTTGTTCCGGGGTGGTTCAGCTGGGCGAGAACCATTGAATACGGCTCAAAGGTGGGCGCAACTCCCAACGGCAGAAGATGCGGCGAGCCGATTTCTCACGGAGCAAACCCGAATCCGCATTTCAGACAGGACGGAGCGCCGACGGCGCAGTCGAACGGAATTGCGTCGGTGCAGTGCGGATACGGAAACACCGCGCCTTTGCAGATTGAGTTTGACCCTCACGTTTCGGCGGACGAAAAGGGCGTTGATACCGTTCTTTCGCTTATTGAGGGGCATTTTCAAACAGGGCGGTACGCTTATAAACATAAACGTTCTCGACGGCGAAAAACTTATGAAAGCGAACGAAAACCCCGAAGAATATCCCCGACCTTGTTGTGCGTGTGACAGGCTTTACCGCATATTTTGCAACGCTCTCGCCGCAGTTCAGACAACTTGTTGTGGATAGGTTTTTGGACAATATGTAAACAAAAATACACAGAACAAGAGCGTGTTCTGTGTATTTTTCTTATATTGACATTAACCGATATGTGCTATATAATTTAGATAACAAAATTTACTTGGAGAATTATATGAAAAAACATTTGTTACGGTTATGCCCAATCATATCGGCGCATTTTTGAAGGCGAGCCGATGTTTTGCGGCGAATGATGTCAATATAACACGCGTAAGCTACAACAAAGCGGTGGACTCGCATATGCTTTTTATCGACGCGGAGGGGACAAAAGAAAACTTGAAATCGGCAGGGGACGAACTTGAAAAAATCGGCTATCTGCAATGCGAGGAAAACGGCAAAAACGTGATTTTGCTGGAGTTTAAGCTTTGCGACGTCCCGGGAGCGTGACGCGGATACTGGAGCTTATAAGCGAATTCAGCTTTAACATTTCATACATAAGTTCACAGGAAAAACGGCTCGGATTATCAGTATTTCAAAATGGGAATTGTTGCCGAGGAAAAGAAAAAAATGGACGAATTTCTTTTTAACGCGCGCAAAATCTGCGATGTTCGGGTTATCGACTACAACCACGCGGACAAAATTTATGACAACAGCATTTTTACTCGCATTTTGTCAACGAGCTTGCGTCGCTTATGCAGATTTTCGGCAAATTCGCGCGAGGCGCTCTTGGTGAATACCAATCTTGCAATGCAGCAGCTCGATGAGTCGGGTGTGTCGCCGTACCGCACTTTTGACAGTATAAGCAGGTTTTGCGAGCTTTTTGTCAAAGGCGAGGGAGATGACTATGCACCGCGCATTTCCACGCACCGCGTGAGCGAAAAAACCGATATAATCCTCATTGAACCGCCGTGCGGAAGCAATACCGCGATTATTTGCAGTGAGGGAAAATATCTTTTTGTCGATACGGGTTATGCCTACTGCAAGGACGAAATGAACAAAATTGTTAAAAAAAGCTTATTCCCAATTTTTGACAGTATCGAAAAAACGTTTTTGTTACGCACGCGGACGTTGACCACTGCGGACTTCTTTCCGAGTTTGACACCGTTTATGCAGGGTATGACACTGCAAAAATGCCTTGCTATGGAATATGAAAACGGGGTAGGATACCGCGAGCAAAATCCGCTCCACAAGCCGTATATACAAATCTGCAAAATTTTGACGTCGTATGAGTCGGTAAATTCCGAAAAATTAAGGTTATCGGCGAAAAAACGACGGGATCCGAACCGCTTATGCGCGCCGGCACGTTTGTTTTCGGCGACTTGCATTTTGAAATTTTTTTCAGGGCGGAGGCGGACATCTGCCGGGCGAAAATGTGTTGATTGACTACGAAAATCACGTTGTTTTTCAGCGGTGACATTTTTATAAATATGAAAGATATGATTGCAAGCCAGGCACAGTATAATCACTATGCGCCGATACTTATGACGTCGGTTGATACCGACCCCGAACTGTGTGCGCACGAGCGAAAAGCGCTTTTTGCACGGCTCGGCGCAGGTAAATGGCTCATTTTCGGCGGTCACGGCGGAGTGAAAGAATATATTTTAAATCCGATGTAACAAAAAGGAGATAAATTTTTTAAAAATTTATCTCCTTTAAAATTTCCGTTTTCAAATTAAATTGCTATTTTTTAAAAACAACCGTTGCAACCGAGTTTTTCCATAACGTCGAAATACCACCATTTTTCCCTCATAAAAAAATACTGATACTGGTGTTTTTTTCGTCATTCGGATTTAACAACGTGAATAATTCTGCTTCCGTCGGGATTTTCGGCAACACACGATACAGTTTCAAACTTCATATCGCGGAAAGCTCCCATTTCCCAACCCTCGTTTGACGGTGCGGAGCGGTAGATTTTCGCGCCGTTTTGCGTAAAGTGCGCAAGGTGGCTGAACGCGCGGTACTGACCGCTGTACGAAAGCTCCTTTGTGCTCCTGTTCATCTTGACAAGACCTGCGCAGTAGCAGTGACCGACATTCGGACGGCCCTCCTCGTCCAGCATCAAATTCCAGCCGGTAAAGGTTTCGCAGCCGTGATTGAGCGCTTTTACCATCATTGCGCTCCACTTACACCAGTCGGTGTCAAAGCAGTCTTTAAGCCTCGGTCCGCCCTCGGTAAACTGGAAACGGATTTCGGGGTGTTCTTTTTTTATGCGGTCAATCATCTCAATACAGCCGTTGTAATAGTGAAACGCCGCCGACGAACAGCATTCGGTAAGCTTGGGATATTCTTCAAGCATCCAGTTTACACGGCGCCAGCCGTTGAAATTATGGTCGTGGAACCAAATATCGACGTCCATATTTTCTTTTTTTAGCTTTTCGGAAAGCGTGAAATATGTAGCGTGCCTCCTGGTCGGGATTCCATATGCACGCGGGAAATTTGCCGTACTGGTCAACATCAGGCTCGTTCTGCGGTGTAACCGCGCTGATGTGTATGCCCTCCGCGTCGTACGTTTTAAGATATTTTATGACGTAATCGGCAAAAAAACATCAATATACTTCGTGCGCATATATCCTCCGCAGATAAAACCGCCGGTTTTCATCCAGCCCGGAGGACTCCACGGCGACGCAAAAATATACAAATCGGGTCGGATTTCGAGAATTTCCTTTATCATCGGCAGAATATAGTCTCTGTCGCGCTCGATTGAAAAATGTTTAAGTTCGGTATCGCCGGGGCAATCGTCATATGTATAAATTTCCGCGGAATAGTCGCACGAGCCGATTGCAAGACGCGCAACGCTTAAATTAAGGCCGTCCTTTCCGTAAATGCTTTCAAGAAGCTTTCGCCTTTCGCCTTTTTCCATTTGCGCGAGCATATAGCACGACGCGCCCGTTAATGCAACGCCGAAGCCTTTGCAGACGTTGAACGGTGTTTTTTTCCGCAACGATTTCCTGTGCCGCACCGCATTCGCTTCCTGCCGAAAATACGGGTTCGGGACGCAAAAAGCCGAAATCGTTGGTTGTGTATTTTGTGACGTTCATTTTAAAACCTCCGTTTTTTTATTATCTCTCAAGATACACTATACCACAATTTTCGGCATTTAAAATATTCTACTTATTTAACATTTGGTGCAATTTTATGTGATGATGTCGTTTTTTTACAAGTGTCTCGTGCATAACTGCCATTACAATGAGAATTGCAAGCAGATAAAACGGCAAAAGCGAAACGCTGATTTTATTTGCGATAATTCCGAAAATCGGAGGCATTGCAAGCGTTCCAACATACGCGCTCGCCATTTGCACGCCGATAACAGCCTGCGATTTGTCTGCACCGAAATGGGTGGGGGTGGAGTGGATTATGCACGGATATATCGGCGCACAGCCGAGTCCGATAAGCACCAGCGACACCAAAGACGCGGTGTCGCCGAGCGGTAAAATCATTGAAACAATGCCCGTTGCCATAATCACAAGTCCTGCGCGTATCATCTGCGTGTCGGTGAATTTGATTGTCAAAAATCCGCTTGCCGCACGTCCGACGGTTATTCCGATAAAAAACATACTTGCAAATTTCGCCGCCGCATCGGCTGAAAATCCGCTGTTTACAAGGTAACTGCTTGCCCAGAGCATAGTTGTCTGATCTGCCGCACAGTAGCAGAAAAATGTTATCATAACGCTTTTTGCGCCCTTTATGGCAAAAATTTCTTTAAGCGTGAGTGCCTTTTTCGGTTCGCTTATTCCGTCGGCAGTGTCTTGCGTTTTGTTGATTTTCCAAAGCGGAAGCGTTATAAAAAGTATTGCGGTGAGCACAATCTGCATAACCGAAACGATGCGGTAGCCCGACTGCCAACCGAGTCCGCCGTTTAACGCATAACCCATTATGTACGGGCTTATGATTGTGCCGACGCCCCACATACAGTGGAGCCAGCTCATATGCTTGCTTGAAAAAAATGCAGTGCAACATAGTTGTTGAGAGCCGCGTCCACACTGCCTGCGCCGAGTCCGTAGGGGAGTGCGAGAACGCACAAAAATCCAAAACGAACGGCTGAACGAAAATCCGAGCATTGCAAGCGCGGTCATTCCGACGCTGACTGCGGTTACAAGTCCTGCACCGAATTTTTCGTCAAACGGTCGCTGTTTAAAGCTTGATATTATCGTGCAGAGCGCTATAAGCATTGAAATAATTCCGGCATACGACACGGGAACGTTAAGTTCGGGGTGCATAGCGGGCCAGCCCGAGCCGAGAAGAGAGTCGGGCAGACCGAGGCTTATAAACGAAAGGTATATTATTGCGAGTAAAAAGGCTTACCATAAAAATCAACTCCAATTTATCATTACGCCTATTTTAACACAATGAAAAATATGTCAATATCAGAAATTTACACAAAATTCAGTGTAGTTAGCCACTCCTCGATAAGAAAGCATTGGTTTTGAAGCCGTATTTTAAATTCATACTGCGTCAAAAACCTGCCATATGCGTCAGCATAATGGCAGATTTTATTTCTTGTCTGAATCGTAAAATTCGATATTCAAAACTGCCATGCACCTTAAAAACAAGATTTTTTGATGAATTTCAAGGCAAAAAAGCGAGTAATCCTGACGGATTGCGAGTTTTTTTAACGCAGAAAGACGCGAAAAATATGTTTTTAAGGCAATGTTGTCTTATTGAGGAGTGGCTTTCTAAGGTGTTTTTATATAAAAATCCGAACACATTTTTGCGTTCGGATTTTTGGTTAATTCATTTTTAATATCGTATTTGTTATCTTTTTGCGTCAACCGTGATTTTTCGATTGATAATCGGTTTCGGTGAGGATAAATTCCGCGATTTTTGTCCTCAATCGAATTTTTGAATTTCGCGCCTTATCGGACGTGCGCAGAATTTGGGATTGTAGATGTTTTTTTCAGTATTAAATCCTTTGCGCTGTCGGTGATTTCAAACGCGATACCCATATGCTCAAGCTCGGACACAAGGTCTTTTAACATAAGCGAAATAATTTGTTTGAGTTCGTCTTTTGTAAGCTCTTTAAACTCAATAATCGCGTCGATACGGTTTAAAAATTCGGGACGGAAAATCTCTTTCAAAAGCCTTTTTCGATTTTTGCCGTCGATTTTTCTGATTTTTCAGCCGTTGAAAAGCCCATATTATTCGAGCCTATTGATGTTCCAGCGTTGGATGTCATAATAATTATGGTGTTTTCAAAATTCACATAACGTCCCTGGCTGTCGGTAATTCTGCCGTCGTCGAGAATTTGCAGAAGAATGTTGAAAAACGTCCTGATGTGCCTTTTCGATTTCGTCGAGAAGAATTACCGAATACGGCTTTCTGCGTACCTTCTCGGTAAGCTGACCTGCCTCGTCGTAGCCGACGTATCCCGGAGGCGCGCCTATGATTTTTGCAACTGAATGTTTTTCCATATATTCGCTCATATCAAGCCTTATAAGTGCGTTTTTCGTCGTTAAAAAGCGCCTCGGCGAGCGATTTTTACAAGTTCGGTTTTGCCCGTTCCTGTGGGCCCTATGAATATAAACGACACGGGGCGTTTTTGCTTAATTTAAGCGCGCGGTTGCGTCTTACCGCCTTGGCAACGCTCGTAACCGCATTGTCCTGACCGACAACGCGTTTGTGAAGCCTTTCTTCAAGGTGCAAAAAGCTTATCGCGGTCGGTTTCGGTGAAGTTTTTAACGGGAATACCCGTCCACATTTCGATTACTCTGCCGACGTCCGCAAGTGTGATTTTTGTCTGACGCATAAGCGATTTTTGTACCGCTCAATTCGCCCTCAAGACGGCATTTTTTTCGCTTTTTGAGCATTGCAATGCGCTCGTATTCCCTCGCTCTCGTTTGTTTCGAGTTCTTCAAGTTCTGTGTCGGTTTCCTTTATTTTTAACGCCCAAATCAACGATTTTTCTGCGTGTACGGGTTGTCTATATTAAGCTTTGACGCCGCCTCGTCGATAATGTCAATAGCCTTGTCGGGCAAAAATCTGTTTGAAATATATTTGCACGACAAATCAATCACTTCATGCAAGATATAATCTTCGATGGTGATGTTATGATAATTTTTCGTAATACGACTTGATACCCGTTAAAATTTTTATAGGTATCTTCTTTTGGACGGTTCCTCGATCATAACAGTCTGAAATCTTCGCTCAAGCGCCGCGTCTTTTTCAATATATTTTTCGGTATTCGGTCGGCGTTGTTGCGCCGATAATCTGAATATCGCCCTTTGCGAGCGCCGGTTTTAAAAATGTTTCCGGCATTCATAGCGCCGTCCGCGTCGCCTGCACTTACGATGGAGTGAATTTCGTCGATAACGAGAATAACGTTGTCGCTCTTTTGCCTCCTCGATAATGCTTTTTTTATACGGCTTTCAAACTGTCCGCGGTACTGCGTGCCGGCAACGATTGATGACATTTCAAGAAGATAAACCTGTGCGCCAACCAGCCTTTCGGGAACGCTTCCCTCAGCAATTTTCTGCGCAATTCCCTCCGCAATAGCCGTTTTGCCGACACCCGGTTCGCCGAGGAGAACCGGGTTGTTTTTCGTGCGGCGGTTTAAAAATCTGTATAACTCTTTCGATTTCGTTTTCTCTGCCTATAACCTTATCCAAAAAGCGACTGACGCGCCTTTTCGGTCAAATTCACACCGAAATTGTTAAGACATTTTTTTCTTGCGTCTTTCGTTTTTTTGATGTTCTGTTTTGTCTTTTTATCGTTAATCGGAATTTTTCTCGTTTGAATAATCTTTTTGAGCCGTTAAAATCGTCGGGCATCATCTCCATAAGGTTTGAGCCTGCGAGAAAATCCTGAATGGAATTCATAACGCCTTCGCTGTCGCCGTTTTCCAAGCCTTCGAGCATATTTTCAAACATCTCGGGCGGAAGATCCACCTGCTCGGCGAGCTGTTCTTTTGTCATAACTCCGAGTTTTAAAGCACACGACAGGCAATAGCCCTCGTTAACTCTGTTTGCGCCTTCAATCTTTGATACAAAAACAACGGCAGGGTTCTTTTTGCAAATTGAACACATTTTCATAAGACCACTTCCTTCCCCTGCAAAAAAATATAAATATGTCAGGTAAATTGCAATCAAAGTTTATTGTATCACAATTTTTAAAAAAATTTCAATACCCAATTTTATGAAAGTCTTTCGCGGATAACGTCCGCAAGCGCCTCCGCTTCTTTTTGATTTCGTCGTAGTTTTCGCCCTCGAGCATAACCCTTATGAGCGGTTCGGTGCCGGAAGGACGGATAAGCACTCTGCCGTTTCCGTCAAATTTTTTTCTCAAGTTTTTTTCAATTTCGCTTTTTATCACGCTGTCGGACGAATATGTATTTTTTTGTGCTCATTTTTTTAACCGTAACGTTTACAAGCACCTGCGGAAGAACCGTTACAACGCCTGCAAGCTCGGAAAGTTTCTTTTTCGATTTTGCCGCTGTCGACGCAACGGTAAGCGCGGTTACAAGTCCGTCGCCGGTTGTGTTGTTTTCAAGCAAAAATAACGTGCCCCGACTGTTCTCCGCCGATGATATGACCGTTTTTCAAGCATATTCTGCAAAACGTATCGGTCGCCGACGGTTGTCTGCTCGTAGTTTATGCCGATTTTGTCGAGCGCCTTGAAAAAAAGCCGAGATTGCTCATAACGGTTGCAACAACCGTGTTGTTTTTTGAGTTTTTCCTTCGTCTTTCAAGCCTTTTGCGCAGATAACCATAATTTTGTCGCCGTCAACAAGATTTCCGTTTTTCGTCAACCGCAAGGCATCTGTCCGCGTCGCCGTCAAATGCAAAACCCATATCGCATTTGTTGTCCGCGACAAATTTCTGCAATCCCTCAATGTGGGTAGAACCGCAGTTTTTGTTGATGTTTGTGCCGTCGGGAACATTGTTGATAAGAAGCGTTTCCGCGCCAAGCTCTTTAAATGCAAGCTTTGAGCACTCGAAAGCCGCACCGTTTGCGCAGTCGAGGGCAATTTTAAGTCCGTCAAGGCGCACGTCTATACAGCTTTTCGCAAAGTCGGTGTAATCGCGCATACCTGTTTCGTGAACGCGTTTTCTGCCTATGTCACAGCCATCGGGAAGTTCGCCTAGGTCTTTTTCCGCCGGGAATATATTCTTCAATTTCGTTTTTCCAAATCGTCGCTTAATTTGTAGCCCTCATTGCTGAAAAAAATTTGATTCCGTTGTATTCAACCGAATTGTGCGATGCGGAAATCACAACACCTGCGTCCGCTTTGTATTTTTCTCACAAGATATGCAACCGCCGGGGTGGGAATTTGTCCTACGCATACCGACACCGCGCCGACCGAGCAAAATCCCGCAACGAGGCTTGCCTCAAGCATATCTCCCGAAATTCTTGTGTCCTTTCCAACCAAAAATTTTTAGGGTGCGCATTGTTTGTGTGTTTTGTAAGCACCTTTGCACCTGCCTGACCGAGTTTAAACGCAAGTTCGCAGGTAAGCTCCTTGTTTGCTATACCTCTCACTCCGTCTGTACCGAATAATCTGCCCATAATTCTTCTCCTTATAATGATAGTCGTTATATCAAGTTTACTTTGCGCCGAGCGTAAATTCCGCGGTTTTCTTCGCGCCGTCCGCAAGGCTCACGTTTTCGGGAATGTCAAGCTCTGCAGTGCGCGGCGCACCGTCGGAAATGCTCGCAAATGAAAACGGTTTTGTGTATATTTTGTCAATTTGTGAAATGATATTGCTCTTTCCTTTTTATCTTAACGGTTTTTTTGCGCCGTTTATATTCACCGAAAGACCTGCATCCTCAATCGCCTCCGCGTTGGTCGGCTGGGGGACGATTTCAACTTCTTTCGTCATGGTAAGCGTGAAATATCCTTCAGCAAATTCAACGCTTTTTGAAATGTTCGGATTTACGATTTTTTCACCCGACGCGTTGTAAAATTCTATGAGATAATTTCCTCTGATATCACTTGATTTTTCCCGATATATCCACCGTGACCGCCGCTTTTGAAACGGTGTTTAAAATGCTTTGCGGTGCGGTGATTGAAACCGTTTCGGGAGTTATCGACTCGGTGTCGATTTCATATCCGCTCTTTAAAGTTCCCGTCTTTTTGACCTCGATTTTAAGCTTTGACGTTGCAACCTTGTCAACCGCGATTTCGTAGTTGTACGGCTCTTTCTGCACAATGGTTATGCCGGAAACGGGGAAAACTACGTTTGTTCCGAGCGTGTAGTTGCCGTCTTTTGTAACGCTTATCATATCGGCTGTAACCTTTATGTTTGCATTGTTAAGCTTTGCAACGGTACGGCGTGTGCCTTTTACCTTTATGTTAACCGTGTCGCTGTTTGAGTCGAGAATTTTTAAGCTTTCCGCTTGAAAAGTCGGTAGACATATTCGAGCGCGTAACAGGCACGCCTTTAATCCACGTTTCGTACTGCGGATTTTGAAAATACACGACATATATCCATATTATTATCGAAACCAGCACCGATATTACTTTTATAACCCAGTCTTTTTTGAAAAAATCTCTCATTTTCTCTTCACCACCATATCAATGAGCTTGTCCTTGCTTGCTTTAAGGTCGTTTGATTCTTCAACAAGATAGCTTTTCAGTGTTTTTTCAAGGTTGTCCGCGGTGATGTTTCTGTTAATCTGTCCGTTTACCGCAAGCGAAATTCTGCCCGTTTCCTCCGAAACAACCACAACAACGCAGTCTGCAACCTCGGTTATGCCAATGGCGGCTCTGTGCCTTGTGCCGAGTTCCTGACTTAAAGAATTATCCTGTGTCAGGGGCAGAAAGCACGCCGCCGCCTTTATTTTTGTTGTCGCCGATTATAACCGCGCCGTCGTGGAGCGGGGTGTTCGGCACAAAAAAATGTTTATGATTAGTTCGGGCGATACGTCCGAATTTATGGCAATACCCGTTTTTGCAACGTCCGCAAGCTTGATTTCGCGTTCAAAAACAATAAGCGCACCCGTTTTTTTGTGGACTGCATTGCACAAGCCGCCGTAACAACGTTTGCAATGGTTGTGCCGTTTTCCGAACCCGACGAATTTAAAATTTTGCCGATACTGCTTCTGCCCACCTTTTCGAGCGCACGGCGAAGTTCGGGCTGAAACACCACGAGCAGTGCAACCATACCGACCTTAACTGTGTTTACAAGCAGAAAGTTAATCGCGTTGAGCGACAGCCAGCCCGACACCTGCATTGCAAGAAGAAGTATGATAATGCCTTTAATAAGCTGAACCGCGCGCGTTTCGCGCACCAGTTTCGTACCTTTGTATATAACAAAACGCCACTATCGCAACGTCCAAAAATATCGCGTATTCTGATAAGCTTTAAAATTTTTCAAGCAAAAAAACGTTAAAGCGGAATTCATAACGAAAAATTCTCCTTATATAAATATCTTCTTCCTATTATACAAGTTATTTTTCGTCTTTGTAAATGATTTTTTTGAAATTTTTCGTTAAATTTTTCACCTTGTGATGTTGTATAATGCCGAACAAAAGGTGTCAATATCGTTTTTGTATTAAAAGCGCCGAGGCTTATGCGTACACTGCCGGTGTCAAACGTGCCGAGCGCCTTGTGCGCAAACGGCGCGCAGTGGTATCCCGAACGCACCGCAATGTCGTATTCGGTGTTTAAAATGTGCGATATTTCGGACGGCGGTTTTTTTGTCAGACGTTATGCTCACAACTCCGCTCCGATGCGAGGCTGACATATATCCCTGAACGCTTATTCCGCGCATAACCGACAAATTTTCCAAAAGGTGCGAAGTAAGGTGCATTTCGTGTTCGAAAATGTTTTCAATGCCGACTTTTTTTATAAATTTAAGCCCCTCGTTAAGACCGCAAATTCCTACGGTGTTAAGCGTTCCGCTCTCGTATTTGTCGGGCAAATCGTCCGGCTGATAGGGAAGCTTTGAGTAACTTCCCGTTCCGCCCGTTTTTAAGCGGAACAAGGCTGTCGTTTCCGACGTACAGCGCGCCGGTGCCCTGCGGTCCCAAAAGCGCTTGTGTCCCGTGAGCGATAAAAATGTGATGTTTTGCTTTTTTATATCAATCGGCAAAACCCCTGCGCTCTGCGCCGCGTCAATCAAAAACGCAATGCCGTGTTCTTTTGCGATTTTTCCGATTTTTTCAATGTCGTTGACCGTTCCGCACACATTTGAAACGTGGGTTGCGATAATCATTTTCGTGTCGGGTCTTATTGCATTTTCTACGTTCTCGGGCGATACCCTCCCGAACACGTCCGCCTCCGCAACCGTGTGCGTAATTCCGTCTTTTTCGAGCGTGAAAACAGGACGTATAACCGAATTATGTTCCATCTGCGTCAAAAACAACGTGACCGCCGTTTTTAAAAATCCCCTTATTGCAAGGTTTAAGCTTTCGGTTGCGTTTTGCGTAAAAATAAATCGGTTCGGGTCGTCCGCACCGAACATACCGCACAAATTTTCACGGCATTCAAAAATTTTTTCGGCGGCTTTTGCCGAAAGACGGTGCCCCGAACGTCCGGGATTTGCGGCATAGTTTTTTTCATACAGTCAAGCATTGCCGAATATACTTCTTTCGGTTTTTATCAGGCTTGTTGCGCTGTTGTCAAGATATATCAAAATTTTCACCCCCCGTTTTTTTAAATTTTTCAAATGTTTCCGCATCAAAAAAATTCCCTTTGAGCTTACGCGCGCAAGTTTTACCGTTTCGCGTATGACGTCAATGTCCGCAAAAATCTGCCGAAAGACTGAAACCGCACCCCGAAACGGCAATATTCTCGGGCGTCGGAAGAATTTTTGAAATGATTTTATGCTCTTCGAAAAGATATTTTTTTATTTGCGCCGCGCTTGTTTCGGACGCAAAAAAACCACAAAGTATTTTTTCTCATAATGTTTCCTCCCGTTTTTGTAATGGGGAATATAAAATTCCCAATGTATTTTATTCGCGAAAAAGCAAATACTGTTACAAAAAAACGACGGTTTTTTTGCAAAAAAATATAAAATATTCAAAATTTATATTGATTTTTCGCGCAAAAATTATTTATAATTAAAATGTGTATGGAAAGAAAGCGGGGTGAGGAGAAACGGCACTGTTCAAAACGTTTGAATTATCGGTAGATTTGGGTTCGTCGGCACTGCGCGTGTTTGTTAAAAAAATCAGGGCAAAGTGTTTGACGAGGCGAATTTAATCGCGGTTGAAGAAGGAAGCGGACGGCTTATCGCGATAGGCGACAGGGCAAAAAAAGTATGCTGGGGCGCGAAAACAAAAATCAAGGTGGTAAAGCCGGTTAAAAAAACGGAATTATCGCCGATTTTTGACGCGTGCGGACTTATACTTAAATATATAATCGACAAATTCTGCAAAGGCACAATGATAAGACCGTATCTTACAATCGGAATAAGTCCTTTATCCTCGCAGATTGACCAGCACCTTTTTAATGGAGGCGGCGCTTTCGGCAGGCGCAAAAAAAGTGTTTCTTTTAAAGAAACCCGTTGCGGCGGCGCTCGGCAACGGAATAAACGTTACAAACGCGTCGGGACGGCTTATTGTCGATATAGGCTCCGACTCCACAAATATCGGTCTTGTGTCGCTCGGCACTGTTGTGTCAAACACGGCAATCGACATCGGCGGTGCAAATTACGACCGAAAAATTATCGAATATCTTAAAAAACGCCATTCTCTGCTTATCGGCGAAATCACCGCGGAAAGGGTGAAAAATGATGATAGGCGGAGTGCTTAAGCGCGAAGAAACCGAGTATTTCGAGGTTAAGGGAAAATATGAAAAAAAGGACTTCCTGCCGTAAAAACGTATTTCGTCGCGCGAAATTTCGCGTCTGTTTTTTTGGACGACGTAAAAATTATCGAGGCGATTTTTTTGACGTTGTGTCAAACACTCCGCAGGAGCTTGAAAGCGACGTGAAACGCTACGGAATAATCTTAACGGGCGGCGGTTCGCTTGTTTACGGCGTTAAAACGCTTATAGAAAAACACGCTCAAATTAAAGGTTACAATGTCGGACGAACCTCTCGAAAGCTCCATTATCGGACTTTCAAAAGCAACCGAGCAAAGGGTAAGCCTTGACAAACTCGGCATAATTTAAATTATACATTATTCATAAAATCGGGGCGCGATTGCACCGCGGTTTTTCATGTTTTTTTATAAAATTATTCCAATATGTTAAAAACTCTTGATGTCATTTTTTTGTAAAATTATAAGGTGTTTTTA
The DNA here is from genome assembly GCA_022009895.1 of Clostridiales bacterium. Lineage (GTDB taxonomy): Bacteria > Bacillota > Clostridia > UMGS1810 > UMGS1810 > Qingrenia. The sequence goes on along the minus strand of CP091729.1, from coordinate 1,269,142 downwards.
TTTTTTTAGAAAAAAATGTGAGGGTGCGTCGTTTATATGGAATTGCTGAAAAACAGAATTTTGAAGGACGGAAAGGTTTCCGAGGGCGGAATTTTAAAGGTGGACAGTTTTTCTGAACCATCAGATTGACGTTGCGCTCTACAACGAAATAGGCAAGGAGTTTAAAAGACGCTTTGCAGACGAAAAAAATAAATAAAATTCTAACCATTGAGGCGTCGGGAATAGGCATTGCGTGCGTAACCGCGCAGTATTTTTGATGTGCCTGTTGTGTTCGCCAAAAAAATCCAAATCCAAAAAAACCTTGACGGCGACGTTTACACGGCAAGCGTCGAATCGTACACTCACAAAAAAATACAAATCAGGTTATTGTGTCCAAAAAGTTTTTTTGTCAAAAAGAAGATAATATTCTTATCATAGACGATTTTTCTTGCAAAAGGAAAAGCGCTTTTGGGTCTTATCGAAATTATAAAACAGTCGGGCGCGTCCATCGCAGGCGCCGGAATTGTGATAGAAAAAGGCTTCCAGACGGGCGGTAAAATTATAAGAGATATGGGAATAAAGCTTGAGTCGCTTGCAATTATCGAAAGTATGAGCGATACAGGGGCTTACTTTCAGAGAGTAAATAACGGGTATCGTGCGCATAAATATTTGTGCGCCCTGCCCGTTAAAAATATTTTAGGAGGATTTAAAGTATGAAAAAGAGAGTAGTATCGCTTATGCTTGTATGCGTTATGGCGCTTATGTGCGCATTGTCGTTTGCAGGCTGCGGCAACAAGGATGACGGCAAAGAGGCAAACACCGGAAACAGCGCTGATTTTTAAAGTAGGTGTTATACATATCGGCGACCCCGCCGACGGTGCAGGTTATTCTTACGCGCACGACCAGGGTATTGTTAAAATGCAGAAAGAACTCGGACTTACAGACGACCAGATTGTAAGAAAAAAATCAACGTAAGCGACGGCGACGCAGTTGCAACAAGGACGGCAATCGAAGAATGTGTAAACGAAGGCTGCAAAATCATCTTCGGTACAAGCTGGGGATATATGGATACAATGGAGCAGATGGCTGAAGAATATCCCGACGTTGTATTCTCTCACGGTACAGGTTATAAATCAAACGGCAAAAAAACTTCAACAACTACTTCGGCAGAATTTACCAGGCAAGATACCTTTCGGGTATTGCGGCAGGTCTTAAAACAAAATCGAACAAAATCGGTTATGTAGCCGCTATGGACGTTACAAACTCCGAGGTTACAGGCGGTATCAACGCGTTTGCTATGGGCGTTGAATCGGTTAACCCCAATGCAAAAAGTTTATGTTACAGTTACAAATTCGTGGTTCAGCCCCGACCTTGAAAAAAACAGGCGGCAGAAGCACTTTTTGGACGGCGGCTGTGACGTTATCGCACAGCACTGCGACACAACAGCTCCTCAGCTTGCGGCACAGGCAAGAGGCGTTTGGGGTGTAGGCTACAACTCGGATATGACAAAAGACGCTCCCAAGGCTCACCTTACCGCTCCTATCTGGAACTGGGAAGTTTACTATACAAAAAGCAGCAAAATCAGTTATGGACGGCACATGGGACGGTTCTAACTACTACGGCGGTATGGACGAAGGTTTGGTAGACATTTCTCCGCTTTTCGGAAAACTGCGCAGAGGGGCACAAAAAGAGGCGATTGACGCGGCAAAAGCTAAAAATCATCTCGGGCGAAAACAAAATCTTTGCAGGCGAACTTTACGACAACAAAGGCAATATGGTTTGCAAAGAGGGCGAGGTTATCTCGGACGCTGATATTACAGGCAATATGAATTGGTATTACAGAACGGTAGTAGCAGAATAATAAAAATTTTTTTGAGTCGGCAGGTGAAATGTATGTGTGAAGAAACAACGGTAAGCAAAAAAACAATGATTATGCAATAAGGCTGAACAATATAACAAAAATATTCGGCAGCACTGTTGCCAACGACAGCATTAACCTGTCAGCCAAGCAGGGTGAAATTCTCGCTCTGCTTGGTGAAAACGGCTCGGGCAAAAACAACTCTTATGAACATTCTTGCCGGAATTTATCTTCCCGACGCGGGCGATATTGAAATTTTCGGCGAAAAGGTGCATATCCGCTCGCCCAAAGACGCAATAGATTTGGGTATAGGTATGATACATCAGCACTTTAAGCTTGTCGACGTCCACTCCGCCGCCGACAATATTATTATGGGAAACAAATCGGAGGGAATTATTCTAAAGAAAAAAACGCTATCAGAAAATAGCTGAAATAAGCGAAAAATACGGTCTTAACGTTGACCCCAGAAAAGTTTACGATATGTCCGTCAGCGAAAAAGCAGACGGTTGAAATTCTTAAAATGCTTTACAGAGAAGCAAAAAAATTCTTATTCTTGACGAGCCTACGGCGAGTAGCACTCCGCAGGAAAGCAGAAATCTTTTTAATATCTTACGAAAAAAATGCGTGATAACGGCTGTACGGTCATTATCATTACACATAAATTGAACGAAGTTCTCGAAATCAGCGACAACGTTGCAATCTTGCGCAAAGGAAAAAGCGTAGCAACTGTCAAAACAAGCGAAACCGATGCGTTAAAGCTCACCGAACTTATGGTCGGCAAAAAGGTTACGCTTTCAATCGACCGTCCCGTGAGTGAATATACGGGCAATCTTTTTGGAAATCCACCATCTTACAACCGAAAACGACGACGGCGTAAAGACTTTGCGCGATGTTTCTTTCAGCCTTAACAAAGGCGAAATTCTCGGTGTTGCCGGTGTTGCCGGAAGCGGACAGAAAGAGCTTTGCGAAACAATCGCAGGTCTTATGAAGGTGAAAAAAGGCGCGATTTTGTATAAAAAGGAAAATATCATCGGCAAGTCACCCGAAGAAATAATAAAAATAGGTATCAGTATGAGTTTTATCCCCGAGGACAGGCTCGGTATGGGACTTGTCGCGTCGATGGGTATGGCGGACAACCTCTTGCTTAAGCGTTATAAAGAGGGAAAAAAACGCCGTTTGTTGAGAAAAAAAGAGGCGCGCAGATTAAGCAAAAAAACTCATTGAAAAAAATTGAATATAAAAACCCCGGGAATTGATACTCCCGTCCGTCAGCTTTCGGGCGGAAACGTTCAAAAAAAGTGCTTTTGGGACGTGAAATAGAGTCCTCACCGAACGTGCTTATCACCGCATACGCAGTGCGCGGACTTGATATAAATTCGTCGTACACCGTGTATGACAACCTCAACGAACAAAAGAAAAAAGGTACGGGCATTTTGTATATCGGAGAAGATTTGGACGTTATGCTTGAACTCTGCGACAGAATTATGGTTTTTGTGCCGCGGCAGAGTTACGGGTATTGTGGACGCAAAGGATGTGACAAAAGAGCAAATCGGTCTGTTGATGACCGACGCTTTCGGAAAAAGAGGAGGATAGCGATGAGCAGGACTAATCATAAAGAACCGCTTTTGAGAGTGGTCAAAAAGCCGAAATTTCTGGATTTTCACTTGCGCTTTTTGTCGCTTGCCTCAATAGTTGTGGCATTTATCGCCGGCGGAATTTTTCTTCCTTATGCTCGGTATAAATCCGCTTAATGCATATGCAAAAAAATTTTTTTGCCGGTGCGTTTGACGGAAAAAAATTGCAATTATCGCAACGGTAAAAATCGCCGTTCCGCTCCTTATTACATCACTCGGAATAACGCTTGCGTTCAAAATGCAGTTTTGGAACATCGGCGCGGAGGGACAGATTATTATGGGCGCAATCTGTGCATCATATTTTGCGCTTTTCCATTCGGATTTACCGCACGTTCTTCTTGTAATTCTGATGTTTGCCGCAGGTATTGTCGGCGGCGGTCTGTGGGGAGCTTATCCCGGCGTTTTTTTCAAATGTAAATTCGACACCAACGAAACGCTTTTTACGCTTATGCTCAACTACATAGCGCTGTACCTTATAATTTACTTTAAAGAGGGACCGTGGCGCGACCCGACGTCGGGCGGTTTCCCGAAAATCGCGACGTTTGTTGAAAATGCCCGTCTTGACAAGCTTTTTGGGCGTGCATATCGGCTGGAGTTATCGCGCTTGCGCTTGTTGTAATTGTGTACGTTTACTTAAAATATACGAAACAGGGATACGAAATAAGTGTTGTAGGCGAAAGCAAAAACACCGCGCGCTATGCAGGTATGAACGTTGATAAAATCGTTATGCGCACAATGTTTTTAAGCGGTGCAATCTGCGGTATCGCAGGTATGACGCAGGCGACCGGCGCGGCGTACACGCTGAGCGACGGAATTGCAGGCGGTGTGGGATTTACAGCAATTATAGTCGCGTGGCTCTCGCGTCTTAACGCAGGCGTGTGCATACTCGTAACTCTTCTTTTTGAGTGTGCTCGACAAGGGCGGAAGCGTTATGCAGTCGGCGTTCAGCGTTCCGACGTATGTTTCGGAGGTTTTAAAAGGGAATTATACTTTTTGTAATCCTCGGTTTTTGACTTTTTTTCATTCAATATAAAGTTGTGATAAGAAAGGAGAAAAAAGACTGATATGAACACGTTTTTAAACTTTCTTTTTTGCATCTGTAAAAGCAGGAACACCGCTCCTTTTCGGCACGACGGGCGAAATCGTCACCGAAAAAGCGGGAAACACCAACCTCGGTGTTGAGGGTATGATGTTTATGGGCGCGTTTATGGGATTTTTTGTTGCATGCTATAGCGACAGCCTTATCCTTGCGCTATTGGCTGCATTTGCGCTCGGAGTTTTCGGCGCGCTGATATATGCGTACATCACCGTAAGCCTCCGTGCAAACCAGGTTGTAACGGGTCTTGCGCTTACGATTTTCGGTTCGGGACTTGCAAACTTTTTCGGTCAGCTTATGATTGCGAATTACAAAAACCGCAAACGGCGGTGCAATTCCGAAACTTTCCGAAAGAATGACTGCAATTCTGGCGGAAAAACCCATTCCGCTCCTTTTCGCAAATTCCGTTTGCCGGAAAAGTTTTGTTTTTCGCACAATATTTTGGTTTATCTCGCGGTAATTATCGCGGTTTTTGTGCAGATTTTTATATGAAACGTACTCGTCTGGGACTTGATATGCGCGCAGTGGGCGAAAATGCCGCGGCGGCAGACGCGTCGGGCATAAACGTTACAAAAGTTAAGTATATAAACATTCTTCTCGGAGGCGGAATATGCGGACTCGGCGGTGCGTATATCTCGCTTATAGACGGAGGCGGTGTGTGGAACAATAACTGTGTGAGCGGCAAAGGCTGGATAGCGGTTGCGCTGGTTATTTTCGCGGCGTGGAAACCGACAATGGCAATTCTCGGTTCGCTCGTTTTCGGTGCGTTCACCGTTTTGCAGTTCTACGTTCCGAAAAACGTTATTGCAATTCCGAACGCATTTTTACACAATGCTCCCGTACCTTATCACAGCGATTGTGCTTGTTGTAACGTCAATGCGCAAATCAAACAAGGTTATGCAGCCCAAAGGCTGCGGCGTAAACTATTTCAGAGAAAGCAGATAGGGTATATTTTGCCGAAAATTTGAATATATTTTTGAATAATAAAGCTTTCAAGGATTTGGTTTATATGAAAAACAAAATATCTGCCGTTGTGGCGGCGTCGGGCATAGGCGCGCGCACACGGCTTGACATTCCGAAGCAGTTTTTACGAAATTGACGGTGTTCCGATTTTTGGCTTACACCGTAAGAACGCTTTGCGAAATTAAAAAAATAAATGAAATTATTGTTGCCGTTCCCGAAGAATATTTGCTCTACACAAGTGACTTTGTGAAAAAAACTCGGACTTTCAAAGGTGAGCAAAAATTATTCCGGGCGGAGAAACAAGACAAAAACCGTATTGAAGTGCCTCTATGAGGTTGACGGCAATGCGGATTTTGTGCTTATTCACGACGGTGCGCGTCCGTTCGCCGATAAAGAGGATATTTTAAACTGCATTGCGGACGCGGAAAAATTCGGTGCGTCGGCAGTCGGCGCACGGTGTGCGGATACGCTTAAAAAATCGGATTTTGACGGATTTATCACCGAAACCGTGGACAGGGAAAACGTTTACAGGATTTTACACACCGCAGATTTTCAAAAAGGATTTAATTCTTAACGCGCACGAAAATGCCGATAAAAACGCGGTGAATGTTACCGACGACTGCGCACTGGTTGAAAAATACGGCACAAAGGTGAAAATCACCGAAACGGAAAAGAAATAATTTGAAAATTACAACGCGTGATGATATAATGTATGCAGAGGCGGTGCTGAAGTGGGAATAAGGATAGGAACGGGTTACGATGTGCATATTTTAACCGCGGGCCGAAAGCTTATAATCGGCGGTGTGGAAATTCCGCACGATAAAGGGCTTTTGGGACATTCCGACGCTGACGTTCTAACCCACGCGGTTATGGATTCTCTGCTCGGCGCGGCGGCGCTCGGCGATATTGGCAGGCATTTTCCCGATAACGACGGGAAATATAAGGATATTTACAGTATCACTCTTCTTGACAAGGTGTGCGAAATCCTTTTGCAAAACGGTTTTAAGGTTAATAATATCGACGCGACGGTTGTTGCACAGAAACCGAAAATGGCGCCGTATATCGAACAAATGCGCCGAAACATTGCAGACGCGCTCAAAAACCGACATTAAAAATGTCAGCATAAAAGCCACAACCACCGAAAAGCTCGGCTTTGAGGGCGAGGAAAAGGGCATATCCGCACAGGCGGTGTGCACGGTTTGCGACGCGTAAAAAGCGTATAAAAATACGGAGATTTAAACTATGGAATATATATCAAAACTGCACCGCGGACACCGAAAAAATTGCCGCGGAATTTGCGAAAAATTTAAAACCGGGCGATGTTGTCACTCTCGACGGCGACCTCGGCGCGGGGAAAACTTATTTCACGTCCGCGCTTTGCCGTGCGCTTGGTGTCGGCGAAACGGTGCAAAGCCCCACATTTACTATTGTGAACGAGTACCGAAACGCGCCCGTTCCCGGTTTTTTTCATTTTTGACGTTTACCGCATTTCAACCCCCGATGAAATGTATGACATCGGCTTTGATGATTATCTTTTCGGCGGCGGCATAACCGTGGTTGAATGGGCGGATAATATAAGAGAACTTTTTGATATGCCGTATTACGAAATACGGATTTTAAAGGATTTATCGGTATCGGAAAACTACAGAAAAAAATTAAAATTGAGCGGAGGAACGTATGAATATTCTCGCGATAGATACCTCGTCACTCAATGCGACCTGTGCGGTTTTGTGCAACGGCGTACTGACGGGCGAATTTTTTCAATATGCAACAAAAAAACACATTCGCAGATGCTTATGCCGATGCTGGACGATGTGCTTAAAAAAAGCGTCGATGAGCATTGAAGACATAGACATTTTCGCGCCGTGTATCGGACCGGGTTCGTTCACCGGTTTGAGGATAGGTATTGCCGCCGCGAAGGCGCTTTGTCAGGCGAGGGGCAAAAATTATCGGCATATCCGCTCTCGATTCGCTTGCGCAGAATATTGCTTTCTCGGACAAAAATTGTTTGCCCTATTATGGACGCACGCCGAGGCGACGTGTATAACGCGCTTTACAAAAAAACGGCGAAAAATCACGTCCGAGCGCGCAGTAAGCCTTGAGGAGCTTTTTGAACGAGCTTGACGGAAAAAGAAACTGTTTTTCACGGGCGACGGCGTCTTTGCGTACAGAGAAAAAAAATTGCCGAAAAAATGGGAAAATTTGCGTATTTCGCACCGCCTATGCATATGCTTTTCGCGTGCGTCGTCGATTGCATATCTTGCCGAAAAAAAAGCGGAAAACGGCGAATTTGACGATTACCATACAATTCTTCCCTGTTTATCTTCGCACCTGTCAGGCGGAGAGGGAATACAACGAACGAATGAAAGAATTTAAAACAAATTAAAATATAATCAAAAATAACAAAGGAGATTTTAAAAATGTTAGCAATATGTTCGGACCACGCGGGAGTGGATTTAAAAGAAATTATCAAAGCGCACCTTGCCGAAAGGGGAATTGAGGCAAAGGACTTCGGAACATACACAAAAGAGAGCGTGGATTACCCCGACATTGCCGAAAAAGGCTTGCGGTGCGGTTGTTTCGGGCGAGTGCGACAAGGTGATACTCATTTGCGGAACGGGAATAGGTATGAGTATTTGCGCAAACAAAATCAAGGGCATAAGATGCTGTGCCTGCTCGGATACATACAGCGCGCGTTTAAGCCGAAACCACAACGACGCAAACGCGCTTGCAATCGGCGCAAGGGTGCTCGGCGACGAGCTTGCGAAAGATATTGTCGACTCTTTCTTGAATGCCGAATTTATGGGCGGAAAACATCTTAAAAAGAGTTGAAAAATAAACGCGCTCGAAAAACAAATAAATATCTTGAAAACAAAGTGAATATGTGATATTATATCCATATATGCAATTTTAAGGAGTAAATTTATGTCAGACGCCATTGTTTCGTGGTTTTCAAATATGAATGAATACACAGCGGTATTTTTTATGTCAATGCTCCCGATTGTGGAACTGCGCGGTTCGATAATTTTTGCCGCGGCGACGGATTTGCCGTATGTGTGGGCGTACATCATAAGCGTTATCGGAAATATGATACCAATTCCGTTTGTAATTTTGTTTTTACGACCGATTTTTAAACTGGCTCAAAACCACAAAGCATTTTTTTCGGGTGCCGCAAACTGGGTTCAGGAGCGTTCTATGAAAAAAAGGCGGGCAAAATTGTCAAGTACGAAATGCTCGGGCTTTTTCATATTCGTTGCAATTCCGCTTCCCGGCACGGGTGCGTGGACGGGTGCGATTATAGCGTCAATACTCAATATGCGCATATCGCGCGCACTGCCTCCGATATTTTTCGGTGTGCTTACGGCAGGTTTTTATAATGCTTGCCGGATCTTACGGACTTTTTAATCTTGCAGGATACTTGTTTTAAAATATAAATATGAAATATACCAAAAGAAGGGAACAGTTATGAGAAAGTTTTTTACTTCAGAATCGGTGACGGAAGGTCACCCCGATAAAAATATGCGACCAGATTTCCGACGCGGTGCTGGACGCAATTATAGAAAAAGACCCTATGGCGCGTGTTGCCTGCGAAACGGCAGTTACCACGGGACTTGTTATGATTATGGGCGAAATTACAACAAAATGCTATGTTGACATTCCCAAAAATCGCGCGTAAAAATTAAGGAAATAGGCTACGACAGGGCAAAATACGGCTTTGACTGCGACACCTGCTCGGTTGTTACCGCGATTGACGAGCAGTCGCCCGATATTGCTATGGGCGTTGACAAATCGCTCGAGGCAAAAAGAGGGAAATGCGGACGCGCTTGATACAGGCGCCGGCGACCAGGGTATGATGTTCGGCTTTGCATGCGACGAAACAAAAGAGCTTATGCCTCTTCCGATTTCGCTTGCGCACAAGCTTGCTCAAAGACTTACCGAGGTCAGAAAAAACGGCACGCTCCCGTATCTTCGTCCCGACGGAAAAACACAGGTTACCGTTGAATACGACGACGATATTCCCAAGAGAATTGACACAATCGTGGTGTCAACACAGCACAGCGACGACGTTGAAACGGAGCAGATAAGAAAAGATATTTTTGGAATATGTTATAAAACCCGTTGTTGACGCAAAACTTCTTGACGGCGAAACGAAATATTTCGTAAACCCCACGGGACGTTTTGTTGTGGGCGGTCCGCAGGGCGATACGGGCCTTACGGGCAGAAAAATTATTGTTGATACCTACGGCGGATATGCACGTCACGGCGGCGGTGCATTTTCCGGTAAAGACCCCACAAAGGTTGACAGAAGTGCGGCTTATGCGGCGCGTTATGTTGCAAAAAATATCGTTGCGGCAGGCATTGCAAAGCGATGTGAAGTTCAGCTTGCATATGCAATCGGCGTAAGCTCGCCCGTTTCGGTGCTTATCGACATTGACACGTTCTCAACCTCGAAGATTGAAAACTCAAAAATTGTTGACGCTGTACGAAAAATCTTTGATTTGCGCCCGGCGGCTATTATCCGCGACCTCGATTTAAGACGTCCGATATATTCAAAAAAACCGCGGCGTACGGCCATTTCGGCAGAGAGGACGCAGACTTTACCTGGGAGAAAACAGACAAGGCGGAGCTTCTCAAAAAGGAACTCGGACTGTAAATTTCATTATTAAAGTAACACTTCTGCACTCCTTTGCATAGCATAAATTATATTATTTTTATGCGCAGTGCAAAGGGGTGTAGAGTTATGTTGGCGGTATTTTTAAATCCGTTTTTCTGCTTTCTTTCGGTGTATGCGGTAATTGACATTACAAGACGGCTTATCGGCGCGTTTTTTTCTCAAAAAAACTCCGGCGGTTAAAGATGACGTTTTTGTAGTGATAAAAATTAAAAACACACAAAGTGCATTGAGGGAGTTGTAAGGAGCATAATCTGGCAAAGTTTAAGCCTCGGCGGCGGAGGATTTGTGCCGAGCATACTCATTGTTGATATGGGCACCGACGACGAAACGGCGCACATTGTGCAAAAGCTTTGCGACGAGTACGGATTTATATATTATACGACACAGGAAAAAAATATGAAAGTATGAAAGACAGCTTTTTGGGCTGAAATTACATAAACGGTGGTACATATGGACGGCAAAACAGGTAAAACAAGATATTTTGCATATTCTGACTATCTGAAGCAAAAATACGGCGAGAGGGTATATAAACTTCCCGTAAACCTGCCGATAACCTGCCCGAACCGTGACGGCGAATGCGGTAAAGACGGGTGCATTTTTTTGCGGAGATGTCGGCGGAGCATTTGAAAATCTGCCGTCCTCGCTTTCGGTTAAGGAGCAAATACGGCGCAACGCGGAGTATATCGGCAAAAAATACAAGGCGAAAAAGTTTATCGCGTATTTTCAGAATTTCACAAATACATATATGCCGATTGAGGATTTTTAAGCGCGTTATAAGCGAGGCGGCAAAGGAAAACATCGTTGAAATTGCCGTTTCCACACGTCCCGACTGTATAAGCGACGAATACCTTGAAGTTTTAAACGATATTAAAAATGAGTATAATGTTGAAATAAGCGTTGAAATCGGACTTCAGACGGTGAATTACAAAACACTTGAAAAAATCAACCGCGGACACACGCTCGCAGAGTTTACCGACGCGGTTCTGCGCGTTAAAAAATACGGGTTCGACACCTGCGCGCATCTTATTTTTAAATCTGCCGTGGGACGATAAAACAGATGTTATCGAAAATGCGAAAATGCTTTCCGCGCTCGGCGTTAAACAGGTTAAACTGCACTGCCTTTATATTGTGAAAGAAACACAAAAATGGCAAAGATGTATCAAAACGCCGAGTTTGAAATGGGAAGCTATTTCGATTATGCGGACAAGGTTATTACGTTTCTGGAATATTTAAGTCCCGAAGTTGTTATTCAGCGCCTTATAGGCAGAGCAAAAGAGGAACACACGCTTTTTGCCAATTATTCGACCAGCTGGTGGAAGATAAAAGACAGCATTGACGCGCAGATGGAATATCTCGACACGTATCAGGGCAGAAAGTGCGATTATTTAAACGGCAAATGCGTGAGAAAAATTTTTGACATAAAAAAACTGTTGTAATTTATTGTAATTTTGTGTTATACTTATGATGTATAGGTACCAATATGTATTTTTCTTTGATTTTGGGGGAATATTTGTGATAAAAGAGTATGACGGGTTACGGTCTTTCGTCGTGTCAGTTTGACGATTACCGAATAACCGCAGAACTTAAAACGGTGAACAACCGCTATCTTGATACAAACGTAAGAGTTTATAAACAGTATTCGTTTGTTGAGGAGCTTGTCCGCGAGATTGTTCCCAAAAATTTCGCGCGGTAAGCTTGACGTTGCAATTTTTGTTTGACAACATAAAAAGGACGACCGCGTTGTTACGCTCAACGAAGAGGTTGCAAGAGGATATTTTTGACGCGCTTAAAAATATGTCGGAAATTTTCGGTATCGAAAAACGATATAACAGCGTCAAAGCTTTCGGTTTTTTTCCCGATGTTTTCACCGTTGAGAAAAAAAGAACAGGACAAAGAAAAAAATAAATGCCGACGTTAAAAAAAGTGCTTATCGACGCGCTTTCCGACCTTGCCGATGCAAGAGCGCGCGAGGGTGAACGTCTTAAAAAATTCTTTGACGAAAGCATTGAAAAAAATGGCGGATTTGGTGCGCAGAATTGAGACGCGTTCGCCCGAAACAATAACCGAATTTGCCGAAAGAATAAAAACAGAGGGTAGAGGATTTTACAAACGGCGTAACGCTTGACGAATCAAGACTTCTCGCCGAGGTTTGTCTTTACACCGACAAAATTAACATAACCGAGGAAATCACGCGTTTCAGAAGCCACTTAAACGAGATTAAAAATCTTATAATGAGTGATGTTACCGTTGGCAGAAAGCTTGATTTCACCGTTCAGGAGCTTAACCGCGAGGCGAACACGATGGGTTCAAAATGCAACGATTACGAAATCAGCCGTCTTGTGGTTGATTTGAAATCGGAAATCGAAAAGGTGCGCGAGCAGGCTCAGAATATCGAATAGGAAGTGACATTATGAAGCTTATAAATATCGGTTTCGGAAATATCGTTTCCGCAAACAGGCTTGTGGCTATCGTAAGCCCCGAGGCGGCGCCGATTAAGAGAATTATTCAGGGCGCGCGCGACAAGGGTATGCTTATCGACGCGACCAGCGGACGGCGCACAAGGGCGGTTATTATTATGGACAGCGAGCATATAATCCTCTCCGCGGTACAGCCCGAAACGGTTGCCGGAAGACTGGAAAAGGATTTGACGCTTTCGGGAGATGAAGAAGATGACGAATAGAAAAGGTACGCTTATCGTGCTTTCCGGCCCGTCGGGAACGGGCAAAGGCACGGTGTTAAAGCATTTTTTTGATAATTATGCGGACGATGCCGTAAAACTTTCAATATCCGCAACAACGCGCCTTCCGCGCGAGGGCGAAACGGACGGCGTTAACTACTTTTTTTGTTGAAAAAAAGAAAAATTTGAAAATATGGTGCAAAACGATATGCTCCTTGAATGGGCGTCGTTCTGCGGAAACTGCTACGGCACGCCGAAAGCGTTCGTGGATGAAAACCTTGAAAACGGCTGTGACGTTATTTTGGAAATCGAAGTGCAGGGCGCATTAAAGGTTATGGAAAAAAACGTCCCGACGCAACGTTTGTGTTTATCGCACCGCCGTCAATGCAGGAGCTTAAAAAGCCGTATTGTCGGACGTCAGACCGAAACGGCAGACGTTATCGAAAAGACGTATGGAAACCGCAAAATGGGAGGTTCAAAACATCTCAAAATATACATACGCGGTGGTAAACGACGACGTGGATATGGCGGCAAAGCGTCTTAAAAACCATTATTGACGCTGAAAGATTAAAGGTAGAAAAAAATAATTTTGCAAACCTGAACGGGTAATTTTTTTCCCGTGTTAACGGTGTTTTACCGGTCTGCGGTAGAATGCTTTGAATATATTATTTTCTCAGACAGAAAGGCTATGATTTAAAATGATGATTGATCCTTCGGTTAAAAACTTATGGAAGGCTCAAATCCCAAAAATCCGAGATTTGAAAGCCGTTATTCGCTTGTTATCGCGGCGGCAAAGCGCGCGAGAGAAATCTGCAAAACGGGTGTAAGCTTTACGGAATGTAAGTCGAACAAGCCTGTTACCGTTGCGGTTAACGAAATTGCGGAAAACAAAATAAGCTTTAAGAAAAAAGCCCCCAAATCCGAGGCTATGAGTATGGATATGCTTCTTAATATGTACCTTGAAGAGGACAGAAACAAAAAAGCACAGTAATTTTGTAAAACCGTACAATGGAGGTTTTAAAAATGGGAAAAACGGTTGTAATGGGCGTATGCGGAGGAATTGCCGCGTATAAAGCGGTTTATGCCGCAAGCGCTATGATGAAAAAAGGCATTGACGTTCACGTTGTGATGACAAAATCGGCAACGGAATTTGTCACACCGCTCACCTTTCAGACAATTACGAAAAACAAGGTTATAACCGATATGTTTTTCGCTTTCCGAAGACGTTACAACCGAGCATATTTCGCTTGCAAAGGCGGCGGACGCATTTTTGATATGCCCCGCAACAGCGAATGTTATCGGCAAAATTGCGTCGGGCATTGCGGACGATTTTTCTCACAACTACCGTTATGGCGACAAAAGCAAAGGTGGTTTTTTGCGCCGGCAATGAACTACGAATATGTACGAAAATCCCATTGTTACGGCAAATATCAATAAGCTTAAGCATTTGAAATACGAGTTTGTCGAGCCTGCCGACGGCATTTTGGCGTGCGGCGATTCGGGACGGGGCAGACTTGCAGAAATTGAGTATATTCTGGACAAAATCGACGAGGTTTTGTGTGATAAAAAAGATTTCGAGGGCAAAAAAGTGCTTATCACGGCTGGTGCAACGCAGGAGGCGATTGACCCGGTAAGGTACATCACAAACCATTCTACCGGCAAAATGGGCTACGCGCTTGCAAAAATTGCAAAAATGCGCGGTGCAAATGTTACTCTTGTGTCGGGCAAAACCAATTTGCGCCCGTTTTCGGGTGTTGACGTTGTAAACGTTACAAGCGCGGAGGATATGTATAACGCGGTTATGGAAAAATATCCCGACACCGACATTGTGATAAAAGCGGCGGCGGTTGCCGACTTTACACCTGAAAAAAATGCGAGAGCGAAAAGATTAAAAAAACAGACAGCGAATATGCTTTGCCTCTTAAAAAGACGGAGGATATTTTAAAGAAACTCGGCGCGCTCAAGGTTAATCAAATTCTTGTCGGTTTTTGTATGGAAACAAGCAATCTTATCGAAAACGCGCGTGAAAAAAACTTGAGAACAAAAACCTTTGATTTTATCGCGGCGAACAGTTTAAACTGCGAAGGTGCGGGGTTCGGCACCGATACAAACGTTATTACGCTCATATCAAAGGACGGCGGAATTGAACCGCTCGAAAAAATGAGCAAAGATGACGTTGCAAATGCTATTCTTGACAGAGTAGCCGAAAAAAATTTTTGAAAAACGGGCAACTTTAGCCATTTTTCAAAAAGTGGCTTTTTGTTGCTCTTTTGCCTATAATTAAGAATTTGTTTTATTTGCTTTCGGAGGATTTGTAATGATATGTGAGGTTGTAATAAAACAATATTTCGCGGCATACAGATAATATATATCATTACCTTGCGCCCGAAAATTTGAACGTTTCGGTCGGTCAGCGCGTTGTCGTGCCGTTCGGACGCGGAAACAAACCGCTTGAGGGCTATGTTTTTGGGTATCTGCGAAGAAAGCGAATATAAAAATTTGAAAGAAATTTCATCGCTTGCGGACGATTACGTTTATTTTAACGTAAAAACCGCATCGCTGATAAAAATTTTTGCATCACAGGTTTTTCGCCGTACTGCGACATTATAAAAGCGGTTTTTGCCGCGCGGAGTGTCGCTTAAAAATGGTCACGGTCATTCATCTTTCGGACAACGGCGAAGATTATATCAAAAGCAAGATTAAAAATTCGCTTATAAAAAGAGCGGATTGTTGAAACGCTGAAAGAAAACGGCGGTTTTTGCGAACTTGACGAGCTTTGCAAAAACGTCGGACGAAAGAACATAACGCAGACGCTAAAATCGCTTGTGTGCGATAATATCGTTTATACCGAACTGAAAAAGAAGAAGGACAAAAGGACAAATATATCAAGGTTGCGTCGCTTGCAATCGAGCGCGAAGAGGCATACAGAATGTGTGAAATCCTTGAAAAACGCGCAAAAAGCACAGGCGCGCGTCGTTGAAGTTTTTTATGCGAGAATGAGTCGGTTTCGTTGTCCGAACTATTGGATATATGCGAGACGTCAAAAAGCGTTGTTGACGTGTTGGAACAAAAAGGAATTGTGACGGTTTTTGAAATTCCGCGCCCGTTTGACGAAGAAATTTCAGAGATTGACGATAAAAAAAAGTTGAACTTACCGACGAGCAGAAGTCGGCGGTTGAAACGGTTGGAAAAAGCATTGACAACGGCGAAACAAAACGTTTTTGATACACGGAGTGACGGGGAGCGGTAAAACCGAAATTTACTTAAATCTGATTGAAAGATGTATGAATTTGGGAAAACAGTCGCTGTTTCTCGTGCCCGAAATTTCGCTCACGCCTCAAATGGTGGCGCAGGTGAAGGTCGGTTCGGCTCGCGCGTTGCGGTAATTCTGGTAATGCCAGCGGTAAAGAGAATGAAACGCGCATTAACGAGGTGAGGTGTCGGTGGTTGTCGGCGCGCGCTCGGCGTGTTTTCTCCGCTTGCAAAAGCTCGGTCTTATCATAATTGACGAGGAACACGAAGGAACTTACAAGTCGGAAAGCAGTCCGCGCTACCACACAACCGAGGTTGCACGCTTCCGCGCAAAAAGCGAGTGCGGTGCTGATTTAGCACGTCCGCAACGCCGTCGTTTGAAAGTTACTGGCGCGGGAAAACGGAAAATACACGCTCATTGAAGACTTAAAAACAGAGTTAACAACCGCGATTTGCCGAAAGTTACAACCATTGATATGCGAAAAGAACTTGAAAACGGCAATTTTCAATATTTTCGGAACGGCTTAAAACCGAAATCGCAAATAATCTGAAAAAACAAACAGCAAACAATTTTGTTTTTGACGGGGATATTCGTCCTTTGTGTCGTGCAGAAAATGCGGATATGTTCCCAAGTGTCGAACTGCGATGTTTCGCTTACCTATCATAAACGGCGGTTTTATGGTGTGTCACTACTGCGCTTCACAAAACCGAAAAGCTTGACGTTTGCCCGAACTGCGGAAGTGAGCAGATAAGGTTTTTCGGGCTTGGCACGCAAAGGTGACCGACGAAATTAGCGAAAGAGCTTTTTCCGTCAGCAGCGTATCTCCGTATGGATGCGGACACGACGTCAAAACAGTTTTCGCACGAGGAAATTCTAAATATTCCGTGACGAAAAAATAGATATTCTTGTCGGCACGCAGATGATAACAAAAGGTCTTGATTTTGAAAACGTTACGCTTGTCGGCGTTATAGCCGCGGATTTAAGTCTTTATCAGGATGATTTCCGCGCGGGCGAAAAAACGTTTTCGCTCCTTGCCTCCCAGATTCATCGCCAGAGCCGCTTAGGGGCGAAAAAGATGGCGAGCGGTTGTGCAGACATATTATCCCGAAAACGAAATTTTTTCTTATGCGTCCAACCAGGATTACGTAAGCTTTTATAAAACGAAATCGCGCTCCGCAATTCGTGCTTTATCCGCCGTTTTTGCGAAATGATAAATTTCACCGCGTCGTCGGACAGCGAAAAAACGGCATTTGACGCGCTTTTAAGCTTTAGAAACGCGCTTCTTGGCGAAATAAAAAGAGAGAAAAATATCAAAGCTGATGTTTTTCGGCGTTCAAAAGCGCGCCGATGCACAGAATTAACAATAAATTCCGTTCCAGATTTATTATGAAAATGAATTATAATCGGGAAATTTACGAACGCATACATACATTGCTTAAAAAAATTTTTTTACAAGGACAATGTAAGCATTATTGTGGACGTAAACCCTGTTAATATGTATTAAAAGGAAAGGGTAATGAAATATGGCAATCAGAAATATAAGAAAACTCGGCGATGAGCTTTTTTGCGCAAGAAAAGCCGAAAAGTCGATAAAATAGACGACAGAATTATCACGCTTTTTGGATGATATGGCGGATACCCTCAAAGAGGCGAACGGCGTAGGTCTTGCTGCACCGCAGGTGGGTGTTTTGAAAAGGGTTGTTATAATCAATGTCGGAAACGGCGTGATTGAACTTATAAACCCCGAATTTGTGAGCGTGAGCGGTAAAAAAACGTCGGTTGAGGGTTGTTTGAGCGTTCCCGACCGCTGGGGCGAGGTAGAGCGCCCGGCAAAGGTTGTCGTACGCGCGTTAAACCGCAAAGGAGAAGAATTTGAAATCACGGGCGAGGAGCTTTTGGCAACCGCGCTTTGCCACGAGCTTGACCATCTTGACGGCATAATTTTTGTGGACAAAGCGACAAGATTTATCGAGCCTGAGGACCTTGCAGACGAAGAAGATGAATAAAAAGGACTGATTTTATTGAAAATAATGTTTATGGGAACACCCGATTTTTGCCGCCGCGTCGCTTGACGCGCTTGTGTCGGACGGATATGACGTGACATCGGTTGTCACACAGCCCGACAAGAAAAAGGGCAGGGGACACAAAATGTCGCACACGCCGGTGTATGAATACGCAAAGGCGCACGAAATCGAGATTTTTTTCAGCCCGAAAACCTTAAAAAAGAGAATTTTTGAAGAAATTTTTAAATTTGCAGAATCCCGATATTATCGTGGTTGCGGCATACGGAAAAATTCTTCCCGAATACGTTTTAAACTATCCGAAATACGGCTGTATCAACGTGCACGCGTCACTTTTGCCGAAATACCGCGGTGCCGCACCCATTCAAAGGTGCATTATCGACGGTGAAAAAAAGACGGGCGTTACAATTATGTATATGGAAAAAGGGCTTGACACGGGCGATATGCTTATATCGGACGAGGTTGAAATTACCGATGACGACAATTTTGAAACGCTTCACGACAAACTTGCCGAGGTTGGCAAAAACGTGCTTTTAAAAGCGCTCAAAATTCTGGAAAACGGCACTGCAAAGCGTGAAAAACAGGACGATTCAAAAACGTGCTATGCGCATATGATTGACAAACAAACCGCTAAAATCGACTTTTCAAAAGTCGGTGCGCGATGTGTTTAACTTAACGCGCGGACTGTATCCGTATCCCCAAAGCGCAGACGGTTTACGACGGCAAAATGATGAAAATATGCAGTATCAAAGCCGACGGATGAAAAATCCGGCGGAGTTTTCGGCGAAATTATGCGCGTTGAGAGAAATTCGTTTTTCGTTTCGTGTGCGGACTGCCTTTTTGGAGGTTCTGAAAATCCAGACCGAGGGCAAAAGGGAAATGACGGTTGCTGATTATCTTAAAGGGAAATACCATAGAAAAAGGAAAAAAATCACTGGGAGTGTGAAAATTTTATGGACATTTACTATCTTGTTTTTATTCTTCCTGCAATGATTATTGCTTTGTGGGCGCAGATTAAGGTGAAATCCACCTTTTCGCGGTACTCGGAGGTATATTCTGCCGGCGGTGTCACGGCATACGACGCGGCGCGCAGAATACTTGACGCAAACGGACTTACAAATGTGAAAATAGAGCATATATCCGGCTCGCTAACCGACCATTACGACCCGAAAGACAGAGTTATACGCCTGTCAGACTCGGTTTACGGCAGTATGAGCGTTGCGTCAATCGGCGTCGCGGCGCACGAGGCGGGCCACGCAATTCAGCACGCAAAAAGCTATATGCCGTTGTCCTTGCGAAACACTGTTTACCCCGTTGTAAACCTTTCGTCGCAGGCGGCGGTTCCGCTGATATTTTTGGGATTTATATTAAATTCGCTGAACCTTGTGTATGTCGGAATTATACTTTTTTTCGGCAGTTGTGCTTTTTCAGCTTATCACACTGCCGGTTGAGTTTAATGCGAGCGGACGCGCGCTGAAGATACTCGGCGAATACGGCATTTTGTCGCAAAAACGAGCTTGGCGGTGCGAAAAAAGGTTTTTATCCGCCGCGGCTATGACATACGTTGCCTCTGCACTTGTTGCGGCGGCACAGCTTTTGCGGTTTGTGCTTATGGCAAGGAGAAGAAAATAATGCAAAACGCACGTTCAACCGCATTAAAGGCGCTTTATAACATCGAGAAATCGGGCGCCTACATAAACATTGAATTAAAAAAATGCCTTGACAGCGCCGAAATTTCGGATGCGGACAAACGTCTTGCTACCGAAATATGCCACGGCACTGTAAAATATAAAATCAACCTTGATTTTTACATTAAAAACGCGTCAAGCATTAAGATAAACAAAAATTTCGCCGTATGTAAAAATTATTTTGCGTATGGGCGTTTACCAGATTAAATATATGGACAAAATTCCCGTTTCCGCCGCGGTTAACGAAAGCGTCAAACTTGCAAAAACGTTACGGCGGTGCGAGGAGCGGAGGTTTTGTCAACGCGGTGCTCAAAAATCGCAAATTCCGAAATTGAATATCCGAAGGACAAAGCGGAATTTTTTTGAGCGTTAAATATTCCTATCCGATTGAACTTTGCGAAAAATATATTTCGGATTTCGGCTTTGATTTCGCAAAGGACATTATGGAAAAAAGCCTTGAAAGACCGAAAATTTATATCCGCGTGAACACTTTGAAAATTTCGGTTGATGATTTTTTTGAAAATCCTTGACGGCGAGGGCATAAAATACGAAAAAGCGCACTTTGCCCCCGACGCTGTGAGAGTTTCAAATCTCGGACTTTTTGTTAAAAAGCAAACATTTTTCGGACGGATTGTTTTATGTTCAGGATTTGTCAAGTATGCTTGCGTGCAGAATTCTTGCACCGAAAAAAAGGTGCTTCCGTTTTGGATATTTGCGCCGCGCCGGGCGGAAAATCGACGTACATTGCACAGCTTATGCAAAAACAGCGGCGAGATTTACTCGTCCGATATATACGAGCATAAAATAAAACTTATTTCGCAAAACGCGAAACGGCTCGGAATTGAAAAAATTAAGCCGTGGATAAACGACGCCACGGCGGAAAATGAGGGATATTTTGACAAATTTGATTTTTGTTCTTGCCGACCTGCCGTGTTCGGGTCTTGGGATAGTGAACAAAAAGCCCGAGATTAAATATTCGGTTACCCAAAACGATATTTCAAGCCTTGCGGATATGGGACTTAAAAATTTTTAAACAACTGCGCAAAATACGTGAAAAAAAGGCGGTACATTGGTGTTTTTCGCTCTGCACGTTCACAAAGGACGAGGGCGAAGAAAAACGTGAAAAAAATTTCTTTTCGCAAAACAAAAAAATTTTGTGCTTGAAAAAAATTGACCTTGATATGGAAAATGACGGATTTATCACGTTTTATCCGCATATTTACGGTACTGACGGATTTTTACGACAAAATTTATAAGGATTGATTAAATGGAAAAAAATTAACTTAAAGGATTTGACTTTGCCTGAGCTTGCAGATATTTTTGATATTGAACGGCGAGCAGAAATTCCGCGCAAAGCAGATTTTTTAAATGGCTGTCGCTCGGCGTGACCGATTTTGACGAAATGACTGACATCTCGAAAGCTCTGCGCGCAAAGCTTGGCGAGATTTCATATATCAGCAAAATAACCATTGTGCGGAAGCTTGTGTCGAAAAATCGACAAAACGACAAAATATCTTTTTCAAACTCGGCGACGGCAACACCGTCGAGGCGGTAATTATGTATTACAAGCACGGCATAACAATCTGCATATCGTCGCAGGTGGGGTGCCGAATGGGGTGTAAATTCTGCGCGTCCACAATCGGCGGACTTGTAAGGAATTTGTCGGCGGGCGAAATTTTAGACGAGGTTATTTTTGCACAGAAAGACATAGGCGAGCGCATTTCAAACATAGTTATGATGGGAATAGGCGAACCGCTCGACAACTTTGACAACGTTATAAAATTTTTTTTAAAAAAACGTAAACGACCCTTTGGGATTAAACATCGGATACAGACATATTTCACTTTCTACTTGCGGAATTGTAAAAAATATAGTAGAATTAGAGAAAGCGGATATTCCGATAACGCTTTCAATTTCGCTTCATGCGCCGACAAACGACCTGCGAAGCGAGATTATGCCGGTAAACAAGGCATATGACGTTGACACGCTTATAGACGCGTGCAAACATTATGTTAACGCAACAAGCCGCAGAATAAGCTTTAAATACACGCTTATAAACGGCGTTAACGACTCGGAAAAACGTTGCAAGGATTCTGGCAAAAAGCTGAAAGGTATGCTTTGCCACGTTAACTTAATTCCCGTAAACGAGGTTGACGAAACGGGATTTAAAAAGAGCGGACGTCAGACGGTAGAAAAAGTTTACAAAAGTTTTTGGAGAAAAAAACGGAATTACAACCACGGTTCGGCGAAAGCTCGGCAGCGACATAAACGCGTCGTGCGGACAGCTCCGCCGTGCGGACCAAAAACAAATAAAGATGTAAAAAGCAGGTGATGGAAAATGATAAGCGCAGCATATTCGGACATCGGTAAAAAAAGACTGGCAAATGAGGACAGTTATTTTGTATCCGAGTTTACAAAAAAACATCGGGTATATTATTGTTGCCGACGGTATGGGCGGTCACAGAGGCGGTGCGGTTGCAAGCAAAATGACGGTCGACTGCATAAAAATCGTGTTTTGACAAGAACTTTGAATGGAAGAACG
Organism: Clostridiales bacterium; assembly: GCA_022009895.1. Lineage (GTDB taxonomy): Bacteria > Bacillota > Clostridia > UMGS1810 > UMGS1810 > Qingrenia. The sequence continues at coordinate 1,246,756 of CP091729.1, read as the reverse complement.
AGGGCGACATTAAAAATCTTTTTGAAAAACGCAATCGAGCTTGCCAACAAAACGGTTTATGCCGCCGCAAAAGAGGACAGTCATCTTCTCGGTATGGGCACAACGGTGGTTTTGTGCATTGTCGAGAACGAAAAACCTCTATATTGCAAATGTGGGCGACAGCAGACTGTATCACATTACGCAGGACAAAATCAACCAGGTGACGAAAGACCATTCGGTTGTGCAGGAGCTTATCGACCTCGGTGAAATAAGCGAAAAAGAGGCGGAAAACCACCCGAACAAAAAAACCTCATCACGCGCGCGGTGGGCACAAATGCCGATGTGGAAACCGATTTTTTTACAAATTTAAGGCAAAAAAAGCGGAGATATGATTGTTATTTGCACCGACGGACTTTCAAATATGGTGGGAAAAAGACGAGATAAAAAGCATTGTCACGAGCGAAATCGACCTTAAAGACGCGGTTAAAAAAAGCTTGTTGAAAAGGCGAACGAGCGCGGCGGACTTGACAATATTACCGTTGCGGCGGTTAAATTTTGATTTAGGATAAAGAGGTGTTAAAATATGGTTGGCAAAATACTTGGCGGAAGATACGAAATTCTGGAGGAAATCGGCAAAGGCGGTATGGCTGTTGTTTACAAGGCGCGATGCAGACTTTTTGAACAGAATTGTTGCTATAAAAGTTTTAAGAGAAGATTTGACGGATAACGAGGAATTTGTAAGGCGGTTCAACATTGAGGCACAGGCGGCGGCAAGTCTTACGCACCCGAATATTGTGTCGGTTTACGACGTCGGCAAAGAGGGCGGTATTCACTATATCGTTATGGAATATGTCGAGGGCGTGACGCTCAAACAGTATATTGAGAAAAAGGGAAGAATTCCGTGGCGCGAGGCGGTAAGCATCACTATTGAAATTTGTCACGGTCTTGCGGCGGCGCTCAAAAAACATATCGTGCACCGCGACATAATACCGCACAATATTATAGTTACGTCAACGGGCGCGATTAAGGTTACCGATTTCGGTATCGCACGTGCCACAACAACTTCAACCGTTGCGGCGTCGGACGACGTTCTCGGCTCGGTGCACTATTTTTCGCCCGAGCAGGCAAGGGGCGGTTATGTTGATGAAAAATCCGACATTTATTCGCTCGGCGTTGTTATGTATGAAATGCTTGTCGGAAAAGTTCCGTTCACGGGCGACACACCCGTTGCGGTGGCGATGAAGCAGATTGAAGAAGCGCCGAGGTCGATTTGCGAGCAGGTGAGCGACGTTCCGCAGTGCGTTGAGGGCGTGACCTTCAAGGCAATGGCAAAGGAAACGCGTTACCGCTATCAGTCTGTGGAGGATTTATCCGACGACCTTTATGCAATACTTAAAAATCCTAATCTTGACGCGCCGTCGGTGGTTAACACGCCGATTGACGACGATGCGGACGCAACAAGAAAAATTGCGCCGATAGTTAAAAAGAGAGGAGCTTGATGTTATGCCCGAAAACATAAGGAAAAAAGGCTCAAACACCTCAAAAAAAGGAAATAACGGCGAAAAAGGCGACAAAAAAAGCGGTGGTTTTTGCAATGCTCACTTCGCTTTTGATTGTCGGCGTGCTCACTGTTGTTTTTCGGATTTATGTTTTTTCGGTTCGCAGAATTCCGGAAACATAAAAAGTTCCCAGCGTTATGGGGATGACGCTTGAAGAAGCGGAAAAAAAGTTGCAAAAAGACAACGGTGCGGTTATCGAAGTGCTTGAATATAAAGGAAAGCACAGAAGAGGACGGCACGATTATAGAACAGTCGCCCAAAGCGGATATGACGGTTGCAACGCTTGAAAAAAATCAGCGTTGTTATAAGCGGAAAAAGAGCCGACGGAAATAGTTTTGAGCGATTACAAGGGCAGAGATTTCGACAGTGCGGAAAAAGAGCTTACAAAGCTCGGACTTAAGGTTACAAAGTCCGAAGAGAAGAGCGAGTCAGCGTCGGAGGGCGAGGTTATCCGCCAAAGCCCGAGCGCGAAAAACAAAGCTTAAAAAAAGGCGACAGCGTTACACTTTACGTCGCTGTTAAAAAGGCGGATGAAGAAGAAATTATGGTTCCGCAGGTTGTTGGAAAAACCTATGACGAGGCAAAAATCAGAACTTGAAAACGCAGGATTTAAGGTTGAAAAAAACGAGAAAACTTCGGATAAAGCAAGCGGAACGGTCATTTCGCAGAGCATAAACGGCGGTGCGAGAAAAAGGCACGTCGGTAACTCTTACCGTAAGCAAAGGAAACGAGAGCACAGCGCAGAACCCGACAACGCAGCCTCCCGCGGCAAAGACAAAAACACTCACCATTGATTTATCGGGCTATTCAAAACCTGTTGAAATTAAAATCGTTACGGGAGGCAGAGTTGTGTCCGCCTTTACGGTTGACCCGTCAAAAAAACGCCCGAATATTCGGCAACGCTCACGGGTACCGGCACAAAAACGTTTGAAGTGCATATCGACGGCGTAAAACAGGTGACGAAAACCGTAAATTTTGATTAAAGGATTTTTTTAAATATGCTAACGAAAAACGGCACAATTATAAAGGGAATAGGCGGATTTTACTATGTCAAAAACCGATATAGGCATTATAGAATGCCGTGCACGCGGAAAAATTTCGGAATGAGGCGAAAAAGTGCCTACGGTAGGGGATTTTGCTGACATAGACATAGACGAAAAACGGAAGCGGAACGGTTAAAAATCGGCAAACGCAAAAAAACTTTTTCGTCCGTCCGCCCATATCGAATATCGACACTCTTGTGCTTGTTGCGGCGGTCAAAGATCCTAATCCCGACCTTTTTGTTTATCGACAAAATGCTCATTATCGCGAAAAAAATAATAACGTTGACGCAGTTTTGTGCATTAACAAGTCGGATTTGTGTGACAGCGCCGACGCGGAGAAAATATGCAAAATCTATAAAAACGCCGGCATAAAAACCATTGTTACGAGCACTCTTTCAAACGTCGGGATTGACGAGCTGAAAGGCTTGATAAACGGGAAAGTTACGGCTTTTGCAGGTTTTTCGGGCGTTGGAAAGTCTAGCATATTAAAAAGCTTACGGGGCTTGATTTGCAGACCGGAAGCATCAGCAAAAATTAAGCAGAGGAAAGCATACAACGCGGTGCGTGGAACTTTTGAATATGCCGACGGCTCGTATCTTGCCGATACACCCGGTTTCAGTATGCTTGACTTGCCGAAAATCGCGCCGGAGGAGTTATGGCAGTATTATCCCGAATTTTTTTAAGTTTTGCCGACGGGTGCAGATTTTCGGATTGCAGACATTTAAACGAGCGCGTCTGCGGTATTAAAAAAACGCAGTTGAAAAACGGCGAAATTCCGCCGTCGCGGTATGAAAAGCTACCGTGTTTTTACGAATATTTAAAGCAGAAAGAAAACGAATATAAATAGACAAAAGAAAGTAAAAAGGGGATAACAATGATAAAACTTTCACCGTCGGTGCTTGCCGCCGACTTTGCGTGTCTTAAAGACGAAATCGAAAAAAATAAGCGGTGCGGATTACGTCCACATTGACGTTATGGACGGGCATTTTGTGCCCAACATAACCTTCGGACCCGACATTGTAAAGTGCATAAAAAGCATACAAATCTTGTGCTTGACGTGCACCTTATGATTGAAAATCCCGAGAAATACGTTGACGTTTTCCTAAAATCGGGTGCTGACATCATCACCGTGCATTACGAGTGCAATATGGATTTTGAATACATAAAAAATGCGGTTAAATCGGCAGGCAAAAAAACTCGGACTTTCCATTAAGCCGAAAACGGACGCGGAGGTTTTGGAAAAATTTTTGCCCGATATTGATATGGCGCTTGTAATGAGCGTTGAACCCGGTTTCGGCGGTCAGAAGTTTATGCCCGAAAGCATTGACAAAATCAAAAAAATCCGCCTGATGGACAAAAATATCGACATTGAGGTTGACGGCGGTATCGGCGAGGACAACATAAAATCGGTCGTTGACGCGGGCGCGAACGTTATAGTTGCAGGTTCGAGCGTGTTTAGGGCGGACGACGTTAAAAAGCGGTTGAAAATTTGAAGAAATTTTTAGGAGCATCTTATGAGTGACAAAGCTGTTATAGTGTCGGGCGGAAAGTTTGAAAATGCGGAGTTTTTACCGCGAAATTCTGCGCGGAAAATACATCATCTGCGCCGACGGCGGAATTTATCTTTGCAGAAATTAAACATCAAACCCGATATGTTTCTGGGCGATTTTGATTCGTGCAATTTTGACGAAATAGAAAAAGTCGGGATTTTTGGACGAATGTAAGGACATTAAAAAAATTCAAGATTGAAAAACGCCACCGACACGCATATTGCGGTGGATTTTGCTGTTGAAAAAGGCTTTCGCAATATAACGCTTATCGGCGCGCTGGGCGGACGGATTGACCATTCGCTCGCAAATGTAATGTTACTTAAATATATGATTGAAAAGGGCGTGAAAGGCACAATTTTTAAACGAAAAACAAGGTTTTTTTCTGACCGATAAAAGCATAACAATTCCGCCGGAGCACGGACGCAGGCTGTCGCTTGTTCCGCTCACCGAAAAAGTGTGCGGACTATCGCTCAAAGGCTTAAAAATATCCGCTTGACGGTTTTACGCTTGAATTGGGCGACACGCGTGCAATAAGCAATGAATTTACCTGTGAAAATGCCGAAATTACCTTTGAAAAAGGACTTTTGCTTGTTATAACATCGGAAGATTAAATAAAAATCCGAACATTTAAAACGTTCGGATTTTTTTATTTTCTTAAAAAGTACGTTTTTATTTTTTTCCTAAAATACGTCTTGCAAGACTTATTGATTTTTGTAAAAAGCCTGAAATACATAAAATGCACAACGTAAAACGCATAAACGCGTTATTTTTAAATCGGTACATTCAATGCGTCTGCCGTCCTTTATGTATGCCGTAAGAACCCCGGCGATTTGATTTTCGCAAATCGGATATTCCGAAACGGTTTGATTATCTCCGCGAAGAACATAACCGTCTTTTCGCACCTTTATAATTCTGTGAAGAACATATTCGCCGTTTTCGCGGATATACAGCGGAACGTCGCCGGTTTTAAGAGGAGCATTTGCCTTTACAATCACAACGGTGTCAATGCCGTCGCGGAGCATAGGGAGCATACTCGTTCCGCGCGAAATCATTTTAAATTCACCGCCCGTGTTTATCACACTGTCCATAACGGCGCGGAGCTTGGTTATTGAAAATTCTTTGTTTTTGTTACCGCTCAATAATATCCGCCCCTTCAAGCTTTGACAAAAACGCGTCCGCGTCATCTTTTGCGGTGGTGTAATCTATTCCGAATTCCTCTGCAAATTTTTGTAGAGCGTATCTTTTTCGGTGCCTTTTGAAATGATGTCCCACAAAAATTTTTCCTGTATGGTTGAGGCAGATATATCCTCCGAACGTGCGCGAGCGTCTGCCCGTCGCCGCAACGATATATTCGCCGTCTATTTCGTTTAAAAACAAAGCCTTTTTTTTTTTGATTTTTCGCCATATCTTCACCTTTTTGCTTTCTTTCGGCTAACGGTAAATTTCATTACACTTATATTATAATGCTTTTTGCGTTTTAAGTCAAACAAAAAAATTTTTTTATCTTTTTGTTATATTTGCACATCTTAATTTGCATTAAAAAGAGGTTTATTATTGAATTTTTTTGTGTTGAAATACCGCGAAAAATGTGGTAATATAAAGTAATCAAACTTTTTACGGTTTGAAAATTTATATCAAGGAAGGAAGACCAACTTATGAAGCTTAGTTTTTCAACACTGGCTTGCCCGTATTTTTAGCTGGGAAGACATTTACTCGATGGCAAAAAGACTTGAAATTTGACGGAATTGAAGTCAGAGGTCTGGGCGACGACATTTTTGCAGTCACCGCAAAAGCCGTTTACCGATTCCAAAATTGACAAAACGCTGTCAAAGCTAAATGAGTTGGGTCTTGAAATTCCCTGCCTTTCGTCAGGCTGTGCGTTAAAAATTTAAAGAAAATTACGACGAGGTTATTTTTTGAAATCACAAAATATATCGAACTTGCGCAAAAACTCAACACGCCGTATATTCGTATTCTCGGCGATATTGAGCCCTATGCCCGAGGGCGAGGTTGACGACGAATATGTTAAAAAAGTTTTGCTCGACCTTGTGAAAATCGCGGACGGAAAAATATTACACTGCTTGTTGAAACAAACGGTGTTTATGCAGATACAAAAACGTTTGAAAGCTTTTTGGACGACGTAAACAGTCCGTATGTTGCCGCGCTTTGGGATTTGCATCACCCGTACAGATACGCAAACGAACAGCCGCACACAACTATTGAAAACCTCGGAAATTACATAAAATTTGTCCACGCAAAGGACAGTGTTATGATTGGCGGAAAATGCGAATACCGCCTTATGGGCGAGGAGATTTGCCTCTTGATGCAATGCTCACCGAGCTTGAAAAACAGGTTACGACGGCTATATTTCGCTCGAATGGGTAAAAAGATGGGCGAGAGGCTTTGCGACGCAGGTATCGTGTTCCCGCACTTTGCAAACTTTATGGAGCCGTACAAAAAAATGGCTCACACGCTTTTTGACAGCAAGGACGGCAAGGGAAAATATATCTGGAAAAAGGAAAGACTTATTGACGAAACTTTCCCCGACGTGCTTGACCGCGTGTGCAAGGAATTTCCCAATCAGTACGCTTTCCGCTACACCGAGTTTGACTATACGAGAACATATCCCGAATTCCGCGACGACGTTGACACCTTTGCGCGTTCGCTTATCGCGATGGGCGTTAAAAAAGGAGACCACGTTGCAATTTGGGCGACAAATATTCCTGCGTGGTATATAACATTCTGGGCGACAACCAAAATCGGCGCGGTGCTGGTTACCGTTAACACCGCATACAAGGTGCACGAGGCGGAGTATCTGTTAAGACAGTCCGACACGCAGACTTTGGTTATGATTGACGGCTACAAAGACTCAAATTATATAGAAATCATCAAGGAAATCTGCCCCGAGCTTGAAGAATGCGACCCGGGCGATTTGAAGAGCAAAAGACTTCCCGTGCTGAAAAACGTTGTAACGGTTGACAGCAAAAACAACGGTTGCTACACTTGGGACGACGCTATGAAACTTGCCGAAACGGTTGATATTTCGGAGGTTGAAAAATGCGTATGAAAGTGCACAAAAACGACGTCTGCAATATGCAGTATACGTCGGGCACAACGGGATTTCCCAAAGGCGTTATGCTCACGCACTACAACGTTGTAAACAACGGCAAGGCAATCGGTGACTGTATGGATTTGTCCACCGCCGACAAAATGATGATTCAGGTGCCGATGTTCCACTGTTTCGGAATGGTGCTTGCTATGACAGCCTCAGTTACCCACGCAACCACAATGTCGCCGATAACGGCATTTTCGCCGCGCAAAGGCTTAGCCTGCATAAATAAAGAACAAATCACCGCTTTCCACGGCGTTCCGACAATGTTTATCGCTATGCTGGAAAACGAAAACTTTGCAAAAACCGACTTCTCGCATATGAGGACGGGAATTATGGCAGGAAGTCCGTGCCCCGTTAAGGTTATGGAGGACGTCGTAAACAAAATGAATATGAAAGAAATCTGCATAACATACGGTCAGACAGAGGCATCGCCCGGCTGTACGATGAGCAAAACGACAGATTCTCTCGAAACAAGGGTTAACACGGTAGGTTCAAACATTTTCGGCGTTGAGTGCAAAATAGTAGACCCCGAAACGAATGAGGAACTTCCCGTAAACACCGACGGCGAGTTTGTGGCACGCGGGTACAACATTATGAAAGGTTACTACAAAATGCCCGAGGCTACTGCGGCGGCAATCGACAAAGACGGCTGGCTTCATACCGGCGATTTGGCGCGCAAAACCGCGGACGGAAATTATAAGATTACCGGACGTATCAAAAGATATGATTATCCGAGGCGGCGAAAATATTTACCCGAAAGAAATTGAGGAATTTATTTATACCCACCCGAAGGTTAAGGACGTTCAGGTTATCGGCGTGCCCGACAAGCAGTACGGCGAGGAAATTATGGCGTGCATAATCTTAAAAAGAGGGTGAAACCGCGACCGAGGACGAAATCAAAGGAGTTTGTAAAGAGCCATATGGCGAAACATAAAGTTCCCAGATACGTTGATTTTTGTAGATGAATTTCCTATGAACGCGGCAGGAAAAAAATTTTTGAAATATAAAATGCGCGAAACAGCGGTTGATAAATTTAATCTTCACGCGGACAGCAAAATCGTTACCGCATAGAATAAAAAGCAAGCCGGAAATGTAAAAAATCCGGCTTGCTTTTTTGCCGTAAAAACAAACCGCCCGGATTTTTTTCTTCCGAGCGGTCTTCTATATATCACAGGTTAAACCCCATCAAAAACTGGTTAATAAATAAAATAGCACATATCACGTATGATATGAAGCTGAAATGAAAAGGGTGGTAAGTCCTTTCTATGTCAGCTTGCGCCGCGTAACTTTACGCGTTAAAGTTCTTTAGTTCTTCAAGGCAGTCAGAGCAAATATTCCGGTCTTTGTATGAAATAACATTCCGCGCGTTACCGCAGAACATACAAGACGGTTCATATTTTTAAGAACTATTGTATTACCTTCAACAAAAATTTCAAGACTGTCCTTTTCGTTGATTTCGAGCGTTCTTCGAAGCTCGATAGGAAGGGTAATTCTTCCTAATTCATCCACCTGTCATACTATGCCCGTAGATTTGAGCATTTTTAAACACTTCCTTTGTAATAAAAATTTTTGCTTAAGGGTATTAAGCAAGAAGTGGCTAGGCATACGAGGTTCGGCTCTCTAATGCCGGCGTCGAGAGAAAATAACAATAAACCGAATTTCGAATTTGAGGTGTAACACATCGCTTTGGATTACCGTTAAAATAAACGTCAATCCCGAATAATTGGATTTTATAAGCGGCTCAAATCGCATACGTCTATGTACTCTTTTTTATGTCCCTCAAGCTTGCTAAGATATATTACCATATATTGTAAATAATGTCAATATCAAAATCGAAAAATATTATTTGTTACTTAATTGTAATATTTTTGTCACCTGTTGGACACAAATACGTCACAAGCCTGTCGGATTTGCGCCGACAGGCTTTTAAAACGGGGAAAAAAATCATCTTAAAATGTCTTTGATTACACTGTCCGGAATTACAAATTCGGGACTGCCTTGCGCCCGCCGCAACGTCATATTTGTCAAAAGCAAATTACCAATTTATTGTCGGAATTGATGTAAAAAAATTCTGGTTGGGCTTGATTTTTTTCAAATATATCAAAGTTAAATTCGTCCTTTTCAATCCAGAACGCGCCGTTTTTCTTCGTTGTTTATGCGTTTCATTTCGCCTCTGATGTAGTTGCTGATCGGCGTGATATAGTCGGAATTGTCTTTAAAAAGTGATTTTAACGTCACAAGTTTTTCCCGATTTCTTGTCGATTGTGTAGAAGGTGTGCTTTGTTGACGACGAACCTGCGACGTTTAGGATGTAAACGTCGAGCGACAGATAATTGTCGTTGTCGGTTTTTATGATGTAGTCGGATTTTACACCCATATGAATTGTTTCGTCGCCGAATTCTTTTTTCAGCTCCTTGACGTCGTTTTCGTATGCCGAAATAAGCGCGTCCGCGTTGTCTTTAAACTCTTTGTTAAGCCTGTTTTCAAGCTCCTTGTCTAAAAGTCCCTCAATTTTCGGCGACGCGATTTCCGCACTGTAGCCGTTTTCGTTAGCCTCGTATCTTCCGAGCGTAACCACCCTTACGATATCCTTTAAAACGGGTATATCTTTTGCGGCATACGCGAGAGTGGGCGAGAGATTGACCGCCGCAGTGCCGAGAATTACAATACTTGCCGCGATTGACGAGCAAAGGTTTTTAGAACTAATTTTTTTCTGTTTTTGTTTTTTTAATCATACAAATCGTCCTTTCCTTAAATTTTTGTCAATGTTTATTTTTGATATTCGTCTTTTTAAAAGTTTGATTTTATCCATAAATTTCGCCCTCCAAATCAATTTTAAGTGTTTTGAGCGCCTTGTAATAACGCGTTTTGACGGTGCTTTCGTTAAGCTTTAAAATTTCGGCGATTTCACAAAACTTCATATTCTCCAAAAATTTTTAAAACTATAATGCTCCTGTCCTGAAGGCTTAAATCCTTTAAAAATATCGAAAAATTCAAGGTTTGTTTTCGTCGTTGTGCAAAAATTTCTTCGCACTGCGAAAAATCTACGCTGACAACCTTCTTGCAGCGGTTTATGTGCGTAATCGCGGTGTTTGTGATTATCTTGTAAAACCAGCTTTTTAAGTATTTTTTTCATCTTTTTAAAGTTTTAATTGCCTTAAGCGCTTTCACCGCGCTTTCGGACAAAATATCCTCCGCGTCCGGCTTGTTTTTTACAAATGTGTACGCAAATCGGTAAGCGTTATCTATGTTATCTTCCATAAATTTTTCAAAGGCTTTTCGTGTCGACATCTTGTATTGCCTCCTTTCATTAGCTTAGACTGCAAAATGCCGTGAAAAGTTTTATACAAATACATTTTATTTTTAAAAAAATTTTTTTGCATGTCAATAATTTGTGCGAATTTTTTTCGGTCCGACTGTAATATTGTTTAATAGGGGTGATAGAATTGCTCAACTATATATGGGGATTTTTGGTTATAATTTCAATCGTGTGCGGATTTGCAACGGGAAAAATCGACGGCGTGACAAACGCGCTTTTTGACGGCTCAAACGGCGCGGTGACAACGGTTTTATCGTTTTCGGGCGCGGTGGTGATGTGGTGCGGTATGCTCAAAATCGCCGAAAAAGCGGACTTACAAAGGTTTTTGCAAAGCTGATACGTCCGCTCACGCGCGTGCTTTTTCCGCGTCTTGACAAAAATTCGCCTGCGCTCGCGGCAATTTCTATGAATATGCTGGCAAACATTCTTGGGCTTGCAAATGCCGCAACACCGCTCGGACTTAAGGCAATGAACGAGCTAGACAGGATAAATCCAAAAAGGCACGGCAAGCGACGAAATGTGTATGTTTGTTGTGCTCAACACCGCGTCAATCCAGCTTATTCCGTCGACGCTTATTGCAATCCGCTCGTCGCTCGGCTCGCAAAATCCGTCCGAAATTATCGTTCCCGTGTGGATAACCTCCGTAATAACCGCGTTTTGCGCCTGTGCGCTGACAAGTGTGTATGCAAGCGCCGGCAGGAGGCGGTTATGAGCAGAATTTCGTCAATGTGCGTGCCGATGATGCTGATTTTGTTTGTCGGCTACGCGCTTTATAAAAAGTGAACGTTTACGACGCGCTTTATCGAGGGCGCAAAAGAGGGCGTTAAAAACGGTTGTTTCGATTTTTGCGCCGATACTTGCCATTTTGGTTGCGGTAAATATGCTCAAAGGCTCGGGCGCGATGGATATTTTCACTGCGATTGTAACACCGTTTGCACGCCTTATTTCTTTCCCTGCGGAAATGGTGCCTTTCGCGCTTTTTGCGTCCAATATCAGGGAGCGGTTCGCTCGCTATGGCAACCGACATTTTCCAAAAACCTGCGGCACCGATTCGTTTGTCGGACGCGCAGTGTCAACACTTATGGGGTCGACCGAAACGACGTTTTACACATTGAGCGTTTATTTCGGTGCGGTAAAAATCAAAAATATGCGCCACAGCGTGAAATGTGCGCTCATTGCCGATATTGTCGGGATTTTCGTAAGCGTTGCGGTGTGCAGACTTGTTTTTCGGATAAGTTTTTGTTGACAAATGACGAGAAAAAGAGTTATAATATTACTCGTATGCGGTACTAAAAATGTCCGCATAAAATTTTTTAGTTTTTAAATGAGGTGAAAATCGAATGAACGCATCGGGCAGCGGCGACATAAAACCCCCTGATTTATGCTCAATAATTTTTAAAAGCGCACTGCTCTTTTGTGCGCAAAATTTGATTTTTGGTTATAAATTTCGGTGTTTTGTGTCCTTTTAAACTGCGCATACTAATGTTAGTTTAAGGAGGCATAAAAATGCAGGAAAAAATGCAGGAGAGAATTTTGTTTCTCTTGGAAAAAAGAAGATATGCCCAGCTGAAAGAGGAATTGCTGGACATAAATCCGTATGACTTGGCTGTGCTTATGGCGGATATTCCCATTGAGCATTTGCCGATACTTTTCAGAATACTTCCCAAAGAACTTGCCGCGGAAACATTTGTCGAAATGGACCACGATATGCAGGAGCATCTTATAAAATCGTTCAGCGATACCGAGCTTAAAGCAATGCTTAACGAGCTTTACGTCGACGATACGGTTGATATTATCGAAGAAATGCCGGCAAATGTGGTAAAGCGAATTTTAAAATATACCGACAGCGAAACAAGGGAAATGATAAACGAAATTTTGAATTATCCCAAAGACAGCGCCGGAAGTATTATGACAACCGAGTTTGTAGACCTTAAAAAAGGATATGACGGTTGCCGACGCGTTTTGAGCGCATACGAAAAAGACGGCGTTGACAAAGAAAACGATATACACGCTGTATGTAACCACAAAAAGCCGAAAGCTTATCGGCATTGTGAGCGCGAAAGATTTGATGCTTTCCGAGCAGAATGTGGTTATTGAAGATGTAATGGAAACAAATATTGTCTGCGTTGACACGTCGGAGGATAAAGAGGTCGTTGCAAATCTTTTCGATAAATACGATTTTTGGCAATCCCCGTTGTGGACAAGGAGGAAAGGCTGGTCGGTATCGTCACAATCGACGACGCTATCGACGTTTTGCAGGACGAAACAACAGAGGATATTACAAAAATGGGTGCGGTTATGCCGAATGAGGACACATATTTTAAAACCTCGGTATGGCAGCACGCAAAAACCGCATACCGTGGCTTTTATTCCTTATGCTTTCGGCAATTTTTCACAGGGACGATTATAACGCAGTATGAGGCGGCATTTTCGTCGATACCGCTTTTGGTTTCGTTTATTCCTCAGCTTATGGACACAGGCGGAAACTGCGGTTCGCAGGCGTCCGTGCTTATAATCCGCGGTCTTGCGCTTGACGAAATCAAAACCTCCGACTTTTTGAAAGCCGTGTTTAAAGAAATACGGATTGCATTGCTTGTAGGTGTTGTTTTGGCGGTTGTAAACGGCGTGAGAATTATAATTATGTATAATTCCGACCCGTCGGTGAACGCGTATGCACTTGCGACAGTGCTCGGCGTTACGCTTATGTGCACAATTATACTTGCAAAATTTTTGGGCTGTGCACTGCCGATCCTTGCGAAAAATGCAAACTCGACCCGGCGTTTATGGCATCACCGCTTATCACAACCATTGTTGACGCCTGCTCGATTTTGATTTATTTTCAACTTTGCGGTTGCGTTTATGAATTATTTGGTAAAAATAATATTGACGAATTATGTAAAATATGGTAGAATACTTTTACCGACTTAAAAACGAAAAGGGTATGAAAACTTAAATGAAAAAGGTTTGTTCGGATATAACAAAAAGAAGTTGACACGGCGCTTGAAACGCTTAAAAATGAAAACGAGGAGCTTAATTTAAAGCTTACAAACGTTATGATAGAGCTTTGCCGAGGCGAAAAAAGAGGCGGCAAAGGCGGCAGAACTTGAGAGTGTTAAACTTGAACTTGCAAAGGCAACAGAGGAGAACACCGCGCTTTGCGAAGAAATGGAAAAAGGTGAGAGCCGAGGCAAAATTGAGCACCGCAAACGCATACAGCGCGGCGGGCGAAATCTGCTCGAAAAGCCTATGCCGATATGGACGCGGTGAGAAAAGAGGTAGCGTCGGAGCTTACCGAGCAAATCGAAAATTACGAGGCTTTTGTTGCACGCTCCAGTGAAAATATGAAAAGTGAAGTTGTCGGCATACGCGCGCTTTACACCGAAATTTTTGGATAAGCTTTTGAACACGACAAATGAGTTTGTGAATAAGGTTAAAATTATCGACGAGGGCGCAACAGAGCTTGAATCAAAGCTTGACGGCGCAAACGATATTCCCGTAAAACTCAAAAAGAAATCGGCGCAGCGCTCAAAAACTCCTATGGCTGACCCCTGTTTTTCGATGCGTCGGAAATTCTGTCAAATTCCTCAAAGAAACAAAAAGAAGTTAAAGACGACAGCAAAAAGGTTATTGACATTCAGAAATTTTCGGCAGTAAAATAATTTTTGATAAAAAATAAAATCCTTGCTTTTTAGTTAAAAGCAAAGGATGTATTTCATTTACATATAGTTGTAAACTTTTCTTTTCGCAAATATAAATGCGAACGTCACGGCAAATGCCAATAATTCCGACACCAAAAGCGAAAACCAAATTCCGTCGGTTTTAAAGAAAATCGGCAGAACAATTACCACGGCGGATTGAAATACAAGCGTTCGCATAAACGATATTGCCGCGGAAATAACTCCGTTGTTGAGCGCGGTGAAAAAAATGCCGAGCCGTAAATATTGTATCCGCAGAATATAAACGCGAGCGAAAAAAAGCCTTAATCCGTGTTCGGTAAGCGCGAGCAGAGTTTTGTCGTAGCCTATGAAAATTCCCGCGAGCGGACGCGCAAACGCAACCGAAATTGCCGTGAGCAAAATTCCCATAGCGGTTAAAATTACAAAGCTTTTTCTTGAAAAATGTTCTTTAATTCCGCGTCGTTTTTTTGCGCCGTAGTTGTAGCCTACAAGCGGTGCGCTTCCGATTGAGATATCCTATAAAAATAGAAATGAAAATCCAGTTTGCATACATTATAACGCCGAACGCCGCTATGCCGTCCTTGCCCTCAAGGCGCATAAGCTGAAAGTTATATAAAATGTTGACCAGCGACATTGAAACGTTTGTCATAAGCTCCGACGAGCCGTTTGTGCACACCTTGCCGAGTGTTTTGAAATCGGCAGGCGCTTTTGTCAGGTGCAGAAGGCTTGAATTTTTGCCGTTTGCAAAATATATAAGCGGAACAAGACCGCCCACCGCCTGGCTTGCCGCCGTTGCAATCGCCGCGCCGGCAACACCCATTTTAAACGGTACAATGAGCAAAAAGTCGAGAAACATATTCGCAACACCTGCCGCAATGGTTACAAAAAGTCCCATATGCGGTTTTTCTGCCGTAACGAGAAAGCTCTGAAATACGTTTTGGAGCATAAAAAACGGCAGTGCGCAAAGGATAATCGTGCCGTATTCAACGCAGTCGCCCAGCATTTGCTCGTCCGCGCCGATAAGACGTGCGAACGGTTTTATGAACACAATTCCCAAAACCGCAAACAGCGTGCCGAATATAAGTGTTGTGTAAATCAGCATTGAAAAGTGTTCGTTTGCTTTTTTCTTGTCGCCCTCGCCGAGTGTTTTGCAATGATTGCACTTCCGCCCGTGCCTATCATAAACCCGAACGTGCCGAGTATCATAAGAAACGGCATTATAAAGTTGACTGCCGCAAACGCGGTTTTGCCGACGTAGTTTGACACGAAAAGTCCGTCAACAATTCCGTAAAGCGATGAAAAAACCATCATCATAATTGACGGAAAAACAAACCGCAAAAGGTTTTTTTGTAGTTAAAATTTTTCCGATAAATGTATGCGCATAATCCCTCCGAAATTTTTTTATGTCGTCAAGACGGTATAACGTTTAGTATAACACAAAAATTTAAAAAGTCAACTAAAAAAATGTTTTCAAACGACGGTATTTCGTTTGTGAGAATGTCAACGATATGCAGTTTTGCAAGACGGATTTGTTCGAGCGCCTCGCCGTATCTTTGCGTGTCGATTTTTGAGCTGATTTTTAAAAAAGTCTGCGAAATGTCGTCGAGGCATTTATGGTTTGAAAACGCAAGGAGCATATCTTTTTGTCCTGCCAGTACGACTCAACGTCATTAAGATTTTCAATTATTTTTTTCGTCGTCAAAGTTTATAATGCTTTTTCAAGCGTGTCTAAACGGGCTGTAAGCTCATTGCACCGCTTTTCGATATAAAAATAGTTGCAGAACAAAAGTGACACGATTATAACAAGCAAAATCATAACAAAAAAACATAAGTTTTAATTTTTCGCACCGTCCTTTATCTGCATAGTAATTATCCCGTCCGAGTCAACCGAGAACAAAAACACGTCATCGGTGTTTTTTATGTTGCGGTCGGCAAGCTTTTGATTGAGCCATTTTATGTCTTTGTTTAAGTCTTTTTAAGTGATTAAACCTTATTTTTCCCGTCCGATATAAGCACCAGCGGAACGTTTTTCCTGTTTGGGATTTATCTTCAAATCCTCGGGCGTCACGGCGCGCTTGTTCGACTTTAAAACAACGCTCAGTTCGCCGTTTGTTTCAAGTATCGCAGTGTGAACGTCGGCAATGTTCGGGCAGTCTTTAAGGCGAAGTTCTTCGAGCAAATCTTCAATATTATATCGCATATCGCGCATCTGTTTTTCGGCAACAATTCCGTCTTTTTATGATATACGTCGGCTTTTCCCGTGATGATGTTTCGCGCGCGTTCGCTTTTTGAGCGTCAAAAAAACGATATGCTCACCTCAAAAATAATAAGTGTAAGAATTGGTATAACACCGCTGAAAAGCGGAATTGCAATGTCGGACACGGGAACGGTGGCAAGGTCGGAAATCATAATCGCAACCACCAGTTCCGACGGCTGAAGTTCGCCGATTTGCCGTTTTTCCCATAATGCGCATTGCACAAATTACCAAAACATACAAAATTATGGTTCTTATAAATGCAATCGCCATTTTAAAAAAACACCGCTTTCCTTTTTCTCTGTCGCATTTGCCGTATTTCTGGCATTTGTAGCAGATTTCGTTCTCCAAAAATTCGTCGTTAAAAAAGCGCGACAAATTTGAAAGGGTGACGTAAGCGATGTTTTTGAGCGCTTCGTGTGTGAGAAATGCCTGGTGCGACGTGATGATGACGTTGGGCATAGCGATAAGTCCCGACAAAATATCGTCGTTTATGATTTTGTATGAAAAATCTTCATAGAAAAATTCGGTTTCCTCCTCGTAAACGTCCAGCCCAGCCGCGCCGATTTTCTTGTTTTTGAGCGCGTTTAACAATGCCTCGCTGTCGATAAGCGAACCGCGGGACGTGTTTAAAATATACACGCCCTTTTTTTCATTTTTCAATGGATTTTTTTCGTTAATCATATGGTGCGTTTCCTTTGTTAACGGGCAGTGCAGTGAGATAATGTCCGACTTTTCAAAAAGCTCGTCGAGCGTGACATAGTTTATGTCGGTGTTCTTTTGCGGAAACGCGTCGTAGGCGATAATGTTAAGACCGAATCCCTTGCAGATGTTTATAAACGTTCTGCCGATTTTGCCCGTTCCCACAATGCCGATTGTTTTTTGATTGAGGTCAAATCCGATAAGCGAGTTTAGGCTGAAATTGTATTCGCGCGTACGGTTAAACGCGCGGTGGATTTTTCGGTTAAGACACAAAAGCAGTGCCATTGTGTGCTCGGCAACCGCATACGGCGAATATGCCGGAACGCGCACGACGTGCACTTTGCCGTATGCCTCCTTGAAATCGACGTTATTGTAGCCGGCGCACCGCATTGCAACGATATTTATGCCGTTGTCATAAAGCTCGTTTACGGTGTCTTTGCCCAAATCGTCGTTTACAAACGCGCACACCGCGTCGTATTTTTCCTGCAATATATGCGGTGTCGGGGTTCAGTTTGGACTCAAAATATTTGATTTCAAATCCGAATTCGTCTTTGAATTTGTCAAAATAAATTTTATCGTACGGCTTGGTGTCGAAAAAAATGCAATTTTTTTCATAGCACAACCTCTTTTTTAAAATTCATACTCTTATTATCATCCGCAAATTATCCTTAATTTGCAGATTTTTGTATAAATTATTTATTCATAATTTTTTTAAAGATTTTTCGGTAGACGAAATCGCCGCCATAATTCCCAGCATTATAAAGCTTGATATAATCGAGCTTCCGCCGTAACTTACAAACGGGAGCGTTATGCCGGTGAGCGGTATCATTTTTATAACTCCGCCGATTATGATAAACGTTTGAAATCCGAACACCGTCGTAAGAAGAATTGCAACCGCCTTGTAGAAATCGTTGTTTGTTTTGAGCGCGATTTTAACACCGCGGTAGGTGAAAATGAAGTAGCACATAATTATTGCAATTCCGTGAACAAGCCCATTTCCTCGCATATCGCCGAGAAAATTAAAAATCCGAATGGCTTTCCGGTATGCTTGCCGGTGAGCCTTGCCCGAGTCCGCTCCCGAAAAAAATCCGCCCGACACAATCGCAAAAAGCGACTGCGCAATCTGGTAGCTTTTTGCCCTGCATATCTTTCCACGGGTCAAGCCAAATGTGCACACGCGTTGAAATCTGGTCGGTGAAAAAGTATCCCAAAATGCCGATAAATGCCGACATCACGCCGTTGACAAGCACAAGTTTTAAGCTTTTGTCATATATGAACATCGCCGCAAAATACGTCAAAAAGAACAACAGCGCAGTGCCCCATTCGTTGAGAATTGCAAAAAATCCGACACAGCCGTAAACGTATGCCGACAGGAGCAAATCGCCCGTCTTAAAGCCGAAACGCACAGTGTTGAAAAAGTGGTTTTCGGGCGTTTTTTTCGATATAAAACACGCTATTGTGAATACGTAAAAAATCTTTATAATCTCGGACGGCTGAATGGTGAGCGCGCCGATTTTTATCCAGTTTTTCGCGCCTTTTATGTTTTCGCCGAAAATGAGCGTTATAAGAAACAGCACAAACGTCATTGCCGCGTAAAACACAAGCAGTCTGTCCCAGATTTTTATAAACCGCATAAAAACATATGAAATCAAAAACAGTCCCAAGCCGATGAAAAACCACGCGGTTTGCTTTCTGCCGAACGTTTGATAGTCAATGCGGAAAAGCATTATAAGACCTATGCTCACAAGAAACGACGCGATAAGATACAGGTAAACGTCGCCGAGTTTAAACGCGGTCATAAGAATGTATATAAACATTACCGCGCCGAAAAACACAAGCGCCGAAATAAGTGCGTCTTTTCGTATAACGCTGTCGTTTGTCATAAGCAGAAACGACCCGAAACCGCAGATGTCAAGAAGCAGAAGAAACAGGGGAGGACGCAGTTTAAATCTCGTCATTTTTCGTTTTTCCTCCCTCGAATTGTCAAGCACCTCAACGAAAAAGAAAACTCAGTCCGCCGAACGAAATTTTTGTCGCCGTCTTTTTATGCGGACGGGCTTTTTCAAGAACCTGTTTTTCCGCCAACAAAAGTGCCGTTTGTACTGCCCAAATCCTCAACGTAAAAACTTGTCTTTGTAAAGAAAAAAATACGCGCGTGGACCTTTGACAAAAAGGGCAGTTTATGCGTATCGTACAGCTTTTTCTGCCGATTGTCACGTTTTTCGCCTATGCCGTAGCTTTCGTACACTTTAAAATTGAGGTCTTCGCGAAGGTTAATAAGCTTTAAATAAGCATACGCGTCCTCAACGGTTTTTAAGGTAACGCGACGTATCGGTGATGTCGAGATAAATCAGCTTTGTAACGCTTGCGATAAACAAAAAAACGCCAAAAATTACAAACACATATTTAAGTATAAATAAAATCAGTTCAACACTAATCATTTAAGCCTCCGAAGTGTGATACTTTTTATGCTGTCTAATAGCCGAAATTTTTCGGTGAGCGAGTCGTCGTGCTCAATCCAGTCCGACACCTTTATGATTTTGTATTTGTCGTGTCCCTCGCGCACGATAACCTCTTTAATTCCGGCATTTATCACCATTCTTTTTGCACATGGCGCACGAGGTTGCGTTTTTCAACATATTCGCCCGTGCGTGCGTTTTTGCCGACAAGATAAAGAGTTGCGTCGAGCATTAAAGAGCGCGGTGCTGAGATTATGGCATTAGCCTCGGAATGAACGCTTCTGCACAGTTCATACCGTTCTCCGCGCGGAATGTTGAGTTTTTCGCGCAGACAAAATCCCAAATCAATGCAGTTTTTGCGTCCTCTCGGCGCACCCGAATATCCCGTTGAAATAATTTCGTCATTCTTGACGATAATGCTTCCCCAGTTGCGTCTTATGCAGGTGCCGCGCTTTGACACGGTTTCCGCAATGTCAAGATAATAGTTGATTTTATCGCGTCTTTCGTGCATATTAAAAACCCCCCTTGCCTTTATTTTTTTCAGCTTGTTTTTTTAATTTTGTCCGCAAGCAAAATCTGCTCTTTTGCGTTTTTCGCGCGTAAGGTCGGTGATTACTTCGCCGCCGATAATTCGTGCAATTTCGTTTACGCGCAAATTTCCGTCAAGCGGTGTGATTTCGGTGCGCGTGCGCCCGTTTTCGGTTTTTTCTCAATAAGAAAATGCTTGTCCGCAAGCGCGGCAATCTGCGCAAGATGAGTTATGCAGATGACCTGTGCGCTTTTTGTCATTTTGTATAGCTTTTTCGCCGATTTTTCTGTGCCGTTTTTCCGCTTACGCCTGTGTCAACCTCGTCAAAAATAAGCGTGCCGGCGCTTTTTCGCTTGTAATAACGCCCTTTATGGCAAGAATTATTCGCGAAAGTTCACCGCCCGACGCGATTTTTTTGACAGCGGTTTGGGCATTTCGCCGAGATTTGTGCTGATTAAAAATTCTATATCATCTTTTCCGTTTGCCGAAAATTCCGTGTCCTCGATTTTTAACCTCAAACCCCGTTTTCGACATTTCAAGCTCGGCAAGCTCGGCGCAGATTTTTTTCGCTCAAAATTTTTAGCGTTTTTCCTTTTCGTATAAGCGATAGCGCCTCGGCTTTTTCCAGCCTTTCAAGTTCAAGTTCTTTAAGTTTTTTTCGTTAAGAATTTTAATTTGTTCGTCGCTGTGCTCAATTTCGTCATATTCTTTTTTTGATTTTTGTCAAGATACTTTTAAAAACGTCGCCGAGATTTGCGCCGTATTTTTCGTTTTTAAACTGTATATTAAATCAAGCCGTTCCTCAATTTCATTAAGTTCGTAATCGTTGCTGTCAAGGCTGTCCGCAAGCTTTTTTTATGGTGTGCGAATGGTCGGAAATTATGTATGTCATATCGGTAAGCTCCTTGCAGATGCCGTCAATTTCCGAGTTAAATTCCGTCACCTGTTCCAAAAGCTTAACCGCCTCCCAAATGAGGTCGTGCGCGGAATTTCCCGTTTCTTCGCCGTCATAAAGCTTGTCGAACGCCGAAAGACAGTTTTCCGAAATTTTTTGAGCGTTTGCAAGAAAATTCCGTCTTTCGGTGAGGTCGTCCTCCTCATCCGCCGAAAGATTTGCAACCTCGATTTCCTCAATCTGATATTTCAAAAGGTCCATTCTGCGCTCTTTTTTTCGGTTTCGTCTGTTGAAAGCGCGTCAAGTTCCGATTTTTTTTTTTGTACTCCTCATAAACCTTTGCATATTCCGAAAGCGCATTTTTAAGGTTTTCACCGCCGAAATTATCCAAAAAAATCCCATATGGCTTTTTTGACAAGCAGTGAGGTGGAGTCGTGCTGACCGTGGATATTTACGAAAAAAATTCGCCGATTTCTTTAAGCATAGAAAGCGTGACGACACTGCCGTTTATGCGGACGCTGTTTTTTTGCCGTCGAGGTTAAATTCGCGCGAAATCATAATTTCGTTGTCGTCAACATCAATGCCGATAAGATTTTTCAATTTCGCTTTTTATTTCGTCCGACACGGTGAAAATTCCGTCAACGCGCGCGCTCTGCTCTCCCGAACGGATAAGCTCTTTTTGACGCACGCTCGCCCTTTAAAATGTTGAGTGAATTTATAATAATCGACTTGCCTGCGCCAGTTTCGCCGGTGAGAATGTTAAAAACCGCTGTCAAAATCAATCTGCGCTTTGTCGATAACCGCAATGTTTTTTTATGCTCAAATGAGTAAGCATTGTTTTCACCTCTTATGCTATAAATCTCGATAATTTAACCGTAAGCTGTTTTTGCGCTTTTTTCGTTGCGCACAACAATCATAATCGTGTCGTCGCCCGCGATTGAGCCGACGATTTCGTCCCAGACAAACGAGTCAATCGCCGCGGCAACAGCCTGTGCCGCGCCCGTGAACGTTTTTACAACGACAATGTTCATTGCATAGTCAACGCTTACAAGACACTGCGAAAAAACCGCGTTCATTTTTTCGCTGATGTTTATTTCGGGCAGTTTTGCCGCCGCATATTTATATGTGCCGTCGGGGAGCATAAGCTTTGTTATGCGAAGTTCCTGCAAATCGCGCGAGGTGGTCGCCTGGGTTACGTTGTAGCCCGAGTCGTTTAAAATGCGTACAATTTCGTCCTGCGTCGATACCGCGTTTTTCCGATATAATTTCAAGTATTTTTGCCTGTCTTTCGCTTTTCGTCATTTTTAAAAGTTCCTTTCGTTTTGCTTTCCGCGCTCGCAGAGTTTTTTTGTTTCAATACGTCATAAAAAAACTTAAATCCGATAGTTTTTATAAGTGATGTCTGATAGTTTGATTTGCAGATTTTGATAACGTCGCCGTCCTCTAAATCAAAACCCTCCTGACCGTCGATTGTGAGGATTGAGTGGCGAGCGGTTTTTTCGCGCAGACGGATTTTAACCGTTTTTTCGCCCGGCAGGATAATGGAGCGCGCCGTGAGAGAGTGGGGGCATATCGGGGTTATCAGCATAATGTCGAGCGCACTGTCGACAAGCGGACCGCCGGCAGATAAAGAATATGCCGTCGAACCGGTCGGAGTTGATGCAATTACGCCGTCCGCCGAATAACTGTCAAGCTTTGTGCCGTCAACAAAAATCTCAACGTCCACCATTCTTTTGAACGAATTACACGATATAACAACGTCGTTGAGCGCGTTGAATTTCGCAATCCGCTGACCGTTTCTCTCAACGCAGGCATAAAGCATACTGCGTGTTTCAATGGAGTATTTTCCGTCGATAAGGCGCGAAAGATATTTTTTTCGAGAGAATTTTTCAATTTCCGCCAAAAATCCTACTCTGCCCATATTTATGCCGAGAATTGGAGTTTTTTCGCTTGCACACCTTTCTCGCCGTGCGCAGAATTGTTCCGTCTCCGCCGAGAACGATAATAAGCTCGGCATTTCGCAGAACATAGTCCTCGCTCGTATATTTTATACCGTTTATATGCATATTTATGTGACTTATAACATTGTATTTCGACTTTATAATTTGATAAACCGCCTCCGCGGTTTTTAAAAGTCTTTGTCCTTTTTGCATTGGATAATATTGCAACAGTTTTTCATATATTCTACCTCGTGGCAAAAATTCATAAGTTTATTAAATTATACACTTTTTATAAATTTATGCAATAGTTATTTGAAAAATTATACAAAAATTAAAAAAACAACCGCATATTTAAAAAAATGCGGTTGTCAAAAATTGATATTTTTACAGAAATTATTGGTTATTTGTTGTCGGCAAGCTTCATATAAAGGTCGCTGCTTCGTTTTAAAAATGCCGTCAAATCGTCGCCGGAAAGAGTTTTGTGCGAAAGACGCGCCATATCGTAAACCTGTCTTGCCAAAAAGATTTTTGGTGTCGCTGTCCTCAATTTCGCAGATTTTTGAGCACGAGCGGGTTTTTGCTGTTTACAACAAACGTTTCGCCTGCTTTCGGAACGCCGAAGTCCATATTTCCGAACATTTTTCGACATCTCCGCCATACGTCTTTCCTCCTCGGAAAGAACGAACAGCGCCGAGACATCCTCGGATTTTTAACGGCGAAACCTCAATTTTTGTGTCTTTGTCCAAAAATATCTTTGAAAAACTTCGGTGACTTTGTTTTTTTAACGCTTTCTTCGCTCTCTTTGTTGTCTTTTTAAATTGTCGCCGATAAACGAGTCAACGCGCTTGAATTTTATATCGGAATTTTTGTATTCAAGATAGCTTACAAAAATGGTTGTCCAGCATATCGGGCAAAAGCACGGGGGTAATTCCGTCCGCTTTCAAAAGGTCAATATACTGTGCCTGTGCGTCCTTATCGGTAACGTAGTAAACCTCTTTTAACGTCTGCGTCGGTAAAATCTTTTGAGCGTTTTTATACGCGCCGTCAATATCCTTGAAAAGAAGAATATCTTTAACTCTGTCATAGAATTTGTCGTCGCGCAGACAGCCGTATTTAACAAACGGATTGATGTCGTCCCAATATTTTTCATATGTTTCTTTTTCGGTTTTTGTAAAGCGAATTAAGCTTGTCCGCAACCTTTTTTTGTGATGTGGTTCGATACCTTTGTAACGTAGCCGTCGTTCTGCAAAAAAAGCTTCGGGATACGTTAAGAGGCAGGTCGGGGCAGTCGATAACGCCCTTTTAAAAAGCATAAGATACTCGGGGATAACTTCTTTTATGTTGTCCGCAATAAACACCTGATTGTTGAAAAGTTTAATCTGTCCCTCAATGCTCTGAAGCTCGTGGTTAAGCTTGGGGAAATACAAAATTCCCTTTAAATTAAACGGAAAAATCAACGTTCAAATGTATGTGGAACAGCGGTTCGTTAAAGTCCATAAATACTTTGCGGTAGAAATCTTTGTATTCCTCCTCAGTGCAGTCGCTCGGATTTTTGAGCCAGAGCGGGTGCGTGTCGTTTATGGGAGTGTTTGCGTTTTTGTCCTCCTCGCCGTCTTTAACCTCTTTTTCCTCGTTTATAAGATAGATGTTAACAGGCAGAAATCCGCAGTATTTTATAAGTGTTTTTCTGACGGTTACAATGTCCAGAAATTCCTCACTGTCCTCGTTTAAATGAAGTGTGATAACAGTTCCGCGGTTTTCTTTTGTGCCGTCCTCGATGTCGAATTCCGTACCGCCGTCGCTCTCCCAGTGGACGCTTTTTGCGCCGTCCGCATACGAAAGAGTGTCAATCTCAACGCTCTTTGACACCATAAACGCGGAATAAAATCCAAGACCGAAATGACCTATAATTTCGCCCTCTTTGTCCTTTGAATTTTCGTATTTTGCGATAAAATCCTCCGCGCCCGAAAATGCAACCTGGTTTATGTATTTGTCAACCTCGTCCGCGGTCATACCTATGCCGTTGTCGCACACTTTTAAGGTTTTCGCGGTTTTGTTAACGATAACGTCAATTCTGAAATCCTCGCTGTCAGCTATATTCGCCTCGCCGATTGCGGCAAGTTTTTTAAGCTTCATAACCGCGTCCTGCGCATTTGAAACAAGCTCTCTCAAAAAAATGTCCTTGTCTGAATAAAGCCATATTATCGGAAGAAGATTTTCCGTATTTACTTTAATACTGCCTTTACTCATATTCTCATTACCTCCAAAAAAATTGCTAAAGCATATTATAACACTGTTTTGCAAAAAAATCAAGTTAACGCTTAATTTTTCACTCATCTTTCACAAGACCGTATTTTACTTTTATGCGTTCAAGTTTGTCTATCAGCGGTTCGGATATAAACCACATAAAAAATGCGGTGGAAAAATGCGTGCACAAGGTCGAACGGCAGGCCCAGCCAATATGACGAAACGATAAGCGCAAAATCGGGGTAGGGCTGATATGTGATTACCGATGCCGGGTTCATTACTCCGCCGTAGATTATAAGCGTTGCAAAAAATCCGAAAACGGCGAGCGAAAGTTTTGTTTTCGGGAAAATGTTTTTTTGATAAACTATTCCGGTCACAAATCCGACCGCGCCGAGCGCGAGCATTTGCCACGGCGTCCACGGTCCCTGTGAAAAATAGAAATTCGACACAAACGCTGACACAGCGCCGACCAAAAATCCCGTTTCCGCGCCGAAACAAACCGCCGAAATCATCACGACTGCAACAATCGGCTTAAACTGCGGAAGCATAAAAAAACGCGGTTCTGCCTGCAACCGCAAGCGCGCACAAAAACGCTTATAACAACCAGTTCGCGCGCTTTTGGGTTTGCGCCCCTCAAACACCGCAAAAAAACGGGATAAGCGTTTCAAAAAAATCACCGCAAGGCTGATGAAATAAAACTTTATGTCGCCCAAAAATACACTCCGTAAAGAACGGTGAGCGGTACTGCGATAAGCACGAAAACCGATGCCAAAAGCGTGCGTTTGTCAAGCTTTCCGCCCGATTTTTTTTCGCTTATACCGATTTTTTTCTGCGGAATAAAGCACATCAGCGAAACGGCAAGCGTTATGATGCTCAAAATCTGCGCCGTGCTTTCGCCGAAACTTCCGAAAATTTTTGGTTAACACCGCGGTCGGATAAACGCTGAAACGACTTTGCAAAACAAAAAGCAGTGCAAAGATTATGCCGAGCGCAATTCTTTTTCGGCGAAATGTGATTTTTGCTTGGAATTTCGGCTTTTTTTCCGCTTTTTCTTTCCGTTGATTTCAAAAAGAATGTTTGATACGCTTTCATCTTCGGGTTACGCGATTTTACCGCCGAGCGCAAAAATCACGTCGCGCTCCAAAACGGCATTGTCAATTATTTGCCGTGACATTCTGTTTGACGCGGTAGTGTAAAAATTCTTGCCGTTGAAAAAAACTCTCTCGGCGCGCCCTCCGACACAATTTGCCCGTCAAAAAACATTGCGCACCTGTCGGCGTATTCCGCGCAGAATTCAATATCGTGCGACACGGTGACAACGGTAATTCCGCTTTTTTGGAGCGTTTTTATGAGGCGCGCAAGTTTTTGCTTAAAATGCGCGTCAATGCCCTTTGTAGGCTCGTCCAAAAGCAGAATATCAGGTTCGGTCAAAAGAATTTTCGCGATTGCCGCGCGCTCTTGTTCACCGCCCGATAAATCGTACGGGTGGCGGTCGGTAAGGTTTTCAAGTCCGCATATTTCAATCACGTTTTCAAGCCGTTTTTCAAAGTTTTCGCTGTCTTTCTGTACTGCCTCGCGCAAATCGTCCGCACTGGTGTTTTTTTCAAAAAGCATTTTCACCTTCTGCGGAAGATACGCAATTTTTGCGGTCCAAAACGTTAATTTTTCCCCGAATACGGAGTAAATCCGCCCGAAATAACGTTTAAAAAGCGTGCTTTTTCCCGCGCCGTTGGCGCCGAGAATTGCATAATGCTCGCCCTCGTAAATCTTCGCCGACAGGCCTTTCAAAATATCCGGAGAGTCTTTCTCGTAGCGAAAATAAAGGTTTTTAAGCTCCAGTGCGCATTTTTTTGTCACAAGGCGGATTTTTGCAAAATCAAAGCTTTGTTTAAAATTTTTGCTCTCATTTAATATTTTTTTCGTCCCTCGCGCACCGTAAGCGGTAAATTTCCGTCATATCCGACCGACGAAAAATCCTTGCCGGGACGGGCAGAGAAAGAGTGAGATCGCTTTTTGAGTTCTTTTAAGTTTTTGCGCAAACCTTTCTCGGTTCGCCGTGCGCAGTACTTTCGCCGTCCTCCATTGCAAAGCAAACGTCCGACATCGCCAGTGCCTCGTCAAGACGGTGCTCGGTGAGAATTACCGTCGTTCCGAGTTCTTTGTTTAAATCCGACACCGCCTGAATAAATTTTTTTCGCCGAAATGGGGTCAAGACGGCTTGTCGGTTCGTCCAAAAATCAGCACCGACGGTTGCATAACCATAACCGACGCGAGGTTCAAAAAGCTGTTTTTGTCCGCCCGAAAGAGTGTCGGTATTTTTGTGTAAAAACCAATCGGATATTCCGAAAAATGCCGACGTTTCGGCAACGCGCGCGCGGATTTCGTCATTTGCAATCCCGAGATTTTTCAAGCCCGAACGCAAGCTCGTGCCACACCTTGTCGGTGACAATCTGCTCGTCGGGATTTTTGCATAACAAAGCCGATTTTTTTCCGCCTGCTCGCGGTTTGAAAGCGAAAAAAACGCTCCTTTCACCGAGATATACCTCGCCCGTGCGTTCGCCGTGAGGGCAAAGGGGAGGTTTTATGTGTCTTAACAGTGTCGATTTTCCGCAGCCCGATTTTTCCGAAAATTGCCGCGAATTCGCCTTCGTTTACGGTAAGCGAAACGTTTTTTTGAGGCTCGGAGCGGAATTTAAAGGATATGTGAATGTTAAATTTTCGATTTTAATGCTTTCCATTTTTGAGCCTCCTTTATTTCGATTATAACGGGTGTTGCGTTAAGAAGAAAATACGAAAAAAACACGCTTGCCGAATAAAAATTCATCGGTGCGGATTTTATATAAGGATAATACGTAAAGTTAATCTGACCCGAAATTTTTCCGGCAATTATATATGCCGAAAGGCATAAAATCCAAAAAATAAAAAAAACATCGCGCGGTGAAAATTTGAAGTTTGTATATGCCGTGCGGTGAGAAAGTCCGTATCCACGGCATTTCATACTGTCCGCAGTTTCGATAGAGCCTTCAAGGCTTATGCTCACCGCCGCCGACAAAACCGCAAGTGCGCTTTTTGCGCGGTCAGTAAGTTTTTTCGGCGCGTCTTTGCCGTATGCCTTGCGCGCGAGTGCGATTTTTAATCTGTGACACAAAGCGCGGTACAAACCTCAGGCACATTGAAAAATGAGCGAAAGCGACGGTGCGAGCCTGCTTGCAAGATACACGATTTTGTCGCTCGTCATAACGGTGTTGAACGACGTGAACCAAAGAAGCACGGTTATGAGCATAAACGACGCGGAAATTCCGTATAAAATTGATTCCGCGGTGAGCGGATTTCCGCTCGGAAGATATGTTAAAATTGTTACGCCCTCGTGGCTGAAAAACGGGCGTTACAAGCGATGCCGATATAAAAAGTATCGCCGTGTAAATAACGCTTTTTCGCCTTTGGTTTTCCGACTGCAAAATGCCTTGAAAATACCGCTGACCAAATCGACAGCTCAATGCATAACCGTTGCATAAATACCATTGTAAAGCCTATTGCAAAAAGAAAAAACAGAAAATTCACAATAGGGTGCATTTTTTTAAATTCCGTCATTCTTTTTGCCCTCCGCTGTAGCTGTTATCCCCAACATCGCGCCCAAGGTCGCAGGTGTAAACCCATTCCAACTTGTCGCCGTCCGAAAGTTTATAGCGCGAACAGCCGTAATTCGGGAATTTTCCGTTTACCTTATACATCCAGCCCGAAAGGTTTCCGCAGTCAAATTCGTAAATATTCGCAATTCCCTCAATGTAGGCACTGTTGTAAATCGGCGTGTTTACAAATTCAAGATGGATTTTGTTTTTCTTCATTTCGCGCGAAAGCAGGTTGAAAACGCTCTCGCCCTCATAAAACACTGCGGTTTTTTCTGCCAGAATAATGCCGTTTTCGGGGATTATGTCAGCTTTGTTTTTGTCAAGCTTATCCATATTGTTTAAAATTGTTTCACAGCTTACCGAAATTGTGCAGGTTAGCTCCTTTTTTGTAACGGCCGAATTTTGCGGTTCAACGGGGCTTGGCACGCCCTCGGGTGTCGGCTCGGTTTGATATTTATCGGTTTTTAATCTCCGTTTTTCGCTTGTTTCAGCCTTTTTTTCGGGTTTTTTTCGTTTTTGCCCTGCCTCGCCTGCAATGTCCGCTTTTTCCGCTTTTTTTCGGTTTCCGTTTTCTGCACATTTTTCGTTTTTGCCTGTTAAATCCGCGGTTTTAACGGTATTTTTTTCGCAGTATCGTTTTTAGGATTTCCTGTAAAAAAATGCCGCCGATAGCGTTAAAATTACGGCAAGAAGTGCGATAATTATGCCTTTGTATTTTTTTCATAAAACAACCTCGTAAATTTGATAATTACAATTATATAATAAAAGCGGTGTAAAAGTCAAATAAGGTCTGCAAAAAGCAGACCTTAAAATGACAGTAAAAAAATTTATTTTGAATATTTTTCGCAAAAAAACGCATAATAAGCGCGGCGCACTGTGCGCGCAGAGCCTTGCCGTGAGGTGCGAGAATTGTTTCGCTTTCGCCGTTCACAATTCCTTCGCCGACCGCCCACTGCATAGCGGATACCGCGTATTCCGAAACGTTTTGCGCGTCGGAATAGGAGCGGATATTTGTGTTTTTCGCCCGACGAAACGTCAATGTTTTTTTCTTCTGTGCATAGCGGTAGAGAATTGCCGTGAGCATTTCGCGCGTTACAGGCTCGTCCGTGCCGAACATTTCCTCGGAAATTCCCGAAACAATACCCTCGGACGCCGCCCAGCGGATTGCCTCGGTGTACCAGCCGTCGTTTGCGTCGTTAAACTTCATTGCAAAGTTTACAACAGGCGAATTTTCCATTCTCCAAAGCACTGTCACAATCATAGCGCGCGACATATCGGTGTTCGGCTCAAATCCCTTGTCGGTGCCTTTTATGATGCCTTTGTCGTATACGTATTTTACCGCGTCAAAATACCAGTCGTCTTTTTTAACGTCGGCAAATGTGTTTTCGTCAAATTCCTTGTTATTCTCGGGTGTTTTTGTGTCCGATTCGTCTGTTTTGCCGTTTTCGGCTTTGTTGCTTTTTGATGATGACGGTTTCGGGTCGTCCCATTTTTTTCGTAGTTTTTTTCTCGGTGGTGTAATCGTCGGTGTAGAACCATTCAATCACGTCGCCGTCCGAAAGTTTTTTAGCCGCATAGCCGACGTTTGAAATTACGTCGTTGACCCTATACATCCAGCCCGAATTTTTGCCGTTGTCAAATTCGCCGATACCGTTTATATACGAAATGTAAACTCCGTCGGTTACAAAATCAATCTTTGCGTTGTTAAGCATAAGCTCGGTTATGTATTTGAGCGTTGAATTTTTGGGAATAACAACGTTCTGGGTTTTTATCCAAACAGGTTTTTTGTGATTTCCCGTGTATCGGCCGGTATCTTTATTGTAGTGGATTACGTCGCCCGTAAGCGTGAACGAAACGGTAATTTCGTTGCTTGACGGGGTTGACGATGAACCGCTTTTTCGTGTAATTGTGAATGTGTATGTTTTTTTGTTTTTGCCGTTTTTCCGATTTAACTTTAATATCGAAAACGTTTTTCGCCGTCCGAAAGGTCGATAACTGCGCTTTTCTCGCCGTTGTTAAGCGTTACGGCATTTGCAAGGCTTTTGCCCGAAATCTCTGCCGTTGCCTTTCTGCCTGCGGTTTTTGGGGTGATTCTTACGGTTGCCGTGTTGTTTGAAACGGTGTATGCAAGCTTGTTTTCGCTGTCGGGCGCAAGGCTTACGCCGTCGGGCGATATTTCAATCGACGAGAGCGACGCGTTGTCGCTGTCGGCGGGGACGTTTTCAAAATCGAGAATATAAATTACAGGCTCTTTTTCGCCGTCCTGAACAATAATTCTCGTTTTTACCGCCGATGTGATTTTGCATTTTTCGCCCGAATTCACGCGCGTATCCGAAATGTAAATATTAGCATTGCCGTCCTTTGCGGTCGGAGTGATTTCGAGCGTTTCGGCATTTTCCGCGTCAACGGTGTATGTAAATTTACCGTCCTCAAGCGCAACTTCTTTTTCCGTTTATATAAAGCGACGAAAGAGCGGACGAAACACCGACATCTTCGGCATTTGCTCTTGCGCGTGCGATTGCCGAAATTTCTGGGGATTTTTCGCCCGTCGACGTGCCGTAGCTTAACGCAGGATTGTATACTTTAATGTAGCTTATTTCGTCAAGCTCAACTTTGTTTCCGTTTTCGTCAACCGCCCACGCAAGGTCAAAACCGTCGCCGTTGTATTTGTATTCGTGGTTCTTAACATACGGATTTACCGCTGTGCCGGCTGAAAAAAATTTTCGTTTTTGCTGTGCGAGTCTGCATAGCCGAACGGATAAAATCCCGCTTCAATCATTGTGCCCGTAAATGTTACGGTTTTTTTGCGTTATAGCTTTCGTTTTTTTGCCGATACCGTTCTGATATTTGCCGTAGAACGACGGATTGGGGTAGTACGGCTGATTGTGATAATCGTTTTTGGGTATAACACCGCTTTCGCCGTCACTGCTCGTCCACGCGGTGTCGGCCGCCGCGGTGAACGTTTCGTCACCGTTTGTGTAGGTTACCGAAATGTTGTGACGTGTATCGGCGCTGTAATATTTTTGCGCCTGCAAGCTCATACCAATTTACGCCGTCTTTTTGATACCGTTACCGACGCAGGTTCAGCCGCGCCCGATGAGGTTGTGCCGTCGTCGTTTTTGAATGCGTTTCCGTAAATTATAAAGTCAATTCCGTAAGGATTTTTGCTGTCGTTTGCGATAGGATCATCGTATCTGTAAACAGCGTATCCGCCGAACGCACCGAGTGTGACAACCGAGCCGGACGAGGAAATGACAACATCGGGATTTCGGTACGGCGTCTGGTTTACAAACTGTCCGGGGGCGGGAAGATAGCTTTCAACCGCGTTCGGTGATGTTGCCGCCAGTCTTCTGAAACTTATAACGTAGTTTTGTTCCTCCAAAACACCGTCAACCGTGTGTGAAATTTTTGTAATCGGTATAATTGAGTCTTCGCCGTCAGTGTCAATTTCAATAGGTTCGCCCGAAGTGCCTGTGTAAACCTTGTCGCCTGCCGTAACGGTGATGTCACACGGTTCGTTTGTGATATAAGTAACGTTAATCTTGTCTGCATTATTTGCAAACGAACAGCTTCCCGTTCTGCCGTTGTCGAGTGATGAAAGATATCCGTTATCGAGCTTAACGTCCGTTATTACAAGCTTTGCTTTTCTGCGGACAACAACCGTGTATGTTTCGGTATTTCCGCCGAGCGTAACTTCGATTTTTTTATTTCGTTGTTTCCGACTTCAAGATTTATCGGATTGCTTACCTTTCCGCTTGCAACCGTTTCTCCGTTGACTTTTATATCCGCACCCTTTGCGGTGGGCTTAACCGTTATTTGATTGCGGAAATAGTTTACCGTATAATAATATGTTCCTGCGTTGTCGCCCGATACGAACAAGGGGGCGAGTTTTTCCTCGTCAGCACGCGAATCGGCTTTGCCGTTTTCGGTTGAAAGAGCGGTGATAACAAGACCGGTGAGCGGTTTTGTATCGCTCTTTTTTGTAACGTTTATTGTATATTCGCGCGTTTTCTGCTCCTGAACACTTCCGCTCGGCGCGGTTACGGTTATTTTTTTATAACCGAAACACCGGGTGCGTCGGGGAGATAGCAGTTAACGCCCTTTGCGTTAAGCGCTGTGCCTTTTGTGTTAAGCGTGCCTTTGTTTGCATTTGCGAGCGAAGAATAGTACGACGTAATTTTAACGTCCGCGCCGTTTACCGCAGGAAGTCCTGCAATTTTAACCGACTGTGCGCTGTTTATTTCAACATTATATTCTGCCGTGTCCTTGTCAAAATTAAAATCTTTGATTTCGGGAGCAAGAAATTTAAGCGTTCCGAGCTTTGTATCGTCAGCGGACGACGCGGTAAGGCTTATAACAACGTTTTCGCTCGGTGTTTCGCCTGTTACGGAAATTGTTCCGCTTTGCGTGATGTAGTTTTCAAGCTCTGCGGTATATGTGTAATCCTGTTTTGTGCCGGTTGCCGACGTGTGCAGTGCGCAGATGTAAAGGTCGTATCCCTCGGGTGCGTTTTCCTGTTTTACAATGTATTTTTCGTCAACGTTTTTAATTGTAAGCTTTGCGCCCGACGTTACCTGTACGGGGACATAAACCGCCTCATATGCAGGAACGGTGAGGGTGTATGTGACATCTTTTTGTTATACTGCTGTCGTTAGCCGACGTTACCGTTGCGGTAAGCTTGAACACCGCATTATCTTCGCCGATTTCAGGGCGCTGAACGGTGATTTTTGTTGCTTTTTAACGTGAGTGCATTGCTGTTTCCGCTTATGTTTTCGAGTTTCCAGCTAATTACTGCGCTTGATTTTGTGTAAAGCTTGTCTGCGGTCGGAAGTGCGCCGACTCTGCCGTTTGAAAGCTCGCCGATTGCCTGAACTATTTCGTCCTCCGATTTGTTGTTGCCTTTTATGCGTGCAAACGGGAGGTTTGACGCAACATAATCAACGATTTCTTCGTCGTTTCTTTCAAGTGAGGTTGTTTTTGCCCACAGCGTTGCAATATTTGCGCTTTCCGCCGTGCCGATTTTAAATTTAACCGCAGTAAACATTTTTGACATCGGTTTGTTGTCGGCGAAATAATTCGGCACAGCCTCGCCGTCGGACTCAAACGGATTGGGAACGTACTGGATAGGTTCACCGCTTCGCCAGTCGGGGTATGCGGTTGCGGACGGCGTGAATTTGTATTCGATTTCAGGCTCAAAACCTGTTTTGTCGAGCGTCCAGGCTTTTAAATATGAAACAAGATTTGTGTATGTAACCGAGTTGTATTCAAGAGGGAATACAAGCGGTGTGTTTGATGCAGTATACTTGTTTTTTTGGTTGAAAACTCATCATACGCAATTTTTACCGCCGATTCATAGTCGGGCGCGGTTTCCGCCTTTTCTGCCGTCACAACGCAGAACGGCGCAACAATACTGCCCGTTTCGGCAAATCCCTGTGCGGTTAAGGTATATGTGCCCTCGCTGTCGAATTTAAGCGAAATTTTGCCGTCCTTGTCAATCACAGCGTCAAGAGGTTCGCTTATACTGCCGTCGGAGTTTACGGTGTTTAACGTAATCGCATTGTTTTCATCTGTGCCGTCGATTGGTGTTATGACGGGGGCGTATGTCGACGGGTCGTATGTTACTTTACTTAATGTAAGGTCAAAACTTTCGCCGGTTTTTACAGTCTTTTTATATGCGTCAAAAAACGTGTAAACGTCGCTCCAGGATGTTGTATCCATATAAAAATAATATTCGAGCGTGTCGCCGTTTTTTTGATAATCTGTTCGTTTGAAAGCGCCGCCGAAGAAGAGTTTACGGTAAATCCGCAACTGTCCGCGGATTGAAACGATTTCAGTATCCAGCCTCCGCTGTTTACGTCAAGATAATCTTTTGCGCTTTCTTTTGTGAAAGCGCCGCCGTATTTGGCTTTATGCACGGCAACGAGAGCGTCAAGAAAAGTGGGGGAGGTTATGCCGTCTTTAACGGTATAACCGTATTCTTCCGCGATGCCGTCTTTAACTTCAATGCTTTGACGCGTAAAAATAAACGCGCCGTCCTTTTGTGCGGCAAACGTAACGCTCACGCCCGTACTGTCGGCATATGCCGGGAAAACAAGCGTTGATACAAGCATTACGACACAAAGCAAAAAGTGATAAACTTCTTTTTGTTTTCATTCGTCAAATCTCCTTTATTGTTCTTTTTATATAAAAAAACTGCGAAGGTATAAAACCCTCGCAGTCTGATTTTTTTCTGCGCAACGCAATCCGCCCGTATATATCTTATACAGGCAAAAACACCGCCCGCGAATGAAAGATAAAATTTCAGACGAAACGGCATCAAAGCAGGTCTTCCGGCTTGCGCCTCAAATTTTTTTGTACCGCCTGCCTTCTCGGTTTCCCAATGACCGGCTTTCGCCGACGGCAGTACAAAGGACGCACACGGCGGCAGTTTCACCGCAGAGGATTTTAACCTCATTCCCTTTTTCACCGATTATGCCTTGCAAATTTTGCTTTTACGGCATAACCGACACTTTGTACGAATATTTATTTTTTAAACAGTATATAACAAAAATTTTCAAAAAGTCAATCGTAAAAACAAATATATTTTTACAAAAACAAATATATTTGTATGTTGACATATCTGTAAAAAAATGTGGTATGATACTAAGATATTGTGTTTGGAGTGGAAATTATGAGTTTGTTTGAGTTGTTTTTGCTTGCGGCAGGGCTTTCTATGGACGCTTTTGCTGTGTCGGTCTGTAAGGGACTTTCGGCGCAGAAACTAAAAAAAAAGCACTATTTTTATTATCGGTGCGTGGTTCGGCGGATTTCAGGCGCTTATGCCGTCGATTGGCTATTTTCTCGGCTCGTTTCTTGAAAAAAATACATCACCGCGTTCGACCACTGGGTTGCGTTTGTCTTGCTTGCGATAATCGGTGCGAATATGCTTAAAGAGGGATTTTCAAACGAGAGCGAGGAAACGGACAGTTCGTTTTCGGTTAAAAACTATGTTTGTTATGGCGGTTGCAACCAGCATAGACGCTTTGGCGGTCGGCATAACCTTTGCGCTTTTTGCCCGACGTTAACATCGCCGCGGCGGTGCTGTTTATCGGTGCGGTAACGTTTACGCTTTCGGCAATCGGCTTAAAAAGCCGGCAACGTTTTTCGGCTTGAAATACAAAAAGCAAGGCGGAAATTGCAGGCGGTGCGATTTTGATTTTTGATAGGCGTTAAAATTTTTGCTTGAACACCTCGGAATTATAACGTTTTAACATAAAAAGGGACGGAATGGTTTTTCATTCCGTCCCTTTTGCGTTTTCAAAATAGTCGTTTATGCCGAGGTATATCGCCCACGCGATTTTGGTTTTTGATATTCGTCCGATTTTTAAAAAGTTTTTCTTCTTCGGGATTTGACAAAAACCGCACTCAGCGATGATTGACGGGATTTTTGCTGTCTTTTAGAATATATATCGAATTGTCGGCGGTTTTTGCAACGCGCGTATTTGTCGGGTCGAGATTTTCGGTGAATGATTTTTGCACCGTTTCGCCCCAAAAAGGTTGCTGTTTTGCGGACTACGCGCGTAAAAACACCTGTGCGCCCTTGTATTTTTTGTTCGGGAAATTTGTTCATATGTATGCTCACAAAAATGTCTGCATTGGGCGTGTTTTTGTATTCGCGCCGAGCTTTAAGGTCCGCGCGCTTTATGTCGCGGATTTTGCCTTTATTGTCGGGCGCTGTGTTGTTGTCGTCAGTGCGCGTCATAATGACATACGTTCCGCTCTGTTCCAAAAAGACGCTGAAGTTTTTTTGTGATTTTAAGGTTTCTGTCTTTTTCCAAAACACCGCTTATTCCCACCGCACCGCCGTCGGGCGCACCGTGTCCCGCGTCGAGAATAACGCATTTTTCCGCTCGGCGGAACGGCAAGCGTCTGCTCGGCTTTTGTGAAATTTGCAATATTTACCGCGAGCGACAGCGCGATTATTGCAAGGCATATAAAATAAGTTGAAATTCCTTTATAATTCTTCATATAAAAACACTCCCCCATAAGCATAATTATGCTCACGGGGAGAAGGTTATGATTTGTTTTTATTTCTTCTTTTTGTTTTTGAAAATCAGCGGATAAATGTATTTTTCCGCAAATTCAAAGTTCTTTGTTCCTGCAATGTAGCCGAGGTGCGCAAAGACAATCGGCAGAACCAGCGAGAAAATATAGAACAGTTTTTGAAATGTCTAAAAACGCCTATGTAAATTCCCCTGCCAAAATCTGAAAATCGTGTAGAAAATGTTGTATGAGCCGGGATTTTTAAGGTTAAATACCGCCATAAGCACAAAAATTATGTATGTTGGAATTTCAGAAATAAGCGAAATTTTAAGTGCATACATAAAATTCGGCTTAACCTCGCTTGTTTTGCGCGCGTGCGCGCGTCCGAGGTGCCACAGGTTTGAATAAAGTGCCGGCAAATACAAAAGAAGCATAACGAGCGTGTAGAGTATGCCTCCGAGCGGTCTTACAACGCCGTCTTTGTAGTATATAAGACTTGAAAACGGCAGAAGAAATACCAGCGAAACCACCGAATACAATGCGTGATAACCCAAAAAGCAGGGCGCTGTTTTTTTATAAACCCTTCATAAATATTCTCCTTAAAATTAAAGTTTATACTGATATTATATCACATTTTGCGTGCCGTGTCAAATATTTTTAAAAATTGCATACGAGAAAAACGGAGTATTTTTGAGAAAAATTAAAGAATGCGGGAGTTTCAAAACAACAAATTAAAAATTTTTTTGAAAAAGTGCTTGACATACGGGAAAAAAATGTATTACAATATAACACGTTGATAAATTTGGCAAATACAAATTTATATAAAAGCAAAAACAATACGGAGGTAAAAAAATATGAGTACATTTATGGCTAAGCCGAACGATGTTGAAAGAAAATGGTATATCATCGACGCGCAGGATAAGCCCCTCGGCAGAGTTGCAAGTGCGGCCGCTTCAATTTTTGAGAGGTAAAAATCAAACCGTCGTTCACACCGCACGTTGACTGCGGAGATTTCGTTATCATCATCAATGCGGACAAAGCGGTTCTGACAGGTAAAAAACTTGATCAGAAATATTACAGATACCACACAGGTTATGTTGGCGGTTTGAAAGAGGTTAAATACAAAATTTTAATGCAGGAAAATCCCGAAAAGGCTATGACGCTTGCAGTTAAGGGTATGCTTCCTCACAACACAATCGGTGCTAATTCTCTTACACGTTTGAGAGTTTACAAAGGCGACGCGCATATGCACGACGCGCAGAAACCCGAAGTTTACACTGGTGAATTGAGATAAGGAGGAAATAGAAAATGGCAAACGCACAGTTTTACGGCACCGGAAGAAGAAAAAAATCTATCGCAAGAGTTAGACTTATTCCCGGTAAAGGTGAAGTTAAAATAAATAACAGAACAATCGACGATTATTTCGGTTTGGAAACACTTAAGGTTATCGTTAGACAGCCCCTCGTTGCAACCGATAATCTCGGTAAATTCGACGTTATATGCAAAGTATCGGGCGGCGGATTTACAGGTCAGGCAGGCGCTATCCGTCACGGTATCGCAAGAGCGCTTTTGCAGGTTGACGCTGAGAACAGAAAAGCTCTTAAAACAGCAGGCTTCTTGACACGTGACCCCAGAATGAAAGAAAGAAAGAAATACGGTCTCAAAGCGGCTCGCCGTGCACCTCAGTTCTCAAAACGTTAAGATTTTTCAAACATACAAAACTTCCGAATTTATTTTTCGGAAGTTTTTTTGTGCCCGAAAATCAGATTTTTTGCACATAAAAAGCGTATTCTTTTTGAAGAATACGCTTTAAATTTCAATAATTTCTATTCGTTTTTTTAGCCTTGATGATATTCTGTTTCATAGTTTCGAGCGACTGTTTTTATGCCGTCCGCAATGGAGCGTGCATATGCGTTGAGCGCCGATTCGTCGGTCATAATCGCGCGGTCGTTTGCGTTTGAAATAAACGCACATTCAATCAAAAACTGCCGGCATATTGGTCTTTCTCAAAACCCACAAACCGGGGCTCGAACCAATTCCTCTGTCCTTGATATGCACCGCCTCGGCGATTTGCTTTGTCGATTTTAACCGCAACTTCTTTTGAATTTATTCCGTATTTGTCGCCCAGAGCGTCGCCGTTGTAAAGCACCATCATACCGCTCACGTCGGGACTGTTTTCCATAGCGTTTATATGAACGCTCACAAAAAGGTCGGCATCGTAATTGTTTGCAATATCGGTAATTTCTTTAAGTTCAAGGAATTGGTCGGTATTTCGCGTATATTTAACGTTCACGCCCTCCGAGAGGAGAATGTCGTAAACCTTGTTTGCGATGGTGAGGGTTGACGTCTTTTTCTGCAAGCTCAATTACTCCGTTTTTCGTTTTTTTGTAAACCGCGCCGGGGGTCTTTTCCGCCGTGACCCGCGTCAATAACAACACAAAGATTGTTTTCGTTTCGGGTTTTCGTAAATTCCCTGTCGGTCATAGTGACGTCGGGTTCCTGCGGATTTTCGGGCGTCACGGGATTTGACGGTGTTATAACCGCAGTTGACGCACTTCCGACGTTCACGGTAAATATGCCGTTTGCAAGCGACGTTGTGTACGGCTGAACGTTTTTGCACTCAATAACCACCCTTGCGTAGTCCTCGTGCTGAGCATAGCGTATTTCCTTTACGAATGTGTTGTCAATGGTGACTTTGGAATCCGCAAACGCAAGCGAGGTGTTTGCAAAATCCATAACAATGCAGTTTGAATACGAAAGGAAGAAAACGTTCGGTTCCTTTGTGCTGTTGTATGCAATTTCAAAAACGCTTTTATCGTCGGCGTTCTGCGCAAGTTTAATATCCGAAATTACGGGATTTTCATTTTTTGTATCATTATTATTCATATTGTATGTAATAAGCACGCTTTTTGTTTTGTCGTCCCACTTCACGTTACAGCCGAGAGTTTCGCTTATAAAGCGTATCGGCACCATACATCTGTCCGAAATAATTGTCGGCGCACAGTCGAGAGATACGGCTTTCGAATTTACGTAAGCGGTTTTAACTCCGACGGTAAGAAGAATTTCGCTGTCGTCTTTTTTTATGCTGACCTGTTTTTGCGCCGTCCCATTCCACCGACGCGCCGAATGCGTCAAAAATTGCACGGGTGGGGCAGAGCGTTCTGTCGTTTACAAGCTGAGGCGCAACGTCGCAGTTTATCTTGCTTCCGTTTATGTAGAGCGAAATGCCGTCCTGCGCAAACGCCGTTGATGTCAAAAACAATGCCGATACTATAATGAACAAAAATAATTTTTCATAGACTTCTCCTTAAATTCTGATAAACATATTTATTTTAACACAAAACTGTGCATTTTTTTCGACAAAATATTAAATATGCAAAGAAAATGTAATATTTAGGCATCAGATGACCGAACCCTGTGTGGTTTTAAATAGGCAAATTTTTCCAAAATACTGCGTTGAAAAAGCTATGTTATACGTCAGTATTAACCCAGCTTTTCGCCTTGTCTTTTTAAAAATTTGCTCTATTTAAACTCTTCGACCTTCCGTTTTTAAAAATTATTTGAATTTTCGGTACGGAGGACGAAGACAGGCTGACGCCTTTCGAGGACGACAAGCCGAAAAAGGCATGAAATTTTTAAAAATGCAAGGCATACGGGGTTCGATCCTCTGATGCCTAGCCGAAAAAAACAATCCGCACTCCGATTTTTGAGAGGCGGGTTCGGATTGCTTTCTTTAGACTAATTAAAAAAATAATATAAAATTACGCGAATTAAATATTGACAAAAAGCTTTTTATTGTATAATAAATAACGATTTGTAAAATATGACAAGCCGCGCTTGGGTTTGGTAATGCTTGCTTGGGTTTGTTTATATAGGTAAACTTTAGGGAGGTGCGTTTTTGAATGAAAAAGAACATATCAGCCGAATGTAAGACACAGAAGCAAAGTTCACGGCTTCAGAAAAAAAGAATGTCGACAAGCAATGGCAGAAAAGTTTTTAGCTCGCAGAAGATTAAAGGGTAGAAAAGTTTTTGTCTGCGTAATAAAGTAAACTCTGAAAGGCCACAAGCGTTTTGTGGTCTTTTTAAGCATTAGGAGGCTTTTGCTTGAAGGGAACCGTTAAGCTTAACAGAGAGTTCAGATATGCGTACAACCGGGGCAAAAAGGTTGTTACGCCCGCTCTTGTTATGCACTGTTACAAAAAAACAGGACAAGCACTACAAAATACGGCATCACAGCGTCCACCGCAATAGGCAAGGCGCATTTGCGAAATCGGGCAAAACGTCTTATCAGAGAGGCGTACAGAGGCTTTTGCACCGCGCATTAAAGGCGGTATGAACATAATCTTCGCCGCACGCGTCAAAACCGCGTCGGCAAGCCTTGAAACCGTTAAAAATGCTATGAACGAATGTTTTGGAAAAAAAGCAGGCTTGTTTTAAAGATGAAAATAATTGACAAAGCCGTAATCGGGCTTATTTTTGTTTTACAGAAAAATATATTTCTCCGCTGAAAAACCGTGCTGCCGGTTTTATCCGACTTGCTCGCAGTATGCAATTTCGGCGGTGCAAAAAAATACGGAGCATTTAAAGGAAGTTTTTCTCGCAGTAAAGAGAATACTTCGGTGCAATCCGTTGTTTAAAGGCGGATACGATCCGCTTAAATAATCAGACATTGCGCAAAAAAATACCGCGCACGGAGGCGATTGGAATTAACATTTTTCAGAGGAATTTCTCACGGACTTGGTTTTATTTTTAAATTTTATATACGGCTTTGTAAACAACTACGGTATTGCACTTGTGATTTTCACCGTTTTGGTTAAGCTTGTTTTGCTGCCGCTCAGCGCAAAACAGCAGAAATCAATGGTAAAAATGCAACAGGTTCAGCCGAAACTTAAAGAATTGCAGGATAAGTATAAAAACGACCCGCAGAAAATGCAGCAGGAGCAGATGAAACTCTACAAAGAGCATAATGTAAGCCCTGCCGGCGGCTGTCTGCCCTATGCTTATTCAGATGCCGATACTTTTGTGCCTTTTATCAGGTTATCTCGTATCCGCTCACGTTTATGCTCCAGATGTCGGCAAGCGAAAGCTGGTCGCTCGCAATGCAGTATGCCGCGGATATGCTCGGCAAAAGCAAAAACTTCAACTCGGCGGCACAGATTATCGCCGCGACAAAATCGGGACTTATCGACTTTGAGCTTTTCAAAGGCTTTGACCTTTCGCTCGTTCCGTGGCAGGGTATTACAAAGCCGAACATACTTTGGATTATTCCTATTTTTGCAGGTTTGACGACGTTTTTGAGCAGTTATATAACAATGAACACGTCGGGCGCTAAAAAAGAGGAAAAGAAAGAGGACGAAAAGCCGAAAAGAATTTTAAATCCCGAAGATACCAAACAGTCGGCAAACGGCGACCAGGCACAGGCTATGAATAAGTCTATGATGTATTTTTATGCCGTTTTTTTCACAGGCTGGATTGCGTTCAGCTAC
Source organism: Clostridiales bacterium (assembly GCA_022009895.1). Taxonomy (GTDB): domain Bacteria; phylum Bacillota; class Clostridia; order UMGS1810; family UMGS1810; genus Qingrenia. The sequence goes on along the minus strand of CP091729.1, from coordinate 1,204,353 downwards.
TCGGCGGCGCTCGGTTTTTTTACTGGGGACTCAGCAACATTCTTTCTATTCTCCAGCAGATGTACCTTAACAACAAATACGGCGAAAAAAATTCAAAAGAGGAAGTTAAGGCTATTGAGGACGAGAAAGAAAAAGTGCGCAAAGGAAAGACGCAAATTAAAACAGAAAAAGAAAATAAATTTATCATATTTTTAAATTGCTATATTGATTTAATGGGGAGTGATTGTCGTGAAAAACAATCGAAATGGTCGGCAAAACGGTAGATGACGCTGTGAATGCGGCGCTTGCCGAGCTTAATGCTAAAAATGAAGATGTTGAGATTGAAGTTTTGGAGGAAGGCTCGAAAGGCTTTCTCGGTATGGGAAGCAAAGACGCGAAAGTGCGTGTCAGTCTTAAATCCACACCGCAGAACAAAGCGATTGAATTTTTTATCTCAGCTTTTTTTGATGTTTGGGGTTTGAATGTTAAAATCAATACCGAGCTTGACGGCGATGTTTTGAAAGTCGAGCTTGAGGGTGACGATATGGGCATTGTAATCGGCAAAAGAGGCGAAACGCTCGACGCTTTACAGCACCTTACAAGCCTTAATGTTAACACCGGCGACGGCGATTTTATAAAGGTTAGCCTTGATACCGAGGGTTACAGAGAAAAGAGAATTAAAACTTTGGAAAACCTCGCGGCAAAGCTTGCGTCAAAGGTTGCGAAAACAAGACATAACGTGACGCTTGAACCGATGAATTCGTATGAAAGACGAATTATCCACGCGTCGCTTCAAGACAACGAATTTGTAACAACATACAGTGTAGGGCAGTCACCTAACAGAAAAGTTGTAATCGCCTATAACAGAAAATAGTTTGATTTTAAAGCCAAAGATTGCCTTTTTGTCGGGCATACGGAGCTTTTCCGTGCGCCGAAAGGCAATCTTTATTTGTTTTTGGAAATTAAGGACGGTAAAAAAATTATGCAGAAAACCATTGCGGCAATATCCACCGCACAAGGAACAGGCGGAATTGCCATTGTCAGAATGAGCGGAGATAAGGCAATAGAAACCGCGGACAAAATTTTTAACGGAAGAATTAAACTTTCCGACGCGAAAAGCCACACCGTTCATCACGGATTTATATACGGCGGTGCGCAGAAAACCGATGAAGTGCTTGTCACAGTTATGCGCGCGCCGAATACTTATACAAAAGAAGACGTCGTTGAGATAAACTGCCACGGCGGAAATGTGAGCGCACGCAAAATTTTGAGCCTGCTCATAAAAAACGGTGCGTCTTATGCCGACAGGGGCGAGTTTACCAAACGCGCGTTTTTGAACGGCAGAATTGACCTTTGCGAGGCGGAGGCGGTTATCGACGTTATAAATTCAAAAACGGGCAGACTGCACACCGCGGCGGTAAATCAGCTCGGCGGAAGTCTTTCGGAAAAAAATCAACGAAATCCGCGACGGTCTTTTGTCGCTCTCGGCAAATCTCGACGTTATAAGCGACTTTCCCGAGGAGGGGCTTGAACCGCTCTCCGATGAGGAATATTATAATTTGCTCGTCCGTTTGCGCGACAAAACGAAAAAGCTTTACGACACCGCCGACAAGGGCAGAATTATACGAAACGGCATAAAAACCGTTATTGTCGGCAAGCCGAACGTTGGAAAATCGTCGCTTTTAAACCTTCTTTCGGGAAGCGAGCGCGCGATTGTCACCGATGTTGAGGGCACAACGCGCGATATTATAGAAGAACAAATCGACCTCGGAAGTGTAATGCTCGCAGTGTCGGATACCGCAGGCATACGCACAACCGACGATAAAGTTGAAAAAATCGGCGTTGAGATGTCGAAAAAACGTGCGTCCGAGGCGGAACTCGTTATTTTTATGCTGGACGCTATGCGCGAAATTGATGAAAACGATACCGAAATTTTTGAACTTATAAACGGCAAAAACGGTTTTTTTCTTGTTAACAAAAAGCGAGAATGGCATAAACGACAGCGTTAAAAAAATTTTTTTGCGCCGATAAAGAAAAAATGTGATTGAATTTTTCCGTTAAAAACGAAACGGGCATTGACGCGCTCAGCGAAAAAATCGCGCAGATGTTCGATATGGGCGAAATTTCGGACGACGGCGGTGAAACCGTTATAAACGAGCGTCACAAAGAGGCGCTCGCAGGCGCTCTTGAAAGCATAAATTCCGCGCTCAAAACGCTTGAGGACGGTATGCCGTCCGATATGACATTTGTGGACATTGAAAAATGCGGTGAGCAAACTCGGCGCGGTGACGGGTATGAGCGTGGGCGAAGAAATTGTGGACAGAATTTTTTTCATTCGTTCTGTGTGGGAAAAATAACTTAAAAAGGTGAGAAAAATGGAATTATACAATGCGGGAGAATATGATGTTGCGGTTATCGGGGGCGGTCATGCAGGGTGCGAGGCGGCGCTTGCGTCGGCAAGGCTCGGGCTTAAAAACCATTATATTTGCGATAAACCTTGACACAATCGCAAATATGCCGTGCAATCCGTGTATCGGCGGTACGGCAAAAAGGACACCTTGTGCGCGAAATCGACGCTCTTGGCGGTGAAATGGGCAAAAATACCGACAAAACTTTCATTCAGTCGCGCATTTTAAACAAGGGAAAAGGTCCTGCGGTGTATTCTCTGCGCGCACAGGCTGACAGGCGAATGTATCAGCAGGAAATGAAACGTGTGCTTGAAAAACAGGAAAATCTCGACATAAAGCAGGCGGAAATTATAGATATTGAATTTGACGAAAACAACGCGGTTAAGGCAGTTATAACGCACCTCGGTGCGCGTTTTGCGGTCAAGGCGGCGATTATTGCGACGGGAACGTTTCTTCGCGGAAATGTAATCGTGGGCGATGTGAGTTACCCAAGCGGTCCCGACGGAATTTTTCCCGGCGAACAGGCTTTCCGACGCGCTCAAAAACAAGAAAAATTGAGCTTATGCGCTTCAAAACGGGAACACCGGCGCGAATTAACGCAAACAGCGTGGATTTTTTTCAAAAATGGAAATTCAAAAGGGCGACGAGGACATCACTCCATTTTCGTTTGAAACCGAAAATCCCGGTGAAAACAAGGTGTGCTGCTATCTTACATACACAAACAAGGAAACGCATAAGGTTATTCTGGACAATCTTCACCGTTCGCCGATTTACAGCGGAAAAATCGAGGGCATCGGTCCGCGTTACTGCCCGTCGATAGAGGACAAAATTGTGCGTTTTAAGGACAAGGAAAGGCACCAGATTTTTATTGAGCCTATGGGGCTTACCACCGACGAGATGTATGTGCAAGGGTTCTAGTCAAGTTTGCCCGAGGATGTTCAGCTTAAAAATGCTTCACACGCTTCCGGGACTTGAAAACGCAAAAATGATGCGCACCGCATATGCGATTGAATACGACTGCGTTGACGCGACAAGTCTTTATGCAACACTGGAATTTAAAGATTTCCCCGGACTTTACGGCGCGGGACAGTTTAACGGCAGTTCCGGCTATGAGGAGGCGGCGGCACAGGGACTTATCGCCGGTATTAACGCGGCGCTTAAAATAAAAGGAGAGGAGTCGTTTATTCTCGACAGGTCGGAGGGGTATATCGGCACGCTTATCGACGATTTGACGGTTAAAGGCACAAAGGAGCCGTACCGTATGATGACGTCGCGCAGTGAATACCGTCTTTTTGTTAAGGCAGGACAACGCGGATTTGCGCCTTACGCCGAAAGGTCATAAGATCGGCCTTATAAGCGACGAAAGGTATGCTAAGTTTTTTTGGCGAAAAAGAGGCAATAGAAAAGGAAATTGCGCGCGCAAGAGAGACGGTTATAGCGCCGAGCGCCGAGGTGAACGCACTTCTTGAAAGCGTGAACAGTTCGCCGATAAAATCGGGAGTTCATTTGAGCGAGCTTATAAAGCGTCCCGAGCTTGACTATAAAATTCTGGCGCCGATAGACAAAGACCGTCCGAAACTTAACAAATACGTTGAAGAACAGGCTTATATTCAGATAAAATACGAGGGATACATTCAAAAAAACAGCTTGACCAGGTGGAGCAGTTTAAGAAGCTTGAAAACAAGAAAAATTCCCGACGGAATTGATTTTTTTCGCAAATTCACGGACTGCGCCTTGAGGCACGTCAGAAACTTGCGAAATTCAAGCCTCATTCAATCGGTCAGGCGTCGAGAATATCGGGTGTTTCGCCGTCGGATATTAACGTTTTGCTGATATATTTGTCGCATTAGGAGGAATTTTTTTATCAATACGATTAAAGATTTAATTTCGCATAATACCGATGATTTTTTTATAAATTTTATTCGCTTTTGACCGAGTGGAACGAGAAAAATCAACCTCACCGCGATAACCGGGGAATATGACGTTGCGACAAAGCATTTTTCTCGATTGCCGTTCAATATTTGATTATGTCGATTTTGCGGACGGCGCAAAAAAATAATCGACGTCGGTTGCGGTGCGGGATTTCCGTCGGTGGTTATGGGAATAACAAACAGGAACCTCAAAATAACTATGCTCGATTCATTAAACAAGCGGATAAATTTTTTTAAACGAAGTTATAAGCGAGCTTAATCTTGAAAAATTTATGCGCCGTTCATTCGCGCGCGGAGGATTTGGGACGCGCAAAGGAACACCGCGAAAAAAATACGACTTTTGCGGTGTCGCGCGCGGTGGCGAATTTAGCGTCGCTCACCGAGCTTTGTATGCCGTTTGTAAAGGTCGGGGGATATTTTGTCGCATTTAAAGGTCCGAATGTTTCCGAGGAAATAGAAAACGCCGAAAATGCAATAAAACTTCTTGGCGGAAAAAAATAGAAAAGGTGGAAAAATTACAAAATTCCCACCACGGATTTGAAACACAATCTTGTTTTTATAAAAAAATATCAGCCGTTTCGTCACGTTTCCCCAGAAAAAGCCCGAAACCGATAAAAGAGCCGTTGAAATAAGGGATTTCACGGCTTTTTGTTGTAATTTCACGAACGGTTTTTTTCTTCCATTTTTTTGTAAAAAGTGTGGTATTATCAATACATAGATTACTTTTACAAATGAGGAGTGCGTTTTTATGGAAAGATTTTTTTCGTCAGCAAAGAACAAGGATATAAAAAACAATGTGGTTGAGGTGGATATTGATAAAATCCGTCCCAATCCGTATCAGCCGAGAAAGGTTTTTGATTTAGCGTCGATATACGAGCTTGCGGAGTCGATAAAGCATTTCGGCGTTATTCAGCCTCTTTCGGTGAGAAAGGCAAAAAAAGGCGCGTTTGAACTTATTGCCGGGGAAAGAAGGCTTCGTGCGTGCGCGTATCTCAAAAATGCAGAAAGTGCCCGTTATAGTTGTAGATATGAACGACAACGACAGCGCGGTGGTTGCTCTTATAGAAAATCTTCAGCGCAAGGATTTGACATTTTTTTCGAGGAGGCGGAGGCATATTTTTCACCTCATCACCGAGCACGGTCTGACGCAGGAGGAATTGTCGAAAAAAAGTGGGAAAAATCAGTCTACTGTGGCGAACAAATTAAGGCTTTTAAAACTTCCGAAAGACGTTAAGGAGATAATAAAAAGACCATAAACTCACCGAGCGTCACGCGCGTGCGCTTTTGAAACTTCCCGACGAAAAACTGCAAAGGTCGGTTGTGCAGAGAATTGTCAAAAAAACGGATACAATGTGTCGGAGAGCGAAGAAATTATAGAAAAAAATTCTCTTTAAGCTGTCGGGCGGAAAAAGGAGAAAAAAGAGTTTTTGCGCTGTGCGGTGTTAAAGGACGTGCGCATTTTTGCAAACACCATCAAAAAAAGCGGTGAGCGTTATGCGCGAATCGGGCATTGACGCGGTGTCGGAACAGAACGAATGTGACGGATTTTACGAATATATCATAAAAATTCCCAAAAAGTGAGTTTTTTTAATTGACATTTTTAAAAAGAATAGTGATAAAATCAATATATTGCAGAGCAGACGTTAAGCGTTGGCATACACGATGTGCCTAAAGTGTTAAAGAATGGGAGTAGAGTCTTTAAACGAAAAGAATTTTCTTACGATTTAACGTTCCATCCACTGTATGTATTGATTTTTATATATACTCTGTATGCTCCTGCTCAAAAGAAAGGGAGTTTTTTAATGCAAAAAATGTTACACGAAAAATTGTTTTTTTACCGCGCTTATTATCGCGGTTACGGTTGCCTTAAAGTGCACGGCGAGCATAATGCTTCCGTTTGCCGGCGCAGGCGGAATGAGAATTTCGCTTTCGGTTTTCTTTTTCAAAATTGCCGGCGCTTTTTGTTCGGTCCCGTCATCGGCGCGATGTCATCTGTTTTAAACGACGTTATACCGGCATTTATAAAGCCCGAGGGTGCATACATACCTCTTTTGACCGTGACGGCGGCGCTGGGCGGACTTATGTGCGGATTTCTTTGGAAAAAGGCAGACAAAATCAATGCGGAAAAATTTAAAAAAATATTTTTGTCCGCGGTTGTTGTTCTCGGAATTTTGGGTATAATAAATTGCGTGTTTGTAACGTTTTTTAAAGATAACGCATACAGTGTAATTATAAAGTCTATGGGCGAAAAACGGTACTGGTTTGTAACTTGGGGACTTTTGGCGGTATCGCTTGCAGGTGCGGCAATTTTTGCGTTCGACGGTCTTGTTCTTCGCAAAAATCCCGATTTTGACGAAAATTTCATAAAGCTTCTTTTGGTGCTTTTAATATCAAATTTAACCGTCACCACGCTCAACACATTTGTTTTGAGAATGTTTATACCTCCGCTTAAAAAAATCTTGCGTTTTTTTCGTTTTTACATTCCGCGTGTTACCGAGGAGATAATTGCGACGGTTATTCAGGCATATGCAAGCGCATATTTTTCTGCGCCTTATATCAAAAAAATGCCGTTTGCAAAAGAGATTGTTTAATTTTTTTAAAAATCGGTTTAAAATTTTTAAAAAAATGTTAAAAAAATACTATTGAAAATGATTTTTAATATGCTATACTAATACTGCGCAAGATGATAACATCTTCGGCAATCCGGAATATAAGCTAAAACACCCTGCTTAGTGCGTGAATAACGGATTATATTTTAACCAACACATTTAAAAAGGAATTCTGACTCTTCTTGCGGCTGTAAACCACGCCCGCGCGGAAAAAGGCGGCTTTTTACCGCGTGCGCCAAGCGAGGGAACAATAAACAAGAAGGCAGTTGTCCACCTGTTTAATTACAGGTTAGAAATGTATCCTGCGGTCTTTTGACCACTTTACGGCTCGGTGGGGTAATTTTTTAAAAATTACAGCCAGACCTTTTGGGTTTGGCTGTTTTTGTTTGAATTTTTAATATTTTTTTAATTTTGAATATTTTTCCTCTCGCTCCTAATATTAGTATGGGGTGATGAAATTTGAAAAAAATATTTAAAGTTTGCCGTTATAGGCATAACGGTCGGGCTTTGCAACGGACTTTTTCGGTTCGGGAGGCGGAACGGTTGCCGTGCCGTGTATGGAAAAATTTCTCGGCATTAAAAACCAAAGCGCACGCAAGCGCCATTGCAATAATTCTTCCGCTTACGGTTATAAGCATATTTTTTTCTACACAAAAAGGGGATTTTTCAATTTTTCCGCTTGTTTGGCAAACATCGCTCGGCGGTGTGTTCGGCGGTTTGATCGGCGCGTGGGTGCTTAAAAATTAAACCGTACATTCTCGCACGCATATTCGGTGTATTCCTTATAATTGCGGCGGTGAGGATGGTGTTTTAAATGCTTGTATCGGTTATTGCGGGGCTTTTGTCGGGCGTTATAAGCGGTATGGGAATAGGCGGAGGAGCGGTGCTTATACCTGCGCTGACCTTCTTTTTGAAAAATTGAACAGCACACCGCTCAGTGCACAAACTTGTATTATTTTATACCAACCGCCATAGCGGCGCTGGTTATTCATATAAAAAACCAAAAAAACATAGAATTCAAAAACCGCCGTGCCGATAACGGTTTTTCGGCATAATCGGCGCAGTTTTGGGTTCATTTATTGCGGTTAATATGCCGACAAAGCTTTTTAAGGCGCATATTTGCGGTCTTTCTGTTTTTGATGGGCATAAGCCAGATTTTGACTAAAAAAAGCGATAGCTAAAAACATTTTAAGGGGCGATTTATTGTGACGCAAAAATACTGTTAAAAATCCAAAATTTGAACTTTTCAAAACCGAAGTGCTGGGCAAAAAAATGTCGGCGTTTTTGGGAGTCGGTGTGAGCAATCTTCCGCTTATTGAATTTTTAAACGGTCTTGGCGCATATGTCACGGCATTCGACAGGCGCACTGCCGATAAATTTGATGAAGGTACGCTTGAAATTCTTAAGAAAAAAACACAAAAGGTATGGTGCTTGGCGAGGACTATCTCGACCGTCTGGACGGTATGGAAATAATCATAAAAACACCCGGAATACACCCGAACACTCCCCAGCTTGTGCGCGCGGCGGAAAACAACGCCATTGTGACGAGCGAAATGGAGATTTTCGTGAGCATTTGCCCGTGCAAAATAATCGGCGTAACGGGAAGCGACGGCAAAAACCACCACGACGACGCTTATTTACGAAATGCTCAAAACGGAAGGGTATAACTGCCACGTCGGCGGAAATATCGGCAGACCGCTTTTTAGCCGATGTTGAGCTTATTTCGCCGAGTGATATTGTTATACTGGAGCTTTCAAGCTTTCAGCTTCAGAGTATGGTGCACAGCCCCGATATTGCGGTTGTAACGAACGTTGCACCCAATCATCTTGATTATCACAAGGATATGGAGGAATACACAAAACGCGAAAAAGAACATTTTTCACGCATCAGAATGTTAACGGCAAACTTATTGTAAATATGGAAAACGAAATCACCGACGCGTTTGAAAAACGAGGCGTCGGGCGAGGTTATAAAATTTTTCTCTCCGCGAGCGTCCCAAACACGGCGCGTATCTTTACAGGAGCAAAATTTACTTTGACGACGAGCCGATTTTTGCGAAAGGCTGATATAAAAATCCCAGGCGAACACAACGTTGACAACTACCTTGCGGCAATCTGCGCGGTTCACGGTTTGGTTAAGAAAGAAACCGTTTCAAAGGTTGCGCGCACATTCGGCGGTGTTCCGCACAGGCTCGAGCTTATCCGTGAGTTTAACGGCGTTAAATTCTACAACGACTCCATTGCAAGCTCGCCCACGCGCACATCGGCGGGACTGCGCGCGTTCAAAAACAAGGTTGTGCTTATTGCCGGCGGTTACGACAAAAATTCCGTTCGACGGCTTCGGCGAAATTGTTGTGAAAAAGACAAAAAGCGGTTGTTTTTGGTCGGCGCAACGGCGGAAAAAAACTGCGCGAGGAAATTGAAAAAAACGCTTGCAAAGCACGAAATAAACGAGCCGGTTATAACCTGTACAACGCTAACCGAGGCGGTTAAATCGGCATATTCGCTCGCAGACGAGGGCGACGCGGTGCTGTTGTCGCCTGCGTGCGCAAGTTTTTGATATGTTCAAAAAAACTTTGAAGAGCGCGGAAACGCTTTCAAAGAAATTGTGGCGAATTTGGGCAAAGCGGAATTATAGGAGATTTTTTTATGATTGAACTAAACATAGAAAAAAACTCACGAGCCTTTGCGGTGTGTCGGGAAACGAACAAAAACGTTGCCGAGGCGGTTAAGGGTATGTTTGAAAAAAATACTGCGATACCGTTTATACCGACGCTCTCGGCAGTGTTATCGGCATAAAAAAAGGTCACGGCAACGGAAAAGTTATGATTGAGGCGCACATTGACGAAATAGGGTTGATGATTACAAAAATCACCGATGACGGATTTTTGAAATTTACAAATATAGGCGGTATCGACACGCGCATTTTGCCGGGAAATGAGGTTACCGTTCACGGCAAAAAAAGACCTTTTCGGCGTTGTGGGCGCAATCGCTCCGCATCTTCTTTCGGCAAAGGAATTGTCAAGCGTAATACCGAAAGAAAAGCTTTTTATAGACATAGGAATGTCAAAATCCGAGGCGGAAAAAGGTTGTAAGCGTCGGCGACACCGTGACGTTTAACGCGGAGTTTACAATGCTCGGAAAAAAAGACATATCGCGTCAAAATCACAGGACGACAGAACGAGCGTCTGCGTGCTTTTTGGAGGTTTTGAAACAGCTTGACGAAACAGAACTTCCTTTTGATTTGTACGTTGTCGGCGCGGTGCAGGAGGAGGTCGGACTTCGCGGAAGTACGACGGTTACCTATGGAATTGACCCCGATTTTTGCCGTTGCGATAGACGTTTGCCACGGCGACACGCCCGACGCGTCGGAAAAATACATTTCCGCTCGGTGACGGCACGGTTTTTTGAGGTCGGACCGAACATTTCAAAAACTTGCAAATAATATAATTAAATCTATGGACGAAAACAAAATAAAATACAATATTGAGGGCGTGCGGCGGCAACACGGGCACAGACGCGTGGGCAATGCAGATAAGCAAAAACGGCGTTCCTACGGCACTTTTTTCAATTCCGCTCCGATATATGCACACGCCGTATGAAACGGTGTGCACCGACGACGTGAAAGAAACCGCAAACGCGATTGCACAATTTTTAAAAGGCTTGAAAAAGGCAGGTGACGCTTTATGCTGAAAACGCTTACCGAATTTAACGCGGTGTCGGGCAACGAGGATTTGCTTGCCGAGTTTATTGTTAAAAACATAAAACCGTATGCAACTGATATTAAAATCGACACAATGGGAAATGTTATCGCGTTCAAAAAAGGGCAGAAAAAGGCGGAAAAACTTAAGCATATGCTCGCGGCGCATATGGACGAGGTCGGATTTATCATAACAAAAAAATCACCGAAAAACGGGTTTTTGAAATTTGAAGAAGTCGGCGGTATAAGCGACCAAATTCTGCTTACTCAGCGCGTGGAAATAGGCGAAAAATAAGGTTAAAGGGAATTTTTGGGCGTCAAGGCTGTTCACTTGCAGAGCAAGGACGAGCGCGAAAGTCTTATCAAAAAGAAAAAAATATGTATATCGACATAGGTGCAAAGGACAAAGCAGACGCAGAAAAAAATGCGTGAAAAATCGGCGATTATGCAACGTTCTGCTCAAAAATATACCGAGTTCGGAACGGACAAAATAAAGGCAAAGGCGCTGGACGACAGGGTGGGGGTTTACACCCTTTTGGAGCTTATAAAAAGACGAGTATGACGCGGATATTTACTTTTTGTTTCACCGTTCAGGAGGAGGTGGGACTGCGCGGTGCGAAAAATCGTTTCGCACAGGCTGAATCCCGATACCTGTCTTGTGCTTGAAGGCACAAACGCGGCAGATGTTGACGGCGTTCCGCCTCATAAACAGGTTACGGTTCTCGGCGGAGGTCCTGCGCTTTCGATTATGGACAGAGCGTCAATTTCAAATAAAAAAAGTACAACGAATTTATAGAAACTGTTGCAAAAAAATGAGGGATTTAGGTATCAGTACAAGAAAACCGTGATGGGCGGAAACGACGCAGGCAGTATATCAACCGCGTCGGACGGCTGTGCAACGGCGGTTATTTCGCTCCCGACAAGATACATTCATTCGCCGATAAGCGTTTCAAAAAAGAGCGACGTTTACGATAGGGTGAACCTTGCGCGCGGTGTGCTTGAAAATCTTCACAAGCTTGATTTGGATATGAAAGTGAGGTTTTTAAATTATTATGGAACTTCTGAAAAAACTCTGCGAGGCATATGCGCCGTCGGGTGACGAGGGCGGAATCTGCAATATTATAGCGGACGAAATAAAGGAATATGCGGACGAGATTTACACCGACGTTATGGGAAATCTTGTCGTGCACAAAAAAGGGAAAAAGGCAAAAAAAGGTTATGTATACCGCCCACACCGACGAAATCGGCATTATAGCGACGCATATTGATGATGGCGGTTTTATACGTTTCGGTTTTATCGGCGGCGCAGACAGGCATTTTATGCTTTACCGCAGGGTTGTGTTTAAAAACGGTACGGTCGGTATTATCGCGCACGAGGAAAGCGTTAAGGATATAAAAAGATGTTGAGGACGCAAATTTGTTCGTTGACATAGGCGCAAAAAGCCGCGAAGACGCTGAAAAATACGTTTCTATCGGCGATACGGCAGTGATTGCGCAGAATTTTGTCAAGCTCGGCGATAGGGTAAACTGCAAGGCGCTTGACGGCAGAGCCGGCGCGTATGTTCTTATAAACGCGGTTAAGAATATCAAAAAAACAGCAAAAAAACGATTTATATTTTTGTATTTACGGCGCAAAAATGAGGTTGGACTGCGCGGTGCGAAAACCTCGGCGTTTGACATTAAGCCCGATTATGCCGTTGCGGTTGACACTGTTTGCGCAGGCGATACACCGAACGGAAAAATTTCGGACGTTTCGCTCGGAAACGGTGTTGCGGTGAAGGTGAAAGATGCGTCGTTTATAGCGAGCAAAGAGGTTAGGGAGCAGATTGTAAAATGTGCCGAAAAAAATAAGATAAAATATCAGATTGCCGTTGCGGAAAACGGCAGAAGTGACACAGGAAGCGTTCATCTATCAAAAAACGGTGTGAAATCGGGCGCGGTGTCAATTCCGTAAGATATGCAAACACGCCGTGCGAAACCGCGGATATAAACGATATTGAAAGTGCGGTTAAGCTTGTTTCAAGCCTTGAATTTGAATAAAAAAATAAAAATTTGAAAAACGCAAAATTTACTTGACAACATATACTGTTTTGTGGTATTATAATTGAGCACGATAAATTTCGCCGGAGTGGCGGAACTGGCAGACGCCCAGGACTTAAAATCCTGTGGGATTAGTTTCCCGTACCGGTTCGATTCCGGTCTCCGGCACCATTGTTGTGCTTGAGGGTTGATACCTAAGGCAGTGTTTGGAGCATTGAATTTGTCGGTGAGTTTTGCAAAGAATATTGTTTTTAAAAGTATTTTTTTAAAATATGGTATATTTGCAAAAAAAGAAGTGTCTATAATTTAATATGTATCGCAGGGTGGAGCAGTCTGGTAGCTCGTCGGGCTCATAACCCGAAGGTCGTTGGTTCAAATCCGGCCCCTGCACTCCACAAAAAAATCGACAAGTGCTTTTGTGCTTGCCGATTTTTGCCTTTATACGGTTAAATTTACTTTTTCAAATTTCAAGGGGGTAAAAAATGAACATTGCTATATGCGACGACCAAAAAGCGAGCTTGAAAAAAATCAGGCAGATTGTGTCGGACTATGTGCTGTCGCACTCGGAGCTTTCCGCTGAAATACGCTGTTTTTTTCAAACCCTCTCGATATGCTTGACGACATAAGCAAAAAAACGGTGTTCCCGATATTGCACAGCTTGACATTTGTATGCCGGGAGTTTTGGGGACGGAGATTGCGAAAGAAATTCAAAACAAAAGCGGTGACAACACCAACATAATATTTTTTTAACCACAAGCTCCGATTTTGCCGTTGAGGCATTTGCACTGCACGTTAACGATTATCTGACAAAGCCGTTTACAAAAGAAAGGCTTACCGACACGCTTGAACGGGTGGTTGAAAAACGGAAAAGGCGTTTGTTTGTGCCGATAACGTGCGGAAGAGAAATCCACCGCATTGATTTATATCAGGTTTTTGTATATGGAATCGAAAAACCACAATGTTGAAATATACTTAAAATCGGGTAAAACCGTAACGACGCGCACTGCGCTTACGGACATAAAAAATCTTTTCAGCAATATTTCGGGTTTTTATATCGGTAGGCGCATCGTTTATTGTAAATTTACGGTGCGTGCAAAAGCGTTCTTCAAACCGAGCTTATTATGGCAAGCGGGCAGAGTATACCCGTTCCGAGAAGAATAAGAAACGACATAAAGGAGCGGTATTTTGACTTTTACCGCGAGGAGGCGATGAAAAAATGATACATATGCTGGCAGCCTGGACGCTTCTCGGAATTTCGCATCTGCTGTCTTTTTGGGCATTGACGGAACCGAAATATTCCGTGCGGAAAACAGTGCTTATCTATTCAATTTTTCTGCGCTGCGTTTTGTGTGCCTTGCGACGCTTTCATATACAATACTCGGCGACAGTCCCGCGTATTACGGCACGGCATTTGTAAGCACCATCACCGCGGCGCTGTTTGTTTTTATGTTCACCTCTGCCGACACATCCTGCAAAAAGATTTTTCTCTTTTTTTATAAGTTATGCAAACGTGTTCAGTATGTTTGTGTGCATTTCGCTTATGCTGTGCAGTATATTTTTCTCAAAAAAACGCATCGGAAATTGCTGTATACTATGCGCGCAATATCATAAGAACCGTTTTGTTTATTCTATGATTTTAATATACATACGCTTTTTTTGCGCCCGATTGTGCGGACCGTGTCGGGAAAAACGCTGTAAAACGTGGTATTCCATATCTATCGTTTCGGTTTTGTTTTTTGGTAATATTTGCGTCGTTTGTGGTGATATTCCATTCCGAATATGTGCATATACGCAAATATATCCCGTTTTTCGCGGTTTTCGTTTTAATCTACATTTCAATACTGTGGGTTATCTTCGGCACGATACAGTCTATGATAGATGAGAGCAATGCGGAACTTATTAACCGAAATGTGGCATATTTGCAGGGACAGCTCAAAACCGCAAGAGAAAATGAGATGACGGCAAAAACCGTCCGTCACGATTTAAGACATCATAACCAAAACATTGCGTCTATGCTGAAAAACGGCGAAATTGAGGACGCTGTGAAATATTTAGAGGAATATAACGACAGTCTGGACACATCAAAAACCGAATGAATTTTGTCCGCACATAACCGTCAATGCCATTTTTAAACGGTTTTTTTACAATAAGGCGGAAAAAAGCGGTATTTCTGTTTTCGTTAAGGCAGACACAAGAGAGGATGTATCCGTATCCGATATGGATTTTGTTGCAATTTTGTCAAATCTTTTGGAAAATGCCGTAAACGGGTGCAGTGAGTGCAGGTCCGGCGGCGAAATAAAGGTGAATATCCGAACGGTTGCGGACAAAACCGTTATTGTATGCTCAAATCCCTGCCGTGCAGATATTCAGATAGAAAAACAATATGATTAAAAACCGCGGTATCGGAATAGCGAGTATGCTTTTCGGCGATACACAAATATGACGGCGATATTAAATACAGTTTTGAAAAACGGAATACTGACCGTTTGCATCTTACTTAATTCTTAAAATTTCCAAATATGACCAATTATGTTTAAAAAAACCGACCAATTATGGCAAGCCACCCTGAAGGGTGGTTTTTGTTATGATTATAATAACAGCAGTCTGTTCGGAGGTGAAAAATGTGTTTTTTTCAAAAGGAAAAAGTAACGTTTGACAAAGTGGCGAAATTCAACTATGAATTGGATACCAACGAAAAAAACTGAAAGAGGAACTTAAAAACCTGGCATTATGCAGAAACACTGTAAACAAAACAGAGTATCTTGCCAATATGCTGGCATTGTTCGGAAAAAGAAGGGCTTGACATCAGCCTTAAAGAGCTGGATATGCTTCTTTTGTTTCGGAAGAAAACAGAGCAGGTGATGCTTGAAAAGAGCAAATGACAGCGAAATACAAAGATATTGAGGAGAGGTATGAAATGAGAAAAACGGTTTATATCATTTTTATGGTTTTTATGTATGACCGCATCGCTTTTTTGCCGGTGTTTTCACTGCCGGTTTCCCGCGGCAACGACGGCGGACAAATACGGCTACGGCCACGGCAACAACGTGCTGAAAAATCCGGAGCCGACATCAAACAGCTATTGGAGCCCGTCTGGCATCAAATACGGAAAGTTTTTGAACAAAGGTGAATCGGACCGATACATATTCGGCTCAAAAAGCGGAAGTTACTATGGAAGCATACGGCAGGAGGTGAAGCTTACACCGGAAGACATAGTCCGTGCAAAAAACGGTGAATTGTCTGTTTATGCGGAGGGTAAGTTTTACGGGCAGGGTTCAATGAATCTTGAGGCATACCTCCGAGTAGGCTTTGGCAGAGAAGGTGCGGGATACATCGGAGACGAATGTGAAGATTCATTCGACGGATTTCATTGGGGAGCCGGCAAAACACATACTTTAAAAAAATTGAAAAGACCAAAATACCCGCCGGCACAGCCCGCGTTATCTATCGCGGTTACGAAGAAGCCAGCCAAGAATGGTACTTCGGTATGTATGACTTTAAAATGTATTTTTATGACGAAGTTAACCCGAAGGTTGCCAAAGAGCCGTATCTGCACAGCGTAAACGATAATGTGAACTTTCCTGCATATGTAATGTCGGGGGACAGGGTTACATATGCGGTTGAATTCAGCGAGGCAGTAAAATTAAGCACCAAGCCGACGCTGAATTTGTCAATCGGCGGTGTTGACTGTTCGGTTTATAACCCCGCATATAAATATTCCGATGACAGGCAAACGATATATTTTACGGTAAGGCTTGACAACAAGGCGATAAACGGCGATTTGAAACTCAACGGAATTTCGGATTTCAGCGTTAAGGACGATGCCGGAAATGAAAACCGACTGCGCAAGAAGCAAGCTTTCGGGTATCACCATTCCGTATAAATCTGTTTTTAACGTAACAAACAATATGACAAACCTCGATTTTTCGGGAGCATCAACCGCACTGCACGGAAGTGATTATCCGGCAAAGATTACAGCAAAGACGGGATATAAACTTCCCGATAATATATCCGTTAAAGTTAACGGAAACACCGTGTCGGGATATACATACGACGCAGGCGATATTAAGGTGAACGCGTCCGAAATAGTCGGCGACATAGACATCACCGCCGCCGGTATACCGCAGACGTATACCGTTACATTTGACAAACAGGGCGGAAACGGCGGAACGGACAGCATACAGGCAACATACACGCAGGCTATGCCGAATATAAAACCTCCGTCAAGAGGCGGATATTCTTTCGGCGGTTACTTTGACGGGAAAAACGGAACGGGAGCGCGGTATTACGACGTTAACGGCAATGCAGACGGAATTTATAACAAAACCGCGGACACCGTTCTTTATGCAAAATGGACGCCGAGGGAATATTCCGTTACTCTGGATGCGGTCGGCGGAACAAACGGCGGAACCGTTACCGCTGAGTATGACGCGGATATGCCCGTCATTGCGCTTCCGGTTAAAAAAGGCTGCACGTTTTTGGGATATTTTACACAGCAGAACGGCGGGGGAGATAAGTATTACAATGCCGACGGAACTTCGGCAAGAAAATACGACAAAACCGACGGCCTTATGCTTTATGCCGGCTGGAGCGCAAACAAATATACCGTTACCTTTGATACTCAGGGAGGAACCGGCGGAACGTTAAGCGCCGAGGCGGTATATGACGCTAAAATGCCGTCCGTTGCACCGCCCGAAAGAAAGGGTTACACTTTCGGCGGATATTTTTTGAAAGCGCAAGCGGCGGTACGCAGTATTATTATGCAAACGGCGAGTGCGCAAGAAATTACGATTTGGACAGCGCGTGCACTCTTTATGCAAGATGGACGGCAAACAATTATGATGTTGTGCTGAACGCGCAGGGCGGTTCGGGCGGTTCAGCCGTCACCGCAACGTTTGACAGCGCTATGCCTGCCATCTCCGCGCCCGACAAGCCGGGTTATCTGTTCGGCGGATATTTTGATAAAGAAAACGGAGGCGGTACGAGGTATTATAACTCCGACTGTTCGTCTGCAATTATATACGACAGAGCGGAGGGTGTAACGTTATATGCACTGTGGACGCCGATTACATACAATATTCAGCTTTACAGCCTGGGAGAAAAACGTCGGCACGCTGAAAGATGTTGTTTACGGCAAGCTTTGTCTGCCGTCTGCCGAAACGCTTGGAATTTTTATATCCGAACTACAAGTTTGTGGGATGGAACATATACGACGAGCAAAACTGGGCAATGTATACGGCGGACAGAACATATTCGGCAGGCCTTGTAACCGAACAGGGCAAAACGGCGTATATTTATGCCGCTTGGCTGGAAAAAGATAAATATACCGTAACCTACGACGCGAACGGCGGTGAGGGTTCGCCCTCTGCCGTGGAGGTTCACGACGGCGAAACAATAAATTTAAGCGGCAGTGTTCCGATCAGACAAAACTGCACATTTGTCGGCTGGTCGGAAAAGTCTGACTCCGTTACGGCGCAGTATCAGCCGGGCGACAGGTTCACTATGGGCAACTCGCTTGTAACGCTTTTTGCGGTGTGGAGCAAAAATCCCGAGCTTGTATATAACGCAAACGGCGGTGTTTTCAGCACTTATGCAGGTTCGTCTTATCCCGCGCCCGGGAGCCTTGTAAAGCTTACCGACGCGGTTCCGGGAAAGGACGGTTATGTGTTCCGGGGCTGGGCGGAGAGCGAAACGGCGACGGTTGCGGATATTGTATCTTCGCCGTATAAAATGCCCGGCACCGGCACTGTGCTTTTATGCCGTTTATGAGCCTGTTAAATACACGGTGAGTGTATCTTCGGCAAGCGGATATTCCGTTTCGGGTATAAACGCGGACGGATATGTGCTCGGCGAATACGCAGAATTTACTGTCATCGGTGCGTCTCCCCAAGGTGTATGTCAACGGCATTTTGATACAGGCGGTAAACGGGGTATATAAAGTTGAAATAAAGGACAACACCTCGGTTGTTATTGCCGATACCTCGGCGATAAATGTAATATACAACGCAAACGGCGGTATGAACGCGCCGATTGATGTGCGCACTTATGCAAACGGCGATACGGCGGTTGTTATGTCGGATATTCCGTCGAGAAAAGGATATGTATTTGAAGGCTGGGGCACCTCGGCAGAGTCGGATTATGCGCAGTATAAGGGCGGTGACGGCATTTCGGTCGTCGCGGAGGATATTGTGCTTTATGCCGTTTGGGAGCCTTTGGGTTATACAATAAAATACGACGCAAACGGCGGAAACGGTGCTATGGCGCCGACATCGGCGGTTTACGGCAAGGAATATACGCTTTCAAAGAACACTTTCACAAAAACGGGATGTCAGTTTGCAGGCTGGTCGTATTCCGCGGACGGTGAAATTGCATATACCGACGGTGCAACCGTGAAAAATCTTACCGACGCGCAAAACGGCGAAGTTACGCTTTATGCGGTTTGGAAAGGTGCAAAAACAAGGATTAAGTTTAATTTTGAGGGCGGTTCCTCCGGCACTGCGTCGTGTGAGGCGGTATACGGCAAAATTCTTCCGTCCGACAGGCTTATTCCGCCGACAAGGTACGGATATACATTTGCAGGATATTATACACTGCCCGATAAAGGCGGAAATTTGGTTTACAATGCGGATATGTCACCCGGCGGTGATTACGCGGTTAACCCGTGGGACAGCGACGCGGACGAATTTGAACTTTATGCGTCGTGGGAGCCGATAAAATATACCGTTGCATTTGTAAGCGGAACAAAAACGCTCGGCACGGTATCGGCGGTTTACGGCGATGTATTAAAACTTCCGAAATGGGATACGCTCGGCGTTTCCGTTCCCGAGGGATATTCGTTCTGCGGTTGGTCTGTTGCGGCTGGAAGCGACACGGTTTACTACCGCGACGGACAGGAAATAACGTCGGGACTTGCCGGCGAGAACAGCGCGGAGGTAGTGTTGTATGCGGTAATTTTGAAAAACGAAAGTTACACTGTGACACTGCCTGCCTCGGGCGAGGGATACAAGGTTTATTACAATGGTGCCGAGGTAGTATCGTCAAAAGACATAAGCGTTAATAAAGGCGAAGATATTTCATTTAAAATATGCGTAGATGACGGCTACAGCGCGGATAAGATGACCGTTTCGGCAAACGGAATTATGCTCGGCGCAGTGCAGATTAACGGAAACAGTTATACTTACACCGTAAGCAGAATTTCCGCCGACACAAATATCAATATTTATCACGTTAAAAAGAAAAATTCCGTATTATACTAAACGACGGCACGGGATATACCATATCGCCGAAAAACACGGTTGCGGAAAGCGGAGACGATTTTTTTCGTTTACCGTTACTCCGGCAGACGGTTACAAAACCTCCGTTCCCGTGGTATATGTAAACGGAAGCACGTTGAGCGGAACTGAAAAACGGCGGTGTGTTCCACATACACCGTCCGCGAAGTGACCTCACAGCCGGTAATTTCGGTTTCTGTTACGGCAACGCCCCAGCACACCGTCACATTTGTGAGCAACGGCAGTATATATTCAATCAGCACGGTTGAAGAAAATATGAAAGTGTCACAGCCCGTTGCACCCGAGAGAAACGGTTACACCTTCGGCGGTTGGTATAAAGACATATCCTGCACTAATCCGTATGATTTTCAATCGGAGGTGACGGGAGATATAAGGCTTTACGCAAAATGGACCGCCGGCACATATGCTGTGGAATACAGCAAAAACACGTCTGATGATGTTTCCGTTCCGCCGGGACAGACAAAGAAATACGACAATGTGCTTATATTGAGTTCACAGGTGCCCGAACGCATCGGTTATACATTTAAAGAATGGAACACGAGCGGACGGCACGGGAACAAGTTACAGCGCCGGCAGTGAATTGAGCGTCAATGCGGATATTACGCTTTATGCACAGTGGACAATTAACAAATTTGCGGTAACGTTCGTCACGGGCGAGGGAGTAAGCGGAACAATCAGCGCAAATGAGGCGGTGTATAACGGAACGGTTAATGTTTCCGCCGTAAGCGGTGACGGGTATAATTCACCCGTTATAACCGCCGTTCCGCAGGAAAATGCGGAATTGGTTTCGGAGGGAGTATACAGAATAAAAAGGTCCTGTATCGTTTGTTGCCTCTGCACAGGCGAGAAAAAAATTTATACGGCAAACTTTTTATTTTTGAAAGCGGACTTTTATTATACGCAGTCTGCCGTTGAGGGAAGTTCGGCAACCGTTGCGCTTCCGACACCTCCCGTAAAGGCAGGACACAGTTTTGCAGGCTGGTATACCGAAAAAACGGGCGGAGTTAAGGTTGACGAAACAACCGTGCTCGACAAAGATTTGACTGTTTATGCAAGATTTGATGTAAATACGCTTAATATTACGCCTGCCGAGAGCGGTGAAGGCTACACAGTATCGTCCGACGACGGGACAACAGTAAATTACGGCGGTGATTACAGCTTTACGGTAACTGCAGCCGACCACTACAACGCGGACAATATGAAGGTGTATGCAAACGGAATACTGCTTTCGGGAAGTAAAAACGGAAAAGTATATTATTACACCGTTAAAAACATCACGGCAAATCAAACAATCACCGTGACGGGCGTGGAACTTGACAAACATACTGTGACATATATGGTTAACGGTCAGGTTTATTTAACGGTACAGGCGGAATATAACGCATATCTTTCGGAACCTGCGTCGCCGTCAAAGGTTGGCGAAACATTTAAAGGCTGGTCGGACAGACAGAAAATCTGGGATTTTTCAACTGACAGAGTAACATCTGATACAGTGCTTTATCCCGTATGGGAAAGCGGAATGTTGAGTATTACGCCTGCCGAGAGCGGTGAGGGTTATGCAGTATCGTCGAATGACGGAACAACAGTAAATTACGGCGGTGATTACAGTTTTACGGTAACAGCAGCCGACCACTACAACGCGGACAATATGAAAGTGTATGCAAACGGAATACTGCTTATTCCTGAAGCAAACGGAAATGTTTATAAATTTACGGTAAAGAACATCACCGACAATATTACAATTACCGTGTTTGATGTAACGGCGGATATTTACACTGTTAAATACGTTGTTGACGGCGAGGTTTATTATTCCGAAAAGGTAATTTATAACGGCAGGGCGCAAAAACCGAAATCGCCGTCGAAAACAGGATATGTTTTCAAAGGCTGGTTTGACGGAAGTGACGAATGGAATTTTGAGGACGGCATTGAAAATGATTTAGAGCTTGAGGCAAAATTTGAAACGCTTGTATATGCGGTTTCGGTGCCCGATAACAGAAGTGAATTTACGGTAAACGTTACATCTGACAGCCGTGTTGAGCACGGCGGAGGTTTTTCGTTTAACATTACCGTGTCCGACGGATTCAGTGCGTCGGATATGATGGTTTATGCGAACGGTGTTCTTCCTCGAAAAACGTCGGAGTACGGAAATACGGTGTATTTTTGATATTGCAAATGTCACAGAGAGCAACCGTTATAACCGTAAGAGGTATCGGACAGAATACATATTCCGTCACATATAATTCAAATACAACCGAGTACGTCGGCAATATGCCCGAAAACGAAATAAAGACATATGATACCGATATTGCTGTATCCGATTTGATACCCGAACGGTACGGATATACCTTTAAAGGCTGGGCGGTGGAGAAAGACGGCGCGGTACAGTACAACGGCGGAGATGTATATTCCGATAATGCGGATATTAAGTTTTATGCCGTGTGGGAGGCAAAGAAATTTGCAGTTTTGTTTGAAACAAACGGCGGAGTTATAAATTCGGGCGAAATTACCGAATACACCTACGGCACAGGCGCAACGCTTCCGACGGACGTTTCAAAAGACGGTTACGACTTTGCAGGCTGGTATGAAGATGAACTTATGCAGGGTGCACGAGTATATGAAATTAAAGACAGCGACTTCGGCGATAAGAAATATTACGCCGCATATACTGTGGCAAATATAGATTTGAGCGATTATAGAGGCGAGTATGACGGATATTCGCACAGTATAGGATATACGCTTCCCGACAATATGACCGCTGAAAGATACCAGTGGTATTTTGTACCGAACGGCTCGTCCGACGCGATACCCGTTCCGTCGGAGCCGTATAATGCATACAGTGTTAAAAATGTGTCGGAAAGCGGTGAATATTATTGCCGTATCGAGGTTATGTTTAACGGTTATGTAACCAGGCTGTTCACGGAAAGGGCAACTGTTGAAATCACCAAAAAGCCTGTTTCGGTAAAAGCGTCGGACAAAAGCAAGGTATATGACGCAAAACCGCTTTTGACAAACGAAACGTTGCTTACGGACGGCGGATTGGCTGACGGTCATAAAATAACAGCCTTTATGACTGCGGACAGTGCAATAACCAATGCCGGCACAAAAGAAAACAAAATTGAACGCATTACCGTTTCGGACGGTGAAAATGCCGACGTAACGGAAAAACTATGAAATCACTTTGCAGAGCGGAACACTTTAATGTCACTCCGCTCGGTCTGACGGTTAAACCGAAAAATACACGCGTGAGTGTCGGCTCGGTTTTGAGCGAAAATGTTTTTATATGAAATAGACGGCACACTCAAAAAAACGAAAATCTTTCTTTGGCAAATGCAAAGATTACCGCAAAAATGCGGACGGAAAAGACGTTTCGTTCGGCGATATTACAAAAACACCGGTACATACACCGTTGTGATTGATTACAGCGGTTTTTGACGGTATCGGCAGTGAAAATTATCAGGGAAACGGCTCCGTTACTTCTGAAGTTGTTGTTTACAGAAAAAGCAGCGGCGGAGGTTCGGGCGGAGGCGGAAGTGCGAAGCCGTCGGAATACACCGTTGATTTTGAAGCAAACGGCGCAGGTAAAGTTGAAAGCCAGACTGTGAAAAAGCGGAGATACGGCAGAGAAACCCGAAACACCCGAAATGGAGGGTTATGCGTTTGACGGCTGGTACAGCGACAGCGGTTTGACAAAGGAATTTGACTTTGCAATGAAAATTACAAAAAACATTACGCTTTACGCGAAATGGACGGAGATTAAGCAAACGGAGATTAAGCAAAACGAAGAAGAAAAACTCCGAGAACCGTTCTGCTGCGGACCCGACGGGCGTTGCAAAACTCCTTGAAACAGAAAATCACATTGCATATCTTAAAGGAAACGGCGACGGTACATTCAGTCCCGAAAGCAATATGACAAGGGCAGAGGCGATGCAGATGTTTTATAATCTCTTGCTTAATAAGAATGTATCGGGCGAAAGCGCATTTGATGATGTGAGAACTGACGCTTGGTATTATGATGCCGTTACGGCTCTTGCAAATATGGGCATCATAAAGGGAGCTGGCGGAAACCGCTTTGACCCCGACGGCGAAATAACACGCGCGGAATTTATTGCGGCGGCAATGAGATTTACCGATATTGATGTAAAAGGAACTGTGACATTCACCGATGTTGCACAGGATCACTGGGCGGTAAAAAGGAAATTTCAGGCGCCGCATCTCTCGGCTGGATTTCGGGAAATGACGACGGCACTTTCAGTCCCGATGATTTGATCAAACGTTCCTCCGCTGCAAAAATTGTTAACAATATGCTCGGAAGAGAGGCAGACATCGAATACATCAACGCGCACAGGGACGGTATAACGCTGTTTGACGATGTTCCGTCTTGGGAGTGGTACTGCGGAGATGTTGCGGAGGCATCAAATACGCACGGATTTGAAAAATTAACGGCGCGGAAAGCTGGAAATAAACAGTATTCCGTAAAGAAATATCAGAAAAAAATACTGCTCTTTTTATAAGGGCAGTATTTTTTATAAGAATTTTTATAAAAACAGCAAAAAAACACTTGCATCGTACATCAATGTACGGTATATAATAAATACGTGAATTCATAACAAAACAGGGGGAAGTACAAGTGGAAGCAAAGTTAAAAAAATTGTTATGCGGTATTTTGACGGCTTGTATGATTATGAGCCTTATTCCGCTCTCGGCATTTGCATCAACCGAGGTTACGGCAATAGACCTTACACTAACCAAAACCGAAAAATCGGCGAGGCGCTGGGCGACAATCTCGGCAGCGATATGACACAGCTCCAAAAGGCGCTTTTGCTTCACGATTGGCTTTTTGCTGAACTGCCAATATGATGAAACAGTGTCGAAAGAATATGTTCACAGCGAGTACGGCGCAATAGTAAACGGTTGGGCAGTGTGCAGCGGCTATGCACGTGCATACAGCGACCTTTAAGCCGTGTCGGTATTGAGGCGGAGTATGTTTACGGTTACGTAGGAAAAGCCAGTATGGAAACAGCGCATGCGTGGAACCGCGTAACGATTGACGGCAAAAATATCACGTTGATGTAACTTTTTGATGATCCGGTTCCTGATGTTAAGGGAAGAATTATGCACACGTATTTTTTCTTGTGAGCGACGCAGGAATTAAAGATCACATAGGATACAATTTGCACTGCACGGATGCAAAGTATGACGACAATCAGATTTTGCATAGATATAATACACCGCTTATATGGGACGCAAGAATTAACAAGTTCTATTATGTAGATGGGTCCACGGTTAAAACCACCTCTGATTTAAGTGAACCGATAACATCATCAGGCGCGAAGGACGGCATTAGTCCGACATCGGCGGTTATGACGGACGACGGAAAATTCTTCTGCTTCGCTAAACCGAACAATTCTACAAGCGAATATCCGATGTATCTTTATTGCATAGAAACTGGAGAATACTACAATTACACCGTTAAAGGCATAAAGAATATCATCTTTGACAGACTGGTTCAAAACGGCGGTAACATTGAGCCCTCGAGAGATTATTATAAGAACGGTGCACACTTTAAGACAAAGGCGGACGCGTCAATTCCCATTCCGACGAGCACCCAGAAACGCTCGGTTGTATTTGACCCCAACTACAGCGGAGGAAAAACGGCAAGCCTGGAGTATCTTAACGACTACTGGACAAACGGCGGCGGTTCGCTTGATGAACTGACAAGAAAAGGCTATACTTTCGGCGGTTGGTACACCGCAAAGGACGGCGGAGAAAAATCGAGTCGCTCGATGACCTAAACGGCAACAGCGTGACGCTTTATGTTCACTGGTGGAGCGGCTGGGCCATAACCAAAGAACCCACAGCGGCAGAAACGGGCAAGGCGGTCCGTGAGCTTGACGGATATCCGAGTGTTAAATAAGAAGTTACAATCCCCGAACTTTCGGATACATCTGTATGGAAGAAAACGCAGTCTATAAGCGCAACAACGTCGCGCGACGGTTTTGAAGATACACCTCCGAATACGGCGATGTCAAAGTTATAATTCTCAAGCTTGAAGAAAAATTCGAGTACGGCATTAAATATAAAGACGGCAGTGTTTACATCACGGTTATTGATGAAAACACTTATAACGTCGGTTTCGAGGCTAAAGAAAACGGCGAGGTTATAAGCACGGGAAATAGGAGGGTAATAACCAACGGCGCCGGAGAGTACAGGGTGATTTATCCCAAGAGCTTTTACTCCGAGCGGTACCGTTACCGCAACGCTTTACGACAAAGATATGAACTCTATTTGTTCAACCGAATATGAAGTAAAAATAAGAAATTTTAAAAATAAACTCCGCTTACAAAACGGAGTTTATTTTTATGTATAAACAAAACCTTGTTCGCAGTGAACAAGGTTTTTTTGCGTTTTATTTTATTCTTATGCTTATTTCGCCCGACGACAAAATCACCGTTTCGCCGTTTTTCTTTTTGCGATAAGACTGCAATCGTCGGTTATCCCTGTGCAATGCGCCGTGTACCGCGCACCTGCCGAAATGACGGTTATATCTTTACCGACGGCAAGCTGTTTTTTTCTTTATAACATTCAACGAAACCGCGGTTTTTCGAGATCTTTGTAATACTCATAAAAAAATTGTCGAGAATTTTTGCTGTAAGACGGTTTTTTTCATATCGCTTTTTTTGCTTGTCAAACACGCACCCTGCGATGTTTTCGATTTCTTTAGGAAATCCTCCGCTCGGTGCGTAAACATTGACTCCGATACCCAAAAACTGCATAGTCGAGTCTGCCTTCTTCAACCGCCGTTGATGCCTCGGTGAGTATTCCGCACACTTTTTTTCCTTTTACAAAAATATCGTTGACCCACTTGATTTTTTTGAATTTTTCACCGCTCAAAAAAATCAATGGCACGCGCAACTGCCGATGCCGCCGCCGTTGTGATGAGCGCCGAGGACTGAACCGAAATTTCGGGGCGCAGAATTATGCTCAGATAAAGCCCCGATTTATCGGGAGAAAAAGTTTCTGCCCATACGTCCTCTGCCGTTGGTTTGCGACGATGCAATGCAGACATATCCCTCTTTTTCGCCGTCCGACGCTTTTTGACGGGCAATTTTGTTGGTTGAGTCAACCCTCGTCAAAAACCTCAATATTATAAAAGTTTTTTTATTTTTCAAGATTGTTATAAATACCGTCTTTTTTTCAAGCACGTCGTTGTCGCACAAAAAGCGCGTAGCCTCTTCCGCTCACAGCGTCGAAACGGTAGCCGTCTTTTTTCAGCTCGCCGACCGCTTTCCACACGGCATTGCGTGACACATTAAGCTTTTTTGCAAGCTCCTGACCCGAAAAGCTTTCGCCTCGGTTTTTCATTAAATATTTTAAGTATATTTTTCTTTTACACTCATTTTTTTCACTCTCAATTTTCTTGGTCCGAATTTCTGCGTTTTACAACATCAATGGTAAAATCCTCGCGTATGCCCGAAATCTCGGCACCGCTGTCGAGGATCTCAAGTACCGCTCTGATATGCTCGCTCGATATAACGTCGCCGGGGGATTAAAATGGGTATTCCGGGCGGATATTTGCACACGATATTTTTTTAGACACTCTGCCGAGCGCGTTTTTAAGCTCGACGGGTTCCGCATCGGCAAAAAAATGCGTCGCGCGGAGTGAGTTTCATAGCGTGGGTGACACCCTTTGACGGGCGGTCGGAAAGTTCTTTTATTCCCACTGTTTTGCCCGCTATGGCGACAATCGCTTTTTGCAAGCTTTTTTTAACGTCCGAAAGCTTGTTGTACGGCGTAAAAATGCACACAATATTTAAGTCGTCGCAAAGTTCAACTTTTTATGTCAAACCGCGAATTTAACACCTGCGCCGCGTCGTAACCGCTCACGCCCGAAAAATGCAAAATTCACCACAATACGCGTTTTTGTCATACGCAAAAACGTCCGCCGTTCCGACGATTTCGTCGTCCAGCCAGTACGCGTTTGAATTTTTTTGTTTACATATTCTGCCGCTTCTGACACCGCGCGGAGCATTTTTTCGTATTTTTTTCCGAATGTTCCTCAGCCTCGAAAACCGCCTTTTTCAAGCGCCGCCATAGCCGCGTACGACGCGCTGGACGTCTGATACATAGAAATTGCGGCGAGAATTTCTTTATTTAAAAAAATTGTTGCAGTTAACGTGCAAAAAAATGCCGAGCCGTTAAGACCGCCGAGCGTTTTTTTGACGCGCTGTGAACTCACAAAATCCGCACCGAGCGATACCGCCGATTTGGGAAGTTTATCACAAAAATTAAAATGCGCGCCGTGTGCCTCGTCAACAATCATAAACATATTGTTAGTGTGGGCGAGGGTTGTTATTTTTTTCAATGTCGCACACCGCGCCGTAATAGTTGGGCGAAGTTATTAAAATTGCCTTTGCGTTGGGAAAAGTCGCAACCGTGCGCTCCAAAGCGTCGTAGTCAAAACCGCCCCCGAAACCGAAACGGTGCATATACGTCGGCTCAACGAAAATCGGGAGAAGTCCCAGAAGAATTATCGCATTTATCACCGATTTGTGACAGTTTCTGTCCACGATAATCATATCGTTTTGCTTAAGGCAAAGCGTGAGCGACGCTAAAATTCCAGTGCTTGCGCCGTTCAAAAGATAAAAACTGCGCTCCGAGCCGTAAATGCGCGCAAGCTGATTTTTGACTCATTTTAACGTACGCGGTCGGGTTGGGCATACCTTTTACAACGTCAAGCTCGCCCATATCCATACCGAAAAATCCTCGGTCATAATGTCGAGTTTGCCCTTGTGCGCAGGGGTTTGGAACGATATTTTTTGCTGTATGCATATTTTTTTAAGTCCGTCATTTATATATTCGGTAAATTTCACGCCGTCACCTCATCAAGCATTTTTTTATAAGCGTTTTCGGAAGGCTGAAAAACAACTGTATAGTGTTTTTTTCGTTGATGGTTACGTTAAACGAACAGCGGTTTGAACGCCTTATTTCACCGCAGTATTTCAGCACCGATGTGCCTTTTGCCTTTTCTCTGTCGTATTTTCCGAAATTTTTAATATCGAGCATTGTCACCGACATAAGGAGCTGAGGATTGTTTTTGTTTCCCAGTCTTGCGACGTTAAATGTGTTGTTTTTCGATTTTATATTCAAAAGCGGTGACCTGAAAACGCATAAAAAGTATACTGAAAAATCCGAAAAAACAGCATATTCACGGTGTCCGCAAGCATTTTTGTTATGCGGATAAATAAAATTGTTTGAAACGGTCATAACAAGAAAAAAATCAGCGCGACCGTCACAATCAGCGCGAGCGCACTGTTTACGCGCGATTTTTGACACTTCTTTATACATTTTTGTAATCTCCCTGTTTAAAAATTTCCAAAAAGTCCTTTAAGCGTGAGCGACGAATCAATGTGCGTTATGGTTTTTGACTCTTCGGCAATCATCCGTGCAAGTCCTCCCGTCGCGATAACCTCGGCGTCGGGAGCATTCAGCTCGTCTTTCATTTTTTTGAACGATATAATCGACACTGCCGACATAGCCGTAGTATACGCCCGAACGCATTGAATCTACGGTGTTTGTGCCGATTGAGCGGTCGGGTTTTGATATTTCAATTCTCGGAAGTTTTGCAGTTTTTTCAAAAAGTGCCTCCATTGAAATTTTAACGCCCGGCATAATCGCACCGCCGAGATATTCGTATTTTTCGTTTATCGCGCAAAAGGTGGTCGCCGTTCCGAAATCCACAATCAGCATAGGCACTTTGTAAATGCTTATCGCACCGATTGCGTTAACAATGCGGTCTGCGCCCACTTCGTTTTTTGTTGTCGTATTTTTATTTTGAGTTTTGATTTCACGTTGCTGTCGACAATAATCGGCTCAATGCCGAGATATTTGCGCATTGCGTGCGTGAGCGAATACATAATCGGCGGAACAACCGACGAAATTATTACATTTTCAATTTTTGTAGTCGATATTGTCAAACTTGAAAAAAATTGAGAAGCATAATTCCGATTTCGTCCGCGGATTTGTCTTTATTTGTGGCAATTCTCCAGCTCACTTTAAGATTATCGCCATCATAAACGCCCATAGTTATGTGCGTATTTCCAACGTCTGTAACAAGAAGCATTTTTATAACCTCCGAATTTTTTTATAATGAAGAAAAAAATATTCTGTTATGCAATTTTTTAAGCTCGTCCGCACTGCGCGAATTGTTGACTTTACAGCGTATTTCCGCAGAATTTTTAAGTCCTTTTGTATACCACGCAACGTGCTTGCGCGCCTCCTGAGAGCCGATATATTCGCCTTTGTCGGCAATTAGCATATCAAGCTGCCAAATAAGCGTTTCAAGACGCTCGGACGGCGGTATTTCGCGAAACTCTCCGGTTTCAAGATAGCTTAAAATCTGCCCGAAAATAAACGGATTTCCCTGTGCGCCTCTGCCGACCATAATAAAATCGCAGTTTGTTTCGTCAAACATTTTTTCCGCGTCGTACGGCGACTGAATATCGCCGTTGCCGATAACGGGAATTTTCACCGCGTTTTTAACATCTTTTATAATGCTCCAATCGGCTTTTTCCCGAATAATACATTTCGCGCGTTCTCGGGTGAATGCATATCGCGTCCGCACCGCTCTGCTCGATTATTTTTGCCGTTTCAACTGCGGTTACCGTGTCAAATCCGCTCCTGATTTTCACCGTTACGGGAACATTGACCGCCATTTTTACTTCCGACACGATTTTTGCAATTTTTGACGTATCCTTCAAAAGCGCACTTCCGTCACCGCATTTTACAACTTTCGGCGCAGGGCAACCCATATTGATGTCCAAGATGTCCGCGCCCGTCGATAACGCTTTATATGCCGTCTGTGCCATAATTTTTTCGTCACTGCCGAAAATCTGCACCGCAAGCGGTTTGTCAAATTCGTCCGTTTTAATTATTTCAAGCGTTTTGCGGTCGTTGTAAAAAAGCGCTTTTGAGCTAATCATCTCGCTGTATGCAAGCGCCGCGCCGTATTTTCTGCACACGCGCCTGACCGCAAGGTCGCTCACGCCTGCCATAGGCGCCGCAAACACTCTGTTTTTTTAAGTTTTACGTTTCCTATTTTTTTATATCGTTATTATTTTTTTATTCATATATATACTATACCGCATAAATTGGCAATATCTTTGCGCCATTTTTGAAAAACCTTTATTAAAATTTTTAACATTATCAGCCAATCATATTTTTAATTTATTTTATAAATAAAAAAAGCCAATTTAACAAAAATCAGTCGATATTTTGTGCAAAAATACTATTTTTCGACGTCAAACTGTGTCGAATTAACAAATTTTATAACAAACTTTCAAAAATTATTAAAAATGTTAAAAAAAGTTTGACAAATGTTAAAAAGTATGATATACTCTTAATCACGGTGATGATTTGAGGGGGAACTCAAATCAAAACACGAATTGGAGGATACATATGAAAAAAACGGTAATAGGAATTTTGACAGCTTTGTTTACTGTAATGCTGTTGACTGTAACCGCTTTTGCGGATAACGAAAAAGGTGTTGTTACGGCGGATGTTCTCAACGTCAGAAGTCAGCCCCAGATTGCGGACAATGTTGTAGGCTCGCTTTACAACGGTCAGACGGTGGACATTCTTGCAACGGACGGAAACTGGTACAAAATTGATTACAACAGTATTCCCGCTTATGTTCACAGCGATTATATTCTTTTGAGAACCTCGTATCTTACTTCGCGCGACGGAAACGGCGCTGAAAAACGAGGAACTCTCGGCGAAGAAGTTGTTGAATTTGCAAAAAATTACCTCGGCACACCTTATGTTTACGGCGGTGCGTCACCGTCGGGGTTTGACTGCTCGGGTTTTGTGTATTATGTTTACAAAAACTTCGGTGTGACGCTCAACAGAGTTGCGGCAGACCAGAGCAAAAACGGATATATTGTTGAACGTTCTGATCTTATGCCGGGTGATATAGTTCTTTTTTTCGAGAACTCTTGACGGCTACATTTCACACGTCGGCATTTATGTGGGTGACAATCAGTTTATTCATTCACCGCAGACGGGCAAAAGCGTTGAAATCGTTTCGATGACGTCGGGATATTACAATTACGGATATGTAGGCGCAAGAAGAATATTTAAGTAAAAAGCGAGGCAAACTGAATTTGTTCGGTTTGCCTTTGGTTTTAGGGAGAATAATATGAGTTTTTTTATAATGTCGTTTACGATAAAGTTAAACAAATTCCGAAAGGGGAAAAGGTCGCAACATACGGTCAGATTGCCGTGCTGTGCGGTTCGCCCAGAGCGTCGCGTGCGGTAGGGTATGCACTGCATTTTAATCCCGAGCCGGGAGTTATTCCGTGCCACCGCGTTGTAAACCGTTTCGGAGCGCTTGCGCCGAGTTTTGCGTTCGGCGGAAAAGAAGTGCAAAAAGGCACTGCTCGAAAAAGAGGGTGTTGAGGTTGACAGCGAATTTAATGTCAGCCTTGAAAAATTTCAGTGGCGCCCGTAATAAAACAAAAACGACGGTTGCAAAACCAATACTTTCTTACCGGGGAATGGCTTTGCACCGTCGTTTTTTTATGTCTTTTCAGTTAATTCTTCGCCTTTTTAAGCGGAATGTCAATAACCGCCGTATCGAAATTTTTCGCTGAAAGCATACACCTTCAAAAATGCCCTCGTCATTGCCGACGCGAACCGCCGCCGAGCATTTTCCGGCGCGCATTTTTTTCTGTCGGGACAGCTTGGCGGAATGTGGTCGGAAATGTCGGACCCGTTCCGGCGACTGAGCCGAGACCTGTTTGCGGAAAATTTGACAAACGCCTCTGCGTCGGGGACTTCTCTGTCGTTTTCGTCAACACAAACACAGGTTAAAAGCGCCAAATCCCTGCCGTTTGCATATTCAATTTTGTTGTCGAGCGTAAGTTTTAATTTCACGGGTTTGCCCTTTGTTTCAATCTTTTCTTCAGATGCAACTTTTCCGTTAATTCTGCCGATTGCCCTGATTTCGCCCTTTTTCATACGGCACGTTCCATTCGCCGTGACCGTATTTTTCAATTTTTTTTGCGCCGAGCGATTTTCCGTTTAACATAAGCTCCGCTTCGTCACAGTTTGTGTAAACCCAAACTTTTATAATTTCGCCCTCAAGACCGCTGAAATTCCAGTGCGGAAGAATGTGCACCATTGGTTCGCTCGACCAGTGCGATTTGTTCTGATAAAACGCGTCCTTTTTTTGCAAATACATATCAACCGCGCCCGAAATGGAGCAGAGTCTGGGCCACACGCACTCTCCGCGGTGCTCAAATGCAATCCACTGAAAACTTCCGGCAATCCAGTCACGCTCGGCGACGTATTTCCAGGTTTTCTCTGCCCAAAAACCACTTATTTGTATCTTTGTCATACGCCGACGCAAAACTGCGTTCAACGTTGTCGTCAAAATAATGTCCTCTCGTCGTGCCTGTTGCGCAACATTCCGTCACTACAAACGGCTTGTCGGGGTGCGCTTTATGCAGACTTTCATAATGCTGAAGATTGTAGTTTATGCCGATAACGTCAACCAAATCAAGAACGGTTGCGTCAAGTGGGTGGTTTGAAATTGCGGTTGTCACGGGGGCGCGATTTGTCGAGCTTTCTCACCGCGGCAATCATAGTTTTTTTGCAATGCGTCTGCCCTGCTCGGTGAGGTGCTTGGGTTCCTCGTTTTCCCACAGACCACAAAATGACCGACGGACGGTTTCTGTCGCGCTTTATAAGCGTTTCAAGCTGTGAAATTCCCTCGTCGGTCGAGTCGTACCAGCGCGTTTCGTCCATAGCGAGAATACCGTTTTCGTCCAATGCGTCCATAGTCGCCTCGGCGTGCGGATAGTGCGACGTCCTGTATGCGTTTGCGCCCATTTCCTTAATCATTTCAACTCGGTAACGGTAAACGTTGTCGGGCACCGCCTTGCCTGTCAGACCGTAATCCTGATGCGAGCAAACGCCTTTTAATTTCACCTGTCTGCCGTTTAAAATAAAGCCTTTTTCGCAGTCGAATTTAAACGTTCTGAACCCGAATTTTTGTTTCTGTTTGGTCAATAAGCGTGCCGTTTGAAAATATTTTTGTAACGATTTTATACATATTAGGCGTATCTGTGTCCCAGATTAAAGGATTTTTAATGTTAAGCATTTGATTTGCCGTCATTTTGCTTTTTGTATTCAATGCTGTAATTATCCTCCGTATGCACAATTTCGCTGTTGTCTGATGTGCAAAGTGCGGAATATAAGGTAAAATCTGCATTGTCATATGCACAATTCAAAACTGTCGTTTCAATATTCACGTTCCAGTTTTCGCCGCCCGTTTTTTGCGGATTGACATAAACACCCCAAAGGTCAACGGCAATTTCAGCGGTTTTTTTACAAGCCATACATTGCGGTAAATTCCGCCGCCCTGATACCACCAGCCCTCGTGCGATGACGAGTCGGTATACACTGCAAGAATGTTTTCACGGTCAAAATAAACGTTGTCGGTAATGTCAACCTCAAACGGCGTGTAACCGCAGAAATTATGCTTCATAAGACAGCCGTTCAAATAAACCGTCGCATTTGTGGCAACACCCTCAAAATAAAGCGTTATGCGTTTGTTTTTGTCAGACTCGTCAAGCGAAAAAAATGCTTTCTGTACCACGCGTTTTCATATTTAAAATATCCGAGCGCCTGCGGATTTTTCTTTGCTCGGTGTCTGCTCAATTATGTAATCGTGCGGAAGATTTACGTCCAGCCATAAGTCGGGACTTGTGTTGCCAAGCTCGAACGAATCTGAATTGTCGCTGTAATAGCACGACGCGGGACCTATCATCATTCGCTCGGTTTTTCGCGCCCATGTAGTCGGGGCCTTTCATAACCGTGTTCCGAGCAGGCAGGTCACCGCAGTGAAATTTCCAGCCGTCGTTAAACAAAATTTTTTTCTCTCATTTTTCACTCCGTTTACATCATATTTGTTAATTTTTAATATAGCAAATATCATATAAACAAACAATGCAGTTTTTTTGCTGAATATATACACAAAAACAGCTATTGATTTTTAAATTTTTCGTTATGCTATAATAGTTTGTAACGGAGGCGGATTTTATGAATACGGTTATTGCAAAAAAACGAAAAAAATACGATTTCTTTTTCGGATAAATATTTAAACATAAATTCGTGCGGAAAGCTTTTTAATACGGGATATAAAATTCTGCGAAAAACGGCAGAAGCGACTATCATCTTCTGTATGTGAAGTCGGGCAGATGCAATGCCGTGTTTGACGGGAAAGAATACACGTTAACCGACGGAAATTTTTGTGCTTTATTATCCTTATCAAACACAGGAATATTCGTTTGACGAAACGGGTTGTACAACGCTGTGGATACACTTTTTCGGGCAGAGCATCGGCGGAAATTTTGTCGGAATTAAATATAAAACCGGGTGCGTATCAAAGCAGACTTTCCGACAACGCCGCGGCGATATTTGAGGAGCTTATACGCGAATTTCACCTAAAACACTATATGCACCATTCGGCTGAAAACGCACTTCTGATTTATCTTCTTACTTTGCTTTCAAGGCACATACATACAGTGCAGGACGTAAGCGACATTGAGCGCGTTATTATGCTTATGAACATAAGCTTTGACATTCCGTACAATTCCGAGCCGTATGCGAAAAATGTGCGCATTGAGCCAAAAGCAGATTTTTCACATAAGTTCAAAGAAGTGACGGGTGAAGTGCCGAGCAGATATTTTATTAAACTGAAAATGGAAAAAAAGCGCGCGGACTTTTGAAATTTTTCAAATCTCTGTTTCGGAAATTGCCGAAAGAGTGGGGTATGACAACGCGCTTTATTTCAGCAGAATTTTTATAAAAATACACACACCTTTCACCGACCGAATACAGAACAAAAACAAAATAACCCCGTCAAAAGACGGGGTTAAATTCTGACATATTTTTTGTTAAACAAGCGGAGTTTTACGTGAAATAAGATGAAGAATGTTTCCCTCAATGTCGCGGAAAAACATTGTTCCGATACCTTTTTCGTTTACAACAGCGTCCTTTAAAATTTCCGCGCCCGTTTCGGTTACCTTTTTAACCAAAGCGTCAAATTCGTCGGGCTCAACCGAAAATGCGATGTGTCTTATTCCGGGAGCTGTGAGCGCTGTCGGAACGTTTTTTCTGAGTCTGCGGTGCAGAATTCAATCATACTTTTGTCGGAAAAAGCAACAAAATATGTACCTTTTTTGTTGTCGTAAACAATTTCGCCGTCAAACAAATCCTTGTACCAGTCCGAAAGTTTTTTTCGTGTCTTTTTGCGTATATCGCAATGTGTTCAATGCCGATTTTCATAAGTTAATCTCTCCTTAAATTTATTAAAAGCATACGCTTTTTATACTTGTTTTAATGCGGTTTCCGAGGTTTTTTTGCCGTGGATTTTGCTTCGTTCGATTTTTATTTCTTCTTTCACTCTGCGCGCGTTGAAAAAGCATAAGTTTTAATCGGTTTTCCTGGTTAACTCTGCTCGCGCCTGCGTCGTAGTCTATCGCAACAATATTTATATTCGGATTTTTTCTTTAATCGGTTTCATCATACCTTTTTCCGCAGATGTGATTGGGCAGACATCCGAACGGCTGTGTGCAGACGATATTCGTACAGCCCGACTTGCCGAGTTCCAGCATTTCTGCGGTGAGAAGCCAGCCTTCGCCCATCTTCACCGCGGTGCTGATAAGGTCGGGTGCAAGTGCAACGATTTCTTCAAACGGCGTCCAAGCCTCAAAAATTCCGTTCTTTTGATAAGTTCGATTACGTCGCGTTTCTTTTTTTGCACAAAATGCGGTAAACGAATTTATATATCGGATAAACCGCCGTATGTATAATACACATTCGTTGAGAGTGTTGTAAACGCAGTACATCAAAAAAGTCGTAAAGTCCCGGGACGACGGGTTCCGCGCCCTCTGAAAGCAGGAATTTTTCAAGGCCGTTGTTTGCAAGAGGTGAGTATTTTACAAAAATCTCGCCAACTATTCCGACCTTAACCGTGTCTTTGTGTTCAACCTTTATTTTTTTGCAAAGTCGTCAATTATTTTTTTGTAATTTTGCTTAATTTTTCGGTAATTTGTATGTCCTTTCATTCCAAGCTCGCCGCCGAGAATGTTTGTCCATTTTTCTGTCAGTCTGTCGGCGTCGCCTTTGGTTATTTCATAGGGTTTTATCTGGTTGGCAAGGCTCATCATAAGATCGCCGTAGAGCGTTGCGTAAAGCATATTTTTTTAAGCATTTTCGGGCCTAACGTAAAGCCGGGATGTTTTTTTCTATGCCGGCAAGCGAAAAGCGAAATTACGGGAATATAGCCGAGGTTTGCCTTTTTGAGCGCCTTTCTTATGAGATAAATATAGTTTGACGCACGGCACCCCCGCCTGTCTGAAAACATAATGAGCGCAACCTTGTGAGTGTCGTATTTGCCCGATAAAAGCGCGCTTAAAAACTGCCCGATAACCAAAATTGCAGGATAGCAGGTGTCGTTGTGCGTATATTTAAGACCTGTTTCGGAAATTTTTGTTCCGCTCGTTTCAAAAGCTCGGTTTTTGTAGCCGTAGGTTTTAAGCACGCTCATAATAAGCTTAAAGTGCGTCGGAAGCATATTCGGAATGAGGATTGTATAATCCTTTTTTTCATCTCTTTTGTAAAGGGTATGTAGTTTTTCCGCCATTTATTTTTCCTCACTTATTTTTTCACATTCTTCGAGTGCGCCTATAAGACTGCGAAGCCTTATTTTTAACTGCGCCGAGATTGGTTATTTCGTCGATTTTTAAGCTGTGTGTAATGCTTGTGATTGCCCTCAAGTATTGCGCGCACCTCGTCGGTGGTTATAGCGTCGACACCGCACCCGAACGAAACAAGCTGAACGAGTTCAACATCGCTGTTTTGCGACGCATATGCCGCCGCGCGGTACAGACGCGAATGAAATGTCCACTGGTCGAGAACGTTTACATTTTGGCGCGGAATATCATTGCATATGCTGTCCTCGCTGACCACCGCAAAACCGAGCGTATTGGCAAGCTTGTCTATGCCGTGCCCGATTTCGGGGTCGATGTGATACGGTCTGCCTGCGAGCACCATAATGCGTTTTTTGTGCGCACGTGCATATTCAACCGCTTTTTTGCCCTCGGCATAAAGCGCTGTTTTATAGTCGTTATATGCCTTAAATCCGTTTTTCGCCGCTTGTTTTATTTCGCGGTCTGTTATCGAACTGTCAAGGGTTTTGAGCGTTTTTGAAAAGGTTTTCGCAAGCGCCATCGGTGAGGTAACGTCAAGATACGGATAGATGAAGTCAACCTTTTTCAAATCCTCCATATTTGAGTTAAGAAGCTCCGCGTAATATGCAACAACGGGGCAGTTATAGTGATTTGCACTCTTTTTCTCATCAACATTGTATGTGAGCGACGGGTAAAAAATTACTTTCAATCCGCCGTCAATAAGCTCTTCGATGTGTCCGTGCATAATTTTTGCCGGATAGCACGCAGTGTCGGACGGAATGGTGAGCTGACCTTTTTCATACGTTCCGCGCGTGGAAAGCTTTGAAAAGTGCACTTCAAATCCGAGCGAATTAAAAAATTCATACCAAAGCGGTGCGAGTTCATACATTGAAAGCGCCGTCGGAAGTCCGATTTTTCCGCGTTTGCCCTCTTTGGGTACGAGACTTTTTATGTAGTTTCTTTTCCATTCGTACAAATTGGGCAGAATTTCGGAATTGGGTATTCCCGCGCCTTTCTGACACTGATTTCCCGATATAAACTTTTTTTGCCGTCCGAGAAAATGTTTATTGTAAGACGGCATTTATTCGCACAGCCTCCGCACACGGCAGGTTTTTGACGTATGCGTGAAATGCTCAAGTTCATCAAGCGTCAAAAAGCGTGCTTTTTGTTTGACATAACGTGCAGTGCCGCGCCGTAAGCGCCCATAAGACCTGCAAGGGTCGGGCGGATAACGTTTGCGCCGACCTCGTTTTCAAACGCGCGCAGAACTGCGTCATTATAGAAGGTTCCGCCCTGAACGACGATACATTTTCCGAGTTCCGCCGCGCTTGACGCACGGATAACCTTGTAAACCGCATTTTTCACGACGCTGACCGAAAGTCCTGCCGAAATGTCCTCAACGCTTGCGCCGTCTTTCTGCGACTGTTTGACCGACGAGATTCATAAACACCGTACAGCGCGAGCCGAGATTTACGGGATTTTTCGCGAAAATGCCCTTTTTTGCAAATTCGCTTGCCTCAAATCCCATAGACTTTGCGAACGTTTCGATAAACGAACCGCATCCCGACGAACACGCCTCGTTAAGCATAATACTGTCGATTGCGCCGTTGTGTATTTTAAAGCATTTAATGTCCTGACCGCCGATGTCGAGAATAAAATCGACGTCGGGTTTGAAAATGCCGTGCCGCGGTGAAATGCGCTATCGTTTCGACAACACCCTCGTCGGTGTGAAAAGCGTGTTTTATAAGTT
Source organism: Clostridiales bacterium (assembly GCA_022009895.1). GTDB lineage: Bacteria > Bacillota > Clostridia > UMGS1810 > UMGS1810 > Qingrenia. Next base: position 1,164,892 of record CP091729.1, on the reverse strand, counting down.
CTTCGCCGTAGCCTGTGACCGACGCGCCGAGAATGTTTATTTTGTCCGCGCACATTTTGCGTATTTTTATAAGTTCCTCCAGAACAAGCGACACGGGGTTGCCTTTGTTTGAGCTATAAAACGAATACAGCACTTCTTTTTTAGCCGTTTATAAGAACGAGTTTTGTGGTGGTGCTTCCGCAGTCTATGCCGAGATACGCATCACCTTCGTATGTATTTATATCACACTCTGCAACTTTCGCTTTGTTGTGGCGCGCCGAAAATTCTTCATATTCCTTTTCGTTAGCAAAAAGGGGAGGCAGACGGTCGAATTTTGCCTCGCCGTCATTGGCGCTTTTTTGAATTTTGTCCAAAAAGAGCTGAAAACGAAATTCTGTCTTTTCCCTTTGGGCGAACATTGCCGCGCTCCATAGCAACCGAAAAGCGCGAATATTCGGGGAAAACAGCATTTTCTTCCGATAATTTGAGCGTTTCGGCAAAACGTTTTTTAAGACCGTCGCAGTAGTAGAGCGGGCCGCCGAGAAACATAACTTTTCCGTCGATTTTTCTGCCCTGGACAAGTCCCGAAATGGTTTGATTTACCACTGCCTGATAAATGCTTGCCGCGATGTCCGATTTTTTTGCGCCCTGGTTTAAAAGAGGCTGAATGTCGGTTTTTGCGAAAACTCCGCACCGCGACGCAATGGGATAAATACGCGTTGCCTTAAGGCTTTCTCTGTCCATTTCGTCAACCGTCATATCAAGCAAAACAGCCATTTGGTCGATAAATGCGCCCGTTCCGCCGGCACAGGTGCCGTTCATACGTTCGTCAATTCCGCCCTGATAAAAAATAACCTTTGCGTCCTCGCCGCCAAGCTCGATTACAACGCTTGTGCCGGGTTCAAGGTGCGACACAGTTTCACCCGTGGCGTAAACCTCCTGTATAAACAAAAGTCCTGCGGAATTTGCAACGCCTAGCCCTGCCGAGCCTGAAACCGCCGCGGTAAGATATTCGTCATCAAGGTGCGGACGCATTTCGCAAAGCATATCGTATGCGGTTTGCCTTACCTTTGAAAAATGCCGTCTGTAATTTTCATACACAACTCTGCCGCCGTCGGTCAGCACCAGTTTTTGCGGTGGTTGAGCCGATGTCGATGCCGAGCGAATAATTATGCTCCATACACTTCACGTTTCCTTTATATATTCAAAAACAAATAATAACATATTGTAACATGTCAAAATGTCAAATGAATTTTGTGTGATAAATTAAAAACAAATTTATCATTGATTTTGTTTGCAATTTATGGTACAATTATCTGAATAACAGTGTTTTTTAAAAAGTGTTTTTAAGGAGGCGGTTTTGTTGAAAGCTTTTTACGTTTCGGGGCGGTATTCACCCCGACGATTGCAAAAAAAGCACAAAAGATAACAAAATTATTGAAATTTCACCGTCCAAAAATGATGGTCTATCCCGTCGTTCAGCATATCGGGGCGCCGTGCGTGCCGATTGTAAAAGTCGGCGATGATGTTTTGAAAGGTCAGAAAATCGCGGACAGCGACGCATTTGTCAGCGCGCCGATACATTCGTCGGTTTCGGGAAAGGTTGCCGCGATTGAAAAAGACGTCACCCCCAACGGCAATATGGTTGAAAGCATTGTTGTGGAAAACGACAATCTTTACCGTTTGTCGCCGGATATTTACAAGCGTGACGGCATAGACAGGCTTACAAAGGACGAAAAGCTCAAAATCATACGCGAGGCAGGAATTGTGGGTCTCGGCGGTGCGGCTTTTCCGACGCATATTAAAGCTTAATTCGAGCAAAAATAGATTACGTAATCGTAAACGGTGCGGAATGTGAGCCTTATCTTACCTCCGACCACCGCGTTATGCTGGAAACACCGCGCGACGTTGTTGAAGGCTTAAAAAGCTTATTTTGGGCATTACGGGCGCGGAAAACGGCGTTATCGCGATTGAGGAAAACAAACCCGACGCGATAGAAGTTATGCAAAAAGCGGTGCAGAACGAAAAACATTTCGGTTGTGCGCCTTAAAACAAAATATCCGCAGGGAAGCGAAAAACATCTTATCTACGCGGTGTGCAAAGAGAAGTTCCGTCGGGCGGACTTCCTGCCGATGCCGGGGTTATAGTCGACAACGTTGACACCTGCACGGCGGTGTATTTTGCGCTTACAATGCACCAGCCCGTTATGTCGAGAGTTGTCACCGTTTCGGGAAGCGGAATTGACACGCCGAGAAATTTCCGTGTTCCTGTCGGCACCGATTTTATGCACGTTATAGAAAACGCGGGCGGTTTTATCGGCGACGTGGGAAAGGTTATTATGGGCGGTCCTATGATGGGCATTGCGCAGTTTGATTTATCCGTTCCGACCGTTAAGGCAACGTCGGCAATTTTGGCGTTTGACAAAAGCGAAATGCACGAAAAAGAGGTTTCGCCGTGCATACGGTGCGGTGAGTGCGTAAAAAAATGTCCTATGCGTCTTATGCCTCTGGAGCTTAATATTTACGCGTTGGCTATGGACCTTGATATGTGCGAAAAATACAATATCACCGACTGTATCGAGTGCGGTGTCTGTTCGTATCTTTGCCAAAGCAACCAAAATCCTCTGCAAAGCATAAAACGTGCAAAAGCGGCGGTTATTGCAAGGCGAAGAAACGCGAAATAGGAGGGATAAAAGTGGAAAATAAACTTTATGTGTCATACGCTCCGCACATACGCAGTAAGGAAAACGTTTCCGAAACAATGCTTGACGTGCTTATCGCGCTTATTCCGGCGCTTGCGGCAGGCGTGTATTTCTTCGGCGTGCGCGCACTTTTTACTGTGCTGGTTTCGGTTGCGGGTTCGGTTGCGTTTGAGAGCTTATGGAATTTGCTTTTGAAAAAGAAAAAAACACCGTCGGTGATATGAGCGCGGCGGTGACGGGCGTGCTTCTTGCATTTTGTCTGCCCCCGTCAATTCCTTTGTGGATTGTTGTAATCGGCAGCTTTTTGCGATTGTTATAGTAAAAGGATTTTTCGGCGGTTTGGGTCAGAATATCGTAAATCCGGCGCTTGCGGCGAGAGCGTTTCTGCTTGCGTGCTGGCCGGTTGATATGACAAACTACACTTTGCCTTTCACAAATCTTTTTCGGGCGAAGTTGTATCAAGCGCAACACCGCTTGTAAGCGAGATTAAACCGTCGTATTTTTGAACTTTTTATCGGCAAAATTCCCGGCTGTATCGGCGAGGTTTCGGCGGTCTGTCTTATTATCGGCGGAATTTATCTTCTCGTTAAAAAGAGAATTGATTTTGTAATTCCCGTTTGCTACATAGCCGGCGTCGGAATTTTCGGCGCGCTTTTCGGTGACGGATTTTTGTTTTCCGTTCTTTCGGGCGGCGTAATTTTAGCAGGTATTTTTATGGCGACCGATTACGTCACAAGTCCCGTAACCGCTAAAGGACAGGCAATATACGCAATTTTTGCGGCGCTTGTTACGGCGGTAATACGAAAATTCGGCGGTTATCCCGAGGGTGTTACATATGCGATACTTATGGCGAATATTTTAACTCCGCTTATCGACAAATTTGCGGTTCCGAAAAAATTCGGTTATGTTAAAAAGCGAAAAATGCGCAGAAGGGGCGTTATAATTGAAAAAAACAGCAACGTAAAAGAAATTGTAATGCCGGGCGCGATTTTTTGTTTTTGATAGTTTTTGTTTCGGTTGCGGTGCTTGCGTGGTGCAACAGCGCGACATACGACAAAAATTCAGGCTATTAACGCGGAAAAATACGCAAAAGGCAAGGCAGAATGTTTTTATCGGACGCAAAAAGAGTTTGAAGAAGTTTCAAGCTTTAAGGCGGACGGAATTGATTAAAAACGTATACAAAGGCACCGACGGCGGAAAATGCGTTGGCTACTGCGTTTCTGTTGCACCAGTCGGGCTACGGCGGAAGATGGAAATTATGGTCGGCGTAGATAACGATTTAAAGCTTACGGGCATTGACATTGTGTCGTCGTCCGAAACGGCGGGACTCGGAAAAACGCGTCAAAGGAAAGTTTCAGAAGACAGTTTGAGGGACTTGGCAAAACCGTTACCGTAAAAAGAGCGCGCCCAAAAAGAAAATAACGAAATTCAGGCGCTTTCGGGCGCGACAATAACCTCTAATGCCGTTGCGGACGGCGCGAATGCGGCGATTGAGGCGGTTGAAAAAATAAAGGAGGCGGAATAGATGAACAGGTTTACAAAAATTGCAAAAAACGGTCTTTTTGCCGAAAAATCCGACTTTTGTTCAGCTTATCGGAATGTGTCCGACGCTTGCAACCACAACGTCGGTTAAAAACGCGCTCGGTATGGGCATTGCGTCGACATTCGTTTTAATCGGCTCGAATATGGCAATTTCACTTCTTAGAAAAATCATTCCGTCAAAGGTGCGAATTGCCTCGTACATCGTGGTTATAGCGGCATTTGTAACGGTTATCGAAATGCTTTTGAAAGCATTTTTGCCGTCAATTTCAAATTCGCTCGGAATGTTTATTCCGCTTATTGTTGTTAACTGCATAATCTTGGCGCGCGCCGAGAGTTTTGCGTCGAAAAACGGGGTTTTGGAGAGTATGGCGGACGGTCTTTTTATGGGACTCGGCTTTACAATGGCGCTGTCGCTCCTCGGTGCGGTGCGTGAAATTCTCGGCAACGGCACGATTTTTGATTTTGCCGTTGTTCGGAAGCGGATTTAAGCCTGCGATTATGTTTTATTCTTCAGCCCGGCGCGTTTATCACGCTCGGCACGATTTTGGCGGTTAAAAATGCAATTACCCTTAAAAGAAAAGGGGGAAGCGCGAAATGATAGCAAAATTTATTTCAATAGCATTTTTGGCGATTTTGTCCGAAAACTTTGTATTGGTAAAATTTTTGGGAATCTGCCCGTTTTTGGGAGTGTCCAAAAAGACAAGCACTGCGGTAGGTATGGGTATGGCGGTAACGTTCGTTATGGTTTTTGCGTCAACGCTTACATATCTTACGTATTACTATGTGCTGGTTCCCATCCACGCGGAATATTTGCAGACGCTCGCATTTATCTTGGTAATCGCATTTTTGGTGCAGTTTGTTGAAATGTTTGTGGCAAAAACCGTGCCGTCGCTGTACAGCGCGCTCGGAATTTATCTTCCGCTTATCACCACAAACTGTGCGGTTTTTGGGTCTCGGCGCTTATAAACATCGAGCGCGGTTACAGTCTTGCCGAAACGGTTTGGTTTTCGTTCTGCTCGGCAATCGGCTTTACGCTTGCGATTGTGCTTTTTGCCGGCGTAAGAGAAAGGCTTGAACATTCAAACATTCCCGAACCGCTCAAGGGATTTCCCATCGCGCTTATCACTGCAGGACCTATTTCGATGGCGTTTTTGGGATTTTTCGGGAATGTCGTTTTTAACAAATACGGATTGGGAGGACGAATATGTTTTTCTGATATTTTAATACCGGCGCTTTTTATCGGCGGTCTGGGACTTATATTCGGCGCGCTTTTGGGTTATGCGTCGATAAAATTTAAGGTTGACAAAAACGAAAATATCGACAAGGTTGCCGAGCTTCTTCCCGGCGCAAACTGCGGAGGATGCGGTTTTACGGGCTGCAGTGCGCTTGCCGAGGCGATTGTTGAAAACGGCGAAAAATCACGCGGTGCAATCTTGTAAAACGAAAAAAACAGGTAAGCGAAATTTCAAAGGTTCTCGGAATAAGAGCCGAGAAGGTTGTAAAGAAAAAAGCGGTTGTAATGTGTTCGGGCTGTGCGGAAAAAGCGGTTGACAAGTACAATCCCGAGGGGTTTTAAACGACTGCAAAGAGGCGTTCAATCTCGGCGGAGGACCGAAAATGTGCGATTACGGCTGTATGGGCTTGGGTTCGTGCGTAAAGGCGTGCAAATTCGGTGCAATAAGCATTGAAAAAGGGCATTGCGGTTGTGGACAGAGAAAAATGCACGGGTTGCGGAGCTTTGCGCGGAGGAATGTCCGAAAAACGTAATCAGCCTTGAAATTGAGGAGCAGAAAACCGCGGTTTTGTGCAAATCCGCCGACAAAGGGCGCACAGGTGAAACTCTATTGCTCGGCAGGCTGTATCGGATGCAGAATGTGCGAGAAAAAAACTGTCCGCACGGCGCAGTTACGGTGACAAACAACCTTGCGTCTATAAATTCCGACCTTTGCACAAACTGCGGTGCGTGCGTCAAGGTCTGATCCGAAGAAAGTTATTTCATACAATATATAAATTTTTGAGGTGTTAACGTGAAGAAAAAAAGGTAATGCTGGGTATGAGCGGCGGTGTCGATTCGTCTGTTGCCGCTTATCTTCTCAAAGAACAGGGATATGAGGTTTACGGCGTGACAATGCAGATTTGGCCCGACAAGGACGAATGTGAGGTTATACGAAACGGCGGTTGCTGTTCGCTGTCTGCGGTTGAGGACGCGCGAAGAGTGGCAAACAAACTCGGGATTTCGTATTATGTTCTCAATTTTAAAGATATTTTTGAGGTTATAGATTATTTTGCGGAGGAATATCTTCTCGGACGCACGCCCAATCCGTGCATTGCCTGCAACAAATACGTTAAATTTGAGGCTATGCTGGACAAGGCGCTGTCTATGGGAATGGACTGCGTTGCGACGGGGCATTACGCAAAGGTTGAATATGATGAGGACAGCGGACGTTATCTTTTTGAAACGTTCCAAATTCGACCGCAAGGACCAGTCGTATGCGCTTTACAATCTCACACAGGAACAGCTTTCAAAAATTGTTATGCCGCTGGGCGATTATCCGAAAGAGAAAATCCGCGAAATCGCGCGCGAAATAGGGCTTGCGGTTGCGGATAAGCCCGACTCGCAGGAAATTTGTTTCGTGTCCGACAACGACTATGCGAAGTTCATTGAAGAAAAGACGGGAAAAAAATTTTTTGCCCGAGGGCGATTTTATCGACGAAAAAGGCAACAAAATCGGACGTCACAAGGGAATAACGCATTACACAATCGGTCAGCGAAAAGGACTCGGTATGACGTTCGGCAAGCCGATGTTCGTTACAAATATCGACCCGAAGCACAATACCGTTACGCTCGGCGAAAAACGGCAAAGCAGTACAAAAAGCTGATAACCGCGAAAAAAATCCGAATTTTATTTCGGTTGACAATCTTTATGAGCCGACGTATCTTATGTGTAAAATGCGTTACAGCGCAAAGCCCGAACGGGCGCGCGTTATGCAGGTAGACGAAAACACGGTTACGGCGGAATTTGAGAACACGCGCTGTGCCGCGGCACCCGGACAAGCTATTGTTTTTTATGATGACGACATTGTTGTGGGCGGTGCGACAATCGAAAAGGCACGATAAAAGGAGAACATCTTATGTATAAATTTTTGTTTGATTTTGACGGCGTTCTGGTGGATTCTATGACTATGTGGGCAAGGGCGGTTATAGAACTTCTCGAAAAAAACGGCGTTTCGTATCCCGGCAATCTTATCGAAATTGTAACTCCGCTCGGAAACGAAAAAACCGCGGATTATCTTATCACACTCGGTCTTGATATGAGCGCGGAGGACATTTTAAAATATATCGGCGACATTGCGGTGAGGGAATACACATACAACATTCCTGCGAAAAAAGGTGTCAAAGAGGCGCTTGAACTTTTGAAAAACAAAGGTTATTCGCTGAGCGTTCTCACGGCAAGTCCGCACCCTGTTTTTGACATTTGCCTTAAAAGACTTGAACTTTACGGATATTTTGACAATCACTGGTCGTGCGACGATTTCGGTATGCCGAAAACAAATCCGCTCCTTTACAAAGAGGCGGCGGAGCGTCTTGGCACCGACGTAAAAAAACTGCGTTGTGCTGGACGACAATCTTGTTGCGGTTACAACGGCGAAAACTGCCGGTATGAAAGTTGCTGCGGTGTATGACGAAACGTCAAAACAGTATGAGAAACAAATGCGCGAAACGGCGGATTTTTACGCGTTTTCGCTTGAAAATTTTGAAGATATTTTAAAAGGTGTCGGTATATAATTATTGACACCCTTTGTTTTATATGATACAATGAATTGTTAATAAAGTAAAATCCGTAAGACAGTACAGATTTGGCGGATTTTAATGTAATACGGCTGAAAAGAGGGTATTTCAGATGGCGAAAAATTTGCAGTTTTTGCAAAAGAGAGGTAACAAACGGCGTTTGCTGTGATTACTGCGGTACACCGCTCATTTTTCGGAAGATGACGGCGCGCCGAAAGATAAAGCTGAAAACAAAGCGGAGCAGAAAAGCGAAGCTTTATATAAAAATTCGGGCGATAATGTGAATTTTTCCGCCGATACGGAGGGGGAAGAAATTGCACGCCGTGAGATAAAAAAAGCGGAATTGAGGCGCTTTACGAGCAGAGCAGACATCTTCGCGAAAAACAAAGACGACAGCATTTTCGGTGCGGGAAAAGAGCAATGCGGAAAGTATCGTAAAAATGGCGCAAATCCCGCAGGCAACGGCAATTCCGACGATTTGGGGAAAGATTAAAATTAACATTTACAATTCCGAATTTGCGGACGGTGACATTTCCGCGGACGGCGAAACGAGAGTTATCAGCGCGGAGGATATTGCGATGATAAAACGTCAGGTGGAAATAAACCGCGAAAAACGCCGTGCACGCGCGTGAAAAATGAGGAAAATTCAAAAGTTTGCGAAACGGGCGCGGACAGTGCCGATGAGAGTGCCGAACATATTGAAGAAACCGAAAAATTGAGGAAAATGAGATTTCGGAAAATATTGAAAACACTGAAAAACGTTCAGAGAGCGGAAACGGACGGAAGTGATTTGACGGCTGAAGAAAACGAGCCTGAAGATGACGAAGATGATGACGCACCGTCCGAAACATATTTGCGTTATATGGCGGCCGCGCAGAACACACAGCCTGTACGAAAGGAAGACACAAAATTGGCAAAATTCTTGAAATGGGTTTTGGGAATAATGTTTCTTTTGGGACTTGTAAGCCTGTTTTTCCCGGCGCTCAATCCTGCGGAAACAAGCGATACAGTGTCGTTTTCGATTGTTGACGCGGTGCTCCTTGTAACCACGTTTGCAGGTATGTGCTTTGCGTTTTTCGAGAAAAAAGGAATACGAAAATTTATATACGGAATTATGTTTTCAGCGGTATTTCTGGCGGTTTATCTTGTTTTTGCGCGCCCCGTTCCGCCCAAAAACACAAAACAGCTGTGCACGCTTGCATACCTTGCGGTTATGCTTATTGTATCCGTTTTCGGGCATATGGCGTCGGGCGGTACAAAATACGACAAACTTCAGGTTTGGTTTGACACATTTACGTATCTTGCACTTGTCACCGACCTGTTTTCAATCGCGCTGTGCATAATGCTTTACTTTGTTATGCCGTCCGACATAAGCGGTGCAATGCTTCCGTATGTTATAGCGGTTTTGGCTGTAAGCGTGTTTGCACTCGCCGGAATTATACTTATGCTCCGCAGAAAAATTGCGGGTGCGAATATGTATCTTATGTCGGCAATCGCACTGATTATCGTGTCAATGCTTGCGTATAACAAAATCATAAATACAATAGGTTATTACAGCAGTGTTATATCGCTTATGAGCACAATCGGAAGCGGATATTCAAAAATTTATTGCGCTTTGTGTGGCTTATCCCATATTTATGTATATGCTTCTTTCGTTTTTTTGAAAGGCAAAGGCGAGGTTTCGGCTAAAAAAATTAGACGTATTGCGGTGATTTAATATGAAGAAAAATTTTTACGGTATTTTTCGATATTTATGTGCGAGGCTTATTTTGTAAGCCTGTTTTTGCCGATTCAGCTTACACCTTTCGGCAAAAACGGTTTTGGGAATGAATTTTCTTTTTATACCGCTTATGGGCGGTGAAATTCCCGATACGTATGTATTTTCGCTTTTAATGGCGGTTATTCCGCTTTTTTGCACTTTTTACATCGCTTGCGAAAAAGACCGCCTCAGTGGACTGTGTATTTAAGCTTTGTACTTTTCTTCTTGCTCGGCGCGTTTTTTTCGTCTTTTCGCTTGTATACGGATTCGGAAACGGGTTCGGACTTGCAGTGTGCGCGGCGGAGTCGGCAATGCTTTGCATTTTGTGCGCGGCAAAAAAATTCTGTCGTATGACGGCGAAGATGATATAAAAGCGGAAAACGAGAAAAATTGTAAACGATTTTTCTTATGAACAATCAGGTTAAAGAAAGACCGCACAACGCGGTAAAAACGGAAAAATGTCCGAACTGCGGACGTATTCTTTTACGGCGGAGAACAGTGCGACTGCGCGCTGAAAGTGTCTGCAAAAAGATAAAATATAAAGATAAAAACGGCGAAAGGACGCTTATATAATGAACATTCTTGCAATAGGCGACATCGTGGGAAATTCCGGTGTTGATTATGCGGCGGCTAAAATAAAAAGTGTGCGGTGAGCACAATGTTGATTTTGTAATCGTGAACGGCGAAAAATTCCGCGGTGGGAAACGGCATCACGCGCGAGGCGGCGCAGAAAAATTTTTAACAGCGGTGCCGATGTTATCACGCTCGGAAATCACGCATTTTCAAAAAAGGACGTCGTAAATCTTCTTCTCAATATGAGCGTTATACGCCCGATAAACTACCCCGAGCGCACGGTGGGCGAGGGGTGCATTATAAAAGAGAAAAACGGCAAGAAAATCGCCGTTATAAACGCTATCGGACGGCTGAATTTGTTAAACGTTGACTGTCCGTTTAGGACGGTTATGCGAAAAATACGGCAGATAAAGGACGAGTGCGATATAATTATTGTTGATTTTCACGCGGAGGCGACCAGCGAAAAAGAGCGCGCTTGCAAATTATCTTGACTCATATGCGACGGTTGTTTACGGCACTCACACGCACGTGCAGACGGCTGACGAAAGGATACTTCCCGGCGGTACGGGATTTATCACCGACATCGGTATGACGGGCGTTGCAGATTCCATTCTCGGCGTTAAAAAGGACATTATAATAAGACGGTTTATGACACAGATGCCCGAACGTTTTTCGCTTGCTGAGGGCAAATGCGAGATGTGCGGTGCGGTTTTTAAAATTGACGATAAAACGAATAAATGCACTGAAATTGTGCGGATAAAGGGAATAAAAATGTTTAAATTTTCAAAAAGCCGATTTGCCTTTTTGATTTTAGTTATGATGTTTTTGGTGGCCTCGTGCAAAAAGAGGTCACAAAAATACCGTTGCGGACGGTGAAAAGCCGTTGTACGGACAAAATATAAATCTTTTTCGTATTATCCCGACACGCTTAACCCGTTTCTTACCGAAATAAGGGAAAATTACGATATTATGTCGCTTGTTTACGAACCGCTTTTTGCGGTGCGCGAGCGCGGTGATGAGGAGCCTTGCCTTGCGTCGGCATACAAGTTTGAAAACGGCGGTCTGACCGTGCGCGTAATGCTTAAAGAAAACGTGAAATTCCACAGCGGTGCGGTGTTTAATGCGGACGACGTTATTTTCACGCTTAAATATATTGCGGAATATGCGCCGAATTTTTTTGTATATTTTTGATAATATAAAAACTATTCAAAAGACGGAAACGACGTTGTTTTTCAATCTCAAATCACCGCAGTTCAACTTTGTTTCGTGCCTTGATTTTTCCGATTATCAGCAAAAGCACCGATATAAAATCGTTTAACGAAAATGCGCATTATCAGCCCAACGGTTGCGGTGCGTTTGAGTTTGACTTAAACTCGTTTAAGCAAAAGGAAATGCGTCTTGTGAAAAATGCGGAATATTATATCCCGATTTTTCCGTATGCGGACAGCATTACGGTGAAGCTTTGAAAGATTCGTCGGTTGCGGTGAGTGCGTTTAACGGAAACGAGGTTTCGGCGATTACGTCGGACGAGTTTGTGTGGGGTGATGTGTCGTTTACAAACGATTTTACCGTGTCGGAATACGGCGGAGATTGGTTCTATTTTTCTTGCGTTCAACTACGAAAACGCACTTCTTTGCGATGTTAACGTAAGACGAATGATGCTTTCGATGATTGACAGGGACGATATGGTGCAGAAGGTTTTTTCAGACGCACGCATATGCGACAAACAGCATTTTAAATCCGATGTATGATTACGGTATGGTTTACACCAACGAGTTTGACCTCGACAACACGGCAGGTTATGCGAAAGATGCCGGACTTACCGACAGGGACAAAAACGGGGTTTACGAAAAGACGGTTGATGATGAGGTGTTCTCGCTTTCGTTCAGCGTTCTTGCCGACGCTGACGACGACAAAAATTATGAAAAATTGCCGATATTCTTGTGCAAAATGCCAAGAAAGCGAAAAATTTCGCTCAGCATAAAACGTCTTTCGGGCGAGGAATATCAAACCGTGTTTGCGGAAAAAGACTACGATATTCTGCTCACAAAAGAAAAAATCAGCTGCGGTGATAACCTTGCGTCCAAGCTTGATTTTAACGGAAAATACGAGGTTCCGTATGAAATTTACACCGAGCTTGCAAACGTTTTTGAACGGCGCAGACACCTAAAACGCAAACGAAAAAAATGCGCGAGTTCAACAATTTATACATTTCTCTTGCGCCGTGCATTGCGCTTTGCTACGATTCATATGCAACTTTAGTGTCACGGCAGTGTGAAGAATTTTACCGTTTGGAGAAATTTCGCGTTACCGCGGAATTTTTGCAGAGTTTTTATAAAATATTAAGGGAATTTTTATGATTAAAATTAAAGAGGCAATAGTTGTTGAGGGAATTTACGACAAGGTTAAACTTGCAAATATTTTTCGACACCGTTATCGTGCCGACGGGCGGTTTTGATATTTTTAAGAACCGAAACACGCAAATGATCATTCAAAAGCTTGCACGGTCGCGCGGAATTATTGTTTTCACCGACTGCGACAGGGCAGGGTTTGTGATAAGAAATTTTATAAAAATATTGTTAAATCGGGCGTTGTAAAGCACGCGTACATTCCCGAAATAGAGGGCAAAGAAAAGCGCAAGAGTGCGCCGTCGAAGGAAGGATTTTTGGGCGTCGAGGGCGTTGGTGATGACATTATAAAATCGGCAATCGAAAAATGCGGTGTATCGGAAAATGACAAACACAAACGGCTTGTCACCAAGGCAGACCTTTTTGCGGACGGCTTGAGCGGCGGCGAAAACAGTTTTAAATATCGAAAAAAATGCTCACAAAGGAACTTGATTTGCCTCACAGAATTTCGGCAAATATGCTTTTTGGATGTTATCAACAGTTTATATGATTATGACGAATATAAATCGCAGATTAAGCTGATAAAAGGCGGTGAATAATATGAAAATTACCGAGGAAAAAGGCAAAAATCATATTAAAGAATTTGCACGATTTTAACCCCGTTCACACGTTTATGTGCGGTCAGTGTTTCCGCTGGGACGAATCGGACGGCGGATTTATCGGCATTGCGCACGGGCGTGCGGTTTTGGTGAAACAAACCGAAAACGGCGATGTTGAAATTTACAACACAACAAAAAAAGATTTTGACGGTATTTGGTGCGATTATTTCGATTTTAACACCGATTACGGCGCGATTAAAAACACGCTTTCGTCGGACGACAGCTTGAAAAAGGCGATAAAATTCGGCGGAGGAATAAGAATTTTTAAATCAGGAACCGTTTGAGTGTCTTATTTCGTTTATTATTTCAACGCAGAATTCAATTCCGCGCATTAAAAAAATAATTGCGAAAATGTCGGAACTTTTCGGCGAAAAGATCGAATTTAACGGCAAAACTTATTATGCTTTTTCCGACCTGCGAGGCGCTCGCACAGCTTAACGAAAGCGACCTTGCGCCGCTTAAAGTGGGATACCGTGCCGAGTACATTCTCGACGCGTCAAAAATTAAAAAAACGGCGAGGTTGACTTAAATTCGCTTTTTGATGCAGATATACAGAGCGCGCGTAAAGAGCTTTTTGAAGATTAAAGGTGTCGGTCCGAAAGTTGCCGACTGTGTGCTTTTATTCTCGCTTAAAAAGCACGGCGCTTTTTCCGATTGACGTGTGGATAGGCAGAATTATGCGGTCGCTTTATCTCGGCGAAAGTGCGACTATGAAAGAGATTTTTGAAATTCAGCAGTGAAAAATTTTCCGATTATGCCGGCTTTGCACAGCAGTATTTGTTTTATTACGCGAGGGAAAATAAGCTGATTGGTTAAAAAGTGTTGAATTGCAAAACTGAATATTGTATAATAATTTTATTAAATATTTAAAGGAGCGGTTGAAATGAGGAACAATTATACTCATTGCGGTTATTGCCGTGATTGCGATTATCGCGTTTTCGTGCGTGGGAACGTACAATTCGCTTGTTGCACAGAGGGAAAAACGTTGACACGCAGTATTCGGCGATTGACACACAGCTTCAAAGAAGAATTGACCTCATTCCGAACATTGTAAATACGGTTAAAGGCTATGCGGCGCACGAGAGCGAAGTTTTCGGCGCGGTTTCCGACGCAAGAGCACGTCTTGCGGGTGCTTCCACAAAAGAAGAGGCGGCAGAGGCAGACTCCGAACTTACAAGCGCGGTGAGCAGACTTTTGATGATTGCGGAAAACTATCCCGACCTTAAAGCGGACACGCAGTTTACAGCGCTCACCGACGAACTTGCACGGGTACCGAAAACAGAATTGCTGTTGCGCGTAAAGACTACAACGACGCGGCAAAGACATACAACACTCAGATTAAAACTTTCCCGAAAGTTATAATCGCAAATCTTTTCGGCTTTGAAAAAGCGGAATATTTTTGAGGCGGCAGACGGCGCAAAATCTGCTCCGCAGGTCAATTTTTAAGAGGTAAATTATGAAATTGTTATATTTGCCGTAAGCGTGATTTTTGATTTTGTCGTGCGTTTGCGCATATGCGGATATGCCGTCGCCGACAGATGAGTTTTTATGCGGCGGACTATGCAAACATTTTGTCGGACGAAACGGAAAACTATATAATTTCGCAGTCCAAGGCGCTTTATGACCAAACGGGCGCGCAGATTGTTGCGGCTACGGTGGAGAGTCTTGACGGCAAAGATGTGCGCGAATATGCGATTGAGCTCGGGCGCGGTTGGAAAATCGGCAGTGAAAAAAACAACGGCGTTTTGATTTTATTGTCGCTCGGCGAAAGACAAATCGACGTTGAGGTGGGCTATGGTCTGGAGGGTGCAATTCCCGATTCAAAGTCGGGCAGACTTATTGACAACTATGCCGTACCGTATCTTAAAGACGACAATTTTTGACGAGAGAATTTTTAAACCTTTACAAGGCAATCGTCGGCGAGGTTTATGCGGAATACGGCATCGAAGTACCCGACGGCTCGAAACCGGCTGAGCAAACCGACGACGGGATGATGTAAACGTCGGATTTATAATTGTTGCGCTGTTTTGCATAGTTATAATCTGCATTTCGGTTATTAAGAAAGGAGGCGGAAACGGCGGAAACGGCGGAGGCGGCAGATTTTACGGCGGACCCCGTATCGGCGGAGGTTTCGGTGGATTTTTCTGGCGGCTCATCGGGCGGAAGCTTCGGAGGGGCGGAAGCTTCGGCGGCGGCGGAAGTTCGAGAGGATTTTTAATTTAATTTATAAACGGAGTGTGACATACGATGATTGAAAAATGAAGTTTGAGAATATGACATATCTTTTGAGGTTTCCCAAGGATTTTGACGAGAATAAAAAATACCCCGTTATGTTATTTCTTCACGGTGCGGGGAGCAGAGGAAACGATACAACGGCTCTTGAAGTAAATCCGTTCTTTTGAGATTACGTCAAAATACGAGGATTTTCCGTTTGTTGTGTATGCACCTCTTTGCAGCGAAAACACTTGGTTTTGATATGTTTGAAACACTTGAAAGATTTGTGCAGAAAAATTTCGGACGAAAAAGTTTGCCGATAAAAAGAAAAATTTATGCAATGGGTGTAAGTATGGGCGGTTACGGTACGTGGCAGATTGCTATGAGCCTGCCCGATACATTTGCGGCGATTGTACCTGTCTGCGGCGGCGGACTGTACTGGAATGCGGGGCGTCTGAAAAATACGCCGGTCTGGGCATTTCACGGCGGTAAAGACAATTCTGTAAAATGCGAGGAAAGCGTTAAAATGGTTGACGCGGCGAAAAATGCGGCGGTGACGCGCGCCTTTACAATTTATCCCGAAAACGGTCACGACGCTTGGAGCGATACATACAAAAATTACGAAGTTTTTGAGTGGCTTTGTCTCACGAAAAAGAGGCGCATCAGATTATGCCGACGGCTATTCGGACAGCAAAAATTCGGATGATTAAGGAGATTAACGTGAAAGTTTCTTTCACGTTAGCCTCGGCAGGATTAAATGCCCGTGCGAAAATTTTCCTCGCTTTGCTCGGAAAAACGCACATGGGCGTAATAATCTCTTATCATTTCTTGCCCTGCGATGGGAGATTTTTCATTACTATTTGTGTCAACGCAGGGCGGCGGAATGGAGATTATTATGATTACAAAAAGAAATTTCGGAAAGACTGACGGTAAAGACGTTTTTGCGTACCGTCTTACAAACAAAAGCGGTGATTTATCTGCCGAGATAATAACCTACGGCGGAATTGTGCGCACGCTTGAATACAAGAGCACCGACGTTGTTCTCGGCAGGGACAGCATTGAGGAATATCTCGACAACAAGGGTTGTTACGGCGCGCTTATCGGCAGAAATTCAAACAGAATTTTCGGCGGTGAATTTAGTCTTAACGGCAAAAATACACGCTTGAAAAATGACCACGGAGTTTGCAATCTTCATGGCGGAAATAAAGGTTATAACAAACGCGTGTGGACGCAAGGAAATTGACGGTTGCGAGCCGAGTCTTGAGCTTTCGCTTTTTGACCCCGACGGCTGTGAGGGTTTCCCGGGAAATGTTAATGTTAAGGTGACATATACCGTGACAAATGACAACGCGCTTAAAATTCACTACGAGGCGGAGTCGGATGCGGACACGGT
The DNA here is from genome assembly GCA_022009895.1 of Clostridiales bacterium. Classification (GTDB taxonomy): domain Bacteria; phylum Bacillota; class Clostridia; order UMGS1810; family UMGS1810; genus Qingrenia. The sequence continues at coordinate 1,147,934 of CP091729.1, read as the reverse complement.
AATCAATCTTACAAACCATTCGTATTTTAACCTCAACGGTCACGCGAGCGGAAGTGCGAAAAATCATACGCTTCAGATTTCGGCATCGTTCTTCACACCAAACACAAAGGACTGCTATCCGTACGGCGAAATTCTTTCGGTTAAAAATACGCCGTTTGATTTCAGAAACGGAAAAAGTGATCAAAGACGGTCTTGATGCGGATTTTTGAACAGGTTAAAATGTTTAACGGATTTGACCACAACTTTGTTCTTGACGGCACGAGGTTACAGAAAATATGCTGTTGCAAAGGGCGATATAAGCGGTATAACAATGGAATGTTACACTGACCTTCCAGGCGTTCAGCTATACACCGGCAACGGAATTGAAAAGGATAGAGTTTGCAAGGACGGCGCGGTTTATGATACGCATTACGGTTTTTGCCTTGAAACGCAGAAATTTCCCAATGCGGCAAATATTCCGTATTTCCCGAGCGTGTTCGTTAAAAAAGGCGAGAAATACGACACCGTTTCGGCATATAAATTCATATAATAAACAAAAAGGACTTCTGCGTGAAGTCCTTTTTGTTTATATCATATAATCGTTTGAATAGATTTCGATTTGCTTGTCCAAAAACGTCCTGCAAGGTGATGCTGTCGAGATAATTGTTTATAACGTCGCCCAGTCCTTTCCATATAAAACAAGGTGGGACAGACCGACGCGCGCGAACACTGGTTCGGCTGATGTTCAAGGCACGAAACGGGCGCGAGCGACCCTTCGGTAAGGCGCAGAATTTCGCCGACCGTGTATTTATCGGGCGTTTTTGCAAGCTTGTATCCGCCCTGAAATCCGCGGTTTGTCATAAGAAAAATCCGATTTGTTCAAAATTGTGACAATCTGTTCGAGATATTTTTTTGAAATTCCCTGACGTTCCGCTATTTCTTTAAGCGCGACATACCGCCCCTCGCCGTGTTCCGCAAGGTCGAGCATCATTCGCACGGCATATCTGCCTTTTGTTGAAATTTTCATATTTTTAACCTCAATTCATAATTAACGGCAAAATCAGTCCGCGTTTTTGCAGACTGATTGCCGAGTGACTTAAAATTGTTATTATTCCTCTGAAAACATCGGTGTTGAAAGGTATCTGTCGCCTGTGTCGGGGAGCAGAGCAACGATTATTTTACCCTTGTTTTCGGACGTTTTGCAAGCTCGGTTGCCGCAAATACCGCCGCGCCCGACGAAATTCCCACAAGCACACCTTCGTTGCGTGCGATAAATCTGCCTGTTTCAAAAAGCGTCCCTCATTTTTCAACCGCGATAATTTCGTCGTAAATTTTTTGTGTTGAGCGTTTCGGGCACAAATCCTGCGCCGATACTCCTGAATTTTTATGCGGGCCTGCCACGCCTTTTTGAAAGAACGGGCGAGGCTTGCAGGCTCAACCGCAACAACCTTAACGTTCGGATTTTTCGACTTCAAATATTCGCCGACGCCCGATACTGTACCGCCTGTGCCGACGCCTGCCACAAAAATGTCAACCTTTCCGTCGGTGTCGTTCCAAATTTCGGGACCGGTCGTTTCAATGTGTGCCGCCGGGTTTGACATATTTGTAAACTGGCTGGGAATAAAGCTGTGCGGTGTTTCTGCCGCAAGTTCGTCAGCCTTTGCAATCGCGCCTTTCATACCTTTTGCACCGTCGGTGAGAACAATCTGCGCACCGTACGCTTTGAGAAGATTTCGTCTTTCAACGCTCATTGTTTCGGGCATTGTGAGGATTATTTTGTATCCGCGCGACGCCGCAACCGACGCAAGACCAATACCTGTGTTTCCGCTTGTCGGCTCTGATAATTACCGAGTCGGGTTTCAAAAGTCCGCTCTTTTCCGCCTCATCAAGCATTTTTGCAATTCTGTCTTTAACGCTTCCGGCAGGGTTGAAATATTCAAGCTTTGCAAGAATTTTTGCGTCAAGATTTTTCCTTTTTCTTCGTAATTTTAAGCTCCATAAGCGGTGTACCGCCGATTAAATCAGTAACTTTTTTTCATAAATTTTCATATTAGACCCTCCTAAATATATTTTTAAATTTATATTTAATTAAACGCCTGTTTAAGGTCGGCGATAATGTCGCTTGCCGTTTCCGTTCCGATTGAAAGCCTTATTGTGTTGGGCTTAATTCCGCTCGGCAAGCTCTGATTCCGAAAGCTGGGAATGTGTGGTTGACGCCGGGTGAATTACCAGCGATTTCACGTCCGCAACGTTTGCGAGAAGTGAGAAAAATTTCAAGCTTGTCGATAAATTCCCTGTGCCTCTTTCTGCACCGCCTTTTTATATCGAATGTGAAAAATCGAACCTCCGCCGTTGGGGTAATATTTTTCATAAAGCATGTGATCGGGGTGGTCGGGCAGCGCAGGGTGGTTAACTTTTTTTCAACTTTTGGGTGATTTGCAAGAAAATCAAGCACCTTTTTTGTATTTTCCGCGTGACGCTCAACGCGCAGTGACAAGGTTTCAAGACCCTGCAAGAGCAAAAATGCATTAAACGGCGAGATTGCCGCGCCTGTATCACGGAGAAGAATTGCACGGATTTTTGTGACAAACGCCGCCGCGCCGACCGCTTTTGTGAACGAAACGCCGTGATAGCTCGGGTTCGGCTCGGTGAGCGACGCGAATTTTCCGCTTGCCTCCCAGTCGAATTTACCGCTGTCAACGATAACACCGCCGAGCGTTGTGCCGTGACCGCCGATGAATTTCGTCGCCGAGTGAACAACTATGTCCGCGCCGTGTTCAATCGGTCTGAAAAGATACGGCGTTGCAAAAGTCGAGTCGATAACAAGAGGAATTTTATTGTCGTGCGCGATTTTTGAAAAGTTCCTCAACATTTGGAATATCGCTGTTCGGATTGCCGAGCGCCTCGGTAAAAATTGCCTTTGTATCGGGAGTTATCGCGTTTTTAACCTCGTCGAGGTTATGAATATCGACAAACGTTGTCTTAATGCCGTATTTTTGTGAGAGTGTGCGCCAAAAGATTGTAACTTCCGCCGTAAATTGTTTTTGCGCAACAATATGACCGCCGCCCTCGGCAAGATTTTCTATTGTATATGTTATCGCCGCCGCGCCCGATGCAACCGCAAGCGCCGCAACACCGCCTTCAAGTGCGGCAATTCGTTTTTCAAAAAAACGTCCTGTGTGGCGTTTGTGAGTCTTCCGTAGATGTTTCCGGCGTCCGCAAGCGAAAAACGCGCCGCCGCGTGGGCTGAATTTTTAAATACGTAAGAAGTTGTCTGATAAATCGGCACTGCACGCGCGTCACTTGCAGGGTCGGGGAGCTCCTGACCTATGTGCAGTTGTTTGGTTTCAAATCCCCATTTTGATGTATCTTTAATTTCCGCCATTTTTATTTCCTCTTTTCTATGTAATATTTTTTTCGGTTTAAAGTTTTATCTATTATAATGAAGTCAACACATATCCCTCGCACCGCACGGGCGCATACGAAACATAAAAAAATCTTATCATTTTCATATAAACACCTCCGAAATCAATTACACATAAAACCTATCTGTTTGATATGTTATCACCTTTATTTCAATTTGTCAATAGTTTTTTCCAAAAATTTTTGAAAAATTTTTCGGCGGTTTTCACTAAATAAGTGATATAATAATGTATATTTTTAAAAAAATATTGATTTTTGCAAAAAGTGTTGACAAGCCGTCCGCGATGTGGTATATTGATAAAGCACCTTTGAGGACGGCACTTTTGAGATTTTTGAAGATTTGAAAAATTTCATGAAAAAAAGTGTTGACAAAGTATCAAAGATGTGGTATTCTATAAAAGTTGCAGCTGATGCAGCGTTTTAGAAAGATAACAGCTTTGGAATTGACAGTTTAAAAATTTTGGTCTTTTGAAAATTGAACAGCAAAGAGAGGTTCTCGTTAATAGAGAATTGAGTTAAAATTTTAAAGCTAACACAAGCTTTAAGCCAAGTTTAGTAATGAGCTAAACAAACTGAAATAAAACGTTAATGCAAATGAGATTTTGCATTAAAATACTTTTTATTGAGAGTTTGATCCTGGCTCAGGACGAACGCTGGCGGCGTGCCTAACACATGCAAGTCGAGCGGGAAATCACCGAATGAAGCTTCGGCAGGAATTTGGTGACGGATAGCGGCGGACGGGTGAGTAACGCGTGAGTAACCTGCCCTTAAGAGGGGGATAACACAGAGAAATTTGTGCTAATACCGCATAATATATTTTTCGGCATCGGAGATATATCAAAGATTTATCGCCTGAAGATGGACTCGCGTCTGATTAGATAGTTGGTGGGGTAAAGGCCTACCAAGTCGACGATCAGTAGCCGAACTGAGAGGTTGATCGGCCACATTGGGACTGAGACACGGCCCAGACTCCTACGGGAGGCAGCAGTGGGGAATATTGCGCAATGGGGCAACCCTGACGCAGCAACGCCGCGTGAAGGAAGAAGGTCTTCGGATTGTAAACTTCTGTTGTGAGGGAAAAATAAAGTGATGGTACCTCACGAGGAAGCTACGGCAAACTATGTGCCAGCAGCCGCGGTAATACATAGGTGGCAAGCGTTGTCGGATTTACTGGGTGTAAAGGGCGTGTAGGCGGGTTAGTAAGTCAGATGTGAAATACCGGGGCTCAACTCCGGGGCTGCATTTGAAACTGCAAATCTTGAGTGCTGGAGAGGAAAGCGGAATTCCTAGTGTAGCGGTGGAATGCGCAGATATCGGGTGGAACACCGGTGGCGAAGGCGGCCCTCTGGGCCGAGACTGACGCTGAGGCGCGAAAGCTGGGGGAGCGAACAGGATTAGATACCCTGGTAGTCCACGCCGTAAACGATGGATACTAGGTGTAGGAGGTATCGATACCCTCGGTGCCGGAGTAAACACAATAAGTATCCCACCTGGGAGTACGGTCGCAAGATTGAAACTCAAAGGAATTGACGGGGGCCCGCACAAGCAGTGGAGTATGTGGTTTAATTCGAAGCAACGCGAAGAACCTTACCAGGACTTGACATCCTTGGAATCCTGTAGAGATACGGGAGTGCCTTCGGGAATCAAGAGACAGGTGGTGCATGGTTGTCGTCAGCTCGTGTCGTGAGATGTTGGGTTAAGTCCCGCAACGAGCGCAACCCCTATTGTCAGTAGCCAGCGCGTCAAGGCGGGCACTCTGGCGAGACTGCCGGCGACAAGTCGGAGGAAGGTGGGGACGACGTCAAATCATCATGCCCCTTATGTCCTGGGCTACACACGTACTACAATGGCCGTTAACAAAGGGGAAGCGACAGGGTGACCTTGAGCAAATCTCAAAAACCGATCCCAGTTCGGATTGCAGGCTGCAACTCGCCTGCATGAAGTTGGAGTTGCTAGTAATCGCGAATCAGAATGTCGCGGTGAATGCGTTCCCGGGTCTTGTACACACCGCCCGTCACACCATGAGAGTCGATAACACCCGAAGCCTGTGAGCTAACCGTAAGGGGGCAGCAGTCGAAGGTGGGACTGATAATTGGGGGTGAAGTCGTAACAAGGTAGCCGTATCGGAAGGTGCGGCTGGATCACCTCCTTTCTAAGGAGAAACGATTTACGCATAAGGTGTAAAATCAAATCTTTAGTTCGAGTAAGTCTTAAGTTTAAGGCTTACGGTATGAAAAATACCTAAAAAAATATTCTTTCCTTTTGCTGTTTAATTTTTGAAAGATCAAGTCTTTCAATGATCTATGACAACTTAAAAACGATATAAAGTCTTTTCAAGAAAAAGTCAAGGTAGCCGGTAGTGATAAAACACTACTGAGGTACAAACATTTTTCTTACAAAATTCTCGATTGGAATAATAACAGGTCAAGCTGTTAAGAGCACAGGGTGAATGCCTTGGCATTAGGTGCCGATGAAGGACGTGACAAGCTGCGAAAAGCTGCGGGGAGGAGCAAATATCCATTGATCCGCAGATGTCCGAATGGGGAAACCCGGCTGTGGTCATGCACAGTCAGCGTTATGTGAATACATAGCATAACGCGGGAAAACCCGCTGAACTGAAACATCTAAGTAGGCGGAGGAAGAGAAAGAAAAATCGATTTTCAAAGTAGCGGCGAGCGAAATGGAAAGAGGCCAAACCTAAGATAGCAATATCATAGGGGTTGAGGACTGAATAATCCATTGTGAGTTTCTAGAAGAATTGGTTGGGAAGCCAAACCAAAAGAGGGTGATAGTCCCGTAATCGAAAAGAGATGAGCAGGAGTCAGTATCCAGAGTACCGGCGGACACGAGGAATCTGCCGGGAAGCCGGGGGACCACCCCCAAGCCTAAATACAACCTAATGACCGATAGTGAAGCAGTACTGTGAAGGAAAGGTGAAAAGAACCCCGGGAGGGGAGTGAAAAAGAACCTGAAACCTTGTGTTTACAAGCAGATAAAGCACAATATTAGTGCGATATCGTACTTTTTGTAGAACGGTCCGGCGAGTATATGTACGCAGCGAGGTTAAGATATTAAGTATCGGAGCCGCAGGGAAACCGAGTGTTAATAGCGCGAATAAAGTTGTGTGTATATGACCCGAAACCGGGTGATCTATCCATGGACAGGATGAAGCGGAAGTAAAATTCCGTGGAGGTCCGAACTCACTGCTGTTGAAAAAGTAGGAGATGAGCTGTGGATAGCGGAGAAATTCTAATCGAACCCGGAGATAGCTGGTTCTCCCCGAAATAGCTTTAGGGCTAGCCTTATATTAGTTTAGCGGAGGTAAAGCACTGAATGAGCTAGGGGCCGTATTGGTTACCGAACTCTATCAAACTAAGAATGCCGCATAAATGATGTATAGGAGTCAGACTGCGTGAGATAAGTTTCGTAGTCAAAAGGGGAAACAGCCCAGACCTACAGCTAAGGTCCCAAAATGGATTTAAGTGGAAAAGGATGTTCAGATGCTAAAACAACCAGGATGTTGGCTTAGAAGCAGCCACACATTCAAAGAGTGCGTAATAGCTCACTGGTCGAGTGACTGGGCGCCGAAAATTTAACGGGGCTAAAATTCATACCGAAGCTTGGGCAATGTGCACACAATTTAATTATTATCAGAAAAATTGTGCACTATGACAATGAGCGAAGCGAATTGTCATCAAATTGTCCCTATGGATAAGAGATTATCCGAAAGGGTGATAATGGATTAAATTGTGTGCATATTGGGTAGGGGGAGCGTTGTGTAGTAGGACGAAGGAAGACCGTAAGGACTTCCGGACGAGGCACAAGTGAGAATGTTGGAATAAAGTAGCGAGAATTATGTGAGAATCATAATGGTCGAAAGCCTAAGGTTTCCTGAGGAAGGTTCGTCCGCCCAAGGTAAGTCGGGAGCTAAGGCGAGGCCGAAAGGCGTAGTCGATGCACATACGGTAGACATTCCGTAACCGCCGAAATTGTTAAGCACAGGGACGCAGGAAGATAGCCTGACCCAGGCGTTGGTTGACCCGGGCGAAAGGGAGCGAAAATTAGTAGCGAAGCAGGTGATTCTACACTGACGAGAAAAGCTGTGTGTATTGAATAGGCGCCCGTACCGCAAACCGACACAGGTAGATGAGGAGAGAATCCTAAGACCAACGGGAGAAGCATTGTTAAGGAACTCGGCAAAATGACCCCGTAACTTCGGGAGAAGGGGTGCCTGCATCAAGCAGGCCGCAGAGAATAGTCCCAAGCGACTGTTTAGCAAAAACACAGGTCTATGCTAAGTCGAAAGACGACGTATATGGGCTGACGCCTGCCCGGTGCCGGAAGGTTAAAGGGGAACGGTTAGACTTCGAGTCGAAGCTGTGAACTTAAGCTCCGGTAAACGGCGGCCGTAACTATAACGGTCCTAAGGTAGCGAAATTCCTTGTCAGGTAAGTTCTGACCCGCACGAATGGCGTAACGATTTGGGAGCTGTCTCAACAATGTGCCCGGCGAAATTGTAGTACCGGTGAAGATGCCGGTTACCTGCGACAAGACGGAAAGACCCCATGGAGCTTTACTGCAGCTTGATATTGGATTTCGGTATATGATGTACAGGATAGGTGGGAGGCTAAGAGGTAATCACGCCAGTGGTTGCGGAGCCAATGTTGGGATACCACCCTTCGTATGCTGAAATTCTAACCGGACACCGTAAGCCGGTGACGGGACACTGTCAGGCGGGCAGTTTGACTGAAGCGGTCGCCTCCGAAAAGGTAACGGAGGCGCTCAAAGGTTATCTCAGCACGGACGGAAATCGTGCAAAGAGTGTAAACGCATAAGATAGCCTAACTGCGAGACGGACAGGTCGAGCAGTAACGAAAAGTTGGAGTTAGTGATCCGGCGGTATGAGATGGAATTGCCGTCGCTCAACGGATAAAAGCTACCCTGGGGATAACAGGCTGATCTCGCCCAAGAGTTCACATCGACGGCGAGGTTTGGCACCTCGATGTCGGCTCATCGCATCCTGGAGCTGGATTCGGTTCCAAAGGGTTGGGCTGTTCGCCCATTAAAGCGGTACGCGAGCTGGGTTCAGAACGTCGTGAGACAGTTCGGTCCCTATCTGTCGCAGGCGGAGGATATTTGAAAAGGAGCTGTTCCTAGTACGAGAGGACCGGAATGGACGCACCACTGGTGCACCAGTTGTCGTGCCAACGGCATGGCTGGGTAGCTATGTACGGACGGGATAAACGCTGAAGGCATCTAAGCGTGAAGCCCCCTTAAGATAAGATTTCCCACACCGTAAGGTGGTAAGGTCCCATAAAGACTACATGGTTGATAGGTCGGAGGTGTAAGTGCAGTAATGTATTAAGCTGACTGATACTAATAGACCGAGGGCTTGACCAAGAACGAGAAGGAAGAGTAAGAGATGTTGACGTAAGGAAAGGATTATATCGTTTAAGTTACTTAGCGGCGATGACGCAAAGGAAACACCCGTACCCATACCGAACACGGAAGTTAAGCTTTGTAGTGCCGAAAATACTTGGCTGGCGACGGCCCGGGAACATAGGAAGCTGCTAAGACAAACATTCCTCGTTAGCTCAGCCGGTAGAGCATGCGGCTGTTAACCGCAGGGTCGTTGGTTCGAGTCCAACACGGGGAGCCAAAAAGAGACAAACAGTTTTTATAACATTGTTATATTAATGTTTGTCTCTTTTTATATGCAAATTTCATAATAAAACAAGAGCAAAACTATTAAAAATTACAAAAGGATTGCGTTTCTATAAAAATAAGGTTTGAACCTTTAGAATAAAAACATTAAAATATTAATGTTTAAAAATAAATATATAAAATGAAAAGCATATTTTGAGTAAAAATCAAGATGTGCTTTTTCAATTTTGAATGGAGGAATTTTTAATGAATCAAAACAATAAAAAAATGAAAGAAGAGAAATGGAGGAAAATAAAATGATCAAATTAGATTTAATTCAATCAAGGCGTTTCGGAAGAATATGTTACGGATTTGGCAGAGATGAGAATGGAATTGTTTATGTAAAGGATGAAGACTCAAAGACAGTAAAAATGATATTCTCCATGGCTATCAATGGTAATAGCTTACAGGATATTCAAAGTGAACTGTTTAATCAAGGTATAAAATCCCCATCGGGCAAGGATAAGTGGACAAGAGATGTTATTGACAAGACTATAAACAACAAAAAGTATGTACCGTTTATCATTTCATTTGAAGACTATTTTATGGCTCGTGGAGAAAAGGAATTGCGTTGCCGCTATGACAGAGATTTAGTATACTAAAGTTGTTTTGCTGATTAGTTATATAATTATTCTATTAGGTTGAAAGGAGTAAGAATATGAGCAAATCAGCAATTCAAAATCAGCTTTGGTATATTGTTGCAAATGAGCAATACTTAAAGCCTCTGTTAGAAAATGAAAAATCAGCGAGGAGGTGTATAATGAGGTTTTTAGAAAAGCTATATAACGAATTTGAAATCTGGAAATATAGCAAAATACGAAATCCAAGTATTGAAGTAAATAAAAAAAGAAATTAGAATCAAAACATGATTTGGCTGAGCAAAAATCCGGGATTTGTTTCATTAACCGGGATGGCGAGAACACTGGTGACAAATCCCCTGGATATGTCATTCAAAGTTGGCTAAGGGCAGAGACAACAATTAAGTTTTTATCTTTATGGGAAAGACAGCATAATGATAAATTCGCTGATTTAGTTGCAAAAGAGCCTAATTTAACACCAAAAATTTGGATAGCTGAAACACATGCTATAGGGATGACGTCAAGACAAGGGAAAAAAATGGCGGAACTTATGCAGATAAAGAAATAGCAATGCATTTTTATGTGTTGGTTGTCAGCAGATATGATGTTAAATATGATTAAAAATACTTGGAGGTAATGAATGATGAGGAAAATAACTGAAATACCGGCGACTATATTTCCCAAGATTCAGGATAAAGATGCGAAACTCAATGTTGCAGCATATTGCAGAGTGAGTACAGAAAAAGAGGAACAAGAAAATAGTTTGGAAAATCAAATTTACCATTACAGAAGGGAGATTGAAGCAAATCCAAATTGGACGCTTGTAGATGTTTTTTATTGATTTTTGGATTGAGTGGTCTAAATGATACAAAAACGTACAGAATTCATGAGAATGATTGAAAATGTGTAATCAAGGTAAAATCGATTTAATTCTTACAAAGTCAGTTTCAAGATTTGCAAGGAATCAACTTGATTGTTTGAGCTACATACGAAAAACTAAAAATCAAAAAAATATTGGTATTCGTTTTTGATAAAGAAGGTATAAATACTCTTGATCCTTCAAGTGAGATATTCTTATCATGGTTCAGCGCCTTTGCACAGGCTGAAAGCGAATCTTTAAGTATGAATGTTACAAGAGGAAAGAGAATGGGATATAAAGAGGGAAAGTTTGCTTTTTCCTTGTAATTTATATGGCTACAAAAAAAGGACGAAAATAACAACCCCGAAATTATCCCTCAACAAGCTTCGGTTGTCCGTAAAATATTTCATCTGTACCTTGAAGGAAACTCGATAGACAGCATCAATAAATGGCTTAAAGGAAAAATGAAATACAATCGCCGAAAGGTTACAACAAGTGGAGTAATTCTACAATATCAGGTATCTTAAAAAAATGAAAAAGTATATGGGCGATGCTCTGCTACAAAAACATATACAGTAGATTTTTTCTAACCAAAAACCACAGCAAAAACAAGGGCGAAGTTAATCAGTATTATATTGAAAATAACCATGAGGGAATAATATCCAAAGAAATTTTCAATATGGTGCAAGATGAAATCAAACGAAGGGCTAATTTGTATTGCGGAGAGCAGAAAAGTAAACACAGTTCACAATATGCATTAACAGGCAAAGTTTTTTGCGGAGAATGTGGCACCGTTTACAGGAGGGTGACATGGTCAAGAGGCGGAAAAAAAGAAAAATTGTATGGCGATGTGTTGAAAGGTTGACAAACGGAACTAAAAATTGTAAAAACTCACCGACAATTTCGGAGGACGATCTACATAATGCAATATTAAAAAGCATTCGGGAGATGGTTTCAGACACAGACAGTATAGCTGAAACGGTCAAAAATGAAATTGAGGCTGTATTATCAAAAAGACAATGACTGTAATCCGCAGGTTATAAAGCGAAAGATTAAGAATAATGAAAAAGAAACCATTACTTTAAAAAAACAATTCTTAGCGAAACAGAGGATAAAAATTCTATATTAATAAAATAATGAAACTGGAAGAAGAAATATCAGTACTAAATGAAAAAAATTGCAATCCGTCTCAGAAAGAAAGTCCAGTAATATGATGTGTCAGATAGAACAATTTATTGATGATACGGAACTGAATATGAATGACTATTTTAATACATTAGTCAGGCATCTAATTGAATCAGTTGTGGTAATTTCAGAACACGAAATAAATATAAAATATATTGGTCGAGTTGAATTAAAAATGAAATTATAGTTTTTATGTTACAAGCTGCTAAAATGAAGGTTGTAATTTTTCTCACTTTTGCCAATTGAAAAAAATTGATGAATTATGGTACAATATATATATCTATAAAACGAAAGTATTTGCGGGAGGCAATATATGTTTGGAAATGTTGTATATTATGACAGAAATAAGATAAATGAGTATAAATCTATAATTATGCGACAAAGGAATTTAGAGATAGATGAATATGAAATTACAAATGACAAAGGTGCCAAACTTGATTTGAAAGCCGTTGGCTTAGATATTAATGCAACCAAAGCATATAAAGCCAAAAATACAGGATAGTTTATTGCTTAATTGCGATGAGTTTGAAAAAAAGCTTTAAATGGTAGGGATGACTATTTTGATTTTTACTACATCGTGAAATTATGATATTACCACAATGAGAAGAGGTACAATTATCAAATTTGATGGATATTTTTAAAAATCCCAGAGGAGTTTGACTTGATTCAGACTATTGACAGATTTAAACCTATGTTAATAGCATCTATGACAACCAACAATATGGAAGAATCAGAGAAGGAAGCACTTAGAGAATTTTTGGATTCAACAAATGCAAAAAAATACCTGTCTTGGTTGATTTTTTGAAGAACAAATATTATGTTCTAAAAATATTATCTGAAAACTTACTTGTGGAGTACGAAGCATTAGAAGAATACGAAGACCTAGAAGTGACGATTTTGGGAAGAATAACCTCAAGTAATTTAATATCTTCTAGCAAAGCTTTTTATGATCCATTAAAAGATTTTTATGACATTAAATCGTGCTATTCGAAGAGGCATGGGTGAACGAGCAGAGGGTTAAATGAAATTTTTGTAGATGTAGATTACAGAACAATAGAAATAGTCGCTATTTATCAATAAAACAAATGTTTGATTGTGAAATTAGAAAAGGATAAATTCTATGTACTTAATTAATAAAGTTGTTTCTTTTTGTGATATGGAGTATCAAAACCCACATATGTCAGGGGTGTGCAAATGAAGCTTCTTGTAAAAACGATTGTAAAAACTGCCTTGATGATTTGCATTACCACATAAATAATATAAGGGATGATTATGGCTGTGAACATTTGCTTGATTATTATGTGTGTAGGTATTCGTATAAGTATTGTTCAGAAATAATTTATGCACTAAATAATATAGATTTATCAAAAATACCCTTACTTTAGCATACTGTCGCTAGGTTGTGGAGGCTCACCGGATTTAATGGCATTTGATTATATGGATGTTACTCAACCAATTAAATATAAAGGTTTTTGATATAAATAATAATTGGAGTAAAATACATAATTTTATAATGGATGCTTGCACAGAATTAAAAATTGATACAGAGTATTATCGAGATTGTGATGTACTTGATTTCCTTAGCGATACAACAATTAACGGTTGTAATGTTATAATAATAGAATATCTTATATCATTCTTTTTATGATAGAGTTGGATATCATGGGCTTGTAAAATGGTTTGACCAATTAGCACAACAAATTGTTGCATATAAACCAGCTGATTCGCCTATGCTTATTATCATTAATGATGCTGACAGTATCAATATTGGACGAGATTATTTTCCTCTTATAAGAGATTCCATTGAACAACAAGGTATCGAAATAATCAATGAGTATAGGAGGCGTTTTTAAAAAAATCACAATTATCACAGTGGTTCGAAAAATGTATAATTCGCAGGCAAATTGTTTTGATATACCTGACAATTTTTGGAGATAAATATAAAGTGGCGATACGATGTGAGGCAGCACAGCTTATTTTGGAGGTGAAATGAATGATTATTAGTGCGAGCAGAAGAACTGACATACCATCTTATTACTCGGAATGGTTCTTCAATAGAATTAAAGAAGGTTACATATGCGTAAGAAATCCAATGAATATTCATCAAATTGGAAAGATATCACTTTCGCCAGATGTTATAGATGGAATTGTGTTTTGGACCAAAAATCCTATACCTATGTTAGCTCGACTTGGTGAAATATCTCAGTATAATTATTATTTTTCAATTTACTATAAATTCATATGGTACAGATCTCGAAACTAATGTTCCTTCAAAAAAATGATGTGATAATACCAACATTTCAAAAAGTTATCCAAGCAAATTGGAAAAGGAAAAAAAGTAGTATGGCGGTATGACCCCATTTTATTTAATGAAAAAAATATACACTTAAGTATCATTTGACATATTTTTCAAATGATGGCAGATAAGTTAGCAAACTATACTGAAAAAAATGCACTGTAAGTTTTATTGACTTGTATAAAAACATACAGAAAAAAAGATGGAATCGTTAAAAATTGTAGTTCCTTCGCTTGAACAACAAGAAGAATTAATGGCGGGTTTTTCGGAAATAGCAAAGGAACATGGAATTTATATTGACACATGTGCCGAGATTTTTGATAAATTTGGAATCAAACACGCACATTGTATTGATAGAGAACGATTAGAGAGAATAGGTAATTATAAACTTGATATTGATAAAGATAAAAAAATCAGCGTGATGAGTGTGGATGTGTTTCAAGTATTGATGTGGGTTCTTATAACACTTGTAAAAAAACGGCTGTTTATATTGTTATGCAAATTTCAGTGAAAAACTGTTGCTTCAAATCATTTAAAACATAATCCTGTTTCATCATTGCTATATGGTGAAGTAGAAGGTGATGATGTGGTTAAAGATAGAGTTATACATTCATTTTAAAAATAATCAATTAAGATTATTTGATTAAACACTTGTTTTTTTACTAAATTCTTGTCGCCTAATTATATTGCTTAAAAATATTGGATGGTGTGAAAAATGTTTAGTTATAGATTGAGCATGATATATTTAAATATGATTTGAGGTGAGAATATGTCTGATATAAAAAAATAGAGTTACCAGAGCTTGTGAATAAAGCATTGGAAAAAGCCTGCATTGACAATTGGGGGAAAAATATCTGATTTAATTGAAATAGTTTTTGGTGGAATAACATATAAAAAAACAAGAGTTGATGTATAAACGGGAAGTAAATTTCCAGAAGTTTAAAAATGAATTAACAGAGAAAAATTAATAAAATTCCTCTTGAAGAACGAACTGAGCCTTCTGAGAGTATTATAGCTCCAACTCTTGAGGCAGCCAAATATAGAATAGATACTGATGAGATAAGGAGTATGTTTATTAATCTTATAGTTTCATCTGTAGATGATAAAACATCATCTTCTGTTCATCCAGCATATATAGAAATAATAAAAAAACTTATCAGCAGATGATGCCCTGGCCTTGCAAATTCTTTTCGTTAGGAAGAGAAGGTAGTATATATATGATTGTGTAGGGGGCAGAAAACGAATTGACTTTTTCCGAATAATAGGCAGTTTCATTGTGTTTTATCAAGTTTCTTTGGGTTTTTGAAAAATCAAACATTATATTGTCGTCTTTAATGCGAAATGGATTAATAGAAATAAAGTATATATTTGATGAGAATTCAAATGTTTTCGGTTCTGATTTCTCAAAATTTAAAAAGAAGAATTTATGGAGTATCGGCATGATACAGAAGAGAGAACTAAGGAATATCGTTATGGTGCATTGTGCTTAAGTCCTTTTTGGTTATGAGTTTGCCAAAACATGTGCACCACTAACTTACAGCGATATTGGTATAGAACAATACATGCGGGAAAAACAATTAGAAAAAATTAAAGCAAATGATAATCGATAAAGTGTAAAAAACAGATTCTAAAGTGGGTGAGTTCACATGAGCCAAGTATCAAATGATGAGATAATAAATGCGTTGAATAATGCCGTTGCATCTGTTGAGATGGAGGGTTTTGAATTCTCAGCTGGCGAGAAAAATGTTATGCATGGCAGCATTGGAGGGTAAAAATTACAAAAAGATGATTTTATAAAAATGCTGCTGGAAAGGTGTAGAGGATAACAAGATGTTTATTAGTGCTGGTTTAGTATGTTATGAAAAATTCTTTTGCAAATTGAATAAAAAGCAGAAGAAGGTGAATGATTTGAGAGAAATATTGAATAGTGATTTCATTATAAGAGAAACATATGATGCGGTCAGAAATAGTATTATCAATGCGCAGAATAAAGTATATAATGCCGTTAATGCTGCGATGGTACAAGCCTATTGGGAAATAGGAGAACAGATTTATAAAAGCATGTGGAGAAAATGAACGAGCTGAATATGGTAAAAGGATTGATAAAAATATAGCAGAAAAATTTATCAAGAGAATTTGGTAAAGGCTTTTATGAAAGAAATCTCAGAAAAAAATGCGTCAGTTTTATATGAGCGTATCCAATTCGGGACTCACTGAGTTCCGAATTGAGCTGACACGCTACGGAAGCTTGATGCGCATAGAGGATGAAAAAAACAAGAGCGTTTTTATACGGAAGAATGTGTTAAATCGGGTTGGAGTGTAAGACAACTTGACAGGCAAATAAATTCTTTTTTTCTATGAAAGATTGCTTTCGAGTCAAGATAAGAAATCGGTAAGTGATGAGATTCAAACTTTGGAACCCTAAACCTGAATATGAAAAATCATCCGTGATCCATATGTGCTTGAATTCCTGGACTTAGAACAAAAATCCGCACTTCTATGAAAAAAAGAACTTGAACAGGCTGTAATAGATCATCTTCAAAAAAATTCTTGTTAGAGCTTGGCAGAGGTTTTTTTCGTTTGTAGCAAGGCAGAAAACATATTACATTTGATGACAGGCATTTTTTTATATTGAACTCGTATTTTTACAATTATATTTTTAAAATGTTTTTGTTTTTAATAGATCTGAAAATAGGGGATTTGTCTCATCAGGATTTAGGGCAGATGCAAATGTATGTAAACTACTATACAAGGGAAATGATGAATGAAGGAGATAACCCTCCGATTGGCATTGTTCTCTGTGCGGATAAAAAGTGATGCAGTAGTAAAATACACATTGCCGGAAGATAATAATCAAATATATGCTTCAAAGTATAAATTATATATGCCGACGGAAGAAGAATTCAAAAAGAATTGAAGTTGGATAATTATAAGAAGTTGGAAGAATAGTATGGAGAAAAATTTATTAATAGGAAACGGTATCAATATTCAGTTTGGCGGAAAAGAAATATATTCCGGCAAAGCAATAATGAATAGAATTATTGATAATATAAAAATGATAAATATACAAGATTAACCGACAATTCTTTATCCATTGATGAACAAATGGGTATATTTGAAGGATTAGTTTGCATGATCGATAAAAATAAAATCTGGAAAGATGAAATCAAATGCAGATGGTTTATTTATGTTTATGGAATTAGAACGAATAGAAAGGAACTATCCTGAAAAAGTTCTATTGATTCGGTAAATTTAGAAGATTATTTTTTTGGCATTTGAAATTTTAAATAATGGATATCGGGAACAAGATGGTGAAAAGCAAAATGAAAAATATATGCAAATTATGTTCAGATTTTTTTGCGGCAGGTTATGGTAGACGGAATATATAATAATGGACATATAAATCAAGTGCATAAGAATTTCTATCCGAAAATGGCAAGATATTGAAACGGATTTTCGAAAATATTTACTACTAATTATGATTATAATATAGAGAATATATTAGAAGATTCAAGAAAAGTGTATGTGATTTGCACGGAGAATTTGATGTATTATCTCCGGAATACGATGATAAAAAGCATTTATTATAAATCAAATAAAAGTGAATGTGATGAACTTATAAAAAAATAGAGTTGTTGGGATGGATCATATATACAGCAATGCAGTTATGAGTTGGTATTGGCTTGACAAATACGGGAAGATGATGGAAGATGATATGAAATTAAAAGAAGCTTTGTTTAGGAGTATTAGTGGGAAATTAGAAATTGTTGGTCTTTTCTCCAACAAATGACGAACACCTATTTATTATGATAAATCAGAATCCTAAAAATTTCTTCGGTTGTATATTATTATAAAGACGAAGAAGAAAAGATGGAAATTCCACGCCATATAAAGAAACATATTACCTATGCGAAAGTTGATAAGTTGTGGGATAGTATGAGATAACAGGATTCTTAATATGATATTGATTAAATTATACAGTTAAGCGTGAGGGTAATACACAGGAAAATGGGTGGTGGCGGAATAATAAAAAAAGCAATAGTGCTTTTTGCGAGTCGTGGGTTCGGATTTTTTGACATGAAAAATCAAAACAGAAAAAAATTGATTTTGCGCATATCCGCAAACCCTGATGAAACCTGGACTTTCAGCCCTGCATCTATAATGTAGCCGAAAAGCCAAAGTCCTTGAAATTAACTGTTTCAAAGGACTTTTTTTCTTTTTACCGATTACAAATCAACTTATATAATATCAATACAAGATAAACACTTATACCTATTAAATGTTGTGAGACTCATTGTTCCATACGGAATAATAGGTCTCTTTTGCTTTTTGCAAAAGTGTGTTATACACAAATTTATGGTTTAGGAGTGATTTATTATGAAGGAAAAGCAATTTGAAAACCGGAAAACAAATGAGGTTATAATGATTCATCAGTCAAAACTTATAAAAAAAGAACTGAACTTATTGGTGATGAAATTAGTCAAGCAAATGAGGTGAGTTCGGAATTTCCGACAAATATAAGAGATTATAAAAAAGCTCAAAAAGGCATAAAAATGGTGAAGAAAATTATAAGGAAGATGGGATTGAAATATGGGAATAGGATGACCTATCTATGCTTAAACTTTTGAAAAATATATGCATCTATAATGAATGTGAAAGCCATAAAATTATGACGCTTTTTTTCTTTGCGCTAAACTATTTGTTTTTATGCGGTTTTTCGAATACTCACGGTAACGATTTGCCTTTTTCTCCCGTTTCCGAATCCGTCTAAGCGGTAATATATGCTTTATGAATACATAAACGGGAAGCAGAACGCATCTACGCATAAATAGTAAAATATGTTTAATACTTTTGAAAGTGAAAACATAAAAAAACTTTTGAAAAGTTATAAGAATATTGCCCATAATCAAAAAACACCGCAAAGCCTTATAGAATCAAGGCTTAACGGCATTTAAGAAGTTATAAAAAGATAATCAAAAAAATAGTCTTAATTTTTTTGTATAAAAAGTATACCAAATATAAAAAAATCATATTGATTATGCAGTGACGACGTGGTATAATTGAGTTTGCCAAAGAAAATAAAGGCGTAAATTAAAATTATCTGAAAGGATAGATAAAAATGAAAAATAAAAAGATAAGTTAGTAAACGGTATACGTCTGGGGGACGTTAAACCGGAGCCGGTTAAGAAAAATTGCGGAAATTTCTGCCGCGGTTAATGCAGAGGGAACGGTTCTGCTTAAAAACAACGGCATGCTGCCGTTCAGAAAGGGTGACAGCGTCGCTGTGTTCGGCAGACTTATGAGAGCTTACTACAAAAAGCGGAACAGGTTCGGGCGGCATGGTAAATACAGAATATGTCACAAATATATTTGATAGTCTTAAAAAGCTGAACCACGTTGTTCTGAATGAAGAAATAGAAAAATTTTTACGATAAATGGATTAAACAAAATCCGTTTGACGCAGGAGACGGCTGGGTTCAGCCGTGGTCGCAGAAAGAGGCGGTTTTGGACGATAAAATTGTGGAAAAAGCCGCAAAAGAGTCTGAAAAAGCAATTATGATTATCGGAAGAACAGCGGGTGAATCAAAGGACAATACGCCCGATAAAGGCAGCTATGCGCTTTCCGACGAAGAATATACGATGATTGAAAAGCTTACAAAATATTTTAAAAATGTCTGCGTTGTGCTTAATGTCGGAAATATTATAGATATGGCATGGGCTGAGGAGCTTAATGTTGATGCGGTTATGTATGTGTGGCACGGCGGTCAGGAGGGCGGCGCGGCAGCTGCGGACGTTCTTTGCGGAAAAAGATATCCGTCGGGAAAGCTCACCGATACCATTGCATACAGCATAGAGGATTATCCGTCATACAAAGGATTTGAAAATGTTGACGAGGTAGTGTATACCGATGATATATTTGTTGGTTACAGATATTTTGAAACCTTTGCAAAGGAAAGAGTTATGTATCCGTTCGGCTTCGGATTGTCATATACAAATTTTGAATACACTGTAAAACCGCAGGTTATCGGCGATAAATTTACTGCGGAGGTAACGGTAAAGAATGTCGGAGACCGTGCCGGAAAGGAAGTAATACAGGCATATTATGAGATGTGCGGCGGAAAACTTGCGCATCCGTCAAGAGAACTTGTTGCGTTTGCCAAAACAGCTGAGCTTAATCCGCAGGAGAGCTACACGGTAAAAATTGAATTTAAAATATCCGACATGGCGTCATATGATGACGACGGAACAACAGGTAATAAATCGTGTTTTGTTCTTGAAAAGGGCGAATATAATATCTATATAGGCACGAACATAAGAAGCGCTGCAAAGGAATATACATATTTGCAGAAAGAAACGGCAATAACTGAACGTTTAAATACTCTGCCGGCTCCGTCGGTATCATTTAAACGGCTGACAAATAAAAAAACGGAAAAAGCGGAATATGAGGAGGTAAAGGAACAAAAAAGAGCCGCACATACGATTGAAACAAATGCTCCCAAATTCACAGGCGATAAAGGAATAAAGCTTAAAGATGTTTTTGACAAAAAATACACAGCAGAGGAATTTGCATCGCAGCTTACAGATTTTGAACTGGCGTGCCTTTCACAGGGCGAGGGCATGAACAGCGCAAAGGTACGTCCGGGTACCGGCGGAGCAATCGGCGGCGTCACATATGAACTGCAAAACTACGGCATACCCGTTGTGTGCGTGACAGACGGTCCGTCGGGATTAAGGTTTGACAACGGAGACGCCGCTTCAAGTCTGCCTATCGGAACGCTCATAGCCTGCACATGGAACGAAGAACTGGCAGAACAGCTCTATACCTATGAGGGCATGGAAATTTACGCATATAAGGTTGACGCACTTCTAGGTCCGGGAATAAACATACACAGACTGCCGCTTTGCGGAAGAAACTTTGAATATTTGTCGGAGGATCCGTATCTTACGGGAGTAATAGCAAACGGTATGTGCAGGGGATTAAAAAATGCCGGAATAAGCGCGACTATAAAGCATTTTGCAGTGAATAACAAGGAATTTAACAGAGTTAAGGTAAATACCGTAGTATCGGAGCGTGCGCTGCGTGAAATTTATCTTAAAGCGTTTGAAATGATCGTTAAAGATAATAATACAAAAATGCTGATGACAGCGTATAATCAGCTTAACGGGGCATTTTGTTCGGCAAATTATGAGCTTAACACCACTGTACTCAGAGATGAATGGCACTATGACGGACTGGTTATGAGCGATTGGTGGGCAAAGACTTGCTTTAAAGACGGCGACGCAGCGGCGGACAGATACCTGCAAATAGATGCACAGAATGATGTGTATATGGTAAATGCCGATTCGGAGAAAGTGGCGGCTGAAATTATGCAGGCTTTATCTGACGGAAAAACAAGCCGCAGCGAGCTTTTAAGAAACGCCGTAAATATACTTAATGTTATTATGACAACTCCAACCTTTGAACGTTTTATTGATGGCGAGGGTATGGTAAAATGAAGCGGCAGATATAGAAAAAGATGTCGCTTTACGAGTCGTTTTGTGATGTGAAACCGAACAAGGAATATAAGGTAAATACCGATGAGGGCAAAATGTATGCGGTACGTGCGGAGGTGTCCTCGCAGCAGCAGGAGCTTGTACAGATTCCCATAAAGGTGTATGTTAACGGAAACAGCGCCGCACTGATTATGGCACAGGGTACAGGCGGCGAAAAGAAGACCTTTATTGCCGATTTCTATATGATGAAAGGCGAAAACAAGGTAAGCTTTGACTTTACGGAGGAAAGCGCAACAGTAAGCAAAAAATAGATTTGTTTTTCGGAATAAACAGTTAAAAAGAACTGTGAAAAATTATAATTACGTAATCATCTGCCGTACTGTTAGTTATTAAATCCGCCAGTGTTATACTGTCAAGAAATCCGGTAATCAGGTTGTCGAGCTTCTTCCGCATCGGCAGTGTTTTTTGCATCGGCTGATTCTGCCGCAAGGCGCTGTACCGTTTTCCGGGCAGGAAACAGGGGAGAGCAACCCTCCGCAACAAGCAGAATATCACCGGTCTTATATCATCGAGTGCACGGTAAAGGCGATAATCGCCGTCTTTACCGTGCACTCTCTCAATAAGACCGTTTTTTGAAAGCATAGTCATAATTTTTTCCACATATTTTAAGTAAGGATAAAGCATTTTTCATTCTGCAGTCTTTGATGTTTGTTTTTGATATTGTGCAAAAGCAATTCACTTATATTAAGCGGTTTCGGAACAAATCCTGTCATTCCGGCATCGGCACAGGCTTTTTTTGTCGGTGTCAAACAAATTTGCCGTCATGGCTATAATCGGAATCGTTTTTTTGCGTCGGCTCTGTCAAGCGAGCGGATTTTTTCGCGTTTCCTCCAAACCGTCCATAAACGGCATCGAAACATCGGTCAAAACAACGTTTATTGTGTCCGGCTCGGAGTTTTTTAAATATTTCAAATGCCTCCTTGCCGTTATACGCTCTGATTACCTTTGCGCCGGCGTCAGTTAGGATATACTCGGCAATTTCCATATTCAGTTCGTTATCCTCTGCCAAGAGTACGGTAAGACCTTCGATTGACGCAGAACTGCCCTGCATGCTACTCTTTTCGACGTGAGCTTCGGCATATTTATACGGAATTGTTATTTCAAACTTCGTACCCTTGCCTTTCTCGCTTTCCACGCTGATTTTGCCGCCGAGTTTTTTCACCAGCTTTTGGACGATGGGCAGTCCCAGACCGACTCCGCCGGAGTGGCTGATAACGAAATCGTTTTTCCTGGGCAAAGGGCTCAAACATCTCTTTCTGAAATTCCTTGCTCATACCGATACCGTTATCTTCGCAGACAAAGCGGACATCGGCAAAACCGGCATTGCTTTTTGCTCAGTGTTTCGCTGACCGAAAATTTTTACCGTTCCGTTTTCTTTGTTGTATTTGATTGCATTTGTGATAATATTCATTATTATCTGCCGCAGATACAGCGAATTTCCGACAAGCATCTTATCTCCGGTGTCAAGGTGAAGCAGCTCTAACTTTATTCCACTCATTTTCGCCCGTTCGTCTGCCAGCATAATCAGATTCCGCACCTCTTCTTCAAGGCTGAAAACGGACTTTGTGTCGGTTTCATGGGCATTATCGTTGTCTATTTTATTTAATGTAAGAATATCGTTAACAAGATCAAGAAGATATTCTGCCGCCGCACGCGACTTGCTGCGGCACTCTGCCAAAACCTTTATATCGGATTTGTTCCTGTCGGCAATTTCCAACATTCCGAGTATTACGTTGATTGGTGTGCGTATGTCGTGGCTTATACGGCGGAGAAATTCCGTCTTGCTTTTGGTTTGCCGCCTGCTCATTCCGTATTGCCTTTTTCAAGCCTTTGCTGATATTCAAGCTCGGATTTTTTCTGTGCGTTTATGCTCTTTCGTGCCAGAATAAATGTGACAATCGAACCGTTTTCATCGAATTTATGCGGAATGATTTTATCGTTAAGCCATTCACCGGTGACATCCCTGTAATCATATTCGATATATTCAGCCGTGTTAAGCCGTGCGTTTAAGGTTGATATTTCGTAAAAATGCAAAAATCCGTCCCGATATTTTTTGTCTATATGACGGAAAAAGTTATCCCGTGTATCGTCGTTTATCGAACCGGTATCGGGAGCATTATCGCAATTATCCGGTCGTTTGAGCAAGACGTATTTTTTTCGTTTCTTAAATCTACTAAAACAGTCATAATGTAAACGTGACTGATTGCCTGTATAATTTCATATTGTTTTGCAGCTTCGCGGTTGTGGTTGTTTTTCCATTCGTATATGCAGAATTATTATAAGAAAGGCAAACAAAAAAATAAATACAAATTACAACAAGTATGGTAACTCCGCAGGGGATGAAAAATGGTTTCAGCCGGATAAAAAAAGCGTAAATATCGTAATTGCGGTATCTTGCGCTGCCGCCGTAATAAAGCTGTCTGCCGCTGCGAAAGCGGATAAAATTCGTTCCTTTTTGGGCTGTATCTATGCAGGAAAGCTCCGCAACATCGGATTTTTTCGAACCGCTGTCCTTGGTGTTGGAAGCGATGATTGCATCACCCTCCGTGATAAACAGGGAACCCCGTAAATTGGTTTCGTTTGCAGCCAAAAGGTTGCTGACAGAAGAACGGTGAAAACCCAGCAATTCATCATTCTGCCGGATTACACAGAAAACAAGACCTTTTTCGTCATGCCTTGCCGCAGCGGCAATGTCGTATGTTACGCCGTCTTGTTTAATTCTTGCCGCATAAATTTTTTTCGGAAAATCAAGTATAGCGGAAACGGCAGACAATTCGATTTCATCTTTCCAGTCGCCGTAACTCATCGCAATCGGGGAATATACCAAATCCGGTTTCAGATTGCCGTCCAGTAACAAAAAAATACAATCAAGTCTTTGGCTGTTGCAATACTGTTTCAAAAATCGTTTCTTATGTTTTTCCGCAAGCAGCGGAAGATCCGCACCGATACCTTCCGCCTGTTCTGTCAGGCGCACGAGACTTTTTGTTTCGTCCGTGGCGAGAAAATCGCTGTAATCACTGCACTGCTTTTTAAGATCGCTTATGTTTCGCTCCATTGTGTCGTGCGCCTCGTTCAGACTGTACGGAATGCTGAAGCAAAAGCGCTCCTGTCAAAAAGAACAATACCTATGAGAATGAGAAACATTACCAAAAAATAATTTTGCTTTTACAAATATAAACGGATTATTTTTTTCACTGCTCAAACCTCCATTAAGTGCATAGTCTGCGTCTATATCGTATTTTTCGATAATGCTCTTGATCGTTCCGTCGCAGCGCATTTCATCTAAAACGGCAGACAGCTCCCCGACAGTTTTGTTATCGGCGTCCTTTTTGAAAGCCACTCCAAGCTCTGAAGCAAGCAGAACGCCGTCGATAATGCGAAAATCGCCGTTTATGTTCTTCATATAATCGCGGAAAGCCGTTTTCGTGTCCCGCTGCCGCGTCAACATATCCTTTTTTTCAGTGCGGCAAATACATTGGTCATGCTCGGAAAACTGTACACCTTATTTACGCAGACACCGTCAACCGAGTCCGTTAAGAAAAGCTTTTCCGACTTTGAGGCATTCTGAACGGCAATGTTTTTTCCGTTCAGATCCGCAAAAGTATGTATGTCGCTTGAGGAATTGACCACAACGACCTGTCGGCTGTGCAGATACGGTCCCGCCCAGGTATAATCGTTCTCTCTGCCGTTCATGGAAAAAGCTTCCCCAAAGGCAGTCAACCAAGCCGTCATCTAAAAAAACGAGTCCTTGTTCTGCCAGGTGATTTGCTTAAACTTGGGCTTTATTTTTAAGTCTTTTGCATGCTTCCGTTGCAATTTCAACATCGATTCCGGCGAAATTGCCGTTATCATCCACATAAAAAGTAAGGCGAATAGATGTCGCTGCCGATTGTAAGTGCCGGCAGCTCCGAATTTTCGCTTTTTCTTATTTTTCCGCACAGCCGGAAAAAGAGAAAAATGACTGATATAAGTAAAAAAATACGGTGAAATTTTTGAGCTTTATATTCATGTGCGTTCTCCTTTTTCGAAGAGCTTATTATAATATAATTATATATTATAACGTAAAAATGAGTAAAAAAATCAAGCATTAAAAACAGGAGATAAAACGACTTTTTCTGATACTGTCCGCCGATGAGAAAATCTTGACTTTTGCCTGGTTTTGAATTACAATATAATAGTGGTTTTTGTACATATTTACGGAATGTAATGTAGCAAAAGTTTAACATAAAATTTGCTAAAGGACTTGACAAGCGCTATGAGTTGCGCCAAAATCATACATACATACATACATACATACATACGCTGAAACTATACACTTTTTCTATGCTCGCTGCTGAATCCGGAGGCGCGCTTTCTTTTGGGCTGCCGCAAAGAAAAATGCCCCCTTTTTCCTTTGCGGCAAAGAGTGCCTGATTCCGCTTCGGTGTGTAGGCAAACAAGGAATGAACTTAAATACAAGGTAGGAGGATGGACATGCAGACGCTGCTTTATTCGGAGATCAATATTTTCAGTATTATTGCGTTGTTTACCGTTATGTTCAATTCTTCGGTATTCGGTGTTGACACATTTTCTTTTTCTCGATATTGATTCTTTTAAGCAGATAAACGATACTTTTGGGCATCACGAAGGCGATAATGCATTAAAATCGGTAGCGACTGTGCTGAAGACTTTGTGCAAAACAACAGGCGGTTTTTGCGCACGGTACGGCGGCGATGAATTTGCGGTTATACAGGTTCTGAAAAAAAGCGGAGTTTTTTGAAGTTTAAGAAAGCAGAGCCGACGATTGAACGATTTTATTATATTCCTGTTCCAGACCGGCAAATTCAGCCTTTGCGGGTTCTGTTTCTTTTGCGTCGCAGCATCTCGGTAACGGCGGAGGATTTGTCAAAGAGTCTGTCAAAACCAAGATTGGAGCAGATGCCTTTTAGTGTATGAGCCGCATAAAAAGCGCTTTCGGCATCGTCTTTTTCCAGTGCGGTCCTTAGCGTGCGGAAACTTTCATCCGACAAAAATTTCAGAACAAACCGCGTCAATATGGCGCTGTTGTTTCCGAACCGTTTTTGCAACACTTTGAAAATCGGAACCGATTGCATTATAAAAATTCCTCTGTTTTTATCCATAATATTTCTCCTTCTTATCCATAAATATCAAGAGTGAGTTTTTATCTTTTATAACTTTCAGACACTCTATAACGACCGGATTGAAGCAGCCGCAGTCCCCGCGAGATATCATTTCCAGCGCAGTTTCACCCGGAATTGCCTTTTTTTATAGCTGCGGTCATTCACCAGAGCGTCATACACATCGGCAATGCCGACCACTTGTGCGGCAATGGGAATATCATCTCCGCAAAGACCGTCAGGATAGCCCTTTCCATCGTAACGTTCATGGTGGTAACGGCAAATCTGGATGGCAGTCTTCAGCAAAGGTTCATTCTGAAAGGATGCGAGTTCTCCCCGATGGAGTATTTTCTCACCCAAAACCGTATGTTCTTTCATTATTTCGTATTCCTTTGCAGTAAGCTTGCCGGGTTTATTTAAGATTGCGGGATCGATCAGCACTTTACCGATGTCGTGCAGTGAGGACGCAACCGAAATATTGCGGCAGTCCTGCCACGAAAGACCGTATTTATCTGTTTTTAAATTCAACCGTTCCAAAAAGCATCATTGTGATTTTTTTCGTAAGTTCTGAATATAGTGCAATGCTTTTCACTGTTAATACAGCCGACAACATTGCTGAGAATATCAATCATAATTCGGTTGTTTTTTTCACGGCTGTTAATCTGCTCGGCGAGCATGGAAAGCATTCTTCGTTGTTTTGCGTAAAGAAATGCGATATTCTGAATCCGACGTTTCACTACATTTGCGTCAAACGGACGGTGAATATAATCCGAAACTCCCATATTGAACGCCTTTTTGAGATTTTCTTCGGAATCATCGGCGGTAATCATAATTACCGGTATGTCTTCAAGATAACCTTCCTCCTTCATCCGTGAAAGAACCTCAAAACCATCCATTCCCGGCATAATAATATCCAATAAAACAGCCGAGATTTTTTTGTGCCGTATTTGTCGAGCATCCGGAGACATTGTCTGCCGCTGCTTGCCTCTGCCAGGGCATAAGTGCCGATAAGCATTTCTTTTTAACAGTTCGCGGTTGAACTCGAGTCATCCACAATCAGCACGAGCTGTTTTTTTCTGTATTTTCTTCTGTAATTTCCGTGGGATCTTGGCAAGCCGCCGTTCCGTCATCACTTTATTTTTGTGATTTTTGGCAAGATACATGACGCGGTCAGCACGGTATACTGCGTTCTCTAAAACTCCGCCGTTTTCAATTACTCCGCCCACACTTACGGAAAGCCGCATATTGCCCAAACTCCAGTGACGGACAGAACTTATTGCGGTTCGTATCCTCTCTAGGGTATTTTCAAGGTTGTCGACGGAAACGTCGGGCATAATAATTAAAAAAATTCGTCGCCGCCATAACGGATCAGCATATCGTTTTCCGAAAGGTTCTCCCTGATAATTCTTGAGGTTTCCGAAAGGGCAAGATCTCCCGTATTATGACCGTATGTGTCGTTGAAGATCTTAAAATCATCAATATCTATGATGGCAACACCACCGTTCAAGCGGAGGTTTTTTTGAGATTTGTTTCGTAATAGTCACGGTTGTAAGTGCCGGTTATATTGTCATGTCTGAACTCGTCTTTCATATGTCGTATTGTTTTGTGATAGTAATCGGCAATGCGGCTGAAATCAATGATTGAAAGTATAGCTGCCTCCGGATTTTCGGAGAAAGTAAAAATGAGCTCCTTATATCCTTTCTGCTCTTTGCCGGGGATTTTTCCGCCGTAAACACGATATTTTCCGTCAGCTGACAAAGCCATCTTTATATTTTCAAGACGTAACGCACGCTCCAACTCGTCTTTTTCGTCCGGAAACTGAGTAATTTCCCGCAAAACGGTCGGCAAATGCATTCCAACTTTGTTCACCGTATGGTGATGTTTGCGTTGCTGCGGTAAAAACCGTTGTATATTTACCGGTTCTGAAATCAATTTCAAAAACCGATTCTATAACGTTTTTGCGGAGTCGCAAAGTATTTTTTTGAATATGGTTCTCCATGCCTTGATTCGCCACGCTTTCATATTGATTTTTAAGTATATTATATCACAAAATTCGGAAAAAGTCAAAAAGAGTTTTTGGCAAAAATGTGCATATAAATTGGCACAGCTATGCCAATGACAAGAAAAACATTATGTGTTATAATAACTAGTACACCCGCAGCAAGTATAAAAGGGATATTATAAATTGTCAAATATCATTGACACGGAAAAGTTAATTGCCAATTTTAAATTTACATATTTTTATCGTTTTGCAACAATACTGTCACAACGCTGTATCAAGCATTAAACAGCCAAAAATAGAGAATAACAACAATTCCGAGCACAATTCTGTAATATCCGAACGCTTTGAAATCGTGTTTTTTAATATAACTTACAAGGAATTTGATTGCGAAATACGAAACTGCGAACGAGGTTAAAAATCCGACTATAAGCACGAAAAGCTCGGGCTGTGTAAACGCAAAAACCGTATTTTTACGAGTTTTTAAAAAGCTTGCGCCGAACATAACGGAATTGCGAGGAAAAAAACGAAAATTCAGCCGCAACTGTACGCGACGTTCCGAGAATTATCGCTCCGAGAATTGTCGAGCCGGAGCGCGACGTTCCCGGATAAGTGCCAAAACCTGGAACACGCCGATTAAAAGTGCGGTTTTTATATGTAAGACTGTCTATACTGTCGATTTTCGGCTGTCTTTTTCTGTTTTCGATTACGATAAACAAAACACCGTAAACTATAAGCGCCGCCGCGATAACAAACGGGTTGTCGTTGATATTTCCCGATATAAAAATCTTCGAGCAAAAATCCTGCAACAGCCGCCGGAATTACGCCGATTATAACCTTAAACCACATCTGCATTGTGTCTTTTTAAGTCCGTGTTTTTGAAAAAGGATTAAGTTTATTGAAATAAATAAGAATTACCGCAAGTATCGACGCAAGCTGAATTACAACGATAAACATATTAAAGAAATCCTGCGAGATGCCGTCAAGCTTGAAAAAGGTATCTCATTTGCGAGAATAAGGTGTCCCGTACTGCTGATGGGGGAGCCATTCGGTAATTCCCTGAATTACGCCGTAGACAAACGCTCTTATAAAGTTTAAAACTGTCATAAATAAACTTCCTTTTCTTAAAAAGAGCGAAATTTTCGCCCTTTTTATGTTTTATTGATTTTTGCTTTGTGCTGTTTTTGCGCGTTGTTATCCTGCGTATTGGTGTTTTCCGATGATGCGCTTTTGTCAAGATATGCAAATTCGTCAAATTCGTCTGCGGTTCTGCACGGCAAAAAGCTGAATTGACGTGCCGTTCAAATACTGCGCCGCCATATCTGCAAGGTTTTTGCCCATTGACGCCGACGTGGGCTTGAGCGAAATAAAATTCTTGCCGACAATGTCCTCGGGATTGCTTACATAAACGTAAAAATCGGAGCCTGCGAGCGCGTGCGCGATTTCTTTTACAGAACCTCTCACAACACTGTCATCCGAAAGATAAAGCATATTTGCACCGTCCTGGCGGTTTTCGTATTTTTGATGCCGCACCGTCAGCTGATACGTTTTCGCCTACAACACTGCTTCCCGACGATGCTTTATATGCCATTTTCGACGCCGCCTGCTGTACTTCGAGTGTGTTTGAAACAACACTTTCGGTGTAGTAGTAACTGTTTAAATCAAGATAGCGTTTAAAAATCGTTTGTGCTCTCCATAGGAGTGATTTCGCTGGTGTTGAAAATTATGCCGATATGTCCGACTGAGCTCGAACCGATTGAATTTAAAAGTTGTTGAAAACATAGTTTGCCGGAACGGTTGACAAAACGCCGGTTATGTTTGACGGAGTGGATTTGTCTGCCATAAAAACCTTCAAGCACGGGATTTGCAACGTTTGCAAAGAAAATCGGAATTTGACCGCCGAACGATTTATATGCCGCTCTTGCCGCCTCAATGCCTACGGGAACTGCAAAAAGCGTGTTTTCGGGAGATATTTTTGAAACGATTTTTTTCAAGCTCGTTATCGTCGCCCTTTGCGTTTTTTTAACGGAAATGTTAAGCTTTTTGTGCGGTGTACGCCTTGTTTAAGTTTTCAGCAAAAGAATCCTTTACCGAACTATTATATTCGTCGTTGTCGTATAAAAATAACGGCGATTTCTTTTGAAGTGTCAAAAACTTTTGCTTCTTCCTTTGAACCGCAGCCCGCAAACGAAACGCACATAACCGCGAGCATTATAAAAACCGATAATCATTTAATTCAATTCCTCTCTTGTGCCTGCCTAAATATTATTTTACTACAATATATTACAACATTCCGCACTGTTTTGTCAATATAATGCGGTTAAAATTAAAATATATTTTTGTCAAAAAGGTTGACAAAAAAACAGGTATTTTATTATATTATATACAAGTATAGTTTAATTTTTGATTTGAGGGATTTACTTATGGAAAAAAACTTGGACTTAACGAAATAAGAGAAAAAAATACTTATCGTTTTTGAAAGCAAGGGTCATTTAAGACTGCCGAGCTTTTCGCTTGTACCGCAGAATGACAAGAGCCTTTTGCTTATAAACGCAGGTATGGCGCCGTTAAAGCCGTATTTCACGGGACAGGAAACCCGCCGAGAAAAAAGGGTTACAACGTGCCAGAAATGTATCAGAACGCCCGATATTGAAAGCGTGGGCAAAACTGCGCGCCACGGCACATATTTAGAAATGGTCGAAAACTTTTCGTTGGGCGATTATTTTTAAAAAAACGAGGCTACCTCGTGGGCGTGGGAATTCTGCACCGAGGTTTTGAAACTTCCCGTGGACAAGCTTTGGGTTACAATTTATCAGGACGACGACGAGGCTTTTTGACATCTGGACGAAAAAAAGTAGGCGTTGCGCCCGACAGAATTGTGCGTATGGGAAAAAGAGGACAATTTCTGGGAATCGGACAAGGCCCGTGCGGACCCTGCTCTGAAATATATTTTGACCGCGGCGAAGAAAACGGCTGCGGAAAACCTGATTGCAAAAGTCGGCTGTGAATGTGACAGATATGTTGAATTCTGGAACCTTGTATTCACGCAGTTTGACAAGGACGAAAACGGAAATTACAACCGTTTGGCGCACCCGAATATCGACACCGGTATGGGTCTTGAGCGTCTTGCGTGCATTATGCAGGATGTAAGCAATATTTTTGAGGTTGACACAGTCCGCAACATTATGAAAAAGGTCAGCGAAATTGCAAACGTCAAATACGGCGACAGTGACAGAACAGACGTTTCGCTCCGCGTTATCACCGACCACATCAGAAGCACAACGTTTATGATTTCGGACGGCGTTAAAATCGCGAACGAGGGCAGGGATACGTTTTTAAAAACGTCTTTTTGCGCCGTGCGGCACGTCACGGAAAA
Organism: Clostridiales bacterium; assembly: GCA_022009895.1. Classification (GTDB taxonomy): domain Bacteria; phylum Bacillota; class Clostridia; order UMGS1810; family UMGS1810; genus Qingrenia. The sequence goes on along the minus strand of CP091729.1, from coordinate 1,115,865 downwards.
CTTCTCGGCATAAATGAGCCGTTTTTGTATAAAGTTTGCGACACGGTTATTGAAGAAAACAAGAGCGCATATCCTGAACTTGTGAGCAAAAAAGACTACATCAAGAAAACAATCGAACTTGAAGAAATCAGCTTCGCACGTACGGTTGACGAGGGTATGGCAATTCTTGACACATACACCGCCGAGCTTAAAGAAAAAGGCGAGGACACGCTCTCCGGCGAGAAAGCGTTCAAACTTTCGGATACCTACGGTTTCCCGATTGACCTTACCGTTGAAATTCTGGAAGAGGGCGGATTTAAAGTTGACGTTGACGGCTTTAATAAAAAAACGTTGAAATTCAGCGCACACGTTCGCGCGACGCTATAAAAAGACGCTGACGTTTTGGGCTGGAAAGATGAGCTTTTTGGAGAAATTCGCAACACTTCCCAAGCCGGAATTTGTGGGTTACGAAACACTTGAATGTGACGCTGAAGTTTTGGGAATTTTTCAAAGACAACGACTTTGTTGACAGCGCGTCCGCAGGTGACAGCGTAACCGTTGTTGTATCGAAAAACACCGTTCTACGGCGAGGGCGGAGGACAGGTCGGCGACACCGGCGTTATCACAACCGAAAACGGCAGTATTGAAGTTGTTGATGCGAAAAAACTGCGCGACGGAAGAATTATTCTTGCGTGCAAGGTTTCCGAGGGCAACGTTTTAAAAGGCGAAAAATGCCGTTGTGCGGTTGACAAAGCACGCAGAAAGAGCATTGCGGCAAACCACTCCGCAACACATCTTTTGCAGGAGGCGCTCCGCGAGGTTGTGGGTGACCACGTTGAGCAGGCAGGTTCGTATGTAAACGACGAAAGACTGCGTTTCGATTTCTCGCATTATGAGGCGGTTAAACCCGAAGAACTCGAAAAAGTTGAGAAAATCGTAAACGAGAAAATATTTGAGGCACTTGACATCACCTGTGCCGAAATGCCGGTTGAAGAGGCTAAAAAACTCGGCGCTATGGCGCTTTTCGGCGAGAAATACGGCAATATCGTACGCGTTGTAAAAATGGGAGATTTCAGCGTTGAATTCTGCGGAGGAACGCACGCGAAAAAAACACTGCCGACATAGGCATTTTTCAAGATTTTGTCCGAATCGGGCATTGCGGCGGGAACAAGACGTATCGAGGCGGCAACGTCGCTCGGCGTACTTAAATATCTTGAAGAAAAAGAGCATATCATAAACGAAACGGCGAAAGCGTTAAAAATCCAATCCGTCGGAAATCGCGCACAAGGCGGCGGCGGTTACCGAAGAACTTAAACAGACCAAAAATGAGCTTTCAAAACTCAAAGCGGAAATGGCAAAAAGCGGTGCGGACGACCTCGTTAAAAACGCGGTTGAAAAAGAAGGCATAAAAATCGTCAGCGCGGTGCTTGAAGATGTTGACATTGACGCTATGCGCACAATGGGCGACAATATCAAATCGCAAATCGGTGACGGCGCGGCAGTGCTTGCGTCAAGCACGGGCGACAAGGTGACGCTCTTTGTAACCGCGACAAAATCGGCGGTTGCGCGCGGTATGCACTGCGGAAATATCGTAAAAGAGGCGGCGGTAATCGTCGGCGGACGAGGCGGCGGACGTCCCGATTTTTGCACAGGCAGGCGGCAAGGACAAAGCAAACATCGCAAAAGCCGTTGAAAAAGCGGTTGAAATTGCGCTCGGTCAGATAAAAATAATTTTTATAAAATTCGGCATCGGAAAGTTGATTTTTCAATGCCGAAAACATAATATTTTGCTGTAAAGGAGGTTTTTCAAAAATGAGTGATTGTCTTTTTGCAAAATTATAAACAAGGAAATTCCGTCCGAAATTGTGTATGAGGACGAATTTGTGCTTGCGTTCAAGGACATTTCTCCCCAGGCGCCCGCGCACGCTCTCATAATACCGAAAACGCACATTGCGTCGGCAATGGAATTAAACGAGCAGAACGCTGAAATCGTTTCAAAAGTATTTTTGGCGGCAGGTAAAATCGCAAAACAGCTCGGCATCGACAAAAACGGCTTCCGCATTGTTAACAACTGCGGTGAGGACGGCGGTCAGACTGTCGGACATTTGCATTTCCATATGCTCGGCGGACGTAATCTCGGCTGGCCTCCGGGCTGATAAAAGCTAATATTAAAAAAAGCTTGACATACGCGCCTAAAGTGTGTATAATTAGTATGTATAATTTTTTGTCTAATCCCACATATGAAGTGTTAAAAACACAGATGATGTAGCGGAGGGAGGGGATTTTGTGTCGGAAATTAGAATTAAAGAAAACGAGTCTTTGGACAGTGCTCTTCGCAGATTTAAACGTCAGTGCGCTAAAGCAGGAGTTTTATCGGAAATCCGTAAAAAGGGAACATTACGAAAAACCAAGTGTAAAGCGTAAAAAGAAATCTGAAGCTGCAAGAAAGAGATCTTTCAGATAAGACAATTTTAACTTTATTATAAAAAGGAGGGTTTATGTTGGCACTTAAAGAAAAAGCTGATGGAAGATTTAAAACTCTCTATGAAAGATAAGGATACCGTTAGAAAAAAATACGGTACAAAGCGTCAGAGCTGCAATAAAGCAGGTCGAGGTCGATAACAGAGTCGAGCTTTTCGGACGACGATATTATCGGCGTTATAGCAAAAAGAAGCTAAAAAGAAAAGACGTTTTTGCCCGAATATGAAAAAAAGCGGCAGAACCGATTTGATAGACGAGCTTAAAAAGAGAAATTGAAATTTTGATGGGATATTTACCTTCCCAGTTGTCAAAAGAGGAATTAGGCGAAATTGTAAAAAAATGCCATAGCGGAAGTTGGCGCATCGTCAATGAAAGATATGGGCAAAATTATGGCGAACGTTATGCCGAAAAATCAAAGGCAGAGCGGACGGCGGTATGGTTAATGCCATAGCGAAAGAACTATTAAATTAGTTTAAAAAATTAAGATATCTTGCTTTTTTTATCCGCAAGATAGCTTTTTGATTTTTATGTGAATTTTTTTGATTTTTGCAAAATATAAAACGGCAGATATATTCTGCCGTTTTTTTGTGCTTATTTTATCAGTGAAAATGCAAATATGGCAATTCCGAGCACAACCAATATAACACCCGTCATTCGGTTGAGCATTTTTGCGTCGGCTTTGTTTGCGATAACCGCGGCAGTTCTTGCCCATACAAACGTAAAAATTATGCAGAGCGCAAGGAGCATAAAATCGGGCGCACCGCCTATGGCAAAGTGCGAAACCGAACCTGTCAGCGCGGTAAAGGTCATTATAAAAACGCTTGTTCCCACGGCGGTTTTAAGCTCGTAGCCCATAACGCTTGTAAGCAGCAGTAGCATCATCATTCCGCCGCCCGCACCGATAAATCCGCAGATAAATCCGACAAACGCACCGCATACTGCCGACTGAACAAACCTCTTTTTCGCGGAAATTTTGTCCATTGCCTCTTTTGTTGTCATAACAGGGCGGACAATGAATTTCACGCCGAGAAGAAACGTCATAAAAACGGAGAAATTCCCCATAGTTGCAGACGGCACAAGGCTTGATACGTAACTTCCGATAACGGTGAACAAAAGCACGCTTGCCATCATCACAACGCCGTTTTTAATGTCGAGGTTTTTGCTTTTTTTCCGTAGGTGTATGCCGAAACCGCGCTTGCCAGAACGTCAGACGCGAGCGCAATTCCGACTGCCATATAAGGCTCTGTTCCGAGAAATGTCACAAGCATAGGCGTTATAACCGCCGCCGCGCTCATTCCTGCAAATCCCGTGCCGAGTCCTGCGCCCATTCCGGCGAAAAATAGCACACGATTATACTTACTAAATATGTCATAATTTTACCTTCTATTTGATTTTTCGTGATGTCGTACGGCGTTGTCTGATATACATAATAGTTGAGCCAGTTTGTAAAAAGCAGATTTGCGTGCGCTCTCCAGCGCATAACGGGTGCATTTTTGGGGTTATCGTTAGGATAATAATTTTTGGTATGTCAATATTTAACCCTTTTTTTCAATATCGCGCATATATTCCTCGTGCAGAGTAAGACGGTCGTATTCCGAGTGTCCCGTGACAAAAATTTTTCTTTTTGTCTTTTGACGTGACGATATAAATTCCGGCATCGTCCGACTCCGCCGTAATCTGAAGGTCGCTTACCTTTTTAATGTCTTCTTTTTGAAACGGTGGTGTAGCGCGAATGAGGTGCATAAAAACGTCGTCAAAAACCGCGCACAAGCATAGCTTTTTTGCGCACTACTCTGTGTTCGAAAACGCCGGAAAGCTTTTTATCAAGCGGAATTTTAGGTATTCCGAAATGATAGTAAAGCCCTGCCTGCGCCGCCCAGCAGATGTGCAGTGTGCTTGTGACGTTTGTGTTTGACCACTCCATAATTTTTTTCAGTTCGTCCCAGTAATCGACGTCCTCAAACTCCATTTTTTCAACCGGCGCGCCGGTGATTATCATACCGTCGTATTTTTTTGGTCTTTAATCATTTCAAAATCCTTGTAAAATGACGAAAGATGCGCCGACGGCGTGTTTTTGAGTTGTGCGTCGCGGTGTTTATAAAATCAAATTCAACCTGAAGCGGTGAGTTTCCCAAAAGGCGCAAAAGCTGTGTTTCGGTTGTGATTTTTTTGTGGGCATAAGATTTACAAGTGCAATTTTTAAGCGGACGTATATCCTGCGTTATCGCCCTTTTTTCGGTCATTACAAATATGTTTTCGCTGTTTAATATTTTGTTTGCAGGCAAAGAACCGGGTATTTTAATCGGCATTTTTATCGCCCCTTTTTGATGTGTAAGATGTAATTTTAAGGCAATTATATCAAATTATCGCATTATTTGCAACTTTATTTTTAAGTTTTCACATAATTTTCAATTTTTTGCGGATAATAACCAAAAAAACAAAAAGGAAAAATTTATCTATGATTGAACTTTTTAATGAAAATAATCAGGACAGCGGAAACAAAAAAACGACAGTGACGACAGCATAAAAAGAATACGGCACGTCCACCATAAAAAAACCGAGCGCGGAAATATTCACTGCCTCACCATAATAGGGCAGATAGAAGGGCATATGCTTTTTGCCTCCTCAGAACAAAAGCACAAAATACGAGCATATTCTGCCTCAGCTTGTTTACGTTGAGGAAACCGCCGATATTGACGGTATGCTGATACTTTTTAAACACCGTCGGCGGTGACGTTGAGGCAGGTCTTGCCATTGCCGAGATGATTGCGTCGATGAAGAAGCCTACCGTTTCGCTGGTTCTCGGAGGCGGTCACAGCATCGGCGTTCCGCTCGCGGTGTCGGCAGACTAATCGTTTATTGCGCGGTCAGCTACAATGACGGTGCACCCCATACGCACAAACGGGCTTTGTTATCGGCGTTCCGCAGTCGTTTGAATATTTATGGAAAATTCAGGAGCGCATAACCGATTTTTGTTGAGAGAAATTCAAACATTTCGCACGACGAATTTACAAAGCTTCTTTTTAAACAATGCCGACATTGCAAATGACGTCGGAACAGTGCTTTTTCGGCAAAGACGCGTCGGAATGCGGTCTTATAAACGAAGTCGGCGGACTGTCGGACGCGATAGATAAGCTTTATTCGCTTATCGAAAAAGATAAAAAGATACGGACATGCACTAATATTAAACTTTTTGTCACATACCCAATTAAAAAAATTGACAAAACTTTCTTTGCGTGGTATTATTTTATTAAACTGATAAAAGGGGGATTTTAAATGACATATACCGAAAGATATCAAAAAAATGGTTAAACTCACCGAAAATTGATGAAGAAACAAGAAAAAGAGCTCGTTGCCATAAAAAGACGACGACAACGAAATTAAGGAAAGATTTATAAAAAGATTTGGAATTCGGAACGGGCGGACTTCGCGGAATTATCGGCGCAGGCGACAACCGAATGAATATATATACCGTTAAAAAAGCAACACAGGGACTTTCTGAGGACATAAAAAACAAAGGCGAAGAATATATGAAACGCGGAGTTGTTATCGCGTACGATTCGCGCCATAAGTCGGACGAATTTGCAAAAGAGAGTGCGCTAACGCTTGCGGCAAACGGGATTAAAAGCATACCTTTTTGAGTCGCTCCGTCCCACACCCGTGCTTTCGTTTGCGGTAAGATACAAAAAGCGGCGGCAGGAATTGTTGTAACCGCGAGCCACAACCCGAAAGAATACAACGGCTACAAGGCATATGGTGAGGACGGCGGTCAGCTTCCTCCCGAAAGCTCGGACTACGTTATTTCGATTATCGACAAGCTTGATATTTTTGACGACGTTTTGACAACCGACTACGACAAGGCGGTAAAAGACGGTCTTATCGAGATAATCGGCGAGGACGTTGACTCGGCATATCTTGCTGCAGTAAAAGAGCAGTCTGTTAACGAAGAGGCGGCAAAAAGCCTCGGCGATAATTTTTAAACTTGTTTACACGCCTTTCCACGGCGCGGGAAATATCTCCGTAAGACGTATTCTCGATATGACGGGTGTTAAAAAAACGTTTACGTTGTTAAAGAACAGGAAATGCCGGACGGCGATTTCCCGACGCTTAGATCTCCCAACCCTGAGGAAAACGAGGGATTTAAGCTTGCGATTGAGCTTGCAAAAAAAGTTGACGCGGACGTTATTATCGCGACCGACCCCGACAGCGACAGGGTAGGTGTCACCGTTAAAGATAAAAAAAGGCAATTACATCACGCTCACGGGCAACCAGACAGGTATTCTTCTTTTGCGAATTTATCCTCCGCAACAGAAAGCTCAAAGGCACTCTGCCCAAAAACGGCGCGGTTATAAAAACAATCGTTACCACCGATATGGTTTATCCCATTGCGGACAACTATAAAACAACCGTTTTTTTGACGTTTTTGACGGGATTTAAGTTTATCGGCGAAAAAGATTAAGGAATTTGAAAAACAGGCAGTAACGAGTATATTTTTCGGTTTCGAGGAAAGCTACGGCTACCTTGCCGGAACGTATGCGCGCGACAAAGACGCGGTTGTTGCGTCAATGCTTATAGCGCAGATGGCGGCGGACTACAAAAACAAAGGGCAAAACACTTTATGAAGGTCTTATGTCACTTTACGAAAAATACGGCTATCATAAGGATTTACTGCATAATGTTGTGCTCAAAGGTCTTGACGGCGCGGAAAAAATTAAGGCTATTATGGCTGAAATAAGAGAAAATCCGCCCAAAAGAAATAGACGGTCATAAGGTTACAAAAGTTTTGGATGTTCTGAAGGGCACCGAAACCGACGTTTTGACAGGCGCGGTTACAAAATCGGAGCTTCCCAAATCAAATGTTTTGAAATTCTTCCTCGACGACAAATCGTGGTTTGCGGCGCGTCCGTCGGGTACCGAGCCGAAAATTAAGTTCTATTGCGGTGTAACGGCTGACAGCGAGGACGGCGCGGATAAGAAAAATCACGGCACTGCGCGACGCGGTTGTTGAAATGATAAAATAAATAAATTAAAGGTGAGAGAAATTTCTCTCACCTTTTTTGTAAGTTTATTTTCCGAGTATCTTTTTAAATCTTTCAAAAGCGCTGTCCCATTCGGGCGTATGATTAGGCTCGTAATGCTTTAACGGGAACGAATCTGCAATAATTTTTTTCTTGCCTCGGCAATGTCTTTTTATCTCGCCGGCGCTGATAAGGCACATTGCAATGTTTCCGAGTGCCGTCGCCTCAACGGGGCCTGCATCAACGCAGATATTGCACGCATCCGCGGTCATTGCGCAAAGGAACGGGTCTTTTGTTCCGCCGCCGACAATGTTGATTTTTTCAAATTTTTTGCCCGTTATTTTTTCAAGATTGATAAGCGAATATTTATATTTAAGCGCAAGGCTTTCGTATATACAGCGTACCGTTTCGCCGATTGTTTCGGGTGCGCGCTGACCTGTTTTTTCGCAGTATTCGCGTATTCTTTTCGGAATGTCGCCCGGTTTTCCGAATTCGGGATAATCGGGGTCGATAAAACACTTAAACGGCTCGGATTTTCTTGCGAGCGCTTCAAGGTCTGCAAAGCTTAAATCCTTGCCTTCTTTTATTATATGTTCTTCGCGACTCCTGAATAAGCCACAAGCCCATAATGTTGGTCAAAAATCTTATTTTTCCGCCGCAACCGCCTTCATTTGTATATGATGAAAGATAGCCCTCTTCGGTGATGTTCGGCTCGTCAAGCTCGGTGCCGAAAAAGCGACCACGTTCCGCAGCTGATGTAAACGAAATCTTTTTTTGTCGGACGGAACGGAAACAACCGCCGACGCGGTGTCGTGCGAGCCTACCGCGATAACGTCGGCTTTTTACTTTCAGTTCTTCGCAAACCTTGTCCGAAAGCTCGCCGAGTTTTTCGCCCGGCATAATGATGCCGCAGAGCATATCGGTGTTAATTCCGAATTTTTTCAAAAGGTCAAAATCCCACTTTTTCGTATGCGGTTCAAGCATCTGTGAGGTGGACGCGATGGTATATTCGTTTTTTTGCAACACCTGTGAGAAAATAATTCAAAAAGGTCGGGCATAAACAAAAAAGGTTTTTTTGCGTTTTTCAAGTACGTGATTTTTGTGATTTTTTTCGCGTAAACAAGCTGATAAAGTGTGTTAAAATCGAGAATTTGAATGCCTGTTCTTTCGTAAATTTCCTTTGCGCTCATCGTGTCAAACGCCTCTTTTTGACCGACCGCGTTGCGTGCGTCGCGGTAATGCACGGGATTGGTAAGGAGCGAGCCGTCTTTATCCAAAAAGACCGTAATCAACACCCCCAAGTGTCAATTCCGATAAGGTCAAAACCGCCGTCGTTGTTCGCCTTAACAATCGCCTGTTTTATCTCGTCCAAAAGGTGCAGAACGTCCCAGAGAAAATCTCCGCCCGCCCAAACGCCGTTGTTCTGAAAACGGTGAATTTCTTTAAGCGATATTTTTCCGCCGTCAAGATGCGCGATAATTCCGCGTCCGCTCGACGCGCCGAGGTCTATTGCGAGAACTTTTTCATAATACAATTATCCTTTCAAAGTTGAAGTTTTTTATAATAACCTAAAAACTGCTGTCTTTGGTGCGGTCGGCGCAAACTTTGCCGTTTTTGCAGTCGGTTTCGCCGCTGTTCTTTTTTGCAGATAAGATACAAAACCGCCGCAGTGATTAACACGATAAGCACAATTCCGATGATTATTTCGGAAAGAGCGGGGGCAAAATTTCTGCCGAATCCCAGAACGCGCCCGGCGTTGTATACGCAAAAATGCCGCCGCATACGCAAAAGCCGTTTGATAAAGCATCATATAAACCGATTTTTAGCGTGCTGTTAAACTCGCGACGAATTGCCGCCATTGCCGCGGCGCACGGCATATAAAGCAGTGTGAATATCAAAAATGAGAACGCGCAAAGCGGTGTTGTAAATACCGACGCAAGCCCTGCCTCGCCGGTGAGCATTTGAATCGTGCTTACGACCGCCTCTTTTGCGGTAAGCCCCGTTACAAGGGCGGTTGCGGCTCTCCAGTCGCCGAAACCGAGCGGTTTGAATATCGGCGCGGCAAGTCCGCCGATAAACGCGAGTATGCTTTTTGACGCGTCGACCGTCATATTAAAATGCAGGTCGAAATTCTGCAAAATCCAGATTACAACTGTTGCACAGAAAATTATTGTAAACGCTTTAACGATAAAATCTTTCGCCTTTTCCCACATATGCAGACAAACGCTTTTAAACGACGGGAAACGGTATGCCGGAAGTTCCATAACAAACGGCACGGGTTTGCCCTCAAAAAAAGTATGCCTTTTTAAAAGCAGACACGACAAAATTCCCATAATTATGCCGAATATGTATAAAAACGTCATAACAAGCGCTTGATGCGACCTGAAAAATGCCGACACAAAAACCGCGTAAATAGGGAGTTTTGCACTGCACGACATAAACGGCACAAGAAGTATTGTCATTTTTCTGTCGCGCTCGCTTGAAAGCGTGCGTGTTGCCATAATTGCAGGAACCGAACAGCCGAACCCGATTATAAGCGGTACGAACGAGCGTCCCGAAAGTCCGATTTTTCTCAAAACTTTGTCCATAACAAAAGCAACGCGCGCCATATATCCCGAATCTTCGAGGATTGACAAAAACAAAAACAGAATTACAATCGTCGGAAGAAAACTTAAGACACTTCCCACACCGGCGAAAATTCCGTCAATGATAAGCGAGTGCAAAGCATTGTTAATGTCCAGTGCATAAAGCGCATTGTCCGCCGCGGCGGTGAAAAGACCTATTATGTATGAAAAACCGTCGCTCAAAAATGCTCCGACAACGCCGAAAGTGAGGTAGAAAATGAGCGCCATTATGCCTATGAAAATGGGAAACGCTAAAAAAATTTATGCGTCAGCACCGCGTCGATTTTTCAAGCTCCGCGCTTGTTCTTTGGTTTGTTTTGCCTTTACAACCGCTTTTTTGCACAGTGCGGTTATAAAGTCGTAGCGCATATCGGCAAGCGCCGCCTCGCGGTCGGTGCCGAGGCTTGTTTCCATTTCGTGCACAACGTGATTTAAAATGTCAAGTTCGTTTTGGTTTAAACCGAGTAGTTTAATCATCGGTTCGTCGCCCTCAACAAGCTTTGTTGCGGCAAAACGAAGCGGAATATTCAATCTTTCCGCGTGGTCCTCTATAAGATGCGCAAGCGAGTGAATTGCCCTGTGCACACTGCCTTTGCAAAAGTCGGTTTTGACGGGTTTTTTTGTCCGTTTTTGGACCGTTTTTACGGCAACTTTCACAAGCTCGTCAATGCCGTAATTTTTGCCTGCACTTATCGGCACAACAGGCACCCCGAGCTCGTCCGACATCATTTTAACGTCGATAAATCCGCCGTTTGCCTCAATTTCGTCCATCATATTGAGTGCGATAACCATAGGTATGCCGAGCTCTATTATTTGCAGAGAAAGGTATAAATTACGCTCGATGTTTGTTGCGTCGATTATGTTTATAATACCGTCGGGACGGTCGTTTATAAGAAAATCGCGCGTTACGACCTCTTCGGCAGTGTACGGCGAAATTGAGTAAATTCCCGGCAAATCGACAACGAATACATCTTTTTGTTTTTTTAATAATACCCTCTTTTTTTCTCAACCGTGACGCCCGGAAAGTTTCCGACATGCTGATTGCTTCCCGTAAGGCGGTTGAAAAGGGTGGTTTTTTTCCGCAGTTTTGATTTCCCGTAAGAGCGAAAGTAATGCTCATTTTTCTGCACCAATCCTTTGTAATTTATTTTTATAACTTCAATTTTTCGCGTCTTCAAGGCGCAGAGTAAGCTCATATCCGCGTAAGCAAAGCTCTATCGGGTCGCCGAGAGGTGCGGTTTTGCGCACAAAAAAACCTCGGTTTTGGGGGTTAGTCCCATATCGAGCAAACGCCGTCTTAATGCGCCCTGTCCGCCCACAACCGTGATAATTCCTGAATCGCCGATTTTAAGTTTGTCGAGTGTCATAAGCTCCTCCCATGAGTCAATTTTTTTCTTTGATAATGACTGTTTTTTTCTGTGAAATTTACTGCTTTATTATACAACAAACGACATTCTTTTTGTCAATTACTATTGATTTTATGTGCAAAATATGTTATAAATTATATATGATAAATTACACTGAGATATGCAAAAAAACGGAGGATAAAGAATTATGAGTGCATTAAAAAGCATAAATTTTCTTCATTCGATATGTATATTTTTTTATAATTCTGATTGCTTTTTGAGCTTTTAATGTCGTTCACATTTTTGGGATACATACACATTCCGCCTGTTTCGGTTACGCTGGCATACATTCCTATTTTAATTGCCGCCTGTCTTCTCGGAACGGTGCAGTCAACCGTTGTGGGCGCGGTTTTCGGTCTGGCGAGTATGTATAAATCGACCTCGTTTTATGTCTTGCCTGCCGATATGCTGTTTTCGCCGTTTTTAAGCGGAAATCCGATAGGAAGTTTAATTCTTTCGGTCGGCACGCGCACGCTTTTCGGTTTTCTTATAGGTCTTGCGTTCAGTTGGGCGAAAAAGAGCAAACGCCCGAAATTATGGATTGGTGTTGTTTCGCTTATTGCGCCGACGTTCCACGCATTTTTTTGGTGTTAACCGCGTCGGGCATTTTTCTTCCCCCGATGAGCTGGGCGAGTTTGTTTCGCCGTTTCTTATAATAAGCAATATTATCCTCTCAATATTCTGTGTCGGAATTGTTGAGTTTTCGTGGAGAGAATATACCGAAAAGTCGCTTAAAACCGTAAAAAGCGCGATAGATAAGTCAAGCTGCATACCGAATGTCAATTCGTCAAAACAAAGGTTTTTTTAATTTCGCTTTTTACGGTGTTTATATTTGGTATGACAATCGCCGCGGCGCTTTATTTTGCGGACAGAATGTCGTTTATGCTCAGTCAGCATAACGTTGCTGTGTCGGCAACGATAACAGGCGACCTTATCCATTTGCAGGTTCAGTTTATGATGGCTCTGTTTTTCACTCAATGTCATAAGCGTTGTTATCCTGATTTTGGGGTATCAGTACACGGCATACAGAAGTTTTTCTCGGCGAACTTGACGCGGTGACGAACGTTATGGGACGCAGACTGTTTTTGAATTGCTGTGAAAGAGCACAGCACGATGCTGATTTGCAGTCCTGCCGTGAAGGCTGGTTTTTGTTTCTCGACGTCGATAATTTTAAATCCGTTAACGATACGCTCGGTCATACCGCCGGTGACAGTGTTTTGAAAAAGGTCGCTTTTGTTTTGAAAAATACGTTTTACGATTACGGAATAATCGGGCGTATGGGCGGCGACGAGTTTGCGGTTATGATTGACAAAAAGGCAGTCGGCGAAGAAGAAATAAAGAAACTGACGGACGGATTTTTGTCGGAAATATCGGGAATAATTGACGCACCGTTAAAGGTTAGCTGCAGTATAGGCGCGTGCAGATTTTCGTTTCCGGCGGATATTGCGGTGCTGATGAATAAGACCGATACGTTTTTGTATCGGGCAAAGGAAAACGGGCGCGCGTGCTGCGTTATCGGCTCGATGTCCGAATAGAATTTGATTAAGGCGGAACTTATGCAGATAAAAAAAGAAAAAAATTGAAAAATACTTGTTTTTTTCGCTGTGCGCGTTTATTGCGGTTTTTGTCGGCGTTATATGCGGTTTTTTTCGCTCAATAACCTTAAAAACGACAGCAAAAAGCTTCCCGACGAGCTGAAGAAAAGCACAAATATTTTTGCTCGTTTTTTTCTGGATGGGAGCAAAAAGAGGCGGACGGAATTTTTTTGCGGTGACGTTAGACCCGAAAGTCAATAAAATTGAGCTTGACGACATACCGCGTACGCTGAAAGCGACTTATGACGGCACGGAAAATACGCTGAGAGATGTGTATTCCGAAAACGGTGCCGAGGCGCTCAAAGAGTGCATTGAAAGCGAAAAAAACATAAAATTTGATAAATATATTTGCACCGGCAAAGATTTGCTCGAAAAGGCAGTGAACACAACGGGCGATATTTCGGCGGATTTCAAAGGTGCGGTGTCGTTTTCGCAAAACGGCGAAAATTTTTCGTTTGAAAAAGGCGAAAATTTGCTTAATCCCGTGCAGTTTTGCGATGTGTTTTGCGTATCTTTGCAGGGACGGGGTGAAAAAGACAACAAATCGGAATTGCTGAAATCGTTTTTCAAGCGTCTTTCGGGTGCGGATTTTGCACCTTGGCAGAAAAAGGAATTTTTTTAAACATTGTAAAGCAGTCGAAAACAGACATTGCAAGCTATGATTTTGACGATTTGGCAAAGATTTTCTCGTCGATGGATAATGCCGAAATAACGGTGAAACAATAAAAAAGGCAGGACGAAAATGCCGTCCTGCCGATTTATAAAGGTTTATTTAACAGCAGCAGTTGTCGTCATTTGAAAAAAGCAGCCAGATTACAACGATTGCACCGATTATAATCCAGATGTTGTTTCCCGAAAAAATGCCGTTGTTTCTGCAGCACGGATCGGGAGGACAAGGCGGCGGACATTTAGGTTCGCACGTATTGCAGCAATCAATCATATTATACCTCCGAAATTACCTTTAAATTACTGACAGCAGGGTGTGTTGTCCTCGCCGCAGTTTATGAACAACAAAAGAATGAGTATCAAGAACCACAATGCGGTACTGCTGTTTTCGCAGCAACCGCCGTTACCGAAACCGAACATTAACGCGCACCTCCTTATTTTTGGATTTTTCTGCGTTTAAATTATCAATCGCAGCAGCCGAAGAGAAGCAGGAACACCAAAATGAAAAACAACATACCGTCGTTTCCGTTAAAAAGGTTTTGGCAGCAGCCTCTTGTCATAGTCAACACCTCCAAGATTACAATTTCTGTGTTTGCTTTAGCCGGGTGGCTTAATATATACTATGTAAAATATAAAAAAATGTGTGAAGATAAGGAGCGAAAAATGAAAGCGGTTATTTTTGACAATTTCTGCAGGCGGCGGTCACAATACGGCGGCAAAAGCCATTAACGAGTGCTTTTTCCGAGCGCAGTATTGAAACCGTCACAATCGACGCGTATAAGTATTTTTAACAAGTATTTAAGTGACGTTGTTGAAAACGGCTATCTTTTTTTCAACAAAATACGTTCCCAAGCTGTACGGCAAGTTTTACCGTATGGCGGAAAAAGTCGGATACCGACATAAAAATGAAAATGGGTGCGTTCGGCACAGCGCTGGTACTGCGCAAATTCGCGCGCTTTATTGCGGCGCAGAATGCCGACGTCATCATTGCAACGCACATTTTTGCGGGCGAGCTTTTGACGATACTGCGTGAAAAGGGTATTCTTGATGAAAGCGTGAAAACGGTCGGCATTGTGACGGATTTTTACCGTTCACCCGTTTTTGGGAGGAAACAACTCTCGATTATTATGTCACCGCGTCGGAACTTTTGAACTATCAGATGATTAAAAAAGGTATTCCCGAGGAGAAAATATTGCCGTTCGGTATTCCCGTCCACCCGAAATTTTCAAAGAAAATTTCAAAGCACGAGGCGAGGGGACTTCTCGGCGTGCCGAACAAGGACACTGTTTTTTTGTAATCGCAGGCTCTATGGGCTTCGGCGATGTTGCGCACCATATAAAAAAATCTCGATAAATCGGGACACGATTTTTCAGATTATCGCGGTTTGCGGAAATAACAAAAAAAGTTAAAAGCGCATCTTGAAAAATGAAAGATAAAATGAACAAAGATATGTTTGTTTACGGTTTTTGTGAACAATGTTGTCGTTATCATGGACGCCGCCGACTGTATCGTTACACAAACCCGGCGGACTTACCGTGTCCGAGGCGCTGGCAAAGAAAAATGCACCTTATTTTTGATTGACCCTATTCCCGGACAGGAAGACAGAAATTCGGAATTTCTGCTCAACTGCGGTGTTGCGATAAAGGTTTCCGAAACGTTTCCCGTTGACGAGGCGGTGCATTTGTTCTACGACAACAAAATCAAAACCGAGTATTACGACAGAATTATTGACGCGGTTGCAAAGCCCGACGCAGGTATGAAATTAGGTGAATTTGTTGAAAAGGTATGCCGTAAAGATTGATTTGCCGCCGGAGATAGAAAGTGTTATAACGTCGCTCGAAAACGGCGGTTTTGAGGCTTACACCGCGGGCGGTTCGGTGCGCGATTTTTCTTTTTGAAACGCGCTGTTTCGGATTACGACGTGACAACGAATGCCAAGCCGTGCGATGTGCACAAAATTTTTTTAGAAAGTGTTTTGACACAGGGATAAAAACACGGCACGGTGACAGTAATCAGCGGAAAATATCACGTTGAAATTACAACATACAGGGTTGACGGCGATTATGTGGCGCACCGAAAACCCGAAAGCGTGCATTTTTTTCAAAAAACTTTCGGACGATTTGTCGCGCCGTGATTTTACGGTTAACGCGCTCGTTTACAACCCGAATGAGGGAATTTTGGATTTTTTCGGCGGAACGGACGATATTAAAAATAAAAACAATCCGTGCGGTGGGCGACGGCGAAAAACGTTTTTGAGGACGCACTGCGGATTATCCGCGCCGTGCGTTTTGCGTGCGTTCTGGGGTTTGAAATCGAGCCGAAAAACCTTTTGCGCAATGAAAAACAATGCAAAATATTTGTCCGACATAAGCTGTGAGCGTATAAGAGAGGAATTTACAAAAAAATTTTGTGCGCAAAAAAATCTCGGTGCGCTTGCCGTATCGGCGCAAAACGGGATTTTCGACAGGATTTTTCCCCGATATAAAAAGCATTGAAAATTTTTGAAAAATTTCCCGTTCAGACGGCGGTTACTGCGTTAAATGGGCGCTTTTTATTTATTATATGAACAAAAACGGCGCCGATGAAATTTTGGCAAAATATAAGTTTTTCCAACGCTGAAAAAAACATAAAATAAAGTTTCTGATAAACTCGGCAGAAGTTAATTTTACGCAAAACCGCGCGGATATAAAGCGTTTTTTGCAAAAAGGCGATATATATTTAAATGAAACGGAAATTTTCCTTACCGCAATCGGAAAGTTTTATCCTGCCGATATAATCTCCGACATCATAAATTCGTGCGAGCCGTACAAGCTTTGTATGCTTAAAACGGACGGCGCGCAGATTAAAAATTATGCGAAAAAGAGCGAAGATACGGGGAAGATTTTTGAATTTTCTTTTGGATTTTATTATAGAAAAATCCGCACAATAACACAAAAGAAAGGCTGCTTGAAAAGGCGGGAAAAAAATTTTATGATAATTAAAGCATATGCAAAAAAATAAATCTCGGTCTGGACGTTGTGCGAAAGCGCGCGGACGGCTATCACGACGTAAAAAATGATCATGCAGACGATTGACGTTTTTCGACACGCTTGACATAAAAACTCGGTATTGAAAACGGCGAAAAACGCTGTGGATTTGGGCGGTTTGGGTAAAATATCCGTTGTTTGCGGTGACGAAAATGTGCCGTGCGGCGAAACAAATCTTGTTTGCAAATCGGCAAAAGCATTTTTGGAATACACGGGCAAAAAGCCGATATTTCGGTGAAAAATCGAAAAACATTCCCGTCGGCGCGGGACTTGCCGGCGGAAGCACCGACGCGGCGTCGGTGCTTCGCGCGTTGAATGTTTTTGCTCAAAACCGATTTATCCGATACCGAACTTATGAAAATTGCGAAAAACATCGGCGCGGACGTGCCGTTCTGCGTTGTCGGAAATACATATCTTGCCGAGGGAATAGGCGAAATTTTTAACACCCGTCAAAAAGCAATATTAAGTTTGATATTTTGCGTGTTAAAACCGCCGTTTTCGGTGTCTACGCCGTCGGTTTACAAGTCGCTTGTGCTTGATGAAAATACAACGCACCCCGACATTGACAAAATTAAAAAAATGCGCTTGAGGACGGAAATGTTTCGGTAATTTATGAAAAATTTAGGCAACACGCTTGAGGACGTGACGCTTAAAATGTACGGCGAAGTCGGGAAAATAAAGGGAAATTTAAAAAAATCTCGGTGCGAGCGCAGTCCTTATGAGCGGTTCGGGACCGAGCGTTTTTCGCAATTTTTCGATGACAGGCAAAAAAACTTGACGGCGCATATAAAATTATGAAAGAAAAAGTACAAACAAACATATTTGACATCAACTATAAACAATGTATAAATTTTAAAAAATTGCCGATAATCATAATGTAAATTCATTTTTTTCGGAGGTTATAAAATGAAAAAATTTATACCCGTTGTGATTATCGGTTTTTATTATAACTATGGCGGTTTCGTCTTATTTCGGAAAGGTTGAGTCGGCGCTCTCCGACAATGTTTTTGCGTCTGCACGTTATCGCAAACAGCGACTCCGACGCCGACCAGGAGCTGAAACTAAAGGTGCGCGATAAAATTTTGCAGTCGAGCGGAGGGGTTTTTGCAAAGGACTGCAATATCGCCGAGGCGAAAGAAACGGTTAAGGCGAATATTGCGGAAATTGAGAAAAACCGCGCGCGAAACAGTTGCGGAAAAACGGTTATGATTACCCCTGTGAAAGTGACGTTCGGCAAAAAGCGATTTTTCCCACAAAAGCATACGGAAAAGTGACGCTTCCTGCCGGAACGTATGAGGCGCTTAAAGTTGAAATAGGCGAGGCAAAAGGGAAAAAAACTGGTGGTGCGTTATGTTTCCTCCGCTTTGTTTTTGTAGACGCAAGCAGTCCCGAAATGAGCGCCGAGGCTATGGCGGTTTTGAAAGAAAAACTTGACCGATGACGAATATGCGCTCGTTACAAATTCCGACAGCGCAGGCGTTGAGATAAAGTTTAAAAGCATACGAAATCTGGCAGAACGGCAAAAACAAAGTTAAGCTTATGCTGAAATAGGGACGGCTAAAAACCGTCCTTTTTAAATGAAAAAAACATATTTAGTATTTAATACTAAATATACTTGACAAAAATGATAAATATATGCTATATTGATGACTATAATAATAGCAGGAGATGTTTTTTTATGCATACAAGGGTGAATAATCAAACGCTCGGCGAAGAAATAGCGAATGCAATATCGCACGGAGTAGGCGAGCTTTTTGTCCATTGCCGGCGCGACGGTTGCGATTGTGTACGCTTGTTTTGTGAGCGACGCAATAGGCATTGTTTCGGCGGCGATATACGGCTTTTTCGCTCATTCTTCTTTATGCCGTTTCGACAATTTATCATTCATTGGCGAACAACAGAGCAAAAAGCGGTTTTTCAGAGTTTTGGACCATTGTTCGATTTTTTTGTGCTGATTTTTGGGCACGGACACACCGGTTTATCTGTCGCTTATCCGCGGTGCGCTCGGCTGGACGCTTTTCGGAATAACCGCATTTTTTTAACCGCACTCGGAATTGTTCTAAACAGTATAAATATATATTCACAAAAAAATTTCTATGGTTTTGTACGTTCTTATGGGCTGGCTTGTGGTTATCGCATTCGGAAAAAAAATACTCAAAACCGTACCGCCCAAAAGGCATTGCTCTTTTTGGTGAGCGGAGGAATTTGCTACACTATAGGAATTATATTCTATAAGATGAAGAAAACAAAGTTTATGCATTCGGTATGGCACCTGTTCGTACTGGGCGGAAGCGTGCTTCACTACTTCTTTGTTTTGTTTTTATACACTTCCGATAAAAATAATTTGAAAAAAATATTGTAAAAATGTTTGACAAAGCGTATATTTTTGTGTTACAATATTACGGTAACCGCATAGAATGGGTCTTAATCTGCGCATTTGCAGAACCTTATTTTTTTAGCGAGAAAACATAAGGAGGTGCATATTTTATGTACGCTGTTATATTAACCGGCGGAAAAACAGTATAAAGTTTCGGAGGGTGACGTTGTTTTCATTGAAAAACTCGAGGCTAACGAAGGCGATACTGTTAAATTCGACAAAGTTCTTTGTGTTTCGGGCGATAACACAGTTATCGGCACACCTGTTGTTGAAGGCGCAAGCGTTGACGCAACTGTTGTGAAAAAAACGGCAAAGCAAAAGAAAATCATTGTGTTTAAGTATAAACCCAAAAAAGGTTCCAAAACCAAACAGGGTCACAGACAGCCTTATACAAAGGTTAAAATTGAAAAATCAATGCGTAATGACGAATATTAAAATTTATCGCGACAAAAAAATAAGAACATAGTAAAGGCAGAGTTTGACGGACACGCTCTTTTTCTCAAACGAAAACGATATTGTGTGCTCGGCGCTTTCCGCGGTGAGCTATCTTACCGCAAACGGCATTGAAAAATGTTGCAAAAGTTGATATAGGCTATGAAACGGGCGACGGATATTTGTATTTTTGTTCTTCCGTGCGATATTGATGAAGATAAGCGCGAAAAAGCCAATGTGCTTTTTGGAAAGTATGTACTTATTTTTAACCGATTTGCAAAAACAGTATTCCGATTGTATCAGTATTTCTGATTTGAGGTGTAACTAATGTTTAAATTAAATCTTGAATTGTTCGCTCATAAAAAGGTGTCGGCAGCACAAAGAACGGCCGTGACAGTGAGTCCAAAAGACTCGGCGTTAAAAGAGGCGACGGTCAGTTTGTATTGTCGGGCAACATCTTGGTTAGACAGAGAGGAACTAAAATTCATCCCGGTATAAACGTTAAAAAGGGCAGTGATGACACTCTTTTTGCTGTTGTTGACGGCAAAGTTAAATTTGAAAGAGTCGGCAAAGACAAAAAGCAGGTTAGTGTTTACGAGATTGCCGAATAATGAATTTTTAGGATTTGAAGGGGTTGGTTGTTTAAAGCCAACCCTTTTATTGTTTGATATGGAATAATTTTACACCAATCGGAATTTTTTAAAAGGAGGAATTTTGTATGCTGGCAGATACGGCTGCAATTTATATAGAAGCCGGAAACGGCGGAAACGGGCTTGTTTCGTTTCACAGAGAAAAATACGTTGCGGCAGGCGGTCCCGACGGCGGTGACGGCGGAAACGGCGGCGACGTTATTCTGGAGGTTGACGATAAGGTGAGCACGCTTGCCGATTTTCGCTACCGAAAGCAGTATAAGGCGCAGAACGGCGGCGACGGAAAAGCGGCGAGATGTTCGGGCAAAAACGGCGACGATTTGATTGTCACCGTGCCGATAGGAACGCTTGTAAAAAGACGCAAACACCGACAGAATTATTGCGGATATGAACAAACTCGGTCAGAGAATTGTTATCGCAAAAAGGCGGAAGCGGCGGCTGGGGAAACAGTCACTTTGCAACGCCGACGCGCCAAATTCCGCGTTTTGCCAAAAGCGGAACGGAGGGCGAAAAACGCGAAATCAAGCTTGAATTAAAGCTTCTTGCGGACGTCGGGCTTGTGGGATTTCCGAATGTCGGAAAATCCACGCTTTTGTCGGTTGTGAGCGACGCGCGCCCGAAAAATTGCAAACTACCATTTCACCACGCTTGAGCCTAATCTCGGCGTCGTAGACCTCGGCGCGGGCAACAGCTTTGTTATGGCTGCCATTCCCGGAATTATCGAGGGCGCGAGCGAGGGAATAGGGCTGGGTCACGAGTTTTTAAAACACGTTGAGAGAACAAGACTTCTCATTCACGTTGTGGACGCGTCGGGCATTGAGGGAAGAAATCCTATTGAAGATTTTTGACAAAATCAACGACGAAATTAAAAAAATATAATCCCAAACTTGCCGAGAAAAACAGATTGTGGCGGCAAACAAAAAGGATATTGTTTTTTTGACGAAAGCATTTACAGCGGTTTTTGTGACGAAATGAAAAACGCGGTTATGAGGTTTTTTGAAATTTCGGCGGCAACAAAGCTTAACGTGGACAAGCTTTTTGAAATACACATCGGGACTTTTGGACACAATCCCGATGCCGATACTTGCCGAGGACGACTCGGACGAAGAAAAATCATAAAATTTGAAGAGGACGAGCCGTTCACCGTGCGCCGCGAAAAACGATACCTTTATCGTGGAGGGCGAATGGGTGAAACGTCTTATCGGATCAACAAATTTTGCCGACAACGAATCTTTGCAGTATTTCCAGCGCTCTCTGCGCAAGAAAGGCGTTATAAAAGCGCTTGAGGCAAAGGGTATAAACGAGGGAAATCCCGTGAAAATTTACGACATTGAATTTGATTATGTAAGATAATATATCTTGACATAAGGTGTCGGAATTTAGTATAATATAATTTGCAGTATTTTTGTATTTGATGTTTGAGGAGATTAACTTAATGATAACAAGCAAGCAGAGGGCATATTTACGCGGACTTGCAAACAAAATTACGCCTATTTTTCCAAATCGGCAAGGGCGGAATTAACGAAAATATGCTGAAACAGGTTGACGATGCGCTGGAAAAAGCGCGAGCTTATAAAATTTCACGTTTTGGAAAAATTCTTTAATGGATACGCGTGAGGCGTGCGGTGAAATTGCTGACGCGCTCGGCGCAGAACCCGTTATTGTGATAGGCTCGAAATTCGTTTTATACCGCGAGTCGAAAGACTATAAAGAAATTATTTTGCCAAGATAGGCGTCGGGAAGGGTATAAATGGCTGAAAAAAATTGGAATTATGGGCGGAACGTTTGATCCCGTGCATATCGGTCATATGGTTATGGCATCGTTTGCTGCGGACGAATTTTTGTCTTGACAGGGTGATTTTTCGTTCCGAACGGAAATCCTCCGCACAAAAAAAGCATTCGGCGATAAAATGTACCGTTTCGATATGACGTGCCTTGCGGTGTCGGGCGACAAACGCTTTTCGGTCAGCGACTTTGAAATTTCAAAGAAAAGCTATTCCTATGCCGTCGATACGGTTTCGCATTTTGCCGAAAACGGCGATAAGATTTACTTTATAATCGGCGCGGATTCTTTTTACGATCTTGTGTCCTGGCACGATTTTTAAAAATCTTGTGAAAAATGCGCATTTATCGCCTTTGACCGCAAAAAGTTCGGGCGAAAAACATTAAACACGAAAAATATTGTTTCGGATATTGAGAGTTTCAACAAGAAATACGGCGCTGAAATTTATTATGCAAAAATGCCGTATATAGACGTTTCGTCCACGCTGATAAGACGGCGCGTTTCTGAGGGAAAGAGCATAAAATACTTAACGTGCGAAAGCGTGGAAAAATACATTTATCAACATAATCTTTACAGTGAAAAAGGAAGAATAAACATATGGATATAAACGCAATGCGGACAAAGCTTCAGGGTATGCTTTTTGGAAAAACGTTTCAACCATTCGCTGATGGTGTGCGAAAACGGCGAAAAGAGCTTGCGAAAATGTACGGCGCGGACGAGAAAAAAAGCCGAAATTGCAGGACTTTTGCACGACTGCGCAAAGAATTTTTTTCAAAAGACCAGATGTTTTCGATGTTCGAAAAATACTCCGTTAAGCTTGACGAGGAGACAAAAAGCAGGTCGGCTTTAATTCACGCGTTTCTCGGCGCGGAGGTTGCAAAAGATTTGTTCGGCGTTGATGATGACGAAATATACGACGCAATTTTTCTATCATACCGTCGGGAAACCCGATATGAGTCTGCTTACCAAGATTATTTACATAGCGGACGCAATCGAGCTCTCCGAAATTACGACGGTGTGGAGCATTTGAGAGAACTTGCGCACTCTGACCTTGACAAAGCGCTGGTTTATCAGATTGACATAACCATAAAATCGGTACTCAAAAAAGGCTCGCTTCTTCACCTTAACACTGTTGATACGAGAAATTATTATTTAAGCAGGTGATTTTGATTGTCCAAATCGATAAAAACATACTGGAAAAATACGCTGTCGTTCACACTCATTCTTGCGCTTATCGCAACGGGCGGTTTCGGATTTTTCTGGTCTAAAATGATATACGGCTTCCGCGCAAGCGACAAAAGCAATCTTACAAACGAAAATATTTGCGTAAATTCGCTTATTTTGGGCGTTGACAAAGAGGGTTACAGAACCGACGTTATAATTTTTGCCCAGCTTAATCTGGCGAACAATACGCTCAATATGATACAAATTCCGCGTGACACATATGTTGCGTCCAATAAGCTTGACCACAAAATCAACTCCTCCTACATTTCGTTTACAAACGGCAAGATTACGCCGAAAGTTGAGAACGTTTACAAGTCGGTTGAGGAGGTTTTGGGACTTAAAGCGGACAATTACATTTTGGTTGACATAAACGGTTTCAGAAACATAATCGACGCAATCGGCGGTGTTGAGTTTGACGTTCCGATAAGAATGTTTTACAACGACCCCGAGCAGAATTTGCATATCGACCTTCAAAAGGGCAAACAGCTTTTGAATGGCAAAAAGGCGGAAATGCTGGTCCGTTTCAGACAAAACGACGACCATACGGGTTATCCGCGCGCCGACCTTGACCGAAACGAAGTGCAGAGAAAGTTTATTTATGCGGTTATCGACAAGGTTTTTGACATCACGAATTTCTCGAAATTGCCCGAGCTTGTCACGAGCGTTACGTCAAGCGTTAAAACCAGCTTTGACAGCAACAAAATTTTGCAGTATTCCACAATCGCGCTGTCCGTTCCGCGCGAAAACATAAATATTATGGGAATTGAGGGCGTTGCGGAAAACCGTCCGTACGGCTCGTATTTTGTGGCAAACAAGGCGCTCAACAAAAGAGCTTGTGAGCAAGTATTTTATAGACGGCGCAGACTCAGCGCTGAGCGGTGTTGAGGTTTTCAAGACGAAATCTTCTTATGTCGGACGATTCAGAAAACACCGAGCAGGTGGATATGACGCTCTCCGACGCAAGTTTCATAGAGAAAAAAACTTGCAACTGTTGAAATTATAGACGGTTCAAACGGCAAAAAGACGCATCAAGCATAAAATCCGCGCTCGAAAGCAAGGGTTACCGCGTGAGGGACGTTCATTCGACGGGCAGTGTCGAATACAGCGAAACGAAAGTTATAGCGAAAAAATCGTCCAAAAAAACGTCAATACCGTATGCAAAAATTATCGGCGAGGAAAAATTTGTTGTAAATGCGTCCAAAACCGAAAATGCGGATATTTTAATCGTTCTCGGCGCATAAAATTACGGGAGCACAAAATTACGGAAGGAAGAAAAATATGGAGTCAAAAGATTTGATGCTTAAAGCCGTTACCACTTTGGACGGCAAAAAGCAAGAAATATAAAAGTGTTAAACATTTCGCCCCTTACCACCATTGCAGACTATTTCGTGGTATGTTCGGGCGGTTCCACAACGCAGATAAAGGCGCTTTCCGACGCTTTGGAGGAGGAACTTGAAAAGATAAGCGTTCACTTTATCGGCAAAGAGGGATTTAACTCGGCAAACTGGATTTTTAATGGACTACGGCAGTGTTGTTATTCACATTTTCTCTGAGGAAATGCGTGAATTTTTATTCAATCGAGCATCTTTGGTCGGACGCCGAAGAAGTTGACATTTCGCCGTATATTATTGATGAAAAACTAATTCTTATTTAAGAGGGGAATGACATAAAAAAATGCAGTACAATGCTTCTGAAATTGAGAAAAAAATGGCAAAAATCTGGGACGAAAAACGAAACCTATAAGGCAGGCACTGATATGTCCAAGCCGAAGTTTTACGGTCTTGTTGAATTTCCGTACCCGTCGGGACACGGACTTCACGTCGGTCATCCGCGCGGATACACCGCGATTGACATAATCTGCCGTAAGAAACGTATGGAGGGTTACAACGTCCTTTTCCCGATGGGCTGGGACGCTTTCGGACTTCCCACCGAAAACTATGCCATTAAAAATAAAATCCACCCGAAGGTTGTTACAGAAAACAATATTGCAAACTTTACCCGTCAGCTTAAAATGCTCGGTTTTTCCTTTGACTGGTCAAGAGAAGTTAACACCACCGACCCGAATTATTACAAATGGACGCAGTGGATTTTTCTCCAGCTTTTCAAGCACGGTCTTGCATATAAAACAAAAATGCCCATCAACTATTGCACAGGCTGTAAAGTAGGTCTTGCAAACGAAGAGGTTGTAAACGGCGTTTGCGAAAGATGCGGAAGTGAGGTTATCCAGAAAGAAAAAGCCAGTGGATGCTCAAAATCACCGAATATGCACAGCGTCTTATCGACGATTTGGACGGTCTTGACTATATTGAAAAGGTTAAAAATTCAGCAGAAAAAAACTGGATTGGCCGTTCAGAGGGCGCAGAGGTTGACTTTGCAATCGACGGCTGTGACGACAAAAATAAGAGTTTACACCACGAGATGTGACACTTTGTTCGGTGCAACATATATGGTTTTGTCGCCCGAACATCAGTACATTGAAAAAAATACAAAGACAGAATTAAAAAAATATGGACGCTGTCAGAGAATATCAGGCGGCGGCGGCGAAAAAGTCGGAATTTGAAAGATGCGAGCTTGTTAAAGAAAAAAACGGGCGTTTGCCTTGAGGGACTTGAGGCAATAAAACCCCGTAAACGGCAAAAATCCCGATTTGGATTTCGGACTACGTTCTCGTAACCTACGGAACGGGCGCGATTATGGCTGTTCCGGCGCACGACGAGCGTGACTGGGAATTTGCGAAAAAAATTCGGTCTGCCGATTATTGAGGTTGTTGCCGGCGGTGAGGACGTTCAGAAAGCGGCGTTTACCGATGTTGCCGACGGCGTTTTTGGTCAACTCCGGATTTTTTTAACCGGAAAAACGCGTTAAAGACGCTATTTCCGCTATGATAGATTATCTTGAAGAAAAAGGAATCGGCAAGCGCAAGGTTAACTATAAGCTCCGCGACTGGGTATTTTCGCGTCAGAGATACTGGGGTGAGCCTATTCCGCTCGTTCACTGCGACGATTGCGGTTGGGTGCCTATTCCCGAGGAGGAGCTTCCGTTAAAACTTCCCGAAATGAAAGATTTCGAGCCGGGCGAAAACGGAGAATCTCCGCTTAACAAGGCAGAAGAATGGAAAAACACCGTTTGCCCGAAATGCGGTAAAAAGCGGTCCGCGAAACCGACACAATGCCCCAGTGGGCAGGTTCGTCGTGGTATTTCTTAAGATATATCGACCCGGCGAACAATGACGTTTTGGCAGGGAAAGAACTTTTAAAATACTGGCTTCCCGTTGATTGGTACAACGGCGGTATGGAGCATACGACACTGCATCTTCTCTATTCGAGATTTTGGCATAAATTTCTTTACGATATCGGCGCGGTTCCCACAAAAGAGCCGTATCAGAAAAGAACGTCGCACGGTATGATTTTTGGGTGAGAACAACGAAAAAAATGTCCAAATCGCGCGGAAACGTTGTAAATCCCGACGATATTGTAAAAAGAATTCGGAGCAGACACGTTCAGAACTTACGAAATGTTTATCGGTGCGTTTGACCAGGCTACGCCGTGGTCACAGCAGGGTGTAAGAGGATGCCGAAAATTCCTTGAAAGAGTGTGGAATTTGCAGGATATTATGACGGACGGCGGTATCCGCCCCGAAAAACGAAAAGCCTTGTTCACAAAATGATTAAAAAGGTGACCGAGGACATTGACAGAATGAAATTCAACACCGCTATTGCGTCAATGATGAGCTTCATTAACGAAATGTACGCACAGGGCAGTATTACAAAAGGCGAGCTCTCGGTTCTTTTTACAGCTTTTTGAACCCCACCGCACCGCATATCACCGAGGAAATGTGGTCGCTTATCGGCAACGAAAAAAACCATTGACGAAACAAAGTGGCCCGTTTACGACGAGGCGAAAAACGGTGGACAGCGAGGTTGAAATCGTTTTGCAGATAAACGGCAAAATCAAAGAAAAAAATTACCGTTGCGGCTAATCTTTCAGATGACGAAATCAAAGCGAAAGCGCTTGAAAACGACGTTATAAAAAGGCTTTTACCGACGGTAAAACTATCGTAAAAGTTATCGCTGTAAAAGGCAAGCTTGTAAATATTGTTGTTAAATAGATTTGCTTTTTGGGTAAAATAAATACGGAGGGTGGAGTATGTTTAAAAAAAGTTTTACTCATCTTGGGTTTATGCTTGGCACTCGCTTTTTTTCAAACGTGTTTGCCGTCTCCGACACCGACGTGCCTATACTTTTTGTATCACAACATTGCGGAAAACTACAATGCAGAGGACAATCTTCTGCACATCACGCCCGAACGGTTTTAAAAGAGCATATGCAGGCGCTCAATAATGCGGGATATACGTCAATTTCGTACAAGGACTATCAAAACTATGTCAAAGGACTCGGCGAAATTCCCGAAAAAAAGCATTATCGTTGCTTTTGACGACGGCTATTTGAGCAACTACACATACGCGTTTCCGATTTTAAAGGAATTCGGTATGAAAGCGGCAATTTTTATCGTCACGGGTTCGGTGGACAACGACAAAACGGTTTATCCGCACTTCGGATATGCACAGGCTAAAGAAATGCTCGATTCGGGGCTTATCGAAATCGGCAGTCACACACATTCGCACCGAAGTTTTAAAGACCTCTCGTATGAAGAAACGGTTATGGAGCTGAGAAAGTCGAAATATCTTATCGAGCAGAATTTGGGGATAAACTGCAATCTTTTTGGCTTATCCGTACGGATTTGACAACGACTGGACGACAAACGAGGCGATAAAAAGCAGGGTATGAGGTTGTAAATATCGTGGGCGATACCGGCACAAACCGCCGTTCCGACGGGCTTTATGCGCTGAAACGTCTTACCGTTTCGGGACACCTTACTCCCCGATGAGCTTATCGCTTTGATAGAAGAAAAAAGAGCAAAATAACAAAAATCCGAAAACAGGTTTTCGCTTGTTTTCGGATTTTTAAAATTAGGATTTTTAAAAATTTAAGATTTCGGCAGAAACAGATTTAATCCCGTTTCCTCGTCGTAAAATCTTTTTTTAATTTGCACGGCAGAGATTTTTATATAAAAATTTCAGCCGTCGCGCAGATTTTGCACTCGTTAAGATGTCCGCCGAAGGTTTTTAACTCGCTGTCGGCAAAGTTTATATGAAGATGAAGATACGGTTTGCCGTCTTTTGTTGTTATGTTTCCGAGGAGCGACGTAATTTCAACATCGCCCTCAAACGTCTTTTTGAAATACTCCTTTTTTTCAACGCTGTAAAGTCCCACGGTGATTTTATCCGCCGCGCCTATTCCTTCAACCGTTGCGGCTGTGATTTTGAGCTTTTTCGCAAAGCCTTTCAAGCTCAGAAAGCACTTCTTCTCCGCGTTTAATCCGTACAACAACGGTGTCGTCGCAAACAAAATATTCCATAATTACACTCCCTCGTATAATAAATATAGTAGTTTTTTGAGTTCCTCTCCAAGAACTATGGTATAATTGTTTAGATGCTGTGGATTGGTTTCACGTCTCCTACCACTTGATGGTTTGATTAAGGCTCCAACCACAGTCTCTTTGTTCATTTGTTAATCAGTTAGATACCGCTCGACGGTTTATTTGGAACGAGGTTACAAGTGCAACGAGTCCCTGTGGGTCTAAACAGCGTCATATTACTTTTTTTCAGGAGGTATCTTTATGATTTTCATTGGTATTGATGCAGCAAAGGACAAGCACGATTGTTTTATTGCTAATTCTGATGGCGAGGTGTTATGTGATGTATTCACTATTTCTAACACCCTCGATGGTTTCAATGACCTGCTTTTCTAAAATCAAATCTTTTTTTCCAAAGATTTAAGCAAAACAAAAAGTAGGACTTGAAGCCACAGGACATTACAGTTACAATCTGCTCGGATTTTTACTTGACACTGGCTTGCCCACCTATGTCTTAAATCCTTTGCACACCAATCTCTACCGCAAAAGTCTGTCACTCAGAAAAACAAAAAAACAGACAAGGTAGATGCTCGCACAATTGCTTTCTATGCTAATGTCTTGTCAAAGCTTAAAGCCCCTACACAAGAGCATTATACCATAACGAAGAACTAAAGTCACTAACAAGATACAGATTTGACAAAGTTTCAGAGCGAGCAAAGCTGAAAACCTCTGTATCAAGACTTATCACTATTCTTTTTTTCCGGAACTTGAAAAAAATTAGTTTCAGTGGTTCATTGTATTTCTATATATGCACTCCTTTTCAGAGTTTCCGTCTGCAAAGCATATTGCAAACGCAAAACCTCACAAGACTAACCAATCTTTTGTATTCAGCTTCAAAAGGTCACTACAACAGAGATACTGCCATTCGACTTCGTGAAGCGGCAAGAAACTCTATAGGTTCTGTTATACCTGCAAAATCTCTTGAGTTGAAGCATACAATCAAGTTAATCGGTGAACTTGATGATGAAATCAGTGAGATAGAAGCGGCGATAAAACAGATTGTAGACAGCTTGGGAACTACCATCTTAACTATCCCCGGCATTGGTTACGCAACCGCTGCATCAATTCTTGCCGAAGTTGGTGATTTCTCCAATTTTGAAACGCCGGACAAGATACTTGCTTTTGCCGGAATGTCACCATCTACATACCAATCAGGACAACTCTCAAACTGTTATGCACACATGGAAAAGCGTGGCTCAAAATATTTGAGATTTGCTCTTTACAATGCTACCAAATATGTTTGTAAATGGGATAGCAACTTTGCCGCATATCTTGCTAAAAAGCGTTCTGAGGGCAAGCATTACAATGTTGCTATATCTCATGCTGCAAAGAAGCTTGTGCGACTGATTTTTGCATTAGAAAAATCTCGGCTGCCATATATGCCTGTTGCATAATTCGTTTCCTAATATTTTTTCAAGGCTTCCTCACGGAGGTCTGTTTGTTATGCCTGTTTTTTTAATCAGATAAAATTTTTTAACTTTTTTTCATTTTACCTCTTGACTTTTTAATAGTTAGTCTTATTAAACATATACTCTCTAATAAAATTATACTCTTATTTTTTATTTTTGTCCAGTATAAATGCAAAAACAAGGTCAATAATTAAAAAAATATAAAATATTTTTTTGAAAAACTCTTTTCAAACACGGAAATTTGTGGTATAATATAACTAATTTATTTTGAACGGACGAAAAACATCTTTGAGTTTAGCTGAAGATTAAACTTACATAGCACGAAATGCTATCAAAAAAATGTTGTACGGAATAATAACTTAATACATTGAAAACAATGAGGCTTGAACGGAAAATAAGCCTTTGTGTTTTTTGTGTTTTTTTAAACTTTTTAATACGGAGGTATGTTTATGGCAAGAAAAATCAAAATTAAAAAAATTATACCGCTTGGCGGACTTAACGAAAATCGGAAAAAAATATGACCGTTTTTTTGAATACGGAAACGATATAGTTGTGCTTGACTGCGGAATGGCTTTTCCCGACGAGGAAATGCCCGGAATTGACTTTGTAATTCCCGATTTTTCGTATCTTACAAAGCATAAGGACAAGGTGCGTGCGGTGGTTTTAACTCACGGTCACGAGGACCATATCGGCGCCCTGCCGTTCTTTTTTTAAGCGAAATCAACGTTCCTGTTTACGGAACGAATTTAACGCTCGGAATTGTTCAAAATAAATTGAAAGAACACAATCTTTTGTCGAAAGTTAAGCTGAACAGAATTTCGGCAGGCGACGTTATAAAAATCGGCTGCTTCACATTTGAGGCAATACGCTCCAACCACTCCATTGCGGACGCGGTTGCGTATGCAATCAAAACACCGGTCGGAACAATCGTTCACACGGGCGACTTTAAAATCGACACAACGCCTATCGAGGGCAGAATGATAGACCTTGCGCGCCTCGGCGAGCTTGGCAACGAGGGTGTTTTTGGCGCTTATGAGCGACAGCACAAACGTCGAGCGCCCTGGATATACGATGTCGGAGAGAACCGTAGGTTCGTCGCTCGACCACGTTTTTGAGTCTACCAAGAAAAGAATTATTATCGCAACGTTCGCGTCAAACGTCCACCGCGTTCAGCAGATTATAAATTCCGCGTACAAATTCGGCAGAAAAGTTGCCGTGTCGGGCAGAAGTATGGTGACAATCCTTGAAGTTGCAATGAATTTGGGATATACAAAAATTCCCGAGGGCGTGCTGATTGATATTGACGATATAAAAAAATACCGTCCGAGCCAGCTTACAATTATCACGACAGGAAGCCAAGGCGAGCCTATGAGCGCTCTCTACCGTATGGCTTTTTCCGACCACAGAAAAGTTGAAATCACAAAGGACGATTTGGTGGTTGTATCGGCAAATCCTATTCCCGGAAACGAAAAAAACTTGTATCAAACGTTGTAAACGAGCTTTTCCAAAAAAAGGGCGCAGAGGTTATATACGACAGCTCGGATATGCACGTTTCGGGTCACGCGTGTCAGGAGGAACTGAAAATTATAATGGGACTTACGCGCCCGAAATATTTCATTCCCGTGCACGGCGAATACCGCCATTTGAAGCTTCACGCAGACCTCGGCAAGCTTATGGGAGTTGACAAAAAAAGAATGTTTTTCATTCTTGATATAGGCAAGGTTTTTGGAATTCGGCGCGAACGACGCAAAAATTACGGGAACGGTGCCGTCGGGCAGAGTTTTGGTTGACGGTCTCGGCGTCGGCGACGTCGGAAATATCGTTTTGCGCGACAGAAAGCACCTTGCACAGGACGGACTTATTGTCGTGGTTGTCACAATCGCGTCGGATAACTATTCGGTTGTGTCGGGTCCCTGCCGTTATTTCGAGAGGTTTTGTGTATGTCCGCGAGTCGGAAACTCTTATGGAGGAAATCGAGGATATTGCGTCGCAGTGCATTGAAACGTGTATCGACAACCGCGTTCACGAC
Source organism: Clostridiales bacterium (assembly GCA_022009895.1). Classification (GTDB taxonomy): domain Bacteria; phylum Bacillota; class Clostridia; order UMGS1810; family UMGS1810; genus Qingrenia. The sequence goes on along the minus strand of CP091729.1, from coordinate 1,083,692 downwards.
TGGACGACAATTAAAACCAATATGAAAAACAAAAATTTCCGACCATATTTATCATCAGACAAAGCGCAAACCGATGATTTTTGCCTGTTATTATGGAAGTATAATAAAAATTAACCCCGAACTTTTTCGTTCGGGGGTTTTTGTGTATAAAATCACATTTTTTTCTATTTCTTTTTTTAAATTCTTCAAAAAGCGCGTCCTCGCTTACCTTTTTGAAAAATTTCGCCCTTTTTGAAAAATAAGTCCGCATTTGTCGCCGCCGGCAATGCCGATGTCTGCCTCTTTTGCCTCGCCCGGACCGTTAACCGCACAGCCCATAACCGCAACGGTGATGTTTTTTTGTGTACGGTGCGAAGATATTCGTCCACCTTCTTCGCAAGCGGAATGAGGTTTATGTTGCACCGTGCGCAGGTCGGACAGGAAATAAGGGTAGGGGTGCCGCCGAGCATATCGAGCGATTTTAAAATTTCGCGCGCAACGATAACCTCGTTAACGGGATCGTCGGTGAGCGAAACGCGGATTGTGTCGCCGATATTGTTAAGCAAAAGCGAACCGAGCGCAACCGACGATTTAACCGTACCCGAAAGATACGTTCCTGCCTCGGTAACACCGAGATGCAGAGGATAGTCAAGTTCTTTTGACGCGAGCGTATAAACCGCGATTGTGTTTTTTTCACGTTGGACGCTTTGAGTGACAAAACGATATTGTCAAAGTCGAATTTGTTCAAAATTGCAATGTGCCTTTTTGCGCTTTCGAGCATTGCCTCGGGCGTGGGGGCGGAGTATTTTTCAAAATATCTTTTTCGAGCGAACCGCCGTTTATGCCCTATGCGAATGGGAATGTTAAGATTGCGTGCCTTGCCGGCAACCTGTTTTATTCTGTCCTCACTGCCGATATTTCCGGGGTTTATGCGGATTTTTGTCAACGCCGTTTTCCATACATTCAAGCGCGAGCTTGTAGTCGAAATGAATGTCCGCAACGAGCGGAATGTGAATTTTCGGCTTGATTTTTCGCGATTGCTTTTGCGCTTTCAAGGTCGGGAATTGCAACGCGTACAATGTCACAGCCGGCGTTTTCAAGGCGCAGAATTTGCTCAATGCATTCGCCGTAATTTTTTTGTTTTAGCGTTTGTCATAGACTGCACGGCGATTTTTTTCTCCGCCGCCTATGGCAACGTTTCCGATTTGTACTTTTTTTCATTTTCTCACTTCCGTAAAAATTTATTTATATTTTTCATTATGCTTTCCAAAAGCGAAAGATACACCGCGTAAACGCTTTTTTAGGTATATCTTCTTTAAAAACAAGGTTTACCTCGCCGATTTTTGCCGTTCGACACTATTTCAACGCTTCCGCCGACCTTTCCTTTTTCAACAGGCGCGTCAAAGTCTTTTTCCGCGTTTATTTTTCGGCAGAACCTCGGTTTTTCGCTCCGTTTGAAAAAGATATGTAAAGTCATTCTCGGCAACAAGTTCGGTTTTTGATTTCATACCTTTTTAACGTTTGCCTCCGACATAGGTTTTCCTTTTTCAACGACTTTTTTTCACGCCGTATGCGCCGAAACCGTAGTTGAGCATATTTGACGCGTCGGCAAAACGTTTTTGACGTTTCCGCGCCCATAACCACCGCGATAAGGTGCATACCGTCACGCTTTGCGGTAGCCGAAATGCAGTTTTTTGCAACCGACGTTGAACCCGTTTTAAGCCCCGTCGCGCCCTTGTAAAAGCGTATCAGCTTGTTTGTGTTGGACAGCGTAAATTTTTCCGTCGCGCAGTGAATCCATCCAAATTGTTGTAAACTGAAAAAAACGTCCTCGTGTTTTAAAAGCTCGCGCGACATAAGCGCTATATCGTACGCGCTCATTTGATGACCGTCCGCGTCAAGACCGTTGCAGGTGATGAAATTAGTTTCGTTCATACCAAGCTCTTTTGCGCGCTTATTCATCAGTGCGACAAATTCTTCAACACTTCCCGCAAGGTGCTCCGCCATTGCAACGCACGCGTCGTTGCCCGACGCAACTGCCATTCCTTTGAGCATATCGCGCACCGAAAGCGCCTCGCCCTCGTCGAGAAATATGGTTGAACCGCCCATACTTTTTCGCGCGCGCACTGCCGATTACCATATCGTCGTATTTTTATTTTTCCCGAGTCGATTGCCTCCATTGTGAGGAGAATTGTCATAATTTTCGTCACGCTCGCAGGCGGACGCATTTCGTGTGCGTTTTTTTCAAAAAGAATTTTTTTCCCGTGTCCGCTTCCATCAAAATCGCCGACGGCGCGCTCACTTCAAGCGATGTGACCTCGGCGGCATATGCCGTTGTAAAAATGAGTGTTGCGCACAGTATGCACGACAGTATTCTTTTTGGCATAATATTCATTCCTTTCAGTAAATACTATGCCTGCATGTTTGTTATTATTATCGTTTTTGTGCAAAAAAATCTTTCAAAAGACGCGAACATTCATCTGCCGAAAATCCGAAGTAAACTTCGGGGGTGTGGTTGAAAAGCCCCTTTTTCAAAAAGGTTGACTTTTTCCGCCTGCCGCACCGCAGAGTTTGTCCTCCGCGCCGATATACACACGGCGAAGTTTTTACGTTTATAACCGCGCCGGCGCACATTGCGCACGGTGCGAGCGTGACAAACAAATCACAGTCGGTAAGATATTTATTGTTAAGTTTTTCTGCACGCACGCTCTATTGCGAGAATTTCCGCGTGGTGCGACGCGTTGTTTGAACTTTCCGTTTCGTTGTGCGCGCTTGCGATTATTTCACCGTCTTTCACAATCACCGCGCCGACGGGTACTTCTCCGCGTTCAAAGGCGAGTTTTGCCATATCCAGCGCATACGGCATAAAGTTTTTGTATTTCATAATTCACCTATTTGCAAAGGAGATTGTATGCATTTGTATAAAGAATTTTTTCCTTTGCGTCGTCCGAAAGATTAAGCATTAACGTGTGCTCAACCGTGCCTTTGTGGCGTTCGAGCGGATAGTCCGTGCCGAAAAGGACTTTATTTATATCGTGTTTTTTGATAATTCTTTCAATTCTCTCGTCGGAAAGTGCCCTGAATGTGCTGGAGGTGTCGATGTAAATATCTTTTCCGATAAGATATTCTTCCGCCTCGTCCCATTGGCTGTAACCGCCAAGATGCGCCGCGATAACAGTAAGATGCGGAAACATATCAACGACTCTTGCAAGTCTTTTTCGGGTTTGAGCAGTCGCTGTTTATGTCGCCGACGTGGAAAAGAATTGGCAGTTTTCCCGAAAGATATTCGTATACGGGAAACATTTTTTCGTCGTCAATGTTAAATTTCTGAAAATCGGGGTGGAGTTTTATTCCTTTCAGTCCGAGCGAAATAATTCTTTCAATTTCTTTTTCTTTTTCGGGATAGTCGGGGTGAACCGAGCCGAAACCGATTACGTTTTTCGCCGATAAGCGACGAAGTGAAATTGTTAACGTCCTCAACCTGATACGGTTTTTGTTGCGGTGGAATGAATGACAAGCTTTTTCAATTCCCGCCTCTTCGGCGCTTGCCTTAAGGTCGTCAAATTTGCCGTTGCCGTGCATTGTGTAAGAATAATAAGTTCTTAAGTTGTCAACCGCCTTTTGTGCAACCGCGTCGGGGGAAAAACGTGTGCGTGAACATCTATAACTTTCATATATTTCGCTCTCCTTTAACTGATGTATTATAAAATATTTTATCACACATACATATGCTTTGCAATAATTTTGTAAAAAACGTCAAAAACCGCCTTTTGAAAAGATGTTTTTTTCTTTGCCGTTTTGTGCGTATTTTACAATGCGGTGTTTTTTTATTTATGTTTAAAAATAATTAAATTTGGAAAAATAAACTATATTTTAAAAGAAAATTTGCACTAAATTTTTAAGTGTTATGTCGGTTGACTAACATATAAAAATTGTGCTAAAATTAAAGCTTTTAACGATTTGTGAATATGTGTTTTTTTGAAAGAAGGTGTAATTTTTGGAAACTGTGATTATTTTGCTGGGTGCGCTCATAGCCGTCATATCGGCGGTTGTGTTTTTCGGCGTGTTTGAAAAAGAAAAAAACGCCGAGTTTAATATGACGGAAATATCAAGCATTGCGCGCGCGGAAAACGTTTTTGAGCGTCTTGCGGAAAAGGACGGCGAATGTACGGCAATTTATATCGGAATGTTTTATCAGTCACTATATATAAACGCCGACAGCGACAAGCTCATTAAAGCACGTCTTTCGGCGGAGAAGAAAATAAAAGAATTCTGCGGAATTTTCGGCGGTGCGTCTGCGAGAGTGGACGGAAACAATTATGTGGTTGTTTGGGGTGCGCCGAGGCAGGAAACCGAGAGGTTCTGCAAAAGCTTTTCTGGACTTAGCGGCGGCGCGGAAAGTTTTGCCGACGTCAGCATAGGCGCGTATATCGCAAGAGGCGGTGCGTGCGATTTTCAGACCGCGGCAGGATATGCAAAAAGGCGGCGCGGTTTGTAAAAAAATTCGGGAACAGAATATAAAAATTTGCAGTGGCAGAGAGCTTGACGAGGTTATCGACAACGAAAAATATAGAGAAAAAAATATCGAAAAAAATTTATCGACAACGACAGTTTTTATCCCGTTTTTCAGCCGTATTACGATGCCCATACCAACAAAAATTTTTGGGCTGCGAGGTGCTCAGCAGGCTCGATTTGGACAGAACCGACGGGGTTTTTGCCGAGCGAGTTTTACAGGTTATAAAAAGGGATAAAGAGCTTTGCGTAAAATTTGATTTATACACGTTTAAAAATGCTGTGAGTGGTCGGTTAAAAATGCGGACAAAAATATCGGTCACCTGTAATTTTTTTCGCGTCTTACTCTTTTTGTCCGAAAATTCCGCGTCGGACATTATAGATATTGCGCAAAAAAACAGGCGCGGATTTTTAAAAAGAATTATTATTGAAATTGAGGACGGGCATACCGACGGCGGATTTGAAATTCTTCGTGCGAATACCGCACTTCTCAAAAAGTCGGGATTTAAAATCTGCCTTGACGATTTCGGCAAGGGAAACACCGCTCTCGGCGAGCTTTCCGAGCTTATGCCCGACATTATAGGCATTGACAAGAGCGTGCTTTACGGCGCCAAAAACGACTGCGGCGAGGCGGTTTTCGGCGGTGCTGTGCGCCTTGCAAAAAGAGATGAACGCGCTGGTTTTGTGCGAGGGTATAGAAACAGAGGCACAGGCTGAGTCTGCAAAAAAGGCGGAATGTGACATTTTTGCAGGGTATATTTTTCTGCAAGCCAGTTAATGCGGATACATTGGAGAATTTGCTTAAAAATCAGTTTTAGTGCAATGCGGATTTTGTTATATTTGACAAATTTCAAAAATATTGACAATTTTGGTTTAATATGATAATATAATGGTGATAATAGAATGCTGTGACGCAATATACGTATATGGGCGCTTGTATATTGCCGAGTGAGTAGCGCAACCGGTCTGTTAAATCCAAACGGTTTGGATTTTGACGGGCTTTTTTTATTGCCATTTTTTAAAATTTCGCAAACGGGGTGAAAGAATGAACGTTAAAAATACGTCGCGCATTATACAACCGCATTGCTCGCGGTGACACTGCCGGTTTCGTGCCTTGCGGCGGAGATGAACTGGAAATATGACGAAGCAAATGCGACAGTTTCCGTGAGCGGTTACGGAATGGTTAACGACGCGACAAATTTTTACATCATACATTAAAACTGCAAAAGAAGATTGAGTTTGAAAAAGGCGTTACGAAGATTGAGAAAAACGTTTTTACAAACTGCGGTGTTGTCGAAACGGCAGTTTTGCCCGACGGTTTTACGTCGCTCGGAAACGGTTCTTTCAGTTTCAGCAAACATCTTAAAACGGTCAATTTTCCCGAAACGCTCGAATACATAGGCGATGAGGCGTTTATGGACTGTCCGTCGCTTGAAGTTGACAAAATCCCGAAAAAGCGTGTCATATATCGGCGCGAACGCTTTTGCGGAATGTGACTTAATCGAAAAATTTTGACATTGACGAAGAAAAATCCGTATTACACCGCGGTTGACGGCGTGATATTTACAAAAAGACAAAAACCGAGCTTGTTATGTATCCTGCCGGACGGAGTGACGAAAACTATCAAATTCCCGACGGCACGGTGAAAAATTTCGCCCAAGGCTTTTTCAGTATAATTCGAGCCTCGTGAGCGTAACCGTTCCGGATACAGTGTCGGAAATCGGAAATTACGCTTTCTATTTTTTTGCGAAAATCTTCAGGACGTAAGTTTTGGAAACGGGCTTAAAACAGTCGGAAGTTACGCTTTTTACGGCTCGGGCATACGAAGTGCTGTTTTGCCGTTCGGTGTTGAGACGCTCGGCTCGGACGTGTTTAAAAACTGCGAGTTTTTGACCTCGGTTGATATTCCCGGCACGGTTTCAAAAATCGGCGGCGGCATTTTCTACGGCACCGACGATACATTAAAATCAAGGGTTACGGCGATTTGGCACTAAAATGTGCAAATGAATTTGACAAGACTTTTGAAGAAACGGTGAGAATTACCGTAAACGGCAAAGAGCTTAAACCCGACAAGCCTGCTTATGTTGCAGACGGCTGTACGATGATACCTATGCGGTGCATATTCGAGGCGCTGGGCGCGTCGGTTGAATGGAATGACGAAACGCAGACCGCAACAGCAGACGGAATTGAATGTTCGTTTGCAATCGGCGGAGATGTTTCTTTACAGAAACGGCAAAGAAATCCAGCTTTCGGCACCTGCGGTTCTGTCGGACGGAAGAACTCTTGTCCACGTAAGAGCCATAGCCGAGGCGTTCGGCGAAAAGATGGTGGACTGGGACGGCGAAAGAGGACTTGTAACCGTTACGGCAAATTGAAAATACCGCTTTTAAAGCGTTTGGAATAAATTTTTAAATATTTTAAAAGACATAAGGAGGTTATCGGAATGAGAAAATTTATAAGAATTTTATGCACGGCTTTAACTGTTGTTATTGCTTTTTCAAGTGTATCCGCACTTGCTGCGCAGGGCTACGTCGGGGAAAATTATGTAAAAGGAAACAGCAAGGGAAACAATTCGGCAACCGTTTCTTTCTATATACAGATTAACGGCGAACAGCTTGACACAAACGGCAATATTTCGGGACGCAACTCGAAATTCTATACCGGCGTGATTGACAAAAGCGGACTTAAAAACAGTCTTTCCGCAAACTATTCAATCGCAATCGGCAACGGCATTACAGAGGCTGACGTGCTTTCCAATGTATCGTCCGTTCCCAAGGATAAAAAGGTTTTTGACAAGGTTGCAAAGCAGTATAAAGAAAAAGACGCATATCTTAAATCAAGCAACGGCAAGGTTATTCCATGGTCAAGACTTACTGATGTATATTACAAGGTGCAGTGGTATGTTTTGAAAAATGAGGACGATGGCTGGCACGTTGACGGCGTTATAATAGAGCGCGAAACAGACAAAGAAATTTCGGTTGTTGTTCCCGAAGATAAAGCCGAGAGGACAACCTGTGTTGAATACGATGTTAAAAAGGGTTTGTTCACGCCCGGCACAATGGGAGTTAAGGCAAACAGACCGCACTCGGTTTGGGAGGGTGACAACGACAAGCTTGTTATGGACGGTTTCCACGACGTATGGTACACCGTGCTTGACGAAAGCACTTTCAAAGAGAATAATTATGTTCTTCCGCAAAAGCTTATGGACGCGGCAACCGCGGTTGCAAAGCTTGCCGGCGCAAGACTTTCCGAGCTTGATACTCAGCTTCAGAAACAGTTCGGCAGAATTGATTCGCAGGCATACAAGCAGGAATACATTTCGAGAAACGGAAAGAAAACACTTTACGTTACACCCTACATCACCGAAAGACTTGCCTCAAAATATGACGTAAGCAACGACGATTACATCTGGCTTGCGGAGGGCGATTCGCAGGGAAATATAGTGAAAGTGTATGTTATGGACAGAAATTCGGCGAATATAGACAATATGTTTGACGGTGAATAAAAATGGCTGTGAGCAACCGGGTGCGCGAAATACCTTTTCGGCGCCCGTCACGGTTGTGAACATGCCGGCGCGAGGTTGCGGACAAAAATCCGCGGTGCTCGCTTTTTGTCGTCGTAAATCGGAGTATGAAATTTTCGTGAGGTTTTGCACGGATTTTTGAATAACGGCAGGGAGGTCAGGCAACATGGAAAATATAAGAATGCGCAGAATGGATATGGGTGAAAATTATAAGCGATATTACGGCAGTATCCGCAGGATTTTGTCAATGAAAATTTTAATTACAGCGTGCGCCAAACCGCGCCGTTTTATGTTTTGTTCTTGTGCATAACTGCGTTTTTCTTGCGCTTTTGGACGCATATGATGATTTATCTTCTTATCTTACGCAGAAAAACGTCTGCCCGTAACCCTTGCGGTTGCGTTTGCAATGTCTATGGTTTCGGCGCTTTTGGTAATTCTCATCGTGCCGAGCCTAAAACTTTTCAGACCGCTTTTACACCGCGGTTTTTGTGTTTTGCTACGCGCTTTTTGTTTATCGGCAGAATGATAATTTTAAAAATTCTTAGTAAATATCAGAAAATCACAGTCATTGCTTATTTTGTATTACCCGAACTGCCCCGAAAAATTTTTAAACAAGCTCAAAATAAAAATCGGCAGACTACGGCAGTGTTAAGCTTTGCGCGCACACCGAGGACAAAGCTTGCGGACAGTGCGGTAAAAGCGATTGACGAAAGCAATCAAATTTTAATTTTTGGAAAACATTCCCGTTGATATTCGGGATAAATATATACTTTATGCGTCTCGAAAAAGGCAAAAGGGTATTCAGGTTATACCCACGGTTGAAAATCTGTCGTTTCTCGGCGGAAGAATAAGGCATATCGGCGACACGCCCGTAATAAGCGCTTAAAAACGCGCACCTTTTGCCCGAAGAAAAATTTATAAAGCGCGCGTTCGATTTTTATCGCGTCGCTGTTGGGAATAATCATAACGTCGCCGATTTTTGTAATTTTCGGTATTCTTATAAAGCTTGACTCGAAAGGTCCTGTTTTTACAAACAGGAGCGGTATACCATAAACAAACAGAAATTTGACATTTACAAATTCAGAACAATGGTCGATAACGCTGAAAGTAGGGTGCGCGCCTTGCAACCGAAAACGATGACCGAATAACGAGAGTCGGTAAAATCTTACGCGCGTGCCGTCTTGATGAACTGCCGCAGCTTTTTAACATTTTTAAAAGGCGAGATGTCGTTTGTCGGACCGCGTCCCGAAAAGACCCGTCTATGCCGATGAATACAGCGTTTTTGGTGAAAAATTACGACGTGCGTTATATCGTCAAGGCAGGGCTTACGGGCTACGCTTGCAGATTTAAGGTAAGTACAATACAAAAGTGTCGGACAAGGTGCTTTTAGACAGACTTTATATAAACAATTTTTTTCGCCCTGGCTCGATTTAAAAGCTGATTAGTGCAGACGGCGCTGATTATGTTTATAAAGGAGTCCACCGAGGTGGACGATGAACTCTTTTGTTCCGCAGAAAAAGAGGCGCAGAAAGTGCCGTCGGGGAGATAGAATATGCCGAAATTATCAATTATAGTTGCGGCGTACAATGCCGAAAAGTATCTCTGACAAATGTATCGGTTCCTGCCTTAATCAGGCGGAATTTGCGCAAAACTGCGAGCTTGTCGTCATAAACGACGGCTCGTCGGACGGGACGGCAAATATACTTGAAAAATACAAAAACGACATAAAAATTATAAATCTTGATTCGGGTTCTGTGGCAAGGGTGCGGAATATCGGTCTTGACGCCGCAAAGGGCGAGTATCTAACTTTTCTTGACGCCGACGATTGGTATGAAAGAATGCGTTAAAAACTTATTTTTGACGGGCTTGAAAAAGTATAATCCCGACATAATCCGCTTTGGATATACGCTTGTTTATCCCGACGGCACGAGGAAATTGCCGAACAAAAATCGGAGCGCGATGAATTTGCTGAGAAGAAAGATTTTTACAGAAAAATTTATCCTAAATTTATAAACGGCATTGAACTTAACAGCGTGTGGGCGGTTTTCAGGCGCGAAACGGTAAAAAATATAAGATTTTGCGATAAACTTAAAACCGCGGAGGATTTGGCATTTGCGGTTGAGGCATACACAAACGCGCAAAACGTTTTTGTTTATCGCCGAGCCGATTTACTGCTACTATCGCGCGCCGGGGAGTCTTACCGGGAGCGGAACTGCAATTTTGATATAAATACAATTTTATGATTTCGGCAAAAATTTTAAGGTATCTTAAAAATGGAATTTAAATACGGCAAAAATGGAAGTTTTTGACGCTTGTGCGCCCATAAGGCTGACGCTTGATAAAGCTTAAACGAAAAATAACGGAGATATGATATGACGGTAAACGCGAAAGAAAAATCAGTATAGATTGCTTTCTTGCAGGTATATATTTTTGTGCCTGCCTTTTTACTGTTGTAACAACGCCGTTCGGCTCGCTTTTAAAAGCTTGTCACAATCCCGATTGTTATGATGTTGCTGATAAGGCTTTTTATGGTAAAAAGCGACCTTACGTTTAACTATATTCATTTTTCTACGGCTTGTATATTCTTTTTCACCGCAGCGCTTTTTGATTGTCGATAACGACGAAATTGCCGTTACCACAACAAAAGATATGGCGCTCGGCGCGCTGATGTTGATGCTTATAACAATAAGAATTTACAACGCGCGCGAAAGAAATTTTTGGAAAATATATGGCTTGCCGTCGGCATTGTATGCGTTTTTGTGTGCCTTACGTCAAAAGAGGTTATGAACGAATACGAAAGCCGAACGGTAATAAGAATTTTGGGTTTTGAAGAGGACCAAAACCAGTTTTGCGCATATCTTGTTATGCCGTCGCTGGTGTGCGTCAAGCGCATAACGCGCAAAGACAGGCAGTTTTTCACGTATATAATTATTTTTGGCATTAAGTTTTTACGCGATACTAAAAACAGGCTCGCGCGGAGGACTTATCGGTGTGTTTTTCGGTGTTGCGGTGTATGTTTTGATAGGAATAAAAGATGTAAAGGTGCGTATCGGCGTTGCGATTGCGGCGGTTTTGGCGGTGTTTTTGTTTTACACCGCGGTTATGCCTCTTCTCCCCTGATGACGTACGCGCAAGATATTCCGTTGAGGCGGTAAAGGACGACGGAGGCAGCGGACGGTTTGAAATATGGAGCTTTCTTGCAGACTACACGTTTCAGCGCCCCGAAAGGCTTATAAGAGGCTCGGGAACTTTTCTCGACCTATTCTGTGATGTACAGTGCGGGATTTCAAAAACGGAGTTGCGCACAATGCATATATACAAATTCTGCACGACCAGGGACTTTTGGGACTTTTTGCTTTTTATGACGGTGATAGTGCTTTGCATTACGCGGAACATAAAAAGAGCCTGCCTATTCGTCGGCGGTGCTGGCACTGCTTGCGTTTTTCAATGTCGCTTTCGTTTTATGTTTTCAAGCCGTATCTTAACATAATGATGATGTGCGCTATGTCTTTTTGAGGGAACGCTCCCCGAACAGATGATTTGCAAAGGAGAGATTTATGATGCTTAACACAATATACAGACTTTTTAAAAAGAAATATTTTTGTTTATACTGCTTATTGTAATGCTTTTTGCGGTAATGGGCGAGGGGTATCATTTTCTCATTCTGTCAAATATGAAGTCAATGACGGTGAGCCTTAATTATCCCGGTGCGGAGCAGGGGTTAAATCCCGACAGGGAGCAGATTTAACATATCCGAGATGTCTGACGACGAGATTTTAAACGAGGCGAAAAAGGGGCTTAAAATTGAAAATACCGACAATGAAAAGATAAAATCGCGTATTTTTATAACGACCAAGTTTTTCGCGAAAGCTATGGAAAACGTTGTGTCGGATATCCGCGGCGGTATGCGCGGTTCGTATGTTCCCACAACGTACTATATTTATTATTCGCAGAAAAAAACAAATTTGCCGTAAATGAAACGTATGAATTTTTGCAGGCGCTTGCAACGGGATACGAAAAGTATTTTACCAGAAAGCACGCCGAGAATAATTCTATTCTGCGCTTCAGTTCGGAAGATTACGATTTTTTCGTCATACGATTACTCGAAATTTACACCGTTTTTGTATAACAGGGCAGACGAAATGTTAAATCTTGTTATCGACCACCGAAATGAAAACAGGAGCTTTCGCTCGGAGGATAATCTTAATTTTGACACCGTGCGCGATGAACTTTCTAATTTTAAAAAAACGTAAAGCTTGAAAAATTTCATTCCTACGTTATACAGAACAGCATTTCAAAAGACCGTCCGGGCGTGATGAACAAGCTTGAATATTTAAAAAGACAAAAGCGCGGTGGATTATGAAAAAAACTCAGCGACAAATCGGAGATTGAGAAAAAGCGCTTAATATGTATGACCCGAAAATTACGGCAATCGCGTTTGTGCCGTCGGTGGACAACACAAACAGCTATTATATGAGCAGAACAAAAACGGGAATTGACGATTTGGCGAAAAATTCATACGAAAGCGGTATGGGCGCGGCGAAAATTTCAAAAAAGCTGGACGGTTATTTAAACCGCTATTCAAAGCTTTCAAAAGCGAGCGACACACCGCTCTCTGAAAAGGAATATACCGACGCGTATTTAAACCGTATTTTAAAGGATTTTGAAGAGCTGTCGCAGAAAATCTGCAATCTTGACGACGAATATTTAAAATACAAAACCGAAAAATTATTTCACATATAAAATAGGCGAAAAACAGAGTGTTATAGGTTTTTGCAGCCATCGTAAAATTTTTCGGTTATAGGTTTTTATATTTGCATTTTTGATTGTTTTGTATATGGAATTTGCTCACAGCTTTATTTACAGAAAAACAAAATCCGCAAAAAGCCATTGCGGTTATGACGAAATTAAAAAGCGAGGGGAATAGCAAATGAGGCTTACGGTTTGGGATTTAATTAAATATATATACAAGCACAAGCTTTTTCATTGTGATAGCCGTCGTTTGCTCTTTTATTTTGTCAAAGCTTTATGTGGACAAAATTCAAACCTATTCCGCCGAGGTTGTCATACGCTATAAAGACGGCTGTGTGTCGAACGGATATTCGCTTGACGGGAGCAAGTTTGACGTTAACGAAATTGTGTCGCCGAAGGTTATCGCAAACGCAAACAAAGATTTGTCGTTTAACGTTACCGACGACGGAATAAGGGCGAACACCAAAATTATCCCCATTGTTCCGTCGAGCGAGGAAACAAACTCAAAGAGTCAAAAGCAAAAAGCTGGGCGAGGAATACGAATATCACCCCAACGTTTTTAAAAATTTTATACAAGGGAAATCATTCGTATTACGAAACGCGCGACACGCTTGACAAGCTTATCGACAATTACTTTAAATATTACAACGAAAAAAGTATCTTTTATCTTGCGTCGGTCAGCGAGGTTGACTACGATTTGAACAAAGCAGGATTACGATTATATCGAACAGGCGGAAATTTTGCAGAGCAATATCGACAGCACCATTTCGATACTTGAAAGCTACGTCGGCAACAATGAATACCGTTCGCCGACGACGGGTCTTACATTCAACGACCTTATAAACGAGTTTACCTATCTTTCGAATTTAAGCTTCCGCTCATTTTTTCGCGTATTTACACCGCGCGCCTTACGCTTGATAAGGATTTGCTTATAAACAAGTATACCGAGCGCAAAGAGCAGAGCGGCCTTATGAACAAAAAAACAATTCCGAAAAAAAGCGACTCTTGCCGAGGACAGAATGAAAGCATATGTCAAGGCAAATGTTGACGTGCCTAATTCGTACAATTCAAACAAAAACAACGGCGATGACGATATTACCATAATTCAGGACGTTCACGACGACGAGAGAAGAATAAGCTCACAGACGACGTATGACACGCTTATTAAAAAAACTACGTTACCGACAGCACGGCGGCAAACGACAACAGTATCGACCTTAAACAGTGCGAGGATATTATAAAAGATTTTTCTCGTCGCCTGCCGATAAATCGGCGGATTATGCCGAATATGAAAAAGCTTGTGAAGAGCGATATATCCGACACGCTTGCAAAAGCTCAAAAATCTTTACACAACCGCGTTTGAGCTTATAGACGACTATAACGCATATGTTCCGTCAAAGCATATCGAGTCGCTCACAGGCATCAGATATTACGAGAATGTTTATTCGTCGCTCTATTATCTTATCGCGCTGATTATCGGTTTTTGTGCTTTCGTGCATTATCGCGCTTGCAATAGAAATTATGCGCCGATATGCGTATTTTAACAAAAATGCAAAACACGGCGCAGACGGCGAAAACGCTTGAACCGTCGTCCGTTATTCCCGATATTTCGACCGACGTAATAACAGAGGACGGCAATTAAAAATTTCTGATAACAGTAAAAAGCTGAGGTGAGGCAAATGGTGGGAATTATTCTTTACGGCTCGTTTGAGCTTGCGCCGTACGCAAAAATATATGAATATTTTTGGAAAACGCAAAAATTCCGTATGACCTTATAGGTTGGCGCAGGGAGGAAAAAAAGCGCAGTATTTCGGCGAAAATGTGTATGTTTACGAGGGAAAAGCGGCAAAGCGGTATTCCTCGCCGTTTGCAAAAATTATGCCGGCAACAGGCTACCGAAGATACGTTAAAAAGCTTTTTTGAAAAAGAAAAAAATACGACAGCCTGATTATTCTCACCACGCAAACCGCGCTGATTTTTTGTGCGATGTTTTTGCTCACGCGTTACAGAAATAAATTTATTTTCGACTACCGCGACAAATCGTATGAATATGTAAAACCGTACGGTATGCTGGTTAACGCGGTCATAAAAGCGTCGAGGGAAACGGTTATTTCGTCCGAGTGGTTTAAAAATAATTTAACCGATAAAAAGAATACATTCTTGCGCACAATTTTCAGGAGGATTTCTTAAAATACCGCAAAAAGACTTGTGTAAAGAGGAAAGACGGTGAAAAATACGCGTCGGATACATCGGCGCACTGCGTTCGTTTGACTATCACAAGCATTTGATTGACTGTTTCGGAAACGACAGCCTTTTTGAATTTCACATTTGCGGGTGCGGTGACGATGTGGAAAAAAACTTCGCGCATACGCAAGAAATTTTGATAATATTTTTTGTTCACGGCGTGTATCTTGAAGAGGACAAATATTCCATTATCGAAAATTTTGACATAATGTGCTACAACTACCCTCCCTACAGCTATGTCAACGACGGCGCTGTGGCAAACAAATACTATGACGCGCTTATTATGAAAAAGCCGATGTTTGTAAATCCGAAAACGCTTCTCGGCGCGTTTATAGAACGCGAAAATCTCGGCGTAGGCGTTGACGAAGAAAGCCTTGACATAAGCGGTAAAATTTATGATTGGTACAAAAATTTCGACACTTTTTGAATTTTTCAAAAATGCGATTTTTATATGGATAAATACATTGCGGAGGACAAGCTTTTTCCGCGAAAAAAATAAAAGGAAACATTAGTATGAAAAATTCTTATTGTAAACAACAATATGAATATCGGCGGTATACAAAAGGCGCTTTTAAACCTTTTGTGCGAGATTGGAAAAAAATTATGACGTCACGCTTTTGCTGTTTTGCAAAACGGGCGGATTGTCGGACAAAATCCCCGAAAGCATAAAAAGTTATCGAGGGAAACGTGTTTTTGAAAAATTCTCGGAATGTCACACGCCGAGGCGAAACAATGCGGATTTTTTGCTTTTTTTCTGCGCTCGGTTTTTTGCGGTTTTAACAAGAATTTTTCAAAACAAAATTCACATTTAACATTCTTTCGCGTATGTTTAAGCTCAATGAAGAATTTTGACTGTGCAATTTCGTATATGCAAAACAGCGCTGAAACGTATTTTTACGGAGGTTGTGCGGAGTTTGTGTTAAACCGCGCAAAAAGCAAAAAAACAAGGTTTGTTTTATCCACTGCGACTTTTTTTAAATTACGGCGGAAATACAAAAATACAACCGTGAAATTTTTAAAAAAATTCAATAAAATTGCGGTTGTGTCAAACTCGGTCGGAAAGCGTCTTTTTGACCGCTGTGCCGAGCCTTGAAGATAAAGTTTACACAGTGCACAACTGCGTGAATTACAGCGAAATTGAGCGTCTTAAAGACGAATACGAACCGAAGATAAAAAGCAAAGGTATATCCCTTTTCACCGCGTCGCGGATAAGCGCGGAAAAAGGAATTTTGCGAATGTTTCCGATTTTTGTGAAAAACATACGAAAAACGGCATAAATTTTACGTGGTATATAGCAGGCGACGGCGCGCAGAAAGCGGAGGCGGAAACGCTTTGCGAAAAATGCGGACTTGCCGAAAGTGTTGTGTTTTTAGGAAATTTAACAAATCCGTATCCGTATTTTTTTATAAGTCGGATATTGTGCTTGTTCCGTCGTACAGCGAAGCCGCGCCGATGGTTTTTAACGAGGCGGAAGCCTTGGGGACGTATATTTTCACCACCGACACCGCGTCCGCAAATGAAATGGTGGGGGATAAAAATATCGGCTTTGTGTGCGGAAAATACCGATGCGGAAATTGAAAAATCTTTATAATGTGATTAAAAAAATTTTGAAAATATAAAAATAAGTCCGCAAATGTGCGGTAATGCGCTGCACTCAAAGAATTTGATGAAATTACAAAATAAAGGAGGTGTTTTTATGTCGCTGTGTTCCGATATTTTTGACGGAAAGAAAAAATTTCGGTTATAGGCTTGGGATATGTCGGTATTCCGCTTGCGGTTTCGTTTGCAAAAAGGCAAAGGTTATAGGTTTTGACATAAACGAAGAAAAATTGCCCTTTACAAAAAGCGGAATTGACCCGACAGGCGAGGTCGGAAACGGTGAGATAAAAAAATACTTCTGTTCATTTTACGTCAAACCCCGAGGAACTGAAAAAAACGCAAAATTCCACATCATCGCCGTGCCGACGTCCCGTAAACCAAGACCATACTCCCGACCTTTCACCTGTTGAGCACGCCGCCG
The DNA here is from genome assembly GCA_022009895.1 of Clostridiales bacterium. Classification (GTDB taxonomy): domain Bacteria; phylum Bacillota; class Clostridia; order UMGS1810; family UMGS1810; genus Qingrenia. The sequence continues at coordinate 1,066,662 of CP091729.1, read as the reverse complement.
AAATTCTCGGCAAAAAAATTTGCAGAAAGGCTCGGCTGCGGTGTTTGAGTCCACCGTTTACCCCGGTGTTACAAACGATATTTGTATTCCGATTTTTGGAGAAAACGTCGGGCTTAAAAATGCGGACGCGATTTTTAAGGTGGGATATTCGCCCGAACGCATTAACCCCCGGCGATAAAATCCACCGCTTTGAAACAATCAAAAATCGTATCGGCAACCGATAAAGACGCGCTTTGCGAAATTCAAAACATATACAATGCGGTGATAGAGGCAGGTACTTTTTCCCGTTTCGTCCATTATGACGGCAGAGGCGGTAAAGGTTGCGGAAAAATTCCCAGCGCGACATAAACATTGCCTTTATGAATGAGCTTGCGATGGTTTTTGACAAAATGGGAATAGACACCGCTGAGGTTATTGCGGGTATGAACACAAAATGGAACGCGCTGAAGTTTTATCCCGGGCTTGTGGGCGGTCACTGCATCGGCGTTGACCCGTACTATTTCACGTATCAGGCGGAAAAACTCGGCTATCATTCACAGATTATCCTTTCGGGCAGAAAGGTCAACGACGCTATGGGCGCTTTTGTTGCCGATTCAGCGGTGAAACAGATAATTCTTGCCGATAAACCTCCGAAATCGTCAAGAGTGGTCATTTTGGGAATAACGTTTAAGGAGAATTGCTCCGACATTCGCAACAGCAAGGTTGTAAGCATTGTGTCGCGCCTTAAAAGAATACGGAATAAATCCCGTGATTGCCGACCCTATGGCGGACAAAGAGGAGGTTTTGAAGGAATATAATCTAAACCTCGAACGGCTCGAAAATATAAAAGATGCCGACTGCGTTATTATCGCGGCGGCGCACAACTGTTTTTAAAAAGCTTTCGCTTTCGGATATTGACAGGCTTTTCAAGGACTGCAAAAATTCCGAAAAGGTTATAATCGACGTCAAGAGTATTTTAAACAAATCCGAAGCGGAGGAAAAAGGATACAGATATTGGAGATTGTAGGCATATGAAAAAAATTTCAAGCTTATTTGCATATGTTTATTACGCGTTTTACTATGCGTTTGCACTTGTTTTGAGCATATTTGCGCGGAATTTTAAAAAATATAAAAATTTGTGGCTTATATCTGAGCGCAAAACCGACGCGCGCGACAACGGATTTTTCTTTTTTGAATATATGGCGAAAAAAATCACCCCGAAATAAACTGCGCGTATGTGATGGGCCAAAAAAATTCCGCGGATTTTGAAAAAGGTTAAAAAAACTCGGAAAAACGGTTGAACCGAAAACGTTTTTCGCATTTGCTGGCATTTGCCGCCGCAGAAGTACGCATAAGCACGCATTATATGGGTTATGCGCCCGATACATACCGTTTTGCGGTGATGAAAAATTCGGGCTGATATTTGGCAAAGATGTGTTTCTGCAGCACGGAATTATGGCGAACGACGCAAAAGAACTACATTATCCGAACGCAAAACCCGACCTTTTTATCTGCACTGCCGACGATGAGTATAAATTTATAAAAGAAAATTTCGGGCACAAAGACGGCGTTGTGAAAAATCGGTCTTTGCCGATATGACAGTTTTAAAAACAACGCGCAAAAGCAAATTCTCGTTATGCCGACGTGGCGGTATTTTTCTGCGAAATCTTTCGGACGCAGAGTTTGTAAAAAGCGATTACTATAAAAATTTTTTATGAAATTTTTGACGGACGAAAAACCTAAACAGCGCGCTTTCAAAGAACGGGTACGAAATTATTTTTGTATCTGCACTATGAACTTCAAAAGTTTTCGCATCTTTTCAAAACCGACTTGCAAAACGTTAAAATTGCTGATTTTAAAAATTACGGCGTGCGCGAGCTTTTGACAAATTCAAGCCTGCTTGTGACAGACTATTCAAGCGTATTTTTCGATTTTGCGTATATGAGAAAACCGATTTTTGTATTTTTGGTTTGACGAGGAAAAAAATTTTTTTCGCAACACAGTATGACAAAGGCTATTTCGACTGCCGAAAGGACGGTTTCGGACGTGTTGTAAAAACCAAAGACGAGGTTGTAAATTTTTTGATAAACAAGCTTGAAAACGGTATGAAAAATGATGAGGTTTATTCGGAGCGCGCCGATAAATTTTTTTCGGCGAAGAAATTTCGTGCCGATGCGAAAAAAACATACAGGGAAATCCTTAACATAATATGATATTACGGTGAGTTTATGGGTATAAAATTAAGTATAGGAATTGCGGTATACAATATAAGAGAAGATTTTTTTGCGTGCGTGTGTTGAGAGTGTATGCAAAATGTGCGGTGACGATGCCGAGATTATAATTATCGACGACTGCTCAACATACAACTGCTCTGAAATTGTTTCCGAATATGCGCAAAGCGACGGAAGAATACGTCTTTTGCGCTTTGGAAGAAAACAGAGGAATCAGCGCGGTGCGGAACAAAAATCATAAGCCTTGCAAGGGGAGAATGGATTTTGTTTGTCGACGGCGACGATATGCTTATCGGCAATGTTTCAAAAATTATGCAAAATTTTTGATTTGCAAAATTCCGACGTTGTGACATTCGGCATTTCGAGGCAGGAAAAATGAAATTGCAGATTGCGGCGCAAGTATATTTCATCTTTCGCAGAAAGGCGTGCACGCGCTTTCCGTTTCCGCGCTTGTGCGGTACGACGCGCTACAAGGAGTTTTTGCCCGATTTAAACCTTCACCCCTGCACTGTTTGCGCGTGTGCATACAGAAAAAAAGTTTTTGACCGCCAACGGATTTTTGTTTGACGAAAACTTAAGAATTGCCGAGGACAGTGTGTTTAACACAAATGTGTTCCTCAAAAAGCCGAGATATGCGCATATCCCGAATACAGTGTATTTTTACCGTTTAAATCCGCAGTCGGTTATGAACAGATACAATCCTAAAGTAAATGGTCTGACGATTATCTGAACGTTACCGAAGAAATTTTTGAACAAAAACTTTTGCAGTGAGAAAAAAATGTTCGCGGATATTTTTGGATTTACCGCGTCGGCGGTGCGCTTTACGACATTTTTTGAACGCTATATTTTTCCACCATGACAACAAAAAGAGTGCAAAAAGTGCGCAAGGCCGAATTTTTTTAAGCGTTGTGTCGGACGAGATTTATTCCCCGGCAATGAATGGTGCAAACTTGGATATGTGCAAATATCCGAATTTAAAGGCTTATATTAAAGCTCGCCGAGAAAAAAACGTTTTTCGCTGATTGATTTTGCGTTTTCGCATAGATTTGATGTTTGTGCTTTACGGCGGTATATCGCGCAGATTGAGAGATTTAACCGAAAGAAAGGTATTTAAAAAATGAAACCCGAAGTAAGCATATGCGCTGCAATATATAACACGGAGGAAAAATTTTTGCGTGCGATGGCGGAAAGCGTCACCGCGGACAAGGACAGGCGGATTGAGATTATTCTCGGCGACGACTGCTCGGACAAACCGCACGTTGAAAAAATCTGCCGTGAATATGCAAAAAATGATGACAGAATTAAATATATCCGCGCCGAAAAACGGCGGTGTGAGCGCAATGCGAAACATTATGATTGAAAAATCGAGCGGAAATTTTTTTGACGTTTGTTGACGGCGACGACGCTGTGACTCCCGATTATGTCCAGAAAAATTATAAATGCGTCGGGCAAAAAAATTTTTGATATGGTGATGTTTTGCATACAAAGTTTTTGCGGTGATGTGCCGAAAAATTCGCAATAAAAACGAGGAAATTGTAAGGCTTCCGAGCGGTGCACAAAAGGAATTTTCGGTTTCGTGCATAACAGGCGCGCCGTACCGTGCCGAAAATGTGACGGCATAAAAAAAGCACCACGCCGTCGTCGGTGTGCCTTGAACTTTACAGACGTGATTTTTCTTATCGAAAACAATTTAAAGTTTACCGTCGGAATATCGCAGGACACGGTGTTTAATTCGCAGGCGTTTTATCATTGCAAAATTTTTGGGATATACGGCAGATGTTCTCTATCTTTACCGTCAAAATCCAAAGTCGGTGTGCAGCCGGTACAGTGCAGACCTTGACAAAACGTTTGCAAAATGCTTTGAATGTGATAAAATAAATGCACAAACTCTTTATCCCGGTGACAAAGACGTTATGCAAAAGCTTTACAAATACAAAGGTGATATGGAATATTGTTGAAAATTTCAGGCTTAATATTTTTTTCACCGCGATAACCCCAAACCGCGGAAAATGCGAAAGCTTGATTTTATAAATTTTTGTAAACGGCGAGCCGTACAAAACATTTTTTTGAAAAATTTTGATTTTAATTCGTATGAATGGCGCGAGCGGAAGCTTATATTAAAAGCTTGCAAAAAAATAAAAACTTTGCGGTTTTAAATTTTTATGTATAAGCACCCCGTTCGGTTTAAAATTTACGGCGGAATAACAAACAGAATTGATAAAATTTTTAAGAGGTGAGAGGATAAATTGAGAAGCGCGGCAACTATGAAAAATTCAATATGGGGAATACTTTCACAGATTGTTGTGTGCGTTTTAAGCCTTTTTTCGCGCCGTGTGATGATTGATACTATCGGCGTTGAGGGCGTGGGATTAAACGCCTTTCTCACAAGCATCATCACAATGCTTTCACTCGCGGAGCTGGGCATAGGCACGGCGATAGTGTATCATATGTATCTGCCTCTTGCAAACGGCGATACCGTGCAGATAAAACGGCTTATGAATTTTTATAAGACCGTCTACCGCGCCATTGCCGCGGCGATACTTGTTCTCGGACTTATTCTTTTGCCGTTTATGCCGAAAATGGCGGGCGATACAAGCTATTCAAAAAGGATATATTTCGCTTATTTTTCGTATTGTTTTTACTGCAAACAACTTCGTCGTATTTTTACATACAAGCGGTCGCTTTTGTCGGCAGACCAGAAACAGTATGTTATAACGCTTTTTCGATTTGGGATACAAAATTTTTTTACCGTTGTGCTGGGAATTGCGGTGTTAAAGCTCACGCACGAGCTTGCATATTACCTTATTCTGCTTATAATAAGCACAGTGGGAGAAAATGTTTTTCTTTCAAAAAAAGTTGACAAAATGTATCCGTACATCTTGGAAAAAAGCGAAAAACTTCCGAAAAAGGAATGTATTGAAATTGCCCGTGACGTAAAAAACATATTTGTTGCAAAGCTTTCTGCGGTTGTTACAACCTCTACCGACAGTATACTTATAAATGTTATGGTCGGCACGGTGCAGACGGGACTTTATTCAAACTACAACATCATATTAAGCACACTTTCGTCGGCGTTAAATCAGTTTGCGTCGTCAATGCGCGGAAGTATAGGCAACCTAGTGGCAAGCGAAACAAAAAGAGCATATAGAACGAGTTTTAAGCCGTCTGCTTTTTATAATGTTTCTTATAGGCAGTTTCTGCGCGTGCTGTTTAACGGGGCTTATCGACCCGTTTATAGCGCTTGCGTTCGGCAAAAATCTCACGCTCGGCCGTCTTACCGTTTATGTCTGCATTTTTTAATCTTTATATGACTGCGGTTGAAATCCCCGTTTGGAGTATGGTAACGGCGTCGGGACTTTTTAAAGCGGATAAGTATATATCGCTCCTCGGTACGGCGGTAAAACCTTTTTGGTGTCGTACTTTTTGGGAAAGAGCCTCGGTATGGCGGGAATACTCATCGGCACATCGTGCACGTTCGTTATAAAATTTACGCTTAAAATTATACTATTTTACAATAAAATTTTTAAAAATTGAGCTGTATAAAGATTTTTATAAAAATCTTCTGTTTGCCTGCGTGACATTTTTGAGTGTTTCGCGGTGACACTTTTAACAGGCAGAATCAGCCTTTCAAATCCGTATGCCGAATTTGCGGTATTTGCGGTTATATCGGCAGTTGTGCCGATTGCTTCGAGGCATTGTTTTGTTTTTAAAACGGAGGAATTTAAATACAGTGTTAATTTGTTTAAAAACACCTTGGCGCACATATTAAAAAGATAATTTCGGCATCTTTCGGCTAGACATTAGGGGAAATGGTTATTAAGGACAATTCACGCAGAGAAACGGCGCTTAACGAAAAATCTTTTAACAGGCTGTCAAACCAAAACGGTTACTTCGAAAATGACAGCAAAAAGTACGGATTTTTCCGTCTTTTTGACCGATGAAGTATGGTTTGAATATGATTTTGAAACTCAGATTTTTGAAGCTTCCCGGCAAGATTGCCGCGGAAAAAGGAGTTCCGCAAGACATTTACAAACCGCAGGAGAACGAGAAAAATATGTTCGTTTTTGACGGTGACTGCAAAAGAGCATAATCGAGGCTCTCGGTTTGCTTTCGTCAAAAATGCCTGCTGTGATGAAAACATAATAATTAAGGTGAACGGAAAAAGACACGCGTTTCAGGTTTTTGCGTGCAGACCGAATGGGATAAGAAAAACGGGAAAAATGAAGTCTGTTTTTCGGACGCGTTAAAAATATCGAAAAACGATATGAGAATGTTTGAAAAGATAGAACACTCCGACGAAAACACCGAGGCAAACGACATTATTTCGGTTATAGGGAAGTCACAAAATTCCCAATTTCAGCGCACATCAGATAAAACTTTTGATGAAATTTTTCAAAAAGATGTTTACCATCGTAAGGCTTGTGGACCCGAAAAATTGTATGCAGTTTGCAATAGATTCTATGGGCGAGGTTATAGAAAAGCCGTATCGCTGCTACAATGCCTGGAACAAAACCGAAAGGTGTGAAAGATGTATTTCGTCAATGGTTGCGCACACTCACCAAACCGCGACGAAAATTGAATTTATAGACGGTCAGAGTGTATAACATTTCCGCGTCCGAAATCTATGTTGACGGAAAAAGCTATGTTTTGGAACTTGCAACGCATGTAGACCACGACTCCATGATGTCGGCAGGCGAAAAGCACGAGGTTTTAAAGACTATTGCCGTGCACAACAGTCAGCTTTATATCGACCCTGTTACGGGTGTTTACAACAGGCGGTATTTCGATGACAAGATCCGCGACCTTGAGGGGCAGTTTGCATTTGCAATGCTTGATGTTGACAATTTTAAACAGATTAACGATACCTACGGACATACTGCGGGCGACACGGCATTGGCGGCGGTTGCGCAGACGATAAAAGGGAGCGTGAGAAGCTGTGACGACGTTATACGCTACGGCGGTGATGAGTTTTTCCTGTTTTTCCGCGATATGCCGAGGATGTTATCAATGCGAAGCTTGAAAAATACGTCGGTGCGTTGAGAAAATCACATCGGCGATTACCCGATTTAAAAATGACGGTGAGTATCGGCGGCGCGTTTGAAAAAGGAAAAATTTCTCAAATACTCCGCAAAGCCGATATGGCAATGTATGTTGCAAAAGAAAAACGGAACAGTATTTCGATATGAAGAAATTTAAAGAAATTGACAAATTCGAAACAAGGTGTTTTAATAAAGGCGAGGTGAAATCGGCTTGAAAAATTAAAATATGATATGAAATTTGTACTGCACGGTATAATGGTGCCGATACTGATACTCGTTGCCGCGGCGACGCTGGTTTTGTGGATATATTTCTTTAAAATAAGCGAAGCGTCCGAAAAAAGGGCATACCGCCTGCTTGCCGAGGCGGCAAAAACGCTGAATGTTGCAATGGCGGAGAGAAAACAGTCGAGTTTTCAGCAGCTCAACATATAGCGCACGGAATAAACTGGGATACAGATATTTATAATGATGAAGAAGTTTTGCGCGATTTAAAAACGCTGGCGGACGAAAGCCTTTTTGCGAATATCGCAATTACCGACAAAGCGCGGAACTATGCTTTATCAGAACGGCAACACGGCAGACTGTTCCGACCGCCCGTATTTTTAAGGACGCTATGGACGGCAAAATGAATACGCAGTTTTTAAAATCGGGACGTATGAGCGAGTGACACTGTGTTTGTTTTTGCGGTGCCGGTGAGGCAAGGCGGTGAGATAATCGGCGCGATTATCGGAACGAGAAATTTAACCGACATTTTAAGTGTTCTTTCGTTTCAGGACGAAATAGCACAGTATAATTTTTCTCTGCAGCGGCGACGGAAGGGTTGTTTCGGTTCCGTCCGGCGACGATTTGGGTGTGAGCGTCGGCGGAATGCTCGGCAAGTATTTTAAGGTCGAAAAACGGCGAGATTCAGACTGATGATAACCAAGTCTGCAAGTATAATTACAACGGAAATACATATTACGGAATATATACGCACTCGGGACTTGACGATATTTTTATTTTCAGTATCGTAGGCGAGAGATATGCGTCAAGCCTTGCGGGTTTATACAGCAAATTGGGTGTTATGGTTACGGCAATTATATTTTTGTTTACTATGATTGCCGCGGCGGTGGTTATTATCCGATTAAAGCGCAAATTACTATCGTAAAGGGATATGAACTTGAAAGACGCAAAAAGCTTGAAGAATATCACAATTTTTCAGAGCAGACGTCATGCTCGACCGCACAAATGTTTTGGGCGCGTTTAACCTAACCTTACCAAAAACACGGTTGACAAGGGCGGTGAGCTGTTAAAAACGTCTTACGGGCAGAGATGCGCAGTACAGCGTTGAAGACTTTTGCGATATTATTTCCGAGCGTATCCACCGAGCGACCGCGAAAAGATATATCGGCTATATGTCGCGCGAAGGCGCTTATGCTGGCGGTACAAAGGGGAAAAAGCTCGGTTCAGAACGACTTTTTGTTCTACAATCCCGGCGGAAGATACATTTGGTTAAGAGTTATTGCCGATTTGGTGAAAAATCCGATTACCGGCGATTACGAAGCGCTCGTATACGCGATAGGAATAAACAACACAATGCGTCTTGAGCAAATAGGTAAAAAGCTGATAAGAGAAAAACTTTGAGGCTATGGGTCTTATTGATGTCGAGTCGGGACGCGTTTTTCGGAATAAAAGCGCTCGGCGGCGGAGATATTATGAACAATCACGGATTGAAAAGCGGGTTTTGTATACGACAGTGTGGCACAGGCGGCACTCGCGAACTATTTGTCGGAATACGATTTTAAATTTGTGCGCGAAAGCATAAGGTTTAAAACGGTTAAAGAAAAGCTTGAAACCGCGCAGAGCTGGAGCGTTACGGTACATTCTTGCCGTATGGGCGGCGACAGGTATTACAAGATAAAAATATTCGTATCTTGACGGCGAAAAAGAGAGTATTGTTGTTTCGTGCGAGGATATAACTGATATTCTTGCAAGCAAAATGGATATTGAAACGGGACTTTACAACTCTGCCGGATTTCACGAAAAGGTTACCGAATGGCTTAAAGAAAATCCGGGCAAAAAATACCGTATGTATCGATACAATCTTGACGGATTCAGCAATATCAACGGCACATACGGTTATGAGGCAGGCAACAAGGTTTTGCGCGACATTGCAAAACATATGCGTGCGCGAAGTACAGACAGCAGTTTTGCGGCGCACCTTAACGCCGACCATTTTGTGCGTTTCTGCTCCGAGGATTATCCGTCGGCGGAGGAGTGCCACAAAAAGTTTTCTGAGCGATTTTGCCGATTACGAAATTCACTATCCGCTGACCATTCACGTCGGTGTTTACGACCTTTGCGAAGAGGACTGCGACTCGTTCACTATGAGCTATAAGGCGCATCTTGCCTTGCAGTCGATAAAAGGCGATTTGGCGACGCATATTGCGTATTACAAAAAAGGGCTTATGCAGGCGACAAAAAATCAGCAGGAGCTTATCGCCGACGTTGAAAATGCTGTGAAAGACGGTCAGTTTGAAGTGTGGCTTCAGCCGCTAGTTTAATTATTCGGTGCGCTGGTTGGTGCGGAGGCACTCACGCGATGGCGTCATCCCGAGGGCTTATCATGCCTGCGGATTTTGTTCCGCTTCTTGAACAGACAGATTACGCTTGTTGACGAATTTGTGATGGGACAAGTGCTGCGAATACATAAAAATTCTCGATGGCGAGGGGATAAGGCTTCCGCTTTCGGTTAACGCTTCGCTGCATTGACATACCGATAAAAACGTTTGTCCGCATATTGAAGATATGGCTGAAAGACACGGAATTTCACACGGACTTCTGCGCCTTGAAATCACAGAAAGTGCATATCTTACCGAAACGGAGGAGTTAAAATCCGCCGTTACGGCATTCAAAAAGCAGGATTTGCAGTTGAAATGGACGATTTCGGTTCGGGATATTCGTCGCTTAACATTTTGCTCGATTTGGATATTGACATATTGAAAATTGACAAAAAGCTTGTTTTCCAAAGCAGGTATCGGCGATGAAAAGAGCGACAGTATCCTGCGCGCGGTTGCAAATATGGCAAAAATCACTTAAAATTTCGGTTATCGCCGAGGGTGTGGAAAAACAAAACCCAGGCAGACTTTTTTTAAATTCCGTCGGATGTACCGATATGCAGGGATATTACTATGCAAAGCCTATGCCGTTTGATAGGTTTAAAGAATTTATCAAAAATAAAAGGGTTGACGGTTTACAGTAAATAAGAAAACGGCAGTCTTTAAGATGATTTAAAGAACTGCCGTTTTATTTTTATAAAATTATGCAGATAAGACCTCCGCTGCCTTCGTTTACAATGCGCTGGAGTGTTTCTTTTTATTTTGTCCCTGCGCGTCGGTAGGCATACGGTAAAGCTTGTTGTGCAGTCCTTCGTTTACAAGCGAATGGAGAGATTTTTCCGAAAATGTTCGACTCCCATATTTTTGTGGGTGACTCGTCAAATTCGTTGAGCAGATATTTCACCAGCTCCTCCGATTGCTTTTCGGTGCCGACAAGCGGACTTACCTCTGTTTCCACATCAACGCGGATAAGGTGAAGCGACGGCGCCGAGGCTTTTAAGCGTACGCCGAATTTGTTGCCCTGCTTAACAATTTCGGGTTCTTCAAGCGTAAGCTCCTCAATGCCCGGCGAAACAATTCCGTAGCCTTTTTCGTTAACCTCGTTTAAGGCATATGCAATTTTGTCATATTTTTTTCTTGGTGTCGGAAAGCTCGCTTATAAGCTCGACAAGCGCTTCTCTGCCCGAAATTTCCATTCCCGTTTTTTCGCCGAGAATTTTGTAGAACAAATCGTCGCTCATAGTTACGCTTATTCTCCACGCACCCCGTGCCGAGGCTCATATTTTCAATGTTTGCACCGCTTATGTTTTCGTATTCGTTAAGTCTTTCGGCAAGGTCTTTTACGTCGCTTATTTTTTGTGCGCCGTCCGCATAATTCTTAACGCAGTCTATAACGCCGTCTTTAAGCCAGTGACCGTCCTCGAGAGCGTCAAACCAGTCCGGCAGATTTATGGAAATTTCGGAGAGCGGAAATTCAAAAAGTATGCTTTCCATAATTTTTGTTTATATCCTCTTTGGTGAGGTTAGCACAGTCGGTGCAAAGCACGGGAACCTTGTATTTTTCCTCAAGCTCCTTTTTGCGTACGCTTTGCGGTGTCGCTTTCGGGCTTGACACTGTTTACAATCACAACAAACGGCTTGTTTATAGCTTTTAATTCTTTTGCCACTCTTTCTTCGGCGTCTATGTAGTCTGCGCGGTCAATGTCGGTAACCGTGCCGTCGGTAGTTACCAAAATTCCTATGGTGGAGTGTTCGTTGATAACCTTTTTTGTGCCGATTTCCGCCGCCTTTGCGAACGGCATTTCCTCGTCCGACCACGGAGTTTTGACCATTCTCGGCATATCCTCGTCGAAATGCCCGGTTGCGCCGTCAACGATATATCCAACGCAGTCAATCAGCCGAACGTTCATCGCCGCGTTGTCGGCAAGCGAAATTTTCACCGCCTCATTGGGAACGAATTTCGGCTCGGTTGTCATTATCATTTTGCCCGCTCCGCTTTGCGGAAGTTCGTCTTTTGCACGTTCGCGCTTGTATGCGTCGCCGATGTTGGGAATGACGAGAAGCTCCATAAAACGTTTTATAAACGTGGATTTTCCCGTTCGCACAGGGCCTACGACGCCGATGTATATGTCGCCGCCGCACCGCGTGCTTATATCAGAGTAGATATTGTCCATTTTCTTTTCCTCCTGCATATGTTTGATGGTAAATATATATGTGGATTAGCTTAAAGTTATTCATACATTTGTTTTTGGTGTTGTAATTTACAAAAAAATTTGTGGTAGAATGTATATAATAATGAAAAATTTATGTGTCAAACGGATATAAGGAATGATGAAAATGATTTTTAAGGGTGTTGACAACCCGAAGTGCTTTTTACTGCCAGCACGCAGCGCATATTGAAAATTCGGACAATGTGATGTGTGACAGAAAAAGGCGAGGTTAAAAAAAGACTATCTTTGCAGAAAGTATAAATTTGATATTTTTTTAAATGTAATTTCAAGCGCAAAAAGACAGTTATATTAGAGAAATTCGACAGAAAGGATTTTGAGCTTTAAAAGATGATTTTACAGTTAAACAAGGTTTCAAAAAGCTTCGGCACCGACGAAATTTTTAAACGATATTACCTTTTCGGTAAACGATGGCGACCGTATAGGTATAATAGGCAAAAACGGGTGCGGAAAGACCACTTTGCTCAATATCATTTCGGGCGGTACAAGTTTTGAAGGTTCGTGCCAAACGGCAAAGGATACGCGCATAGGATTTTTGCGCCAGACCGGCTGTGAGGTTATGACGACCACCATTATCGAAGAGATGACAAGTGTTTTTGCCGATGTTTTTGAAATTGAAAAAGATTTACGCCGTCTTGAAAACGAAATTGCAGACGAACAGGACGACGCGAAGTTTTTGCTCAATTCGTATGCAAAAAAAGAGCGAAAATGTTTGAAAAAGAAAGACGGATTTTTGATAAAAACAAAAAAATCAACACCATTTTAACGGGTATGGGGTTTGATAAATTTGACCTCAATATGCCGGCGGAAAAATTTGTCGGGCGGTGAAAAAACAAAACTTTCGTTTGCAAAACTTTTTGCTTGAAGAAAGAGAACTCCTGCTTCTCGACGAGCCGACAAACCATCTCGATTTTTAAAACAATGCAGTGGCTTGAAGGGTATCTTAAAAAGCTACCGCGGTGCGCTCATCACCGTCAGCCACGACCGATATTTTTCTCGACAGAACGGTGAACGCGGTATACGAAATTGAAAAACACGCGTATGAAAAAAAGTACACAGGAAATTACAGCGCGTATCTTGAACATAAAAAGAAAAATCTTGAAGTTGAAGAAAAGGCATACGCAAAACAGCAAACCGAGATAAAAAAACTCGAAGAGTACGTTGCGAAAAATTTGGTGCGCGCGTCAACCACCAAAATGGCGCAGAGCAGGCAGAAAAAGCTTGACAAAATGGAGCTTTTTGGAGCGCCCGAGCGAAAAACACCGACAGTGCGCGTTTTTGATTTTGAAATTGAATATCCGTCTTACAAAGAGGTTTTAAATGTTGAAGATTTGAGTGTTTTCGTAGAAAACAGCGACGGCGTGCGCACGCTCATAAAAAATGCCGATTTTAGGGTTCTGCGCGGTGAAAAGGCGGCGCTTATCGGTGATAACGGCGCGGGAAAATCCACGCTTTTGAAAACGATTTTGGGTTTTTATAAAAAATTATACCGGCGAATTTGAAATCGGCAGAAACACCGAAATAGGGTACTACGACCAGGAGCTTAACATTTTAAACGGCGATAAGACCGTGTTTGACGAAATTTACGACCGCCACCCGAGGTTTGAAGAGAGCAAAATCCGCACGCTTTTTGGGTTCGATGAATTTCTACGGCGAGGATGTTTTTCAAAAAGGTAAATTCTCTTTCGGGCGGTGAAAAGGCGAAGCTTGCGTTTTTGGTGCTGATGCTTGAAAAAGGACAACACGCTGTTTTTTTGGACGAGCCGACAAACCATCTTGACCTTGCGTCAAGGAAAAAAACTGGACGAGGCGCTTATGAAATTTGAGGGAACGCTGTTTTTCGTGTCGCACGACCGATACTTTTTGAATAAGGTCGCGACCAAAATTATAGAACTCGGCAGTGAAAAAAATCTCGGTTTACGAGGGAAATTACGACTATTATCTCGATAAAAAGACCGAGGCGGACGAGGCAAGCGAAAAAGAATATTAAAAAAGAGAAAAAGACAAACGATTACTTTGAAAACAAGAAAAAAACAGTCGCTTATAAAAAGTCTTGAAAAGAAAATCTCGGCGTGCGAGGAAGAAATTTTGAGCCTTGACGGCGAGATTGAGGAAACGGACAGGCTTTTTGAACGAAAGCGGTTCGGATTTGGACAAATGCCGTGAGCTTTTTGAAAAAAATTAAATGCCTTAAACGAGCGTCAAAACGAACTTTACAAAACGTTTGAGGAGCTTGAAAATAAAGCTTGAAACGATAAAGGGAAGAATAAATTTTTACGGAGGAGAAAATGTCGGAACGCGTAATTTTGCACTGTGACTTAAATTCGTTTTTTTCGCGTCGGTCGAATGTCTTGATTTACCGCATTTAAAGGACGTTCCGATGGCTGTTGCCGGGAGCAGTGAGGACAGGCACGGAATAATTCTCGCAAAAAAACGAGGCGGCGAAAAAAAGTTTGGCGTCAAAACCGCGGAAACCATCTGGCGAGCAAAATTAAAATGCCCCGATCTTGTGACCGTTCCGCCTCACTACGAAAAATATAAATATTATTCGGAAGAAATTAACAAAATTTACTATAATTACACCGATTTGGTAGAGCCGTTCAGCATTGACGAATCGTGGCTCGACGTCACGGGAAGTCAAAAGCTTTTCGGCACGGGATATGAAATTGCTAAAAATCAGTGATGAAATAAAGGAAAAACGCGCCTTACCGTTTCAATCGGCGTGTCGTTCAACAAAAATTTTTCGCAAAGCTCGGCAGTGACTACAAAAAGCCCGACGCGATAACCGTCATTTCAAAAAGAAAATTATAAGCGCATTTTTGTTTCCGCTCCCATCATCCGATATGCTTTTTGTCGGGCGAGCGACGCTTTCACAGCTGAAAAAGTGGGCATTAAAACAATCGGCGACATTGCAAATTCGCCGAAAAAGCACGCTTGTCAAGCTTTTGGGCAAATCGGGCGAAACACTCTACATTTATGCAAACGGACTTGACACGTCGCCCGTTGTGTGCGAAAGAGAAAAGGAAAAATCAATCGGAAACGGGCATACATTTAAAAGAAAATCTTCTCGGCGAGGAGGATGTTAAAAAGGCGCTCACAATCATTTGCGACACTGTTTCACGCGTCTGCGCAAAAAGGATTTAAGTGCAGAACCGTTTGCGTTACGATAAAAATCCCGATTTAAAGAAGTTTTCGCGCCGAAAGAAAAACAGCATATTTTACAAACACCGAGCGCGATTTGTTTTGAAACGTCGTTTGAAATTGTAAAGGAAAAACTGGAATTTTTGACGAGCCGATACGTATGATAACCGTCACCGCGGGCGATTTTGAGGGCGACACTCCGACCGAACAGGTGAGCTTTTTGACAATATCAAAACACAGGATAAAAAAAGCTTGAAAGCTTTGATAATTCCATTGACGAAATCCGCCGCCGTTTCGGAAACGGTGCGGTGTCGTTTGCATCACAGCTTGAAGGCGACCTTTTGACGAAATACGAGGAAAAAAGAAGATGAAGATTAAAATAATTTGCGTTGGAAAAATTAAAGAAAAATATTTTGCGGACGGAATTAAAGAGTATGCAAAACGTCTTTCGCGCTTTTTGCAAACTTGAAATCTGCGAGGCGGCGGACGAGAAAAATCCCCGACAATGCGAGCGAAAAAGAGGCGCTTGCAGTGCTTGACAGCGAGGGTGCGAAAATTGAAAAGTACATCGGAAAAAGGCGATTATGTAATCGCGCTTTGCGTTGAGGGAAAAACATTTCGTCCATCGATTTGGCAAAGAAATTTTTCCGAAATCCAGCTTTCGGGAAAGAGCGGAATTACCTTTATTATAGGCGGTTCGCTCGGCATTTGCGACAGGGTGAAAAATATGTCTGATTTTAGATTGAGCTTTTCAAAAATGACATTTCCGCATCAGCTTATGCGTCTTGTTCTGACCGAGCAAATTTACCGCGCGTTTAAGATAAATGCAAATGAAGAATATCACAAAATCCGAAGCCGTAATAAATGGCTTCGGATTTTCGGGTTTTTCAGGGTAAGCGTGCCGTTTTTCGGTTTCGAGAAGAATTAAAATTTTCTCCTCCGCGCCTGTTGTGGCGTTGATATAAACGATATAATTTTTTTGCCGTTGAATTTTCCTTTAAATTCGTAGCAAAAGCACCTCGGTTTTGTTTTCTTTCGGAATTGCCGCAAGGCTTTTCGGAGGTGATTTCTATGCTTTTTGACACTTTTTGAGCGCGCCTCGTCAAGCGTGAGAGAGGGGTATTCAGATTTCTGTGTTCCTCGTGCGACATAATATATCCGTTCGCCTCAAAACCCAGAATTTCGCCGTTGTCAAGCGCAATTTTGATTTTTTTATAAGGTCGGAATACATTGTTATATCGTCCTCAACATACGCGTAATTTATGGTAGCGATGTTGTTTCTTATTTCGTAATAGCTTTCTTTCATAGAATAGCATTTGTTTTTGCAAGGCAGTCTGCGCCGAGGCGCACCGCGTCGGAAATGTCAAGCTTGGTTTCCGCAACGTCACGGTTTTTTTGAGCATATAAAGCACATATCCGCCGTTTTCGGTAATTTCGATATACGCATCGTCATTACCCGAATTTGCCGCCGAAAATACATAGGTGGGAATGTTTGAATTTGATTTTCCTCTTGCCGACACTTTTTCGGTTCGTTTAAAAAAATTCTTTTGCAATTTCCATAGCGTGCTGTTCGGTGATTTTGTTGGTTTTCGCAAGCATTTTCGCGCTGATTTTGTTTATGTGGTCGGAAAACGGGCCGTCATAAATGAGCGACGGATATTCCTCAAATTCCTTTTTCCATTTTTTCTCTGCCGACGAGCCTATATCAGCTTTTTTGTCCTCGTTTGCAAGCACCTCGGACGATTTTTTTCGGAAATATCAAAAGAAAGTTTGCCGGAGAACAAATCGTTTTGAATTTCAAAAAGCGTCTGCGTGAGGGTGGAGGAGTATTTTTGCCAAATCTTCAAGCTGTTTTTTCTCGTCCGCCGAAAGTTCCTCGCCGCGAAGCCCTTTTTGATATGGAATAGGTATAGTCGCCGACCTGTGTTAAAAATTTCGCCGTGTTGTCAATTTCAACGTGCGAAATAGGCAGTTCGCCGAGGTTTGCCTGTGCAAACGACGCTTTCTGATAAATTTCGTTTGACAAATCGTTGAGCGCATACGGTGAATTTGTAACGACACATTTCGACAAAAGCGTGTCAATATCTTTAACACAGTCGGTAAGCTGTAAAAACGAACGTGTGTAAACGTCGTTAAGCTGACCTTCATAGCCTCTGCCGTGTTATTTTTCACAATCGCCGCCGAGAACGTTATAACCAGCAAAAGCGTTACGAGAATGAGAAAAATATCCCATTGACGGTTTTGACTTTCTGTTTTCGTTTGAATTTTTCCATATTGTTTTTCCTTTCAAAAATTATAGTAGGTAAAAACTCTATTTTTGCAAAGGTGTGATTTCCGAGTACCTTTTACCACAGGACGTGAATAAATCCATTTGTTTGTGGTTTTCGCCGGGTTGTAGTAATATATCGCACCGCCCGACGGGTCCCAGCCGTTGAGCGCGTCCTGACAAGCTTTGTAAACGGTGGAGCTTTTTGTCGAGCGACGCGTGAATTTGCCCGTCGTTTACCGCAGTGAACGCGCCGGGCTGATAAATTACACCGGCTATGGTGTTTTGGAAATGACGGGATTGCTTAACGCGGTTTAAAAATTACAGCCGCAACGGCGACCTGACCTTCGTAAATTTCGCCCCGTGCCTCGCCGTTTACCGCGCGCGCCAAAAGTTCGAGGTTTTGTTCATACGTGTTTGTGTCGGCATACGCCTTTTCGGTTTTTGACAAAAACGGAATTGATACAATAAGCGCAAAAAGAAGCACAAACGCAGCACTTATAAAAACTTGTTTGATGAAATATGCTTTTCTTTCATAATTTCCTCCGTAAATAAAATTTTCTTATGCAATAATATTTTTCATATTTATCAAAAAATATACACAAGCTTTCATATAATAAAAATTTTCAAATATAAATAAAATAAGTTTAAATTTAAGGAGGATAAAATTTATGGAAAAACTTTCAAGAGCGCAGGGCGCAGACATAGTACATAATCTTATAATGGAAAACAGGGCACACCTTAACGTTTCGGGTGTGGAGGACGTGGAAAGCTTTAACGACGAGGAAATAATACTTCATACTAAAATGGAGGTGCTTATAGTTACGGGGAGCGAGCTTAAAATAAACAAATTGAGCGTCGATGCCGGCGAAGTGGAAATAGAAGGATATATTGACTGTCTGCGTTATGCTGCGCCGCGTGCGAGTGCCGGGGGATTTTTAAGCAGAATATTCAAGTAAATTTTTAAGGTGATAAAATGGAAATTTCGGTGAGCGCAGAGGCGCTTGTCTTTTTGAAAACCGTGCTGGGCGGTGCGCTTGTGCGGTATGATTTTTGATATTTACAGAATATTAAAAAGCGTTAAAAAGAGCACTTTGTGATTGAGGCAGGCGATATAATCGTCTGGATTGCCGCGGCGATGATGTCGTTTTTCGCGGTGTTTTTCGCAAACTCCGGCGAGGTGCGCTGGTATGAAATAGCCGCATTGCTTACGGGATTTGTGCTCTACACCGTGTCCGTGAGCAAATATTTTATTGCTTTTGTAAAATTCAGTGCAAAATTTTTTGCAAAAACGCTTAAGATTATGCTTATGCCGGTTGTGCAACTGTTAAAAAGCCGTAAAAAAAGCATTGGTTTTTCATATTTTCATATGTCAAAAAGCCGTTTGTATTTGTCGGAATTTGTCTAAAATTACAAAAAGCGCCTTCGTTTTATAAAAAAATCAACAAATTTTCGATTTTAAGCGCCTAAAACGTATTTTTCGTAAAAAAATTGACTTTACATTTTGAAATATTTGCGTTATAATATATACAGTGTTATTGTATACAGGTGTGTGAATTTACGGATTTGATATATTGGCGGAGGGCGTATAATGCGAAAGAGAAAGCTTAGAAGAAAGCTGACTTTAAAGTAAACTGCTCGCACTCGTTTTTGTGTGCGCGGCTGCCGTTATTTTGATAAAACAGCAAGGTGAAATAAATTATCATAACAAAAATCGCTCAGCTTCAGTCTGACATTAAGACGGAAGAAAAGCTTAAAAAGAGCTTGAAGAAAAAGAGCGCGATTTATTCATCGGATTACTACATAGAAAAATAGCAAAGAGAAGAGCTTGGGCTTGTTATGCCCGACGAAAAAGTGTTTATCGACGCTAACGGTAACTAAATATTAACATAGCTTAAAAATACTTCCGGTATTGACATATGCAGGGCGTGTGCGCCCTAATCTAAGGAGGCAATTTTTTACTGATGCAGGTTGAAGTCGGCAAAATTTACGAAGGCAAAGTTACGGGTATCACAAATTTCGGCGCGTTTGTCGAAATAGGCGCAGGAACTACGGGTCTTGTGCATATTTCTGAGGTTGCACTCGAATATGTTAAGGATATACGCGAACATCTTAAAGTGGGAGAAACGGTTAAAGTTAAGGTTACAAATGTTGACCCGAGCGGAAAAATCGGTCTTTCCATTAAGCAGGCAATAAAGCAGGAGGAGGCGTCGGCGCCCAAATCCAAGCGTCCTGCGGAGTTTGTCTGGGACAAAAAAACCTGCGGGCGATATTTCTTTTGAAGAAAAGCTAACAAGTTTAAACAGGCGAGCGAAGAAAAATGCACGACTTAAAAAGAAGTATGGAGCCGAAACGCGGTTCAAAACCGTAAAAAAATTATTAAAATTTTAAGTTTATTATTGAAATCTGAAGAACGCTTAAAAAGCTTTAAGCGTTCTTTTTGCCGTTATAAAGGCAAATATCCGCATTTATCAAAATTGGCACTTGATAACGGCGCGAAAAGGTATAATATTATATTATATAAATTCGGTGGTGACAAAATTGACCGGCAACAATCTTAAAATATATGACAGTAATGCTTTGATTGAAAATGAAGATTTAAAAGAAAACACGGATAATACCGAAAAACAGACGGCGAAAACGATAAGAAAACAAAAATTCTTCCGCTTTTTGCCTCTTAAAGGTTTGCCCGTTTTTCCGTATATGGTTTTTGCATTTTGACGTGCGCCGTGCGTTTTTCCGTAAAAGCGCTTGAAGGTTCGCTTGCTGAAAATCAGCTTATATTTTTTTGACCGCGCAGAAAAAAATCCGCTCATAAATGCGCCTATGCGCGACGAGCTTTTCTGGACAGGTACGGTTGCAAGAATTAAGCAGGTTTTAAAACTTCCCGAAAACAACGCACGTGTGCTTGTTGAGGGCATAAGCCGTGCGCGGATTAGTGAAATTTACGGCGGACGTTCCGTATTTTGAGTGCGAAATCGAGGAGCTTGAAAGCTTTTGCGCGGACGATGAAGAAACGCAGATTAAAAACGAGGCGCTTATGCGCAAAATATCTCAGCTTATAAGCTACTATGACGTTAACCCGAAATTTACGCCCGACGCGGTGAAAAGTGCGGCGGAAATTACAAATCGAACGAATTTGCCGACCTTGTGAGCGCCGGCATAAGCTTTGACATTGACGGCAAACAGGCGCTTTTGGAGGAAATCGACGTTACAAAACGTCTTGAAATGCTTGTTGACCTTATCGACCGCGAAATAAAAATTTTGTCGGTCGAGCGCGATATAAACCGCAAGGTGAGCGGAAATATCGACAAAAACCAAAAGGATTATTATCTGCGCGAACAGCTTAAAGTTATCCGCACGGAGCTTGGCGACAGCGGAGAAATAGAGGCGGAGGCGGAAGAACTTAAAGATAAGCTTGTCAAGGCAAATGCACCCGAATATGTTCTTAAAAAGGCGGACAAAAGAACTCTCGCGTATGGTGAAAAATGCAGTCGGGAAATCCCGAGGCTTCGGTTATCCGCACGTATGTTGAATGGCTTTGCGATATTCCGTGGAGCGTTTCGACAAAGGAAAACGACGATATAGAAAACGCAAAAAGTGCTTGATGATGACCATTACGGTCTTGAAAAAGGTGAAAGAGCGAATTTTGGAATATCTTGCGGTGCGAAAACTTTCGGGAAATTTAAAATCGCCCATAATCTGCCTTGTAGGACCTCCGGGAGTGGGAAAAACGTCAATCGCGCTTTCAATCGCGCGCGCACTCGGCAGAAATTACGCGCGTATATCGCTGGGCGGTGTGCGCGACGAATCGGAAATCCGCGGTCACAGAAAAACATACATCGGTTCTATGCCGGGACGTATAATTTCCGCATTAAAACAGGCAAAATCTAACAATCCTCTGCTGTTGCTTGACGAGATAGACAAGCTCTCCGCGACTTTAAGGGCGACCCGTCGGCGGCGCTTTTTGGAGGTTTTGGACGCCGAGCAGAATTTTGCGTTCCGCGACCATTATATAGAACTTCCGTTTGACCTTTCAAAAACGCTTTTCATAACGACCGCAAATTCGCTCGACGGCATTGACAGACCTCTGCTTGACCGTATGGAGGTTATTCACATTTCGGGTTATACCGACGAGGAAAAAGCTTTAATATTGCAAAAAATATCTTGTGCCGAAACAGCTTAAACAAAACGGACTTAAAAATCGAACGTCAAAATTTTCGGACAGCGCGCTCATTTCGGTAATCGACAATTACACGCGCGAGTCGGGTGTGAGAGAACTCGAACGAAAAATCGCCGCGGTTTTGCGCAAATGTGCAAAACGAATTGCAGGCGGCGAGGTTAAAAGCGTGTCGGTGAGCGAAAAAGAATATTGAAAGCTATCTCGGCAGAAAAAAATATTTATCAAAAAAACGAGAAGAATAGAGAAAGCGAAATCGATAATGTAACAGGTCTTGCGTGGACGCAGTACGGCGGTGACACGCTTTCGGTTGAGGTGAATGTATCCAAAGGAAGCGGAAAAATCGAACTTACAGGCTCGCTCGGCGACGTTATGAAAGAGTCGGCAATGACCGCAATCAGCTTTGTTCGTTCGTGCGCCGACAAATACGGTTTTGACGGCGAATTTTACAAAAACAACGATATTCACATTCACGTTCCCGAGGGCGCAACGCCGAAAGACGGACCGTCGGCAGGCATAACAATGGCAACCGCGCTTATTTCGGCACTTTCGGGAAAAACGCGTGAAAAAGGACGTTGCAATGACGGGAGAAATTACGCTCCGAGGCAGAGTTTTGCCCATCGGCGGACTTAAAGAAAAAGGCGCTTGCGGCATACCGTATCGGAATAGGCACAATCGTAATTCCCGACGAAAACGTTCCCGATTTGGAGGACATTCCGCAATACATCCGCGAAAAATTAACTTTGTGCCTGCTAAAAATATGGACACAGTGCTCAAAACCGCATTGGAACAGGAGTAAAATTTATTAATTTAAACAATGTTTCGCTTACCGTTTCAGCGGTTGATATGAAGCAGTATCCCAAAACGAATTTTAAAGAAATCGCATTTGCAGGACGTTCAAACGTCGGCAAATCGTCGCTTATAAACAAGCTTTTGAACAGAAAAAGCCTTGCGCGCGTAAGCTCAAAGCCGGGCAAAACAGCTACGATAAATTGTTATTACAGCGACAATACAATGAATTTTGTAGACCTTCCCGGTTACGGCTACGCAAAGGTTTCAAAGGCAGAAAAGAAAAATGGGCGGATATGATTGAAACGTATCTTAACACGCGCGAGCAGTTATGCCAGGTGATTTTGCTGGTTGACAGCCGTCATACGCCCACCGAAAACGACATTACAATGCTCCGTTATATCCGCGCGTGCTGTGAAAGGGCGGTTGTTATCGCCACAAAATGCGACAAGCTTTCGGCGTCACAGTTGAACGAGCATCTTTCCGACATTATAAAAACGCTCTCACTTTCGGGCGACGACATTATAATTCCGTTTTCAACAGTAAACGGCACGGGCGTTGAGGAATTTTACGCATACATTGAAGAAGTTTTGGAGATTGAAGTATAAAAATGGAGAATAAAATGACAAATTTGCTTGATGGATTGAACGACAGACAAAAAAGAGGCAGTTACAACAACCGAGGGCCCGCTTTTGGTGCTTGCAGGTGCAGGAAGCGGAAAAACAAAGGTTTTGACGCACAGAGTTGCATATATTTTGGGAAAAACAGGCTTGCCGCGCCGTGGGAAATTTTGGCGATAACTTTTACAAATAAAGCGGCAAACGAAATGTGCACGCGTATTGCAAATATCGTGGGCGAGGCGAGCGAGGATATTTGGATAAAAACGTTCCACTCGGCGTGCCTGCGCATATTAAGGCGCGATATTGAAAAACTAGGCTACACGTCTAATTTCAACATTTATGACACAAACGACCAGAAAAAAGGCTTATAAAAGACTGTCTGCGCGAACTGAACTTAAACGAGGACAATTACCCGATAAAAAGCGTTATTTCAAAAATCAGCTCGGCTAAAGACGAAATGATTGACTGCAAGGAATTTGCAAAGCGCAATGACGACTTCCGCGGTGAAAAAAATACGCTATGATATATGCGCGTTATCAGCAAAAACTCAAAGAAAACAACGCTATGGATTTTGACGATTTGATTGCAAAAACCGTTGAACTTTTTAATGATAATCCCGATGTTTTGGAATATTATCAGAACAAATTTAAGTACATAATGGTGGACGAGTATCAGGACACAAACAATTTACAGTATATTTTTGTATCTATGCTTTCGCCGAAAAAGCACCGCAACATCTGTGTTGTGGGTGACGACGACCAGAGCATTTACAAATTCCGCGGCGCGAATATAAGAAATATTCTCGACTTTGAAAAACAGTTTGACGACGCGAAAAACATTAAACTTGAACAGAATTATCGCTCAACCCAGACAATTCTCGACGCGGCGAACGCGGTTATAGCAAACAACTTTGAGCGCAAGGAAAAAGCTTTGGACAAATCAGGGCGAGGGCGAAAAAAATTGAGGTGCGCACCTGCAGTGACCAGGTGGACGAGGCGATGTATATTTCGGGCGAGATAGAAAAACTTGTTTCGTCGGGAAAATATTCGTATAAAGACATTGCGATTTTGTACCGCACCAACGCACAGACCCGTGCGCTTGAAGATAACCTTTCGTGCCCGTACAGAGTGCTTTCGGGTCTGAGGTTTTACGATACAAAGGAAATTAAGGATATTCTGTCGTATTTGAGGGTTATTTACAATCCCAGCGACGACGTTAACTTAACAAGAATTATAAACGTTCCGAAACGCGGAATAGGCGACACCACGGTGGGAAAAATAGCCGCGTTTGCCGAGAGTATGGGCGTCAGTATGTTTGACATTATAAGCGACGAAAAATATCTTGAGGCGCTCGGACGGAGCAGTGCGAAAAATCCGCGAGTTTTCGGCGATTATAAACAATCTGCGCGAATATATCGGCAACATTCCGCTTGTTGACCTTATGGACAAAGTTTTTACCGAAACGGGTTATGCCGACAGCCTTATGGCAGAAAACACCCCCGAGGCGAGGGGCAGAATGAAAATCTTCAGGAGTTTAAGTCGAAGGCTCTGGAGTATGAGGAAAAAAACGTTGAAGACCCAACGTCCGGCGGATTTTTGGACAATATTTCGCTTGTGTCGGACATTGACAACTACGACACTGAGCAGGACGCTATCGTTTTGATGACTTTGCACAGCGCAAAGGGACTGGAATTTCCCGTTGTGTTTATGTGCGGACTTGAAAAGGGGCTTTTCCCGAGTTATCAGTCGGAGGGCGAGCTTGACAAGCTGGAGGAGGAAAGACGTCTTTGCTACGTGGGAATTACGCGTGCAAGAGAAAAATTATACATTACATATGCGCTTCAGCGCGTTATGTTCGGCAAAACAGAAAGCAAGGTTGTGTCTGAATTTGTGGGCGAAATTCCCGAAAAACTTCTTAACCGCACCGATAACGTTGTAAGAAAACAGTTTGCGTCATACGGCAGTGCGAGGGATATTCGGGAAGCGACCTTTTCGGAAGCGCCGGCAAAAAGAGCGATATGGATTACAGTGCGATTATTGCAAAGAGCACAAAAAGCGGTGCGGAGATGAAAAGCAGTGTAACCTACAAAAAAGGCGAGAGGGTTATGCACAAAAAATTTGGCGAAGGTATGATTGTGGGCATAACCGAAAGCGGCGGCGATATGATGCTTGAAATTTTGTTCGACAATGTCGGAACGCGTAATCTTATGGCGTCGTTTGCACGGCTCAAAAAACTTTAAAATGAGGGAATATTTTGGAACAGTATGCTGATTTTGCTTATTATTACGATAAGCTCACTTATGATGTCGAATACGAAAAATTGCGGATTTTGTGAAGAAAATTTTTGATAAATACGCAGAGCGCAATGTGTCGCTCGTGTGCGACCTTGCGTGCGGAACGGGCACTGTGTGCAATCTTCTGGCGGATTCGGGATTTGATATGATAGGCGTGGATTTTTCGCCGAGTATGCTTAACATCGCTATGGAAAAACGCGGTGAAAGAAATATTCTGTATCTTAATCAGGATATTTCGGACTTTGAACTTTACGGCACGGTTGACGCGTTTTTGTGCCTTTTGGACAGCGTAAATCATTTGGACTGCGAGGACGATTTTGAGAGAATGTTCAATTACGCGAACAATTATCTCAATCCCGACGGGCTGTTTATATTTGACGTAAATTCACCGTATAAATTTGAAAAATATTTTTGTCGGACAACGTTTTTTTACATATGACAGCGGCGATATTTACTATGTCTGGGAAAATGATTTTGACAAAGAAGAGGGCATATGCACGTTTTATCTTTACGTTTTTGTAAACGAAAACGGGCTTTACAGACGTTTTGACGAACAGCATACCGAGAGAGTTTATACCGACGAAAAAAATACGCAAAACCGCCACGGCTTTGAAATTGTCGGAACGTTCGGCGGAAATTACGATTTTAAATCTCCTAATTTTTGACGAAGAACGGATTTTTTCTACGTTGCGAAAAAGATAAAAACGTGAAAATGGAAAAATAATCACCAATTAAAAACGGCTTTTTCTGCCGTTTTTGCTTTGCATTAAAAACGTCTTATTTGCGGATAATATTAAGGCAAAGGAGCTGAAATTATGAGCAAAAATAAGGCGTGAGAGAACGAAAAAGAAAAAAACGGCGCTGTTCCGATTTGGGAACAAGACCTTCTCGACACCTGCGCAAAGCTGCATCGGCAACCGACTGTACGGGACTTATTCAGATTTCACCGATTGATGAAAACGAAATTGAGGCGTACAAAGATGTTTACGATTTCGGTCCTTCACCCGACGATTATATTGACTGATAAATATTGACTGATAAAGAAAGCAAAACCCCGTTTTTTACGGGGTTTTTGCTGTATCTTGCTATCGTTGGTTAAACTCTTTTCATTTTTCTGTCCATTGAGCGCTGTGCGTCTGCAATGCTTTGACGCTTGTCATAGTCTTTTTACCGCGCGCAAGAGCGATTTTCAACTTTTACCTTTGAATTTTTAAAATAAATTTTTCGTCGGCACAAGCGAAAAACCCTTTTTCTTTCGTCTGACCGATAAGGCGCCTTATTTCGCTTTTTGTGCAAAAAGAAGTTTGCGGTCGCGCATAGGGTCTTTATTAAAAATATTTCCCTTTTCAAACGGACTTATGTGCATTTGCTTTATGTAAACCTCGCCGTTTGAAATTTGCGCGTATGCTTCTTTGAGGTTAACTTTGCCGTCACGCAGAGATTTTTACCTCCGTTCCGGCAAGGCTGATACCGCACTCTAACTGCTCGATTATAAAATAATCGTGCCACGCTTTTTTATTTTGTGCAATTATTTTTATACTGTCCAATTTTTACACCTCAACTTAAAACAAAATCTATTTTTATGCGAAAGTACGTCAACATTTGCAACGATAACTTTCACTTCGTCGCCGATTTTATAAATTTTTCCACTCCGCTCACCGCGCAGGGAATAGGTTTTCTCATCATAAACATAATAATCGTCGTCAAGGTCGGCAACGCGCACAAGCCCCTCGACGCTGTTTTCAAGTTCAACAAAAAATCCGAACGATGTAACCGACGAAATAATTCCGTCAAATTCACCGCCGACCTTATCTTCCATAAATTCAGCTTTTTGATGTCGCAAACCTCGCGTTCCGCCTCCTGTGCGGTGATTTCCGTTTCGCTCGAATGAACTGCCGTGCGCTCGGTAAACGCGGTAAGATAATTTATTCGCTCCTCGGTTAAACCGCCGTTTAAAAATTCCTTTATAATTCGGTGAATAGCAAGGTCGGGGTAACGTCTTATGGGCGACGTGAAATGACAGTAATATTCAAACGCAAGCGAAAAATGTCCTGCGTTCTGCGACGAATATTTCGCTTTCATAAGCGAACGCAAAAGCGCGGTTGAAATTATTCTTTCGTAGGGTGTGTTTTTGATTTTGTCCAAAAGACGCGCAAATTCTTTTCGGGTGCGGTTCGGACGCGCCTTTTATTGAAAATCCCATATTCTTGACAAATTCGTTAAACGCCGTTATTTTTCTCCGCGGACGGTTTTTCGTGCACTCGGTATACAAACGGCACGCTTGCCCAGAAAAACGTTTCTGCAACCGTTTTGTTGCACATCAGCATAAATTCCTCAATAATCGAATTTGCGATCGTTATTTCGCGTTTTTGAAATCTTTATCGGTCTGCCGTTTTCGTCAAGCTCGATTTTTGTTTCGGGAAAATCAAAGTCGATACCGCCTTTTTTTAGGCGTTTTCCCTTTAAAATAAGCGCAAGCGTCTGCATTAAATACAAATCGTCCAAAATATGCTCATACTTTTTGCAAAGCTCTTTGTCACCGTCAAGAATTTTCGTGACGTCCTCATAAGTCATACGTTCTTTTGTTTTTATAATTCCCTCACACACTTCGGAATTTGTAAGATTTCCTTTTTCGTCAATCTCCATTATAACAGATAAAGTCAGTCTGTCAACCCTCGGATTGAGCGAGCATATGCCGTTTGAAAGTTTTTTCGGGAGCATAGGCACAACACGGTCGGCAAAATATACGCTCGTTCCGCGCTTGTATGCCTCTTTGTCGATTGCGCCGTTTTCCTTTACGTAGTGCGTAACGTCGGCAATGTGAACGGATAAGATATATCCGTTTTTCGCTTTTTAACGCACACCGCGTCGTCCAAATCTTTTTGCGTCCGCGCCGTCGATTGTAATAACTGTGTCGTTTCGAAATCTCGTCTGTTTTTTTGATTCCCGATTTTTTCGTTTTCCTCCCTTATTTTTGTCCGCCTCGGCAAGCGTTTTTTTACGTCAAATTCGTCATCAATTCCGAAACGCTTTATAACCGACAGAACGTCAACGCCTTTCTCGGCATAATTGCCCAGAATTTCGGTGATAATTCCCTCGGGATTTTTCTTTCCGCGTTAAAAATCGGTGATTTTGCACACAACCTTGTCGCCGTCTTTAACGCCCGAATTTTTTTGTATTTTTGATATAAAAATATCCTGCTTAATGCGCCTGTCGTCGGGGATAACAAATCCGAAGTTACGGCTTTTTTTCAAACGTGCCGACAATGTATTCCGACGCGCGTTTGAGCACCGACACAACCTCGCCCTCACCGCGCTTGGTTTTTTTGTTTTTCTACTCGTTATGCGCACCGACACCGTGTCGCCGTTCATCGCACCGCCTGTTTTTGTCGGACGGAATGAAAATGTCGCCGTCCTCGCTCAGCATAAACCCGAAAACCGCGCTCGGTGCTCTGAAATTTTCCGCTTGCAAGTCCGAGAGTTTTGGCTAGAACATAGCGTTTTTTTCTTGGTTTTAACAATAACTCCGTCCTCGCAAAGCTCTTTTTATTATGTTTTTCAAATTCCGCTGTGTCGCCGTCGGGTACGCCGAGCACCGCTTTTTATATCGTCAAGCGTCATCGGAACATACAAATCGTCGGCAAAAATGCGGAAAGTTTTCTTTTTGTGTCATAGTCCGTAAAACCTCACTAATGCCAATATAGCTGAAATTACCAATATTATATCCTAATTGTAACATATTTTTTTCAAAAAGATACTGTTTTTAAAAATACTTGAAAATTTTGTTTGAAAAAAATACTAAAATAGATACATAAATGTGCAAAAACATATGAAAGGACGATAAAAATGTCTGTTTTTGATAAAGCAAGAATAATACTTCCCAAAAACTGCGATATGGAAAAATGGAGCGTTGTCGCGTGCGACCAGTACACCTCCGAACCGCAGTATTGGGAGAGCGTGAAAAACCGTGGGAAATGCGCCGTCGACGCTTAATATGATTTTTTCCCGAAATTTATTTAAACGACGGTGATGCGGACGGGCGCACGGCAAAAAAATCAATGATGCGATGAAAAATGTCTTGAAAACGGCAGCGTTTACGAAACCGAGCCGTGTCTTATTTATGTTGAGCGCACGCTTGAAAACGGCAGTGTGCGAAAGGGAATTGTCGGTGTTATCGACCTTGAAGAATACGATTTTAACGTCGGCTCGCAAAGCAAAATCCGTGCGACGGAAGGCACTGTTCTGGAAAGAATTCCGCCCCGTGTAAAGGTTAAGATGCGATGCGCTTTTGGAATTTCCGCACGTTATGCTCTTAATTGACGACGATAAAAAGAAATTATCGAAAAAAATCGACAAGTCCGTTCTTGAGCCGATTTACAATTTTTCGCTTATGGAAAATTCGGGCAGAATAAAGGGATATAAAATCACCGACACGGACGAAATTCTCGAAAAAAACTCGAAAAATCTCGGTGACAGGAAAAACTTTTGAAGAAAAAAATATTCTGTGAGCGGAAAAAGGTGTTTTTGCAGTATGCCGTCGGCGACGGAAACCATTCGCTCGCGACCGCGAAACCTGCTATGAAAACGAAAAAGGCAAAAAAATAGGGGATGAGGCGAAAAATCTTCCCTTGCGTTATGCGCTTGTCGAGGTTGTAAATCTTCACGACGAGTCGCTTGTTTTTGAGCCTATTCACCGCGTTGTTTTCGGTGTTGACGAAGAAAAATTCGTAAATGCGCTTGCGGAAAAAAATACCAAATCGAAAAAGCGGACAAGGGCGATTTTGAAATTGTGTCAAACGGCACAAAAACCGCATATGTTATAAAAAATCCCGATTTTAATCTTACTGTCGGCTGTATTCAGAGCTTTATCGACGGATATTTGAAGGAAAAACGGCGGAAGTGTGGATTATATTCACGGCGCGTCTGTTGCGGAAAAAGCTTGCCGAAGAAAAAGGAAATGCCGGCATACTTTTTAAACGCTATGCAAAAAGAGCGATTTGTTTAAAAACCGTCATTCTCGACGGCGCATTGCCGAGGAAAACTTTTTCTATGGGCGAGGCGTGCGACAAGCGTTTTTATCTTGAAGGACGAAAAAAATCAGATAAATTTTAACAATAATTCATTTTTTGTGGCTTTTTAGCCATTGACTATTATTAAAAATGTTATATAATAAACGATAATTGTTAATATAAAATCCGCATAACCATTATGCGGAAAATTTTAAAATGTTATTGGAGGAATTTTAAGTGAACAGAGTTTATAACTTTTCAGCAGGTCCGTCGTGTTTGCCGCTCGAGGCGCTCGAAAAAGCACAGAAAGAATTGATTTCGTACGGCAGTTCGGGTATGTCGGTTATGGAGATGAGTCACCGTTCCTCCGATTTTCAGAATATTATTGATAACTGCGAGGCGCTTTTGAGAAAGCTTTTAAACATCGGTGACAACTACAAAGTTTTGTTTTTGCAGGGCGGTGCGTCAACGCAGTTTGCAATGGTACCGTTAAACCTTTACAAAAACAAAAAAGCAGATTATGTTTTTGACGGGCGTATGGTCGAAAAAGCTGCTAAAGAGGCAGGCAGATACGGCGATGTTAACGTTGTTGCTTCGTCCGAGGACAAAACATTCTCGTACATTCCGGAACTTTCGGCGGATATGTTCTCGAAAGACGCGGATTATGTTCATATCACGCATAACAACACCATTTACGGCACAAGATACACAACACTTCCCGATGTCGGAAACGTTCCGCTTGTTGCGGATATGTCGTCGTCAATTTTGAGCCAGGAGATTGATGTTAACAAGTTCGGCATCATCTACGCGGGCGCGCAGAAAAATATGGCGCCGGCAGGTCTTACCGTTGCAATCGTCAGGGAAGATTTAATCGGCAATGCGCTCGGCATCACCCCGACAATGCTCAACTATCAGACACACGCCGACAACGGTTCGATGTTTAATACACCCCCGACATTCGCGATTTATATGTGCTCTCTCGTTTGCGAATGGCTCGATAAACTCGGCGGAATTAAAGAAATTCAGAAAGTTAACGAATATAAAGCAGGTCTTTTGTACGACTTCCTCGACAATTCTTCAATGTTCAAAGGAACGGTTGAGAAAAAAGACCGCTCGCTTATGAACGTTCCGTTTGTAACAGACAGCGACGAGCTTAACGCAAAATTCATAAAGGAAGCAAAAGAAAACGGTCTTGTAAACCTTAAAGGACACCGTTCGGTAGGCGGTATGCGCGCAAGCATATACAACGCTATGCCTGTTGACGGCGTTAAAAAGCTTGTTGAATTTATGAAGAAATTTGAAACGGAAAACAAATAATTCGGAGGTAAAAATTATGGAAATTTTTAACTTTAAATAAAATTGCCGCCTGCGGACTTGACCTTCTCGACAAAAACGTTTTTAACGTTTCGGACGACGTGAAAGACCCCGACGGTATAATCTTAAGAAGCTTTAATATGCACGACAGCGTGCTCGGCGAAAACCTTAAGGCAATCGCAAGAGCGGGCGCCGGCACAAACAATATCCCGATTGACAAATGCACCGAAAAAGGAATTGTTGTTTTCAACACTCCCGGCGCAAACGCAAACGCGGTTAAAGAGCTTGTTCTCGCAGGTCTTTTCCTCTCGTCGCGAAAAATCGCGCAGAGTATGGAATGGGCAAAAACATTAAAAGGCGAGGGCGAAAATGTCGGCAAGCTTGTTGAAAAAAAGGCAAAAAGCAATTTTGTAGGTCCCGAAATCGAGGGCAAAAAAAGCTTGAGTATTATCGGTTTGGGCGCAATCGGCGTTATGGTTGCAAACGCGGCTTATCACCTCGGTATGGACGTTATAGGCTACGATCCGTACATCTCGGTTGACGCGGCTTGGGGACTTTCAAGACACGTTAAAAAAGCCGGCAACGTTAAAGATTTGGTTGCCGAGTGCGACTACATAACTCTCCACGTTCCGCTTAACGATTCCACAAAAGGTATGATTGGCAAAGACCTTTTTGCGATTATGAAAAAAAGGCGCGAGAATACTTAACTTTGCGCGCGGCGGTCTTGTTGAAGAGGAGGCACTCAAAGAGGCTCTGAAAGACGGAACTGTTGCGGCATATGTTACGGATTTCCCGAACGACAACATTCTCGGACTTGAAAACGTTGTTTGTATTCCGCATCTCGGCGCGTCAACACCCGAGTCGGAGGACAACTGCGCTAAAATGGCGAGCGTCGAAATTCAGGATTATCTCTGCGAGGGCAACATTGTAAATTCGGTTAACTTCCCGAACTGCACACTTCCCAGAGAGGGCAAAACGAGAATTACAATCGCGCACAAAAACGTGCCCAACTGCGTAAGCAACTTCACAAATCTTTGCTCGAAAGACAATTACAACATTGCAAATATGATTAACAAAAAGCCGTAAAGATTTGGCTTACACAATCATTGACCTTGACAACGACGCCGATGCTTCGATTGCAAAGGAATTTGAGGCGCTCGAAAAACGTTATGAAAGTAAGAATTATAAAATAATTTACTTAAAATTTTTTTAGGAGAAAGCTATGCTTAACACTTTAAAAGATAAAAAAATATTGAATTTTTTTCACCGTAAACGACCCCGAATTTGCAAAAATACGGCAGAGTTATAAAAGGGGTTTGACGTTTCGGAAATTATTGCGGAATGTGAAAAATGCCGTATCCCGACGAAGGCTCGAAATACGAGGCAGGCGTTGAAAGCCTTGAAAAAAACTTGCAATAGACGAGAAAATCAAAAACGAAGTTTACGGCGAGATGGACACGCAAATCGGCGCGTGCTACGGTCACAGCACCACGCTCAACGGCCTTGAATTTCACAAAGGCTCCGAGGTTAACATCGCTGTTACCGATTTTGTGCTTATTCTCGGCACAACCTTTGAAATGAAAGACGGTAAATTCAATTCCGCCGACGCAAAAAGCGTTCTATGTTAAAAAGGCGAAATGATTGAAGTTTATGCGTCAACTCTCCATTTCTGCCCGTGCCAGGTGAGCGATGACGGTTTCTTCTGCGTTGTGGGACTTCCCAAAGGCACAAATCTTCCGCTCGACGGAAAGTATGACGACAAGCTTTTTGTTCAGAAAGAATAAATGGCTTATTGCGCACGAGGACAACAAGGCGCTTATAGAGCGCGGAGTTGCAAGCGGAATTTACGGCGAGAATTACACAATAAAAATATTAAAACAAGAACCTCCGAAATGAACTGTTTCGGAGGTTTTTGAAAATTTCATTAAATTTTATTAAAAACGTTGTAAAATGCGGAAAAAAATGTATTAAAATAGTCTTATGCTATCAACAAGAGAGGAAAAATTTTAAAAAAATGAATTTTTAAAGACTGTGTTTACAAAAAGACGATTTTTCAATGAATTATAAGGTTTTTTTACAATGAAAACAACGATAATTTACCGCTGATTGTGTACCTTCACGGCGCGGGCGAGAGAGGAGAAAAATATTTCGCACCTGTACCGCCACGGAATACCGAAGCTTATAAACGAGGGCAGAGAAATCCCTGCCGTGGTGCTTGCACCGCAGTGCCCGGCACTTTGCGTGTGGGACAATATCGTTGACAGGGTAAAAGCGCTGATTGACACAATCGTAAAAAGAATATAATATAAAAAAATGACCGCATTTGCATAACCGGTTCAAGTATGGGCGGTTTCGGAACGTGGTCGATGGGACTTACATATCCGTCGTTTTTTGCCGGAATTGCGCCCGTTGCCGGAGGCGGAATGTCGTGGAGATGCGCAAAGCTTGCGAAAACTCCAGTTTTTGCGGTGCACGGCGGTGCCGATGATGTTGTGCCGTTTACATATTCCAAACTTATGACAGATGCCGTTAATGCAAACGGCGGAAACGCGCGCCTTTTTAAAGCTTGACGGTTTGGGACACAACGACGGCATAGATTTTGCGTACAGAAACACCGAAATTATTGATTGGCTGTTAAATATGCGCAGAAATAATTTTTGACTATGTTCCCGAAATTTGCGAGGAAATGTTTTAACGGGAATTTGCAACGTGCAGTTGGTTTATAATAATACAAAAAGGTTGTGATTTGGTGAAAAAAAGAGATAAAACAAAGGCGAAAAAACCGATAAAATGGGGCAGAGTTACAGCGGTAAACAAACGCAGTGTTGCAATTTACGTTATTCTGCGTTTTTCTTGTAACCGCGCTGATGATTGTTCAGCTTATCAGGGGCAACTATGACAACGTTTTTTTCTGTGCCTTTTGACGCTGGTATTGTTTTTTTCATACCGGCGATTTTGGACAGAGGCTTTAACATAAAACTTCCGACCGTGCTTGAAATTGTAATTATCGTTTTTATATTTTTCAGCGCGGAAATTCTTGGCGAAATGCAGAATTTTTTATTCGCATTTTTAAAAACTGGGACACAATTCTGCACACGGTAAACGGCTTTTTGATGGCGGCAATCGGCTTTGCAATGGTGGATATTTTTAAACCAAAGCCCGAGAATACATCTTACAATGTCGCCCGTTTTTTTGTGGCGTTTGTGGCGTTTTTGCTTTTTCTATGACAATCGGAATAATATGGGAATTTTTTTGAGTTTTTCTATGGACAGATTTTTCCTGTATGATATGCAGAAAAAGATTTTTATCGTGCAGAATTTTTGCGTCGTCAATTCTCAATCCCGAGCATCTTAACAAGCCTGTCGTGCTTGAAAATATATCCAAAACGGTAATTTATTATGCGAAAGACGGCAAAATCTTACCGAAACGGTAAACGGCGGTTATGTTGACATCGGCATTATCGACACAATGAAAGATTTGTTTGTCAACTTTATCGGCGCGGCGGTGTTTTCCACTATCGGTGCGTTTTATGTTAAATCGCGCGGAAAATCGAAGGTTGCGCAAAAGTTTTATTCCGTATTTCGGTGATGGCGAAAGCGCGGCGAATGTTAAGAATTTAAATGAAAATTATGCCGAAGATGACGGCGAAACGGGACTTTTTGAAAGCAGTACCGCAAGTAAAGACAAGAACGAATAAAAAAATTTATTCAGAGGACAAAAATTGGAAACACAAATTTATCATAAAAACAGAATATTTGCCGACGAAAAACGGGACTTACAACCGAGCAGGCACTTGAGAGAAGAGCGGCAGGTCTTTACAACGAACAGGTAAAGGGCGCGGAAAAGACCGCCGCCGAGATTATAAAATCAAACGTATTTACATATTTCAACCTTGTGTTTTTTGTTCTCGCGCTGTGCGTTGCGCTTGTCGGCTCGTATAATGATTTGACGTTTTTCCCGTTATCGTAATTAACACGGTGATAGGAATTTATCAGGAAATCCGCTCAAAAAAACGCTTGAAAAACTCACAATTTTTGTCAGCGCCCAAGGCAACCGTTGTGCGTGACGGCAAGGAGTGCGAGGTTGCGGTATCGAGCCTTGTGCGCGATGATATTGTTGTGTTTTTCGGCAGGCAGTCAAATCTGCGCCGACGCGACCGTTATATCGGGAAGTGCGTCGCTTAACGAGGCGCTTGTAACAGGCGAAAATATCGAAATTAAAAAGGAAATAGGCTCGTCACTTTTTGTCGGGCAGTTTTTGTTGTGTCAGGGAAAAGTTTACGCGCGTCTTGACAACGTGGGCAAAAATTCATTTGTGTCGCGCCTTACTCTTGAGGCGAAAAAGAAAAACAACAATAAAAAAATCGGAAATGATGAACGCGCTTGACAATCTTGTAAAATGGATTGGAATTTTTAATCATTCCGATTGGATTTTTAATGCTTTTCAATCAGATTTGCATTTTTGCATACCGACTATAAAAACCGCGGTTGTTTCAACCGTCAGCGCGCTTGTCGGAATGATCCCCGAGGGACTTTATCTTCTCACTACCGCCGCACTGGTTGTGAGGCGTTATGCGCCTCGCAAAGCGCAAAACTCTGGTGCACGAAATGGGTTGCATTGAGGCGCTTGCAAGAGTTAACGTTTTGTGTGTTGACAAAACGGGCACAATAACCGAGGATAAAATGGAATTTTCGGATTTGTGCGTGCTTGACGAGGACACGGGCAGAGAGAAAACAGAAAAATACTTTGCGATTTCTGCAATGCTGCGGACGGTGACAATGCCACGATAAACACGCTCAAAGAGCATTTTGAAGGGAGCGGACGGATTTTGGAAAAAGCAGCAAAGGTGTTTGCGTTTTCGTCCGAGAAAAAAAGTACAGTGCGGTTAATTTTTGACGATAAAACAAGCTATATTCTCGGCGCGCCCGAGATTATTATGGTGACAATTATTCCGCACTTGCGGAAAAGATAAACGAATATCACGGAAGCCGTGTTCTGCTTTTCGCCGAGCATTTGGGTGAGTTTGACGGCGAAAATATCACCGATGAGATTGTTCCACTGTCGCTTGTTGTGATTTCAAACAAAATAAGAAAAAAACGCACCCGACACGTTTAGATTTTTAAATCACAGGGTGTAAAAATTTAAAAAGTTATTTCAGGCGATAATCCCAAAACCGTGTCGGAGGTTGCAAAAAAAGCGCAGGTATTGACGGCGCGGAGGATTACGTTGACGCGCGCGAACTTGAGAGCGACGCGGATTTCGCAAGCGCGGTGAGCCTTTACACGGTTTTTCGGACGCGTTACGCCCGAGAAAAAGCGCAGACTTATAATCGCGCTCAAAGAGAACGGCAACACCGTCGCTATGACTGGCGACGGCGTGAACGACGTTCTTGCGCTCAAAGAGGCGGATTGCAGTATTGCTATGGCGTCGGGCAGTGACGTTGCGTCGCAGGTGTCACAGCTTGTACTGTTAAATTCCGATTTCGGTGCGCTCCCGAGCGTGGTGAAAGAGGGCAGACGTGTTATAAACAATATCGAACGCACGGCGGCGCTGTTTTTGGTGAAAAATATTTTCTCGTTTTTCTTTGCGTTAATTTCCATAATTTTTGCGATGAATTACCCCGTTATGCCGTCACAGCTGACTCTTGTGAGCACCACGACAATCGGTATTCCGGCATTTTTTTCCTTGCTCTTTTGCCGAACAACGACCTTGTTAAAGGAAAGTTTATGCGAAATGTCATATATAAGGCATTTCCTGCGGGATTTACAAATATTTTTCTCGTGTCGTATCTTTGTATTCTCGCAGGCTATGCGAATATCGGATTTGACGAAATGTCGTCAATGGTGACAATCGTTCTGGGCGTTGTGGGACTTACAATGCTCTACCGCGTATGCAAGCCGTTTAACAAATTCAGAAAAAAATACTGTGGGGCGCGATGGTGACGGCGTTCTTCGCCGCGGCATTGCTTTTTCCCGAAAAATGTTCACTCTCTCGCCTTTATCGGTTTACGAGGTGCTTTTTGCTGATTTTGTTTGCCGCGCTAGTTCAGCCGTTTATGTATCTGGTGGTTAACATTCTCGAATTTTTTTCGAGAAGAAGTTTAAAAATGCAAAAATTCAAAAAAAGCATAATTTGAGAAAAAGTATTGAAAGTACAAAAAAATTTATGTTATAATATAACTAAATTATAAAAAAAGTAAAAAAATGCACATAAAGAAGGTGAAAATTTGGAAAAAGGTGTTTTTTTCAACAATGGCTATACCGACATAAACCCTTTGCAGTTCGGGTTTCAGAAGTGTCCGCCGTCGCACACGTGGGGGACCTCATATAAGAGAATATTATCTTATTCACTATGTTGTGTCGGGCAAGGGCAGATTTATGAAAAAAAGGCTTTGACGCCGAGGTTACGCCCGGTTACGCGTTTCTTATAAAGCCTAATGAGGTGTGCACCTACCGTGCAGACGAAAAAGACCCGTGGGAATACATATGGATAGGCTTTGACGGAAAGGTTGCCGAAAAGCTTGACGGACTTAAAGACTGCGTGTTTAAGGTTGACGGGAAAATTTTTACCGATATGGTAAAATCGGACAGGCTTAAAAAAATACGCGCGAGGAATATCTCACGGCGAAAATTTTTCCTTTTGATTTCAAATCTTTTTGAGGGCGAAAGTCACAAAAAAGAGCTTGTGGAGCATTTGGCGGGATATATCGAGGAAAACTATTTTTCGCGCCTTTATGTAAGCGAGCTTGCAAAAATGGTGAGCCTCGACCAAAGGTATCTTACACGTCTTTTTAAGGCGAAAAAGGGCATAAGCCTTCAGCAGTATATAATCGACACAAAAATGAAAAAAGCTGCGATACTCATAAAAGATTTTTCGGTTGCGGATACCGCCAAAATGGTAGGCTACGACGACGTTTTCAATTTTTCCAAAATGTTCAAAAAGAACATAGGAGTTTCACCGTTAAAGTATAAAAAGGAATTCAGGGAGAGCAGTAAATGATTGGTATTATAGGCGCAATGCAGGTTGAAGTTGAACATATAAAAAGCGGTTATGACCGACGTTGAAACCGAAAAAAATAAGCGGAATTGAGTTTTTGCAGAGGCAAAATTTCGGGCAAAGACGCGGTTGTTGCAAAAATGCGGAATAGGCAAGGTTTTTTTGCGTCGGTGTGCGCCGAGGCAATGATTTTGCGCTATAATCCCGACGTTGTTGTGAATATCGGTGTTGCCGGCACGCTTACAGATGAGCTTAACACAACCGATATTGCCGTTGCGAAAAGCGTTGTCCATCACGACCTTGATACATCTCCGCTCGGCGACCCGGCCGGGCTTATATCGGGCATTAACATCATAAATATCGAGTGTGACGAAAAGGTTTCGTCACTTCTTGAAAAATGCGTAAAAAGTCTTGGCATAAACTGCAAAACGGGCGTTATCGCGTCGGGTGACCAGTTTGTGTGCACCACCGAAAGAAAAAATTTTATACGCGGTACATTTAATGCAATCGCGTGCGAAATGGAGGGCGCAAGCATCGGTCACGTGTGCTTTATAAACGGCACAAAATTCGGTGTTCTGCGTGCAATTTCCGACGGCGCGGACGAAAAAAATCGCATATGGATTACGACAAATTTGTTCCGCTTGCGGCAAAAAAATTCGTTTGAGGTTATAAAACGCTTTATTGAAGAATATTAGAAATTTAAATTGTGAAGTATTTGTGAATGAATTTTTGAAAAAGTGTAAATTTTTGCTGTATAAGATTGATTTTTTTAAATTTAAAAGTGCTAAACTGATTTTTAACGGAAAATGTTAGATTTTTAACGTTTTTTTCTTTAAAAATAAATGTAAGTTATTACTTAAAGGAGCTGATTTTTTTATGGCAAACAGGTTTGTACTGAACGAAACATCGTATCACGGAAAGGGCGCAATTTTTGAGTATAGCCGACGAGGTTAAAACGAGAGGTCTTAAAAAGGCATTTGTGTGTTCCGACCCCGACCTGATCAAATTTAACGTAACAAAAAAAGGTTACGGACGTGCTGGAAAAAAATTCGCTTGCGTTTGAAATTTATTCTGATATTAAGGCTAATCCGACAATCCAAAACGTGCAGTCGGGTGTTGCGGCGTTTAAAAAAAGCAGGTGCCGACTATATTATCGCAATCGGCGGCGGTTCGTCAATCGACACCGCAAAAGCAATCGGCATTATTATAAACAACCCCGAACACGAGGACGTAAGAAGTCTTGAGGGCGCGGTTGTCACAAAAAAAATAAATGCGTTCCGATTATCGCAGTTCCCACAACCGCAGGAACAGCCGCGGAGGTTACAATCAACTATGATATAACCGACGTTGAGAAAAAAACAGAAAGTTCGTTTGCGTTGACCCGCTCTATATTCCTGTCGTTGCGGTTGTAGACCCCGATATGATGTCGTCAATGCCCAAAGGTCTTACGGCGGCTACGGGTATGGACGCGCTCACTCACGCTATTGAGGGATATATCACAAAAAGGCGCGTGGGAACTTTCGGATATGTTCCACTTGAAAGCTATCGAAATTATTTCACGCTCGCTCCGCGGTGCGGTTGAAAACACCCCCAAAGGCAGAGAGGGTATGGCGCTCGGTCAGTACGTTGCAGGTATGGGATTTTCAAACGTCGGACTCGGCATTGTTCACTCAATGGCTCACCCCCTCGGTGCGCTTTATGACACACCCCACGGCGTTGCAAACGCTATAATTCTTCCTGTTGTTATGGAATACAACGCTGAGGCAACGGGCGAAAAATACCGTGATATTGCAAAAGCTATGGGCGTTGAGGGAACAGAAAAAATGACGCAGGCAGAATACAGAAAAGCTGCGGTTGACGCGGTTAAAAAGCTTGCGGCGGACGTTGGTATCCCTGCCGATTTGAAAGAAATCGTAAAGAAAGAGGATATTCCGTTCCTTGCTCAGTCTGCATATGACGACGCTTGCCGTCCGGGCAACCCGAAAGACACAAGCGTAGATGAAATTGCAAAGCTTTACGAATCTATGATTTAAGTTTTTTTCTCAAAAATAAAATCCGCTCTTGTATGTGAGAGCTTATTTTTTTATGTTTACTTTTATTCTTTTGCTTTGCACACATCAACCCATTCGTCGCATTTTTGAAAGCTTTTTCAAGCTCGGCGACGGTTACTTCTATGGCACTGTTTGAGCTTCCGCACGCAGGGAAAAACGGTGTCAAAACGTTTTAACGATTCGTCAAGATACACCTTTACACCATCGTTTACTGCGAACGGACAAACACCGCCGACTGCGTGACCGATAAGTTTTGCCGCCTCGTCGGGGGTGAGCATTTTTGCCTTTACACCGAATTTTTTTCTTATATTTTGCGTTGTCGATTTTCATATCACCGGCGGTGACAACCAAAATCGGCTCGTCATTTTTCATAAATGAAATGGATTTTGCAATCCGCGCGCCCTCACAGTTCAGCGCCTTTGCCGCAAGCTCCACCGTTGCGCTGGAAACGTCAAATTCCAAAATTCTGCCGTCAATATTCAGTGTTTTAAAATAATCTCTCACTTTTTTTCAATAGACATTTGTATGCACCTCTCGGGAAGTAAATAAAATACAGACAATCAAATTTATTTTGACTGTCTGTATAATAATATCACCTA
Source organism: Clostridiales bacterium (assembly GCA_022009895.1). Taxonomy (GTDB): domain Bacteria; phylum Bacillota; class Clostridia; order UMGS1810; family UMGS1810; genus Qingrenia. Next base: position 1,025,331 of record CP091729.1, on the reverse strand, counting down.
TTTTGGAAAAAAATGTCAAATTTTTAAAGCGCCGACTGTGTATCGTTCGGGTCGCCGTTTATGGCAAGGTCGTATTCGTGCGACCAGTCAAGACCGCGGTACTGCGCCGCTCTGTCGTCTTTTTCAATAAAGTCCATAAGAAGGTCGAGCATATCCTTTGTCCAGGTGTTTTTGTCAATCTGCGCGGTTGTGAATTTGTTGAGCGTAATCATTTCAAAAACCGAACAAGTCTTTAACCTGTGTTTTTTTGCCGCACCGCCGACAACCTCCTCAACAAGATGAGAGGGGATAAACAAAACTCCGCCGCCTGCGCCGAAAAACAACGTCGCCGGGGAGGCAGATTGCGTTTCCTATACGTGTAGGCGTGTTGTATGCTGTCATAATAAAGTCGCGTATCGGTGTGGGGTCAATTCCTCGGTAGTAAACCTGTGTGTTTTCAACTTTTTTTCATCTGCTCGGTATCGCGCACACCGCCCCAGATTACTGCACCGCCGTTCTCGTTTTTTTGTCTTGTTTTTTTGAGCGCGGTTGTAAGATTTCCGCCCAAGAATGTGCCCTTGTAGATTTTTGTCATACATATCAATAACGGGAACGTCGTATTCCATAAGATTGTCAATAACCCACTGATTGTATGTACCTGTTCTGCCTTCGCTTCTGCCGATGTCCTTTACAACCTCGTCAAAATCGGGACGGAACGGGCAGTATGCAGCGGTAACCGCACGTCCGATAAGCTTTTCTTCCGTCATCGTGAAGTGTGTGAAATCTGCCCTCAAACTGGCTCTCGTAACCTTTTTACGAAGATAGGCTTCCAAACCTCTTCAAGCGTGAGATTTTTTAAGCGCTTTCAAGTATTTCACGTCAACTTTAGGTCTGCCGTCGGGAAGTCTTTCGTCTTTCCACTGCGGTGTAAGTTTAATTATTTCTTCTTTAACGTTAAAATTCATTTTTTAACCCTCCTCGGATTATAATTGTATCTTAATTTCATTTTTCCGTGTTGCTTTTTGAGCTTAATGTCAAATTTTTTTGTCATCGACGGTTATTGTATAATCGCCGTAAAAATCCTCTGAATTTCGCCGTTCCGCCGCCGTTTGTTTCAGCTTCGGTGTTTGTAATCCAGCGTTCGGTAAACAGATGCTTAATCATATCGTAAGCAGGTTTTTTTGCTCATATCAAAGCGCAAAAGTCCGCCTCTGAATATGTTTTTCGCCCACCGTCATATCGCCTTGAGGCGCCCAGGCCGCATATCCGTCAACCAAATTCCAGTAAATAACCGCCTCAACCGCCTTGTGGCTGAACCAGATGCTGTATAAATTCTCGATAAGCTCTGCCTGAATTTTTCATCCTCGGCAGTATCCGAATATGCAGGAATTGTGATTTCGGTAACCTGCAAGGGTTTGCCGAGTTTCTCGTAAGTATCGAGAACGCTGAACAGCGCTTTCGGATTATACATATCGGTTACGTTGTTTTTCTCATTCGGTGCACGGTCGAACACGTGATACTGCATACCGATTGTGTCAATGCGCAGTCCCTTGTCCAAGCCGTTCTTAATCATCTGATAATATCCGCTTCGCGTATATGCAAAAGTGCCACCATTTCCACACCTGCGACGCCTCGTTTATAATCAGTTCGTTTGACGGGAAATATTTTTCCGCAAGCTTGAAGTTCCAGTCAAGCACGTCGTCGGACACAAAAAATGCGTTTTTGCTCCAAGGCGGCTGTGTGCAGAATAATTCGTTTATAACCTCCCAGCCGTTAATGCGGTCTGCATAGCGTTCCGCAAGCGCTTTGTATCTTATTTCAAGCTTTTGTTTCATATCGCGGATATCGGTTTTGCTGACCCAGTCGGGCTGAAAATTAAAGTACGTAAGACAGTGTGCCTTTGGTGTTATTCCGTATTTTTCGCAGTATTCAAGGCACAAATCGGGCGCAGGACGTCTGTAAACCTTCGGGCTGTCCTTTTCAAATCTCGGTTTTCCCTGAACAGGCTCAAGGTCACTCCAGTAGAAGGGCAGGGTAGCCTCGTTAAACGCGTCCTTAAACGCCTTTTTGTATTTCTCGTTCTTTTCCTCCGACTCTAACTCGTCAAGCATAAAAATGTTTGAGCCGTGCAAAAATTCGTGTTTTTTTCTGTTCGGCTTTGATTTTTTGCCGGCAACCGGTTTTTCCGTCTTTATCAACAAGTTTAATTTTTTTGCAAAACCTTTTCGGTTAAGCTCAATGCCGTTTTTTTACTCTTTCTTCGGTTTCTTCTTTGTATTTGTTAAAATTTACAAAAAAATATCATCGCGTCTGCTCATATTTATTCTCCTTATTTACAGGTGCATTCCGCCGTCTATAATGATTTCCGAACCGGTGATGTATCTTGCCTCGTCACTGCACAAATAAAAGCACAGCCGGGGGCAATATCGGACGGTGTGCCGACGTATCCGCACGGTATGCTCGCCTCAACCTTTTTTTCAAAAAATCGCCGTCGCTTAATGCCGTCGTGTTTCGGGGGGTATTGATGGCACCGGGCGCAACGTTGTTAACCGTCACGCCGTACGGCGCAAGCGACGGAGCGATATTTTCGACAAGTTTCATCTGTGCGGCTTTCGTCACGCCGTAGAGCGAAAGCTCGGGGTGGTTGTTGTATTGGTTCACGCTGCCGATTGTGACAATTCTGCCGTTCTTCTTCTTCATCATTTTCGGGGAGTATTTCTTTATAAGATAGTATGTGCTTTTGATATTGCAGTTAAACTGTGCGTCAAATTCCTCTTCGGTAAATTCGTTCCATTTGCGCTTGTACTGAATTGACGCGTTGAGAACAAGTATGTCAACATCGCCTGTTTTTTCATACATAGCGTCAATGTCGCTCATTTTGCAAAGGTCAGCACGCACGGGAGCGCTGTTTTTAATCTGTTCGCTCGCTTTTTTGCATTTTTTTCCTCGCTCGACGCACCGTTTATATAAACAAACGCGCCGTGTTCGGACAATACTTTTGCAATTTCAAAGCCTATACCTTGTGTCGCGCCGGTAACCAGCGCTGTTTTTTCGTTTAAATCAAACATTTTTGTCACCCTTTAAATTGAAAACGAAAATTCGTTTCCGCCGTTTTTATAAAATTTAATCTTGCCGTTTGCACATTTGCCGTCCGCTGTGATTTCAACATCGTAATCGCCGTAAAATCCGCGTGTTTCGGCATATCCTGTACCGTTTGACGAGATTTTTCGCGTTTTTTTCACAGGCTTGCCGTCCGCGTCTGTCACGTTTATTTTTTTAAATTGCCTTTTTCTATACTTTTTCAATGCCGTCTTTAACTCTTTCGTCGGTGAAATCTCTGTATTTGTCGAAATACTCGAAAATCTTCATTCTTTCACCCATATTTAAACTCTCCTTAAATTTTTTTAAACGGGATTTAGCTCCACTCTCTGTCGTTTGCCCATTCGTTGTCCCAGAAAGATGTATCTGCCCACATTTCGGGATATTTTTTTCGTGCATATGCTCCGAAATAAGCTCCTCGTTTAAGCTGTCAATGCCAAGACCGGGCTTGTTGGGAACGTCTACGAAACCGTCTTTAAAGAGCGGATTTGCAATGCCGTATGCAAGATCGTTCCACCACGGAATGTCAACCGAATGAAATTCAACTGCAAGAACGTTCTGAACAGCCGCCGCCGCGTGAATTGCCGCCATACAAGCAATGGGGCTTTCCGCCATATGGATTGCCATCGCAACGCCGTATTTGTCGCACATATTGCCGAGTTTTTTCATTTCCATAGCTCCGCCGACCGTCAAAATGTCGGGGTGAACCACCGAAACTCCGCCGTTTTCCATAAGCGGTTTGAAGTTTTCGGCAAGATAAATGTCCTCGCCGGTGCAGATGGGAACGTGAACCGCATTTGAAATTTTCTCAAAGTGCTTTGTATAATGCCATGGAGCAATGTCCTCAATCCACGCGATGTTGTATTTTTCAAGACGTTTTGCAAACATTATGCAGTCCTCAATGCAAACGTGACCGAAATGGTCGATAGCAAGCGGAACTTCATAGCCGATAACGCTGCGAACCTGTTTTTACGTAGTCTTCAAGATAATCCATGCCTTTTTCGGTCATATGTATGCCTGTAGCGTGGTGCGGAATTGTGAAAGTTTCGTAGTTTTTGCCCAGCATCATATCCATATCTATAGAGCCTTTTTGATGGTTAATCGCCTTCATAGAGTATTTTTTGATGTCCTCCAAAAATCCCAAAGGCGCGTTAAGACAACCCGGCTCGTCCAGCATAAGCTCAATTCCGAGGTCCATTTTTAAGGAACGTAAAGCCCTGTTCCATACGTTTTTTGAGTGCGTGGCCCATATCTGTGCCGGTATCCTTGCCGTCAACGTCGGTATCGCAGTACATTCTAACCTTGTCGCGGAATTTTCCGCCGAGCATCTGCCAGAGCGGAACGCCCCAAGCTTTGCCTGCCAAATCCCACATTGCAATTTCAAGTCCCGAGACACCGCCGCCCTGACGCGAATGACCGCCGAACTGTTTAATGCGTCGGAAAAATTTTTGTCAACATTGCACGGATTTTCGCCTACAATACGCGATTTTAACATAAGCGCATATGTAGCGCTCGACGCGTCGCGAACCTCGCCGTAACCGACAATGTCCTGATTTGTGTAAACCTTTTATAAGAGGGCAGTGCTTGGGCGCGCCGTTAAGATTTGCAACTCTGATGTCCGTAATTTTTAAATCGGACGGTGAAGAACAAGTGTTGACATTCTCTGAAATCATATCGCTTAAATTCTTGTTCAAAATTTTATTCCTCCTTGACATAATCGTATTTTTGTTATAATATGATTATATATCGCACAAGGAAAAATTCATCTACTATATTTGTTAGTTTATCCACTATATTCTGTTTTTAAAGGATTGATAAAAAAATGCGGTTTGCCGAAAAAAAGTTTATATTATGAAGAAAACAAACCACTTGTTAAAATATTTCATTCCACCGTGCCGTCGGGAAAAAGAGCCTACCGCGAGCATCACCACACCGAGTGTGAGCTGTCGCTTTTTTAAAAGCGGTGCGGGGGTGTATTCGCTTTCCGACAAAAGCTATGAATTTAAAAAGGCGACGTTTTTCTGTTCGGCAGCGACGAACCGCACTGCATAACCGATATTTACGGTGACGAGAAATTCGACCTTATAAATATCCACTTTGAACCGCGTGTTTTGTTGTCGGACAAAATTCTTGCCGACAAAAATTTTTATCCGCATATTTTTTTCGACCTCGTTAAAAAAATTTTGAAAACCGCATTGACATAAAAATCCGTATACAAGCGTTATAAAAGATCTTATTTTTTTAAATTTGAAAAACGAGGTCGGCAGCAAGAAATTCAACAGCGATATGATGGCAAAAATGTATCTTGTCGAAATTTTCACGCACCTTACGCGCGAATACGGCTATATAAACGAAAAAAGCGATTTTCAAAATTCCGCGCAGTCGCTTTCGTGCATAAACCGCGCGCTCAAATTTATCGACGACAACCTTTCTGACGAAATCACACTTGACCGTCTTGCGAAAGAGGCGGCAATGAACAAGACGTATTTTTTTCGACCGTTTTTAAGAAATTCAACGGAATTTCGCCGTGGGAATATATCGTGATAAAAACGCGTCGAAATGGCAATCGGACTGTTAAAATCCACTGAGCTTAAAAAGCTGGAAATTGCCGAGCGGTGCGGATTTAACAGCGCGTCGAATTTTTTTATAAAACCTTTAAAAAAAGTGACGGGCAAACCGCCCGAATATTATTGCAGGGATTGAAAAATCAATCCCTTTTTATATAATCTTAAAAATTTTAATTTTTTTCTTCAATGTATGCTGCAACGTCCTCGATTTTTAACGGATACCTGCTCCATTGTGCCACGGTCGCGGACTGTAACCATTCCCGTTTCTTCCGTTTCAAAATCGTACGTCACGCAGAACGGAGTTCCGATTTCGTCCTGACGGCGGTATCTTTTGCCGATGCTCGACGCGTCGTCAAAATCGCACGCGAAATGTTTTGAAAGCTCACTGTGGAGCGCTTCTGCCTTTTCCGAAAGCTTTTTGGAAAGCGGAAGAACAGCGGCTTTTGAACGGTGCAAGCGCAGGGTGGAAGTGCATAACAATTCTTGTATCTGTGTCCGAAATTTTTTCTTCGTCGTATGCCTCAACCAGGAATGCGAGTGCAACTCTGTCCGCGCCGAGCGACGGCTCGATGCAGTAGGGAATGTAGTGCTCGTTTGTGGTCTGGTCGAAATATTCGAGGTTTTTCGCCCGAGTGGTTCATATGCTGTTTCAAGTCGAAATCTGTTCTGTCGGCAATTCCCCAAAGCTCGCCCCAGCCGAACGGGAACATAAATTCAATATCAGTCGTAGCGTTGCTGTAATGCGAAAGTTCCTCTTTCTCGTGGTCGCGCATTTTGATGTTTTCTTCTTTTATACCGAGTGACAAAAGGAAGTTTTTGCAGTATTCTTTCCAATATGCAAACCATTTTAAGTCCTCGCCGGGCTGGCAGAAAAATTCAAGTTCCATCTGCTCAAATTCTCTCGTTCTGAAAACAAAGTTGCCCGGTGTGATTTCGTTTCTGAAGGATTTACCGATTTGTCCGATACCGAAAGGAATTTTTCTTTCTTGTGGTTCTCTGAACGTTTTTGAAGTTTACAAAAATACCCTGTGCGGTTTCGGGACGGAGATAAAGCTCGGATTTTGAGTCCTCCGTAACGCCCTGGAAAGTTTTTAAACATAAGGTTAAATTTGCGGATTTCGGTGTAATTTACCTTTCCGCATTTGGGGCAGGCGATTTTATTATCAACGATAAAATCGTACATTTTTCTGATTGTCCCAGCCGTCAACAACAACAGTTTCGCCCTTGTCGTGGAAATAATCTTCAATAAGCTTGTCGGCACGGTAGCGCGCTTTGCACTCCTTTGCAGTCCATAAGCGGGTCGGAAAATCCGCCTACGTGACCTGAAGCAACCCAGGTTTGAGGGTTCATCAAAATAGCCGCGTCAAGACCGACATTGTATTTCGATTCGGTGATAAATTTTTTTCCACCACGCCTTTTTTTAACGTTGTTTTTAAATTCAACGCCGAGCGGACCGTAATCCCACGAGTTTGCAAGCCCGCCGTAAATTTCGGAGCCGGGATATACGAAACCTCTCGTTTTTGCAAAAGGCTGACGATTTTTCCATTGTTTTTTTCGGTATTCTTCATTTTTAAATCCTTTCCTTACAAAATATGTAAACTGATATTTATTTTTCAAAAAGAATATACATATATTAGTTTATCTAAATATTTGCGATTTGTCAAGGAAAATCGGACTTTTTGAGCAAACTTTTTGGGGGTATTTATGAAAAATAACTGTTTAAAATGTTCGTTTTTGCTGTCCTGCACGTTTTTGGGCGCGGTAATCGGCGCAGGATTTGCGTCGGGCAGAGAAATCGCCGAATTTTTTTCTGCCGTTCGGAAAAATGGGGGATTTTTGGGGTTATTTACGGCGTGCTTTGTGCTTGCATTCTGCTTTTATGCCGTCACAAAAACGGTTGCGGAAAATAACATAAAAAAACACGTACGAGTATCTTGAATACATAGCAAATCCGTTTTTGCAAAAATTATTTATATCATTATATATGCTTTTTCGTTTGCGCTTTTGTGCGCAATGACGGCAGGGAGCGGTGCGCTTTTTAAGCAGATGTTCTCTCTGCCGTATGTTTTCGGCGCGGTGCTGATGTGCACAGTGTGCGGTGTGATTTTCTACCGCAATATTTACGGAATTTTAAATGCAAATGCGTATCTTGCGCCGACGATGGTTTTCGGGATAATTTATATCGGAATTGTGTCGCTTTCGGACACGCGCGAGGTTTTCGGCGGTTTTTAACAGCATCGCACCGCTTTTTTTGTTTCGTCGCTCGTTTATGCAAGCTACAATTCGGTCGGAATAATCAGCGTTTTTCTGCGAAATGGGGGATATGCTCGGGAATAAGCGGACGCCTCTTTTGTCAGCGGTTATGTCGGGAATTATGCTTTTTGCCGTAAGCATTGTTTTATTTCTTGTTTTACTAAAATTCAAAGATGACGCGTTAACGCTCGAACTTCCGCTTTTTGAAAATTGCCGGGAATGCGAGCCTGTTTTTATACCGTGCTGATGTTTTTGCAATGCTCACAACCGCGGTGTCATCGCTTTTTCACTTATAAAATTTTTGCTCAAACTCGTTTTGTGCTGAAAAAAATACAGCGGTTTTACATATGCTTTTTTTGCGTTTTTTTATGTTCGCTTATGGGATTTTCCGAAATGGTGTCAAAGGTTTATCCCGTTTTTCGGATATATCGGGCTGTTTTTTTGATTGTTTATTCCGGTGTAAAATTTGTGTTTGAAAAATGTAATAAAAATCAAAAAAAGTTTAAAAATGGGAGAAAATACTCAAAAAAACAGGCGAAAAAAACATAAAATAAAGCCGATAAATTAAAAAAATAACGCCGTTGCTCATATCAAAAGTTTTTTATAATACAATGTAATAGTTGCATGTGCGACGGGGTTTAGCGCAGTTTGGTAGCGCACTTGGTTTGGGACCAAGGGGCCGGGGGTTCGAATCCCTTAACCCCGACCAAAGCGAAAAATCCGTTGCAGGCGCATTCGGATTTTCGCACGGTTTATCCGTCATTTTTTTCGGATTTTTCGTGTAAAACAGGAGATTTTAAAGAAAAAAATAAAAAATTTTTTTAAAAAATTGAAAATTTTTTTCTTGACAAGCACTAATGCTTATGTTATAATAACTCTTGTGTTGTTCGGGTGGTTAGCTCAGCTGGGAGAGCGTCTGCCTTACAAGCAGAGGGTCACAGGTTCGAGCCCTGTACCGCCCACCAACTTCACTTTAAAACTTAATATGCTGGTGTAGCTCAATTGGTAGAGCAGCTGATTTGTAATCAGCAGGTCGCGGGTTCGAGTCCCATCACCAGCTCCATATGGGGAGGTTCCCGAGTGGCCAAAGGGGGCAGACTGTAAATCTGTTGCGTCTCGCTTCGGTGGTTCGAATCCATCCCTCCCCACCACCAAGGCTTTGTGATTGACGGTAACGTTGGTTGCAGAGTTTTTTCGCCTAAAAACACGCTATGTCATAGTGTGACTTTTTTTATCTGAAATTTTTTTGTCAAAAATAAGTCCCCGATTTTTCGGGGGACTTAAAAAATTATTTTTTTCAAATGTAATTGTATGAAGATTTGTTTTTTGTTTCGTTCGGCATAAGCTTCGTTATGCAGAATTTCTTTGTAAAGTCATAGTCGCTTGCCTCGTCGTCGGGAGCAGATGTCCACGGCTCTATGCAAATGTAGGGCGCGCCGGGCTTTGTCCAGAGCATAAGGCAGTCAAAAACCCGCAAAATCAACTTTAATTTTTTTCTCGTTCCGTTTCTGTGAACGAGGCGTAACGCTGTTTGATTTAACGTTTTTCTCAAAAACAAGTGCGTCAACTGCAAAATAGTCGTATTTAAGCGGTAAAAACGTTTGTGTTTTTCGATAATCGGCAGAAATTCGTCCGCCAAAAAGATTGCCGTGCAGAACCTGGCTTTTTGAGAGTTTCGTTTTTCCTCGAAAACAACGTCGTAATTTTTCAATGCCGTCTTCGCAGAGATAGCCCTCGTGACCGCCGATGCCGTAATACATATCAACGTCCGACTTGTTTGTAACGTCATATTTTTACCGAAAGCGTTTTTTTCCGTTTAATGTGTAAATAACCCTTAATTCAAACTCAAACGGATACTGTTTTCTGGTTTCGTCGGTTGCGGTGAGAAGAAAAAAACCGCCTCTGTTTTTGCTTGCTTTTTCAACGTCAAACATCATAAAAACGCGCAAAACCGTGTTTTTGCAAGCGTGTATTCCTTGCCGTGAACGAAATATTTGTCATCTTTCAATCCGCCGCAGATAGGGAATACCAGCGGTGCGTGCATACCCCAAACGTTCGGGTCTGCCGTCCACCTATATTCATTTCCGTCAGTGTCTTTTACACTGTGTATTTCCGCGCCCGTTTCGCTGATGTCAACGGTGAGAAATTCGTTTTTTTAAGTTCTACCATTTGTAAAAATCTCCTTAAAATCAGTTTTGTTTATTTTACCACATATGAAAAATTTTTCAAGTAAAAAGGATACTTTCCGCAGAAATATCCTTTTTGCAACATTATTTTGAAATTATACTTGCGTCGCGTTCAAACGGCTCATTGAATACCATATGTTTAAACACTTCAAGCTTGTTTCCGTCTACCAAAAACTGAACCTTTTGAATATGTTCAAGCTCGGTGAGGGAGTTTACGATTGAATAAACCGTCATATATTCACCGGCTGAGCCGCCGCTGTGCTTTGAAACAAATTCCTGCGAGAAATTCACAAAACATATGCCGTCTTTTGTTTCAACCGACAAAAGTTTTGTGCCGTCGGGAATGGTTGAGCGCAGAGATTTATCTGTCGGACCTTTCATAAGCTCGGTTATTACCGTTTTTTTCAATGCTGTTGTCCGCAACCGCCGCGGTGCGCGCCTCGGGAACGAGAAACATTGCCGCGTCGTCCGAGAAATAGAGCGTCACGGTTTCGTATTTCGTGGTGTTCTGCGTGGGTGTTGTAACAAGGCTGTCCTTTGAAATTTCGCCCACCTTGTCGCCGTTTGCGCCGAGAAGTTCAACACCGTTTACGAAAATTTTGATTTTGTTTATTCCGTCAATTTCAAAGAGCGTTTTCGCAACCGAATGACGCGCCAAAAGCTCGTCGGACGGTGCAAGAGTGTTGTATTCGGCAGAAAAATCGAGCGTGACAACACCGTTTGACTCGTCAAGGCTCAAAAGTTTTGTTCCGTCGGGAATAACGCGTACCAAAGGTGAATCGGCAGGTCCTTTCAAAAGCTCGTTTATAAGGTTTTCCAAAAACACTTTTTTTATTCGTGCCGATATTGCCGTCGTAGGCGCGTTCCTCGCTCTTTAATTCCGTTTTTTCCGTATTCGCAAAGTAAAGCTTAATTGTGTTTTTTTTGCTTTTTCCGCACCCGCAAAGCGCGGTAATTATTATAATTAAAATTATACCTGCTAACCAAATATTTTTTCACATTAACCCTCCGTTTCTTAATAAAATGCGAAACGTATGTTTTTGCTTACTATTCTAAACTTATCAAACTATAAAATCTTTACAAAACAATGAACATATGTTACAAATGTGTTAATTTTCGGTGAAAAGGGGTATAGACACTGTAAATGTACTGCCTTCGTCGAGCTTGCTGTCAACGCTGATTGTACCGCCTATCATTTCGATGCTTTCAAGCGCAATGGCAAGTCCGAGCCCCGTTCCGCCCGTTTCGCGCGCACGCGCCTTGTCAACGCGGTAAAATCTGTCAAATATTTTTTCACATTCCTCCTCGCTTATGCCTATTCCCGTGTCCTTAACAGCAATAAGCGCGTTGTCGTCCTGCTTTGTAATGCCGATTATAACTTTACCGCCGTCGGGGGTATACTTTATCGCATTGTCTATTATATTATAAATACCCTGCCATAATTTGTCGTTATCTGCCATAATGTAAAGACTTTCACAGTATGAACAGTTAATTTCAATATTTTTTGCCTCGGCGAGAGGGGAGAGATTTTTAACAATATCCATAACCACCTCGCGCACGTCGATAAATTCAAAATCGAGGTTGATGTTTTCGGCTTTAACATTGTCGAGCTTTGTAAGATACAAAAAGCTTTTTCGATAATTCTGTTAAGCCTGTCGACTTCGGTGTTCATATCGTTTAAAAATTCGCGCACATATTTCATATCAATGTCGGAATTTTTGCGCGATAGAGTCGCTCATAAGCTTGATTGAGCTTAACGGTGTCCTCAACTCGTGCGACGCGCTGGACACAAAAATCAACTCTTTTTGCTCCAGCATAACAAGCTTGTCGCTCATTGCGTTAAATGCCTCGCCGAGCCGTGCAACCTCGTCGTGACCATTGATTTCGAGCCGTTCGTCCAAAACGCCGTCGCTCATTTCGGTGATTTTTCGGTGAAATCAACAATTCGTTTGGTAAGAAGATTTGCAACGATAAAAATAAACAAACCGATTATAAACGTTATTACCACAAAAAAACAATTATTATGTCTTTTTGTAAGAGGAGATATGATTTTCTCCTGAATATCGGTTGTGTAGCGCACGTTAACCGCGCCGAGGGGAGCGTTTTTGTTAATAGGAACGGCAACGTCAATAAGGCTTTTTCCGTCCTCGTTTTTCGACGATTTCGCCGCCCTCCTTGCCCTGGAGCGCGCTCATAACGCTTTTTGTGCTTTGCACCGTGGTTTCACTGCCGCCGGGGTTGAACAGAGTCGAACATAACCTCAGCCTGGTTGTTAAGTATGATAACGCGCGTTTCTTTCGGAATACGCAGTGTTTCGGACAAAAACAAGTCAAATCCCGGTGCAACCTGTTTTTTTGGTCGGGCGAAATGTAGTTTCGCTCTGCAATAAGGCTTGCAATCATATTCGCTGTTGCGGTGGCATTCACCTGTTCGTTTTTTTGTTAAGATAGGTGCTTATCGAATTGATTATGTAGTAGCTGAAAATAAAAAGCGTTAAAAACATAATCAAAAATACGTCGGCACAAGCTTGCTTTGTTATTGTGTCGAATTTTTATTAAAAAAACGACTTGATTTTTTTCCTGTCTTTTTTACGGGCATTTCGTCGTTTTCGTCTTTTTGAAAAAAATTAAGATTTAAAATAATATCCGGCACCCCATTTCGTCATAATGTATTTCGGTTCTGCGCTGTTCGGCTCGATTTTCTCGCGCAGACGTCTTATGTGAACGTCCACCGTGCGCGCGTCGCCGGGGTAGTCGTAGCCCCAAATAAGGTCAAGCAGATTGTCACGGCTGTAAACCTTTTCGGGGTTTGACAAAAACAAATCCATAAGGTCAAATTCCTTTGAGGTGAGGTCTATGCTCGAACCGTTGATAATGATTTTGCGCTGGTTGTAGTCAAGCGTAATGCTTCCGTACGAAATTTTTGATTTGTCAACGCTTACCGGTGCGGTACGGCGCAAAATTGCTTTAACCCTCGCTTTAAGTTCAAGAATGTTAAACGGCTTTGTGATGTAATCGTCCGCGCCGTATTCAAGACCCATAATTTTGTCCATATCTTCAGCCTTTGCAGTGAGCATAATTATAGGCACGGCAGAAAATTCGCGCACCTTTTGGCACACGGTTATGCCGTCGATTTTTCGGAAGCATAAGGTCGAGAATTATAAGGTCTATGCTCTTGTCGTGCGCAAGCTTTAATGCCTCCTCGCCGTCATATGCCGCCTCTATTGTGTATCCGTCTTGTTCAAAGTTGAATTTCATTCCTTTTTACAAGCAGTTTCTCGTCGTCAACTATAAGTATTTTCATTTAATGATCCCTTGCAGAATTTATATATAAATATACAATTTTTATTCTATCATATGTTTTTGATAAACGCAAGAAAAATAAAAATCCTGCCTTGATAAAAGTTCAAAGCAGGATTTAAAATTATTTATTATTCGTGATGATGCTCGTCGTGGTCACAGCAGCTCGAACAGCATCCGTCACAGCCTTTTTTAACTTTTTGTCAATTCCGGCATTGTCGTAATAGTTCTGAATAGCCGCGCCGATTGCCTCTTCTGCAAGAACGGAGCAGTGAACCTTTACGGGCGGAAGTCCGTCGAGAGCCTCCATAACGGCTTTGTTTGTAAGCTTTAATGCGTCGTCGACGCTTTTGCCTTTAACAAGTTCTGTTGCCATACTGCTTGTTGCAACCGCCGCACCGCAGCCGAATGTTTTTGAATTTAACGTCTTTTTATAACGTTGTCCTCAATACGCATTGAAATTTTCATTATATCTCCGCATTTTTGCGTTGCCGACCTGACCGACCGCGTTTGCGTTTTCAACCTCGCCGACATTTCGCGGATTTGAGAAATGGTCTAAAACTTTTTTTCACTGTACATCATAATCAATTACTCCCTTCAACGCCCTCGTACAAAGGCGACATTTGTCTTAATCTGTCCACTATTTTCGGAAGTTCTTTCAAAAGAACGTCGATTTCTTCTTTTGTGTTCTGCACGCCGAGGCTTATTCTGAGCGAACCGTGCGCGATTTCGTGCGGAAGTCCGATTGCCAGAAGAACGTGCGACGGGTCGAGCGAACCTGATGTGCAGGCAGAACCCGACGATGCGGCGATGTGCTTCATATCAAGCATTAAAAGAAGCGATTCGCCCTCGATAAATCGGAATGAGAAGTTTATGTTTCCGCAAAGACGCTTTGTTCTGTGACCGTTAAGACGGCAGTAGGGGATTGTCTTTTCGATTTCCTCTATCGCATAATCGCGCAGTGCGGTGAGTTTTTTAACTTTTTCGTCAATGCCTGCGGTTGCTTTTTCCAAAGCATAGCTTAAGCCGATAATTCCCGGTGTGTTTTTCCGTTCCGGCACGTCTGCCCGATTCCTGAGCACCGCCGTTAATAAAGTTGTTTATGCGAAGTCCTTTTCTGATATAGAGCGCGCCCATACCTTTGGGACCGTTGAATTTGTGCGCCGAAAGCGAGAGCATATCAATGCCCATTTCGTGAACGTTTATCTTAACCGCGCCGATTGCCTGAACCGCGTCGGTATGGAATGTGATGCCTTTTTCTTTTGCGATTTTTGCGGCCTCCTCAATCGGTTCGATTGTGCCGATTTCGTTGTTCGCAAACATAATCGTGATTAAAATTGTGGTGTCTTTAATCGCGTTTTTAAGGTCGTCAAGCGAAATAAGACCGTCCTCGTCAACGGGGAGATAGGTAACCTCAAAACCCTCTTTTTCAAGCGATTTTTAAAGTGTGGAGAACCGCGTGATGTTCAATCGCCGTTGTGATGATGTGGTTGCCTTTCGATTTTTCGCCGAGCAAAGACCTTTAATTGCCCAGTTGTCCGATTCCGTACCGCCCGATGTAAAGTAAATTTCGCTTGCGTCCGCGCCGAGGCATTTTTGCAACTCTGTCGCGCGCCTCGTCAATAGCGGCACGGCTTCGTCTGCCTATTTCGTATATGGACGACGCGTTGCCGTAGTTGTCGGTAAGATACGGCATCATTTTTGTCCAATACATCTTTTGCAAGCGGTGTTGTTGCCGCATTGTCAAAATATATCAAGTCGTTCATTTGTAAAAACTCCTTTTTGTATACATTTAAGTTATAGGTGTCTAACTTAACAACTACATTATAACACTTGTTTTTCATTTTTCAACATATAATACCAATAAATTTTTAAAAAGTTTCAAATTTTTGTTAAAATGGCTAAAAAGCTCAAATTTTGAAAAGCGGACTGTAAAGGCGCGACTTTAATATGCGGTCTATATCGTCCGCCGTTTTGCCCTGCGCGTTTATCATAAGCACGCCGTTTTGACCTTGAAACAGGCAGTTGTCCGCAGAAAGAATACCGTTGTTCCGACTGCCCGAAAAACACATACGCGTCCGCATAAACATTGCTTTTCGCGTAAATCACCGTGTAGCCTTTTTTCAAAAGTGCGTTTTTATGCCGTCAAGTCCTTTTTTTCCACTAGCAACCGTCATAAAATCAACTCCTTGCTTTTATTGTTTGCGGAATTTGATTTTATATACCAAATTGTGGAATTTAAAATTTATCAAAAATTTTACTGATTAAAATTTTCGTCAACCGAGAGATTGTCTTTTAAAATTGCGCCCGTCGCAAGACGGTCGCACCGCTCGTTTTCGGGGTGTCCGGCATGGCCTTTAACCCACACAAATTCAACGTTGTGATAATGTATCAGTTTGTAAAGCCGTTCAAACAAATCGACGTTTTTGCCTATTCGCTTTTTGTGCGCATCCAGTTGTTTTTGCGCCATTTTTCAAGCCAGCCGAGTTTAACCGAGTCCACAAGATATTTCGAGTCGGTGTAAAGCGTAACGTCACACTTTTCCTTTTGAGCGCCTCAAGACCTTTCACCGCGGCGAGAATTTCCATTCTGTTGTTTGTGGTTGAAACAAACCCCTCCGAAAGCTCTTTTTTTGCGCCGTTAAAGCTTAAAAATAACGCCGTAACCGCCTTTGCCCGGATTTCCGCTGCACGCTCCGTCGGTGAAAATTTCAACTTTTTTTAAATTGCTCATAAAAAGTGCCTCCGATATGTTTTTGCAATTTCGTCGGTAAGCGCAAGCGAGCGCGCCGCGATTTTTTTCGTTTTTTTCTCGCGTTTTTTGCGTATTCTTTCGCCGAGAGGGTCCATAATGCCGAAGTTTACGTTCATCGGCTGGAAATCTACAATTCCGCGGTTGCTGATGTAGTTTGCAAGCGCGCCGATTGCCGTTTCGCGCGTGAAATCAAGCATTTCTTTGCCGTTTAAAAGCATCAGCATATTAAGACCTGCGTTGAGTCCCGACGCGGCGGATTCAACATAACCCTCAACGCCCGTGAGCTGACCTGCAAAAAATATTTTTTCGCACTTTTTCGACTGATAGTATTTGTTCAAAAGCTTGGGGAATTTATATATGTGTTTTCTGTGCATCACGCCGTAACGCAGAAATTCCGCGTTTTCAAGCCCCGGAATAAGCGAAAATACGCGTTTTTGCTCTCCGAATTTTAAATGCGTCTGAAATCCGACGATGTTATACATAGTCGCGCCGGTGTTGTCCTGGCGGAGCTGAACAACCGCATAGGGCAGAGTTCCGTTTTTTGGATTTTCCAGTCCGACGGGCTTTAACGGTCCGAACAAAAGTGTCATTTCACCGCGTTTTGCCATTTGCTCAACCGGCATACATCCCTCGAAAACAGAACCGTTTTCAAAGCCGTGAACCTCGGCGCACTCGGCATTTATAAGTTCGGTGTAAAACTTAAAATACTCGTCTTTAGTCATAGGGCAGTTTATATAGTCCGCGTCGCCCTTGCCGTAGCGCGCGGCTTTGTATGCCTTTGTCATATCAATGCTTTCATATGAAACAATAGGCGCGGCGGCGTCGTAAAAATGCAGATATTCACCGCCGAAAAATTTTCTGATGTTTTCGTAGAGCGCACCGCCTGTGAGAGGTCCGCTTGCAACGATTGTGTATTCGCCTGTGTCAAACTCGGAAATTTCCTCGTTTATAACAGTGATGTTCGGGTTGTTTTTGATTTTTTCGGTAACAAGACGTGAAAAACCGTCCCTGTCCACCGCTAGCGCACCGCCCTGCCGGAACGCGTGTTTTGTCGGCACATTCCATAATGAGCGAACCCAAACGGCGCATTTCTTCTTTCAAAAGTCCGACCGCATTTTCGATATTTCCCGCGCGCAGAGAATTACTGCACACAAGTTCGGCAAAATTTTCGCTTTTGTGCGCCGGCGAAAACTTTTTCGGCTTCATTTCGTATAAATTAACCTTGATATTGTTTTTGCGCAAGCACATATGCCGCCTCACAGCCTGCAAGACCTGCGCCGATAACATTAACCGTCATATTGTGTATCCTTTATTTTTCAGTGTCCTTTTTTGGTTTTTCTTCTTGCTCTCTTTTTCGTCACGGCATTTGGGACAGTATTTGCCCTTAAATCTGCCCGTGCGCTGATACATCTGCGAACCGCATACGGGACATTTTTCGTCCAGCGGTTTATCCCAGCTTGTAAAGTCACATTCGGGGTAACCTCACAGCCGTAGAAAAGCTTTCCGCTTTTTGTCTTTTTTTCTCCACAACCGCTTTTTCCGCATTTGGGGCAAAGCGTGCCGGTTTTCTTTACAATCGCCTTTGCGTTACGGCACTCGGGGAAACCGACAAGCGAGAAATTTGCCGAAACGACCGTGTTTGTAAACCATAAGACGTCCGCATTTTTTTCGCACACAACGTCCGAAACCTCGTCTTTTAATTCAATGTTTCCGATTGCCTTTTTCAGCGTCCTCAACGGTTTTTTTACAAACGGGGGATAGAAGTCGGCAATAACAGTGTGCCAGTTCTATGTCGCCGTCGGCAACCATATCGAGCTGTTCCTCCATTGCCGCGGTAAACGTAACGTCCACAATTTTTGAAAAATACTCTTTCATAAGGTCGGTTACAATCATACCAAGCTCGGTTGCGACAAGCTGTTTTTTCTCTCTCAAAACATATCCGCGCGCGATGATTGTAGTGATGGTCGGCGAATACGTGGACGGTCTGCCGATGCCTTTTTCTTCAAGCGCTTTGATAAGGCTTGCCTCGGTGTAGCGCGCAGGGGGCTGAGTGAATTTCTGCTCTTCTTTAAGCTCTTTAAGTTTTAAAACGTCGCCGTTTTCAAGCTTGGGAAGCTTCTTTTCCGCCTCTTCTTTCTGGTCCGCGCCCTCGGTGTAGAGAATTGTGAAACCGTCAAACTTAACGGTTGAGCCTGTTGCCTTGAATGTGTATGAATTTGCATCAATAGTCGCGGAAACAGCGTCGTAAACAACATTTGTCATCTGGCTTGACAAAAATCTTTCCCACACAAGTTTGTAAAGCTTAAACTGGTCGTTTGAAAGATTGTCTTTTATCTTAACGGGCGAAAGGTCGAGCGACGTGGGACGTATTGCCTCGTGCGCGTCCTGTGCTTCTTTTTTCGTTTTGTAAAAACGCGGAGCAGGGGTGATATACTCATCGCCGTATACCGTTTTAATATATGCGCGCGCCTGTGCCTGAAACTCCGACGAAATTCGCAGTGAGTCGGTTCTCATATATGTTATAAGACCGACCGTGCCTCTGCCTGTGATGTTAATTCCCTCGTAAAGCTGCTGTGCCGCCTGCATTGTGCGCTTGGTGGTAAAGCCGAGTTTTCGCGCCGCCTCCTGCTGCATTGTGCTCGTGGTGAACGGGGGTGCAGGGGTGCGCTGTTTAACCGATTCTTTAACGTCGGAAACAACATAGGACGCGCCGTCGAGCGCTTTTAAAACCTTGTTTGTGTCCTCTTCGGTTTTAAGTTCGCATTTTTTGCCGTTGATGCCGTAAAATTTCGCCGTAAGCGCTTTTTGTCTTTTTTTAAAAGGTGCGCGTCAAGCGTCCAGTATTCTTCGGGAATGAAATCTTTAATTTCGTTTTCTCTGTCGCACACAAGGCGCGTTGCAACCGACTGCACTCTGCCGGCGCTCAAGCCTTTTTTAACCTTTTTCCACAAAAGCGGACTGATTTTTGTAACCCACAATTCTGTCGAGCACACGTCTTGTCTGCTGAGCGTCCACAAGGTTAATATCTATTTCGCGCGGTTTTTGATAGAATCGGTAACCGCGGTTTTTGTTATTTCGTTAAAAGTTATACGGCATTTTTTTCGCCCTCGTCAATTCCCAAAATCCGCGCAAGATGCCACGAAATGGCTTCTCCCTCGCGGTCAGGGTCGGTTGCGAGATAAACTTTTGCCGACGATTTTTGCCTCTTTTTTCAGCGAGTTTACAAGCTCTGCTTTTTCCTCTTATTGTGATGTATTTCGGCTCGTAATTGTTTTTCTGGGTCGATGCCGAGTTTGCTTTTGGGAAGGTCGATTAAATGTCCCATACTCGCCATAACCTTATAATCCTTGCCGAGATATTTTTATTGTTCCTGCCTTGGCAGGTGACTCCACGATGACCAGTTTTCCTTTTTGCTTCTTTTGCAGTTTTAGAACCGGTTGATTTTGCCATTTGGATTACAAACCTCCGTTAAATTTATATTAAAACCTAAAAAATCTTTATATCGCAAAGCGTGTATAAATCGCCTGCCTGTGAAATTATTTTTGCCGTTTAGTTCAAGTTCAAGCAGGCATACGCTCAAATCCGAAACGCTTATGCCCGTAAGCGCCGATATTTTGTCAATGTGTATAGGCTCGCCGTTTATAACCGAAAGAACCTTTTCGGCATCGGACAAATCTTTAACTTCGGGATTTTTGCCGTGCTCAAAAACCCGATTTTTCTCGGAAAACGAATTGTTTTTTCGTCCGAAGGATAAAGTATGTCGGGTGCAATGCGCGTTTTTGCCTCTTTTTCTTCGCGTAAAACAATCGCGCGCGCGATTTTCTCTTTAAATTCTTCTTTGGACGCATAGTTGACGATAATATCGTCGGCATTTGTTGCAAGGAGCGCGCCGTCTTTCAAAAGCTGATTTGTACCTTTTGAATTAAGGCTGTTTATGTTGCCGGGAATTGCATAAACTTCTCTGCCTGCGTCGTTTGCAAGTGACGCCGTGATAAGCGAACCTGCTTTTTAAATGTTGCCTCAACCACAACAGTACCGCTGGAAATTCCGCTTATAATTCTGTTGCGTTCGGGAAAAATGATGTTTCATAGGCTCGGAATTGGGCGGATATTCGGTCATAACCATACCCGTTTCCATTATTCTTTTCATAAGGTAAGCGTTTGATGCAGGGTAAACCCTGTTTATTCCGCAGCCGAGAACGGCAACCGTGGGCGCTTTTGCGTCCAGCGCGCCGAGATGCGCCGCCGAATCTATACCGTCCGCCATACCGCTCACAACCAGTACGCCGTTTTTGGCAAGGTCGTTTGCAAGAGAACGCGCAACGTTAAGTCCGTACTGCGTCGCCTTTCGCGAGCCGACAAGTGCAATGCACAGATAATCGTTTAAGTTTATATAATTCTTTCCTCGGCAGTAGAGAACGTACGGATAATCGGCGGTTTCTTTTTAAGAGATAAGGATACGTTTCGTCGTCCGCCGTTAAAATTTTTACATCATACTGCGCAAGCGTATTTAAAAAAACTGTCTATTCCGTCAACGCTTTTGTCACAAAGTTTGCTCCGTTCCGTCGGTGTAAGAAAACTGAATTTACTGTATTCGCCGGGTGTTGCGGCATACAGCGCGTCAATGCTCCCCTGAAAACCTCGTCGAGCATAACTTTGATTTTTGCGCGTCTTATTCCGCATTTTACAGTCAGCCAAAGCCATTTATCAACATTTGTCATTTTGCAGTCACTCCGAAATATGTGTTTGAAAATCTTCGCTATTTTATACAGTACAATAAATTTTCTCATTTGTAAAGAGTTTTTTTAAAAAAGTTTTTTCCTTTATAATAAGCAATCAGCAAATTAACGGCTCAAAAATGTCTAAAACAGGCTTGTTTGCTGTGCATTATGCACAAAAATAAAATTATGATAATATAAAATTGTGCATATTTCACATAAAAATTATAAAATTTTTGGTTATTATATTTAATTCAAAAGGAAATAAACGAAGCGAAGTAGAAATATAATGTTAAAGGCGAAAAATTAAAAATAAAAAGCCGAAAATAAAAATATATAATAAGGGGGAAAGGTAAATGTTTGACTATGAAACCAAAAACTTAAGAAATGTTTGCTTGATTTCGCACGGCAACGCCGGTAAGACGTCGCTTTGCGAGGCCTTTGCTTTATAAGGCTAAAGCGACGGACAGACTTGGAAAAAGTGCTTGACGGAAACACGGTATCGGACTATGATGCAGAGGAAATTAAACGTAAAATTTCGATTAACACAACAATCGAGCCGCTTGAGTGGAAGGGCGTTAAAATTAACATTATCGACACGCCGGGATACTTTGATTTTGTAGGCGAACAAATCGAGGGCGTCGAGGCGGCGGACAACGCGGTTATTATGGTTAGCGGAAAATCGGGCGTCAGCGCAGGAACGGAACGTTCGTGGGATTTTGCGCAGGCGAAAAATATGCCCGTTATGTTTTTTATAAACAAGCTTGACGACCACAAGGCAAACTATCAGAAAGTTTTTGGAAGAGCTTAAAAGATAATTTCGGAAAATCTGTCGCGCCGTGCCTTTTTCCCCATTAAAGACGGCGACGATTTTATAGGTTTTATAGATATCGTTTCAATGCAGGCTAAAATGTTTAACAAGGACGGAAGTATCACGTTTGAGGATATTCCGGAAAATATGCAGGAAATCGCGCATACAAACCGAGATATGCTTATGGAGGCGGTTGCCGAGGTAAGCGACGAGTTTATGGAAAAATATTTTGACGGCGGTGAATTTACCGACGACGAAATTACATATGCCCCTAAAGCACGGCGTTAAAGAGGGAACGTTCGTGCCCGTTTTGTGCGGTTCGGTTTTAAAAGGTATCGGCATTGAAATTCTGCTTGACTATATGGAGAAAATATTTCTGCAATCCGCTCGAGGCAGGCACCGTAATCGGCGAAAATCCCAAAACGGGTGACGCGGCTGAAATCGAGGCGGACCGTGACAAACCGCTTTGTGCAAAGGTTTTCAAAACGATTGTAGACCCGTATGTTGGCAAAATGTCGTTTTTAAAAGTTAGTGTCCGGCACGCTTTGTGCCGACAGTACGGTTTTATAACTCGACGAAAGGCGAAAACGAAAAAATTGCAAAATTATACGTTATGCGCGGAAAAAAACAGTTTGATGTTCCGAAGCTTTACGCAGGCGATATCGGCGTTACCGCAAAACTTTTGTGCAGCGATACGTCGGATACTCTGTGCAGTGCGAAAGAACCTGTTGTGCTTGAAAAAATAGATTTTTCCCGAGCCTGTTCTGTCGCTCGCGGTTATCCCGAAAGCAAAGGGCGACGAGGAGAAAATCAGCGCCGGTCTCAACAAGCTTGTTGAGGAGGACCCGACGTTTAAGGTTTATCAGAATAAGGAAACCAAGCAGACGATAATTGCCGGCACGGGCGAACAGCATCTTAATATCATAACCACAAAACTGCAAAATAAATTCGGTGTTGCTGTAGAGCTTGCCGAGCCTAAAATCGCGTACAGAGAAACAATTAAGAAAAAGTTAAGGTTGAGGGAAAACATAAGAAACAGTCGGGCGGTCACGGTCAGTACGGTCACGTTTGGATTGAATTTGAGCCGTGTGACAGCGAAGATTTGGTGTTTGAAGAAAAGGTGTTCGGCGGTTCTGTGCCGAAAAAAATTTCTTCCCGGCGGTTGAAAAAGGACTTCGCGACAGCGTTAAGAGCGGAGTTTTGGCGGGTTATCCGGTTGTAAACCTCAAAGCAACGCTTGTTGACGGTTCGTATCACAGCGTCGATTCGTCCGAAATGGCGTTTAAAACCGCGGCAAATCTTGCGTATAAAGCAGGTCTTGCGCAGGCTGACCCTGTCTTGCTCGAACCTGTCGGACGTCTTAAAGTTAAGGCGCGAAACGACTACACAGGCGATATTGTGGGCGATATAAATAAGCGCCGGGGCAGAGTGCTCGGAATGGAGCCGAAAGATAAGAATATCACCGAGGTTGAGGCGGAGGTGCCTATGGGAGAAATGGCGAAATATGCAATAGACCTTCGTGCCATCACGAACGGACGCGGTAAATTCAGTTTTGTTTTCGACCATTATGAGGAAGCGCCGTATAACGTACGCGACAAGGTTGTTGCCGAGAGCAAAAACAGTAAAATATTTTTAAAAATAAAACTTAAAATTGGCTTTTTCGCCTTATTTGAGTGCGTACTGCGGTATGCGCTCGGAGTGGTGAAAAAGCCTTTTTGAATATAAAGAAAAAGTATTCAATGGAGTTAAATCCCGAAAAATAGGCGATTTCCTTTAATTGAATAATCGGAATTTTTCCAAAAGTCCGCACGCGTATTTTAAACGCAGAGTGTTGACGTAATCGTTAAATGAAACACCGATGTTTTTTTCTTGAAAACCGAGCCGAAATAGTTGGGCGCAATTTTAAGATACTTTGCGGTGCTTTCAACGGATATGTCGTAGCGGAAATTTTTGCGTATATAATTTACCGCCTGCTGGATTGTACCGGGTGCGGAGTCGGCGCTGTCTTTCGTTGATTTTCTTATAACATCAATGATGATTTCGTTAAGAATACTTTTTGACATCTGATAATAAAATTTATCTTTTTCGTTTTCTTCAAGAATTCTGTTTACACTAGCCGATGATTTTTTTGAATTTCGTCCTCGTCAAATTTAACGTTGAATTTTTCCTATTCCAGACAAAAGATTTTCGCATATTTCTTTATCGACCGAGTTTTCAAAAAAAGCGAATATTTATCATTTCAACGTCGGAAATTTGCCTTAAAGCGTGGAAATCGCAGTACGACATAAGGGTTGCGTTTCCGCGTGACGCAATAAATTTTTTTCGTTGTTGTATGTAACTTCTTCTATACCTGAAACGATAATTTCAAGCTCAAAATAATCGTGCCAGTGTATGCCGACCGCAGTATCTTTTTGAGTGTTTTTCAACTACGATAAATTCGCCGTCAAAAACCGCACTGCGTTCATACACCTCGGGAACAATATTCATAAGACGTTTTTTTCTTTCATAATGTTTCCTCGCAAATCTTTGGTTTTTCTTAATAATTATATCACTTAAAGATCAAAAATTTCAAGTTTTTACTGGACGAATATTTAAAGTATGACAGAAAAATTATCACAAGTCACGATATAAACGAAGTGAATATAATGTTTGATTTAAGCGGAAAACTTGCGTTTGTCACAGGTTCGAGCTGTGGAATAGGGCAAAGCGTTTGCAATAAAGCTTGCGACGGTGAAAAACCACGTAAGCCATATTCTGCAAAAAGCTTTCGGTTACGCGCAGGAGGGAGACGAAAAACCGCCGCTGAAAAATTCAAACTTAACTGTTAGGGATTTAAAAATCCGAGCGTATCGTTCGCTCGGATTTTTCGTTTATATAAGTTTTGCAGTTTTTAAAAGATTGTAAATTCGGACGGCGATTTCACCGCGCGTTGCGTTGTTTTGAGGGTTTATTAAGTCCGTATCATCGGGGAAAATGTCATTTTTATAACAAAACGCAAGTGCATTTTGCGCCCAGTTGCTCGACACGGTGTAGTCATCAAACACCGCGAGAATATCGCGCACACTGTCATTTGAAATATCGTTTTTCAAGTCCGCACATTTTCGCCGCGCGTTCGAGCATAACCGCTGTTTCTTGGTTTGTGATAAGTCCGTTCGGGTCAAATTCCGTGTCCGAAATTCCTTTTACAATCCCGTAATTTGCGCATACCGAAACGGGAATGGAAAACCAGTCGTCTGCCGAAATGTCCGCAAAATTTTTGGTATTTTCAGTTTTTGAAAGACCCAGAGCGCGCGTTATTAGAGCCGAAAATTCCGCACGTGTAACGGGCAAATCGGGCGCAAAGGTGTCGTCTGTTTTTCCGTTTACGATTTTTCGCGATGCAAGCGCCTCAATTTCGTTTTGCGCAATGCTGCCGATTATATCGGAAAACGTCTTGCTTTCCGAATATCCGGGCACGTTTATATCGGGATTTTTGCCCGAAAGTCCCGCGTTATTTGCGTTTTTCGTCCTGTTTTTTTACGTCTGTCATATCGTATACAGAACACAAGTTTTCGTTAAATCTTTTAAGCGACACCAGCGCGCAGAAAGCCTGTTCCGACGCCATTTGATTTGAACCGCTTTTGTCCGCGTCGTGATAAAAACCGCCGTTGCCGTCGTAATACGTCATAAGATTGTCGTACGGCGTCTTGCTGTTTTTGACAAAACGCGCGTCGTTCTGCGGAATTTTAAGCGCGCAAAGTGCGATTATAACCCTGTGACACGCTTTCGGAGGTTTCCGTTCCGTAAGTTGAAAAACCGCCGTTTTCGTTTTTGTGAATTTGACAAAAATCAAGTGCGGAATTTACCGCCGTGCTTATTTTTCATCATTTTTTATACTTTGCAAGAGAGGTCAGCGCCATAGCGGTGAGGTCGGTGTCCGACGCGTCCGTTTCGCCGAGAGACCAACCGCCGTCGGAATTTTTGTTCCGAAATTATTTTTCAATATATTTTTCGCGGATTTTCGGTGTTTCCGACAGCATAATTTCCGCTGTCAAGCGCGATAAGCGCCCAAATCGCGCCGTTTATGCCTTGCCATACGGTGTTGTCAAAATCGCACAAAGGCGTTATAAGATTGTATCCCGAAACGTTATCCGCGTTTTTTTGCCGATTGCGGTCACCGCCAGCACGGCGCGCGAATATTCCGTGTATTTTCTGTCGTGCAGAACGCCGTTTTTATCGGTGAGTTTTTTTACAAGGCTGTCATAGTATTTGTCAAAAATTCTGCTGATTTTTCCGCACTGCTCCGCGCAAGTGCGATAACCGCCCCATTCACCGCCGATTGACGAAACGCCGGGCGAGGGAACTGCCGAATTTATGTACTGCACGCATTTTTTCAACCGCGGTGTTCAAATCGGGCGCGGAATATGCAACGGAAAAACAACATTATAAATATCAGTAAAATGCTGACTGTCATTTTGCCACTCAACAAAATACGGAGCAGAATTTATCCGCCCCGTAAAATTTAAAAAGTAAAAATTATCTTACCAAATTTTTGTTCTCTGTTCGGACCTACGCCGACCATAGAAACCTCTGCAGTCACAAAGTTCTTCAATACGTGCAATGTATTTTCGCGTTTTCGGGAAGTTCGTCAAAGCTTTTTAGCACTCGAAATATCGCCGTCCCAGCCGTCGAATTCTTCATAAACAGGCTCGCACAAAGCAAGCTCCTCAAGACTGGGCGGAAATTCCGAAATTACTTCGTCGCCTTTTTATATGCAACGCAGATTTTAAGCTTGTCAATCACCGCTCAAAGTGTCGATTTTTGTTAACTGAGAGCGAGTAAGACCGCTTGTTCTTACGGCGAATTTAACGATAACAGCGTCGAACCAACCGCATCTTCTCCGGACGTTTTGTAACCGTGCCGTATTCAAAGCCTCTTTCGCGGATTTCGTCGCCTGTTTTTGTCGAAAAGCTCGGTCGGGAAAGCGACCTTTGCCGACTCTGGTGGTGTATGCTTTCACAACGCCGAGGCACTCGTCAATCATAGTCGGTCCGATGCCCGTTCCTATGCAGACACCGCCCGAAATGGGGTGCGACGACGTAACATAAGGATATGTTCCGAGGTCAATGTCAAGAAGCGTGCCCTGAGCGCCCTCAAAAAGCACCTTTTTGCCTGCTTTGATTTCGTTATACAAAATCGCGGTTGTGTCGGCGGTATATTTTTTAAGCCTTTTTGCGTAGCCGAGGTAATCGTTTATGATTTCTTCAGCGTCAACGCCCTCGCCGCCGTATATTTTTTCGATAATCGCGTTTTTAATCTTAACGTTTTCGCGCACTTTTTAACGAAAAACTTCCTCGTTCATAAGGTCGCACACGCGTATGCCTATTCTTTCGGCTTTGTCCATATAGCACGGACCGATACCGCTTTTTGTTGTGCCGATGTCGCCTGCGCCCTTTGCCTTTTCGGAAAGAGTGTCAATCACAATGTGATAGGGCATAATAAGGTGCGCTCTCAAATCGAGCCTTAAATTTTCGGTTGAAACGCCTTTGAATTTAACATATCCATTTCTTCCAAAAGAACTTTGGGTGAAACTACCACACCGTTGCCGATAATGCAGAGTGTGTTTTTGTTTATAATTCCGGACGGCGTTAAACGGAGCTTATACTGCTCGCCGTTTGCCTCAACGGTATGACCTGCGTTGTTTCCGCCCTGCGAACGTACAACAACGTCCGACATACCTGCAAGTATATCTACAATTTTGCCTTTGCCTTCGTCGCCCCACTGTGCGCCGATTACCACTTTTGTTGGCATTGCAAATCCTCCTTAAATTATGTAAAAAGTTAAAAACAGCTTAAAGCCCGAACCGAAAAAGGGTACGGGCTTTTTTGAAAAATTATTTTGTTTTGAGATAGTCGTTGATTTTTGTTTACAAGCTCGTCAGCGTCAACACCGTGTACCGCGCAAGCCTCCTCGATAGACTCACCCGAAGCCGAGGGACAGCCGAGGCAGTGCATACCGATTTCAAAGAAAAACGGCGCTGTGCCTGCATCAATCTTCAAAACGTCTGCAATAATAGTATTTTTATCAACACTTGCCATTATAAATTCCTCCCGTAAGTTTTATTTAAACAATACATTTGCTATTATACCACCGAAAAACAAAAATCAATCCTTTTTGACGCAATATTTATAATATTTTTCAATTTGTAAAACAGTTGACTTTTTTTGCGTGTTTTGTGCGATAATAAAACAGTATATAATATAATAGGAAAAAAATATCGACAAAGAGGTGAAATTTATGAGCGGCAAAAACATATGTTTCTGGTGAGAATTTACGGGCACGACTATACCTTTACGGGCACGGAAAGCGAAGAATACATTCAGAAAGTATGTTATAATGTGGACAAAATGCGCGATTTCAGACAGCGCGACCCGAAAACTCAACGAAACCAAGCTTGCAATACTTACGGCGGTGAACACTGCCGACGAGTTTTTTTAAAAACAAGGCGCTCCTTT
Organism: Clostridiales bacterium; assembly: GCA_022009895.1. Lineage (GTDB taxonomy): Bacteria > Bacillota > Clostridia > UMGS1810 > UMGS1810 > Qingrenia. The sequence goes on along the minus strand of CP091729.1, from coordinate 997,172 downwards.
GATGAAACCATTGCGGATTTGAAAAATACAAGGAAGAGGCTTTTAACGCTAAAAACAAACTTCTTGTAACCGAGAAAGAAAACGAATATTTGAAAGAAGAAATCCAAAGTCTTAAAATAGAGCTGGCGAAAAATGGAAAATAATATAGAAATTTTGCGCCCGCCGGCGGTTACGGCACGTTTGTGTCTGCGGTAAACAACGGCGCGGACGCGGTTTATATCGGCGGAAAAAGTTTCAGCGCGCGCAAAAATGCCGTGAATTTTTCGGACGAAGAAATAATAAACGCGGTGAAATATGCGCATCTTCGCGGTGCAAAGGTGTATGTGACGCTGAACACGCTTATAAAAGACAGCGAAATTAAAGATGCGTCGGAATTTGTGAAATTCTGCGATAACGCAGGCGTTGACGCGCTGATTATTCAGGATTTGTCCGTTTTGGCAATGATTAAAAAAATATGAACGTCAATCTTGCGCCTCACGCGAGCACGCAGATGACGGTTACAAACACCGAGGGCGTGAAAATCTGCGAAAAATGGGATATACGCGCGTTGTTTTGGCGCGCGAACTTTCGTTTGACGATATTAAAAACATAAGCGAAAAACCAACTGCGAACTTGAAGTTTTTTTGTTCACGGCGCGCTGTGCGTGTGCTGTTCGGGACAGTGCCTTTTGAGCAGTGTTATCGGCGCGAGGAGCGGAAACCGCGGTGACTGCGCACAGCCGTGCAGACTGTGGTACAATCTTATTGATTATGACGGCAAAAGGTGTTCAAAACACCGAAATATCTTATTTCGCTTAAAGATTTGTGCCTTGTCGATGAGGTGGAAAAGCTTAAAAATCGGTGTGAAATCGCTCAAAATTGAGGGCAGAATGAAGAGCAAAGAATACGTTTCTCTTTGCGTCAAATGCCTATCATACGGCGAAAATTAACGGCAGTATTTCGTCTGAAACGGTTGCGGAACTTGAAAAATATTTTTCAGCCGTTCGGGATTTACAAAAGCGTATTTCAACTCTAAAATCGGGCGCGGTATGCTCAATTTTTGACAAAAACAACGACGAAGTTTACAAAAATATAGATGAAAAACGTTTTGAGCGTCCGAAATGGCTAAAAAAACGAAAGTGTAAAGCGGAAAAATTGACATTTATGCAAAAAGTTTTTGAAAGACGAAAAAAAGTTTCGGTGAAATTTTTCCGATTATTTCGGCAATGATATTTTTTTATGAAAGCGATATTGTTCCGCAAATTGCAGGCAATGCACCGCTGACACGCGAAAAGCTTTATGACGCGTTTGCAAAAGCTCGGCAGTACGGCATTTGCACTTGAAAAAATTCTCGTGCGGTTTGGGTGAAAAATCTTTTTGTTTCGGCAAAGGATTTGAACGCCGTACGGCGCGAGGGTGTACGCTTTTTAGAGGATAAAATATTAAATACGCAAAACCGAAAAATGCTGAAAAAAATTTTGAATATCATACAGAAAACAAAAATTGAGAAATGCGGTTTTTACCGCGTCGGTGCGGACGTCCGAACAGCTTGAAACGGTTGTGCGCGAGGATATGTTTGAAAAATTTTCGTGCCGTATGAATTATATAAAAAAATATGAAAACAAACTTAAAAACGATAACAGAATTGTGTGCGTTCCGTGATGACACATTCGGTGACAAAATGCCCGATTTAAGCGGTATTAAGCGCGTTTCGGCAACAAATATAAGCCAGCTTGGCATTTGCTGTGAAAAAGAAATTTTTGCCGAGGCATCGCTCAACATCACAAACAGTGTTGCGCTCGATATGTATAAAAATCTCGGTATTTCGTGCGCGCATCTTTCAAACGAGCTTACAATCGGCGAAATTAAAAATATGCAAAAGTGCATTGACACCGAAATCACGGTTTACGGCAAAATTGCGGTTATGCTCACAAAAGCGTGCGTTGTGAAAAACGGCATCGGCAAATGCGGTTGCAAAAGCGAAAGAGTTTTTGTATATTGAGGACAGGCTCGGCAAAAAATTTCCCGTTATCACAAACAGGCTAAACTGCACGAATACGATTTTTCAATTCCGCGCCGATTGTGATGTCGGACAGGCTTAACGAGGTGAAAAATATCGGTGTGCGGTATCTTCGTCTTGAATTTACCGACGAGAACAAAGATTTGGTTAAAAGCATAATTTCGCTTTATAAATCGGGCGGAAAATGCGGTTTTGAATTTACGAGAGGTCATTATTACCGAGGTGTGTAAATGCTTAAAAAGGCGACTTTATTGCGGTTTTTCACGGTTGCTTTTGTGTGGATTTTTGTCGCTTGTGCCGTTTTTTTGCGTACGGCAGAACGGCAAATCTTAAAGCCGTGATTTATCTTGACGGTGAAAAAAATATGCCGAATACACGCTTGCAAAATATGAAAAAGCCGATTTCGGTGACGGTTGACGGCACGGGCAGAAACATTGTTGAAATTTCCAAAAACGGCGTCCGTGTTGCTGAAAGCGACTGTACCGACAAGCTTTGAAATAAACGGCGGTACGATAAACAAGGCAGGGCAGTCGCTGATTTGTCTGCCGAACAGATTTTTGGTGAAAATTGAGGGCGGCGGTGATGAAATTGATGCGGTTACCTATTAGAAAAATTCTTCTTGCAGGAATTTTTCTGCGCGGCGGCAACGGTTTTGGGAATTTTTGAAAATTCACTTCCCGTGCTTAATGCCGTCCCGGGCGGAAAAATCGGTCTTGCAAACGCGGTGTGTATGCTTTGTGCTATATATTTACGGTGCAAAAATATGCCTTATCCGTGAGCATCGTCCGCGCGTTTTTTTGGTGTCGTTTATCCTCGGCGGTGCAAACGTTTTGCCGTATTCTTTATCGGGTGCGGTTTTTGAGTATGGCGGTTATGGCTTGTTTTTTACCGTAATGAAAACTTTTCGCCTGTCGGAATTTGCATTTCGGGCGCTTTTTCAACAACACCGCACAGATTTTGACCGCGTGCGTAATGCTGGGGAACTCCGCTCCGCTCTGCTGCTTTACATATCTTGCGCCCGTGTCGCTTATATGCGGAGGTGCGGTCGGAATTTTGGCAGACAGGCTTTTTGAAGTATAAAAAAATATAATTTTTGAAAGAAGATAAAAGATGAAAAAAATTATTCTGGCGTCAAACTCGCCGAGAAGAAAAAGAAATTTTTGGAAAAATCTCAATATAAAATTTGATATTTTGTCACCCGATGCGGACGAAAGCAGTGTTGACAAAACGCTTCCGCCCGAACTTTACGTTGAAAATCTTGCAAGCTTAAAAGCTTTTGCGGCGGCAAAAAAGACGGTTTTGCAAAAAATCATAATCGGCGCGGACACCGTTGTGGCGCTTGATGATAAAATTCTTTTAAAACCGAAAGATGATGACGACGCGTTTAATATGCTCAAAAGTCTTTCGGGCAGAGCGCATTCGGTTTATACTGGAATTTGCGTTGTAAATTCACACACCGCAAAATCGTGCATTGCATACGAAAAGACCGATGTTTATTTCAGAAATCTCGATGATGACGAAATTTTTGCGCTACATTCAAACGGGCGAGAGCGCAGACAAGGCAGGCGCGTACGGAATACAGGGCTTGGGAAGCCTTTTTTTATCGAAAAAAATCGACGGCGACTATTTTAATGTTGTCGGACTTCCGGTGTGCAAACTGGCAAAAATTTTAAAAGACGAATTTTTGCACGCTTGTTTTTGTAAAAGATATACTGTAAATTCAATTTTAAGCAGAAAGAAAGGCTGAAAATATGAAAAACGATATTGGTGTGGATATTGGCACTGCAAATACGCTTATTTATATGAAAACAAAAGGAATTGTGGTGAACGAACCGTCGGTTGTGGCGCTTGACAAAGAATACAAAAGCGTCCTTGCTGTCGGAACGGAGGCAAAGGAAATGCTCGGAAAAACTCCGTCCGCCATTTTGTCGGTTTGTCCCATAAGAGAGGGAGTTATTGCGGAATTTGACACAGCGCAGTCGATGCTCAAAAAGCTTTGTGCGAAAGGCTTTTTCAAAAAAAGCGTTCGTAAAATCACGCGTTGTTGCGTGCGTTCCGATAAACGTTACCGCAGTGGAAAAACAGGTTATAAAAGACGCGCTTATAAATTCGGGCGCGCGCGAGGTTTTTGTTGTAGAAAAAGCCTATGGCGGCGGCAATCGGCGCAAATCTTCCCGTTTCCGAGCCTATCGCAAGTATGATTGTTGACATAGGATGCGGAACTACCGAAATCGCGGTTATTTCACTCGGCGGAATTGTATGCGGAAAAAAGGTGAAAATAGCAGGCGGAAGCTTTGACCGCGCGGTTGAAAAATATATAAAACGCGCGCACGCACTGCTTATCGGCGAACAGACGGCGGAAAAAATAAAAATCGAGCTTGGCTCGGCATTTGACGTAAACGACGGCGAAACGCTTGAAGTGAGCGGTTCGGACTATATGACCGGCCTTCCGAAAAACGCGGTTATTACAGCGGAGGAAATCCGCGGTGCCTTAAAAGACAGCCTTATGGGAATAATTGAGGCGATTAAGGACGTTTTGGAGGACACGCCGCCTGAGCTTTCGGCTGACATTATCGAGCGCGGAATAACGCTCACAGGCGGAGGCGCGCTGTTAAAGGGCATTGACAGTCTTATAAAAAAAGAAGTCGGTATGCCCGTTTATATCGCGGACGAGCCGAAAGAGTGCACGGCGAACGGCACGGGCATTATTTTGGACGACATTGACCTTATAAGAAAGGACAGCTTGTATCTTTCGGCAAAATAGCATAAATTTACTGGAGAAGAATATGTCATTTTTTTAAAAACAAAACAAAGGTACTGATTTTTAATACTGACAATAATTTTAGCGGCGCTTATGGCGTTTTTCCACGCTTCCCTCCAAAAATGCGGGGTTTATTTCCAATGCGTTCGGCTACGTTATAACACCCGTGCAAAACGCTCTTGAAAGGGTTATCGACGCGACCGAAGGGTTTTTTAAGTATTTTATCGATATGAAAAATTTGGAGCGCAAAAACGGCGATTTGAAAGAGGAAATCTCGGCGCTGAACTCGTCGCTCCGCGAGATGACCGACCTTAAAAAAACGAAAAACGAACAGCTCCGCAGTCTTTTTGGGATTAAAACAGAGAAATTCGGATAAACAGTATATCGCTGCGGAGGTGTCGGCACGCAATTTCAACAACTGGTACTGCGTGCTTACGCTTGACAAAGGCACCGACGACGGCGTTGCGGTAAACGACGTTGTTCTGACAAATGACGGCGTTGTGGGATATGTTTACGAAATCGACACAAACTGGGCAAAGGTTACGGGGATAATCGACTCTACCTCGTCCGCCGCGGCTATTGCAAAGCGTACTGGCGACAAATCGGTTGTCGAGGGCGATATTAACCTTATGCAAAACGGACAGTGCAAAATGCCGTATATCCCGAAAGAATCGGGAATTTTTGCAGGGCGACGAAGTTTATACGTCGGGCGACGGCGGTGTTTATCCGGAGGGGTTATACATCGGCACGGTTGAGGAAATCGTAAATTCCGCGGACGGAATGTCGAAAGAAGCGGTTATAAAAACCGGCGCGTCGCCGTATGACGTTAAATGCGTATTTATTCTTAAAAGATAATTTTGCGGGGTAGGGTAATTGAAAAATTTTTAAGGAATATTTGTGGATTTTAATACTTTTTCTCTTGCAGACGACACTGTGCGCGCGGTACAAAAATTTTCGGCGTTGTGCCCTAATCTTGTGCTTGTGTTTGCAGTGAGCGCGTTTGCGGTAAATTCTATTCCGCGCTCGGCATTTCTGGCGGTTTTTGCAGGTCTTATGCTGGACTGGTCGGCGGGCAGAGCGGGGGTAAACGCGCTACTGCTTCTATACCTTTCACTGCTTGTTTCGTATGCCTCGGAAAAGTTTTTTTATAAACGGCTTGTTTACATAGTAATCCTGACGTTTGCGGCAGATATTTTATACAGCGTGTTTTATCTTGCGCTTAATTTTTTTACATCTGGGGCGTGTTTGTAAACTTTTTGGTCGTTTATGCGCGTAATCGTTCAGGCGGCCGTTGACGCGGTTCTGTCGGTAATTTGCTATTTTGCATATGTAAAACACAAAAACAGAGAAAACACAAAACTTTCATTTAAAAAGGACGTGATTTTTTTGAACGAAAAAGCTTTATAACAAACATTTTATAGTTATCACCGTCTTTTTTGTTTTGTTTTTTCTCATACTCACAAGACTTGTAAATCTTCAGGTTATAAACGGAAAAACGTATTATGAAAAAGCGCAGAACAGGCTTTTAAATTCGCAGTCAGTTCCTGCACCGCGCGGTGAAATTACCGACCGCTACGGCAGAGCTTTTTGTAACGAATGAAACGGGTTTTTTTCGGTGGAAATCACAAAAATGCGTCAACCGACGACAATACGCTAAATCAAACGGTTTTTAAACGTTATAAACGTGCTCAACGACCATAACGAAAAATATACCGATAATTTGCCGATTACCTATGCGCCGTATGAATATAAAGGAAAAGCGACGGTTTAGATAAATTTTCCGTTGACGAAAAGTCGGGACAAGGTGTCACGGCAGAGGAGAAAAATGCGCATTTTTATGCGATAAATACGGCATAAACGAAAATTACAGCGAAAATGAAAAAACGTGTTCTTGCAGGCGTGCGCTATGAAATGGAAACGAGAAATTTCAGCTCGGTCACACCGTTTACGCTTGCGCCGAACGTGTCGCTCGAAACGGTTACCGTTCTGAAAGAACAAAAAGCTTTCATTCCCGAACGTCAGCATTGTGACGCGCCCCGTGCGTAAATATCCGAACGACGGGCTTGCGTCGCACATTCTCGGCAGAGTGGGAATTATTTATAAAGAAGAATTTGAGGCGATGAAAGGCGAAAACTATTCTATGAACGCCGTCATCGGAAAAAGACGGTATGGAAAAAAATACCTCGAACGCTACATCCGCGGAAAAGACGGCAAAAAGTGGTGGAACAGGCGGTGAACAATTCGTCGTTTGAAAGCGAAAAATATTTCGCCCGTTCCCGGAAACAACGCCGCGCTCACCATTGATATGGATTTACAGCGCGTTGCACAGCAGTCGCTTGCCGAGGTTGTTTCAAGCATAGATTCCGCGTCGGGCGGAAGTGTTGTTGCGATAGATTTAATCTGCGGTGAACTTGTGGGCTGTTGCAACCTATCTTACATATTCGCTCGAAAGCTTTGACCGCGATTATGACGCATTATCGAAAAAAATCCGCGGAAGCCGATGTTTAACCGTGCAATCGGCGGTGTGTATGAGCCGGGTTCAACGTTTAAAATGCTCACGTCGGTTGCGGCACTGGAGGGCGGTTACATCACACCGCAGACGAAAATCACCGACAACGGCGTGTTTGAACTTGCAAATCAGCAATTCAACTGCTGGATTTGGACGAGTCAGCACGCAACTCACGGAAGTATAAACGTGTCGGAGGCACTGCGCGATTCGTGCAACTATTTCTACTATACCGTCGGCAACAAAAATGGGCATTGACGAAATTTTAAAATGGGGCAAAAACTTCGGAATTGCCGAGCTTACGGGCATTGAGGTGTCGGGCGAGGCGAGGGGAAATTTAGCGTCGCCCGAATATAAACAGGACGTGTTCAAAACGCCGTGGTATCCCGGCGATACCGTTCAGTGCGCAATCGGACAGTCGTTCAACCTTTTCACACCGCTTGAACTTGCAAGCTACACCGCGACAATCGCGAACGGCGGAACGAGATACCGAGCGCATCTTCTTAAAAACGTGAAAAACTATAAAACGGGCGAAACGGTGTTTGAGCCTGAAAAAGAGGTCCTCGGCACGGTTGAAATGAGCAAAAGCACCTACGACGCGGTGACAAAGGGTATGCGCCTTGTTGCGTCGGAGGGTACGGCGAAGACGTATTTTGAAGATTTCGGTGTCGAAGTTTGCTGTAAAACGGGTTCCGCACAGGTCGGCACCAAGAACGCAAACGGTGTGTTTGTGTGCTATGCGCCGTACAAAAATCCCGAAATCGCGATCGCCGTGGTAATTGAGGCGGCAGGCTCGGGAAGCAGTACCATTCCTGTTGCAAAAAATATTTTGAAAGAATATTTCAATATTGAGTAAAATTTTTGTAGACAATTTAAAAATATGTGATAAAATTAGTATGTTGGACTGCAGGGGGTGAAAAATGGGCGAAGTTTATGTTATAACATCAGGAAAAGGCGGTGTCGGCAAGACGACCGCGGCGGCAAATATCGGAATCGGGTTGTCGCTTGAGGGAAAGTCGGTTATTTTGATTGATACCGATATAGGACTTCGCAACCTCGATATAGCGGTCGGACTGGAAAACGAAATAGTTTATGACCTTGTTGACGTTGTAAACGGCGACTGCGAGCTGAAACAGGCGGTTGTCGTAAACCGAAACCAGAAAGGTCTTGCGGTGCTTCCGGCGGCGCAGACAAAAAATCAGCAGGCAGTTACGGGCGAGCAGATGAAAAAACTCTGCGGCGAGCTTAAAAACATTTTCGATTATGTCATAATCGACTGTCCGGCAGGCGTGGACTACGGCTTTGAAACGGCAATCTGCGCGGCGGATAAGGCGATTGTTGTAACAACTCCCGATTTGTCGTCAATGCGCGACGCGGACAAGGCAATCGAGCGTCTTTACGAAATGCAGATTGAGGATGTAAAGCTGATTATAAAACAAAATTTATCCCAAGCTTATGGGTGTTCAGCTGCCGTATGCCGACGAGGTTTTGGAATATCTGCGCATAAATCTTCTGGGCATAATTCCCGAAGATATTAAAGCTTTGTCATAGCGTCAAACGCGTCAAAGGCGGTTGTAACCGACGAAAAAAATCGCTGTCGGGCGAGGCATTCCGAAACATTGTAAAACGAATTCAAGGGCAATATGTCCCAATTATAGATTTTTGACTGCAAAAGAAAAATTAAAAGATTTTTTTATAAAAGGGGTTTGGTTAAATGAATATCGCACTTATCGCACACGACAAGAAAAAGAATTGATGGTTCAGTTTTTGCATAGCGTATAAAGGTATTTTTGGCACATCACAACCTTGTTGCAACGGGCACAACAGGTTCGCTCATCATCGACGCAACAGGTCTTAACGTACATAGATTTTTGTCGGGTCCGCAGGGCGGTGACCAGCAAATCGGCGCGAGAATTGCATACAACGAAATCGACCTTGTGCTGTTTTTTTCCGCGACCCTTCACCGCACAGCCTCACGAGCCTGATGTAAACGCGCTTTTGCGTCTTTGCGATGTTCATAACATTCCGCTTGCGACAAACGTTGCGACGGCGGAGGTTCTCGTGCGCGGAATGGAGCGCGGCGACCTTGAATGGCGCGATATTGTAAATCCGAAAAGCAACAGAAATATATAAATAATTTTTGGGGGTGATTTTATGAAAGACATTGTAAAAGAAACCATTGAAAACCTTAAGAAAAAAACAATATGGACGCGTATTATGCCGAGAAAAAAGAGGACGTTTTGCCTATCGTGAAAAGCCTTCTTAAAAACGGCGAAACAATCACGAGCGGAGGTTCGGTGACTCTTAAAGAATGCGGTGTTTTGGATTTTTGTGAAAAACGGCGATTACAATTTTTCTCGACCGTTACAAAGACGGTCTGACGCCCGAAGAGCGCGAGAAAATCTACCGCGACGCGTTTTTGCGGACACATATTTTTATGAGCAGTAACGCGATTATCAAAGACGGCGTTTTGTATAACGTTGACGGCAACGCAAACAGGGTTGCGGCGCTTATGTACGGTCCGAAATCGGTTATTGTTATAGCCGGCGAAAACAAAATTGTGAATAACTTTGACGAGGCGGTAAAGCGTGTTAAAGAAGTTGCCGCACCGCTCAACACAAAAAGGCTCAACTGTGCGACATACTGCAAGGAAACGGGCAAATGCGTAAATGCAAGCGTCGGTGCGGACGAACCGTATGCAGGCTGTGCAAGTGACGGCAGAATTTGCGCAAACTATGTTATAAGCGCATATCAAAAGCACCCGGGCAGAATTAAAGTAATCATCGTAGGCGAAAACCTCGGATATTAAGACAAAACAAAAAGCAGACGGTTAGCCACTCCTCAATAAGAAAGCATTGGTTTTGAAGCCGTATTTTAAATTCATACTACGTCAAAAACCTGCCATATGCGTCAGCATAATGGCAGGTTCTATTTGGTGCCTTTAGGCGTGGAAATAAACCTCCGGTTCTACCGGAGGAAGATAAAAAGCTTTAGCATGAGAAAAAAACCTCTATGATATAATAGTAAAATGGTTTGGCGACCGCATTACTAAAAAAATATATCATGGAGGTTTTTAACAATGATAAAGAAAAGTACAAATGAAATTAAAAAGCACAGCACACTCAAAGTATAGGTGTCAATACCATATAGTATTCGCACTGAAATATAGAAGAAAAAGAAATATATGGACAGTTAAAAACGAGATATAGGAGAAATATTAAGAAAACTCTGCGAACAAAAAGGAGTAGAAATAATCGAGGCAGAGGCATGTCCTGACCATATACATATGCTGTTAAACATTCCACCACATATAAGCATAGCACAGTTTATGGGATTTCTCAAGGGGAAAAGTTCGTTGATGATATTTGACAGACATGCGAATCTCAAATACAAGTATGGAAGCAGAAATTTCTGAGTGCAGAGGATATTATGTTGATACGGTAGGGAGAAATAAAAAGTAATAGCAGAATATATTAGAAACCAGATTGAAGAGGATTATGCATCGGACCAAATAAGCTTTAAAAGAATATACAGACCCGTTTACGGGTAGCAAGAATAAGTAGACAAAAATAAACAGCCGCACGTGAGCGGCTGTCTGTAATTAATAATGCGGTGTCAAACTTTCAGTGCCTCTTATGGAGGCTAAGCCTGTAATAGCCCTTCTAGGGGCAGTGCAAGCCACCAGTTTACTGGTGGTCATGACTCTTGTCTGAATTATAAAATCCGATATTCAAAACTGCTCTGCACCTTAAAAAAACAAGATTTTTTTGATGAATTTCAAGGCAAAAAGTGAGTAATCCTGACGGATTGCGAGCTTTTTAACGCAGAAAAGACGCGAAAAATATGTTTTTAAGGCAATGTTGTCTTATCGAGGAGCGGCTTTTAAACGTCTGCTTTTTAATATGTAAAGGGGATTATTCCTCTGCTTCAGCGTTGTTATACGCTTCAATAACGGCGTCCTCAATAAGTTTTCTCGTTTCAATATTGATAGGATGAGCAACGTCTTTAAAAGTGCCGTCCTTTAATCTTTTGTTAGGCATTGCAACAAAAACTTTGTCGTTGTTTTCAATAACCTTAACGTCGTGAATTGCAAAGCAATCGTCAATGGTGATTGATGCGATTGCACGCATTTTACCCTCCGTGGCGAATTTTTTGATTTTAATACTTGTAATGTTCATAACACCCGTTCTCCTTTGCAGTTAAATATGTATATTGGAATTATATCCCAAATTGTTAAAAATGTCAATATTTTATCGAGTTTGGCAAAGAAATTTGTGGATATTATACATAATGCCGACCGTGCTTTTAGCAGATATGCCATAACACATTAAGGTATATTATTTGTATTAAAAAAAGTATTTCTGATAAATTTTAAAGTTATGCAACAAAAAGCCGGAACAAAGTTTCCTTTGTTCCGGCGTGGAGCTACTGGTCAGAATCGAGACTGACAACCTGCTCATTACAGAATGAGCTGCTCTGCCGATTGAGCCACAGTAGCAAAGTTTATCGGCAACATTAAATATTTTTAACATAAATTTTACCGCAAGTCAACATATTTATGATTTTTGAATAATATTTTTAAAAATTTTTCATTAGATTATTAAATATATTGACTTTTTTTGCTCCAAAGGGGTAAAATTACTATAAATAGGGGATTTAATTTTTGGATATTATAAAAGATGTTTTTGCTTGATTCGTTAAAAATGCTGCCGCTTTTTGTTTGTTGTTTACGCGGTTATAGAATTTTTGGAGCACAAAAATAACAACTCGTCATATCATATACTTATGAAACAAAAAAAGCTGGGGCCGTTTCTCGGCGCGGTTTTCGGCTGTATTCCGCAGTGCGGTTTCAGCGTTATAGCGTCCGACCTATATTCGCGCAGGGCAATCACCGTCGGCACGCTTTTTGGCGGTGTTTTTTGTCAACGTCGGATGAGGCAGTGCCCATTCTCATCACAAACCCGTCGTTTTTTCCCGACGCGCTTAAAATTTTGGGAATTAAAGCTTATAATCGCCGCGGTTTTTCGGATATATTGCGGATTTTATCATAAAAACCGAAACAGGGACACGAATGCGAGGAAAGCCACACGCATTTTCACGGCAACTGCGAGCCGTGCGACCACGGAATTTTGCAGTCGGCGCTCATTCACTCGGCGAAAATTTTTGTTTTCATATTTTTGGTGTCGCTCGCGCTTGAATTTGTTATGGAAAAACGCGGTTGGCGACAATGTTTTTGACTTTTTCAACACGCACACCGTTCTCCAGCCGTTTTTGACTGCGCTGGTAGGACTTATTCCGAACTGTGCCGCGTCGGTTATTCTTACGCAGTGCTTTATCGCCGGCAAAATCACGCTCGGCGCGCTTATCGGCGGACTCTGCACGGGCGCCGGAGTGGGACTTGTGGTGCTTTTTAAATTTAACAAAAACACCGCGCAAAACTTTTTGATTTTGATTTCTTTGTATTTATGCGGTGTGTTTTCGGGCATAATATTGCAAATGATTTTATAAATTTTTGGGAATATTATTTATGAAAGGCGGAATTTATATGAATTTTTTGAAGAACTCACGGTAAAAGTTAAAAAGGCGCAAAAACCGCGGTTAAAGCGTCGGGCGACGTTGCGAATTTCACGAAAAACAAAAATGCTTCTTGCCGACCTTTAAAGACCAAATCCGCGAAAAAGGAAATGAAAAATCGGACATATTGTTTACTGCAAGTCTAAAGAGATTGAATGTGAATTTGACGGCGAAGACATTGAAATTCTGTGCGATGAGATAGAGTCGCTCAAAGGGCAAAATTGCAGATGTTGAACTTGAAATCAACGAATTTAAAAACGCAAAAATCTGCGAAAACTGCGGTGAGGCATCAAGCAAAAACAACGACTTTTTGCCCCAAGTGCGGACATAAATTCTAAAAATCGGACGGAATAACATTCCGTCCGAAATTTAAATTTTGGGAAAAAAATTGCGGAACTTTTTTTGTTTTTTTCAAACGTCTAATAGGTACAGAATAAATTTTTGGGAGGACAACAAAATGAAAAAAACTGATTTGTGTAAGTTTAAGTATTGCAATGCTTATCACGTCGCTTTTTTTGTGCCGAGCGCGTTTGCGGCGGACGAGGGCGTTGAGCAGGCAATTCTCACGGCGAAAAATCTTTTAGACATTTCCGGACGACCGATATGTTATCGACGAATTTTCGCAGAACGGAGAGGACTATAATCTTTCGTGGAAAAACCGCGACGAGAGTGTTCTCGATGGCATTTCCGCAACCGTTTCGGGCGGTGAAATCACCTCGTATTATAAAAATTACGAGCGCGACTATGACAGAATGAAATTCCCGACGGTTACAAAAGAGGACGCGCAGGCAAAAGGCGAAAGCTTCATCGCAAAGGTTTGCCCGACCGTCTTTGAAAAATATGAAAATCGAACGTTCAAACTTTGAGCGTTATGCCGGCGGAACCTACACTTTTACATATACGCGCTTATTACGACAGTGTTCCCGTGCGCGACCAGGAAACTTACGTTGAGGTTGCGGCAGACAGCGGCGAGGTTGTCGTATTTTAACACAAACTACGACCGTAATCTGACTTTTGAGGACAAAAACGGCGCAGTCGGCTTTGAAAAAGCAAAAGACGGATATATTAAAAAAATTTCGGCTATGAGCTTAAATATGTTTTAAAATACGACGACAAGGAAAAAACCAACAATGCGTTTCTTGCGTATGTTCCGAATGATGTGAAATATTATACTTATCTTGACGCTATGACCGGTGAAACGGTGGACGTGAAAGATTTGATGTTTGAGAGCCGAGGCGGTATGGGAGATAAACAATCGGCGGCAATGGGTATGCTTTCGGGTGATACAAAACAATGCAAAATCGGAAAACGGCGCGGTTTTGTCAAAAGAAGAACAGGCGCTTAACGAGGAAATTGCAAAAGCTTCCAAAGCAGGACGAGATTGTAAAACAAAATAAAGGCTGTTGAGGAATTTAAAATCGACGGCGGATATACAGTTGAAAGATACGAAATTTTCAAAAAAATTACGACGGCGAATACTTTGCGTCGGTTGAGCTTTTCAAACGAGGGCGCAAAACGCGGTGAAGATTACACGACAAAATATATAAAATACAATCTTACTGCGAACCGTTTGGAAAATTACAGTTCATACGGCACAGACATAAGAACGGAAAACGACAAAAAGCCGATTTTTTCGGATATGGAAGAAAAATCGCAGAAGTTTATTGACGAGTATTATGCCGAATTTGCAAAATGAATTTAAGTATACAAAAGATGTAAATTCCGATTATGTATATAAATTTAACAGAATTTACGGCGGAATAAAAAGTAAACAGCAATTTTTATAAGTTTTGCATATGACGAATACACAGGCGAGCTTACAAACGTAGATTTCAACCGCGATGAGGCAAAATTTGCGTCCAAAGAACATGTTAAAAATATTGACGAACTTTACGGCAAAATACTCACAAGCGATACGTTAAAGCTTAACTACATTGTTTTACAGAAAAATACGGCGCAGACAACAAACTTATGCACGCAGCAAAGCTTGTTTACTCGCTTGACGACAACTACACTTTGTATGACGCGAATACGCTTGACGAGGTTGATTACAGCGGTGAACATCCCGTTGAGAGAACGTATAATTACGACGATATTGAAAATCACTATGTAAAACCGTATGCCGAAAAGCTTGCACAGCTTGACATCGGTTTTGACGGCACAAGCCTCCGTCCCGACGAGAGCGTTACAAAACGCGACTATCTGGCGCTTATTGCACTTGCGGACAACAGATATTATTTTTGATTATGAAAGCGACCAGCTGGCTAAAAATAATGATAAGAAACGGAATTATCGAAAAAGACGACAAAAAAACCTTGACGAGCCCGTTTCGCGTATCGACGCAGTGAGATTTATGATTAACAAGCTCGGTTACAAGGAGGTTGCGTCGAAAACGAGCATTTTCAACTGCCCGTTTGCCGACATTCCCGAAAATATGGTAGGTTACGCAACGCTCGGCGCGGCATTCGGTATTGTTTCGGATAAGTCGGATGTTTTGGACGCGCAGACAAATCTTACACGCGCGGACGCACTTATAATTATATACAATTACCTTACAAGGGAATAATTTCCGCAAAATAAGGCAAGAATAAAGACGGTGTAAAAGCCGTCTTTATTTTTTCAAAAGGAGTAAAAACGATGAAACAGTATGTGGAAATTATTGATGTTTTTTGCACGTGAAATTCTCGATTCGCGCGGAAATCCGACAGTCGAGGCTGAAGTTGTTACCGACGACGGATTTGTCGGCACGGCGGCAGTTCCGTCAGGTGCGTCTACGGGAATTTACGAGGCAGTGGAACTTCGCGACGGCGGAAAAAGATATATGGGGAAAGGCGTTGAAAATGCGGTTAAAAAAACGTTAACGACAAAATATCCGAGGCGCTTGTCGGCGTGAATGTTTTAAATCAGCGCCAAATTGACAAAATTATGTGTGACCTCGACGGGACAAAAAAACAAGGAAAATCTCGGCGCAAACGCGATTTTTGGCTGTGTCGCTCGCGTGCGCAAAAGCGGCGGCAAAGTCATGCGGACTTCCGCTTTACAAGTACATCGGCGGCTGCAACGCGCACACGCTTCCCGTGCCTATGATGAACATTTTTAAACGGCGGTGCGCACGCAGACAACAACATTGATATTCAGGAATTTATGATTATGCCCGTCGGCGCAAAGTGTTTTAAAGACGCACTGCGAATGTGCGCTGAGGTGTTCCACAGCTTGAAATCGCTGTTAAAATCGGACGGATATTCAACTGCGGTTGGCGACGAGGGCGGTTTTGCGCCGTCGTTTTCAAAGGACGAAGAGGCGCTTTCGTATATTGTCGAGGCGATAAAAAAGGCAGGATACAAAACAGAAACCGACTTTATGATTGCCATTGACGCGGCGTCGTCGGAATGGACGACGGGTGAGGGCGGAGAGTATCTTTTGCCCAAGGCGAACAAAAATGACGCGCGAAGAGCTTGTGTCATACTGGGAGGATTTGTGCAGTCAGTATCCAATTATCTCCATTGAGGACGGCGTTGCCGAGGACGACTGGGAGGGCTGGAAACTTTTAACCGAAAGGCTCGGCAAAAAAAGTTCAGCTTGTGGGCGACGACCTTTTGTTACCAATACCGAACGTCTTGAAAAGGAATTGAAAAATGTTGCAAATTCAATTCTTATAAAGGTTAACCAAATCGGCACGCTTACTGAAACTCTTGAGGCGGTGCAAAAAGGCAAACAGGGCAGGGTACACGGCGGTTATTTCACACCGTTCGGGCGAAACCGAGGATACCACCATTGCAGACATTGCGGCAGCGCTCAACGCCGGACAGATTAAAACGGGCGCACCGTCTCGCACCGACAGAGTGGCAAAATACAACCGTCTTTGCGCATTGAAGAAAGAGCTTGACGGCGAATGTGAGTATCTCGGCAAGGACGCTTTCTTTTGTATAAAATGACATTAAGGGTGATGAAAAAAATCACCCTTTTTACATATAAAAAGTGTAAAAATTATCATTTGCACCAAATATGTAAGTGATTTCTGGTAAAAACATTGAAAAAAATTTTTCTTATATGTTATAATTTTTTTACACTAAAAATATAAGTTATGGAGGCACATAATGGATAAAATAAAGATGCTTGACGGCGAGTGCTGGTGGGGCGGAAAAGTCCCGAGCGGCTGTGATATGCCGTTTGATGAAAACAGTGACTGTACTTTTGACATTGAGTCGCGCGATGGTGAAAACGATCAGTCCGCATCGCTTTTTCTATCGTCGTGCGGACGTTACATATGGAATGACAACCCGTTTGCCATAAAATTCAATAAGGGCGAGATTTCGCTTGAGTGTGCATACGGCACTGATTTTTGAAATCGGCGAGGGTTATAAAAACTTAAAAGGGTGCTTATCTTGCGGCGGCGAAGAAACATTTTTTTCATTTAACGGTGAACTTCCCGACAAGCTTTTTCTTCACATCACCGCAGTATAATACGTGGATGGAGCTGGGCACAGACCAGACGACCGAAAACATTTTGAATTATGCGAGAGGAATTTTGGAAAACGGACTTCCTGCCGGTGTACTTATGATTGACGGCGGCTGGCAGGAGGATTACGGCGTTCTGGAATTTCACAAGGGCAAAATTCCCGACCCGGCATATCTTATTTACGAGCTTCACAAGCTTGGATTTAAAGTTATGCTTTGGACTTCTCCGATTGTTTCGTCGGCAGGTGTGAGATTTAAATATTTGCGCAGCAAGGGTTATCTTTTTAAAGGACAAAGACGGTGAAATTGCAGTCAGAAGATGGTGGAGTGGATTTAGCGCGATGCTTGATTTTACCAATCCCGACGCGGTAAAATGGTTCCGCGGGCAGCTTGACAGTCTTGTTGAACGTTACGGAGTGGACGGATACAAGTTTGACGCCGGCGACGCGAGCATTTACTGCCGCGATGACGATGCATATGTTAAAACTGCACCGAGAAATCACACAACGGCGTTTAATATTATGGGAGAAAAATACAAATTTAACGAATTCCGTGCAGCGCACAATTCGGGCGGACGTCCTATTGTCGCACGACTTCACGATAAAAATCACAGCTGGGACAATATCGGTCTTAACACGCTTATTCCCAACACAACCGTGCAGTCGCTTTTGGGATATGCTTATTGCTGTCCCGATATGGTTGGCGGCGGAATGATCGGCAGTGTGAACAGTGCAAACGATACTGACGGCGAGCTTTTTCATACGTTGGTCGCAGGCAAACGCACTTATGCCTATGATGCAGATTTCGCTTGCTCCGTGGAGAGTTTTTGAGCAGTGAAAATTACGAAATCGTTAAAAAGTCGATTTGTCTGCACAAAGAATACGGCGAGCATATTTATGCGCTTGCGCAAAACAGTGCAAAAACAGGCGAGCCGATTTTTCAGAAATATGGAATATGAATTTCCGAACGAGGGGTTTGAGCACGTTTGCGACCAGTTTATGCTGGGAAGTGACATAATGTCAGCGCCTGTTCTGACAAAAGGGCGCAGCAAAAACGCTCGGTTAAATTCCCCAAAGGCGAGTGGGCGGACAAAGACGGAAATATTGTTTTCTCGCACGGAGGCGAAACAAAAAGAATTTGATGCACCGATTGACACGCTTTTATATTTCAAAAAGTAAAATAATTTTAAATAAACATAATTAAAAACGGCAGTTATTAAAACTGCCGTTTTTGCTATATTTCAGGGGTTGTCTTTAAATTTTATCGTGACCGACGAGCCTGTGCCGAGTTCGCTTTCGATAAAGCAAATCCGCATTGCCGCCCCACAAAAGTTTTTAATCTTTTGTATGTGTTGCAAATGCCTATGCCTTTTCCCGTAAGGCTTAAATCCTTGCTTGTAAATTTGTTGCGGAGTTTTTCAAGTTCCTCTTTTTCATTCCGCATCCGTTGTCCGAGATAACTATGATGATAAATCCGCTGTCTGCAAAAATTTTTAATTTTTATAACGCAGTTTTTCAGATTTGTTGTCAAACGCGTGGAAAAAGCAGTTTTCCATGATCGGCTGGAGAATGAGTTTGAGCGTCTTGCGGTTGAGAAGATTTTTCGTCAATATCCCATATAAATTTAAATCTTCCGGGAAAACGTATATCCCAAATAGAGAGGTAATTTTTTTGTGTTTTTCTATTTCGTCGCCGAGAGCCACGGTTTCGTTTGCACGGCTTATGGAATATCTGAAAATTTTCGATAAATTTCCTATAACCTTGCTTGTGGAAAAATCGCCGTATTTAAGCAGGTTGAGGTTAATCATTTCAAGAGTGTTGTATAAAAAGTGGGGGTTAATCTGCTGTTGGAGCGCATTCAGTTCTGCCTGAATTTTAAGCGCATTCGCGCGTTCTTCTTCCCGCATAAGCGAGCTTATCTTCGGTGATTTTTCTTGATATGCCGTATCATTTTGTTGTAAACGTTCAGCATTTCCTCAATTTCGTTCGTTTCGTCCGATATTTTTATCGAGCGGATATTCCGATGCCTCGGCGGCAGACATTGCGCTTTTCACTCTTTCAAGCGGACTTAAAAATTTTTGACGAGTATCTCCACGAGATAAGCATAACAACCACAAGAAGTGATAAAATCGCAAAAAATATCGAGGCTGATGGTGGTGTAAATACTGCTTTTAAGTTTGGATACGCTTGTGAAAGTGTATAGCTTCCAGCCGAAATTTTTGTAATCGGAGGTGAATACAATTTCAGGCGAATTGCCGTTTATAAGCTTTTGTTTTTTCGCGCTGTCTATAAGCGTGCTCTGGAAAATTGTGTTTCCGCGCAAATCGACCAGCATATAGCCTATATCTGCATTCGCAGCTGAAAAGCTCGGCGCTTCCATTTTAAAAATTATAACCTCGTATGTACCGGCATATGTTCTTGTCATAAGTCCGATTGCGCTGTCGCCGAAAAGGTCGGTGGGAATATAAACGAGCGCTTTTTCGCCCGGTGCGTTTCTGCACGCCTCTGAAATACGCGACACGAATTTCGGGTTTATAATTCCGACCTGACTTTCGTTCGGTATGCTTACAAGATTATATTTTGAGTCGAGCGTCACTTTGTACTTTATGCGGGTCAAAAAATCGTCGCTGATTGTTTCGCCGTCAAGGCAAAATGCGTTTATGTAAAAGTCGAAATTATCCATAAGCTGCTGCGAAAGCTGACGGTGCGACACCTGCGCTTTGTCTTTTATAAAGCGGTTTGACATAAGGTTGAAGGTTGTAAGATACATCGCCGACGAAACGATTGCCGGCAAAAGAATTGCAAAAATCATTGCGTAAAAATATATTTTTGCTTATGTCCGAGCGCGGTTTCGCCGAATGGGGGCAGACTCAAATAATCAAAGTTTTCAATTTCGTCGCTTTTTGTTGTTAAGATAGAAAAAAATCCGTTGAGTATGTTATACGGCTCCATAATGCGGTTTGCGTACTTTTTCCGAAACGGCAAACGACCATTTGACGAATATAATGCACAGCAAAAGCATTGTGCCGATAAACAGAAAATCTGCAAAATTATAGTGAAATCTGCTCCTTATAACAGTGGTGAACATTGATGTTGTATGTACCGGCAGATTTTTTGTGATGTTTTTTTCATACACGCTGTTAACGGCAAATTTACCGCCTTTAGCATAAAAATGCCGTGTTTGAATTGTCAAGCAGTACGACGCTTGAATTTGTAAGTCCGGTATCGGCAAAAATTTCGTCGAAAAACGCCTCATTGTATATAATTATGCACAAAACGTCGTCTTTTATGGTATAATACACAATTTTTCCCGTTAAGCTCGTCCAGCATTTTTGCATAGTCGGATTTCATTGTTTCGGGAACTTTTTATGTTGCTGTAATCGTTTTTGTCAAAAACAAAAATGCGCTGATAATTGAGCGTAAAAGCGTTGTTTTCAAAATTCTGAATAAGGGGCAGATATTCAAGTTCAAGCTTGCCCATAAGCGAAAAAAATTTTTATTAAGACAGCTTATTGAAAAACTGGTTCGGATTGCGTCCGATAAGATAATATCCCTCGAAATATGTTTCGGAAAGCACGGAATTTTTCGAGGGTTTTTCTTTATTTTGTCATATTTTAATCCGTTTTCGGCAGGCGGAGCAAAAACCAAGTTATCACGGCAGAAAGCAAGCGCTGACGAGCTTCTGAAAAGCTCAATCAGATTGTCGGTTTTGACGTTCAGCGTGTCCGCCTCGGAAAAATAATGATATTTCTGAAATTCCAGCGTTTGCCGATAGCTTGTAAATTTTGTTTTAAGATATGACGACGAAATGGTCACAAACAAAAACGCCTGCACGCAGATTGCGAGTATGCGGATAAGAAGTATTTTTTTATGATAAGAATTTTTATTCGTCCCTCAATATGCTCACTCCTGAAAGTATAGGGGTAAGACCTGTCTGTTTTTGAATGCAAATGTGAAATATCTGGGATTTGAATATCCCACCGTTTCGGCTATTTCGTTTATTTTGTACGCAGGGTTTTTTTAAAGGAGCTTTTTCGCCGCGTCAATGCGCAGTTTTGTCAAAAGCTCGGTAAAGCCTATGCCGACTTCGGTTTTTATAACGCGTGAAAGGTATGTCGGGTTTGAATATATGTGCGACGCAACGTCGGTAAGCGTAATCTGTTCGCTGTAATGCTCGTTCATATATTCAAGCGCGGCGGATACGATATGATTTTTTGAATGTGCACCGATTTTTATGGCGCTCTGCGTCTTTTCAAACCGCTCATCCAGCCTTTTTTTGTCATCTCGCTGAACGTTTCTTTCCATTCGTCAATGTCGATAGGTTTTTAAAAGGGTAGTTGAAAAACATCATTTTTAAGACAGTGTTTTACAAATTCAAAATCATTATAACCCGAAAGCGCCGCGATTTCAATATTTTTTTTGTATTCCTTAACAAGGCGTATAAGTTCAAGTCCGTCCATAAGAGGCATTTTTTTATATCTGTAAGAAGAATATGAACTTCGTTGTTTTTGATGTACTCATATGCGGCGCGTCCGTTTTCGACGGTTGCCGCAACGCTGATGTTAAATTCTGCCCAGTCGAGATAGGACAGGCCTTCTCTGATATTCGGTTCGTCGTCGGCAATAAGAAGCTTATACATTTTTACCTCCAAAGTTTTTTATCTTGACTACATTATATATTTTACACCAAAATTTTCTCATTGCAAGATGTTTTATAGAAATTATACAATAAAATATTAGAAAAATGATAGTCATTTTGCCGATTATGTAAAAATTTATGAACAAAAGCAAAATTTTTATACGTTGTGGATATTGCGTGACAATGGTATAATTTTAATATAAAATACTGCACGTTTTTGTGCAAACATTACAATATATAAGGAGAATGAGAAGATGAGAAAATCACTTTGCTTGCTTATTGCAATCGCTGTTATGATGTCGTGCACACTTAACGCTTTTGCATATGCGCCCGTAGGTGACGGAACGGTTTACACAAAACTTGAAAAACCGAGTCCGTTAAAAACCGATTCGGGTGTTGACGACACGCACACGGCTTGGGAGTTTAGATCGCCGACGGGATTTTTACTATACCGTAATTCCCGATGCGTCGGTTGACGGCGTTGACGACGAGGGAAACGGAGAAAAACAGTATTTTGTTGTTTCCAATACATATTACGGAAAAATTCCGGGTTATGCAAGCCTTACAGAGCGCGAAAGCTGGATTTTCGACCCCGAAATCGACGGCGGTTATGCGCACTGGCTCAACAATAAGTTTTTAAACGGTGTGAGCGCCGAGAAACACGACAACTGCGACGGAAACAGTCTTGATGATGGCATTGTTAATTATCTTCGCGCGCACGACTGGTATGTTGAGGGTTACGGTCCTTCGACGCCGGGCGAAGAAAATATAGATGAAAAATATCATTATGATTATTATGCAAATGCAAAAAGTTGCACTCCTTTCAACTGCCGAATTTATGAAATACGGCAAATATATGAAAACAGAGCCTTAAGCTTGTAAACGGCAAAGCGGTGCCGGCAAGCGCAAACTATTCCTGCCTTTTTGAGAAGCTTTGCAACTCTCGGCGGTTCAAATACGGGTGCTTGGGTTAAGCGCTACGTTCAGTCGAGCGGCAACACAGGTAACTGCGGAAC
The DNA here is from genome assembly GCA_022009895.1 of Clostridiales bacterium. Lineage (GTDB taxonomy): Bacteria > Bacillota > Clostridia > UMGS1810 > UMGS1810 > Qingrenia. The sequence continues at coordinate 974,222 of CP091729.1, read as the reverse complement.
GTTCTACTGCGGTGTAAGACCTTGCTTCTATGTGAGTGAAAAATATTTTAAAGGAAAAACAGGCTTACAGAGTACGGCGATTACATCACAACTGTTATAAAAGGAAAACAACAGCGCGATTCGCTCAAAGAACTCGGATATTCCGACGATGAATTAAACTTAATCTGCACAGACGCAACACTCACTTTTGACAGCGTAACCGTTTCGGGTGACGGTTTTTGTCGGCGGCGAGCTTTCGGTTTCGGCGATATATTCCGACGGCGTTGAAGAAAAATGCGACACTTCGGCGGCGATTATAAAATGGTATTCCGCATCTTCCGAAAACGGCACTTATACAAAAATTGACGGTGCGGACAGCGAAACTTACTACAATCGGCACGTCGGACAGCGGAAAAATACATAAAAAGCGTCGGTGACGCCTGTTTCGCTTGACGGTTCGTACGGTATTGAGAAAATGTCGGACAACGCGGTTAAAAAGCAATAGGAAGCATAAACGCGGTTGTACCGTCAACACTTACCGCGACGTCTGAATTTGGCAATAACAACGGACGCGTTTCGCCCCAGGGGGCTGAAAACGAATTTGTATACAGCGGCGACGGAGGCGAATATGTATATTCACTTTTGGACACCGCAACTATTGACGGCGACACCGCATTTTTGGTTTATTCAAATGACAACTACGGCGACGCAAGCACGGTGAGCGAGATTTTCCATACAAACAATACATTTAATCCCGACGACAAAACAAACATTGCGCACTGGCTCAACAACGAATTTTTAAACGGTGAGGGAAGTGCGCAGAACGGAAACAAGTCGGTGTTTGACCAGACCGCGGCGCAGTATGCGCTTGTAAACGACTGGTATGTTGAGGGTAACGGCAAGGGCGAGGACGCAAACTACAAAACAACCTCCGTTACGCAGAATGACTACACGGCAACCCTGCAAAATAGCGCTTTTGTCATACAGTGAATATGTAAAATATCAGGGCAAAATCGGATACAAAGCAACGACGAGCATTGCAAACGCGGGTGACAGGGTGCTTCTTCGTTCGCCCTAACACGAATACATTCCTTACTATGAAATTCTACGGTTCGGGTTCGGGTAACGTTTTCGCACCAGAACATCGCAAACGAACTTAACTCCGACGGCAGTGTGAAAAATCCGTATTCGTTTGTATGCACAACCAACCCGGTTGTTATCCGTCCTGTGATGTATTTGAGCATTGACTACTTTTAAAAATGCAAAAACTTGCAAAAAGCGGGCGATAACGTTAAAAAGACAATCAGAGAAAATATTCCGAAAAACGATCTTTTGGGACTGTATACTGAAGATGAGCTTGTAAGCATTTTGGGGTATTCCTCCGACAGCACGGACATTTCGGACGCAGTTGTTTACGGCATAACGGCGGCAGACGAAACGCTCGGTATTTACTATGACGAGTCTGCTCTCCCCGAAACCACGGATGTTACAGTATCGTGGTATGTTTCGGACAGTGCGGACGGTTCGGGCACACAGGAATTTGAAGGTATGCGCTACACAATTCCGTCAAATTATGAAGGAAAACACATCACCGCACACTTTGACGTTACCGACACGGCAAGCGGAGATAAGCTTAAATCCGAGAAAATCTATGCAGGTCAGGTAAAAGGTGCGCAGACAATAAGTGCGGTATGCACGGTAAATGACAGCAGAAATGTATCGTTTACAATTAAAAATAAATCGGGCAATGGCGAAAAATCAGCGCGCGTGATTACGGCGGGCTTTGACGGAAACAACGTTATGCTCGGTATTCAGAGCAAAGTTTACAGTCTTGCGTCAGATGTTGCGGACAGAATTTCGATAGATGAAATTGCAAATGCGGTTGTTTACAGAGTTTTGATTTTGAACGCAGACGATAACAGTCCGCTTTGTGCTTTGACACTGCGATAGGAAAGGAGATTTAAAAGGTATGACAGTAAAGATATTTACGGCATTTTGCATCGGCGCTTGCGGTGCTGACGGCATTTTCAGCCTGCTTTGCCGAAATTGAATTCAAACCCGAAAACGGCGGATATTCGCTTGTCGGCACAAACGAAGGTTTACGACGGAAATTATCTGTCGGTTATCGTAGAGCATAACGACGGCACCGAAACGGTTACCGACCACGCGTCATATGCGGTAATTGACAGGGACGGAAATTTTTGTATCATTTTTGCTTTAAAACCCGACTCGGTATCGGCGGATTACACCGTTAAAGTTTCCGCGCCGAACAATGGCATAGTTTTTCACAACTCCGTTTTTCGCACGCAGACGAAAGCAAAAGGAAATTATAAAATATTTAAACGGTGACAAAACACCGGCTGACGCACTTTCCGAGGCGGTTAAGTATTCAATGGTTTCATATCCCGAAAACAAGCGCGATACTTTCCCGTCAAGCTGGACGGACGATTATAAAACGCTCGTGTATTCGCAGATTGCCGAGCACGGATTTACAGAGACAAACTATGCGCTGAAAATCAATCAGATTTACGCTGTAACCGAGCTTGCGTTTGCAAAAATGAAAATATTGCGGAAATAGTTACACGAAACATTGATTATCTCGGATTTAAAGATTTTGCGGACTTTTTACAAACTCTACACCGCAAATTCAGACGATATAAACGCACTGATACTCAAAAAAACAGAATTTTTCAAACATCACCGAAACGCAGAAAGTGTTTAAAAGAAGTGACAGTGCTTAATGAAATCAATAAGGCGCAGTCGCCGAGTGCGGTTGTGACAATTATTGACAGTAATTCCGGCCTTTTCGATAAATCGGTTACCGACCTTGACGACAACAGTAAAATTTCACTTGCCGGAAAGATACTCGACGCAAGGGAAAAAGGCACAATTTTAACAAAAATGTCGGAGGTTAAATCATATATTCCGTCAGAGGACGGCAAAACTCCCGGCGGTTCAACAACACCTTCAAAAGGTTCGTCCGGCTCAGGCTCGGGTTCGGGTACATCCGGCTCAAAAATGACGGTCGTTCCGGGCGGAAACATTACCGATGAAAAAGACGAGCTTATGAGCTTTGCAGATATTAACGAAGCAAAATGGGCAAGAGAAGCTATTGAAAGCCTTGTTGCGAAAAACGTTATAAAGGGTTACGAGGACGGCGATTTTAAACCCAACGCAAACATCACGCGCGAGGAATTTGTAAAAATCGTTGTCGGCGCGTTCGGCGTTGAAGTTTTAGAGAGCGAAAGCGTATTTGACGATGTTTCAAACGACAGCTGGGCTAAAGATTACATCTCCGCGGCGAAAAAAATGCAAAAATTATAAACGGAATAAGCGAAAATATTTTTCGGACTCGGCAGAAACATCACACGTGAGGATATGGCGGTTATGCTGGTTAACGCGTACGAGGCGAAAATAAGCGCGATAAACGACGGCACCATACATTTGCAGACGATGCTCAAATTGCGGAATATGCAAAATCGGCAGTTGCAAAGCTTTTACGGCGCAGGCGTAATTTCGGGTTATGAGGACGGCACGTTCCCTGCCGAAAACACAACGCAACCCGATGCAGAAGCGGCGCAGATGGTTTATAAGATACTTAAAATAGGGGAGTAGAATAAATGAATAAAAGAATAATTGCATTTATATCAGCGGTTGCAGTGCTGTTTACACTCTTCGCAGGCATTTCGGCTTTTGCGGCTGACGAGTCTGCGCCTGTCATTGACGGTGCATATGACGAGGCAGTAACTCTGCTTTCCGCACTCGGCGTAAACAGCTTGTCAGCAACCGACAAAAACGTTACCTATAACGTGTTTTTACGACGCACTTTCAAACATTTTTGTCACAGGGCGGTGCGGCGCTTGATATTTCCGACCTTACGGGAATTTCGTTCAGCCGTACGTCGGGCAACACAGGTCTTACATACGAGGACGCGGTGCGCAGTCTTGTAAATCTTTTTGGGTTACAAGGCACAGACCGACTCGGCGAACGGAAGCTTTGCGGTTTATGCTTCAATCGCCGGCAGAATAGGACTTCTTTCGGACGTTGAGGACGCGGACGGCGAGATAATAAACGCACGAAACACGGCGGTTATGCTCAAAAACGCGCTCGACACCGATATGCTCCAGGTTAAAACTCTCGGTACAAAGATTAGTTACGAAACCGTAAAAGGCGAAACACTTCTTTACGTTTACAGAGGAATTAAAAATGACGAGGGCGTTGTTGAGGCAAACGGATACACTTCGTTTTTTCTCGTCTGACGGTATGGGCAAAGACAGAGTTAAAATCAACGGTATTATGTATGAGGACGAGAAAAAAACTCGGCAGGCGATTTAATCGGTTATGCGGTTAAATATTACTATTACGACACAGGCAAAACCGACAAAATCGTAACAGCGTATATAAATGACGAGTTAAATGATGTTATTGAAATCAACGGCAATTTTACGGGACTTGAAGGCAGAAAAGTTTACTATACAAATGCTAACGGCAAAGAGAAAAACGTTACAATCCCCGGCAGTGTGCCCGTAATTTACAACGGTTCGGCGCTTTCGTCATACAAAAGTTCGGTGTTCGATTTTTCGGACAGCCGTGCGTATCTTATCGACAACGACAACGACGGCAAAATCGAGGTTGTTACAATTTGGAAAAGCACGGAATACTACGTTAACAGCGTTGATACAATTCTTGCAAAAATTCACGACGTAATAGGAAATCAGCTTATAGATTTGAGCGAGTCTAGTGAGTTTGACCGTATAAGATTTTATGATGAAAACGGCGAAGCGACAACGTTTTACAGCATCGGTGCAGGTGACCTTCTAACCGCGTATATGCAATGACGGACACCTTTTTCGACGCGTACGTTTCAAAAACTTCGGTTGACGGCAAGGTTATTGAAATCGGAAAAGATAACACCGACAGAATGTTTGTTACAATCGGCGAAAAACGAGTATTTTATGACAGACAGTTTTTATGCCAAGGAAAAAGATAATCTTCTCCTCGGCGTTTTCGGGAACGTTTTTATTTAAACCGCGACGGAAAAATCGCGCACGCGGTTTACACCGACGGCAAAATGGACTACGGTTATCTTACATATATTGACTACGAGGACGGTCCCAGAAGCCCGATTTCGGGAAGAATATTAAAATCTGACGGAAAATTCGGTCAGCTTGAGATTAAAGAAAAGGTGAAAATTGACGGTAAAAACTATACCTCGTCCAAAAACCGCACTTGAGGTATTAAGAAACGCGGTAACGGCAAGCGGAACGGGAGTTATACGCTACGACGCCGATGATGACGGAAAAAGTTTATGTGGTAGACACCGCATACCGTTCGGAATACGAAGGCGACAACACGCTTTTCTCGTTCGGTCCGAAGTCGGCGGCATCATACACTGCCGGAACGACACTTTTCCCCACAAAATTCAGACTTGACGCAAAAAATACGGTGCTTTTCTTTTGCACCGACCGACGCAAATCTTCAGAGTGAAGACAACTTCGGTGTGGGTGACCCGTCTATGCTTAAATCAAATGCAACACATATTGTTCAGGGATTCGGCACCGACAGAAAGAATTTTATTCCCGAAGTTGTCGTATGTGATGAGAGCTTTATTCTTGACAACAAAATTATAAGCTCTGCAGCCTCGTATGTTTTCAAAGAGGCTAAACAGGTACTTGACGAGGACGGCAACAGAAACGTATAGAATCAAATATTTTAAAACATACAATCCGAAAGAAGCATATTGCTCCGAATTGAGCGTGTTTGAGCAAAGCGGCATAAAAAGCGGTGACGTATTTGTGGGACTATTTAACAACAAAGGCGAATTTTCGAGAATGCTCAAAAATATACGATGCAAAAAACACACGCTTGATTTAAGTTATTATGAGTCAGAAGGTATATCAACCGCAAGCTATTCCTCATACTGCTACCAATTTGCAGGATATATTTACTTTAACAACGGAACGACAATCGGTGTTTGCACCGACGACCCTGCGACAATTACCGATATGGGCGACGGAAAAATCACATGGTTTAAAATCAGCGATACTGTCGGCACGCTTATCGACAGCTCGTACAAAGAGAGCGACGCGCGATATAGAGAAGACTTTGCGGGTATTGAAATGAAAGATTATGTTCGCTACGGCAGCGACTGCGCAAGATGTTATGTGAGGGTTGACAACAACAGTACACAGCTTGTTGCGGTATATCAAAAGTAGGAGTGTGAGCTTAAAATGAAAAAATTCTTTGTTTTGCTTTTTGTATTGCTTATGCTTTCGCCTGCGGTATATGCCGAAAAATGCGAGGTCAGCGTGTCGGTGCCGAAAACTTTTTTGAGTATTCAGGATTTCGGCAAGGCATACATTACCGTTTCGGTAACAAACAAAGGCAGTGAAAATACAGAATACGATTTATCGTATGAAATTTTAAACTACGAAAACTACGGCGGAGAACACAAAATCGGAAGCTTAAAAGTTTCGGCAGATTCAACCGAAACGCTTAACGTTACCGATGATTTTCCCAAAGGCTCTTATGAAATTCAGGTTACCGCGTCAAACGGTGAAGAAAAATATACCGCAAGCACAAAAATGGCGGTTATGGAGCCGAGCAAACCGCAGTTTATGGACGAATATACCCGTATCGGCGTGCATACCTCGCTCGCCGTTGCGGACGCTAACGTCAACAAATCTTGAAACATCAAGGAAAAATGCGTATAACGCAGTAAAATTCACCGAAACGCTCGGCTTTATGTGCGTGCGTTACGGTCAGGCGATTATGTGGAGATATATCGAGTCGGACGGCGGCGAATTTAAAGACTATATCGTTCCGATGGATTATCTTAACAACATACGCGCACAGTCGTTTTTGGGTATTCAGCCGTACCGTCCCAGCAACGGTGCGGGCGGCGAGCACGGACAGACGTCCAAAACACCCGAACAAATTCAGAGAAACATTGACTATATGTTAAAAAGACTGCGCAATGATTACCCGAAGATTAAGTTTTTTGCTGAGTTCGGAAACGAACCCGACCTTGACAAATACTTTCCCGGCAACGACAAATACGGCATAATGTATCTCGACCTTGCGCGCCATATTTCGCTTGCGTTAAATGACGAAACAGACGATTTTTCACTTGTCGGCGGTGTTACGAGCGGAGGAAACAACGCAAAACCGCTTTTGAAATATATTTACGAGCAGGACGCCTATAAATATTTCGACGGTTTTTCGTACCACCCGTATAAAAAGCGTCAACGGTTGACTCGCGTTACGATTCGTTTACCGAGGGTTACGAGAGCGCGTCGGACGGTGTCGGCGGCTGGGTTCAGATTACCGAAATCGGCTGGGATGGAAAATGGGTTGCGGACGAGTCGACCCGCAGTCATTATGAACGTTCGGAAGATGTGACGAAACTCTATCTTAAAACGTATCTGCACGATATTGACACGACAATTTACTACGCGGCGGTATCGACAGGTCTGGGACTTCAGCTCGGCGCCAACGACTTTGAGGTTGCAACTCCCACAAGTATTGTTGCGGCAAACTGCACAAAAATGCTCAATTCCGCACAGTATGTCGGCGAATATCCAATATGCGAAAACTCGCAGTGTGCAATGTTTATCCGTGACGGCAAACCGTTTATGGCGGCTTGGATTCCGGGTGATGAAACATACACTCTCAAATTCAACACACCGGTTACCGTTGAAGATATGTACGGCAATATTACCGAAAAGGATGTTACTGAAGTTGTTATAAATTCCGACGTTAAGTATATCTACGGTTTCGGTTTGGATTATGTTTTCGACACGGCTTATTCGGTAAAAGAGAAGGTTATTGAAAAGCTTTCGGAAAAATACGGCGGAAAATTTGACAAAACTGTATTTGACGGGTTAAAGGCACTTTCGGCTGATGACATTGCAAAGAGCCGTACGAAGCATTGCAGATTTTTCTACAATGTCGGCGACAGACTTTATTGATGATTTTATAAACGGAAAAACAAATTTCGAGGCTTAAAGAACTTTCGGAATTTTTGTCTGATTTAAACAAACAGGGCGAAAAAATCGCAAACGTTTACGGCATTGCATACGGTGATAAAAAAACTTGCCTGTAGCGGAAAATACAACGAAGTTAAGAGTGAAGTTAAAAAGCTTAAAGGCGGCGAAAACACGCGCAAATTCTCTACACCGAGAAAATGCTCGAATATTCGCGCATTTACTACAGCAAAAGCAACCGACGCGAAAAGCCGTGATTACGACGTTATGCGCGCACCGATTGCAAACGCGAACAGTTTCCTTTCAGAGCGCGTTGCAGCTTGGGCGGAATTCTTACGTTCCAGAAAGTTGACTACACAATCGGCATTTTGTCGCCGCACTTCCCACAACGGCAAATTTCTATTCGCTTGACGAATATGTTGAAACGGAATATGAAGTTTACAATGAGCGTTCCATTCCATTGACGGTGAAATTATCGTTTAAAAACGGCGAGTGTAGAATAATTAGCGAGTATATCGCTTAAGCTTGCAGCATACTGCTACGCAAAAATGACGCTTAAAGTGTCTACCGACAAAAGCACAAAAACCTCCGACAGATATTTAATAAAAAAATCGTTCAGAACGGCGAAGTTTTTAAACGAAAAGATGGTTCCCGATTACGCGTCAGCTCGCGGTTAAAGCAGAGCTTATGCGAGGCAGAGGGCACGTTTGACAATCTTGAACACATAAACGTTAAAGTTACAAACGTTACACCTTACCCCGTTGACGGAACTGTTGAAATCACATATCTTCCCGAGGGCTGGGAGCTTGAAAAAATGTCGGAAAGCTACACGGTCGGCGCAGACGAAACAAAAATCGTAAGCTTTAAAATTCTTTCAAAGAAAAAGGTTGCGTTTTAACAACTATGTAATAGGAGTAAAAGTGTCCGACACAAGCGGAACGGAATTTTTGAACGTTAAGAAAGGTCTTAACTTCCCGTTTGTTGTTTCAACGTCCAAAGCGATTGACATTGAGTCGTTTGACGGTGACATTTCAGACTGGGCAGACGCATATCCGCTTTATGCAGGCGATATTGCAGACGCAACGACAAAAGAAAATTGGCGCAAAGAGGACGTCGGTTCAATCACTTATATGAAGCACGACAACAATTATATTTATGTTATGTCCACAGTTTACGACAGTATTTACAACCAGCAGTTCACCGGCTCGAACTCGTGGAACGGCGACAGTATTCAGATGTATATTGACCCGCTTAACAACGGCGGAACATCACCTCAGGCAGACGATTATGCACTCTATGCCGCGCTTACCAAAAACGGCAACAGAAATGGGTATTATGAACGTTAGAGCTGATTATACCACTATAACGAAAACATTAAAAGTACTCCGTGACAACACGCTCGGAATTTCTCGTTACATTATAAAAAAATTCCGTACAGCTCGGTTCAGCCTCTCAAACCGAACGACAAATTCAGGTTTAATGCGTGCTTTAACGATTCGGATATTGAGGTTCGCCATAAGGTTGTCGAAATTACCGACGGTTTGAAAGTCGGCGGCAACGGCAGAGCACCGTCAAAATATTACGAGTTTACACCGTGCGACCCCGAAAAGAGCGGCGGATACACCCTTTGAAAATGCACTTGTTGATATAACTATGCGTCACAGCCTTGTTGACTGATGTTTTTATAAAAATGTAAAAATTTATGACTAAAACAAAAGTTTGTTACGTTTAGTGCACAATGTATGAAAACAGTATAATTAAAATTAAGATGAAATGTTAAACTTGCACAGGCGCAAATCAGCTTTTGCGCCTGTGCGGCAATAACGTGAGGAGGCTGAAATATGAAAAAGACTAATCGGCATGCAGTTTTGTGCGCGGCGGTTGCTGTCGGCGCGTTAAGCGGATGCGGCAGTAAAGAAACCGCGAGATGACAATGAAAGACAATCAGAATTACTTACTCGGCAGGTGAGGCTTGACGGCGAGTCGAAAAAGATTTGAACGTGATGTTGCCGACTTCTACAAGGACCACCCCAACTGTGAGGTTGTTCTCGAAGAGGGCGGAAGTGCTCTTATGGCGAAAATTGCCGCAAACGACGCTCCCCGACATTATCAGAACAAACTCCATTTTGGACTTACCTACATATGTTAACAAAAAGCATTATTATGCCGCTTGACGATATGCTCAAGAAAAGTGACCTTACGATGAAAAAGATATTTTCCCCGTTTGTATCGATTGCTTTAAATACGACGGCAAGGACTTTGGCAAAGGCAAAATTTACCGGACTTCCCAAAGACTGGGGTCCGTCGTCAATGATGGGTTAACAAATCTATGCTTGACGCAAAAAGGCTTGAGAATTCCTACATACGACGCTCCGATTACGTTTGACGAGCTTGCAGATTATGCTAAAAAGCTTACCGTTAAAAGAGGGCAACAAGGTTAAAGTGTTCGGATATTCAAACATTGAAGCTCCCAACGTTACGGTTGAAACTATGCTCAACCTCGTAGGCAAATCAATGTATTCGGACGATTTCTCGAAAAATCAACCTTAAAGACGAGGATGTAAGGAAAAAGCTTTCAAATACGTTGTACGATATGAAAGTTAACGGCTATACACAGTCACCGCTTTATCCTATGGGCGGTAACGGAAACTCTGAATTTCCGCAGGGCTTTGCGCTATAAACAACTTCGGTTTGTATTCGGGTTCAACATATGTTAAAAACCCCGACAGATCTGTTGACTATGACGATATGATTCTTTGTCCGACACCTGTTATGGAAGAAGGTCAGGGCGCTAAATACACAGCAGGTCCTGTCGGTGCAACAATCAGCGCAAACACAAAAGACCCCGAGCTTGCATTTGCTTGCTGGGAGTTTATCCACCTCAGGAATACCTGCACAGAAAAGAGCAAACGCAGGCTTTAATCTTCCGATTAAAAAGTCGCTTGCCGAGAATGCGGACATTAAGAATGAATTCCAGAAAAGAAACTTTGATACCACTGTTAAATATGCCGAGAGCGGTGAATACACCTTTGTAAGGTCCAATCGCTTACGTTGCGGCTAACGCGGTTGAAAGCATTATGGAAAAATATTTTCACACCGCTCCTGCAGTCAGTACACCTTTGACGAGGCTATGAAGCTTATGGAAAAACGAAATCCAGCTTTTGATTGACGAAGGTATGGCACACTAAAATCAGCATTATTAAGTTTAAAGCCGAAGGAGTTATCTTTCGGCTTTAAATAAAAATATTTATTTTTAAGGAAGATGTATTATGAAAAACATAACAAAGAAGGCATCGGCATCTGGAACAGAAGAGTGCTGAAAGTAAAGAAAAGGGGAGTGGGGCTTGAAAAGGCGCGCTACCGTGCGTTTTATGCCATTATGGCGCCGTTCATTTTCTTTTTCCTCTTAACAAAAGGCTATCCGCTTGTATGGGGACTTTATATCAGCTTTACAAACTTTACGGGATTTAACCTTGACAACCTCACCTTTGTGGGACTTGCAAACTTTAAACGCGTTTTTGTTGACAACGAGGCTTTGCCGTCAATTCTGCGCGTAATCGGAATAGGTGTTATCACCGTTCCTGTCGGCACGGTAATATGTGTTACCATATCGCTTATATTAAGCAACACATTCCGCGGTGTCAGGCGTGTTCAGCGCTGTTTTTATCTGCCGTCGGTTATCCCCTGCGGTTGCAATAGCGCTTATGTGGAAAGGCATTTATGCATATGACGGCGGACTTTTTCAACTTTGTGCGCGAGCTTTTCGGCGCAGAGACGGTAAACTGGCTTGGATTTGACTATGTAAAACGCGCTCTTATAATTATGATGTTATGGACATCGGGCGGCGGTGCGCTCACAATTATCGCGGCGATAAAGGGAATACCCGACGATTTGTATGAGGCGGCTGATATTGAGGGTGTCGGCCCTGTGTCGAAAACGTTTAAAATCACTCTTCCGCTTGTGTCGAATATGATTTATATGCACATCACAACATCTATCATCGGCACACTTCAGCTTTTTGCACAGCCTGTACTTTTGGCAGGTGCGAGCGGTGAGGGACTCACAAGCGTTCCGATACGTCCCGTTTACACATACCTCGTTCACGTATATCAGCAGATTTTCGTAAATATGCGTTTCGGCTACGGTATGGCTATGGTATGGAGTAATTTTTGCAATAATTATGACAATAACGTTTGTGCTTGAGGGTACAAAAATATTGGAGTATATACCGAATCAAATTAACTTGTAGGAGACTTATTATGGAGAAGATTACATATATTATTTGGTTTACAGTCTGCACAATTATAAGCATCATATTTATAGTTCCTCTTTATTACACCTTTGTAAATTCACTGCGTTCGATATATTCGCTTCCCTCAATAGCGCTGACGCAAAAACCCGACTGGAGTAACTATAAATAGCGGTAACGCTTATACCGTTTTTAAGATACCTTAAAAACTCGTGTATTGTAGTAAAGTATAACAGTATTTTTCGGAGTAACGGTCGACTTTTTCTACGGTTTTGCATTTGCAAAGCTTAAAGTTAAAGGAAACAAGTTTTTGTTTATGCTCCTTTTGTCGTGTATGATGATACCGGGCTTTGCATTACAGATTCCGCAGTACATCGCATTTTCAAATTTCGGCATAAAGGACACGTACTGGATTTGGTTTTTGACCTGTATGGCAGGTTCGCCGGGTATTGTGTTTTTGTATAAACAGTATATCGAAAGTATTCCGAGCGAAATTGAAGAGGCCGCATTTATCGACGGATGCGGGTTTTTCAGAATTATAACACAGATTTATATGCCGATTTGCAAAAGCATCTTGGCGGTAGGACTTTTTCAGGGTGTTTATCGGTGAGTGGGGAAACTATATGACTCCGTATATGTTTTTGACAGAAAAGAAGTATCCGCTCTCCATTGCGCTTTTTAACGCGAGCTACACATTGCCGAGCGACCCTACGGCAAATCTTGATCCTATCAAATGTGCGGCGGCTTTGCTTTACGCAATTCCCTCGATTTGCGTGTTCTTCCTTTGTCAGAAACAGCTTGTCGCAGGTCTTACGGCAGGAAGCGTTAAAGGTTAATATATAAAATTTTTAAGAACGGGTGACAGTTAATGAAAAAGTTTATTGCATTGTTTTTGGCTTTTTGTTATGGTGTTTGCGGTTTTCTGGTAACGTATTTGCGGTAACAGGGGCAGAAACGTCAACGCCTATGGCAACTATCCGTATTGACGGATATGAGAAGTCGGGTAATGTAAACCCGGGATGAGTATTACTATAATCCGTCGGACGGGGCGATTACGTTTGTTGCGGAGGGTGAATCTGCAGAAGGAAAAGGGAATCTTATAAAGCCTGAAAGAGTAAATGCCGATTATGCATTTACTGCAACAACAAACGGTACGGTTTATCATTATCAGGTGCTTGATGCAATCACTGTTAACGGTGAAAAACAGTATTACATTTACTGCAATGATTTATACGGCAAAAAATCCCACTGCATCGGCAACAAAATGAATTTGATCCCGATGTTGACGGAAATATTGCAAAATGGCTTAACACAACATTTTTAAACGGCGGGCAAGGCGACGGGTTTGTTGCGCTCGACACAAATATTAAACCGTACATTGCTGAGCATGACTGGCTTGTTGAGGCAAATGCAAAGGCACCGAGTGGTTATCCGACAACCGATTATACTGCAAAATGCAAAATTGCACTTCTTTCAATCACGGAATATGCAAAATATTCAAAAAGATTGGTTGGGGCGCATATGTAAACGGCACCTCACATCAAACGGAATTCACGCATTTTTAAGATCACCGGTAGGCAATTCGAGTGATTTAAGAACTTTGTATGCGGCTAACGGCTGTACGGCAAATGTAAAAAGCGAATTTTGCCACTGCGCAGCTGCGTCCCGCTTTTTATGTAAGCGAGGATTATTTCAAAAAAACGTTAAACTTAATTTGGACACTGCCGGCAGTGAAGTTAAGAAAATTATTTCGGAGCTTAATCCGTCGATATACACTCCCGACGAGATGCTTGCATTAAAGGGAGTTTTCACAATCAGCGCAGACGGCAGTGAGGGAACGCTTTCGCCGGCTGACTGGACAAACGCAGCAAATGCATCAATAGATGAAAACGGTGTATATAACATCACTAACGGCAAATGGATAGGCAGAAATCTTCCCGAAAAAGTTCAGGGCGGTGTAATTACCGTTGAGGCTGACGTTAATGAGGCAATCGGAAACGGACTTCATATAGGTCTTTTGTATGACGGCGATGTATCTCCTAGTTTTAAATATCCGTTTTACATAATGGGTTCTTCCGATGTAGGTCAGGGCGGATATTACAAAGAAGCATCGCAGGGCAAAGGGCGCAAGCTATAAAAAGACTTGAAAACAAAGACTATGATCTTTGGTGTAATCATTTTAACAAAACCGTTCAGAGTTAAAGTTACAGTAAAATCTTGACACAGGAAACAGTTACGTTTCAATTTCAGGAAAATCCGCGTCGGATAACTCCGACTTGGTTAAATATTCCGACGGCACAACCGTTTTGCCGTATATAAACGGTGAAAAAGTATTTTTCCAAAGTTGCATTTTTATAACAGTTCGGCAAACGTAACAAAGATTGACAACATAAAAATTACTTATGACGCTAACGGCAACGCTTACGATACGGTTAAGGCGCTTGACGAAAACACGTTGGTTGTTACGTTTAAAGATTATGTAAATACCGCAAATGTTACGACGACGGATGTTTTTGTATCGAGCAATAATACCGTATCGGTTACACCGAACGGAAGCAAGCTTATGGTTAAGTTTGAGAAAAAGCTTTCGGCAGACGGCGGATATATTATTGTCAACAACTTAAAACGCGCAGATTCACAGAGCACAGAATATTGCGTAATAGGCAACGGCACGGCATTTAATTATGAATTGGCTGAATACACTGCAGACGTAACAATAAACAATCCTGCTTTCACAAGCGGAAGTACAGTTACTGCGACGGCGAGCGTCACGGCTGGAAATACGTCGGGCAAAGCGCTTGAACTCATTCTTGCGGCGTACAAAGGAAACAGAATTATCGGAATTTCCGATATTGTAAGATTTAACGTTACGGGCGGTTCTGCAGATGAACAGAATGAAACCGCAATGCTCACTCTCGGTGATGATGCCGACACAATCAAAGCATTTTTGTGGGACGAAAATATGCTTCCTGTTGCATTTGACAGTGTGACTGCGGAATAATACGAACGGAGAATAACAATGAAAAGATTTATTTCATCAGTGATTATACTTGCATTTGTTATTGTTTTGTTAATGCCCGTGTGCCCGGTTTATGCCGTTCAAACGCTTTATTACAACGCTGATGCGTCAAACGGCATAACCGCGTCGGGAAACTCTGTGACAACAAAAATGGTCAAAGTGTTTTTATGCCGATACAACAAACGGCAACAAAACAATTTATTTTAATGTTAATGATGGAGTGATAAACGGTAACACGGAATATAAAAATGTTACCGTGAAGATTGAATATATCGATTCGGGTGAAAGCGGAAAGTATTTCGCGTTTGAATACGATTCGCTTTCAAATCCGCAGAAACGCCACGAAGTATACGGCGAAACCACGTCGAAAAAGAATGTCACACGCACCGCGGTGTTTGAAATTGATGACGCATATTTTCGGAAAACAGACTGAAAAACGCTGATTTTTCAGTGGTAATGCCAAAAATGAACATTGTTTATTTCGTAAGCGTTACACTCGAAATTTCGGACAAAACGTCGGGTGTGGAAATCGGCGGCGCAACGGGAAAATTCGGAAATATATTCTTTAAAGATGACGAAAAAGTATAGATGTTAATTTTACAAATCACCGCAGTACCGCCGTTTCGGGCAATGTCACTTACAGTGTTAAAAACGATGCGGACGGTGCGGAGGTTTACAGTTTGCAAAAACCGCTTGAGCTCGGCGCAAAATTCCGGCGGTTTGCAGACGGTTGCAATACCGTCGGAAAACATTAAATTCGGGACGTATACGCTGAACGTGAATTTTTCAAATTCCGAGCAAAACATCAGTGCAAATGCAAAAATACCGTTTTCTGTGTGTCAGAGCGTGACGGCGAACGGCAAAAATACAAAAATGGGTGTCGGCGCGCACTTTAACTGGGGCGGAAGAAACATTCACGGCAGTATGAATTTGCTTGATAAAACGGGATTTTCGCATATCCGTGAGGGATATGCCTGGACGGCGTTTGAAACCGTAACGGACGGCGAAAGAAACTACGGCGCGGTTGACGTTTGTACAGATTATATCGAGCAGTCGAGCGCAAAGAATATGGAAAAACTCTCGTTATGGCAGGTTACGGAAACGTTAACGTCTTAAAAAGTATTCCTGCCGAGGTTTCGGCGGCGTCGGCAAACGGCGAGGAAATCACCTTGTATTACCTCCCTGTTACTGCCGAGGGCAGAAAGGCATATGCCGATTATGTTGTAAAACTTCTCGATACTTACGAGGGCAAAATCGACACGGTGGAAATATGGAACGAGCCTAACCTCAGACAATACTGCGAAAAACGCGTATACAGTGCCGACGGGTGTTGAGCGTTACACGGCGCTTTTGAAAGATACTTATACCGCGGTCAAGGCAAAATACCCCGACGTTAAGGTTGCAGGACCTGTAATCTCGTCGCTTATGGATTACGCGGACAAATATCTTAAATCGTTTCTTGCGCAGACTGATATAAATAATTATTACGATGTATTTTCGTTTCATAATTATTCGTATTCAAACAGCGGACTTGACAACATAATGAGCAGTATAAGCGCCGATCTTGCACTTATTCCCGAGGATAAGGAAATTTACGTTACCGAGTTCGGCGTGCACGATACCGCATACAGCGATACCGAAAACGATCAATATCAGGCGGCGGGGCTTGCGAAATATTATCTTTCTATGGCGTCGGAGAATTTCTGCGACAGATATTATATTTATCAGCTTTCAAAAAGAGAATACGCGTTCGGAAAGCCTTGGAATATAATTATCACAACGCAAAATATCCGTATTCGGCGCGCCCTGCCTTTTTGGCAATGGCGAATGTAAATGCGCTTACGGCAGGCTCAACGGGTAAAGGTTATACAAAGCTTAATTCAAATGTGCGCAGGCTTTCGTTTGAAAACAGCGCAAAACACACCGAAACAGATGTGTACTTTGCGGTGTCGAAAACGGAAAAATGTGTCGGTAGAAAGCAAGGGCAAGCTTACGGAGTTTTACGATATGTACGGAAATATGCTTGACATTTCCGAAAATAACGGCACGTTCAGCTTTACCGCATCAACCGAGCCGATTTATGCGGTTACGTATTATAAAGATAAGCTTGACGTTTCGGTGACGTACAAATTCGGCACTCTTACCGTGTCGGGAAATGTTTATACATCGCACAAAGATGAGATTTTGACTATAAAAAGTTTTTGACGATAAAAACAAGCTTATTTACATAAACCAAACTGCGCTTGACGAAAATTTGTCGTTTAAATTTAACTTTGTTCCGCTCAGTGAGAGCGCAATATACACCGTTAAGCTTGGAAACGCGTCGTTTGACGAAATACATTCGGCAGAATATACCATTCCGAAAGTTAATGATGAGATAAGCGTTTCGGCGTCGAGAAATTTTAACAAAATCACGCTTTCGGGAACGGTTAAAAAGGCTTTAAAGGACGAAAACGTTACGGTTAAAGTTTTTGACAGCGACGGCAGTATTATTTATGTAAATCAGGCGAAGACAGACGCAAAAAGGCGGTTTTGAATTTGAATTTGTACCGCTTAAAACGAGTGATGTTTATGTGTTTTTATATTGCGAATAAATCGCTCAGCGAAATCTTTTCGGTTAACTTTGACGGCGAAACGTTTACCGGCATAAAGCTAAAAAGCACTTTCAAACAGCGACAGAGTTTTTAACTTGAGCGATTACAATTCGGCGGACACGGTAACGGTTTCGGTTGACAACGACGGCGAGGTGTATGACGGCGATTTTAACGTTGCGGCTGTAAGCTATAAAGGCGATGCGCTTACCGAAATTGAAATGATTGAAAAAGGCGATATGCTTTTTGACGGCAGTGTGTACCGCTATGATATTAACAACAAAATAAGCAATGCCGATAAAGTTAAAATCTTCTTGTTTAATTCTTTTTCAAATATAAAAACCGCCTCACATACAGTGTTGAGCTAAAATAAAAGAAAGCAGAGGAATGAATGATGAAAAAATTAGTATGTATACTGCTGACCCTGTGTATGCTTATGTCGGCGGTAAGTGTATTGGCATTTGAACAGGTTACGGAAAAACGGCAGTCCGAAATACTACAAGTTCTGCAAATTATACCAATTCGGGTGATATTAACGATATAAACACCGAATATGAGTTTAAATCACCGTCGGGATATTATTATATCGGTTATCCCTGTTGACACCGTTACGGTTGACGGCGAAAAACAGTATTTGTTTATTTCAAACAATTATTACGGTAAATTCCCCGAAGGAACTACTGCCTTGACAGAAAATGCTACCAAAGCTGATAGAGAAAAATTTATTTTTGATCCTGAAATCACAACAAGTTATGCTTATTGGCTCAATAACGGATTTTTTGACGGCAGTAAAAAGGCTGCTGCTGTAAACAGTAATGGCGGTGTCGCTTTGGATAGTGAAATTGCAAGTTATATAAGAACACACGACTGGTATGTTAACGGCTACAACGGAAAAGTACAGATAACACATATATTGATAAAATACAACTTCGACTATACGGTTAACTGCAAAGTTGCGGTTTTGTCCATTGACGATATTGTAAAATATGCAAAGTATATGAAAAAGACACTTAAATCTGCGGGTACGGAAAATACAGTTAATGCCGATACTTATGCTTGTATTTTGAGAACATTCGGTGCTCTTGACGGTGCCGGTGCAAGTTCATTGATAAAAAGACAAAATCCTGCAGCGGAAATGCCGCTAACAGCGGTTCAAGTCTTTGCGGTATAAGACCGATTTTCTATGTAAGCCAAAAATATTTTGAAAAATGTAAAACTTGACTTAACTTCTGCCGGCAGTGGTGTAAAGAAAAATTATTTCAGAGCTTAGTCCGAGTATTTATGATGATGAATTACTTTCGTTGAAAGAAATTTATACACTTACTGAAGATGGAAGCAAAGTCTCTCTCAACTGATGAATGGACAAAACGGTTCAAAGGTTACTGTAGAAGGCGGTTGTATCAAAGTACCTAAAAAGCACTACATTGGCAGATTGCTTGAGATGAACGGCGGTACACTTAATGTTGAAACTGATGTTGTAAGCTACAGTTGCAAACGGATTGTATATCGGATTTTGCGAGGGAACCGATTCTCCCAAATATAAATATCCGTTGGTTTTAGGTTCGAGTATAGTGTCATATATTACAGCTCCGCCCAGTTCGTCAAGTAAAATGTATCCGCGATTAGAGGATTCGGTAAACAAGAATTTGTATTATAACTTGTTTGCAAGCGGTATTAGTGTAACAGGAACATTCAGAGTAAAACTTAATGTTAACCTTGATGACGGATATTGCTATGCGGTTGTCAGCGGTAAGGGCAGTGACGGTAATGAATATGTTAAATATTCAACGGCGATTAAGCTTTGATAATTACATCAACAAGGATAAAACATTCTCGAAAGTTGCATTTTGGAACAGCACAAGTTCTGCCGAAACAGTATTAGACAACATCAAAATTACATATGACAAAAACGGCAGTATGATTGATTCTGTTAATGTAACAGACAAAAAGACAATAGAAATCAATGTTAAAGATTGTGTAGATTTGACAAATGTTAAAAAGACAGCGTTCTTGTAGAAAATAACACAGTAAACAGTATCACTGAAAAGACACGGCAAAATTGTTGCTACCTTAAAAACAATCTCGAAGACGGTGAAAGAACTGTTATCGTAAACGATATGAAACGAAACGACGTAGGAAGTGCAAATTACACAATAATCGGAAACAGTAAGGTATTTACCGTTAAAACACCGACCGAAACGGTAATCGGTGCACCTGTTATTTCGGGCAATTTGACGTCCGGCTCAACCGTTTCGGCAGCGTCAGCGTTACAAAGGGCACGCTGACCGACGTTAAACCCGTGCAGTTTGCTATTGCGGCATATAACGGCGACAGACTTATCGGAGCTAAAATTGTTAGCGTTGCAGATGTTAACACAGCCGAAGAATTAAAAGCCAAGATTACACTTTCAGAAAAACGCAACGGAAGTCCGCGCGTTTATCTGGGACGCAAAAACTATCCGATATGTTCGGCAGTATCGAAAAACCAATAATTAAACCTAATAAAAGCTCTCACCGTTAGGTTGAGAGCTTTTTAGCACTAACATATACAAACATTTAAAACAAAGATAAAATCATAGGAGTGAAAGTATGTCTGTTCAGTATTTTGAAAACGAGAAAAATTTTTATGCTTCAGGGACGCAAAAGTACCTACGCTTTTGAAATTCAAGACGGCGGTGCGGTTTGCAATCTGCACTGGGGCGGAAAAGTTAATGATGTTATTGACCTTCCGACAACCAAGGAGCTTGTAAACCATATTTCAACCGGCCCGTTTTCACAGGTTAACACCGACGACCGCCAGGAATACAGACCGTTCGGCGGTAAATCCGTTACCGACCCGGCGCTCAAAAATCACATTTAAAGACGGCACGCGTAACGTGAATTATGTATCACACAAGATAGATAACGACACTCTTTATGTTGTTACAAAAGACCCGAAATATCCCGTTGAGGTTACACTCGTTTACCGTCTTATCGAGGAATTTGACATAATCGAGCGAAAGGCGGTAATTAAAAACACCGGAGATGAAGATTTTGTAATCGAAAATGCGTTTTCGGCAAAGTATTATCTTCCCAATATTGATAAATACCGTCTTACATATTTCCCCGGCGCGTATTATCACGAATTTCAGAGAACACAGGAAATCATCAAAAACGGACGCCGTGTTGTGGAAACGCGCAAAGGCTTATCGGGCAACGACGCTATGCCGTATGATTGACGATACAACCGCGGTTGAGGAATTCGGCGGTGTTTATTTCGGTACGCTTATTTGGAGCGGTAACTGGAAATTTATTTTTCGAGCGCGATCAGACTGACAGAATTGTTATCACTTGCGGTGCAAACGATTTTGATTTTGACGTTTGTCTTGAGGGCGGTCAGACATACGAAACACCCGTTATTGCCGCGGGCTACACCGACGGCGGTTTCGGCAACGTTACGCGAAATCTGCACAGATACGAGAAAAAGAAATTATCCACCCGACCGAAAAGGACAGAATTCTGCCCGTTATCTATAACACGGCCGGAAGTCTGCGAAATGCTGCAAACGAAGAAATTGTTTTAAAAGAAGTTGATATGGCGCACGAGGCAGGCATTGAGCTTTTTGTACTTGAGGGAGGCTGGACAGGTACGGAGGATATCGGCTCACCGACAAACAACGGTCAGTCGCACAGGCTCGGTTTCGGCACGTGGACGGTCAACAAGGTGCGTTTTCCCAACGGACTTAAGGCAATTTCGGACAGAGTTCATTCGTACGGTATGAAATTCGGTTTGTGGATTGAGCCGGAGTCGGTATTTCCTTTGAACGAGCTTGTCACCGAGCACCCCGACTGGATTGTCGGCTACGACCACCGCGACCTTGAAATTAAAGGTATCGGCTGTTATTCGCTCAATATGGCGAACGACGACGCGTGCGAATACATAACAAACGTGCTTATAAAGCTTTATAAGCGAAAACGGCATTGACTACATCAAAAATGATTTTAACCGCGCAAAACACGCATCTCGGCTGGAGAGGCGAGGAGATTAAGCATCAAAAAGAGGCGTGGGACAAATATGTGAGAAATATGTGGAAATGCTACGGCACAGTTAAGGAAAAGTTCCCGAACCTCATATTTGAAAATTCCGCCGGCGGAGGAAAAAGAACCGACCTCGGTATGCTGAAATTTGCCGGACGGATGCACCGAAGCGACAATCAGGACCCTGTGGACAGCCTTAAAATGCACGAGGGATTTACATATCTTCTTGCCGTCGAAATTTGCAGGCGGTGCGTGCTTTATTTCGGATTTGTATTCACAGCTTGTCAACAGGCGCAAAACCACTATGGAATTTCAGGCGCACGTCGGTATGATGAGCGGACTTTCGGTGTCGCTTAAATTTGCGGAGCTGTCCGACGATAGAATGGCGGAATTGAAACGTTTGCTTGCGCTTAACAAAGAAATCCGCGAAACCGTTCAGACGGGCGAATTTTACCGACTTGTTTCAATTTACGACCGCCCGTACTGCGCTTATCAGTTTAGGGGCAATGGCGGAAAAAGAAGTATTGTTTTTCTGTTTTGCCGAAAATATAGAATTCGGCAAAACCGCCGATTTTGTACGTTTGAAAGCGCTTGAACCCGACAAAAAAATACAAGGTTACGGGCAACGGAACGTACTATAAATATCACACAACGTCACCGAAATACAAAACAGAAATTCCGTCGCATAAAAAAGATTACGGTGTTCACACCGGCGCAGGTCTTATGAATGTCGGAATTCAGATTGGTATTCACGGTCAGGGAAGCAGTGAAATCCTCGTTGTTGAGGAGCAGTAAAAGGAGCATAAAATATGATAGACATAAATTCACTTTCGCTTGAAGAAAAAATTCTTCAGACAAAAGTTGCACAGATGAAAAAAGGCGAAAAAATCACAGAACAGGTCGGCGCGGCTTTCTTTTTCGGCGAGATTATCACCGAGGCGGAGGAGGGCGGTATTGAAGAACTCCGCGGTTATGTGAAAGATTTGTATGCAAACGCAAAAATTCCTCCGTTTATAACGTCCGACTTTGAAAACGGATGCGGAAGTATGGTAAAATGCTTAACTCCGCTCCCGTATCTTATGGGACTCGGCGCGTCAAACGACGAAAAGCTTGCCTACGATTACGGCAAGGCGACTGCGCTTGAGGCATGCAGTGTCGGCGCAAACTGGACATATTCGCCCGTTGCGGATTTAAACATTAACAAGAGAAATCCGCTTGTAAACGTAAGGTCTGTTTCCGATAATCCCGACGTCGCGGCAAAACTTTTTGAAACAGGTTGTCAAAGGTATGCAGGAAAACGGACTTTCCGCGTGCGCAAAGCATTTTCCGGGTGACGGTCTTGACTGGCGCGACCAGCATATTGTCACAACAAACAACACTCTTTCGTTCGATGACTGGAAGAAAAATCTGGCAGAGTGTTTAAAGAACTTATCGACGCATGCGTTGACACCATTATGGCAGGACACATCACTCTCCCGTCGTATCAAAAAGGAGCGCGACGAAGAATTTGGTATGCCGTATCCCGCGACGCTTTCAAAAAGAGCTTATCACCGGCCTTCTTAAAACGAAATGGGTTTTTAAAGGAATTGTTGTCACCGACGCGCTCGGAATGGGCGGTATAAACGGCTGGTACGAGTCGCGCGAGAGAACGGAAATCGAGGCATTTAAAGCCGGCTGCGATATGATGCTTTGGCCCACCGAAAATTACGTTGAAAATATGAAAAAAAGCGATTGAAACGGGATATATTTCGGTTGAAAGGCTCGACGACGCGGTGGAAAGAATTATCAGAACCAAAGAAAAAAAGCAGGGCTTTTTGACAAAAAAACAGACCGATGTTCAAAGATCTCACCGCCGAGGAAAAAGCAGTTTGTTAAAGATACACAGGAAAAAGTGTCACTCAAAAGTATGACGCTTATAAGGGATACTGTCGGAAATCTTCCGCTCAATAAAGGTGATGTTAAAAAAATCCTTGTAATTCCCGTAATAAACTATGAGCCGGCGTTTAAATCCGCAGAGCATTTGTGTGACCTTATAAGGCAGAGAAACGTTGAGGTCGTATACAAGCCGTACATCACACCGGCGGATTTTTTTACAAATACACCGAGGAGTGCGACCGCGTAATTTTTTGCAATGTTTTTCGCGCTCATTCAAACCCGTCGGATTTTTGGATTATTACGAACGTGCCGCGTCCACAATGCAAAAAGGCACTCAACAACGGGCGCAAAAAGACAATCGGCGTGTCGTTCGGCTCACCGTACTTTTTTTCAAACAGTTTTTCGAGCGTTCGTGCACGTTTGTAAATGCGTATTCAATGCTTGACTGCGCTGTTGAGGCATTTGTAAAATGCGCTTTCGGCGAAGAAAAATTTAACGATTTTTTTCGCCTGCGGAACTTTAAAAATTTATATGAAAATCTCCCGATTTTGCATAAAACGGGAGATTTTTTTGTAATTCCTACATTTTTATATGCCTTTTCATAAAAAAATACTTGACTGTCAAAAATATATTATTATATTGAAAAAAATCGGTAATAATAGGGATGGTGATATTATGCGAAAATTTAAAATTACCGGTATGAGCTGTGCGGCGTGCAGTACGCGCGTTGAAAAAAAGCGGTTTCAAAGCTTGACGGCGTAGATGTATGCAGTGTAAATCTTCTTACAAATTCAATGAATGTCGAGGGCAGTGCAAGCGACGGGGGAAATTATTTCCGCAGTGGAAAAGGCAGGCTACGGCGCGGGCAAATTCGGCGAGGAAAAAAACAGGCGAAAAGCTGCCGATATTGACGAAAAACAAAGATTTTGTAACGCTCAAAAACAGGCTTATTTGGTCGGTCGGAATTTTGGCTGTGCTGATGTATGTTTCTATGGGACATATGATGTGGGGCTGGAAACTGCCGTCGTTTTTAAGTGACAATCACATTGCTATGGGGCTTGTTCAGCTCATTTTGTCAGCACTTATTATGGTTATAAACCAAAAGTTTTTTATATCGGGATTTAAAGGTCTTTTGCACCGCGCACCCAATATGGATACTCTCGTTGCGCTCGGTTCGGGAGCGTCGTTTGTATACAGCACGTACGCGCTTTTTGCAATGACCGACGCACAGCTAAAAGGCAATGCCGACGCGGTTATGCACTATATGCACGAGTTTTAATTTTTGAGTCGGCGGCAATGATTTTGACGCTGATAACCGTCGGCAAAATGCTTGAGGCATATTCAAAAGGAAAAACGACGAACGCGCTGAAAAGCCTTATGAAGCTTGCACCCAAAACCGCGGTTGTAATCCGTGACGGAAAGGAAGTCACAATTCCGGCGGACGAGGTGCAAAAGGGTGATATTTTTTTATTGTCCGTGCCGGCGCAAACGTGCCTGTTGACGGCATTGTTGAGGACGGCGACGGCTCGGTGGACGAGTCGGCATTAACGGGCGAGAGCATACCCGTTGACAAGTCGAAAGGCGACAAAGTTTCGGCAGGAACGCTCAACACGTCGGGATATATGCGATGCAGTGCGGTGAAAGTGGGAGAGGACACAACGCTTTCGCAGATTATCAAAATGGTAAGCGACGCGTCCGCAACAAAAGCACCCGTAGCAAAGGCGGCTGACAAGGTTTCGGGAATTTTTGTTCCGACGGTTATCGTTATTGCGGTTGTCACATTTTTGTATGGCTTTTCGCCGGCAAAGACGTGGGATTTTCGCTTGCACGCGGAATTTCGGTTCTTGTTATAAGCTGTCCGTGCGCGCTCGGACTTGCAACACCCGTTGCAATTATGGTGGGAAACGGCGTCGGCGCGAAAAACGGAATTTTGTTTAAAACCGCCGTTTCGCTCGAAGAAACAGGCAAAATTAAAAATATTGCGCTTGACAAAAACGGGAACAATTACAAAAGGCGAGCCGACCGTTACGGCCATAATTCCGCTCGGCGGCTGCACAAAAGAAAAAGCTTTTGCAGACGGCGTATTCCGCCGAGAAAAAGAGCGAACATCCGCTTGCGGGCGCGATTGTAAAATTCGGTGACGAAAACAGTGTTTCCGCAATTGAAGTTAACGATTTCAGAACGCTTTTGGGAAGCGGAACAGAGGGAAAAATCAACGGCAAAACCGTAATTTGCGGAAGTTTGAAATTTATATCGCAGAAGATTAAAATACCGGGCGAAACCGAAAAATATCGGACAAGCTTGCAGACGGCGGAAAGACACCTCTGTTTTTGCAGAAGATGACGTTTTTGCTCGGAATTATCGCGGTTGCCGATACCATAAAGGACGACAGTGCGTCGGCGATTGCGGAACTTAAAAAAATATGGGAATTAAAACGGTTATGCTCACGGGCGACAATCAGAAAACCGCGGACGCAATCGGAAAAATTGCAGGTGTTGACACGGTTTTTGCGTCGGTTATGCCGAACGAAAAAGAGAGCGCAATAAGGCGCCTTAAGGAAAGCGGAAAAACGGCAATGGTGGGCGACGGAATTAACGACGCACCGGCGCTTACGAGCGCTGACGTTGGAATTGCAATCGGCGCCGGCACCGACATCGCGGTAGAGTCTGCCGATGTTGTTCTTATGAAAAAGTTCGCTTTGCCGACGCGGTGAGCGCGGTTAAAATCAGCCGTGCGACGCTCCGGCAACATACACAAAAAAACCTGTTCTGGGCATTCTTTTACAATGTTCTCGGAATACCGCTTGCGGCAGGTGTTTTTATTCCGCTTTTTCAATCTGCGTTTAAACCCGATGTTTGCGGCGTTTGCAATGAGTTTGTCGAGTTTTTTTGCGTGGTGACAAACGCGTTAAGGCTTAATCTTGTGAAAATCAAAAAGCAATGCGAATAAAAATGAAAAACAGACAAAACCGAAAACAAAGAAATTGAAAGAGAGGAAAAATTATGGAAAAAAACTTTGAAAATTGAAGGTATGATGTGCGGTCACTGCGAGGCAACAGTTAAAAATGCCTCGAAGCGGTAGATCGGCGTTGTGAGCGCCGATGTCAGTCATACAAAACGGCACGGCGGTTGTAAAGCTTGACAAAGACGTACCGTATGACACGCTTAAATCGGCGGTGGAAAAATCAAGGTTACAAGGTTATAGAGTTAATTTTTGCGGGACGGGTAACCGTCCCGGTTTTTTGCGTAAATAAGTATATGAACAAAACAAAAATTTTTTTGCGTTGGCAAAATTCCGCGCGGATTTTTATAATATCATTGTGAGGCGGTAACGTGAAAGCATCTTCTGATGCCGTTAGCCTCCGGCGGATTAAATGCCCGTGCGAAAATCTCCTCGCTTTGCTCGGAAAACGCACATGGCGTAATAATCTCTTATCATTCCTTGCCCTGCCGATAAGAGATTTTCGTTACTATTTATGCGCTCGCAGGGCGGCGGAAGGGAGATTATTATGTCAAACGAAGCGGTAAATTTCAAAATCGTCCCGTCTGTTGTAAGAGCGAACGAGGAAACGACGCTTAAAATTTACAGTTACAACGCACGGTTTGGATTTTTTGACGATATAACATATAATATTGTTTTTTTACGCCGATGGAGGAAAGCGATGTTCCGCAGGACGAATTTGTAACTTTGAGCGGACGCAGTAAAATGCGCGAAATACATAAGGTTAAGCCGAAAAACGGAGTTATTGAAATCAGCCGTAAATTTTTCGGCGAACAGGAATGGCGCATACACATCAGTGCAAGCGTTGACGAGTACAAAAAATATCAGCCTCCGATTTACGAGGCGTTAAAAGCAGGGTGGGGCAATCTTATAAACGTTCCGGCAAGAGGTTTTACGCTTTCGGTTTATTCGCTTTTGCCCGATTTATACGAGCGGAAACTTAAAAATGCGATTTCCACAGTCACACGAATTGGTCGGACGGCGCGGAAAATCCCGAGCGCACCGCGTCAAACTACCGCAAACGGGGATTTGATTTTTCTTTCGTTGACCGACCACAACGTTTACAATTCGTCGCGGTATGTGTCGGAAAAACTTAAATTTGTGAAAAATTATGAAATTGTGCGCGGTGAAGAAGTGCAGAACGACTATCCCGGGCTTATTCATATGGTCAATGTCGGCGGTGATTACAGTGTAAACGAGATTTTCATAAACGAACCCGAGCGCGTGGAAAAAGAGGTTGCCAATCTTGCCAAAACAACCGAAATTCCCGACGGTTTGGACAAAAAGAATATCTTTACAGAGTGTGGATTTACAATGAAATCAAAAAAAGCGGAGGTTATGCAATATTTCCGCACCCGTTCTGGACCATAAAGGAGCAGTATCACACCGAAACGAAAATGAGCGAGGCAATTTTTAAAAAAACAAACTGTGTGATGCGTTTGAAATTATGGGCGGCTGCTCGCCCGAGGAAAAACAATCTTCAGCTTTCGCTTTATTACGATATGCGCCTTAAGGGTATGGATATGCCGATTGTCGGCTCGAGCGACAGTCACTCGTCACTGCCCGGCGTTCAATGGTTTGACGAAACTTTCACGCTTCTTTTTGAGGGAAATAACGGCGTTTTCGGCGCTGTGGACGACGGCTTTTCGGTTGCCGCGGAAAGGCTTTAACAACTCGCCTGCGCGAATTTACGGAAACTTCAGAATTGCAAAATATGCGCATTTTTCTGCTTAAAAATTATTATCCGAAACAGGAGGAGCTGTTTTCAGCGTCGGGTATGCTTATAGAGCGGTATCTTGTTTACGGCGAGGACACAAAAGATTTGATTTTGCAGATTGAAGAAAAAATCGAAAACGTTAAAAATGAATTTTTCGGAAGATAAGAAAAAAGCTTGAACAAGTTATTTGTTCAAGCTTTTTGCGTTATTTTACATTATTTGTATTCTTTGCAAAGTTCGTCGGACAAGGCGTTAATCTGAGCTATACTTTCGTCGTTTAATGCCGATTTTTATATGAACCGTATTTTCGGCAAATGTGAGATTTTTGCTGTTTGAAAGCATTGTCTGCATAACTTTTGCCGCCGTGGACGCCCACGTGCCGTTTTTCGATAAACGCAACGGTGCGGTTCTGATAATTTCTTTCTGTAAGGTGGTTTATAAATTCTTTCATAAACGGGAAAATGTCGGCGTTGTAGGTCGTCGTCGCAAGAACAAGCTTGCTGTAACGGAACGCGTCCTCAACCGCCTCTGCCATATCATCGCGCGCAAGGTCGCAGACCGCAACTTTCGGACAGCCTTTCTCTTTAAGCTGTTCGGCAAGCATTTCCGCCGCTTTTTTTGTGTTGCCGTAAACCGACGTGTACGCAACCAGCACACCGTCGTTTTCGGGTTTGTACGACGACCAAATATCATATAAATTTATGTAATAATCTAAGTTTTTCGCTAAGAACGGGACCGTGGAGCGGACAGATTGTCTTAATGTCGAGCGCGGACGCTTTCTTTAAAAGATTTTTGCACCTGAACGCCGTATTTTCCGACAATTCCGAAATAATATCTTCGCGCCTCGCAAGCCCAGTCCTCGTCGGCATCAAGCGCGCCGAATTTGCCGAAACCGTCCGCCGAGAAAAGCACCTTGTCAAGTTTGTCGTAAGTTACAATAACCTCGGGCCAATGCACCATAGGAGCGGTTACAAAGGTTAATTCGTGCTTGCCGAGCGAAAGCGTGTCACCCTCGCCGGCAACAATTTGACGGTCGGAAAAATCCGTGCCGAAAAACTGTTTCATCATAACAAATGCCTTTGAGCTCGATACGATTTTTCGCCTGCGGATATTTTTTTCAGCAAAAACTTTAATGTTCGCCGAATGGTCCGGCTCCATATGCTGAACAATAAGATAATCGGGCGTTTTTTTCCGCCGAGTGCATTTTCGATATTTCCGAGCCACTCATCGGCAAAATTTGCGTCGACCGTGTCCATAACGGCAATTTTTTCGTCGGTTATGACATAGGAATTGTACGCCATTCCGTTTTCGACGGCATACTGACCTTCAAAAAGGTCGATTTTGCGGTCGTTAACGCCGACATATTTTATATCGTTTGTAATTTTTCATATTTAATCCCCCTTACGGTGTACTGTAATATGATTTATATTACCACATTTTGTACTAAGTGTCAATAAAACACGCAAAATGCGGTAAATTTGCGCGGGAAACTGTATATTTAACGGCAAAAACGGCATAAATAACATTTTTGCAAAAAAATTTTTCAAATTTTTTTATTTACTTTTTTTGCATTTTATGGTATACTATTAGAATACTATGTTTTTGAGGAGTGGAAAAATGGGTGACAAACTTGATATTCTGATTGCGATGGCAGGATGTATGCTGGTTGTAATTTTTCATCGGCATATACTTTGCAAAAACGCGCACAGCAGAGTTCTGAAAAACTATTTTTCTCGGCGGACGTTCGCTCGGTCCGTGGGTTACGGCGATGAGCGTCGATGCATCTGATATGAGCGGATATCTTCTTATGGGCGTTCCCGGTCTTGCATACTGGGGATATTTTTGCCGAGGCATCGTGGACTGCAATAGGTCTTGCGGTCGGTACGTACATAAACTGGCTCATAGTTTCAAAAAGACTTCGCAGTTACTCTATTGTTTCGGGCGACGCGATTACCGTTCCGGACTTTTTGAGCAACCGTTTTTCACGAGAAGAAAAAGTAATTCTCAGTATTTCGGCATTGTTTATTCTTATATTCTTTACGGTATACACAGCAAGCTGTTTTTCGTCGTGCGGAAAGCTTTTTGCAGGACTTTTCGATATGCCGTATCACAATATGATGATTGTCGGCGCGGTGTTCGTTGTTTTTATACACCGTTCTCGGCGGATTTCTGGCTGAAAGCGCGTCCGACTTTATGCAGTCAATCGTTATGATATGCGCGCTTGTGGCGGTGCTTGTGTTCGGTGTTATTTACGCAGGCGGTATCGGAAATGTTATAGAAAACGCGAAAAACATTCCCGGATATTTGTCGCTTAACACCATTGCAAATCCCGTTGTAAATTCCGACGGAGTTCAGCAGGCGTCAAACGGCGCGGCACTTTTCGGCGAGGCAGGCAAATACGACTTTATCACAATTTTGTCAACTCTTTCGTGGGGACTCGGTTACTTCGGTCTGCCTCAGGTTCTTTTAAGATTTATGGCTATAAGACGGGGCGACGAGCTTAAAAATTCAAGAAGAATTGCAACCGTTTGGGTGGTAATTTCGCTTTTTGCCGCAGTTTTAATCGGTATTGTGGGAAGAGCGGTATTTCCGTATGATGCGTCGCTCGCAACACAAAGCTCGGCTGAAAATGTTTTTGCGCACCTTTCGTCGCTTTTGTTCCATCCGCTTTTTGCAGGAATTGTAACGGCAGGTATCCTTGCGGCGATTATCAGTTCGTCCGATTCGTACCTTCTTATTGCGGCATCGGCGGTATCAAAAAACATTTACGAGGCGATAATAAAGAAAGATGCAACCGACAAACAGGTTATGCACGTTTCAAGAGCGGTTTTGCTTTTTGATAGCGCTTATCGGTATTGCGATTGCGTGGAATGAAAACAGCGTAATTTTCCGTGTTGTTTCGTTTGCGTGGGCTGGTTTCGGCGCAACGTTCGGCCCGATTATGCTTTTCTCGCTTTTCTGGAAAAGAACAAACCGCCCCGGTGCGGTTGCAGGTATGCTTGCAGGCGGTATAATGGTGTTTGTATGGCACTTTGCAATTAAGCCTCTCGGCGGAGTTTGCGGAATTTACGAACTTCTCCCGGCGTTTTTGTTCTCGTGCATCGTAATTGTTGCGGTTTCGCTTATGACCGAAAAACCGTCCGAGGAGATTGAGAAAGAGTTTGAACGTGCAAAAACCTACCGTGATGAGGAGTTTGTAAAATAGGTATAATTTGATAAGTTTTTCATCAAATTTACACATTTTTGATATTTTTTACAAAAATGTATGTTTTTTTGATAAAATTACAGTAACACTGTGATGAAATCGTAAAAAAGCTATTGACAATTTGCTGAAAAAATAGTAAATTGATAAAAAGTGCCGAAGACGATTTCGGCATAAAAATGGAGGATGGTATTTATGAAAAAAATCTTGGCAGTGGTTTTATGTGGTTTAATGGTATTCGCTGCACTTGCCGGCTGCGGTAACGGCGGTCAATCGGCAGGTAACAACTCTTACACGGCAAACAACACAGAGTTTGTAATCGGCGGAACGGGCCCCTTGACAGGCGATACTTCGTCTTACGGTATTTCCGTTCTCAACGGCGCTCAGCTTGCTGTTAAAGAAATTAACGCTAACGGCGGTCTTAACGGCGTAAACTTCAAGCTTGAGTTCAAAGACGACAAATCTACTGCGGCTGACGCTGCAACAGGCTACGACACACTTTTTTGAAGGCGGTATGCAGGTGTCCATCGGTGCGGTAACATCCGGCTCATGCGACTCTTTCAACTCCAAAGCGGCAGAAGATAACCTCTTTTCAATTACACCTTCCGCATCTGCGGCTAACGTAATCGAAAACAGAGACAACGCTTTCAGAATTTGCTTCGGCGACCCCGACCAGGGTGTTCTTGCGGCAAAAGAGCTTACTTCAAAATATAAAAACATCGGATGCATCTACGACACAAGCGACCCGTATTCTTCGGGTATCTACAAAGCATTTGAAGAAGAGATGAAAACTCTCGGCGTTGAATTTAAAACTCAGACATTTGACGCTGAAAACCAAAAAAAGACTTCTCAACTCAGGTTGAGGCTCTTAAAGACTGCGATGTAATATTCCTTCCGATTTACTACACAGAGGCAGGATTTATCGCTAAAAATGCAACTGCAAAAGAATGCGGTGCGGTTCTCTTCGGCTGTGACGGTTTCGACGGTATCGCAGACCAGATTGACGCATCTGTTAAAAATGAAATCAAATACATCACACCGTTCGATGTTAACAGTGAGAGCGAAGCTACAAAGAAATTTGTTGAGGCTTACAAAGCTGAATACAACGAAGCTCCCGACCAGTTCGCGGCTGACGGCTATGATGCGGTTATGGCAATCTTTGAGGCTATGAAGAAAGCTGACGTTAAAGACGTTAAGATTTCGGCATCTGACCTTTGCGACACTCTTAAATCCACAATTACAGCTTCCGACTTTAAGCTTGTCGGTGCAACAGGTGAAATGACTTGGGACGCATCGGGCGCTTGCGAAAAAAAGTTCCTCAGATTGTTGAACTCAAAAAAATAATTTTTAAAATTTAATCTGTTTTAAGTGCGGTTTTTTTGGTTGGGTGCTCGTTTTGCGCCCAGCCATAACTTCATTTTTTGCGAGTATTATCGCTTTTTACTTCACAATTTGTTTTATCAACCGCCGTTTTTACGGCTAAACTAATGATTGCGTTTGTTCTTTAAATTTTTTTATATCCGCTGCGGCTGAAATTTGAAGCACCAACCGAAAAGGAGAAATTCAAAAATGAGTACTTTCATTGACGGACTGAGTCTCTGCAGTATATACGCGCTGATTGCACTCGGCTACACAATGGTATACGGCATAGCGAAAATGCTTAACTTTGCTCACGGCGACATTATTATGGTCGGCGCGTACGCAATTCTTACAACACTAAATATCTGCGGTAATCCTATTGTCGCTATCGTGGTATCCGTCGTCGTGTGCACACTGCTTGGTATAGTCACGGAAAAGCTTGCGTATAAACCGCTCAGAGGCGCATCTCCGCTTGCGGTTCTTATCACCGCAATAGGTGTCAGCTATTTGCTTCAGAGTATTGCCCAGCTTATATACGGCGCAAAATTCCGTTCGGTTACAATCGCAACATTTAAAGCGATTTCAATCGGCGGTGCAAAAATAAACATTGCAACAATCATCTCACTTGTTGCGGGCGCAATCATTATGGCGGCGCTTACGGTTTTCATAAAAAAAACCAGAACGGGCAGAGCAATGCTCGCTGTTTCGGAGGACCGCGGCGCGGCGCTTTTGATGGGAATTAACGTAAACAGAATTATAACAATCACCTTTGCAATAGGTTCGGCGCTTGCCGCTTTTTGCGAGTGTGTTTTATCTTATGCAAATCCCCAGCACCAACCCGACACTCGGTTCAATGCCCGGTATCAAAGCGTTTACGGCGGCGGTTATCGGCGGTATCGGTTCGGTTTCGGGCGCAATGCTCGGCGGTGTTTTGCTCGGCGTAATCGAAAAAATTGCGCTCAGTGTTCCTGCTCTTGCTCCGTACACCACGGCGCTTGAGTTTGCGTTGCTTATAATAATTCTGCTCGTTAAGCCGACAGGTCTTATGGGCAAGCAGATAAGAGAGAAGGTGTGATGTATGGCAGGATATTTTTAAAAAAATATAAAAACGGTTTTAAATTTAAGCATTTTTATAAACTACATCGGTGTGACACTGTTCCTTGTCATCACCGCATCAATGCTTTATTCGGGCAGTCTTAATCGCTCGACGGCAAACCTTATTACACAGATTGCATATTCAATCATTCTTGCGGTTTCGCTTAACCTCGTTGTAGGTTTTCTCGGCGAGCTTAGCCTCGGTCACGCAGGTTTTATGTGCGTCGGCGCATATATCGGCTGTTATGCGGCAAATCAGCTTCATCACGTTATTTCATCACCGCTCGCGGTGCTTATTATAACAATGTTTATCGGCGGTCTTGTTGCGGCGGTTTTCGGTTTTATCATCGGACTTCCGGCATTAAGGCTTAAAGGCGACTACCTCGCCATCGTAACGCTTGCATTCGGCGAAATTGTGAGAACGATTTTCAAAAACCTTGATATGTTCGGCGGTGCACTCGGACTTTCCACGAAAAAATACGGCACAAGCCTTTTCATACCGGCTTTAATTGTTGTTTTGATTATGCTGATCTTGGTTCAGAACCTTATCCGCAGTAAGCACGGCAGAGCGATTACTGCGATACGCGACAACGAAATCGCGGCGCGTGCAATGGGCATTAACGTTGCGTTTTACAAGCTTTTTGTGTTTATAATTTCGGCATTTTTTGCAGGAATTGCAGGAGTTATTTACGGTCACTACGCAACTCCCGTTTTGTATTCGTTTTTCTCGTACAACTATTCGATTGAAATTCTCGTTATGGTTGTCCTCGGCGGAATGGGAAGTATAAACGGTTCGATACTTGCCGCGGCGCTTATCACGTTTATCAACTTCCAGCTTACAACAAAGCTTTCGGGCGATATGGCGGCGCTGAAATTCTTGATTTACGCTATTGTTCTTATCACAATAGTTATATTCAACAATGCACCTGCTCTTCAGCCGATAAAAGAACGTTTCAGCCTTAAAGGCAAATTTGCCGGACTGGGCGAGAAAAATCAAAGGCATTTTTGTTAAAACGAAAGACATTGACAAAGAAAGAGCCAAAAATTAAAGATGATGCGGCCGAATGGACGAGAATTCCTACCAAAATTGACGTTGACGCAATCCTTTCCGTTGATGTTAAACCCGATAAACTCGGCAGCAAACCCGATGAAAAAGGAGGATAAATAATGAGTGAATATATGCTTGAAACAAAAATCTCGGAATCTCCTTCGGCGGTCTGAAAGCAGTTCAGGACGTTAATATTAAAATAAAGAAAAAAACAGCTTTACGGTCTTATCGGCCCAAACGGCGCAGGTAAAAACCACGGTATTCAACCTTTTGACGGGCGTTTATACTCCCACAACAGGTGAATTTATTCTGGACGGTGAAAATCTCACCGGCAAGTCGCAGGAGGTTATAAACCACCGCGGAATTGCAAGAACATTCCAGAATATAAGGCTTTTTCAATAATATGAGTGTTATCCGCAACGTTCTTGTCGGACTTCACAATCAAAAGAATTTCACGTTAATCCGTTAACAAGTATGCTCCGTCTGCCGAGGCATTATAAATGCGAGGTTGAAATGCGAAACAAAGCAAAGGAGCTTTTGAGAACTTTCGGTCTTGAAGAAGAGCGCAACAACCTTGCGTGCAATCTTCCTTACGGAAAACAGAGAAAACTCGAAATTGCGCGTGCGCTTGCCACCAATCCCAAGCTTTTTGCTCCTTGACGAGCCGGCGGCAGGTATGAACCCGAACGAAACCGCAGAGCTTATGGAAACAATAAGATTTGTGCGCGATAAATTCGATATGACAATTCTCCTTATCGAGCACGATATGAAACTTGTAGGCGGAATTTGCGAGGAGCTTACGGTGCTCAATTTCGGTACCGTTCTTGCTCAGGGAAAAACCGACGAAGTGCTTAACGACCCCAGGGTTATTACGGCATATGTCGGCGAAGACGAATAGAGGGGTGCGCTTGATGCTTAAAATTGAAAACATTGAAGTTTGCTACGGCTTTATCAAAGCAATAAAAAGGTGTATCCTTTGAAGTTGAAAAAGGCGAAATAATCGCGCTTATCGGCTCAAACGGCGCAGGAAAAACCACTATTTTGCACACTATCACAGGTCTTATTTCGCCGAAATCGGGAAAAATCACATTTGAGGGCAAGGATTTGACCAAAAACTCCGGCGCATAAAATTCTCGGTATGGGTATGGCTCACGTCCCCGAGGGCAGACGTATTTTCCAGGAGCTTACCGTTTTTGAAAACTTAAAAACTCGGCGCGTACATTTTGCGCGATAAAAAGCAGATTGAAAAAAATCTTGAATATGTTTACGAGCATTTTCCGCGTTTGAAAGAGAAAAAATCAGCTTGCCGGCACGCTTTCCGGCGGCGAACAGCAGATGCTTGCAATGGGCAGAGCGCTTATGTCCAACCCGAAAATTATCCTTATGGACGAGCCGTCAATGGGACTTTCGCCGATTTTGGTATCGGAGATTTTCCAGATTATTAAAGAGGTGTCCGAGGACGGCACAACGGTTCTTTTGGTTGAGCAGAACGCGAAAAAAGCGCTTACAATCGCCGACAGAGCGTATGTTCTTGAAACGGGCAACATCACTCTTTCGGGCAAGGCTAAAGATTTGCTTGCCGATGACCGAATTAAAAAAAGCATATCTCGGCGAATAAAACTAAAATTTTTGCAATATAAAAAGGTTTGCACTTATAATAGTGCAAACCTTTTTTTCTGTATTCACAAAAATTTTTTACGTCGGAAAATCAAACTTATTACTTGCCTTCATGCTTTGCCAAATGCTCTTTAATCTTCAAAAAGTAATATCGCTGATGTCGTGTTCAACCTTACAGCTGTCCTCGTATGCGGTTGCCTCATCAACACCCAGCACCATAAGCGCTTTTGCGATAACACGGTGTCTTTCATAAATGCGCTCGGCGATTTCAAGACCCTTTTTCCGTAAGTTCAATCGAGCCGTCGGCGCTCATTGTGATGTATCCCTCTTCGCGGAAATGTTTCATAGCACCCGACACGCTCGGCTTTGTAAAAATTCAGCTCGTTCGCAATGTCTATGCTTCGCACACTGCCTTTTTGTCTTTGATAATTAAAATTGATTCGAGATAATTCTCGGCAGATTCTTGTATTTTTCACTTCAAAACCCTCTTAACTTCCTAAATATAGTATCATTGTATCACAAAAAGTTAAACTTTGTCAAAAAAATTTTTTATAAAAACTATTGACAAATTTAAAAATAGGGTGATATACTACAGTTGTTGAATGGTTGTTCAACTATTAAAATTATCTGCGGGGTGAAAAAAATGGCAAAGCTTACTTGCGATTGTGAAGTTATTCATCAGGACGTCGTAAATAAAGTTAAAGAAAAAAATGTCGGACGACAGTGAATACATCACGCTTGCGTCGCTTTTTAAAATTTTCGGCGACAGTACGCGTATAAAAACATTTTTGCACGCGTTAAGGCAAAACGAAATGTGCGTATGCGATATTGCAAAGCCTTTTTAAAAGCTTACAAAAATCGGCGGTGTCGCATCAGCTTAAGGCACTTCGTTTGGCTAATCTTGTGAAATACCGCAAAGAGGCACAGATTGTTTATTACTCGCTTGCAGACGCTCACGTTGAAAAATTCTCGATATAGGAATTGAGCATTTGCGCGAATAGGCAAGAGGCAATAAATTTAGTAAATGATTATTTTTTTACGCTCGTAGTTGAATATTTGAGCAACAACTCAAAAAAACATAAGGAGGATATTATGCAAAGAATATATTTCTTAAAAAGGTCTTGATTGTCCGCATTGCTCGGCAAAAATCGAAAATGACGCCGGAAAGATTGACGGTATTTCGCTTTCAAGAGTCAACCTTATGGAACAGACTTTAACTCTTGATTCGGATAAATTCTTAAATTCGATTGATGACGAGGTGGAAAAACCGTCCATAAATATGAGCCGGACGTTGAAGTGAGCATTTACGACGGCAGTGCACACAGTCACTCGCACGGCACTCACTCTCACGGCGAAGAGGACCACGGCGAGGACGAAGAAGATTTGAAACCGCGCATAATCCGAATTGCGATAGGAGCGGTAATTTACGGTGCTGCGGTTGTTTCGTCAAAGTTTATAAACAACATATATTTTTGAAATTATTTCGCTTGCGGCGGCATTTTCTCATCTTGGGCGGCGACGTTTTGCTCCGCGCGGTAAAGAACATATTAAGAGGTCAAGTATTTGACGAAAAACTTTCTTATGTGCGTTTTCGAGCATCGGCGCGTTTTGCATCGGCAGTTACACCGAGGCGGTCGCGGTTATGCTTTTGTATCAGCTCGGTGAGCTTTTTCAGGATATGGCGGTCGGAAAATCGCGCAAATCCATTGCGAGCCTTATGGATATACGCCCCGACAGTGCGAATGTTATCCGTGACGGCAAGGTTGTGACGGTTTCGCCCGAAGATGTAAAAAAATCGGCGAAACGATTATCGTTAAGCCGGGCGAAAAAAAGTTCCGCTCGACGGATTTGTTATTGAGGGCAAAACGATGCTCGACACAATGGCTCTTACCGGCGAATCGGTTCCGAGAAGCGCAAATGTCGGCGACGAGGCACTGTCGGGCTGTATCAACGAAACGGGCGTTATAAAAATCGAAGTTACAAAATCGTTCTCCGAAAGTACTGTTTCAAAGATTTTGTCGCTTATTCGGAACGCGTCGTCCAAAAAAAAGCGCCGTCCGAGAATTTCATCACGAAATTTGCGCGCTACTACACACCCGTTGTTGTAATTTTGGCGACACTTATCGCGGTTGTTTTTCCCGTTTGCGTTTGGCGGCGGATTTGTTAAATGGGTTCGTCAGGCGTTTGTATTTCTTGTAATTTCCTGCCCGTGCGCGCTTGTAATTTCAATACCGCTTTCGTTCTTCGGCGGAATAGGTTCGGCGGCGCGAAACGGAATACTCGTAAAAGGAAGCAACTATCTTGAGGCATTGAGCAAGCTTGACACGCTCGTGCTCGACAAAACGGGCACGCTCACAGAGGGAGTTTTCGCGGTGCGCGAGGTTTTGCCGGCAAACGGTTTTTTTCGGAAAGCGACGTAATTTTTTTACGGCGGCATATGCGGAAAGTTATTCAAATCACACGATTGCACAGTCGGTAAAATCGCACTTCGGCGAGAAAAATCAACGAAAGCATTATAAGCGACTACACCGAAATTTCAGGCAAAAGGTATATCGGTAAAAATCAACGGAAACACTGTTCTTGCGGGCAATACGCGTCTTATGGACGAATTTAACGTTGAATATGATAAATGCGGCAAAGCCGGCACGGTTATATATGTTGCAAGTGACGGAAAATATATCGGCTGTATTGTAATTTCGGATAAAATTAAAAAGACAGCGCATCGGCGCTTGAAAATCTGCGCAAAATGGGCGTTGACAACATAATTATGCTCACCGGCGACAACGAAAAAAACTGCCTCTTCGGTTGCAGAAAAAAACTCAAAATTAAGAAGTATTTTTGCGTCGCTTTTACCGCAGGATAAGGTTGCAAAATTTGAAGAAATAGTATCGGGCAAGAAAAACAAACGGTACTACGGCATTTGTCGGCGACGGAATTAACGACGCACCGACGCTTGCAAGGGCGGACATCGGCATTGCGATGGGCGCGCTCGGTTCGGACGCGGCAATAGAGGCGGCGGACGTTGTGCTTATGACCGATGAGGTTTCGCTTATTGCGAAAGCGGTTAAAACGGCGAAATATACAAAAAGAATTGTTACACAGAACATTGTTATGTCGCTCGGAATTAAGCTTTTGTTCTTAATTCTCGGCATTTTCGGAATTGCCACAATGTGGTAGGCAATTTTTCAGCGACGTCGGCGTTATGATGCTTGCGGTGCTCAATTCAATGCGCGTTTTGAAAAATAATCTTGACTTTTTGCAGAATAGATGATAGAATAATTCAGTAATTGAAAATTCAACTGCCGCCGGGCAGTAAATGCTTAAGCATTTGTGTGTATATCGTTAGGTCTTTGAAGATATGCACTGCAAATGCTTATTTTTTTGGAGGACAACAGATGAAATATTTTACAAAAAGCGAGCTTATCCTGTGGTTTGGCTCAATGCTTGCAATCGTTGTGTCAAACATCTTTATCGGCGAATTTGCGCCCGTGTCGCTTGCCGCGTCGCTTATCGGCGTGACGGCGCTCATTTACACTGCAAAGGGAAATCCGTTAGGGCAGGGGCTTATGATAGTTTTTTTGCCTTATATATACCTATGTTTCCTACACTTTTTCATATTACGGCGAAATGCTCACGTATGCCGGAATGTCGCTCCCGATGGCGGTTTTCTCGTTTATCGCGTGGCTTAAAAATCCGTTTCGAGGAAACAAATCGGAGGTCAGTGTTAATGAGGGCATAACGCGCGGTGAATATGTGTTTCTGATTATATTAACTGCGGTTGTGACGGCGGTTTTTTAATTTTTATATTAAAATTTTTCAACACGGCAAATATCGTGCCGAGTACAATGTCGGTTACCACAAGCTTTGCGGCGGTATATCTCACATTTCGCAGAAGTCCGCTGTATGCGCTTGCATATGCGGCTAACGACATTGTTTTGATTATTCTGTGGACGCTTGCGGCGTTTGAAGATGTTTCTTATTTTTCGGTTGTGATATGTTTTTGCGGCATTTTTTTGCAAACGATATTTACGGATATATGAACTGGAAAAGAATATCTGCACGGCAATGTGCGGAATAAAAAAATAACAAAAATCCGTCTCTTTTTGTAAAAGCTCTTTGACAAGCTAATGAATATTAGCTATAATAAAAAGCTAACAAACATTAGCTAAAAAGGAGTATCAAAAAATGAAATATGAATTAAGCAAAAAATATTGCACAGAAAATCTTATGAAAAAAATTATGGGTCCGAACCCGATAAAGCTTGAAGAAGAGCTTATGCAAGGGCACAAAATCAAAAAAGGCGCGGTTGTCTGCGACCTCGGAAGCGGTCAGGGGCTTACGTCGGTATTTTTTTGGCGAAGGAATACGGTTTCAAGGTTTATGCGTCGGACCTTTGGAGCGACCCTGACGAAAATCAGAAATTTTTTTCACCGAGATGGGACTTACAAAAAGACGAAATTATCGCCGTTAAAGCGGACGCGGAAAATCTTGATTTTGACAAAAACACTTTTTTTGACGCGGTGATTTCCACCGATTCCTACAATTATTTTTGGAAGAGATGAAAAAAATATCTTGACGAAAAAGCTTTTTGCCGTACGTGAAAAGCGGAGGATATATTTACATTTCAATCCCCGGTATGAAAAAAAGACTGTCACGGTAACTTGCCGAAAGAACTGCTTTTATCGTGGACGCCCGACCAGCTTGAATATATGCACGACGTTGAGTATTGGAAAAATATTGTATCAAAATGCACGGGCGCGGACGTTATTGAAGTGAGCGAAATGGAGTCGAACGACGAAGTGTGGGCAGACTGGCTCAAAACAGGACAATGAATATGCGGTCGGCGACAGAAAGTCTATGGAGGCAGGCGGCGGAAAGTATCTTAATTTCATAAAAAAATCGTACTGCAAAAAAGATAAAAAACAACCCCTCAATCAAAAGATTGAGGGGAATTTTTACATAAACATTACAATGGCAACGACGTATGCAATGTATAACGCAAATGCCAAAATACCTTGACTGCGCGAAAATTTCGACCTCATAACGGCAGGAATGAAAATCAGTGCGTTGATTATAAGACAGACGGGAAAATCGAATTTCAGCGCCTGTGCCGACTTTACGGTGAGCGGTTTGCCTGCCGCGAGTGAGCAAACGGGCAGAATCAGTGTTGTGTCGATGATATTCGCGCCGACGATATTTCCTGCGGAAAGCGCGCCCTGCTTTTTGCGTATTGCGGTAATTGCCGTGATAAGCTCGGGCAGTGAAGTGCCTATTGCAATCATTGTAACCGAAATTATGCTGTCGGGAACGTGCAGAATTTGCGCGATAACCGTGCCGTTGTCAACCAAAAGACGCGCGCCGATGATTATTCCCAGGCAACCGCCGATAAATTTTATAACATTGATTTTTATTTCTTTTTGACGATATAACGGTGCGCTCGTCCGACTGTTCGTTTTTCGCGCTTTTTAAAGTTTCATATGTAAATATTGCGAATATCACCGCAAGAACGATACAGCCGATAACCGTGAGCTTTCCCGTCAGCGAAAAAATGTAGAGCGACAAAACCGCAAAAAAATTTAAAAGAAAGGTTTTTGAGCGAATAGTCTTTGCGCGTATTGCAAACGGCGCGAGCATTATAGAAAACGCAAGAATTATTCCTGTGTTTGCGGTTACAGAGCCGATTGCATTGCCGATTGCAATGTCAACTTTTTCCCTCGACCGCCGCCATAAGCGATACAATAAGTTCTGGCATTGTGGTTGCAATGCTAACTACCGTCGCGCCGATTATAAATTTCGGTATGCCCGACACACCGGCAATCCACACCGCCGAATCGACGAAATAGTCACCGCCTTTGATTATGAGCACAAGTCCGACCGCAAAAAGCAAAAAAACACCAAAACAGTATACATTTTTAAAATTCCCCCTAAAGTTTGTCCATTTTATTGTAGCTTATACCGAAAGAAAATTATGTCAAAAAGCCGATGCAACATCGGCTTTTTAAATATTTTTAATTTTTATCAGTCAATAATCGACGGAATTTCTCCGAGAATGTAGTAACTGTAATTTTCCGACAAATCGTTTGACGACTTAATTCTTGTGTCGATAAGCTCAAGGACAAATATAAGTCCAACACCCGCGAGTGCGCCCACAAGAGCGCCCAAAAGCGAGTTTCTGCCGATATTTCTCGGGAGATAATCACTTGAATAGCTTGCGTGGTCAAGCGGTTTTATCGAACCGCCCTCAACAACCCATTCAATTTCTTCTTTTGCGAGCGAAATTACCGTTTCAAGGAGAATATATGAGGTTTTTCGGCGAGTCGGATTTAACCGTGATTTCCAAAATTTCCGTTTCGTTGCGCGCCGCCATTGTAACCATACCTTTTAATTTTTGCCGGCGAATAGGGCAGTTTTGAGACTTCTTTTTACGTGCGAATAGAATTTGCTTGTGTTCAAAACCTCAACCGACGATTTCAAAAGTTCCTGTGATGTTACAATTTCATTAAGGCTGATCTCATCGGTCGGCCTTTGCTGATTGGTTTTGTTAACGTTGCTTATGTAGAGCGTTCCCACAGACTGATAAACGGGTTTTGAAACGTAATACGAAAAATATACATTGCCGAACCGCCGATTATCATACAGCAGGCAACAATCCACCAGCGCTGAAGAGCCATATTCAGTATGTCAAAAATGCTGTATTCTTTGTTTGTATTCAAAAAAGACACTCCTTAATAACTTAATAAAACTATGATAACACAAAAAAACACCAAAAGTCTACAATTTTTTTGTGAAATTATTATGAATAAATTTTTAAATTTGGTTGACTTTAATAAAAATGAGTTATCATAATTTTTAAAAAAATAATGCAATTTTTAAAATTATGGAGGATAAGGATATGAAACTCGGTGTATTTTCACCCGTTTTTAACAACAGAACGCTTGAAGAGGCGATTAATTTTATGAAAGAACACGGCGGTCAGGCCATTGAGCTTGGAACGGGCGGTTTTCCCGGCACCGCACATATCAATCCCGACGAGCTTTTGGCGGACGATAAAAAAAGCTTAACGAAACCCTTGACCTTTTGAAAAAAATACGATATTGAAATTGCCGCGTTCAGCTGTCACGGAAATCCCGTGCACCCCGACAAGGAAATTGCGGCGAAATTTCACTCGGACTTTGAAAAAACCTGTAAGCTTGCGCAGAAAGCGAACGTACATACAATAGTTACGTTTTCGGGTTGTCCCGGCGGAAGCAAGGACGACAA
This sequence comes from Clostridiales bacterium, assembly GCA_022009895.1. GTDB lineage: Bacteria > Bacillota > Clostridia > UMGS1810 > UMGS1810 > Qingrenia. Next base: position 930,211 of record CP091729.1, on the reverse strand, counting down.
GACTCCCAACTGGGTTACCTGTCCTTGGCCGAACGACTTTTCGGACATTTTAAAATATCAGTGGGATGAAGTGCTTATTCCGTATTGGAAAAAAGCGGCGGAATATGCAAAGCAGTACGGCATTGAAAAAATCGCGTTTGAAATGCACCCCGGTTTTTGCGTATACAACCCTGCAACGCTTTTGAAACTCCGCGAGGCGGTGGGAGATATTATCGGCGCAAACTTTGACCCGAGCCATCTTATCTGGCAGGGAATTGACCCTGTTTATGCGATAAGAGCGCTCAAAGGTGCAATTTATCATTTCCACGCAAAAGACACGAAAATTGATGCGATTAACACAAAAACAAACGGCGTTCTCGATACAAAATCGTATGCGGACGAAATCAACCGTTCGTGGATTTTCCGTTCGGTGGGCTACGGCAACGATTACGCATACTGGAAAGATATGATAAGCGCGCTTCGCCTTTGCGGTTACGACGGCGTTATCAGCATTGAACACGAGGACAGCCTTATGACGCCCGATGAGGGACTTATCAAAGCTATGGATTTTCTCAAAGATGTTTTGATTTACGAGTCCAAGGGCGATATGTGGTGGATTTAGTTTTTTTAAAAGGAGCAAAATATGGCAGACCATATGATAAAATTGAGCGAAGTGCCGAAAGGTCAGAAATGGCAGTATTTGTGGGATTATTACAGATTTCCCGCACTTGCGGCCGTTATTGGACTGATATTTGCCGTTTCGCTTATTAAGACGATATTTTTCACACCCAAAGCCGATGTCGGCATTATTTTTACAACTGAACTGAGCCTTTCGGACAGCGAGGGCGAAAAGTTTGACAAAGCCGTAAACGACGCGCTTGAAGATTACAACGGCGACGGCAAAAGCTTGCCGAAACGACGCGCCTTGCTTACAGTGAAACAAGCGCGCAGTCCGATCCGCAGTATGCACAGGCGGTGCTGACGAAAATAAGCGTCGAGCTTGCGGCAGGAAACGATATTTTGCAGATTTGCGACGATAAGCTGTATCCGACGTATGAGGGAAACGGCTGTTTGGCAACATATAAGGTTTTTAGCGATTTCGGCGTTGATATTAAACATACGGGGGACGACAGCGAAATTGTTAAAATTCCGTTTTTCCGAAATAAAGGCATTTTCGGCTATAAAATCGGCAAACGGCGCGGAAATGTATCTTACCGTGCGTCCGCCTATGGAAAAATGGTACACTAACGAAAAACAGCGTAAAAATTATACCGACCAGCTCAAATTTATTGCAAAACTTGTAAATGAATAAACGCAAAAACACAAAGGAGTCAATGCCCCTTGTGTTTTTTATTCTAACAACAAATTTCATCACAAAAAGCAACCAGCATACAACACAAAATTCCCAAAAGAGTGGGGAGCAAAACGGAAATAACAGTCCATTTTATGCTCTGTGTTTCCTTTTTATTGTCAGCACGGTGGTGGAACACGGCCAGTGGAAAAGCGAGAAAATCATTGTGCACATTGCGGTTGTCATATTCCAGCCGTTTGATACAAAAAGTTCTTTTACCGCGGTTAGATTGCCCGTGTCCGAAAGCACCCCCGACGCGGTGTATGCCATAATTACAATCGGAATTACAATTTCGTTTGCCGGAAATCCGAGTATAAATGCGATTAAAATTACACCGTCAAGCCCCATAAGACGCGCAAACGGATCGAGAAAAATCCGAACATATTTTAAGAATACTTACATCGCCGACGGTGATATTTGCCGCAAGATATATTATAATTCCGGCAGGTGCGGCAACTGCGGCGGCGCGCCCGAGAACAAAAAGCGTTCTGTCGAACACCGACCGAACAATCACTTTACCGATTTGCGGTTTTCGGTACGGCGGCAGTTCAAGCGTGAACGACGACGGCACACCTTTTAAAAACGGTTTTTTTGATAATATAAACGTTGACAAAAACGTAAAAACTATTCCTGCGAGTATCAGCGCCGTCAAAAAAACAGTGCGGACGTAAGCGACGTGAGCGTTTTCGTCTGCGTTCCTATAAAAAACATTGTGATTATCGAAATCAGCGTCGGAAACCGTCCGTTGCACGGCACAAGACTGTTTGTTATGACCGCAAGCAGTCTTTCGCGTTCCGAGTCAATTATTCTGCACCCGACAACGCCTGCCGCATTGCACCCGAATCCCATACACATGGTAAGTGCCTGTTTTTCCACACGCACAGCATTTTTTTAAACGGTTTGTCAAGGTTATATGCAATTCTCGGCAGATACCCGAAATCCTCCAGGAGCGTGAACAGCGGAAAAAATATCGCCATAGGAGGGAGCATTACCGAAACAATCCACGCGAGAGTGCGGTAAGCTCCGAGAACAAAGCAAATTGCAAAAATACTGCGGTATTTTTTTATAAACTTAAAAAGCCCATCAGTTTATCTTCAAACGAAAACAAAAGGTTGGAAAGCATGCGCGACGGGTAGTTTGCACCGCTGACGGTGAGGTAAAACACCAGCGCGACGAGCAAAAGCATTGCAAGGTATCCCGAAACCTTTCCCGTTAGAATTTTTGTCGGTTCTGCGGTCAAAATCGGAGTATTTTTCATTTTCATATGTAACAGCATCCTTGCATATTTTTTTCGCTTTGCGAAAGAATTGCCGAAAACGGTCATATCTTTCAGTTTATCGCGGGATATTTTATTGTCCGAAAGGTATTCTTCGGCGGATTTTACCGCCGATAAAATATCGGTATGCGACAAAATATCGTCCTCTGCAAATTTTTGAAAAATTCGTTTATCAGCGGTCTGTCATTGTCTAGCAGACGGAGCGCGAGCCATCTGCAGTTTATTATGTTTTTGTAATGCTTTTTTAAAACGGGTTCTAAAATTTCTATCGCGTTTTCGATTTTCTCATCATATTTTAATTTTTATGTGCGCCGTCACACTTTTTAAAATTTTCAATTTCTCTGACAAGCGCGGAAAGCGTCTTTTTCTTTTCGTGCCGACACGCCGACGACGGGAACGCCGAGCTTGTTTTTTCAGCATTTGCAGGTCGATTTTTATGTTTTTCGCTTTGCCTCGTCCATAAGATTGACGCAGATGATTACATTTTTTGAAATCTCCATTGTCTGGATAGCAAGGTTTAAATTTCGCTCAAGGCACGTCGCGTCACACACAACTATAACAGCGTCAACACCGCCGAAACAGATGAAATTTCGGGCGACTTCCTCTTCTTGAGAGTGCGCCATAAGCGAGTATGTGCCGGGAATATCCGCAAGAATAACGGTGCCGTTTTTTGTTTTAAATTCGCCCTGTGCGTTTGTGACGGTTTTTCCGGGCCAGTTTCCCGTGTGCTGGTTCATACCGGTGAGTGCGTTAAATACCGTGCTTTTTCCGACGTTCGGGTTGCCTGCAAGGGCAATCAGCAAATCACCCGCGTTTTTTTCGTTTTTACGGCAGTGTCCGATGATACACTGCTTCCCGTTGAAGATGAAGTAAGACCCATTTTTTTACCCCTCCCCGAAAATATTTTTTATAAGCACACTCTCGCAGTCCTCCGAACGAATGGCGATAACCGCACCGCGGATAAGAAATGCTTTAGGATCGCCCGAGGGACTTTTGCCGATACATTCAACTTTTGTGTTGCCTATAAGACCTATATCGAGAAGCCTTCGGCGTATGCTTCCGCTTGAATTTAATTCATCAACCGTCGCAGACTGCCCGACTTTTAAATCATTCAATGAATATGCCATACCTATACCTCTTTCCTTTATCGGATTTTTTGAGCGGATTTTTCAGTTTTTAATATATGGTATGTCATATATTTGCAAAATGCTACAAAAAGCACATACATATGTATGTGCCAAAAATTTATATTTAAAAAAATAAGGTTTATAATGAATTGTTGTATCGTTTGGAAAATAATATTCAAAAATATCCACAAAATAATCGTCCGTCATACTTGCGATAAAAATCGGTCACAATGTCGTCGGGCGGAGTGTCAATATAATTTTTCGCCGCCGTAATATTTGCGGTTTTTGGTTGACAAAATCAATATGATGTTTGTAAACAAGCGTGTTTTTGTCACCGCTTTTCAAATCGTGCAAAAGCTTAAAATAAAGCTTTTCAAACATCGGCGCGATTATTTTTTTCGTTTATATCGGCAACCCGATTGTTGAGGTAAATATAATTGTAATTGTCGTTTTTTTGCTTTTTGAAAGTTCGGCAAAAATGTCCTTGTCGATTTTTATGTAATCCTTGCCGTAGCTGTTTTTCGATAATACTTACAATCATATTGTTGATAATCGCCGCGTTGAAATTCCCCAAAATTCCGCCGTCAAAAAACCGCGTCGTTCGGTATGACGTCGGCTTTTTACCGCGTCCCTGCCTGTCCTTGCCGACGTACGCGATAATGTCGCAAATACGCACAACACAGCCCTCCAAAGTGGCAGGAGTGAGATGAACGGAATAATCTTTTTCTGTATAACATTTTTCAACGTTTTTTATCAAATTCGTTAAAGGTTTTAAGATTTGACGGGTGATATTCATCACATTCCACCTCGCCGTTGTGACACAAAATTCCGTCCAGCGTTTGCAGTGAAATGTTGTAGGCAAAAATCTTGTCAAGCACGCGCACGCTGTGAAGATTATGGCAAAAATACCGCGAGGTTTGCGCGTGATAAATTTCGTTTAAAAACTTTTTCGCCCGCGTGTCCGAAAGGAGTGTGACCTATATCGTGACCGAGCGAAATTGCCTCGATAAGGTCGAGGTCAAGACCTAAAATTCTGCCGATGTTGCGCGCAATGCGCGACACAAGCTGAACGTGCAGTGAACGGCGCGTCAAATCGTCGTTTTTATAAAGAGAAAACACCTGTGTTTTGTCGCAGTAACGGTTGTAATACGGCGAATGGAGAATTTTTTCAACATCGCGCACGTATGCCGGGCGCCACACGCTTGCAATGTCGTGCGACGGATTCCGTCTTATTTCGCCCGATGATTTATAATGCAAATCGTGCTCGATTTTTTCGGTAAGTTCTTTTGAAAGTGACAAATATTCTGTTTTTCTTTTCATCTTATCACCGCCGTTTTTGTGAATTTATTCATCATATACCGTACATACAGGCTCGGTATCTTCGGAGATATACACCGCCGTCGGACCGTCCGCACCGCCGATTATGCCTATTGACGAGGCATAAGGCAGGGAGTTGAATTTATTAAAACCGTGAGCGCCAATATGAGCGCCGATTGTGAAATTAACATAATATCCTCCTTGTGAATTTTAATCGTTAAAGTCAAACACGGCGCGTCCGTTTTCAAGCTTTAAATACCCCGAAAAGTTTTTTTGCCGTTCTTTGACACAAAATTTTTCTATTTTTATATGTTTTTGCCCGTTTCCAAAAAGCTTTTTTTAACGTTTGAAAGCGAAATCACACGCTGACAAATAACGCCGTTTATAGAAAATTTGCACCCGTCTTTGTAGCCTGTACAGCCGTAGCCGAACCGCGTGCGGACAACGTCTTTTCCGCAAACGGGGCATTTTCCTGCAATGTCACCCAAAAATCCATCGTCTGTGTCTTTTTCGGGCGGAAGTTTTTCGGCAAAAAACACGCTTTTAATTTCGTCCTGTGCCATTTTTACGCTGTCCGAAATCATAAATTCACCGCGGTACACTTTTTTGAGAGCTTGTCCGAGCTGACTTGTTTTGTATTTGTCCATACTGATGTTCATTCTCATAAGCGAATTTATAAGATTTCTTCCGGCAGGCAAAATTGTGTAAACGTCCTTTTTTTCAAAAGTATGTATTCGCTTTTGCGCGCGTTGTCGATAATTCCCGTGCGCGTTGCCTCGGTGCCGAGTTCCAGTCCCTCAAAAATAGCGCGGTAGTCTTCGTCGTCGTTTTCGTCGCTTGACGCCTTGTCCTCCTTGAACGGATTTTTAAGATAATTATTTAGGGTTTCGATTGTATAGTGCTTGGGCGGTGTGGTTTCTTTTTTTCAGCAGGCTCAAAAATTAACCGCAAATTGGTCTCCCTTTTTCAAGGTTCGGCAAAATTTTGTCTTTTTTTGTGTAGTCGTCAAATTTTGTCCAGCCTTTTTGCGAAATAATTGTGCCTTTAAGCGTGAAATCCTCAAGATTTCCGACATTTATCTTAATTTCGGTTTTCTGCGCAATGCACTCCTCGGCGCAGAAAACCGCGGCAAATCGGCGCATAATTGTGCTGTAAACCACAAATTCCTCATCGGTGAGCGCCTCTTTTTCGGGATTTTAAAAGTCGGAGTGAGGGCAGAGTGCGACTCGATTTTTCTTGTCGTCGAAAATGGTTTTTAAACTTAAATTCAACGGGGTAGCCGATTTTTTTCTAACCTCGCCGATTATTTTTAATTTTGTCCTGTTCCGCCGTTGCAAGATACTCCGAGTTTGTTCTGGGGTAGGTGACAAAACCTTTTTCGTAAAGCCCCTGAACGATTGCAAGGCTTTTTGTCCATCGGCATTTTATACTTTTTACCTAAAACGTTTTTGAAGTTTTTGTAAGCGAAAAAGTTTCGGAGGGGACAGAGTGTCTTTTTTTCACTTTTTTTGCCCGTCACAACCGCAGGAAACTTGTTGTATTCATAGCAAAGCGCTTTTGCTTTTTCAAGTGAATTTTTTTGTCAAACTTCTGCTTGCATGTAATATCAATTTTTTACGACGTTTACGTCTGTTTTGGACGAAATTGCATAATAAATGTCGGGCACAAAATTTTCTATCGCGGTGTCACGGTCGTAAATCGCCTTTACAATCGGCACAATAACGCGTCCGACGCGCAGGAGAGTGCCTGTTTTAAGCGTTGCGTAACGCGTTAAATTAACGCCGTAGAGCCAGTCGATATATGTTCGTGCAAATCCCTCGTTTGCAAGATTGTTGTATTCGTCCTCGTCTTTCATTTCGCTTAATGCCGAAATAATCGTTTCGTTTGTTTGGTCGGGAAGCCAAAGACGTTTAAAACTTTTTCCGTTTATATTCGCGTTTCCGACGATAATTCTTACAATAATTTCGCCCCTCTCTGTCCGAGTCGCCTGCGTTTATAACGGTGTCAACGTCCTCGCGCTCGCAAAGCCGTTTTTATGGTTTCAAACTGATTTCGCACGCCCGTGTCAACCTTTTTTTGTTTTGGTCTTTTTTTCAGTTCAAATTTAAATTTTTCGGGAAAACACGGCAGATTTTTGCATAGTCCAACCGCGCGTGCCCTCGGGCGCGGGATTGTACGTTTCAATGTCTGCAAGCGAAAAAGATGACCGAACGCCCAGGTTACTATATATCCGTTGCCCTCGTAATATCCGCCTTTTGTTTTCATATTGGTAATCGCCGACACGATATTTCGCGCGAGCGACGGTTTTTTTCTGCAATAATAACTTTCATCTTTTTGTAAAAATTCCTTATGTTTTAAAATAAACTGCTTCCGCCGATAAATTCGCGCACAAAGCACATACGCGGAACAAAGCTGTCGTCCAGCGGTGAAAAATCGGACAAAAGTGAGTTTATGCTGTCGGTAAAGTTTTTGTATTTTTCCGATACCTGTCCGTCCGACATAAATTTTGCAGCGTGCTTTTTATACACGCAAAATTCGTATAAAACCGACGAATTGAACACCACGTCCGCACTGTCGGTGAAGGGATAAATGTTAACCTCGGCGGCTTTTTCAACGTCGTCCCACATTTGAAAAGTGAAGTTTGCATTACTGCTCCTGAAATAGCAATCGCGGATAAGACGGCGCAAAAGACGCGCCGAACGCGGAGAAATTTTGCTCCCGTCGTTGCGTTTAAGGCACGTCAGCGCGGTGCAGTATATTTTATAAAGATTTCCGCCTCCGACCCTTGACGTTACAACGTCGTTGAGCGCGTGAAGTCCTTCAACGATAATAACCTCGTTGTCGTTAAGGCGCATATTTTTCTTGCCGATAATCTGTCTGCGTGTGGCAAAATCGAAAATCGGGAGCGACGCCTCGGCGCCCGACAAAAGGGGTTTTTTCATATTTTTCGCCGAAAAGGTTATAGTCAAGACTGTCCGCATAGTGGAAGGTGAGATAGTCAAGCTCTTCGAGCGGAGTGTCCGATTTGTCGTAATAATAATCGTCGAGCGAAATGGTTTTTGCGTTTATGCCGAGCACCTTTAAATGAAGCATAAGACGGTGCGAAAACGACGTTTTTCCCGACGACGACGGGCCTGCAATCACAATGATTTTTACTGCCGATATTTTTCTTTAATCGTTTCGGCGATGTTTGAGATGCAGTGTTCGTGCCAGATTTCGCTTAAATTTATTATGTTGTTGATTTCACCCCTGCGCAATCGCGCGGTTTATGTCGTCGGCGCAAAGTATGCCGAGGCTTGAACACCAGTTTTTGTATTCTTCTAAGCTTTTGTCTATTTTTGACATAATTTTCACCGCCTTAAAATTTATAAATTTTCTGTTCAAAAAGAGTTTCTTTGCGTTTTATCATTTCGTCGGTGCGTTTTTATATATTCCGACACTTCTTTAACATTAAACGCACGCTCAATTTTTGTTTCCGCACACAAGCTTCGTTGACGCGCCAGCACCGAGTGCAATGTTTGTCTGAACCTCCTGCATAATCGCAACGTTGTAAATACATTCGCAGTCCTTTTCGCAAAATCCGATATTTTCAAGATTGCCTGCCATATTTTTCTGACGGTACATATAATATGGATTTTTCCCGTTTTTTATAAGCGTCCGGGAGGCAAAGTCAAGCATTTTTGCGGTTTCTTTTTGCCGACGTGTTAAAATAATCGTACTTTTCGGCAAGATATGCACCGCGCTTTTACGCACAGCGTATGGACCGTCACGCTTTCGGGATTTAATGCGAGAATTTTTCGAGCGTTTTTCAAAGTCACTGAAATTTTTCGCCGTAAAGCCCCTGCAATAATATCGGTGTTTATGTGCGAAAATCCCATTTCGCGCGCAAGATAAAACTTTTCTTCGGTATCAAGCGCCGTGTGGCTTCTGCCGATAATTTTCAGCGTTTTGTCATTAAATGTCTGCGGATTTATGCTTATTCGTCCGACGTTCATATTTTTTTCAAAACTTTAAGCTTTTCTCTGTCGATTGTGTCGGGACGTCCAGCCTCAACGGTAAATTCGCGGATATTTGAAAGGTCAAATTCGCGGTAAAGCGCGCTTATGAGTTTTTTTCAAGCTGATACGCCGTAAGCGTTGTGGGCGTTCCTCCGCCGATATATACGCTGTCAACAGTTTTTCCGTAATTTTTCAAAAGGCGCGCGCACTGCGAAATTTCATATTCAAGTTTTTCAAGATAAGGCTCGATAAGCTTTTTTGAATATGCAACCGATTGCGAAATAAACGAGCAGTAATGGCACCTTGTGGGGCAAAAGGGGATAGAAACATAAAGGCTGACACTGTTTTTAGGTATGCCGTCAATTATTTTTCGCTCATTTTCCGCACACAAAAGAGCAAGATTTATTTTTCCCTCGTCAACAAGAAAATCGTTTTCTAAAATTTTTGCGATTTTCTCATTTGTCAGCTTATTTTCCATCATTTCGCGCACGGTTTTTTTGTGGGACGTATTCCCGTCAAAATTTCCCCCACGGCGGTTTTTGCGAAAATGCCTTTTGCATAGCCTTAAAAAGGCAAAGTTTAAGCGTGTTTTTATCGTATTCCGATTTGTTTATATTATGGCAAAACGTGCCGTTTTCGGTTTTGTATTCCGCAAAATATCCGCCGTTTTCAAACGATGCCAAAACGTCATAATCAGAACCTTTCACAAATTCGTATTTTTGCATAGGAACAAAAAGGCTGACAATATCGCGCACCGCATATGTTTCGTCGTTGCCGACAAGTTTAATTTTTCATATTTTTATCTCACAAACATATTGTTTTCAATTTCATAGCCTATTGTGGTGGAGTCGCCGTGGCCGGGATAAACCCTAATATTTTCGTCCAGCACAAAAAGGCGCGTTTTTTTATTGATTTTATAATTTTTTTCCTGATTTCCGCCGTAATGGTCGGTGCGTCCGACCGACATCAAAAACAGTGTATCGCCCGAGAAAAGGGTATCACCACAGAGTATGCACATGCTGCCTTTGTTATGACCGGGAGTGTGAATAAATTTAAGTTCGTGCCCGTCAAGGTCTAATGTGTCGCCGTTTTTCACAATAATATCTGCCTTCTTTTTGGGCGAAACCATGTGAAAATAAACGGCGAGGTTAAACGCGTCGTTGTTCAGCGTGTCTTTGTCGTCCGAATGAATAACGACGGGCGCTTTTGTAAATTCCGCAATTTCGTCAAGCGCCATAATATGGTCGATATGCGCGTGCGTGATGATGATGTATTTCACCGTAACACCGAGCTGTTTAATTTTTGCTTATTATTGTGTCGCCGTCGGCGGCAGGGTCGATAAGCACGGCATTTTTTGTGTTTTTCGTCGTAAAAATATAGCAGTTTGTGTCAAGTGCGCCGAGAACAAGTCTTTCGGTTTTCATATATAACGCTTCCTTTCATATAAAATATCAGTTTGTGCTTCGTGTAACGTCTATTACACCTTTGAGGTTTTTAAGTTTTTTCGCAACTTTTTCCATTTGCTCGATATTTGCAATTTCAAGCGTGATTTCAAATATCGCAAGTGTGTCTTTCGTACGCGCGTTGATTGCTTTTAAGCGGAATTTTTTTGTTTCGCTGATAGCATTCGCAACTTCGATGAAAATGCCCGGGCGGTCGTTCGCCTCAATTTTTAAGTTTGCGGTAAAACGCGGTCTGATCGTGTTTCGACCATTCAACCTCTATAAGGCGTGCTTTTTCCTCTGCATTGCTGTATGCGTTTGCTATGTTGGGACAGTCCTGACGGTGGATTGAAACACCGCGTCCGCGCGTGATGTAACCGATAATTTTATCGCCCGGAACAGGGTTACAGCAACGGGAGTATCTTATAAGGCAACTGTCAATTCCCGATACAATTACGCCGTCTTTCGCGTTTGAATTTTTCTCTGTATTTGAAATTTTGGGCGGTTCGGTCAAAATTTCGGACGGAATAACGGGAATTTCTTTTTTCTCGGTCTGCTTTTTGTGTTCTTCTTTAAGCTTTGAAACGGCTTTCATTGCAGGCAGACTGCCGTAGCCGACCGCACTGTATAAATCGTCGAGCGACGAAAAACCGTAACGTTTGAACATACTCTGCAGGTGCGCCCCGGTCAAAATTTCCGTTCCGTTTAAACCCTGACGTTTAATTTCGCGGTCAATCATTTCTTTGCCGTGAACGATATTTTCCTCGCGTTTTTCCTTTTTGAACCACTGATTGATTTTGTTTTTCGCCTGGCTGGTTTTAACGATTTTGAGCCAGTCACGGCTGGGGCCGTGTATAGCGGTGGAGGTGATAATCTCCACAATGTCGCCGTTTTGGAGCTGATAGTCAAGCGGAACGATTTTGCCGTTCACGCGCGCGCCGTTCATTTTGTAGCCTATTGCACTGTGAATGTTAAACGCAAAGTCAACGGGCGTTGCACCGGCAGGAAAGCTTATAACGTCGCCTTTGGGCGTAAATACAAAAACCTGGTCGGTGAAAAAGGTCAAATTTTAACGCACGCAGAAATTCTTCTTCGTTGTCCGCGTCTTTCTGAAATTCCAGAAGTTGTCGTATCCACGAAAGCTTTTGCTCGCTCGACGCGTCGTTTTCGGCAATACCTTTGTATTTCCAGTGCGCCGCGATACCGTTTTCAGCGATTTCGTGCATTTCTTTCGTGCGGATTTGAATTTCAAACGGTGTGCCGTTGGGACCTATAACCGTTGTGTGAAGTGACTGATACATATTGGGCTTGGGCATTGCGATGTAATCTTTAAATCTGCCCGGCATAGGCTTATAAAGTTCGTGCGCAAGACCGAGCGCGGTGTAGCAGTCGCTCACCGAGTTTGTGATAATTCTCACCGCGAACAAATCGTAAATCTGGTCGAGAGTTTTGTTCTGTGTAAACATTTTTCGGTATATCGAATAAAAAAATGCTTCGGTCTGCCGTCTATGGTGCAGTCAATGCCTATTTCCGAAAAGGCTGGTTTTTGAGCGTAGCTTTTTAATCTGCGCGATAAACTCCTCGCGCTCCTGCCGTTTCTGGTTAATTCCTTCGACAATTTCGTGATACGCAACAGGGTCGAGATATTTAAGCGAATAATCCTCAAGTTCCCATTTTATCTTATACATACCGAGCCTGTGCGCAAGCGGTGCGTAAATGTTTAACGTTTCGCGTGCGGTGGCGCGCTGTTTTTCCTCGGGCATACTTATAAGGGTAGAAAGATTGTGCAGTCTGTCGGCAAATTTTATGATGATAACACGAATATCGTTCGCCATTGCAAGAAACATTTTACGAAGATTTTCCATATGTCTTTCTTCAGATGACGTGATTTCGATTTTGTCAAGCTTTGTAACGCCGTCCACAAGCGCGGCAATATTGTCGCCGAAAAGACTGCGTATGTCGTCAAGCGTGTATTCGGTATCTTCAACAACGTCATGCAAAAGCGCGGCGCAAACCGATTCAACGTCGAATTTCAGCTTTGCAACCGTGATTGCAACGTGCAAAGGGTGCATAATATAAGGATAACCCGAAATTCGTTTTTTTGGTTTTTGTGCGCCTCGTTTGCAAGGTTGAATGCCTTGTAAACAGGCTCTAAATCGGCGTTCGGAAAATTGGTTTTCACAACGTCTATAAGTTCATTTAAAAACTTGCTGCATACATCTTTCCCCCTTATTCTGAATATATGTTAAAAAAATTTGGGATTTTTGCAAGGTCGGTTTTTATTATAAAAATTTTTCGCCTTTTTTTCTACGCTGACCGTGTCGCCGTCAAGTGACAGTTTTATCATTTTAAGGTCGTTCAAAACGGCGAGCATACGGTAAATTTTAAACTTTGAGCAGTTCATACCGTAATTTTTGCTCATTGCATACGATATTTTTTTGAATATCGCAGTTTTTGAATTCATTGTTTTTTCAAAATCACATAAAGTGCGCGAAGCTCGTCTTTTGATGTTTTGCGCGCGCACCGTATGTCGCGGACGATAAACTGCGCGCTTGTGCGGTTGTTGTATGTATTTATTCCGAGCGTTCCGCAGATGTCGGCATTGTCATTTTCGCTAAAGCACATAATTTTGTCTTTTAGCCCGAACGCAGGAACTGTTATTTCGTCCGCACCGTCCGAAAACGTGACAAAAGAGTGGGGTTTATCCGCCATATTTCGTATGTTTTTTATTTTTCAGATTTTTCTATGCAGAATATCCCTTGCGGATTTTTAATACCGTACGGCTCGGCAATCTTTAAAGCATACGCATTTTTTTAAGCTGACGTCCGAAATTGATATTTTACTGTCGATTTTAACTTTCGGCGTCAAAAATCTCGTCCGTCATAATTTTGTCTGCGTATTCGTTTATCATTTTGCCGAATTTTTCTATATTTTTTCTTCTTTGAGCGAAAGTCCTGCGGCGAGCGAATGTCCGCCGAATTTATCCAAAATGCTTTCGCAGTTTTTTTGAGTGCGTCAAAAAGGTCAAAACCCGAAATGCTCCGTCCCGACGCTTTTCCGTTTCCGTCATCATCAACCGAAATAACGATTGACGGTTTGTAATATTTTTCGGTTATTTTGGACGATACAATGCCTATTACGCCGTGGTGCCAGCCTCTTTCCGCAACCACAATAACGTTATTTTTTTGTTAAAGCTTGTTTTTGTGTTATAATTTCGTCGGCGCGCTCAAAAATTTTTCTGTTCCTCCGCTTTTCTGCGAATGTTTTTCGTTTTTCGAGCGTTTTTGCAATTTCGTCCGCCTTTGATTTGTCATCGCACATAAAAAGCTCTACTGCCGTATCTGCGCTTGAAAGACGTCCTGCCGCATTAAGACGGGGCGCTATGCCAAAGCTTACCGATGTGCTTGTGATGCCGCAAACGTCGATTTTTCGCCTCGTTTAAAAGTGACAAAAGACCGATATTTTTTTGTTTCTTTTTAATCTTTCAAGTCCGTATTTTTGCAATAAATCTGTTTTCGCCGCAAAGCTCAACCAAATCGGCGATTGTGCCGACCGCGCAAAACGGAATATAATAATCGAAAACCGTTTTGTTCATATCCGAAAGCGCGCACACAAGCTTGAACGTAACGCCTGCGCCTGCAAGACTTTTGAACGGGTAATTTTTCCGACGTTTTTGGGGTTTATGACAATCGTATCAACGGGAATTTTATCTTCTGCCGGCAAAATGGTGGTCGGTAACGATAAGGTCTAAGCCGATTTCTTTGCAGAGGCGCGCCTCCTCTTTTGCCGTAATGCCCAAATCAACGGTTATAACAAGGTCAGCGCCCTTTTGTTTAAGTTCGATTAACGCGCGTTCGTTAAGCCCGTATCCCTCTTCGGTACGCGAGGGAATATAATACGAAACAAGCGCGCCGATACTTTTTTAAATAGTGCATAAGGATGTATGTCGAGGTAACTCCGTCAACGTCATAGTCGCCGTAAATTATTATAGTTTTTCATATTTTTTTACGGCATCTTTGATTTTTCAACCGCCTCTTGCATACCCGAGAGTAAAAACGGATTTAAAAACGACGAAATACCGTTTTTCGATATACGGCTCTGCATCTTCTTCGCAACGGTTCAAAACCAGCGCGGAAACGCACTCGGGAAGATTGTATTTCTGCGAAATTTCGTTTAATTTCTCCTTGTTTTTGCTCTTCAAATATCCAGTCTTTAATGTAGTCTTTCAGCATAAAAATACCCGTTTCTTTTTTTATTTATATATTCCTATATTATACAACTTTTCTGCGTGCAGTTCAAGCTTTTTAAACATTTTTTTACGCTTAAAAAAATTTAAAATTCGGCTCAATTTGTGAATATTTTTGTTAATTTATGCAAAAAAAGGCTTGTTATCGGCACGTAAAAAGTTGTATAATAATTTTAACTGAGGTGAAGTTATGAAAAAGAAGCGAAAAGGTATTAAAAATCAAAAGAAATTTTTTTGATAAGGTTTATGCGGACGCAAAATGTTCGCTCGATTATACCGAGCCGTATCAGCTTTTGATAGCAGTGGTTCTGTCGGCGCAGTGTACCGACAAAAGGGTGAATATCGTCACAAAAACCTTGTTTGAGAAATATAAAACGTTAAAAGATTTTGCGAATGCCGATATTGACGGGCTTGCCGAGGACGTCAAACCGTGCGGATTTTTACAAAACCAAATCGCGCAATATAAAAGCGCTCGCACAGAAAATCATAGAGGAGCACGGCGGAAAAATTCCCGATACGATGGAGGAGCTTACCGCACTTCCGGGAGTCGGACGCAAAACCGCAAATCTTATTTTGGGCGATGTTTACGGAAAACCCGCGCTTGTTATCGACACTCACGCAATACGTCTTACGGGAAGAATAGGTCTTACTAAAGAAACCGACCCGAAAAAGATTGAATTTGACTTAAAAAAATTTGTTCCCGACGATTATTCAATTCATTTTTGCCATCAGCTTGTATGGCACGGCAGAGCAATTTGCACGGCGCGGAGTCCGAAATGCGAAATATGCCCGATTGCAATGCTTTGCAAATACTATGAAAAACTTACGGGAAAAAGGGTGACTGATATGGAAAGAGAAAGCAGAATACTTGTAGTTGACTACGACAAAAACATATGCGAACTGATAAGGCTGTATCTGCAAAAAGAGGGTTACACCGTTGAAATTGCAAACGACGGTCTTGCCGCATTGGAAAAGTTTTCACAAAATCCGCCTGCCGCAGTGGTTTTGGACATTATGCTCCCGAAAATCGACGGCATAGAGGTTTTAAAGCGTATGCGAAAGGCAGGAAATATCCCTGTTATTATGCTGACGGCGAAAGGTGAAGTTTTTCGACAAGGTGCTTGGACTGGAGCTCGGCGCGGACGATTATATGGTAAAGCCGTTTGAACCGAAAGAACTTGTGGCGCGTCTTAAAGCGGTTTTAAGACGATTTGAGTCGGCGGAAAATCTCGACAAGGAGATTGTTTATCCCAACATACGCATAAATTTAAGCACATATGAGCTTGTGCTCGGCGGAAAAAGCATTGATATTCCCCCGAAAGAACTCGAACTTTTGTATTTTCTCGCGTCGCACCCGAACAGGGTATTCACGCGCGACCAGCTTCTCGACGAGGTGTGGGGATACGATTTCTTCGGCGACTCGCGCACCGTGGACGTACACGTAAAGCGTCTGCGCGAAAAGCTCGAGGGCTACGAAAGCTCGTGGCAGCTTAAAACTGTGTGGAGAGTAGGTTATAAATTTGAAGTGGCAAAGGCATAAAAAGCACAAAACGGAAAAGTATTTCAAAAAGACTGCTTGTTGCAGGCTGTTTCACCGTTATCATAAGCTACGTTATAGCGGCGGTGTTTCTTTTTCAGTATGCTTTTTCGTCTACGAAAGAAAGCAATTTAAAGGCGATTGAGGTTAAAAAGAAACTTCTTTTGTCAAATGCCAACAGAATAAGCGAATATTCGCTCGACGTTTTCACCGCGCAGAGTTTTTTTCTCCCAATTTAAAAAGTTATCAGCGCACGCTTGAAATTATTTCGCAGAGCACCGATACGTCTATAATAGTTTTTCGACAAAACGGGGAGAATTGTAACCGTGGCAGGTCTTGACTACGATTCCTATATAGGAAATTATCTTAAAAGGCGACTACATTGACGCGATACTCAAAAAAACGGCGAAACGGTGAGCAACGACGACGCAATCGACGCGTTTAAAGAACAGGAAAAATATGCTGATTGTAGGTCTTCCCGTATCAAACACCGAAATCTACGGCGGTGTACTTAGCAGCACCACAGCCGACGTTTCGGGCGGAAAACTTTTGTTTGAATTTTTTCAAACAGTTCAGCTGTTCAGTCGGATTTTTCACTTGTGCTTACGTTTGTGATATTCTATATTATATCGCGCAAAATCACCGACCCGATTAAAGCTTATCGACAACACGGTAACCGAATTTTTTCAAAAGGCAAATTCGATTTGAGGGTTGAATGCGGAACGAACGACGAATTAAGCTCGCTTTGCGAAAACATAAACAATATGGCGACAAGTATTGAAAATCTTGAAAAATGCGCTCGTCGTTTGTGTCAAACGTTTCGCACGAATTAAGAACGCCTATGACGTCTATAACCGGATTTGTCGAGGGAATACTCGACGGCACAATTCCGAAAGAAAAAGAGGACGAATATTTAAAAATCGTGCTTGCCGAGGCAAAGCGTCTGTCACGGCTTGTGAGTGACCTTTTGAGCATATCGCGCCTTGAAAGCGGAAGTTTTAAAATCGAAAAGAAAAATTTTGACATATGCGAACTGTTAAGACGTGAAATTATTAAATTTGAAACACAGATTGTCAAAAAGAATTTGAACGTTGAGCTTGAAATAGAACAGGACGAAATGTTTGTCTTTTGCCGACAGTGACGCGATAATCCAGGTTGTGACAAATATTCTCGGCAATGCGATAAAAATTTACCCCGCAGGACGGAAAAAAATAACGATAAAGGCATATTATGACGCCGACAGGGTGAAAGTTGAAATCGCTAACACGGGCGAGGGCATAAAAAGGAAAAAAATTAAAATATATATGGGATAGGTTTTTACAAAAGCCGACGACTCGCGCAATCAAAATCCCGAGGGCACGGGACTCGGACTCTACATTGTTAAAAGCATTATTAACAAAAGCGACGAAAAATTTATGCCGAAAGCGTTGAAAACGAATACACAAAGTTTACGTTCACACTCAAAAGGCATAAAAAAATAATTTTTCAATGTTTACATTTTATTCACAGTTTTTAAAAAGTAGGGTGTATCATAATAAACATAAAGAGAGCCGAGAGGCTTTTTAAGAATAACTTTTAAGGAGGAGTTCTTATGGACGAATATAAATGGAACAACGACGATTACCAAAACGCGCCGGAAGTAAACAGCGAAAATACAACGGCGGAAAACACGGAGTGTTTCAGCACACTTGTTACAACACCCAAAAAGAAAAATCGAAAAAGAAAAATTGCAATGCCGATTTTTATTTTCACAATTATATTTACAATGATAATTTCAATGTCGGCATACGCACTTTTTGGCACCGTCGGTGTCACATCTTGTGAAAGAGTTTAAACTCAGCACAAACAGCAACGTCGGCGACGCGGAGAAAAAAGTTCTTGAAAATATTTCGTCGGCAAATCCGACAACAACGGTTTCAAAGAAGACAAAGCTTGAAATCCCCGACATTGCCGAAAAAGTAGGTCCTGCGGTTGTAGGAGTTATCAATATGACAACATATTCGGGATATTCCTACAACAATCCTTACGGATTTTTCTTCGGTGACGGTTCAAACCAACAGCAACAGGGTCAGGAAGTCGAACAGGGTTCGGGTTCGGGCATAATCATATCCGAGGACGGTTACATCATCACAAACAACCACGTTGTTGAGGGTGCGTCGTCGCTTAAGGTTATCCTTAACACAGGCGAGGAATTTACCGCAACTCTTAAAGGTTCAGATTCAAGAACAGACCTTGCGCTTTTGAAAATCGAAGGCAAAAAGTTCCCGTATGCAACACTCGGCGACTCAACAGCTTTGAGAGTGGGCGACCTTGCGGTTGCAATCGGAAATCCGCTCGGTCAGGAGCTTGCAGGCACAGTGACTGTCGGATATATCAGCGCTCTTAACAGAACTATGACGATAGACAACAAACAGCTTACGCTTATTCAGACTGACGCGGCAATCAACCCCGGCAACAGCGGCGGTGCGTTGGTTAACTGCTACGGCGAGGTAATCGGCATCAACACCGCAAAGGTTTCGTCCTCGTCGCTCGAAGGTTTGGGATTTGCAATTCCTACCGCAGAAGCTAAGCCGATTATTGAAGATTTGATTGCAAACGGCTATGTAAAAGGCAGACCTGTCATCGGTATTGCAGGCAGAGCGATAAGCGCGTCCGACGCAAAACGCTACAACCTTGTTGAAGGTATTTATGTATATTCAATGACCGACAATTCGCCCGCACATCTTGCAGGACTTAAAATCGGCGATATTATCACCGAGTGCAACGGTCAGGCGGTTAAAACGGTTGACGAGCTTAACGAAATCAAGAATAAATACAAACCGAACGACACTTTGAAACTTAAAGTTTGGAGAACAGGCGAAACGCTTGATGTAAACCTTATTTTGGGCGAAGAAGTACCCAACTAAAAATAGCCCCCTCATTCAAGCCGCACCTCAATAAGAACGCATTGGTTTTGAAGCCGTATTTTTAATTCATACTGCGTCAAAAACCTGCCATATGCGTCAGCATAACGGCAGGTTTTATTTCTTGTCTGAATTGTAAAATCCGATATTCAAAACTGCTCTGCACCTTAAAAATAAGATTTTTTGATGAATTTTAAGGCAAAAAAGTGAGTAATCCTGACGGATTGCGAGCTTTTTTTAGCGCAGAAAGACGCGAAAAATATGTTTTTTTAAGGCAATGCTGTCTTATTGAGGAGCGGCTTTCATTGTTCTTTTTATAAATATAGCGAAAGTCCGCATAGGAAGAAAAATCTTCCTTATGCGGACTTTTTGCTTTATTTGTCTGTTTTTTTCACAAAACATTTCTGCAAAAATAAGTAATATTTTTGTATAAAAAGTAAAATCGCCTTAATTATTTTAAAATTTCTTTTTCAGAGTATTGACAAGTTAGGTTAGTTGTGATAAACTAACCGTTGAGGTTAGGAAATACTAACCTATATTTTAAGACATTAAGTTAGTTTGTGCTAATTGAAGGAGGTCAATTATGATGCCCTTAATTCTGGCAAATGTAGGAGAAGACAATATTATCAGTCGGCGGTAATCCGGAGGTTAAAAAACATCTTGAAAATCTCGGCTTTGTAGTGGGCGGAAACGTCAAGGTTATAAGCGAACTTGGCGGAAATGTAATTGTAAACGTTAAAGAGGCACGAGTTGCTATAAGCAAGGAAATGGCTCAAAAAATTATGGTTTGATTTTAATTTAAGGAGGATTTTATAATGCGAACACTAAAAGATGTCAAAGTGGGGCAGGACGCAAAAGTTGTTAAGCTTCACGGCGAGGGCGCGGTAAAGCGCAGGATTATGGATATGGGCATCACAAAAGGCGTTGACGTACATATCCGCAAAGTTGCGCCGCTCGGCGATCCCGTTGAAATCACGGTGCGCGGTTATGAGCTTTCTATAAGAAAAGCCGATGCCGAAATGATTGAGGTTGAATAATTGGGATTTGAAAGTGAGGAATTGACAATGAATGTAAGAATCGCGCTTGCCGGTAACCCGAACTGCGGTAAAACCACGCTTTTTCAATGCGCTGACCGGCTCTAATCAGTTCGTCGGAAACTGGCCCGGTGTAACTGTTGAGGAAGGAAAGCTTAAAAACACGACGGCGTTATCGTTACCGACCTTCCCGGTATCTATTCGCTTTCTCCGTACACACTTGAGGAAGTTGTTGCACGTAATTATCTTATAGGTGAACGTCCCGACGTTATTTTGAAATATCGTTGACGGTACTAACCTTGAAAAGAAACTTATACCTTACAACTCAGCTTACCGAGCTTGGTATCCCGGTTGTAATTGCTATCAATATGATGGACGTTGTTGCGAAAAAAACGGCGATAAAATCAATGTTGCCGAACTTTCGCGCGAACTCGGCTGCAAGATTGTTGAAATTTCCGCTTTAAAAAGGCATGGGAATTATGACAGCGGCGGAAGAGGCAATCAAAGCGGCTCAAAACAGCAAAAACAGTGCCTATGCACACATTCTCGGGTGCGGTTGAACACGCTATTGCACACATTGAAGAAGAAGTTTTGCACAATATGCCCGAAGAACAGCAGAGATGGTATGCAATCAAAATTTTCGAGCGTGATTCAAAGGCGATTGAAAGCCTCGGCATTGACGCGGCATCGCTTGCACACATTGAAAACGACATCGTTGCGGCTGAAAAAGAGCTTGACGACGACGCGGAAAGTATCATCACGAACGAAAGATACGTATACATTGCAAAATCTTATGAAAGCGTGCTATAAAAAGAGAAAAAAACGCAGGCAAGCTTTCAACTTCGGATAAAATTGATAAAATCGTTACCAACCGTTGGCTCGGACTCCCGATTTTCGCGGTTATTATGTTCCTTGTTTACTACATTTCTATGGTTTCAATCGGTTCATCTGCCACGGACTGGGCAAATGACGGATTGTTCGGCGACGGCTGGCATTTATTCGGTATAGGCTCGTCTGCATACGGCGACGTTGCCGATGAATACGGCGAAGCGGCACAGATTGTAAACGGCTTCATTGAATTTGCCGGCGAAAAAGGCGTTGACACGGAAGAACTTACCGCCGCACTCGACACAGAGTCGGAGGATTTTGATGCATCTTCCGCAAAAACAGCTCTTGATGAATTTGTAGATTCTGCAAAAGATTTGGGCAGCGCAACATATACTGTTGTTGATGAAGAAACAATGGCGGACGAAGAAGTTACATCAAGCTATAATGACCTCAAAGGCGCTGTTGAAACATATGAAAAATACAACTGCACAGAGCCTGACCCTGCCGATTACGGCATATGGGTTCCCGGTGTTCCCGTGCTTGTGGAAAATGCACTTGACGTCGCAAACTGCGCGGATTGGCTTAAAGGTCTTATCCTCGACGGTATCGTTGCAGGTGTCGGCGCGGTTCTCGGATTTGTACCGCAGATGCTCGTTCTCTTCCTTCTCCTTGCATTCCTTGAAGCTTGCGGTTATATGGCGCGTATCGCGTTCGTGCTCGACAGAGTATTCAGAAAATTCGGTCTTTCGGGTAAATCGTTCATTCCTATGCTCATAGGTACAGGATGCGGTGTTCCGGGTATTATGGCATCGAGAACCATAGAAAAACGACCGCGACAGAAAAATGACAATTATGACTACAACATTCATCCCCTGCGGTGCTAAAGTTCCGTTCATCTCAATGGTTGCAGGCGCAATTTTCGGCGGTTCGGCTATGATTGCAACTTCAGCATACTTCGTAGGTATGGCGGCAATTATCGTATCGGGTATTATGCTTAAGAAAACCAAAATGTTTGCCGGCGATCCCGCACCGTTCGTAATGGAGCTTCCGGCATACCATTTGCCTACACTTTTGAACGTTCTCCGTTCAATGTGGGAGCGCGGCTGGTCGTTCATTAAAAAGCAGGTACAATCATTCTTCTTTCGACAATCTTCGTTTGGTTTTACAACATATTTCGATTTGCAGACGGTCATTTCGGTATGCTTTCGGAGGAACAGATTGATTCTAGTATACTTGCTGTTATAGGTAACGCTATTGCTTGGATATTTGCACCTCTCGGCTGGGGCAACTGGCAGGCGGCGGTTGCGTCTATCACAGGTCTTGTTGCAAAAGAAAACATCGTTGGTACGCTCGGTATCCTCTACGGCGGTTCGGGCACGGTTTACGGAAATCTCGCACAGGCGTTTACACAAATCAGCGGATATTCGTTCCTCGTATTCAACCTTTTGTGCGCTCCTTGCTTCGCGGCAATCGGTGCTATCAAACGTGAGATGAACAACGCAAAATGGACTTGGTTCGCAATCGGTTATCAGTGCGTATTTGCTTATGTAGTTGCGCTTATGGTTAACCAGTTCGGTTTGCTCTTTACGGGAAGCATAAATGTAATCGGCACAATCGCGGCTCTCGCAGTGCTTGTATTCATTATCTATATGCTCTTCAAACCCTACAAAGAGTCTAACACACTCAAAACTAACGTAAAAATCTCCGCATAAATTTATAAATAATAAACTCAAAAGTGCGCTCATCGAAATGACGGGCGTATTTTTTTGTTATATTTTTATTTTTTTACGGCATATATATGTAAAAGATAAATAAATTTCTTGTCACTATTCCTGCCGACAGGAAAATTTTAACATTATACTATATATGCCGGCGCAGGACGGCGGAATGGAGTTATTTTTATGGAAATTGAGAAAAAAACCATTAAACTGTGCGGCGGACTGTGCACGGCGTCTTTTAAGGCAGACGCCGACAGCGACATCATTGTTCCTGACACAAAACCCGATGTTTTGAAAATTATCGGCGCGACGGCAACGCTCGTTATAAAAGAAAAATATGCCCAGAAAGGCAAGGTTACACTGTCGGGCGTTGTGTATTACCGCATAATTTACGAAGGCGAAAACGACACAATGGCGGCACGTTCCATAGAATATACCGCGCCGTTTTCGCATCAGCACGAAAATTGCCTGCATTGACGATAATTCCGAGTTTTACGCGCTTCCCGTATCGTCGAGCGTTAAAACAACAGTGGTAAACAGCAGGAAGATAAGCGTACATTCCGTTTTTGACATAAAAGTATCTTCGGCATGTGCAGACGAAAAAATGCTTGTCACATCGCTCGACGACAGTATGCCGTCGCGGAGCAAAACCATAAAGTACACAAATGAGGTTATATCAAAAGAGGAAGATATTGAACTGTCCGAAATGATAGATTTTCCGAATAATGCCGCGGACATTTTGGCAGTCAATGCAACTGTAAACCGAAACGACATAAAGGTTGTTAACAACAAAATCGTCGTAAAAGGCGAGGCGGTTTTGAAAATTGTGTATATTACAACCGACAACGTTATAGATGAATTTAACTATAACAGCGAATTTTCAGACGTTCTTGACGTTTTGGGTATTCAGCCCGAAATGATGACAAATGTTGTTTTGGCAGTTAAGGAATGTAATGCCAAGCTTGCTGAAAATATGGGAGGAGAAGCGGTTCCGCTCACAGTGAAAATCGTTGCGGCGGCATATATCGACGCATATGAAAGCGCGGAGGAAACGGGAATTTACGACGCTTACAGCCCCGAAATGAACATCGAAACAACCTACGAAGACATAGGCTATCTCACGCTTCTGGCAGATGAAACAAAGCAAAGCAATGTCAGCGATTTTCTGGAAACAAACGGCGCTGTCGAAAACATTTTTGATACGCGCGCAGTGTGCACCGTCCGCTCGCAAAACTACAACGCGGAGGGCGATATAACAATCGAGGCGGTTATCAGCGCGTCGGTCATTTATTCGGAGAACGGGCGGCTTAGCACCGTAAAAAGACATTCCCGTAACGTTTAAGTTTGATGCGCAAAAGGGGCTTGCCGATATTCAAATAGTGCCGTATCTGCCGGTCAGCGGAATAAGCTATGCGCAGAAAGGCGAACGTCAGATTGAGTTGAAAATTCCCGTTATGTGCGAGGTGCTGGTTTTTGCAAAATCCTCCGATAAGCTTTTAAGTGACGTCAGCACCGAAAAATGCGGCGAAAATAGACAAAACAAACCAGCCGAGCCTTACGGTTTATTTTTGTAAAAAGACGGCGATACGCTTTGGAACATTGCAAAAAGATACAATGTGCTGGTTGAGGATATTGTAAAAATCAACGGCATTGAAAAATGAAAACGAAATTATGCCGGGAGATAAACTGATTATCCCTGAAAAAAAGATAAAATTTAAACCCGAAGTGAAAAACTTCGGGTTTTTCGTATTTATTTAAAGAAAAGTTTTTAAGCATACCGTGTGTTTGCCGAGCAGTCTTTTATAATTGTATTTATCGCGTTACTGCCGAGGAAATTGGTTTTTGAAAACGTTTTTCCGAAATCCTTTGTCGAACAGCTGTAACAGCTGTAACGCTCCTTCCAGGCAACAACGATACTGCCCGACGACGTATACATATACGGCACAACAACCGAGTCTGTGCCGAAACCTATCGTTTTTTGCTCACCGCTTTTAACCGAATAAAAAACAACCGAATAGTGCGTTTTGCTCCTTGTGACATAGGCGATATAAGCCTCGGAATTATATCCGCAAATTCCGCAGAACGCCTCGGTTTCTTCGTCTCATATTGAGCGGTTTATGCGAATATTCGCCGGCGAAAGCGTTGTAAATGCGGTACATAAACCGTCCCGTTTCGTTTTTGTATAGGATATGTATATTTTCCCTTGCCGTCGGCAAAAAGCCGAGTACTTTCCGTTTTTCCGCATAGTCGAGAACGTTCGGTTTTTTGTGCTTTGCAGGTCGATTTTTGTGATGAATGAGCAAATACCTTTCGCCGTGCTTTAACGAATAAAACAAATTTACATTCCCGTTTATGTCAAAAAGCTTTATATCGGCAAATTTACAGCCGGCATTTTTGCTTTTTCAAAAGATTGAAATTAAGCCACTTATTCTCGCTGAAAAGAAGATAAAACAGATTTCCGCTCTCGTCCTGGAGCGCAATGTGAATTTTGCCAAGCTCGTTTTGATAAACGTCAAATTCACTGCTCGAATTTGAAAAATCACTTCTTTTTCACCGCCGTCCGACTGCATACACAAATTTTTTTCTCACTGTCGAGAAAAACCGACTTTTCACTGCCCGTAATGCCTTTTAATATGATTTTGCGCATAAAAACACTCCTTTTTAATATCCATACTACATAATATTAAAAAGGAGCGTTGTTTTATGTATTATGCCCAGCCCATATTTTTTTAAGAAATGTTTTTGCAAAGCGATGTCCATTCGGCAACGTCGGGATTTTTCGGGCGCAAGTCCGAGTCCGTGTCTGCCGTCGCGGAATATGTGCAGTTCAAACGGAATTTTGTATTTTGCCATTTCGCTTGCAAACATAATTGAGTTTTGCACGGGAACGGCATTGTCGTTTGCGGTGTGCCATATAAACGCAGGTGCGGTTTCCGCCGTAACACGCGTTTCAAGCGAAAGTTTTTTCTTTAATACTTCGTTGTCATCACCGCAGAGTGCGTTAAAACTTCCCTTTGTGCGCGTATTCTCCGCTTGTTATAACAGGATAGCACAAAATTGCAAAAATTAACTTTTGACGATACTTTGTCGATTTCGTCGTTTACGTTGTATTCCGATGCTTCGTCCTCGGGCGAGGTGAGGGTCATTCCGGCAAGATGTCCGCCGGCGCTGAAACCGCAAATGCCGATTTTATCTTTGTCAATGCCGAATTTTTCCGCATTGTAACGAACGTATCTTATTGCACGCTTTGCGTCGAGAAGTTCGCACGGATAGCGGTACGGCGCAACACGGTAGTCAAGCACAAATGCCGAAAGTCCGCAGTCGTTGAGATATTCCGCAATAGGTCCGCCCTCGTGCTGTGCTTTCATACTGTATCCGCCTCCGGGGCATACCACAACCGCCGCTTTTGCGCCTTCTTTTTATGTACGGCGTAATGCTCGGCAGGCACACGGGATTTTTCTTTGTTTATAAGAGGTATTTCGTTTTCGTTCCACAAATAATACATACTTAATTTTCACTCCGTAAAAATAGGTTTTTGTTTATTATATACCCAAATTTTTTTGAAGTGTCAAGGCACATTTTTTGCACTTATAACGACAAATTTTTGCAAAATTATTTAAAAACTATTGACATATTAAATTTATAAGAATATAATATTCACTGTTGAAGTTTAGAAAGGCTAAACAAAAATATTTAATAAAAAAAGAACTTTTTAAAGAGGTCTTACGTTATGGAAATCGGCAGTAAATTAAAAACGGCTGAGAATAAAAAACAACCTCACGCAGGAGGAGCTTGCGGACCGATGTGAGCTGTCAAAGGGGTTTATATCGCAGATTGAGCGCGATTTGGCATCGCCGTCAATCTCAACTCTGTTTGACATTTTGCAGTGTATGGGAACGGGGTTGAAAGAGTTTTTCAGCGACGAAACCGACGAAGAAATTGTTTTCCGCGAAGAGGACGTTTTTGTGTAAAAAGAAAACAAGGACGACAAAAATATTATAAACTGGCTTTGTGCCCAATCTCGCAGAAAAAAACATTATGGAGCCTATAATCATTGAGCTTTTTGCCGGGCGGTACGTCGTATATGGACACACCGCACGAGGGCGAGGGAGTTCGGCTATGTTTTGTCGGGCAGTATTTCGGTTTTTGTCGGCAGTAAGGAATATAAAGCAAAGAAAAACGAAAGTTTTTATTACAAGGCTAATCAGCCTCATTTTATAAAAAACCGCGGAAAAAGCAAAGCGACGGTACTGTGGGTATGCACACCGCCTAATTTTTTTAAAATTGAGTGATTTAATTGAGCGAGCATTTGATTGAATTAAAAGGTATTACAAAAAAATTTGACACTACCGACGCTCTTAACAACATAAATTTATACATAGACCGGAATGAGTTTTTGACACTTCTCGGTCCGTCGGGATGCGGAAAATCAACTCTTTTGAGAATTATTGCGGGTTTTGAAGACCCAACCGGCGGAAGCGTCACGTTTGAGGGCAGTGACCTTTTGTGTATTCCGCCTTACACGCGCAAAATCAACACTGTTTTTCCAAAAATACGCGCTTTTTCGCATATGAACGTTTACGAAAAATATCGCATTCGGTTTGAAAATCAAAAAGTGAGCAAGGACAAAATCGACGAAAAAGGTGAAAAAAAGTTTTAAAGCTTGTTAACCTTTCGGGATTTGAAAAACCGAAGCATCGATTCGTTAAGCGGAGGTCAGCAGCAGAGAATTGCCATCGCGCGTGCTATTGTAAACGAACCGTCGGTGCTTTTGCTCGACGAACCGCTTGCGGCGCTCGATTTGAAACTCAGAAAAGATATGCAGCTTGAGCTTAAAAAAATATGCAGCGCGAACTTGGAATTACCTTTATATATGTAACGCACGACCAGGAAGAGGCGCTTTCGATGTCCGACACGGTGGTGGTTATGAAAGAGGGAACAATTCAGCAAAATCGGCACTCCGACCGATATTTACAACGAGCCGAAAAACGCTTATGTTGCCGACTTTATCGGCGAAAAAGCAACATTATTTCGGGCATAATGAAAAAGACTGTCTTGTAAACTTTTTGTGGTGAGGATTTTTGAGTGCGTTGACAAAGGCTTTGACGAAAACGAGCCTGTTGACGTTGTAATCCGTCCCGAAGATTTTTTTACATTGTGGACGGCAAAAACGCGAAAATTACCGGTACTGTCGAGTCGGTGACGTTCAAGGGCGTTCACTATGAAATTATAATCGAGGGCGACGGAGTAAAATGGATGGTTCACGACACCGCATTTTTCCCTGTAGGTCAAGAGGTCGGACTTATCATAAAACCGTTTGACATTCACATTATGAAAAAAAGCGAGGGGGCGGTGCAATGAAAAAAACGGCTGCCGCATATCCTTACATTCTGTGGGCGATAGTTTTTCACGGTCATTCCGCTCATTTTGGTTGCGTATTACGGTTTTTACCGTTGTTGACGAGGGCGGAAAGGCGACATTTTCAATGCAGAATTTTTGTCACGTTTTTTCAAAACGAACAGCTTTTGAAAGCGTTTTTGGCGCTCCATTTATATGGCGGTTATCGCAACGGTGATATGCCTTGTTTTGGGTTATCCCGTGGCGTATATACTTGCAATGTCAAAATCAAAGCATACGGGATTTTTAATGCTTTTGCTTATAATTCCTATGTGGATGAATTTGCTTCTGCGAACATACGCGTGGGTTATGATTTTTGGACAACACGGGACTTATAAATTCGTTTTTTTAAACAAATTCGGCATAAAAAGCTTTGAATTTATGTATCACAACGCATCAATCGTTTTTCGGTATGGTTTACAATTTTTCTGCCGTTTATGATTTTTGCCGATACATTCGGTACTTGTAAAAACCGACCGTTCGGTAATAGAGGCGGCGGCGGACCTCGGTGCGGACAACAAAAAAGTTTTCTGCAAAATAATCTTTCCGTTAAGTATGCCGGGCGTGTTTTCGGGTATAACTATGGTGTTTATGCCTGCCGTTACCACTTTTGCGATTTCCGACATTTTTGAGCGGACGTAAAATTCAGCTTATGGGAAACGTTATAGAAAGCCAGTTTCTGCGCAACTATAACTGGCACTACGGCTCGGCAATTTCGCTGATTTTTGATTGTAATTATACTGTTTTCCGTTATTTTTCTCGTCAAAATACGAAAAAGAAAACGAAGGGGGCGGACTTCTGTGAAAAAAATCGCAAAAACATATATTTGTTTTTGATTTTTCCTGTTTATGTACGCACCCATTGCGGTTATGATGATTTATTCTTTCAACGATTCGCGTTCGCGTACAACGCAGTGGAAAGGATTTACATTAAAATGGTATTTTTAAACTTTTTGAAGATTCGCAGATTTTTAAAAGCCTTGCAGACAACACTTATAGTCGCACTTGTTTCGGCGATAATCGCCACGGTTATAGGCACGCTTGCGGCTATCGGCATAAGCCGAATGGGCAAAAAAACTAAAAAAAGCGCGGTTATGAGCGTGACTTATCTGCCCGTGCTCAATCCCGACATTGTAACAGGTATTTCGCTTATGATTTTGTTTGTTTTTTTCTGCGCATCAAACTCGGCAAATATTCACTGCTTTTTGTAGCATATAGCGTTTAACATTCCGTATGTTATAATTTCGGTTTTGCCGAAATTTACCCAGCTTAACAAAAGCGTTTACGAGGTTGCATTAGACCTCGGCGCGACACCGCAGTATGCGTACAGAAAAGTTGTTCTGCCCGAAATTATGCCGGGCATTATAACAGGATTTTTACTGTCGGTGACTCTTTTCGGTGGACGACTTTGTAATAAGCTTTTTCACCGCCGGAACGGGCGCGACAAACCTTTCAATTTATATTTATTCGGCAATAAGCAAAAAAATACAATCCGTCGATAAATGCACTTTCGACCATTATGTTCGTTGTAATTTTTTGCACTTTTTGCTGGTTATAAATTCACGTAATAACAAAGATGACAAAAAAATTAAAGGAGATATTGCACAATGAAAAAAATTATTGCGTTAATTCTTATGCTTGCGGTTGTTATCGGCTGTTTTTCGGGCTGTTCGGGAAAAAGCAAAACCACAATCCGCGTTTACAACTGGGGCGAATTTATTGATATGGACCTTCTCGATAAATTCGAGAAAGAAACCGGTATAAAAGTACTTTACGACGTTTACACCGACAACGAAAGCCTTTACGCGAAAATAAAAATTCTGGCGAGGACGCATACGACATCATTGTGCCGTCCGACTATATGATTAAAAATGATTTCGGAGGATATGCTTGCAAAGCTTGATTTTTAACAATATCCCCAATTACAAAAATTTAAACGAATCGTATCTCAAACCGTCATACGACCCGACGGGCGAGTATTCCGTTCCGTATTTTTTTACGGTATGGTGGGAATTTTGTATAACAAAAAAACAAAGTTGACGGCAAAATTACAAGTATGAAAGATTTGTTTGACGAAAAATATGCGCGCGAAGTTTGTATGCTTTATTCAATGCGCGACACAATCGGTATGACGCTTAAAATGCTCGGTTATTCGATGAACGATACCGACCCCGCGCATATAAACGAAGCAAAAAGATTTGCTTATAAAACAGAAACCGAACGTGCTTGCATACGGCACAGACGAACTTGTTCCCAAGGTTGCGGACGGCACGGCGGCTATGGCTATGGTTTACTCGGGCGACGGAATTGTTGCGGCGAGTGATGACCCCGAAAAACGTTGAGCTTGTTATTCCCGAAGAGGGAACGAATATCGCGATGGACTCTATGGTAATTCTTAAAACTTCCAAAAAAACAAAGAGGCGGCTGAAAAAAATTCATAAACTTTATGCTTGATGCCGACAATGCCGCTCAGAACGCCGAAACAACCGGATATTCCACACCGAACAAAGCGGCGTGGGAGCTTTTGGACGACGAAACAAAAAACGACGAGCGCAGATACCCCTCCGATGCTATGATAGCAAAGAGTGAAGAATTTACCTCCGACAATTCATTTTATGTTGACGCGTGGGACGAAATTCTTGCACAGTAATTTGCTTTGATATTACGCTTTAATACCTAAAAATTACACAAAAAAATATTTTTCAAAAAAACTATTGAAAAATTGTTCGGTAATGGTGTATAATTATATAACGTACTAACAGAGCATTTCTATATAAGTCAATTTAAAGTCTTTTTGGGAGCAGGAGGAAATAAGTTATGTATAGCAAAGAAGTAGTGGTTCAAAAATCAGGTTGGCCTACACGCGCGACCGGCTACATTCTTCATTCAGAGAGCTAATGAATTTAAAGCAGGTATTTGGATTGTTAATGACGAAAGAAAGGTAAATGCCAAAAAGCTTGCTGGGTGTTTTTGTCGCTCGGCATAACAAGAGGCACAAAAATTACTATCGTTGCTGACGGCAGTGACCAGGAGGAAGCAGTAGACAGTTTGGTTGACCTTATTTCTTCAAATTTTATAGATGCCCAATAGATAAATGACGTTCTTTGATACATAAACCTCACATTATTTCTAATGTGAGGTTGTTTTTATTAGATTGTTATAAAGTTTACAGCCTACGGAGGTATCATGGAAAATAAACCGTCACTTGAATATAAAATTTAAAAAGCCTGCCCGACAAAAAGCGGTGTTTATATTATGAAAAAAACGCGGACGGCGAGGTTATTTACGTCGGCAAGGCAAAGGTTTTTAAAAAAACCGCGTGCGCCAGTATTTTTAGGGTAACAACCACACACCCAAAGTTGCGGCAATGGTTTCAAACGTTGCGGATTTTTGAATATATAATCACCGATTCAGAACCTGAAGCGCTGGTGCTTGAGTGCAATCTCATAAAAGCAGTATATGCCTAAATACAACATTCTTTTTAAAGGACGACAAAACTTATCCGTTTGCGCGCGTTTCCGTAAACGAGCGTTTTCCCAAAATCACTATGGTGCGCAGTGTCAAAAAAGACGGTGCGAGATATTTCGGTCCGTATTCAAGCGGTATGCTTTTTGCGCGAACTTATCGAATTTTTTTAAAGGAAGTTTATAAGATACGAGGCTGTAACAAGGTTTTTTTCCGCGCGATTTCAACAAAGGCAGAATGTGCGCTTTATTATCACATCGGCAAGTGTGACGGTGTATGCGGAGGAAATGCCGACGAAGAGGAATACAACAAAAAAATAAACGAAATTTGCGCGTTTTTTTAAGCGGAAAAAAACCGCACATCTCGAACGCGAAATGGAAGAAAAAAATGTATGACGCGTCCGAAAAGCTTGATTTTGAAAAAGCGGCATTTTACCGCGACAAATTAAACGCGGTGCACCTTATAACGCAAAAGCAGAAAGCAACCTCAACAGGAGGCGGAAACAGCGATATTCTTGCGGTTTCGACGCTCAACGGTATGTCGTGCGTTCAGGTGTTTTTTATGCGGAACGGCAAAATTATCGGGCGCGAAAATTATTTTATCGACAACGGCGAAAATGCGTCCGACAGTGAGATTTTGAACAGTTTTGCGGCGCAGTATTACGCACAGTCGACGTTTATTCCCGACGAACTTATTTTTGCAGTATGAACTTGCCGATATTGATGCTATTTCGCAGATACTTTGCGAAAAAAACGCGGTAAAAAAGTTGAAATTAAAGTGCCGAAAAATCGGCGACAGCTTAAAAACTTGTCAATCTTGTAAAAAGCGAACGCGATGAAAGAACTTCAAAACCGTGAACTTAAAATTCTGCGCGACATAAAAATTCAAAAACAATGCGCTTGCGTCGCTTAAAACCGCGCTTTCGCTCAGCGATATTCCGCACAGAATTGAGGCGTTTGACATATCGGGATTTGCCGGCAGTCACAACGTTGCGTCAATGGTTGTTTTTGTTGACGCAAAGCCGTCAAAGAAAGATTACAGACTGTATAAAATCAAAACCGTCACAGACAAAAACGACGATTACGCGTCTATGCGCGAGGCGGTTTACCGACGCTATTCAAAAGCGGAAAATTTGCCTGATTTGATTTTTGCCGACGGCGGAGCGGGACACGTTCACACGGTAAAAGAGGTGCTGGACGGGCTTAATCTCAACATTCCCGTATTTGGAATTTTTAAAGACGACAAGCACAACACGCACTCGGTTATGAGCGAAAACGGTGAGGTTAAAATAGACAAAACAAGCGAGGCATTTATGCTTTTTGGTAAATATTCAGGACGAAATGCACCGCCGCGCGATAACGTATTACCGTTCGTTAAGCCAAAAAAATCGGCGGTAAAATCGGAGCTTGACAACATTTCGGGAGTGGGGGAAAGGCGCAGAAAAAGACCTTATGCTCCATTTTAAGAGCATTAAAAAAATCAAAAACGCAACCGTTGAGGAGCTTTGCGAGGTTAAGTCGATGGATAAAAAAACTGCTCAAAAATATTAAAAATTATTTTTGAGCAGAAAGATGTTTGAAATTTTTACAACGATATGACTCGGCACCGCTTTTTGGACGCTTAAAACAAGTCCGATTGCAATAAGGTTTGTAACAAGCGACGAGCCGGCATATGAGAAAAACGGAAGCGGAATACCCGTTACCGGCATAAGACCGATACACATTCCGATATTTTCCAAAAAAATGTGAGCAATAAACATAAACGCGACACCGACGCAAATGTAGCGTCCGAATTTGTCTTTCGACGAATTTGATACGTAAATGCATCGCACAACGAGCGTAAATAAAAGCGCGATTACGGCAATACAGCCGATAAGTCCGAGTTCTTCGCCGATTACCGCGAATATAAAGTCGGTGTGCTTTTGCCGGCACAAATCCGAGCTGTGTCTGCGTGCCTTTAAAAAGACCTTTTCCGAAAATTCTGCCCGAGCCTATGGCGATTTTTCGACTGGACAACGTGGTAGCCGTCGCCCAGAGGGTCGCTTTCGGGATTGAAAAAAACACTATAATTCGGCTTTTCTGATAGTTTTTGAGGAAAAATTTCCACGCTATCGGAACTGCCGCGCCGATAAGTACAAGCGCCGAGAAAAATGTATTTGTACGATATGCCGGCGACAAAAAAATCATTCCGGCGAAAATGCACAGAAACACCATTGTTGTGCCGAGGTCAGGCTGGAGCATAATAAGTCCGACGAGCGGAACAATGTGCAGAATAAGCGCGAACAAATTACGTTTTGTATTCACGTTTTTTTCACCATTGAAAGGTGCTTTGCAAATGTGATTATAAATCCGATTTTCACGATTTCCGACGGCTGTATGCCAATCGAGCCGAAACGAATCCAGCTTTTTGCACCGCTCTCTTCTTTTTCCTGTTCCGAAAATCAGCGTCGCGCCGAGAAGAAGCAGGCAGACAATGTAGATATATTTTGCATACTGACCGTATTTGCTGTAATCAATAGCGGAAACAACGAGAAGTGCGCAAAAGCCGAGCGCGAATGCCGCCGACTGCACTAATGCTATATTTTTTTGACTGCCGTCCAGCGATTTTTACCGCGCTTGAAATTATAACCAAGCCGAACGCATAGCAAAACCACGGTTATCAATATTAAAAATAGTCAAGTTTAAAAAAATCTGTCTTTTTGTTTCATAATTATCTCCAAAATTTTTTTGCTGATAATTAGATTATATCACAATTATGAAATTTTTACAAGAAATTTTTTTGTTGATTATACTTAAAAATGTTATAAAATATATAAGGAGAAAAAAATGTTCGGTTATGTGAATGTCTATAAAGACGAATTGAAAATCAAAGATTTTAACGTCTACCGCGCGTATTACTGCGGTCTTTGCAAGGCGCTCGGCGAGAAATTCGGCGCGCTGTCAAGGCTCGGTTTGAGCTATGATTTTTACATTTCTTGCAATTTTTTTCTCGATTCGTTGAATGACGAAAAAGTGAATTTTTTTCAAGCGAGGGGTGCGCAAAAGCATATCGGCAAAAACACCTTGCCGTAAAGCGAAAATTCCGCAATTTACTATGCCGCGGATATGAGCGTTGTGCTTAATTATTTTAAAAAATTTTTGGACGATATAAAAAGACGATTTTTCACAAAATCATATTTTTTATATTTGCCCCTATAAATGCGCGGTGAGAAAAATTTCGGACATCGACGGTGATATAGTAAAGGAAATAAAAATTCAGCTTTAATACGCTTTCGCGTCTTGAAAAGGAAAAATGTGCCGAGCCGGACATTGCGTCCGACGCGTTTGCAAAAAAATTATGCGCGCGATTTTTTTCGGTCAAAAACGGACTTGAAGATTTCGGCTATAATCTCGGAAAAATTTATATATTTAATCGACGCGCTGGACGATTTGGAAAAGGACAAAAAAGAAAAATCCCTACAATCCGTATCTTGAAAAAAATTCGGCGGTGACATTGAAAAACCGTAAATTCCGCGGAATTTGTGCTTACGTATACATTGTCACGGCTCGCCGATGAGTTTGAAAAAAACAAAAAAATTTACAAAAAAATAAAGAAATACTCAAAAAAATATAATCTATCTCGGCCTGCGTGCGAAGTTAGATACGATTTTGAAAAATACAGATGTGACAAAGGAGAAAACTATGAAAAATCCTTATGAGGTTTTTTGGGTGTGAAAGAGGGAGCGAGCGACGAGGAAATCAAAAAAGCGTACCGCGAACTTGTGAAAAAATACCACCCCGACAAATATGTGAACAATCCGCTTGCCGACCTTGCGGCGGAAAAAATGAAAGAAATAAACGACGCTTACGACGCGCTGACAAAAAGGCGGAAACAACGGCGGTTATTCGTCGGGAAATACGGGAAATTACGCAAATTTCAACGCTGTACGTTCAGCGATAAACGCAGGAAATCTTGCCGAGGCGGAAAGACCTTTGAATCAGATGTCTGACCGCGGAGCGCAGTGGCACTATCTTTACGGTGTCATTTGTTTAAGACGCGGTTTTTACGATATGGCGCGCAGTCATTTTGACCGTGCCTGCTCGCTCGACCCGTCCAATACAGAGTATCAGAACGCGCGAAACAGTATGAACAACGGATTCAACACCTACCGTAATATGGGCAATGCGAACGGCTACCCCGCGGGCGGCTGTTCTGCGTGCGATATGTGCCAGGGACTTTTGTGTGCCGACTGTTGCTGTGAGTGTATGGGCGGAGATTTAATTCCGTGCTGTTAGGGGATTTTTTATAATGAAAACAAGAGATGTTTCGCTCGGCGCGGTTATGTGCGCCGTTATTGTGATTATGCTTTTAATCACGTCATATCTTAACACAATGCGCCTTTCTGCGCTATTTTTGTCTGCGCTTTTTAATGTGCATTATTGTGAGCTTTTCGGGAGTTAAAACAATGCTCATATGCTACGGCGCGTCGGCAGTTCTCGTGTGGCTTTTCGTGCCGGACAAGAGCGTTTGCACTGCGTATACCGTGTTTTTTTCGGAAACTACGGCGCAGTGAAATTCTGCATCCAAAAAAACTTAAAAATCTAAAAAGAATGGTTTGCAAAAATTATCTGCGCGTGCGTATACGGTATAATTCTATACTTTCTGATGTACCTTTTAACAGGCTCGGCAGTGCTTAAAATAAACTTTGCTCTTTATTTATCGGCAGTGATTTTTGCTTTTGTAATCGGCGATATTGCATTAAGCCTTTTAATCGGCTCGTTTGTTTCAAAAATACCGTTTCGGAAGTGATAAAAATGGCATTAAATTTTATATACGGCGTTTCGGGAAGCGGAAAAAAACGCAGTATGTTTTTTTGAAAATATAATTAAAAAAATGAAAAACAGGCGCGTTTTTGGTCGTTGTGCCCGAGCAGTTTACGCACGAAGCCGAGCGCAGAATTTTGAAAGAATACGGTTCAATCAGCAAATTCGGCATTGACGTTTTGTCGTTTGAGCGAATAGGCGCGCGCGTTTTTGCCGAGAGCGGAATGAAGCGCACCGAGCATTTGACGGCTGTCGGCAAGGGGGTTACCGTGTCAAAAAAATTTTTGAGCGATACCGAGCTTGTATATTATAAAAATTCCGCGCAGAACCCCGGTTTTGCCGAACTTTGCGCCGATACGCTGTCTGAATTTAAAAAAATACGGAATTTTGCCCGAGCAGTTAAAATCTGCCTGCGAGAAGGAGCAAAAACGGCATTTTTAAAGGCAAAAACCGAGGATTTTTACCGCCTTTTTGTGCGTATAAGGACACGCTCGGCGAAAAATACACCGACTCGGACGATATTTTGGAAATAACTCTTTCCGCAGTTGAAAAAAATCGGATTTTTTCCAAAAAAATACCGTGGTTGTTTTCGATGAATTTTTCAAGCTTTATCCCTGCGGAAATAAATATTATAAAAAAATTACCGCCGATGCCGACGAGGTTTACATAACTCTTTGCACAAACACTCTTATTTGTGACGAAATGACAAAAACTTCGCTTTTTGCGCCGACCGTTATAACCGCGGACAAGCTTATCCGCGCGTGCAGTGACGGCAAAACCGCGGCCGGCAAAAAGATATATTTAAACGAACAAAAAGCACAAGAACACAAAAAAATGCTGTCGGTTTTTAAACACTGCGCTTTGCGAAAACAAATTCAACTGCGGTGACGTTATAAAATGATGAGATTAAGCTTTTTTACGACCAAAATCCGCATTGCGAGGCTGAAAACACCGCGAAAGAAATTTTGTATCTTACGCGCGATTTGGGATACCGATACAGCGAAATCGGCGTTATCTGCGCAAATTTGCCCGAGTATTCGGAACTTATAAAAAAATATTTTTTTCAGATTATAATTTGCCGTGCTTTATCGACGATAAAAAAAGGACGCACTGTCGCACCGAATTATGCTTTTCGTGCTTGGCGCACTGGATATTTACATTGAAAATTACAGTTATGAATCGGTGTTTCTCTTTCTGCTCCTCGGATTCGGAAATTTGACCGGCTATGAAATCGACGTGCTTGAAAAATTACTTTCTTGCGCAAAATATCACGCGTGGCTCAACGGCGAAAATTGGGAGCGTACACTGAAAATACACAAAAACAACAAGACGGCAAGCGAGAAATTTATTGCCGACGTAAATTCTGCGCGTGAAAAATTCATCAGCACCATAAAACCGTTTCACGACAGCATTAAAGGAAGAAAAAGCGGAATTTGTTGTCCGCGCGCTTTATTCATATCTCGAAAAACTGCGGATTTTTTTGACGCCGTAAAGGCAAAAATTGAAAATTTTTGAGAAAGAAAAACGACACGAAAAAAACGCAAAAGAATACCTTTCGTCGGCAACCGAGCTTGTCAACGCAATGGACGAAATAGTGCTTCATCTCGGCGAAAAACCGTGAACGTGCGCGAATTTAAAAACATTTTATATTCCGCGTTTTCTATGCAAAAACAAGGTTATGTTCCGTACAGCGCCGATACAATAGTTGTGGGAAATGCCGACAGAACGGTGGCGCAAGGAATTAAGGCGCTGTTTATCATCGGCGCGGTTGACGGAAGCTTTCCTGCGCCGAAAAAAATAAAAACGGAATTTTTGCCGATTCGGAGCGCGATATGCTTGCAAAAAAACGGCGTTGAACTTTCGGAAACAGGAAAAACAAAAAGCGTTTTACAATAAATTTCTGCTTTACAACTGCGTTTGCGCACCCGAAAAAGCGTCTTTATATTTCGTTTCCCGTGTGCGACAGCGCGTCAAAGCCACTGCGCCCGGCATTCGTTTTTTTCGACGGTTAAAAAGATTTTTCCCGAATATTAAAATTACAACGCGTGACGGCAAAAACGAGCCGGAAACAAATAGAATCACGCTTGCCGAACCGACAGCCGAATACTTTATCGACGCGGTAAAATCAGGCAGAGAACCGCTTTTGTGGAGCGCATATTACGCTTATCTTATTGAAAACAATCCCGAAAGGGCAGAGAGAATAAAATCGTTTTTTTCAGCTACACACCGACCGAGGTTAAAATTTCAAAAAAATGCTTATTGAAAGAATTTTCGGCGATGAAATTTTTCGTCGGTGTCAAAACTTCAAACCTACCGCAGCTGCGGATTTATGTATTTTTTTAAAGTATGTTTTTAAAAGCTTGAAGAACGTGAAATTTTTCTCGCTTAACGCGGCAGATGTCGGAACGTTTGTGCATATGGTTTTTGAAAACATCTGCAAAAACATCGAGGCGGACAAAAACCGATTTTGCCGCGGCAGATGATGAATACATAAAAAGAAAAAAATCGCTTATTATATCAACAGCGAGATTGCAAAAATTAAAACCGAAACGCCGGATAGCGAAAACAGGAGTATTTTTTTATTATAAAACGCCTTGCCGACGCGGTTTTTCTCGTGTTTTGATATTTTAAAATTCCACATAATAAATTCGAGTTTTATTCCGCTCGGATATGAAATTGCGTTCGGAAAAAGACGGTACAGCAAGCTTTGACATTGAAACCGAAAAACGGCAAAAAGGTGCATCTTATGGGAATAATCGACCGCGCGGACAAGTTTGAAAACCGACAGCGGTACGTTTGTGCGGATTATAGACTACAAAACCGGCAGCAAAACATTCAGCCTTTCAAATATGTTTTACGGGCTGGATATTCAGCTTATGGTTTATCTTTCGTCGCTCACAGAACCGCGCGCAGATTACAAAAAAAGCAGGCGCGCTTTATTTTTAAATTTGACGACTACATTTACAAAGCGAAAAACGCGCGGTGAAATGGATAAATCGTATGAAAAAGATGAAGAGCGCGCTCAAACTTAAAAGGGCTTATTTTTAAACGATAAAAACGTTATTTCGGCATACGACCCGACCGCGGTATCGCGCGCAAAGCTTGCCGACGGCGAAAAATTCGACCTTTTGTCAACACACATAAAAAACGGAATAAAAAGCCTTTGCGCAAGGCTTTTTGACGGCAATTTTCCGATTATGCCCGTCAAGGCGCAGAGCGGTATGCCGTGCGCGTACTGCGAATACAGTGCGGTTTGCAAGCGTGATATTTCAAACGGTGCGTCCGAAGAAATTAAAACGCTGAAAGATGAAGAAGTATGGGAAAAACTGGAGGTGGACGGCAATGTGGACTAACGACCAGCAAAAACGCAATCGACGCACCTGTGTCGAATTAGCTTGTAACCGCCGCGGCAGGCTCGGGAAAAAAACAGCGGTTATGGCAGAGCGCATTGTAAAGCGGATTTTAAGCGGTGACGGCGTTGATGTGGACAAACTCCTCGTTGTGACATTCACCAACGCGGCGGCGTCCGAGATTAAAGAACGAATACACCTGAAAATTTTTGGAACAGCTCGATAAAAACGGAAATTCCGCACTTTTTAAACCGGCAGCTTGCTCTTATTGATAACGCGTCAATTTGCACAATTCACAGCTTTTGCCTAAAACTTATAAAAAGAAAATTTTAACGCGCTCGGGATTGACCCGGACGTAAAAACAGGTGATACAAATCAGGTTGCACGGCTTCTTGATACGGCGGTTGACAACGTTTTTCGGCAGTTATTACGATGAAAAACGACGAAAAATTTTTCTTCATCTTATAAAGCTTTATTCACCCAAGACGGACAAAAGGTTTGCCGAGATTATAAAAATGATTTATAATTTTTTTCGCGCACTATGCCGTCACCGGAAAAATGGCGTAAATCACTTTGTGAAACGTATGCGGACAAAAACAGAAGAACACAAGAAAATTTTGTTTGAAAAAAATGCAAAACTGCGCTCAATCATTCGGTAAAGCTTTACGAGAAAATATTTGCTGTATGCAGAAATCACGATGCAACAGGCGCGCTGATTGATTTTGTTTCAGCCGAAAAAGAATTTTACGACAATCTGATTATCAGGCTCGGCAACTGGCAAAATGCGTTTGAATGCGTAAATTCAACCTCATTTCCGCGCCTATCGCCCAAAATTTCAAAAGAAAAATGACAAATCGGTTATGGAGGATAAACGCCCTTCGCACCGAGGCGAAGGACGCTTGGAAAATGTGCGCCTTGATTTTCGACTGCAGTGAGGACGAAATTTTTTTCCGATTTTGAAAAAAATACACTCCGTACGTTCAAAAAGCTTGTTGAAATCACAGACAAAATCGACGCGGAATTTGTGTGCTTAAAACGCGAAAAAAACATAATTGATTTTTCGGATTACGAGCATTTGGCTCTTAAAATTCTCAAAAACAGCGACGGAACGCGCTCAAGCCTTGCTGAAGAAATTTCAAAGAATTTTGCCGAGATTTACGTTGACGAATACCAGGACTGCAACGAAATCCAGGACGAAATTTTTTCACTTGTGTCAAACGGGAAAAATGTCTTTATGGTGGGCGACGTAAAACAGAGTATATATAAATTCCGCGATGCCGCGCCGATGATTTTCAAAAACAAAATTGACACTTTTTCGCCGTTTGACAAGGAAAATTGTAACGAAAAATGTCAAAAATAAAATTAAGTAAAAAAATTTCAGAAGCCGAAAAACCGTTCTGGACGGCGTTAACGTGCTTTTTTCAAAGATTATGTCGGACGAAGTCGGCGAAATGAACTATACAAAAGACGATTTTCTTTTATGAAAAACGAGAATGAATTTTACGCCGATGATTTATACAAAAAGCGACGGTAAACATTATTGACTACGAGAAAAAAATTATGTTTCGGAGGACGAAGAAGAAACTGCCGAGGCGGACAAATGCACCATTGAGGCGAATTTCACCGCAGGCGAAATCGAAAGACTTGTAAACGACGAAAATGCGCTTGTTTATGATAAAAACATCGGCGCAAAAAGGCGCATTACATACCGTGACATTGTGGTTTTGATGCGCGCGAAAGGTGACGGCGCGGTGTTTGAAAAATGCTTTTTTTCGGCGCGCGGAATACCGTGTTTTTCCGAGAGCGGAGGCGAATATTACGAAACGAGCGAAATAAAAACACTTTTATGCCTTGCAAAAGCGTCGTTAAATCCGCTTGACGACATTGAAATCACGGCGGTTATGCGTTCGGGAATTTACAAATTCAACGATGAAGAACTTCTCACAATCAGGCTTTGCCTTAAAGATACGTATTTTTTTACGACGCAATGGTGAAGTATGCAAAAATTAAATTCCGATAAGCTTGCCGAAAAAAATTACAAGCTTTTTAAGCGAACTTGAAGAATTTTCCGAGGCGGCAAAAACATATGCCGTCGGACGAATTTTTTTGCGCTTGCTTGTGCGGAAAAACCGACTATTTAAGCTATGTCGGAACATTAAAAAAATGCCGAACAAAAAGGCGAATATCCGCGCGCTTTTCTACAAGGCGGAATGTTTTGAAAAACGGCTTACAAAGGAATTTTCAATTTTCTGCGGTTTGTTGACGATATAACGCTCAAAAAGCGGACGGCGACGCGCCGAAAACCGTCAGCGAAAGCGAAAAACGTTGTGCGCATAATGTCCATTCACAAAAGCAAAGGTTTGGAATTCAGCACGGTGTTTTGTGTCAATGCGCTAAAAATTAACTTCCGCGACACGAGCGGTGCAATTTTACTGCACAAAACTCTCGGGCTTGGTCTTAATTTTGTCGATTACGAAAAGAGATTTTTCGTATCCGTCAATCACAAAAAGCGATTGCCGAAAAAAATGACGCTCGAAACCCTGTCAGAGGAGGAGCGTATTTTTGTACGTTGCCTTAACGCGCGCAAAAGAAAAAGCTTTACATAAGCGCGTGCACCGACAATGCGCAAAAGAAAATTGACAATTTCAATGAAATTTTAAAGCTTTTACAACAATACAAATAATGTTCCGATTGTGCTTACAAAAGGCGCAAAATGCTATCTTGACTGGATTATTCCGTCGCTTATCAGACATTTTGACGAAAACGGCGATATTTTTGAATTAAACATAATTCCGTCACACACAGTCGAAATTCTCGATAATTCCGAAACGTCCGAGAAAACGGATTTTTTTGAAAAATTCGAGAATATACCGAACGAATT
This sequence comes from Clostridiales bacterium, assembly GCA_022009895.1. Classification (GTDB taxonomy): domain Bacteria; phylum Bacillota; class Clostridia; order UMGS1810; family UMGS1810; genus Qingrenia. Next base: position 887,561 of record CP091729.1, on the reverse strand, counting down.
TACTGAATTTGTTGAAAAAAGGCTTTCGTATGAATATGCGCACCAATCGGCGCAGAAATTCCCGTCACTGCTTACGGTTACGGAATTAAAGCGTCTGCTTTCGGAAAACGACGACGGGTACAACATATATGAAGAAAATATTCTGCCTATACCGAAGTTTTTTTGGAGGAAGGAAAGATTTCTGCGGCGCAGAAAGGTACGCTTATGCACTTTGCAATGCAGAAAATTGACTTTTCGGATGCAGACAGCGACGTCGCGGTTAAAAGTCAGATTACAAAACTTTGCGAAAACGGAATGCTGACTTCCGACGAGGCGGAGTGCATTGACTGTGAAAAAATCGTGCGGTTTGCAAAATCCGAAACAGGGGAGAAAATCAAAAATTCCGCTGTTTGCGAAAGGGAGTTTTCGTTTAAAATTCCCGTTAAACTGAGCGAAATTTTTGATACCGACGCGGATGACGTAATAATCGTTCAAGGTGCGATTGACCTGTTTTTCGAGGAAAGCGACGGCTCGGTTGTGCTGATTGACTATAAAACCGACCGTGTGAAAAAAATGCAGAAAAAGATACGTGAAAAATACGAAATTCAGCTCAAATTCTATAAAACCGCGCTTGAAAAAATTCTTAAAAAGCGCGTTTCAAAAACAATGATTTATTTGTTTGATACCGGTGAATTTGTGTAATATTATAAGGAGATTTTTATGAAAATACGTTATAAATTTTCGAGCGGAAGAAGCATTATCCGCACAAACAGAACACTGCTGTTCGTGCTTTTTATGACGGCGGTTTTTGGCTTTATCGTTTGTTTTGAGCTATTCGCTGGTTTTCGTCATCGCAAAAGAAAACGAAAAAAATAACGGCGCTCACTGCCGAAGTTGAACGCTTAAATGCCGAAATAGAACAGAAAAATGCGGAAATTGCGGACCTTAAAACAAAACTCGGACAGTAGGGGACAAACGCTCAAATGATTTTTGCGCTACAACATATTGTGCAAATTTATAAATAATGCACAAAAAAAGCACAAATAATATGACATATTTGGATAAATTTGTTTGAAATGTGACAAACAAGTGAAAAACTTGAAAAACGTCGGAATTTGTTATAAAATAGTCCTGTAGTTCTATTTTTTTATAAATTTTCAGGAGGAAATTATGGAAAAGTTATTCAAACTTAAGGAAAACGGCACGACCGTTAAGCGCGAAATTATCGCCGGTATTACCACATTCTTGGCAATGGCGTACATTCTCGCGGTTAACCCGAGTTATCTCGGAAATATCGAGGGCGCAACTCCTGCGGCTATTTTCTCGGCAACTGCCATTTCCGCAGCTATTGCTACACTTTGTATGGCGTTTTTCGCAAACTATCCGGTAGCGCTTGCTTCGGGTATGGGTCTTAACGCTTTTTTTGCGTTCACCGTTTGCGGTGCTATGGGTTACAGCTATCAGGTTGCTTTGACTGCTGTATTTATCGAAGGTATAATCTTTATGATACTTTCGCTCTTTAAATTCAGAGAAGCGCTTGTTAACAAAATCCCCGAAAACCTTAAATTCGGTATCACAGCCGGTATCGGTCTTTTCATCACTATAATTGCGATGATTAACGCAGGTATCGTTGTAAACAACGACGCAACTTTTGGTAGGTCTCGGAAATCTTGCATCTCCTCAGGTTGTTTTGGCAATCGTTGGTCTTATCATTATCGGCGTTCTTCACCACTTCAAGGTTACGGGCGACATTCTTATCGGTATTATCGCAACTTGGGTTTTGGGCATAATTTCAGAGCTTTGCGGCTGGTACGTTGTAAATCCTGAAGCAGGCGTATATTCGCTTATTCCGTCGTTTACATCTGCAAGCTTTGCGGCACCTGTTTTTCTGCAATTTCGATTTCGGATTTATCGGAAAACATTTCTTGAATTTGCTGTTGTAACCTTCACATTCCTTTTATACAGATATTTTTTGACACAGTCGGCACACTTATCGGTGTTGCTGAAAAAAAGCAGACCTTCTTGACAAAGACGGCAGACTTCCCAAAGCGGGCGGTGCTCTCATGGCAGACGCGGTCGGCACAGTTGTCGGCGCTTGCCTCGGTACATCTACCGTAACAAGCTATGTTGAGTCGAGTGCAGGTGTTTCGGCAGGCGGAAGAACAGGTCTTACCTCGGTTGTAACAGCAGTTTTGTTCCTTCTCTCGCTCGTTTTGTCGCCGATATTCCTTGCAATTCCTTCGTTTGCAACTGCTCCGGCTATGATTTTCGTAGGTCTTTTTGATGCTCACATCAATCAAAAACGTTTTCGTTTGACGGTGACGTTGCGGACACAATCGGCGCATTTTTGGCAATCGTTGTAATGCCGTTTACATATTCAATCGCAACCGGTATTATGTTCGGCCTTATTTCGTGGGTTGTTCTTAAAATCCTCACCGGCAAAGCGAAAGACATTTCCGCGGTTATGTGGATTTCTGTTGCATTATTTGTACTTTATATCATTACGCTCGTTGCTTAATTACACATTTTACCTGTTAAAAACGAAAGGGTTGACTTTAAATTAATTCCTACTATGAACTTATTTTAGCAGGTATAAAAAGAAAATTACCGCTGTGCAATGTTAACGACAAATTGTATATCTCCGCATTTGTAATGTTCGGCGACGTTGAGCTTACAAAGGTTTGTGCCGAGGAGCTTTTTGAAAATCGCTCCCGAGCACGATATTATGATTACGGCTGAGTCGAAGGGTATTCCTCTTCTTTTATGAAATGGCGCGTCAGTCGGGTGTCAACAACTATCTTCTTGCAAGAAAAGGTCCGAAGCTTTATATGCAGGACATCATAACCGTTGACGTTGACTCGATTACCACCGAGAAAAAAAGCAGATTTTGTGCATAAGCGGTGCCGATGCGGAGTCTATGCGCGGAAAACGCGATGCTTATCGTGGACGACGTTATCAGTACGGGTGAGTCGCTTGCGGCTTTGTCCAAGCTTGTTGAAACGGCAGGCGGAAATATCGTCGGCAAAATGGCAGTCCTCGCAGAGGGCGACGCTATTGAAAGACACGATATAACCTGTCTTGCGCCGTTGCCTCTCTTTGACGAAAACGGTAACACTTTATAAGAGTTTAAACTGCGTATGCGAATTAAGCATACGCAGTTTTTTCGCAAACTATATGGTAATTTTTGTATAATTCCTTTATATAAAAGCCAAAAATATATTTATAAAATCAAAAAGGTGACGGCATATGAAGCTTTCGTATTTTTATGTATTATCGCAAACGTGGTGCTGATTGTTCTCGGACAGGTTTTGTTTAAAACTCGGCGTCGGCAAAGAGGGAATGACCTTTTTCCGCAAGCGGAATTTTTTTCGCCTGTTTACCAACGGATATATAATTTTTCGGGCTTTTTTTACTTACGTTTTTTCAACGTTGATTTGGTTTTATGTTCTCGACAACGTAAACTTAAGCAAAGGCTTATCCGGCGCAAAGCCTGTGCTATGTTCTTATGGCAGTGGTGTCGGCGGTGTTTTTCAAAGAAAAAAAGTCGGAATAAAAAGTATAATCGGACTGGTGCTTATAATTTCGGGCGTTGTTTTTTTCGGTAAACGGATAGAAAAACTTGCATATATACAGTGTATTTTGTATAAAAATGGATATTTTTTTACACTTTTTATTCAAAAAGCTTGACAAACACTGCATAAAGTATTATAATCTTCACTGTTAAAAAGAACAAGGAATATTTGAAAAGAGGTAATTTTTTATGAAAAAAATTGTAAGTATGGTTACGGTGCTTTGTCTTTGCGCCTCATTGTTTACTGCTTGCGGAAACAAAAAAGTAACTCTTAAAATTCTCGACACCGAATATGCGTCGGAGGATTACGCTATCTGCGTTGCAAAAAGAAAACACAGAGCTTTTTGGACAAAAATCAATGCCGCTCTTGACGAATTGACCTCTGACGGCACTGCTAAAAATTGTTGACAAATACATCTCGGGTACTGCAAATGACCTCGTTTTTCCAGGCGAATGCAGATGGCAAAGATGAATTACATATGGCTACAAACGCACAGTTCCCGCCGTACGAATACTACGAGGGTGAAAAAGTTGTCGGTATCGACGCTGAAATGGCGGCCGCAATCGCGGACAAGCTCGATATGAAACTCGTTATCGACGATATGGACTTTGACGCAATTATCACTTCTGTTCAGCAGGGCAAATCCGATATGGGTATGGCAGGTATGACTGTTACAGAGGACAGACTTAAAAACATCAACTCTCGAAATCGTATGCAACAGGTATTCAGTCGGTTATCGTTCCCGAGGGAAGTAAAATCACTTCTGTAGACGACCTTTCGGCAGACGGTGCAAAATACCTCATCGGTACACAAAAAGGCACAACGGGCGACATCTACGCTGAGGGCGATTTCGGTGCTGAAAGAGTTATGAAATACGCATCGGGCAACGAGGCTGTTCAGGCGCTTGTTACCGGCAAAGTTGACTGCGTTATCATTGACAACGAGCCTGCAAAAGGCATATGTTGAAGCAAACAACAAATAATCAAAATAATCAAAAATTTAAATTTGGGGCAGATGTCTGCCCCTGTTTTTGCTTTTACAAAAATAAAACTTTACGGCGGTGACTTTGAAAAATGGATTGGATCAAAATAGGTTGGCTGAATGATTTAAAAGACGACTTTATATTGAATTTCGTCAGCGACAACAGATGGAAATTCATAACAAGCGGTCTTAAAAAAATACGCTTATAATCACGTTTTTGGCGGTTTTTAATCGGCGTTGCACTCGGTATGATTGTGGCGGTTGTGCGTTCCAGCTACGACAAAAACTACGCCGATATGCACAAAGGATTTAACAAATTTCTGCTTAAAATTGCAAATGCAATATGCAAAAATTTACCTTACGGTTATAAGAGGAACGCCTGCTGTCGTTCAGCTTATGATTATGTATTACATAATTTTTGCAACCTCGCGAAACAGCCTTATGGTTGCGGTTTTTTTGCGTTCGGCATTAACTCGGGTGCATACGTTGCGGAAATCGTGCGTTCGGGAATTATGTCTATCGACCAAGGACAGCTTGAGGCAGGCAGAAGCCTTGGATTTGACTACAAACGCACAATGTGGTACATCATCATTCCGCAGGCATTCAAAAACATTCTCCCTGCGCTTGCAAAACGAGATTTATCGTTTTTGCTGAAAGAAACATCGGTTGCAGGTTACGTTACAATCCGCGACCTTACAATGGGCGGAAATATTATCCGCGCGGCTACATATTCCGCTTTTATGCCCCTTTATCGCGGTTGCGCTTATTTATCTTGTACTTGTAATGTTCTTTACGAAAATTGTAAGTATACTTGAAAGGAGCCTGAGAAAGAGTGAGCGATAATTACCTTATTGAAACAAAAACTTGTGCAAACATTATCTCGACGGCTCTGTTGTCGCGCTCGATAACGTTTCGGCCGGCATAAAAATCGGGCGAGGTTGTTGTTATAATCGGCCCGTCGGGCAGTGGAAAATCAACATTTCTGCGCTCGTTGAACCTTCTTGAAATGCCGACCTCCGGTTCGGTTATTTTTGAGGGAAAAGAAATCACAGACCCCAAAACGGATATAAACGTTCACCGCAGAAAAATGGGTATGGTTTTTCAGCAGTTTAACCTTTTTCCGCATATGAACGTTTTGGATAACCTCACTCTCGGACCGATTAAACTTTTGAAAAAATCTAAAGCCGAGGCGGAGAAAAATGCGCTTGAGCTTTTAGACAGAGTAGGCTTAAAAGACAGGGCGGACGCTTATCCGTCACAGCTTTCGGGCGGTCAGAAACAGAGGGTTGCCATTGTGCGCGCGCTTTGTATGAACCCCGACGTTATGCTGTTTGACGAACCTACAAGCGCACTTGACCCCGAAATGGTCGGCGAGGTGCTGGACGTTATGAAATCGCTCGCAGAAGGCGGTATGACAATGGTTGTTGTAACGCACGAAATGCGTTTTGCGCGTGAAGTGGGCAAACGTGTGATATTTATGGCGGACGGCGCGATAGTGGAGGAGGGCACACCCTCTGAGATTTTCGACAATCCTAAGAATGACAGAACAAAAGCCTTTTTGGAAAAAAAGTACTTTAACTTTTTATATGTATAAAAAGATACGGCACGCTAAAATGCCGTATCTTTTGTTTTAAGAGTTTACTTTATAACAACGATTTCTTTAACTTCGTCTTTGTAAACTCTTACAAAAAAACTCTCTCGGGATCAAGCTCATCATATTTCTGAATGTCGCCGGAATCACCGATACTTACGTTTTTTTGTTGTTTGTTTTTGGTATTTACATAGTAAATATCCGCATCGCCGATTGCAAAGTTCATAACTTCGCCGCCGTTAACCTGAAGGTTGAACGAATTCGAGAATTTCTTTGTAACTTTACCGTAGTAGGTCTGCAAATCGTCCGAAATTTTGTTTTCAGCCTCGGTTGCCTTGCTCGATACGTCGAATAATACAGTTACTTTTTCGATTTCGCCCTTAACGTTTGTCTTGTACTGGATAATATCACCCTGTGCACGGCTTACTGTTTCACCGCCGGATTTTTAACAAGAACGCCTGTTTCGCTTGTCGAAACTGTTATTGTTTTGCCGTTCTGAACCGCATAAAGCTTTTTCAATATCAACACCGTCTTCGTTCTGTGTTTTTGTTATTTTATCAACAACCGCGATAGAGGAGGACTCATCAGCGTCGCCGGTAGAGCTTGTTACAACAAGCACGCCTGCGCTCAAATCTTCGCTCAAATCGTATACAACAACGTCGTATTTATCGTCATTGATGAAGAATTTTTTTATCTCTTATCGAATAATCTTCCGTGTCGGTTTTGCCGTTCGGAATATCGAATATAACCGTGTCGTCGGTTACTGTTACGCTTGAAGAAGATGTTACAAGCTTACCGGACGCACTTTTGTAAACCGCGTCGGAAAGCGACATATTCTTAGAGAAGTTATCCTCGTCGATTTTTCCGTTTAAGTCTTTAGCAGTAGTGATTTTCGACACCGCACCGTCGGAATTTAATTCGTAGGTGATAAGCTGAGGATCCTGACCGATTGTTTCAAGAGCTTCTTTCGCAAGAACGCTGGACGAATTGTGAACTTTGACTTTGGTCGCAGATTTCAAAATGGAGCGATTTGCCGTCTTTTGTGAAAAGGTTCAAGTTCCAAAAACTTTGTTTATACCGCTTGCCATTTCAATGCTGTTGAGGTAAGCGTAGTTGGAGCTTATTCTGCTGTCAGCGTCAACTGCGGCGATTTTACCCTGAACGTCAAGGTAGAATGTGCCTTCGTCGTTAAGGCTGATTGTGTTGGGGTAGTTAGCCGCAACTTTGTAGCCCTTGCCGTTGATATAAACTTTTTCGTCATCTTTTTCGGTTACTGTACCCGAAACTTTTTCGCTCGACACTTCAATGTGAATGAACGAACCGTCTTTGCTTTGAGTTACGGTTAAAACGTCCCATTCTTTGAGGTCCTCGATACCGATAAACTCACTGCCTTTTTCGATTGTGAAAGAGATATTTGTGTCGTCGGGGTCGAGTACAAGCGTTTTGCTGCCGTATTTGTCAACAATTTTATGAGTGCTTGTAAGCGCTTCCTCAACAACATAGTTAACTGTTTCGTTAACAAAAACTATATCATATTCGCCGTTTGTGTCACTGTCCAAAAGTGTGATTGTGCCCGATTCGATTTTTTTGAAATCTTCGAACGTGCCAGCTTTGCCGTTGTACATAACTTTAGCGTCTGTTGCAACGGTTGCTTTTTTCGCATTTTTGTCAGTGTCTTTGTTTACCCAATATCTGAGCGCTTTTTGACGACTCTTCGCTTATAACTTCTTCAATGTCGTCCGCGTCGATTTTTAACCGACTCGTTTTTGCCCTCAACGGGGATTGCAACAAGAAGGTTTTTTCTCGTTTGTTTTGCCGTCTTTTTCAACGTATGCGTCAACGTTGAAGCCTAAAATTTCTCTTACATCGGCATTTGCGATGTTGTAAATTTTGTCGCCGATTTGAATCTGCGAATCTTTAAGGTTGCTGTCGCCGTTTATTGCAGACGAACCTACAGCTTTAACCTGGTCGGTTATTTTTTACAACGTCAAGATAGTCGTAGAGAAGAGTTTTTGTCTACAACTTCGTATTTAACATCACTGCCGTAGCCAACCTGCTCCATAAGCTTAATTGTAAGACCGTTGAAAACGAGTCTTGCAACTTTGCCTCTTGTGATACCTTCGTCACCGCTGCCCGGAACGTTCTTTGTAAGACCGATATTGGACGCAGTTACAAGGTAACCTGTGGGGTAACCCCCCTTGGACTCTGCCATTTTTTCATAGCCGAGCGCTCTTATCATAATCGTAACCATTTCAGCGTATGAAATAGTGTCGTCGGGACGGAAAGTTCCCACATCGTCACCGATTACCATACCCTGGTCGGTTGCAACGTTGATATATCCGTTTGCCCAGTGATTTGAAACCACGTCGGGATATTTTTGTTGCACCGTTTGTAACTTCCGCAACTTCCTGAAGTCCGAGCGCTGAGATTGCAACTCTTGCACCCTCTGAACGGATAATTGTATCATCAGGTCTGAATGTACCGGTATCTTTATCGCCAACCATAATGTCTAAAACTCCCAATACCTGAGCGGCCTCCTCGTATTCTGTTCCTGCGACGTCACTCGGAATTGCAGCAAAAGCGGTGCTCATTACAGAAGCTGCCATCACAAATGCAACGGCTGTTGAGATGAGTCTTTTGAAGTTGAACATTAAATACTTCCTCCTTATATTTTCGGCAGATGCGCCGTGTGTCTTTTTGGTTAAAACAAAACTTCAATCTTTCCGCTTATAAGATTTGTCTTGCTTTAGCCTATGGCTATATAATATCGTATATGCAAAAATATATCAACCCTCAATATGTGGGTATAAAAAAACAGTATTTGGTATGATGAAAAATCAAATTTAAAATTAAAATTTTGATTGAAATTAACATAAATTAGGTGTATAATATATAGGAAAACATTTTTGAGAGGGTAGTATTATGTCTAGTGTATGGGGACATTTTAAAACGATAACATATCATAAATATCTCGTGGCGGTGCACGCGTCAAAGTGCGGAATTTTGTTTCAGGGACTAGTGCACGATATGTCCAAGTATTCGCCGACAGAGTTTATTGCAGGCGCAAAGTATTATAAAGGAACAAGAAGTCCGAACGAGGCGGAAAAGAGCGGATAAAGGGGTACTCCCTTGCCTGGATGCATCACAAAGGCAGAAACAGGCACCATTTTGAATACTGGTCAGACTACAATCCGAAAACAAAGGAAATCTCTGCGATTAAAATGCCGGTGAAATACGTGGTTGAGATGCTTTGCGACCGCGTTGCCGCAAGCAAAGGTTTATCAGGGGATAATTACACAAATTCACACCCGCTCAAATACTTTTTAAACGGCAAGGCGCGCCGTAAAATTCACACCGAAACGAGTGACCTTATAGAAAAAAACTTCTTCGTATGCTTGCAGAATACGGCGAAAAAGAAACTTTTGCGTATGCAAAAAAACTGATACGTGAAAATAAACGCGAAAAATATTGAAATTTATATAAAATTACTATTTAAAAAAATTTAAAATTATGTGATATAATTATAATGTTATTAACTTTTTTTAACGTAGAAAGGAAGTAAGGAAGGAAAATGATTTGGAACCCAAAAAAATCGAATGTGAGGGCAGGAGCGAAATTAAAGCCCTTCAGCTTGAAAGACTGAAAGAAACGGTGGAGCGTATTTACAGCAACGTGCCGTATTATAAAAAGAAGCTCGACGAGGCGGGGGTTACCCCCGACAGCATTAAGTCGCTTGACGATTTGAAAAGAATACCGTTCACCACAAAGGACGATTTGCGCGAAAACTCTCCGTTCGGGCTTTTTGCGTCGCCGATGAAAGATATTGTGCGTATTCACGCATCATCGGGCACGACAGGGAAAACCGACGGTTGTGGGATATACGAAAAACGATCTCGACACTTGGTCGGAGGCTATTGCACGTCTTGCGTGCGCGGCAGGCGCAACGGAGGACGATATTGCACAGATTTCGTTCGGCTACGGCCTTTTTACCGGCGGTTTCGGCTTGCATTACGGACTTGAAAAAGTCGGTCTTGCAATTATCCCGGCATCAACAGGAAACACCGAAAAGCAGATTATGCTTATGAAAGATTTCGGCACAACGCTTTTTGGTAAGCACGCCGTCTTATGCGCTTTATATGTCTGAAGTTGCCGAGAAAATGGGCATTGATATAAAGAAAGATTTAAAACTCAAAATCGGTATGTTCGGCTCGGAGGGCTCTACCGAAGAAATGAGGCAGGAAATTGAAAAACGCTGGGGAATGACCGCAACCGAAAACTACGGTTTAAGCGAAATTATGGGCCCCGGTGTTGCCGGCGAGATGTACCGAAAAATGCGGTATGCACGTGTCGGACGATTTGTTTATAGTTGAAATCATCAACCCCGAAACAGGCGAGGTTCTGCCCGAGGGTGAGGTCGGCGAGCTTGTTATAACAAACATCAAAAAAGAGGGTATTCCGCTTTTAAGATACAGAACAAAGGATATTACATATCTTGACAATACGCCGTGCAAATGCGGACGTACAACTCCGCGAATTGCAAAAATTCAGGGCAGAAGCGACGATATGCTCAAAAATCAAAGGGCGTTAACGTATTCCCGTCGCAGATTGAAAGCGCACTTCTCGGCACAAAAGGAATTGCGCCGTATTATCAGATTATCGTTAAAAAAAGTCGGTTTTGTTGACGATATGGAGGTTTTGGTTGAGCTTAACGACGACAGTTTGCTTGAAAAATTCAGTGAACTTGAAAAACTCGAACGCACGGTTAAACACAAAAATCAAAACCGTTCTCGGTCTTGACATAAAAAAATCAAGCTTGTAGAACCGCAGACAATCAGAGCGTACGGCAGGAAAAAGCAAAAAAAGAGTTATTGATTTACGAAAATAAGGAGTTTTGACATATGAAAAAGATTGATGATAGGCAACGAGGCTATTGCTCTCGGCGCATATGAGAGCAGGCGTGCGGATTGTTTCGTCATATCCCGGTACACCCAGCACGGAAATTACAGAATTTATGGCAAAGCGCAACGACGTTTACACCGAATGGGCACCCAATGAAAAGGTTGCCTGTGAGGTTGCAATCGGCGCGTCAATCGCAGGCGCAAGAAGTATGACCTGTATGAAGCATGTCGGCTTGAACGTTGCGGCAGATCCGCTTTTCACAAGCTCATATACGGGCGTTAACGGCGGTTTTTGTAATTGTTGTTGCCGACGACCCCGGTATGCACAGTTCGCAGAATGAGCAGGACAGCAGAAACTATGCAAAGGCGTCCAAAGTGCCTATGCTTGAGCCGTCCGACAGCGCGGAATGTAAAGAATTTATGAAAAAAGCTTTTGAAATAAGCGAAAAATTCGACACACCCGTTATCGTCCGTCTTACAACGAGAGTTGCACATTCGCAGAGCCTTGTTGAAGTAAATGAGCGCGAAAACGTTGAGCTTAAAGATATGGTTAAAAATCCTGCAAAAATACGTTATGATGCCTGCAATGGCAAAAAAAAGACACGTTTTTGTTGAGCAGAGATGCGAGGATTTGAAAAAATTCGCCGAAACGAGCGATCTTAACAAAATTGAGATTAACGACACAAAAATCGGCATAATCACAAGCGGAATTACATATCAGTATGCAAAAGAGGCAATGCCCCAAGCAAGCTATTTAAAACTCGGTATAGTTAATCCCATAAACGAAAATTTGGTTAAAGATTTTGCAAAAAAGGTTGACAGAGTTGTCGTTTTGGAAGAACTTGACCCGTTTATCGAGGAATTTTTGCAAGGCACACGGCGTAAACGCGGAGGGAAAAGAAATTTTTCACACTCCAGGGCGAATACACCGCGTCAATGATAAAAAGAAAAGCTTTTTAGGCATCAAGAACGAAAACATTCTTTCAAGCGGCGTTGACGTTCCCGTAAGACCGCCCGTTATGTGTCCCGGCTGTCCTCACCGCGGTATGTTCTATGTTTTAAGCAAATTAAAACTTACTGTAAGCGGTGACATCGGCTGTTATACACTCGGTGCAATGGCACCGTTATCGGCGAGTTGACGCTTGCGTCTGTATGGGTGCGAGCGTCGGTATGGCGCACGGTATGCAAAAAGGCAAGGGGAGAGGAATTTGCCAAAAATACTGTTGCTGTAATCGGCGACTCTACATTTATACATTCGGGAATTACGGGACTTATCGATATTGTTTACAACAAAGGCGTATCAACCGTTATTATTCTTGACAATTCAATCACCGGTATGACGGGACATCAGCAGAACCCGACGACGGGATTTACCATTAAAAAAACGAGCCTACAAAGAGCGTTAACCTTATAAAACTTGCAAATGCGGTCGGAATTGACAGGGTTGTTGTTGCAGACCCGTTTGATGTTGACAGCTTTGAAAAGGTTGTAAAAGAAGAAATAAACGCACCCGAGCCGTCGGTGATTATCTCACAGCGTCCGTGTGCACTTCTTAAAAACGTTAACTACGGCAGAGAGTGCATAATCGACAGTGACAAGTGCAAAAAAACTGCAAAATGTGTATGAAACTCGGCTGTCCGGCAATTACCGTCAAAAACGGAAAAATGGTTATAAATTCAGCACTGTGCAACGGCTGTGAACTTTGTACGCACGTTTGCAAATTCGGTGCAATAAGAAAGGTCGGTGAGAATAATGAGTAACATTATTATAGCAGGCGTCGGCGGTCAGGGAACACTCCTTGCAAGCCGTATTCTCGGCGCTGTTGCAATCAGCGGAGGTTACGACGTAAAGGTTTCGGAGGTTCACGGTATGTCCCAGCGCGGTGGCAGTGTTATAACCTTCGTAAAATTCGGCGAAAAAGTTTATTCGCCCATTATCGACATCGGCGAGGCTGATATTATTCTCGCTTTTGAGGAGCTTGAGGCGTTAAGATGGCTTTCATATCTTAAACCCGACGGAAAAAAATCATTGTAAACACGCAGAATATCGACCCGATGCCCGTTATTATCGGCGCGGCGAAATATCGAAAAATATAATTGATACTTTAAACGAAAAGTGCAAAAAAACGTGCTTACCATTGACGCTATGAAATATGCAAACGAGCTTGGCAACACAAAAGTTGCAAACGTTGTGCTGATTGGCCATATGGCAAAAAATACCGATATTGACAAAGAAATTTGGCTTGAAGCTATAAAAGATACCGTTCCGCCGAAATTTGCGGAGCTTAATCTTAAAGCTTTCGAACTCGGTTACCAACATTAAAAAGGAGCATTGCGATGAAATACTGGGACGAAAAAAACACGAATGTATGAGCCGCGAAGAAATGCGTGCTCTTCAGTCAGAAAGACTTATCGAAACTGTTAAAAGGGTGTACGAGCATCAGGCGCCGTACCGCAAAAAAATGGACGAAATCGGCTTAAAACCCGAAGATATAAAAAGTATTGACGATTTGACAAAGCTTCCGTTCACCGTAAAACAGGATTTGCGCGACAATTACCCGTACGGACTTTTTGCGGTTGATATGGACGATATTGTGCGTATTCACGCGTCGTCAGGGAACAACCGGCAAACAAACGGTTGTGGGATATACAAAAAAACGACCTTGATATGTGGGCGAATATGGTTGCGCGTGTTTTCACGGCGGCAGGCGCGGACAAAAAGTCGATTTTCCAGATTGCATACGGCTACGGACTCTTCACCGGCGGTCTGGGCGCGCATTACGGCGCTGAAAAAATCGGCGCGTCGGTTGTTCCGATAAGCGTCGGCAACACCGCACGTCAGGTGCGCACGCTGGTTGATTTCGGCGTTACACACATCGCGTGTACACCGTCATATGTTATTTATCTTGCCGAAACAATCAAGGAAATGGGTATTAAAAAGGACGAATTAAAGCTTAAATACGGCATATTCGGCGCAGAACCGTGGAGCGACGAAATGCGCAAAAAAATCGAGGACGAACTCGGCATTACAGCGATTGACATTTACGGTTTGAGCGAGGTTGTCGGACCGGGCGTAAGTTTTTCGTGCACCAAACAGGGCGGTTTGCATATCAATGAGGATAATTTCATTCCCGAGGTTATCGACCCCGAAACGGGCGAAGTTTTGCCCGACGGTCAGCTCGGCGAACTGGTGTTTACAACCATCACAAAAGAGGGGCTTCCGCTTATACGTTACAGAACGCGCGATATTTGCTCGCTTTCGCACGGAAAATGCGCGTGCGGAAGAACGCTTGTTAAGATGAGCAAACCCTGCGGACGCAGTGACGATATGCTTATTATCCGCGGTGTTAACGTATTCCCGTCGCAGATTGAAAGCGTACTTCTCGAAATGGGTAACACATCGCCTCACTATCTTTTGATTGTAGACAGAAAAGGCGCTCTCGACACGCTCGAAATTCAGGTTGAATTGAGCGAGGAAAGCTTCGCAAGTGACGAAATCAAATATGTTGAAACGTTAAGCTCAGAAATCAAAAAGAAAGTTGAAAGCACTCTCAGGAATTGCCGCTAAAAATTACGCTCGTTGAGCCGAAAAGCATTGAGCGCAGTGCCGGCAAAGCTGTGAGGGTTATAGATAAACGAAAAATATAATTTTTGGGAGGAGATTTTTATGTTTGTTAAGCAAATTTCGGTTTTTATGGAAAAATAAAGGCGGCAGACTTGCCAAGGTAACGAAAAATTCTGGCGGAAAAACGGTGTTAATATCAGAGCGCTTTCCATTGCCGACACGACCGATTTCGGCATTTTGCGCCTTATAGTTGATGACCCCGACAAGGCTTTTAAATCGCTTAAAGACGCCGGACTTATCGTGCGCACAACAAGCGTTTTGGCAATTTCTATCGACGATGTTGCAGGCTCGCTCGCGTCTGCGCTCGATACAATCGACAAATGCGGTATCAGTGTTGAATATATGTACGCTTATCTCGGCTATCTCTCGGGTAAGGCTATGGTTGTCCTCAAGGTTAATGAGCCGGAAGAGGCTACCGAAAGACTCAGAAGCACAAATGTTAACGTTTTAAGTGCTGAAGATGTATACAAAAATTTAGTTAGGGTGCTCGATTTGGAAATCAACAAATTTTACAAAAAAATACTTACAATATCAGTGACGAGGTGCTGAAAATCACCGAAGATGCCGAGAAAAGAAGTTGAAAAAAATATGCCGAAAATGCGCGCAAAGTGTGCGAGTATAACTCGGTTAAAGTTTTTAAACGCGTTTAATAAGCACAAAAATATGTGAGGCGCATTTTTATCCGACAACCGGTTACGGCTACGACGACAACGGCAGAGATACCCTCGATATGGTTTATGCCGATGTTTTCGGCGCAGAGGACGCACTGGTGCGTTACAATATCGTCAACGGCACACAGGCAATTTCACTTTGTTTTTACGGTATTCTGCGCCCTGGTGACACGGTTGTTGCCGCGACGGGCAGACCGTACGACACTTTAGAGGAAGTTATCGGCTTGCGCGGTGTGAACGGCAACGGTTCGCTGAAAAGATTTCGGTATAAATTACAAAAGAAGTTGCGCTTAAAAACGATAAAATCGACATTGATGCACTGGTTAAGTCTATTGACAAAACCTGCAAAATGGTCGCTTTTCAGCGTTCAAAAGGCTATGCCTGGAGAAATTCTTTAAGTGTGGACGAAATAGGCGAGGCGATAACGGCGGTTAAATCGGTTAACAAGGATATTGTATGTTTTGTTGACAACTGCTATGGAGAATTTGTTGAAGAAAAAAAGAGCCATGCGACGTCGGCGCAGACCTCGCGGCAGGCTCTCTTATAAAAAAATCCCGGCGGCGGAATTTGCCGAAGCGGAGGTTATATCGTCGGCACAAAAAGGTGCATTGAACTCGTTTCATATAGAATGACGTGCCCGGGAATAGGCAGAGAATGCGGTGCAAGCCTCGGCGAAAAACAGGTTTATGTATCAGGGGCTTTTCCTTGCTCCGCACATTGTATATCAAAGCATAAAATCCGCTATGCTTGTGTCGGCTGTGTTTGATAAACTAGGATTTGACGTTATGCCGAAAAATTTCCGACAGGCAAACCGACATTATTAAGGGGGTTAAGCTCGGAAACGGCGAAAAAAACTGGTTAAATTCTGCCAGGGAATACAAAAAGGTGCGCCGATTGACAGTTTTGTTGTGCCGGAGGCTTGGAATATGCCGGGTTACGAAAGTCAGGTTGTTATGGCGGCAGGCGCGTTTACACAAGGTTCATCGATTGAAATTTCCGCGGATGTCTCGATGCGCGAGCCGTATATTGCTTTTTATCAGGGCGGTTTGACGTATGAAACCGCAAAAAGCTGCCATTATGTCGGCGGCTGAAAACGTTATAAACTGTAAATAAGGTGATAAAATGAACAGAGGATTTTTGTATTTTGGACGAAACAAAGCTGTGCGACGATTGCGGAGAATGTGACAAATGCGATTTTGACAGCACCAAAATATGCGACAACTGCGGTAAATGTATTGAATATACCGACAGTTACGCAGAAATTAAGATTGATAAAATCATTACCGATAAAGATAAATAAACTCGTTTTTCAAAACTTCTTTGCATTTCGCAGGGAAGTTTTTGTTTGTGTATAAAGAACTTTAGTTTACCGTAATATAGTTATGTAAACTAATTTGTTTTAAAACGTCCGTTGTACTTGAATTTTTATAAATTTGTTATAATATTACAAGCGGAGGCTTAATATGGAATTTAATGAACTTAAAAATTGAAGATAAAGAATTGTTTGACAAGTACATCAATAATGAATATGAAAACTGCGAAGCGGTATTCGGCAATCTTTTTATATGGCGGAACATTTCAAATACGCGTTTTGCGCTTTGTGACGGCGCTCTGTGTGTGGTTTACACAAAATCGAACGGCAAGCTTGCATCTTGTTATCCGTTCGGCGAATTTGATACAAAGACCGTTATAGAAAAGTTAAAAGAATATTTTTGCATCAAAAAGGGCAGGGGCTTATTATGGAAAGCGTCACCAATGCGCCGTGTGAAAAAAATTAAAAAAATTCATACGGTGATGAGGTTGAAATTTTGCCCGACAGAAGCCTTTTTTGACTATGTTTATACGTCCGACTCGCTTATAAATTTAAGCGGAAAAACTTCATTCAAAACGAAATCACATAAACAAATTTTTTTGTCGCTGTATGAAAAATTTTGAGTACAAGAAACTTGAACGAAGTATGTTTGATGAGTGCCTTGAGAGTGTTAATAAATGGCTTTTGGAAAAAAATATCAGCCGACCGATACTGATTATAAAAATGAAATTACAGTCATAAAAGAATGTTTTAAAAAAACTACGAAAAACTTGGATTTATCGGCGGTTCGTTGTTTGTCAACGGCAAAATTGCGGCATTCACGATAGGCGAAAAATATTATAAAAAAATTCGTGCGTGGTGCATATCGAAAAAGGCTGATACAAGCATTGAGGGCGCATATACGGCGATTAACAATTTCTACATTAAAAACGAGTGGCAAAACGTTGAGTTTGTCAACCGCGAAGAAGATATGGGACTTGAGGGCATACGCAAAGCAAAGCTTTCGTACAAACCTCATCATATGGTTGAAAAATACTATAATTTTTTTAAATAGGGTGATTTTTATGTATTTACTTCTTTTTAGCAGACGGATTTGAAGAAATTGAGGCGCTGTCATTTGTTGACATTTTAAGACGCGCACAGATTGACGTCAGAACTGTGTCGGTGACCGGTGAAAAACTGTTACAGGTTCGCATAAAATCGGAATTTGCGCTGATTTAACGTACAACGAAGTTGATTTTTTTCCGTTGTTAACGGCGCGGTACTCCCCGGCGGACTTCCGGGAACATATAACCTTGCAAAAATCAGAATTTGTTAAAAAAATCTTTTTATAAGATTAAACGACAGCAAAAAAACTTATAGGAGCGATTTGCGCCGCGCCGTATGCACTCGCCGAATTCGGTATTTTTAAACGGCAAAACCGCAACGGCGAATCCTGCATTTTTGGGATAAGCTCGGCAATGCGAATGTCGATAAAAACTCCCGTGTATGTGTTTGCGATAATGTTATTACATCACAAGGTCCCGGAACGGCGCACGAATTTGCGCTTAAATTTGTTGAATTGATAAAAGGCGAAAAATCGCGTCGGAGCTTAAAAAAATGAAATGCTTTACAAATAAAGATGAGATAAGAAAAAAACTTTAAAAATGCGCAGAAAAGCTATGTCACAGGCTGAAATTCAAAGAAAAAAAGCGCGGTCATTTGCAATAAAATTTACGAAAAACCGTAAATTTTTAAGAGTATTTTGTGCTATATTAGCCATATGGGCGAGGTTGACTTAACGTTTCTTATAAAGCGTCTGCTTGATGATGGGAAAAATCGTTTCTGTGCCCGTATGCATTGAAAATTTTAACATTATACCATCACAGATTGACAGTATAGATTTTTGCATTTTCAGAGAATTGTTATAAAATCCGCGAACCGAAAATTTTGAAAATTCCCGAAATTTTTCCCGATTGCTGTATCGTTCCGGGTATTGGATTTGATATTACAAAAACAGAGTAGGGCACGGTAAAGGCTATTACGACCGATTTTTTTGTCGGAAAATGCACTTTATAAAAATCGGCGCTTGCTATGATTTTTCAAATTGTTGACAAAAATCGGTGCGTCAGAGTTTGACGTTAAAATGAATTGCGTTATTTCAGAGAAAAGGATAATTTAAAATGAACCTAATTATACTGATAGTATTCATACTGCAAACCGCATTGAGCGTGGTGCTGGGCACGTTTTTCGGCGATTCGCTGTCCGACTATATGCAGGTTTATCTCACACAGATAATTCCGATTTTTCATACCTGCAATGATTTGCTGTTTTATGAGCCGAGAAGGTTTCAGAGGTTTTTGCGCGTGACACGCGTCCGTCGGCGGTAAACGTGATTTTGTGCATAATTCTTGCAGTTTGTGCAAATTTGATATTGAGCTTTATAACTACATTTTGTAGGCGAACTGATATTTCCAAATTCAGGAAACGCGTCGGATATAGGCATACCGCAGACAAATTTTGAATTTGTTCTCGACGTGCTTTTTATCTGCCTTATGCCGGCAGTGTTTGAAGAAATGTTCTTTAGGGGAGCGGTTCTTACAAGCTATGAAAAAATATGCGGCAGCAAAAAAGCAATAATTCTTTGCGGACTTGTTTTTTTGCGCTGATGCACAATTCAATTTCGGTTTTTATACCGCAGTTTATAATTGGGATTTTCTTGTCGTTTATCGTAATTAAATTTGACTCGCTGTATCTCGGTATGCTCGCGCATTTTTGCAAACAATTTCACAACACTTTTCGTGCAGTACATCGTTTTGCAAAAAAATGTAGCGGCTCCAAAACAGTCTTATTCAGAAACCCGTTTTTGACAGTTGTGATATTGATAACAATTTTTACAGCAGCAATGGTCGCTGCATTAAGGCTGAACAACAGCATAAACTTCAAGCCGAAATCACTGCCGTGGAAAGTACGCAAGCGTGAAAAGAAGTTTATGCGCCTTATTGTGCTTTTTGTTTATATTATTGCAGTTTGTTTTTTACTTTTTAAGCTTACATAATGGAAGGAATTTATTTAAATAATGAAAAGAGTACAGTATAAGCGCCCTTTTTGAAAGATATAGGCAACGTCGGTGAAATTAAAATTTCACGACGTGGGAGGTGGTAAAATTGCCGTCACTAACGGAAATATATTCAAAATGTCCTGTTTTTAAAAACTATCTTACATATATGTCTGTTATAAAAGGAAAATCTCAAAATACAGTCACGCAGTATTATTATGATTTGAGAATTTTTTTGCGCTATATCATAATGACAGAAAAAAATCTTCACGAAGATGAATTTAACAATATCGACATTTTGAATTTCGATTTTGAAAAAAATTAAAAATCACGCTTGATGATTTGTATGCCTTTATGGCATATATAAATAACGAACATTCATCAAACGACAGTTTTCGCGCACGCAAGGTTGCAAGTTTGCGTTCATTTTTAATTATCTTTATATAAAGGAAAAATCTATTTCGGAAAATCCCGCACAAAATCTTGATACCCCCAAACTAAAAGCGCGGTTACCTAAATATTTGTCTTTGGAGCAAAGTATTGATTTGCTTAAAGTGATTGACGGCGGATACAAACAACGCGATTTAGCAATGTTTGCGCTGTTTTTAACCTGCGGATTGCGTCTTTCGGAGCTTGTCGGCATTGACATTAAAAACATTGATTTTAAGAAGAAAGCTTTAAAAGTTATAGGCAAAAGGAAACAAAGAACGCATTGTATTTATCAACGATTTGTGTGTTGATGCGATAAAAATATCTTGAGGTTCGTCCGAGCGACGGTCTTGTCGGGAATGACAAAGAGGCACTCTTTATAAGCAGTAAATCGACGCGCATAACAGGACGAAGTGTCGAACGCATTGCAAAAATATTTTGACCTTGCAGGTATCGACTCAACCGTTTACACACCGCACAAACTGCGCCACACTGCGGCAACTATAATGTACCGCGACGGTAACGTTGATGTGCGCACTTTGCAGAAAAATTCTCGGTCACGAAAGCCTTTCCACGACGCAAATATACACACGTCAGCGACGAATTTATGGAAAAACGCCGCAAAGAAAAAAATCCCCTTGCACAAGTTAAACTTGACGATTAAAATTTATAAATTTTTTTCACCTGCTTGTTTGAATTTCAAGCAGGTGCTTTTTTGTCCCCACTCTGGTTGTTTTAAAAATATTTTTAGTTTACATAACTATATTACGTTAAACTACCATAATATTAAAAAAACAGCCAAGACATTTTTATATCTTGGCTGTGCATTATTTCGTTATCCAGAAATTCATTCGGTTTTTTCTTCTCTTAATTGATATTTTTCACTCAATTCAGGACCGCACGAACTCGAACCGACACCCGAAACCTTGTAATCTATACGAACATTTGTCACTTTATCCTTAACAAGTTCATCGGTGTGCATTGCATATTCAAGTGTTTTTGCATTGTAATGCGAAACATTAAACTCAAACGAATTGTCGGTTTTAAACTTAAGCGAATTGTCTATTTCAAGCATTTTCGCATTATAATGATTGCCGTGCTCCTGGGGTTTAACGTAATTTACATACTCATCATCGGCACAGCTTTTTGTAAAGTCCCATTCGTGCGTGATGATGTAAATCAATATAACTTTCACCCTTGCCGTACGCAAAATATGTGAATTTATCAGCATTTTCGGAAAGTTTAAGTTCAAATCCGAGGCGCGGTAAAAAGTTGATTGCAGGGTTTCTGTCACCTTTTTAAATCAAAGTTAATGTCACCGTTTTCGTATATTGAAACCGTGAGCGTATATTTAAAGCAAACAATTCTCGCGACACCTGCAAGCGAACCGGAAACAACAATTTTTCCGTTTTTGATTTCGCACGAATACACCTTTGAAAACATTTTGTTAAGGTTGTAACCCGTCTGCGGATTATCATAACCGCCCCAATAATGCTTATTTTTACGTTCGTTATCGGTCGGTGCGTGCCATACGCCGAGTTTTATCACATCAAGAAGCTTTTTTCTTCTCCGTTTATTTTTATGCTTTCAAAATTGCCGTACTGTTTTGAAAAAAACTGTATTCAAAATCACTGCCTTTTTGCCGTTGTGCTTAATTTTTTTCCTCGTTAAGCTTCGCAAGCTTTTTCGGTGCTGTGATTTTTTTCAGCCTCAACCTCCAGTTTATGCTGACTCTGCGCACATTCAAAACCGTCTTTATCATACATAAAAAAATGTTTACATATGCTCCGAGTTTGCACGATTTCGGCAAATCAAAAATCAAGGTTGAATTTTACGGTTTTCTTGGGTTCTGCGTCAAACTTTTTGTTAAAAAGTTTTAACGATTTTTTTCCGTCAATTTCTATATCGAATTTAAAGTCAAATTCGTTAAGGTTTGTAAAAATCAAACCTGTTTGTAATGCTTAAAAATTCCTTTGTTATAAGCGGTTTTGATATTCTGATACGCTGTTTTTTTATCTCGTATGAGCCTGCTTTCAGCGACCTGTCGGAGAACACCATTCCGTCACAGCAGAAGTTTTTTTATCGTGCGTCAAATCGCCGAAATCGCCGCCGTATTTCTGAACGCCGTTGTCCATCGCAACGTGGTCCGCCCACTCCCAAATACAACCGCCGATAAACGCTTTGTGAGCATAAAAAGCCTCAACATAATCGTGAACATCACCGGGGCTGTTGCCCATAGAATGTGAGTATTCGCAGAGAAAAACAGGAAGTCTGTTATCTTTGTTTTCCGCATACGCAACGCAGTCGTCAATAGGCATATACATTCCCGAAAAAACGTCAATCGGCTCGTATTCCTGCGGAAATTCAACCTGACGGCAAGCGTCCTCGCAATGAACAAGACGTTTTTTGTCAAGCTTACGTATAAGATTAAGCATATTCCGCATATTTACGCCGTACCCGCTCTCGTTGCCGACCGACCACATAAATATCGACGGGTGGTTTTTGTCGCGGTTAACAGTGCGCTCCATACGCTCGTTCAAATAAAAATTCCAGTCGGGATTTGCACACGGCCAGGTTTTGTCGAGCGCGTCATACTCATAATGACCGAAGCGGATACAAAATCCGTGGCTTTCCATATCATTTTCGAGAACAACGTAAAATCCCATTTCGTCGCAGTAATTCAAAAAAACTTCGGTGTCGGCGGATAATGCGACGTGCGGATTGTGTTGATGTTGAGTTTTTTCATAAGACGCAAATCGGTCAAAAATCTCTTCATCGGTCATATACCAGCCGTTTTTTTCGGCGACGTGTCGTGATGGTTAACGCCTTTAAGTTTTACGCTTTCTCCGTTTATGATAAGTTCTTTGCTTGATGAAATTTTAATTGTGACAAATCCGAATTTGATTTTTATAATTTCGCCCTCGTATTCAAAAACGAGCGTGTATAAATACGGTTTCTCGGCATTCCAGTACGTCGGATTTTTCCACATTAAAGGTGCATTTTTTATTGCAGTCATTCTCGTCCAAAAGCTTGCCGCTGTCGTATAATTTTACGTTAGCTTTTCCCTCAAAAAAACAACATTAACCGTGTTTTTATCGGTTGTTACACTGATGTCTTTAATATGTCCGATGGGGCGCGACAAAAGGTAAACATCACGGATAATTCCGTTGCAGCGAAAAGCGTCCTGATCTTCAAGATACGTACCGCAGCACCATTTTACAACCTTGGCAAGAACTGTGTTTTTTTGCCTTTTTTCACGTATTTTGTAATGTCAAATTCCGCCTGAAGTCTGCTTCCCTGGCTGAAACCGACGTATTTTGCCGTTTATGTAAAGTTCAAGACAGGACGAAACTCCCTCAAACACAATGTAGTGCTTTCTTTCGGTGTCGTCAATCTCAAATTCGCGCATATAAACACCCAGCGGATTGTCGTCGGGCACATACGGCGCATCAACGGGAAACTGAAACGCAACGTTTGTGTAATTAGGTTTTTCATAACCCGTTGTCTGCCAGCAGGACGGCACTTTAACCTTGTCCCAGTTTTCAATTTTGCCGTCGTAATCGACGTCACGGCTGAAATACTTAAAATTCCATTCGCCGTTAAGCAGCGTATACGCACCGTCGTTTTCGGGTATATAATACGCTCTTTGCTTCTCTCGGTTTTTCCGATACTTTTTTTGGGATTTTCATAAAATCTCATTTTGTTTCTCTCCTTTTTTTCTCTCCTTTATTTAATATGTGCGGTCAATTTTTCGCAACTATATTTATCCTTGAATCATAGCTTTTCATTTTTGTCCATTATTTCAAAAAAACAATTTTATGACAGGATTTATCGTCGTATTCATACGGAAAAAAACAATATCAAAAATAAGGTTGATGTTATCTTTGCCGTCCGTTATGCGGAAATCGTGAATTGTAAGATTTTTGTCGATTTCCTCCGCAATTTCCTCAACCTTGTTTTTTAAGCTGATTGTACGTTCGCAGTCTACATTTATCGGGTCGGTGTGAATAATCATAACAACACCGAGTTCTTCTTCAATTTTATTTTCGAGTGCATCGATAATCTCGTGGATTTCAACTATATTTTCGGTGTCTTTAACCTCCGCGTGCGCCGACGCAATGACGCGCCCGGGGCCGTAATCATGCACTATAAGGTCGTGGACGCCTTGTATACGTTCTCCGTTTAAGATGATATTTTTAAGCTTTTCGACAAGTTCTTTGTCGGGCGCTTTACCGAGAAGCAAATCAATGGTGTCTTTTGCAATGCCGAAGCCTGAAAGAAGTATCAGCACCGACACACCGACACCAAGAATTGCGTCGAGCGGAAGCGTTGTGAAAAGTCCCAAAACAGTGGAAACGATTACCGCGCTTGTTGCCCACACATCGCTCAAACTGTCCTCCGCAGCGGCGCAAAGCACACTTGAATTGATTTTTTGCCTATGTAACGATTGTAGAAAAAAACATCCACACTTTTACAAGCACCGAAAGGGCTAAAAATCAGCACCAGATACGGGTTAAAATTGAGCGTTTCGGGGCGGAAAATTTTTCGATACCGATGTTTTTGAAAAAGTGATATTCCCACAAAAATATGATTGCCGCAACGAAAAGTGATGCGACATATTCAATTCTGCCGTGACCGAATGGATGTTCCTTGTCGGGACGCATATTGCTCATTTTCGCGCTGATTACACTCAAAAGCGACGACGCAATATCGGAAAGATTGTTAAAAGCGTCCGAAATTACGGCGATACTGTTTATGTAAAAGCCTATTATTATTTTTCAAGGCAAAAAAGTATAAAATTATTGAAAATTCCCAGTACGCCGGCGAGAACGCTGTACCTTTCGCGCACATTTTTATCTGTTATATTTTCGTAATCGGGTATAAATTTTCTTATAATAAAATTTATCAATTATGACATTCCCCTTACAATATATTATTAACATTATCTTACAATAACTATCGATAAAAGTCAAAGAAAATTAAATAAAAAAAGTTTATTTTTCATATTACGGTTAAAATTTTTCATACAATTTATTATGCAAAAAAAGTTAAAAGAGGTGATTTTATGGCTCAAAAAGGGAAAAATTTTTTTGTCCGCGTGACACTTTCAAAAGCGCAAATTCCAATCATCGGAGCGCATGTAAATTATGTAAAAAGCAACGGAGTTAAAAAAACATTCTTTTTAAACACACAGCTTACCGACGAGAACGGAAAAACGAGCGAAATTGAGTTTGACACGCCTAACGAAGAAAAACTCACAAAACGACATAAACCCCGACGACAGATTTTTCACCTGCGACATCATTGTAACGCACCCTTCATATTATACGACATACATTAAGAACGTGCAGATTTTTGCAAATCAGACAACCGTTCAGGAGGTCAACGTTCTGCCGATTGAGGAAGATTCAGACCCCGCCGGGATTTACGAAACAATCGACATTACAAGCCAGGACTTATAAGAAAGGAGATTTTTTTGTGCCTACCCCTATCCTGCCTTATATACCGAAATATATAACGGTGCACCTCGGCGCACCGTCATCAAATGCCGAAAACATCACCGTGACGTTTCCCGATTATATAAAAACGTAGCGTCAAGCGAAATTTATCCGACATGGAACGAATCGGCGATTATTGCAAATATTTACGCGCAGATTTCATTTGCCGTAAACCGCGTTTACACCGAATTTTATTACAGTCAGGGATATTCTTTCAACATCACAAATTCCACCGCTATCGACCAGAAATTTATATACGGACGGAATATTTTTGTGAAAAACATAAAGCAACCTTGTGGATGAAATTTTCAATTCATACATTCGAAGAATAGGCAATGCCGAGCCTCTTGCGACAAAATACTGCAACGGCACGACTGTTACGTGCGACGGCTTGTCGCAATGGGGCAGTCAGTATCTTGCCGAGCAAGGACGCAATTCCGTGCAGATTTTGCGGTATTATTACGGAAATAACATCGAAATTGTGAGCAACGTACCGATTTCAAATGTGCGTATGTCGTATACGGCACCTGTTCGGCGCGGTGAATATTCGCGCGATGTGGCGGTTATTCAAATTGCATTAAACCGCATTTCCGAGGATTATCCGCTTATACCGAAAATTGCAGTGGACTCGCGTTTCGGAGAAAGCACAGAGCGCGCCGTACGCACGTTTCAGGATATTTTCAACCTTACGCCCGACGGGATTGTCGGAAAAGCCACGTGGTATAAACTGATTTATTTATACACCGGTATGACGGGACTTTCCGAGATAAATTCCGAAGGACAGAAATATTTTTCATCGTCGCTTGAATATCCCGACGCAATCGAGCTTGGCAACACCGGCGAAAAAGTGTATGTAACACAGTATCTTCTTCAGGCGGTTTCGTGGTTTTATCCGAACATTCCGACAGTCGAATTTACGGGACGTTTCAACGAAAAACGACGCAAATGCGGTGAAGGAACTTCAAAATGTACTCACTTCCCGCAAACGGGTGTTGTTGACGAAAAACCTGGGACGTTTTGTATCAAACGTTTATCGGAATACGCGATGCGTTAAACAATGCACTGAACCCCATTGAAAAAGAAATAACTTATTTAAACAGTCTTAATTTAAACTACGGCGACATAAACCGCGACGTGCGCGATTTACAGGAAAAACTCAACGAAATTGCCGAAACGCAAAGCGAGAGAATTATGGCAAACGGCGCATTTTTCGCGTCAGACGTCTGCACGGCTTGCACAGTTCCAAAAGACAAACGGTCTGCCGCAAACGGGTATTTTGGACGCCGAAACATTAAGGCAGATAAACAGTGTCTACCGTCAGCTTATTTCGAACAATTCAATCGCACCGACGCAGTATCCAAAAGCGGAGCTTGGTATGGGCGACACCGACAACTGAAAGGAGAATTTTTATGCTTACAACACATTCGGCGGTTAACAAACCGATAAGAAATGCACAGCATTTTTTGCGCCGTATATCGTATGACAATGACATTCCGCGCATTATTCCCGACGGAATTTTCGGCGCGCAGACGCAAAAATGCGGTTATGGAATTTCAGCGCGTTTTTGAGCTTCCGCAGTCGGGAATTATCGACAATGACACCTGGAACAGCATATATTCTGCATACAAAACGACGCTGAAAAAGTATGCATCACCTGCAAAAACAAGCATTTTCCCGTCACCGCATTTTAAAATTTGTGACGGCGACGAAAACGGCATTATATATGTAATTCAGTCTATGCTGACGGCTCTGGGCGCAAAATTTTCAAATATTCCCGAATTAGAAATAAACGGCAAAAATTTGACCAAAACACGCAAAACGCGGTTACAGAAATTCAAAGCACTGCCGGAATGAGGCAAACGGGCGAAATTGACAAAGAAACGTGGGAAATTATTTCGGTTTTGTTTGAAACGTTTATTTTCGCACAATTACATAAATCCGCTCCAGAAAAAAACGGAAAATACATAATCCGTACGCCGTAGAAATATGTAAAGCCGACATAAAAACGCCGGCTTTAATGATTATTTGCAGCAATTTGCCTCGTGCTTGTCAACGCCCACGCCCTCGCAGTCGATAGCCGCCGCGCCAACCTCCGCTTTTTGCACCGAAAATAACGGGAATTTCAACCTTTATTTTTCTGGCTTATCGTAAATTGCAGATGTTGCCGCAGCCTCCTCTGCATTCGCCCTCGCCGGCGCATACAACGGGTGTGCCCACGTGTTTTATTTTTGGTGTCAAAACGTTTGCAAACGGTTTAACCGTAACAGGCACGCAAACGTCAACCTCCTGATAACCTAGCGCAGGGCAGTCGTTTTTCGGCCTTTCAAATTCATTCATCGTATCTTCCCTCCTTTCTTTTTGTGTCTGATATATACTATGAAAAAAATGTCGGATTTTGTCACAAAATTTATTTTTAAAGACAAACACCAACGCACAAAGCATCATATAATAATTATATCGGAGGTGCTTATAATGCTGACTTTTTTGGGACTGCTGCCGCATATGTGTTTTCTGACGCTTTTTGTGACAAGCGCAAAAACCTTTAAAAAGCCGCTCAGCGCAAATGAAGAAAAGGAGTACCTTTTAAGATACAAAAACGGTGATGTTGAGGCTAAAAACATACTCATAGAGCGGAATTTGCGCCTTGTTGCGCACGTGGTGAAAAAATATTCCGAAAAGGGCGCCGAAACCGACGATTTAATTTCAATCGGCACAATCGGACTGATAAAGGCGATTACAACGTTTGACCCGGATAAAGGCGCACGGCTTGCAACATATGCCGCAAAGTGCATTGACAACGAAATTCTTATGTATTTCCGCTCGGAAAAGAAACGGAGCGGAGATATTTCGCTCCAGGAACCTATCGGAAAAGACAAGGACGGAAACGAGGTGTCCCTGCTCGACAAGCTTTACGACGAGGACGCAAACGTTTTTGACAAGGTTGACTTAAAAATGCAGGTAAAACGGCTGTATGAATGTATGCGAAAATGCCTTGCAAAGCGCGAAAGCACGGTTTTACAACTCCGCTACGGCCTTTGCGGATATCTACCTCTCACCCAGAATGAGATAGCGACTTAATATTTCACGCTCATATGTGTCGCGCATTGAAAAAGGCGCTTGAAAAATGAAAGATTCGCTGTAATATAAAAATGACATTGCATATTTTTAATGCAATGTCATTTTTTTGTTTGAGTGCTAACTTTAGGCGTGGAAATAAACCTCCGGTTCTACCGGAGGAAGATAAAAAGCTTTAGCATGAGAAAAACCTCTATGATATAATAGTAAATGGTTTGGCGACCGCATTACTAAAAATATATCATGGAGGTTTTTAACAATGATAAAGAAAAGTACAAATGAAATTAAAAGCACAGCACACTCAAAAGTATAGGTGTCAATACCATATAGTATTCGCACCGAAATATAGAAGAAAAGAAATATATGGACAGTTAAAACGAGATATAGGAGAAATATTAAGAAAACTCTGCGAACAAAAAGGAGTAGAAATAATCGAGGCAGAGGCATGTCCTGACCATATACATATGCTGTTAAACATTCCACCACATACAAGTATAGCACAGTTTATGGGATTTCTCAAGGGGAAAAAGTTCGTTGATGATATTTGACAGACATGCGAATCTCAAATACAAGTATGGAAGCAGAAATTTCTGGTGCAGAGGATATTATGTTGATACGGTAGGGAGAAATAAAAAAGTAATAGCAGAATATATTAGAAACCAGATTGAAGAGGATTATGCATCGGACCAAATAAGCTTAAAAGAATATACAGACCCGTTTACGGGTAGCAAGAATAAGTAGACAAAAATAAACAGCCGCACGTGAGCGGCTGTCTGTAATTGTAATGCGGTGTCAAACTTTCAGTGCCTCTTATGGAGGCTAAGCCTGTAATAGCCCCTTCTAGGGGCAGTGCAAAGCCACCAGTTTACTGGTGGTCATGACTACATAATTAAATTACGGTAAACTATTTTGAATAATTTCTGTATTTCGCAGGAGAGATTTTTTCGTATTCTTTAAAAAGTCTTGTGAAATACGTCACATTTTCAAATCCGAGATAGTCGCTTATTTCAACAATACTCATTGTGCCGTTTACGAGCATATCCTTTGCCATATCAAGCTTTTTGCGTATTCGGAACTGTATCGGCGAAAGGCCCGAATATTCTTTTAAAAAGACGCCTGAAATACGCCGAGCTGACGTTACACATCTTCGCGACTTCTTCTATTGATTTTTTTCCTGTTTTTATATCCGTTTCAAGATACTTTATCCCGTTCGCAATATATCTGTATCGGCTCATATCAAGTACAGTTTCTTTTATTTACAGTTGCGAAATATGAAAGAATTTTTATATGATATTGCTTTCATTTCGGCGGTGTTTTTAATGGGACGGCTGTAAATGTTTAAAATATCGCAAAATTCTTTTTATAAATTCGCTGTCCTTGGGTGTGAAAAACTTCAAGATTATCCGATAAGTAAAACTCCTTTCCGTCCCTATCTGAAAAGAGCAAGTTTACCAAAAATACAGTCGACTTGCTTTTTGCCGTGACCGTAAAACTGCGAATCATATTCGCAAAAAGGCGGTAAAAATACGACATCTCCCCTTTTGGCATACTTTTTCACCGTTTTTAAGAGTATATTCCCCGTCACAGTCGTAAAAATAAAAAAATCCGTTTATCCTGCGCGGTTTTCCCACTGTAGAAAAAAACGCACCCTCGCCCTGGCGCACCTGACCGTGAACAAGGCACGCGGTTATATTAAAATTTTCGTAAACAATATCCTCAAGCTTCTTTTTTTCGTACACATTATCACCCCGTAAAAAATTACACATTCATTGTACCGCATATGTTTTTTTATGTCAACACATTCGTTGCGAAAAGTATAATTTTTGTTGCGAAAAATTTATTGTATTTATACAAAGTTCCGATATAATGAACTTAACAAATATTTTTATTGGAGGCGTTAAATATGATTAACGTTACAGTGTGGAACGAATATAAGCACGAAAGAGAAAGTGAATTGGTTGCTAAAATTTATCCCGACGGAATACATATGGCAATCAAAAATGCTAGGCAGAAATGAAGAATTCAACATCAGAACTGCAACTCTCGATATGCCCGAACACGGACTTACAGACGATGTTTTGGATACAACCGACGTTCTTATCTGGTGGGGACATATGGCACACAATCAGGTTTCGGAGGAAGTTGCGGAAAAAGTAAAACAGCACGTTCTTGACGGAATGGGACTTATCGTTCTCCATTCGGGACATTTGAGCAAAACCGTTCGTTAAAGCTTATGGGAACCTGCTGCCGTTCAAAATGGAGAGAAAACGACGAAACCGAAAGAATTTGGGTTGTTGAGCCTGCTCACCCCATTGCAAGCGGACTTCCCGAATATATTGAAATTCCGCAGGAAGAAACCTACGGCGAGCGTTTTGAAATTCCTACTCCCGACGAGCTTGTGTTCATCAGCTGGTTCTCGGGCGGTGAAAGTGTTCAGAAGCGGATGTTGCTACAAACGCGGTTTGGGCAAAATTTTCTACTTCCGTTCGGGTCACGAGGGATACCCCATCTACTGGCGCGAGGATATTACAAAAATTCTTGAAAACGCGGTATACTGGGCAAAACCGAGCCACGGTCCCAAGCCCTCACTCGGTCATTATGACGCTATCGAAAACGTTAAAGACAAATTCGCCGGTATGGACGAATCTTTGAGAAAACATACTTACATTAAAGATTAAGACTAACTATTAAAAAGTCAAGAGGTAAAATGAAAAAAGTTAAAAATTTTATCTGATTAAAAACAGGCATAACAAACAGACCTCCGTGAGAAGCCTTGAAAAATATTAGGAAACGAATTATGCAACAGGCATATATGGCAGCCGAGATTTTTCTAATGCAAAAATCAGTCGCACAAGCTTCTTTGCAGCATGAGATATAGCAACATTGTAATGCTTGCCCTCAGAACGCTTTTTAGCAAGATATGCGGCAAAGTTGCTATCCCATTTACAAACATATTTGGTAGCATTGTAAAGAGCAAATCTCAAATATTTTTGAGCCACGCTTTTCCATGTGTGCATAACAGTTTGAGAGTTGTCCTGATTGGTATGTAGATGGTGACATTCCGGCAAAAGCAAGTATCTTGTCCGGCGTTTCAAAATTGGAGAAATCACCAACTTCGGCAAGAATTGATGCAGCGGTTGCGTAACCAATGCCGGGGATAGTTAAGATGGTAGTTCCCAAGCTGTCTACAATCTGTTTTATCGCCGCTTCTATCTCACTGATTTCATCATCAAGTTCACCGATTAACTTGATTGTATGCCCTCAACTCAAGAGATTTTGCAGGTATAACAGAACCTATAGAGTTTCTTGCCGCTTCACGAAGTCGAATGGCAGTATCTCTGTTGTAGTGACCTTTTTGAAGCTGAATACAAAAGATTGGTTAGTCTTGTGAGGTTTGCGTTTGCAATATGCTTTGCAGACGGAAACTCTGAAAAAGGAGTGCATATATAGAAATACAATGAACCACTGAAACTAATTTTTCAAGTTCCGGAAAAAAAGAATAGTGATAAGTCTTGATACAGAGGTTTTTCAGCTTTGCTCGCTCTGAAACTTTATCAAATCTGTATCTTGTAAGTGACTTTAGTTCTTCGTTATGGTATAATGCTCTTGTGTGAGGGCTTTAAGCTTTGACAAGACATTAGCATAGAAGCAATTGTGCGAGCATCTACCTTGTCTGTTTTTGTTTTTCTGAGTGACAGACTTTTTGCGGTAGAGATTGGTGTGCAAAGGATTTAAGACATAGGTGGGCAAGCCAGTGTCAAGTAAAAATCCGAGCAGATTGTAACTGTAATGTTCTGTGGCTTCAAGTCCTTCTTTTGTTTTTGCTGAAATCTTTGGAAAAAGATTTGATTTTTAGAAAAGCAGGTCATTGAAACCATCGAGGGTGTTAGAAATAGTGAATACATCACATAACACCTCGCCATCAGAATTAACAATAAAACAATCGTGCTTGTCCTTTGCTGCATCAATACCAATGAAAATCATAAAGATACCTCCTGAAAAAAAGTAATATGACGCTGTTTAGACCCACAGGGACTCGTTGCACTTGTAACCTCGTTCCAAATAAACCGTCGAGCGGTATCTAACTGATTAACAAATGAACAAAGAGACTGTGGTTGGAGCCTTCCTAAAACCATCAAGTGGTAGGAGAAATAAAACCAATCCACAGCATCTAAACAATTATATCATAGTTCTTGGAGAGGAACTCAAAAACTACTACTTTTATTATACGAGGAGTGTTAAATATGGTAAGAGTTGGAATTATAGGTGTCGGCGGTATCGCGCAGAACGTGCACATTCCCCAGCTTAAAAGAGTGTGCGGACGCTGAAATCACCGCGATTTGCGATATTGACGAAAAAGCGCTGAAAAAGTCGGCGACGATTTGGGTATTGACGAAAAATACCGTTTTAAAGATTACAAAGACCTCATTGCCTGCACCGAGGTTGACGCAGTTGAGGTTTGCACGCCTAACTATCTGCACGTTAAAATGGCGGCTGACGCGGCAAGAGCCGGCAAAAGCATAAACGTTGAAAAACCGCTCAGCGTAAGCCTTGCAGACACAAAAGAACTGACCGACGCTATCAAGGACACAAACGTTGTGAATATGATGTGTATGTCTTACCGTTTCCGCCCTGCGGTGCGTTTTGCAAAAATGGATTATGGAAAACAACCTCATCGGCGATATTATTTCGATTAACGTTGAATACTTAAAATCCAGTGCATTTATGGAGGGCAGACGTCTTGACTGGCGTTTTGTCAAAGAATACGCAGGAACGGGCGTTTTGGGCGATTTGGGAGTACATCTTATCGACCTTGCAACCTTCCTTGCAGGCGATTTAAAGAAAGTTTCGGCGCAGACAAAAATCGTTGTTAAAGAGCGCAAAAAGCTTGACAGCGAGGAATATGCACCTGTTGAAACAGACGATTACTGCAGTTTTATCGGCGAAATGAAAAGCGGTGCGGTTGCAAACTTTATGATTACGCGCTGTGCCATCGGCAACGTAAACACTATTAAATTCGACGTTTACGCGACGAAAGGCGTTATTTCGTTCAATCTCAACAATCCCGAAGTTTTTGGGCGTTTGTATCGGCGAGGTTGACGTTAAAGCGAACGGACTTCACACTGTTGACGTGCCGAAAAGAGTTTTTTTCGTTAAACAGGAGCAGACGTTTATCGACCTTATCAACGGCAAAGAGTGCAAATATGCTCCGCACGTTGAGGACGGCGTTAAATTGCAGGGGCGTTCTCGACGCAATTTGCAAATCGGCAGAAGAAGAAAAAAATGGGTTGAACTTTAATATTTTAACAAATTTTTAGGGACGGTTTTTATTCACCGTCCCTATTTTTTTAATATATTTCAAAAAAATCCGAGCATAATATTAGCAAAAAGCTTATGAAAGGCGGATTTTTGGAATGTATCTTTTAAGAATTGCGTCGACGTCGTTTGCGTCGATAATTGTGCTGTTTCTGCTGACGAAAATTATGGGGAAACAAGCAAATTTCGCAGTTTAATATGTTTGATTATATAAACAGTATTACAATCGGCTCTATTGCCGCGGAAATGGCGACGGACGAGGTGCCCGACTTTTTGACCCGCTTATTGCAATGGTGGTTTACACCGTCGTGGTCGTGGTTATCGCCTATCTTACGAACAAATCGCTTGCAATGCGCAGGTTTTTTTCACGGGAAAGTCGCTGATTTTTGTATGACAACGGCACGCTGTACCGTCAGAATTTCGCAAAATCCAAGCTTGACATCAACGAATTTTTGATGGAATGCCGTCTTGCCGGGTATTTCGATTTGTCGCAAATTCAAACCGCGATTATCGAAGAAAACGGAAAAAAATCTCGTTTTTGCCGAAAGCCGGCGACCGCCCTGCGACGCCGACCGACTTAAACCTCTCGCCGAAACAGGACAAGGTTTTTGTATTCGCTCATTCTCGACGGCGAAATTTTGTATAAAAAAACCTTTTTCGCAATCGGCAAAGACGAAAACTGGCTGAAAAAAACAGCTTTCGCTTAATAAGACAAAAATGTTGAAGAAATTTTTTTCTCGCGGTGTGCGACGAATACGATAATTTTACTGTTTATAAGGCAAATAACGACGATAACAAAAACGATATTTTTCCAGTAAAGAAAAGTTAACCCGTCTGTCAATAAGAAATCGAATTTTTCCTTATTGACAGACGGCTTTTTGTTTTTCTTGACAAATTTTAGTGTACGTGCTATAATTATAGAGCAATGTTCAGTATCGGGAGGTGAAATGATGGGCGGTCTTGTTGCATTGATTTGTTACATATTTGTTGCTTATGTATTTTTACCGTTCTTTATTTTGTGGTAAAATCCGCAGTTAAAAACGCGATAATCGAAACACGTGAATAGATATAAAAATCAGCGGTACAAAAGACCGCTGATTTTTTTGTTAACCGTCAATTTTCTCAAAAACGGCCGTTTTATTTTTTTCATTGATATTTTTCCGACGGAATATCCGTATTGGGAAAGTTCTTTTTTATACCACAAAAACGAATGGTCAATCGGCACTCCTGCAATGTTTTAGATTTCGTCAAACGTAAGGACAACTGCGTACTTCCGCTTTTCGATATATATTCCCACAGTGCGTTGTATTTACTCATAAAATCACCTTCGCGCTAACGTATGATTTTTCGTATACGGAACGGAGTCTTTGAAGAAAATTTTAATAATCACATAAGCCGTGCTGATTATTCCCAAAAACGCGACAAACGGCGCGATTTTGCGCATAAGCTTTCGTTTTGCCGAACCGAAAAAGACAGCCGATTGACATAAACGCCGTGCATAGGATACCGAAGTCGATGATGTCAAAACATTTAAGACCGTTTTCGGCGGTTATCGCCCACTCTTTAATTTTTCACTTTCAAATCTTCCATAAATGTCACCTCTGTAAAAATTTATTTTTATATCATATTGAAAAAAACTCAGCTGACTGCTCTGCCTCATACCCGAAAGACAGCCGTGTTTTTCATAGTTTCAACAACTGTTTTGTTGACTTTTTGCGCGCTCGATAAGGTCGTCAACGCACGAAAACGGCTCTTTTTTGCGCTCCTCAACAATGCTCAGCGCCGCATTTGTTCCAAGTCCCGAAATCGCATTAAGCGGCGGAACAATTCCGTCCTCTTTCGGTATAAACTTAAACGCCTCAGACGTTGAAATGTGTATCGGCAAAAAAATTTCAAACCTCTGCAATACATCTCGTTGCAGACCTCCAAAAATCGTCAGAACGCCTTTTTTTCTTTTGCGGTTGCCTCGTTGCCCTTTTTCCGCGATAATTTTCATGTTTTCCCAAAAACCGTTTCCCTGCCCCTGTGCCATCATAGCCGCGTCAAAATCGTCCGCGCGCACGGTGAAATATGTGCAGTAAAATTCTTTGGGATAATGCACTTTATACCAGGCAATACGGTATGCCATTGTAACATACGCAACCGCGTGAGCTTTCGGGAACATATATTTTATCTTTTTACACGAGTCGATATACCAGTCGGGAACGTTGTTTTTGCGCATTTCCGCCTCCCATTCGTCAGTAATGCCTTTTCCTTTTCGCACGCTTTCCATAATTCTGAACGAAAGCGACGGCTCAACGCCGAAATCAATAAGACCGAGCATAATATCGTCACGCGTACAGATGGTTTTCGTTAAGGGCGGCAATGCCGTTTACGATAAGGTCCTGCGCGTTGTTGAGCCAAACGTCGGTGCCGTGCGAAAGTCCGGAAATACGCACAAGCTCGGCAAACGTTGTGGGATTTGTGTCCACAAGCATCTGACGCACAAATTTTTGTACCGAATTCAGGAACCGCAAACGTTCCGACCGTACTGTTTATCTGTTCACTTGTAACTCCGAGCGCCCCGGTCGTGTGGAAAAGACTCATAGTTTCGGGGTCGGCAAACGGAATTTCACGCGCGTTTGTCTTTGTCAAATCCTCAAGCATTCTGATAACGGTCGGGTCGTCGTGACCGAGAATGTCGAGTTTCAAAAAGCTTGCCGCTGATTGAATGATAGTCGAAGTGAGTTGTAATAACACCGCCCGTTTTGTCGTCCGCCGGATACTGAATAGGCGTAAATTCGTGCACATCGCGGTTTCGCGGTACAATCATAACACCGCCGGGGTGCTGACCCGTCGTTCGTTTAACGCCGGTACAGCCTTGAACAAGGCGGTTGATTTCCGCACCGCAGACGTGGATATTTCGCGCCTCGAAATATTTTTTAACAAAGCCGTATGCGGTTTTTTCGGCTATTGTGCCGATTGTGCCGGCTCTGAAAACGTGTCCCTCGCCGAATATTTCCTCGGTAAACTTATGCGCCACCGGCTGATAATCTCCCGAAAAAGTTAATGGTCAATATCAGGCTCTTTACCTCCGCCGAAACCGAGGAAGGTTTCAAACGGAATGTCGTGGCCGTCGCGGATATAATCCTCACCGCATTCGGGGCATTTTTTCGGAGGAAGGTCAAATCCGCACGAAATTTTGCCCTCTTTTATAAATTCAAGATGCTTGCATTTGGGGCATCGGTAGTGCGGCGGAAGTGAGTTAACCTCGGTAATTCCCGACAAAAACGCAACAAACGACGAACCTACCGAACCTCGCGAACCAACAAGGTAGCCGTCGCTCAAAGACTTTTGCACAAGCCTTTCCGCGATGATGTAAAGCACCGCATAGCCGTTGTCGATAATAGACGAAAGTTCCGCATCAATTCTGTCCTGAACAACTTTCGGAATGGGGTCGCCGTAAAGTTCGTGTGCCTTGCCGAGCGTTTTCTCGCGCAGTTCGTCTTCCGCGCCGTCAATAATCGGCGGTGCGGTTTCATTAGGTACAGGCAGAATTTCGTCACACATATCAGCAATTTTATTGGGATTTTTCAATAACCACCTCGTGCGCAAGCGTTTCGCCGAGATACGCAAATTCCTCCAGCATTTCCTCGGTCGTTCTAAGGTATAACGGCGCTTGATTGTCCGCGTCCTCAAAGCCCTGACCTGCCATAAGAATACGTCTGAAAACCTCGTCCGTCGGGTTTAAAAAGTGAACGTCGCAGGTTGCAACGGTAATTTTGTTGTGCTTTCGTCCGAGGTCGATAATCGTTTTGTTGATGGTTTTAAGCGCCGCCTCGTTTGGCACTCTGCCCTTTTCAACCAAAAAAATCGGTTGTTGCCGAGAGGCTGAATTTCAAGATAATCGTAATATTTTTACAATTTCGTTAACCTCGGCAAGTGTTTTGCCGTCCACAATGGCGGAATAAAGCTCGCCCGCCTCGCACGCAGAACCGAGAATAAGTCCCTCGCGGTACTCTGCCAAAAGGCTTTTTCGGAACGCGCGGTTTTTCCCTGGAAATGTTCCAGGTGCGACTTTGAAATTATGTGATACAAATTTTTAAGTCCGACCTGATTTTTGACAAGTATAATTGCGTGATAGGTCTTTTTGTGCTTTATAACTGAGTTTTTCGACAAATCGTGATTGATTTGGTTAACGTTTTCAATGCCTTTTTCTTTGAGCATAGACATAAATTTCACAAAAATATGTCCGGTAGCCGTTGCGTCGTCAACCGCGCGGTGGTGATTTTCAAGGCTTATGCCGAGATGCGCCGCAACGGTGTTGAGTTTGTGATTTTTTATATCGGTCAAAAGCGCGCGCGACATCGCAACAGTATCAATAAAGCACGCTTTGAACGGAATTTCAAGCTTTTGAGCCGCCGCGGTAACAAATCCGACGTCGAAAGTGGCATTATGCGCAACGAGCGCACTGCCCTCGATAAAATCCATAAATTTAGGCAGAACAACATCGATAGTGTCGGCATTTTCCACCATTTCGTCGGTAATAGACGTAAGCTCGACGATGTTTTGCGGAATTTTTCGCTGAGGATTTACAAATTCGGAAAATCTGTCAACAATCTCACCGTTCACAACCTTAACAGCACCGATTTCTATAATGGTGTCGTTAACGGGACTCAAACCTGTGGTTTCAAGGTCAAAAACAACAAAACTGTCCGAAAGTTTTTTTATCGCAAACGTTGTAAACAATCTGAAGTTCGTCGCTCACAAGATAGCACTCAACGCCGTAAATCACCTTAATTCCCGTATCTTTCGCCGCTTTTTGCCGCGTCGGGGGAAAGCCTGAACGTTTCCGTGGTCAGTGACCGCAACTGCCCTGTGACCCCATTTTGCCGCTGTTTTTAACAAGTGTCTTAACGTCGGTCATACCGTCCATTGCGGACATTTTTGTGTGCATATGAAGTTCGACGCGCTTTTCCTCGCTGTTGTCCATACGAACTTCTTTTTCCGCACTGGTTTATATCCTTTGCAAAAATGACGTATTCTTTCATATAATCGTCAAATTCAATCCTGCCCTTAAGCTTTACATACGCGCCGTTTTTTTAACGTTTTTCCTTAAGGTCGTTAAAGCGTTTCTCACCCATAAACATTTTAACGTTGTACGAGCTTGTAAGGTCGGTAATGCAGAACGAGAAAAAGAATTTTTCCGCTCTTTAAAACGCGCGAATCAACGTCGAAAACCTCGCCCTCGATTACCGCATATTCAAGCGTATCTTTAACGTCCTTTATCGGAATGGGTTTTTTTCAAATATAAATTTTTCCGTATATAATCTGCGATTTGTCAGCGTCTTCCTCGGGTATGTAATCATACGAAAAGTGCTCGTGAACAGGCACAACAATCGGCTCAAACGAGTTTATAATTTCCTCGCGCGCCTTTTGATATTCCTCCTCGTTTGACAAGTCGTTAAACGTAACGTCAACATTTTTTTGGAAAACTGCGTTGCGATAAGACGTTTTATAAGAACGTCGCATTTTAACTTGTAAAGCATTGTCACTCCGCTTTTTGCAGTCGATTTCAAGGTTGTTTGCGCCCTCAAAAATGCCACGTGCTCCCGTTCAAAAGCTGTTGTGCACCGGGGCAAAGTGTGTTAACGTAAAACGTCAGATTGTCAAAAAGCACGTTCTGCTCGGCGTCGGCAAGCTCCATATCGTATTTGATTTTTGATGTTCAGCTTGTCAAAAGGAAAATGCGACAAAACGTCATTTTTGTAGTTTTCTATAATTTTTATAATCTATAATTTTATCGGAAAACAAAAATAATCTCGGCGCTTTTTGGTCTTTGTCGTAGTCGGCTTTTCAAAATTTTAAGATTTTTTTAAGCTGAACAGGCACAAAAACGCCGTCAAAAATTTCGTTTAAACTAACAGTTGAAGGTGACACTTTCTAAAAATTCCCTCGGTATTTTTTTCACATATTCGTTATATACATCGCGTTTTTTTCATATTGCGCAAAACCGCAACCTGTTTTTATCGCGTCTTTTTGTCAATTCCCTCGCAGATAAGCGCGTTTATCTGCTCGGTTACCGAAATGTTTTTCAAATTCTTCCGCTTTTTTTCCTCGCTTAATTCTTTCGTAGCTTTTTGCCCTCGATAACAAGCACAAACTCTCCTTTCGGCGGATTTTCGGTATAAAAATTTCACCGCCTCAAAAAGTGTTGTGCGCTTAACCTCCTCGTGGATTTTTGTAATTTCGCGGACAAGTGCTATTTTTTTCTGTCACCGAAAACTTTCGACATATCATTGAGCGTACGCAAAAGCTTGTGCGGTGCCTCATAAAAAAATAAGCGTGCGCGTATCGTTTTTAACCTCGTCAAGATGGTCTGCACGGCTTTTTGTTGACCGACAAAAATCCCTCAAAAGAAAATCTGCCCGTCGGAAGTCCCGACACGATAAGTGCGTTTATAAGCGCCGCCGGACCGGGAACAGGGAACGACGTCAACACCATTCTCGGCGCAAAGTCTTACCAAATCCTCGCCGGGGTCGGATATTGCCGGCGTTCCGGCATCGGTGATTAACGCAACATTTTTTTGCCTTCCTTGATTTTTCTCGATGATTTTTAGTCCCTTTTCCGGTTTTTGTTGTGTTCAAAATAGCTTGTGAGCGGTTTTGAAATTTCAAAGTGCGTGGGCATTTTAAGCGAATGGGGCGTGTCCTCACAGGCTATCAGGTCAACCGATTTTAGTATATTTAAAGTTCTTATGCTTATATCCTCAAGATTTCCGATAGGAGTTGCGCAAAGATAAAGCTTTCCGTATTCCATTTAGCAATTTTTCTCCTTTGTAGAGGCGTTTTACCTCGTCTGTATATTCCCCGTTTTTCACCGTATATAACAAGCGGTTCCAAAACTTTCAGCGCGGGTTTCGCACCGCTTATCCCCTCAATAAGAAAAAGTTTCGGCGCATTTTGCGCATATGAATGAACAAATCTTATGCGTTTCGGCTCGATTTTTATATTTGCGCATTGCGCAGATTACGTCGCACAAACGCTCGGCACGGTGAACCATTGAAAAATAACCTCCGCATTTTAAAAGATAAGCGGAAATTTTTGCAACATCGTCAATATTTATGGTGATTTCGTGGCGCGCCAGTGCTTTTTTGTCGCTCGGGCTTAAAAATCCCCAGTTCCCGTTCATATACGGCGGATTGCAGGTCACCGTATCGGCATATCCCGACGGCAGATGCTCTTTAATTTCTTTTCGCGTCGCAGTTTATAAAATCAACGCGGCCGCATATACCGTTAAGCTCGGCGCTCCTTTTCGCAAGAAGGAACGGTTCTTTTTGAATTTCCACGCCGATAATCTTTTCTGCCTTTGTTTTTCCCGACAAAAGCACCGGAATAATACCGTTTCCCGAACACAAATCAACAACCTTTGCATTTGGCTTGACCGTCGCAAATGTAGAAAGCAAAACCGCGTCGGTGCCGAAACAAAAAAGGTCGGTATCCTGTATCAGCTTTAAATTTTTAACACCCAAATCGTCAATACGTTCCATTAAATAATCTCCACTTCAAACTTATGTATATTTTACAACATTTTTAAAAGTTTTTTTCAATATAATTTGCATTAAAACTTAAAAAAATTGTAAAAAAATAAGTGCGAAAAGCAAAACCTTCGCACAAATTCTTTCCGAATGAAAAACGATTATTCAGCTTTGGGAGCGTCAACAGGACAAACACCTGCGCAAGCACCGCATTCCAAACATTCGTTAGCGTCGATTACATATTTGCCGTCACCTTCAGAAATGCAGGAAACAGGACATTCGCCTGCACAAGCACCGCAGCTGATGCAGTCATCACCGATAACATATGCCATCTTAAAAACACCTCCACAATTTATTAACCACATTATACTATCTTTTTTTATAAAAATCAAGTGTTTTTTTACTTATTTTTCAAAATCCGCCGTGGAAAAATCAATCCTCAAGCGCTTTTTAAATCTTTTGGTTTCGCTGTCGTCGATTTTTACGTTCACTTTTTGAGAATTTTTATGTCGGAAAGCTTATATTCCTTGATTTCTTTCTCTCCGTCAATGTCGAGCCAGAAACGTTTACAAGCGATTTTTAAAAAGATTTGCCGACACAACAGTTCCTTTGCCGTCGGGAGTTTTTTTACAACCGAGCCGGTGTGTGGTGTGCGCCTGATAAGATCCTCGTATGCCTCCTGCTCATTTTTTAAGACAGCACATAAGACGTCCGCACGTACCCGAAATTTTTCGTCGGATTAAGCGACAGACTCTGCTCTTTTGCCATTTTTATGGAAACGGGTTCAAACTCGCCGAGATACAAACTGCAGCAGAGAGGACGTCCGCAAACGCCTATTCCGCCGAGCATTTTTGCCTCGTCGCGCACGCCGATTTGACGAAGTTCAATTCTCGTTTTTGAAAAGCGACGCCAAATCGCGCACCAATTCGCGAAAATCAATTCGTCCGTCGGCGGTAAAATAAAAACAAAAATTTTTGTTGTGGTCGAATGTATATTCAACGTCGACAAGCTTCATTGCAAGCTCGTGTTCTTCTATTTTTTTAACGCATTTTTCAAATGCCTGTTTTTCCTTTTCCTTGTTGTCCAGCATAATTTTTATGTCGTCGTCTGTCGCTTTGCGCAAAACTTTTTTAAGCGGAGAAACAATTTCGTTCTCGCTGATTTCTTTGTTTGCAAGCACAACAGAGCCGAATTCCACACCGCGTGATGTTTCGACGATTACACTGTCTCCCTTTTATTTCAATATTTTCAGGGTCAAAATAATAAATTTTTTTCCCACACTTTTAAATCTCACTCCAACTACATTAACCATTTATTTCCTCCCAAAGCTTTATAAACATATCATTGACGCACAACGCGTATGCGCCGTATTTTTCCGAGTTCGCGCTGTAATTTTTGCAATAATCTCCAGCGACGACACAACGGATTGTTTTGTTGTTTCCGTGTTAAATCTGTCGATAGTTTCCGTCTTGTCGCGGTTTTATAATTCTGCCTTCCAAAAAAATTCTTTTTAAGCAGAATATCGCCGAAAAAAACAGCGTTAAAAATTCAAAAAGCGTATCTTTTTTTCATCTTTATTTTTCTCAAAGAATTCACATAACGGATAAATTGAAGTCCGCTTTTTGAATAAGCAACGGAATTTTGTTGAAAAATTCTTCGCGCAGGGTTAAAAATTC
The DNA here is from genome assembly GCA_022009895.1 of Clostridiales bacterium. GTDB lineage: Bacteria > Bacillota > Clostridia > UMGS1810 > UMGS1810 > Qingrenia. The sequence continues at coordinate 844,386 of CP091729.1, read as the reverse complement.
GCCGTCCTCCGAAAGCGACAAAAAAACTTACCCGGATTTCCCATTGAATATGCCGCCAAAAATTCATTTTTACTGCCGAAAATCTCAAAGATTTCGTCGTTGGACAACGGCGGTATCAAAACCGACGTACACCGCGAAAGAATAGTTGGCAAAAATTTTGTTTCTTTTTTTCGCAAAAGCAGTATGAAAAACCGCGTATTCGGGCGGTTCTTCAATAACTTTCAAAAAGCGAGTTTTTGTGCGGTTTCATTCATCAGATGCGCGTTTTTTTATAATAAAAAAATTTTTCTTTTTCGGCGCTCTGCGGACGTATAAAAACATCGGTGACAAGTTCGCGGATTTTTTTGCCGCGCCGATTTCCGCTTTATCGTCGTTTGAAATTGTTATGACGTTCGGATTTGTGCCTGCGTAAAGCGTTTTTGCACGCGTTGCACTCAAGGCACGGCGGATTGCTTTCGCACAAAATGTGCGCCGAAAAAAATATTTTGCCATTGTTTCCTTTGCCCGAACCCTTTGCGCCCTCAAAAATATACGAACTTAAAAAAATCGGTTTTCATTTTTTTCAAAGAATAGAAAAATCCTTTAATTTTTTTGCTGACCTGCCGGCATAAGTTTTTGCGCTCAAATTCTTTCAAACCTTTCAATATCCTGCACAAAAACCGTCGCACCGCCGACGTCAACTTCGGTCGGACGCGTTGCGTAACCGCCCCGCGGTTTTCAAGGTATGCAGGGGTTATAACAACCTGTCTTTCTGCGGTGACACTGCGATTTTATCGTGTCATCCATCGCTTTCTGCACGAGGTTATCCTCCGTGCCGATAATAAGCGTCATATTTCCCACTTTCAAAAAACTTCCCGTCGTGGCAAGCTTGGTTACGGAAAATCCCTCTTTGTTGAGCGCCTCCAGCACCATCTGCCCGTCGTGGTCGTTCACTATTGCGGTAATAAGTTTCATATGTGCACCTCATTTCGGGGTAATTTTATATACATATATTAGATTATACTATATTTTAAAGCAAAAATCAAGTGTTTAATGAGCATACAAAACGGAACGCACATTTTTATGCGTTCCGTAAAAACTTTTAAAATTCAATTATCACGCGTTTGTTTCGGTATCATCAGCGCCCGTATTTTTTCGGGATTTGACGAATGTCCGAATTTCGGTGTTTATCGGCAGACACTGCGGTATCATCCAAAAGCTTTCGAAATTTCAGTTCGTCAAAGCTTTTCGCCGTTAAATTTTTCAAATTCCTCGCCCGAAATTTTCTCTTTCGATCAAAACTTCGCTTAACAGCGCGGAGTTTATCCATATTCTGCGTAAGCATTGTTTTGCATCGTTCGTACGCGGTGTCGATAATATCTCTGATTTCCTCGTCAATTTCCGCAGAAACGTGCTCACTCATATTGCGCGACTGAACAAAATCACGTCCGATAAATACCTCATCGTGGTCGTTGCCGAAACAAATCGGTCCGATTTTGTCGCTCATACCGTATTTTGTAACCATATCTCGTGCGATTTTCGACGCGCGCTGAATATCGTTCGACGCACCTGTGCTGATGTCGTTCAGCGTGAAGAGCGCCTCGGCACTTCGTCCGCCGAGAAGCACGATAATCGAATCAATCATTTCACCTTTTGTGTTGTAATATTTATCCTCGCTCAGGCTCATTGTGAAACCGCCCGCTCTTCCGCGCGGAATGATGGAAACCTGATGAACGGGGTCTTGCGACGGCAAAAGACGCGTGATAATCGCGTGACCTGCCTCGTGATACGCGGTAAGTTTTTCTCGTGCTCACTCATATTGCGCGTTTTTCTTTTCCGTTCCGACAACAACTTTAATCATTGCGTCCTCTATTTCCTGCATATTTATCTCGGTTTTGCTCTTTCGAGCCGCCAAAAGTGCCGCTTCATTGAGAAGATTTGCAAGATCCGCGCCCGTAAATCCGGCAGTTGTTTTTGCGATAACCGACAAATCAACGTCACTGCCGAGCGGTTTTTTTGCGCGAATGAACTTTCAAAATCGCCTCTCTGCCGATTATATCGGGAACATCGACAACAACCTGTCTGTCAAATCTGCCGGGACGCAAAAAGCGCGCTGTCAAGAATATCGGGGCGGTTTGTTGCGGCGATAACAATAACGCCGACGTTCGCGCCGAAACCGTCCATCTCAACAAGGAGCTGGTTAAGCGTCTGCTCGCGCTCGTCGTGACCGCCGCCGAGACCTGCTCCGCGCTGACGGCCCACTGCGTCAATTTCATCAATAAATATAATGCTCGGTGCGGCTTTTTTCGCCTGTTCAAACAAATCCCTTACACGCGACGCGCCGACACCGACAAACATTTCAACAAAAATCGGAACCGCTGATAGAGAAAAAAACGGAACGTCCGCCTCGCCCGCAACCGCTTTTTGCCAAAAGGGTTTTACCTGTTCCCGGAGGGCCTACCAAAAGCACGCCTTTCGGAATTTTTGCGCCGAGCGCCGTAAATTTCTGCGGTGCGCGCAAAAATTCGACAATTTCCGCAAGTTCCGCTTTTTCAACGTCCGCACCTGCAACGTCTTTGAACGTTACGCTGTCTTTATCCTTAACGCTGACTCTCGCACGGCTTTTGCCGAACGACATAGCTTTTTCCCGTGCCGCCGCCCTGCGACTGACGGAAAAAAACATTATCCAAAAATGCTATAATAATTATCGTTAAAATGAGCGACGGAAGCATAGAAAGCCACCACGGCACAGGACTCGGCTGCGGTGTGACAAGCTTAAGCGACTCCTCACTCACCTGTTTTTTTATCTGGTCTCCGGCGTGCTGATACAAAAATTTCAATATCGGGAATATCCGCAACAAGCGTTGTTTCTTTCTCGCCCTTACCCTCTTTTTATAACCGCTATTGCCTGATTGTTTTCATCAATCTGAAGCTGGGTTACACTTCCCTTGTTGATGTAGTTTACAAGCTCGGAAAAACTGATTTCCTTCGGACCGCTCTGGTAGTTTAAAAGCGTAAAAATAAATATAATAACTGCGAAAAAGCAAAACATAAAAACCGATACCTTTTATGTATTTTTTTATACGCACCGCCTCCTTATAAATATTGTTGCCAAAAAAATAAAATATTATTACTTGTAGTATTCTTCCTTTAAAATTGCTATATACGGCAGATTTCTGAAATGCTGCGCATAGTCAAGACCGTAGCCGACAAGAAAAATTATCTTCAACGGTAAAGCCGACGTAATCAGCCTCGATCGGCGCCTGACGTCTGCTCGGCTTATCAAGAAAAAGCGCACAGCTTAACGCTTGCCGGGTTTCTTGTGTCAAACATCTTTTTAAGATTGTTAAGTGTGATACCCGTGTCGATAATATCTTCTATAATAAGAAGGTGCTTTCCGTCAACGGGAACGTTTATATCCTTGATAATTTTAAGCGAACCGCTGGTTGTTGTGCCGTTTGAATAACTCGAAACCTGCATAAATTCAATGGAACACGGAATATCAATTTCGCGCGCAAGATCGGCTGTAAACGCAAACGAACCTTTTTAATATGCAAACTAAAAATTATCTCTTTGCCGGCATATTCTTCGGAAATCTGTTTTTCCTAACTCTTCAACTCTTTTTAATGTCCTCACGGGTGTAAATAACCTCGCCTATCGTTTTTGGGTCAATCATAATTATCTCCTTAACTGTCAAGTTTTTAATCATTAAAATTCGTTTGCTTTCTCTATTCACAAAAATCCTTGCCGACCGCAAATCCGCAAGCCGCCAAAAATCTCGCCGTCTGTGGCAACAACTGGGACTTTATCCCTTTCATCGGGATTTATCTTACGGTCGATAAATATATCTTTTTAACTTTTTTTGTGCCGACGTTTGCAACGGAAATTTTATCTCCGTTTCTTCGGTTTCTTATATAAATCGGTTCATCTATTCCGTCAATGCAGATATATGATGCCGAATTGAAATCTGTAATTTCGTCAAAACTCACAAAAGAAACATCAAATTTTACGTTAATTTCATCAAATATTTTTTTGCAAATTTATACCGTTTCCGTCAAAAAAATGAGGTATTCAAAACCTTTGTTTTTCGCCCGAAACACCGTTTTTATCCGCAAAAAAACGGTGTTATCGTCCGCAAAATTAACTTTAAATCGTAGTATATCATAATTATTTGAAATTGTCAAACCATAATTTCCCAAATAAATCTTTTTGCCTCGGGTCAAATTTACCGCGGAATTTATAAACTTTGCCGATGCGTGAAAATCATTTATGATAAGTTGCGCACAAAAATTACAAGATGTTTTTTTCACGGCGACGTGTTCGTTTTTGATTTTGTTTAAATCCAAAAAGTACCTCGCCATTTTGGTGCACAACACATTTTTTCCGCAGTTTTTTTGGTATATTCACAGATAAAAATCGTTTTTCCTCGCCGAGAATTTTTGCCGTTTTTCAAACACGGTATTTATCAGCGACGGGTTGATTTTTCTGCATTTCTTTTATAATAATATTCCTGATTTTTGTTGCGCGAATACTCATTTTCAAAGTTTGTTTTTGTCGGTAACAAATTCAATATTTTTTTGTCGCGCAGATATTCCTCAATTTCATCCCTCGAACATTCAATCAGCGGACGGACAATTCTGCCGTTGACGGGAAAAATTCCTTTAAGGCCGCCGGACGACGCACCGCGTATAAAATTAAAAATGCTCGTTTTCAACGCTGTCGTTTTTTTGCTGTGCGCAACGGCTATTTTGTCAATACCGCAAATGTCGGCGGTTTCGTAAAAATACGAATACCGAACATTCCTGCCAGCCTCCTCGCACGAAAGCCGTTTTTTTCTTTGGCATATTTTTTTCACGTCGGCTTTTTTTGACAAAACATTTTTATATTGTTTTTCGTGCAAAAATTCTGCACAAAAATTCATATCAAAATCGGCGTCCGCACCGCGCAGACCGTGGTTTATATGCGCAGTGCAAACCTTAAATCAATCGACATAAGAGCGCACACAAGCGCGGTTGAGTCCGCACCGCCGGAAAATCCGGCGAGCACGCTCTCGCCGCCGGAAAGCATATTATGTTTAATTATGGTATCATAAACTTTTTTTCTCAAATTTATGCAAATTATCACCTTATCTTTGAGGTTCGGTGTGGATTGTGTCGAGATTTGAAAACTGCGTGTATTCACCGCGCCAGCCGACGTTAAACGAATCGGTCGAGCCGTTGCGGTGTTTTTGCGATTATAACCTCGGCAACGTTCTGGTCTGCCGATTGGTCGTATTTCGCCTCGCGGTACAAAAACATAACAATGTCCGCATCCTGCTCGATTGCGCCCGAATCGCGCAAATCGCTCAACTGCGGTTTGTGGTCGCCCCTTTTGTCCGCCTCGCGGTTTAGCTGGGAAAGTGCAATAACCGGAACTTTAAGCTCTTTTTGCAAGAATTTTCCAAAAAGACGGCTGTTTTCCGAAACCTCCTGCTGACGGCTGTCGCGTCCCGAACCGCTCATAAGCTGTAAATAGTCAATTACAATCATATCGAGCTGCCCTTTAAGGCTTAACCTTCGGCACTTTGCCCTGATTTCCGCAATGGTAATGCCGGGGGTATCATCTATGTAGATGTTTGCCGACGATATATACTCCATTGTGTTACAAGCCTTTGCGCATCGTTTGCGTCCAAGTCGCCGACGCGCATTTTTCCGCTTGAAATAAGTGCCTCGGACGAAAGTATTCTGTTTGCAAGCTGTTCTTTACCCATTTCAAGGCTGAAAATCGCAACGCTTTTTTTATAGCGAACCGCCGCATTTGTGGCAATGTTAACCGCAAAACTTGTTTTACCCATTGACGGACGCGCCGCAATAAGAATAAAGTCGGTCGGCTGAAGTCCGGCGGTGCGCTTGTCCAATTCGTCAAAGCCTGTCGGAACGCCTGTAACATTGACTTTATTTTTCATAAGATCTTCAATTTTTGAAAGATTCGATGCAAGAATATCGCGGATATGATAAATATCGCTCATTTCCTTGCCCTGTGAAATTTCAAGAATTTTATTTTCGGCAATATTGATAACCTGGCTCACGTCGTTGTCGGAATTGTAGCTTTTTTCGGCGATTTCGCCTGCTGCGCGGATAAGTCTGCGTAAAATTGCTTTATCTTTGACGATCTGAATGTGATATTTCAAGTTTGCAGTGGTGGAAACCATATAACGCAGTTGAGTAAGATACTGCGCACCTCCGGCGGAATCGAATTTTTCGCCGAGCGCGCTCTGCAAGGTTACAAGGTCGATAGGCTCGCTCTGTTTGAAATGTTTATCATCGCCTCAAATATGTTTTTTGTGTTGTTCTATATAAAAATCTTCAATTTTAATTTTTGCACTTATATCCGGCATACACTCATTGTCAAAAATGATTGAACCCAGTATAATCTGCTCCGCCTCAATCGAATGAGGCATAGTTCTTATAACTTCTTCCGCCATAGCTATCTCCTATCGAAATTACTGTGCTTTTTACCGTCACTTTAAGCTTGGCAACAATTCCGGGGTGAAGTTTTATGTCAACGGTATATGCGCCCTCGCTTTTAATGCCGTCGGAAGCACAAATTTGCGTTTGTCAATGTCAAAGCCGTGCTCTTTTTGAGAATTTCCGAAAGCTCTTTGCTTGTAACAGAGCCGAAAAGCTTGCCGTTTTCGCCGGCTTTAGCCGATATGTTAAGGCTGATCTGCGCAATTTTTTCCGCAAGTTTTTTTGCATTTTCTTCTTCCATATCCTTATGATACTGAATAGATTCCTGCTTGCCCTTTGCGGCGTTGAGGTTTGCCGCAGTAGCTTCAACCGCCATTTTCTGTGGGAGAAGGAAGTTTTTCGCAAATCCGTCGCTGACATTTTTATTTCGCCTTTTTGCCTTTGCCTTTACGTCCTGAAGAAAAATTACTTTTCATTTGTATTACCTCCGTTTTTGTAAATTACTTATTTTTAAGATATTCGTCGATAAGATTTTTAAGCTGTGATTCAACATCTGCAACCGACGCATTTTTATATACGCGCCCGCCATTGTCATATGACCGCCGCCCGAAAGTTTTTCCAAAATCACCTGAACGTTGATTTCGCCGAACGACCGCGCGCTGATTGTAACGTCTGCGCCGAGCTGGCATATTACAAACGAGCACGTCACACCCTTGACGTTCAAAAGCTCGTCTGCCGCCTGCGCAACGATGGTTTGCATATCCTCCGCGCTCTTTTCGCAGGCTGCAAAAACTATGTTGTTTTTGTAAAAATGTGCGTTTTCTATAATGCGCCATTTTTTAGCTACGGTATTCATATCCACCTGGAAAAAGTTTCTTTATATAAACGGTGTCTATGCCGAGTTTTTAAGATATGCCGCCGCCTCAAACGTGCGCACGCCGGTTTTTGAACGAAAAGTTTTTTTGTATCAAGATAAATTCCTGCATATAGCGCGTCCGCCTCAATGCGTTTGAGCATAATCGAGCTGTCCATATACTGAAGCATTTCGGTTATAAGTTCGCTTGCACTGGACGCGTACGGCTCATGATACGTAAGCACCGCATTGTCGATAAAATCGGCACTGCGTCTGTGATGGTCAATCACCACAATACGGCTTGTGCGCTCCAAAAGCTGAGGCGCTTCAAGCAGACTTTTCATATGCGTATCGGCAACGATTATAAGCGTTTTTTTGGTCAGGATTTCCGACGCGTAAGCCTCGTTTATAATAAAATCGTCGTATTCGCCGTCAAGCAAATCTATAAGATTTTTAACCGACTGATTGTAGCTTTGCATAAGAAGTTTTACTTCTTTTCCGAGCGCAGTCCACGCTCTGAACAGTCCGAGCGCCGAGCCCATAACGTCAACGTCGGCATTGCGGTGACCCATAATTATGACGTTTTCAGCCTCTTCGATAAGCTCTTCTTTAACGCATACGAAACAATTCGTGCCTTAACGCGCGTGCGTTTTTTTCGACTTCTTTCGATTTACCGCCGAAAAAGCTGTATTTTTCTCTTTTGTCTTTTATAACAACCTGATCACCTCCGCGTCCGAGCGCCATATCAAGCGCAACGTACGAAAAAGCGTCGTTCTGCGCCATACTTTCGCCGTCACAGCCTATGCCGATACTGAGCGTCAGCGGAAATTTATTTCCTATTCGTATGTCGCGGAAAGTTTTCAAAAATTCAAATTTCGTTTCGATAAAATGTTCGAGCGCTTTATTGTCAAAATAGAAAAAATACCTGTCCTTTTTTCAAGCTTTTTGAGTATGCTGTTAACCTCCGACGCAAGAGACGTCGGCGCTACGGCAAACGTTGCGATAAGCATAGGACGGTCTGCAGACGGGGTATCCTGAATAATATCGTCGTAGTTGTCGATTACCATAACCGCGCTGATGAATTTTTCTTCTTCATACTTGATTTTCAAAAGCTCGTCGTCGCTCCTGTCGTCCCAGTAAAGCACGATACAGCTTTCGTCGCTGTCCTCGATATGCGTTATATTTCCGAAAACGTGATAATATTTTTTTCGCCGAGTTTGAAATAATACGAAACCGAGCTGTCGCCGTCTTTATAAAGACTGTCAAAGTCAAAATCGGGTATTATCGTATTTATGTCAAAAGCATCTGATTTTGCAAAATCAATATCCGCAAGCGACGCGAAAAACTCATTGTACCAAGTGATTGTTCCGTTTTTCTGACAAAATAACCACAGGAAGCGGAAAATTAAAAAGAGAGTCTTTGTGCGCGCTGTCTATAGTAGTTGTAAGCCTGCTCAAATACCGCATAACCTCGCGCTTGCGGAAAACAAGAGTCACTATATAAAACACCGCAAGACCGAGAAAAATTATAAGTTCAAACGCCGCAACGTGCAAATCGAAAAACGCGGTGACAATGCCGAAAAGGAGTATAACCCACAGATAGAACGCATTGTTTATCATAAAGCTGATAAGGGATTTTCTCAAGTTCATTCTCCGCCACCCTCCTCGTTTTCGGGTTTTATATCCTGCCCGATTTTGCGTATGTCATAGCGCGAATCAAGCATACCGACTATGACAAGTCCCGGCAGGAGAAACGGCGCCGACATACACGCAAGCGTCAGCACGACTGCATAAATAATCAGCCGTACAAGCCAGTTAAGGCGCGTTTTTGCAAAATAGAAATCTATCACCGACACACCGCACACAAAATGCGCAAAAAGCAGAAGCACCAAAAATATTTGAAAGTGCGTCGGAAAAACATCGACCTTTGCATTATGAAAAGCAAAAAGTATCAGAACCGTAAGCGCGAGCGACGCTTTTTACCGAGTCTTATGCGCGAAAACGGCATTACCGAAAGCTTTTGTTTTGCGGAAAACTCGATTGTTTTTTTGGTAACCGTAAAGGTGAAAAATGCAGATAGAACCGCGCTTATTATAATAATCGACGGCATAAACATTTTTATTGCCGTATAGAGAATATCGAAAAATGTTCGAGAAAATTTCGGCATTTTCTTTTGAATTTGCACCGCTTTGCGAAAGAGCGCGCATAACCGTTTCGGAATACATATCAATCGGCGCGCCGACAAACATTTCAAAAATGTCGTTTCCGGCCCCGTTTTACATACAATAGCGCAAGATTGTCACAAAAAGCTGTGCAAATGATACCGCCGACACCGCCGCAAAAAAACTTTTGTTATATTTTTAACACATAACCTGCCGTGATGCCTGTTGCAGCAAGGTTTAAAAAGTCAATCAGCACCGCGAAAAAGGTCGATATACATATTCCGAACGCTTGCAAAAATGAGCGCCGCAAGCACAAGCACGCTTTCGAGTATCACCGCAAAACGTGTTTTCTGTATGCAACCGTGCCGATTACAACGTTTTAGAAACGAGCGCGAGAAACATAATATTTCCCGTTACGGTGTAAAAATATGCGATTATACAAAGCAGAATTCCCTCTGCAATTCTTGCAAAAATATTGTCCGTCTTTGTCATTTTATCCTCCGAAATGTGTCAAATTCGTACAGTTCATTATATTATACCACATCAAACAAAAAGGCAAATATTTTGAACAAAAATTACCCGCACCAAAAAGCACGGGTAATTTTTATTATTTTATGCCATACATTCGTTTTGCGTTTTCGCTTGTGATGTGGAGCAATATGTTCAAGCGTTGCCCCTCGGAGTTCCGCAATTTTCTGCGCTGTATATTTTAAATTCAGCGACGAATTGCGCTTTCCTCTGTTCGGTTCGGGCGAAAGATACGGGCAGTCGGTTTCGATAAGAATTCTGTCGTCCGGCACAATTTTTGCCGCCTCGGCAACGTTTTTCGCGTTTTTGAACGTCACCGTTCCCGAAAACGAAATGTAAAATCCCATTTTGAGCGCAATTTCAGCGGTTTCACAGCTTCCCGAAAAACAGTGCAGAACACCGGTTTTTGACCGAAGAATTTTTTCAAAATTTCAATCGTGTCGGCAGTTGAATCGCGCATATGAATTGCAACGGGCAAATCAGGTTTTTCGGCAAGGCGGAGCTGACGTTCAAACCAGATTTTCTTAATCTCGCGCGAAACCTCGTTTTCGTGATAGTCAAGCCCTATTTCGCCTATCGCAACGACCTTTTTACTGCTTTTGCACAAATCTTCAAGCTTTAGAATGTCGTCCTCCGAAATTGTGCCTGTGTCCTCGGGATAAAACCCGAGCGCGCAATATATAAAATCGTATTTTTCGCTCAATTCAAGGCATTTTTGCGCCGTTTCAAGATTTGTGCCGATATTCACAACATAATCTATGCCGTTTTGTTTAAACGAATTAAGAAGTTCGGTGCGGTCCGCGTCAAATCTTAAATCATCGTAGTGTGCGTGTGAATCAAAAAACATTGTTATCTCCAATTTATCTTACTTCCGAGCCGTCGTCCAAATTTTCGTCGTCGGGCGTAACAAGCGAAAGTTTGCCGTTTTCGTCCGACGCCGCAAGTATCATACCCTGCGACAAAACACCGCGGAGTTTCACGGGTTTTTTAAGTTTGTGACAACCACAACCTTTTTGCCGATCATATCTTCGGGCGAATAGTGCTTTGCAATGCCCGATACAATCTGACGCACCTCATCGCCGATTTTAATTTGTGAAACGAGAAGTTTGTCCGCGCCGTCAACGTGCTTACATTCCAAGACTTTGCCGACTTTTAAGATTGATTTTCGCAAAATCGTCAATGGTAATTTCGGACGGAGTGTCATCTTTTTATCTTCTTTTTATCAGCCTTTTTCTCGGCTTTTTCCGCCTCTTTTCTGTGCTTTTTGCAACTTCAGCTTCTATCTCTTCAAGCATTTTCTTTTTCATCAATACGCGCAAAAAGCGGCGACGCATTGTTTGTAACCGTTCCCGATTTTTGTGTAACCGAATTTATCGAGCGTATCAACTGTGTTAAACTCGGAATTTATCTGCAAAAAGAATACTCTCGAAGTGTCGGGCATAAACGGTTTTTAAAAAGCACGCCGATAAACCTTTATACCCTCAAGAAGATTATACGAAAAACTTCTTTCAGACGAGTCGGTTTTGCTCTCATCTTTCGCAAGCGTCCACGGCTCTGTTTCGTCAATGTATTTATTAAGTCTGCGTGCCATCGAAATTATAAGTTCGAGGCTGTCCGCAGCACGGAATTCGTTCATTTTTGCAATAACTTCGTCTTTTGTTTTTGAGAATAAAATCTTTAACCTCGCCGTCAACCTCTCCCGTAACGCCTGTGTTTGTGATAATTCCCTCAAAATATTTGTTGCTCATCGCAACTGTTCTGTTTACAAGGTTTCCGAGCGTATTCGCAAGGTCGCCGTTGTATCGCGCGATAATGTTTTCATATGTGATTGTGCCGTCCTGTGCATAAGGCATTTCGCGCAGAACATAGTATCTTACCGCGTCAACGCCGAAATGACGCACAAGGTCGTCGGCATAAATAACGTTGCCGAGCGACTTGCTCATCTTGCTTGCACCGTTAAGGAGCCACGGGTGACCGAAAACCTGTTTGGGGGAGCGGTTCGCCGAGCGCCATAAGGATAATCGGCCAGTAAATTGTATGGAAACGCAAAATGTCCTTTCCTATTATATGCACGTCGGCAGGCCAGTATTTTTATACAAATCGCCTTTTGTATCAACGTCGTAGCCAAGCGCGGTGATATAGTTTGAAAGCGCGTCAATCAAACGTAAATAACGTGTTTGTCGTCGAACGTTACAGGAATACCCCATTTAAAACTCGAACGCGAAACGCACAAATCCTGGAGTCCTGGTTTTAGAAAATTGTTAACCATTTCTTTCCTGCGCGCCTCGGGACAGATAAAATCGGGGTGTTCCTCGATATGTTTCATCAAAGCGTCCTGATATTTGCTCATTTTTAAAGAAATATGCCTCTTCCTCCGCCGAAACAACTTCGCGTCCGCAGTCGGGGCATTTGCCGTCAACAAGCTGTGACTGTGTGAAAAACGTTTCGCACGGCACACAGTACATACCCTCATATTTTCCTTTATAAATGTCGCCCTGATCGTATAATTTCTTAAAAATTTTCTGAACGGCTTTTTCGTGATAATCGTCGGTTGTACGTATAAATTTATCGTAACTTGCGTTCATAAGGTTCCAAATATCGCGGATTTGTCCCGAAATTTTATCAACGTGCTGTTTGCACGAGATATGTTCGTTTTTCGCAATTTCCTCGATTTTCTGACCGTGCTCGTCCGTACCCGTGAGGAAAAACACGTCATAACCCATAAGACGCTTAAACCTTGCAATAGCGTCGGTGAGCACAATTTCATATGTGTTGCCGATGTGCGGTTTGCGCGATGTATACGCGATTGCACTGGTTATATAAAACTTTTCTTTTTTCATTTATTTCAACCCTTTCTATAACAGGAAAAATTTTTGAGTTTAAGCCTGATATTATATATATTACCATTTTTGCGAGTCAATTCAAGACCTAACACACCAAAATTTGAAAAATTTGAAAAATTTTTCAGAATTTTTTCAAAATTCTCTTGACTTTAACTGTGTTTATGTGTATAATAACTATTGTTGTTTTTCAATACGCGCCTCTAGCTCAGCTGGTAGAGCATTCGACTCTTAATCGACAGGTCCAGGGTTCGAATCCCTGGAGGCACCACGTCGGAATGGACTTCGCTCCATTCCGATATTTTCATAAAAATCAGTCATAACGCTTCGTCATTCCTCCTTTTTCCGCGAAAAAGTCACGTTTGTTTCGGCTATGCGCTTGCAAGCGCACGCATAACGCCTGCACTGCACTACCAACTTTTTCGCGGTGTGTTCTACATCAGCAAACATAAATTCGGTTGGCTTTTATTATTTTTTGACAAGCTTTGCTCATTTCGGTTTTTTTATACAAAAATCAGTAATAATGCAATACTTTTTCTTCGTGGCAATTTATCAGTGCAATAAAAATAAAAATTTTTTCAAAAACTATTGCATTTGGAAAAATATATGTGATATAATGTTCGATGTTGGTGTTCAAAATCAATACGGCCCGTTGGTCAAGCGGTTAAGACGGAGCCCTCTCAGAGGCTCAATCACGAGTTCGATTCTCGTACGGGTCACCATTTAAAAATCCTGTTGCTTTATAGCGGCGGGATTTTGCTTTTATGATATGTATATAAAAACAAAAAGTACACATAATTAAATTTAAGGAGAAAAACAGTATGGATCCTATCGCAAAAATGACTATGGAAAACGGCGGTGCGGTTGAAATTGAGCTTTCGCCCAAAGATGCGCCCATCACGGTTGAAAATTTTGTAAATCTCGTAAACAGCAGATTTTACAACGGACTTACCATTCACCGCATTGTTCCCGGATTTGTTATTCAGGGCGGCGACCCTATGGGCAACGGTATGGGCGGTTCCGACAAGAAAATCAAGGGCGAATTTTTGGAAAACGGCGTTGCGAACAATTTAAAACACACAAAAAGGCGTTATCTCAATGGCAAGAGCGTTTGACCCGAATTCCGCAAGCAGTCAGTTTTTATCGTTCTCAAAACCTCGCCTATGGTAAGTTACAGCCTTGACGGAAAGTACGCAGGTTTCGGCACGGTTATTTCAGGCATGGACGTTGTGGACGAGATTGCAAAGGCAGAAACGGACGCAAATGATATGCCTCTTGACGAAAATAAAAATAAAAACAATAGAAATACTGTGAAAAGTTGCACAAAAATGTGTTAATTTTAACAAAAATATGATAAATACGTTATAACAAAAGCTTGCATATTTTTGAATTTGTAGTAAAAATAGAACAAAAATAAAATATTTTTATTTATTTTAGGAGGAAAAATTATTATGGCAGTAAAAGTTGCGATTAACGGTTTCGGTCGTATCGGACGTTTGGCTTTTCCGTCAGATGTTTGGTGCAGAAGGTTATGATGTTGTTGCTATCAACGACCTCACAAAAGCCCTCTATGCTTGCTGATTTGTTGAAATACGATACAGCACAGGGCGGATACTGCGGCAAAATCGGCGAAAAATCTTCACACTGTTGAAGCTGACGACGAAGCTAACACAATCACGGTAGACGGCAAAACTCTTACAATTTATAAAGAAGCAGACGCTTCCAAACTCCCCTGGGGTGAAATCGGCGTTGATGTTGTTCTTGAGTGCACCGGCTTCTACTGCTCCAAGGCTAAGAGCCAGGCTCACATCGATGCAGGCGCTAAGAAGGTCGTTATCTCTGCTCCCGCAGGCAAAAGACCTTAAAAACTATCGTTTACAGCGTAAACGAAAAACTCTTACAAAAAGATGACAAAATCATCTCTGCCGCATCTTGCACAACAAACTGCTTGGCACCTATGGCAGATGCGCTTAACAAATATGCTCCCATTCAGAGCGGTATTATGTCTACAATCCACGCTTACACAGGCGACCAGATGATTCTTGACGGTCCTCACAGAAAAAGGTGACTTAAGACGTGCAAGAGCAGGTGCTGCTAACATCGTTCCTAACTCGACAGGTGCAGCAAAAGCTATCGGTCTTGTTATCCCCGAGCTTAACGGCAAATTGATCGGTTCGGCACAGCGTGTTCCTGTTCCCACAGGTTCTACAACAATTCTTACAGCAGTTGTTAAAAGGCAAAGACGTTACTGCTGAAGGCACCAACGCTGCTATGAAAGCCGCAGCTTCCGCTTCCTTCGGATACAATGAAGATCCCATCGTTTCTTCCGACGTTATCGGCATGAGATACGGTTCGCTCTTTGATGCAACACAGACAATGGTTGCTAAGATTGCTGACGATCTGTATGAGGTTCAGGTTGTTTCGTGGTACGACAACGAGAACTCTTACACAAGCCAGATGGTTAGAACAATCAAATACTTCGCAGAACTTGCGTAAGTTAAAAATTAAGCCCGCTTTTAAAGCGGGCTTTTTTGATGATGTGATTATGCCGATACTTTTTGCAGTATCGGCATTTATATTTTTAATATATAATAAAATAAAATGAAAAATGTAAATTTTGTGTTGTATTTTTTTGCTGTTTTTGTGGTATACTGCTATTGTCACATAAAATCAAATATTATAATTAGGAATATTTTGTTGCCCGGGGGTCATTATGCCCTTTATTAGGTTATCATAACTTTATGAATTTCGGTAAAAATGCAAATTCCACAAGTTATGGTAGCCAATTTGTTCATTTGATATATTTTCGGGTGGCAAGTATGTTCTGCTCATATTTGATTTTTGTGTGACAGCAATCGGAGTTTGCATTTTTCGGTGTGCAGCTTCGAGTTTGCTGCACACTTTTTTTAATTTACAGGAAAATGAAAGGGGGTTGCGATTTTTTTATTTCCTCATAAAAAGTGTGAGCACAAAATACTAAAAATGAGGAGAAATGAATTATGAATTGTAAAAATTGTAACGCAAATCTACCTGAAAATGTAACAGAGTGTCCGTCTTGCGATGCCAAAAACCGAGCAGTCCGAAACACAGCAAAACACAAAAAAACCGGAACCGAGAAAAACCGTTAAAATCCTTTTTAAAGGTAAAGATTACACATTTGTATCTTCTTACGGTACTGTTTTTGTCACCGTATGGTCGAGTAACAAATAGCGTTAGGCTTTCAGAGGATAAAATGTCTATTGATACTTGGCCAATACAATATTGCTCCAGAAATCTTATTTAACGATATAACATCAATAAAAAAACAAAGGTTAGTTTTTACACTTGCCAGTGCGCTAATTACATTTATGTGTCTTATAGCCGCATTTGTCGAGAATCCAATTTATCTATTATTCATACCTGTTGGGCTTTGGCTGTCAAAAACACTAAAATTTCTATATCACGTAAAAATAATGAAGACGTCGTTATATATAGCGGTTCAAAAGTCAGCCGCCGTCGAATTTGCTGATGACATAAAAAAACAATTAAAAAAATATTAACTAACCTTTTTGGGAGAAATGTTATGAATAAATTAACTATAAACAGAGTAATATCTGCAATAATTACAATAACGGTGTTGTTATTTTCGCTTGTTGGGTGCGGAGGAGTAAGCGACCAATTACAGGGAACAAGATTTAATGAGTATGTTTCGGAGGTACAAAACGGTTCGCCAGAACTTATTCCGGAAATAACTTACAAAGAGGCATACAACTACTTTTTCGGCAATCCGCAATGGCGGGGATTTACCGCCGACGACGGCGATAATGTTGTAGAATTCAGCGGTGATTGCACTTACAAAGACGAACCTGCAACGGCATATATTCAATTTGTAATAAACTATGATGATACTTTCTACATACACTACGCAAACTGCACTGTAGACGGAGAAAAAGTCGAACTTGGCGAAAGTGATATTATATCTTTAACATACAAACCGTTCGAATTATATTCCAAAGAAATTTTGGATACCGAACTTGACCAAAGTGTAAAAGATGCATTTGCAGAAATGTATGACTCAATAGAATATTAAAATTAAAAACAAAAACCGCAACAGTTAACTCCTGCCGCGGTTTTTGTTTTTCAATAACACAGCACAATTTCTGCGCCGTTAAAGCCGAGCGGAAGAAGGTTATACGACGAAGTCCAAGTATCAGTATCGGTGTCGATATTATTCTGCCAATCGGAAACGCTTATATCCATAGGAATCCACGGTTCATCAAAATATCCGTAACAACCCCTTTTTCTCGACGGTGTATCGCCGAATGTGTTTCCGCGCTCGCCAATCATTCGGTGCGACGGACCGAAAACGTTTCGCAAAGTGGTATATAATTTTGAATGTAACCGTGTTTTCACCGTTTTTCAGCGCATTTTTGCAGCTGAGCTTTGCAGGAGCACGATTTATATCTCCGATAAATTCGCCGTTGACGTAAACCTCAGCTGCTGCGGCATTAAGGCATCTTAAGTGCAAAAATGCGTCTTTTACGTCGTCAGTATTAACATTAAATTTTTTAAACATATTTACCGCACCTGTGTAAAACGGATAACCTTCTGTTGTAAGATCACAAAAATCGGCATAATCCTTTTTCTTTGGAAATCACAAAATTTCTGTTAAGGCGCAGACAACCGTTGAGTGTGTTTTTCACTTTGCGAAAAAGAACGGCAAAATCACCGACAAGATACATACATTCAAGCTCTGTGCCAGACGAATTTTTCGAATATGCTCGCAAGACTTTTTGGACGTTTTTGTGAGCGGAATATATTCTTTTTAACAGTAATTGTGTTTTTTGCCGATTTTACACCTCGGCAAATCAACCGTTTTAAAGCTTTTTGTCGATATGATAACCCGTGATTTTTCCGCTCAATATGCGCACCGTTAAAATAAATTTCGGAATTTTCCATATCTTCAAGTGCGAGCGACAAACCGTCAATTTCAGCGTCCGAAACAAAATCAAAGCAAATTTCAATTTTTGTCTTTTATCCTCCGCATAAAGCAATTCGTTCACTGCAAGAACGGGCATTTCACACGAAAAATCACTTTTTCGGTTTTGTATCTGCAATATTCAAGCAAAAAGTGTTTTTGTTTTCGCATTTAACCGAAAATCCGCCGTCGAGCGAAACGAACGAGCATTTTAATATATCGCATTTTTGCACCGACCTCCTGCCCTTTTCAAACGACAAAAGCACGCTTCCGCCTTCGTTTACACTGCCTTTATATACAGTGTTTTCGCCATTAAAATCCGCATAAACTTCAGTTGCTTCGCCGTTTTCACTGTTCCATAGCTTTACACATCTTTCTCCGCGGACGGTCAGCAAAAATCCTTTTTGTGCGAACAATCGGTATTCATAAGCATAAAATAGTCGCATTTTTCGTCCCTGCGGCGGTGAACCGCAATATGCGCCGCGCTGTCCGTACCGATAATTTTGTAATCCGAGCCGCATTTTGAAATGACGGAAACATAATTTGAAATATCAACAATTTCAAAAATTTATCTCGTTTGAAAAATCGTGCGCATATCCGTCAAGCATTGAAGGCTTGTTTTCCTATGCAGATAATTTTTCCGCCGATTTCGGAAAACTTTTTCAAAAGCTCAAAAACACACTTGCTTAAAACGTCAATTCTCGGCAGCACAACAGTTTTATAGTTCATTTTTCCTACCTTGAAAAATCCTTCATCGGTTATTTCACCCATATCGCGTACGGTTGCAAAATCACCAAGTTCAAAAATCTATATGAGCGGATTTTTAAATTCGACATAAGCCGATAAAAACCAAGAATCAAAGCGGTCAATTTCGGTATCGTCAATTCTATCCGGCAGTTTTTCGTTCAAAATCGTATATGCCGTTTCAAGCGGATGCAAAACCAAAACGTCAGCGCAAGGCGAGCCGAAACGTGTAAATTGTGCCGTTCTCGCACAATGCATATATACATTGTCATACTTATCCCAATAAGGCTGATAGTAGTTTATATGCGGTGCATAACCGCGTTTTCTTCTGCCCTCGAGTGAATAAAAAAATTCCGTGAACACTGCGGTGGTTTATGCCGAAAACCGCAAGACGGTCAAAAAGATACATCTGATTTCTGAAAGTCATATTTTCGGTCGATGCGCCGTACATTTCGCACAGAATATGCTCGCCGTTTCCCGACTGATTTTGCCGCCGACAAAACCTGTATCGGCGTGGTGTAAAGGCGCTGACTGTCGCGCAGCTCGTCGCCGTGCTTGCTTTTTATCGGCGAATCGTTCCAGTTCGCATTTACAGTGAGAATGTCAATTCCCGGAATATCGAAATATTTATAAAACGGCATAACCGCCGAGGAATGCCGGATTTGATTTTTGAGGCAATCCTCGCCGAGAAGATGCCCCGAAAATTTTAAGTTTTTAGTTTTGCACCACGCTTTCAAACGCTTAAAATAGTTGTTTTCCATAAGCTTCTGAATAAGCGTCCAATAATGGTAGCGTACTGTTTTATAATCGTCCTCGGCAAACCAAAAGCTTAAAAACGTTAGGCGCAAAAATCATATCCGTATTCGTTTTTAAAAAAATATCAAAAAAAGCTTTTCGGACAAGGCGGAAAAATCCCTGCCGAACGCAGGTTCGTCCACCCACACGGACAAAACGGTATTGCCGTAAAATTCTTCAAAATCAGACCACATATTCTCATAGCAATCTTTTATGTAATAATCCACCGAATTTTTGTCAAAAAGGTCAACAATGGAGTCGGACAAGCAAACGCAAAAAGCTCATATCATTATGTGTGCAGATAACGTTATCGCCAGGCAATACCTCATTCGTCTTTTTGGGAACAATGTGGCTTATTGCGTGTTCGGACGGAATATTCGGAATACACTCCGGCATATATTTCGCCTGAAGATACACGGTTATGCCGAGTTTTTTCGCATTTTCAATAATAAAACGTGTTTTTTTCTTAAAATTCTCGCCCGGATAATCGGAATTAAGTCCGGAATACGTTCTTATCAAAATACTTTTTGTGCCGGTTTTCGACATTTCAGCAAGCTGAAAGAGCAATTCACCGCTTGAAAGAGTATTGTTAAGCATAAAAATCGGTGCCGTAATATGAAGAATCGGGATTTTTAAACCGCATTTGTTTGTCGCGCATATAAATTTACTCCTCAAAAATATAGTATTAAAAAGTGTTTCGGCAAAGAGATTGTGCATACTGCGTATCGGGTGGTTAATCCTGTTTTGCAAGAAGAAGATTTATATCGGCGCCGGCACGTTCAAGCGCCTTCCACTTTGTATAACAGTCCGCAACCGCAACGCCGTTTTCGTGTGCAGTTTCTTTTGCCGTTTTCATAAATAAATCCATTTTTCCGCCGTTTTGATACTGCGCGGTTTTCTCGGCATATTCTTTCAAAATTGTGCCTGTCACGCGCGTGTTGAGCATATTCGGCGTCATAAAAATAACTTCCGTATCGGTATTTTTAAGCTTTTTAAATATCAAATCCAGCGAATTTGCATAGTTTTTCAAGTTCGCCGTTTACGTCATTTAAACCGTAGCACACCACGGTTAAATCGGGCGAATGACCGGCAACATCGCGTTCAGCACGCTTAACGCCCGACGACGCGCTGTCACCGCCTATTCCCGAATTTATACCATTAAACTTTCTGTGCGGAAAAACCGCATTGATTTTCTTTCGCAAAACGTTGTGATACACGCTTTCATAGTCGGTGACGCCGTGCATACCCTCGATTGACTCAAAATACCCGTGCGTCACGCTGTCGCCCAAAAATACGGCCGTAAGCGAATTATTTGTTTCAAACTTTTTAACAAGGCTTGAAATCACCTTACAATCACCCTTTCAATTCCGAGAACGTCCGCGATTTTCGCGATAGTTTCAGCGTGATGACCGATACCGAGCGCATAGTGATGCGTCGGGCCTTCCATAACCCATTTTTACAAATTCTTTGGTTGTCGGCTCAAAAATCCTCTTGTGTTGGTGTTGCCCGTCGGCGGAATAGCGCCTGCTTTTTGAAATTCCCTCACCTATCACAAATTTAAATTTACCGTTTGCGGTTTGGGTAATTCCGAGCATAGTAATCGGACCTTCTTTGAGTTTAAATTCAACCGACGCGCCGTGACCGGGTTTGCCGTGATATTTTTAAGACTGCGGAGAACAGGTTTACCCTCGGCAACTGCAAGATGATGAGGACCGTCGTGACCTACGAGAATGAAATCCTCCCTTAAAGTCGAACGGATGAAATTCCGCAAAACTTCCGCCGATATTAAGTCTGTCCATAATAAGCATTGCAACGCAGGTTTTAATGTCGTATTCACCGCACATCGGAAAACCCTGCGCATTGAGAATGGAATTTCCCACGATAAATGTAGACGAAATTTTTCTGTGCAGACTGTTTTCGTTACCCTCATAATAATACGCAAGACCCGTAAGATTGTGCTTTTCCACAAATTTGTCCAGTGCAGCCGCGGTTTTCGCCGCCTGGTATTTATCCTCGTCAGTGAGTTTTAATGTTACAGGGTCGGATTTTGGTTCCGGCATATCAAATTCCGCGTCGATTAGCTTGGTTTTCTTTTTGAATTTCGTCCTCGGTAACCGTATTGTAAACACTTATAACATCGTCGATTTCAAAAAGCGGAACGTGCAGACCGAATGCCGCCGAAAGAGCGGTCGGGTCGGTGTGCATATCATACATTGCCTCCATTGTGTGACCCATAAGTCCCATACGCGCACCCTTTAAATCGTGCAGAACTTTTGCAATATCGCACCACTCGGCAACCGCTTTTTCTGCCTCGGCATCGTTATACAAACTGCCGATTATAACGTCGGCAACCTTTTTGCCCATACGTATTGCAACGCCCGTAAATTCGGGAACCGAACAAAATATTGTCGTTTTTCAAGTTGCATAAACGTGTTCGCCTTTGTGTAATCAAGCGCGGAAAGCGGCTGAAGAGCCGTGCGAATTACAGGCTTGTCAACCTCTTTTAATTATCGGCGCAAATACCGACGACGTCGCATATGTAACCATATTGCAGAACAAAATGTCAACGTCTGCCGCAAGAATTTTTTAACCGTTTCGTATGCTTTTTCACTGCTGTCAACCATTCCGAAATCAACGGTTTCAACGGCGTTTTTCAACCGATTTCACAAAATCTTTGTGAAATCCCATAATATTACCTTCAAGACCGTCAAACTGTGCCCAGTAAGTCGCGTGTGCCACCGCAAAAACTCCTATTTTTGCCGTTCGAGCTTTTTCGTGTAATCATTTTTAATTCACAACCTTTATTTTTGTATAAAATTATTTTTACATAGTTTTTCTATATGCTGATAATATCATTTTACATAAGCAAAAAAACAATGTAAGAAATAAAGATTTTTGGATAAAATAAAGATTTGCGAAAGACGGTGATACCGTACTGCACCGATTTGTGCAGACGGTACAACCGTCTTTATATTATTCTCCCAAAATTATATCGCCGATTTTTCCAAACGGTGCCGGCACCCATTGTAATTACCGTGTCGCCCGGTTTTGCGTTTTTCAGAATATAATCGGCTATATCTTCAAATTTCTTTATATACACCGCGCCGTCGGTGATGTCTGCCAAATCTTTCGCCGACACAATGCCCGTGTCTTTCTCGCGCGCGGCGTAAATGTCGGTTACGATAACCTTATCCGCAATCGAAAGCGCCCGTGCAAAATTGTTTAAAAGCGCCTTTGTGCGCGAATATGTGAGGCTGAAAAATACACCACACGTCGCCTTTTTTGCCCTTTTTTGCAGTGGTCAAGGTAGCCTCTATCTCGGTGGGGTGATGCGCATAATCGTCCACAACCGTAAATCCGTTTTTCTTGCCCTTTAACTCAAATCTTCTGTGCGTACCGCCGAACGATTCAAGCCCTTTTTTGATTTTGTCCGCGTCAAAACCAAGCTCATATCCTGCCGCAAATGCCGCAAGCGCGTTTAAAACATTATGCTCGCCGCAAACGCTCAGTTTGATGTGTTCTATTGTTTTGCCGTTTGTGCAAACGTCAAACTCATAACGCGCGTCGTTGTCGTATTTTATGTTCTGTGCGGTAAAATCTCCGCCGTTTATTCCGAAGGTTACAACCTTGCATTTCGCGCATTTCGCCGTTTCAAGCGCGTTTTTGTTGTCGTGCGACACGATAAGACAACCGTCCTCAGGCAAAAGACGTGCAAAGTCGCAGAACGTTTCTTTTATTTCGTCAATATCTTTAAAATAATCGAGATGGTCCGCGTCAACGTTTAATATTATACCCATTTTGGGGAAAAATCTTAAAAACTGCGGTGGTATTCGCACGCCTCGGTGAGAAAATATTTGCTGTTTCCAAGGTGCAGATTTCCGCCGATAGCGTCAAGCTCACCGCCCACCGTAACGGTCGGGTCTGCATCTGCCGAAAGCAAAACGTGGGTCAGCATCGCCGTTGTTGTGGTCTTTCCGTGGGTGCCCGAAAACCGCAATCGGCATACCGTAACGTTTCATAATCTCACCCAAAAGATACGCTCTTTCAATGCACCTTATCCCCTTGTTCCGCGCCGCGCAAAGTTCCTCGTTGTCGTCCGAAATTGCCGCGGTATAAACCACCAAATCGGGGTTTGTGATATTCTCCGCACTCTGCCCTATCGAAATTTTTGCACCGAGCGCCTCAAGCTCGTCTGTAAGGTGAGTTTTTGCCGTGTCCGAGCCTGACACTTTTTTTCCGCTGTGCAGAAGAATGTGCGCGAGCGAGCTCATACTTATTCCGCCGATACCGATAAAATGTATATAATTCTCTTTCATAACTCTAAAATTCCAGTCCCTTCACTTAACAAAATACCCTCAAATTTTTTCCAATTACATATATTATACAACATATTTTTAAAAATAAAATACATTATTTAAAAATTTGTTGAAATCAAATAGGTATATAATAAAAATGGTATAATAATGTATAAAGGTGATGAATATGCCCGATTTTTAAACTCGTGTCGGATTACAAACCTATGGGCGACCAGATAAAGGCAATCGACTCCCTCACAAAAAGGAATAATGCGCGGAGATAAAGGTCAGACGCTCCTCGGCGTTACGGGAAGCGGAAAAACGTTTACAATAGCGAATGTTATAAAAAACGTCAACAAACCTACCCTCGTTTTGGCTCACAACAAAATTCTTGCCGCACAGCTTTGCGGTGAGTTTAAGGAATTTTTTCCCGAAAATGCGGTTGAATATTTTGTTTCGTATTATGATTATTATCAGCCCGAGGCTTATATTCCGTCCAGTGACACATATATTGAAAAAGATTCGTCAATTAACGACGAAATAGATAAGCTCCGCCACAGCGCAACTGCGTCGCTGTTTGAACGGCGCGACGTTATAATCGTTGCCAGCGTTTCGTGCATATACGGCTTGGGCGACCCGGACGATTACAAAAACCTTATCGTATCGGTGCGCGTCGGCAACACTTTGGACAGAAACGAATTTTTGAAAAGGCTTGTTGACATTCAGTATACGCGCAACGATATTGATTTTTCGCGCGGAACATTCCGTGTGCGCGGTGATATTGTCGAGGTTTTTCCCCGCAAGTTCAAACGAAAAAAGCGCTCCGAATTGAATTTTTTTCGGCGACGAGATTGACAGAATTTGCGAAATTGACACCGTCACGGGCGAAATACTTAATTTCCGCTCATATGTTGCAATTTTCCCTGCGTCGCACTATGCCACAACCGCAGAAAAGATGAAACGAGCCATTGTCACAATCGGTGACGAATTAAACGAGCGCGCGGCATATTTTAAGGAGCACGACAAAATTCTTGAAATGCAAAGACTTCTTCAGCGTACAAATTACGACCTTGAAATGATGCAGGAGGTCGGCTTTTTGCCAGGGAATTGAAAAACTATTCGCGCCATATCAGCGGACGTGCGCCAGGGAACTCGCCCGTACACGCTTATGGACTATTTCCCCCGACGATTTTCTGCTTGTTATAGATGAATCGCACGTCACGGTTCCGCAGGTCCGCGCAATGTATGCCGGCGACAGGGCGCGCAAAGACACGCTTGTGGATTTTCGGTTTTCCGTCTGCCGTCGGCATACGACAACCGACCGCTTAATTTCAAAGAATTTGAGGGGTATGATAAATCAGGTGATTTTTCGTGTCGGCAACACCGGCAGATTACGAAAAGGAACATTCCGAAAAACATATGCGAACAGGTTATCCGCCCGACGGGACTTTTTGGACCCCGAAGTTATCGTCCGTCCGATAAGCGGTCAGATTGACGACCTTATAAGCGAAATTCACGAGGTTACCAAAAAGACCAGCGTGTGCTCGTGACGACGCTCACCAAAAAAATGGCGGAAAGCCTCACCGATTATTTAAAAGATGCCGGAATTAAGGTAAGATACCTGCACTCCGACATTGACACAATAGAGAGAATGGAAATTGTGCGCGATTTGCGCCTCGGCGTGTTTGACGTTCTTGTGGGAATTAACCTTCTGCGCGAGGGCTTGGACATTCCCGAAACGGCGCTTGTAGCAATTCTCGACGCGGACAAAGAAGGATTTTTGCGCAGTGAAACCTCACTCGTTCAGACAATCGGCAGAGCGGCGAGAAACAGCGAAGGCAGAGTTATTATGTATGCCGACACGATAACGCGTTCGATGAAAGCCGCCATAGACGAAACCAACCGCCGGCGCGAAATTCAGGCAAAATACAACAAAGACCACAACATCACGCCGAAGAGCATTAAAAAGGATATCCGCGGCGTTATTCAGACGGTTGCACAGGAGAGCGCAAACAAAGCCGAAACCGAAAGCAAGCCTGTTTCCAAGGAGGACAAAATCACCGCACTCACCGCACTTATGCAGGCGGCGGCTAAAAATCTTGAAAAAGCGGCAAAAATACCGCGACGAAATAGAAAAACTCAAAAAGAAAGCTTTTTAAAATCAGCACTACGGAAGGTGAAAAATGGCATTCAATAATCATAAAGGGTGCAAGACAGCATAACCTCAAAAATATAGATATAACCATTCCGCGCGACAAGTTTGTGGTGTTCACGGGACTTTCGGGAAGCGGAAAATCGTCGCTCGCGTTTGACACAATTTACGCCGAGGGTCAAAGACGCTATATAGAGTCGCTCTCGTCGTATGGCGCGCCAGTTTTTTTGGGTCAGATGGACAAGCCCGACGTTGACTATATCGAGGGTTTGTCGCCCGCAATTTCAATCGACCAGAAAAACGACAAGCAAAAATCCGCGTTCGACCGTCGGCACAGTTACCGAAAATTTACGATTATCTCCGTCTTTTGTACGCGCGGCTCGGCGTGCCGCACTGCCCGAAGTGCAAAAAGTCATAAAAACAGCAGACGGTTGACGAGATAATCGACAAAATTTTAAGCTTTGACAACGGCACAAAAACTGCAAATTCTCGCCCCGTTGTAAGGGCGAAAAAGGCGAACATCAGAAAGTTTTTGAAAGCGCGAAAAAGAGCGGTTACGTCCGCGTACGCGTTGACGGCGTGACATACGATTTATACGAGGAAATCAAGCTTGAAAAAACAAAGCGCCATTCAATAGAAAATAGTCGTTGACCGAATTGCATTAAAAAGACGGCATAAGCGCACGTCTTGCCGACTCGCTCGAAACTGCATTAAAGCTTGGAAACGGACTTGTTATCGTTTAAATAATCGGCGGTGAGGAAATGCTTTTCAGCCAAAACTACGCCTGCCCCGACTGCGGTATCAGCATTGAGGAAATGTCACCGCGTATGTTTTCGTTCAACTCCCCGTTCGGTGCGTGTCCGACTTGTTCGGGACTTGGAAATTTAACCGAATTTGACGAGGATTTGATTATTCCCGACAAATCGCTGTCGCTCCGCGAGGGCGCAATCAAGGCTATGGGCTGGAATGTCAAAGACCCCGGCACCATTGCATACGCACAGCTTTCGGGACTTGCAAAAAAATACGGTTTTTCGCTCGATACGCCGATAAACGAACTGTCGGACGAGCATTATAACATTCTTATGTACGGCACAAACGGCGAGCCTATTTCATATTTTTACAAATACAACATTGAACAGCCGTTTGAGGGCGTTATGAAGTGCATTGAGCGCCGATATAAAGAAAGTTTTTCGTCGTATATGCGCGCGGAATATGAAAATTATATGAGCAGTATCACCTGCCCCCGACTGTCACGGCGAAAGACTGAAAAAAGAGGTTTTGGCGGTTACGATAAACGGCAAAAAGCATATCAGACGTCACAAAAATGTCAGTGCACGACGCTAAAAAGTTTTTTTGAAGAAATCGAACTTACCGACACCGAAAAAAACTCATTGCAAAATCAGGTGTTGAAAGAAATAAACGCGCGTCTCGGATTTTTGGTAAATGTCGGACTCGGCTACCTCACGCTTGCGCGCTCGGCAGAGCACTCTCTCGGGCGGTGAGGCGCAGAGAATACGCCTTGCAACACAGATAGGCTCGGGGCTTACGGGCGTTTTATATATACTCGACGAGCCGAGCATTGGACTTCATCAGCGCGACAACGACAAGCTTCTGGCAACGCTTAAAAATCTGCGCGACCTCGGCAACACGCTTATTGTTGTCGAACACGACGAGGACACAATGTTTGCCGCGGATTATATCGTAGACATCGGCCCCGGCGCAGGCGTTCACGGCGGTGAGGTTGTGGCACAGGGCACTGTTGATGAAATTATGAAATCAAAGCGCAGTGAAACGGGACTTTATCTTTCAGGCGCGAAAAAAATCGAAGTACCGAGCAAAAGGCGCGATGGAAACGGAAAATTTTTAACCGTTTACGGCGCGTCGCAAAACAATCTTAAAAATATCGACGTGACGTTTCCGCTCGGCAAATTTGTTGCTGTAACGGGTGTTTCGGGAAGCGGTAAATCGTCGCTTGTAAACGAAATTTTATACAAAAAACTTTCCGCCGTTTTGAACGGCTCAAAGAAAAAAGCGACGAATTTCAAAAAAATTGAGGGAATTGAAAATCTTGACAAGGTTATAAATATCGACCAGTCGCCAATCGGCAGGACACCGCGTTCAAACCCTGCTACCTACACGGGCGTTTTTACCGATATTCGTGACCTTTTCGCAAGCACAAACGAGGCGAAAATCCGCGGTTACAAGTCGGGACGCTTCAGCTTTAACATAAGCGGAGGACGCTGTGAGGCTTGCTCGGGCGACGGCATACTTAAAATTGAAATGAACTTTCTGCCAGACGTTTACGTTCCGTGCGAGGTGTGCAAGGGCAAACGCTACAACCGTGAAACGATTGAAGTTAAATACAAAGACAAAAAAACATCTACGAGGTTTTGGAAATGACGGTTGAGGAGGGGTTGGAATTTTTCAAAAAAATATCCCAAAAATCAAGCGAAAACTGCAAACGCTCTATGACGTAGGCTTGGGATATATCAAAATCGGTCAGCCGTCCACCACCCTTTCGGGCGGTGAGGCGCAGAGGGTTAAGCTTGCAACCGAATTAAGCAGACGAAGCACTGGTAAAACTATTTATATACTCGACGAACCGACAACAGGACTTCACACTGCGGACGTTCACAGGCTTATAGACGTTTTGAACACGCTCGTTGACACGGGCAACACGGTTGTTGTCATTGAGCATAATCTTGACATCATCAAAACCGCCGACCATATTATCGACCTCGGGCCCGAGGGCGGAGATATGGGCGGAACAATCGTTTGCACGGGAACTCCCGAAGAAGTTGCAAAAATGCGAAAAATCGTTTTACTGGAAAATATTTGAAAAATATCTTAAAAATAATATCAAAACGCAAAAAAATGCCCCGAATTTTTCGGGGCATTTTTGATATTCAAAAGCTTATTTTTGTTGTAATTACAACCGTGTTTTCTTCGCCGACCCAGTTAACATTGCAGTTGAGCGCCTCAGACACCGCGCGCACGGGAAAGAGCGTCCTTTCGTTATATAACATAGCAGGCACGTCAAGCGTTTTCGCCTCGCCGTCAATGCGCATAACGTCACCGCCGATTGCAAGCGAAATTTCTCTTTCGCCTTTCACCGCCGTAACCGCCTGTGCCGACTCGTTCCAATCAACGCTCGCGCCGAGTTTTTCAAAAATCGCGCGCATAGGAACGAGCGTCCTGTCATTTACAATAATCGGTGATTGGTCGGTTTCAAGCGTTTCACCGTCAATCACAACCTTGATTTCGGGTTCAAAATCCGCACCGAAACGTATTTTTCTGTGCCGTGCTTATAGAAAACGTATTCCTTTATTAAATCCTCCGTCCAAATTTTTTCAAAGTGTGCTGACCGTCAGAAACGGAGTGAATATCAATATTTGAAAAAAACTGAATTTATAAGGAATTTTTGTCCGATGAATGGCACCACTCGCCGTCAATCGCATAATTCACCGCAATATCAGGCTTATTCCGGAACGTGTGCAAGCGTGTAAAGCGTGCTGTTAGCGGAAATATCCACAATTTCACCGCTGTTTGCCGGAATAAGCGCAAAATCTGACGGCGCATTTACGCCCTTTTTGTAAAGTCCGCTTGTCTTAACCTCGGCAAAAATATCCGACGCATACTGATAATCGTTAATATCGTATCTTTCCGCCTCGTTCGCACGGTGATTGTTGAAATAGTTAATCATCTTAATCTGCGGATATTTCATAACCAAATTCCAGAGCATATCTCTCATTCTCAGGGGCGCCCCAAGCTTCAAGGTCGGTATCGTGATTTGTATTTGTCGGAACTCCGCCCTCGCTTATCATAACGGGCTTATTTATTCCGTTTTTTTCGCCATAAAATCCATAATCGGTTTTTATTCTGTTTGTTGCCCACGCATAGTCGCCCGTCATAAAATAAACGCTGTCTTTGTACGATGTATCGGTTTTTCCCTGGAAATATTTTTATCATATACATACTTACGCCAATCCAGACGACATATTCATCGCCGGGATAGAAAAATTCAAACGGACGGTCGAGTGCGCCGAGGTCATTTGGTGACCATACAACCGCAAAGTTGTCGTATTCGTGCACCATATTTGCAACATTTTGGAAAATCTCAATGTACCGTTCGGGATCGTCGCCGAGCGAGAAAACGTTCATCTCATTTGCAAAGCGTATAAACATAGGCTTGTTGTAACTTGCAAGCGTGTTTAACACCGAACGGATTGTGTCATAGTTAACCTCGTCAAGACTGTTTATTGTCCAACCGACCATAACCGCCGAGTCATTGGCTTTGATAATCTCATTCGCCGGATAGTAAAAATCGGGCTGATTCATAGCGTCAATGTATGTGAGATAACTTCCGAGCGGCCAAAAATTTCCACTTGTTTCGGCAATCATACCGAGATATGCGCCGTCTTTAGGCTCTAACCGCGCGCCGAAATACGGCAAATTTGAAACGTCACCTTGAATATAAAGCTCAAAATCCGTTTCGTTTACCATTCGTTCTTTTTCCGCCAAAAGCGCACCCCAGTCAACGCTCGGAAACGCGAACGCAAACGCACCTGTACAGGTTAAAATAATTGACAAACATATTAAAAAGTGAAATTAGTTTTTTTCATTACAATCCACAATCTCCTTTGTTACATAGCTTTTTCTCGGTTCAAAAGACCTTCAATAATGCTTGCCGCGTCCTCGACAAACTTTAAACACGGTCGCTTTTTTTGTAAAACTCGTTATCCCTTTTTGTCGGGTTTGCCGACATATCGGTTTTAATATTTTTCTCAAAAAGTTCACGGCAGATAATTGTGCCGTTTTGCTCCTTAAAATCGGACGCAAGCCTTTGCACGAGCGCATAGTGCGCCGCCTTTTTCTTGTCGTCTTTCGAATCGTCGTAACCGTAAATAATGCCGGCAATCATAAACATAGCCGAGCACGCACCGCATACCTCCCGCATTCTTCCCATACCGCCGCCGAACGACGATGAAAGCTTCATCGCGGTGTTAAAATCCATACCTATTTCGTCGCAGAACGCGCCCAAAACAGCCTGCGAACAGTTGTAACCGTCCAAAAATAATTCTCTTGCCTTTTTTACGTGATCTGTCATTTTATTATCCTCCAATCAAAACAGTGCGTCCGCAAAATCCTGTGCGTTAAACTTCTGCAAATCGTCAACACCTTCGCCGACGCCGATAAATTTAACGCCGATTTTCTGCTCGTGACCTATTGCAATTACAATTCCGCCTTTTGCAGTGCCGTCAAGCTTTGTCAAAACAATGCCTGTGATGTCGGCAACTTCGCCGAACAGTTTCGCCTGTGAAAGCGCGTTTTGTCCGGTCGTTGCATCCAGCACCAAAAGCACCTCTTTGGACGAATTCGGAAGTTCGCGCTCAATGATTTTGTATATTTTTTTAAGCTCGTCCATAAGATTTTTCTTGTTGTGAAGTCTGCCGGCGGTGTCGAAAATCAAAACGTCCGCACCGCGCGCCTTTGCCGCGCTGATTGAGTCGAACATCACCGCGCCGGGGTCTGCTCCCTCCTGGTGCTTTATGATGTCAACACCCACTCTGTCCGCCCAAACCTGTAGCTGGTCAACTGCCGCCGCACGGAATGTATCGCCTGCTGCCGAGAATAACTTTTTTGCCCTCCGATTTTAAAAAGGCTTGCCATTTTTGCCGATTGACGTGGTTTTTGCCTACGCCGTTGACGCCGATAACCATAACCACAGCCGGCGAACCCGAAAGCTTTACTTCGTTGTCGTTTTTCGTTCAAAATGTCCGCGATAATCTCTTTATCGCGCCCCTTACCTCGTCCGCCTCGGTAAGGTGATTTTTCCTTAACTTTTTTTCTTCAATTCGTCAATAATATACATCGACGTTTCGACGCCCGCGTCCGCCATAATAAGCGCCTCTTCAAGTTCGTCATACAAATCGTCGTCGATTTTAAACACTTTCAGCACACCTGTCAAGCTTGTCGCCGAAAGAAGATTTTTGTCTTTTCCAAGCCTTTTTCAGCTTTTCTTTAAAAATGTTAAACATCATTTTCCTCCAAATCGTCAAAAATTAAGTTTCAAAAGCTTTGAAACACCCTTTTCCTGCATTGTTACGCCGTATAAAATGTCGGCGGTTTCCATTGTTCCGCGCCTATGCGTGACAATCAAAACTGCGTGTCCGACGTAAATTTTTTTGCGTAATTTGCAAATTTATAAACGTTTGCCTCGTCGAGTGCCGCCTCAACCTCGTCCAAAAGACAAAACGGCGTCGGCGCGGTTTTTAAGCACCGCAAACAGCAGAGCAATCGCCGAAAAATGCGCGTTCACCGCCCGACAAAAGCGTTAAATTCTGAAGTTTTTGCCCGGGGGCTGAACCTCGATTTCGATACCGCTGGTTAAAACGTCGCTCCGTCGGCAAGGTAAATTTTTGCGATACCGCCGCCGAAAAGCTCGGCAAAAACTTTCTTAAATTCCTCGCTGATGGCACAAAATGCCGAGGTGAATTTTTCTTTCATAATCCCCTGCATATTGTCAATAATATCGGTAAGATTTTTTTCTTCGCGTCGTTAAGGTCGTTTTCCTGATTTGACAAAAATTCATACCTTTCCGACACGGCTTTGTATTCCTCAATCGCGTCAATGTTGATGTTACCAAGCTCTTTGATTTGCTTTTTAATCGACGCCGCCTCTCGCGCTGAGCCTCCGAAAAACTTTCAAGTTCTTTTTTGTAACTCTGCGCGTCGGAATATGTAATTTCGTAGTCGTCCCAAAGCTTGTTTATAACACTTTCAATGTCGCTTTCCGCCTTTGTAACCTTGTTTTCGCACCGCGTCGCCTCCTGGGCAAGCACCAGAACAACCTCCTGGTTTTCTTTTGGACGACTGATTTGCGTTTTTGATGTCGGCAAGAATTTTTTCCGCCTCGCCTTTCATAACTTCAAGTTTTGCAAATTCATCAAAATTTCACGCGTACCGCTCACTGATTTTTCAATTTCGGAAATTTCGTTATGCAAGTCAGCGTTTTTCTGCGCGTGAGATGCCGAAATTTTCGTTATTTTTCCGCAATTTTCGTTTCATATTCACTGCGCCGTGCGCCGTATTCGCCGATATTCGCGTTTATAAATTCCAAATCCTTGATTTTTCCGTTTTGTTTAATTTTAACCGAAAGGTCGTTTTTCACGTTTTTCACATTTTTTTCTTTGAGTGCGGAAAGTTTGTCCTCGTCCGCGGTGATATTTGCGCGGATTTGAGTAATTTTTCGTCGTTTGCCGATATTTTCAACGCAAACTCGGCTTTGTTTTTATCGAGCGCGGAAAGCTGTTCGTTAATATCTCCGCTCTCGCCGCCCAAAAGACGGATCATTGAGATTTTTTTATGTTTTCGTTAAGATGCGATTTTTTTCCGCATTACGACGGATAATATTGTGTTCGCAATTTGCACTCTTTTTGTGTCAAATTCTTCTTTTTAACGGCAATTTCGCGGATTTTTCTGCTCGTTTTTTTGCAATCGCACTGTCGTTTTTTTGTCAATCTTTTTCGCCAGCGCGTCGGTTTCGGTTTTAAGCTGTTCGATGTTTTTCGCACGGCTGATAAGTCCCAAACGGCTGTCCGAACTACCGCCCGTGATTGAACCGCCGGCGTTCAAAACCCTGACCGTCAAGCGTAACGACCTTGAATTTGTAGCCGTATTTTTCTTGAAATTGCAATTCTCGAGTCGATGTCGTCGGCAAAAACAGTTCTGCCGAGAAGATACGCAAAAATTCCGCGGTATTTCTCGTCGTATTCGATAAGCTCCGACGCAATGCCGATGTAACCTTTTTCGTTTTTTTCGGCGCGTTTTTCATAACCTCGCCTTTAACCGATGTGAGAGGAAGAAACGTCGCGCGTCCGCCGTGCGATTTTTCAGCATTTCAACGCACTTTTTCGCGGTTTCCTCGTTGTCGGCAACGATATTTTGCATAGCGCGTCCGAGCGCGGTTTCAAGCGCAACGACATATTTTTCGTCAACCGTGATAAGCTTTGAAACAACACCGCAAATGCCGTTCTGCTTTTGAATTTATAATTTCCTTAACGCCTTTTGAATATCCCTCAAGCGACTTTTTCCAAATCTTCAAGCGCACGGCGCTTTGAATTTTTCGCGTTATATTCGGACGTAACGGCGTTTTTGCTCAGCTTTTAACGCGTTGTTTTCGCCGGTTATTTTTAAAATATTCTTTTTCAGCGCGTCCAAACCGTCTTTGCACTCGGCGCGCACCTTTTTCGTTTTTCAGACAGCTCTGAAACGCACTTTTCAAGCTGACTTTCGCACATTTTTAGCGCGTCGCTGTTCGCTGAAATTTCGTTTTTATGCTCTCTTTTCTGTCGGCAAAATTCTTCTGCAATGCGTCCAGACCGTCGCTGTTTGCCGAAAGATTTGTATTTTTCGTTCAAAAACTCGATAATGTCGGCTTTTTGGCTCTCGATATTTGCCAAACTCTCGTCGAGCGACGAATTAAGCTGTTTCATCATCTTTTGTGAGCGCGTCAATTTCCGCAGTGAGTTTTTTTCTATTTCCCGCATTTGCATTTTCAAGCTCAAGTTTTTCTGTGAATTTTCATCGTCCAGATTTTTAATTTTTCACAAAGCGCGTCATTTTTCATTCTTCAATCGGTTTATATTCTCGTTATTATGCGCAATTTCGCTTTTTAAAAGCTCAATTTTATTTAAAAATCCGCCCTCGCTCTTTTCAAGTTCATATTTTTGCTCGTTGATTTTTTTGAAATTTCCTCGTTTTTTTGCTCTGCGAAAGGGCAGTGAAACGCTCAATTTCGCCGTCGATTTCACCCTGCTTTTTCGCGCATCATCAAGCTGAGATACCGCAATTTTAAGGTCGTTTTCGCATTTTGCGTTTTTCGCGGAATTTTTCAATATTTACAATGGCAATATTTATTTCCAAAACTTTCAAAAATCTCGCGCAGGTCAAGAAATTTTTCGCCTTTTTCGCTCTGATTTTTAAGCGGACCGACCTGCGACGCAAGCTCGGCAACAATATCCTTAATTCTCAAAAGATTTTTCTTCGGTCTGCGCAAGCTTTTTCTCCGCCTCGTTTTTGCGGTATTTATACTTGCTGATGCCCGCCGCTTCTTCAAAAATATGCCGTCTGTCCTCCGACTTTGACGACAGAATTTCGTCAATTTTGCCCTGTCCTACAACCGAATAACCCTCTCTGCCGATACCTGTGTCCATAAAAAGCTCGTAAATATCCTTAAGACGGCACGGCGATTTGTTTATAAAATATTCGCCCTCGCCGCTTCGGTGAACGCGTCTTGTAACGGTAACAGTGTCAAAATCTATTTTAAGCTTTCGGTCGCTGTTGTCCAAAATTATCGAAACCTCGGCAAACCCGAGCGGTTTGCGGTTTTGCGTGCCCGAAAAGATAACGTCCTCCATCTTGCTTCCGCGCAGGCTTTTGGCGCTCTGTTCGCCCATAACCCAGCGGATAGCGTCGGAAACATTGCTTTTTCCGCTTCCGTTCGGTCCGACAATGGCGGTAATTCCCTTGCCGAATTCCAATTCAATTTTGTCCGCAAAGGATTTAAACCCCTGCATACAAATCCCCTTTAAATACACTTAATACACACCTTTTATGTAGAGCAACAATACAATTTTTATAAATTTTAAAACATACTCATATTATTGTGATTATACCACACAAAAGCAAATTTTTCAACTCTATTTTTGTAAAAAAATACCTCTTGCAAATCCGGGCAAGAGGCAAAAAGATGGAGTGGAATTTGATTATGATAAACAAATTTCCAATGTATAAAAATATACGAATATATTGTAGCATACACTGTGCAAAAATTTCTACATCAATTTGCATTTTTGGTTAATATTGCACAAAATATTATTTAAAATTTATGCAACATTTCGTGTTACTTATTATGCAATTCCACCATATCGAGTATTCCGGTGAGTTTTGCGATGGTAATTCCGAAATTTGTGATGGGAATATTTTTCTCCTTGCACATCGCAATTCTGCTCAAAATGTGGCTTCTGTTGAACATACATCCGCCGCAATGGATAACAAGGTCATATTTTTTTGTCGAGATTGAAATTAACGCCCGAGCAAAAAGTCGATTTTTGAGTGACTCGCCAACTTTTTCGGAGCATTTTGGGGATTTTCACCTTGGCAATATCGCCGTCAAGCGTTGTGTGTGAACAAGCCTCAGCAATAAGAACACGCGAATTTTTCGTTAAGCGTGTCGATTGCCGACGCGCCTTTTTAAATTCCTCAATATCGCCTTTTGTAATTTGCAAAAAGTATTGAAAATGATGTTAAAATACTCTCTTTCGGCGCCAAATCGTAAACCTGTTTAAACGCCTGGGAGTCGCATATTATAAGTTTCGGCGCTTTTTTAACGTGTCAAGTGCCGATTTCATTTTTCTCGGCAGTAACAACGGTTACAACAGCTTTTTTGTCCAAAAGCTCGCGGATTGTCTGCACCTGCGGAAGAATGAGCCTTCCTTTCGGCGCCTCAATGTCCTGCGGTGCGACCAGCAAAACGCTGTCACCCCTCGTTTACGAGGTTTCCCGTGATTGTTATTTCGTCAAAATCTTTCGGCGAAATTTTTATGATTTTTTCAAAGAAAATCGGAAGATTATCGCGTTTCTGCGCGCTTATCTTTACAAAATCAACATCTTTTTCTTTGAGCATATTCTCAATTTTTGCGGTATCGGCGCACAAATCCGACTTGTTTATAACGCAAAAGGCAGTTCACTTTTTTAGCCTTAATTTCGTCAAACCAGTCTGAATAAACCGAAAAATCCGTTTCGTCCGCGCTGATTACCACGAGTGCAATATCGGCTTTTGCAAGCACGTTTTTCGTTTTTCAATGCGCAGTTTGCCAAGCTCGCCCACGTCGTCAAAACCTGCGGTGTCGATGAGCGTGCAGGGACCTATCGGAAAAATTTCGAGCGCCTTATGCACAGGGTCGGTTGTCGTGCCCCAAAACGTCGCTCACGATTGAAATTTCCTGATTCGCAAGTGCATTTATAAGCGACGATTTTTCCGCTGTTCCGCTTTCCGAAAAAAAGCGATTTGAATTCTGTTTTGCACTTGGCGTTGAGTTTAAATCTGCCATAAAAAAATCACCTCTAAAAATAAAATCCTTACCGCGCTTTGCGGCAAGGATACAATTACACCGATTGATACTTGTTATCCGTTCGCCTCAAAGTCAGAGTTTATCTTTCCTTTCGGGGAATTTACATATTGTAGTATTTGTAGTTCGATTTTTATCCGTTCTTTCTTTTTCTTTCTCGGCAATCCGCTTTTTGTTGCGCCTGTTTATGTAGAATAGCAAAATTATAAACAGCACCGCGAAAAATGATTATCAGATAAAGCAAAATCATAAAAATCAGCTTTATAAACCGCAGAACCGCCGCGCCGAAACCTCCGCTGTTTTTCCGCAACAACGCCGACTTTTTGGGTCACGTCGCTCTCTCCGCCTTTGAGCGTCAGAAAAAAATTTCGCCGTTTACAACATCAACACTCTGTGTCAGCGACTCACGTTTAACATTGGTCGGCAGAATTATTACAAAATCGTTTTTTTATATCGGCAAATTCCGCTTTTTTTAAAGCTTAACCATACCTTTTATATCGTCTTTGCTTATGACAAATCGGTAAAAAAACTGCCGAAACCGTAATCGAGCAGAGTTTTTTCACGTCGCCGTACTGCTTAAATTTGTTATCGTGACCGAGCGTCACAACAATAAGGCTTCTGTCGTCCTTTTTCGCCGCGGTAACAAGCGTTGAACGCGCCGCGTTTGTAAAGCCGGTTTTGCCGAAAATAACGCCCTGATAATACTGCGCGGTGTCCTTGTCCATCATTCTGTGACCGGTGGACATTTCCAAATCTTCAGCACGGACACTGTTTTTGTGAAGTGTATATTTCACCTCGGGGGCAACACTCATAAGCTTTTCATTCTGCACTGCCGCTTTGGTAATCAGCATCATATCGTATGCGGTTGTATAATGATTGTCGTCGGTTAGTCCCGTCGGATTGGTAAAATGCGTATTCGCCGCGCCAAGTTCTTTTCGCACGCGCGTTCATAAGCTCAACAAATTTGTCAACCGAACCGCTTACTCTGCATGCCAAGAGCACCGCCGCGTCGTTCGCCGAACGCAAATATGCCGCCATAAACAAATCTTTGACGGTGACTTCTTCGCCCTGTCTGAAATCCGCGATAATCGCATCGGACGGCATACCGAGCAGACAAGTGTTGTCTACCGTTAACTTATCGTCAAAATTGCAGTTTTCCGCAGCGAGCAAAAGCGTCATAACCTTTGTTATGCTCGCCGGGTGCATTTTTTTGTTCGCCTCTTTTTCAAACAAAACCGAATTTTTGGTCGACGTCAAACAAAAATCGCAGAATCGGACTCCTCGCTGATGTCGGGAGCGCAAAGAGCCTGCGGAAAGAGCGAAAAAAACTATTAAAAATATAAAAAGGAAAGATAAAATCCTTTTTCATCGAACGTCCTCCGTTAATATGTAACAAATCTATTATTCCTTTGCTATAATACCACATTTTTCGCGCCAATACAAGAAAAATTTTTTTATTTTGTAATATTGTTTTAAAATTTTTTACAAATTTTTATGCTTGCGCACACAAGAAAATAATGTTATACTTTCACATAGGAGTGATTTTTTTGAGTTTTGAACTTTCAATTTTAGACTTTATTCAGGCACATTTCAGATGCGGATTTTTTGATATTGTTATGCCGAAAATTTCCGCGCTCGGCAACGGCGGTATTGTGTGGATAATTTTCACACTTGCGCTTCTTATGATGAAAAACCGCGCAAATACGGCTTATATATGGCAGTATCACTGATAATTATGCTCGTTGTATGCAACATAACGTTAAAACCGCTGATTGCGCGCACGCGTCCGTTTGTGCAAAATCCTCTGATAAAGCTTTTAATCGACGCGCCGTCCGATTATTCGTTCCCGTCGGGGCATACAATGGCGTCGTTTTCCGCGTCAACTGCATATTTGATGTGTTACATAAGCCGAAAACGCACAGCTGAAAAGTGTATATTCGACAGCAAAATAATAGTTTATGCAATGTTTGTACTTTCGGTTTTAATTGCATTTTCACGGCTTTATCTTTACGTGCACTATCCTACAGACGTGCTGTTTGCGCTCATTCTCGGCGTTATCGACGGAATTGTGTCGGCAAAAATTATTGAAAAATTTTCACACGGTAAGAATATAAAAACCGAATAACCAAAATTATACATAAAAAAACGGGACGTTTTAAAACGCCCCGTTTAATTTTTATCAGTTATTTTTTTGTTTTTTTCTCGTTCATAAGCGCCCTAACCTTAAGAGGCAAACCGAACAGATTGATAAATCCTTCAGCATCCTTGTGGCTGTAAAGCTCGTGGCTGTCGCCGAACGATGCAATATCCTCATTGTAAAGCGAATATTTCGATTTTGCGCCGGCAGGCGAAATGTGACCTTTGTAAAGTTTAAGTTTAACTTCGCCTGTAACAGTCTGCTGAGTTGAATCAACAAATGCTGAAAGCGCCTGCGGAGCGGTGTGAACCATTTTCCGTCGTAAACAAGCTCGGCAAATTTGATAGCCGCCTGACGTTTGAACGCCTGTGTGTCCCTGTCAAGGCAGAGATATTCAAGTTCGTCGTGCGCCGCATAGAGAATTGTTCCGCCCGGAGTTTCATATACACCGCGCGATTTCATACCAACAAGCCTGTCCTCAACAATGTCCGCAATACCGATGCCGTATTCACCGCCGATTTTATTAAGCTCTTCAACAAGCGCGAGCGGAGAATAGTTTTTGCCGTCGATTGAAACGGGTTCGCCCTTTTTCAAATCCGATAGTGATATATTTTGGGTGTATCGGGAGTTTTTCTCGGGCGGAGTTGTAGCTTTAACAAATTGTCAAGCTGAGGCTCGTTCCAAGGATCTTTCCAAATCCGTACCCTCGTGGCTGATGTGCCAAACGTTGCGGTCACGCGAATACAAATCTTTCTTAGTAACAGGGATTTCTATGCCGTTTTTTTCTCTGCATAGTCAACCGCGTCTTCCCTCGATTTGATGTCCCAAACCCTCCAGGGTGCGATAATTTTAAGTTCGGGAGCAAGTGCTTTAATAGTAAGTTCAAATCTAACCTGGTCGTTTCCTTTGCCCGTTGCGCCGTGGCAGATTGCAACTGCGCCCTCTTTTTTCGCAATTTCAACAAGCTTTTTCGCGATAATCGGACGAGCGTGCGATGTGCCGAGGAGATATTTGCCCTCGTAAACCGCGCCGGCTTTTGAGTGTGGGGAAAATGTAATCTTTTACATATTCCTCTTTTAAATCTGCAATATATAATTTTGATGCGCCTGCTTTTTGCTCTTTTCTTCAAGACCTTCTGTTTCTTTTGCCCTGTCCGACGTCGCCGCAAACCGCAATAACTTCGTAGTCATAATTTTCAATTAACCAGTGGATTATAATCGATGTGTCAAGTCCGCCGGAGTACGCTAATACAACTTTTTTTCTTTTGCCATCTTGATTTTCCTCCAATTTGTGTTAAAAATATAAGTATATTATACATTAAATTTTTCGGTATTTCAATAGCAAATCCGCAAAATCGTGTATATTATACAATTTTTTATAAAAAGAAAGGTGCATAATAGGCATAAATATACATTTTATACATACGTATACTGCATAATATGCAACAAGTATTAAAATGATTATTTTAGGAATTGACCCGGGTATTGCAATAGTGGGCTATGGTGTGATAGAATATAGAGGTAACAAATTTAAGGTTATCGACTACGGTGCAATCACCACGCCCGCGGGAATGAAAGTAAAAGACAGATTGAAAATTATATACGACGGCGTTATTGAAATTATAAGAAAGCACAAACCCGCCTGCATAGCCATTGAGGAGCTTTTTTACAACAACAATGCAAAAACCGTCATAAACGTTGCACAGGGACGCGCTATGCCCTATCTTGCCGCGGCGAATACAAATCTTGAAATTTACGAATATACACCGCTTCAGGTTAAACAGGCGGTTGTCGGATACGGCAGAGCCGAAAAACAGGTTCAGCAAATGACAAAAATGCTTTTTAAATCTTGAAAAAGTGCCCAAGCCGGACGACACTGCAGACGCGCTTGCAATCGCAGTATGTCACGCTCATTCGTTCAGAATGAACGCAAAATTGGATTTTTAAGGAGATTTTTATGTTCAGCTATTTAAAAGGATATTTGACGCAGAAAGGACAGAATTTTGTCGTTATCGAGGTTTCGGGAATCGGATTTAAGGTTTACACCTCGGCAACGACCTTGCAGAGCATTTCCGCAAGCGAAGAAAATTCGCCCGTAACGTTTTTACACCTATTTATACATAAAAGAAGGAATTATGGATTTGTATGGATTTTCGTCGCAGGAGGAGCTCAATATGTTTGAACTCCTCATCTCGGTTTCGGGCGTCGGAGCAAAAGGCGCAATAGGCGTTTTGTCAGCGCTCACGCCGTCAAAACTTGCGGTAAGCCTTGTCACAAACGACGTTGCGTCGATTAAAAAAGCGTCGGGAATAGGTCCTAAAACGGCGCAGAGAATTGTTCTCGAATTAAAAGACAAAATCAAAAACGAGGAACTTATCGCCTCACCGCAGGAAAAATCCGCAGAAGATGCGGAATTTATCGCAAACGACGCGCGAAGCGAGGCTGTCAGCGCGCTTATGGTTTTGGGATATTCAAAATTCGAGGCGGAACGCGCGGTTGCGAAAGCGTCGCCCGACCTTACAGACACCGAAGAAATTATAAAATCTGCATTAAAAGCGTTAATATAGCAGTGAAAGGAAAAATGAAATGGATTTTTAACGAGAGAATTGTCACCTCCGATTTTTATTGACGAAGATGTTGATTTGGAAACAAGTTTAAGACCGAAACATCTCGAAGAATACGTCGGTCAGGACAAAATTAAAGAAAAATTTGTCGGTTTACATACAGGCGGCAAAAAAAGCCGAAACGAGGCGCTCGACCACGTTCTTTTATACGGCCCTCCGGGGCTCGGAAAAACCACGCTTTCAAACATTATCGCAAATGAAATGGGCGTAAATATCAGAATTACAAGCGGTCCTGCGATTGAAAAAGCCCGGCGATTTGGCAGGTATTCTTACAAATCTTGCCGAACACGACGTTTTGTTTATCGACGAAATCCACCGTTTAAGCGCGAGCGTTGAAGAAATTTTGTATCCTGCAATGGAGGATTTTTCGCTTGATATTATCATCGGAAAAGGTCCGAGCGCGCGCTCGATAAGGCTCGATTTACCTAAATTTACGCTTATAGGCGCAACAACAAAAGCAGGCAGAATTACCTCGCCTCTGCGCGACCGTTTCGGTGTTCTTGCGCGCCTTGAGCTATACACAAATGAACAGCTTAAAGAAATCGTCGAGCGCAGCGCAAAAATTCTCGGCGTTGAAATCGACACCGACGGCGCGTTTGAAATTGCCTCACGTTCGCGCGGCACACCGCGAATTGCAAACCGTCTTTTTAAAGCGAGTGCGTGATTTCGGTCAGGTTTACGGCGACGGCATCGTTACAAAAATCGCACAGCTTGCGCTTGAAAAAAATCGAAGTTGACAAAATCGGACTCGACTCCACCGACGCAAATATGATTAAATCTATGATTAAAAAAATTTCGGCGGAGGACCTGTCGGGCTTGACACGCTTGCCGCAACAATCGGCGAGGACGCAAACACCATTGAAGACGTTTACGAGCCGTATCTTCTTCAGCTTGGTTTTATAAACCGCACACCGCGGGGAAGAGTCGTTACAAAAT
This sequence comes from Clostridiales bacterium, assembly GCA_022009895.1. Lineage (GTDB taxonomy): Bacteria > Bacillota > Clostridia > UMGS1810 > UMGS1810 > Qingrenia. Next base: position 801,806 of record CP091729.1, on the reverse strand, counting down.
CGGCATACGACCATTTCGGCATACCGTTTGACAAAGAATAGCAAAACGGACTGAATTTATATAAAATTCAGTCCGTTTCTTTTTAGTTAAAACACTCTTTCATTGCAGAATTTAGGGTAAAATTCTTGGTGGAAAGATATTTTTTTCCGTCCGTTGTACGGCTCATTCATAATATTGTACGACGTAATGCACTCACGGCTTTTGTATCTCTCGGCAATTTTCATCCGCAAATCCTGCATAATCTGCTGATATTTTTTCACCATAATAAAGATAACGTTTTCGTTCGACATAAAATTCCTGTACCAAACTGAAATACTAATACATTTTAACCCGAATATTTTTCATTTTTGCCGGAAATTTGTTAGGTTCAGCCCGTCATTTTTTTCTTTCATACGCAATAAAATCTTCTTTTCAAGGCGCGACACCTGCACCTGCGAAATGCCTATCACACTTGCAATTTCGCTTTGCGTTTTTTCCTCTAAAGTAGCGAAGCATTATGATTTTTCTTTCTCTTTCGTCCAAGGCTTTGATTGCCTCGCCGAGTGAAATTTTGTCTAAAACTTCTTCCTCTGTGTCGATGTTGTTCGCGATTTTGTCAATAAGATAACCGCCCGATTTGTCACCATCGTTAAACTCTCTGTAAAGTGATTCGGGGGCAACGTTCGCCTCCAGCGCAACCGCCAAATCGCTCGGCAACTCCCCTATTCTTTCGGCGATTTCCGATAATTTTTGCCTCGCGGTTTAATTCTTTTTCCAAAATTTCTTTTTGTAATTTTTGCTTTCTGTGCAATTTCCTTTAAACGTCTGCTCACTTTGATAATTCCGTCGTCACGCAAAAAAACGCTTGATTTCGCCCATAATAAGCGGAACGGCATAGGTTGAAAAACGCACGTCATAGCTTAAATCAAAGTTCTTTATCGCCTTTAATATGCCGATGCACCCGATTTGAAAAATATCGTCCAAATCGTAACCGCGGTTGGAAAAATTTGCGCGCAACGCTCCACACAAGCGCAATATTCCCGTTTAAAATTTCGTTTTTCCGCCTCTTTGTCACCGTCTTTTTGCGCGTTTGATAAGGTCTTTAATATCATTTGCCAATATTTTAACCCCCGATTCAAAGCGTCCTCAAACCAATGGTTTTTTCCATTGTCACCTTTGTGCCGACGTCAACAATGGAATTAACGCTGATATTATCCATAAAGGTTTCCATAACAGTAAATCCCATTCCCGAGCGTTCGCCGTCGGTGTTGGTTGTAAAAAGCGGCTGCATAGCCTCTTTCACATCCGCAATTCCGCAGCCGTTGTCAGTGACGGTGATTTTAACCTTGTCGTCCTTTATGTATATATCAATCATGATGTCGCCTTTTTTTCTCGGCGTATCCGTGAACAATCGAGTTTGTCACCGCCTCCGATACCGCGGTTTTTATGTCGGCAAGCTCTTCAAGAGTCGGGTCAAGCTGTGACACAAATGCTGACACCGCCGCACGGACAAACGATTCGTTTTCCGACCTTGACATAACCGTAATTTTTGCACTGTTTTCCCTCATTTTTTTAACCCTCCTCAGTGCGCTGAACGCGCCGTCAATGTCACTCGACGCTGATTATTTTTAATCCCGGCAATATTCAAAAAGCCTGTCGAGCGACTTTGTATTTGACACTATAACCGTGCGTCCGCCCAGTGATTTTTACAAGTTTGTACCTCCCTATCACAACGCCGATGCCCGAGCTGTCCATAAACGAAAGCGCCGAAAAAAATCGAATACCAGATTTGTAAGATTGGACGACGTAATTTTTATCAATCCGTTCCTTCACACCGCCCGCAACGTGGTGGTCAAGCTCACCGATAAGCTTTTACAATCAGCGTTTTGTCTTTTGCCTGAAAAATTATCTGCATAAAATTCCCCCTTATATGCACAAAAAAAGATGAAACCTTTTTAGTTTCATCTTTAATATTCTATAAAGCCTGTCCTATTCCTTTGATGAAAAACAACTAGTTTTGTCGAATGTATCAAAAGTTTTTCGACAAATTTCCGCACGTTTCCGGCAAGGTAGAGCGAACCTGCGATAAGCACTGAAAAAAACGCCGTTTTTTTCGAGCTTACGGCATACTCTATCGCATCAAAATTATCCTCAATAAATACGGTATCTTTTTATACATTTTTCGCCGTTTTATAAATTTCTTCAAAGCTTGTCTGGCGCACGCTCGGCACGCTTGTAATTATAAGTTCATCCGAAATTCTGCATATTTCTTCAAGCGATTTTTTTCATAATCTTTTTCGTTGAGCATACCAAAAACGGCAACAATTTTTGCCGCGCAAAACGGATTTTGCAGTATCGCAAAGCTTTAAAACTCCGTCATAATTGTGCGCACCGTCGATTATAAAATCGGGCTTGTCCGCTCCTTTTTCTCAAAAAAATTTCAAATCTGCAAATCCATCGTGCATTTTTCAAGTCCGCGCCTGATATTTTTTCCTCGCTTATGCCAAACTTGTCTTTTTATACATTCCGCAATGTCAAGCGCCAAAAACCGCATTGTAAATCTGGTGGACACCGCAGAGATTTATTTTTTTAAATTTTTGTAAATTCCATAGTCAAAAAAACGCTGACAATTCCGCTTTTGATTATATTTAATTTTTGGTGATTTACAAGATGTGAATTGGTATTTTTGACCGTTTCATGCACTACTTTTTCCGCGTCTTTATCAAGCATTTTATACACCGCAACACGCGAATTTTGCTTTATAATTCCGCACTTTTCGGCGGCGATTTTTTTCGATTGTGTCACCGAGATATTTTTGTGTGGTCAAAACTTATTGAGCAAACCGCGCACACAAGCGGATTTTTGACAACGTTGGTGCAATCGAGGCCGTCCGCCGAGTCCGACTTCAAGCACAACAACATCGCACTTTTTTTCTCGGCAAAAATACAAAAATGCCGCGGCGGTGATTACCTCAAATTCAATGGGAAAATAATCGCCCTCCGACTTTAAAACGTCAACCGCACTGCGCACAGTGCCGACGCACCGCTCCAAATCTTCGTCCGAAATATTTTTGATTGTTAATTTTTTATACGTTCGTTGAAAACCTCGATAAACGGCGACGTGAAAAGTCCCGTCATACAGCCCGACTCAATCAAAATCTGCGACACAAAAAGCCGACACCGAGCCTTTTTCCGTTTGTGCCTGCAATATGCACAAATTTAAAGCTTGTCCTGCGGATTTCCGAGCTTTTTCAAGAAGCCTCGTTATGTTGTCAAGTCCCGATTTTTTTGCCGAATTTGCTCAATGAATGAATGTATTTTTTTCTGCATTTGTCATTTTAACTCAATTACAAAAGGACGGAAAAATCCGTCCTTTTGCAAGATTTTAATTTATTCTAAATTTTTAAGGCTTTTCCTCAACCTTTGCGAGCATTTCTTTGTATTTTTTTCGCCCTTAGCCTTTTCTTCGTCAACAACCTTTTGAGGTGCTTTTTGCCACAAATCCGGCATTGCCGAGTTTGCCCTCAACGCGCTTTATTTCGGACAAAAGATGTTCTTTTTCCTTTTTAAGACGTTCTTTTTCGGCGGAAATATCAACCAAATCGCCGAACGGAATAAATATTTTTCGCGTTGTCAACAACGGTTGTAACCGCGTTTTCGGGTATGCCGTCCTCATTTTCCGCAACGACGGTTTCAAGGCTTGACGCAAGCTTTTCAAAGAACACTTCACAGCCTTTTGAAAATTTCGGGTTTGTCGGTAACGATAAACACTTTTTGCTCTTCTCGACGGAACAACATTCATTTTTGGTTCTGACGTTTCTTATGCTCTTTATCGCCTCCATAATGTTTTTCCATCTGTTCTTCCTCTTTGTCAAACGAGAATTTTTCGCTCGCTTCGGGCCATTTTGAAATCATAATGCTTTCTTCGCCCGTGGGAAGATGCGTGAAAAATTTCCTCCGTTATGAACGGCATAAACGGGTGCAAAAGTTTTTAACGTGTTAACCAAAACATATGCAAGCACGCTCTGCGCTGTTTCGTAAGATTTGCCGTCTTTTTCGTAAAGACGCGGTTTTTACAAGCTCGATATACCAGTCGCAGTAATCGTCCCAGATAAAGTCGTAAAGCTTTGCCGCGGCAACGCCGAGTTCAAATTTTTTTCGAGGTTTGCCGACACCGCTTTAACAAGCTTGTTATACTTGCTTAAAATCCATTTATCCTCAATCTTGAGGTCGTCAAGGCTCGGAAGTTCGATTTTGTCAATGCTCAAATTCATAAGCAAAAATCTCGACGCATTCCAGATTTTTATTTGCAAAGTTTCTGTTTGCCTCAACTCTCGACTCGTAATAACGCATATCATTTCCGGGCGAATTTCCCGTTACGAGCGTAAACCTGAGCGCGTCCGCGCCGTACTGCTCGATAACCTTTAACGGGTCGATGCCGTTGCCGAGCGATTTTGACATCTTTCTGCCCTGACTGTCGCGGACAATACCGTGAATGAACACGTGTTCAAACGGCGCTTTTCCTGTGTGTTCGCACGCCGAGAAAATCATACGGGCAACCCAGAAGAAAATTATGTCGTAACCCGTAACAAGCACGCTTGTGGGATAGAAATAGTCCAAATCTTCGGTTTTTTCGGGCCAGCCGAGCGTTGAGAACGGCCAGAGCGCCGAGCTGAACCAGGTATCAAGAACGTCCTCGTCCTGCGTCATATGACCCCCGCATTTGGGGCATACGTCAACGTCGGTTTTCGATACAACCGTTTCACCGCATTTGTCGCAGTAGAATGCCGGTATTCTATGTCCCCACCAAAGCTGACGCGAAATGCACCAGTCGTGGATATTTTTCCATCCAGTTAAGATATATTTTTGAAAAACTGTCGGGAACAAATTTAACTTCTTTGTCTTTTACGACTCTGATTGCCTCTTTTGCAAGGGGCGCCATTTTAACAAACCACTGTTTTGATGTTATCGGCTCAACGGTCGTCGAACAGCGGTAGCACTGACCTACATTGTGCTTGTGTTCCTCAACTTTTACCAAAAGACCGAGTTTATCCAAATCGTCAACCATCGCTTTGCGCGCCTCGTAGCGGTCCATACCCTCGTATTTTCCGCCGTACGAATTTATGGTTGCGTCTTCGTTAAAAACCTTAATCTGTTCAAGATTGTGTCTTAAACCGACTTCAAAATCGTTCGGGTCGTGCGCAGGCGTAATTTTAACCGCGCCTGTACCGAAATCTTTGTCAACGTATTCGTCCGCGATAACGGGGATTTCACGGTTAACAAGCGGAAGAATAAGCATTTTTCCGACTAAATTTTTGTATCTTTCGTCATCGGGATGAACCGCAACGGCAGTATCGCCTAGGAGCGTTTCGGGACGTGTTGTCGCAATTATAACATACTCGTCGCTGTCCTTAACGGGATACTTGATGTGCCAGAAATGACCTTCCTGCTCGGTGTATTCAACCTCCGCGTCCGAAAGTGCGGTTGTGCAGTGCGGACACCAGTTTATAATTCTCGAACCCTGATAGATAAGACCTTTATTGTAAAGGTTTACAAAAACCTCGCGCACAGCTTTGGAACAACCCTCGTCCATAGTAAAGCGCTCTCTGTCCCAGTCGCACGACGAGCCGAGTTTTTTAAGCTGATTTATAATTCTCGAACCGTATAATTTTTTCCAGTCCCAAACTTTTTCAAGGAATTTTTCGCGTCCCAAATCGTAACGTGTAATTCCCTGCTCATTTCTTAAAGTTTCCTCAACTTTAATCTGCGTGGCGATACCTGCGTGGTCTGTTCCGGGAATCCAAAGCGCGGAATAACCCATCATACGTTTGTATCTTATCAAAATGTCCTGAAGTGTTTCGTCAAGCGCGTGTCCCATATGTAGCTGACCTGTTACATTCGGGGGCGGAATAACGATAGTAAACGGTTTTTTATCGGGATCCGCTTTAGCGCTGAAATATTTTTTATCAACCCAGTTTGAGTATATTCTGTCCTCAACCTCCTGCGGATTGTATACCTTTGCGATTTCTTTCACTTTTAAAAAAATCCTCCTAGCCGATTTTTAAATATTATTATTGCTCCGATAAGCACCAGAACAAAAACCTGCCAGTTTAACCATACCTGTATATTTTTTGTCAGTATCGTCCTTTTTTTATAACATCTTCAACAATTTTTTCGCGCCGTATGAAATAACAGCGCCGATTACAAGAAGAACGAAAGCTAAAATTTTCATAGTCATACTCCCGTGTTTTTGTTTGAATTTGTATTTTGCGACACTTGATTTGCCTTAACCGTGACAAAGCTTATGCAGTGCGTTATAAACGCGCACGCCATAGAAATAACCACAACGACCGAGAAAATGTCGATAAATTTTCCGAGGCACATAGCGTCCACCAACAGCAAAAATGTAAGAAACGTCGCAAGCTTGCCGAAAAAGTTTGACGAAATGATGATTTTTCTTTTTGTAGATAAAGCTTCCCGAAAAAAATCATAACAAGCTCTTTGACCAGCACAAAATACAAAAAAACCAACTGCTTAAGTTTCCCGTTGCGACAAGTGTTGAAACAACCGTTATAACCATACATTTGTCCGCCGCGGGGTCAAAGCATTTTGCCGAGAGTCGTAATCATATTGAATTTTCGTGCTATAAACCCGTCTGCAACATCGAGAAACATTGCAAAAACAAATATGCAAAGTGCCGTAAAATGCGCGTTTTCCAATCCCGAAAAATACACAATCGGGAAAACGGGAACAAGCAAAAACCTTACGGTTGTAAGAATATTAGGTATAGTCAAAAAATTCCCACCTTAAATTTTTGTTAAATTGACATTTTCTTAACCAAATCAAGCATTTCAGGCTCAATACTTTTGGTCATTTCAAGAGCCTCGTTAATTTCAATGTCAACAATTTTTTTCCGTTCTGCTGTGCAATTATGCGGTTAACAGTGCCGTTTGCAAGAAGGTCGGCGGCATAGCTTCCCATTTTTGTAGCGGTAACTCTGTCGATAAGCGTGGGGCTTCCTCCGCGCTGAACGTAACCGAGAACGGTCGCTCTTGTTTCAATACCGGTTGCCTCTTCGATGGTTTTTGCAAAGCTCAAATGTTTCGCCTACACCCTCGGAAACAACGATAATGTAATGTGATTTGCCTCTTTTTCTGCCCTCGATAACGGTTTTTCTTGATTTCGTCCAAATCATAAGGAGCCTCAGGGATAATAACCGCCTCTGCGCCGTTTGCAACCGCAAGATTAACAGGGATATATCCTGCGTTTCTGCCCATAACCTCAACAACCGAGCATCTTTCGTGGCTGGACGCGGTATCTCTGATTTTGTCAATCGCCTGCATAGCGGTGTTAAGCGCCGTGTCGTAGCCGATTGTGTACTCTGTGCAGCTTATGTCGTTGTCGATTGTGCCGGGAATACCGATTGTGGGAAGTCCTGCGTTTGCAAGCGCTCTTGCGCCTTTGTACGAACCGTCGCCGCCGATAACAACAAGCGCATCAATACCGAAAATTCTTGCAACTTCAACAGCCTTTTTTATACCCTCTTCGGTTGCAAAGCTTTTGCTTCGCGCGGTCTGCAAAAATGTACCGCCCCTTTGAAGAATATCCGAAACCGAGCGTGAATTAAGCTCTTCTATTTCACCTCTTAAAAAGTCCGTGGTAACCGCGTCTTATGCCCATAACTTTCATACCATGGCACATTGCACCGCGTGCAACCGCTCTTATAGCCGCGTTCATACCGGGTGCGTCGCCGCCCGATGTAAGTACGCCGATAGTTTTAATCTCTTTCATTGTCATCATTTCCTTTCAGCCTGCATATTAAACAGAAAAAATTTTTTTAACGTGTTGTAATTTCGCCGTGTTTTTGTGTAAATTACGGCATTGCCTTTAACTTTCATAGCGGTTGTGGTTTCGGTAAACTGCGCAATGAAAACCTCGCCCTCCGAAAGCATTTCGGTGTGATGAAATTTCGTGTCGCGTCCGCTTGTAAGACCCGTGATGCTCACTCCGTCTTTAAGCGCCTTGACAACTACATAATCAGAATTATCCATTTTCGTAATTCTCCAATCTAAAAATCACTATATTATATAATTTTTACAACATTTTTCTATCAACAGTTATTTTACTTTTTACGTTATCTTTACCGAAAATTTTTTTCCGCGTCACTTTAAAAATGATGTGCAAATCTGCACATTTTTGACCGTTTTGCACTGTAAACCATATTTTTTTCCTCCACAAAAACCGCAAGATGCGAACTTCCGCGGTACTTTTTCCGCAAGGCTTTTAACTTTCGCAAGCTCGTTCTCTGTTTTTATGCGAATGTATACGGTTTTTACTGCCGGAACGCTGAACTTTTCGGCGCTTGTGATATTTTTTTACTATAAGATTTAAATTATCGTTGTAGTCAAACGACACCTCGGCGTCGATAACCGCAATATTTCCGACGTAAAACTCACCCCTGAAAACGTTCCAGAATATTCGGAAAAGCAACCGCCTCGCAGAACGAAACAAAATCCTCAACTTCCGCCGTCGCCATAACCGTGCCTTTGGAAGTTTTTGCGCGTGATTTTTTTGAAATCATAACACCGACCCGCACGTTTTGCCCGTCTTTATACCTTTCATCGGTTATTTCCGAAATCGGAACACACTGCGCCGTTTCAAATTTTTCTGCGGAATTTGTCGAGAGGGTGACCCGAAAAATAAATTCCGGTAAGCTCTTTTTCAAACAAAAGCTTGTCCGATAAAGGAAAAATCTGCCTCGGGCAAAAAAATTGTCTTCGCAAATGCTTTGTTCGGTCACGGCATCAAACATTGTAAACTGCCCCAATGCCGTATTTCTGCCGTTTCTCAGCGCATTTTTCGACAATATCGGCGCTGTTTATCAAAAAGCTGACGTCTGTTCGGGTTGATACTGTCGAACGCACCGCATTTTATAAGATTTTCAACTGCTTTTTTTGTTTAATGCCGTTCCCATAACACTGCAAAAATCGGTAAACGACACGAATTTCTTTTGCACGGCGTTTTTCAATTTCGTCGGCAAAAACACCGCCTACTCCCTTTATCGACGACAATCCGAAACGGACGCTGTTTCCGCTCACTGTAAAGTCCGCACCGCTTTCGTTTATGTCGGGCGGAAGAATTTTTATTCCGTGTTTTTTTGTATTCTTCAATATATTCAGCCTGTTTTGCCGAAAAAAACAGTTTTTCTCAAAAAGCGCAACAAGATAAACCGCACGGTGATAGTATTTTTAAATACGCCGTCTGATATACGATTTTTGCATATGCCGCCGCGTGCGATTTGTTGAACGCATACTTTGAAAAATTCGGCAAGTTCGGCAAAAAAATCTCCTCTGAAAGTTTTTGAGGAATTCCGTTTGCAAGCGTGCCTTTTATCACAACATTTCCGTTTTTCGTCTTTTTAGTCCGTTTATGAAAAACATTCTTTTTCCGCCTCCAACGCCTCGCGGTTTTTTTCTTCGCCATTGCACGGCGCACAAGGTCGGCGCGCCCTGAGCGAATATCCGGCAAGCGCGCGGAAAATCTGCATAGCCTGCTCCTGATATACAATAGAGCCGTAGGTCGGCTTTTAAAAATATCCTCCAAAAGAGGGTGCTTGTATGTGATTTTTCCGCCGTTTCGGTTTTTCAAAAACAGCGGAATTTGTATTTTTGCGGTTGCCGGACGGTAAAGCGAAAGTCCTGCTATAATGTCCTCAAAACAACGCGGTTTGAGGTCTTTCAAAAACGACGTCATACCTCGGCTTTCCACCTGAAAAAAACACCCGACGTATCGCCGTTTGAAAGCATTTTGTAAATATTTTCATCTTCGTAGTCTATGTTTTCAATCGTAAAATTTTTGTCATATGTTTTTGTATCATTTTTCACCGCGTCGCTTATGACGGTGAGGTTTCGCAGTCCGAGAAAATCCATTTTTTTACAACGCCGATTTTCTCCAAAAACTTTCATATGATACTGCGACATATACGCAATATCGCCGTCAATGAGCGGAACGCAGTTGTAAAAGCTTTTTATCGGTTACAATAAGCCCTGCCGCGTGCTTTGACACGTTTTTTTCGGCAAGCCCTCAATCTTTTTCGCCGTATCAATCAGACGGTGCGCACGGTTGTCGGAAAGATATATTTTTAAGCTCCGCACTCTCCTCCATTGCCGTGTCAATGGTCATACCGAGCGTGTGCGGAATAAGTTTTGCAATCTTATCCACAAACGGAATGGGCAAATCAAGCACACGTCCGACGTCGCGTATCGAACCGCGCGCGAGCATTGTGTCGAATGCGGCAATCTGCGCAGCGTAATCGCGCCCGTATTTCTGCACCATATACTCTATAACTTCGTCGCGCCTTACATAGCAAAAATCAATGTCAATATCGGGCATACTCACCCTTTCGGGATTTAAAAAACGCTCAAACAAAAGCCCGTATTTTATAGGGTCAATGTCGGTGATGTTCAAAAGATACGAAACAATGCTTCCTGCCGCCGAGCCTCTGCCGGGGCCCACCGAAATTCCGTGCTCTTTTGCATATTTGACATAATCGCGGACAATGAGAAAATAGTCCGCAAACCCCATAGAAATTACGGTGTCAAGCTCTTTTGCAAGACGGTTTTTAACCTCGTCCGTCACATTTTTGTACCGCACGGGAAGTGCATCTTCGCAAAGCTTTGTAAGGTAGTCTTTTGCGGAAACGTTGCCGGGGAGCGTAAGTTTGGGAAGATAAATTTTGTCAAAGCTTATGTCAACATTGCACTTTTCCGCAATCTCGGCGGTGTTTTCCACGGCGAACGGATAATCTTCAAAAAGCTTCGCCATTTCGTCCTGTGTTTTAAAATAAAATTCGTCGTTTGAAAACCTCATTCGGTCGCCGTCATCAATTTTTTTGCCCGTTTGTATGCACAAAAGCACGTCGTGAAAATCCGCGTCCTCACGGTTTTACATAGTGAACGTCGTTTGTTGCAGCTACCTTTATATCAAGCTTTTTGAAAGGTCAATCACCATAGGGATAAGACGTTTTTTTCGTCCTCCAAGCCGTGATTTTTGAATTTCAAGGTAAAAAAATCATCGCCATAGATTTTTGTAATGCAGTGCATAATCCTCGGCTTTCGCGTAATCGCCCGACAAAAAGCGCGGAATTTACGTTTCGAAAAAGGCACGCCGAAAGCGCAATTATTCCGTCGCTGTATTTCTCCAAAACCTCAAAATCCACCCTTGGCTTATAGTAATATCCTTCCGTTAAGCCCAAAGAGCAGATTTTCATAAGATTTATATAACCTGTATTGTTTTTTTGCAAGCAAAACAAGATGACCGGATTTATTGTCAATGCCGTAAACTTTCGATTTGCGCGAATTCGGCGCGGTGTAAACCTCACAGCCGATAATGGGTTTTATTCCGTATTCCTTTGCTTTAAGATAAAAATCGACCGCACCGAACATAACACCGTGGTCGGTAACGGCAACGGCGCTCATATTGTCATCGGCGGCTTTTTTTATAACGGCGTCGATTTTCGCCGCCCCGTCGAGCAGACTGTATTGAGTATGAAGGTGCAGATGCGTGAACATATATATTTTATCCGTCCTTTTTCGCTCTTTAGTTTCTCCGCAATATCGCAAAGCTTTTTAAGCCTGTGGTTAACTCCCGAACGCGTTAAATTCGGCGTGACAAGCTTTCCGAGTTCGCTCAGGCTCAAATCGGTGTTTTCAAGCCTTATTTCGGCAATTTCTTTAAGCGCGGGCGAAAGCGGCTCAAGCGCACCGCTCGCCTTTAAAAATTCAATACACTGACGCTGTTTGAACGCCGCGTCGAGCGTCTTGTCCATATTAGCATTTTTCGCAGTTTACAATGCGGTTTACGTTGTTGCGCATATCCTTTAAAATGCGTATATTATGAAATTCCATAAGATGCGAAACACTTCCGCAAATACCCAAAATATCGGCAATATCGTCGCTTTGTTTAAAATACAGAACATAGTTCGATTTTCGCATAATTCTCTTTGCGTTTAGATTTTACGAACGCAGAAGCTTGTAAAAATCCTCGCTCAAAACACAGTGAGACGTCACGAATTCGAGATGATACCTTTTTCAGGCGCGATAATTGTTCCGCACATCAAAAAAAGCGCCTTTTATAAACGCTTTTTCTGCAACAGCTTTTTCATAAATTCGTCGCTTATGCGCACATTTATAAGCTTTTTTTGAGCTGTTTTTCCGCTAAAGAAAGCGCGCGCAGAATTTTTATTATTTCTTCTTCGCCTAAAACCGTCACATCATAAAATGTGCTTTTGTTTTTCACACCCTCGCGAATTTTCACATTTAACGTCAAAAAGACGTTTTGCCGTACCCGAAATTATTTTTGCAAGCTCCTGGTTATCCGTGCCTATAATAAGTTTTCTGCCGTTTTTCCGCACCTAAAATCCGTCCGCCGAACGCAAAACAAGCAAGAAAAAAACGCTTTCTGACAGCAGTTTTTGATATTTTTCGCGCCCAGCGCCTCTTTTTTCACATCAGATGAAAACGACATTTAATCACTCCGTAAAAACTATATTTCATCAATATCTCCGCCGTTTGCTGTTTGATAAAACAAACACGCAAGCGTGTCGGCAAGAACGCTGTAATTGTGCCTTACAACGTTGTTTGCAACGTCAAGCAGATTTTTCTTTATCAGCTTGATATTGTTCTTGTAAAATTTATAATCGTCGGACAAAACCTTAAACGAATGAGTAAGACGGTACTTTGCCGTCAGAAAATCGTTGAGCGGTTCGTCGTTTACAATGCAGCAATCAATAAAACGGCTCTTTGTGTGCTTATATATCGCGTCCACGTGGTCAAAAGCCGAAAAACCGTCCGTTTTCGCCCGGCTGTGTCATAATGTTGCATACATAAACAACCTTTGCATTGCTTTTTTCCGCCGCCTCGGCAATTCCGTCCACCAAAAGGTTCGGTATAACACTTGTGTAAAGACTCCCGGGACCTAAAATTATGTAATCGGCATTATAAATGCTCTGTATGCACTCGTAAAGCGGTTTTGCGTGCGCCGGAGTTAAGAAAAAGCTCATCAATTTTTGCGCCTTTATGTATTGCGGTTGACGGAATTGACGATTCGCCCAGCACAACACTGCCGTCCGAAAGACGCGCGCCGAGATTTATATTTTTCCTCCGACACGGGCAAAACTCTGCCCTTTACCGCCAAAACATCAGAAAACTTGTTTACCGCCTTCTCAAAACTTCCGTCAGAAATTCCGCACATTGCGGCAAGAAACATATTTCCGAAGCTTTGACCTTTAAGTCTGCCCGACTCAAAACGGTAATTCAAAAAGCTTTTTCCATAATAGGTTCGGTGTCGGCAAGCGCCATAAAGCAGTTGCGCACGTCGCCCGGAGGGAGCATATTAAGATCCTCCCTTATCATACCCGAACCGCCGCCGTCGTCGGCAACCGTGATTATCGCCGTCAGATTTTCAAAATATTTTTTTAATTCCGCGAAGCATTGTTGAAATGCCCGTACCTCCGCCTATTGCAACAACATTGCAATTTGAGGCGTACTTTTTATATTATCGGTTATTTCCATTGCAAACCCTCACAAAACAAACTTATACTTTTTTTATTTTCCCTTTGATATATCTCTGTGGGTGATTTTTGCCTTATATCCCAAATTCACAACCGTTTTTGTATACGTGCGACGCAAGCGTTACCGAACGGTGTTTTTCCGCCCGTACAGCCTATCGCGATTACAAGCTGAGTTTTTCCCTCCTCAATAAAAAGAGGAAGAAGAAACGCAATCATATCGTCGCGCTTTTTCGCAAATTCCTTTGTTTGCGGAAACGAATTTACATAGTCGCGTATATCTTTGTCAAGCCCTGTTTTATCGCGCAGTTCGGGGATATAATAAGGATTCGGCAAAAAGCGCACGTCAAAAAAACAAGGTCGGCGTCATTCGGAATACCGTATTTAAACCCGAACGACAAAACGTTAACCGCAAGCGAATTTTTCTCTTTTTTTCACCGCTGAAAAGCTCGGTCAAATTTTCCTTTTTAATTCACGCGTCAAAAGGCGCGACGTATCGACAACATAGGTTGCTCTGTCTTTCAAATGCGCCAGAATTTCGCGTTCTTTTTCAATTCCCTCGATAATTCTTCCGCCGTCCGCAAGCGGGTGCGCACGGCGCGTTTCTTTTGTAACGTTTGACAATAGTTTCGTCGCTCGCGTCAAGAAACAGAATTTCAACCTTATTTCCGTGACGTTCAAAAACCTCGACTTCGTTTAAAAATATCGTCGGAATTGCGCTGATTTCTCGCGTCGATAACAAACGCAACCTTGTCAAACTTGGAATCCGACTGATAGCAGATTTCGGCAAATTTCGACAAAAAGCTCGCTCGGAAGATTATCAACGCAGTAATAACCCATATCCTCCATACAGTTAGCCGCGATACTCTTTTCCTGCGCCCGACATTCCCGTTATCAACACGAATTTCACATCAATCACCCTTTAAATTTTATAGTCTCACACGTTGTTGTTTTTAATCTTTGTTTTTTTCAAAATTTTTCACTTCTTCGCACAGCATAACGCCCGTTTTTTTCGTAAACCGTCTTTTTGACATAGTTTATAAGGCTTATAACGTCGTCAAAGCTTGCGTTGTCATAGTTTATGATAAATCCGCAGTGCTTATCCGAAACGCGCGCACCGCCTATGCTTTTTTTCCGCGCAGTCCGCAGTCGTCGATAAGTTTTTGCCGCAAAATATCCCTCGGGGCGCTTAAAGGTGCTTCCGGCGCTCGGGTAGTTAAGCGGTTGTTTTTTTCTTTGCGCCGTGCATTTAAATCAAGCATTTCCGCCCTTATTTCGTCCGCATTTTTGCGGTTTAATTTTATATACGATTTTATAATTATATCATCATCGCAAAATGCGCTCGTGCGGTATGCAAACATATGCTCACCGCCCGTTTTTCGCACAGATTGAGGTTTTTGTCAAGATATACGGTTTTTTTATAACCGCGTCTTTCATCTCACCGCCGTACGCGCCGGCGTTCATCTTCACCGCACCGCCGAGGGTGCCGGGTATACCCTGACGCAAATTCAAAATCCGCCCAGGCTGTTTTTTGCGCCTCGTTTGCGATTTTTGAAAGATACGCGCCCGAATACGCTTCGATTGTTTCGCCGTTTACCGAAATGCCCGAAAAGTTTGCGCCGAGCTTTATTACAACCCCGAAAAAGCCCTTTGCCGTCAACCAAAAGATTTGAGCCGTTGCCGATTACAAAAACGGATAGTCATATTCTTTTGCGCATTTCACCGCCGAGATAATTTCGTCCGTACTTTCGGGGAGCACAACAAAACTTGCCTCACCGCCTATTTTTGAAAGAAGTGTGATTTTTTTCATCGGTTCGTCTTTTAAAACTCTTTTTTTCGCCGAAAATTTCTTTCAGGCTGTCATATATCACAAAATCACCTCAAATTTTTATTTACCCAAAAAAATGCCGCGCCGATAATTCCTGCGTCGTTGCCGAGCTTTGCAATGGAAATTTTTGTCTGAAAAATTCCGCCGTAGCAATGCTCTTTTGAATATTCTTCAATAGGTTTCAAAAGCGCGCCGCCTGCGTTGCTCACGCCGCCTCCTATAACAATCGCGTGGGGCTGGAATGTGTTTATAATGTTAACAATTCCCTCCGCAACGTCCAAAATGTATTTATCTATAACCTTTTTGCCTGCCTCGTCGCCTTTTTTCGGTCGCCGCAAAAGGAATTCTGCCGTTTGCCTTACCGCCGTTTTTCCGCAACAAGCTTTGCAAGGTACGAATCGGGATTTTCTTTCGCCGCCTTTTTCAGCTTCTCTGATAAGCGCGGTTGCCGACGCATATGCCTCCCAGCAACCGTTTCGTCCGCAGGTGCATTTTTCGCCGTTAACCTTTATAACCGTGTGTCCGAGTTCACCGCCGATACCGTTTGTGCCGGTAAATATTTTTTTGTTTATGATAATTCCGCTTCCGACGCCCGTGCCGAGAGTTATTGCAACAATATCGGTAATGTTTTTCGTCGTCAAGCGCGAAAAATTCGCCGAGCGCCGCACAGTTTGCGTCGTTGCTCACATAAACGGGAACGTCGTAGTATTTTTTTAAGTTCCTGTGCGAGCGGTGCGTCGTGAAGATTGAGGTTGTTCGCATATATAACAATGCCGTTTTTTTGTCGTCAATCGAACCGGGACAGCCTATGCCGATTGTTTTGATTTCCGATGTGTTTGTGTCGGTGTCGTTCAAAATTTTCTTTATAAGGTCAGCCATATCCGCAACAATAACCTTGTAATCCTCCATTGCCCGTGTGGGACAGCTGTCCTTGTGAAGAATGTTTCCCTTTTTCGTCAACAAGACCGGCCTTAATTCCCGTACCGCCCAAATCTACTCCGATATACATATTAAAAAAATCCTCCTAAGTTTTATGTCAAATTAAAGTTTTTTATAAGTTGTTTTTCGCGTTTGTATTGCCGAGTATTCTCTCGTTAAGCGCCTGCGCCGCGTTGTAGCCCATCTTGCGCTGACGGTTGTTCATAGCCGCAACCTCAACAATAACAGCAAGGTTACGTCCCGGTTTAACGGGAATTGTCACCGACGGAATGTCTATACCGAGAATGTTTGTGTATTCCGTGGTAAGACCGAGCCTGTCATACTGCTTGTGCTGCTGCCAGTTTTCAAGATGAATAACCATATCAATTTTTTTCGGTATCCTTAACAGCGCCCATACCGAATATCTGCTTAACGTCAATTATTCCTATGCCCCTAAGCTCGATAAAATGCCTTATGATTTCGGGTGCACTGCCGACGAGCGACTTGTCCGACACTTTTTTTAATTTCCACCGCATCGTCCGCAACAAGACGGTGACCGCGCTTTACAAGCTCTATTGCCGTTTCGCTTTTTCCCACACCGCTGTCCGCCAAAAGAAGTATGCCTTCGCCGTAAACCTCAACAAGAACGCCGTGGCGTGTTTCGCGCTCTGCAAGCATAACGTTAAGATACGCGATAAGCGCGCTTGTAAAACGCGAGGTTGAAAGCGTTGACGAAAGCACGGGAACGCCGTACTTTTTCCGAAAGGTCTACAATGCTTTGCGGAAGCTCAATTCCGTTTGACAGAATAATTGCAGGAATTTTTGAGCGAAAACATTTTTTCAAAAACGCTTTTTTTCTGCCCGTCCGAAATTGTATTTATATACGTTGCCTCAACGTGGCCGATTATCTGAAGGCGCGTATGCTCAAAATGGTCAAAATATCCCGCAAGCGCAAGACCGCACCTGTTTACTTCGTTGTTATACACCAAAACATCGCGCATATTCTCGGTTTTTGTTGATTTCTTTTCAGTTTAAACTCGTCCGCTATTTCGCCGAGTGTTACATTAAAACTGGAATTGTGCATAGTTTTCCCCCTATAAATAAACTTGTATATTGATATTATATATCATATTATCAAAAAAATTAAAGACTTTTTTAAAAAAATTTAAAAAACCTTGCAAAAATGAATAAATATCTGTTAAAATAGAGTTTGTTTGACTGATGATGTAAATTTTAGGAGGTGTATATATATGGCAAAATGCGAAATTTGCGGCAAAGCTACAACATTCGGAATTAAGGTCAGCCACTCGCACAGACGTGCAAAACAGAACCTGGAAAGCTAACGTAAGAAAGGTTCGTGCACTCGTTAACGGCACACCGAAGAGGGTGAATGTATGTTCGAGATGCCTTCGTTCAAACAAGGTTGTACGTGCTATCTAATGTGCCCGATACAAAAATTAAATGAGGTATTTGCAATCGGTTTTTGCAAAATACCTCATTTTTCTATGCAATTTTATTTTTTTAATTCGCTTGTATTTTTTTAATCAATCTTAAAAATGCTCTTTAAAATTTTTCTGCCAGAATTTTGACGCTTTAACAACCACAACCTTCATTTTTTTAATTCACACTCCTCACATTAAAACCGTCGTTCACACGAGAAAATCAAAAACAGAACAGCACACAAAAGAAGTGAAATTACAATTACCGCCGCGCACGATAAAAAAACAGCGACACTATCATACCGATAATGAAAAATATTATCGAAAATATAAGAGTATTCCACCGTCTGCACCCCGAACACGAAATTCACCTTCCCTTTTATGCGTTCTGTTTTTCGTCCGCCTTCTGTATTATATGCTGACGTTCGCATTGTGTGAATTTGATATAAGCTTCCGCATTGCAAGCCACTTGTCCGACGCTCCGCTCTTTATTTCGCAGTCGCACTCACGGCACATAGAAATAATTTTTGTCCAGCGTTTTTAAAGACGTCGCTTTTGCTTTTTACATATTCATTGCCGTAAAAACGTATTCCCTGCCTTTGCAAGCGCCTCGTTTTGGGGCATTTCTTCGCAAAAAAAGCTTTACTTTTCTAATTTTTGAGTATTCGCCGAATATCAGCGACACAAGCATAACAGGCTCGGTTTTTGAGCGTTTTTAAATCATCGAGCATTTTTGTAAACAGACTGCATATCGCCCGAATAAAGCTTGTTGAGCATTTCAAAAACACGATTTTCAACGCTTTTTGCAGGTGAGCGCGTCAACATCGGCTTTTGTTATGACACCCTCATATCTTTTTGTAGTTTATAAGCTTTTGTAATCTCGGACAAAATTCCGTACATACCATTGTCGGCGGAATTTAAAAATATGTTATATCATCATCGGACATAGACATTTTTTTCCTCATGCAAATGCCTTTTTACCCAGTTTCGCAAGTCAACTTCTTTTTGATACTTAAACTCATAAACACCGCTGTTTTGCTTTGTTATAAACTTATACAGCGCGCTCCTTTTGTCGATTGAATTTTCCGAAAACACAACCGTTGCACCCGACGCGATATTTTCAAGCGCGGTGATAATCCGCTGTTTTTCCTCTTCGCTCACCTTTGAAAGAACACCGCTGTTTTTTACAATACAAACTTTTTTGTCGTTGAAAATCGGCGGCGACGACAAAAACATCTCAAATCCCGCAAGATCGAATTTGCCGTTTATTCGCAGAACGTTAAAATCCTCGCCGTCCTCTTTTTGTGACGCACCGTTTTATCATTTTTGTATAATGGTCTTTGAGATAATCTTCTTCGCCGTAAAAAGACATATATACCCTTTAGCTTTCCGCCCGAAATTTCTTCCCTTAACTTCTTCATTGCAATCCCCCGTCCGTCTTGTATTTTTATATTTCCCTTTCCGTCAACCTTAAAATGTATTGTCCCGCACTCGTCGGTGCGAAAAACTTTGATACCGTTTTTCGCTGAGCGCGTCAAGATGTTCCTTGTGAGGGTGCTTGTATGAATTATCCTTGCCGACGCTTATAACCGAGCAGTCGGCGCTTGTGTTTTTATAAAAATCCTTATCGTCCGAGCTTTTTGAACCGTGGTGAGGCGACTGTATCACGTCGGCTGTTATTTCATCGGCTTTAAGCGTTTTTCATAACGTCATTTTTCAATGTCGCCTGTAAACAAAAAATCCCGTTCCTTTGTATGTAAGCTTTAAAACCAGCGACTCGTTATTTTTGTTCCCAATCGTCGGAAACGGACGGCGAAATTGCATAAATTTTTCACGCCTCCGTTTTCGCCGTCGAGATAAATTTCGTTTCCGCGCGTGAAATATTTTATTTCAACATCGTTCATTATCGCCGTGTTTCTTATGTTCCGATAGTCCTCTTCGTCGTCGGCACTGCGCGATTTCGGCAGAATAATACAGTCGATAAGTCCGTCGTTCATAAGCGTAATAAATCCCGAAAAATGGTCGTCGTGATAGTGCGAAAGTATGGCATAGTCAACGTGCGTGACACCGTTTTTTTGTTAAAATACGGCTCAACCGTACTGCGCGCTATGTCGTCTTTTGAATAATATTTGCTCACACCGCAGTCGATTAAAATATTCTCACCGCCCGGTGTTTTTATGTGACTGCACGCACCTTGTCCGACATCAACAAAATTAACCCTCAAGTCGCGCCCGTCATAATTTACATAAAAAATTCCGGCAAGGCAAACGGCTGAAAGCGCAACGCACACAGGCTTATACATTCCGTTTTTATAGATTTTGTAAAGTCCGTACAGTGACACCGCAAAAATAAGCATTATCGCAAAGCTGAAACCCGTCACGGGGATTGACGCAAACGGCAGCCGTGAAATAAACCGCGCAATGATGTACGAAAGCTTTTCATACACAAAAATATTTCCCGTAAAAGCGTTGTTACAAAGCCCGGCAGAGGCATAAGCGATAAAAGGCAAAAAATCATCGACACAAGCAAAAGAAGTGTGAATATCGGCACAATAACAATGTTTGCAAGAATGGAATAAATTCCGATATTGCCGTAGTAAAGCACAATGAGAGGCAGTGTGAAAATTTGTGCGGAAACCGTAACCGCAATGCTGTTGCACAGCCATTTTACGCGCAGAAAAACGCACGAGAAATTCACATATTTTCGCGCTGAACAAAACTATGACGAGAGTTGCAAAAAAACGAAAGCTCAAATCCGACGTCAAACACCGCGTACGGGTTAAAAATTATCACCGTGCCGGCAATCATAAGCGAGTTTACGCTGTTTCGTCCGCGCCCCGAAAGGAGCGAAAAATTCATAATCAAAAAGCATTATGCCGGCTCGCATAACCGAATATCCCATACCGGTTATCAGCATAATAAAAAAACCGTGGTTATGATAGAAAAATCGGCTTTACAAAGCGTCTTACGGCATAAAATTCGTCGTTTAAAAAAACGCGCCGATAAGCGAAACGAGAATTGTCAGATGCAGTCCCGATATTGCAAGAAGATGCGACACTCCGGATGTTGAAAAATGCGCGCTTTATATTGCCGGCAAGACCCGATTTATCGCCCGTCGTAATCGCGTTTACAACCCCTGCAAGCTCGCCGTCAAGATTTTTTTATTGTTGTTTTTCGATTATCCTGTCACGCAAAAATGCCGAAAAAGCGCAGAAATCCCCTGCCCTCTTTTTAAAATTTCGATTTTTTTCGCTTGGTGCGAAAACGGTCAGAAAAAAACGCCTTTTGCTTTAAGATATGAATTATAGTCAAAATTTTTTTAATATTCTTCGGAATTTCAGGCATAACACCGTGCAGAACAACCTCGTCGCCCCGATAAAGCTTTGTGCCTTTCGGCGCATAAAACATAATTTTTTTAAATTTTTGTTTTCCGAGTTTATTTTTGTGAGTTTTGCGGTATACTTAACACTGTTTGTGCCGTAATCACTGCTTAAAAACCGCCGCGTAAACGTCGCAATTTTTACCACAAAAATCTTTAACACCCGAAATTTTTGTAATTGCAAATGCCCGAATATGACATAAACCCGACCGCTAAAAAAACGACCGCGATGCCGTATTTGAAATTTCTGCGGTATGCAGTTTTGTAAATCAAAAAAACGCAAAAATACAAAAACACAGAGCGCAATAATCATATTTTTTTCGGAAAAAGTGTCCGACGCGGAAATCATTCCGAGGGCGAACGACCCAACCGACATATAAAAACGTTTCTCATTTTTATTTAAAACTCCGTACTTGACAAATTTAGTAAAAAAAGCGGTTATAATGCTCATAGTGATTTTAACACAAAACATAATTTTTTTCAATATGTTTAAAAGGAGTTTTTTTGTGAGCATACTAACAATATCGGATTTGCACCTTGCGCTCGGCATCGACAAGCCTATGGACATTTTTCGACGACGGCTGGAAAAAAACTATATGGAGCGCCTTAAAGAAAACAGGAATTCGACCGTTTCGGACGGCGATACGGTGGTTATCGGCGGAGATATTTCGTGGGCGACCTATCTTGACGAGGTTTACAGGGATTTTGAATATATCGAAAATTTAAAGGGCAAAAAAATCATTTTAAAAGGCAATCACGATTATTGGTGGGAAAAGCATAACAAAGCTTACGGGATATGTTGAAAAACGGTTTTAATTCGATTTCGTTTTTGCATAACAACGCAGTTTCGGTTGAAAAACAAGGCAATCTGCGGTACGAGGGGCTGGATTGACAAATCAAACGACAATTTCAAAGAGGACGATTTAAAATTATACAACCGCGAAATTATGCGTCTTGATATGTCGCTTAATGAGGCGGACAAATTCAATCCCGAAGAAAAATCGCGTTTCTGCACTATCCGCCCGTGACAAAAGACCTTGAAATCAACGAAGATTATCTTGCCGTTTTAAAAAAACACGGCGTAAAACGGTGCTTTTACGGACACATTCACTCGCGCGCGGCAAAAAAAGCGGTTGAGGGCACGTTTGACGGTGTTGAATTTAAGCTTGTTTCGGCTGATTATATGGGTTTTATGCCCTATAAATTATCATAATATCTACATTATATATATGAAATAATATGTTAATTTTTGTTGAATTTTAATATTTTTCAAAAACAGTAGCATGAAAGTTTGATATAATGTATTGTTGTTAATATATAATTAAATTTAAAAAGTACGGAAGGGAAATTGAAACTATGAAAGTTACCAAAGAGCAACAGGAAAAAACAGCGTTAAGCTTACCATTACGGTTGATGCGGAAACCTTTGAAAAAGGCGTGCAGAAAAGCGTATCTTAAAAAAACGTTAAAAGATTGCACTCCCCGGTTTCAGAAAAGGCAAAGCGCCCAGAAAAAAATTATTGAGCAGTATTACGGCGCAGGCGTATTTTTTGAGGACGCAATAAATTTCGTTTGCCCCGAAGCATATGAAGAAGCTTTAAAAGAAACGGGCGTTGAGGCAGTTTCAAGACCGGAAATCGACGTTGTTGAAATAGAAAGCGGTAAAGATTTTGTTTTCACCGCAACAGTTACAACAAAACCCGAGGTTGAGCTTGGCGATTACAACGCAATCAGCGTTAAAAAGGTTACATACCGCACAACTCAAAAGGAAATTGAAGCTGAAATCAAAAAAGTTCAGGAACAGAATGCAAGAATTATTCCCGTTGAGGACAGAGCGGTTAAAGAGGGCGACCTCACCGTTATTGACTTTGAAGGATTTACCGACGGCGTTGCATTTGACGGCGGAAAAGGCACCGACTACAGCCTTGAAATCGGATCGGGCGCGTTTATCCCCGGCTTTGAGGACCAGCTTGTAGGCGCGGAAATCGGAAAAGAAGTTGAAGTTAACGTTACTTTCCCGAAAGATTATCATTCCGAAGATTTAAAAAGGCAAAAAAAGCAATGTTTAAAGTAACCGTTAAAGAAATCAAGGAGAAACAGCTTCCCGAAATCAACGACGAATTTGTTAAAGATGTAAGCGAATTTTACACGCTTGACGATTACAAAAAGATATTAAAGAAAAAAATTGCAAAATCAAACGAACCGCGCGGCAGACAGGAAACCGAAAACAACGTTATCGACGAAGTTTTGAAAATTGCAACGGTTGAAATTCCTGACTGTATGATTGATACACAGCTTGAAAATATCGCAAGAGATTTTGACTACCGCCTTTCCATGCAGGGGCTTAAATCTTGCAAAATATCTTGAAATGACAGGTTCAAACATCGACGCTTTCAAAGAACAGTTTAAAGAGCAGGCTGAAAAAAACAGGTTAAAAACCCTCGCTCGTTTTAGAGGCTGTTGCAAAAAGCTGAAAATGTTAAAGCGACCGAAAAGGATATTGAAGCTGAAATGAAAAAAAGGTTGCGGAAAGCTACAATATGGAGCTTGACAAAGTTAAAGATTTGTTTAAGGACGAAGAAAGAAAATCGCTCGAAAAACGAAATCATAACTCAGAAAAACTGTTGACCTTCTCGTTAAAAAAACGCAACAAAAAAACAAAATAATAATTTTTTTGATATTATACATTAGTGGGCTGTTGTTTCGGTTGCCGTCCGATAATTTTTTTATCCGGCGGCCGAGGCGTCAGCTCATTTCAAAAAAGGAGGATTTTTCACAATGAGTTTAGTACCTATGGTTATCGAACAGACAAGTCGCGGAGAACGTTCATTCGACATTTATTCAAGACTTTTTAAAAGACAGAATTATTATGCTCAGCGACGAGGTTAACGACGTAACAGCAAGTCTTGTTGTTGCTCAGCTCCTCTTTTTGGAGGGCGAAGACCCGTCAAAAGACATCAATCTTTATATAAACAGTCCCGGAGGCTCCATCACGGCAGGTATGGCAATTTACGACACAATGCAGTATATTAAGTGCGACGTTTCCACCATCTGCATCGGTATGGCGGCAAGTATGGGCGCATTTCTCCTCTCGTCGGGCGCGCCGGGCAAACGTTTTGCTCTCCCCCACAGCGAGATTATGATTCATCAGCCTCTCGGCGGTATGCAGGGACAGGCGACGGATATTAAAATCCATGCGGACAGAATTATAAAAATCAGAAGCACTTTAAATAAACTTTTCAGCGAACAGACCGGCAAACCGCTCGAAATTATCGAACGCGACACCGACCGCGACAATTTTATGACCGCGGCTGAGGCAAAAAGAATACGGTCTTGTCGACGAGGTTATTTCAAAAAGAAAATAAATGAGGTGAAAAACATATAATGGGCAATATTGATGATAAAAAAACAGCTCAAATGCTCTTTCTGCGGTAAAACCGAGGACCAGGTTTCGCGTCTTGTTGCAGGCCCCGGCGTGTTTATTTGCAGTGACTGCATTGCTATGTGCTGTGACATTGTCGCCGATGACTACGATGATTTTGACAAGCAGGCGGACTTAGAAAATATTCCCAAGCCACAAGAGATTAAAAAGATTTTGGACGAATATGTTATCGGTCAGGACTTTGCGAAAAAAGTTTTGAGCGTTGCTGTTTATAATCATTATAAACGTATAGAAACCGAAGAAAAAAGCGGTGATGTTGAGCTTCAAAAGAGCAATATTCTTCTTCTCGGACCGACCGGTTCGGGCAAAACGCTTATTGCGCAGACACTCGCAAAAATTATAGATGTCCCCTTTGCCATTGCAGATGCTACCTCGCTTACCGAGGCAGGCTATGTCGGCGAGGACGTTGAAAATATTCTTTTAAAACTTATCCAGGCGGCGGATTACAATATTGAACGCGCTGAAAAAGGTATTATATACATCGACGAAATCGACAAAGTTGCACGCAAATCCGAAAACGTTTCAATCACGCGCGATGTCAGCGGCGAGGGCGTTCAGCAGGCGCTTTTGAAAATCCTTGAAGGCACGGTTGCGTCGGTTCCCCTCAGGGCGGAAGAAAGCACCCGCATCAGGAGCTTATCCCCATCGACACAACAAATATTCTGTTTATTTGCGGCGGTGCTTTTTGACGGTATCGACAAGATAATCGAAAGCAGAGTCGGCAAAAAGCTTATGGGATTCGGTGCGGAAATCACGAGCAAAGAAGAAAAAAGCATCGGCGAAACACTCAAACAAATCACACCGCAGGATTTGCTCAAATTCGGTCTTATACCCGAATTTATCGGCAGACTTCCTATGCTTGCGACACTTGACAATCTTGACAAAGACGCATTGGTGAGAATACTCACCGAGCCGAAAAACGCGCTTGTTAAGCAGTATAAAAATGCTGGAACTTGATAATGTCGAACTCGAATTTGACGACGACGCGCTCGGCGAAATCGCTCAAAAAGCGCTCGATTTGAAAACCGGCGCACGCGGACTTCGCTCGATTGTTGAGGACACAATGCTCGACGTTATGTATGAAGTACCCTCCGACCCCTCAATCAAAAAAATGCAGAATAACCAAAAAAACTGCGTTGATAAGCTTGAAGGCGCCAAGATAACGCGCAAAGCGAAAAAGACAGCAAAAAAATAGAAAAAAAGACGAAAAGAACGAAACGGCGTAAATTCCGTTTTTCAATTCAAAATTATAAAAATTTACCCGTTTAATTTTTTTGCAAATCTGCATATAATTAAAACGGGTAATTTTTATTGCAAAAACGAAAAAAAGGAGCGGTTATATGCTGGACAATATTTCTCTCGTGCTGATAATAATCGGCGCGTTAAACTGGGGAATAATCGGGCTTTTTCGGCGTTGACCTTATTGGTATGCTTTTTCGGCGGTCAGCTCACGCTCATTCCGAGAATTATATATACCTTGGTCGGCATTGCAGGCATATGGGCAATCACCCTTTTTGTTCAAAGAAAAGCACTGATAAATCAAAAAGACGCCGCACACGCTTGGTAAAACGTGTGCGGCGTCTTTTGTTTATTATTAAAAAAATTTTTTTATATTATCCGAGAACTATAAGAGTTGTAGCCTCAAACACACCCGATTTCACCGAGCCGATTGCCGTAACCGACATACCCGACGTGATGGTTTTGAGCGCCGCCTCTTTGCCGGTGGAGTTGTTTATAATCTTTGTAGCCTTGCCGACAAATACCGACTGCGTGATATTCTGCGCCGTTACCGAGTCGTAATATGTTATCTGAACAAGACCGTAAGATGCGTTAACAAGGTCAACTGTACCGGTAATCTGTGTTATTGTTTCAATCGGCGACGTTTCGATTTTTCACGATTGTGTCGCTCTCAAGCGTAATTTTTCGCCGTTGTGGACAGTCTTAAATCGTAAATCGTGCCCGCCGCGCCGTTAACGGTTATTACAACGTCGGACGAAAGCGGATAAGTTTTGCTCTCGCCGTTAAGCTTAATTTTAACCGACGGCGACGCAGAAATGTTGATTTCCTCAATAAATCCGTTTGTGTTTGACGTTTTTGCTCGTTGCGATAATTTTCGTGATAAAGCCGTATTCAAGCGTCATACTGACCGAGTCACCCATGCGTACTTCCGAAAGTGTTGCGCTTGTTGTGCCGTTTTTGTTTACGGTGATGTCGTTGCCTGCGATATACGAAACTTCGTTGTCGTCAACGTCTGTAAGTTTAACGTAAACACCCAAATCACTCGTGTAAATCTCTTTTACCGTACCTTTTACAGTTTCGGTTCTAGGCTTTGCGGCAATAAGCGTAATTTTGCCTTTTTGAGAGTAACCTCGGCATAGTCGCCCGTTTTGAGCGCGCTTACGTTGCTTTTTCGCCCTCATATGTTACATTAAAGCTGTCAGCTGTCGTATATTCAACGGTTTCGTTTTTCGCCGCTGTCAAGGAATTTATTAAATTTGATTGTGCTTGTTCCGGCTTTTTGAGTTGCTTTTAATCGAGCTGATTGAACCTCGGAACGATTCCTCAACGTCAGGAGTTATAAAATCAATAGAGAAAAAGCGACGCTTTTTTTCGTTGTGATGACACACTCGTAGCCTATCGAAACGTCGTCAAGCGCGATTTTTTCACCCTCAAATCTTAATGCAACGTCCTCTTTAACGGTGTAACCGTAAGGCTCGTCGTCTTTGCCTTTAAGCTTAATTACGCCGAGGAGCGAGTCAACATTTGTAACGATTGCGCTGAAACTTTCAAATCCGGCATTGTTTTTGAGTTTATACAAAACAACCGCCATCTGCGCTCTTGTAACCTCGGTATTCGGCGAAAATTCCGTTGCCGACATACCCTGCATAAGACCCTGTTCGGTTACGTATTCAACATATTTCTTTGCAAAAGACGGGATACTCGATTCGTCCGCATAATCAAGCACCGACGCGAGATTTTTCTTAACCGTTTCTTCAGCGCCCATAGCTTTTTGTGAGAAGAACAGCAAGCTCATAACGTTTAAGTCCCTGCGACGCGTTGGAACTGCCTACATAATCGGCAAGCTCGGATGTCGAGATGATGTTTTTGCCGAGAAGAAACGCAAGCTCGTTACTGCCGTACGCAATGTCATATTTTTCAATATCAGCGCCGTATTTTTCGGTGAAAACGCTGATAATCTCCTTGTTGGCGGAATCGTTCACACCCAAAAATTCTCGCCGCAAGAACAAGAGATTCAAGCTTTGTGACGGTGTTTGCAGGTCGGAAAGTGCCGTCCTCATAACCCAAAATAATTTTGTCGGCCGCCATAGAATCGACTGCCTCAACCGCCCAGCCGTAATTTGCGTCGGTAACATCAGCAAATTTTGCCGCAAACGCTGTCGTATACGCCATTGTAGAGCAAATCGCGGCAGCCGTTGCAAGGCTGATAACTTTTCTCAATTTCATTTGTAAAACCTCCTCATATTTGAATATTTTTAATTTTGTTCAACATTAAGATACGGAATTGCATTAAGTGTTAAATCCTTTAAAATTTCCGTTTAAAAACTCATAGTATCCGCAGCACCCCACCATTGCCGCATTATCGGTGCAGAAAAATCGGCGACGGATAATAAAGTTTTAAGTTGCCTTTGCGTTTTTCAAGCTCGGCACGGAGCGCGCTGTTTGCCGCAACACCGCCTGCAATGGCGATTTTGTCAACGCCGTATTTTTTCGCCGCACCGATAAGATTTTTTTCGACAAAAACCTCAACCACGCTTTTTCTGAAAAGATGCCGCTATGTCGGCTCGGCTGTAGGTTTCGCCTTTTTTTGTTCAAGATTGTGCAGATAGTTTATGACACCCGTTTTTATACCGCTGAAGCTGAAATCAAACGAATCTTTTCCGAATGAAACCTGCTTAAACGACGCAAAATCGGGGTTGCCGTTTTTTGCCTCTTTGTCAATTTTCGGACCGCCGGGATAACCGAGTCCGAGAACCCTTGCAACCTTGTCAAAAGCCTCGCCCGCCGCATCGTCGCGCGTCTGACCCAAAATTTTGTATTTTGTGTAGTCCTGTGCAAGTATAATGTGACTGTGACCGCCCGACGCAACAAGGCAGACAAACGGCGGCTTGAGGTCTTTGTGCTCAATATAATTTGCGCAAATGTGCGCTCTTATGTGGTGAACGCCGACAAGCGGTTTGTTCAGCGAATACGCAAGCGCCTTTGCGCTTGACACTCCCACAAGCAGTGCGCCGACAAGCCCCGGTGCATATGTAACGGCTATCGCGTCCAAGTCGTCAAATGTGACATTCGCCTCTCCGAGAGCCTCTTCTATAACGGTGCTCACCGCCTCAAGGTGCTTTCGCGACGCTATTTCGGGAACAACACCGCCGTACTTCTGATGAATTTTAATTTGTGTCGATATAACGTTTGACAAAAACATTTCTGCCGTTTTTCCACAACCGCGGCGGCGGTTTCGTCGCACGAAGATTCAATGCCTAAAAATCAGTGCCGTGGCTATCCCCTCCTTTAACTTTCACGCGTGTATTTTTCGACATAACGAGCGCGTCCTCGTTGTTGTAACTTGTATAATAACCCTTGCGTTTTTCCCCAAAATTTCAAATCCGTTCTTTTTTTATAGAACGCAACCGCACTCTCATTTCCTGCGCGGACTTCAAGAAAACACTCGGCAATACTTTTTCTTTGAAAATTTCTTCCGTTTTGTCAAAAAATTTTTCGTCGCTGTCCCCCTGCCGTCTTTTGGCTTTTGTCAACGCAAATCCTCAAAAGCTCCGCCTCATCGCACGCATATGTAAAGCAAGCATAACCTGCGGTTATTCCGGTATTTTTTGCTATGATATACACGCTGTTTTGCATTTCAAACTGCGATTTTATCATAGCAAAGCTCCAAAAAATCTTTAAAAATATCTTTTTTCGAGCGACGCAATGCTTTCAAGGTCACATTCCGACGCAAGGCAAATTTCCATAAAAATTCCTTTTTAAACGTTAATAATTTTATATCCGGCAGACTTGAAAATACGGTTTTTTTAACGGCAACGCCGATACCGCTTTCATCTTCAAACTGCGCATATATAACCTCTATATTGTGCTTGTCAAACTCGCGCAAAGCCTCATACAAAACATATGCGTAATGCTTCATATCATCGCCTGCGTTGATGACGTAATCGGCATTTTTATACTCTGTATTTTTATACGACAAAACGCCCGTTTTTTCTTCTGCTTGTCCGAAAGTATGCCGTCAATGTATTTTTTTGCAGTTTTTCACCGTTTTCCCAAAACCACAAAAACCTCTGCTTTCGGCGAATAATGCGTATATTTCATACCGGGGCATTTCGGAGTTTTCACACCTTTTATGTCAACATAATCGGTTTTGATTTTATCGGTAATTTCGCGTATATCTTCAAATGTGACATATCCGGGGCGCAAAATTTTAAATTCATCACCCGAAACGTCCAAAACGGTCGATTCAATTCCGACGTCACATTCACCGCCGTCGATTATAAAATCAACCCTGCCCATCATATCATCGCAAACGTGCTCAAACACCGTCGGACTCGGACTTCCCGACAGATTTGCGCTCGGCGCGGCAACGAAAACACCGCTTTTTTTAATGAGCTTCTGCGCTGTTTCGTTGGACGGGAAACGCACCGCAACGGTATCGAGATTTGCCGTAACGCGCGTCGGAACAGCATTGCCTTTTTTAAAAATCAAGGTGAGCGGACCGGGCCAGAATGCGTCCATAAGCTTTCTCGCGTCGGGCGATACCTCACGCACGATTTTGTCAATATCATTTTTGTCGGCAATATGCACAATCAGCGGATTGTCGCTCGGTCTGCCCTTTGCGGTATAAATTTTTTTCAACCGCTTTTTCATTTAAAGCGTCGGCGCCGAGTCCGTAAACCGTTTCGGTGGGAAATATCACCGTTCCGCCGTTTTTTAAGGCACTTCGCCGCCTCGTCCAAATCGCCGTTATTTACAATTTTTGTCATCAAAAAGTCATTTCCTTATTTAAAAATCTTAATTTGTTTTCCGCTTTTAAATTTTTTTCGCTTTGGTCAGCAGTTATAAGCGCGTCGATAATCTCGTTTAAATCGCCGTTTAACACCATATCAAGCTTGTGCAGAGTGAGCGAAATTCTGTGGTCGGTAACCCTGCCCTGCGGAAAATTGTATGTTCTTATTCTTTCGCTTCTGTCGCCTGTTCCCACCTGGCTTTTTGCGCTCTGCCGAAAGCTCGGCGTTCTGCGCTGAAATCGCCATATCGTAAACACGCGAACGAAGAATTTTCATAGCTTTTTTTCTTTGTTTTTTTAAGCTGTGATTTTTTTCGTCCTGGCACGACACAACAACGCCCGTGGGAATATGCGTAATTCGCACCGCCGAATCGGTAGTGTTAACGCACTGACCGCCGGGGCCGCCTGCGCGGAAAAACGTCAATTCTCAAATCGTTGGGGTTTATGTCAACCTCAACTTCCTCAACCTCGGGAAGAACCGCAACGGTAACCGTTGACGTATGAATACGTCCGCCCGACTCGGTTGACGGTATGCGCTGAACGCGGTGAACACCGCTTTCAAACTTGAGTCTGCTGTATGCGCCCTGACCGTTTATCGCAAAAGATACCTCTTTGTAACCGCCGATGTCGGTTTCGTTTGCCGAGAGCATTTCAACTTTCCAGTGCATCGACTCGGCATACATTGAATACATTCTCAAAAGGTCTGCCGCAAAAGAGCGCCGCCTCGTCACCGCCCGCACCTCCGCGGATTTCCATAATAACGTTTTTTT
This sequence comes from Clostridiales bacterium, assembly GCA_022009895.1. Lineage (GTDB taxonomy): Bacteria > Bacillota > Clostridia > UMGS1810 > UMGS1810 > Qingrenia. The sequence goes on along the minus strand of CP091729.1, from coordinate 770,456 downwards.
GTCGTCGTTTTTTCGTCTTTGGGAAGAAGCAGAATTTTTTTATTTCCTGCTCGATTTGCCCGATTTTTTCCTTTTTCCCTCTTCAAGCTCCGCCTCGGCAAGCTCTTTCATTTCCTTGTCGTCCGAGGTTTCTATAATTTCTTTCGCCTCATTTATGTTATCGTTTATAAGCTTATATTCCTTATATTTTTTTCAACAATGGGAGCAATATCGGAATGTTCCTTGCAAAGCTTTCTCCAAAGGTTTTTGGTCTGCAATAATCTCGGGGTCGGCAATTTTTTTCTCCAGCTCCTCAAATCTTCCTTCTATAAAGGACAGTTTTTCAAACATTTCGCACCTTCTAATCGTCATATGTAGTCATAATTTCACTTGCACATATTATATCATACATTCCGCACAAAATAAATACTTTTTTTCAAACTTAATATTACTGTAATATTGTAAGGTCATTTATCACATCGGCAAGCGTGTCGCCGAGATATTTTGCGCATACAAGCGCCTCATCAAGCGTGTTGCCGTTTGTGCCGACTTCAATCAAAACCGAACCTCGCGTTGCGTGAAGATTAAACCTTTCGCGCCTTATGTTAACGGGACGCGCAAGCCCGGGATAACAGCGCTCAAGCCTATCCTGAATTTGCATTGCAAACCTTAAATTATCCTCCCAGTTGTCAAACCAAAGTCCCATAGAATTCGTACCGCACACAAGCATTGCCTGCGCCGCTTTTTTTCGCCGTTTATGTCTGCGGTGAATTTCACCTTGTTCTGTGCGTCGCCCAGCGCGTCGCGGTGAACATCGAACACAATTTTGATTGACGGGTGCTCTTTTCAAATTCCGCTCGATTGTTTCAAGCGATTTTTTTGTACGAATGAGTATACGACGGATAATCGTGCACGGTTTTTGTCGTGTATAACCGAAATTCCCTTGTTTTCAAGCATTTCGGTGAGTTTGTCCCCCACTTTTATAACGTTGTAATTAGCGTCCTGTGTTCGGTCGGTGTCGCTTGTCTGATATTCGCCGTTCGACTCGTACGCCTCGGACGAATGTGTGTGCATAATCAGCACAAGAGGCTGACCGTCGGTTTTTACAAACGTCGGTTTTTCGCTCAGCAGGCTTTGCACGTCGATTTTATAATCGGTTTCGTTTTTTTATCTGCAAATTTTTTTCGACACCATTTTTTTGTTTCTTTGATATTCGCTTTCTGCCCCGTATTTTTCATTTTCCTTAGGTGCGGACGGCGGTGTGTCGGTTACCTTTATTTCGGGCGTTTTTCGCCTCGATATACGGAAAAGCGTCGCGCAGAAAAACTTTTTTTGCGAAAAAAATATCTTCCGCAGATGTATTTTTACCGCGGCGGCAGCGGATTTTACGGCAACACTGCCGTCCGATTTCGGCATATTCACCACCGCCGAGGAAAGCGCGCTTTTTTGAATATCAAAATTAAAATGAAGCGCAGGAAAATTCAAAATTAAAAAAACCGTCAAAAACAGAAAAACACTTGCATAAATACCCGTAATTTTTAAGGCTTTGCGCCTTTTTGCATATCTGTATTTCATAGCTTACCCTCCATAATTCTATACTTATGTCGGATAAGCCCCGTTTATGCGTTATACAAATTTTTCTGTATCCTTGTGAACCGCCCTGTTTATGCCGTTTGCAATAATTTTTTTGAAACGTCGTCGATAATTTCGTCAACTTCTTTGGGCGTGACAATAAGGTCGCCGACAAACGGGTTTAGAACTTCTTTGATGAGCGGATAGCGAAATTCGTTGTCGGTGATTTCGAGAGCCTTGCCGATGTCTTTGTCAAGATTTTTCACTTTTTTTGATGTTTTTCGCACAAAAATTTCTATGGTATCATTTGCAACCGTCGCCGCGTCAACGACCGTCGGAACGCCTATCGCGATAACCTTAACGCCGAGGTAATCTTCGTTAAGTCCGCGCCGTTTGTTGCCGATGCCCGAACCGGGAGTAATTCCCGTGTCGGAAAGCTGAATACTCGTGCTTATGCGGTCGATTTTTGCGCGACGCAAGCGCATCAATCGCGATAACGACGTCGGGTTTCACCTTATCACAAATTCCCTTTACAATTTCGCCCGTTTCAATGCCTGTAATTCCCAGAACACCCTGGCGAAACGGCGCAAAGCGCCTGGAGAGTGTCGGGGCTTTTTTCGGGAATGTATTCAAACAAATGGCGCGTTACAACAAGCTTTGACACCACTTTTCGGACCAAGCGCGTCGGGTGTGACGTTCCAGTTACCAAGCCCGACCGCCAAAACGGTATGGTATTTTTTTAAGATTGAGCATTTTTTTCAAGCTCACTCGCCAAAACCGCGCTCACAGCCTCAAATGCTTCGTCGCCGTTTTCGCGGATTTTCGGACACTCAACCGTCACATAAGTGCCGATTTGCTTGCCGATTGCCTGCTCGCCTTTCTTGTTCAAAACCTCCACGCGTGTGACGGTGTAATTGTCGTTTTTTTCTCGGTTTTTATATTCAATGCCATCGATACTTTTTTTATGTCATTTTTCCGTCTTGTTAAACAGTGCCGCCGCCTCGATTGCCAAATCACTTCTCGGACTGAACAATAAAATCATTCCTTTGCATATTTTTAATTTTTAATATAGGTAATTTTTTAATAAAAATATGCAAAAAGACTGCCTTACGCGAATGTAGGGCAGTCTTAAAAATTTCAACTATTCGTTGTCGGGCAAAGCATCTTTTCTCGAAAGATTTATTCTGCCCTGTTTGTCAATTTCAATAACCTTAACCATAATTTCATCGCCGATATTTACAACGTCCTCAACCTTTTCAACACGTTTTTTTATCGAGTTTTTGAAATGTGGACAAGACCAGTCTTTTCCGGGGAGAATTTCAACAAACGCACCGAAAGGCATAATTCTTACAACCTTGCCGAGGTAAGTCTTTCCAACCTCCGCTTCGGCAACAATGCCCTCGATAATGTTAACGGCTTTCTGTGCCGCCTCGCTGTCAACAGCAAGAATAAACACTTTTTCCGTCGTCGTCGATGTCGATTTTAACGCCGGTGTCTGCAATGATTTTTCTGAATAACCTTACCGCCAGTTCCGATAACGTCACGGATTTTTTCAGGGTCAATCTGCATTGTAACCGCTTTGGGAGCATATTTTGAAAGTTCTTTTCTCGGTTCGGGTATGGTTTTGAGCATAACCTCGTCGAGAATATATTCTCTTGCGGTTTTGGTTTTCGCAAAAGCTTCTTCTATAACTTCATACGAAAGTCCGGTAACTTTTATGTCAACCTGAATTGCGGTGATACCTTTTTTTAGTACCTGCAACCTTAAAGTCCATATCGCCGAAGAAGTCCTCAAGTCCCTGAATATCAACAAAAGTGAGGTGGTCGTCACCGTCTGTAACAAGACCGCACGAAATACCCGCAACGGGAGCTTTAATCGGAACACCTGCGTCCATAAGCGCGAGCGTGCTTCCGCAAACACTGCCCTGAGATGTCGAACCGTTTGAGCTTAAAAACCTCCGACACAAGACGGATTGCATACGGGAATTCTTCAACCGACGGAATTACCGGCAAAAGTGCTCTTTCAGCAAGCGCACCGTGACCGATTTCACGTCGTCCCGGGCCTCTCGACGGACGTGTTTCGCCGACCGAGTAAGACGGGAAGTTGTAATGATGCATATATCTTTTTGTTTCGTCCTCGTCAAGACCGTCAAGCATCTGAACGTCTGCAAGCGCGCCCAAAGTAGCAACAGTGAGAACCTGTGTCTGACCTCTTGTGAAAAGTCCCGAACCGTGAGTTCTGGGCAAAAGACCGACTTTCGACGAAAGCGGACGGATTTCCAAAAGTCCTCTGCCGTCAACCCTCTTGTGGTCTTTGATGAGCCATTTTCTTACAACTTCTTTCTGAAGTTTATAGAGGCACTCACCGAATGCCGCCTGCATATCGGGATATTCCTCCGCAAAATGCTCGTTTATTTCGTCGCCGACTTTGTTAACCTGAACGTCACGTGTGTGTTTGTCGGGCGTATCGAGCGCTTTTTCAACTTTTTCGTAAGCAAAAGCTTTGATTTTTTCATACAAATCGTGGTCAACCTCAACGCTGGGATAGCTGAATTTCGGCTTGCCCACTTCTTCTGCCATATTATCAATGAAATCGCAAAGTTTTTTTGATTTCCTCATGTGCGGTTTTTAATAGCTTTAAGCATAACATCCTCGGGAACTTCCTTAGCGCCTGCTTCAATCATAACAACTTTTTTTCTCTTGTAGCGGCAACGGTAAGCTCAAGGTCGCTCTTTTCACGCTGTGCGAGCGTGGGGTTTATAACGATTTCGCCGTCAACAAGACCTACAAAAAAACGCCTGCAACAGGACCGTTAAACGGAATATCCGAAATAGCGAGCGCCGCGCCTGTGCCTATCATAGCGGCAATTTCGGGCGAATTGTCAATTTCAACCGACATAACGAGTTGCGACAATGCTCACGTCGTTGCGCAAATCTTTCGGGAAAAAGCGGACGGATGGGTCTGTCGATAACACGCGAAGTAAGGATAGCTTTTTCGCTCGGTTTGCCCTCACGTCTTATAAATCCGCCGGGGATTTTGCCGACTGCGTAAAGTTTTTCTTCATAATCAACGCTCAAAGGGAAAAAGTCTATTCCCTCACGCGGTTTTGACGACGCGGTTGCATTAACCAAAACAACCGTATCACCATATCTTACCAGCACGGAACCGTTTGCAAGACCTGCAAGTTCGCCGGTTTCGAGAGTAAGCTCTCTGCCTGCTAAAGTCGTGGTAAATTTCTTCTGCATTTTATCCTCCTAAAGTTTTAAGCCGTCTACCGACCTTTAGCCATTAGATATACCGTTTTTTTATACGGGTTTAAATGTAAAAAAACAACATATCTAATCGCTAACTTTCGGTAGATGCCTTGTTTAATTTTTTTCTTAAATGAATGAAAACAGACAAAGAACGGCTCTTATTTAAAAAACCGCCTTTGTCCTGTCTTTATTACTATTTTTCTGATGTTTAATTTTTAATGATTTCACGGTATCTTTCGATATCGATTTTCATCAAATAATTAAGCAAACCGCGTCTGTCACCGACCATCTGCAAAAGACCTCTGCGTGAGTGATGGTCTTTCATATTCTTTTTAAGATGCTCCGTCAGGTGATTGATACGGTAAGTCAAAATGGCAATCTGAACTTCGGGCGAACCCGTATCGTTCTCGTGTCTTTTGTAAGTATTGATAATCTCCTGCTTAACTTCTTTCTGCATAATATTCACCTCCGAATTTTAAATCGCCGCGCCACAAAGCAAAGGTTGGTGTGTCCGAAAACCTTGTGACGGGTTAACAACTATTAGATTATATCACATATTTTTTTCTAAATGTAAATATCTTTTTAAAAAAATTTTTAAAATTATTTTTTTAATATATGTTTTTATCCCGTTTAAGCTGACAAACAAGCGCATCAACCGACGGGAACCTGATTTCATCTCTTATTTTTGTCCAAAAAAACAGATTTTCATTTTTTCACCGTACACATTTTTTGTCAAAATCAAAAAAATATGCGTTTCGGTGCGGACGTCAATATTTTTTTGTCAACCGTCGGATTATCGCCGACGTTTGTCATTGCAAGATATTTTTTTCTCCGCCGTAAATTACATAAGACGCATAAACGGCATTCTGCGGAAGTAGTTCTCCCCTTTTCCGAGGCGAAATTCACCGTCGGAAAGCCGATTTTTCCTCCCAGACGCTTACCCTCCGTGACCATTCCCTCAACCGAAAACTCACGTCCCAAAAGTGCGTTTGCCTTTTTGATGTTCCCTGTCCGCGATACAGCTTCGTATAAGGCTGGAGCTTACCGTTTCGCCGTCAATTTTAAGACGTTCAACAACGGTAAAACCGATATTTTTCTCATTGCACATTTTTTCGAGCATACAAACGTCACCGCGCTTGTCCTTGCCAAAATGCCAGTCGTCACCCGACACAATGTGCTTTGCATTAAACTTTTTTTACAAGAATTTCGTTATCCTCCGCGCTTGTGTTTTTAAAATTATCGTCAAAAATTCTGGCAATAAAGACAGTCAATGCCGTAATTTGCCAAAATTTCTTCTTTTTCTTTTTTTGAAACCATAAATCCGCCCGATATGTTGTCAAACGTGAAAATCACCATTTTAAGTTGCTTTTCGGCGGATATTTTTCATTGTGTCAATAATTTTCTGATGCCCCAAATGGAGTGCGTCAAATTTTCCGAGGGCGATAACCGTATCGGGCAAAAAAATTAAAACCGTTTTGCAAAATTTCCAAAATTATCCCCCTTATTCGCCGAAAAGTTTTTCGGACGTTATAACATTTCGTCCGTTGTATTTTTGAAACGCGCGCAACGCATAAAAAAATGCGCCGTTTTTCGTCATACACTCTGTATCGTCCGACGGGCGCGGAAACAGTGGTTTTTGCGCCGTTTAAAAGACGTTTTTGTGTCAAAATCCGCATTGAACGACGGCAGAGATTTAAATACAAAATCGGTGTTTATAAGATATTTCTCATATCCGTCCTCTTCGAGTTTTGTAAGCGTAACCGCGTTTTCGATGTCAAATCCGGCGCTTTTTGTGCGCAAAAGGCTTGTCATACACGCACCGCACGAAAGCTTTTTCGCCTATGTCACTGCAAAGTGTGCGGATATATGTGCCTTTTTGAACATAAAAACCTTGATTTTTGCCGTGTCACTGCCCGTTTCCAAAATGTCGATTTTTCTTAATTGTAACTTTTTCTCGCGCTCCGTTCCACCTCAACGCCCTTGCGCGCGTATTCGTACAGCTTTTTGCCGCCGATTTTCACCGCGGAATACATGGGCGGTATCTGCTCGATTTCGCCCTCAAAACGACATAACCGCGTTTTTGGATTTCATCTTTTGAAAGCGAAACGCTTTTTTTCTTCAAGAATATTTCCGAAAATATCCTGTGTGTCGGTCGTAATGCCGAATTTTATTTCCGCAATATATTCCTTATCGGAATTAAGAATCATATCGCACACCTTTGTCGCCTTGCCGATGCAAACGGGCAAAAACTCCCGCCGCCTCGGGGTCAAGCGTGCCGGTATGACCGATTTTTGCGCGTGCCGAGTATTCGGCGCATTTTTGCAACAACGTCGTGCGACGTAAAGCCTTTTTCTTTATTTATAACTATAATGCCGTTAATATTTGCGTTATCTGATTTCATTTTCAATCGCCTTTAAAAGTTTTTCAACCGCTTCGTCATACGGAATTTTAAAGCTTACGCCCGAAGCCCTTTTGTGACCGCCGCCGCCGAACTTTGCGGCAATTTCCGACACATTCACAAACTCGTTTGAACGGAGGCTGAACTTTATTTCGTCACGCTTGATTTTTGCAAAAATTCCAACCTCAACGCCTTTCACCGAGCGCGGAATACTTGTCAGAAAAATCCGCGTCGTCAAACGTGAAACCGTTTTCAAGATATTCGTAATCAACGCACATAACCGCGGTTTTTTTCCGCCGTGATAAAGTTTTAAACTTTCGAGAACGTGCTGTTTAAGCCTTAACTGTTCAACGGTAAATTCGTCAAACATAGCGTGCGAAAGATTTGAAAATTCGCCGTAAATTTTGCGGAGCGCACCTGCAATTTCAAACGTTTTTTCGGAGGTGTTTGAATATTTAAAACTGCCCGTATCGCTCGCAACCGCGCAGTAAAGGTACTTTGCGCAGTTTTTTTGTCGATTTTTCACATCAAGCGCCTTTGCAAGAGCGAACACAATTTCTCCCGTTGCGCTTGCGTCGGCGTCAATATAATTAAAATCCGCAAAACCCTTGTTCGTAACGTGATGGTCAATGCAAAACGAATTTTCACACACATCAAACAAGCTTTTTGTCAAACATACGCTCTTTTGTCTGCACAATCCTCAGCAAACGCGGTTTTTCGGCGCATAATTTTCGGGCGCGGTATAACCGCAAACGTCGATAAATCCGAGGTTTTTTTGGCATATTTTTCTGATATATCCGCAACGTATGCGGTTTTTGCCGATTTTGCGCAAAACATCGCACAGCGCAAGCGCAGACCCCACCGCATCGCCGTCCGGATTTATGTGCGGAATGATTATAAAATCGTCAAAATTTTTAATTTTTTTCGGAAAAAAATCAATTAAATTCACTTGTCTGTTTCCCTCTCGCCCTTATTGATTTTTGTGAATAAGCTCGTCAATATGAATACCGTATTCTACGCTGTTATCCTGAACAAATTTAAACTCGGGAGTAATGCGCAAATCGAGTCCCGACGAAATTTCGTGCCGTATAAACCCTGCCGCGGAATTAAGCGCAGTGATGGTGTTTTTCTTCTGCTCGTTTGTTCCCATAACGCTGATATGCGCCTTTGCGTATTTCAAGTCTTTTGTTATGTCAACCGCAACAACCGAAACCACGTCTGCAATGCGAGGGTCTTTAAGCCGTCTTATAATACTGCTCAATTCGCGTTTTACTTCTTCTTTAATTCTTTCAAGTCTGTTGCCTGCCATAAACACACCGCCTTTTTATCCCTTTACTTCCTCCATAACGAACGATTCGATAATATCGCCGTCCTTTATATCGTTGAAGTTTTTCAATTCCGACACCGCATTCGTATCCTGCGGCAACTTCTTTTTGCGTCGTCTTTGAAACGTTTCAAACTGCTCAAAAACGCCCTCGTGAACGATAATACCGTCACGGACAATACGCGTCTGCGAATTTCTTTGTAATTTTACCGTCCTGAACGTATGCACCCGCGATTGTACCGACACCCGACACTTTGAATGTCGTTCTGACCTCTGCGTGACCGAGAACGTTTTCTTTAAACTGCGGTGCAAGCATACCTTTCATAGCGGCTTCGATTTCTTCTATAGCATTGTAAATAACCCTGTAAAGTCTGATGTCAACCTCGTCGCGTTTTGCCGACGCCGCCGCACCCGAATCGGGACGAACGTTAAAGCCGACAATAATCGCGTTTGACGCGGACGCAAGCATAACGTCCGACTCGGTGATACCGCCGACACCGCCGTGTATACATTTTACTCTTACTTCGTCGTTTGAAAGTTTTTCGAGCGACTGTTTAACCGCCTCAACACTTCCCTGAACGTCTGCTTTTACGATGATGTTAAGGTCTTTAACCTCGCCCTCTTTAATCTGGTCAAACAGCGCGTCGAGCGATACCGCCTGACGTGAAAGCGTGTTTTTCGTCCTTAATTTTTCTGTTTTCTCTTTTCAACAACACTGCGCGCTTTTTCTCGTCTGTTACAGCATAGAAAAATATCACCGCCGACGGAACCTCGCTGAGTCCGACAACCTCAACGGGAACTGACGGACCTGCCTTTTTAACCGACGCACCGCGGTCGTCAACCATTGCTCTTACTCTGCCGACTGCCGTGCCGGCAACGATAACGTCGCCGACGCGGAGAGTACCGTTTTGAACGAGAACCGTCGCGACAGGACCTCTGCCCTTGTCAAGCTGAGATTCGATAACCGTACCTTTTTGCTTTTTCTGTCGGGATTTGCTTTGAGTTCTTTCATCTCGGCAACAAGCAAAACCATCTCCAAAAAGACCGTCGATATTCTGTTTGTATTTTTGCTGAAATCGGAACGCAGATTGTGTCACCGCCCCAAGCCTCGGGAATAAGCTCGTATTCGGTGAGTTCCTGCATAATTTTATCGGGATTTGCACCCTCTTTGTCGATTTTTGTTAATCGCAACAATGATTGTAACGCCTGCCGCTTTGGCGTGGTTTATAGCCTCAACCGTCTGGGGGCATAATTCCGTCGTCCGCCGCAACAACAAGGATTGCAATATCGGTAACCTGTGCACCGCGCGCACGCATAGCTGTAAACGCCTCGTGTCCCGGTGTATCGAGGAATGTGATTTTTTTATCGTTTACGCGCACTCTGTACGCACCGATATGCTGTGTAATACCGCCTGCCTCGTTTGCAATAACGTTGGTGCTTCTGATAGCGTCCAAAAAGCGAGGTTTTTACCGTGGTCAACGTGACCCATAACAACAACAACCGGCGAACGCGGTTTTTAAGCTTTCGGGCGAATCCTCGGTGTCGTTGAAGAGCAAATCTTCTTCGGTAACGATAATCTCTTTTTCGATTTTAAAGCCCAAATCTTCGCCGACGAGCGACGCGGTGTCAAAATCAATCACCTGGCTGATTGCCGCCATAATGCCAAGCTCAAAAAGTTTTTTAACAACCGTTGCCGCAGGAACCTCCAAACGCGCGGCAAAGTCGCCGACAGAAATTTCGTCGGGCACCATAACGGTTTTTAACCTCAACGGTTTCTTTCTTTTTCTTTCTCTTTTTCGCCGCAGGGATATTTGTCTTTTCGGGTTTTTATGCTGACTGCCCCTTTTTAAGTTTCTGCTTTTTCTCTACATTCGATACCTTTTTCAATATCGACAAGTTCTTCTATTTTTTTCGGTATCGAGTTTTTCTAAGTCAACAACATTCTGACGCGTGTCAACAACTTTAAGATTATCCTGTTTAACGATTTTAAGCGACTCCTCGCTCACTTCCTCATCGAGAACAATCTCCTCTTTAAGCTCAATGCCTTTCTTTGCGGCTTCTTCTTTTTTTCGCCTGTTTTTTTCAGCCTCTATTTTTAGCCTTTTTTTCTCCTCGGCTTTGTGAGCAAAATATTCTTCAAGCGTCATTTTGTCGTCGTATTTGTTCATATAAATCGAAAAAAATGAGATTGATGTCGTCGGGTTCAAGCTTTGCCGAGTGATTTTTTTCATCACAATGCCGTAATCGGCAAAAATACCGATAAGTTCTTTGCTCTGAACGCCGAAATCCTTTGCTATTTCGTGAATTTTTGGTTGTGCCAAAACTACCACCTCCGTTAATTTTTGCGGCAGACTCTTTTTCAATCAGTCCTGCCAGTCCCTCGTCGCAGACCGCAACAACCGCGTTATGCGTGTTGCCTATGCTGTGTCCCAAAGAAACCGAATCGCCAAAAAATACATATTTGACGTTATAAAATTTACAGCTGTTCGTGACGCTTTTAAGCGTGTTTTTCGCAGTGTCACAGCCGATAATCACAAGCTTTGCACCGCCCGACGAAATTGCGTCCTTACAGTTTTTCTCACCGCTCACAAGTCTGCCTGCTTTTTTTGCAAGACCTATAAGCATATATGTTCGCTCCATTTTAATCACCGATAATTTCGTTAAGTTTTTGATAAATCTGCGCACAGTCCGAAAGCCTCAGCGTGCGCGAAAGACGGTTCTTTTTTTCCGCTTTTTGCAACACATTTTTGCGTCACGGCAAATATATGCCCCTCTGCCGAAATTTTCTTTGTCCGCATCTACAAAAACTTCGCCGTTTTTATTTTTAACGATTTTTATAAAATCGGCTTTTCCGCCCTTTTTACCGCATCCTATGCAAGTGCGGACGGGCAAAAATTTACTCGCCCACAGTGCGTCACTCCCTACTCATCGCGGTCGCTTTTGATGTCGATTTTTATAACCGGTAAGACGCGCCGCAAGACGTGCGTTCTGTCCCTCTTTTCCGATTGCAAGAGAAAGCTGAGAGAACGGAACGATTATGTGCGCCTGTTTGTTTTTCAACATCAACGTCAAGCGACACAACCTCGGCAGGGCTTAAAGCCGCTCTGATAAATTCTTCGGGGTTGTCGCTGTATTTTACAATGTCGATTTTCTCGCCGTTAAGCTCGTCGATAATAACCTGAACTCTTGCGCCCTTTGCGCCTATGCACGCGCCTATCGGGTCAACGTTTTCGTTGTTGGTTTTAACCGCCATTTTCGTTCTTGAGCCAGCCTCGCGCGAGATGCTCATAATTTCAACTATACCGTCCTGAATTTCGGGAATTTCGTTTTCAAAAAGCTTCTGTACAAGTGCCGCTTTTGCTCTCGAAACCGTGATAACAGGGCCTTTTGTGGTCTTTTTAACCTCTGTTACATAAACCTTTAAATGCTGGTGAAAAATCGTACATTTCAGTGGAAACCTGTTCGGAAACGGGCAAAAACACCTCCGCTTTTTCCTGCATCAAGATAAATATTTCTGCGCTCAATTCGCTGAATAATTCCCTCGATAACCGTGTGTTCCTTTGCCGAAAATTCTTCGTAGATGTTTTCTCTTTCAACCTCGCGGATTTTCTGCGTAACCATCTGCTTTGCGGTCTGCGCGGCAATACGTCCGAACGTTTTCGGCGTTGCCTCAATTTCAACCTCACTGCCGATGTCATACTGCTTGCTGATTTTTGTGCGCTTCTTCAAGCGAAATTTCGGTTTGGGGGTCTGTAACCTCTTCAACAACCGTTTTTTTCGCAAAAACTCTCACAACGCCCGTTTCGTTGTCAATACTGACAAACACGTTATCCTGATTTGTTTCGTAATTCTTTTTGTAAGCGGATATAAGCGCATTTTCAATCGTTTCAAGCAAAACTTCTTTTTTTGATATTTTTCTCTTTCAATTTCCTCCAACGCCAATATGAACTCACTGTTCATTTTTTTCTTCAACGCCCCTTTTCAAAATAGTTATTTAAAAATTACCGCCAATTTTATACTCGAAATTTTTATCAAGCGGAATTTTGGTTTCGCCGTTATCGTCGATTGTCACGTAATCGTCGTCGTAAGATACGAGCGTACCGCTCAAAAACTTTGCGCCGTTGATTTTCGTAAACAGTCCGACGTCCACCGTTCTGCCTTTATATTTTTCGTAGTCGTCCTTGTTTCGCAAAGGTCTGTCTATGCCGGGCGACGAAACCTCAAGCATATACGCATTGGAAATCGGGTCGCTTTCGTCAAGCAAATCCGAAAGGTATCGGCTGACATTCTCGCAGTCGTTTATCGAAATGTTTTCGTCGGGATTTTTCCTTTTCGATAAAAACCCTCAAAACGTAGTCCGCGCCCTCTTTTTTTATATTCAATGCCAAAAAGCGAGCAGTCATATTTTTGCCGCGTTCTCGGCGAGTGATTTTACAACTTCCGTGATTTTAGCCATTTTAACACCTCCGCGCGCAGTGCACATTTTATGCGCAGTGCAAAAAATTACCTCATACAATACGAAAGAGTGGGTTTAGCCCACTCTCTTGTCAAGTCAATATTCAGTATATGGTTATTTTTACCACATATTTTATGAAAAAAATCAAGGCTTTTTGTACTTTTTGAAAAATGTATGTAAATGATACCGATTTTAAGCCGACAACTTAAACACGGACATAAAAACTTTCGGCAAAGCCGAAGTTTTTGAAATTATTCCTCGTCGTCGCAGCCGCAGCAGTCGTCGCAGTCGCAATCGTCAAAGTCGATGTCGATTTTTGTTTTGCAGTTGGGGCAGTAAATGTCCTCATCTTTCAAAAAGAGTGTCCTCGTCAACGCATACGATTTCGTGGCACTCGGGGCATTCAACCTCGTAATACTCATCGTCATCACAGCAGTCGTCACAATCGCAGTCATCGCAGTCGAGAAGCTCTTCTTCAACAGCCGCCAAATCCTCGTCGATTAAGTCAACCTGTTCTGCAACCTCGTCCTGATAATCATACAAATCGTCGATAGACTCGTTGATTTCGTCCAAAACAGAAAGCAAAGCTTTAAAAATTTTGCCCTCGTTAGATTTGTCGTCGAATTTCATACCTTCCATTAAACCTTTAACGTATGAAAGCTGATTTGATATATTTTCCATAAATTTAACCTCCTTTTAAATAAAAAAACTAATTTGAAAAAAAGCCTTACGCTCTTTCCATATATTCGCCAGTTCTTGTGTCAATTCTAATCATTTCGCCCTGGTCGATAAAGAGCGGAACGTTAAGTGTTGCACCCTGTTTCAACGGTTGCGGGTTTTGTAGCGCCTGTCGAAGTATCGCCCTTAAATCCCGGTTCGGTTTCTGTAACCTGAAGTTCAACGAACGTGGGGGTTCAACGCCGAATACGTTTCCTTTGTACGAAAGCACTTTAACAACCATATTTTCTTTTTACGAATTTAAACGAATCGCCGAGAGCCTCTTTGTTAAGCGGCATCTGCTCGAATGTTTCCTGGTCCATAAAGTAATACAATTCGCCGTCTGTATATAAATACTCGTAGTCCTTTCTTTCGATATGCGCTTTGGGCATTTTTTTCGGTAGGTCTGAAAGTTTTTTTCAACCACCGCGCCCGTGATAACGTTTTTTTAAGTTTTTGTTCTTACAAAAGCGGCACCTTTACCGGGCTTTACGTGCTGAAATTCCACAATCTGAAAAAAACGTTGCCGTCAAGCTCAAAGGTAACGCCGTTTCTGAACTCACCTGCTGAAATCATTTTTAAAAATCCTCCTGTAACTATATTCTAATGACGGTTTTCACCGACACAAAATTCCATATTATTTATTTTAACCTATTTTTTTGCAAAATAGCAAGTGTTTTTTTAAAATTTATTCATAATATTTCCGATTTTACATAAATAAACCTTAAATTTTGCAATTTTTTTAATGCAATTTTTAGCCGATATGTTTCAAATCTTTTCTCCGCATTGGTGAGTATTTCGATGCCGTCTTTTTGATGCAGACCATATCTTCAATCCTCACACCGCAAAAAAACCCGGAATGTAAATTCCCGGTTCGACCGTGACAATATTCCCCGGTTTTAATATTGTTTTGTTTTTCGGCGAAAGCGTCGGCTGTTCGTGAATGTCAAGCCCGACTCCGTGACCGAGCGCGTGACCGAATGTGCCTTCGTAATCTTTGTTGATGATATTCTCCGCGGTAAAATGAGCATTACAGCACATTTCGCCCGATTTAAGCATATCCTCCGCCGTTTTCTGCGCTTCTAAAACCGTATCGTAAACCTTTTTTGCCTCGGCGGAAATCTCGCCGACCGCAAAGGTACGCGTAATATCCGAGCAGTATCCGTTGTAAACACAGCCGTAGTCGAGCACGACTAAGTCGCCGTATTCAAGCTTTTTGGACGTCGGCGTTCCGTGCGGAAGCGCACCGCGCGCACCCGACGCGCATATGGTGTCAAACGAATTTCCGCTCGCACCGTTTCTCTTCATAAAAAAAGTCAATCTCGTTTGCAGCTTCAATTTCGGTCATACCGGGTTTTGCAAATTTTTATAATATGCTCAAACGCTTTGTCTGCAATGTCAACCGCTTTTTTTGATATTCTTAATTTCCGACGCGCTCTTTTTTGCGCGGAAATTGTAAATTGCACCGCCGACGCACACAAGCTTATTAAAAATCTTTGAAAATTTTGCAAACGACGCATACGAAATTGAAAGATTTTCAAATCCCGTACGCTTGAAATTTGCAGTCATACCCTTTAAATCGGCATTTTTCACGTCGATAATCTCATAGTGCGGACACTGCATTTTTGCCTGTGTGATATAACGGAAATCCGTGATAAGATACAGAAAAATCAAGTCCGATTATGAGATACGCGCTTGTGCCTTTGTAACCGCTGTAATAAAAAACATTTTTAAGGTCGGTCACAAGCATACTGTCAAGCTTGTTTTTTAACAAGAAAACTTCGCAGTTTTTTTATTCGTGAAAGCGTTTCGTCTGCCATAGTAAAAATCCTTTCGGTGCGTTATTTTTTTGCGCAAGATACATATTTTTTTCATTTCGAGAGCGTCCTCCGCCATTGTTCCGTTCGACTCGCAGATGATTGTGGGCGAAAGATTTTTTTCTTATAAATTATCTCCGCAATGGGCAAAAAAATTCGGGACCGTACATTGTGTCGGCAAGCGTGTGATGCTTCTTTTTCCCCGCCCTGCGTAAATTCTATACGGCTGAAATGCGAATGAAAAATGTTAAGTCTGTCGTGCCCCAAGCCGTTTTCGATTTTATCAAAAATTTCGAGGTAGTCGGAATATTCCTTAAGCGAGCCGAGTCCGCGCGCATTAAGATGTCCGAAATCTATCGTCGGCAAAAGATAATCATCCAGTCTGCAAAGTTCTATAACCTCGTCCAAATCGCCGAGCTGATTTATTTTTCCCATAGTTTCGGGGCAAATGTGCACGTGCGAAAGCCCGAGTTCTTTTGAACGTTCAAGCGCAATTTTGAGCGTCGCATATTCCATAGCAACGCGTCTGTCCATTTTCGCGCACGCGCCCGAATGAACAACAATCCTGTCAGCGCCCATAAAATCCGCCGCCGCAAGGGTATCGGTGATGTATTTCACGCTTTTTCGCGTTTTTTTCCTCGTTGTCGGTTGCAAGGTTAATGTAATACGGTGCGTGAATACTTAATTTTATGCCGTTTTTCCCTCGCCTCATTTCCAAGTTTTTTTCGGCAGTCGGCTGTGTGATTTTTCACACCCTTTGAGCATTGATATTCGTATGCGTCAAGACCTTTTTCTCTTTTGAGCCATTTCGGCATTTGGAGCGACGATTTGTAACCCTCGTTATAAAAACTCTCCGAATTTCCGCTCGGTCCAAAATATACCATAAATTTATTCTCCTTTGCCTGATTTATGAAGTTTGTTTTTTTCGGCGCGTTCAGCCTCTTTTTGTCCATATATTCGCACAAAAGCGTTTTTATAAGCGCCGCAATCGGCACTGCGAGAAGTATTCCGGCAATACCGAAAAAAATCCGCCGCCGACGAGTATTGCAAAAATTACCCAAAACGGCTTTATCGAAAACGAATTGTTAACAAGGTTCGGCTGAATAACGTTTGCGTCAACCTGTTGCAGAATTATGAGCGCAACCGCAACCCACACACCTTTCATAAGGTTTGCGGTAAAGCAGGTTACAATCGCCGTGAGCGCCGTTGCGATTATCGCGCCGAAATACGGAATAAGATTGAAAATTCCGAGCATAAGCGCGAAAAATGTGCGCGTATTTCACCTTTAAAATCGTCAGCACGATAAACGAAAGAATAAACACAGCAACCGCGTCGATAAGCAGACAATAGAGGTATTTATAAACAAATTCAGTCGCCATTTTAACACATCTTGCAACTTTGTTATATGTTTTTTTCGCGCACAGCAATTTTGGAAAAAAATCTTTTTGCGGTGTTTTTTTAATCTGTCGCGGTCAAGAAGGACATAAACCGAGATTATAAGTCCCATAAACACATTTTACAAATGCGGCTGAAAATCCCATAACACCTGACGCATACTGATTTATGCTCTCGAATTTCACATATTTCATAATGTTATCGACACTTACAAGTTTTTTTCGAGATAATCAAGGTCGATTTTCACAATATCAAGACTGTTCACATAGTCGGTCATACGCTCGATAAGCGCAGGCACCTGATACACAAAATCGCCGATGTTTTTAACAAGAGGCGGAATTAAAAAGTAAATAATCGCGCCGAAAATTCCGAGAACAACCACAAATGTGAGCACAACCGCAAAACCGCGCCTGTTTTTTTGCGCACAAAAATTATTTTTTTACACTTATGAAATAGCGTTTCAAACTTTATGCAAAGAGGATACAGTAAAAGCGCGATTGCAAATCCCCAGCCGAACGGTGCAAGAATTTTCCAAAAAGCTTTTTAAACCAGTCGATAATCACACCGAAGTTGTCAAACGTTTTATAAACCGCAATGAGCAGAACTCCGATTATAAAAACGGCAATATAGCTTTTTTTGAAATCTGTTTTTCAAAAAAATCACTCCTTAAATTTTATTGCAAATACCTCCCCACATATTATGGGGAGGTATTTAAGAGCTTTTATGCCGTTTTTTTATTTAAAAAAATTACAATAGCGCTGATAGAACCTTCGTCATTGCGCGATGCAAAAATTCTGGAAGCTTCATT
This sequence comes from Clostridiales bacterium, assembly GCA_022009895.1. Lineage (GTDB taxonomy): Bacteria > Bacillota > Clostridia > UMGS1810 > UMGS1810 > Qingrenia. The sequence goes on along the minus strand of CP091729.1, from coordinate 752,737 downwards.
TTACGACGTTGCCTGTAATTGACTGCATTACAGACTCCGCATTCTCGTAGAACACGATCATATCGTCCGTGTTTTTTTAGCCGAGGAATCAATAACCGTAACTTTTACAGAGCTCGAAACATTAAGAATTGTCGGTTCAAGAGCATCAATTTTTTTCCTGATAGTTGCCATCAGTGTCGCTGATGTCTTTGACAGAAGCGTTTGTAACAATCTGGAGCTGACCGTCCTCGTAAGAATATACAACACCGAAATATGCGTTGTAGTGGTCGCCGTTTGTTCCGGTTGCGTGATTGATGTGGAAATCAGAAACGTTTCCGTTCAAATCATAAAGATTATCCGCATCGCAAACTTTGTTTATAAGACCAACCAAACCGTCTTTCAAAGCAAATTTAACAATGTCGCCGCTCTTAAGATTCGAAACATCAATCTTTCCGTCTGTTTCAACTTCGTTTACTTTCTTGTTGTCGCCGGTATTGTTTGCAAGCAAGTCGTAATAGTAAATCTTTTTGGCTTTATCACCTTTGGTGTTAATAACGTCCTTGATTTCCTTAATCATATACGCTTTCATAGAACCGGTGATTTCAAGACCCGCACCGCCGTATACAACTACAATTTCTGCATTTTTTTGGTTGTAGCGTCAACATTGAACGCGTTAACATAGAATGTTTTGTTATCGGTAAATTTGCTCGGTGCTTTTGTGTAAACTTCGTAATCGTCCTCTTCGCTTCTGTCGGTAGGAACAAAGAATACTTTTTGTCGATACCGTGTTTGTAGCTGTCGAGGTTGTGTATTTTGTATTGAATTTACGTGCAGTTCCCTCCTGGAAGTATCCGCCTGTTCTGTATTTAAGCATTGTATCGGGACTTGAAGGAATACCGAGATTATACTCAAGGCTGTCGGTTTCACCGTCAATACCCGCCGAAACGGTAGTAATACTTGCAATGGTTGTGCTTGCACCCGATGTGGTTTTGAAAATAATCGGCTGCGAATATGCTGCACTCTGTTTGTTTTCATCAGTCAGGTTAGCGTTAATAACGATCGCGGATTTAGACAAAGGAGTGTCAATCTCTTTGGGGCTGTATTCAACACCGTTGATTTTTAACTTTGCTCTTTAACGAGTAATCCGTCGGAGTAGCCGAAGCAGATGTTACCATTCTGATTTTTTTACATCATCTTTGTTTGCACCCTCGGGTTTGATTACATCAACAATGTAACCGTATTTTGCAGTATCTGTCGAAGAAATTGCAACAATTCTGCCCTCATGGTCGAGATAGCAGGTTACAACGTCACCTCGGCTCATCTCCTGTGAAGGCTCCTGCTCAACAAGTGCAAGATAATACTGCGACGCTTTAACTTCTTTGCTTCCGATTTCGTAAGTATCGTTGGCAGAATCAATGCTGTTAACCGTGCCCCTGTGCCGTTGCGGTAGAAATAATTACCGTTGTTTTCGCATATGTAGCGTCGGTATCCTGGGGCATTGCAATGGAAACAACACTGTTCTGTCTGATTGAACCGAACTGTGCAGCCGAACCTGTTGAAGTTTTGTATTCAATGTTTTCGGCGTCCATGTCAAAGCTTAATGCTCTTTAAAAACGTTGCCCTTTTTAACATATTTATCAGTAATTGTTTTTTTGATGTGGACTCACTTGTGCCGACAAAGAAAGTTTCGTATGTCGAAACATAAGCGCAGTCATATCTGCCGTTGTCGTCGCCGTCAACAAATTTGATTGTACCGTTGTCAATATTGAAAAGCGATTTGATTTTTGTTTCGTTAACACCGCTTACGCCGACACCGTTGTATATGATTTTTCATATTGCTTGCAAATGTTATTTTCGACGTCTTGGAGCTTCCTTCTTTGTAGTATTCAAGATAGCTTCCGTCGATTGTATCGATGTCGTCCGCGTTTATTTCAACAGTTTTGTTAAGACCGTCTGTCGAAATGCTCTTTATTGTCTTTTTGGAATTTTTAACAGTGTATGTAACGTCGAGATACTGTCCGAGATACTGATACAAATTGTCGATTTTCAAATCGCCGATTTTGTATGTTGCCTCGGTGCCTGCACCCTCGTCATAAATTTTTGATTTCGTCCATAGAACCGCCGGTTTTCGCCGTCAACACCCTGGTTGAAAACTGCGGTAACCATACCCATTACAGACTCTTCATCATCGTCATTGTCGTTGTTTTTGATGACAAATCCGCCGCCGCCCGTACCGGTGTTTCCGCCGGGGATAACGGTGATTTCTTTATCGGAAGTTGTCATATTGCAGATAAGCTGTGCAACAAGACCTCTGGGCGCCGCTTCTTCAGCCGAGCCTGCCGCCTGATTTAAAATACCTATCTGCTGTGCAACTTTGATGTAGCCGTCATACCACGGTTCTGTTTTTTCGATAACCGTAGAATAACCCATTGCACAAACAATCATTTTAACCGCTTCTGCATAAGAAACAGTATTTTTCGCTCTGAATGTGCCGTCCTCGTAGCCGTTTACTATAGATGCCTTAACAGCGTAGTCTATGTAAGGAATAGTCCAGCTTACTGTCGGGTCGGAGTCTACATCGGCAAAACCCGAAGAAGTTGCCGTAAGGTTTGCCGCCGCGCCTTTGATTTTTGCAACAGCCAAAAGCTTTGCAAACTCACCGCGCGTGATGGTGTCAAGAGGTTTGAATGTTCTTGTGCCGTCCTCTGCAACGTAGCCATCAACAATTCCGTCGGTATAAAGCTTCTGGATTGCATCGGCATACTGTGTGTCGCTTGTTACATCGGTAAATGCGGAATCAGCGTTTACGGTAAATGCAAACGTTGAAAGCATAAACACAAAGAGAGTAACGAGCGCCGTTAATCTTTTGATGCTTTTCATAATCATTTCCTCCTAAAGTATGTATATATCTACATAGTGCTATTGTAACACCACATTGTACAATAAGTCAACACAATATTTCTTTTTGAAAAAAATATGTAACATTATATTAACATAAAAATTTCCGTTTTACCGCTTGTAAAAGTTTTATAAGCTCACGGTAATAATTTTTGTCAATTCCCGAAAGCTGGTCTTTTGTAATGCGGTAAAGCCAGTTGTTTTCGCTTGTTCCGGGCGTGTTAAGGCGCGTGTCCGAGCCGTATTTCAGCAAATCCTGAATCGGCAGAATAACCGTGTCGGCACTGCTTGCAAAAAGTGTGCGCACAATGCTGTCAAAGCCGTTTTCCCAGTTTTCGTTTTCATATCCGCAGTATTTTAAAAGATATTTCTTTTTGTCCGCGTCAAGCTCCCAGAGATAGCCGAGAAGCGTGTTGTTGTCGTGCGTTCCCGTGTATGCAACGCAATTTTTTATGTAATTGTGCGGAAGATGAACGTTGTCGTCATATGACAAAAATCCGAACTGCAAAACTCTCATACCCGGGAAACCGCTGTCCTCGACAAGTTTTTTTCCACGTCTTTTGAAATTTCGCCCAAATCCTCGGCAATTATCATTTTTTTCCGCCAGCGGCTTTTTTTGATTTTTTTCAATAAAATCAAGTCCCGGACCTTTCACCCATTTGCCCGACGCGGCGGTTTTTGCGTCCGACGGCACCGACCAGAACGACTCAAGTCCTCTGAAATGGTCAATGCGTATGCCGTCAAACATTTTAAGCATATGGCTTATCCTGTCAACCCACCATTTATAGCCGTTTTTTTCTTCATTTTTTCCCAGTCATACAAAGGATTGCCCCAAAGCTGACCGTCTTTTGAAAAATAATCGGGAGGAACGCCTGCAACAGATGTCGGATAGCCTTTTTCGTCAAGCAAAAATTCGTCCCTGTTGCTCCACACATCACAGCTGTCCTGCGACACGTAAATCGGAATATCCCCTATTATGCTGATGTTTTTCGTTCGCATATTTTTTTGATTTCCTGCCACTGATTAAAAAAATTCATACTGTATAAATTTCCAGCCGAACAAAAATTTTTCGTCAAAGTCAAAAGTTTTTGCCACTTCTGCCACTCCGCGTCGCTGTTTGCGCTTTTCAGCGCCATAAATTTGCAAAAAGTCCGCAAGATAGTTGTTTTCTTCAATAAACTTTTCGATTTTTCTCTCTTTCCGCGTCCGAAACTTTTTTTGCGCACAATCGCACAAAAGCGTCACACGTTCGTCAAACAAGCGTTTATATTCGCACGAATACGGCGTATTCTGTTTTTGACGGTTTAACTCGTCATATGTAATGTAACCTTTTTTTCATATAATTTGTCAAGGTCGACAAAATACGGATTTCCGCCGAATGCCGAATACGATTTATACGGCGAATTGCACTCGTCCGTTGTGCCGAACGGCAAGACCTGCCACACGGAAAAATCCCGTGTCGGATAAAAAAATCAATAAATTCTTTTGCCTCTTTTTCCGAAACTTCCGCACGAATAATCGCCGTAAAGTGTGGAAATGTGCATAAGTACTCCGCTTTTTCTCAATAAAAACTCCCCAATCAGATGAAAAATAAATATATAATGTAATCTTATCGGTGCAATAATTATATTAGCACAAATTTTTTTCGTTTTGTAAACGTATTTTTTAACTTTTTATGGTAAACATGTAAATATATTGTCAATACATTGACAAAATTTTTCCCTTTAATGTAATATAATTGTGCAGAGGAGTGATTTTGTGGAAAGTAAAAACAGCATTATAAACGAAAATAACGGTGTTGGATATATAACCTATCCCAACCTTGCAAAACTTGATTTTTGTGCGTCACGCAAGCTCGGTGCGCAAAGGCGGAATTTCAAAAATTCCGTATCTTGCGTCGATGAATTTGGGTTTTTCATACAGACGACGATGCCGAAACGGTGAGGGAAAATTTCAGAATTTTTGCAAAAGCAGTCGGCATTGACGTTAACAATATGGTATCGTCAAGCCAGTTTCACAATGCGAATATTCGCGTTGCAACAGCCTCCGACCGCGGAAAAGGAATTTTGAAAAGCGCGGATTATGAGGACGTTGACGCGCTTGTGACAAACGAAAAAGAACGTTGCGCTCACGGTTTTCGGCGCAGATTGTGTTCCGCTCCTTTTTGCCGACAGTAAAAAAACAAAGCAGTCGGCGCGGCGCACTGCGGTTGGAGGGGAACGTTTAAAGAGCTTGCACCGCTCACGGTTAAGAAAAATGAAAAGAAATTTATAACAGCAATCCGAAAAATATTTTTGTTGCGATTGCACCGTGCATACACTGCTGCTGCTATGAAGTTGACGAAAATCTTTTTACCGATTTTGAAAATAAATTTCCCGGCATTGCACAAACCGACGCGTTAAGACGCGAAAACGGAAAGTTTTATCTGGACTTGCCGAAAATAAATAAACAGCTTTTGATTAAAGAGGGCGTTCCCGAGGAAAACATACTTATATCCGACCTTTGCTCGGGCTGTGACCCGGCTAATCTTTTTTCGCACCGAAAAAGCGGAGGAAAAACGCGGAATTATGGCAAGCGTCATTGAAATAATAAAAATAATTTTATGGAAACATTGCAAAACGGAAAAAAACAGACTTTGATAATAATCCTTATCAAAGTCTGTTTTGTTAAAACTTATATCGCGTTTGGTTATCCGAAATTGAAAAATTCCATTTCCAAAATAGGAATTCGGGTTATTCACTTTCGATAATTAAGCGATACTTAAGACATACTCTTTTCGTACTGCTCAATCATTTTTTAACCATCTGACCGCCGACAGAACCTGCCTGTCTGGAAGTGAGGTCGCCGTTATAACCCTGCTTTAAGTTAACGCCGACTTCTGCAGCAGCTTCCATTTTAAATCTTTCCATTGCCTGTTTTGCTTCGGGAACCATACTTTTTTTGCCATTTTTCCTTTCACTCCTTTTTTTACGGTTTAAAATGTTTTTTTGCAATAAAAAGTAATTTGTTATTGCTCTATTATTGTGCTTACATTTGCTTTTTAAATATTCTGTAAAAATTTTTTTCATATTATAAATGCAAACATACTTTTGCAAAATTCACCCGAAACAAAATTTTTTTATCAAATTTTTTTATAATGTACCTTTTTCTTTTTAAAAATTCATAATGTTATCTTCCGCCCGTCGGTAACAAACAGTATTTCGTATTCCTCGTGAAAATGAAACGGCAGATTATCGCTTTTAATCTTGTATTGCACAAGCGGTATAAGATTTTTCCGGCATACATTTCACCCCCGCACAGCACCTTTTTCGCCGTTTGGTTTATGTAATTAAACAATATCACACCGCCGTTAGTTTGTCAGCAGACGAGTCAATATTTTTGTGTATTTTTTTCGGGCATTTCAGCAAAAATATTAGATGAAAACAAGTATTTTTATATTGTATAATATAAAAATGAGGTGGTATTTATGCACGATCCGAAATTTTATATAAAAAAATTACATAAAAAAATATGCCTGCGCTGATGAAGTATAAAGACGGCGAAGATTATGAAAAATGGAAAAAAATCCGCAAAAGAAAAAGCTTTTTCTCTTTTGGGAATGGACAAATTTCAAAAATGCGATTTGAATTTTTAAAATCACGCGCGAGGAAGATACCGAAGACAGGCACGAAATTTATTTTACATATCAGAGCGAACCCGGATACGAACCTGTTGCCTGCCTTGTTATTCCGAAAAATATAACAAAACCGCTTCCGCTTGTGGTTTGTCTGCAAGGACATTCAACCGGCATGCACATATCGCTCGGCAAAATTAAATATGACGGCGACGAAAAGCTTTTGTACGGCGGTGACCGCGATTTTGCCGTGAGAGCGGTAAAAGAGGGATATACGGCGCTTTGCATTGAACAGCGCGGATTCGGCGAATGCGGAGGAGATGAACACGGACCGCAGTGTCATATTTCGACAATGGCAAATCTTTTTAATAGGCAGAACCACAATCGGCGAAAGGGTTTGGGATGTTATGCGCGCGCTTGATACTGCCGAACAACACTTTTTCCGATTATGCCGACATAAACAAAGTTATTTGTATGGGAAATTCGGGCGGAGGTACGGCAACGTATTATATAGCCTGCCTTGAGGACAGAGTAAAATGCGCAATGCCGAGCTGTGCGGTTTGTTCGTATGACGAGTCAATCGTTTCAATGCGCCACTGCACCTGCAATTTTTATTCCGAATATCCGCACCTATTTTTGATATGGGCGACCTCGGCGGACTTATCGCACCGAAGTATCTTGTTGTCGTGTCGGGCAAAGATGACGGAATTTTTTTCCGATTAAACCGTCGTGTGAAACGTTTGACACCATAAAAAACCTTTTTATAAAGCTTATCGGCAAGGAAGAAAAACATTTCGCAGGTTATAGGAAACGGCGGTCACAGGTTTTATGCTGACGACGCTTGGCGCGTTATGAATAAATATATCGCGAAGCTTTGATAATATTGCAATACAAAAAGACGTCTTTTAGCCGCTCCTCAATAAAAAAAGCATTGGTTTTGAAGCCGTATTTTAAATATTTTTACCGTTTAATGTAACGTTAGTGCAGTTTTTTTAACGGCTAATTTTTTTCACCGCCGCACGAAATTTTTTTATGTTGTTTAAACAGGTGTCTTTCACGTTTTTCCATAAAAATGCCCCTCACCGAATGAAAAGCGGACGGTTATATGCCAAAAACAGACTCAAAACCTACCCTGCACCCGGTCACGCTTATATCTGCATTATTTATCGTTATGCCCGATATATTGCGCTCGGGAAGTCCGTACATATATATTCCCGACGCCTCAACATTCCGCGCAATAATTCCGTTTATGCTGATGTTTGAAATTTCGGGCGTCTTATCCGTGACGGGCATACAGTGCTCATCAAACAGATTTTTACTGTCCTTCGGCGCACCGCACCAATAAAATTCATTCACTGTAATTGCGGCTTTAACCTTATCCATAATTATATTTCCTACCAAAATTCCGTCGATATATCCTCCGCGTTCTCTGCGCGTTTTTATGCGTATTCCGCGGTCGGTATTCTGAAAAACACAGTTTGATATAACGATATTTTTTATTCCCCCGCTCATCTCACTGCCGATAACCACACCGCCGTGCCCGTGCGACATTGTGCAGTTTGAAACGGTTACGTTTTCGCACGGAAATCTCTTTTGCAAAGTATCGGTTTCGGTTCCCGACTTTATGGTTATGCAGTCGTCGCCGACGTCAATATGGCAGTCTGATATTCTCACATTTTTTTACAGCTTTCGGGGTTTATCCCGTCGGTATTGGGCGAGTCGTACGGATTTTTGAACGGTAACGGAATTTACCGTCACATTTTCACAGCATATGGGGTGAACTGTCCAGCACGGAGAATTTTTTAAAGTTACGTCTTTTATCTGCACATTTTTGCACATAATAAAATTGATAAGCCTCGGACGCTCAATGTCCGATTTTCCGCTTCTCCACCATTTTCTTCCGCTGCCGTTAATCTCTCCGCGTCCGCAGATTGTTATGTTTTTCGCACCCGAATGAACTTATAAATCCTCTGTGCCGTTTTATGTTGAAATCCTCTATGCCGTCATTTGCGATATACGGAAATTCGTCAAAATTATCCGTTGCCGAAAGGCGCGCGCCGGAATCGATAAAAAGCGTTGTGTTGCCGTACATCAAAATTGAGCCGGTGAGATATTCGCCCGGCGGAAAATAAACCGTACCGCCGGTATCTTTAATTTTTTTCAAGCAATAGATTTATATTTTTTTGTGTTGTTCGTCTTGCCGTCGCCGATAATTCCGTAATCCAAAGCGTTATACATCTGTTCACCCTCAATCAAGCATTACTCAACAATAAAAATTCTTGTTTCCTTTTCTTTAAACGGGATTTTTACGCCGTTTTTGTCCGTTTCAAAAACCTCGCCGTTATAAAAATCGCGAAGCTTTGCTTTATTTTTCCATCTGATGTTTTTGCATTCTTTATGCGAATACACCGAAATCATACTTTTGTTTAAATATATAATATCGCCCTCGTCGCCGTACGCAAAAAAACGTCCGCACGCTGTGCGAAATATCTTACAATTTCAGGCGTCAGCGGTGATGCTGCAACATACGCATCAAATCCGCCGTTTTTTTGCGCATTTTTAAGCCTGCCGAAACTGTATTGTCCGCTTTGTATCTGCCTAAAAACCTCGCAGTCGTCATCAATTCGGAAAAATCGGCTGAAATTCGTTGCTTTCGCGCTTTTCACCGCGCATTTTGCGCCACGCGTTAACCTCAAAGGTGAAGCCGAAATCTTCGCCGTTTTCAAGCGTCATATCAGAGTTTGCAAAATCGCATTTTTTTCAAGATTAAGTCCCGTGAGCGCCTGCATATTTTTTTGCCGTTGTATGCGCCGTCAAAGCCGATATATCCGCTTGCGTGCATAAACAAAAAGGCACTTGCCCATCTTGCGCAAAAAGCTGAATTTTTTCGAGAATTTCCTTTTTCGGCTTAAACAAATTCGGGAAAATATAAAGCTTGTATTTATCGTAATCAAAATTTTCGTTCAGCAAGTCGTCGGTGAGATAATTATCCCACGGAATTGCCGTCAAATTCATATTGCGCATCTGAAGCTCGTTCATAGGATAATCCGCGTCACAGCCGATATAATAGTTGCTTTCCAAGTCCACAAAAAGCGCCGTTTCGCTTATGCTTTCGTTATCCTTATCCGCAAGATAATCAGACAGCTTATGTAATTTTTGCCGTTTCCTCCATAAGCTCGGCATCGTCGAACCAACCGCCGAACATATCGAAAATCCAAAAATCCCTGACCTTTTGAAAGTGCGAGCGAAACCTCTCTTTTAAGGTATGCCGACGTTTCGGAAAGGGTTTTAAAGGTGTCGTTAATACCCCTGCATATGCGACGTGCCGACGGGGTTTTTATACGAAATATGCGTTTTAGCATCAATTTCGTGGATATAAAGCATATTGTTCAGCCTGAATGTGTCAACGGGCAGTCTGAACGCGCTTGTGCTTTCAAGTTTTCTGAAATTGTACGACGCAGGACAGCATATGATGTCGAGATTTTTTTGTTTCCGAAAAACCTTGTGAGTTTCGTTATATCCAGATTTAACCGCATTTGCACAGTCCTGGCTTACATATCCGAAAAACACGCCGACAAGCTTGTCGGGACGGTAGGTTTTCGCCGCGTCGATAAAATAGTTAACCGTTTCTTCCGCTTTTTCGGAAAGGTATCTGCGGTAGCGCAAAACATTTTCATCTTCGGTAAAAAAATACCGTGCTGAACCGCCGTATATTCGGCAAACGACGGGATTTTTGCGTTTTCGTCGCCGCACCAGTTTTTGTATGATTTTATATGATTTTCCGACGGGTTGTCCATTGCCCTGTCGATAAACCTTGTATACCATTCGGTTGTACCGCCCGCCATCAAAAGATAGCCGAAAATCCTATCCCCCATAAGTTCATCGCACTTGTCAATAAGCGCGTGCATATATTCTTTTGCTCCGTTTCGCCAAAGCGGATTATCAGCCTCGCAGATAAATTCCTCCCACGTGTCTGCCATACCCTCGTGTTCGTCTATAAACCACTGCGGAGTGTCAAGATGTATCAAAAAGCGCCAATTTTGCGTCGGGGCAGTTTTTTTGTCAAAAAAACCTCAAGCTGTTTTTTTAAGATTGTCCCAATTATACTTTCCATCACCCACCCACACGGGACCGAACTGCGAATACGGCACTGTTCTGTTGTCAACAGCCGTCATAATTCCGCTCGGAAATATGTTAAAAATCTAAATCCGCTTTTGTAAAAATCCTTTACATACTTCTCGTTCGGGTGAAACGAACGGTATGCCGCAAACGGCAAAAATTTGCCGTCTGCATTTATAAAAATTTTTTTCCGTTTTTATATTTTTCAATTTTTCATTTATATATCCTCATTTAATAACAAATGTCAAAATGGAGTGTCTGTCACATTCATATTCAAGATTTTTGCCTGTTCATACGAAGATTGCCGATAAAATCCTCATCGCTTTTGTTCATAACAATCACCGCAATGCTTCCGTCGGGATTTTTTTAAACGCGCAAGCCTCTATAAGCGGATGCCATTTGCTTACCGCAAGCCTTTTTGCACCGCTTTGAACAAACTTGCTGAAATGTCCTATGTAATAATAAGACGGCTCAAATGTAACCTCTTTTGTTTTGGTGTTTATAATCACGGGCGCGTCGCACGAACGTACTTCAGGGGCGCCAGTGATACGGACCGTTGTTTTCGTTCAAAAATCATATTCCAGTCGCAGAACGCACAGCATCCGCTGTTAAAATCGCCTATAATTTCGTGACCGTAACTCTCGGCAAATTTCCAGCCGTCTTTAACCTTAACGCCTTTTTCCTCGCTTGCCTTGCAAATCTCACTGCAAAAATCATCTTGTCGGGATACATTTTTGAAAAAAGCTCTATATTTTCAAAATGGTCGCCGGTGTACCAGTGAAACGCAACGCCGTCAATGTATTTTTCCGCGTCCTTATCGGACAAAATATCCTCCGCACGCTCAACAATTCCGTCTTTGTTGTGGTCCCAGATAAAAATCTTAACACCCAAGCCGTCAAGCGCTTTGCCGAGACTGTTTTTTACAAAATCGCGTTCCTGTTCGGGCGAATAATAGCACGATTCCCACTTCTGACGCGCACGCGGTTCGTTCTGAACCGTTATGCCCCAAATGTCAATTCCGTAATCTCTCATTTTCAAAATATATTTTTTGATATATTCCGCCCAAAGGTCATAGTATTCGGGCAAAAGCGACGGTCCGAAATTGAGCGTCTTGTCCTCTTTCATAAACGCTGGCGGAGTCCACGGCGACGCAAAAAGTTTAAAAATCCGCACATTTTTTCGCGTCTTTAATCATAGGAATGAGCGACTTTTTCGTCGTGCGACATATCAAAGCTTTCGAGCGTTTCGTCGCCGTCTTTTTATATATGTATACGGTTCGGGCGTAAAATCACAGCTGTGAATGTGCGTACGGCAAAAAGTTGTAGCCTATGCCTTCTTCTTTGTCAAAATACGCTTTTATCACCTTTTCTTTTTTGTCCTTGTCAAGGCAGTCGTAAGTTGTGCTTGCCGCCTCGGTAAACGCACCGCCGAATCCCAAAACCGTTTGATATTCTATATCGGGAAAAAAACAGTTATAAGGCGCGAACTTGTGATTTTATCGGGCGTCATAAACTCTTTCTCGCCTATTTTTGCAATTCTTTCGTCACTGTCTTTTTAGTTCTGTATATAACCGCTTTTTATTATTCATTTTAATCTCCTAAAATTTCAAGTCGTCAAAAAGCCTTAAATGCCTGATGTCATTCAAAAAGCTCTTTTGTGGATTTATAATTCGTTTTTAATCAAAATATTTCTTATATGAAATTTTATCGTTTCGAGCGCGCTGAAACGCTCGTCCGCAATCTGCCGTCTGTTTTTGCCGGCATAAAGCATTTTTAAAATGTCAAGCTCGGTAGGCGTAAGCGCGGTGATGATGTTTATAACATACATAAAACTCTGCTTCGCCTTGTGAAGCTCAATAAATTCGTTCATAATTTTTCTTTTGCCGCCGTGGGACGCACAAAATCACTGTCCTCGTAAACCGTGCGTATGCTTTTTGAGAATTTCCTCTTTCGGCTCGGTTTTTAACCAAAAAAATCGACAACACCTGCCGCATATGCCTCAAACATATAGTCGTCCTCGCCGTGAACGGTTATCATAATAACTTTTGTTCCTGGATTTTTTTCGCATATGGTTCTTGTGGCGTCAACGCCTGCGTTCTGATATTCCATCTGCATATCCATAAGCACAATATCGGGCTTGGTTTCGTCAACAACGCTGACAACCTCAGCACCGCTCTGTGCCGTGCCGACAACTTCCATATCAGACTGACTGTTTACCATATCCGAAAAATACTGAACAATTTTCGGCAAATCGTCCCACACAACTATTCTTATTTTATTTTTCCATAATTTTTTTCACTCCCACATAGAGGTTGTACCGTTTTTTTAATGCTCGGCAGCAAAATTTGAAACTGTGTATATTCCCCCACCTTACTGTCCGCAAAAAAACAAATCCGAGGTGATATATGACAATCTGAGAAACATACGACAAACCTATTCCCCAGTTTTCGTGGGTTTTTCTTGGCGGTAAAAAGGGGATTGAAGCATTTTTTTAAATTTTCTTTCGGAATACCGCACCCGTTGTCCTCAACCGAAACGCAAATCCAGTCTGCCTCGTGAAAGACCGATATTTTTAATGATACCCTGTCTCTTTCCGCGGCGCGGACCGCGTCGAGCGAATTTATAAGAATGTTATAAATCGCGTCGGCGATTTTTGTAACGGTCAAAATATCCGAAAACCAGGGGTCGTTGTTGTAATCGGCAATAATTTTAACATCTGTCTTGCCGAGCTTTAAAAAGCGCAATTTTTTTATGCACTCTTTAATGTCCACAATTTCAACCGTGCATTTTTGGGTTGCACGAAATATTCAAAAATCCGCTCACCTGGTCAATGCAGTCTTTCACGGAATTGTAAATTTCCGCGCCCGTTTCTTTTGAAAAGTTTATATCGCCGCTGTTTTTAATCTGGTCTGCCATAATCATCACGGTAAAAAGCGAATTTTTGTACGAGTGCATCATATGCCGTATGTCCTGAGGCAAAAACGCGCTCTTTTTCAAAATCGCACGGTCGCGCATAAACGACACGCTATCAAGAATACGTGACTTTATAAGTATAAACGAAACGACGTTTATTATTACAAATATGATAACCGGCATATAAACATACCAAAAATGCGAAAGCTCTTCGCAGAAAGTAAAGTTTTCAAGCTGAATGTTGTTGAAAACCTTGCCCCTGAACGGACCGAAAATGTAAAACGCAAAAAAACAGAATGTCAACCAAAAAGCATAGCCGCCGCAAGCATTTTTGTACTGATTTTTTTCTGAACACAATTTCGAGCTTTTTTGTAGCGTATAAAAAAATCATAATGTAAGCCATAACGCACGAAATTCCCAAAAAAACAGCGTGTTATACGCCTTGACAATGCCGAAACTGTGCTTTTCAGCGGGGCTTAAAATTGAATTTATACTTTGGTCGTTTGCCAAAATATATATACTTTCAATAAATCCGAACGAGTTTATTTGAATGTAAATCAGTGAAAGAAGAAATCCGAGCGCAAGCATAACAACCGTATGTAGTTTTGTGCGCACGGCTGATTTTTCTGTAAGAATAAAACCATATTTTTTTGAGAAAACAAACATTGCAACGCCTGTGTTTATGTAGTTGCGCACCACAAAAAAAGTTTATTTTTTTACATTTGTGAGAAGGTAGTAAATTTTAATTTTTCAATCGAAAAAAACCGAGCGGTAGTTTGTCAGTTTTATAAGATAGAATATCAGCGACACCGCAATAAAGCTGATTGAAAAGAACATAAGCGCAAAAATCCAGGAATATAAATTTTTTTCCTATTTTTTTCGCGACAATCAGCATAAGGCAGAGCCAAATAAAAATGTACCTAAAATCACAGCAATTCACCTTTTTTTGTATTCAGATTATTGTTTATACTCAAATTATTGTAGCATACGCGGATTTTTTTGTGTCAACAAATAACCTCTTGCCAAATTATTGCTTTTTATGCAATTATATTGCAGAACGGCGCAAAACCGTCCTGCAATATAATTTGTGTGTTTTATTCGGTTACAGTTGTGCTGTCATACGACTTTGCAAGCGGAACAATGCTTTCCATAGAGTCGAGCATAAACGCTTTTACAGTGTCGTATTCTTTTTCGGTTGAGATAGGCTTGGTTGTGCTTGATGAAGAACCGTTGTTTACAAATGCAAAATCACTGCTTACCTGAACATCTACAAGTTCTTTATCTTTGTAATATGCTATTACAAGTGCCGGTTTAACATCGGTTGTTGTGTAGTTGTTCATAGAAAACTTAATTTTTGTTATCTGATGTAATTGCCGGTTGATTAAAGGCTATACCGATTTTTTTGCATATTCGGGAGTATAAATATTGTTGCCCCAATATGCCCAAGTATAGATTATTTTTGTTTGATGTGCCGTAGCCCGTTCTCTCTGTGCTTGTTGTATCATAGAGTTTTTTTCTTTACTTCCGCTTGTTGACAATGTGTAGCAAAGCGGTTCGCCTGCGCCTGCGGGCATACCCCATTTCTGACCGTTATCGCCGTATGCCATTCTGTTTTTCAACAGACTCTGTATGCGGTGCAAGACCTATTTCGAAATCTCTAAAAACATGCAATCATTTTTGCAGTTTTGCTAAATTTTTTTAATTACAAAGCCAAAAAAACATTTATATTATCAAGAGTAAGGTCGCCTATACTTTCATCGCTGTTATTTTCATTTTAAAAGCGTAGATTCTGATTTACTTGCATCTATGAAATCTTTCAGCGGTATTCTAAAGGTTGCATAGTCTTTGCTTTCGGACGGTATTTTTTTGATTTATCCAAAGCAACAAGTCCCATTTTAAGCGGAGAACCCGACCACGAACTACCCTTTTTATTTGTCCGACACCTATGTATAACTCACCTGTATCGCCAAATGAAGTGTCAAACTTTTTCATCAGTATGTTTTTCTTACTTTTTATGATTAAGTCTGTATTTTTCGGTTTTTGTAATTTGTCGTGATTGCAATGTTTGTTTTTTTGGTTACTTCGGTAACAGGTAAAACTCTTATAAATCTGCCCTTGGTTGCACTGTCGGCAGTATTAGATGCAGCAGATCCTCTGGAATGCAATCTTACTTTACCTTCCTTGTAGTCAATGATCAACTGGTCAATTTTAGGATCGCTTGCCGTGGAATAACCGGCACCGGACAAACAATAATTTGATTCCAGAGCACTGCCGTTATTTCTAATAAAAGTCAATTCAGGTGAAATCTTATACGTACCGTCATACACCATTGTCCCGTCGCCTACGGAATTAACGATATTAAGCTTATCAAATTTGCCGACAGAACTGTAAAACTCTGTCACATCATCTTTGATTTTTGTGTTAAAATACAGTCCCTCAAATGCAGTGCTATTAGCGCCGTCCAAGCCAAGGTCTTTCATAGAAAACTCCAAAAGCGCCCATTTATCCTGCATAATGTGAACGTATTTTTGTAAGCGGAACGGCTGTTCCGAGCACTTTGTTACCGTCGGTATCTTTTGTATATGCGCCGATTGCAAATCCCGACAAATCAATTTTATCCCAGTTCAATGCCTGAAAATAAAAAGCTTACAAAAGTTTTGTCATAACCGTTTGCCATAACAAGCGAAGAAATATCAGCGCCAAAAATCAACGTAATATGTTTTTTTCTAATGTCTGTATTTCCGCTTTTGTTGTAGTTGCCGTGAAGAATAGCCGCGGCATTCGTTCCGTCTTTTGCGGAATAATCTGCTGTCGTTTTATTAAGAAATTTTTATACCGCCCTCCTGCGTAGCATTTCCGTAAAACGAAGCCCATTCTTCACCGTCCGACGGGTCAACTTCAGTCAGCAGTTTATCCTGCCAAATCTGAAAAACAATATTACTTGCGGTTTCCCCCTCTGCAAAGCACACGGCAGGTGCAAGTGACATAACAAAAGGTGAGTACAATAAAAAGCGCCAAACCCTTAATCAAATTTCTTTTTACCATTTTTCTCTTCCTTTCTTAATTTGATTTTTATAAAAATTTTATAAATCACATTTTTATTCGCATACAACGTACATAATGCTCTTTTTCGGCACGCATATGCCGTTTATACTGCCGTTTTTCAATTTCAATTTTATCTGTCGTGACAATATCCTCGCTGTCCTCGCTCACATATTTTATCACCGCCCTGCCGCCGATAAGATTTGAAATGTTGTAAACCTTTTTCGCTGTCCGACTTATTGACAAGCATAAGCATACTGCCTTTTTCCGTCTTAAATGCGAGCAAATCCGCATAAAGCGCGCTTGCGTTATCAACATCGCCGTCACTGCACGACGCAGTCACAACCTTTGAACCGGCAGGAGCATTTTTAAACAGTGTTTGAAGCGAATTATACAGCTTTGTGGTTTTAAGCTTTCCGCCGGGCGTTCCCACGATAAGCGACTGCTGAGAATATTTCATATTGTAAACATCATAGGTTATGCCGTTTTCGTCGGTCGTATATGCGTAATAGTACGACCGCCAGTAAAACCACCTGTTCATACCTGCCCAGCCGACGTCTGCCGAGAGTATGCGCATTGTATAAATAGACGCGTCCATATTTGTTTCAAACTTGTTCGACTCGGAAAATTCCGTCTGCCAGCGTTCCTTATAGGGATAGTCAGACGCGGCGTTTTGCAAACTGCTCAATGTCGGTGTGATACGATCTGTCTCCGATTTTCATAGCATATGAATGAACGCCGATAATGCCGATTGCGTCGGCAAATTCTTTGTCCTCAGCGAAGTTTGCAAATTGCAGATTGTGAAGTTTTCCGCCCATTTGAATATACATTTGATAATATGCCGACGTTTCGGGTCCGAGAATTTTAACACTCTCAAACCCTGCTGAGTTAAGCTTGTTTCTCAAAAGCTTTGACACGCGCATATACTGCTCTTTATCATATCTCGGCATTGTGCGTCCGTCCTGCGGTTCATTCTGAAGGCTCACCGCAAGGGGCGGATTTGCACAGTGCTCGTTTAAATATGCTATACATTTTACAATGTAATCGCAGTATTTTTCCTCGCAGTCAACCTTTAACCGCTGACAGTTTCCCGTGCCGTAGTTTATACCGCCCTCTTCAATTTCTATCATATCAGCCGGGGCGCTCCAGTAGGTCATCATATAGTCGGTTATGCCGTATTCCGCGGCACGGTTTGCATAATTTGCCAAAAACCTCAAGCTCGCTTTTGACTATGTTTCCGCCGCCGTCACCGCAATAGCTGTTAAACGGCAAACGAATGATGTTCAAACCCAAGTCGCGGTATGTAAGGTCAAACACTTCTTGCCAGTCGGACGTATTCTGAAACATTTTTGAAATCGGGAATGGAAAACGGTGAAATTCCCCACCCCGTTATCGTTTGTTTTTCGTCCGAATTGTTGAGAACGATGTTATATTCGCCGTCACCGCTTGATTTTTATACTGCTGTGCACTTTTCGGCGCAACAGGCTGTAAAACCGACAATTCGTCGAGCAGGAACACGGCAAATTCATATGTTCCGTTTAAAATCGGCGGATTGGCAAGCGTGATTTTATAGTTTTTTTGTGCCGGGCAAAAGCGTGATGTTCTGTGTGTCGGCGCTGTAAAGATGTCCGTCTTTGTAAAAACGCGGCAACCGCAAGCGCTCCGAATTTTTCGGCGCTTTTTGTTTACAACGTCAAAGCTTGCATATTTCACCGCGCCGTTTTTCGCGTTCGCGCCGTTTAAATCAAGAAGTTTGATGTTACCCGTTTCGGCAGAGTGTGCGCCCTCTTTCACTTCAACGCTGTCCACCGCCGACACTCTCGTTTTGTCTGCCGAGTAAGAAATAATTTTGTAAACGTCGCCGTTTGCATATGCTTTGTCAACAAAAAACTCGGTATCGGACTTTGCGTATGCAGTGCCGTTTTTATACAAAACATACGTCATATCTTCACTGCACCGCTTGTCAAAATAAATCACCGCTCTGTTTCCGCCGGCAGTGCAAACCGCGTTTTTAACGCCGAGCTTGCCGTCGGGCAAAACACCGCTTTGCACCGCAAAGCTTGTGTCGGCGGTATATACGCTCGGGAGCGACACCATACCGTCACGCTTTGCGCGCACCGCGTATTCATACGTTTTGGTTTTTTTCTTACAGTCGGTATCGTGATAATAATTTTCGCTTAATTTTGCCTTTAAATATCCGTTTCGGTAAACTTCATAAACAGTGTTTTTCGCCTAAGTTTTTCCCACACAAGCGTCAGACCGTCCGAGTATGACGCGCCGATGATTTCGGGTGAATTCACGCACTCGCTCATTCTTATTTCGTCAGCGTATGCAACTATCGTCTGGTCGGAGGTGAGATTTTCTTTTTGAATATTCAAAAATACACACCGTTCAGCCTGTTAAAATCAAATTCCCGCAATTTCGCCGTCGCCGAGATTGATAAACTCGCCGTTTTTTTCTGAAATATTCAAACGGGATTGTGACGTTTATCCAGCCTCCGTTTTCGTAATCGTAATTTGCAAGGTCGATATAGTCGTTTAACAAAATACGGAGAACCGCGTTTTTGTTGGTTGAATCGGTAAAGCACGAAATTCCGGCATAAACCTCGTCCCGCACTGCAACAGGTTTATAGGCAAACTCCAGCGCGCCGTTTTTCATATCCATTCCCTGATAAATCTCGCGCGCAAGATTTGTCCACGACCTGTCGGCGGCTTTGGTGATTTTGATTTTGTAACTGTGAGTGCCTTTGTATGCCGTATCCGCCGACGGGCCTGAATATGTACCCATTCCGAAAACCTTGCTTTTGACACTGTATGCGTCGTCAAACATATACTTAAACGTTTTGCCCGACGCAGTGTCAACAAAGCCGACTTTGTCAAGTTTTGCCGACGCATATGCGGAAAATGCCGAAAAAGTGATGAGAAGGCATAAAACAAATGCAGTTACATTCCTTGTTTTCATTAAATATCCTCTCCGCATCAGTTAATGATAAATATTGCCGCAGGCACCGTGTACGACTCGTTTATAAACACTATCGACGGGTGGTTCGGCGTATCTTTAAATCCGTACAAATCAAGCTCGTTTGCGTGTTTAATTTCGTCGTTTGCACTGTCATACACAATAAATTTGCAGTTAACCTCGGGAAGCGGAATTGCGGTAAGGATTGAAGTATCCATTGTAAGGTCAGCATTTGCGATGTCAAGCTTGGGTGCGCCCGAAAGCACACTGCCCATAACACGCATACCTCTTTTTTTCCCCGCCGAATACACAACCGCACAGCTTACTCCGTCTTTTGACGAATTGGAAATTTTGAACCTTGCGTTGTCGCCTCTTTCAATGTCATACAAAACCTCGGTGTATCTTATAACTCCGTTTCGGTCGGAATAGAATTTTATAACGTCACCGCGTTTAAGACCCGTTACCTCGGTTGTTTTTGTGCCGTTTTCGTCGTATTTGTATTTTTGGGTACAGCCCTCGCTTATGCACTCTTTCTTTTCAATAAGACGGTCGTTTATCATATAAATCGCAGGCACGGTGTCGCCGTTTTTGTCAAGCGTCACGCCCACGCGGTCAACCATAGCGTATTCGGGGCTTACTCCTACTTTAAATCCCAAGTCGCCGCCAACGTTGTCGTTGGGATAGAAATCGTATTTTATCGCTACACAGTCGGACAGGCACGCGTCCTCATCTATTATCGCAACGTCTGCCGTAATTGTTTCCGACTGCCAGTAATCGTTTATTTTGTAGGTAACAAACAAATCGTCTTCGTCTATATCTTCGATATACGATTTTGAATATCCGCTTGCTACCTGCGGAACAAAGAAGCAAACCGCAAAGTTGTCGATTACCGCTCTTCTGTTGATTATGTATTTTCCGGGTCTGAATGCAACGTTTGAAAAGCTTACCGTGTGCAGTGAAGTTTCGTAATTTTCATAACGTCCGTCCTCGTTTGTGTCGATAAAGTTTATTTTGTCGTCCGCGTTAACCTTGTAGCGGATAATCTGCGCCTTTGTGTATCTTTCGCCCGACGCATCGCTGTCGGTAAGAACGTTGTAAACCTCGCGCAGTCTGTCAAACTTTTTCGCCGTCAACCTTTATATTTTCCGAAAGCTCATACTTTTTATCTCTCCTGCGGCGGTAAGAATTTTTAACGTAAACTTCGTCTTTCTTTTCGTCCTTCTGTGCAGCTTTGAAAAAGATAACCGTAGCCCAAGTTTTTCGTCATAATCGTTTGCCGTTCCGCAAATTCTGCCGTTCGCGCCGATTAAAAAAACCTTGCGTTGTATCCGAGCGAAATCTTTTTTTCATATTGTCCGCAAAGCATTTGTCGGCTTTAAGTCTTTTTTCCTCGCCAGAGTTTGATACAATGATATATTCATCGTCATCAATTTCGGTGAGCGTACCCTGAACATAATCGTTCGATACGACAATTTTGCATTTTTCGTTGTTTTTTTGTCTTTGTAAACCGAAATAACGCTCATTCCGAGAACCGCACCGAGCGACATTTCCATACCGTCGTTTCTGAAAAACCGTTATATCCTCATCATACGGAATTTCAAATGCTGCATTTTCGGGATATTTCGCATAAATAAGCTTTTTGTCCGCGCTCACCTTGTCAACGACGTATGAATTGTATTCTTCAATTATGATAATTTCATATGTGCCGTCGCTGTCGTTGTCGATAAATTTAATAAATCCGTCACCGTTTTGAAATTCCAAATCGCTTTTTCTGATAGGCGGGATATGCAATTCCGTTGTAAATAACGTCAGCCTTGCTGTAAATTGAAATGTGCTTTTTCCCCTGCCGTCCTGGTCATAGTAAAGTCTGCCGTCCTCATAACGGTCTATATCGTCCGACCAAACGGTTGTAACCTTGTTTTCTTCGGGGATAAGCGCAATAACCTCATCTGAGGAATTTACATAATATTTCACATACATACCGAAATATTGATAAAGATTTTTAATATTGCATTTATACTTGTTCTTGTCAATCATAATCTGCCCGTCGCCGAGAGATACGTTTTCGGAAAGCATACTGTTTGAATATCCCGTAAGCACGCCCTCATATGAATCGACGTCAAAATATACATAAGAAAAAGTATCTTTGTCATATGAATAAGATTTGTTTCCGTTTTTCTCGGTTATGCCCGAAAGTGTCGGAACATCTGTGTCGAGAAGATTGAAAAAAATATCTTTATCATATTGTTTTTTTGTCAAAGTTTCATCGCCTTTCATATCCCTTTTGGCAATATTAAGCTGAAGAGCCTTTGCGTAATATGCGGAGACATAGTCACCGCGAATAACCGACGCATTTAAGTTGGCAAGCTTTAAAATTATGGTGCATGCCTGCTCCAGTTATGTTTTTCATCGGGCGAAAACGCCGCCGCGGAACTTCCGTTCACCGCACCCATATCTTTTTAGATAGTAGATATAACCGCTGTTTTTGTCCGAACGGTCAACATCTGTATAGCAGTAATTTTTTGCAGTGTATGCCTCCGCGTCAACGTTGAAAAGACGTGTAACGTATTTGCAAAATTCACCGCGCGTTATGTTTTCGTTAAAATAAACATCTTCATCTGACGTGATTTCATCAACAATGTTAAATGCACGCAAAACCGTGTATTCGTTTGTATAGAAATCAGCAGTCTCGCTTGCCGAATATGCAGGAACAAAGCATACGGCAAGTACGGCAAAAAGCCGTCAAAAAGATATAAAAGATTTGATTTTTGATTTATCACCGTGTTTCCTCCCTTATTTTCCCAGGTATTCGAGCAAGTTGTTTACAAGCACACAGCACTCTGCGCGCGTTGCGTTGTTTTTTTCGCGTAAACTTTACCGTTATCGCCGTTTAAAAAGTCCGTTTGCGTTAAGATAACCTACCGCATTAAGCGCATAATCGGAAACTTCGTCCTTGTCGGCAAAGTTTACATCATATTCTTTATCTTCGGCTTTAAGCGCTCTGAAGATTATCACTGCCATATCTTCTCTTGTTATGTTAAGTCCCACTCCGAATTTGTTTTCGCTTATTCCTTTAACAAGGTCTGCGGAATAAACACTGTTTATATACGGCGCATACCAGCTTGACGCGTCAACATCGTCAAAATTAGGATATTTGTCTGCAATCGGCTCAAAAACAACCGAAATTATTTTTGCAAATTCCTCGCGTGTGATATAATCGTTCGGTCTGAAATTTGTATCCCTGCTGATTATGTTTTTGTTTACAAGGCTCAAAACGCTCTGATATGCCCAGTGGCTTGTTTTGATGTCGGCAAAAATGCCGTTGTCTGCTTCGGTATCACTCGTCGTATCGTCAGTATCGGGAACAATCGGTGTGCTGACTTTAAGTCCGCCGCCTCCGCCTCCGCCCGAACCTGAACGTTTCGGCGTGTTGTTTGACGTGTTGCTGTCTGTTACGGTTGTTATGGCAGATGCAAGATTTTTTTCAAAATCTTCCGAAACGGTATAACTTCTGCCGAGCATTTCTTTTAACACGTCCGATTTTTTTCAAGACCTGCCGACGTGATTTTTTGTCAAATCCGCAAGAGCGTATTTTTGTGATGAGTTTTTTTCAAGGTCTGCCCAAGTTGTTTCGCTGTCGCCCGCAGCTGCGCAAACGTATGTTTCTTTAAAACGAAGTTTTGCGTTTTCAAGCGTAATATCGTCCGCTTTTCGGCTCTGTTTTTGCCGATAAGCGCAAACATTGCCGATATAACGTTTTTTTCGATGTGTCCTCCGATTTCAAAATCGTCATTATCTCGCTGTCAAGTTCAAGCATTTCGGCATATTTTTTTCCGCGTCCTCAATTTTTTTGCCGAGGTCATCATAATAACCGTTCCGACCGCTTTGTCAAAAATTTTTGTTAAGCTCGCCTGCGCTTGCAATATCCGCGGTTCTGTATTCTTTAATAAGGCGCGCAATGCTTTTTATCATATGCCTTTACACGGTTGTAATCGGTCAGGTCAAAGCCGAGAACGGGATTTGTCACCGCGTTTATTATGTCACTTTCGGTTGCGCTCTCATTGTTTACAACGCCGAAGATATTTGAAATTGTCGCCTGTGACGCAAAGTATTCTTTATCTGATTTATAAAGCTTTGTTTCCGCCTCTTTCGGCAAGATATGCAACATAATATCCGTCTTGGAATTTTTTTCCGAATCTATCAGCGCGGTAACACTGCCGTCCGAAATTTCCGCGCTCGGAACGTTAATATATGCAATTTTATCTTTTGCGTTTGTTTCGTCAACCTCCGAAAGGTTCACACTCTCGTGCGCAATCGCGGTTATTGACAAAACCGTCGGGAATTGTGCTTATGATAAACTCCGACGTATTGGAATTAAAGCTCATTTTTAACGCTGTCAGCACCGCTTATGCCGTCCGAGTCGACAATATAAAGACCGCTTTTGTCAAAAAGGCAGGTTTGGCTTAAAAGATTTAAACTCTCAAATTTGTCAAGCACGAAAAATTTAACATATCCGTTTTCCGAAACCTGTAAATCAAGCGAAAAATCCGCCTCGCCGTTTTGAGATGCGTAAAGCTTTTAAAACAGCCAAATCTTTCATAGAGTTTCCCTCAAAATATGCGCCGACCGCAAATAATTCGCCGTCGTATGTATTCGATTTTATTTTTCCCTCTATTTTAAGATTTCCGTCCGAAAGGTATGCCGACGAAAGGTCGGTTGCTCCGTTAAACGCGACGTTTCCAAACGTTACCGCGTATTTTTCGTCGTTTGCAAAATAGTCCGCGGTGGTGATTAAAATTTCTTCCGCGCCGCTTTTTGTGTCACCGCTTACCGCCTGAACCTTTGTAGCTGTACTCTGTAAGCGGTTTTAAGGTCGGTATCGGTATACGATTTTTCGGTTGTCTGTCCGATAAAGATGTCATTTCTGAAAATGTTGTAGCCGTCAATATTTTTGATTGTCGTCCGACCAAGAGAACGAAACGCTTGTCGGCTCGGTGCTGTCGATTGTCAAATCGTAAGGAGTTTTGAGCGACTGAACAATTTTAAGCTCATCAACCATAACGAATACAAATGCGTTATCCGCCGCCGGTTCGGCTTTTGTTGCAAATCTTACACCGCACAGATTATCAGTGTCAAATTCAGAAAGACCTTCTCCGCAGTCGGCATAAAAAGTGCCGTTTTTCAAGAATATCGGAAAACGGTATTTCAACTCTGTACCACAACGCATCTGCCGCAACAGGCAAAGCCGGCACAGGAAGATAATCCGACACTTTAATTCTTACCGACGAATAAAAATTCGTTTTTGCGATTTGCAGATTAAGCCTACTTCAAAAATTATCGTAAAGGCTTTGGTTAACCGCAACGTATTTGTTGTTTGTTGTGGAACGGAGCGGCATTATATACATCGAAAGCGACAGGGAATTTATGTCGTAATCCTTAATGCTCTCGGCGTCGTTAAACAAATAACCGTAATAGCAGTAATAATCTCTCGATGTTTTTGATTTACCGTATTTAACACGGTAAGCCGCTTCACTGCCCTCGGGGATATACGGTGTATATCTCGTGTCGGCATTATTTTCGACGGGCAGACGCTGATCTGTATTGTTTACAAATCCCTCCGAATGTGTCTCGCCAGACTGCATCACGCCCTTTGATACAAGTGTTTTTACAGTACCCGACGCTTTTTCGGGTGTAATTTTGGCATACACCGCGCCCGAAATAATCATAAAAGCGCAAAGGGCAATGCAAATTATTCTTTTGACCATTATTTTACCTCCGTTTCGGTTTGACTGTTAAACACCAATTCGTTGTTTTTCGCCGATTGACCAATCTAAATTAAAGATAGCTTTTGCGGCGGTTCTGCCTATGTAAACATTATCTTTAAATCCCGTAATCCGGCGTTTTTCGTTTACCGGAATTCCGTTTACTATTTCAACGTAAACCCGTTCTTTCTCCGTTGTGTAGAACTTGTTTCTTTCAACGGCAACGGGGCATTTAAACGTTATCGGCACACCGTTTTTTTCATAATCTGGTAAGCGTTTTCTTTTAAATCAACCCTCGATGTGTCCGCAAGGAAAAATGTTTATGAGCCCCGTGTTGGGGTTGATGTAGAAGTCGGCATTTGCCGCCGCGCAGATTTTGTCGAGCAAAACAAGCGTTTCTCCGTTTTTGGTGATTGTATCGTCGTTTTCTGTGCCTTTTACAACCTTTGCCGCAAGATACTCAATATCGTCGTATTTATCGCAGTCGCTTTCCGACAAAACGAGCGTTCCGAAATTCTCGGTGTTATTGTTGTTGCCGTTAAATTCCGACGCCCAGCCTACAATAGCGTTTCTGTTGCTGGCGCCGGTATCGTTGTCGTTGCACACAATATCAAAACCGATTTTCGCGCCGATTTCGGCGGTTTTGTTAATCTGTGAAAACGGCAGTGCAATTTCAACAACATATCGGTCGTCATAAACCTTTATCGCATAGTCAAGCTCAACGTTTTTTTGTTCTTGTAATAGGTTGTCATATCGTTGTTTATATAGCCTGTGAAAATCTGTCTGTCGTCTTTGGTGTATCCGCCTTTTTTCTCGTTGGACGGGTTTACAAAAAAACTCAACGCAGTCGTTTGAATACGGACCTTTTTGCCTCGCATTTGTAGTCGTTGTCATACACAACCGCGCCGATATATAAGTTTTTCGTCGTCCCACAAAAAGACCGAAATTTGAAATATTTGTTGCGCCGAGGTTTCCGAAAAACCTGCTTTGTCATTTTAAGGTCCATTTTCCAATCAGCTTCGTCCAAAAATACCGTCAACCTTGATACCGCCCGTCGTGTGTCTTACATACGCAACGTTGTCAACATAATGCGGTGTATCGGCGTTTCTTTCAAATTTCACATTCACGGTTTTTTCGCCGACGTTGCCGTGCGTGTCAACCGCAGTGACGGTAAATTCGTTGTCGCCCTCGGATAAGCTCTGCTTAATTTCAAACTTGTTTCCGTCTTTTTGGGTTGCAATGTTGCCGTTTACCGTTATGCTCGATACTTCTTCGCTCACGCTTCCCGAAATGATAACCTCAAAATCGTTTTGTGGTTTCGGGAACGTTTTTCAATGGTGATTTCGGGTTTTACCGAGTCGCAGAAAAACATTTACGGTGCTTTCCGCTTTGTTTGCACCGCTGTGCGCGGTAAGTTTAATTTCGTTCTCCCCTTCATTGAGCGAAACAGGAATTTCAAAGTTACCGTTTTCGTCGGTCGGGTATTCCTTGTCACCGCACATAACGGCTGTGTTTATGTTGGCACTGCCCGTAACGGTGTATTGATTGTCTGTTGAAATATCTTCTGTTTTGTCGGTTCTGATGTTTATAAAATCTTTTTGATACACAAATTCGAGAGATATTTTTTTGCTTTTGTTTCCTGCCCCGTCGGTGCACTCAAACACAACAGGATTTTTCTCTTTTTCAACGTCGCACAGAACCACAAAGCCGTTATTTTCATCAAGTTCGGTTTTCTCGCCGTTAACGTAAAGGTCTGCTTTTTTTCGTCCAAAATACCTTTTATTTTTAACGTCCTTTCCGGCAGTGCAATATTTGCCGTCCTTTTCAACAACCGAGTTGTCAAAGTCAAATTTTTATTTCAGGTTCCGAAATATCGTCATTCTGCGTTACGATAATGTTTACGCTCAAAGGCTCGCATTTGAAATCTTTAATCGAGCCGTTTATTACGTTTCGTTTTACGTAAGATGCCTCCTGAACGGTATCCTTTGTGATTGAATATATCTTCGCGCTGTTTCCGGTAAGATTATTATAATTGTAATGTTTTTCTCTTTTTCCCGTGTTGTTAATGCTTACCAAAACCGTGCTTTTTATCATTCTTAAACGCAATAAGGTCTGCCTTTAACGCGTGCTTGTTCACAAGGTCGTCATCATTTGTGGTGCATCGGTAAACATACGAGCCGACGGGGACGTTTTTCCAGATTGTGCTGAGCGATACGCCGAGCTGTGTCTTTTTAGGCTCTGTATATCCGTCGCCGTACATAAGCGCCTGTGTTTGGTCCATTGTCGTCATCCATCTTACGCGTCCGTCCGCATAAACATGCTGTCTTGTACCGAAAAAAAGCCGTACCAGTAGAACCACCTGTTCATACCGCCCCAGCAAACATCGCCGATAAAAACTCTTGTGGAAAAGAGCGCGTTATTTATATTGGACATAGCGGTTGCTTTCGGGCCGCCCGAAAACTCGGTCTGCCACCTTTCAAGCTGCGGGAAGGTTGAAAGGTTCATATCGAATTTATACAAATCGTCATCATCCGAGTTTGCAGTCATAACATATGAGTGTGTGATAACCGCGCCGATTGAATTTACAAATTCGGGGTCGTTGTATAAATTAGCGAAGTTTATGCCGAAAATAACTTTTTGCTGATAGTGCGCCGCCGTTTCTCCGGCAAGAAGCATTATATCCTCAAGACCGTTTTCGTCAAACGCTTTGCGCATTTTCTTTAAAACACGGATATACTGAACGTCGCCGTATTTTACCATTTTACTGCCGTCCTGAGGTTCGTTCTGCAAACTGTACGCATACGGGGCGGGAAGTCCGCTTGCGATTGTGTCTTTAAACGCGTTTACAACGAATTTGCAGAAGTTGTCTTCATATTCTTCGTAGAGCGTTCTTTTGCCCTGTTCGTTTACATACCACATACCTGCCGGCGGATTCCACGTTGACACCATATACTGCGTTATCCCCTGGTCAACGCACGCTTTTAAGTAATTTTTGTATTTATCCATCCAAGCCTCATTAAGACTGCCGTCGGAATATCCGCAGTCGGCAATGAGGTCCATTCTGAACATTGTAATTCCGAGGTCGTTAAAAACTGCCGAGCGTGCCGCGTTTCGCGTTGTCACCGGCGGTTCTTCGTATGCGTCGTTTTGGTATCCCGACGGCGTAACGCCCTCAGCCTCTTATTTCCTGCCGTTTTTTTCGTCGATTATGCTTATGTCGTACACTTTATAACCGCCGTAACTCGCCGCAAAAAAACACTCGGCACGGCGGAGGAAAAAGGCTAATATAAGCGTTAACCCGACCGCAGAAAAATTTTTGTTATGTACTTTCTCAAATGAGTTATCAAGTTTAATCCTCCTTGTAACATTTTTATCGGGGCATTAACCCTTAACCGCACCGCTTGCAAGTCCCGTTACGAAAAAAACTTGTTTGCAAATGTGTAAACCAAAAAGCACGGGAACGAGCGCAATAACCGAGCCTGCAAGCATAAGGTTCCACGACGATGCCGCGTTGCCCGTGGATTTTAACGCTACAACACCTGCAATAAGTGTGCGCTGGCTCGGATTTCCGAGTGTGAAAATCGTAGGCATAAGATATTCGTTCCAAGTATTTTTAAAGGATAGTATTCCGATTGTTGCCATAACAGGCTTTAAAAAGCGGAGCAATTACTCTGAAGAACGTGCCCGCAAACGAACATCCGTCTATTTTTTGCCGCCTCGTCAAGCTCTCTCGGGAGCGCGGTTACAAAACGATTTTACAAGGTATATATACACAACCGGCACGCCGAATACCTTTACAACAATAAGTCCGAAAAAGCGACTTATTAAGATGTATTTTATTTAAGATGTTAAAAAGCGGATAAACCGTTATACTTCCGAGCTTTTATAAACAAAAAGTGCCGAAAATGCCGCAAACATTATCTTTTTGCCGGGAAACTCCGCTCTTGCGAAAACATATCCTGCCATAGAAGATTTGAGAATTCCCATACACACGCATATTGCGGTGTAATATGTACTGTTCCATACAAGTCTTTTTACGTCAAAATCCTCGGAGTTCCACGCGATTTTATAGTTCTCGAGCGTAAAGTGTTCGGGAAATACGCGTCCGGGGTTTACAAGTATCTCGGCGTTTGATTTGAACGATGCCAAAAACGTGTATATTATGGGAAACAGTACAAGTATAAGTATTGTTATCATCACAATATAAAACAAGACGTTTAAAACCTTTTTCATATTAGCCTCCATATCAGTCAGATGACTTAGTAATTCTGTTATGCACCGCCGCAACAAGCGCCATAATAACAGCGGTTACCATACTCATAGCACAGCCGTAGCCGATGTTTGCGCTTGCGCCTGCAAAACCCGGTACAAAGTTGCTTACAATGTACGGCATAACCGTATATCGTTTGACCGCCCGGCGCACCGCCTGTGAGAACGAGCACGATGTCGCTTGTAGAAAGCGTTCCGATAAGCGAAAGCATTATGACGATTTTAAACACGGGCGCAATGCTCGGGAGCGTAATTTTGAAAAAGCATACCCCACTGCCTGCGCCGTCCATTTTTGCCGATTCGTAAAGCTCTGCGGGAACGTTTGTGAGCGCCGCGATGAAATAGAGCATATTTATTCCGAACGAATGCCACGTGTCGGCAAGCACCAAAGTTATCAGTGCGGTAAATTTGTGTTCAAACCAGTCTATGTTGTCCGAAATAATGCCGAGTTTTAAAAGAAGCGAATTTACAAATCCGTAATACGAAAACATATTTGAAAAAATAAGTCCGATTATCGCCACGCTTATTACGTTCGGGATAAAGTAAAACGTTCTTAATTTTGAAATGCCTTTTATATTTCTTGAAAGCGCAAGCGCAAGAAGGAGCGCAAGCACCATTTCAAACGGCACTTTCATAATTGCAAACTCAAATGTTGTAAGAAACGATTTCCAATATGTAGCGTCGTTTGTGAAAAGGTTTATAAAGTTCGTCCAGCCGACAAAACGAGTTGCCGACGGTGTGCCGTCATAGCTGAACCACGAAAGCCTTAATGCCCATAAAATAGGATAAAGCGAAAACACCAAAAATCCGATATATTCGGGTGCAAGCATTATATACGACCATTTTACGGTGTGCGCGTCGTATTTTTTTGAAAATCGGCTTTTTGCGCGCGCAATATTGCTTTTTGACAAAGTCATAATCAGTTCTCCTTTATCGGTGTTATTTAATACTTACGTCCCAGTCGGGATAAATGTAATTCTCTTTTTAAGCTCTGTGCTTACGCTGAATTTTTTTGCCAATACCTGCATTACTGCGGTTGCTTAAATCAACAAGCAAGTCGTGAATACTGCCCTCGCCCATCCAGATTTTTGAATTAAAGAGAGTTTTTAAAATCGGGAGTACCCTCAAGGTCGGTAGGCATAACCGACGGAAGCGCAAAGCTTGTTTTTTCTCAAATCAGCAAATGTCTGCAAAGCATAGTAAACATCGTCGTTTATTTTTTTGTGTTTTCTATTACGTCAACATTGTAAGGTATGCAGGCGCCCTGTTTGTAAAGCTCCGACACAACCTCTTTACTGTGAATCCATTTGAAAACTTCAAGCATTTTGTCTTCGCCGACTCTTTCAATCGACTTTTTGTTCATTACAACAAAACCGTCGTTCGCCATAACCTGTTTGTATCTGTTGTTTTCGTCCGCAACGGGAAGAGGAGCAACGTCCCAGTCGCATTTTGCGGGGAACTGGCTTGTAAATACCGCAACGTCATACGAACCCGAGAAAATCATACCGATTTTGCCCTCTGCAAACACCGCACGCGCCGTGTCGTTGTCAAGACCGTTCGCACCGGGATACATACTGCCGTCCGCTTTCATTCCCATAATTGCCTCAAGACCAGGCTCAAAAAAACTGTATAATCGTATTTGCCGGTTTTGAAATTATAGCCCGACGTTCCGCTCGATGCAACCGCAAGTCTTGTGAAGTTTGTCGGGAACGACGACATTTTTTTATAGGAATAATAATTCCGTATTCCTTTTCGGCAGGGTTGGTAAGTTTTTTTCGCGTATTCTCTGAATTCTTTAAGGGTTTTCGGCGGTTTTGCCTCACCGTTTTTCGTCTACCAAGCCGTATTTTTTTAAACATATCCTTATTATATGCTATACCCGTTGTCGTAACATAAAACGGCGCTTTGTAAATTTTGCCGTCAAATGCCATTGTAAAATGTTCAATCGCCTCTTCGTCGTAGTTTTCGTTTATGTATTCCTGACCGCCTTTAATGTCCGAAACCGAAATAACGTCACCGCTTTCGGCATATTTCTGAACCGCCGACGTTGTGAAAAAAAGTCGGGCGCCTGATTGGACGCAATCGCCATTTCAAGGTTCTGCGCCCTATTGCCGTCCTTAACCGGATATTCAACTTGAATACCAAGCTCTTTGCCTTTTGTTTTGTTATACTCCTCAACAAGTCCGTTAATAATGTTTTTGCTGTGCGAGTCGCCCGTCCAGATTGTCACCTTTGTAAGATTTGCGTTTTCCGCATCACCGCCCGATTTGCACGCGTTAAGCGTAAACAGGCTTGCGGTTGCCAAGCACACTGCCGTCAATTTTTTTAAGCTTTCCGTTCATACAAAATTCCCACCTTTTAATACTATTATTGATGATATAAGTATACCATAGCACCGTTTTTTTCCAAAAAGGCTTGTTTTTTTCCCCACCCTGCGCAGTTTTTGCGAAATTTTTGCCTGTTTTTTTCCATAACAATATTTTTTTGTGTTTTACATCATATGAGCAATATATTTAATGAAAACTTTATAATAATGTTGTATAATTCAAGCATAAAAATGCTTATAAAAATGGGGGTTTTAAAATTGAAGTATACTGACAGTAAAGTAAGCGAAATCAAAATTGCTTACATAGGCGGCGGCTCGCGCGGCTGGGCGTGGGGATTTATGAGCGACCTTGCAACGAGCGATGACATTTCGGGCGATGTTTACCTTTACGACATCGACTATGAGGCGGCACAGCATAACGAAATAATAGGAAACAAGTATAAAGACTTAAAAGAAACAAAATCAATCTGGAACTATCACGCGGTAAAGGGCATTGACGAGGCTTTAAAAGGTGCGGATTTTGTTATAATTTCCATTCTTCCCGCAACGTTTGACGAAATGGAGTCGGACGTTCACACACCCGAAAAATACGGCGTATATCAGCCCGTCGGCGACACAACCGGTCCCGGAGGAATTATAAGAGCAATGCGCACAATTCCGATGTATGAATACATTGCGGAAAATATCAAAGAATACTGCCCCTGAGGCGTGGGTTATAAACTATACAAAATCCTATGACGCTCTGTGTTAAAAACGCTCTACCGCGTTTTTCCCGGAAATCAAAAGCTTTCGGTTGCTGTCACGAGGTTTTTCGGCACGCAGAAGCTTCTTATGAAAGTGCTTGAAGAAACAAAAAGGAATTAAGGTAAGCGACCGCAGTGAAATCAAGGTTAATCCCGTGGCGGTAAAACCATTTCACGTGGCTTACAAGCGCGAAATACAAAAATATCGACCTGTTCCCGTTATACCGCGAATTTTTGTGAAAAATATGCCGAAACGGGTTACGGCAAAAAAACGGAAACGTTGACAAAAAAACTGGATGAACAATATGTTTGTTTCGGAGGAAAAAGTTAAAATGGACTTGTTCCTGCGCTACGGACTTATTGCCGCGGCAGGCGACAGACATCTTGCGGAATTCTGTAACGGCGAATGGTATCTTAAAGACCCCGAAAGAGTTGCCGAAATGCACTTCTCGCTCACAACCGTGGCATTCAGAAAAGAAAACCTCAAAGAACGTCTTGAAAACAGCAGAAAAATGATAAGCGGAGAAAAAGAAGTTACCGTTGAGGGCACGGGAGAAGAAGGCGTACATCAAATCCGCGCGCTTTTGGGACTCTGCGAGCTTGTGACAAATGTAAATATTCCCAACGTCGGACAAATCCCCAACCTTCCCCTCGGAGCGGTTGTCGAAACAAACGCAGTGTTCAGGGATAACTCGGTTACACCTGTTTCGGCAGGCGATATTCCCAAGGAAATATACACGCTTGTTTCACGTATTGTCGGCGAACAGGAGCTTGCGGAAGAGGGTATTCACGAGCGTGACCTCGATAAAAATCTTCTGCGCGTTTATCTCCGACCCTCTTCTCGGAAAAACTTTCGATAAGCGACGCAAAAGCGCTGTTTAAAGAAATGATTGAAAATACAAAAAGAATATCTTACAATGTTTGACCTTAAAAAAACTCGGCATTGAATAATTAAATTATACAGTCGTATAAAAACACCGTCTGATTTTCAGACGGTGTTTTTTTGTTTGCTTTTTATTTATGTTAACAAATTTCTAGTTCATATTTCTTTTGCCGAATTTTTTTATCAACGGCAATTTCGGTTTCGTAAACTTTTTGAATTTACAAAAATACTGAATTTATACACGCGCTGTTTATCGGAATTGTTCTGCGCAGTAATTTTGATTTTGCCGTTTTTTTAATTTCGCACGAAAATTCGTTTGTGACATTTTCACTTTCATTGAGCGTTATTTTTGCAAAATTATCGGGATAAAGCTCAATTTCAAGGAAATCGGGAATTTCATCCGTAAGATGCGTGCAGTCTTTCTGAAAAGCCAATCCTCCGCCCTGTCTTATAAACATAGGCAAGCCCTCTTTCTGCAAAAGCGGTGTACTGCGCATAATGTTTCTGTCGCCCTCATAAAACCTTTTTGTCCAGAAATCAATCCATGTACCGCACGGCAGGTAAACCTCTTTTTTCAGCTCGTCTTTCCCCGTTACGGGCGCGAACAATATGTCATCGCCGAGATAAAAATTCCGTATTTATGTCATATAATTTTTTTCGTTTTTTTAGATCGTTGTAAAACAGCGGACGCAAAAGCGGTTCGCCCGTTTTAACGGCATTTACTGCATATGAATAAATATTCGGAATAAATCTGTACCTGAATTTTAAGCAGTCGCGGTAGAGAAATTGCGTTTCTTCGGGGCAGTTCCACGGCCATTTCGGTTCTGCAACATCGCCGTTGTGCATACGGGGCATCGGGCAAAATATCATACTTTGGCACATTCTGCGCGCGATATTGTTTATTTCAAACTGTTCCGCATTCGCGTCGCCCTCGTTCTGGTTTTTACGCATAAAACCGCCGAGGTCGTATCCGCAAAGCGTAAACCCTGCAAGCGACGCGTTTAAAATATACCAAATATCATCCTCAAAACGGTGTATGCCGAATTCTGTATCACCTGCCCACGGAAGCGCGTATTTTTGACTGCCTATACCGCCGCCGCGCGAGAGCGACATATGATTTTCGACACCGTTTTCCGCCATATTTTTGCTGATTTCCCTGTTCCACAAAACGCCGAAAAGATTTCGCGACGGTATTCCCTGTTCTATCTCACCGCTCACCCTGTCCGAATGGTCAGTCCACCACTGTTTTACACCGTCGTCAATACGCGGTTTCAAAAGTTTTTTATAAAATTCTCTCCCCTCGCTTGTCATAAGCTCGGGAACGGTTTCGGTTTTTACCTGTCTTAAAAGCCCTTTTGCAATGTTCGGTATTGCGGTTTCGGGTTTAAACGCGCACGAATTTATGTGCAGAACGGTTTTAATTCCGTCCTTTTCCAGCGTTTTAATCATACCCCTTGCCGTCGCCGAAATCGGGGTGCCAGTCATAGTCGTTCGACGGATAACCCCAGCCCGCTTTATAATCTTTTTATAAAGTTTTTGCCGCCGCGCCACGGAACGTCTATAACGATTGCGTCAATAGGATAACAGCCGTCTTTCATTTTCTCAATATCGGCTAAAACGGCGTCCGCTTCGTCAAACATAAGACTGCTGCACCAGTATCCCATAAGATATTTTTCGGCATTTTGTTTCTGCCGGTTATTGCCGTATAACGTTTTATAATATCGCTCATTCCGCCGGCAAACACAAATATGTCGTAATCTCCGCCGGACGAATTTATATACCACTTGTCGCTTTCGGTTTTCGCCATATCAAAATAAACGTGAGGCCACGGATTGTTAAAAAACAAACCGAACCCTTTGGTGCTGATAAAATACGGAACAGGAAAACCGCCGTAATCTCCGCTTTTTGTACCGCCCTTTTCGGAGAAAAATGTCAACGCTCGAACCCGTTCTGTCAAGCTTATACATTCTCGCACCGAACCCGAAAAACCGCTCGTTCTCACCGCGTTTAAATGTTGTAAAACTGCGTATTCCCGAATATTTAACGTCCGTCTGCGAAAAATTCGCACCGCCGTTTACCGTCGTTAAAAGCACGTTATTCGATTTGTCGGAAAATTCAAATTCGCCGTTTTCAAAATTGCATTTGAAATTGAGCTTTTCGTTGGAAAAATTTCAAAACATTGTCTTTAAATTCGTAAGAATATTTATTTTCACCCTTTGTGTCAATCAGTCCAAGCCTTTTCAGTAACGGACGGCAAAACCGTCTGTCCGCTTTTTAATATGCGGAAACGTATCGTATCGTCAAAAACGCTTTCAAGCCGTATATTATCGCCCGACTGAGTAATGACCGTCACGCCCTTTTCGTCGGAATATTCGCCCTTATATTCAAATTTAACGGGCGAAAAATCGTCGGTGTCAAAGGTTACGTCCTGATAAAACGCGTCGTAGAGCGAATCTGGGTGCAGTGACATAGTTTTTTTATCATAATTTTGTCCTTTCAAAAATCAAGTTTTATTCTTCGCCGTTCATATACCGATAATTTTTGCGGTATGCGCTCGGCGGTGCGCCGTAACGTTTTTCTGAAACACGCGGCAAAATAACTGCGGTTTGTCGCGCCGATACGCACCATAATGTTTTTTTAATGCTTTCGTTGCTTTCTTCAAGAAGTCTTTTTGCCTCGTTAAAGCTTGTAATCCATAATTTTGTCCGCAATGGACACGCCCGTAAGATTTCTGAAATTTCTGCCGAGATAGTTTGCGCTTACGCCAAGTTCCTCCGCGATGGACTCCGCGCATATAACCTCGGACATATACTCACTCTCGATAATTTTCATACATTTGTTTATCATAGTGTATCTTCGGCTGTCGTTTATGTTTGCGCGCGAGTTCTCCACAAGGTTTATAATCTCATTAACGCTCGCGTATACCTCGGAAAGCGTTTCCATACGTTCCGTTTCGGAAAAACTCACAATTCCGATAAGGTCCTCTATCGTTCCGTTTTTTGCAAGCGTTTCCGACGCGGTTTTAAGATTGTACATAAGCTCGTAAACCGTTTTGTGCGCCTCAGATACCGTAAGATTTGCAATTTCGGCAAAAAGCGAATTAACGTAATTTTTTTGTATTTTCGCCGTTTATAAGCGCTTTTCTTATGTTTACGCACATTTCCATCGTTTTGTCGCAGACTGAGCCGTTTTCTTCCTTTATCACGCTCGGCGAAAGTACGGCGGATTTGCCGTATATAAACTCGTATTGCTCAATATGCAAAAGTTCGTTGTGAAGCAAATTGAGATTGTCAATACTTTTGTTTGACGTCACCGCGGTAAGGATATTTACACCCATATAAAGTTTTTAAAGCGTCCTTTGCCTTTTTCGCGGTTTTGTCATATTTCGGCAAAATATCGCAGTCATACAGAAAAATACACCGCTTTGTCCGAATAAAATCCGGCAAAAATGCTTTTTTTGCACCGAATTCGTTCAAAATCTCGGTCAGAATATTGTCAATTCCGTAATGATAAAGCTTTTACGTCGTCTGTGCTCAAATTGCGTACAAAGTTTTTTTATAATCGCATATTTTGACCGTGAAAAATTGAGATTTCACTCGCTGTAATTTTCCTTTTAAATGCGCCTGTAAATTTTTCGCACGTTTCTGTCGGACGGCGACGCAAAATAATTTGAAAATACGCTTTTTTTCCGTCATCGGGCGGTTTTTCTCCCGTTAAGCCTATGTAATACAAAAGCTCTTTTGTTTTAACCTTTATTTTGCTTGCAAGCGAGAAAATGACAAGTATATACACGCCCGACGCCAAAATGCCTATGTAAAAAACAAGCATACTTTTTCCGAAAAATTTTATCGGCTTTAACACCGACATCGGAATTATGAGCGCATAAAAACGTTTTCCGTTTGACGAGCTTTGACAAAAAAGCGCGCTCTTTTCGCCGTTTAATCCTATATTTTTATATTCTCCCTCTTTCGGAAGATTTTTAAGATACGGCGCGCTCTCAATATTGTCGCCTATATTTATGTCCGTTCCGCTGTACATAACCGAACCGTTTTTCATTAAATATCACAAGCTTGCCTTTGACATTGCGCTGAAGTGCCGAATACTGCGAAAAAAAGTTTCTTATAATCTGCTTCAATCAAAACCACATCGCCCGACAGTTTGTCGAAAATGTATGTATAATAAAGCTTTTCAATTTCGTATCCGTCAGCGCCCTTGCCCGATATATAAAAGCTTTCGGGAATTTTTTCGGAATTAAGCTGTGATATGAGCTTTTTTGAATATTCACTCTCGCTCATAAAGCCCATTTCGGCGACACTGTAAACCGCGCTTAAATTTCTCGAATAGATATACGCGCCGGAAATAAAATCGGATACCGACGCAAGCTTTTTGTATTTCGATTTTTGCCGAATGTCTGACGGAAAAAAATCATCGGTTCCCGTTTCAAATATTTTTTAAAAATATTGTCGTTGTTATAAATATTCAGCGCGATTTTGGACGAAACCTCGTTAAAATTTTTCGTCGCTCAACACAACGCCCTGCAAACTCGTTTCCGCAAAACGGATATTTTCTTTAATCTGCTCGACGAATAGGGTTGTGTATGACACAACAACCTGTGCGAAAAACCGCGCACACCGCCACGGCAATTATTAAAAGTTCTCTGTATTTTCCGGCAAACTTTTTCATAAAGTAAAAATCCCTTTCAGACCAAAAACCTAATAAGTATAAATCAAAACAGCCTTGTTGTTTCCGCTCGACGAATAAAGCACAATGTAATTTCCGTCAAGATATACCGCGGCGTCATTTGCGTCCGCCTTTCTTAATGTTTCGTTTTCGCAAAGATAAATGTTTATTCCGTTATAGTCGAAAACCTCGTTTTCGCCGATTGACGAATTTGATTTCATCTTCGCGATGCTGTCTATTTACAAGAACAACTTTTCCGTATGGAATTCTGAATCCCGATATTGCCGCCGAGGTGCTTGACATACTCGCGTTGTAAAACGCACCGCGCCTTGTTGCGTAATTTTCCAAAGGGAGTTTCGGTATATTTAAAAACGCGTTCCGCGGCGTTTATTCTTCCGCCGGCAAGTCCGACGCCGAGAATATCTCCGCATTTTTAAATCTTTAATGCTCACAAGATACGCTTTCGCTTCCTCTTTGTTTTCTTTCAGCTTTGTTTTTATCGAGAAAAATCATACGTTGCAAGCCATTCGCTCTTTTTCGTGCTGAATTTTTATAAGCGTCGTAAATATATTCAACCTCGTTGACAAAATCTGCGCTTATCTCCTCGCCCGTATTTAAATTTATGCCGTATATCCTATACACAAACGCACCGTTGTCCGAAAGCGTTTTTGACTGTCTTTTTAACGGCAATCGGCGTTCCGTCACCCGACAAAGGATTTGAAACTTCAGCCTGGCTTGAAGCATACGAAACCATTTTTCACCGCATACGACGGATAACCGAAATCGTCCTCGCCGTAAAACGTGCAGGTGCCGATGTCGCGGTTATTTTTTTAAGCGTCTGCGATACGGTGGAAAGGCTGTAATATCTGTCGTAAAAATCGTCGTCGCTCTCCTTGCCGTCAACCGTAGGTATAACAAAAACCGGCGCGGTGCTTTTTTATGGGAAAAAGCATTGTATGGTTGTTTTATACACCGCCTCTTTGCGGTATAATATTTTGTGGTTTTGGCGGCAGTCTGCTTTTTGAAAAATTCAAGATGCTCGCTGTCGGTGCAATCCTCGGTGTAAACCGAAATAATATTTTTCGTCGTCGTATTTTATAAGCGCGGTTTTTCGCGGTGAAATAATCCTCCGAAAAACGTCTTTAAAAATTCCGATTTTTGTGTAGCTTTTGCCGTTGATTTTCACCTTATCCGACAAAAACAAGATTAACAAAACCGCTCGCCTCGGCATTTGAAATAAACGACACGCTTGCGCTGTGCTGGGTTGTAAAATAAGAATACGTTCCGTTCGCCGCAAAGGCTTATCTTCACATCTGCATTTTTGCCCTCGCCGAAATCAGCCGATTTTTATGTAGCAAAGACGTTCGTTTTCGCCGTTTGCCGATACTTTGTCAACATACACAATTTCGCTATCGGGGTTAAAATAAAACTTCATTTTTTCGTTTAGCTTAAGCTTTTGATTTTGCTCGGCATAATTTTTATAATACGTGCTTATGCCGTACAAAGTGCCGTCTATAAGCACCTCGTCTGTGCCGATTTCTTCAACCGTTCCCTCTGCGCTTTGAATGTTCAAATCAAACACGGCGCATTTTTTGTTATCCGAAATATATGCAGTCACAACACCTGCATCATTTTATTTTTTCAATTCCGTAATTTTTGCCATCCTTGATAACCGAAATAAACGCGTCATCGTCTAATTTTACCGTTTCCGTGCCGTCGGTAAGGTCTGCAACAACGCTGTTTTTGCCGTCATTGCCGGAAAAGCTCACCGCAATATAGCGCGGAGTATATATTTTCACAACGCATATTTTGCCCGTTTCGTCCGCAACAAGTTTCAAATATGCACCGTCCGCGGTAAAATCGTCATATGTCCAGTTTTTTGACGCAACATTGTTTTTAAGCACCGTCACGCCGTCGGCAAGCGTATACGTTTTTCCTGTTTCCGTTTTCATCCTCCGAAACGATTTTTCTTGTTTTCCGCTTTTTGTCACGTCGGCGCAGTCTGCTGTGTAAACCTTGCTTTCGCCCGCAACGGGGAAAATGTAAAAAAATATTTTTCGGTTTCGCTGTCGGTAATATAATAAACATTCTGTCCGATAAAATCAAACGCGCACGACTCCTCGTCATTGTAGCGTTTGCCGTTTATAACCGCACTTTTTTCGTTGCCCGTATATGAAACAAGGTCGGTAACCGCATTTTCGCTTAAATTTCCCTCTTTCAATATAAGCGAGTGATAAACCTCAAAAAATGTATCGCCTTTTTCATAATAAGCCGTATCGTTTTTACGGAATATATGTCGTAAACGGGTGTTTTAAGCGTTTCAAAGATGGCATAAACCGCCTCTTTTCGGCTTACCCTGCTGTCGCCGTCCGCATTAAGATGCTTTAAAATTCCAAGCTCGCCCGCAACTTTTACCGCACCTGTCGGATACTGCGCCGACTGCGCTTTTTTGCCGTATCCCAGCGCACGGATAAGAAGAAGCGCAAATTCCGCACTTTCGATGTTGTCGTCGGGACGGAAATTTTCGTCCGGCGAAATAAGTCCGCCTGCATAAAGTGTTTTTATTTCGCTGTAATATTTGTGCGTTTCGTCAACGTCGGCATACGGAAGTTTTAAGTTTTCGCCCGGCTGTGTGATATGCCCGTTTAACATTCTGCAAATAAATGCCGCCGACTCACCGCGCGTTACAAGCTTATTTTCGCCGAACTGTGTGTATGAATATCCGCCGACAAGCCCCAATTTCTGCATAAGCGTAAGAAGATACGCAAAATCGGGATCGGTAACGTCGGAATATTTTTCTCCACAACCTTGTCGCCCGTGTCAACCTCGCCGTACACCTCAAATTCGCTCATACTCATTGTGCTTTTTGAGGTTACGCGTATGTATCTGATACGACTGCTCGCTGTTTGTTAAGCTCCAAATCGCCTTTTTGAAAAATCGCCTGCCAAATCTTTTAGTGCCCAAAATTGCACTGCGCGAAAAGTTAAAATCGTCCGCCCCCTCTATTGTGTAGCCTTTTCTCTCGTTAGGACGGTCAATATCACGGCGCGATTTTAAAACAATCTTTGAAATAAAATGCTTTTCGCCGAGGTCAATCATAATATAATGCAAACTGTTAACCCTGCCCGTAAGGTTTTCCGCAGAGGTATCGCTTCCTGTTGACCAGAATGTTTTTTCGTTGCCGTCAAGAACGTTTGACGGGTCGTGATTTGCACTGTAACGGCTGCTTGCATAAACGCTTTTGCCCGACGATATGTTGTCATCAGCGTATACGGTGAAAAACAAGCGCGTTAAACACAAGCTGCCGACGCGAGCGCAAATGATATAATCTTTTTATCATAAACTGTCAATACCTCCTTTAACGCAAATCCAAAATGTTGCTTACAAGCACCGCCGCCTCCGCGCGCGAAAGCGCCTTGTACGGCATAAATTCGCCGTTT
Organism: Clostridiales bacterium; assembly: GCA_022009895.1. Lineage (GTDB taxonomy): Bacteria > Bacillota > Clostridia > UMGS1810 > UMGS1810 > Qingrenia. The sequence continues at coordinate 711,113 of CP091729.1, read as the reverse complement.
TTCGTTTCCGTTTACAAGCGACTTGTTATACATATTGTAAATGCTTCCCTTTGCATAAATATCCGCGCTGTCCAAATCAACCGGCTTTTTCTTATCAAGCTCATATTTAAACTCGGTGCTTATTCCCCAAAAACGCGCGCACATATCACGCAGGCGTCCTGACGCGTAAGTGTGTCATTTGCGCCGAAATATTCCTCATTTATGCCGTTTATGTATCCCGCGGAATAAAATTTAAAAACGTACGGTTCATACCAGTCGCTCGAATTGACGTCCGAAAAAAATTCATAGTTTTTGCGCTCGGCGCGCTTATATCAAACGCCTTGCACAAAATTTTTTACAAATTCCGCTCGTGTAACGTTTCTTGACGGCTCGAATTTTTTTGTTGCCGACTCCCGAAAGTATACCCTTTTTCCGCCATATTTTCAACAGCGTCCTTTGCCCAGTCAAACCCCTGCAAATCACTGAATAACTCTTCTTTTTCGGGATTTTTCGGGTATGCTCGGCGAAACGCTCGGGAACGACCCATTAGAACCTCCCTTTGATGAGGACGAAGAACTTCCTCCGCCGGTTCCGCCCGATTTTTTTCCGCCGCTTTATTGCACGCGGTTTCAAAATATGTTTTTCATACCGTTTTTGTATTTTTGCAACGTTTTTGATTGTCAATATATTTTGCCGCCTCGGCAACGGTAACACTCCTTTTCATCGGCATAACTTAAGTCAATCCCGAGAGTGTCCGCATAAAGCGTCAGCGCATTTTCAATATCTTCATACGTGCCGTTGTCAATTTTGCAGAGCGCCGTGCAAAAGACGCGCGCTTTTAACGGGATTTTCGCCCTTTGTTTCAGCATACATCGAAAGATATTTTTTTCACTTTTTATGCTTTTTGTCCAAAAGATATTCCAAGCCGTTTATATCAAAAAAACAGCGTCAAAAAGCGGGTTTGTCGTTTCGGTCCGCGTAATACAAAAATATACGCGCCTTTCATACATTTTTCTATATCGCCCAAATCGGCAAATTCTTCTGCTTTTTCCCGTCATTTCGCCTTTTATAAACGAATTTCTCACCGCAATAAACATTTTGCCGATTTTGTCTTTTATATCATTCCAGCCGTAAACGCCGTCAAACGACAAAACAGGTGTGATATTTGTGTAGTTTTCAATTACGCTTGTTATATTTTCCTCGGTTGCCGATTTAAAATCTTCAACGCACTGCGCCTTTGCCGTATCGTCGGATTTCAAACAGTATCCGTATGCTTTGTATGTGTTTTGAGCGGTGTCCGAAACGCTGTATATTACCTGATATTTTCCGTTAGGAGCGTTTTTCGGCAAAGTATATTTCACGCTTCCCAATATATCCGCAAGTTTAAAATCATACACATAATTTTCGGGCGCGGTCAATATGCCGTCATCAAGACTTTCAAAATCAAAACCGGGTTTTAAGCACCGTAATAACTGCATTTGCAAAAACTATACCGGATGGAAGATTTGCGTTCAGCAAAACCGTGTCCGTGCCGTTGCTTTCGGCTGTATCGGTTGAATTTTTCGCCTGATACGGAATACTCGTCCGCCGTATAAACCGCAAGGTTTTTAAAACTGTCAATTATGCACGCGGTGTATGACGCAAACTGCTCTTCGTGCGAATACTGCGCTGAAAGATTGGCGGATTTTCCTTTTTCAAGCACGTTGTAATCACCCGAAAGTCCGAGCATATCGCCGTTTTTACCGTGTTTTGCATATAAAAGCGTCACTTCTTTTTTTGTTCGTCCGAATAGTTTTTCACTTCAGCCGATGCCGAGTTTTCATCAAAATCAAAAATTTTTCGGTGTTTACGGTTTTATCGTCTGTAAGAACGCGTATTTCCGAAATTCTCGTATAACCCGAAATTCCGCTCCTCGTAAACTTTAAATACCGCACACTTTTGGGCGACGAAAGGTCAATTCGGCTGTACTGATTTATCGGTGCCGGCAGCCCTCGTCAATATCCGCATAATTCTTCGACGTTCCGACGGGGATATTATACACCTTTCCGTCAAGCGAACCGACAACCGAAATGTCCGATATGTCATATTTTGTCCACGCAAGATTGTCCTTTGACGCGGTCATATTTTTGTCAATACCGTAAAGCTCAACGGACGAAATGTTATAAACACTGCCCAAATCAAGCGTCATAGAAAAGCTTTTCGGGCTTGCGGTGTCATAGGTTGCCGCCAAAAGTTCGGTATCGCCCAAATCGTTGAATTTATAGCCGTCGGTAAGACGTTTTTCGTTTCCGCAGATATACGAAACCTTACCGCCGTTTGTATCAAGCTTTGCCCTTTTGCCGAGTGCAACATTTACCTTAGGGGCATCGTCTGAATAAAAACTTTGCCTCGCTGAGTTTAAAATCTACCGCGCCCGACGGGTACGACGCGCCCTTGGGGCAGTCAAGTCCCGATATTTCCTCCGCTGACGGCTTTGTTACGGTGATTTTTGAAACCGCCTTATCTTTTTGCGGAGAAATCTCCATTATCTGAGGCGGAAGATAATATGATGCGTCATATACTTTTTCCGTTTCGCCGTCCGCATATTCCAAACTTACGCTGAAAAACCTGTAAACATCGTTATTTTCTTTTGTCCGAAAAAAATGTCGAACACCAAAAATCCGTCCGAGAGCATAACGGGCGAGTCAAACACATACGAATAAACAAAACCGTTTTCGTTTTTTTATGTGCAAAATATGTGTCAAAATCGCCGTCCAGCGCATTTTTGCCGTTTTTCGAGCGTCAACTTATCCGCAAGTTTCAAACCGCCGTAATTTTTGCGGTATAATTTGCGGTATAGGCGCGCGCATACATAGAAATATCGGCTTTATCGCTGTTTTTCGTTTTCGTAATCCTCAAAAATTTAATAACGTCCTTTTCGTCGGGATATTCGTCCTCGTACGGCTCGGTATAGTCGGTCAAAACAACGATTTCTTTTTACATAAAATCTCACCGCGTCGGTAACCGAAAGTGTTTCGCCGTTTTCGTTTTTATAGTTTTTCACATTGGGTTTTACAACTTTAATCTGTTTTAAAGTTTTGCTTGCGTCCGCAGTATTTTTAACGTCGATATGCACAAACGAGCCTTTGAAATTTTCACCGCAGTAAAGCACACATTCCGACGTGTTGTCGGTGTATACAAAATGTATTTCTTCATATTTTACGTGGTTTGCGTCAGCGCCGAAAAGAACGCAGAAATCGGTCGTGTCCGACGGCACGCTTACAGCGTATTCCGTCGCGTTTGAGGTAAGGCTCATAATAAATGTGTCCGTTTTTTTGTCGTACACACTGCTCAAATCGCCGTTTCTCGCATCGTCGCGCTCCTGCTGTGTTCCGCTTCCGGCGGAATATATCTTTCCGAGCTGTGACATCGTGATGAGCGATGCATCCGTAACATCTTTTTTTAATCTGCACATCGCCGTCATACATAAGCTCATTTAATTTTTCGTCAAACTGCTTCTGTGATGTAAGCGGAATAACGGTATTTTCGGCAAAAGCACCAAGCGAAAGACTGATACAAAGCAAAAATGCAAGCGCCGAAACAATTTTTCTCACTCTCATAAACTTTTCATTCCCTCCGCTTTATTTTATGTTTATTGCCGTATTCGGAGTGTAAAATCCGAAATATCCGTTTGCTGTGTCACCGTCGCAGAGCACCGAACAAATCTTTTTCTCCGTTCAGCCAAATGCCGATATATACGTCGGAATTTACCTTTTCGGTTTTCACTCTCAAGTCGTTGTATCCGTTGTATTTTTATGTTTGTGCCGTCAACCGATGCAACCGCGCTTTTTATACCGTTTTTGCACAGCATAACGCTTGCGGAATTGTCGGAGAATATCAGCTCATAGTGCGCGTCGGACATATGCTTTGAGTTAAGCTTAAATCCGTCCGCTCTGCCTGCGCCGAAAATAAGCGTAAACTCATTTTTCCTCATACGGCGTCTGAGGCATAAAGCTAACCGAAAATTCATCGGCACATTTTTTTCGTTATACATATACGGCATACAATTTCTGTCAAGGTGCAGTGCGCCGTCTGTCAAATTAAACATTTTTATATTCTTTCTTTTGCGGCGGTCAACCATTTGTCCGTTCCGATTTTACCGCAGTTTTTCACAGCTTGTCTGCGCCGATTTAACAGTCCAGTTCACATATTCGCCTTTGGCTTTTTGATATATCGGAATTACAGCGTCTTTTTCAAGATTTAAAAACCGTGTTGACGTCGGCACATTCCTCGGTTTCGTTGGTGAAAATTTCAACATTTACTTTGTTTTTCGGAATGTTTTCGTTAAACTCAACCGTCACGGTTCTGTTTTCGCTGTCAATGCTTATACCGCGCATATCCGACGCGTTGATATATTCGATTTCCGCCCCGATAAGCGAATTTTTAAAACTTTCAAATTTTTTTCCTCCGCGTCGCACAAGCGCGTAAGACTCTTTATCGCTCAAATTATTTGCGGACGATATTTTTTTGTATACCTCGTTAAGCTCGTCATACGACGTTTTTGAATATTCGCCGTAATTCGCATTTTCAAAGTTTTTGTAGGTTTTAACACCGTCAAGAGTATTTTTCAAAAATTCGCGCATTTCATCAATCGAAAGGTGAGTCACACTGTTGCGCGCCTCGGTTATCGCATCGCGCAGGCTCACGATTTCGTCAATATCGTTCGGGTCGGAACGCGACACGGTATCGTCAAGCGCGGTTTTTGATTTTTGGTATAATATTTGTAATCATACTCCCACGGAAGGTTGCCGAATTTGCCGTTTTTAAGCATATTTTCGGCGGTGCTTTCTTTGGATTTTGCTATATAATAAAGCCTGTTCATAGATGCCGCCGAAAGATAGCACTGGTGTTCGTCGGGAAGTCTTAAACTTCCGTCGGGAACGAGAGCACGCAGATATTCATATTCTTTTTCAAGACCTGCATTATTTGCAATTTCATATGCCTCGGGTTGCATTGTACCCGGCAAAAACACTTTCGGAGCGTCGATTTTTCGACGTTATATCGGTAGTTTGCAAAATACATATCGGTATCGCAATATGTATTCTCCAACTTATCGTAACGCTGGCTTTTTATCCAAAAAAATGCGCCGCATACACACCCGAATCTTCAACAACGTTGTTTTTTTCCAGAGCGTATATGAAGTTCCCTGATCGGGATACAGCGCGCCGTTGCCCGTATAATCGGTTTTGCAGTAGTTTTCGGCAATATACGAATACGGCATAAATCCGAGCGTGTAAATTGCCGCGCCGTCGTGCAGAAAACGCGTCGTTTTGCTGACGAAATTGTTTCTTATGTCAATTCTCGCCGAGCCGAACGGCTGCCACGACCAACCGCTTCCGATTTCAAATCCCGTGTACGGCGTGTCGATAATCTCGTTATGGTGAGCCTTGAAATTCTCGGTATAATCGGTGCTTACAACCGCCGAAGAATATATCGAGCCTGCGCATCTTACGGCATAGTTGTTTGAAAACTCATTGCCCTTGTTGCGCTCTATAATCGTATAAGGCTCTTTTTGTCCTTTGAATAAACGTAAAACGTTGTAAGTCCGAAAGGCGTTGCGCCGATTGTTCTTATCATCATATAACGAAATGTTTCATTCGGAAAATCGACCGTGTAAACCTCTTTTTCGCCTGCCGTATCAAGCTGAACGGCAACGCGTTTTGTTGAGCTGTCCTCAAAGTTTTTTTATCGTTTGAAAGAAGAATTTCGTAACTCTTGCGGTATTCTTCGCCTATAAGGTTTTGTATCAAATTTCAAAACGATTTTGTTTATATGGTATTTTTCTTTCAAAGTCTGCCCCTAACCCAGGTTTTTCTCGCCTTTTTCGGGAGCATACGGGTCGCCGAACCAGGCGCCTGTCTGGTTTCCGTTTTTAACTTCGGTATTTACCAGCACACGCAAGGATTTATAATCGCGGTCGGTGCCGACGTTTTTGCCGAAATACGACGTTGCAATAAGCGCCCTTTCATTCGCCGCCATAAGGTCAACCATTCCGTCCTCGTCGGCATACGCTTTTTCGCCGTTCACCTGACGCGCATAAGTGGACGTTGTATGCTCCTCCAGAAGATAAAACTTTTTGCCCTCGTCCGACATAGGATTTTTGTATTTTTCATCGGCATAAATATCGCCCTCTTCAAGTATTCCGGCAATATCACCGCCCCTTTTGAGGCCACTCTCGTGTTCACGGCGTCCCTCAACAAATGCCGCACCGTCAAGGTCGTTGAAAGCATTGCCGATTACGCTCGAATTTGTAACGGCGTTTTTCAAAATCAACCGCACTCATACCGTGGTCGTAGATATGATTATTTTTAAAATTGATATTGTTTGCCCATTCAAGCTTTATTGTTCCGGGCATATATTTTGCGCAGTCATTTGTAACCCAGGTGTTTTGCACCTGATGACCCTTGTAACCGTATTTTCCCGGTGCAAGCCAGGTTGTATGCGCAAGCGAAAAGCCCCTCAAACGTGATGTTTTTCAACTTTTTTGTCAATATCCTCGCCCACTATGTAAAACATACGCTCCAGCGTCGGTACCGTCGCCTTTGCCGATTTCATATCTGTTCCGTCATACGGATAAATGTATAACTCTTTTTTTGTATCGTAATAAAAACTCGCCCGGCTTGTCCAGAAGCTCAAATGCGTTTATAACCTGAAAATACTGGTCATACGATGGGGATTTTTCCGTTATACGGATAGTCCTTGTATGCCTGCCACATACTTTGGCTCATACGCACAATAAGTCTGCCGCTGTTTTCAGGGTCGTCAATAATTTCGTCAACCTTGCAGATAACGTCCACCCACTCGCGCGACCAGAAAAGCTCCAGGTTTTCGGGGTTTTTATATTTTGCCATATACTTTTTGGAAACATAAAAACCGTCCGACGTATAATGCGTGTCAGGGTCGTCGTAATCCGCCTCGCCTTTAATAAGCATATCGCTCTGTGCCATACGGTATTTTTTGCCGTCCATAAAAACCGAACGCACAAGTTCAACATCATTGTAATTTTTCAAGCGAAACGCAGTAAATATCGGGATTGTTTTTCGTATTTTTTCAAATCCGCCGACTTCAAATCCTCCCGAAATTACGGGATATTTGTCTTTTTCGCCTCTGTATATTACATTATAGCCGTTTTTGCCCGAGTCGGCAACGGTAAAAATCTAACATTTCAGTTTGCCTGTAGATGCCGTCGGCGATATTGACAACAATATCGCCCGACATATTTTCTGGATATATTTTTCTTACTTTCTTCTTTCGCGCGTTCAACGGTTTTTGAACGGCGAATTTTTCGCTTCCGTCGTTTTGGTCGTTTCCGAGAGTCGAAACGTAAATATTTTTCCACACATTGTTTTCGCTGTCCGCAAAAACATTTAAGTTAAACGGTGCAAAAAATGCGCTTAAAACAAACACAGCCGTCAAACATTTTGCAAATATCATATATGCTCTCCCAAGAATTTATTTTGCACTTTTGCCACTTGTCAACCTGACTCTGAAGTTCTTTTTATTATATCGTCACAGCCTGCGGCTTTGAGTTTTGCGATAAATTTATCGTAAATCGGCTTGTAATCCACAGTGCCCGAATCGAGAATGTCCGAATATTCGTCTATAACCGATTTTGCAGTTTGCGATTTTCGATTTTTATCTTTTGTGGGGTCTACGTTAAATCCGATAAGCAGACTTCTTTTTCGCGCTTTCGTTCATCTCTTTTTCCCAAGTGTCGTCCGCGTCACCCTCTACAAGGTAGCCGTTAAACACATTGCCGACTGCCCACGAATAAACGTTATACGCAGGATTTGCGATTTTCTTTTATGTGGTTATCACCGACTTTTTCATACTGAACGCCCTCTTTGCCGTATGCAACCGCATTGAAGAAATCTCTGTCGGTGTTTGCAAGCTCCAGCACTTTGAGCGCCGCATCGGGGTGTTTGGACGTTACGCTCACACCGTTTATGGTTGCGCAAAGACCCGATGACGAAAGAATGGGTTTTGTTTTAAAAAAAGCACCGACATATCAACGTCGTAATACGTTTTAAGTCCCGATTCAAGTCCGGGTTTATATGTGGGACGCTTGTTTATCCACGGCGCAACCTTGCCGTCGCCGAGATATTCGTCAATTCGTTTTTCGGAAGAATCAATATCGTTGGGCTGTTTCAAGCCGTCCAGAACCCACTGTCTTGATTTTTCGAGCGCATAGAGATATTCCTCCGACTCGTACTGATTTATAACTTCAATTTTACCTTCTTTGTTATAACGCACCGCACCGGGAAGCCCCGAACCGAGAAGCTCCTCCATACCGTACATTGTAACCTCCGACCACATTCCTCCCTCAAAGAATGTGTAACGTCCTGTTTTTTCCTTAACCTGTTTTGCGTAATCTTCTACGCTGTTTAAAAGCTCTTTGTAATCGGTATATTCCGTGTCGGCTTTCGACATATCAAGCCCCATACTTTTGATATTCTGCGTGGGAATTGCATAGCAAGGCGCTTTGCAGGCAATCTGCTGATTGGGAACGCCGTAGATTTTGCCGTTTATTTTCACCGCGTCCCACCAGTAATCGGGAATGGATTTTTTTAAATCCGGTGTGTCTTTTAAAAGGTCGTCGAGCGGAATAAGCGCACCGCGCGACACGTTCTGATAATAGTCGTTCATCCAGTTTGACGCATACATAATGTCAAATTCCTCGTTCGACGCGGTAAACACCTGAATTTTCGACTCGTAACTGCTCGAATTCATACCGACCAATTCAAGGTCAACGTTGAGTTTATCTTATGCAATTTTTGCCGCATTGGCAAATGCCTCGGTATTGTCCGAGTCTGCCGAGCTTGTGAAAAGATACCATTTAACGTGCACGCTGTCACCGTTTGCGGTTTTTCTTGCCGCCGCAGCTTGTCACACCGATGCACAAAGACAAAACTAAAAATAAAGCAGTAATTTTTCATATTTTCCTCCTTTAAGACAAGTTTAATATTTTTATATCAGCCTTTAACCGAGCCGACGGTAATTCCCTTTACAAAAATATTTTTTGGAAAAAAACGGGAAAATTGCCGTCATAGGACCTGCCGCAAGCAGACAAATCGCCATTCTTACTGATTCGTTTGCCGGCGGTGTTTCGGTCATCATATCCGAATATTCCTTTTGCAAGATTTACTTCTTCAAGAATTTTTTTACCAAATAATACTGAATTGTAAAGCTTATCCCCCTGGTCCATATAAAGCATACTTCGCATCCATTCGTTCCAGTATGTAAACGCGGTGATAAGCATAATTGTTGCAATGCCTGCCTTTGCAAGCGGAATTACAATCGTTAAATATATTCTGAATTCGCTTGCGCCTTCAAGCTTTGCGCTTTCAATGAGCGAAATGGGCACGGTTTTGAAAAATGTGCGCAATATAAGAAGATTTGACGCGCTCATAAGTCCGGGCAAAATCAGCGCCCATACGCTGTTATACAAATTTAAGTAACGGGTAATCCAAATATAGTTTGCAACCATACCGCCGTTAAACAGCATTGTAAAATACACATAAAACGAGAGCGGTCCTTTAAATTTGTAGTCGGCGCGCGATAAAGGATATGCCGTCGATGTCATAAGAAACATTCCGACTGCCGTTCCTACAACCGTTGTGAAAAATTGTAAGCGCATACGAATTTAAAAATAGTTCTCGGATTTCTGAACACAAATTTATATGCGTCAAAGCAAAATTCCCTCGGAAAAAGCGCATAGCCGTTTGCCGAAAAATTCTTTTCGCTCAAAAACGACGTTGATATAATCATAAAAACGGCGCCACGCACGCAAATGCCAAAAGAAGCATCAAAAAAATGTATTACAAACCGTTTAATTCTGCTGTTTTCTTTTAATTTCGTTTTTCCATTTCCGCACCCCTTTAAAACATAGCGTTTTCTTCGTCAATAACTCTTATCGCCCAGTTGGACAAAAGCAGCAGCACAAGCCCGACAATCGCTTGAAATGCCGACACTGCGGACGAACCGCAAATATCGCCGAGCTGTTTTTAACGTTCTGTAAATGTATGTGTCCAAAACGTCAGTAACCTCGTAAAGTATGCCTGTATTGTTCGGAACGTAGTAGAAAAGTCCGAAATCCGCGCGCATCATATTTCCTATTGCGAGGATAAACATTACAATAACAGTAGGCTTTAAAAGCGGAAGAATTATTTTTGTATATTGTCTGCCATCTTGTTGCGCCGTCGATTTTTTTGCCGCCTCAAAAAGCTGATTGTCAATGCCGATAACCGAGCCGTAATAAACAAGCGTTTTAAATCCGACGTTTTTTTCCAAAGATGTGCGAAAAATTATTATCGCAGGCCAGGGTTTTGTTTCATTATACCACTGAACGCCGTTTAATCCAAGACTTTTAAGCAAAGTATTTAAAAGTCCGAATTCGTGCGAACAAAGCGCCTGCATTATGTATCCCACAACAACCCACGATATAAAGTACGGCAGAAAAAGACAGGTCTGATAAAAATTTAACGTGACGTTTCTTGCTCATACTGTCAAGCGCAAGCGCACAGGCAATGCCCAAAATATTGTCAAGCACGATAAATGCCGCATTGTATAAAAACCGTATTTCTGAAAAATTCGCACCGCGTCGTTCGACTCAAACACAAACCTGAAATTGTCAAGTCCGGATCCATCGGCTCCCGAGTATGCCTTGCGCATAGTTGAAATCTTTAAACGCGAGAATAAAAACCGAACATAGGGATATACGCAAACATCAAAAACCACAAAATTCCCGGTGCGGCAATAAGGCTCAACTGACAGGTAGATTGCCATTCGAGCGAATTCTTTTCTTCTTCGGGGCAATGCTTTTGCCGTTTTTTGTTTTTAGATAATTTCATTGTAATCTCTCCAAATTTGTATTAGTACTCGATTGCATAATTGAGCGGTGAAATATCCAACGCGCTGTTGAAAACAAACACTTTCACAAGATTGCAGTTTGCAGGCTTTGTTATGCTTATATTCTCGCTTGCGCCTGCCGGTATTGTTTTTTTCGCCTGCAACATTTGCGCTCACCATATCGCCGTTATTGTAATATCCGATTACAACGTATGCGCTTTTTGCGCTGTCCGAGGTATTCGTAATTTTTGCGTTTTCATCATTCACGCTTTCGGTAACAATGCCAGTTTTTACTTTTTCGTAGGTTTTCGTTTGCAAGTATCGGATAGTATCCGTTCTGACCGTAAATATCCGCCTTAAATCCGTCCGCGAAAAATTGCAGTGTTTTTTTAAGTTTTGATTTCGATATCGTTTCGCCGACTGCGTTTTTTTATCACCCGTTATGTCGGTAAATACGTTTTCAACGGTAATATTTGCGTCTTTGCCAGCCTTGTTTTCCGCAAGACCGTTATATGAGGGAACGTCAAACGTAAGGTCTGCCGCATATGAATTTTTAACCGTAACGTTAGTTGCGCCCGTTGTAAATTTACTGCCGTCATAGTCAACCGCAACAGCGCCTGCTATACCGCCGATTGCACCCTTGCCCGTTGATGATGAAGTATCTTTAATCGTTACATCTTTTGCATAGCAGTTTATAATGCTTGAGCCTTTGTAAATATGTGCGGCAACCGCGCCTGCGTTAAACGGGTGATTACTGCCGTCTTTTTTGAGCGTTCTGTTTATCACGGAATTTTTAACATAAACGTTTTCAGCAGTACCGCCTGTCAAAGCGTATGCCACAACGCCTGCACCGCCGAAATATGTACCCGAATACAGCTCAATATTTGCATTTGTCATACCGAGGTTTTTAACCGTTCCGCCGAGGTGGTTAAAAAGTCCCGTAAACTGCGTTGAATTTGCCGACGCGGTGATTTTCATACCGCTGATAACGTGATTTTGTCCGTCAAGCGTGCCTTTGAAAAGGTTTGTCAGTGCGGATGTTCCGTCCGTCGGTGTGCCTTGATTTCCACCGATAGGAGTCCAGTTTGATATATTCGACAAATCAATATCTTTTTATAAGATATAACGTCTTGCCCTCAAACGTTGTGCCGTTTGTGACAAGATTTCCGAATCCCGAAAGGTCGTCCGCGCCGGCTATTGCAAAAACATTTGACTTTTTCGTCATACCATGATGTGCAGGCATTTCCCGTTGCCGGCACCGCGCCGTCCGTTTCCCACGAAAGTGCAGGGAAGCTGTTTGTCTGATTTACAAACGGATATGCCAAAGAATTGTTTGACTTAAATGCTTCTTTGTCGGTGATTATTGTTGCACCCGACACTTTGGTTTCAGTGCCGCCAAAATATACGTTTGAAAGGTTGAAAATTGTGTTTTGTCCCGTCAATCCATTTGCAGTGGCATTTGTAAATGTGCAATTAAAAAGTAACTGTTAGAAACGTCAACCTTGTTTCCGCCGGCGTTGTTGTAGTATTTGCTCTCGGGCGTTCCGTCTGATGTTGTACCCCAGCATGTGCCGGTAAATGCTCCTGAAATTTTACCGGCAGTCGCATTGTTTTGATTTAACGCAATACTATCTGCATAAACATTTTTAACAACCGAACCTGCAAGCGCTATTCCTGATATTCCGCCCAAATATGTAGGATTTTTACTTCCGTCTGTCGAAAATCCGACACTTGCATTTTTTTAACATACCAATTTATTATTTCAGCACCGTTGTCGAGAATTGAACAAATACTTCCGACTGCTATATTGTTGGTATTCTCACGGGTTTTTATATCTAAACTTTCAAATCCCGTATTTTTAACCTTTCCGCTTAAACGTCCGAAAAACCCGACACTTTGGTAGCCTGATGTTACGTTGACTGTAACGTTTGATATTTTATGTCCCAATCCCTCAAACGTGCCGAGAAATCGTTTGCCGTTAAACGAACCTATGGTTGTTGTTTCCCTATCGGAGTCCAGTTGTTTTATTTCCGAAATCAATATCGCTTGTCAGCACAACGGTTTTTGCCCTCAAATGTTGATGTACCGTCGTTTACAAGCTTTTGCCAATCCTGCAAGCTGGGCAGGTGTTGAAATGAAGTACGCAGTGTCGGCAGTATTATACCAATCCGTAACAGCACTCGTACCGTCCCATACATTTTCGGCATCTGCATACGCTGAAAACGACAGCATCGAAATGACAACCGCCAGTGCCAAAAACAGTGAAAACATTCTTTTCTTCATAGTTTTCTTCTCCTCCAATTCAGTCGATTACTTCGGGCGCACAATGCGTCCCATATCTCTTGATTTGATTGTAGCATTGCCTATTTTAATATACAAGAACATAATTTTGTTATTTGAACAAATTCCTGTCATTTGACTGTTTTTGCGGTTGTTAAGGCGGTTTTTAAGCCTTAAAAAAATACACTCTCGCAAAGTCATGACCACCAGTAAACTGGTGGCTTTGCACTGCCCCTAGAAGGGGCTATTACAGGCTTAGCCTCCATAAGAGGCACTGAAAGTTTGACACCGCATTACATTACAGACAGCCGCTCACGTGCGGCTGTTTATTTTTGTCTACTTATTCTTGCTACCCGTAAACGGGTCTGTATATTCTTTTAAGCTTATTTGGTCCGATGCATAATCCTCTTCAATCTGGTTTCTAATATATTCTGCTATTACTTTTTTATTTCTCCCTACCGTATCAACATAATATCCTCTGCACCAGAAATTTCTGCTTCCATACTTGTATTTGAGATTCGCATGTCTGTCAAATATCATCAACGAACTTTTCCCCTTGAGAAATCCCATAAACTGTGCTATGCTTATATGTGGTGGAATGTTTAACAGCATATGTATATGGTCAGGACATGCCTCTGCCTCGATTATTTCTACCCTTTTTTTGTTCGCAGAGTTTTTCTTAATATTTCTCCTATATCTCGTTTTAACTGTCCATATATTTCTTTTTCTTCTATATTTCGGTGCGAATACTATATGGTATTGACACCTATACTTTTGAGTGTGCTGTGCTTTTTAATTTCATTTGTACTTTTCTTTATCATTGTTAAAAAACCTCCATGATATATTTTTAGTAATGCGGTCGCCAAACCATTTTACTATTATATCATAGAGGTTTTTTTCTCATGCTAAAGCTTTTTATCTTCCTCCGGTAGAACCGGAGGTTTATTTCCACGCCTAAAGGCACCAACAAAAACAGACCTTGGCAAAATTTTATTGCCAAAGTCTGTTTATAAATTTTACTGTGTTTTATCTGTATAACGGACCGTATTCTTTGCACGCTCTGTAATCGGTTGCGGTTTTGTCATTGCCGACACCGAAGCCTCGCCCACGACTGCGGACGGTAGATTTTTTCGTCGGGAACGTTATGCACCGAAACGGGAATTCTCAGCATTGACGCAAGCGTGATTAAATCCGCGCCGATATGTCCGTGAACGGTTACGCCGTGATTTGCCCCCCAGTTTGCCATAACGGAATAAACATCTGTAAATGCGCCCTTGCCTGTCAAAATCGGCGCAAACCAAGTTGTGGGCCACGTCGGGTCGGTGCGTTTGTCCAGTTTTTCGTGAACGTCGTCGGGAAGCGTCACGGTGTAGCCTTCCGCAATCTGAATTGTAGGTCCTACGCCGTCAATAAGGTTAACTCTGACCATTGTGACAGGCATTTCAGCCTCGGTTTTGAAGTGACTGGAAAATCCGCCGCCGCGGAAATATTCGTAGTCCGCTCTGCACCAATCGGTTGCGTTAAGGCACGCGTTTATGTCGCTCTCCGTCATATTCCACCACTCTTTAACGGTGCCGTTTCCGTCTTTATCCTTTGACGCGCCTGTGCAGTCAAGCGCCGTTGCGCCCGAGTTGATAAGATGAATTATGCCGTTTTTCGCCATACCCTCAGGGCTTTTGCCTGTTACTCTTTTTACCGAGTCGGGCGACCAGTATGTGCGCACGTCGTGGAAACACGGCGCTTTGCCCGTAAGGAGTGTGGCAAAAAGCATTGAAATTCCGTTTAATGTGTCGTTTTCGGTTGCAAATGCAAACGGAGCCTTTTTGGCCATTCCAGTCAAAGCTCGACGCCATAATTGCCTCGGTGAAATCACCGTTCGGGAGCCAGTCGGTCCACATTCTCTGACCCCTGAAAAACCGCCGACAATTCCGTTTCTGCCGAGGCTTTCCTCGCTCCAGCCCATTTCTTTAAGCTTGGGATTTCCGAAAAGAATATCGTGCACAATAATTGTGAATTTTGCGATAAACTCCCAGTCTTTATCCGCAGGAACAACCTTTGATTTTTTTGATAATTTCGGGGAAATTTTTTTGCCTTTATTCTTGTCAAATCCCTCTTTGCAGTTTGCCTTAATCCACGAAAGCGCTTTTTTTCGTACTCGCTGTGGTCGTAAATTTCAAGCGTGATACGGCGCAGAACCTCGGTCAAATCCACCCATTCCGCGCGAAGTCCAAGGTACTTCTGCATAAAGTCCGCGTCACAAAACGAGCCTGCAATTCCCATTGCCACGCCGCCGATATTGACATATGCTTTGTTTTTTTCATCTGTCCCACGGCAAGCGCACAGCGTGCAAAACGAAGAATTTTTTTCGGCAGCGTCTGAGGGAATTTCGGTATTATCCGCATCGCAAACGTCGTGACCGTAAATTGAAAAACGCCGGAAGTCCTCTCTGTGCGTGAGCCGCCATAGCCGCCGCAAGATATACCGCGCCCGGGCGCTCCGTTCCGTTAAATCCCCCACACTGCCTTTATCGTCTGCGGGTCTAAATCCATTGTTTCGCTGCCGTAGCACCAGCACGGCGTGACAGACAGCGTTGCAACAACGTTTTCTTTGCCGAACTGCTCGGCAACCTTTGCCGCCTCTGCTCCTCCGCCGATTGTGGTACAGCCGATTACACACTCGGCTTTTGCGCCGTCCTGATAGTATAGATTTTCTTCAATCAGCTTTGCCGCCGCTTTTTGCCATATTCATTGTCTGATTTTCAAGACTTTCTCTTACTCCGCCCCATCTTCCGTCAATGACGGGACGTATTCCGATTTTCGGTCTGCTCATTTTGTTTTGCCTCCCTGAAAATAATTTTTTTCATACATTTATTATACTGTTGACTTTAATAAAAATCTTGTGTTATACTAACGTAAAGTATAATTATTTTTATCATAGGAGGAAAAATGAACACCTCATATCACGAAAGAATATCACGGGGAACACCTGAATTTCCGCTTGAATTATACGAGATAGATTTTACCCACCCGAGGTATAAAATGCAAATGCACTGGCACAAAGAGCTTGAAATTATACGGGTCATTTACGGCACACTGAATTTAAAGCTCAACGAGCGCGAATTCAGTGTCACAACAGGACAAAGCGTATTTGTTCCGAGCGGTGTTATGCACAGCGCCGAGCCTGAAAAACTGCCGTTACGAGTGTATTGTGTTTTCAAAATCTTTTGCTTTATAACACCGGTATGTGCAAAAGCCTTGTAAACTCATATATGCAAAAAGCGGTTGTGTATGAAAACAATAAGAATATTAACATTATATTTGACGCTGTAAAAACAGAAACCGCGCGCGTACGAGCTTTTGCGTTTTCGGCGAATTTGTTTGGTTTATCGGCTGATATTGTGAAAAAAACGACAGCGGAAAACCGGTTGCACCGAATGAGAAGTTAGAAAAATCAAGCCTGCAATGCAGATGATTGAAGAAAACTTTATGACAAAAATAACACTTGAGGAGTTTGCAAAATCGTGCAAACTGAGCACGAATTATTTTTTTGCAGATATTTTTAAAGAAATTGTGGGTCAGACGGCATTTGAATACATAACCGAATACAGCATAAAAGCCGCCTGCGAAAGCTTTCCGCAGACGGCGAAAAAAAGCGTGACAAACGTTTGTTTTTTTCGTGCGGTTTTAACGATTTGAGCTTATTTTTATACACATTTTCAAAAATATAAGGGAATATCACCGAGGGAATATCAAAAACAAACTCTCATACCATAGCACCGTTATTTTTTTCAGCACACTGCGCAGTGCATAAAAAGCCGCGCAGACGCATTAAAATTTTTTTATTTACAGTTTTCTTTCCAATACTCGTTGTCTATTTTTCCACATTTTGCCGCTAAGATGCAGAAATTTAAACATCGCATAAAGCCGATTAACCTTAAATGACGGCTTTAAATTTTTGCGTGTTTCATTACTTTCGACGCTGTTTTATCAAGCTTTTTTTCAAGAATGTTTTCTTAAATTTTTTTCGGGCATATCGTTCCAGAATGTTCCCCAAACCGACTGCGTAACAGTGTGCGTCCGCGCAACGCCCCAGTAGTCCATACTGTCTTTGATGTCTTTTACCGCGGACTTCATACCTCCTCCGCCTGCCGTTGTGATGATGACCGCCTGCTTGTTTGCCATATCGAAATTCGGACGGTGAACAAGCCATCTGTAACCGTAGTGGTCTAAAAACGATTTTATCTGCCCCGGCGCGTGAAAGCACCATACGGGCGCGCAGAATATTATAAGACTTGATTTTGCAATCGCATCGTTTATCGGCTTTAAATATTCAAAACCTCCGCATTTTTCCTCTTTGCCGTTAAGACACGCATAGCACCCCCGGCAGATATGAGGCATATCGTCTGGAAGTGTAAATTCAAAAACCTCTCCGACACTGTCAAGCCGTGAAATAAGGTATTTAGCGCCGTTGTATGTACTGCTGTTTTTTCGGTTTGTCGCTTTTATTAAGGTTATGTTCATATTATTACCGCCCAGTTTTTTTCTAACTAACGTTTGTTAGATGTATTATAATATTATTTATTTTATTTGTCAACAGTAAAACTGTATTGAAAAGTTTGAAAATTGCTGATATAATTATATTATAAATGAAGTTGGGAGATTATATATGAGATATATAGATTTGCACGCGCATCTTGACGGGTCAATTACCGTGCCGATTGCACAAAAACTTGCAAAAATGCAGTCGATACCTCTGCCAGATGACGAAAAAAACTGAAAAAAATCTTATTGTTGCACCCGAAAACTGCAAAAGTTTAAACGATTTTCTAAAATGTTTTAGCTTTCCGCTGTCGCTTTTGCAAACCGAAAAATCGGTGTCCGAGGCGGTTAACCTTGTGCTTTGCGAAATGCAGAACGAGGGCGTTGTTTATGCCGAAATTATGTTTGCTCCGCAGCTGCACACGCAAAACGGAATTTCACAGGAGAATATCGTTTTATCGGCAATAGAGGGACTGAAAAAAGCACCGATATGCGCGAATCTTTTGCTTTGCCTTATGCGCGGAGACGGAAACGAGAGCGAAAACCGCGAAACGCTCCGTCTTGCAGAAAAAGTATCTTGTGCGAAACGGCGGTGTTACCGGCATAAACCTTGCAGGCGCGGAGGCACTCTACCCCACCCAAAATTATACCGATATTCTCAACGAGGCGAAAAAACGCGGTATTCCGATGTCGGTTCACGCAGGCGAAGCGGACGGTGCGCAAAGCGTGAAAACCGCAATAGATGCCGGTGCGGTGCGGATAGGTCACGGTGTGAGAGCGTACGAGGACGAAGATGTGCTCTGCCTCATAAAAAGAAAAAGGCATCACGCTTGAAATGTGCCCTACGAGCAACAAAATTTACAAAAAGCAGTTGCCGATATGAGAAATTATCCTTTTATGAAATACCTTGATATGGGTATAAAAGTCACCATAAACACAGACGACAAGGCTATAGAAAAATACCACGATTGCACGTGAATTTGAATATATGGAAAAAGAATTTTTTTCACTTTCACGGAAACAAAAAAACCAAGGTGCTTGAAAAATGCGGTAAATTCCGCTTTTACAACAGATGAAGTCAAAGAAAAATTAAAAACTTATTGTGAGCGAATAAAACGCAGAATTTCCATCTGCGGTTTTTATTTATTGATTACAATTTTTTTCGTTCATACTTCCTGTACGGTATCCCTGCAAATCCATCGTCACATATGAAAATCCGAGCGCTTTCATATCTTTATACAAATTTTTCACGTATTGCAAGCAATTTTTTTCAAATTCATCAGGCAATATCTCTATGCGCGCAATATCACCGTGAATACGAACCCTGAACTGCTTAAAACCCGAAACGTGCAGTATCCGCTCCGCATTTTCAACCTGTTTCAGCTTTTCAGCGGTGATTTCCTCACCGTATGCAAATCGTGACGCAAGGCAGGCAAAAGACGGTTTATTCCAAGTAGGCAGACCGAGCTTTTCGGACATTTCGCGAATTTCACGTTTTGTAAAGTCTGCCGTTTGCAACGGGCTTAACACTCCCCAGTTCGCGGATTGCCTTCATACCGGGACGGTAATCGCCGTTGTCATCAAGGTTTGACCCCTCAACAACTGCTTTTTGCACCGTTCTCCTCGGCGGTTTTTCTTTATAATGCCGAATATCTCCTTTTTGCAGATATAGCACCTGTTTATCGGATTTTTCTGAAAATCCCTTTATATCAAGCGGTTCGACGTCGCAGATAATTTGTTTTATATTCTCGCGTTTGCAAAAATCCTCCGCCTCGCAAAGCTCATTAGCGGGAATTAACCGAGAGCGCACCGTAACCGCAACAGCGCCGTTTCCGAGCGTGTTCTTTGCCGCCTTTAGCAAAAAGGTTGAGTCCACACCGCCCGAAAAAGCCACAGCAACACTGCCCAAAGATTTTAATTCATCTGTCAGCTTTTCATACTTACTGCGCATTTTTCTTCGTTTCCTCTCCGATCAGCCGGCGTGCTTCGCTCACGGAAACGCCGAGCTTTTTCCGAAATTTTTGCAACATCGTCATATTCGGTTTTTGTGCGTTTTCACGCCGTACCCCTCCGAGCATTTAACACGCACGTCACCGTATTTTGTATTAACAACGCTTTCCGTTCTGTCAAGCACATACCGCTCACATATATTCTGCCTTATGCGGATGGTTGAGGTATATCGGAAAACAGCGCTTATTACCGCATCCTTGTCCGAAATTTTGCAAATGCACGAAAGCAGTGTTCCGGGGCGGTTCTTTTTCATACCTATCGGCACGGTAAAAACATCAATAGCGCCCGATTTCACAAGCTGCTCCGATGCATAGCCGATTTCCTCCGCCGTCATATCGTCAATATTGCATTTTAACTCCAAAACTCTGTTATCTTCACTTTCTGTTTCGCCAAGCATAACGCGGATACAATTTGCCGTATCAAAGTCTTTCGTACCCATTCCGTAACCGATTTTTGAAACACGCATAACAGGCATATCGCCGAATTCGTCGGCAAAATGAGCCAAAAGCGCGGCGCCCGTAGGTGTGCACATTTCGTCCCTAATACTTCCGCTGTAAATGGGAATACCCTTTAATATATAAGCAGTCGCAGGCGCAGGAACGGGCAATATTCCGTGCACGCACTTCACCTGACCGCTTCCCTACACGGACAGGCGACACGATAATTTTATCAACCCCCAGCTCGTGTATAAGCATACAAACGCCTGTAATATCCGTCACGGCGTCCATCTGCCCTACCTCGTGAAAATGTATTTGATCAATCTCACAGCCGTGTGCACGGCTTTCAGCCTCTGCAATAAGGTGATATACTGCTTTTATATCCGCACGCACCTTTTCGGGAATGTCAAAATGTTTGATGATATGTTCAATTTCGTGCATACCCGTATGGTGATGGTGGTGATGTCCGTGCATATGCACGTCCTCGTGCAAACCGTCAACACTGACGTCGGTATGCGTTCCTGTTATACCGCATTTTACGCTTTGAGTTTTCGTTACCGTAACATTAGGGATACCGAGCGCGTTTAATCTGCTCAAAAATCCCTCCGCATCAGAATGAAGCTCCAGCAATGCGGACATCAGCATATCCCCTGCCGCGCCCATATTGCAGTCGATGTATAATGTTTTCATTCGTTAAGTCCTCCCATATGGTTTATCATACTCGCCTGATACGCCGCACCGAAACCGTTGTCTATGTTTACAACGCTGACACCGCTTGCGCAGGAATTGAGCATTGATAAAAGCGCCGCCAGACCGTTAAATGCCGCACCGTACCCTACGCTCGTGGGAACGGCTATAACGGGACAATCGGCAAGTCCGCCGATAACGCTTGCAAGGGCACCCTCCATTCCGGCAATCGCAATAATAACGCGCGCGGTCATTATTTAATCTGTATGCGCAAGCAATCGTGAATACCGGCAACGCCGACATCATACAGACGCACTGTATTGTTGCCGAGCATTTCGGAGGTAACCGCCGCCTCCTCAGCAATGGGAATATCGCTTGTTCCGCCCGTTGCGATAACGATTTTCCCGACGCGTTTTTTTCCGGCATTGAGCCGATAATGCCTATATTTGCCGTATCGTAATATTTAAGCGTAATTTCGCTGTTTATTTTTTTCCGCTTTTTTTCTTTATCGAGCCGTGTGATTAAAAATGTCTTTTTGACCGTGCTTTGCAAAAGACTGTGAAATGCCTATGATTTGTTCGGCGGTTTTTCCCTGCACCGTAAATCACCTCCGACACGCCCTGACGCGATTTTCTGTGAAAATCGGGTTTTGCATATCCCAAATCTTCAAACAGTTTGTTTTTATCCTAAGCAACGCGTCGTCAGCGGAAATCTTTCCGTCCGCAACATTCTGCAATAACTTTTTGATTTCATCTTGTTCCATAAATTCACCTTCAAAATGTCCGAACGATTATTCCCTGTTTTTTTGAATAGTGCCGTTTTTTTATTCTGCCCTTCGGGTCCTTTACAAGCAAAATTACAAGCCAAATAACAAGTCCGAGCGCAATCACAGACAAGCCGAGGTAAAAATCATTCAGCATATCAAGCGGTTCGGGAGTGAAATATTCCGCTCCGAGCTTTGCGTATTCAAATATCGCATCCGCAAGCCACATAAGCGACGCGCCCCAAAACATAAAGACGGGAATATGTAAAAGCATATCATTTTCCGCATCGTTTCTGTACCACAAAACCGTACATATAACCGCCGCAAATATCGATGTCAACAGTGTCATTTGGTCTCCCCCTATTTTGCCGTTTTCAATCCGTCATTTACGGCAGATTTCTCAAATTGGTGAACAACAGCCAGCATACCGCCCCAAACGGCAGTAACGATGAGCCCCATTGTAACACCGGTTGTTGCAATTTCCTTCAGCATTTCAAATGCTCCCGTTTGAGTCTGCACCGCGGTCAAAAACGGGAAAAACGGCACAACTTCGCCATGCCAGATGTGTTCAAATACCAAAAGAGCACTGCCTCCCCACAGCATATTTGAAAGCCACTTCACCTTGCGCGAGAATGGAATTTTTGACGTTTGTTTCACCCTCATTTTTCTTTACTTTCTTTTGCAATTACCGATACTGCCGCCGCCTCTGCGACAGGTGCAATAAAACAAGCCATTTTTAATATCCTCCTGTTAAAGATTTTTTTCTAGAGTACGCGCCGCGTCTTCAGACAATTTTCTTATTTTTAAATACTGCGGACAAATGTTTTCGCATTTGTCCGCATTTAATACAATCTTCTGCGGCTTAAAAATGTCGCACACACTTTGTATGGTGTCCGACTCTTTCTCGATTAGCGGTTTAAAGTCTTTCATAAAGCTTAAATTATCTTTCATTTGTTTCCATATTGCTCATACCCGACAAAACCGTCATTATGCCTTTAATTTTTTGTGTTTCGCATAAATATCTCGCCTTGCGCGTGCATAAAAAAATCAGCACCAGTACATTCTGAGCTGTTTGCCGAACAAAGGAATTATGTCGTCCGTTTTTATTAAAATAATCAGGAGACAGTTTATTTGTGAGAATAATTCTTTTTAACGTTTTTCAAAGTATTTGTTCATAATTCACACCTCACATAAACACAAAAACTTGAGTCTATTATATCACTCATAAACGTTACAGTCAATAAATCTTTCTAAAATTCATTTTAAATTATTATATAAAAACAACAAATATAGGAGGCAATGCAAAACAAATTTGTTTTGCATTGCCTCCTTATATTCTTAAAAATTATCTGTTTTCGTAAACGCTTATTCTGCTCAGCGCACGTTTTAATTTTTACTTTTTGCAAGATTTAGTTCGTAGTCGCTTGTTTTCTTTTTATGGCGTCCTCGGCGCGTTTTTCGCGTCAAGCGCACGGTTTATGTCGATTTCGTCCGCCCATTCAAAGCTGAACGCGATAATTTTTCGCATTTCCGTCGGTTACGCAGAGTGTACCGCCGTTGCACGAGCCGACGCGCACTTTGCCGTCTTTTTCACACGCGCTGTGCCGATTTCAAGCGGAACAACGTAATCCGCGTGGCGCGCAAGTATGCCGACGTCGCCGTTCACCGCGCGGACGATAAGATTTTTCTATATTATCGTCAAATTCCAGTCCGCCCGGCGTTACGATTTGAAGTCTAAATTCAGCCAAATTCAAAACCCCCTATCGTTTTTCGCCTTTTTCGACAACCTCGTCAATAGTGCCGGCAAAAAAAGAAATGCGGATTCGGGAATATCGTCGTGCTTGCCCTCTAAAGTATTTCTTTTTAAAACCGCGCACGGTTTCTTTTAAGCTGAACGTATTTTTCCGGGCATACCCGTAAACTGCTCCGCAACCGAGAACGACTGCGACAAAAATCTCTGCACTTTTCGCGCACGGTTTACCGTGAGCTTGTCGTCCTCCGAAAGTTCGTCCATACCCATAATCGCGATAATATCCTGAAGTTCGTTGTATCTTTGCAAAATTTTTCTGCACTCCGCGCGCGGTTTTCGTAATGCTCTTTTGCCCACAATATCGGGCGAAAGTATTCTCGAAGTTGAATCGAGAGGGTCGACCGCCGGATAAATACCTTGTGACGCAATCTGTCTTGAAAGAACGGTTTTCGCGTCAAGGTGGGCAAAAGTCGTTGCCGGTGCAGGGTCGGTAAGGTCGTCAGCAGGGACGTAAACCGCCTGAACAGACGTGATTGAACCTTTTTTTGTAGATGTAATTCGCTCCTGCAAAGCGCCCATTTCGGTAGCAAGAGTCGGCTGATAACCAACCGCGGACGGCATACGTCCCAAAAGCGCCGAAACCTCCGAGCCTGCCTGGGTAAATCTGAAAATGTTGTCTATGAACAAAAGCACGTCCTGACCGCATTTGTCACGGAAATATTCCGCCATTGTAAGACCCGAAAGCGCAACTCTCATTCTCGCTCCGGGCGGTTCGTTCATCTGACCGTACACGAGCGCGGTTTTATTCAAAACGCCCGATTCTTTCATTTCGTTGTAAAGGTCGTTTCCCTCACGCGTTCTCTCGCCGACTCCCCGAAAACACCGAAAGTCCGCCGTGCTGTTTTTGCAACGTTGTTGATAAGTTCCATAATAAGCACGGTTTTTGCCGACACCGGCACCGCCGAAAAAGACCGATTTTACCGCCTTTTGCATACGGGCATATAAGGTCAACGACTTTTATTCCCTGTTTCGAGAATTTCCGTCGCACTCTGCTGTTCGTCATATGCCGGCGGTTTGCGGTGAATACACCATCTTTCCTTTGTTTCGGGCGCAGGAAGATTGTCAACCGGCTCGCCGAGAAGATTGAAAATTCTGCCGAGCGTTTCTTCGCCGACGGGAACGCTGATACCGCTCCCCCGTGTCAACCGCTTTTTGCACCGCGCACCAAAACCGTCGGTCGAGCTCATTGCAATACATCTTACAACGTCATCGCCGATATGCTGTGCAACCTCCGCAACAATGGTTTTTTCGCCGTTTTTCACCTCAATCGCATTCAGAAGATTGGGCAAATGTTCATCATCAAATTTTATATCAAGCACAGGTCCCGTAACCTGCACCACTCTGCCGATATTTTTGTTGTCCATATATCTCACCTGCTTTTCAAATTATTCTTGTGAGCCTGCTACAATCTCGGTGATTTCCTGAGTTATTGCCGCCTGTCTTGCCCGATTGTAGCTTAAATTAAGGTTATTTATCATTTCATCCGCATTTTTGTTTGCCGACTGCATAGCATTTCTGCGCGCCGAAAGTTCGGACGCGAGTGACTCTGCAACCGCGCCGTAGACGATACCGCCGATATACTGCGGAACTGCAAAATCAAACACCGCCTCATACGACGGTTCGTAAATTATAAGACTTTTTGTGCCGTTCTTTTCGTCACCGCGGTAGATAATCGGCAAAACCTCGTCGCTTGCCGGCATCTGGCTTAAAAATTCACAAATTTTGTGTATTCCACCTTCACCGAGCCGAATTTTCCGTCAAGGTATGCTTTTTGAAATTTCTTTTCCTATCGCATCGCAGTCCGAAATTGATACATCCTCGGTAACGTTATATTTTTGTAAAAATTTCCGCACCGCGGTGTTCAAAATGTTCAATCGCCTTTCTGCCTATGGGAAAAACAACATCCCCTTCTTTTTAAATCGACCGATTTAAAAAGATTGCTGTTATATCCGCCCGCAAGCCCCCTGTCGCCTGCGATAACGATATGGCAAGCCGGCTTTGACTCGTCGAGCACGCAAAAAGGGAGACGAAAAAAATCTTTGTTGTTTTTTTGCAATGCCGTCCAAAGTTTCTTTTTAAAATTTCAAAAAAGGACGGGAATTTTCAATTTTGGCGCTCGCTTTTTCAGTTTCGACGCCGCGACAAGCTCCATTGCTTTGGTAATCTGCTTGGTGTTTTCAACGCTTTTTATGCGGTTTTTGATTGCCTTCATATTGCCTGCCACAAATATCCCTCCTTATTTGGACGAAAGAAAGCTACAAGCCTCAACCGCGTTTACGATTTTCATTTCGGTTTCTTTTTGTCAAATCGCCCGTTTTTGCAATTTCACCTATAATTGACGGTTCGTTGTTTTCAATATACGCAAAAAGCGTGTTCTGAAATTCCGCTATATCTTTAATTTCAATATCTTTTAAAAGGTCATTTATAACCGCGTAGATTATAACAACCTGAAGTTCAACCTTAACAGGTGCGTTTCGGTCTTGCTTTTAAAACCTCCACAATTCGCTCACCCTGTGCAAGACGTTCTTTCGTGTCGTCGTCAAGGTCTGAACCGAACTGCGCGAATGCCTGAAGCTCGCGGTACTGCGAATATGCAAGCTTAAGCGTTCCCGATACTTTTTTCATTGCTTTAATCTGCGCGTTTCCGCCGACACGAGACACACTTTATTCCGGGGTTTACCGCCGGCATAATTCCGCTGTGGAAAAGTTCCGACTCAAGGAATATCTGACCGTCGGTGATGGAAATAACGTTTGTCGGGATATACGCCGAGATGTCGCCTGCCTGCGTTTCGATAATCGGAAGTGCGGTGAGCGAACCTCCGCCGTATTCGGGCGCAATTCTCGCCGCTCTTTCCAAAAGACGCGAATGGAGATAGAAAACATCGCCGGGATATGCCTCACGTCCCGGCGGACGACGGATAAGCAGTGACAGTGCACGGTATGCAACCGCGTGTTTTGACAAATCGTCATAAACTATCAAAACGTCCTTGCCCTTGTGCATAAAATATTCGCCCATAGCACAGCCCGAATAGGGCGCGATATACTGGAGCGGTGCAAGCTCGGACGCGGTGGACGAAACAATGATTGTATAGTCCATAGCTCCGTTTTTCGCAAGCGTGTCCGCAATGGACGCAACGGTTGAATTTTTCTGACCGATTGCAACGTATATGCAAATAACGTCTTTGCCTTTTTGATTTATAATTGTATCGAGCGCGATAACGGTTTTACCCGTCTGGCGGTCGCCGATGATAAG
This sequence comes from Clostridiales bacterium, assembly GCA_022009895.1. Lineage (GTDB taxonomy): Bacteria > Bacillota > Clostridia > UMGS1810 > UMGS1810 > Qingrenia. The sequence continues at coordinate 684,469 of CP091729.1, read as the reverse complement.
CTCACGCTGACCTCTGCCGATAGGAATCATAGAGTCAATCGCCTTAATTCCCGTTTGGAGCGGAACGCTTACCGATTTTTCTTTCGATAATTCCCGGCGCGTTGCTTTCAATCGGGCGCGTTTCGGTTGTGTTTATAACGCCCTTGCCGTCGCTAGGCTGACCGAGCGCGTTTACAACTCTGCCTATAAGCGCCTCGCCGACCGGCACCTCAACAACCTTGCCCCTACGTTTTACAATATCGCCCTCTTTAAGTTCTAAATCCGACCCGAGAATAACAAGGCTGACGCTGTTTTCTTCGAGGTTTAACGCCATTGCAAGTTCGCCGTTTTTCAAACTCAACAAGTTCGTTTGCCATACAGTTATCAAGCCCCGACGCGCGCGCCTATGCCGTCGCCGACCTCTATAATGTAGCCCGTTTCTTTCTGCTCGATTTTATTTTTCGTAATTCTTAATCTGCGCCTTTATGACGCTTAAGATTTCCTGTGTATCAAGCTGCATTTCTTCACCTTCCTCTTGTCAGGCACAATTATGCCCCTTTTAAAAATATGCTTTTTCATATCCTCAAGTCTGCTTTTTAACGCTTAAATCAAGCTGTGAATTTTCAAAGCGCACCACCAAAACCGCCAATTATTCCGCTGTCGCACGAAAAGTCGGCGCAAACGGTTTTTTTCCGGTCATTTTTTTCAAGCTTTTTAACAAGATTTTTCTTTTTGAACATCGGAAAGTTCAACTGCCGAAAATTATACTTGCGCGCTCGATATTATGCGCCTTGCGGTAAAGACGCGCATACTCTTTTTCGCAGTCAAAAATCAAATTTAAAATATTTTTCGACGCCAAAAGCTTTATAAAATTCACACTGTATCCGCTTAATTTTCCGCCGAACGCGTCATTTGCAAGCTTGTCCTTTTCAGACTTTTTTTCAACGGCATAAGAATTAAGAAGTTTCAAATATTTTTCCTCGGCTTTAAAAACCGCCGATATAACCGACAAATCGTCCAAAATCTTCTTTTCTTCTTTTTCCTCGCGTGCAAGCTCATAAAGCGCCGCGGCATAGCTTTGTGCAGTATTTTTCATAGCTATTCACCCATTTTGCTGATAATATCATCAATCATTTTTCGTGATCTTCTTTTTTTCAAATCTTTTTCAATAACCTTTTGTGCAATATTCACCGCAAGATTGGATATATCGCCTTTGATTTCGTTTACGGCGGCGGTTTTCTCCTGCTCGATTTCTCTTTCAGCTCTGTCGAGAATTCCCTCGCCTCTTTTTAGCATCGTCAACAATGGCATTACCGCGTGCCTCTGCATTTTTCACAGCACTGCCCACAATCTCCGACGCCTCTTTTTTTGCATCTTTAAGGCGGTTTTCATATTCTTCTTTTAATTTTTCAGCCTCGGTACTGGACGAATTTGCTTTTTCGTAAAGCGAATTTATCTCGTCCTCGCGCTGTTTCAAAATGTTTTTTATCGGCTTAAAAAAGAACTTTTTCATCAGCAAAAAGAGGATAAGCAAATTCGCCCAGGTAAAAATGAGCGTCCATACATCTATGGTGACAAAAGCCAAGTATTTTTCCATAGCCTTTCCTCCTTAAAATTTGTAAATCTTCGGGAAAAATCAAAGCTTGCCGATAAGGGGATTTGCAAAAAGCAAAATCATCGCAACAACCAAACCGTAAATACCGGTAGACTCCGCAACCGCACAGCCGAAAAGCATTGTAGACGTGATGTCGCCCTTTCGCCTCGGGCTGTCTGCCTACCGCCTCGGCAGCCTTACCTGCCGCGTAACCCTGACCTATACCGGGACCTATACCTGCAATCATCGCAAGTCCCGCGCCGACTGCCGACGCCGCCAAAACTATTGCTCTTTCCATAAAAAAATTCCTCCTTATAGTAAACAAATATTAGTATAAACTTATTCAGCCGCCGACGACACAAAAAAACCATCGTCAGCATTGATATGATATATGCCTGCAAAAAGCTTGTGAAAAGGTCGAAATAGACCGACAAAAGCGCAGGCAGTCCAACTTGAAAAAAATCGGTATGCTTTTTTATAAAATCGTTCGGTATAAACCCCAAAACGAAGTTACTCAATGCCGCAAGTGCGCTGTATACAAGCGACGTTATAACCACGCCCGACGCTATGTTTCCGAAATGACGGAACGCGATTGAAATGGGGTTTGCAACCTCACTTATGAGGTTTAGCGGAGTGAGCACCGCAACAGGCTGTGTGAACGACTTTATATAGCCGAAAATTCCGTTTGTTTTAATGTTTGTAATCTGCACCATCATAAACGTCACAAGCGCCCAGCCGAGCGTTGTGCTAAGGTCCGCGGTGAGCGGACGCATACCGAGCAGACTCGAAAGACTTCCCAAGATAGAAAGTGTGAAAAAGCGCGCCGATATACGGAACGAATTTTTCAAATTTTTTTCGCCCATAACCTCGGTAACGAGATTGTGAACCATAAGATACAGTTTTTCAGCGACAATCTGCCTTTTTGCCCGGATTTTTAACCTTTAACCCGTGCGTAAGATATATTGACATCAAAACGATAAACGCCATAATGTACCAGCTGTTGACAACCGTTTCGGTCACGTTTATACCGCCGAAAAACGGGAGTGTAAACACAATTTTGGGGCCGTTTACTTCAACGTTCAACTTTTTGCGCCTCCTTTTTGTGCGTGTCCGCATACGACAGGCACATAATTATGATACGCGGAAAAATGAGCGGAACAATCATTGCCCAGTGATTTATAAATTCGCTTTTAATCGCAAAAATAAATCATAAGCGCAATAAACACCATTCTTAAAAAAATATCCTCCGCCCATAGCGCTCAATGCCGCGTTTTTCTTCTTTTTGACACTGCGCTCGATATACACCGCAAGAAAAATAATATAAAAAATGCGACGGCAAAGCCTAAAAAGTGTGCCGAAAAGTATTGAATTTTGATAACCCAAAATGATTGAGAAAACAACGGCGCTTACTGCCGAGCAGATTAAAAAGACCTATTCCCATTCGTTTAAGTTCGTAAACAGATGATGCCGAAAGCATAAAATCACCCTTTTTATTTATCGCTTTTATTTTCTTTTTCAACAAGCTTTATAAAATTCAAAAGACTCATAAAACCCGCACCGCACCCAAGGATTATTCCCAAAATCACAGCATAATCGCCGAGCATAAATTTATTTCTTTAATATAAACTGCAATAATTATGCACAAAATAACGGAGTAATGATGTTAAATCCGAGCTGAGTAACGTATGCAAGCGCCTTTAAGCTTTTTGTATTTTTTATTCAATTTTAACACCTCGACGCGCGGTTTGTCAACATTAAAATGCCGTGTTTTGGGCATTTTTAAAAAAATGACCAACCTTTTTATATACTAAAAAGAGAGCCAAACAATATATGTTCAAACTCTCTTTAATTTCATCAGTCAACTTTCAAATCTTCGGGGCGCTCTTTAAGATACCCGAAGTGGTACAAAATAGCGTCAACAGTGCGTTTGGACGCAGTTCCGTCACCGTACGGATTTGCCGTTTTTGATATTTTTGTAAAATTCGCTGTCGCAGATAAGGTCGGTTGCATATTTTACGATAACGTTTTTCGATACCGCCCATTATAACCGTGCCTGCCTTAACCGCCTCGGGACGCTCCGTTTCGGTGCGCAGAACGATAACGGGTTTGCCGAGGCTCGGCGCCTCCTCCTGAAGTCCGCCCGAATCGGTCATAACCATATAACAGCGATGCATAGCATTGTGCATATCAACAACGTCGAGCGGTTCGATAAGGTGCACTCTGCCCATACCGCCGAGGATTTTGTTTGCAGTCTCGCGTACGGCAGGGTTTAAGTGAACGGGATAAACAACCTCAACGTCACTGTGTTTTTCAACGATTTCTTTAACCGCCGAACAGATGTTTTCAAGCGGTTTGCCGAGATTTTCTCTGCGGTGCGCGGTCATAAGAATAACCTTTTTGGCATCGAAATCAACAGAATTTAAGTATTCGTCCTTAAATTTGTAATTTTTCTTTTACCGTCGATTTGAGCGCGTCGATAACGGTATTTCCCGTTATAAAAATGTTTTTTTCGTCAACATTTTTCTTTAAGAAGATTTTGCTTATTCGCAACAGTCGGCGAAAAATGCAAATCCGCAATCGCGCCGGTAAGACGTCTGTTCATCTCTTCGGGATACGGCGAATATTTGTCATATGTGCGCAGTCCTGCCTCGACGTGACCGACTTTCGTCTGATTGTAAAAGACGCGAGCGCGCCGACAAAGGTAGTGCTGGTGTCGCCGTGAACAAGCACGATGTCGGGTTTTGTCTCGTTTATAACGTCATAAAGACCGGTGAGCGCATTTGTTGTGATGGACAAAAGCGTTTGTCTGTCTTTCATAATATTTAAATCGTAATCGGGTGTGATGTCGAAAATTTCAAGCACCTGGTCGAGCATCTGTCTGTGCTGTGCCGTAACCGCAACGATAGACTCAATATTTTCGTTTTTCAAGCTCTTTTACAAGCGGAGCCATTTTTATAGCCTCGGGACGCGTCCCGAAAACCGTCATAACTTTAATCATTTTTTCTTCTCCTTTTTTTCCGTGCCGGAATTTTTGATGTTATCTTCTGTGTTATCTTCAGTTTTTGTCTGTATTTTTCTTCTGTAAGAATTTCTGTTTTCAGTATGTTTTTACCATTTTTTGCCCGAACCGAACACAACGTCACCGCTCTGTTTTTCGGTTTTTTTCGTGATGAATGGTTATATAAATACTGAAGACCGCAACTATAAGAATTGACACAACAATCCAAATTGCCTGCTGTGCGCCTCTGTCTACCATAACCACCGCAGTAAGTCCCAAAAGCGTGCTGATTATATAAAGTATCGCAACCGCCTGTTTCTGCGAAAACCCCATATCCATAAGCTTGTGGTGAAGATGTCCCCTGTCCGCGGTCATAACGGGTTTGCCGTTCCAAACGCGCCTTACAATCGCAAAAAGCGTATCGAAAATCGGCAGTCCGAGAATTAAAAACGGCGCCACAAACGATATAATAAGGTAGCCTTTAAACAAACCCTGTATGCAGATTATCGACAGCATAAATCCCAAAAACTGCGCGCCGGTGTCGCCCATAAAAATTTTCGCCGGGTTAAAGTTAAACGGCAAAAAATCCTATGCACGCGCCTGCAAGCGCCGCCGAGATTATCGCAACCGTCGGTTCGCGCAGAAGTATTGCTATAAAGAAAAGCGAAAACGTCGCAATGGACGATACACCTGCCGCAAGTCCGTCAAGTCCGTCGATTAAGTTAACTGCGTTTGTCACCGCGACAATCCATATCACCGTGACGGGTATGCTCGCCCAGCCGAGGGGCAGAATTCCGCCCTTTATGATGAAATCGGGCACCGAAAGATAGGTTATTTTTATTCCGTTAAGCGCAACGACAACCGCCGCGAGAAGCTGGAACAAAAGCTTTTTCTTCGGTTTAAGTTCAACGGTGTCGTCCACAATTCCCATTGCAACAATGATAATCGAGCCTAAAAGTATACCGCGCAGTGTTTCGTCAATCGGACGGTAAAAGCACAAAAGGCTGATAAACGTTCCGTAGAATATCGCAAGTCCGCCGATGAGCGGAGTTGATTTTTTGTGTATTCGCCTTTTTCCGTCGGGCACGTCCACCGCGCCCATTTTAAACGCCATTTTGCGCACAAGCGGTGTGGACACAAAAGACAGAATAAACGCGAGCGAAAAGCTTAAAATCAGCGTTGTCAACATATCCATTTTATATTTCTCCTGCCTTTTGCATTAAAATTTTCTGTCCACAAAACCGAGTTTTCTGTGAACCTTGGAGAGTGTGCGTGACGCAAGTTTCTGCGCCGTATGCGCACCGTTTTTGTATATTTCTTCAATGTATGCCTTGTCTTTTTATAAGCGCGTCGTAACGTTCGCGTATCGGGCGCAGTTCTTCAACCACCGCCTCGGCAACGCTCTGTTTAAAGTCGCCGTAGCCTTTGCCGTCAAATTCCGCTTCAATATCGCTTACATCTTTTTTGGTAATAGCGGAATAGATGCTTATAAGGTTGTTAATTCCGTCGTGACCCTCGCGCACCTTTATAAGATTATCCGAATCGGTCACGGCACGTTTGATTTTGCGCACAATCGCGTCGGGATTGTCGAGAATTGAAATAAATCCGTTTTCGTTGGGGTCGGATTTCGACATTTTTCGCGGTCGGGTCCTGCAAACTCATAATTCTTGCGCCTGCTTTGGGTGTAAAGCCTTCGGGGATTTTAAACACATTTCCGTAAACGCCGTTAAAACGCATTGCAATATCGCGCGTGATTTCAAGGTGCTGTTTCTGGTCGCTGCCGACGGGAACAAGGTCGGTCTGATAAAGCAGAATATCCGCCGCCATAAGCACGGGATACGTGAAAAGTCCTGCATTTATATTGTCCGCGTGTTTTGCGCATTTGTCCTTATACTGCGTCATTCTCGAAAGTTCGCCCATATATGTAAAACAGCTTAAAACCCACGAAAGTTCCGCGTGCTGGGGAACGTGCGACTGGAAGAACAGAATGTTTTTTTCTCCGCGTCAATTCCGCACGCAAGATACTGCACCAAAAATTCAATACATCTTTTTCTCAAAAGCGCACTGTCCTGACGCACCGTGATTGAGTGCAGGTCAACCACCGAAAAAAAGGCTGTTGTAATCGTTTTTGCAAATCTACCCAGTTTTTCAGCGCGCCTATATAGTTACCCAGCGTAATGCAACCCGTCGGCTGGATACCGCTGAATATAATTTTCTTTTTTTCTGTCTTGTTTTCCGCATTGTTTTCCATTGTATTCACACCTTTTTATACGTATTCTTTTAAGAATTTCGCCGAGAATTTTCATTCCCTCGTCTATTTTTCGTTTGACACGGTTGTATAGTTTAATCTGAAGCAGTTTGACACCTTGTCAATGTCAGCCATACACGTTCTGCCGGGCACAAACGCAACGCCCTTTTCAACCGCTTTTTCAAATATTTTGCCTGTATCAATACCCTCGGGCATAGTGCACCAGAGGAAAATTCCGCCGTCGGGATTTGTAAGGCTAACGCTGTCGGGGAAATATTTTTTTGCGCCGTCAAGCATTGCCGCACATTTTTCACCGCATTTCTGGGCAGAAATTTTTATATGTTCGTCAAAATCGTAATTGTTTATATACTCTGTCACCATCATCTGATTTAAAAGCGGAGTGTGCACGTCGTTAACCTGTTTTACAACCACAACTCTGTCCATAATATCTTTATGGCAAGTCAAAAATCCAACTCTCATACCGGGCGAAAGAGTTTTTCGAGAACGAGCCGACGTACATAACTCTGCCCTCGTCGTCAAACGATTTTATCGCCGCAACGTCCTCACCCCTGAAACGAAGTTCGCCGTAAGGATTGTCCTCCAAAATAAGGCAGTTGTATTTTTTTCGCAATTTCCAAAAGTTTTTTACGTTTTTCAAGGCTCAATGTAATACCCGTCGGATTCTGAAAGGTTGTGATGGTGTATATAAATTTGATATTTTTCTCGGTTTTTTTAATATATTTTCAACCTGTTCAAGGTCTATACCGTCCTCTTTAACCTCTGCCTCAAAAAGGCGCGCGTTGTACGAACGGAACGAATTGAGCGCACCGATAAAACTGGGCGCCTCGACGATAACACCATCGCCCCTCGTTCAAGAGTGCTTTACCCACAAGGTCGATTGCCTGCTGTGCGCCTGTGGTTATAATGGTCTGGTCAAAATCTTTGCCGACGTGCGCATTTCTTTTTCAACAATCTCGATAAGCGGAGCATAACCCTCCGTTATGCCGTAAATAAGCGCTTTTGCGCCGTCAAGTATACCGTCTGCAATTTTTCCAAGCTCTTTTTGCAGGGAAAAGTTCGGGCGACGGAATACCGCCGGCAAACGAAATGATGTTGCTTTTTGCCGAGCATTTTAAAAATTTCTCTTATAGCCGAAGCTTTAAGAGATTTAACCCTTTTCGGAAAGTAAATTTGAATATTCCATTTTTATGTCCTCCTAAAGCGAATTTTTAAGTATTTCACGCAGTTTGTATATTATCACGGCGGAATCGCACCGTCTTAAGTTTGCCGACGGCATAAAGCTTCCGTCACCGAAACCGTTTAAAATTTTTCATATCTTTGAGCGCATACACATATTTTTGTTCTGCGCATTTATTTCACTGTCATCTGTGAATAAAACTCCGTAGTCACCGCGCACGGAAACACCCGAAAATTCAAGTATTTTTGCCGATATAACCGCGGTTTGCTCACGTGTTATATACTCATCAAAATCGGTATCGTACGGCAAAAAATCAATAATTCCTGCGTCTTCCGCCGACGCAATATACGGATAACTCCAGTCGTTTTTGTCAAGCTTTTCAAAATCGCAGTTAAATTCCTCGCTGTACAAACCGCCGACAAGCACCGCAAGCTTGATAAATTCTTTGATTTTCACATTGCCGCCGGGTGCAAAAACTCCCTCGCACCGTCCCGAAACAATGCCGTCACGCGACAGCGCATACACGCTCTGATGCGCCCATTCAAAGCCTATCAAATCGGCAAAAACCGTATCGCTGTCCGCTGTGCTTTCGGGTGTGTAGTCCTCGGTTGCCGTGTTGTAATGCGAAATAATTCTCGAAATGTCCTCCTGCGCAAAAGCCGTACTGTAAACGAGCGCAAGCGCAATTATAAATGCAAATTTCTTCACGGCAGTAAGCACCTTAAAAATATCGAAGCCGCCCGAAATTTTTGTAGTTTTTCTAAGGCACGCAGGGACTAAAAAAACGTGTCGCCTGCGGAAAAATTTCTCTTTTACCGCCGTCGTATTCGATAAAGCCGTCACCCTCAAGAAACATCACCGCATTAAACGTTTTTTCTTCGGTGTCAAAGCATTTTTCACCGTAAACGGTGTGTTTAACAACTTTAAAATATTCGCACTCCGCAACAGTACAATCATCAACATTTTCCGCGTTGCAATACGACTTTTCATAGACTCCGAGCTTTGCAACTTCAAGCGCCTTGTCAAGATGAAGTTCACGCAAATTCCCGTCCTTATCACGTCTGTTGTAGTCGTACAAACGGTAGGTCGTGTCACTGCTCTGCTGAATTTCGGCAACTATAAGACCTGCGCAGAGGCAATGCACCGAACCGCCGCGGATAAAGAAACAGTCGCCTTTTTTAACATCGTAATACTTGATAATATCCTGCAAAGTGCCGTCTTTCGCGGCTTTTTCCACCTCGCCTTTTGGTAACGTCGCGCACAAAGCCGAACCCTATTTTTGCGCCCTCTTTCGCGTCAACGATATACCACATTTCGGTTTTGCCGTTTTTCGCCCTCGGGATGCACCTGAACGGATAAATCTTTATTTGCATCGAGAAATTTGAAAAAGAAGCGGAAATTCTTTTTCGTTTTTCGCCGTTTTTTTGCCCATAATAAGGCTTTTGTTTTTCAATAACATCTTTAAGAAATTGTCCTTTAAACTCACCGTTGGCAATTTTGACGGGCGCTTTTTTCAAGGCAGGATAATTCCCAGCTTTTCAGCCAAAAAAATCCGCCGTTCGCCTTGCCGTATTTTTGCTCAAATTTGTGCCGCCCCAAAGATAATCTTTGAAAATCGGCTGTGTTTTCATAGGATACAATTTTTTTCAGCTCCTCAAAAATGGTTTCAATCTGTTTTATTATACCACAATGCTTTTTAAAAATCAATAATTTTGTTAACATAATGCAATTATATTAAAAGAGAATGTGAATTTTTTTCACATTCTCAAAAACAAGTTACTGTATCTCCCCTGCTTTTTTAAGTGCAATTTTCGTAACGGCAGGCCCGAGAAGTTCGTATATAAACGTTGCACAGAGTACAATCGCGCGGATTGTCTGACCGTATTCGGGCACAACCGTCGTTGCGGCAAGCGACAGACCTATTGCAACGCCTGCCTGGGGCAAAAGCGCATAACCGAGATATTTTTTGATTTTTTTGTCGCACTTGCATACCGCCGCGCCGGCATACGCACCCAAAACCTTGCCGACAACGCGGAACACAACGTATATAACACCCACAACGCCGAGAGTCGGCAGAACCGAAAGCTCGAGCGCCGCGCCCGATGCGACGAAAAACAGCATAAATATCGGCGGTGTCACCGCATCGACAACTTTCATAACAGGGAGAGACTGTTTGGAAAAATTGACAAAACACCGCGCCCAGCGCCATACAAAGAAGGAGCGACGAAATGCCGAGCACATCGGCAATTCCGATACCTGCAAATACAAAGCCGACCGCAAGCGAGAGCCTGTTTCCGTCCTTTTTGAAAAAGCGCACAAAATATGTCAAAAGCATACCCAAAACCGCACCGATACCCAGCGCACCGATAATTTCAACAATCGGCGAAAAAAATCATACTCACAACCGACACATTCGCAGTGGAATTGAGCATTCCGGCAACCGCAACGGCAATTCCGAAAAGCATAAGCGCCACCGCGTCGTCGAGAGCAACAACCGACAAAAGTGTTTCGGTAACAGGCCCCTTCGCCTTATACTGGCGGATAACCATAATGGTTGCCGCGGGTGCTGTTGCCGCCGCGATTGAGCTTAAAACAATCGAAAATGGGAGCTCATTGCCGAACGCAACCAGCACGGCGCACACCGCAACAACCGCACCGAGAGCCTCCAGCGCCGCAATGACGATAGGCGCCGCGCCCACTTTTTTAAAATACGACATTTTAAATTCGTTGCCTATCGAAAACGCGATAAAGCCGAGCGCAACCTCGCTGATTACCGCGATTGAATCGATTGTGTCTTTCGGAATTATTTTTAAGCACGCTCGGTCCCAAAAACAAGACCTGCAAGAAGGTATCCCGTAACGTTGGGGAGCTTGACAAGCTTTTACCAGACGTCCGAACGCCATACCCGAAAAATCATTATTGCAAGATAGCAAAGAACATTAAATTGCATTGTTTTTCAAATCCTTCCATATAAGTTACGTTGGTGCAGAACATTATTCCCGTGTCGGGATTATTAAGTCCGCCCGTCGCGTCATTCACAATTTTTGAAACGAGCGGAATTTTTTCCCTCGTCAATAACGGTAAGGATTGTTTTACTGCTTTTCTCTGTCGGGGTCGAGAATTTGGCGCAAGGACGCGATAAACCTGAAATCCTCGTCGTCGCTCAAAGTATGCGCCATACCCGTGCTGTCCAAAATCGTTGCGCCGTTTATTCCGTTTTCGGCAAACGCGTGCAGAATTTCGTCCAGGCACTCCGTTTTATTTAATACAACAGTCAAAAAGTACCATAAAAAAATTACCTCCAAATAGATTTTTCCATATAATTATATACCTCGCCAAATGTCCACTTATTTTTACAATTTAAAAAAATTTCTTCCTTATTATGCTTGACAACAAGATGTGGTACATTGTAAAATATAATAAGTAATATATGGTACAAGGTGGTAAAAAAATGGCTAAAAGCAAAAATAACGATTATACAAACGAAAGTATATCGAAATTAAAAGGTGCTGACAGAGTGCGCCTTCGCCCTGCCGTTATTTTTCGGATCGGACGGCTTGGACGGCTGTGAGCACGCCGTTTTTGAAATTCTCTCAAACTCCATAGACGAGGCAAGAGAAGGCTACGGAAATTTAATCGAAGTTAAAAATATCTTGACAATTCAATAGAAGTTACCGACTACGGCAGAGGTATCCCCGTTGACTACAACCCGAAAAGAGGGTATGTTTAACTGGGAGCTTGTTTTCTGCGAGCTTTACGCAGGCGGTAAATATAAAAACCAATTCGGGAGAAAAACTACGAATACAGCCTCGGCACAAACGGACTCGGTGCGTGCGCAACGCAGTATTCGTCGGAATATATGGACGTTACCGTTTACCGCGACGGATACAAATACGATTTGCATTTTGAAAAAGGCGTTAACATAGGCGGGCTTAAAAAAGAAGAATACAACTATAAGCACACGCGCACGCAGATCAGATGGCGTCCCGACCTTGAAGTTTTCACCGACATAAACATTCCCGAAGAATATTTTCACGATATTATGAAAAAACAGGCTATTGTAAACAAAGGCTTAAAGCTTGTTTTTAAATGCGAGAAAGAACCGAGAAAATTTGAGGAAACGGAATATATTTACAACAACGGCATTGTCGATTATGTAAACGAAATTGCTGCCGGAGAAGCATTCACCGATGTGAAATATCTTGAATGTGAGCGCAGAGGACGCGACCGCGCCGACAGAGATGACTACAACGTTAAAATGTCGTTTGCATTCTGTTTTTTTCAAACAAAACAAATCTTTTGGAATATTATCACAATTCAAGCTTTCTCGAACACGGCGGTTCGCCCGACAAAGCGAGTGTCAAACGCGTTTTTGTATGCGGTGGACAAGTATCTTAAACAAAATTCCAAATACAACAAAAACGAATCGAAAAATTAACTTTAACGACGTAAAAGACTGCCTTATTCTGGTTTCAAACTCCCACTCCACCGTGACAAGCTATGCAAACCAAACGAAAAAGGCAATAAACAACGCTTTTATCGCCGAGGCTATGACGGAATTTCTGCGTCACGAACTTGAAGTTTACTTTATAGAAAACAAGGTTGAGGCGGATAAAATCGCCGCGCAAGTGCTCATCAACAAAAGGAGCCGTGAACACGCGGAAAAAGCAAGGGTTAACATTGCGAAAAAAATTGAGCGGAAATATGGACGTTACCAACCGTGTGCAAAAGTTTGTGGATTGCCGTACAAAAGATTTGTCGCGCCGTGAGCTTTATATCGTGGAGGGCGACTCGGCGCTCGGCTCGTGCAAGCTGGGCAGAGATTCCGAATTTCAGGCTATTATGCCGGTGCGCGGTAAAATTTTAAACTGTCTTAAAGCTGACCTTGACAAAATATTCAAAAAAACGATATTATCGTTGACCTTTTGGAAAAGTTATGGGCTGCGGTGTTGAAATAAGCAGTAAAAAAATTCAAAAAAACGTATCGGAATTTGACATAAATAATTTAAGATGGAACAAAATAATAATCTGTACTGATGCCGACGTTGACGGCTTTCAGATACGAACGCTTATTCTTGCGATGCTAAAACGCTTAACTCCCACTCTCATAACCGAGGGCAAGGTTTACATTGCGGAATCTCCGCTTTTTGAAATTACCGCAAAGAGCGGAACGTATTTTGCATACAGCGAAAAAGAGAAAAAAACGAAATCATCAAAAAAAGCGGGCGAAAAAGCGTCAATTCAGCGTTCGAAAGGTCTTGGCGAAAACGAACCCGAAATGATGTGGCAGACAACTATGAACCCAGAAACAAGACGTCTTATAAAGGTTTTTGGATGACGATAAAAAAACCTCACGGAAGAAGTGTTTTGATATGCTTCTCGGCGATGATTTGCAGGGCAGAAAAAAACTACATCACGACAAACGGTCACGAATACCTCGATATGCTTGATTTAAGCTGATAAATCTCCGTTCAAATTATCACTTTGAAAGGACTGAAATTTTTGGAAAACAATACCGAACAGAAAATTACGCAAACTTTAAAAGAGAATTATATGCCGTATGCAATGAGCGTTATCATTTCGCGTGCAATACCCGAAATCGACGGTTTTAAGCCGTCGCACCGAAAGCTTTTGTATACAATGTATAAAATGGGACTTATAAACGGCAAGCAGAGAAAGTCGGCGAATATCGTCGGCGAAACGATGAAACTCAATCCGCACGGCGATATGGCTATATACGAAACTATGGTTCGTCTTACGCGCGGAAACGAGGCGCTTTTGCACCCGTTTGTAGACTCAAAAGGAAACTTTGCAAAGCAATATTCGCGCGATATGGCATTTGCCGCGTCGCGTTATACCGAGGTTAAGCTTGAAGAAATCTGCAAAGAGGTTTTCGGCGACATTGACAAAAACACCGTCGATTTTGTGAGCAACTACGACGGCACTATGACCGAGCCTACCCTGCTCCCCGTTGCGTTTCCGAACATCCTTGTAAACCCAAATCAGGGCATTGCGGTAGGTATGGCAAGCTGTATTCCGAGTTTTTAATTTTAAAAAGAGGTTTGCGACACAACAATCGCTTATCTTAAAAATCCGAACTGCGATATTTCAAAAACGCTTATCGCGCCCGATTTTTTTCAACAGGCGGTGAGCTTATTTTTGGACCGCACCGCGCTTGACAGCATATACAAAACCGGCAGAGGAAGCGTCAAGGTCCGCGCAAAATACCGTTACGACAAGAAAAAAACTCGCTTATCGAAATTTACGAAATTCCATACAGCACCACAAGCGAGGCGATTATCGACAAGATTATCGAACTTATAAAGGCGGGAAAAATCAAGGAAATCACCGACCTTCGCGACGAAACCGATCTTAAAGGATTGAAAATCACAATCGACATCAAAAAAAGCGCAAAGCCCGATTTGCTTATGACAAAGTTATATAAACTTACACCGCTTGAAGATTCGTTCAGCTGTAATATGAACGTGCTTATCGGCACAACGCCGATGGTGCTGGGCGTACGCGAAATTATTATGCACTGGACAGAATTTCGTATGAACTGCATAAAACGCAAGCTTAAATATGATTTGGACAAAATTTCAACGCGTCTGCACCTTTTGGAGGGACTTAAAAAAATCCTGCTCGACATTGACAAAGCGATTGCGATTATCCGCAACACCGAGCGCGACGACGACGTTGTTCCAAACCTTATGAAAGGTTTCGGAATTGACGAGGAACAGGCGGACTTTATCGCGGAAATTAAACTGCGCAATCTCAACAAACAATACATTTTGAACCGTTTGAACGATATTGACGATTTGAAAGCAGAGCTTGACAACATAAACAGAATTTTTAGCCGACGACAAAGAGGTTAAAAAGCTTATAATCGAAGATTTAAAACGCATTTCAAAAATACGGCAAAGAGCGCAAAACAACCGTTGTGGAAAGCGGTGAAATTCCCGTTTACGAGGAGGAAAGCTTTTATTGAGGATTACAATCTTAAAATTTTTCCTCACAAACGACGGCTATCTTAAGAAAAATTTCCGCCGTTTCACTGCGTTCAAGCTCGGCGCAAAAAGCTTAAAGACGGCGATTTTTATCGTGCTTGAACAGGAAACCACGAACAAAGCCGACCTTGTGCTCATCAGCAATATGTGCAACGCGTACAAGCTGAAGCTTCACGAGGTTGCCGACTGCAAGGCGAGCGACTGGGGACATTTCGCACCCAACATTGCAAAAATGGAACAGGGCGAAAAATTGTTTTCGCCATTGCAACAGTCGATTATGACGGCGATTTGCTTTACTTTTTTGAAAACGGAAAGGTTGCAAGGGTTAACCTTAAAAAGCTACGAAACAAAAACCAACCGCAAAAAGCTTTATCAACGCATACAGCAACAAATCAAAGCTCGTTACGGTTAAATACATTACCGACGACACCGATATGGTTATATACAGTTCAATCGACAAGGTTATGGTGTTTTCCACAACCTGCTTAAATCCCAAAGCAACACGCGATACGCAGGGCGTTGCGGTGATGAATATGAAAAAGAAAAGCGTTGTCACAAAGGTTGATTTCGCGTCCGACGCAAAGCTTTCGGACATTGAGTATTACAAAACGAAAAACGTCCCCGCAACCGGTTATTACTTAAAGGACGAGGACAATCCGAACACGCAGTTAAGTTTGTTTTAATAAATTTTTAAGGAGTGGCAGAAAAATGAAAAAAATGATTCTTATTATCCGATTGACGAAATAACGTCGCTTAAAGATATGCTGGAAAAACAGCGTATACGGCGGCACAAATGCATTTCTGGTTAAAAAAAGACAGAAAAAGCCCGTACGAAGGCGTAACGTACAAAGAGTTTTACAAAGATGTAGAAGGCCTCGGCACGGCATTTCTGCGAATGGAGCTTGCCGGCAAAAAAATTGCGGTTATCGGTCAGAACCGTTATGAATGGGCGGTTACATATCTTGCCGCCGCAAACGGCGAAAGTATGATTGTGCCGATTGACAAAGAACTCCCTTACGAGGACTGGGCGCATCTTCTCGATATTTCCGACGTTACAACGGTTGTATATTCGGGAAAAATTTTGCCGAAAAATATGGTAAAAGCGCGCGAAGAAAAACAAAAATTAAGATTTTTTTGGTTAATATGGATTTGGACGACAACACCGAACAGGAAATCAGCTTTTAAAAAGCTTCTTGCGTCGGGCAAAATGATGGTAAAACGAGGGCGACAAGAGCTTTTGCAAACGTTAAAATCAATCCCGACGAGGCGAAAATTCTGCTTTTCACATCAGGAACAACCGCCGTTTCAAAGGGCGTGCTTTTTGTCACATAAAAACATATGCGCCGCGCTTATGGGAATGTGCACAATGGCATATATCGGACCCGGCGACATATTTTTGTCAATTCTCCCTCTGCACCACACATACGAGTGCAACTGCGGATTTTTGGCACCGCTCTACCGCGGTTGTACCATTGCGCACTGCGACGGCTTAAAATACATTGCGAAAAACCTTGCCGAGAGCAAGGCTACCGTTATGCTCTGCGTTCCTGCGGTTATCGAGGCGATGTATAAAAGAATTTGGAGTGCGGCGAAGAAAAACGGCATTGACCAAAAGCTGAAAAAAGGAATAAAGCTTTCAAATTCGCTCCGAAAAGTTCATATTGATATGAGAAGAAAAA
This sequence comes from Clostridiales bacterium, assembly GCA_022009895.1. Classification (GTDB taxonomy): domain Bacteria; phylum Bacillota; class Clostridia; order UMGS1810; family UMGS1810; genus Qingrenia. Next base: position 667,766 of record CP091729.1, on the reverse strand, counting down.
TTTTCAAACAAATTCACGACAATTTCGGCGGACACTTCAGAATGTTCGTTGTTGGTGCGGCGGCGCCCAATCCCGAAGTGTCAAAGGGACTCCGCGACTTCGGATTTTTGGTTATCCAGGGCTACGGAATTACCGAATGTTCCCCTATCGTTGCGCTTAACCGCGACACCAATTTCCGCGACGACGCGGCAGGTCAGGCTATGCCGAACATTGCCATTGACGTTGTGGACAAAAACAGCGAGGGTATCGGCGAAATTGTGTGCAAAGGCCCGAACGTTATGCTGGGATATTATCAGAACAAAGAAGCAACCGACGAGGTTATTGTTGACGGCTGGTTCCACACAGGCGATTTAGGATATATCGATGACGAAGGTTTTTGCCATATTACAGGCAGAAAGAAAAGCGTTATCGTAACGCAGAACGGCAAAAACATCTTCCCCGAGGAGCTTGAAATTTTTCTCTCAACGAAAACGAGTATATTTTGGAAAGTATGGTTTTACGGCGAATATAATCCCGAGGACGGCGAAACCCTATCTTTTGCGCGCTGATTGTTCCGAAATTTGACGAAATAAAAATCCACCTTCGGCGACGATGTTTCGGACGAAAAAAATCCGCTCGCTTATGGAGGACGCGGTTAAGGCGGTTAACAAACGAAATCCGCTCTACAAATATATAAGAAAATTTGAAATCCGCGACAAAGGAGCTTATCAAAACCACGACGGGCAAAAATCAAACGTTATCTTGAAATGCCCAAAAAGGAAAAATAATATGAACGCAAAAGAAAAACTGGAAATATGTTTTGAAAATCTTCGCAAAATTACCGAGTTTAAGCCCGAAACGGCAATCGTTCTCGGCACGGGACTGGGCGGTTTTTGCGGACGAAATTGAAAAAAATTGAAACGGTTGAATACAAGGACCTTGAGCATTTTTCCGATTTCCACCGTCCAAGGTCATAGCGGACGTTTTGTTTTCGGAAAATACAAAGGCAAAAATGTTGCGGTTATGCAAGGCAGAGTGCATTATTATGAAGGTTACGACATTGCCGACACCGTTCTCGGCGTGCGCCTTTTATCGCTTTGCGGTGCGAAAAATCTCATTCTCACAAACGCCGCCGGCGGTATAAACGAGAGTTTTTCAAAAGGCTGTCTTATGGCGCTGACCGACCATATTTCATCGTTTGTCCCTCGCCTTTGCGCGGTGAAAATATAGATTTTTCTCGGCGAAAGATTTCCCGATATGTCCGAGGTTTACGACAAAGATTTGCTTAAAACCGCAAAAAATGCAGCGAGCGAAAACGGCATAAAACTCAATTTCGGCACATATCTCCAGGCGCCCGGTCCGAATTACGAAACGCCTGCCGAAATAAAAATGTATAAACTTCTCGAGCGCGGACGCGGTCGGAATGAGCACTGCGTGCGAGGCTATGGCGGCAAAAGCACGCCGGTATGAAAATTCTCGGCATCAGCTGTATCACCAATATGGCGGCAGGACTGGGCGAAAAACACTTTCACATACCGACGTTCAGCAGACCGCCGATAAAATTTCGGGCGATTTTTACTCTGCTTTTGCGCGGAGTGCTTGAAAAATATGAAATTTTTGCACATTGCGTATAAAAACTATTGATTTTATTTTTAAAGTATGATAAAATATTAACATAGTTAAATTTTATAAGGAGTGACACATTATGCCATTGGTTACAACAAAAGAAATGTTCCGCAAAGCATACGAAGGCGGTTATGCTATCGGCGCATTCAATGTAAATAATATGGAAATTATCCAGGGTATCACAGAAGCCGGCAAAGAGGTTAACGCACCTCTTATTCTTCAGGTTTCGTCGGGCGCAAGAAAATATGCAAAACCATACTTATCTTGTTAAACTCGTTGAGGCGGCGGTTGAAGAAACAAATCTTCCCATCGCGCTCCATCTCGACCACGGCGACAGCTTTTGAGCTTTGCAAAGCTTGCATTGACGGCGGTTTTACCTCTGTTATGATTGACGGTTCAAAGCACCCGTATGAAGAAAATATTGCTCTTACAGTTGTTGAATATGCTCACGCTCACGGCGTTGTTGTTGAGGTCGAGCTTGGGCAGCTTGCAGGTATTGAAGACGACGTTAACGTTTCGGACGAAGATGCATCTTTCACAAAACCCGAACAGGTTTACGATTTTGCTACACGCACAGGCGTTGACTCGCTTGCTATCGCAATCGGTACAAGCCACGGTGCATACAAATTCAAACCCGGTCAGAAACCCCAGCTCCGTTTTGACATTCTCGCGGAAATTGAGAAAAATCTCCCCAACTTCCCGATTGTTCTTCACGGCGCAAGCAGTGTAATCCCCGAATACGTTAAAAATGATTAACGAAAACGGCGGTAAAATGCCCGATGCTATCGGTATTCCCGAAGATATGCTCCGTCAGGCGGCAAGAAGCGCGGTTTGCAAAAATCAATATCGACTCCGATATCAGACTTGCAGTAACGGGTACAATCAGAAAAATACTTTAATGATAACCCCTCGCACTTCGACCCCAGACAGTACCTCGGACCCGCAAGAGAAGCTGTTAAAGATATGGTTAAGCACAAAATTCTCAACGTTTTGGGTTGCGACAACAAAGCGTAATCAAATATCGTCAAAAGTCATGACCACCAGTAAACTGGTGGCTTTGCACTGCCCTAGAAGGGGCTATTACAGAGCTTAGCCTCCATAAGAGGCACTGAAAGTTTGACACCGCATTACAATTACAGACAGCCGCTCACGTGCGGCTGTTTATTTTTGTCTACTTATTCTTGCTACCCGTAAACGGGTCTGTATATTCTTTTTAAGCTTATTTTGGTCCGATGCATAATCCTCTTCAATCTGGTTTCTAATATATTCTGCTATTACTTTTTTATTTCTCCCTACCGTATCAACATAATATCCTCTGCACCAGAAATTTCTGCTTCCATACTTGTATTTGAGATTCGCATGTCTGTCAAATATCATCAACGAACTTTTCCCCCTTGAGAAATCCCATAAACTGTGCTATACTTGTATGTGGTGGAATGTTTAACAGCATATGTATATGGTCAGGACATGCCTCTGCCTCGATTATTTCTACTCCTTTTTGTTCGCAGAGTTTTCTTAATATTTCTCCTATATCTCGTTTTTAACTGTCCATATATTTCTTTTTCTTCTATATTTCGGTGCGAATACTATATGGTATTGACACCTATACTTTGAGTGTGCTGTGCTTTTTAATTTCATTTTGTACTTTTCTTTATCATTGTTAAAAACCTCCATGATATATTTTTAGTAATGCGGTCGCCAAACAATTTACTATTATATCATAGAGGTTTTTTCTCATCTTAAAAGCTTTTTATCTTCCTCCGGTAGAACCGGAGGTTTATTTCCACGCCTAAAGGCACCAACACAAAGCCTTTTGCAAACTTAAAGTCTGCAAAGGCTTTTTTTTGTTAAAAATTATTCACAGCCCTTTTTACGGCAGTTGTTAAGCGGGTCGAACGAGGTTTCTCTCGGGCGGGAAAAATTCCTCAACCGGGAAGCTTATTCTGTCAAACAAATCGCAGGGATTATTGTTGTTCGACGGTGTGCAGTCGCACTCGGGAACGCAGAAGTCGTCAACTGGAACGATAAGCTGAACATCCCTTTCAGAGTCTTACAATCGAGAATAAGCCGAGTGTAAGAAGAACGCTCTGTCGCCCTCGTCGTCAACAAAGCGCCTCGTCAAACAAACCGTTTATGGTGTTGGGGATTGACGCAACGTCACAGCAACATACACAACAGCATTTTTCCTGAGGCTCGATAACCTTTAAATCAAGCGCGATAGGTTCAACAACCTCAACCTGTGCAACAGGAAGATTGCTTTTTCTGCATAAAGTTTATGTCTATGTCGTTTTCTCTGTACTGCGACGAGAAAATTTTTGCATTTCCCTCCGAGCCGAACAGAACGACTTTTTATCGTATGTTGCAAGACCCTCGATAGGCGTAGGCTTGCATACACCGCAGTAAACATCAAGCGAAACTCTGAAGAAGAATTTCAAATCAACCGTGTAGTAGCCTCTGTTAAACGCAACAGGTTCAACGTCAGTGTAAATCCAAACGATTTCAACCTTTCTGCATTTTACGTTAACAGCATTGTTAACAAGATTTTGTCCGCTTGCGGTGAGGAATACCCTTAAATTTTTCCAGACATTCCTTATCCTTGCACGAACCGTACACCTTTCGCGTCTGCACGCAGGCAGAATTGTTTCCGCCGCAGCAGTCTTTTTGAGCCAAAGTTTTTCACTCATAAAAATTAACCTCCCAAAAATTCAAAATTGCTTTTTACATTTACATAATATGTCAAAAAGCGAAATGTAGTGATTTTGTAATATAAATATTAAAAAGCAAAAATAGAATTTAGTAATAAAACCATCGGAAAGGGTCGATTTTTATGAAAACTTTTTGTAGTTCACAAAGACACAGTGATAATATATTTTTAATTCTCGCCGCCATTTGCTCGGTGCTGACGCTCAACTGGGACACGACGTCGGCGGTTTTTGAAACTATGGCACCTAAAAAGACCTCCCCATCTACTGCGTGCAAAAAAGAAGAAAGATTTGTGCAATAAGTTTTGACGCAGCATGGGGAAATGAAGATACGCACACACTGATTGAAATTTTGAAGAAGTATAATGTTAAAACCACGTGTTGTCGGAGGCTGGGTAGATAAATACCCCGAGTCGGTGAAAGAGCTCTCCGACGCGGGGCACGAAATTATGAATCATTCAAATACGCATCCGCATATGACTGAAACTGTCAAAAGAGCAGATGCAGAAAGAAGTGACCGAGTGTAACGATAAAATTGAAAAGGTCACAAATAAAAAACCGATTTTGTTCCGTCCGCCCTACGGCGACTATAACGATTCCGTCGTTTCCGCAATGCGTGATATCGGTATGTTTACCATCCAGTGGGACGTGGATACATTGGTAATGAATGGAACGATTATGTCTGCCTATATGCCTTTCTATCTATCTTACCGTTAAACGTCCTCTTTATTCCATCTACTCGTTCAATCCTTCGCGGAATCTTATACGCTTCTAATTTACTCGATAAAAACCTTCCTAATTCTGATGAAATAAATTTGTCATCATTCTTTGGTACAACCAGAAGTTTCAAATACGGAACGCCAAATTCATCAAATGATTCGATACACACACACTCTGATACAACGCCACTAAGCAGAGCTATTTCCTCTACGTCAACAGGGAAATCTTATACCCCCCTATATTAATAACATCACCTTTCCTACCGTTATAGTAAACATTTCCCTGGCCATCCAGATATCCCAAATCATTAGAGACAAACCATCCATCTCGCCAAACACCTTTGTTAATTCCGGTTCCATATAGTATTCCTGCATATTCATCTTGCTTTTTACACATATCTGACCTTCAATATTAGGTGTTGTAACTATTTTTCCATCACCCGTCAACACCGCAAGTTCCACACCATCATTTGCTACACCCATACAATTCTTTAAAATATTGTCCACATTATAATTGTAGGCAGAGACACCGGGGTCTCAGATGCCTCATATGCATTGTACAGTCTGAGTATCAGGCAATATCTTTCTCAAACTTTCGCAATCACCTATTGGCAATGGTGAAGAACTTGAATATACAAAAATCAATTTGTTCCTTAAATTTTGACAATTCCTCCCTGTTCTTGTCAAAAGAATCCGAATTGCAACCGGAGGCAGATAAAGTGACGTAACTTTGTAACGCTCAATATAATCAAAATACTTTTGCAAATCATTCATCCCGTCCATATACACCATACAGCAGCCATTAGCCAATGACAAGTGCGTTCGTCTTAATCCGCCGGCGTGGTTAAGCGGTGTTGTTAACAAAAATCTGTCTTTTCATACCGATACCTTTGGCCACGGAATATGCATACCAAGAAATATGCCTATGTGTCATCAAAACTCCCTTAGATTTGCCGGTAGTTCCGGTTGTAAAAATCATTTCACAAGGCAAGTCCAAATCAGGATACAAAAACCTTAACTCCCCATTGAACTTAATTGTATGGGAAATAGAGCGCACCTCATCGTAACTGTGCCAAATTTCCTCATTTTCTTCCTTCAGACTTACAATTAACTTACATTTTGTTTCTAAGGCAATTTCTCGTATTCTATCTTGAACGGCGCTTTTTTCAACGGGAACAAGTTTCGCTCCGGACAGATGAATTGCATAATATAAAGCTATACAAATATCCTCATGTATCGCCTGAACAGCAATACAGTCACCCTTACGTGCGCCATTTTCATATAGCCAATTTCGAACTGAAACAATCATATCCGCCAACTCGCCATATGTTGTTTCTTTTTCATTTGCTATAATCGCTACATCATTTGGGTTAATTAAGGCGTTCTCCATCAATCTTTGAACTACCGACTTTTCGGTTTCCTTTGTGTCAAAATCAAAAGGATCCAGTCGAATTTCTTCGCACACTTTTTCACAACTTTTCACATTTGCATTATCAATACCCACTCATTAAACTGGCTATATTATGCACCGAATTAAAATTATCAGCATTAACTGCAGTAAAAAGGAATTTTTTTACAGAAAATTTCTCTTCCAGCAACGCAACAATAGAAATCAGTCCCAGAGAATCTATTGCACCGCTATCTATTAAAAGACTCATTATTTTTAAAGTCAACAGATGTAATATTGCTTTGACAAAATGCTATATACTTTTGATTCAACATCTGTAGTGTCAAATTTATCAGCATTTACAGTATCAAATTTAATTCGATATTTTTCTGCATCTTTTAAATCAGACATACTTCTTGCCCACATCATCCCCGAGATTGTTGGTTGATCAAAATTCGGAGAAACAAATGACCCAGGTGCGATTTTTTTCCAGATACACAAGCATTTGTTCCTATAATTGATCCATCACCTATGTCGCTTCCCTGCATAATCACAGAATTTGCACCTAACCAAACGTGATTGCCAATATGTACCGGCGATTGACTAACAGACATACTAGCAATTGTCGTACCCGTAGGATGATAAGCACTATCATAAATCAGCGCATTTCTGCCAATCATACAATCTTCGCCTATAATAATTTCCTTGTTGCACTGAATATTTATACCGACATTAGACGTGAAATGGTTAAAAATAGCTCTTGCGCCATTGTTTATTTGAATCGTTGAGCCATATCGTATTTTTCACATCACCCTTTAAAACAAGCTCACACTCACCATTTAATATAAAATATGTTTCTGCTTTCGAGCCTAACATTCTATTGCAATTCAAAAAAACGTTGCCATCCAAGACAATTTTTGATTTTTTAGAAAGTCTGACTATACTATGCTTATAAGGTATTATTTTGCACTTGCTTTTTGCGCAGAACATTCTTGCAAAAATAATTGTAGTATAAATACTTAACAATATCAATTTTTAATATTTGTTTTAAAAATTTTTAAGCATTCCTTGCCCCCCGAAATTAGCATTTTAGCTATATTTCTTGCCTTATTTATAGCTCTTTTTAATACTCCGCTTTTTTTATCTTTATACTTTTCAACTAACTCATCAAACGGCAAACAATCTAATTCAGATAAAAACTTATCTCTGTTTTTCCGCGTTTTTGCACTTTTGTAAATTGCCGAATTTCCTTTTAAAGCCTGTTCAATATCTTTTTCGACAAATACGGTTGTATCTTTTATTTTATCAACCCATTTGGTTTTCCCTTATCTGTATTTATCATCACAAGTGAAACACCAGAATCTATATCATCTACATCATCCGGATTAATTCTCCAAAAATCAGCTAAAGTAATATCAGCCCCCACTCTCGGTATCTTTTTAAATTTACAATAGTGACACGAATCACGCATCATCAGATTGCCATAATGATATGCAATTATGCGCACATCTTCATTTCTGTTCGCATAATACTCTTTGCCATTATCAAAAATAGCAGATTGTCCAAAATTATTCCAACCTTTCTTTTATCTTTTAGAATCTAAGAAAAACCATTTTTCCGCCATATTTATTTTTCTAAATATTCAATATATCGTCTATGTGCCTTTTGGAGAATTAGAACCCCTACATAAAAATCACATAATATGAGATTTTCATATTCTTTGTCCAAGTATGAAACAAGAGCTGCAACTTGACAAGGAGCTCCCACAAACAGAACTGGTTTTCCGGTTGACAGTGCATCTTTTACTTTCGGATAAATCCCACAGGCATTGCTCTCTACATATTTAGAAACCATCAAAAGGCGGTAAATGAATTTATTAAAAATATGATGTGCGCCTTTAAAATCATCATCATAAACACATCCTGCAACATATCCACCGTTTTTCTAATACATGTGAAGCGAGTTCATAAAAATTCCGCCTGATGTACTTTTTAAGGCGCACTCTTCGACATTGACCACGCAGCAAACACTTTTTGGTGTCCTTTCGATAATCGGTGTCTTGTTAGGACATTTTTACGCACAAGCCGCATTTGACGCATTTTACATAATCCACTGACGGATACCAAAAACCTTCTTGATCCGTTTTTGTAATAAATAGCTTGTTTTTGGACAAATCTCCTTACACATTTGGCATCCATTACACTCATGTATTGATCTATCATAATAACATTGCCTCATTAAAAGTTTATTGTAATCGCAATTATTTGAATCAGGCCATATTTTATACCCGATGTCCATCTTACTTATTTCTTTCATTTCACTATCGGTTAATTCAAAGTTCCATATATTAAAGTTCTCGCGCATATGTACTAAATTTGTTGTATTGGGTATGGATACATTTCCAAGTTGATAATGCCATCTTAAAATAATTTGCGAAACCGAATCAAGATTATATTTTTTCTTTATACCAACTATTGCTTCGTTATTCAAAATGGTAGAATTCATTTTGCCTGTCGGAGTATAGGCAATAACCTGTATTCCGTTTTCTTTGCAATACATCCTATCCGGCTTTTGCTGAAACATAGGATGGCACTCAATCTCATTAACCATTACGGGAATCTCAGCAACCTTTTTATTTCTTCCAAATGATGAATATGACAATTGCATACACCAATAGCCCTGACTTTTTATCTTTATAAAGTTTTTCCATAACTTTCCAAGTATTTAAATACTCCATAGGTTGCGGCCAATGCATTAACAATAAATCAAGATAATCCGTCTTCAAATTTTTCAAAGTTAATTCAAAATCTTCGCTTATTGTATGATTTCTTTGAGTCGTATTTGATATCTTTGATATTAAAAACACACTGTCTCTATCTATCTTGCCGTGCGAAAATAGTGCTTCGCCCAAGTATTCTTCACTATACACATAAGCTCTTGCAGTGTCAAAAAGCCTATACCCTTCACGATAAGCGTCAAGAGAAACACGTTTTAAAGTCATATCCTTTTTAATATCCTTATAAACCGGATATTTATTATTTTCTTTAAACCCCGGAATGAATAAATTTTTGCTATTTCCTTAATGATTCTCTTAATAGCGTATGTTGGATGTATTGAAAAATCCCTTCGCTATACCTGTTCCGAAACCAATAGCAGGAATTTTAACACCATTATTTAATACAAAAATACTCCATATGTATTCACCTTTTTCTAATAATATAAATTTATCAATAAAATTTCATAATATCGTTAAATAAGATTTTTGAAAATAAACTTCTTCCTTTTTCATTTACGAATATATCGCTTGAAAAGCATGTATTATCAAATCTTTTATCATCATAATAATTTAAATACTGTATGCCAAACTCAGATACAAGCGCATCAATATTATTTGTCGAAAATTTTCTGATAAATTCTTCACTAATCTCTTTTCTTGTTACTTCCGGAATAGGCGGCGTAACAAATACTGGGTTCCACTTGTGTTTTTAAACAGTAGGTTATTTCTTCTCTGAGTAGTTGTGTCTTTTCTTTAAATGAATCTATATGCATTGTAGCTTGTGTTTCATCTTTTAAATCATTAAGATTAAACTCTTTTTGCCCAAACTTGTGTAACCGTTGGAGCAACATTGTTATTTTTATACTCTTTTTCAGCTTTGCTTTAAATTTGGAATACAATCTTATAATTAACGGATGTTGCAATAATATATTTCTTTTTCAACGAATACCCTATAATGTCACTCTTATTCAAAATTCCATAAAATTTATCCGAATATCCTTTTCGTTCTGTGTCTTGGTTGCATCCAAATGACATAGGGCACATAATAATAATAATAATAGCATTTTTCCTTTATGTGTGAACTAAAATGCTGAAGAAGCTTGTATCCATAGTAAAAATTCTGCGGTGCAGTAGAAAAATTAAATCCCTTCTTTTTGCAAAACTTATAATCAATTCCATAATGTGCAGGTCCGGAACCTACATTGCATATTTCTAACCCATAAGGAACATCAAAAAATTTGTCTGCTCCCCCAAGTGTAGATATATATCTCGCTGTCTGCATATATATTTTTCTCTGCGATATACTCTATTGCTACGCAAATTACAACAAAAACAAATAAAACTCATACTATGTACCTCTTTGCAAATTTTGGTATAAATCTTTTTCGGTATTATTCCTAAAAACGAAGCAAACTGCCGGTCTAAGGTTCTTATTTTTAATGTTTAACAATAAAAAGTATTATATTTGGAGCAAAAATGCATATAATCAATTTTATGATAAATTGACTGAAATTCTCTCCTTTAACCAATGCACATATCATCAAATTTGTTGATGAAACCAGTACCATCATCAAGAAGTATAGCAAAGTTTTCAAAATATACTTAAACCATTCGTTTTTGATTTGAAGTAATTTGAAAAATAACCTTTGAACTCCAAGGAAAGTTTATTGTAAATAACGATAATATTGTCGAAATAATTACACCATTTAATCCTATTATCCTAACCAAGACAATATTCATTACCAAATTGCAAACAGATGAAATGAAAGGAATATACCGCGCTTCCCACCATAACCCTAAAAAGCTTCTCGGTACATCCAACAGATATCTCCCATTTTTGTATGTAAAGAAATATATAGCTAAAAGAACTACGGTGGTATTTGGCAAAATGTTACTTTGTCCTTGCCAGATTTTTATAAATGGCTGTAGCAATACTAACAAACACGCACACACCCATATTACAATCCACAAATACAAAAATTGTATTTCGTAAAAAGTTTTTAAATTCTTTTCTTTTTGTATCCGTAACAGCACAATTTCCAACTGATGGGATTATTGCTTGATGAATCACGGTCAAAAAGCCAAAAATGCTGAAATTATGCAGAAATATCCATTATATATTCCTAATATTTTTAAGCCTAAAAAGATGATATAACAATCGAATCAGCAGAAGTTAAAAATAATGTTGCCTATTTTCTGAAATATCAATCCTTTAACATTTTTGTTATTTCTTTCTTTTCCGACTCGGATATACTTCCGCTGCATTTATATCGCGGGAAGGCTTTGTCTGTAAAAATAACCAACAAGAATATTGTTTATTACGGTGCTAATCGGAAGCACTATAATATATGCGTAATAGTTTTTTACAGTAAACCAAGATAACTAATTTGTATTATATTTAAAAAGTAGTTGTATTGCCATACTTATTTTGCTGATAACATCCACTCTCTGCGAGGCAGTAAAAAGTGATTGCTTATACGCATACAAAAAATACCCCGCAAGATTGTTTACAAGGTAAATCAAAAACAAGATCTGCAGGTTAATATCTTTTGGCAATTCACCGGCAACAAGATATTTTAAAAATGGCATCATTGCAATCCCGACAACGAGAATTATTGTGCCTATCACACGATATGTACTTCTATATAAATTTAAAAGCGCACAAATTTTTTCGTCATCATTATCAGCCATTGGCTTATACATGCCAAATACTAATGCACTGCCAATACCAAGTTCTGCAAAACTCAACACCTGCAAAATTGATGTAAACAAACTTCCAAGCCCTCATATATCATTCCAAGTGTATATATCATTACCGTACGCGTTACAAAAGGAAGACCAAGACCGATAACCTTGCTCATTATACCCCATATAACATTTTTAGAAACCTTCTGTGTTCTGTTCATTATTTCCTCGCAATCCAATAAGCAAAACGAATTTTAATCTATACCATTCTTCGCGGAATCGGCATTAGTATAAAAAACCTTATTCAAAAACTTATCAACTTTTTTCCTCTCATCTTTAAGAATTTCTTTTCCGAACGAATAATCCGTATTCCATACATCATCCGGAATTGTATCATTCTTCGCAAAGCATCTCTGCAATCCAAACTTTTCCGCCAAAATTGGTTAAACGTCCTCCCATATTAGAATGTTGCCCTTCACGATCGAAGATGGCAAGCGGAACTTCAAATATAAACGAAAACACACTTGCGTGAAAAAGAATCCGTGCCACAAGAGATGCATTTTTGATTAAATATAAAAACTCGCTTGGACCTATATCATTATAATACCGAGAGCTTTTATCAAGAACATCAATAATTTCCTAACCCTAATGCCATATTAATTATCTTTCCGCGGCGACTATCGTTAAGTTCACCCAAAAATATAGTACTATATATGGTTTTACAGGCATTTTAGAAGGTTTTACTGATATCTCATTCCATTCGTTATGGCTTAAATATAAAGTTGGATCTATTAACGTTTCAGCATCGATTCTGCCGATTATTTTTCTAACGATTTCTCGACCTTCTTCTTCCCTTACAGAAATATATTTTATATTGTTTAACCCACATCTTACTTCATCAACATACTCATCATTTATCGCATTTGTGCCAAAACTGGCAGCATATGAAAAGTTGCAGTTTTTGTGGAGAAAATCCCAAAAATGAAGTTTCCCCGTATTCACAAGCTGTGGATTCCACACTTGGTCGCTTCCCGCACAATAAAAATCACAATCTTCGATTTTTACTATTATACTCTTGATTGTAGTAGTAACACCGTTTAGACATTGAAATATACTTTTTATTAAATCGTAAGAATTTTTCCTTTCTGTATCGCTTAATAAAATGATTGCATATTATTGAGTCTCCGATGTTAATTCTAACCTTTATTCTTTTGAAACAATGAATTTGAAAACGGCTTATTTTTATTGTGACAACCGAACAGGCATACCCTCTTAAAATCGTTTGTAAGGCATAATTCTGCAAACGATTTCCAAGATTTTTATTGTCATATATTGTAACAATCCCAACTTTTCACATTATCACCGCCATTCAAAAACTAAATTAAGTAATTCTAAATCATCATTTGCACAGAAATGTAAACAACCAATACAATTTTTATAAGTATTTGTTTCTCTATTTTATACCTAATCACTTTTTATTTCGTTCAGCTCATTAAAGAATCTATTATCTAATGCCATATTTATCACTTGAGAAGATTTACCTTGCTTTGATAATTTAACACACTCTATAAACATTTTTATCAACAAACGACTCATTTAAAAGTGACTAAATAATTATCCAAACCGTGCGATTTCAAATAATTTTTTTCCATATGTAATAAACTTCGAATAATTTGATATATACTCCAACTTATGATTTCTAACTGCACCAGATTCATTATACTTATATGTATATATGCTCTTGTCACTATATCTAACACTTCTGCAACATTCCAAATATCTCATACAAAAAACCACATCTTCGTGGATTTTTAACGTTTCATCGAAAAAAACAATTCGTTTTGCCTTATTATCGACAATTTGAATAATTTACTCCAAGGTCCGTTATTGCCATCAGTTCTCATACGCAATCTCAACGTCGACAGTTTTTCCCCTCATCTCTATAATGCTGCTGCATAATAAAATTACGCTTTGTTTCCTTATTAAACGAAAATAAATAGTAATCCGCATCATATTTATCCATTTCATTTTACAATCGATAAAATTGCATTTTTCTTCCAATGTATCATCAGCATCTACAAACAAAAATAAAATCATAGCTTGCTTCTTTTTAAGCCCACATTTCTAGCAGAACTAACGCCACCATTATCCTTATGTATCAACTTAATATTATCGTAGCGTTTTTGTTAAATTTACGCATACATCATACGTAAAATCGGTTGAACCGTCATCAACAATAATTATTTCTGCGCATTCTCTTGCAAGTTTCTGCCCTTCAATTGTTTCTATGCACTTTTCTATATATTTTTCACCATTAAAAATCGGAATTATAATTGACAAATTAATCATACAAAACTCCCGTATCGTGAATTTCTAAATCATTTTTGATACTTTTTGCGAAATGATGCCAATCCCATAATGGCATACATACAAATTCCAAAATGACTCGAAGTATTATTTGACACCATTATACTTGACAAGATAGTAATTAAAGTTGAAATCAAAATTGCCTTACTATAAGTGTTATTACTTCCTTCGCGTAATAATTTGTATATAGAATACATTAGATAAATATAGCACAAAAATCCAAACCATCCAAATTGACCTACTATCATACCAAGATAGCAATCGTTCAATGTTCCGTTTTTTTGAACCCGGTAAATTATTTTCCGGTGACATACTCCAAATGTTATTAAACCCATAAATATAATACAATTTCGAATAATATCTTTTCGCCATTTCAGAACCATAGCTTGCAAAAACCACTTCCTAACGGAAAATAACTATTTGCAGTTCTAAAACCATATTTAACCAGCAATGCCCGAGGGGCATTTTCGTTAAAAATGTACTCCTTTAAGTCAGAATAGGCAAAAAAACAATAGCGACCATCCCCAGAAAAACCACCTGCCATATTCTTAACTTGCGTTCTTTATTCTCGCGATAGAGATACAAAAAAATACAGTTAATGAAGTAAATAAAGCGCTAGAAAAGCCACCAATCCCACTTGTAAACAAACTAACATAAAACAAAACGATATACCGTTTTTTGATATATCACGACTATTGGCAATAGCAATAATATTAAGACAAACTACACGAAGCCACGATAACTGTGCCATATTTCCCAGCATTGGAAAAACACTCGACAAAATTTGTTTGCCGGAAATAGTATATACAGCAAAAGTAAACAAATATAAATATAAATATAGCCTTTGCAATAACGTTCAACTTATCTATGACATCTTTTTACATTATCAGTTAAATTATAAAACACAAGAAATATTACAAATGGTTTTAAAAACAATAATACATCGTAACAACTAACTATAACAGACGGAGATATCTTTGATATAACGGAGGAAATTATCCCTATTAAAACCATAGATAATATTAGATAAAATACATTTTTCGCAATTAAACTTTTTCTTTAATACATAATTGTTAAAAACCGCTAAAACACCAAAAAAATAGCGACAATTTCATCAACAGACGAAAATACCGATATATATGACGTGGCAACCGGAGCAATCAACAATAACATAAAAAAAGTAAATAATACACTTGCGTTTTTTTCTTTTTTATAACAAATGATATAGACATTTATACTGTTTCCGTCCTTTTTCAGCAACTTACTTGCCGCTCTTTTTATCGTATAGAACTTATGTCAAGATTACATATCTCGGCGATGTCAAAAAAACTCAATTTTTGACCGTTTTTGCAGCACTTTTCCAGTCCCTCAATCATTCCTCGATTCATAGCATCAAGCACCGCAGAACGAGTTACAAACGCCATTGACGACTCACCGTAATTCTCTCTTTCATCATGAGAATACCCGTCAAATCCTGCCAAATATATTTTTCTTTATGCCCATTTGCACAAAAACTTAATAGCCATCAATCCGGCATTATCTTTTACAAAATCAATATCAAAACAACAAATCGCGATAATTTGTTTGAATATACACATCTTTCGCAGGAATATTCGACGTAACAATACACTTGTTCCTGCTCGCCATATCCAAATCTCTAAATCGGCGCAGATTACTTAAAAATATATAATCGGTATTTAAGTTTAAATAGTTATGATTTATACTTACAGTAACTACGCTGTCATCTACAAACGAAATAATTTTTCCCTTTTTCTTCCACAGAACTTTTTCCGGGGGCAATAAGCAGAACCGTTTTTCCTTTTTAATTTGCTAATCAATTCAGCTTTATGTTCTTCTTGAGTTTTTCCCGGCAGCCATATAGCGCAAATACAAATCTTCAATATACGCCTTATCATAAGCAACCTTTTTATCCTCATCCATCAAATCAAATATTTCGTTTATATTCTCAACCGTAAGCGTTTTCTTATCATCAAGGTATCCGGCATAATTCGGGTGAGCATTGTGCACTGCCGACAAATAATTTGGCAGTGAATATCCCCAATAGTTTCGTTGATAAAACTCATTTAGTATCTCATCAATAATCGAAAGAAGAGGTTTTATATCATAATTACCGTCATTATTATCGTTTAAATACTGAACAAATAACTCTGTATTAAGATTGCCTGCACCGCGCCCCATTCCATACACAGACGAGTCTATAATCAAGTTCCTTTCAGAATGTAAATCCACCAAACTCTGCGCATTAGAATACGCTAATTGCATATTGTTATGAGAATGAAAACCAATATGTATGTTCTCCTTTAAGTTATGTTCAACAAGGTAAAACAACCTTGTCAAATCCTTGCGTTTCATCATACCAAAACTATCAACAATATAAAATGCATATGGTTCAAGCTCATTAACCTTACTAATCAAATCGAGAAATTCTTTATCAGTATAACTCAATGATACCATTGCCTGAACAAATACTTTATACCCTAAATTTTTTATTTCCCGACATTCATCAAGAGCGGGATTCATATCTTTTTTATGAAATGCAACGCGCAAACCGTCTATTGTTTTTCCGTCATATACCGGTAAATCATTTGTGTTAAATTTACCATAATCAGTAAGAAGAACAAAGGTTTTTCCTTCCTTGTTTTGCGGAATTATCTTTGCTGCTTCATTAAGAGAAGTAAACTTGGTTTTATCTTCATCATACTCCGTACTGTTTATGAGAAATCCGCATTCAATAATATCAATATTTGCATCCACAAGACCTTGAACAATTTTCTTCTCATTTTCAAATCCGAAGTTACATTCGTTACAGTAACCACCATCTCTTAGTGTGCAGTCAAGCACTTGAATTTTTACTCATATTATCTTCCTCGGAATCACTTTACTTTTTTTAGAAACAAATAATTATATATAGCGTCCGCAATCACAAAATCTTCAGGTTCGTCAATGTCAATTCCCTCTATTTCACCAACTTCAACTATATACGGTCTTTTACCAATTCTTCTGTTTAAATCAGACATAACACTGTTCTTATAAATATAAAATCCGCTCGTTTCTTCATACAATGTCGGGAGATCTTGGGTGCGCGGAATATTATTTAGCTCATAGTTAAACGGAATACCGTCTTTCCACAAAAAATCCTGAAGCTTTTTGGCTGCAAAAGCCGAATCGTAATCACCGTTTAAAACTGCCTCTAACCCCATTTCAATAGATTCTTTTTGAAATGAAGGAGCAGTAGTGTGAGTCATAACATATACATCAGCAAATACCTCTTTCGTGAAACACGTAAGAACCTCGGTCATACTGGTAGTATCCTTATCCAACGACTCTGAACGTTTGATATACTTAACGCCATCAGGTATAAACTCTGTGATATCAGGGTTACTGCAATAAACATAAACTTCATCAATTTTTATCTATCCTAAGAAGCGTAGATAATATGTAATAACAAAGAGGCTTGCCATTTGTAAAAGCACTTTGTATTCTTTTTGAGACAAGCGCCTGTTATTAAGTTTCATTGGTACTATAGCAACAGTTTTCATCTTTATTATCCTCACCTTAAATTCCAAACTTAACTATTTCGGAGAACATCCTCAAGTTTCATTCTTGGAAAAACTTCAAGCATTCCTCCGCGCGTGCAGTTTATTATTTTTTTATATTATGTGCATCGGCATATTTCTTTTGCCGCTTTATAACCTGTAATCATTTTATCATAATTCTTATAAGCATACTTATCCACAAAACCGCTTTCAACAAAGTGATTTTTGCTTATTGCTTGGATAATTGCAATCACATCCCCAAAAGATATATCTCTTTAAACCCCATATAAACTGCAATTTGAATCAATGAATATGTAATTGAATACCCATCATATATCATAGCATAGCAATTATCACTGAATAAAGAGTAATACTTATCAATATCTATTTCTGCAAGATGATACAAATGATTAAAAGGAAAAAAACTATATATTTATCAGGAATATCAAAATCCTCTTTCAAATTTGCCCTACAAAGACATCACACTTTATGTTTTCTTTTTATTTCTTTTTTTCTAATTTTTTTCATAAACAAAAAGCATCTTGTATTCCAAAATAAGTTGGGCGCCAGTCTGTTTTTATCTAAAATTTTACAAATAGAATTCATACCAAAAACAGATTTCATTTTTAATAAACTCAAATCTTCAAATGTAAGACTCGGACCGGTTGCAACAATAAAACACCTATCATTTAAATGTCTATTTTGTAACATTCTTAGCTTAATATACTCAGCATCTTCAAATCCGTTTTTCTCTGCTTTGCTTTTTCTCTCTAATTTGTAATTAGGAAATAAATATGAAATTTTTACAACATAAAAATAAATTCTTGGCAAGTATATTTTTCTCTTATGCACAATAGTTTGCTTTTTATATTAACCATTATATATCACACACCCGTTGAGTTATTCATCTGCATTTCAATATCCTTATCCACGATTTTCCTCACCGGATTTACTGACGAGCTGCGCCTTTGATTCTTCACTCAAGCCGTCATTAACCACGGCACACAAATCGCAGGTGCTGCACTTATCGAGTTCCTCTTTGGTGACTTTGCCGTCACGATAATCGCAGCAGATTTTATTTTCATACATACTATACTTCTTATCGGTCCAAAACTTAATTTTTATGCAGTGCAACCCAAATAAGCGGTTTCCAAATATATTTGTGCATCGCAGGCGACACCGAACCAATCATCCAGCAATCTCTGTCACAACAACGCACTTTTGCTCGGACTTCTTCAGCCTGTTCACTATCCCATAATTCATTCCACGATTGATTATTAAGATTTCCCATAACTTCTTTAGCCTCTGTTCCGTTGCAAGGCATAACATCGCCATACGGGTCGATGAAGAAGGTATCAAAGCTCATATCACAAGGCAAAAGCCTTTCTTGACCGTATATGTAATTTATAAGTCCGTGGTTAAAATATGCTCTGAACCACTTCTTTGGACTGTTTGATTTCAACAGTTCGTTAACCAAATTTTTCAAAGTTCTTTGCAACCATAGGTCTGTCGTGAATAATATTTTTCGCCTCAACAAAATAAAAAAACTGTTGTGGAGCGAAGCTGTTGCAAACTCCATCCCCATCTCGTTTGAAATCCTATACAAAGGAACCAAATCGGGTGCATTCTTGTCCTGAACAGTCATTCCAAAGCCAACATCTCTCATTCCCATCTCACGAAGTTTCTTCAAAGTTCTGTAGCCACGCTGATAACCATCCTGCAAGCCACGGATTTCATTGTTTGTTTTCTCCAGACCTTCAATCGAAATACGAATGCCGATTTGCGGAAATTCTTTGCACAAATCAACGATGCGGTCTGTAAAAAAGCCGTTGGTAGAAATAACAATACGGTCGGACTTTTTATATAACTCACGCACAATATCCCTAAGGTCAGTACGGATAAAAGGCTCACCGCCAGTGATGTTCGTGAAGTACATCTTCGGCAGCTTCTTGATAGTTTCAATACTGATTTCTTCTTCCGGCTTGGAAGGTGCTTTATAACGGTTGCACATAGAACATCGTGCATTGCAGCGATATGTAACAATAACTGTACCGTTTTAGTTTCTTATCATTAGCCATTTCTGCTTTCCTCCACCAATTTAAATAATTGACTTGCATATACCTTTGCTGAACAAATATCATTTAAAAAAACGATTAAAGTTTTCTGCTTTTTCACAGTTTCCCCATCATTATTCAAATAAAAATTAATCGTTTCTGACCCAATCGTCAATACTATCAGAACAGAGTGCCCCCTATCAGAAGTTATATATTCTCTTGTTGTAACAGTATTTGAAGTGATGACCATTTTTATACATACCCGCTTGAAAAATTGCTACCAATCCTGCCGGTGATTCAGTATCAAGCGGCATTAGCATAAACTTTGACTTTTTGCAAAATATACAAAAATTCACTTTCCGGAATATCATATTTAACAACTGCGTTTGAAGGAAAAACTTACCTTTTTCATTCCAAATAGAACTTGGCATTACACAATTAAAACATACATCAGACATTTTTATTAGCAATTTCTATTACCTTATCCCAATCCCTTCCATTTCTACCACCGCAAAAAGACAACGTTATCGCGACATTCTGTTTTTAAAACCGCATCGCCATAATAGATATCATGAAGCAAATAATGATGGCGTTTTTATTCTAAAGTAACTCATTTAACCATTCTCCATATTCTGCAGATGTAACAGTCGAAACAACACTTTCATCTTTTAATACAGAGCGATAGAGAAATTTTGCCAATTTGTTTTTTTTAGTTGTTTTATTCTTTAGAAGAATATTCAAAATAATAATTTTTCTATTTATTCGTTTTTAATTTACAAATCCAATAACAAAGAATTCCCATAAAGTCATACCAAAAATACAATAGTATCACTGTCATAAGTATTTTCGAGAAAACTATTTACAAACGATAACATTTGTTTTGGTGTTCTTAATTTATTTTTCGGATAAATCTGCTTGTACTCTCTCGTTTCATAATCTAACAAAATCTTCATTTTATCTCTATCCCCAGGATCATCAAAAACAAAATATACCTTGTCATTTCTCATTGTAAATTTCCATTAACCTCTCATAATACTCACTAATAGCATTAAATTTAATATCCTTACAGTTTTCGCTATATTCATCGGCCTTTTTGAGCATTTTCAACAATTTTTCTTCCAAATCAACTGCATTACCGCTTTCAAACAGCTCACCGGTTTTGCCGACATCAATAAGCTCCGGTATACCGCCGATATTCGCACCGAGCACGGGCGTACCGTACATTTGGCTTTCCATAACAGAAAACGGGCAATTTTCGTACCATTCCGACGGATAGACGCTAACTCTCGCCTCGCGAATAAGTTTTTCAAGCTTATCGCCGGTCCGGAACCCGACATTTTTTATATTCGGCACATTATTAACCACGCTCTCAAGCGGACCGTTGCCGGCGAAAAATAAACTGCATATCCGGCATACTTTTGCACACCTCAATAAGCGTACCTATCCCCTTTTTCATCGGAATAACGTCCGAAATAAAGAATATAATCTTTTTCGCCGTATCTTTCCATTCAACCTTATCAATAAAATTGTGCAAAGCGACCGTTTTGCCTGCAAATACAGGATTTGTATCAAGTTTGGTTTTCATAAATTCGGAACAGCAAACAAAACTGTCAATATACTTATAAGTGCCTTTGATATTCCAAAAATACGACTCCGCCATCCCCACCGCCGATTTTGCAGACGAACCGTGCACACATTTTCCCTTAAGACAATTTATAAACTTTCCTCCGACGCACTTTTTCACAGTTTTTTGTGCGTATTTGGATTATTCATCATATGATTGGGGCAAATAAGCTGGTAATCGTGTGCAGTATAAACAATTCTGCATTTTTTGTTATTCTTTTTACGCCATTTCACAACTTCAAGTATCACCGACGGGGTAAGCTGATAATTGAAATTATTGAGATGAACAACGTCAGGCTCAAAATCGTCAAGCACAAGCCTTATCTTCTTTCTTGCCTCTTTTGAATATATGGTTTTAATAGGATATGTAAGTTTTGCAAGCTTTGAACCGCCGTGAAAATCCATATCCGTGGTATAGGCATTTACACTGTTCCCTACGCATCTGCCCTCGTGCTCCATACCGAAATATTCAACCTCATGCCCTTGACTTTTAAGATAATCGCCTAATTTAAATATGTACGTTTCACTCCCGCCGTTCGGGTAGAGAAACTTGTTAACCATTAAAATTTTTCACGTTGTCCTACCTTTCGTACAATTCCAACGTTTTATCAACCACATCGTCCCAGTTATATTTACTGCAAATATAATCACTTGCACCGTTTTTATACTTTTGCACTGTGTCGGGATTATCACAAAGCGACTGAAGTGCATTTTGCAGGGCTTCAACATTTCCCTGTTCAAAAACAACCGCCTTATCCTGCACAACCTCGGTGCACTCTGGAATACTCGAAACCACACAGCAATTCCCGTAGCTCATAGCCTCAAGCAGACTTATCGGCATACCCTCAAGGTCACTCGGCAAAACGTAAATATACGCGTTGCTGTAAAGCTCTTCAAGCGTTTTTTTCCCTGAATAAATCCCGTAAAAAAATAATTCTGTCATCATCAACGGCCTCATGCTCGATTTCATTCATAAAATCCGTCGTATCACTCGAACCGCCTGCAATCACAAGTTTTTTTATCGGTTTTTGATGCTTTTTAAATGCCTTTATCAAATATAAAATTCCTTTTTTTCAGGAACAATCCGCCCCAAAAACAGAATGTAGTTATCTTTTTCAAGTCCCCAGTTTTTGCTTGATAATATCAGCGTCCTGCATTGGCATTTTATCAATTCCGTTGGGGATAAACCGCGTGTCACGGTTATATGTATCCTTAAAATATTGTTGAACATTTTTTGAAAGGACAATAATTTCATCGGCGCATTTTGCGGCGACTTTTTCGCCGAACTGCAAATATTTTGTTGCAAAACCGCCCCATTTTGCTCTTTGCCAGTCAAGGCCGTGGATTGTTGCAACAACGCGTTTGTCGAACATTTTAGGAATCCACATCATGGCGCAGGGACCCTCAGCGTGAAAATGAACAACATCGTATTTCCCGAATGCCGCGCACACTGCCGCACAAAACGACGATGTCATCGCCGCAAGACCTTTAACATTGAGCGTAAACACTTTTCTAAGCTTGACGCCGTTGTAGTCTTTCACGTCAACCGTTCCGAACTCCTTGCCTGAAACGTGTGCACCGCTTCGGTTGTAAACTGTAACGCCGTGACCTTTTTCGTGCATTCGCGACGACAGCTCACCGACAACAATTTCAACTCCGCCTTCGCGCGACGGTATTCTTTTGTGTCCTAACATTGCTATTTTCATATGCAAATTCTCCGTTAAAATTTAAACGTATCTTTAAGTCCGAGCCACTTTTGGTCTTTATCACTCAAATTAAGCGGTGAACCGTCTTTCAAAGCGTATCCGTCAGCCGACGCACTGCCGTTATATTCACCAACAAGCTTTGGCCACTCGATACCAATTTCCGGGTCATTCCACGCAAGACCTCCCTCATCACCCGGGTGATAGAAATCTGTGACTTTATAGCAAAAATTCAGCGGTTTCGCTAAGCACCAAAAATCCATGCGCAAACCCTTCCGAAATGTAAAATTGTTTCTTATTTTCAGCAGTAAGCTCAACCCCGAACCATTTTTCCGTATGTCTTGCTGTCCTTGCGCAAATCTACGACAACATCAAACACACTGCCCTTTATAACTCTCACAAGTTTCCCCTGCGGAAACTGTTTTTGAAAATGAAGTCCGCGCAAAACACCTTTTGTTGACATACTTTGATTATCCTGCACAAAAACCATATCAAGCCCGGCATCATGCATATCATTCTGATTATACGTTTCCATAAAATATCCGCGGCTATCGCCGTGAACAGTCGGTTCTATTATATACAAACCCTCTATCGGAGCTTTTTCAACTTTAATCTGTCCCATCAGTATTCAATCTCCTTTAAATATCTGGCAAGTGCGTCTTTCCAGTCCGGCAACGGTTCAAATCCGTTTGCCGCAAGTTTAGACTTGTCAAGACGGCTGTTAAACGGTCTTGCGGCTTTTGACAAGCCGTATTCTGCCGTTGTTACGGGAATTATTTTTGTGTCATAACCTGCCTGTCTGAAAATCTCACACGCAAAAATCATACCAGCTTATATATCCGCCCTCGTTTGTAGCGTGATAGTAACCGTATTTATCCGTTTCAACCATATCCGCAAGCAATCTTGCGAGGTCAAATGTATAGGTCGGCGTGCCTATTTGGTCATTCACCACACGCAATTTATCGTATTTTTTGCCGATATTCAGCATAGTTTTTATATAAAGTTATTGCCGTTTTTCCAAAAACCCACGCAATGCGGACAATAAAGTATTTATCAAGCGTTTCGAACACCGCAAGTTCACCTTTAAGTTTGCTATCGCCATATACATTAAGCGGTGCATAATCCTTGCAGTCTGCCTGCCAAGGGGTATTTCCCTGACCGTTGAAAACATAATCTGTACTTATGTAAAGCATTTTACAGTCTATATCACGGCAGGCTTTCGCAAGATTAGATGTTCCGTTTTCGTTAATTGCAAATACTTTTTGTCTATTTTCTTCATCTTCAGCCGCATCAACAGCGGTCCACGCCGCACAGTGAATAACCGCATCTGGATTTATTTCCGCAACAGTTTTGCTGACCGCATCTTCGTCTGTAATGTCAAGCGTCACAATCGGCAATTTTTCCGGCAATGCAATATCTGTACCTATTGTATTGTGACCGCGTTTGTTAAGCTCATTTACAACATCATATCCAAGCTGTCCGCTTGCGCCCGTTACAAGTATTTTCATTATCTGTCACCATACATCTTTTCGTAATAATCCTGATATTCTCCGCTGATGATGTTCTTCCACCATTCCTGATTTTCAAGGTACCAGTTCACGGTTTTAACAATACCGTCGTCAAATTTTGTTTCGGGAAGCCAGCCGAGTTCGGTGTGAATTTTTGTCGGGTCAATCGCATACCGCAAATCGTGTCCCTTTCTGTCTGTCACATATGTGATAAGGCTTTCGGGTTTTTCCCAAAAGTTCAAGTATTTTTCTTAACAATATAGATATTTGTCTTTTTCGTTATGTCCGCCGATATTGTAGACCTCACCTACTCTGCCCTTGTGTATTATAAGGTCAATCGCTTTGCAGTGATCCTCAACATAAAGCCAATCGCGGACGTTAAGTCCTTCGCCGTACACCGGGAGTGGCTTGTCCGCAAGCGCGTTTGCAATCATAAGCGGAATAAGCTTTTCCGGAAAATGATACGGGCCGTAATTGTTTGAACAGCGCGAAATTGTTACAGGCAACCCGTAGGTTCTGTTATACGCCTGAACAAGCAAGTCTGCCGACGCCTTTGACGACGAATACGGACTTGACGTGTGTATCGGCGTTTCTTCGGTAAAGAACAAATCGGGTCTGTCAAGCGGTAAATCACCATATACCTCATCGGTCGAAACCTGGTGATAACGCTCAATTCCGTATTTTCTGCACGCGTCCATAAGCGTTGCAGTACCCATTATATTTGTTTCAAGAAAAACTCCGGGATTTTCTATTGAACGGTCGACGTGCGATTCAGCCGCAAAGTTAACAACAATATCGGGTTTCTCCTCTTCAAACAACTTGTAAACCGCCTCGCGGTCGCAAATATCATCTTTCACAAATCTGAAATTCGGGTTATCCATCACAGACTTTAATGTTGAAAGATTTCCCGCATACGTAAGCTTATCAAGACATATAATTCTGTATTCGGGGTATTTTGCAAGCATATGAAAAACAAAATTGCTCCCAATAAATCCGGCTCCGCCGGTAACGATAACTGTTTTTTTCATCATATACCTCTCTACTTGTCTATGTATTTTCCGTCTATAACATCTTTTAAGATACTGACCGTACTGATTTTTCTTCAGCACTTCATAAACACTTAACACATCATCTTTTTGTAATACAGCCGTTAAGATACGCTATTTCCTCATGGCAAGCAATTTTTTTCTGTGCTGATGTGTTTCCACCGTTTTCACCAAATTTGTTGCTTCAGCCAAACTCTCGTGCGTTCCGGTGTCAAGCCACGTAAAACCCTGTCCGAGAAGTTCGACATTTAGTTCATTGTTTTCGAGATATATTCTGTTTAAATCCGTTATTTCAAGCTCGCCTCGAGCCGAAGGTTTCAAGTTTTCTGCATATTTAACAACCCTGTTGTCATAAAAATAAAGCCCCGTCACGCAATAATTACTCTTTGGTTTTTGAGGCTTTTCCTCAATAGAAATTGCCTTGCCGTCACTGTCAAATTCAACAATGCCGAAACGCTCGGGATCATCAACATAGTATCCGAATACAGTCGCTCCCCTGCCGTTTTCCGCATTTTCAACCGCGGTTTTCAAGCGTTTTTTCAATCCGTGACCTGCAAAAATATTATCGCCGAGCACCATTGCAACGGTATCATTGCCGATAAATTCAGCACCGATTATAAAAGCTTGTGCCAATCCGTCCGGCGACGGCTGAACCGCATATGAAAGATTTAATCCGAACTGTGATCCGTCCTTTAAAAAGTTCTTTAAATCTCGGCGTATCCTGCGGTGTTGAAATTATAAGTATATCTCGTATTCCTGCACTCATAAGAACCGACAACGGGTAGTATATCATCGGTTTGTCGTAAATCGGCAAAAGCTGTTTTGATGTCACCGTCGTGAGCGGATACAGCCTTGTTCCCGATCCGCCGGCTAATATAATTCCTTTCATACCCTCACTCTTTCACAAATAAATATTACCAGGAGTGGTTTAAACAATAGAACGTTCATCGCTCGCAGACCGCATCAGCAATCTTTTTCAAGTTCTTGTCACTACCGTTATTTTTGAGAACCCCCTTTGCTTCAACAAATACCTTTCCTCGTCCATGCAACAGTATACTTTTTAAACGTCTTGAATGCATTAAAAATTTAGAATTTTTTCCATCGACATAATCAGGTCTGACAATCACCAAGCTATCAGCCGGCAAAAACACTCGCTTAAACAGCTGTCGAAATCTTCCGTTTAAGCCAGTACTGTCATGGATTTTTTCTCCCATCTCGCGTGTTCCGAAACTTCCGCCAGATAAAATTATTTTTACAAGCGTCTCAACATCTTCATCAATTGAATATGAATTTCCAAACCATTTATCGACTGTATTATTGACGTAATTATCTATTTCCACAAGATTTGATTTTTTCAGCCAATATTTTAGTGCATCTTCATCAAAATCGATGGATTTTTTCATAACATAAAAATCCATCAACATTCTTATGCCGGCGCCACCACGATAAATATGATGACAGAAATGTGCTAACTGATGTATGTACAGAAGCTCATGAGGCAATCTATGTTTATGCTCACTGCCATCTGATAAAATCGCATACTTCCAAACATTCTTAAACGTCTTATACGCCCTGTTAGCTGTCCGTAAAATCTGTCTGTGCAATTCAATGTGCACATGCGTTTTACTAATATACGCACTGTGTACTTCGTAGCGGTCCGAGTCCTTAAAAGGTGAACATCCAAGTTGTTCGGTTAAAACTTTTCTTGCATTTTCTTCATCTTCACGCCTTATAAGCACATCAATATCACCGCTTTTTCGGTAATTGGTCATAGGATAAAAATACTTCACGACACTGCCCTTGAGAGGAATATAATCTATTCCAGCGTCTTCAAACGCCTTGCCTATTTTTTTCAAGCTCCATTGTCTGCAAGGTATCAATTTTTATAGACATCAGATATGAATAATAGAACCTTTGAAAAACCTCTTTCGGAACATCAATCTTTAAATCTTTAAGCCCGACATAGAGCATATTTTCAACACCGTGACTTCTGCCGAATTCATACAGCTTTTCAAAATCAATATCATTCGGCAAGTCCGGGACATCGCCTTTTAAGACATATCTTAATAATTTAATTGTGTAATCGTAAATTTTTCTCCACCTATTACACCCCTCGCTTCAGCAAGAACCTTCACCTTTAAGCACTGCGGGGATAGTTGCAAAAATCATTTTTAATATCCACCCACGCGCTTCTTTTCATCTATGTATTTATTGTCGAGTTTCATCCACTCGTCAAAATCAATATTGCTCCGTCCGCAGCACTGCCAATAGCAGGTAAGACCGGGTTTTACCGCCAATCTTCGCATTGCAAAATCGTCATACTGCATAACCTCGTGACCCAGAGGCGGTCTGGGACCGACAACGCTCATTGAACCCGTAAGGATATTTATAAGCTGAGGAAGTTCATCTATGCCTGTCTTTCTTATAAACCGTCCGACTTTTTGTAATTCTCGGATCATTCTCTATTTTTAAAAGCGGGGCCGTTCATCTCGTTTTGCTCAAGGAGTTTCTTTTTCATACGCACCGCACCGACGCACATCGAACGGAATTTGTGCATTCTGAAAAACTTACCGTTTTTGCCGACGCGTATCTGCGAGAAAAACACAGGTCCGCCGTCCTCAAGCTTGATTGCTATTGCGGTAAACAAAAACACCCACGACAAAAAGCACAAGCGCCGCAGACGAACATACTATATCAAATGCCCTTTTGAAAAAACTCGTATACCGGTTTCGGCGGAATTGTTTTACCAAGTTCTCTTGTCCGCTCGGCCGTTTGATGTAAACTTACACTGTCAAGTTTTGAAATGTTATTTTCATTTTCAGCAGCACGCATTCCTTTCACAACAAAATCTCCCTTATGTAAATTTTTACAGGAAAACTTCCTGTACGGCAAAAGCAACATGTAAACATTTTCAATATGCACAAATATAGTAATATGATAACATATTGCGTTTTAATTTTCAATAGTTTTCTAAAAAATTTTTGTGTAACTCGCCTTTGTTAAGGCAAAAAAATCAAAAGTTTCACACTTTTTGTATTTTATATGAATTATAAAACATACCAAAAATTAAAACAATCGCTCAAATTTCGGCTTTTTTTAGGCATATTTTTGTAAACAAACACGAAATTGCGTTCACAAAAGCACGCAGTCAACAAATTTTTTGCCGAAATTATATTTTTGCAATTTTCACAAAAAAATATCGCAGAAATGTCCTTATAAATATTCTTATATAAAAAAACTCACGGAAAAATTTCCGTGAGTTTTTGTTTCTATTTCCATTTAAATGTTGCAAGACCGTATATATATAAAAGAATGATTACAACGGGAATTACATATGTAAACCACAATCTCATCCAGTCTTTTACTTTAAGACCTCTTCCTCGTTAGCCTCTGCCTTAAATTTCTCCCAGCCCCAGCCGTAACGCTTGTTACAGCAGAAGACCGCAACTACGAGCGAACCGAGAGGCAAAAGGTTTGTGCTTACGATGAAGTCCCACAAATCGAGCCATGCACTGCCCTCCGCAAACGGAACAAATCCCGAAAATGCACTGTATCCGAGCGCGGTTGTAAGCGCGAGAATGAATATACCCAAACCGCAGATAAGGCAAGCTTTGGGACGTTTCCAGCCCGTCAGCTCACGCACGCACGCGAGAATGTTTTCGCAAACTGCAAGCACCGTCGAAAGTGCGGCAAACACCATAAAGAGGAAGAACAGCGCTCCCCCACCAGCGTCCGCCCGACATATTGTTGAATACCGATGCCATTGTGTCGAAAAGAAGGCTCGGACCCGCGCCGACTTCGACGTTAAACGTAAAGCACGCCGGGAAAATGATAAGTCCGGAAACAACCGCAACAAACGTGTCAAGGAATACAACGTTGAGCGACTCGCCGAGGAGCGAACGGTCTTTTCCTATGTAACTTCCGAAAATCGCCATTGAACCGATACCGAGGCTCAGCGTAAAGAATGCCTGATTCATTGCGCCCACGATAACACTTCCGTTTATCGCCGAAAGATTGGGCACAAGATAAAATTTAAGTCCCTCTTTTGCTCCCGAAAGCGTTCCGCTGTGAATTGCAAGAACAATCATAAGAACAAAAAGAATAATCATCATATATTTTTGTTACGCGCTCGAGTCCGCCCTGCAAATTAAAGCAGAGTATGCCGAAGCCCACAACCACAACAACAGCAAGATATTTAACGTTTATAACCGGGTCGGTAATCATTTTACAAAACCGATTTCTGAATTTGTACCGCCCAAAAATTTAACAAAGTAATAAACCAGCCAGCCGCAAACAACTGTAGTAGAACGCCATAAGGCTGATATTGCCTATAAGCGACAAATAACCCTGAATGTGCCATTTCGTGCCGGGTTTTTTCGAGCTTTCTATACATTCTTACAGGACTTGCTTGCGAGGCACGTCCGAGCGAAAATTCCATCGTCATTACCGGGATACCCAAAACAATAAGGCACAAAAGATAAATAAGCACAAACGCGCCTCCGCCGTATTGTCCGCACATCCACGGAAATTTCCATACGTTTCCGCAGCCTATGGCGCATCCTGCCGAAAGCAGAATGAACCCAAGCCCTTGACCCAAGTTTCTCTCTTTCCATAACAACAAACTCCTTAATGAATATAAATTTTATAAAATGTATCCTATTTTAACTATATAATGTTTAGTTTCATAATTTAGTTTCCATATAAATGCACTCATACCACATATTGTATCATAAACAAAGGTCAAAGGTCAATATATTTATTTTTTTATTAAATTTATTCGTCAAACATAAAGAATTTATATACCGGCACCTCCAGCACATATGCAATGTCGAAAAGCGTGTCGAGCGAAACGGCTTTGCATATGTTTGGCGCTTCGATGTGACCTATAAATACCGGCGTTTTTTCTATTTTTTCCGCAAGCTGTTCCTGTGTCAGACCGCGCAGTTTTCTGTAGTATGAAATTTTCAGTCCTAACTGAAGATATTCCGAAGTGTAAATTGGTTTCATTATATTATCCCTCCATATAATATAATTTTATCAAATTAGGAGTGAATATCCACAACGTACCACCAAACATATTATTATATTTTTACAGTTTATTTATTCTGTTTTTGGTGCTGATTTACCCCCAAACACCGCACTCAAAAACACCGCATTTTTCCGCAAATCGGCAAAAAATATATATAAAGCCGGATTTCGCCGTTTTTAAAATGCACACATTTTAGTTTTTATTTTTCTTATCCCTTTACATAGAAAAAAATTTTTCGACTTCATAACCCGCGTGTTCCGAGCCGGATTTTTCTCAAAAAGCCGTTTTTCGCAAAACTACTCCAATTTAGGTACCGTTTTTGAACAAAATTATAATTTTATTTTTTTGAAAAACACGCATTTTTGAAAAATGTCTTGCGGAAAAAAATGTCCCAAACGCGATAAAAAGGCAAAAATTTTACAAAAATATTGTGTTTTTCCTTGACATTTCAAAGTCGGTTGAGTTATAATTTTACCGTTGGGAAATTTTTGACATTAGAAAAAGCTTTGGAAGAAGCAATGAACAAAAGTGAAAAAAAGTAATAGAAAACGGATAACACGGTTAAAAAAATTTAATATTAAAAGAATTGAGGGAATGGTGTGAGCAAAAAGGTTTATAAAGGTTATTACCGTTGCCAAGTCAACCGAAGATTTTAAAAATGTGACAGTATACGGTATCACCCCTTGTGATAAACGGTTGTGAAACAGGAAAAATCGCAGACATTTCATCAGAACGTGAATTTGTTGAACATATTGTAAATAAGCTTAATTCTCACGATGTCAGCGAAGTACATTTTTTATGACGTCGTAGAAGATTTTTACAGCACGGCAGTTACCGATGTAATTTTGTCCGACAGCCGGCTATGGTTGCGAATTCAAAAACGGTCTTTGATTGTTATTTCAAAGACCGTTTTTGTTTGCCGAAAAAGTATTTGTGCAATCACATACTGTAATCATTCATATTATAACGATTTGTTACTAATTGTATATATGTTAATCTGGAGCCGAAATGATACTGACTTATGTTCAAAAAGCATAAAAATAGGAAACAGAAATTATAAGGTTATTATTCCCGATAATATACAGTGTGATTGACTTTATATTTCTCTCATTGACTAAAATATGAAAAACTGATATAATCAGAACGTCAGAAAAAAATACAAAACGGGAGATTTGATACTATGACGGAAAGAAAGGCAATAAGATACAATTTAATTGCAGGCGTACTGTTTGCACTTTTAGCGCTTCACGCACTTACGGGTATAAGCTTTTTCAGGTATTCT
This sequence comes from Clostridiales bacterium, assembly GCA_022009895.1. Taxonomy (GTDB): domain Bacteria; phylum Bacillota; class Clostridia; order UMGS1810; family UMGS1810; genus Qingrenia. The sequence goes on along the minus strand of CP091729.1, from coordinate 635,723 downwards.
TTACAACTCATTCCCGATTAGATTTTGTGCGCAGCATAATCGGTTCGCTGATTTTTGCGGCAGGTTTCGGCATATTGTCCTTTTTCGATGTTCACAAAAAGACGTGATATTTTGCCGTGCATAGGTTTTTGCATTTTTGACGCTTGTTCAGATTATAAATTCTGTGTTATATTTCGTATTGGGATTACGCACATTGCTCGCGCTTTTGGGATACATATCAGCGGCGCTTTTTCGCTGGCGCTTCTTACGCCGTATTTACCGTCACTTAAGGAATACGCAAAAAATTTTGCTATATCCCGGCGATGCTTTATGCGGTGTCGGCAATGTTCAATGTATTTTATATCATTATAAATATCGGATTTTTCCGTTTCTTTTCCGCGCTGTTTTGGGGTGCTGTTACGGCAGGCGCACTTTTAATTGCGTGCGCGTGGTACGTTTACCCCGACGGTATACCGAATACGTTTGACGAAAGCACATTTGACGCAAACACTTTCGGCGGTGCGTTTAATGCGGACGAGGAAAACAGCGAGGATATTCCGAATGAATTTAAGGAATAAAAAAATTTTTGAATATCATACAGAGAATTCAGAGCAAAAACAGTTTTTGGAATTATAAAAATTTGCAAAGGAGAAAGTTGCTTTCTCACTTTGTTGTTTGTCTGTTTGGAGATGTAAACATATGGGAAGAAGAAGGAAAGACTATCACGAAATTATATACCGCTACGATGTTGTATCGGAAACGCAGTATGACAGAGAGCTTTGCTGTGAGTTTCATTTTCACGGTATAGTGCTCTATGAGGACGGCATCGAAACGGGCAGAATGGAGCGCATTTCGACGGATATTGATTTTGTGAACAGACTAATCGAAATGATGAAAAAATTGAAAATCGGCGGTGACAGATTTTACAGTTTCGCCGCAAAATATATCGTCCGCAACTCAAATATGTATGTGGGTTAACGGATTTCATAAAAAAACGGTATTTGGAAAAATTTCCAAATACCGTTTTTTGCATTTATCAACCGTTGCGGAATTTAGGCATCAGAGGTTCAATCATCTGATGCCTAAACATCATAAGAACCGCGCCGGCTAAAGTTACTGTAATCTGCGACACGGTGAGCGCGCCCCACACGCCGTTTATGCCGGCAAAGCACGGCAAAACCATAAGAAACAGCGGTGTTGTAACAATCGGGTCAATATACGTTAAAAAAATTCGACATACCGAATTTTTCGGTAGCATAGCAGTACGAACACATCATTTTTACCGCCGCTTTAAAAGGATACGATACCGCATAAATCACAAGACCGCTCATCATCATTTTTTCGGCGGTGTCCGACACTTTAAAAAGGCTCGGCAGCACATTTATGAGAGGTTTTGTAATGAGTATGAATATCAGCGAAAACACAGCTAAAATTATCACTGCAATTTTCATAACATATCTTTTTCCGCGCTCGTTTCCCGAGCCGGTATAAAAGCTTAAAACGGGCTGTATTCCGTCGCACACGCCCTGATATACGTAATCATATGTATAAACCGCATAGCTCATCACCGCATATGCGCTCACTGCCGCCGTACCGCCGTGTTTTTAACGCCGAATAATTCGTCACAAGAAGCACCAGCGACGGCACGAAATTTACGCCGAACGGTGCGGACGACGCGCGCAGAATATCCATTATATATGCGTGGCTGACTTTTGGCTGATTTTTCAATTTTCAGCGTACACAGACAAAGAACAAGCACCGCAAACTGCGATACCGCCGTTGAAACCGCAACGCCCGTAAGCTTATATTTTTCCGACCAGCAAAAACATCTAAACCGATATGCACCGCCAAACTTAAAATTGTGTATATCATTGAATGAAACATTTTATTTTCGTTTCGCAAAAACCGCGATAAGTCCCGAACCTACAATCTGGAAAAACCGCGGTTGCACTGATGACAAGCGCATAGTCACACGCATATTTATACACATTTCCGCGCGCCCCCATTAAACCTGCAAGCGGTCTGCAAATCGCAGACAAAACCGCGCTTGCGATAAGTCCAAAAACCGTCAGCACAAAAAGCACCGACTTTTTCATATTTTTCGGAATCGCTTGTTTTTCCGCAGCCGCGCAGTGCGGACATCAAAACAGAACCGCCCACGCCTATGCCGGTTCCGAGCGACGTTATAAACGCCACTATCGGCCATACAATGTTTATCGCCGCAAGTCCGTCGTCGCCCGACGCGTTACCTATAAAAAAGCCGTCTATGTTGGTGTAAGTCCCTACAAGAACCATTGACACAATCGACGGCACTATGTATTTTGATAATTTAAACTTCATATTTCACCATTCTAATTCTAATCCAAAATTTCAAAAAAATATGCGAAACATCATCAAGGACAATATCGGCATTTCCGCTCAGCACACTTTTTGTTTCGCGCCGCCTTTTGCCACGCCGACGCAGAAAATTCCGCCGTTTTTTGCAAATGACGTGTCGGTAAGAGTGTCGCCTACCATAACAACCTCTTTGCGGTCAAGGTTAAAATCACCGCAAAACTTATCTATGCAAAACGGATTGGGCTTTGTCGGAAAAACACCGTCATCGGTGTATATTTCATCGAAAAATTCGTGTATGTCGAGCTTTTTAAACATCTTTCGGTGAAATACGGGTCGTCCGTCGTAACAACCGCAAGGCGTATTCCGCGCATTTTTCAGATTTTTTTGAGAATTTCCGCCAACCCGTCACACGCAGGCGCAACCGTTCCGGCATGCGAATTGTGATGATAAGCCTCAACGGTTACAGCTTTTTAAATCCGTATTTTTCCGGAATTTTTAACACCGTTTTTCAATAAGCGTTTCATAAATACATCTGCCCATAGACTCGTACGTTCCGCTGCAAAGCTGACCGGTTATGTCAGCATCGCCGTCAACCACGCCGAGCGCGCTCAAAACCTTCGGTTTCAGGCTGATGTCAGCACCGCACTTTTGCAAAAATTTCGTCTATAGCTTTGTCGGTAATACTCACCCAAAAACTTGTTAAAAATCCAAAAAGTGTGCCGTCCTTGTCAAAAAAATTATTCCGCATATTTTTCATATTTTTTTCTCCAAAATTTTTTTAGTGATTTCATTCTACCATATTTGCGCATTTAATGTCAACGCGTATGCGCCATGTATGTGTAAAAATTTTGTAAAATTGTTGTTTGATTTTTGGAAAATTGCAGTTAAAACGGCATTGTCAAAAAAACGGTTAATTTTGAAACAAAATCCGCTCGCCCGTTTTTCATAGGGTAATGCAAAAAGCGCGTCGGAATTAAGGTTTTTCCCTGTTTATATCCACAGCAGTGATTTGGCGGTTATCATACGTCGTGTAATAATAAATTCCCTTATCGGCATTGTAGCACACCGTATATACGGTTATTTCATACTCGCCGTTTTTTAAGCTCACAGCATCCGCGGGGCTGGGCAACCGAATCCATAATATGAAAAACCTGGTTGACGCACGAATTTTTCGTCAGGTTCGCAAACGGAATTTTTCCTTGACAAACGTTGCTCTTACAAACCTCGACTGTGAAGATAAATCACCCGGAAGTCCGAGTGCGCCAAGTCCCCGGCTGTATTCAGAAAACGGCAAAGCACTTGAAAACGTTGGAATTTCAGGGGTTTTTGCCGAAAGATTTCGGTAATTGTTAAGGTTGAACATCTGCATATCAAAAGGCGGATTGTTGGTCAAAACGCCCGCGGGATTATCGTAAATTTTAATGCCGTCTTTTACGCTTTCAAGCGTTATACTGCCCGTTTTGTCCGATATAATCCAGTGAAGTTCGGCAACAGGAAATTTGTCACTGAACGGTGTGTTTGTAATATTTACTTTTTTTCAAGCAGTTTCCTTGCCTCGCAAAGATTTTTGGCATCTGCACAAAATCCACGGTATAAGTTCAAATTGCGCAACATTGTCCATACCGTCAATTTTTCTCTGTAATGCGCGTTGCCGACAAAATTAAGCCCTGCGGCCGCAAGACCTTTTTCGTTTACCGCGTCGTAATAAAGCGGATAACCGTCCGCTATGTGCGCAGTCCCGATAATAGCATAATGATGCGGAATATCCCCCGTTTCTCTGAACCGAAACGGATAATTCCGCGGTGTTACCGTTATCTCCTCGCCGTACGAAAATTCATAGTCAAGCGTCCGACCAAAATAAAAATCATCTTTTTGCATGTCACCGCCGTGCACATATCATCACCCTTTTTCATTTTTTTATAATATTTTTTCGCAGGTTGGTGAAAAATAAATTCAATTTGTACAAAAAATGTTCGCAAAGGTTGATTTTTTTGAAATATACCAAAAATAATTTAACCTTTGCAGACATTTTTTAGTTTAACCAATCCCACAAACTCTTTTTACCGCGACTCCTGCATAATTCTCTCAAATCATCGTCAAAAATCCAAGTTCGGTAAAATCGTAACCGCTCTTTCGGCAATCGTTCACAAAAACAACAAAATCAGGCATCTCGCCGTTTTTTTAAGGTTTTTCTTCAAGCGGCAGTTCAAGCATTTCTTTTTAAATCAGTAAAAAATTTGCACAAACGAAAAATTTACCGCCAACAAGAAAGTACGTATCAAATCTGATGCAGTCTAAAAACGTCTTTTCTTTTTATAGTATTTTTTTCCGTTTTTTGTACCGTGCAAAAGCTCTCCGTACAAGCTATATATTCAGATTTAACATCTGCGTTAAAATGGAATTTTTGAACCTTTTACATAATTTAATGTACGCCTGATTTCTTTCCAGTCACCAATCGGCATTTGCATAGTGTGATTGACAAAAAAACAACATCATACATTGCCTTGTCACACTCAAACCGTTTAAGTTTCTCCGCGCCGCCGAAATAACCTTGCGGGACGATATTTTTCTGCAATGGAAAATATACTATTATATTTTGCCGTTTTATCATCATCAGTGCCGAGAGCATAATTGCTTCAAGCCCCCTTACGGTCTGCGTCAAACATATAGTGATTGTTTACAAATTTATCAATGTTATCCGGAATAACGATTGTGTAATTCTTGTTTTTTTCCTATTTACAATTCTTTCGGTATATGTTAGTTTCATCATCATTTCCATTCAAAAACTTTTTATCGTCCTCAAGTATCACCTTTCTATACGGTAATTCTAATTCAATAGAATCAGGAAGCATAAAAGAAAAACCGTTATACTTATACATTCTGTACTTTCTTGTATCGTTGAAATCATGTAAAAAAATTTAAGAAATCACTTTCACTGCTTTCGTATAATTTTAATAAAAAAATTTTTGCAAAAGGATTTTTTTACTGCTTTTTTTAATTTTTTTACATTATCAACTGCATCTTTTTATAGCCTGTTTCAGCCTTTCATCGCGCTCATTTTTCCGTATTGCGCAGTTCACTTATAATTTCCTCCACATTACATGACAATTCCTCATACATTGAATCTGAATTTTTCTACCATCTCCCTGTACTCTTTTTTCTCACCGCAAACAGCATGCGTAAACCCATTACACACCTTCCCGAACTTTAACTTTCCGCTCTCCCATTTAAGATTTTTTTCTAACTGTGCACACTTACTTGTAAGGCGTGTCACTTCACTTTCAGTATACATTATTAACGTTGATTTTGATTCAATATTCTTTATAGTTGCCGGTATCGCATAGTCAAGCAAGCTTGTCAATAAACCGTCATCAATATATGCTTCCATATTGCTGTTTATATAAGCATGTGTTTCCGCAAGTCTCTCGATCATGCCATCCTTACTAAGCATTATTGCATAATGAAGCGGAGTAAATCCCATTGCGTCTATACAACTGCGCAATTGCCATGGTATTTCTTCGTCATTTATCATTAGGTTAACGACACTTTTTCATCTGTTTATTTCCGTAAACACAGATAAAATTTTCCATATTGTAAACTGAATTTTTCATCATATATACATTCCAGTGAATTAACTTTTTTTGACGCGCATCCGCAAACCTGTTTGCCCTTGCATAGGCAAATATCAAAAAGCTCATCTTTTTCGCCGTCATTGAAATCATCTGTTTTTTCCAAATTACCAATAAGCAAATTTGTATATTTCGGTTCAAAAAAACAAGATTTACATCAGACAAGTCTGCACGAAGATTATCAATAAAAAGAGCTCGGTATATTTAATAAATCTTCTGCTTCGCCGTCTTTAAAGTTTTTCTTTATTACTTTCAACAAAACGAATTATAATCTTCCATATTGAATTGACGGAATATTCCTTCTGCAAGCAAATAAAGTGCATGCTTTTCGAAAACGTTTAGCAGATACCAGACCCTGCAGGAGTTCGCGGTTTTATATCTGAAATCACATCACATCGCATTTGATTTCTTACATCCAGAAAAAAACTTTTCTGCCATATCGCCGAATTGTTCATTTAAATCTGGATATTCAGTTAAATTTTTCTTCTTGAATCGCTCTCAGCAAGGTTGTTATCTCATATCCGGCAACGCTTTTCAAGATTAACGAACCATAGCCGATTTGATATAAATTTTTTTATTATTGAATATATAGACATCAGACCTTCCGTTTTTCCTGAACTATCAGATATTTGCATAAACTTGTATATTCCACCCTCTGCGGCGGCACATCGCCTATTACCGGCTTATAACTGACAGAGCGGGGCATACTGTAAAACGCCTTATCAGTAAAAATTACACACTCTGTTGTAATCCCCAGTATGCGCTTTTTACAATACGCAATAATCGTTTCATCGGCAGGAATATGATAAGTGTTACAACATTCCCCCAAATTGCATATATCATATTTTTACTTTTTGAAATCGCTTGAATATCTTCTTTTGTTATTTCTGAAAAAAATTTATTTCTGCGCACATTCCAATCACCGTTTCGTTAAATTTTTATAAGGTTCCTAAATAAACTATAGGGACAATTATCATAAAAATTGTCCCTATAAGACTTGCAGGGATTTTTAATTCTTAGCAGTCCCTCTCTGCCGAAATTGCAAATTAACCAATTGTTCGATTTTTGAGTCCAAACGTGTCTTCCGCTCTTGTTTTTTTAGGACAACTGCCCGGAAGAGGTCTTCCTCCGTTGACTGGTTTTACCACTTTTTACCGCACCATGTGCACATATACTCAACCTGTTTTGACATACTATTCACCTCCTCTCTAGCCGTGATTTGAATTGCAAAAGCAAAGAATCACCGCAATTATAATTAAAAGAATTGCTAAAAAGGCTTTTTTATGTCTGCCTATAAATTCAAACATCATCTGCAACCTTGCAAGGTGCATCATTAACCCGATCCACATAATTATCTCATCTGCAAAAGGAATTGGGTCGGGCAAAAAAACGTGTTTGCAATTAACAAGATGACTTTTTCCTATTAAAGGACAAACCATATATACACAAATAACAACAACTGCAAAAAAATAATTCCCACTATTGAGCCTCCATTATGTAACAAATTGTTACATAATTTATTATAACAATTTGTTACAATATTGTCAAGAGGTTTTTTTGGAGGTGAACGGTTTTGAAAATGGTCGGTTTACGTGAAATACGCATAAAAAAAGGGATATACGCAAATGAAAGTTGCTATGGACTTGCACATTACACGAGAGGCTCTTTTCCTACTACGAAAAACGGCAAACGCAACCCCGATATAAGTCTTTTGGTTACTTTTTTTCAAACTATTACGGAAAAATCTATCGACTATTTAATCACCGGAAAGGAATTCGGAGAAAAAAATAACATGCACCACTTTTTCCCTTTTTACTCCACACAATAGATGTAGTCCTCAATCTCTTCGGGCGAGAATCCGTTGTTCATAAGGTCATCGACCATATCGGGCGGATAACCCTGATACGCGGCCGCGGTTTTTTTAAATTTTTCCACATAATCGTTATCGCTTATTTCGTAATTCCACCACTGATAATAACTGTAATCACTGTACTTAAACTTGTCTTTAAAAAAATTTTTCCCGTTCGGCTTAATACGTATAATATCGCCCGGTTCAATTATAAGTTCTTCAAATCTTCCCTTCTTTATCTCATCAAACAGTTTTTGTATCAACCAGCGATTTATACAAAATTTCATCTGTCGATGTATAGACGTACAGTTTATATTCCGGCAGATGAACAACAGAAAAGCGGACTGTCGCCGCGCACCAGCCAAAGTGTATTTGAGCTGTCAAGAATCGAAAACGCAAAACTCCCTTTTTAAACTCTCTGACATAAATTTTACACTGTCAACATTAAGATTCCTTTTTCTTCTCCAATAACTGAACCGCAATATAACTGTCGGTTTCAATCCTTGTTTTCGGTAAATTGTACTGTGCTTTAAGCTCGTCATCATTTACAATTACACCATTGTGTGAAAGTGCAAATTTAATATTTCGGCACGAACCCGAAAACGGATGATTGTTATAGTTTTTCTTTTTATCACCTTGTGTCGCATGACGTGTATGTCCTGTTACGCACACTGCATTGTCAGGATGTTTAAAGTCGATATAACTTGCAGATTTTTGCCTCTTTATGTATGACAAGTTTTTCCGTTGTCGTTATATGCTATCCCGGCAGCATCCGTACCTCTCACCGCTGCGTTTTCCGCAAGCAAATTTGTAAGCACCGAAATTTTCTCAATTTTTCGAACCGTATCTGTAATAGCCGAATAAACAGCACATATTATATCTCCTCGCTTTCACTCAATATTTCGTTGATGTAAAGCCGTTTTGACTTTAAATATTCGATAAGTTCGGGCTTATCATCGGATATCAGCGAAACAAATTCCGACCACGACATTCCTTCCATTCCTTTATCATCAAGCTGAATTGCAAAACGGCAGATTTCATACACAAGCTGAAGCACAGCGATAAATGTTTTATATCGCAAAGTGCCTCTGAAAAATACGAAATTCAATCGTATCGTAATTTTTCAAGGTTGACTGCGACGTACCTTCCCATATGCTTGTCTTTTGCATTTTTGTACGTATCTTTCGCAGTGGTGGAAATTCCGTACCGGTTTGCCCAGCGGTTGATGTTTTCCTCAGTGCGGCGGGAAAATTTCAAAAGCTCGTTCCAGTGATTTTCGACAAAATACACAATCCGTGATATGACATCCTCCTGCGTATCAAGGGTTCTTCCAAGCGAGGTGCGATTGATGTGAACGTGCAGTCCGCAAGTGCTTGTCTGATGCGAACGGTAGTTCATTGAAACGGCATTTTCAAACACTTCCTGCCAATTCATATTACTTTTGTGATATTCGAGCGTCATCGGGTGACTTACAATTTCAAATCCGTTTGAAATACTCCCGTCGTGTTTGCAATAGATGTGTTCACCGCCGTAATTTGCAACAGCCAGTAAATCGTCCGCATTACCGATATCCTCACCGCCCTTGTCAATCTCAAGTTCTACCCCCATAAACAAAGGTCCCGTACCGTAAAATATCGGTTCGGGCTTATAGTTATATGATTTTATAGACGCTTGCTGAAGTTTTTCGTAACAGTTGTGACAATACGGATAATCATTGTCGTCATCAAAATATGCGTCGTCGTTGTGAAGCAAAACTCCGCAGTCTTCACAAGTTGTGTAATAACTGTCGTAGCAGCTGCCGCATAGTTCCGTTTCACCGTCACCGTGTACGTCGCCGCGCCGTATCCGCGTATTGCAGCAGTCACAGAGTGTCGTCAATTCGTCTATGCAGCCGACACAGTATACCGCACCGCCAAATTCAAACATTTCATCTCTGTCAATCTCCGCACCGCAGTGCGAACAAAAAAGTTTTTCGCTCATTTTAATCCTCCGAATATATAAAAGGGAGTATCTGAAAAATCAGATACTCCCCCATTTTTGAGATGCGGTTTTGTTTTTATGTAAATGATATGCTTGCAACAAACGTTATGACTGCAAGTGTTTAAAATTCGCCAATCGCAGGTATTACTTTCTTAAAAAAAGTTTCTCCACATTATCCGCATTGTTATCCCTCCTTTTTGATGTTATTTTTGATAAATATACCCATACGCATCTCATTGTTATGATATATAAGTGAAAGTTTTTAATTTGACAAATTTTTTTAGTTCATCGCTTGTAAAAACAATCAGCTCTGTCAATTCATCAAAGTTGGGAATTTTTCGAAATATATTCCTCAAAGGGTGCGCGTTCAAAAATGTTCATCTTCGCCGTTGTCATCATAATAATTCTCAATGGTATCGTTGATGTAAAAATCAACAAAACCGTTGTCGAGTCCATGATCCTGTTCCAAATACGCAATAAAATTTTTTTGAATTTATTCATATCATCTCTGCTTTGAGAAAACTTATGACCGTCGCTTATACTGACACTGTTAATCACAAAATGAATATGGTGATTTGCAGTATTATTGTGTATTGCAAACAACACCTGAAAATCACTGAATTGCTCCGAAACTTCCTCTGCAAATTCATAGAGGTTTTTGCACATCACGCTTTCCTTTAAATGAAATGGTAAAATGGATATATATCCTCCCATCCTCCTTGCCATAATACTGTTTAACGACTCTCATCCGTTCAAGCGCATTTTTTCTCATTTACATAGAGTCCGCCTGTCTGCTCTGCCGTTTTTTTCAGGATTTGAAATATAATTCAAAACCCTTTTTTTAATGTGTATTTTCCTTTGCTCATACTGTTTTTGAGTTAAAGTATCTAATGATAGCCATATTGCGTTGCAAACCTCCTCAATCCGCATTTTTTCTTCGTACGTAATTTCACTGCACTTTAGCTTTCTGTTCAGCTTCACCCTTAAGCCTTTCCATCATATCGGGGATTCTTTCCTCCTGCTTAATGCTGTCGGGGAAAAATCAAAAAGGGCAATGCGGTCTACAAATGCAGTGGATATATCCTCGTTTTTTTATCGGCGGTAAAATATTTCCGGCGTAAATGAGCTTGCATTTATTTTTAAATTGAAAAACATCTTTACCCTTGAATTCACCGCTTAATGTGTCCCCGCCCACAACCAGCTTAAAAATTTCAATATTTTTCAGCGGTCTTGCAGATAGTTCACCGCATATGTTAAGGCGTTTTTCCGCTCAATACAGCCGTTGAAAACCTATTTCCAAGATTTTTCAAGCTGGATACTTGAGATATAATCCTCACCTATCATATATTCGATTAGGTGAAGTATAAGCGATTTTCCGCAGTTCAGCGGGCCCAACAGAATAAAAGCATTTTTGCCATCATTAGAATAGTACAACAATATCCGATCATTTGCAGCAAAAAAATTCCTTTTTGCTTCGTCACCGCCAAGTGACGTTTTTACAAAAAAATGTTCAAAATTCGGCATTCTTCTCTTATCAGGACTTATGTAATTCACATTTAAGAAGTAATTAAAACATTCGTCTTCGTATTCGTCATACAACTTACGTTCCGCGACATCATATACCCCGTTTAACAAATTGATACAATATATATCGCGGTTGAAATCATTAAATGTCATTTGAATTTTTGAAATTATCTTTTTATTTTTGTTAATAATTTCATCGGATTTTTGAATGACTTATTTTTTTCCTGTGTCGCGTCGCTGATAAAGCAACTCACAACATGCCATTCATTTTTGCTTTTTCTATCGGAATATAATATCTGTAATCCCGATAGTAAAAGTATAATTGCTGATTACAGCAACGAAAAACATTTTTTTCGCAAAATAAACGCAACAATTTCTTTAACATCAGCCCTTCCATCAAATTTTTTCGGTTATGGATTCACAAAATTTTAGATCCATCAAAATCCTCCTTATTTGAATTTATTTTGAAAGTTTAGATGCATCTTATTCTTTCTGCTATCATTATATCGAAAGAGTAATAAAAAGTATAGTACGAAATAGTACGCACTATTTATTACATTATTTACATATTTTTTTCCGCAAGAAAAATTAATTTTGAATTAAAACAAAAAAATACAAAAGCATTTATCTTTTGGCTTTTTAAATATCAATTTACTTTATGTTTATTTCTTTTCTTTTCTTACCGCATTTTTAATGTTAAGGTACTTCTCACGATTTTTCTAAAAAGTACCCTGTCACTTAGCGGAGAATCTATATATAACATTCTTAAATAATCATAGCAATTATTTTTACCTGAATTGTCGCACTTTTTCTAATTCGATTTTTAAAAGCCCCTGTAACACAACAACACGTATACATAAAATCTTCAACTTGTTTTGTAAAACTCTTCCGTCCATTCAGGTCTTTTTCCAATAGCACGATATTCGCATACACTATATTTTACAACTAATCTCATCATATAATAGTATGCTGATAACTCACTTAATTTCAAATCGCATGAATCATAAATAAAACCACATTTAATTATTTTAGCATAATCCATTACAATAGGCGAATATTTTAAAGTATCGTCTGACGGAATTCGCTTTACAATGACATCAAATAGAGACGGAATTTTATCTAATGCAAGTTGATGCTCGTTCATATATTTTGCAATTTCCCCATACATTATGAACCTGTATGTATATTCAAGTTTGTAAAGAGAAAAAAACATGCCGTGACATATTCTTCAGATTTTAAATATTCCTTTTTTATGTATTCGTTCAAGCAGCTTATCAAACTCTGTATAAGCGTCCTTCAAACCATAATTGCCCTTTTTTTCGAACATCGGCAGTCATAGTCCTCATTGGTTGTTTTTCTACCCCCAAAGCATATCTAACATCTTTAATTGATCATTGGCAATCCAATCCGCAACCATCAATACGTCCCTGTCTCTCTTAACCTCTCTTCTTAATTGATTGCGGTTTCTTTCATTCTTCATGGCTTTTTATTTTCAACAAGAATATTTTTCATAAATCTTTTTCAGTACATCTTTCAAGAGATGCTTTTTAATTCTTCGAAGCCTTTGGTGTACAGCCCAAGTTTTTCTGCTATATTCAAGTTGTTCCGGCTCATTTTTTTGTTTTGCCATGTTATAAGCTGTTTGAGTAATATTTTTTATCGGTTTCAAAACAAAAACAAATAATTAAACAAAGCCATTTGCACCATTCTGACTATTTGCTCTTTGTTAATGCCACATCCCATGATCTTATAAAAAGCGTTACTATTGCTTATGACACATCGTGTCATAAGTGCCATTATATCTTCCAAATTATCCATTTAAGCACCCTCCTCATATTTTTAATTTATAATTATTATACCATGCACATATGCTTTTTGTATATATCTTTAAAAAGTTTTTGATAATTACACAAAAAAACGGTATTATAACTTTGTCAAAAATATACTGACTGACGACAATTATACATCTTTATTTTTATAAGGTCGGAACTATGAATTTTTATCAAAATTCAATAAAAAGTTTGAATATATCCAAAAAACAAAGTCCCCCCATTAAAAATGAGGGACTTACATTTTCCATTCGATATTTACTTCGTTTTTCGCCTATCAAAATTCTGTTTATAAACTGTGACGCTACAAGCTTTTTTTCGTCAAATCCGAGCGATTTAAAATCTATTTTTTCAAACTTTCGCTCCTCATTTTTCGGTTTGTTAAGCATTTCTTCGCGCATTTTGTGCAGGCGCTCAATTTCTTTTGTTATATACACAGCGGAGATTTCACTGCCCTCGGCAAAGCGCGCCGACAAGGCGCTCTATTTTCTGCTCTATCGACAAAAGCTCCTCCGAATTTTCGTTTGTATCGGGCATAATCCCATTCGGCGGTGTTTCGAGCGCCTTTTCAATTTCGCCCGATATGTAACTTTTCCAATTCGCGCAAATTCACTGCAATATCGGCATCGCACGCGGACAAATTCGACTTTCCCGAGCACACAAGCTTTAATTTTCCGTCCTTTTTAAAATTGTTCACCTTAATGGCATAACCGCATTTTGCGCACTTCATAAGTCCCGTCAAAAACGAATACTTACCTGCATTCGCGCGCGAAATCTGCTTGTTATTATTAAGCTTTTTCCTGTGCTTTAAGCCAAATTTCCGCATCGACAATCCCCTTGTGGTTTTGCAACTGTGAGCGCCTGTTTCTCATATGCGTTATACTTATTTTTTCCGCGATCGCGCCGGCACATTACACTGCACGCGTGAACGCCGTCAAATGCCTCGGCGCTCTGATTTATCTTAATTCCCTTTGAAACGTAGTACCAATATATATCTGTATTAGCCTTGACGAATATCGGACTGTGCAAAATCCTCGACAGCGACACACTGTCCCAAGCCCCGCGCTTCGGTGCGTGAATACCGTTTGACGTTGAATTAAGCGCAAGATTTCGCAGCTATATATCGGTGTTCGCGTAGGTTTCAAAAAAATATTTCACCGTTTCGGCATTGCTGTTTCGCACAAGCGACGAAACTTTCCGCGCGCCGTCGTCAATTTTTGGTTAAATCAAACCCGTACGGCGCAGGGCCTCCTCCCCACGCGCCGAGATTAAATCGGTGAATGTAGTTATCTTTCACGCGCTCGGCAGTGGTTTCGCGCTCAAGCTGGGCGAAAACAAGCACAATATTGAGCATAGCCCGTCCCATCGGCGAGGACGTGTCAAAAATTTTCGGTTGCGGAATAAAATTCAACACCGAATTTGTCCAAAAAGCTCCCAAAGACGGCTGAAATCGGCTATCGAACGGCTGAAACGGTCGAGCCTGTATACAAAAAAATTTTCTTGATTTCGCCCGACTTAACCGCGTTCATAAGCTCGGTGAACGCAGGACGCTTGGTGTTTTTTCCCGAATATCCCCTATCCTCAAAAATTTTCGCGCCGCCGCCCGCAAATTTTCTGCATCTTTCAATTTGCCCCTCAATCGACAAACTGTCCTTTTTGTCGATTGACTGACGGAGCATATATCGTGTTCTCGACGCATTTTTCCTTATTGCGCACGGCACGCAGAAGAAGTATGCACCGGCGGTGCAGTTCGGATTGTTTTTTTCCTTTTTCCGTATCATTTTTGCTGTAAAATGTATTTGTGATTTTTCATATATACAACCTCCTCATTTTGATAATATGCAACCGTAATACGTAAATATGACGATTGATTATTTAAAGGTTATATATGTTTTATAAAATTACAAAAGGCAACCCTGTTTAGGTTGCCTTTAAAATTCACCTCTGTATAATTTATCACATTTTGGAAAAATCTGTTTTGACTTTCCGTTTACAAACTGTATAAGCGGTCCCGAAACAACAACCGTAACAACAGTGCATATTCCGAACTTTCCGCCGAGCAGCATTCCCTGTTATGACCATTAAAACATCAAGTATCATACGGACAGTTTTTAACTTGAAGATTGTTTTTTCCGCTATTGCAAATGTCACCGCCTCGTACGAACCTCTGCCGAGAGATGCCGAGGCGTACAGTCCCGTTCCTATCGAAAACAAAACAATTCCTATAAGCATAATGAAGAAATTTACCCACATATGACTGCTGTATACGTGGCACTTTGCGAACAAATCCACACATACGCTGTATACAATCTGGTATAAAACCGTCCCGGATATGAATTTGACTTCTGTCGTATATCAGCGCGAATAAAATCATTATAACCGCAACGATAAATGACGCTGTTCCGATAGTTATGTGAAATGTTTCGGAAATTCCCTGCCACAAAACCGCCAGCGTCGCACCGCCGAATCCTGCGTACATAGCAAGCGTAATTCCGTAAGCTGCGATGATTGAACCAACTATAATTATTATAATCTTTCTAAGCAAACCGTTTGTTATTGCCGATTTTTTTCCTTTTTATGTACCATAAAAATCCAAATCCTAATCCCTTTTTTTATTGTCTTTAATTGCCGTCAAAAGACAAAGTCCCACAGCTAATATCGGCAATACTATTCTGAGGAATAAATCTTCCATAATGTTTCCGTCTAAAAAAACAAACCTGCGAGCCACGCCAAAACTGTAAAAACAATCATTGTAACATACATAATAACATCTCCTTTTTTTAATTCATTATTTAAACAAATTATACCATAAGCACACCTTTTTACAATAAATTTTATAAAATAATAAATTATCTTACTTTGGTATGATGACAAAACGGTTTTTAATGTGGTATAATATATAATTAGAAAAATTATGCAAAACATCTTCAGGGGGTAAAATATGAGAAAAAAAGTATTGAGTATGCTTACGGCAATCGCGGTTTTTATTACTGTTCTGCCGCAGAATTTTGCGCTTGCGGACGGGGAAACATATCCCGTAATAAAATTCGGCATTGCAAGCGGTGATAATGTATTCTTCGGCAGCAACACCACCGAAAAATACACCGCACCGCAGAAATTTTTGGTGCTTGACGCCGGCAAATCAAGCACCGGTGACACCGACGGTGCATTTTTGATTACAAGCGACGTTACATCGCAGTCGGTGCACCGAAGTTACACCGTTTCTACCCTTATGTCGGAATGTACTGACTTTCTTGAGATTTTCAATGCCGACGAGCAAAATTTAATCACACCGACAACAAAAAGTTCAACGGCGGAAATCAGCGGATATTCCGATTTGAACGAAACAATAACCGACCAGAAAATCTTTCCGATTTCAGCCGGCGAAGCGACCGATTACGCTGATTTACTCAAACTTACCAACGGCAAAAATTGGTCACTTCGTTCCTCAAAAATCATATACTCTTGCTAACGGAAATTGTCTTTATGCCGGATATGTAAACACCGACAACAAGCTTGCAGTGGACGTATTAAGCTATATGTCTTCTAAATCCTACGCGTTCCGTCCCGCAATGAACATATCCAAAAGCACCGCGTCGGTGAGCACTCCTTTCGGCAACAAAATTTTGCTTTTGCCGTCAAACAATACCGAAACGGGAAAACTTACAAGCGCTTATTCCGACAGCAAACAAGACTTCATTCTGCCCGTAAAGGACAGTGAAATAAGCGCAGTAAAATCGGTGACAACGCGCGGTATAAGCAGAAATTACGACCTTACGGTTACAACCTCGGGAAGAGCGTCGGTTTCCGACAACGAATATATCACTTTTATAGTGACTGATATAAATTCCGAAAACATTATGTATTTCGGACGTTACAAAAGACGGGCACAACGAGTGATATTACCGTCACTCTGCCAAACACCGTGCTCCCGTCAAACTGCAAAGTGTACGCTTTCAACGAGGTTTACACACCCGGAAATGTGAGCAAAATCAGCGCTCTTACCGAAGTTTGCTTAACTCATAATTATACATATTCCGACAACGGCAACGGCACGCACAAAGTGACATGCACAAACTGCGGTTATACGGAAAACAAAAATCACGCCGTTACATACACATCTGTTGACGGCTCAAAGCACCGTGCAATTTGCGGATTGTGCAAAAACGAAACCGACTCGGCGCACAATCTTTCATATAAGAAAGACGGAAATGCGCATTGGCAGTATTGCACCGACTGCGGATATGAAGAAACCGAAAAAACTACGCATACGTTTACCTGCAAAAGCTTGGGCGCGAGCGGTCATATAAATACCTGCAATGTATGCGGATATGAGGAACGGTGGTCACACGGATTTTCCGACAGCAACATTACCGACAACGGCGATAATCACACAAAAACGTGCATTGCCTGCGGTTACAAAGAAACAGATGACCATTCATACAACAATAAGTGGACGGACAACGGCGATAATCACATAAAAAAATGCACACTCTGCGGACATATTATTGCAGAAGAACACAATTTTTCCGACGGCAAATACACCGTCGTTGACTCAAAAAGCCACAAGGCGGTCTGCTCGGTATGCAATGCAGAGAAAGAGTCCGCCCACGATTTTGAATATATTGCAAAAAAGGACGGCACGCACACAAAGGCGTGCAAAGAATGCGGATTGGAACTTGCCGAGAAACACACATTTGTATACACCGAACAGGGCAGTATACTTAAACCTCTCACCTGCTCGGTATGCAACGGTGATTTGGGCGTAAAAGCCTCTGCACACCCCCTTACGGGCGATTACAGCAAGCGTTTGGGCGCGGTGGATTTGTCAAGCGCAGAATTAAGCCTCGGCAGTAAACGCGAGGATTGTCTGCCGTCTGATATTTTTAATGAGAACAATGACTTTTACGGAGCGGGTGTACCGATTTCGGGGACCGAATATAGTGTGAACGTTGATTTTGCAATGACGCACCCTGTTGCGCTTACGGGATTTTCGCTTAAACTCGGAAGTAATGCCGTTACATCTCCGCGAAGAATACCGAAATATATAACAATAAGCGGAAAAAATGACGCTGACTCTGACTACACCGCGATTGCAACAATCAGCACGGAGAATTTTATAAGAATTGAAAATTGGAGCGTTTCGATGTATTTCCTCACATACACACCGAGCGCATACAAATATTACCGCTTGTCGTTTGTAAACAACAACAGCGAAATACAGCTTTGCACATTTACCCCTTTCACCGCCAAGGGCAGTGAGGTTGAATTTGACCTTTCGGGAGTGCTCACAGACAAAAAGCACGACCTTATCGTTCCTAATGAGGAATACGAGTGCACGCTGATTTCAAAGGACGGTCACCCGTCAAATGTTACGGTAACGGCAGACGGCAAGAATTTCACCGACTTTACATATTCGGCTGAAAGCGGAATTTTACACATTGACGGCGATAAGGTGACAAGCGGAAATTACAAAATTTCAGCTTCCGCGCAAAACACGCCCGTAAATGTAACACCCGACCTTTACCGTCTTACCTTTGACGGCGCGGATACAGCGTTATTCGGCGAAAAATTACACCGGAGGATTTTTGGGATAACGACCAAAGGAGAGATAACGTTCCACCAAGCGCAGACGATATAAAAAAATCACAATCGGCGGAGAAAATTTTTGCAGACTTTATTTACGACCGCGCATACGGACAAATCAAAATTCCCGGCAAAAACATCACGAGCGATATTGTTATCAAAGCCTCGGAAAAAGGAAGTATCAGAAAGGACGGCTCCGTTGCAGTGCTTAAAAAAAGCAAAAACGATGTTGAAAGATATTACTCGTCGTTCGGCGAAGTTGTAGAGTAAAATTTCGGGCACATCGGGCGCAGACGTTAAGCTTTTGGCAGATGTAAGCGGTCAATATGAAATTTCAAATTCAAAATCAAACATTGACCTCGGCGGATTTGACATAAACGGTTCCACTGTGTTCAATATATTCAGCTCGGACCTGACATTTGAAAAACGGCACAGTTACGGCAGATCAAAACGGTTTTTGTATTATACGGCGGCGATTTTGGAAAAAACAATGCAAACACAATTACATTAGGCAAAAATTTCAAGCTTAATTCAAACGGAAACGGCGTATTTCTTTATTCGGGCACTGCACTCATTGCGGACGGCGCGGAAATTTACGGCAAAAATTCTGCAATCTTTACAAATGATGAAAACTGCTCGCTGATTGTAAAGAGCGGTACATTTAAAAGGAACAGTCAAAATGACCGGCAGAAAAAAACAAAGTTGAGCTTTCCGGCGGTACATTCGACTCACTTTTGCTCGCCAGTGATATGAATTATATTTCGGCTCTTGCAGACGGATATGCATATAAATCGGCGTCGGAGGAAAAACGCACAATAGCCGAGATGTTCGGCAACGGTTCGCTCGAATCTTTCAGCGTTGAAAAAAATCACCGTTTGCATATTCCAAGGAGGAAAAAAACAGGTCGATTTCGGCTATGTAAATTCCGTTCAGTTAACGGCGCAGGCCGATGCGGAAAAATTATCAGTGGTTTGTAAACGGCGAAATTATCGACGGCGCGGTAAACAGCACATACACAATAGAAACAGGTCTTGAATCGGGAAAAATACGAATACATTTGCGTTGCGGAAAAAGACAACCTCTATGCGCCCGTTAAAAAGGTAAACTTTACCGTATACTGCGCTCACGAAAATATTGACGCTAACGGAAAATGCGCAAATTGCCAAACCGTTTTTCAAGCGGTCGTTACCAACAAAAACGAAAGTCACGTATACTGCAAAACAGTATTCGATGCGGCAAACACCGTTAAAGCGGACGGCGAAATAAAGCTTATTACAGATATTACCGTTCCCGAAGAAGATATATTAGCTAATGACGAAAGCTTAATTCTTTCGGAAAAAAATATCACGTTCAATTTAAACGGCAAATCAATTTCATCTTCGGAAAGCGAGAAAACGGACGGATTATATCTTACAATTTACGATTTTGCAACGGTTAAAAACGGCACGTTAAATATTGATGTATATATTCCCTATGACGGCAGAGGCGCGGTTTTGGAAAACCTTACCGTGACGGGATATGTTACAGTCCAAACGGAAAACGTTAAAATTGTAAGCGGAAATTATGCAAGATTAGACTGCGCCGGATATTTAATCAATTTTTATTGAGGACGGAAAGGCGCTTAAAACGGCTGACGGATGGGCTGACCTTGAAAAAGCATTTGAATGTGAGAATGTAAGCGTTGTGCCTGCACCGTTTAACTTTACAAAAACAACCGCAGTCAATTCACATTAAAGATGCGGACTACACGGACGGCGGAACGATTTCTGTTGAAGCTGAAAAAAATTTCGGAATACGAAAATGAAGAAATAACATATCAGTGGTATGAATACAACGGGAACGGAAGTTCGGAACCGATTGACGGCGAAAACAAACAGTACATTTAAAATTCCGACTGGCATTGAAGACGGAATTTCAAAGACGTATTACTGCATTGTGTCCTGCGCGGGATACAGCAAAAAGTTCGGGTTTATCGTCAATAGCTGTCGGCAATGTTGAACCGACTGTTGATATTAACCCAAGTACTGACGATTGGATTGTTTCGGTTTGCGGAGACGGCTTAACCGGCGATATTGTTATTGCAGGCTATGACGCGGACGGCAATCTTACGGATATAAGCTTTTGATAAGTTAACTGCGGAAGATGAAAATGAGTATAACACAACTGTTTTCGACGGCCTCGGCTTCAGCGAAAAACTGCAAAACCGTAAAAAGTATTTTTTTATTTGACAAATTCAAAAATATGTCTCCGCTTTGCCCGAACGCGGAGCAAGACATAACCGAAAGTTTTTAATTAGTTTTAAGGACTGAAGATTTCAAATCTTCAGTCCTTATTTTTTATATATTTATTCAGTTTGTAAAATCCAGCCGAACAATTTTCATTTTCATAATATTGTCGCCTAATTTCGCCAAAAGACGGAAAAATGTGCCGACAGACTTGTATTTTAAATCGCTGTACCCGAGCATATAACCTCTGCTTGAAACGTTTATGTTTTTGCCCCACTTTGAAAGCTCTTTTTCCGCGTCCGAAACATAAAAGAACGCGTTTACGTCTTTGATTTCTGCTTGCTTTATCCACGTTTTCGCTATCATCTTCACCGCAGTTTTGCCTGCCGAGTCAAACACCAGCCTGCCGTTCGGAAACGCCTTTGCCATAGCGCAAACAAGCGATTTTACCTGTTCACTCAGAAAAATAATAAAATACCCCCGACGCAAAAACACCGCGCCGTCCGACGCGTCTATTTTTTTCAAACCATTCTGTGTTGTTCAAATCGCACGGTATATTTTTTGCTCGCGCTCGCCGACGGGCAAAAAGTTCATTGCGCACGGCAATAACGTCGGGAAAATCGAGATTGTATATTTTACAGGTTCCGTTATCGCAGTGCCTGCCAGTATTGTCAAGACCGCACCCGAGGTTTACCAGCGACGCTTTCGGGTGGGTTTTTAAGTAATCACGCACTTCAAATGCAAGGTCGTTTTGCCTTACTCCGACCTCCAAAAATCCGAATTTTTTTGCATAAGACTGCCCGATTTTTCGGACAACTTTTTGTAAAATCGTAATCAATTCTATCAATCAGCCGTGCCGACGTTTCGTCACGGTATAAATTCGGGAAAAGCTCGGAGCACATTTTGCGCGCATAAAGCGGAATTATGAGCGTTTCCTGAACCGTGTTTTTCTATTTTATATTTCATAGTCAACACCTTTCAAAAATCCGTTTTTTGCGTTCTGCTCCGTGTCGTCCGACTCGTCATATGCGTCATACGGCGCCGACGGGTCGTGAACTTTCTTTTTAAACGGTGAGCAAAGCTCGTCCTTGTGCGCAAAGGCAAACTCAAAATTGTCTGTCCAGCCGGTGTGTCCCGTGATGAATAACGGTTTTACACCCATCTTTTTAAGCTTTTCTTTAAGTATGCCGAGCGATTTTTACCGCAAGCTTATTGTCCTCCGCAAGGGCTGAAATAAAACTGTAACCGCCGTCCGCGCCGAACCAGATTGTGTCGCCCGTAAATAAGTATTTGTCATCAATAAGATACACCATATGCCCCCCACGTGTGCCCCGGAACGAGAAAAACAGTGAATTTTTTTAATATATCGTCAGTTAGATTATACTAACCGATACCCTTTTTAAAAAGCCGTCATACGACAGCTTGTTTTTTTGTTGATAAGTTTACTATATCATAAACCGCAGTATTTTTCAATAGTGATATGCAAAAATCACAGCACAAAAAAACGGCGGTTACTGTCCGCCGCCGTTTTATCAATCCTTATCGCCTTGCGAAATATTCATTTTACGCCATTTTGCAGGCGAAATGCCCATATGTTTTTTTAAAGAATTTATAAAAAGTGTCGTAATTGTAAAAACCGCATTTTTTTCCGAAACGGCTTTCACCTCGTCGTCGCTTTCGAGCAGGCATTTTTTTGACCATTTCAAGGCGGTGTTCTTCCACATACTCGGTAAAAAGTTCTGCCGGTGCGCGACTTCACAATCTTATTAACCGTTTTTCCCGTTATGCCGAATTTTTCCTCCGCATCAGCCATACAAAAATTGACCTTATTGAAATTTGCCCCGATAAATTCAAGCACCTTGCCGTATTCATCATATTGGCTCTGGCGTTTGTTTTATAAGCTCGCATATCGCGTCAATATCCGCCGCAATCATAAACGCAAGTTCAGACACCTTTATTTTCGGGTCGTATTTTTGCAATTTCGCCGTCGTAGCGCACCTTATATGCAATCTCCGAGATAATTCCAATCTGCGAATAGAAAAATCGTTCTATATCGACGTTCGCGGTGCTTTTATCAGCCATAATGTCATACCACTGCCCATAGATAATCTTTTTCGCCTCAAATGCCTGACCGCACGCGATATATTCTCTTAATTTCTCGCTTTTTCGACATATCGAGATTTCTCTCGCCGCCGCTTTCGGCATTGTCCGCAAGCCTGAAAAAAATCCGCTGTGGTCGATGAGCCTGTTATACTCCTTAAGCCTCATATACATAAAATAAAAATTTTCGATACCGTTGCACGGCGTTCCCATAACGGCGGTAAAATCCATACCGTTTTTCTTAACCGAAAACACAATATCGTCCAGCTTTTTGTCAAGCTCAGCCATATTCGGCAAATCGGTGCAGTCGAAAAATCACAACGTTTTTCGCCTTTTTTCGGCGAAAGGATTTCGCTGTATTCTATATTATTTTTTTCGAGAGCAAAAGCTCTAAAATTTTTTGCGGTTATGTTTTTCGGAAAGAAACAGCACCATAACAAACGACTCGGGAAATGCCGGATATTTTTTCTTTATAAACTCACACTCCGCCTCGTCGAGCGGACGCAGAAACATAGTGAGCAAAAAACGCCTTGTCCGACTTTCTTTTGTCGGTTTTTCATTCTGCCGATTGCCTTATACATTTCTTCTTCGCTGTGAATGTTTTTATCGCCCATAATCTGCGAAACAAGCCTTACCGTACGGCGAACGGGCTTTTTTGGTATACCAGCTTATAAAAAGCTCCATACATATGATAAACGCAAAAAGAATTATTGCATAAAACAAAATAAACCGTTTAAATCCAATCATATATTCGTCAAAATATTTGTCGGAAATTTTCACATTGAAAATAAGGTCTATATTTTTGCACATAGCGCTTATAACGGGGGTGTTAGACTCCGCACCGCCGTTTGAATACAGCGTTTCGCCGCCGAGCGATACCGAGCAGAAAGCGTCGCGGTAGTTGCTCATACCGACTTTGCCGAAAAGCGACTCAACATTATACACAATCATAAGCACAGTTTTCGGGCGGAAGTCCTATGTGCATATCCATAGGGTAAAACACGGCTATTCCCTTTATTTTGTCGCCGTTAATCTCCGTATTGTCAAAAATATTTCACGGTCACACCCTTTGTCCGCGTCGAAAAATATAATCTCTGAACCGCTTGTAATCCATATTGTCGATTTTTTTATGTAATTTTCAAAAAGCGGCTTAATATTGTCAAATGTATTTTTGCTTATCCAGCGCAACGTTGTTGTTGCTGAAAAAGATATAAAAAAATAATCGTTTACCGGCATCATATTTGCCTTTGACGAAAAAAATCGTCGGCAAAAATTTTTTTAATATAATATGCTGTGCCGAGGCGTCAAAAACCGTTCATATTTTTGAGCATACTGTATGTGGGGTCGTTTCTGTAATTGCCCCTTCATCTTATGACACATCATAATTTCCGAGTCTATCATATCGGCAAGAAAACGTCACCTGCGATTCGGTTTCTTTGTAAACTCTTGTTTTTGATGGAATCGTATGTAATTTTATAAAGCGGAACGATAAGCGTTAAAATTGCCGCCGTAAGTGTTAAAAAAATAACGTCAGAAATTCTTTTTGTCCGCTTGCTTTTTCAGTTTTTCGCTTAATAATTTCACAAGCAATTCCCCTTGAAAAATTTTATTTGTATATGATTACCGCAATGAGCCAGCCTGAACGCGTGTGAACAAACACGCGCGACGTATCGGCAAAGCTTTTGCTTGCCTCATATGAGGTTATTTCGTCGAAATGTCCCATATAAACCTTATCGGTGCGCCTGTTCTTGTCCACAACGATAAATCGCGTTGTTGAGCTTTGCGACGTGTTGGTCTGATAGGTATTTTCTATCACGTCGGGAGATGAGCCTATTTGAAGCACACTGTTGAGCCCTGTGGTATACGGCGCTATGTAAAGATTGTTTACATAACCGAACGTATAGCGCAGTCCGCCCTTTACATATGTATACTTATCGCCCGTTTCATCCTCCCAGCTTGTTTTGTCCTCACTGTAATCATACACTATTTCGTAAGATTTTTGCAAGACCGTAAATATTGGTTGCAAATCTTATTATGTCGCCCTCGCCTATATCGTTTTTTTGTAGTCGGACTCGGGAATATATGCCGTAACCTCGTTTCCTCTGCAATATCCGTGAACCGCATATGTCGGGTCGCCGTCCGGACCTGTCTTTTGGAAATCGAAGAAACAACCGTAATTTCGGTTTGATTTGTAAGCGTCGAGCCGTCGGAATTGGGAACAACCAAAACGTCAGCATAGGGCGTATCGTCGTTAAATTTATACAATCCGAGAATATTTTTTGACGCGTCCTGATTATACCAGGTAACGTTTTTAAAACTCTGACAGCCGAAAAGCGCCTTGTCGTTTGTATCGTCGTTTTCTCCGGGCACGCGCATGTAGTAGGTATTGTTTGACACAACATATTCCCTGCCGAAGGTTTTCATCTGATAATACCACTGATACGTTCCCTTTTCAAGCTGTGTATACAAAACGTTATCGCCGATTTTTGCCTCCTTGCTCTCGTATGCGGTGTCAATCTGCGACACCTTGTTTTCGGAATTAAGCTTAAATTTTATAAGCTGACGTTTGAGCTGACCTCCCGAAAGAGTGCAGAGTGCGGTTTTGACGGCCTCTTTTTTCTCGGGCGTGCCGTTAAACTTAACCTTGTCCGCAAGAACAGTTTCGGTGTGCGTGCGGTTTAGTCCGTAAATTTTAACGTTTATATCGCGCCTGTTGTCCGCGGTGTATAAATCGTAAATATACCCTATTTCGTTAACGGCGCTGTTATCCTTGCGGAAAGCGGCAATGCGTCCTTTTGCGTCAAGCACAAATTCACCCTGCGTATTGAGCGTTATATCCGAATTTTCAAAAAATTCGGGGTCGGTTTTGTATTCGGTGCCGTTGACGGTAATATACGTTTTTTCCGTTCTTCTGAAAAATTTCTTCCGCCTTGCCGTTTACAATTTCGGCGCACAAATATCCGCGCACAACGTTTTTTTGTCGTCCGATATTGAAAGGCTTAATAAATCGTCGGGTTCGATTGTGTTTTCGTTTACTTCCTTTCCGTACGGAAGCATTTCTATTTTAACAAAATCCTTGCCGTCGAGCGAAACAGAAATAAAATCCCCGTTTTTCGTCCTTTTTTATCGGTGTAGATTGTCTTTTTGCCAACGTCCACACCCGTAACATTGTAGTTTTTCATATGAGTCGATAATAACGGCATTGTATTTACCGCCGTCGTACGAAACAAAAGTTATTGTGCCGAAATCGCCGTTAAATGCCGATTTGTAATCCGTGCCGACAAGCACGGAATTTTTAATAATTACCGCGTCCGATGTAAGGTGTACCCTCTTTTGCCTGTCGGTGTTTTTCGGGAGTATACAAAACCGTGCCGCCGTCGTATTCGTCAAATTCCTCAAGGTCGATTGTCATAACCGTGTTGTCGGTATCCTTAAAGCAATACACGATGTTTCCGCTCTCGGTTGAAACATATGCTATAACCTTGTATCCGAGCATATCCGCAGCGTCGGCGGTTTCGGCCTTTGCAGATAACGTTGTCAACGGCAACATAGTCCGCACCGCCTGCCCTCACGCCCGAAAAAGATGCATACGCATTTGCGGTCAAAACACCTTTTATGTATTTAAGCTTAAACACGCTTTCAAGCGGTGTTTCCAGCTTGTCGTCGGTATAATCGTATTCTATCCTGTCCGCGTGTAAAACGTTGTAGAGCAAAAACAACAAGGTCGCCCATCGAGCTTTTTGTCCCTGTTCGATATGCCGTCGAAAAAGCTTTATTTTATCCGCCTCGCGCAAATATCTGTCCGTGCTCCAGTTAACGGCCGGCTTATATCCGAGCGCGCGTAAGGCGGCGATTGCCGTTTCGGTGACGGTTATATTCTCTTTCGGGCGGAACGTGCCGTCGCCGAAGCCCGACAAAATATCCGCACTGCCGAGCGAAATTACTGCTTTTTTTCCTCGTCGGTTGCACCGCTTATGTCCGAAAAATTTGTTATATCCGTTCGGCGACCAGATGTTGAAAAAGCCTTGACAGGTAAAGCGCAAATTTTTTCGCGTGTTACCGTGTTGTTTTTTTATAAGTTCATAGCTTTCGCCGTCCTCCAAAAATGCCTAAATTTACCAAAAGCGCATATGCCATATCTGAGGAGTCCGACGCCTCGCCTTTTTCATATGCAAACACGGGAGTATATCCGAATATAAGGCATACCGAAAAGAATAAGGGGTATTATTTTTAATCATATTTCATCAATCCTTTCGTCAGCCTCAAACAAAATTTTTTTGCCGCCTCGGCGCGCGTTATTGAGTTTTTTGGGGCAGAATGTGCCGTCGGTATATCCCGATATAATGCCCAAAGCGCGCATATTTTCCACCGCGGATTTTGCATAGTCCGATATATCGGCATCGTCGGCAAATTTTTCGCTTTCGCCGTAGGTTAAATTATAATTTTTCACGCACTCGTTTAAAATCACCATAGCGTCCTGACGTGTGACATTTCTGCCTACGCCGAATTCGTCGGGCGAAATTCCGTTTATGATTTTTGCGCCGTAAGCTGTTTTGATGTACGGATAACACCACATATCACTTGTTACGTCATTAAATACATTGTCCGAAATACTGTCCGCAGGAAGTTTAAACAGCACAACACAAAGCTTAACAAATTCCTCGCGCGTTATGCTCTCGTTCGGCGCAAACTTGTTGTTTCCGCGCCCTGCTATTATTCCCTTTTTAACAAGCGCGTCCACAGATGTTTTCGCCCATTCCGCGCCGTCCATATCGTCAAAATACGTTTCGGTTTTCGCATCTTCACCGCTTGTGCTGTCTGACGGTACGGAATTTGACACCGCACCGATCGGCGTTCCTCCGCCTCCTTTTGAACCGCTTCCCTTTGACGTACTGCTGTCACCCGACTGCGGAACGTTTTCCATAGCGGTTTTAAGCGAAGCAAGATTTTTATACGAATTTTTCATCACCGCTCTGCAAACGGTTGGGTTTAACAGAGTTTCGGGGAAATTCGGATAAATTTTCGATATAACCGACGATATATCGTCCGCGCCCGTGGGATAGTTTACAACCGTGAGAATAAGCGCGTCGCAAACTGCCGTGTCAAAATCGTCAAGCGATGCATAAGGCGCGAGCGACGTTATTTTCGCAGCGAAATTTTTGTTTAACCGTGTCTGTTATGTATTTTTCAGCATACACATCTTTGAGCGGAGATTTGTTTAAAACGTCAATATTGCCGATATTTTCGTCAACCGACGTAATTTTTCCCTCGGCAAAGCTCTGCGCGAGCATTGCTTTTTTGTAAACGTTCGCACACGCGGTTTTGTTGTTTATATCATACGGCGCGCCCTGAATGATATATTTTACCGCACTGCCGATTGAAACAAGACTGTCGTAGTCGCTCGAAAATTCAAGCTTTACGCGGTTATTATTTTATATATTCGGTAATTTTTGCATTGTCACCGCTTTCGATAACCCTCGTTAAGCCCCTGCAAAGCCGTTTTGTTGTCGATAGGTTTTTGCATACGGAAAATAACCGTCATATACTTTTTCTCTCTCCTGATAAACCGAAAGTCTGTATTCCTCCCGTTTCGTAACCGTTCATATCAACAGGCACGCTGAATGTCAAATCTTTTTTTCGGGCATAAACTGATTTTGCATAGATAACTGCGCCGGGCAGAGCGTTCTCTGCGTCCGACGGCAATTTATCAAGCCCGAAAAATACATACGGAAACCTTTTTGTCCGCATAGAGAGCCGTGCCGTTTATATGCGAAATACTGCTGTCGTCAAAAACGTCTATATGCGCGGCGGCAAAAGCCGTTTGCGATATGCCGAAAATGCAAACGGCGCCAAGAATCAGACGTCCGATTTTGTTCATTTCTATTCCTCCCAAAAATAAGCGTCAGGGGCTGTCTTTTTTGTGATAGGCAGCCCCTTTCGGCTTGATATGTTTAAATTATTTTGAAAATTCCTCCGCAAGCGGATAAAGTGTTGTAAAGTCTTCCCAAACGAAAAACTTTTTGTGTCTGTGCATTTGTAAGTTCGGGCTTTTTTTCACCATTGTGTATGTTTCTGCTTGTGCCCTTGCCTGCGGTGATTTTCTCATAAACCACGCCTGTAAGAAGTCCGTCTGCTTTATATCCTGCGTGGATAATGTAAACCGTTTTGTCAGTGCTTGTGGTGTTCTGAATATACACACTTCCGAAACCGCCCGCTGTGATGCTCGGCTGATTTACGGCGAACACACCGTCGCCCGTCGTGAATGTACCGTAGTCCGCACCGTTTACGGTAAGCGTATATGTTTTGTTGCTCTCAAGCGCGTCGGACGAAAAGTCGAACGTATATGCTCCGTTCTCCTCCGATGCCGATTTTCCGCCGAGCGAAACACCGCTTGTCACATAATCTTTTGTAAACTCAAACTTAATTTTTCTTTGCGTTTGTCGGAATTTTTCCGTCCGCGCCGATTGTCATTTCTTTGTTTTCACCGTTTAAAAACGGTTGTTTTTCAAAAAGACCTGCACTGCCTGTTGTGAAAATGCTTGTATCAATCGCGTTTTCCGCAATATCCGAAATTTTTGTTTTATCACTTAATTCTATCACATATTCGCCGTCCGACGCAAGATTTCCTATTGTGAATTTTCCGCTCTCCGCCGCATATGTGAAATCCGTCACCGCCGTTCCGTTTAAATGAAGCTTATCGGAAGAAGTGTATTTTGTAACGGTAAAGTCGCTTTTTTGCCGCGTTGTTTGTATACTGCGGTGCCGTTGCGATCACGGGCGCGTCCTGCGCAAAGTTAACGCTCGATTTAATTTCTGCCGTTGCTGTGCCGTTTGTAAATGTCAGCACATCATCAGCAGTAATGCCGTTTACCGTGGTAACGGTGATGTTGTTTATAATCAAACCGCCGTCCTTAAAGAGTCTGCCCTGGAACTGCAAAACGGGGTTTTGACCGAGAACATCTTCGGTAACGTCAACCGAGTATGCGGGAATCATACTGTTGTTGTCAGCTCGGTATAAACGTCTGTCATCGGCAAACTGCGTATAGTATATTTTGCCCTCGCCGCTTTTGTATTCAAAAAGTCCGCGCAAGGTAACCTTGTCGCCTTTTTTTACAGTGTTCGCTTTGCCTTTTGCATCGGTTACTTTAACTCGTCTCGCCGTCGGCACTTCTGCCGTAAACACCGTAGTGCTGAATACCTGTTATATATCCTATATTTTTTACTTCCGAGATACATATTCGGCAAAAACAGCTGGCCTACATCGCCTATCCACGTCATATCCTGATTATACGTAATATCAACCGAAACAAGCATTGCGCCCTTTGTAAAATCGAATGTATCGTTAAATTTATAAGAAACGTTTCCTAAACCCGTCGTTCTGTTGCTTGCATA
The DNA here is from genome assembly GCA_022009895.1 of Clostridiales bacterium. Lineage (GTDB taxonomy): Bacteria > Bacillota > Clostridia > UMGS1810 > UMGS1810 > Qingrenia. The sequence continues at coordinate 605,293 of CP091729.1, read as the reverse complement.
AAGCAAGCCGTCCGACTGTTTTGTTAATGTAACATTGGCTACATCACCGTTTGTAAATTTTGCAGTGTCTAAATCCGCACATTCCGCCATTGCAAAACTCTCTTGCCGGTTTTTCGCCCGTTGTGATGTATGTTTTTACAACATCGCCGACGGTGATTGTGTATTCCGTGCCTGTTGCAAGGTTGTTTTCACCCAAGTCTATTGTGTAAACGTTGTCAAGTTTTTGAGATGCTATGCTTTATTCCGTCACCCTCGATTTTTTTACACCGTCCGCCCCTATAGTTTCGGCGTCTTTATACGACAGTGTAAATTCAAGTTTCTTGGTTTCGGACGGAAGTTTGCCGTTATCGAGCGTAACATACGCGCCGACCGCGTCATAAAGATGCGTTTCTCTTACGGGAGTTGTCGTTCCGCTGTGCAAAAGTCCGTACGGATTTTCAACAGTTTTTGCCCGAAAAGCTTTTTTTACCGCGTCGGATTTGTAAGTTTAAAAAAATAAAGAAATCCGTTGTTGCACTCTGTTCAAGCCAGTTTCTCAATACTATCGAGCCGGGATAGTTTTTCTGTGTTCTTTGTTGTAACCGGTTTTCCGTTTAAAAGGAGCTTATCGTCAGCCGTATATCTTGTAAGGGCGTAATCGTCAGCCGTTGTTGTGTTGACCGATTTCTGATATATGAAAGTTTTGTCGTAATTTGCATCGTCAACAATGTTCAAAGTTGCGGTTTTATTAGAAATATATGCACCATTATCAAGCGAAATATTGCCCTCCTGACGTATCATCAAATCGTCGATAGTCGCCGTTTTTTTCCGCTTCCTACATAAAAATCTGAAAGTCATAGATGAACTCATAGCGTCGCCCATACCGCTCGCCCTTTTGAGTTTATACGAAAACTGTGTTCCGTCTGCTTTTAAAAGCGGTTTTGAATCTGCAAACTGGTTAACCGTAAGAATTTGATTTTCGGAGTCGTAATCAAGCAAAACCTGAATAATATGCCAAGTGTTAAGCTTATATGTTGATGTGGACGCTGTTTCTTTTAATCCATTCTCATTGCCGACAACAGTATTCTGTGCCAAATCCGCACTTGCATTGTTTTTTTCAAGACCCATTATTTTATTGCCGTCCCACAATTTCGGCATAACAACCATATCAACATCGGGACTTCCTATATGAAGTGCGCCCCAAGCCTTTGTTGCAGCGCCCGTTGCTTTGATTTTATATGAGAGAAGAATAGGTCCTTTTTGTGAAATTCACCGTTCCGAGGCTTACATATCCGTATTGACCGCCTCGCCGAGGTAGTCACCGTATCGGAACCGTCGGAATTATGCGTCACCGTTGCTTTTGCTCGATGCTATAAGTCCCTGCGACGCAAAATCTTCATACCAAAAGTAATTTCCGCTTGAGCCGCTTTCGCTTTGTATCGCCGCAAAAGATGTAAAAGATACAATCTGCATAATAACAAGACTTACGGACAATACCTTTAACAATAATTTTTCATCTTTTTTTACCCCCAAAATTTAATTTCTTATGTAAAGCCTTTTAAAGAGCGAACTGTTTTTGCTTGAAAACAATGCCGTCGCCCAGCGCAAGATAGCCTACCCTGCCGACGCCGTCGTTTTCGTTTACAACCATTGCAAATTTAAGCTCCGTTCCGGGCTCTATGTTCACCTTTTCAACCATAAGACTGCTCCACGGGATTTTAACTTCGTAATACGTGTGAAGTCCGTCTACTACAACTGCCGCCTCACCGCCGTCGATTTTTGTGTAGTCGCCATCTCCCTTAAAGCGCGTTTTATGACGGTACGAAATAACTTCTCCGTCAACCTCGCCGACTGCAATTTCTTCAAATTCCGAACGTGAAAGCTCGTCTTTCGGGTCGTAAACAACCGCAAACTGTATACTGTCCATCTGCCATATGTTAACGGGTGTAACGCCCGTCGAAAAATGCTTGTTGTCCAAAACGTCGGCATAAAGATAGAAATTCTCGTCGTCCCATTTTACGGCGGTGCGCGCGCTTAAATCGTCCGCGCCCTGATACACACTGCCGAGGCTCAAAAGACTGTGGAACTGGTCGCTTCGGTTAAGGTTTATAAATCCTTCTGTCCACTCGCTTCCGTCGCCGTCAATTTTTACAGGCTCTTTCGCCTTGAGCGCCGCACTGAAGTTATAGTTTCCGCTTCGGTAACTGCCCATTTTGGTTTCCTCATCTGTGACAAAGCCTATTTCTATAACCTTGTCCTCCGAAACGAGCGAAACGGGCAGCGGCAAGTCAACATTATTTGTTTCGCCTTTTTTAACCGTAACATTTACGTTTTCTATTTTTTCCGTCCACTCTTTGGGCGTCAAAACCGTAAGATAACCGCTTATATCTTTTGTATCCGACAGGTTTGTGAGCGTGCACCTCATCGTCCAGCCGTTTTCCTGCGGTATAAGCGTGGTTGAAAGCTCCGCGTTCTCCTTATACGAAATATAAAGATTTCCGTTAAAGTAAACATTTTTCGTCATCGGACAAAACAAGCCGTACGCGCTCACTGCCCTTTAGGGCATCTCCGCCGTTTATCGTCAAAAATCCTTTTTCACCGCTTATTTTATCCTCGACGATATTAAGTGAGCTTTCTTCATAAGGAATGATTTTTTGCACTGACTGTTTTTTCCCGTGTAATTTACAATCGGGATTTTTATCTCCTCGCCGTAAACCGCGTTTATCTCGGTGTCCGCCGGAAAAACTCCGCCAGTAACACGTGTGAACGATTTAAAATCGCCCTCGATATATTTAATGCGCTTGCTTAAATCAAAACTGTAAATTCCGTTTGCACCGCTTATTTCCTCTTTGTTTCCGTAAGCGTCGTAAAGCGTAATTTTGTCCGTTCCGAGGTCAAGCGTCACAAGCTCGCCGTTTTTGCGGTTTGAAAAACATCATCGCTGTCTGCTTGCCCGTCGATTTGCTTTTTACTGCGGATTATTTTTGCCTGTTTCGCCTATGTTTATGCAGTCTGCAAATTCCGCGTCGTGATAGAGCATATTCATATTGCTTATGATAAGATACCCCGGTTTTTGCCGCATACGAAACGGTGTACGGAAGCTCTGTATCAAACTTTCCGCGGACCATACCGAAGTTCGACTCTCTGTCTGCCCTCGGCGCGTTGTCCTTATCGAGGAAACAGTAAAAAAATAAAACCTGTCCGCAAGCTTTTTCCTGCATTATCATAGCGTAAGACTGCGCGTTATACATACCCTGGTCAATGTCGGTGTTAACCTCCTCGTAATGCGAGGAATATCCGTATTCCGTTATCCATATCGGAATGTCGCCCATACCGTAATCCTCAAACATCTTTTTACCTTTTTGAGGTTTACCGTCGTGTTGTAGGTCAAAAGGGTTTCCGTACCACTGATACGGATGCACCGACAATACGTCCATATTCGTTGCGCCTGCTTTTAAAACTTCTTCAATCCACGCATACGGCGCGCCCGACGTGTTAAGTCCCACAACGGGAATGTTCGGATTTACCGACTGTATTGCCTTTTTCGACGCAATATACATTTTTGCGTAGTCCGACGCAGGGCGGTTCTCCATATTAAAACTGTGGTTCGGACCAAGATTGTACTCGTTCCAGATTTCAAAAACATTCTACCGTATCGCCCAGAAGATTTGCCATCATAGCGCAGTAGTCGCTCCAGCGCCGCAGACCGTTCTCGGTATAAGGCGGTGTGCGCTCGATTTCGCTGAAATTATATGCCGCACCCATCCATGACGCCGAATGAAGATTTGCGTCAATGTTAAGTCCTGCGTTTTTGAACGCTCTGAACAGCGACTTATACCCTTCTGCTATCGCGACGTTTGTAATTTCATAATTGTCCGCGCTTTTTCGCCAGTTGTAGTAATAGCACATCATTCTGACGTTTGGTATACCTGCATTTTTGGCAAGGCGCGCAATCTGCGTATCTTTGGGGCTTAACAGTGCAATCTGCACTCCGCTTTTGGGATTTACCGTTTTGCCCTTTATCAGAGTGAACATACGAAAAACTCGCTTGCAAGTCTGCTGTAAATTTTCCTTTTTTCACGGCAGTATGCCTCAACGTCAACCGTGTAAATGCCGAATTTATCAACTTTAAACGTTTTTGTGTGCCTCTCCTCCTCGGTGAGCGGAGCAAGAGTAAAACTTTCGGTCAGCGTATTCACGGTTTTTCCGTCAATATCCCTTACCGTATACACAACGTCCAAAGGATATGCGCCGTCATACTGATTTTGTATCGGATAATTTACGTTTGAAAACGTAACAGCGAATTCTATATCTTCGCCGTCATAGAAAATGTTTCCCAAATGCTCGTCGGACGGTGAATTCTTTATTTCTATTCTGCTTGCGGTTTCAAGACGGTACACCCTTATTCCCGAAATAACTGCCTTTGAACCGCGCGAATATTTCATAGTATCGCTGTAAACGCCCACACGCATATCAAAACCTCCGAGAGTGTCCGCAAAAGTGGGATTATCCAAAAACCAGCAGTATGTCTGCCAGAGTCCCGTTCCGCCGAAAATAAGATATTCTCCCTCTTTTGTTTTTACCTCCTTGTTGAGCGACGGTTGGGCATACTCGCCCGACGCGTCCTCATGATAAAGGGGCTGATAGTCCATTGCGGAATATTCCATAGAAAGGCTTGAAAGTTCGTCATTGTCGAAATAATCAACCTCAACCGCGTAGCTTGTGCCGTCCTCGACAAGATATGCCGTATCTTTGTCTACATTTATGTTTATATAGCGTGCGCTCTCTCCCTTGTCGGGGTCAAGCGTCCAGCCCTCTTTTCCGAGCGCTCTTGAAACTTCGCTTGATGTATCGTCACCCATTTGTGCCGTCATTTTATACATTTCGCACTTCTCGCCGAATTTTGCATATGCGATTAAAGTGCGCTCTATGCTTTTCGTTTTGCCAGCCTCCTTTAAGGCGCGACGTATGCGCATATTCCGTTTCAACGGCATATACCGCTCCTCCCGGAAACGCCGAAAAGCAAAGCAAAAGCGCAAGTGTTACCGAAATTAAACGTTTAATGGCATATCACCCCTTTACCGCGCCTATCATAACGCCTTTTACAAAGTGTTTCTGAACAAAAGGATACATAACAAGCACCGGCAGACTGCTTACAACAATAAGCGAATATTTCATCAAATCCGCCAATCCCTGTTTTGATGTCATAGAGTCAAAGTCCGTAACCATAGCGGAATCAATCTGATTTGCTATGAGTATGTTTCGAAGCACAAGCTGGAGCGGATATAGGCGCGAATCGGTGATGTATAAAAATGCGTTAAAATAAGAATTCCAATGCGCCACCGCATAATAAAGCGTTATAACCGCAAGAACGGGTCCCGACAGGGGCAAAAGGAGTTTGAAGAAATATCTGAAATCGTCGCAACCGTCTATTGTTGCCGCCTCAAAAACTTCGTACGGAATACTGCTTTCTATAAATGTGCGCGTGATGATAAGGTTGTAAACCGACAGCGCACCGGGAAGTATCATTGCAAGCGGAGTGTTTAAAATTCCAAGCTCGCTTACTATGATGTATGTGGGTATCATACCTCCCGAAAAATCATAGTGAACGTGAAAAAGAAACATCAGCGCTTTTTCTGTGCGGAAGGTCACGCCGTGACAGCGGATATGCCGCCATCATTGTGAGCGAAATGTTTATAAGCGTTCCCACAAATGTGTAAAAATATTGTGTTTCGGTAGCCTATAAGCACCTCGTTTGTCTTAAATACCGTTTTGTAGCCCTCAAGGCTGAAATCGACGGGAAGAAGAAAAACTCTGCCTGCCATAACCGCCTCTTTTGACGAAAAAGGACGACGAAACGATAAACACCAACGGCCAAAGCACAATTACAAAAACTATTGCCATTATGATATTTACAACTATGTAAAAAAATGCGGTCGTCCGCCGAAAGCTTAACTTTTTGTTTGTCATTGCCAAAATTCTCCTTTACCATAAACCGCTTTCGTTATACTTTCTCGCAAAGCTTGTTAACCGTTACAACAAGCACAAAGTTTATAACCGAGTTGAAAAAGTCCTATCGCCGTGGCATAAGAATAGTTTCCGCCTCCCGACGAAATACCCTCTTTGTAAACATAGGTTGAAATAACCTCGCTGAACCTTAAGTTAACGTTGTTCTGCATAAGGAATATTTTTTCAAATCCCAAATTCATAAGCTGACCTATGTTGAGTATAAGAAGTATAACAACAGTCGGCATAATGGCAGGAATGTCAATGCTGAAAACACGTCTTAATCTTGACGCGCCGTCCACCTGCGCCGCCTCGTGCAAATCGGGAGATACACCCGAGAGCGCGGCGATGTAGATTATGGAATCCCAGCCCATATTCTGCCATACGCCCGACCACACGTACATATGAAGAAACGACGCGGGATTTGTCATAATGTCGGGCGCGTTCGCTCCGTTTAATATTTTGTATATGTTTCCGTAAAGTCCCACATACGGGTTGAAAAACTGGTTTAACATACCCACAAGCACGACAACAGATATAAAGTGAGGCATATATATAACCATCTGCGTTGTTTTCTTAAAATACTTGTTCTGCATTACGTTTATGCAGATTGCAAGTATTATCGGCACGGGGAAACGCGCAATCAGAGAATATATTGAAAGCACAAATGTGTTTCGTATAATTCTTAAAAAAACTGATACGAGTTTATAAACTTTTTAAAATACTTAACCCCTGCCCACGGAGAGCCGAATATGCCCTTTTGCAACGTCAAAATCTTTGAATGCAATCTGAAGTCCCTGCCATAGGTCCGTATGCAAAACACTATTATGTATAAAACGGGAAGCAGTAAAAACATATAACTGCCAGTACTTTTTATATTTTAAAGGTGCTTTTAATTTTTCTGTTTGTGCAAATATCTGTTTTTCACATAAAAATCTTCCTTTTGCTATTTATTTGTCCTTTCATACGCTTTTTGAGCGGTTGAAACAAGTCTTTCCACACCGATGGATTTAAGTTCTTTGATATACGAATCCCATTTTGCGTCAACATCGAGGTCGCCGATTATAAAGCGCGTTATCATATCGTTTTTTTATACGAATTGATGTTCTGCTGAATTTCGTTAACCTCGTCGGTTTCCTCTTCGGTGTAAAATGATTTTTGTTATATATTCTTTCGGTATTTTTCTTTGTAGCTTTCAAAGCTTGTTTGCAATTTCGGTTTCAAAGATGTTGCTTCCGTTTTCAACTGTTGAGAATGAAAGAGCATAACTTCTGTAACCGGGCGCGGCGTTCTGCCAATGAGAATTTTTGCGGAGCGCCCCACGCGAGAACAGGATTGATTTTAGCCTCATATCCCATATAGTCAAACATACTTTTTCTGACCTGCCGTCGGTTTGAGCCAGTCCGTTCCTCTTTTCCGAAACGCGACCAGATTGTCATTTCCTCGCTCATCATAATGTCTGCCATTCTGAATGCCGCCTCGGGATTTTTGCAGTTTTTCGTTATAAAGAAAGAGTTTACGGGAATACTCGGCGCATATACCGCATAACCCGTGCCGTTCTCCTGTGTGAGAGGCGGAAGAATTTTGTAGCCGTTTTGTCTTTCGTCCGAGCCGATTAAATATGTCGGCGCCATTGTGGTGAACGTTCCCACCTGTACCGCGTTGGGGTTCTGCACCGTCTGACGCGACTGTGCGCCTGCCGACGTAAACGACGACGGCGAAAGCAAACCTTCTTTGCAGAGTTTGCTCATATATTTTATTGCTTCTTTGTATTCGTCCTGAACGTATGCCGCTTTGATTTTTTTCCGTTTTCAACATAAAGATAATCGCTCTGCGGATTGATGGGCAAAAAAATGCCGCGCTTAAATAATCCAAAAACCAGCTTTCGCCGCCGTTTGTCGCACCGAGCAGAGGAATTTCGTCCGCAATGCCGTTGCCGTTCGGGTCTTTTTCTTTTAAACGCTTTTTAAAACGTTATAAAAAAATCGTCTGTGGTTTTGGGTGTTTCAAGTCCGAGTTTTTTTAAGCCACGGCTCGTATATCCACATACGGTAGCCAAGCTCGTTCTGCATAATTTTAAGGTATTTCGGAACAACGTAAATATTGCCGTCAACCATTGTAATCATTTTTCGAGATTGGGTTCCTCCTCCATAACTTTCTTTATGTAATAGGAGGAATTTTTTTATAGTAATTGTTGAGCGGAACTATAAATCCCTTTGACGCATAGCGCGGAATTGCACTGTCGCTTAAGGGAACGTTTATAATCACGTCGGGCAAATCCGCTCCGCCTGCCGAAATCATAAGCTCAACCTTCTGTTTTTGCCTCGTCCGACGACGAAGGAAGATAGGAAAACTCAATATCACAGTTCATTTTTTTCCTTTATCGCCTGTGTGTAAAGGTTTGTGTCATAATCGGTAACAAGGGGGTCTTTTCGGTATTCCGATTTTTTTAAGGTTATTTTGTTTTTTTGCAAACGGGAAATTCGCCCGGCGCATTAAGATTGGTATCGGCAACATACTCGCCTGCATTTGAAACGCTTGCATTGTCGGAATTTTTCCGCACGCCGAAAAAGTTGTCACAATCGCGGTCATAATCGCAAGAGCCTTGTAAATTTTTCTCATAGAAATTTTTCCTTTCTTTTTATTCTTTCTTATAATAAAAATTTTATCATTAAGCCGTGTTTCGGTCAATTTGAAAAAGAATACCGCGGTCGTAAAATTATAACCGCAAGCCTATCTTACCGCCAGTATCACAGGCTCTCCGAGCGGTTTTTAAGCCTGTCATATCCCAAAGATAAAACTTGACATATGAGCTTTCGGCATCAGAATTTATATCAAAATCAAAAAGCATAGTTTCCCTCTTTGTCAACCTTTGCTTTTTTTAATTTCGGTGTCATTTTTTTGCATTTGATATAACCGCAATCAGCATTTCGTTTCCCGAAAGTTTTTTTGTTTTTCCTATGCCGATATATACGCTCGGCTTGACCGTTCCGTTTTTCGTTTATGATGCCGGCATTGCTCAAAGTTATTCCGTCGGCGAAAAGTTATTTCGGTGAGATAGCCGGAAAGCGTATAACTGCTTTTTGTCACGATTTCTCCGCCGATAACGGCATTTTTTTCCAATATTCGGCATAATGTCTATCACATTTTCACCTTTTGACACAACACTTCCCTGCCCTCGCCCGATTTTACAATAAACTTGCAAAACGGCTTGAAAACATCATCATATCCGGTAACATCGCCGAGATATTTTATTTTTTTCATCATACGAATTTTTGAGAAAATATAACAACCGCGGTTTCGCTGTCCTTTTGGCTTGACATTCTGCTTCCGCCGAAAAATTCCCGCGTTGAGCCTGTTTGTGCCTTTCAAATCGCCGAGTGTTGCAATTTTTCGCATTTTTGCCGACCGTTACGCCCGCCGTACCGCTGACACTGCAATCACCTTTCCAGCTCCCCGTCCAGTCGTTGTAACAACCGCCGTAAATTCTTCTTAAAATTTCGCCGTCCATAACGCTTACATCGGTATTTCCGATAAAATCGGCGCAGTACGAACCGCCGAACACCGACTCTGCCGTACCGCCCTCAATGCTTATGCGCGAATTGCCGTTGTGAACGGTTTTTTTCGTCGGCACTTCCGCCGTAGATGTTCATAATGCGTCCGCCTTTTTGCGTTATATGCGTATCACCCAGAACCTCCGCGCCTATTCCGACTCCCGAAACAAGTGCACACACACCGCCGTAAAATTCGATATATGAATCTCCGCCGACAGTTGCACCGCTGTTTTTCCTCCGCCCGAAATCCAGCTTTTTGTAATAGTTTGAATCGTCGTCATTAGCGGAAAATTTTTTTCGTTCATTCCGTAAATTTTTAATATGCGTATCGCCCGTTACTGCCGACTGCTCGCCTCCGCCGTAAATTCTTCTGTACGTACCGCTTTTTAACGGTTAAATCGGTGCTTTCAACGGTGTGATTTACCGAGTGTCCGCCGAATATATCAATCGGGTTGTCCATTGTTAAATTCTCGCCGAACACAATTTTGTTTCCGCAGGCAAAAATTTTGTTAACTTTCGCGTTATAGTCCGAAAGGTCGGACGCAAGCGTGTTAAACGTCATATTTTCCAAAAAGTAACCGAAAAATTAAAATGCAAGCCGACGGCATTTGTAAAATCAAGTCCGCCGGTTATTTCTCCGTTTTCGGGATTTTTTCCGCTTATTGTGATATTTTCGGCACCGCAGTTATACCACGCGCCGTTTGGAACGGTCACAATATCCGACAGCACAATCAGCGCGTTGTCATCACACACCGACACCGCCTTTAGAAGTGTTTTGTACGGCGCGGTTTTGCTTCCGTCCGCGCTGTCGTTTCCGTTTTGCGAAACATATATCACACGGCGAAGATTTTCGTTTGAGAAAAATTTGTATCCGCTCTCAAACTGTGAAATCGGTATGCCTATTGTGTAATTTCCGTTTTCGTCCGCGGTTGTCTGGTTTATGTACCCTATATCGTCAAAATCGGGCAGACTGTAATTTCCGTTATCTTTCACCGTCATAACGGTTATCATTTTGCCGAAATCCGTTTTTCCCGAAAATGTTATCATTCCCTCGGCATATGCCGACGGACACAAAAGCAAAAATACAACAGCCAAAGCACAAAACTTTTTCATATTTACACTCCTATTTTACTTCGTCAAAAAAACGCGTACGTGGTCAACCACAAATTCGTCGGGCAAAACAGCGTGCAAAAGCTCGTCAACGGGCTTTCCTGCCCACACGTTTCCGTGTCCGTCGTCACCGCAGTTTTCGCCGAAAGCCCCTGTGATAGCCGTGGCACTCGGTGCTGACGAGGATAAATTCCTCGGTGTTGCTGACGGGCATATCGGGCGCACCCCTGAAAACCGACCTTTTCGCCGTCCATATAAAACGTATATCCGTCCTTGTTCCAGTCAACGCCGTAATAGTGCCAGCCGTCCGCGGTTTCCTTAAACGGGTGCTTAAAATGTCCGGGCCATACCGAATTTTTTCCGTATCCGCCGTAGCCGTTTCCGCAAAGCATAATATTATCGGTGTGCTGTCGGTAATTTTTCCATAATATCGGTTTCACACCGCACGCCGACGCGTCGGGCGACGAACCTATTCCGGGCGCCTGAAGCCAAAACGCTGCGTGCCAGCCGGGATTTTTCGGCAGACGGCATCTTATTTCATAATATCCGTATTTATGCATAAACTTTGCCTCTTCAAACTTGCCGAAAGGCCAGAAACCGTCGCTGTCTTTCGGTATATCGTATGTAAGCGAACCTGTTTGAAGGTGTCCCGAAAAAAATAATTTCCGTCTTTTTCAATAAGCTTTATATGCAAGTTGCTCTTGCCGTCAACCTCCACGCCTTCTTTTGTGAATGTGGGCGACTTTTTGCCCCAAAAATACAGTCTGTAATTCCATTTGCTCTCGTCAAGTTTGTCGCCGTCAAATTCGTCGCTCCATACAAGAGTCCAGTTTTTTCTCTTTCGGAAGATAACTCGGCGCGTGATTTTTCTACTTTGTAACTTTTTCATTTTTCTTCCTCCCAGTCTGCAAATTTACCGAATGCAATAATAAGCGGTGTATCCTTTACCGGCATATTTGTAAGCGTATACATACCGTTTTTGTCGCGTTTTAATATTTCATCGGGAATTTTATAAACGATTCCGTCCATAACGTCGATAACATAAATATCGTCGTATTCCGAATAGATTTCCATAGAAACCGTGCTTTCAAACGATGTCGTCATAATATCGGACGGATACCAGTATACAAATGCTTTTTTCCGCCGTTCTTTTTAAATCCGCCCGTCACGCACTTGTTTCTGTTCAATGTCATATTTAAAAAAATACGCTCCGATTTTTTTGCGGAATAAACATCGCAGGAATATCGCAAAGCTCGTAATCATCGGCAAAAAAACCGACGCGATATTTTTGCAATGTGTAATACGACTTTTTCGGTGTGTACTCGCCTATCGACCTGCCGTTTTTCGTCAAATTCCGCACCGAGAACGCCGAAATATCCGTAATCGAGATACGAATTTACGTCGCCGACTTTTTCCGCCGAGCGCCTCAATCATATCCATACACGAAAAATACGACGCGAAATGCACATTTGTGATAAAGGTCGGCTATTGTGTGGCGCGCAAGCTGTTTCGCCTGTTTTTCGGGCGTCCAGCAACCGCGCCAGAGCGCACCGTGACCGCCTCCGCGCGACTGCGAGCCTGACTCGCCCTGAATAATGTCAATGTTCGGATTGTAGCTTTGCGCGAGCGCCTTAAGCGCCTTAACGCGTTCAAACACCAGTGTTTCGTCAGCGGTGTATTCGTGGAACGAAATAAAATCGAGGTACTCTCCCATTCCCGTTGCAAAAGCGTCGTTTATAAAGGTTATCGGGCGCAGGCAAAGCGCACCGCCGATAGTTTTAGCATTTGGATTTGTGCTTTTTATCGTTTGTGCGGTTTCACGCGTAAAAATGCCAAGTTCCGTTCCGCTTACTCCGTGTTTCCAGCACCATTCGCCGTCAGGCTCGTTCCATATTTCAAAATACGAAACGCGTTCCTCATAGTTTTTAACAACCTCGCTTACGTAATTTTTTTCCAAGCCTGTTTTTGCTCGTCGGTGAAAATCGGCGGACAGCCCACCGCACCGAATATTTCTTTTAGCCATACCGCCGTAAAGAGCATTGCCGTAGCATAAACAAATCCACGGTGTAACACCGAGATTTACAAGGTTGTCAACAACCTTGTCGAGCCATTCAAAATTATATATTCCTTTTTCGGTTTCCGTCCTCTGCCAGCCCGACTGTATGCGAACCCATTTGATGCCGAGTTTTCCCAGCTTGCCGTAAGCCTTTTCGGGGTCGAACACGTCGCGGTCGAGTTTTTCAAAGCCTATGCCTATTTTTTTGAGCTTTTCACTTCGAGTGACGTTTTCGGTTTTTATTTTTCCCGTTTTAATAAGTCTGTCCATTTGCAAAACCTCCGTTTTTATAGGTTAATTCTAACATTCGCAGTCATTTTGCGTCAATCCGAAAAATATAACCATAATAGGAAATTTATAACCGTAAACGTTTAAAAACCTCCCGTATAATGCCGTATTCCAACCGCTGCCGGCGGGGACAGTCTGGACTGGAAGGATTTAGCGCCCGAGACGATAATCGACCGCGTGACGACAAAGGTTAAGCCCGGCTCAATCGTTCTTTTTCCACAACGCGGCGAAAAACACGCCTGCGGCACTGCCGAAAAATTTTTGGAAAAAGCTTATAGCGGACGGCTACAAAATCGTTCCCTGTATCCGAGCTTATTTACAAAGAAAATTTCTCGGTAGACGTGAGCGGAAAAACAAATTCCGAACACCGTCAGCACGGGCAGTATAGATTAAAAATTTCAACTTGCGGTCACTCAAAACAATTCCGAAAAAAATGTTGACATCTCTGTCAAACGGTGTTATAATTTGTTGTATAAAGTTGGATTTAGTTGGAGTTGATTGCAAAATGTTTGCAGATGTACGAAGAAAAAAGAAATATGCAAGATTTTAAAAAGAAAAATCTGCGGTAAAAAGTTACATATCTTTCCGAAAAATTCGGTGTTTCGATAGAAACAATCCGCAAAGATTTACTGTTTCTTGAAAAACAACGAGCTTTCGCGAGTCCACGGCGGTGCTGTACTAAAACCGTCGGCAGACCGGTATATTGATTTTCCGTCGCGTATTGAAGAAAGAAAACCGCAGAAAAACGAAATTTCGCGCATTGCGTCAAAATTTGTGCAAAACGGCGACATTATCGCAATGGACTGCGGAAGCACGGCGCTTGAACTTATCGAAGTTTTAAAGGAAAAGCTGGACTCTCTCACTGTTGTCACCCACTCTCTCGACGTATTTTTGCGCGCGTGCAACTACAAAAATTTCAACGTCATTTTGTGCGGAGGATTTTTCGACCGCGCCGAAAATGCGTTCTACGGCGACTTTGCGTTAAAAATGCTCGGCGAAATAAGGGTTTCAAAAGCGTTCATATTCCCGAGCAGTATATCTCTCGGCAACGGAATTTTTGGGCATCTTTCCCTACCTCTCGCAAATGCAGAGAGAAATAATAAATTCGTCCGACGAGGTTTATATACTCGCCGACAGCAGTAAATTCGGCAAAAGCTCGCTTGTTAAAACGTGCGATATAAACGAAAAATTTACATATATCAGTGATTCTTCGCTGTCGAATGAAATAAAAAGAAATCTACAAATCCAACAATATCCAAATAATTACAAGCGAGGAATTATAGAATGGAAAAATCACAGACAAAAAAACAAGTTTTTGAGCGCGTCGTTGCTTTTTATGTTTCTCTACCTCATCAGCTACGTCACGCGCATTAACTACGGCGCGGTAATATCTGAAATCTGCGCCGCGGAAAATATGCAGAAATCACTTGTAGTCGCTCGCGCTTACAATGAGCGCGGTAACATACGGAACAGGTCAGCTTGCAAGCGGATTTTTTTGGGCGACAGACTAAACCCCCAAAAAGCTTATTTTCGGCGGACTTTTTGCTCACCGCCGCGACAAATATTGCAATTCCGTTTTGCACATCGCCGTATCAAATGGCGGCGGTTTGGGCGGTAAACGGCTTTTGCACAGGCGTTTATGTGGCCGCCTCTGGTTAAAATTATGGCAACGCTTTTCACGTCGGAGGACTACAAAAAAGCGTGCGTAATCGTCACTTGGGGAAGCTCATTCGGCACAATCGCGGTTTACGCACTGTCACCCGTTTGCATATCGCTTTTCGGCTGGAGGGGCGTGTTTGCGGTGTCGGCATTTTTTTCGCCGTTCTTATGTCGGTTATATGGATGAAAAATGCCGTTTTGAAAACGATAACACAATGATTGTCACAAGCAAAATCACCGAAACAAACGAAAAATTCGGTGCAAAATACCTTGTGCTTATGGGGCCTATAATGCTTGCAATCGTGCTCCAGGGCATACTGCGTGACGGGGTGACAACCTGGATGCCGTCGTACATATCCGAAACGTTTAACCTTGACCGCCGTGCCGCGATTTTTAACGGGCGTGATACTTCCGATTTTCAGTATCGGCGCAATTCAGCTGACGTCAGTAATATACCGAAAATTTATAAAAAGCGAGCTTTTGCTTGCGTCCGCTGTGTTTTTCGCAGGATTTATTTCCGCGCTTTTGCTATTTTCGGTAAACGGAAAAAGCGCACCGTTTTCGATACTGTTTTCGGCAATTCTGACGGCTTGTATGTACGGCGTAAACATTGTTATGACGTGTATGGTTCCGCCCTATTTTTGCAAAAATACGGCAATATATCTTTTATGTCGGGACTTTTTAAATTTTTGCACATATATCGGCAGTGCGGCGTCGGGCGCAGGACTTGCGCTTTTTTTCGGAAAAAAATTCGGCTGGAGTGCAACAATCGTTTTTGTGGGCGGTAATCGCACTCTTGGGCGGTTTAATCTGCCTTGCGGTGACAAAAACCGTGGAACAAATTTAAAGAAAATTAAGCATAAAAAAAGAGAAAACTAAGCTGACAAAAAGGACTTTGCAATGCAAAGTCCTTTTTAAATAAATTTTAATGATTATTGCAACATATCTCTTATTTTTCATTGCCGAACGGGCAAGGTCTTTCATTCCGTCGAAAACGTTGTCTTTATTATAATCTTTAAGATACTGATCCGCTTCAAGTGTGAGGTATCCGTTATACCCTATTTCTTTCAGTGCGCGCGCAGCCGCGTCAAAATCAATCTGCATAGAAAACGGAATTTGATGCGAGTCGTGACGCTTGTCGTTGTCGTGGATATGAAGTGCGCAAAGCCGTTTTCCGAGCGCTTTTATCATTTCGGGCGCACTTTGTGTTAGCGCCGAGCATTTCAGCGTGACCTATATCAAGGCACGCAACGAAAAACTCGTCGTTTACCGCGTCAAGATGCGCATTAAAGCTTTCGGGAGTCATACAAGCCGCAAATTTAACACAGTCTTTTTCAGCGTCCCATTGCCACATATTTTCCGACGCGATTTTAACACCGCACTGTTTGGCAAACGGCAAAAGCTCGTTATACATTTCGGTATTTTCCTCCACCGATGCATTGTTCATAGGGTGAATTATACAGATTTTTCCGCCTGCCTCGGCAGTGCACTCAATCGCGCGTTTCAAATACGAACGCATTTCCGGAATATGCGTCGGAAACGGTGCGTGCGACTGATTGCACTCTATTCCGTTGTCCTCGCCTATTTTCTTAAGCCTTCGCGCAAACGCAAGGTAATTTTCACCGCACAAAGGGTGATTTGTTTTTAACTATGCTCTTTCTGTCACTGCTTACGTGCACCATTTCAAACATAGAAAAATCCCACGCGTCAAACCCTGCTTTTGCGAAATATTCCACCGCTTTTTCCTCGCCGATTATCTTTGCCGCCGAGGCTATTTCGGTTGAAATTTTAAGCATTTTTAACATCTCCTTTTTATTCTTAATGTTTTTAAATATTCCCTTTGTTTCGGGCGAAATTCTAAAGCTTTCGACTGCCTTTTGTATGGTTTTGTTGTGAACCCAATACGGAAGTCTTTTTCTCCGTTAAATATTTTTATCACAGAGTAATACTGTTTTGCAAGCGAGGTTGCAAAAGTACCACGCAATAATCATATTTATATAATACTCGTCCGAGCGGACTTGCGAAACGGTTTTGGCATACTCCTCCTTAAAATTTTCATCGAGATAATAAGACATCAAAAGCCCGATTCCATACCGCACGGTATACGTTTTGTCACTTTTTATCCATTCGTAAATTCTGCCGATAAGCCTGTCGGTGTTTTTTGCAAAAATTTTAGGTTTAAACACGTCGCAGGTTGCCCAGTTGTCTATATACGGCAAAAATTCTTCGGTTTTTGCAAGTGCGGTGTCAAAATCTTTCTCACACATAAGCAAAAACGCGTGAAGATTGTTTTTCTTCATAATATTTATGCGGAAGCGATTTTAAAAACTTTTTCCGCGCCGTCCTCCTTTTGCGAAATCTTTTTGCAAATTTTTCGCAAAAC
This sequence comes from Clostridiales bacterium, assembly GCA_022009895.1. GTDB lineage: Bacteria > Bacillota > Clostridia > UMGS1810 > UMGS1810 > Qingrenia. Next base: position 588,258 of record CP091729.1, on the reverse strand, counting down.
AGGTGTTCTTATGCCGATTACACAGTCGGGATTTACCGTCGGCATAAGCTTTTGATGAAATTCTTTATACTCTTTATCCTGCAAATCAAAAAGCCGTTTTTGCAATTCTGTCATTCTTACCACCTCAATATACAAACATCAGTGCGCCGTCGTCTATATCGGGCAAATCAACATAACCGTCCGTTATTTCAAGCTCTTTTTCTTCAAACGGCGTCATAAATTTCGCCGTTTTTCCGCCGAAATTAAGCTTGATTTTGTGTGATTTTATCGTTTTTTGCGCCGGGTGATTGCTCACAAACGAAACAATTTTGTATTCGTCACACTCTATAACGTCTGCAAAAAGGTTTTTTTGTCAAACGTTTCAACAAACGGAATAAGCCCTGTCATTTCAACCGTGTCGTCAATTTCCATACCGCCCCTGAAGTCGTCCACCGCGCGGTTTTTGGGCGGATTTGTCCAATCCCAGAACCCATCAGCGCACATAGCCTCAAACGTGCCGGTAATGTTGTGGAAAAATACTTTTGCGCCGTTTTTTGCAAAAGTGTCTATTTTTTCGGTTTCCTCATCGGACAGCATATATTTTATCGGAACATAAAGCTTCTTAACGTCCAAAACGTTTTTTTGTCCAAATCGGACGCACGTACAAAATCAACGTTAAATCCGAGCTGATAAAGCTTTTTTTGCATATGCTCACCGTTATGTACTGCCAAATGTTCACACCGCCCATAAGATTGTCGGTCAGCGCGTCTGCATAAGCATAGCCGTAATCGGAATGAAGCACCGCGATATGCGTTCTCTTTTTCTCACATTTAACAATTTTATCCGAAAATCCGTTAAGATATTTCAAAAGCTTAATATCGCGGTCAAACGCGTCGGTTTTTGTGCCGTCGGTATGCAAAAAGTCCGCACACGTCACCCTCGGGCACGCCGTCACGCGGACAGTCCCTCTCCACTGATAATAACAAATTCCCTTGTGTCCCGCGCCGATTATGGCATATGTAGACTGATAAAACTTTCTCGACGGCATTTTTCGTTCTCGCGTCAAGCTCTGCCGCCCACGCGTGTTTTTCCGCACAGTGCCGCCGCAGACTCCGAAAGGTTTATAGTGTGCTTCGCGCTGAAATAATCCACACCGTCAAAGTTTGTATAAAGCGTTATAGATATTGAATCCATACCCTCGCACACCTCAAAAAAGCTTTCTCCGCGGTCTGCGTTGTTGTTTCCGCTCGAACTTACCGTCATACAGGTGAACGTTTCAATATCCTTTGCGCCGTCCTTTGACGCGTCGGACGATTTTATGAGAAAATCGGAAAGCGCGCGCATCGAAAACAATCTCCAGCGTACCCACTCTTCAATTTTTCTTTATTTTGCGGACGTTTTTTTAGGCGGATAATAATCTTTCGCCTCATCTTTTGTCAAAATTCCCGTTTCGACAAGGTGTTTTCTGTATGCATCAACCGCAAGAGGATGATAGTCAAACACACCGTTTGCAGGATAGTGCGGTTCGTTGTATATCTGATAAGAAATGAGTGACTTAAACTTTAAATAATGCTCCGCAAGCGCCTTTGTGCAGTCGTAATTATCCTTTAAAATACCGTCGTGAAAAAACGTTGAGTGCATAAACGACGCCCAGTCCTTGCGCATTTCCTCGCCGTCGTTGTTAATCATAAGATAATCTTTGTTTCCGCGGATATTCATAACGTATCCCTGAAGCCTTATGCTTATGCCGAGGTCGTTTTTTTCAGCCTCGCGCGCCATATCGTCGATAAACGGCGACGATATTTCCACATTGCCGTCTTTGCCGAGCGAAATATCCGAAAGCGCCGCCGCGCGCAGAAAATGAAATCCCGACTCGTGCATAAGACGCAAATCCTTTTTCATTTCGCCCGTTCTGTCGGCAGTCGGCGGAACAGGATATTTTGTAGGATAAAACGACGGATAATACGACACTCCGAACCCCATAATTGCCCTTCCGTCTTTATGGAGAATGCCTTTTTTAAATTCGTAAGCCACAAAAATCATTCCTTATATTATAGGATATTTATAAAGCCATGCAGTATTTTTACCATACAAATTAGTAAATGTAAACCGAAATATTGACAAATAATTGAATTATTTTTGACCTGTGTGATAAAAATATTTATCAATAAAAGAGGTGGATATTATGAACATAAGAACCGCAAAAATTGAAGATTTGAAGGAAATTCTGGACATTTACAATTACGAAGTCGAAAAACGGCATTTCAACGCTTGACTTGCACAAAAAGACATATGACGAACAAAAATTTGGTTTGACGCGCACAACAAGGAAAAATCACCCGTTAATCGTCGCCGAGGGCAACGGCAGAATTTTGGGTTATTCGTCGCTTTCGCCCTACCGTGACAAAGAGGCATACAAAACAACCGTTGAGCTTTCAGTTTACGTTTCGCCGAACTACAGGAAAATGGGTGTTGCAACCGCGCTGATGAGCGAAATTATAAGATACGCAAAAAGATGATGCCACGCACACCGTCGTTTCGGTGATAACGTCGGAAACGAAGCAAGCTGTGCCCTGCACGAAAAATTCGGTTTCACATTCTGCGGAACGGTCAGACGCGCAGGCAAAAAATTCGGCAGATTTTTGGACATAGACAATTACTATCTTTTTACGGACGGTGAAAAACAATGATAGGACTCGGAACCTTGCTCAATTCCGCCGCAATAGTTATCGGCGGTATAATGGGCACGCTGGGCGGAAAAATTCATATCCGAGAGGTACAGAGATATACTTATTAAAGCAAACGCGCTGTGCATTATGTTTATAGGCATAAGCGGTGCGCTGTCAAAAAATGATGACGGTAAACGGCACGTCGCTTGCAACAAACGGCACGGCAATGATGATTGTAAGCCTTGTTTTTAGGCTCGCTTATCGGCGAATTTTTCGACTTTGACGGGAAAAATCAGCACGTTCGGTGAATTTTTGAAAAGAAAACAAACAGCACCGGCGACAATATGTTTGTAAACGGCTTTTGTCACCTCGTCCGTTACCGTGTGCGTCGGCGCAATGGCGGTTGTCGGCGCGGTTAACGACGGCATTTCGGGCGATATTTCGGTTCTCGCCGCAAAGTCACTGCTCGATTTTTATCATTATATTCATTCTTTCGGCGGCGCTCGGAAAAGGATGTATTTTTCGGCAATCCCCTGTTGCAATTTTTCAAGGCTCGGTGACGGTTTTTGCGCATTTTATAGCGCCGTACCTCACAGATACGGCGCTTAACAACCTTTCGCTCACCGGTTCAATGCTGATTTTTTGCATAGGTGCAAACTTTATTATGGATAAAAAATTCAAATTTAAAGTTGCAAATATGCTCCCTGCAATAATTATTGCCGTGATATGGGCATTTATTTTTAATCGGAAAATAAGTATAGCCTGCCTTTTTCGACGGTAGATTTGATAAGATTTTCGTTAAGACTGCACTTTGAAAGAATATGTGCGGTCTTCTTCTTTAAATCCGCGCGCGCATAAACGCCGTCAATGCCGTTAAACGCGTTTTCAACGCGCATTTTGCAGTGCGCACAGGTCATTCCGTCAACCCCGGCATAATATTCATAAGGATAGTTTTTCGTATTGGTGTCTTTCGGCTTTATTTTTTATTTCACCGCCGCCGCTTCCGCAGCACCCGCTGCTTATTTTTTTTCGGTAGCTTATTATTGAATAAACGCAAATTACCGCAAGTACAAGACAAATAATAACAGTAGACATATAAACCTCTCCTTTTCGTTAGCTTTAACTAACCAGATTATACCCCTGTTTTATGCCCGTGTCAAGCCGTTTGGAAGATGATTTTTAAAAATTTTTTTATTTTTATCAAAAACTATTGACAAATTAAAAATTTGCGGTATAATAATATTAGTAATCGTTATCAATAATAATTTTTAAAAATTTTAAAGGAGATGTTTTTTATGAAAAATTTGTATGTCCCTGTTTGCGGTTATGTTCACGAGGGTGACAATCCCCCGGCTAAATGTCCCTCAGTGCGGTGTTGACGGCTCTGAAATTCACAGTTATGGAAGAGGGCAAATTGAGTTTTTGCGTGCGAGCACGTTATCGGCGTGGGCGCAAAAGATAAAATCGACGCTGAAGTTTATGAAGGTCTTAAAGCTAATTTTGAAGGCGAGTGCACCGAAGTCGGTATGTATATCGCAATGAGCAGACAGGCTGTAAGAGAGGGCTATCCCGAAGTCGGCGAGTTTTATATGAGAGCCGCTTTGGAAGAAGCAGAGCACGCAGCAAAATTCGCAGAGCTTCTCGGCGAGGTTGTTACACCTTCGACAAAGAAAAACCTCGAACTCCGTTCCGAAGCTGAGTGCGGTGCAACCGCAGGCAAATTCGAGCTTGCAAAAAAAGCAAAAGAGCTCGGCTATGACGCTATCCACGATACCGTCCACGAAATGGCAAAAAGACGAGGCAAGACACGGAAAAGGCTTTGAGGGTATGCTCAAAAAGATATTTTGGCTAAGGAGGAAAAAGCTATATGAAAAAAATATGTATGTCCCTGCGGATACGTTTATGACCCGGAAATCGGAGACCCGGACAGCGGCATAGCTCCCCGGCACAGCTTGGGAAGATGTGCCCGAAGATTGGGTTTGTCCCACCTGCGGTTTGGGAAAAAGATATGTTTGAGGAAGAATAAATTTCAAGGGATAGAGCAAAAATTTGCTCTATCTCTTTTTCGTGTTTCATGCGGTTTTTGCCATTTTATTGTACTTTTTTTCTTGTACTGTTCCGATTTTTAAGTAACTTTTTCACAAAACAAAATTATATGTAAATTATATATATCAGGTATATTGACAAAGTATATCAGCAGTGATATATTACTATGTGGGTGTGAAATATATCTGATAACTGCAGGCACATACTGAAAGGAAGCACAAAATGAAAATAGCTATTTGCGATGACGATATGAATTGCATCAATAAGATCGAAAATTATATTGAGAAAAATTGACAGGAATAATGCGGAATGTGATGCGTATCAAAACGGTGAAAGGTTGGTTCAGGCATTCAAGACGGGCACAGAGCAGTATGATGTAATCTTTCTCGATATGGAAATGGAAAAAACTAAACGGAATTGAAACGGCAAATCTCATCAGAGAAGTTGATGAACACGTGATAATTGTCTTTGTCACAAGCCACACGGAATATATGCGCGAAAGCTTTAAATGCGCACCGTTCAGATTTTTAGTCAAACCCGTTGACCCCGCGGAATTTGAAACGGTGTTTTATGACATAGGCAAAAGTTATCCAAACAGAGAAAGGTTTTTGCATTTACGGAAAACAAAACCAAAGTACGTTTGTACTGCGACGACATAATATACTGCGAAAGCCAGGACCATTGGATTTGGCTGCACACAAAAAGAAAGCATATATAAAATATGCAAACCTTTGTCGGAAATTTTTGAGTTGCTTTGATAAAGATTTGTTCTGCAGAGTACACAAATCGTTTATCATTAACTTTTTATACATAAAAAAACCATAAAGGAAAACAACGCAGAGCTGTATCATTGCGATAAAATGATTGCCGTAAGCCGTTCTTACAAAAAGGAAGTGCTTGAAAAATATACCAATTTTTCTTGAAAGGGATTTCAGAGTATGACAATTTTTTTAACCTTGCCGATATACTTACGGGGGTTATTGAGGCAGTTATTCTGTTTAAAATGTATGAAGCTTTTTGCGAAAAAGAACAAAAAATTTTTCTCCTTGGTTATATGTCATCAGTATAATTATTGTTGCGGTAATGATAAACATAAGCAACGCCTTTTTAACTATGGTATTATTAACATAGCCGTAATGGTAATATCATTCTTGTTCCCGTTATTCCTGTTTAACGGAAAATTATCAATTAAAAATAATTGTTCCGTTTATTACTATTCTATTACTTGGTCTTGTTGAGATAATGGTTCTGTTCGGAATTACTTTAGCTTTTAAAATAACAGTTTTCGAACGTAGTCAACACCCCTCAATACAGACTGTTGGGAATAATAGTTTCTAAAATGCTGGCCCTTTTTTTATTGTAAATATTATTTATATAAAATTTAGAAAAAAAGAACTTTTTATACGGGAACTTCATATTGGTTATTGTTTCTGCTGATGTTTACTACCTCCACGATTGCAATCTTTCTCATTTTTAAATTATCATTTAATGTCAACAAAACTTACTTGCACAACCTCGCAATATTATGTTCGTTTGGTTTGCTTTTTCAGCACATTTTCTGCACTGTATTTGTACGAGCATCTTGCAGAGCAGGCAGAAACAATACGAAACCAGGAACAGTATGAACAGCATTTAAAGACACAGTTAAAACATCTTGATGAAATATTGATTACCCAAAAACAAATAAAGAAATTTAAGCACGATTACAAAAATTTTTCTGATAGGACTTCAAGCGTATTTCGATAACAACGATATAACCGGCGCAAGTAACTATATGAAAAAAATTAGGGGAAAAAGAAAATCGGAAACAGCAGTGTTATCGAAACGGGAAACATAGCACTTGATGCAATTTTAAGTACCAAAATAGCTATCGCAGAGAGCAAGAAAATTACCGTAAATACAAAAATTCAAATTCCCGAAGATATGCCGATTGACCCGACAGATATATGTGTAATATTCGGCAACGCTCTTGATAATGCGATAGAGGCGTGCGGCCGAATGGACACGGCAAATAAAAAGAATTGACATAACAATCATCTGCAGGGACAAGGCAATTTTTGTGCAAAATCGTTAATACTGCGCCGAAGTGTAAAAAAATGTACTTTCGGCACATCGAAGAGCGACAAGCAAAATCACGGTTTCGGACTTGGAAATATTAAAAACCGCGCTTTCAAAGTATAATTCTGAACCGACTATCGAAAGAACTGATACGGAATTTATACTGAAATTCGTAATATTTACTAAAGAATAATAATACTAAAAAGGCCCGAATGTAAAAATTCGGGCCTTTTTTTTTTATGCAAATTTCGTTGATTAGATTGCATTTTGCGAAAAAAATCGACAATTTTCACTTAATATTGTGCTATAATCACAGCATCGAAAGGAGGTGCGATATGAAAAGTATATCCGGCACTATTGCTAACGCTTTGTGGAACCAAGGCATAATTCAGAAAGATGATATTGAAGCCTGTCAATATGGATTAGCCATATTTTTGTCGTCGGTGATTGAAATTGCAAGTATTTTTGATTATATCTGTCTTTGTGGGTAACTTTTTCCGAAACAGTATTGTTTTTACTGCTTTTTATACCATTGAGAATATATGCCGGCGGATACCACGCTGATACGAGAATAAGATGCTATTTAATATCCCTTGCGGTTTACGGCATTTTTACACTGGTAATGAACGTATTTCCGAAAAATATATACGCAATACTGATTGTGTTGTGCACAATATGTTCATTGATTGTGGTTTTAGTCAAAGCGCCTGTTATACATAAAAATAAATCCGTAAGTGAGTTTGAAGTAAAGCACTACCGAAAATTCAGTATTATGGTGTGTCTCGATTGAAACAGCGGTTATTTTGTTGTTAACAGCCGTTTTTTTCCCGACAGTCCGTATGTCGTTTCATTAGCGATTGGACAAGCTGCCGTAGTGATTTCTATGATTATGGCAGTAATTAAAGAAAAACTGGGTGTTAAAAATATTAGATTTTATTTAAAAATCCGAAAGGAGGTGTGTTAAATGAAAAATTCAGTGAAATTGCAAAAAGGTAATCGTAAAGTACGGTGCAACTATCGCAGCTTGTGCTTTTGCTTTCGCGACTATCGCGGCAAACTCGTCTTGTGTAATGCCGTTTTACGAGCCGGAAGAGCCGAAGGGTTTGGAAAAAAATTCAAAAAATTTAACCGATAGTAAATGATGATATTACATATCACTACCGAAGGTTAAAAAATGCCAAAATTTAAAATTCCAACACTGCACAAGTACAATCAAGATACCGAAAATTCATCGCAGTGATGATATCGCACAAAAGCAAATTTGCATATTTGTACGAAAAATTATTCGGAAGCAATGATTGTCTTGTAATGTAAAATAATCTTATTACTTATTTTCAAAATGTAATAAGATTATTTTTATATCAAAAAAGAGAAACCACGCAAAAAGGCTATAAGCAACCTGACAGCAACTTATCAATTTGTCGATGGAATCTCTCATACATAAGTATAATCAAAACGTACTTGCTTGTCAATACCCATTTTTAACTTTTTATTACAAATTTTTTTCTATCGAGGAGAATTATATTATGGTTGTAAAAAATTTTTCCGGCTTTTGGTGCGCCGTGATGATATTGTCTCACTTTACATTTGCGTATGCGGCTGAAGAAACCGCATTATCGGTCGCCCGGAATTATAATCTTGTAAGCGAAGATACCCAAGACTTGTACGCTGATTTCCCAATGGTTATAAACAGTTCAATCGGAATGGATATGAGCCTTTCAATACAATTCAGGTATTTGAAAAACATATTCCCGGCGGACTATGCAGATATAACAATCACCGATTTATCAACCAATGCTGTGATAGAAAGCTATCACTTAACTTCAGACAATGATTTTTATTGCATGGGGCGATGTTGAAAACGAAAAACATTTTTCTGGTAACAATTACACAATCCATAGGAAACATTAAAAAAATATTTACACCGGATATATTGAAACAAAATTTGTTCCGGCAGACTTTCCCGTAAACATTAAATTAGGCAGTAAGGAATATTATTTTTAATAAAGGTGAAGAATTTTTCCTATATTGCAATGAAAAAGGTCGGTGTTAATACAGGCTGTTATCACGCCGAAGACGAAGACTGTGTTTCAACGTATAAAACTTCGGGCGTTATTGATTTGCTGGATAATGACGGCCTTATCACATTCTATTCGTATTAAGAGGGGAATTATAGTCAGTTTTCGCAGCGATTAAATCTGTTTTTATGAGGGATAGGGAAATTTTTTCTCTATCCCTCATTTTAATACAAAAAACACACAAAAAGCCGTTCCTCGATAAGACAGCATTGCCTTAAAAACATATTTTTTGCGCCTTTCTGCGTTAAAAAAACTCGCAATCCGTCAGGATTACTCGCTTTGCCTTGAAATCCATCAAAAATCTTGTTTTTTTAAGGTGCAGGGCAGATTTTGAATATCGGATTTTACAATTCAGACAAGAGTCATGACCACCAGTAAACTGGTGGCGCACTGCCCCTAGAAGGGGCTATTACAGGCTTAGCCTCCATAAGAGGCACTGAAAGTTTGACACCGCATTACAATTACAGACAGCCGCTCACGTGCGGCTGTTTATTTTGTCTACTTATTCTTGCTACCCGTAAACGGGTCTGTATATTCTTTTAAGCTTATTTTGGTCCGATGCATAATCCTCTTCAATCTGGTTTCTAATATATTCTGCTATTACTTTTTATTTCTCCCTACCGTATCAACATAATATCCTCTGCACCAGAAATTTCTGCTTCCATACTTGTATTTGAGATTCGCATGTCTGTCAAATATCATCAACGAACTTTTCCCCTTGAGAAATCCCATAAACTGTGCTATACTTGTATGTGGTGGAATGTTTAACAGCATATGTATATGGTCAGGACATGCCTCTGCCTCGATTATTTCTACTCCTTTTTGTTCGCAGAGTTTTCTTAATATTTCTCCTATATCTCGTTTTTAACTGTCCATATATTTCTTTTTCTTTCTATATTTCAGGTAGCGAATACTATATGGTATTGACACCTATACTTTGAGTGTGCTGTGCTTTTTAATTTCATTTGTACTTTTTTCTTTATCATTGTTAAAAACCTCCATGATATATTTTTAGTAATGCGGTCGCCAAACCATTTACTATTATATCATAGAGGTTTTTCTCATGCTAAAAGCTTTTTATCTTCCTCCGGTAGAACCGGAGGTTTATTTTCCACGCCTAAAGGCACCAAATAAACCTGCCATTATGCCCGACGCATATGGCAGGTTTTTTTGACGCGGTATGAATTTAAAATACGGCTTCAAAACCAGTGCTCTCTTATTGAGGAGCGGCAAAAATTCAATAATTTTTCAAAATTTATTCAAATATGCTATACTATTGTCGGAATATGTGATAGAATATAGCAAAGAGGGGTTTTATATGTGGCTGGCATTTGCGGTTTTATCCGCATTTTTTGCGGGAATAACCGCGGTTTTATCAAAGGTTGGAATAAAAAACGTAAATTCAAACTTGGGAACGGCAATAAGAACGGTAATCGTATTTATTTTTTCGTGGATTATGGTTTTTGTTGTCGGCGCGCAAAACGGAGTATTCACAATGGGCACTAAAACGCCGGTGTTTTTAATTCTTTCGGGATTTGCAACGGGTGCGTCGTGGCTGTGCTATTTCCGCGCGCTCAAAATCGGCGACGTCAACAAGGTCGCCCCAATCGACAAGTCGAGCACAATTTTAACAATGCTCCTCGCGTTTATATTTTTTTGCGCGAAGAAATTACATATCTTAAAACATTCTGCATTGTTTTAATCGGACTGGGCACGTTTCTGATGATTGAAAAGCACGGCAATTCCGAAAACAAAACCGAAAAATCCGACTGGCTTATATGGGCGCTTTTGTCCGCGGTGTTCGCTTCTCTTACGTCCATTCTCGGAAAAATCGGCATTTCGGACGTAAACTCCACTCTCGGCACGGCAATCCGCACATCCGTTGTGCTTATAATGGCGTGGGTTGCGGTTTTAGTGACAAAAAGCGGAAACGGCGCGGAGAACATAACAAAAAAAGATTTTGTTTTTCTCATTCTTTCGGGCATAACTACCGGGCTTTCGTGGCTGTGCTACTACAAAGCCCTGCAGGACGGACCGGCAAGCGTTGTTGCGCCGATTGACAAGCTTAGCATTTTGGTGACGGTAATTTTCTCTTATGCCGTGCTGAAAGAAAAGCTTACAAAAAAATCTTTCACCGGACTTATTCTGCTTATATGCGGAACTCTTTTACTGCTTGTTTAGGCATCTTTTTGGCTGAGGCTAAATTTAAAATCGGGGAGAAATTAAAATTGTATAAAAAATAAAAACTTTTGCAATGCGGTTTTTAGACCGAAAACTCGATTTCAGAACACGGCTTTTTCAATGTGCTTGCGCTCGCCGGTGTAGGCATAAGCGCGGCGACGCTTGCGCTGAACATTTTTACCGGTATGCGGACAAGCGCATATTTAAGCATACTGCTTGCCGTGCTGTCGGCAGGACTGCTGATATTTACATATAAAACTGAAAAAAATATCAAATCGGCTCGCTCATAACCATAGTGTCGATTTTTTTATGATATTCTTCCCTATGCAGTTTTTTTCGCGTCGGGCGGATACAAAGGCGGTATGCCGTCGCTCTTTGTTTTTTGCGGTTTTTGTTTACGGTGCTTATGTTAAAGGGCAAACCGGCGCTTTTTGTGTCGCTTGCCGAAATTGCGGAATACATCGGAATTTCGATTTTTGCATATTTTAATCCCGGCCGCATATCGTGGTTTCAAAGCGAGAGAGAAATTCTTGCCGACGTGCTTTTTTTCCGCCGTTGCGGTGAGCATTTCGTGCGGAATTGTCATATTCATTCATCTGCGCGAATATGAGGAGCAGAAAAAAACAGCTTGCCGCGCAAAAACGAGCAGTTGAAACGGCGCGACGAGGAAAAATCGGTGTTTTTGACCACCGTTGCACACGAAATTAAAAAAATCCGCTCAACGCGATAAGCCTTCACGCGCGCGATACGTTTGAACTTTTTGGACGAGGAAAATCCGGAAATTAAAAATTTTGAAAGAAAATCAGGAAACAATAGAAAAATGGTTGTTCGCATAAACAGGATTGTAACAGAACTTACCGACACCGTTGCCATTGAACAGGGACGGCTCGCGCTTGAACTCACACCCGTTCATCTTGCACCGCTGATGCGCGAATCGGCAAATTGCTATTTCGGCAAAAACGACACAAACGGCAACGAGCTTGTTTTTGATTTTGACGAAAATCTTCCGCCCGTCTGTGCCGACTGCGCGCGGATTATGCAGGTTATGACAAATCTTTTGTCAAACAGTCTGCGCCACAGCAAAAACAGGCAAAATCACCGTAAGCCTCAAAGACAGCAAAAGCTGTCAGACCGTGACGGTTTCGGACAACGGCGAGGGAATGTGCGAAAACATAAAATCAAGGGCGCTGGACGGCTACGTTTCGGTAAGCAAGGAATACTGGCGCCACGGCATAGGACTTTTTGTGTGCATCGTCGAGGCACACGGCGGAAAAATACATATAGAAAGCACACTCGGCAAAGGAACGGCTGTTTCTTTTCACACTTCGAAACAGGAAAGAATAAGCGCGGAGGACAAATAAATGGACGAAAAAGGCAGAAATATTCATAGTTGAGGACGAACCCGAAATTTTAAACATTAACGCACGTCTTCTTGCACGGCGCGGATACAGCGTCACGACGGCGCAATCGTATGCCGAGAGCATACAAAAACTTTCGGAATTTACGCCCGATATGCTGATACTTGACATTATGCTTCCGGACGGGAGCGGTATGGATATTTGCAGATATTTCAGAAAATCGAGCGACAATCCCGTGATATTTTTAACGGGGAAAAGCGAAGTTTCGGACAAAGTTGAGGGACTCGGAAACGGCGGTGATTACTACCTTACAAAGCCAGTACAGCTTTGACGAACTTATTGCGGTGGTGAGCCGTCTTTTGACGCGCCATACAAAGGCGGAGAAAAAGCAGGTTATAATCACAAAAGGTCCGATTACTCTTGACATTGCAAAAACAGGGCGCTTGTAAACGGCAAGGACGCGCACCTGACCGCAAAAGGAATTTGCGCTTTTTGCTGGTTTTAATCGAAAACGAAAAACAAAATATTTTCGCCCGAAAGAACTTTATGAATTTGTGTGGGGCGCGCCGTCGGCGGACGACACGCGCACAATCCGCTTTCACATAGGCAATTTAAAGCGCAAAATCGGCACAAAAACGCCGAGGATTACGACATCGTTTCGGTGTACGGAAAAAGGCTATCTTTTTACGTCAAATTAAGCATTTTTGGAATTGTGAGTTTTTTCCTAATATTTCAAAAAATCGGTTTTTCTGATATAATTTATATATCGGTAAAACCATTGCTCCGATTGGTTTTAATCGGAGTTTATTTTTTTGGGAGGGGATTTTTTTGAAAAGGAGATTTACGGCGCTTATCATCACGGCAGGTATGCTTGCAAATCAAATTGTTTGCTCAAACCTTACCGCATTTGCGCAAAACGGGCAGAACGCGTACGGTCACACCGTGACGTATAAACCCGTTACACAGCTTTACACCGACGGCGAACCCGTGAAATTTTTTGATGCGGGCGTTACCGAATGGGGAAAGGTTGACCAAAAAACCGCACGCGACGAAGCAGGCTCTGTAAAATGGCTCAGTCAAAACGGTTATCTTTTAAACCGTTTCGGCAGAAAAATGTACGACACACCTATGTCGGGCTGTTTTACGTCAAAAGGCGAATGGCTCACACAGCTTAAGGGTCCGAGAAACAGACGGAACTGGTCGGAGGCGGTGAGCTTTGACGCGCTTGACTCAAAGGAAAACCGCGCAAACGGAAACATATCGAATATGTATTCCAAGGGCGATATTCAATACTTTTTCTCGTGGAAAGTCAAAACCGTTCAGACAAGGTGGGGACTTACGGGAAAAAAAGCAACGACACGGGAAGAACATATGCCCTCGGCGAAATGACCGACTCGAAAGGCGGCGGCTGGAAAAAAATTACAATACTATCGGCGGCGGTCCGAATTTGGGCAATTTTTCTTGCGTGGAAAGACGCCAAAAACTCGGTGTTATTTCCTTTACGGCAATGAGCGACCGCGACGCACAGGTTGACTCGTATCTGTCGGGCGCTATGCTTGTCGGCAGAGATATACAGGGCCCGAAAATTTCTTCCGTCACCGTCACTGCGGACGCGGACGGAAAAGAAAAATATCAAACAACACCATAACGCTTGACACGGTGAAAAAAACTTAAAAGACCGCACCGTGTATTTCCGAGTTGAATGGGACGAACCCGTTATGTTTAAAAATATTTCGGAAAGCTCGGTCAAAAGACCTCTCGCTTAAAATTGATACAATCGGTGCGGACTCCACAAGCGGACTTATTGCAGAAGCGCCGTTTTTGAAGTTTGTACCGTCAAAAACCGACGGCAAACCCGTTATGATTTTTGAATACAAAATTCCCGACCCTTACAACGATACCGACAAAGTGACACAGGAGCGCGGATTTTTCTATAAATTCACAAACGTCACGGTATCGCCGAAGCAAAAACGAAATGTTTTTTGGAACAATATTTACGATATTTCGGGAAACAAATTCGCGTCCGACTCGGACGGCAATCAGCCTGCCGTTAAAGTTACCGCGCCAGTCGGCGGAGGCTCGGCGGTCGATTTGGTGCCTTTCGGAATTGAAAGCATAAAAATAACAAAAATCCGGCGAAAATTCGCGCTTTATTCTTACCGACGACCTTGTGGAGATAAACTTAACCTTAAACAAGCCGTTTGCAGGATACATAAGGAACGAATATTTGCCGTCCGTGACGCTCAACGTTAAAAATTCGGACGGCGAATATGTGACAATAGCTCCCGGAAACGACGGCGTTGAAAAGAAAAATGTTTATAAACGGGCAATGGGTTAAATATTCGTATTTTTCAACACACGCGGATTTGTCGACCCTGTTATGCTGAGCGATGACAAAAAAACAATCTCGTTTTATACGGCATTTTATCCCGAATGTGAGCTTGACGGCGACAGTCTTAAAAATAACCTCCGTTTCTGTATGACAACGAAAGATTAAAAGACAATTCGGGATATTCGCTTATGAACTACAAGGCAAATGCCGACGGCGAACTGTCCCCTGTTGACCTTCCGGTTGGCGACAAAACCGTTGTTTCAAAATACACCGTTTCGCCCGACAAACAGTATAAAAATCGACTATACCGCACCGACTGCGGATATATCGGCGCAAAAGCGTTCCGGACAATATAATTTTTGATAACCGCGGATATAAACGACAAATCGGTTCAGGGCTGTGATGCGTCGTTTACCGTGAAATTTGACGGACGTACGGCAGACGAAAGCATAGGCTATCAGGCATCGGCATCGGAAAACTATACAAACGAATGGCAAAACGGCACAAACGGTGCAATGTCGGTATCGTTCAGCGCGCCGATTGTCACATCGGGCAACAGCGCAAAGGCATACGGCTTTGTAAAGCTTCCGCAGAACTTCGAGGCAGACAAAGCAGACATCAGCGTATCGGTCACCGACGAGGCAGGAAACTCCCGCGTCGGCGAATAAAAACCTACTCCGCACCCGAGTGGCTCGGATATGACGCGCTTGCGCCGTCAGTTACGGCAACCGTAACGCACGAGAGCATTAACGTTTCACTCACCGACACGGACAGCGGCATAAAATTCAGTTACGGTTTTTCGGATAATGACACCGACGAGCCGTCCTCCTACGCCGAAGTTATCGGAAACAGCGGAATTATCAACGCACCCGATAATCTTGCCGACGGTGAAATTCACGAAAAAACAATTTGGATAACGGCATCGGACAGCAAGGGCAACACAAGCGAAATCAAAAAAATCCCTATGAAATACGACAGGTCGGTTACTTCGCTCACTCTCCCCGAATATACCGATAAGCTGTATTCAAAACGGCGAATACCCCGTTGTTGATTACCATATCCAAAATGCATATCTTTTCTGGTTTATGTGGATTGAAAAGCCTGCGAATGTTGATGATTTATCGGCATATATCACAGATGACGTTTTGGCGGAACTAAAAAACCGCGCGGAAAACTACGGCAGTATTTTTCACTGCACAGACAGCGACAAATCGACAGAACAGTATAACAACGACCTTTACGACACGGTTCAGCTTCACGACAGCACCGACGTTGTGAGCGTAGTGCCGAATACCGACGGTTACGGCGAAATGTTCGGCGAAAATATTCCGGCAAAGCGAAACGAGCCGTCCGCTCGTGCTTGTAATGGCGGTTGAAAAGAGCGAAAAACGGCGAAACACTTATACGCACCGCGGAATACAACACGTTATACAACGCTCCCGACATAAATTTGCGTCAAGTGCGCTTTTCCACAAACAACAGTATCGGCAAAAAGGGTTGACTACATAAGAAATGACGAAAAACAAACCTTTTCTGGTGTGACGACGAAAAAGGCTTCAGCTATCCTCTCAACACACCCAACCTGTTTGGCTTTGCACAGGCGGAATTTTATCTTTCGGGCGACCCTGCGACGGGTCTTGACCGCATTGACAAAGAAAACAGTTACCTTGCGCTTGAAAGAGTTGAATACGACGGAATACACAACGAAACGGGCGACGAAATAAGCGGTACGCGCACACGTATAAACGAGTGGAAATTCAGCGAGCTTGGATTTTCAAAGCTTTCCGGCGGAACGCAGAGCGAATACAACCTCAATCTCGGCAAAATCAACGGCGAAGTTATAGGCAAAACGTGCAGTCCCGTTTATACCGCGTCGGTTGACATTGACCCTCAAACGCTCGAAACCGAATTTTACCGTATCGGCGAATACGATTACAGCGTGGGTGTCCGCTATGAATTTGTGTACTCTGTAAAAGTGCATAAACGGCACCGAAACGGACAAAAAGCCGATAACGTATTTTGCGTTTGACAACTCGCCTCAGGGCTACATCAGCGCGGTATACTCCGAACGAAACGGCTATCCCGAATATCTTTTCGGAATAAGAGGCGAAAAACAAAACACCGAGGCGGTGTTTGACGCTGACGGAAACGACATAACGCCGAATATTCCCGTGTATACTTTCAGCACAATTTATGATGATGACACTAAGCTTTACGCGGAATTCAGCGCGCCTTACGTGAACAATTCCGACAGTGCCATTGCTTATTTCGGTGCTCCTGCGCAAAAATTCGGACGATATGAAATATGCAATGCGCATAGGCTTAAGCCCCGACAGCTTATCCGAACTTATACCGTTTGAAGTAAACACCGCAAATGTTTCGTCAAATCTTTATTATCTCGGCGATTACTTCAAAAAAGACGCAGACGACATTGCGGAAGTTACGCTGTATTATAAATTTGAATACCCCGAACGCGGTATTTCGTCACCGCTTTATGTGCTCACTCTCCGACGCGACGACGTTGAACCGGTATTCGACATAAGCGTTTCGGAAACGGAACGCATAACAAACGAAGTGCTCGTTAAAATCAACTCGCTTACCGACACACAGACGGGCAAAGACGGCAGAACAGTTACCGACACTCCCGAATTGGTACTGTGGGAAAAGAGCAATGCACAGCGGCGGCATTAACGCGCTTTCGCTCGCGGACGCGGACGAAAGCACAAATCAAAACGACACATATTCTTTGCATGGCTATTATCTTAACGCTTGGCGCATTGCAGGCGAAAACGACGATTTGAGCAAGTATGAAGATTATGAAATCCGCGAAGATTACGATTACGAAACGGGCGAAACCACATATTATATCGCTGTTTTCCCCGACGCGGACGGATTTTATCACTTTACAAGCAACGGATATATGACCGTTTCAACAGCCGACAACGCAGGCAACGCAACCTGGAAGGCGCTTGTAAACGGCAAGCTTGTTAACCTCCGCGATAACGACTATGCCGATTTTGCACAGCTTCGCATAGACAATATAGACCCGACACCGCCGAAATTTATTGAAAAATCCCGTATTTACGGCAAACGGCGAGGACGGAAGTTTTTACGGTATCCGCAAAAGCTGAAACCAAGGTAAAAAAAGAGCATATTTGAAGTTTAACGGCGAATATGCGTCACAAATTTTCGACGGCTATGATGATAAAGACGGCTTGTGCGCCGTTGAAAACGTTCCTGGTTATTTTTAACGGCGGTTTAAACACCGAATACGGCGAAATCGACGCAAAGATATACGTAAAATATCTTCCCGATACTCCCCTTTCCTCGGTGTCGCTCGTAATTGAGGACAATGCAGGCAATAAAAACGAATACACGCACACGTTTGATACTCCCGTTTACGGCAAAAAAGCAGAAATCACAAACACTGCAAACGAGGGCGGTATCCCCGTTTATACCTACGGCGGTGCGCTCAACTTCAGCGTTCCCGTAAAGCTTGACGGATTTGAAAACGAATACAGCGCGTCGCACGAAAATCTTCCTTTATACAGCGACGGAATTGTGCAAATCGGATTTACCGACCATTTCGGCGAAACTGCAAACGCAGACGTTTATGCCGACATTTTTCGGCACGGCTTTCAGCCACAGCCTTAAATTTTTTTCGCAGACGGCAAGGAAATTTTGCCCGACGAAAAGGTAAATTCCGACGTAACC
This sequence comes from Clostridiales bacterium, assembly GCA_022009895.1. Lineage (GTDB taxonomy): Bacteria > Bacillota > Clostridia > UMGS1810 > UMGS1810 > Qingrenia. The sequence continues at coordinate 569,843 of CP091729.1, read as the reverse complement.
GTGAAAAATCGGTACAAACGGAAACGAAAAACATATCGGTTGACGGCAAGGACGAATTTACATTCAGCGAAAACGGAAAAATTTCATACACAATTAAAAACAGCGAGCTTGGACAGACAAAAAGCTTTGAAATGCCGGTATTAAACATTGACAAAACTGCACCCGAGGCGATTGTAAACATTGCCGTTGACAGCGATACAGACGCGGAAACGAATATACAGTATATCTATTCGGTGACATATTCGGTTGAGGGCTTCAGCGAGAACGGTGTATATCTTATCCCGCCGGCAAACGGCGCATCTCCCTCATCGGTGATATTTGACAAAAACTCCGCCGAGAAAACCTATACTTTCAAATTCCGCGACGAGGCAGGAAACGAAAACACCTACACCGCGGACGCATCCGACATAAACTTTGCCGACAGGAGCGACAATAAAATTGCGTCGTACCGCTTAACATATCTTCGCGCCGACCAAAACGGCTTTACAACGCTTGAAACAACAGGCGCGCCAAACGCGGTAAACAGTGCAGTATCGGTAAAAATCGAGGCGCTTAACAAAGACGGCGAAACCGTTTCGGCAACCGTTTCAAAAGAAGGAAATTTGCCAAGCGGTACGGCATTATACGAAAAAGAAAAACTTGTCACATTCACGGGCGAAAGCGCCGAGGACAGAACGGTTAACGTAATTTTAAGCGGTATCGGAACGGGAAATTCAATAAAAGTGCCCGTCACACTCCCGGCAAATTCAATCGACCTTACCGCACCGAACGGCACAGTGCGCTATGACGGAAACAACGATAACATAAAGGCATATCTTGTCACCCCGGCAACCGATTTGGCGGAGGACGGCGTATATGTGACGGGAACGCAGATAAACGGCAAAAAACTTGAATTAAAGAAAGACGAAAACGGATTTTACACCGAATTTGAGGTAAACGGAATAGGTAAGTTTGTATTAACCGACAAAGCCGGAAACATCGGCACGGTTGCGGTTGCGGTTCTCACCATAGACAAAGACGCACCGCAGATTGTAACCGAGGGCTGGCAGAGCGTTATTGACGCAGACACCGCAAGTGCGGTTGATAAGCTTCTCAAAACGCCGACAAACAACTCTATAAAGCTCTTCATAACCTTTAACGAACAGATTTCCGCAACCGAAGTTAAGGCATACGAAAGCAAAGAAACGTTAAAAGAACTCACTCCAACCGACGAATATGTGACCGCGGTATCGGGCGGACGCGCGCTTACGGTGGAATTTAAGAGAAACTGTCAGGTATATCTTAAAGTGAGCGACGTAAGCGGAAACTCGGTTACGCTTTGGCGTCCCGAGGACGGCGGTATCACCGTTATCGACAAGGATATTCCCTGTAATTGAAACGGGATACCCGATAATTAAAAACCGAAAACAACACCGTAACGTACGAATATGTTTTTTTGCAAACGGCGAAGAGGTTATGCTTCTGCAAGACCAAAAAGAAGGTCAGAACAGCGGAGAAATGTATAAAAACCGACACACCGTAACGTTTGACGAAAACGGTCAGAAAAATTTTTAAGCTTTGCCGACAGAGCAGGCAATGTATTAAGCGTTTACCCCGTTGTTTCGCAAATAGACAATTTAGGTCCGAAAATGACGGTAAGCGTTGATTATATTGGTGACGGCAAAACGCTCACGGCAGAAGAAAGCTACAAGGCAGGCAACATATACACAAGCAAAAATGTGCGTATTCTTTTAAATATTTCCGACTCCTCGGGCATAAAAAGAAGTCACGGCGGTGACAAAATCCGGAAACAAGCTTGACGTTAAAAACGAAAAATCACCGTAAATCAAGGCGCGGCGGACGAAAAACCTACAATTACTATTTTGTTGTCAGCGAAAACGGTTCGTACAACATCACCGCATCAGACATTTACGGCAACGAAAACTTTTGCGCAGGCAAGCGTGTCGGTTATCGACAGAACCGCCCCTCTCCTGCTTATTGAAAACAGTCAGAGCAATGTTATAAAAGAGGGCACAAGCCAAGATGACGCACAAAAAATAATTCTTGGCAATGTTACCGCAAACGACTTGCAGTCGGGCGCAAATTCGCCCGTCGGAAACGCGGTTAAAGACGTTAACGACGGCGTGAAAACAAGCGTAGACTTAAAAAAATGTAAACCTTGACAAAGAGGGAATTTACACCGCGAAAGTCACAGCATCCGACAGGCTCGGCAACACCGCCGAAAAAGAATGTTTAATCAAGGTTGCAAAAGATATTTACAGCTTTAAAATCGGCTCGGCAACACTTTATGCAAATGACACCTACACCGCGCAGAAAGGCATAATCCGTCTTGACAACCCGTCAGACAGTGCAAAATACTATTATTCAAAAGGCCACAAAACCGCGGGACAGATGAAATATGCAAAATCGTTCGATGCAAAATTGGGATTTGAAGCGTCGGAAAAAAAGGTTACTACACAATTCTCGCACACGAAAGCAACATGTATTTGCTTTACGTGTACGTATATTAAGGAACGGGGTGCATGTTTAAACGTTTTATATCGGCAATACTCACACTAACGCTTATGTTCACTCTTGTTCCGTCGGCGCTTGTTTCGGCAGACCAAGATGGCATAATTGAGATTTCAAACCAATATATAAAGGTTATCGTAAACAGCTCAAACGGCGGTTATGTCATTTCAACGCTTGAGGGCGATATTCTCAAAAAAAGCGACAACAACGCATTTCTTACGCATCGGGGCGAAAATTTTGACACGTCTTTCACCTCGTTTAAAATCGGCAGTGACGAATATGTGTTCGGAAACAAATACGGAATATTCGGAAACGGCACGTCCGATGTTGTCACCGAAAAGTCGCCCGACGGCGAGGCAATCGTCAGCAAATGGAGCGCGGACGGCATTGAAATCGAGCAGAAAATTTCGCTTGTTAACAACGGCACGTCGGAACAGCTCGGCACAGCTATGATTACATACAACGTTAAAAACAGCTCGGGCAGTGCAAAAGACATAAAAAGCCGTATTCTCATAGACAACAGACTCGGCGAAAAAGATTACGGATATTACGAGGTTCCCAAGCAAAAGCTTGGCGCAGGATATGAATACTTTGAATTTGAGCAGACTTGGGATTCGTCGGCAGACCCGACGGTGACAATGCCCTCCGACTATTTTGTGAGGGATAACCCCTATTCGTCAAACATTGTTGCATACGGAGTTAACAGCGTGTTCACCGAGCAAAAGCCTTATAAAATGACTTTTGCGCACTGGGCAAATCTTGCGTCGACGGTGTTTGACTACACTCCTGACACAACGCTCAACTTCACAAATTCCGCAAATGACAAAAACTGCGGACAGTGCGTCGGCGCTTTATTACGATTTGAAAACGCTCGCGCCGAATGAAGAAAAATCGTTTTTCCACGTATTACGGCGTTACGGCGAACCTTAAAAAAACAAGGAAAACAAAATTATCATCAATTCAACCGCGCCGTCAAAGCTGGAGTTTAAAGACAGCACAAACACGGTTTATCAAGGCTCAGACGGCATTGACAACGTTGTAAGAATTAACGTAAACCTTGCAAATCCGAGTTTTACCGAAAAAGACTACAAACATATTGCGGTTGTTGCATATGCGCTCGGGTTTGAAAACACAGCGTCAAACGGACGGCGGAAACTGGATTATATACGACAACACCGACCCCGTTTACAGTGACGTTTTGGACTTTAACTCGGGCGAAAACAGGGTTACGTATTTCGATTTTTAAATTTGAGCCGAAAAAAACCGCGCCCAGCTCGGAAGCTTTATTATAAAGATTTTCGATATGGACGAAAGTGTAAACGAGCTTGGCTCATATGCCGAGGAATACTGCCTCGGTTCTTCCGAAAACCACATAATTCTCCCCGGGCGCGACGCAAGTATTCCTGCAATAACGCTCGGCACTCTCGCGCCCGAAATCGTCTATAACGACGACACGCGTTACATCACCGTAACGGGAAACGGCATAAACTTTTTTAAAACAGGACTTCTCAACAAAATAGAACTCCGCGGTGACAACGGCATAAACTACCCCGTTCCGATTGAAAATATCACCTTTGAGCAGGGCGGCGACCCGAAAAGTATGAGCATTATGCTCGAAGGCTATATGGAACCGGGGCGCTATCAGCTCCGTTTTATATGGAACACAAACACGGGCGAGGAGGCATTAAACGGCGTTCCGTCTGATTTTACATCGGACGGTATGTATGTTTTGCTGTCAAGCGACATTAAATATTCAAACGCGTATTACGGCGTTGTGACCGTTCAGCGCGGAGATAACAACAAATATAATGTCATTGCATACAAAAACGAAGCGGAATTTGAGCGTGCGGACATATCCGAAGAAAAACTTTTGTTTGCACTGCGCGGCGACATTCAAAAAGACCGAACCGCCGAGAATTTTTACCGTCTTACGGGAAAAGACAAAGATGTAAACATAAATCACAGCTTAAACTATCACGGCAGTGACTTTACCGTTGAGGAAAAAGCAACGGCACGGTTGAAATACTTATGGACGGCAAAATTACCACCGTCGGCGCAAACACAACGGTGGGAAACGGCACTGCGGTATTCCGCTTAAACGGCGGTACGGAATACATCATTCCCGAATACGACACCGACGGAAACGTTGTGAAAAACGGCGCAATAGAAAAAGTCTAACCAGGATTTTATCGAGCTTAAATGGGATAACGCTTTTTGACGTTCTTACAACGGTCGGCGGATTTTTGATTGATATGAAATACGGTGTTCTCGGAAAAAAATTCTTGATGATGAGGACGGCAATAAAAAAAGTCGGACATCATATCTTTCGGCGGAAGTCTTGACCTCGGGTTTATGACACCCGGCGGTGCGGCGGCAATGCGTCGAAAACACCGCGTCAGGCGCAAGATGGACGACCGAGCCCGTTGAAATTCAATATGACGACAACGACGACGGCTACACCTTCGGTCTTACATTTGACGAGGAAAACGGCGAATTTAAGTCACAGGTCAAAGAAAAGGACGTTGAGCCTGCAAACAGCGACATAAGCCGTGCCGAAATAGGTGCGGAAATTCACGATGTGCTCTACGGCGGTAAAAATCCGGGGTATCTCGGCATAAATATGAGTGCGCACGTCACACTTCCGCAGATTGTGAAATTTTTGCCAGACAACATCGAGGGCGAATTAAGCGTTAACACAATCGGCAAAAAAATACGAGGTCGGCGTGGACGCATCGGTTGAAACGGCGGCGGTTAAAATGGCGCTGTCACTGGTTGTAAGATCGTCGCCGTCGGGCGCGCCGATACCCGACAAGATGTATTTCTCTATCGGCGGATTTGAACCGGGTCTTAACATCGACAACCTCGGCGTTGTATGGGTAACGGGCGGTGGCGGCGGCTTTGACAGGCTTTACGAAACGATATACGGCAAAGACGGCATCCCTCCTCTCCCCTGCTTCTGCACGTTGAATTTGACATCACGAAAATTTTTGACGGGCAATGCCGACCTCGAGCTTTCGCTCCGTTCTATTAAAATTTCGTTTGACGATTTAAGCCTTAAAATGTATAAACGCGCGAAATTTATAGACGGCGGTGAGGTCGCGGTCGGCTGGTATCCGAACTTTAACCTGAACCTTTCCGCGGGCGTAAACTTTTTGGACATTATGAGCGGAAGATTTACAATCACCGCGGCGGCAGGCGGTGACGACGGCGATTTAGTGGAATTTGTGTTAAGCGTTGCTTTGGGACTTCCGAAATATATCCCCATTGTCGGCGGTATGGAACTTGCCTCGGCAGAGCTTGGCGGAGGCAGTGAAAAGGTTTGGGGCTCGGTTGAACTTTTAAGCCTTATAAAAGTAGGATTTACGTATTACTGGGGCGGAAGCATTGAGTTTACGCACGGAAATCCGAGCGGAAGCCAAAACTTTGCAGCCCTCTCCGCGCTGGACGACGAGGGTGTAAAACGAACAAAGGCGCTCTTTAACGAAAGCATAAAGCCCGTTAAAATCGGCACAGACCCAATCAGCGGCGAGGAGCAGTTTGCCTCAGTCGGCGGAAATCTTTCCTACTGTGCAGGCAGTGTTGCCGTTTTGGATTTTGACGAACGGCTCAAAAATATAAGCAATCCGAGCGCTCGTCTTTCAAGCCTTGAAAACGGCAAAACCGAGATTATCACAAACGCGGAAAGAAACAAACACATTGTAAACTTCGGCGAGAGGAGTGATTATATAATTTCGGTGAGCCGTACCGACGGAAAAAGACATAGTGCAGGACGACATCAAAAAGTCGCTTACGGTGACGCGAAACGGCGAAAACTACGATTTAAGATACTACACCGCACCGCCTCACAATGCGGACGACAGCATAAAGACAGAGGCTCTCAAAAACGCCAACGTAAACGTTTCGGGCAACGCGCTTTATATCGCGGTTCCCAAAGCGGACGTGTCGGATAACTTTGTTTTAAGTTTTTCCGGCAATACCGCATATGACACGTCGGCAATAAAGGTAAGCCCCGTTGCAAGCCTTAACACGCACACCGCAAGCCTTAACGGAAACATTTTAAACGTTTCGTGGGACGGCGAAAACATCGGCGAAAACGCGAAAATCATAGTTACGGCAACCGACGGAAACGACGAAAACAGTATTGTTTTAAACACGTCGGAAATCTTTTGCAAAAGACAAAAACGCAAGCGTCACTCTCCCCGATAAAATGCCGAGCGGAAATTATAAAATTAAAATTATTTTTGAGCGACGAGGACGTATGCTATGACGCGTACGACGCAGGAAATATCACCTTCGCAAACGCATATGCACCGTCTGCGCCGAAGAGCGTTTCTATGGAAAACTGCGGTGACGACAAACTGAAAATCACCGTTGACACCGAAGATGACAATTTCGACGGCTATCTTGTTGGAAATATTTGAAAACGGCAAGCTTTACAACACAGGGCTTTATTTTTGACAAAAACGACGAAATTGTTGTCGGCGGACGGTACAGCGTTCCGTTATCGGCGAGGACAAAAAGCCGACGGGCGAAAGCGTTGAAGCCGGTTACACCCCCGGAAATACATACACCGCAAAGGTTCGTCTTTGCAAAATTTACGACCCCGACAAAGACGTAGACGGCGACGAAATTTATCATTCAGGCGCATACGTAAATTCGCAGGACGTTAGATTAACGCAGTCCACACCGCCGAACATCAGCCTTAAATACATCGGCGGCAATATCAGAATTTCGTCGGACGTTCCCGTGAGCGGTGAGCTTTACATCAACTCCGAAAAAATTGACGGAATAGACTTTGACACCGAAAAATCGGCTGTTCACACAATAGCGGTTACCCTCCCCGACGGCGAATACACCGCGGAATCTCACGCGGTTGACTCTGACGGCGACCACGCTGTTTTGAAAGATGCAATAAATATAGACACCGAACCGCCGAAAATTTTTGCTTGCCTCACCTCAAAACGGCAGTACGTTTGACGGCAATACCGACGCGGTGACCGTTACGGCAACGGCAGCCGCAGCCGCGGGTTACACGTTTAAAATCAATGATGAAGAAGTTTCACCGCGCGAAAGCAATATTTTTGAAAACAGACTTTTAAAATGCACGCTCCCGATAAAGAACGCAAAAGCCTTGCAAAAATAAACATTGAAATCACGGCGACCGATTTGTCGGGCAACAAAACGGTGAAAAACATTGATTTGACGAATAAAAACATTTCGTCCGTGCGTTCGGTGAAAATCGAAAGCGACACTCCGATTGAAAAACGGCAGAATTTCGCTCGGCGAAAACGAAAGCGCAAATTTGAAAGTGTTCGGAATTTTGCCCGACGGCGGAAAAACGGACATTACAAATCTTAGGCAGACAAAGCTTGACATAACAAGCGGAACTTCAACCGAACTTGACGGCGCGAAAATCACCGCAAAATCGGCAGGTCAAACGCTTATCCGCGCGAAATTCGGCCTTGGCGGAAATGAATTTTTTTATATGACGGCATTGTTGCGGACGTCACCGACAAGGCACTGATTTACACCGCGCTTGACGAGCTTATAAAAAAACGGCTGAAGAAACGCAAAACGACGGATACACACAAAACAGCTGGGACGATTTGCAAAAAGCGCTGACAAGCGCAAAACAGGTCCGTGAAACGCAAGGAATTTCCCAGACCGACATTGACAATGCCTCGACCGCGCTTGCAAATGCGCTTGCAAACCTTGCAAAACCGTCGGGCAAATCAAACGGTGACAGCGTTCCCTATTACACCGTTTCGTTCAACTCAAACGGCGGAAGCAGTGTTTCGGGCAGAAAAGTAAAACGCGGTTTAACCGTCAGCGCTCCAGAAAATCCGACCAAAGACGGATTTACGTTTGACGGCTGGTACAGCGACAAAAACCTCACCGTGCCGTACGATTTTAACGAGAGCGTAACAAAGAGCTTTACGCTTTATGCAAAATGGATTGAAAACGGCGGCAAAACAGAGGCTTGGAACAATCCGTTTGCCGACGTAAGCGAATCGGACTGGTTCTTCAAAAAAACGTTGAATACGCGTTTAAAAAAACGGTTTGTTTAACGGCACAACGGACACAACATTCGAACCGAACAGCGACCTTACGCGCGCAATGCTTGTTACCGTTTTGTGGCGCGCGGACGGAAAACCGCAGACGGATTTTGATATTCCGTTTACCGACGCTGACAACGGCGAATATTATGCCGAGGCACTGCGCTGGGCAGTAAGCGAAGGCATTGTAAAAGGCATTTCGGATAATCTTTTTGCACCGAACGACAGTATCACGCGCGAGCAGACGGCGGCGATTTTGTTCAGATATGCACAGTATAAAGGTACTGCACCGAGCGGTGCTTGGGCAATAAGGCTCGATTATGCCGATACCGATAAAATTTCGGATTACGCGCTTGAGGCGGTTATGTACTGCAAGCTTAAGGGCATTATGATGGGTGACGAAAACAATTTCTTCTCACCGCAGAACAACACAACAAGAGCGGAAACCTCGGCAGTTTTGCAAAGGTATATTGAAACAAAAATAGAATAAATATTAAAAACCCTGCATCATAAATTTGATGCAGGTTTTTGCTAAAGTTTACTTGACATTTTGAAAGTGATGTGATATTATAATGTAAAGTTAACTTTACATTATAATGCGGGAGGTCGGTGTTATTTGGAAAACAAAGTTGAAGAACTTCGGAAAAAAAGCAGGCATCAGGCAAGATGAGTTTGCGAAAATTCTCGGTGTGTCGCGCCAGACAATCAGTGCATTGGAAACGGGAAAGTACAACCCGTCAATACTTCTGGCACACAAAAATCGCGAAATATTTCAAAACGTCAATCGAGCAAGTGTTTATTTTTTTGACGAATAATAAAAAGGAGGAAATCATTATGAAATATGAAAAAAACGTATTTTTTTCTGAGTTTACTTTGGATAGTTCTCGGCATTAGTGCTTATTCTATGCGGTTTTGCAAAGGGTTTTTCGACAGTGACATATGCATAGGAATGGGCGGCGGCTGGCTTATATGCGGAATTTTGCAGTTAATAAGGCACATAAGATATATAAAAAGATAAAAACTACCGCGAAAAATTTTTGACATTGAAACAAACGACGAGCGCAACAAATATATATCTTCAAAAGGCGTGGTCGTGGGCAGGATACGGCTTTGTGCTCATTTCGGGCATTGCGTCGATTGTGTTGCTTATTGCAAATCAGCGCGTTTTTGCGTCGGTGACAAGCGGAAGCATTTGCCTTGTAATAACTTTATATTGGATTTCATATTTGTATTTGAAAAGAAAGTATTAAACAAAAAAATCCGGACCTTTTTAGGGTTCGGATTTTTATGTTTTTACATTTTACACATTAGCGAGCGCCTGTTTTTATATCGTCCAAAAATATCGTCTATATTTTCAAGACCGACCGAAAATCTTATCATACCGGGATTTATGCCTGCCGCAACAAGCTGTTCGTCGGTGAGCTGACGGTGCGTTGCGCTGGCAGGGTGAAGCACGCAAGTGCGGATATCCGCAACGTGAACCTCGTTCGACGCAAGGCGCAGACTGTCCATAAATTTCACCGCGTTGTCCTTACCGCCCTTTATAACAAGCGTCACAACACCGCTCGCGCCTTTTTAAGTATTTTTTTGCAAAGCGCGTGATTTTTTTGTCGCTTTCAAGACCCGGATATGTAACCGACTCGATTTTATCGCTTTCTTCAAAGAATTTTGCAACCTTCATTGCATTTTCGCAGTAACGCTCCATTCTCACCGCAAGCGTTTCAAGACCGATATTGAGCAAAAATGCCGAATTTGCCGCCGGATATGCACCGAAATCGCGCATAAGCTGCATTCTCGCTTTTGTTATATATGCCGACTCTTTGTAATTTTCAACATAGCTTATGCCGTGATACGACTCATCAGGCTCAACGAGCGACGGGAATTTGCCGTTTGTCCAGTCGAATTTTCCGCCGTCAACAATGACACCGCCTACCTGCAATGCGTGACCGTCCATATATTTCGACGTGGAATGAATGACAATATCCGCGCCGTATTCAAACGGTTTGCACAAAATCGGCGTTGCAAACGTGTTGTCCACAATAAGCGGAACACCGTGCGAATGTGCAATGCGTGCAAATTTTTTTCAATGTCCAGAACGCTCAGCGCAGGGTTTGCTATCGTTTCGCCGAAAAACCGCTTTTTGTGTTGTCTTTAAACGCTTTGTTAAGCGTTTCTTCGTCCGCGTCCTCGTCCACAAAAATGCACTCAATTCCGTATTTTTTAAGCGTAACGGCGAAAAGATTGAGCGTTCCGCCGTAAATTTTGGACGAGCTTTACAATACTGTCGCCGGCACCGCAGATGTTAAGCACCGCCATAAGCGACGCCGCCTGTCCCGACGAGGTGCACATAGCGCCCACACCGCCTTCAAGGTCGGCGATTTTCGCCTCAACCGCCATAACGGTAGGATTTGCAAAACGCGAATATATAAGCGCTTTAGTATGCTCTTCAAAATAACGTCGCCTATCTCTTTTGTGGAATCAAAAACATATGTTGTGCTCTGATAAATCGGCACAACTCGGCTCGGAATTTTGGGGAGTATATCCCGAATGTAAACACTTTGTTTCATCTCTCATTTTTAAAATTCTCCTTTTTTTCAACGGTAATAAAAACTCCGAATTTTTCGGAGTTTTTTTAAAATTTCTGATTTTACAGCTTATTTTTATGATAAGCGACAAAAACAAAGCGAAATGACAATAAAGAGAATTGCCAAAACGGTTGTGAGTCTTGATAACATTCCGTCTATTGTTCTTGCTTTGTTTTTTACCGAAAAAAATGTTTCCGCACCGCCTGCGATAGAACCCGAAAGACCGGCTTCTTTACCCGACTGCATAAGCACAACGGTTGTAAGAACGAGCGAAACAATAATCTGAACAACAATCAATACATTTTTTTAAAAATAGCCATTACATTTCCACCTTTTTTTATCAATAAAGTTTAATTTTTAAATTAAATACTGTAATATTATACCACACGTTTTTTAAAAATGCAATAGCAAAATTAAATTTTTTTAAAAAGAAATTTCTAAACCGCACTTTTTTTCGGGTTCTGCCTCGCCCAAAAATCGCTCACCGCGTCGGCAAAGGGAAACGGGTGTCACAGTGTTTCGCGCAAGTTTTTCGGCAAACGCATAAATTTCATTTTCGCTCTGCGTGATGTCATATGCTCTGTCCTCCTGAATAACGCTGTTTTTCAAAATAATCGGTATACCGCTTTACCGCCTCAATTCCGAAACTTTTTATATATCCGTGTCTTTCGGTGCTTTTCTGCGTTTCGAGAATGTAGTAATCAACAAAAAAGCATCTGTCAAGATAAGTTATGTCGTCCTTTTCAACCTTTACCGTTTTGTAAAATTTCTTTTTCACCTTACAAACAACCCCCTTGAAAATTAAATACATTATTGATTATACAATATTTATAGTTGTTTGTATATCGGAAAATATCGCAAAAAATGCCTTTATAAAGGGAAAAACTCCAATTTGTACCACAGCATTTGCCGTATATTGGAATATAATTCAATAAAATGTCAAATACTGCGAAATTTTCTTTTTTCGTTATTAAATTCTTTTTATGATTACGGCAAAAAAACAGGCGCAAGAATAAGTCCTAAAATTCCTGCAAGCTTAAACCCTGCAAACATCGCAAAAAAAGTGTAACAAGCGGGTCTGTGCCGAGCCTGCTCCCCACAATTTTTCGGTTCGGAGAGCTGACGGATAATCATAACGGTAAGATATATTACGAAAAAGGTACACGGCTTTTTATATAATCGCCCGACAAAAGATTTACCGCCGCCCACGGGATAAGCACCGTGCCCGAGCCGAAAATAGGCAGAGCGTCCACAAACGCTGTGAGCGCCGCCATTAAAAACGCGTATTTTATGCGCAAAATCAAAAATGCCGTAAACAGCACCGCAAAGGTTATGCACATAAGTATCAGCTGAGCGTTGACGTATCCGCCGAGCGATTTTTTAAGGCATCTTTTAAGCATCTTGATATACGGTTTCGCTTTTCTCGGTATAACGCCGAAAATTGCCCGTTCAAGCTCTTTTCGTCTTACGCATATGAAATACGTCGCCAAAAGAAGTACGGCTGTGAAAATGAAGATTTTGGGCACTGCAACGGCAATGCCTTTTGCCGCGTCAAACGTCATCGCCGCCGCACTTTTTCACAATGTCCGACACGTTGTCTTTTTATATTGAGGAGAATGTCGTCTATAAAAAAATCTGCTTGGACGTCGGGAGCGACCGGTAAAATTTATATAACCCTTTCGCACGGCTCGGAATTTCTCCGTCAGAAAAACAGAGACAGCATTTGCGAAAAATGACTGTACCGCAAATGCCGCCTGATAGATAAAATTAAAAAAATCAGCAAAATAATCAGCGAGATGAACAAAAGCATCAGAATGACGATTGCGATACGTTTCGGAACACGGCAGCGCTCATAAAGAACGTCGGACAGCGGCGTAATCATAAACGATATAAAATACGCCAGAACAAACGGCAGAACAATTTTTAAGTATTATCGGCGCGAGAAATATGCAAAACGCCCAAAAACGCGAAAACATAAACCGACACGATAATAAAAATTCACCGTTTTTTCTTTTTCCAATACGCATCACACCCGGCAATTATTTTTTCAAAAATACATTCAAAAGCTTGTAACCTTTGTCGTAGTAAATTCCGCTTGCTTTAGCGTTAGCCTCGGTGTATGATGATGCACTGTTGTCTTTAGGAGATGTTGAATCGTACAAAACAAAAGGTACTGCGTCCCTCGTGTGCGTGCGCAGGGCAAGCGGTGTCGGGTGGTCGGGCAGTATAAGCATTCTGTACTCTTCTCCTATTTTATTCAGATTATCGCAAATATATCCAACAATTTTTTCGTCGATAAGTTCAATGGAGCGGACCTTGTTTTCGATTTCCGCACGGTGACCGCACTCGTCGGGCGCCTCAAGGTGAATGTAAACAAAGTCTGCGCCGTCTTTGAGCGCGTCAAGAGCGGCATCTGCCTTGCCCTTGAAATTCGTGTTGATATTTCCCGTCGCGCCGTCAACGTCTATCGACTTAAGACCTGCACAGATTGCAATTCCCTTTATAAGGTCAACCGCGGAAATAACCGCGCCGTCAAGACCGTAAAGCTTTTTAAAGCTTTCAAGCCTCGGCTTTCTGCCCTCGCCCCAAATCCAGATTGAGTTTGCGGGATTTAATCCGCGCTTTATTCTGTCAACGTTTACGGGGTGGTCTTTTTAAAATATCATAGCTTTTTCTTCATCATATTGTAGATTATATCCGCGCCGTCGCCTTTGGGGATATAATCGCCTATTCTGCGCTCTAAAATATCGTGAGGCGGAACAAGTTCAACGTTTGTTGAACCGTTTGCCCACACCATAGCGTGACGGTAGCTTACACCGGGGTAAAACGTTAAAAAATCGTTTTTGAAAGCGTCGTTAACCGCCTTTATAAGCTCGCGCGCCTCATCGGTTGTGATTTCGTCCGCGCTGTGGTCGATAATCTTTTTATCCTCATATTTTTCCTCGTCGGTAACGGTTACAACATTGCATCTGAACACAACGTCGGTGTCCTTGATGTCAACGCCCATACTTACCGCTTCAAGGGGCGAACGTCCCGAATAGTAAATTTGGGGGTCGTATCCCATTGCGGAAAGGTTTGCAACGTCACTGCCGGGTTTTAGATTGTCGGGAACGTTTGAAACAAGTCCCGTAATGCCCTTTTTGCAAAGTGAGTCGATATACGGTTTTTTTGCATATTCGAGCGGTGTTTTTTTGCCGAGCGCGTCGACGGGATAATCCGCCATACCGTCGCCGAGTACAACAATATATTTCATATGCTTCTCCTTAAAATGTTATCAGTCAACAAATGTAATCCAGCCGAGTTTGTCTTCTTTCGTACCGCCCTGAATACCTGTGATTTCGTCATATATTCTTGCCGATACAGGACCGATTTCGCCGCCGCTTATAACCATAACGTCGTCTTTGTAGCGGAGTTTTCCGACGGGCGAAATAACCGCCGCCGTGCCTGTGCCGAAGCACTCTTCGAGTTTTCCGCTCTTTTGCGCCTCAATAAGCTCGTCTACCGAAACTTTTCTTTCTTCAACCTCGTAACCCCACTCTTTGCAGAGCGTGATAACCGAATTTCTTGTAATACCGGGCAAGATACTGCCGTTGAGCATAGGTGTTACGATTTTGCCGTCGATTTTGAAGAAGATGTTCATAGCGCCCACTTCTTCAATGTATTTTCTTTCAACGCCGTCAAGCCACAAAACCTGTGAATATCCGTCGTCGTGCGCTTTAACCTGTGCAATAAGGCTTGCCGCGTAGTTACCGCCTGTTTTTGCAAAGCCCATACCGCCTCTTACGGCTCTTACGTATTCGTCCTCAATCCAAATGCCTACCGGCGCAAGACCGCTTTCGTAATAAGCACCGCTCGGCGAAAGGATAATTATAAACATATATGTTTTGGACGGTGCAACGCCCAAAAACGGGTCGGTTGCGATTATAAACGGACGTATGTAGAGCGATGTGCCCTTTTCGGTGGGAATCCAGTCCTCGTCCACGCTTACAACCGTTCTGACCGCTTCGACAAAATCCTCTTCGGGAATTTGCGGTATGCACAGTCTGTCATTTGTAGCGTTTGTTCTTCTTGCATTCATTTCGGGTCTGAAAAAGTCTTGCCTTACCGTCCTCGCCTTTATACGCTTTAAGACCTTCAAACATTTCCTGACCGTAGTGGAAAACCATAGCGGCAGGCGAAAGGCTTATGTTCTCGAACGGAACGACTCTCGCGTCGTGCCAGCCTTTTCCTTCGGTGTAATCCATAACAAACATATGGTCGGTAAAAAAATATGGCCGAAACCGAGATTTTTTTCTGGTCGGGTTTAGCCTTCGGGTTCTTTTGTTCTTTCAATTTTGATTTCCATTTAAAAATTCCTCCCTGCCATAATAATTATAAAATCAACATTTTTCTTATATTATGCAACAAAACATCTACCCTTTTTAAATTTTTTTAGTGATTTTTTTATAAATTCGCGTTTTAATATTTACTTTATCGGAAAAAAATATGATAAAATTATATAAAAAAACAATAATATTTAACGAGGTGTTCCCTAATGATACTTGTAACAGGCGGTGCGGGATTTATCGGCAGTCATACCTGCGTTGAGCTTTTTAAACGCGGGATATGAAGTTGTTATTCTCGATAATTTCTGCAACTCAAAACCCGAGGCAGTTAAAAGAATTGAAAAAAATCACAGGCAAGAGCGTTAAGCTTTACGAGGCGGATATGCTTGACAAAGACGCGGTTGAAAAAGATTTTTTTGCCGAAAAACAAAAATCGACGCGGTTATTCACTTTGCCGGACTTAAAGCAGTAGGCGAATCGGTTTCAATTCCGCTTACATATTATCACAACAACATAACGGGTACTCTTATTCTCTGCGAGGTTATGGCAAAACACAACGTCAAAAAAATTGTGTTCTCGTCGTCGGCTACCGTTTACGGAAGCCCCAAAACCGTGCCGATTAAAGAGGATTTTTCCGCTTTCGACAACCAACCCTTACGGCAGTACAAAACTTATGATTGAAAAACATTCTCCGCGACCTTTATGTTTCGGACAATGAATGGTCAATCGCACTTTTGAGATATTTCAACCCCATCGGCGCGCACGAAAGCGGACTTTTTGGGCGAGGACCCCAACGGTATCCCGAACAATCTCGTTCCTTATATTGCACAGGTTGCTCTCGGCAAGCTTGAAGTTTTGTCGGTGTTCGGCAACGATTATCCCACCCCCGACGGCACAGGTGTAAGAGATTACATTCACGTTGTGGATTTGAGCCAAGGACACATTAAAGCGCTTGAAAAAATTATGGATACAACCGGTGTTGACGCATATAATCTCGGCACAGGCACAGGTTACAGCGTTCTCGACGTTGTAAACGCATATCAGGAGGCAAGCGGTGTTAAAATCAACTACAAAATCGCTCCGCGCCGTCCCGGCGATATAGCGGAGTGCTATGCAGACCCGACAAAATCCAAAAAAACGAGCTTGGCTGGAGCGCAAAAGCTTGACATTAAAAAAATGTGTATCGATTCGTGGAACTTTACTAAAAAAAATCCTAACGGACTTTAATTCTTACAGGCATTTCACCGTTTGGTGCACTTCCATTTTTGACAGCAAGACGGTGAAGAGGTACTGTACTATCTTCACCGTCTCTTTTTGGAGGCCTTAAAAGACTATGAAAGAAACCGACATCTTGGAAAAATACATAGGTAAAATGAAAAAAACCGAGCGACTTTTTTTAACCACCCCATATGCCGTAACTCTCTATGCGGCGGACTTGAATTTTTTTGTAATTCTTTTATGACAAATTTCCCGAACGTTTTTTTATATGGGGTGTATAAAGAAGCTCTTATGAAAGATAACAGGCACAAATTTAAAAAAACAGCTTTTTCACCGAAAAAAACTTGAAAGCAAAATCCGAAAACTCGGCAAAAAAGAAATTTTGGCTAACACTCATCTTTTTAAATCTTGCCGATGAGGACGGGTTTATAACGGTATACCGCGGTCATACCGAGGATATTGAGCACACCTCCGCATCGTGGACGGCAAGCTTAAAGTGCGCGCACCATTTCGGCAAACGTCACGCGTCGTTTGACAAACTGCCGTATTACTGCATCACAAAAAGGACGTGCGGACATTAACGACATTCTTGCATACATCACCGAGAAAAAAACGAGGACGAAATTGTGATTTTGCCGAAATATGTAAAAGAAAAAACACGGGAAATTTTTTTGAATTTTAACCTTAAATTGAATTTGATTTTTTTCAAAATATATATGATATATTGTTTGTCGTAGGATATACAAACAGATATACCATATGTGAGGTGTTTTATATGATAAGACGAATCATTGAAATAGACCAAGAAAAAAATGCAACGGATGCGGACTTTGCGCTAAGGCTTGCCACGAGGGCGCAATCGGAATGGTTGACGGCAAAGCGAAGCTTCTCCGCGACGACTACTGCGACGGACTCGGCGACTGCCTGCCGACCTGCCCTACCGGCGCGATTTCGTTTGTTGAGCGCGAGGCGGCGGAATACGATGCTGAGGCGGTTAAGAAAAAAATATGGAAATGAAAAAACAAAAATTTCACGGCGGTTGCCCCGGATCTATGGCAAGGGCAATTTCGCACACCAAGACCGCCGAAACAGACGCAAAAGACAGTGCAAAAATCGGTATCACAGCTTTCGCAGTGGCCCGTGCAGATTAAGCTTGCACCCGTGAATGCACCGTATTTTTGACGGTGCAAATCTTCTTGTTGCCGCCGACTGTACCGCTTACGCATATGCAGATTTTTCACAAGGATTTTTATAAAAAAACCATATAACGCTTATCGGCTGTCCCAAGCTTGATACGACGGATTATTCCGAAAAACTTACGGAAATTATAAAAAAACAACGATATTAAAAAGCGTGAAAATCGCAAGAATGTCCGTTCCATGCTGCGGAGGAATTGAAAAATGCCGTTAAAACAGCGCTCCAAAAACAGCGGAAAGTTTATTCCCTGGCAGGTTGTGACAATCTCAACCGACGGCGAAATTTTGGAATAGTTTTAAAATATAAAATCCGTCGCGAAAAAAATTAATTTTTAAAACACAAAAAAACCGTGGACCTTAAAGCCGCTCCTCGATAAGACAACATTGCCTTAAAAACATATTTTTCGCGTCTTTTCTGCGTTAAAAAAAGCTCGCAATCCGTCAGGATTACTCACTTTTTGCCTTGAAATTCATCAAAAATCTTGTTTTTATATAGGTGCAGAGCAGTTTTGAATATCGGATTTTATAATTCAGACAAGAAATAGAACCTGCCATTATGCTGACGCATATGGCAGGGTTTTTTTGACGTAGTATGAATTTAAAAATACGGCTTCAAAAACCAATGCTTTCTTATTGAGGAGTGGCTAAGCCCACGGTTTTTATTATGTTGTCTTAATTATTCTTCTGTTGTTTCAGCTGTCTCTTCGGAAACAGCCTCTTCTTTTGCGCTGTCCTCTGCAACGATTTCAGCCTCTTCGGCTTTCTGAGCCTCTTCGATGATTGCTCTTATGCTGAGACCGATTTTTCTTGTTTTTCAAAATCAAGTTCAACAATTCTCGCCGTAACGTGCTGACCAACACTCAATTCGTCCTCAACTTTGCCGATACGTTTTGCGGCAACCTGAGAAATGTGAATTAAGCCGTCAACTCCGGGATAAATTTCAGCAAATGCGCCGAACGGAACAATTCTTACGATTTTTGCAGTCGATGTCTTTGCCGACTTCCAGCTCTGCTTTTGCTTTTTTCCCACGGATTGTCGCAAAGCTTTTTTTGTAACCGAGCGAAACTTTTTCCGGTTTCTTTGTTAAAGTCGATTACATAAACTTCAACTGTTTCACCCTCCGAAACAACCTCGGACGGATGTTTGATTTTTTTGCCCACGAAAGCTCGGAAATGTGAACCAAGCCGTCTACACCGCCGATGTCAACAAACGCACCGAATTTTT
The DNA here is from genome assembly GCA_022009895.1 of Clostridiales bacterium. Classification (GTDB taxonomy): domain Bacteria; phylum Bacillota; class Clostridia; order UMGS1810; family UMGS1810; genus Qingrenia. Next base: position 550,728 of record CP091729.1, on the reverse strand, counting down.
GTGGAGAGATTTAACAACGCCCGTGTATGTTTTTGCCGACTTCAACGTTGTTCCAGAATTCCTCGGCAAGTTTCTTTTTCTGCTCTCTGATAACCGCCGCGATTGAGCCGACGATTTTTGTTCTGCCGCGTTTTTTGGAAATTTCAATAATTTTAAGGTCAACGGTAAGGTTCTGCAATACCGACAAATCAGCCAAATATCTGTCCGACGCAAATTTTGCCGGAACAAAAATTCTTCCGCCGTTAACAGCAACCAAAACGCCGCCGTTTAAGATTTCAACAACTTTACCCGTAAGAACGGTTTCGTTTTCAAAAAAGCTTCTTCCAAAACTTTTTCGCTCTTGATAGCATCGATTTTTTTCTTTTTGAAAGCGTAACTTCGCCTTCAACGTCATTAACTCTGACAACGAAAACTTCAATTTCGTCGCCGACATTTATAAGTTCACAAATGTCAGCCTCGGGGTCGTCAACAACCTCGCTTGCAGGTATGAAACCGTCTGATTTATACCCTAAGTTAACGCTGACACCGTTGGGTTCAACTCGCATAACGGTTCCCTTAACAATATCACCTGTTTTTAAGGTAACCAAAGCCTGCTCCTTTTCGTGTTCTTTCAATACTTCGGCAAAGCTTACTTCGCCATTTACCATTTCTTCCATCTCGCCTACTACCTCCTTAATTATCCACGGCGGTGTCGATGCCCCGGCCGTAATACCAATTTTGTTTTTTTGGTATATCGAAACGCAAGGGTAAATCCCTCACGGTTTCAATCTGAAAAGTGTTTTTTTGCAGTATTTTCTTGAAATATCCGCAAGCCGTTTTGTGTTTGCGCTCATCTTGCCGCCAACAACCAGCATAATATCGACCGTTTTCGATATTTCCTCCGCGTCTTTCTGACGTTTTTTTCGGTCGCACTACATATTGTATCAAATATTATGGGGTTTTGGCAAGATATTTTTTTACAAATTTTTTTATTTTTTCGTAATTTTTATCCATAGTGGTCTGCGCCACCAAACAAACCCTGTCGGACGGCGAAATTTTGCCGTCAAGCTCGCTTAAATCGCTTATAACCAGCGCGCTGTCGTCACACCAGCCGTTTATTCCGTCAACCTCGGGGTGATGCTTGTCCCCCGCGATGATGATTTTATAGCCTTTTTCGTGATACTCCGAGACGATATTGTGAATTTTTTTCACAAACGGACAGGTTAAATCACAAAAATCAATATTTTCGCTTTTTATTTTTTCAATCACGCTTTTTTTAACGCCGTGCGTACGTATCGCAAGCGTTGCGCCTTTCGGCGTTTCGTCGGGCGAATTTACGATTTTTCACGCCGAGCGACTCAAATTTTTTTCTATCACCGAGCCGTTGTGAATAATCGGTCCGAGCGTGACCGTTTTTTTCTCTTTTTGCAATGCGCATAAGCTCGTTTACGGCGCGCTCCACGCCGAAGCAAAAACCTGCGCTTTTTTGCCAAAGTTATTTTACACATTTTTGTATCTCCGGCAAGTTTTTATTTCTCCGTAAATGTCACCGCTCAAAACTTCAAGTTCCTCCGCGGTGAGTTTTTTGCCTTTAAGTTCGGTCAAATCCATACATTTGCCGATGTTTATTTTTATTCTTGAAAACACTTTATAGCTTGCGTTAATGTATATCGGCACAACGTTTGCGCCTGTTCTCGAAGCAATAAGCGCCGCGCCTTTTTTCGCGTCAGCACCGTCCATTTGTTTTGTGCGCGTGCCCGTCGGAAACATTCCCAAAACCTCGCCGTTTTTAAGAACCTCCATAGAGCTTTTTATCGCCTGAATATCCGCCGCACCGCGCTTTATGGGGATAACTCCCTCGCTCGTCAAAAGCTTGTTTAAAAAGAAATTTTCAAACAGCTCGCTTTTCGCCATAAAGTGGACTTTCCGCTTTAAAAACAGTATCAGAATAACGGGGTCCCAGTTGCTTTGATGATTTGCGCACACCATACACGCACCGTTTTTCGGGGATATTTTCCATACCCGAAATTTCTATTCTGAAAATCACACGGCAAAAATACTTTTTACCAGAAACTCAACAATTCTTAAAAATCATACTCTATTTTTCCAATCTTTCAGAAATTATGTTTTCAATAAGACGCTCCGACTCCGCAAGATTAAAGCTCGCTCGTATCCGCCAAAATACTGTCGCCGGCAGGTTTTAAGAGGTGCAAACGCACGCTCCTCGTCGTTTTTGTCACGCTTTTTCATATCGCACAAAACCTCGTCAAACGTGACGTTTTCTCCCTTTTCCAAAAGCTCGTCAAAGCGCCTTTTTGCACGTTTTTCAGCACTTGCGGTGAGAAAAATTTTAATATCCGCATCGGGCAGAACATATGTTCCTATGTCGCGCCCGTCCATAATACAGCTGTGATTTTTCGCGATTTCGCGCTGTAAATCCACAAGCTTTAAGCGGACTTCCTTTATGACCGCAATATTTGACGCGCCCATCGACACCTCGGGAGTTCTTATAAGGTTGGTAACGTCCGCGCCGTCAAGATAAATATGCTGATTACCGTCTATGTGCGAAATTTCGATTTTTCGTATCGGCAATAGCCTTTATCACGCCCGATACGTCGTTTTTTTATGTCAATTTTTCAAATTCAGCATTTTTTTAATGCCGACGCGCGGTACATCGCGCCCGTGTCTATGTATATAAATCCGAATTTTTTTGCCGCAAGACGCGCCAGCGTGCTTTTTCCCGCACCCGACGGGCCGTCAATGGCAACGTTTATAATTTTCATTTTGTCCTCCGAATTAAATAACGCGGTGTCCCAAACCTATGCCGACTTCGTTTAAATGGAGCATACCGATTGCAAAAAATATGCACACGCAAAGGTGTTCTTTATATCTTGCAATACCGATTTTTCCGCCGACGTTAAGCCCGATTGCCTTATCCATAACCTGTGTAATCGCCTCACGCGTGGCGCCGATAACTGCGCCCTCCTCGCGGTGAGTGCTCGAAATAACCCCCTCGCGCACCGCAGAAACCACTGCGCGCTCAACAATTTTGTTGATGTTTGTTATAAATTCTCCGCCGTAATCAACCGCGGAACACACAAATCCGTCCTTCCCCTTTTTCTTCAATGTACTCACGCTCGACACTTCTGCCCTTTGTGAGCGCAATGGAAATCGCCGCTGCGGCCACGTCACGGCTTCCGATTTCATTTTCGTTCATAATTTTCTCCTTTACTGCCATATTACCGTCGGACGGCAAGTCTGATACCGCCTTAAATTTCATTATACAACATTTTTTTCGCAAATTTACAATACCTTTTTCAGCTGTTTTTGAGAATTATCCGTCCTACAAAATTTATTCCCTTTGTTATCGGAATTTCGCCGTTTGCGGGCGAAAGATAAAGATTGTGGGTCATATCCGAAATTTTAACGGTGTATTTCTCGTTTTTTTCAGCGCTTTTATCTCGATAACCGACGTGCTTAAAAGTTCAAGCTTTTTCGGTTTGGTCAAAAAACGTCCACTTTTTCGCCGTTCACCAAAAATTTCAAGCTCGTTTTTTTCGGCTCGCCCGACAACAGCGTGAGCGTAACGACGCCCTCCTGCACCGCGTCATCACCGACCGCCGTGCCCTCAAAAACCTCAATGTCGCTGAAAACTCCCTTTACAAAAGGAATTTTTAAGCCAATCTGCGATATTAAAACAAGTGCAAACAATGCTTTGCAAAGCGTTTTAAGCGTTTTGTCAACGTTTATATTTTCGCTTTTTCTTTATTTTGTCAAAAATTTATTCATATTCCGTCCTCCCGAAAAAAATATTATATCACAAGTATATTTTTATGAAAAACGGAAAATAAATTCAAATTTCTATACGTTTTTTTGCCTGCAAGATAGCCTGTCGAAAAAGCAATCTGCAAATTGTAACCGCCAGTGTACGCGTCAACGTCGATAACCTCGCCCGCGAAAAAAACAGTCCGCTCTCAAGCTTAGACTCCATAGTTGACGGGTTTATCTCTTTCACGCACACTCCGCCCGACGTGACAATCGCCTCGGAAACAGGGCGGAAATCCTTTATATTAAGCGGAAAACGCTTTATTGCCGAAACAAGATTTTTTTCTGTTCGTCCTTTGTTATTTCGTTAACCTTTTTGTGCTCGAAAAATCCCCGATTTTTTTCCGCAACGGGCGCAATCATTTTTCTGAGGCAAAAGTTTTGACAGCGAATTTACAAAATCCTTGTTTTTAAATTCGTCAAAATCGCGCAAAATACGCTTGTCCAGCGTCTTTTCGTCCAGTGCCGGTTTTAAATCTATAAAAAAATCTTGCACCCCGATACTCTCTCGGGCTTTATGTGACTGCTCGCACTCAAAACGAGCGGACCCGAAATTCCGTAATGCGTGAAAAGCATTTCGCCCATTTCGGAAAAAATCTCTTTTTTACCGTCGTATACGCTTAAAACAACGTTTTTCAGCGACAGCCCCATCATAGGATAAACATTTTCTTTTTGTTTCAAGCGGAACAAGCGACGGTTTTGGGCGGTATTACGGTATGACCGAATTTTTGAGCGAATTTGTATCCGTCGCCCGTCGAGCCTGTGGACGGATAGCTCACACCGCCGGTTGCAATAACAACCTTATCGCACACAAGGCTTTTTTTGTCTGCAAAAACCACCCTCTTTTTGCCGTCCTCGCTTAAAATATCGGCAACCTCGCCGTTATACACCGCAACGCCGTTTTTTTGCAAGCAGTTTTTTTCAGCGTGTTCAAAACGTCTTTCGATTTGTCGCTCACAGGGAAAAATTCTTCCTCCGCGCTCAACCTTTGTTTCAAGATCAAGCTTGTTTAAAAAAAGCCGTATAAGGTCGGCATTTGTGAAAGAATAAAAACGCGCTGTATAAAAAAATTAGGGTTGCGCGGAACGTTTTTTTGAAAAAGTCCTCAATGTCAGCATTGTTTGTGATGTTACAGCGTCCTTTGCCAGTTATGAGAAGCTTTTTCCAAGCATATTGTTTTTCGGTAAGCACAACCCTTTTTGCCCCTCGCGGCGGCAACCGCGGCGGTCATCATTCCGGCAGGTCCGCCTCCTATAACGCAAACAACACTCACATTTTCACCCCGTTTATTTTATGTATTTCTCGTAAACCTCGTATTCGTCCCAAATATCTTCAAGCTCGGAAAGCGTTTTTTTCCGACCTCCTCCTTGCGCTCGATAACAAGCGCAACAATAAGCGCGTTGATAATCGAAAGCGGTGCGACAAGCGAATCTACAAACGTTGACATATCGCACCGAGCGGTGAGCGTGTAGCTCGCGTTTTTCGGTTATGGGCGAATTTTTGGCTGTCGGTAATCGCTATAATACTGCTTTTTTTCTCGTGCGCATATTTTAACGCGTTTATCGTTCTGCGCGAATAACGCGGAAAACTAATCGCCACAACGACGTCATTTTCGCCTATTCTGTAAATCTGCTCAAACGTTTCACTCGCACTGTTTGTACTTATAATTTTAACATTCGGAAAAAAATTAAATTAAGGTAAAATCCCAGAAAATTCGCAATGGAATAACAGCTTCTTGCGCCGATAATATAAATATTTTCGAATTTAAAATTGTTGACACCGCGCCGTCAAATGCGTCTTTGTCAAGCTCCTCGCCCGTTAGTTTAAGCTTTTTCCATATCCGAAAGAAGCACCGATTTTAAAACGTTCTGCTCATCAATATGCGTTTTTATTATTTCCATTCGCTGAACGGAAGTAAAGCTTTGTTTCGGATAAGCTCGCGCAAAGCTTTCTGAAGTTTTGGGTATCCCCCGAAACCAAGCTCCACCGCGAAACGGACAACGGTTGACTCGCTCACTCCCACCACCTTGCCAAGTTTTGACGCGGTGATAAAAGCCGCCTTGTCATAGTGTTTTACAATATAGTCGGCAATTTTTTTGTGACTCTTGCTGAAGGTATCCGACCGTGCCGAAATTTCGGCAATTAAATCTTTCTCCATTTTTTAAACCCTCTTATTTTTCTGACAATGTATATACAGTATGCAGTCAAACACCTCCAATGGACGCCATTGGAGGTGTTTTAAGGTTTGTAATTATCGAGCTATAAATATACACTATCTGTTAATCAAATCTATATTTAAAAACCCTTGCATCGGAATGCCTCAATTAGCACTTTGTAACGTTGGCAGCCTGAGGACCTTTGTTTCCTTCGATAACTTCAAATTCTACGTTATCACCCTCTGCAAGTGATTTGTAGCCGTCCATTGTAATAGCCGAAAAGTGAACAAAAACATCTGTGCCGTCTTCGCACTCGATAAAGCCGTAGCCTTTTTCAGCATTAAACCATTTAACTGTACCTTTTTGCATATCTAAAGTACCTCCTAAAAATTTTACGAGCATAAAATTTCGCTCAATGAATAGTTTACCATAACGTCAAAAAGTCAAATGTTTTTGAAAAACCGTAACTCTTTTTCGGCAAAAAACGACATTTGCAAGGCTTTGAAACAATTAGTTCCGCACTTATGTTTTAAAGCTCTATTTCCTGTATATCGTTGGAATAACCTTATTGTCAACGTCCAAATCCTCCGCGGTCATATCGTCAAACATTCCCACGTGATACGGAACAACCTTTTTTTCGCATTTATTTTTCTTCGCGAAACGCGCCGCGTCGGTTTTGTTCATATTGTTCCCGAGTCCGTTCACCGGCATAAACAAAACGTCTATATCGCTCGGAATATCGCCGAAAATATCGGTATTGTAAAGCGTATCGCCTGTGATATAGTATTTTTTCTCGCCGTCGTCAATTATAACACCTATCGGGTGCGGATCGGAATGTGCGGCAAGCACGGAAGTAAATTTCACGCCGTCCTGCGTCCACTCGGTGTGACGGTTGAATTTTACATAGTTCTGATTTTTATTTCCTATTTTTCTCGCCTCTTCAAAAGCCGCCTCGGGCGCAAGCACCGTAACGCTTTTTTCACCGCATATGTAGTGCACCAGCGTGTCGGGGTCGGTGTGGTCAAGGTGATTATGCGTGAGCACCAAAACGTCGGGAACGATTTTGAGGAAGCTTTCGTCAACCGGCAAACGTCGGTAGTTGCGCGGATTAACCCTCACAACGCTGTTTGAAAGATACGGGTCGGTCATAATTTTTATTTTTCCGTTGTCAAACAGAAGTCCTGCCTGTCCGAGATAAGTAATTTTCATCATATTTGTCAAATCCCTTCAAATGTAAAATAGTGCAAAACAGCACAAAATAAATCAGCGCTCAAGGCGCTGATTTTATATTTTTCTAAACAATATAACCATAAACCTTTTTCGGGAAGCTCCGATTTATCTGCGCTGACCGTGATTGTGAAATTGATGTTTTTATCCTTTGCGATTTTATCGATTTTTTTCTATAAAACCGTCAAGTTCTTTAATATCGTCGTCAACAACCTTGAAAAGGCTGTCAACAAAAATATGGGTAATATCGTAATTCTGCGAAAGAGCGCCGTTTATAAAGCAAATAAATTCGTTATACGTTTTGATTGCATATTCCGCCGCGTCGATAAGGCGAACCGCATAGTTAAGCTTATAAACGTGCCTGTCGCCCGAGTTTATAAACACAACGTTTCCGTGCGCGGTGTCAATAGCCTCGTTAACTCTGTCGAGCATCATTTTTGGTTTTTCCCTGCACTTTTTCCAACGATTAAATTAACCATCAAAATCACTCCTTTTTTTAAATTAAAAGCCTCGAATTAAAGCCTACGAAAGAAATATTTTTCCTGATTTTTTTCCTAACTAAATAATATCATAGCTTTGCACGATATGCAAGGTGTTTTTGTAAAAAAAAAAAAATACGTCAAAAAAACACAAATTTTAATACCGATTTTTTGTAAAAACGCAAAAATACCGCCGAAAAAAACATCAGCGGTATCTTACTTTTGCTATGTAGAAAAATCCACACAGCCTATTCTTCAAGTCCGAAGCTGATTTCAAGAGCCTCGTTCACCCTCGCCATAAGCTCCTCGTCCAGATGTCCTATTTTTTCCTTTTAAGCCGTTTTTGTCAATGGTCCGCACCTGCTCGGCAAGAATAACCGAGTCTTTGTTAAGTCCGTATTCGTCGCCCGAAATTTCAATGTGCGTGGGCAGTTTTGCTTTGTTAATCTGAGATGTAACGGCCGCGATAATCACAGTCGGACTGTATTTGTTTCCGATGTCGTTCTGAATAATCAAAACGGGTCTTACACCGCCCTGCGTCCGAACCTACAACAGGGCTTAAATCAGCATAAAAACATCGCCGCGTTTTACAATCATTCTTATTCACACTCCGAAAGTTTATCCTCGTAGCTTTGCTGCTGCTGACAGTCCGCCTCAAAAGCAAACCCTTGCAAATTCCAAGTTGATTTTCGCCATATCCTCGTAGCCTTTTTTCATCATCTCGACGCGCTGCTGCTTTTTTCGGTCTTTAATGTAAAGCCGCATTGCCTCGCGGATAAATTCACTTCTGTTAACATTTTGCCGTTGTGCAAGCAAATCCACTTCTTCAAGCAGCGAATCGGAAACACTAATCAGTATGTGATGTGCCAAGACAGTCAAGCCCCCTCAACTTTCTTAATATTACTTGAATTTACATATTTATAAGCTTTATTTCAGATAATAAAATTATACCCCACACCGCTTTGTTTGTCAAATGCAGTTTATTCCAAATTAAGCCCCGTGTATGTAAACCCCGGGAACGCGTCTGCTTAAGCCGCACATCACTTCATAGTTGATTGTGCCCATAATTTCAGCAGTTTCTTCTACGGTAACTTTATTATTACCGCTTTTTCCGAATAATATAACCTCGTCGCCCAAATTTATATTTTTAAGATGCGTTGCGTCAATCATAAGCTGGTCCATACAAACGCGCCCCAAAACTCTGCATCTTACGCCGTTTATAATAACGTCCGCTTTGTTTGAAAGAAGTCTGCTGTAGCCGTCGGCATAGCCTGCCGAAACAGTCGCGATTTTCATTTTTTCTTTTGCGGTAAATGTTCCGCCGTAGCTTACGCTCGTTCCCTTTTCAACAGTTTTAATGTGAACGACCCTGCTTTTTAAAGCTCATTGCGCTTTCAAGCTTTAACGCGTCCTTGTTCACAAAATCCGACGGGTAATAACCGTATGTTATAATTCCGCTCCGCACCATATCAAGGTGATATTCGGGAAAATCTATAATTCCGGCGCTGTTGCAGATATGGCATATCGGAATTTGTATTCCTTTTTCAAAAGCTCGTTTTTATAAACATAAACTTTTTCAAACTGCACTCTGGTAGGCATTTTGTCCGCCTCGTCCGCCTTTGCAAAATGCGAAAACATTCCCTCGATTTCTATGCCGTCAAGCTTTTGAAATTTTTATAATTTCCTCCACTGCGTCCTCGCTCGGCAAAAATCCTATCCGTGCCATTCCCGTGTCGATTTTAATGTGGATTTTTCGCGGTTTTTCCCGAGTTTTTTCGCGGTGTCCGAAAGCTTTTTCGCGGTGTCAAAATCAAAAACCGTAAGCGTGATGTCATCTTTCACAAGCTCGGCATATTCGTCGTCAAACACCGCGCCGAGAATGAGAACGGGCGTGTTAATTCCCGCTCTGCGGAGCTGTTCCGCCTCGCCGTAGGTTGCAACGCCGAAATAGTCTAGCACCTCCGTCAAACAAAAGCGACTGTGCAACCTCAACCGCGCCGTGACCGTACGCGTCCGCCTTTATAACCGCAAGCAGGCGCACGCCGTCTTTTAAAAAGTCCGCGAATATTTTTACATTGTTTTTTTACCGCGTCAAGTTTCTATCTCTTTCCAAACCCTCATTGGTATCCCCCTTCTGTATCAAAAACACCGTCTTTGAATTTTTCACAAATTCAAATCCGTTAAATTTCATTTCAAAAAGTTTTTCTCCGCCTTTTCTGAAAACGGTAAACGATTTCGGTTCAAGCTTTTTTTCGTCCAAAATCATAATTTCCACAAGCTCGTCACCGCTTTTTGTGGAAACGTCGCATTTTATGCTTATGCCTGCACCGCCCTCTTCATAGATGTATCCCGAGCCTTTGCCGGCAATGTACCGCGCAAAAATTTGTCGGGAAAAATGTGCAGATATTCGTCCTTTTCCTCTTTGACCTTTTTCCTTGCCGTTCGTTTTTCCGTTTATAATTACAGCCTCGCCGTCTTTGAAAACGATTTTTCAGCTTATCTTCGGATATTCAACCATACGCGCGCCGTCCTTTTCGGAGCAAAGCGCAAATTTATACGAATTTTCCGTTTTGTTGCTGAAAAACCTCAATACTGCCCGACGCGGCGTAGCTTTGCATATCAAGATATTTTTCTCAAACCGTTCTTCAAACGTCTGCTTTTGAGGCGCGGAGCACCCGTGAGCACGAGGCGAAATCAAAAGTATCGGAACAATATCTTAACTTTTTCAAAAATCAGCCTCCCAAATATTTTTAAGGCATAGGCAAGCGTGTTTATAATGTCGGTCGGCGTAAGTCCGTATTCACCGAGACTTTGCGATGCCATATCCGCCGCAAGCGAATGAACGTAAACACCCAAAAGCGCGGCATTTTCTGCGCTCATACCCTGGCATACAAACGAAGTTATAACGCCTGCAAAGAACGTCGCCCGTACCGCCCGTCGCCATTCCCGAATTTCGAGAACGTTTTCAAAAACCTTTCCGTTTTTGAAAACAACCTTGTTCGGTGCGATTTAAGCACAACACAGACGCTGTATTTTTGCAAAAATCAACCGCGAGCGGTTCGGCATTTTCGATTACAAAATCCAAATCTTTGCCGACAAGACGCGCAAATTCCGCAATATGCGGTGTGATAACGATTTCCTGCCTATGGCTTGTTAATACATCTATATTCAAAGCCAGCGCATTTATTCCGTCCGCGTCGATAACAAGCGGTTTTTCGCACTGTTTAACCATATTCTCAACAATGTACCTTGTGCCGTCGGTGAGCGACATTCCGCACCCGATAAAGGCAGACATTGCATTTTTTAGCAAATTTTAATATATCGTCAAATGCGTCTTTTGTCAAAAATTCCGTTGTCATCGCACAAAGGATAGGTCATAACCTCTTTGAGCGTAATTTCAAAAATATTGTTAAGGCTTTTCGGTGTGCCGAGCGTTATAAGACCGCTCCCCTGTTTTTAAAATTGCCTCGCACGCAAGACGCGCCGCACCCGTAAAACCCGTGCTTCCGGCAACAGCAAACGCTCTGCCGAACGTGCCCTTGTGCGAATTTTCCAGCACGCTTGGGCAAAAGCTTTACAGCTTTTGCAAGCGAGATTATATTCCCATTTTCAACGTCGCTTTTTTGCACCGCGGACACAAAGCGCGTGTGATTTTCGTCAAAATCGGCAAAAACAACCGCTGCTGCCATATCGTTGTCGTGCGAAATTGTGAGCGCAAAATTTTTATCGCTGTATGTTTTAAGTATTTCCTTTGCTTTTTCGGAAAATTCAAAAAACGGCTTTCCGAGTTCATCTCTCACAACCGAAATTTCGGTTAACGGCAAACGCGAAAGACCGCAGCCTATCGCCTTTGCGAGCGCCTCTTTTGCACAAAAAGCGCCCGCAACCGTATTGATATTATAGCTGCGGCTCTTAAAATATTCAATTTCTTTTTGTGAAAACAGCTTGTTTAAAAATTCAGTCTTTGACGCTAATTTTTCAAGCCGTGAAATTTTTAAAATATCAACGCCGATTGACATAAACTATGCCTCCGTGCCTTAATAATTTTCAATCTCGCCTTTTAAATGAACGGTTCTCGGCGAATATGTCTTCATTGCCTCAATCATCTTTTGGGGCGGATTGAAAACGAGAGTTTTTTTCTGCCCGTCTTTCGAGAACACCGCATAATAAGCGTTTTCGTAATTTCTTGTTCCGAGGTCAAGCACGTTCGTGTAATTCTCGCCCTGCTTATACGGCGCAACAATCTCAAATTCTTTCGTCGAAAAGCTCAAAACTCTTTTTCTCTTTCTTTTTCGCTATGATTTTGTCAATGTCGATATCGCCGTTTGTGAGAATATATTCATATTCCACATTAAAATGCGTGATAAGAATATACGCGCCGTAAACAACTCCGGCGTCTATGAGCAGAACAAAGCTCGAAAAACGGTGTAAACAAAAAGAATAGCGAAAAACCAAGAAGAATTACTGCCAAAATAATCCCCAGCGCCGAAATTGTAGAGTTCAACAGGATCACCTTTACGATATACTCGCAAAAACGTCCATAACACTTCTCCTAACATTATTTATTTCTTAAAACATTTAAAATATCATTAAAATAATCGGAATTTCGCTGTCAAATTCCATATAATCACCCGTCACGGGGTGAACAAACCCGATTGTTTTTGCGTGGAGCACCTGCGATGTGAGGTTAAATTCATTTTTCGGACCGTAAACCGCGTCGCCCAAAACGGGATGACCGATATATTTCAAAATGCACCCTTATCTGGTGCGTTCTGCCCGTTTCAAGACGGCAGGTAAGATATGTGTAATCGCAAAACCGTTCCAAAAACCTCAAAATGCGTGACGGCATTTTTTTGAATTTTTGCTTGTCACCGCCATTTTTTTGCGCTCGGTCGGGTGACGCCCTATCGGCGCGTCGATAACGCCCCTGTTTGTTTCTATAACGCCGTTTGCAATGCAGATATAGCGCCGTTTTACACTTTTTTCCTTAATCTGTTCGGCAAGCGAAATGTGCGCGCGGTTTGTTTTTGCCACAAGCAAAAGTCCCGACGTATCTTTGTCGATACGGTGGACAATTCCCGGACGGATAACCCCGTTTATTCCGCTTAAATTGCCCTTGCAGTGGTACAAAAGCGCGTTTACAAGCGTGCCGGAATAATTTCCCGCGGCAGGGTGGACAACCATATTTTTACCCTTGTTTACCACCAAAAGCTCGTCGTCCTCATACACAATGTCGAGCGGTATGTTTTCGGGTTTAACGTCAAGTTCTTTGGGTTCAAAATCCGAAACCTCCACAACGTCGCCCGCGCAGACTTTATAGCTTACGCGCGCCGTTTCGCCGTTTACGGTAACGCGCCCGTCCTCAATAAGCTTTTTGCACCGCAGAACGTGTGAGCGAGTCGATTTTTACGAATTTATCAATCTCTCGCCGCCGTTTTTCGCATACAAGAGTGATTTTATCCATTGCCGTTTTTCCTCACTGCTTTCAGCCGTTTTTTCCTTTTTCCGCGCCTTGTCCGCGTCATAATAAAATATAATGTAAACGCAAAGCAAAACCGCGCCGACAACCACACAGCAATCGGCAAAATTGAACACGGGATAGTTTATAAAATCAAGCTTTATCATATCCACAACACTGCCGTGACGGAAAATTCTGTCGAGAAAATTTCCTATCGCACCGGCATAAATAAGCGAAATCGCGAAGTTGAAAAATTTTATTCGACGTGCGTTTTTATTATCACAAATGTGAGCGCGATGAGCACAAGAGCGGTGAAAATTATAAAAAAAGTACCGTCTGCCCGAAAAAAATGCCCCAAGCCGCGCCCGTATTTTTAATGTAAGTAAACGATAAAATACCGCTTATAACGTTTATGCTTTCTTCAAACGGAATATTTTTTTCACCGTTAAAGCCTTTGTAAGCTGGTCGGCTATAACAAGCACAACCGACAAAATAACGTAAAGCACAAAACCGCCTCCTTAAAACGCCGGATTATGCATTGGCAAGCTTTTTCAATTCCCTTTTTTTAATTCTCGCAACAGACTCATCTTTGCCGAGAATGTAGCCAAGCTCGATAGCTCCGCCGGGTGTGAATGCCTTTCCGCTCAGTGCAACGCGGAGCGGCCAGAGAATTATGCCGTTTTTAACGCCGAGTTTTTCGATAAGCGCAAAGAGTGCATTGTGAATGTTTTTCCTCTGTCCAATCCGAAATTTCTTCAAGCACGGGAAGCGAATTTTTAAGGCTTTCAAGCGAATTTTCGGGATTGGTTTTCATCTTTTTGTGCGTGTAGAGCGAAATGTCGTATTCGGGCAAAGCGTCGATAAAGTCGATTTGCTCGGGAATATCCGAGAATTTTTCGCATCTGTCGTGCAAAAGGCGCGCAAGTTCCGTTTTGTCAACGTCTTTTTTTAACCGCTTTTTCAAAAATACGGATTTGCTTTTTCCAAAAATTCCTCAACCGTCATTTTTCTGATATATTCGCCGTTGAGCCAGCTTAATTTTTCTCATCGAAAAACGGCAGGGCGATTTGCTTATGCCGTCAATGCTGAAATTCTCGATAAGCTCGTCCATTGTGAATATTTCTTTATCTCCCCCGGGACTCCAGCCGAGAAGCGCGATATAGTTTATAATCGCGTCTTTTAAGTATCCTTTGTTTATAAAATCCTCATACGACGCGTCGCCCTCGCGCTTTGAAAGCTTTTTGCCGTTTTCTTTGATAATCGGCGAAACGTGAATGTATGTCGGAATTTCCCAGCCGAACGCCTGATACAAAAGATTGTATTTCGGTGTGCTCGAAAGGTATTCGTTGCCTCTTATAACGTGGGTGATGTGCATTAAATGGTCATCAACAACGTTTGCAAAATTGTAAGTCGGAAGTCCGTCCGATTTCAGAAGAACGTTATCGTCAAGCGTTGAATTTTCAACCGTGATTTTGCCGAAAACCGCGTCCTCAAAGCTTGTTGTGCCGTGAGGGTCGATTTTTGTCTTATAACATACGGAACGCCCGCTTTAAGCTTTTCCTCGATTTCTTCTTTTGAAAGACCGCGGCAGCAGCCGTCGTATTTCGGCGTCATTTTGTGCGCAAGCTGTGCCTCTTTGAGCTTGTCAAGACGCTCTTTATCGCAGAAACAGTAGTATGCACCGCCAAGTTCAACGAGTTTTTCGGCATACTCTTTATAAATATTTCTTCTCTCGCTCTGAATGTACGGGCCGTATTCGCCGCCCACGTCAGGGACCTTCATCGTGCTTAATTCCCGTTTCTTTAAGCGTTCTGTAAATCAAATCCACCGCGCCGTCAACATATCTTTCCTGGTCGGTGTCCTCAATTCTCAAAAATATAATCTCCGCCCATATGCTTTGTTAAAAAGATAAGCATAAAGCGCCGTTCTCAAATTTCCGATATGCATATATCCCGTAGGACTCGGTGCAAAACGGGTTCTAACCTTTGACATTTATATCTTTCCCTTCGTTTATGGCTGACGCCTATTTTTTTCCGCGTTTATAATTTCTTTGGCCTTTTTGATTGCTTCTTCAACCGTAAGTTCCAAAACAGTGTCGGATTTTCTTTCTTTAAATTCAACAATGCCCTCGCCGAATTTTTGCCGACGGTAATTCTTATCGGAATACCCACAAGGTCGGCATCGTTGAATCTTTACGCCCGCGCGCTCGTTTCTGTCCTCATAGTGCACGTCTATACCCTCGTTTTTAGAGCATTTTCGTAAAGCTTTTTCTCCGCCCTCTTTCTGCTCCTCGCTTTTCATATTGGGAACAACCAGAATAACCTCAAACGGCGCAACGCTCATAGGCCAGATTATGCCTTTTTCGTCGCTGTGCTGTTCAATAATTGCCGCAACGCATCGGTTTACGCCTATGCCGTAGCAACCCATAATCGGAACTTTCGGTTTTCCGTCCTCGTCGAGGAAGGTGCAGTCGAGCGCCTCTGTATATTTTGTGCCGAGTTTGAAGATGTGTCCAACCTCAATACCCTGACAGATTTTCATTTTTCCTCCGCATTTCGGGCAGGTGTCGCCCTCTGTAACCGTTCTGAAATCACCGACAAAATCGGGTGTAAAATCACGTCCGACGTTAACATTTATAAAGTGATAATCCGATTCGTTTGCGCCCACAAGGAAGTTTTTCATATTCATAATTTCGTTGTCGGCAATAACCTCAATACCGAGATTTATAGGACCTGCAAAACCAACGTTTGCGTGAGTGATTTCCATAACGTCGGCAGGAGATGCAAGCTCAAGCGAAACCGCTTTAAGGTGGTTTGCAAGCTTTGTTTCGTTAACATCTCTGTCACCGCGCACCATAACCGCAACAAATTTGCCGTCCGCGTTGTAGATAAGCGTTTTTGCAAAGTTGTCCGCAGTCTGATTAAGACCTTCAACAAGTTCGTCTATCGTGCCGGCGTGCGGTGTGTGGATTTTTTCGATTTCGCGCATTTCTTCGTCTTTTGCCGGGTCGGGAATACAAACCGCCTTTTCGGAGTTTGCGCTGTATCCGCATTTTTCGCAGTATGCAATGGTGTCCTCGCCGATGTCCGACTTAACCATAAATTCCTGCGAACCGCTTCCGCCCATTGCGCCCGAATCCGCGTCAACGATTATAAAATCAAGTCCCATTCTTTTAAAAGCCTTATTGTATGCCGAATACATTTTTTTATACGACACGTCAAGCCCCTGCTCGTCCTTGTCAAAGCTGTACGCGTCTTTCATTATAAACTCACGGCTTCTTATAACACCAAATCTCGGACGGCGCTCATCGCGGTATTTCGTTTGAATTTGGTATATCGTCATAGGAAGCTGTTTGTACTGATTTTACAGTATTTTTTTAACCGTTTCGGTAAAAATCTCCTCGTGAGTCGGTCCGAGGCAGAAATCACGGTTTGAGCGGTCTTTCAAACGAAACATTTCCGAGCCGAAAACCTCCCATCTGCCCGACGCCATATAGCTTTCGGCAGGAAGAAGAGCCGACATAATAAGCTCTACCGCGTCCTCGCGGTTCATTTCCTCTCTTAATATATTTTCAACTTTGCGCAGTGTTTTGAGTCCCATAGGAAGATAGGAATACACTCCCGACGCAAGTTTGCGCATAAGACCTGCGCGGAGCATAAGCTGATGGCTTACAATTTCAGCCTCGGCAGGAACTTCTCTTAATGTGGGAAGCAAATACTTCGATAATCTCATTTTTAATTTCAAACCTTTCTATCCCTATTGTATCATTCTTATAGTATAATCTATTTAACGCAAAGTTGCAACACTTTTTGTTATTTTTTTAAATTTTTTTCCTTTATTGCGCAAAAAGGACGGCTGTTAACACACAAAAACACGCATATCGCTTTTTTGGCGATATGCGTGTTTTTTTCGCTTTTTAATTATTCTGTGCCGTTAATATTTAATTAAAGTCCCTGACGCAAACTCGTCAATCAAATATTTTTCCGTCCTGCTGTTTTTAATATCAGATAAAATGACGTTTCGGTTTGATTCGGGTCAAATACCGATTTATCGTCCGGCGTCATTGTCACCTCCGCAAGTGCAACCCATTCGCCGTTTGTAAAGCCTTTTTCCGCCGGGTTATCAACCGCGGTGATGTTTTTGAGCGTTGCCTTGTTCATACCAAAAACGTAATCGTCACCGAAGAAACCGTCTATACAGCTTTGCGTGCAGTAATGTTTCATATTCTCAAAATCGCCGCCACTGAATAGGTAAAAGAACTGTTCTGCAGTATATTCGGGCGACGCTTTGTCGTATTGGCTCGGTTTTTCGGCAAGATTGCCGTTGTCTTTTGCGAAGTTTGACAATATTCCGCTTGCATACACTGCCGTTATAAGTACGGCAACTGCGGCAACGACGGAAATTATCACCGCAGTTTTGCTTGTTTTTTTCTTGTTTTTAATCATAATGAACCTCCTTTTCAGAACCTTTTTACTGCCTGTCATCTGAGTGGTGAGCGGAAGTCCTGTAAGCCTGCCTGTCGGGAGAAGAGAAAGAATTGTGTTGATATAGCTCATTTCCTCGCTGTCCGACATATTTTTTGTGACCGCCATATCGCACGATATTTCACATTCCGCCGCAATCTGCTTTGAAACGTACCGCGCAACAGGATTGAACCAGAGCACGCAAGCCGCAAATTCGGCAAACCATTTATACAAAATATCGTTCCGTTTAAAAATGCGTCATTTCGTGGCGCAGTATGTTGCAGAGCTGTTCGCGCGAAAGCTCTTTTTCGGCAAAAACCAGCGTGGGATTTACTATGCCCGTCATAAACGGCGACGAAACATTTTCCCAAACGCGGACGTTGATTTTTCTGTCTGTATATTCGCTTATTTCGGGCAAGATGACATCTTCTGTCTGTCTGCGTATTTTAACGTTAAGGCTTATATACCGCGCAATGTTCAAAAGTATCAAAAACAGCGCGCCGGCAAGCCACAAATACGCTAAAATATTTATATGAGCGTAAATTATTTCGTCCCATATAACAGCCGTTTTGTCAAAAATCCGCATTTGAACCGCGCCCGTTTGCACTGCGTTTCCGATTGCTCCCGTTTGTCCGATACCGTTTGTCCGTGCCGTCTGCACCGCTTGTGACAAAGGTGTTCGGCATACGCACCGTCACCGCACTAAACCGCACGGGGATAAGCATTACGGCAAGCACGCACAGCCATATGTAATAATGCCACAAATAACCGAAATGCTTTTTTGTTATCGGACGAAACAGGCAGATTACGCCGGTAAGCGCCGAACCTGCAAGCGATGTGATTAAAATGGCTTTGAATACTTGGCTGATCATTTTTTCTCACCTCTGTCATCAAAAAAATCGCTCTCAGCTCTTTTTATATCGTTTTTCCGAAAAATTGTTCATCTTCAAAAAGCGATGCCACAAGATTTTCGGCTGAACCGTTAAACAGATTTTTTATAAGGCTTTTCACCTGCGATTTTTTATATTCCTTTGCCGTTATAAGCGGTGCGTAATACCACGCTTTGCCCCGTCTTTCGGCGGACAATGCTCCCTTTTCGACAAGGCGCGCAAGGAACGTTGCAATCGTTGTGCGTTTCCAGCCTTTTTCTTCAACGGCTTTTCCGATTGCCGACGAGCCTATCGGACCGTCCGCTTTCCATACTGCTTTCATAATTTCAAGCTCCGCTTCACCTATGTTAATATTTGTCATAAGGTATACCTCCAATATATTCTACTTTTGTCGACATAATTAGTCTACTACATTAGACATAGTTTGTCAAGCACTTTTGTTAAATTTATAAAATTTGTTTTATACAGCGCAAAAAACGGCACAGGATCAAAAATCCTATGCCGTTTTTTATTTACGTTGCCGTTATTAAAAAAACATTCTTTCAAAACGTTCAAAATATCGTCCGCGCTCATTTTTTTGTATCCTCCGCCGAGAACGGTGGAATTTGCGATTTTGGGAAGCATATCCTCTGTTGCGCCGAGCTCGCGCAAGGTTGCGGGAAGTTCAAGCGTTTTTTTATAAATTCCGCAAGTGCGTCAATTCCGCTTTCCGCCGCCTGTTCTTTTGTCATACCGTCGGTATTTATGCCCCACACATTTTTTGCAAATCTCACAAATTTGTCAATTCCGTATTTTGCGATATATTTGTAATACGGAACCGAAACAACCGCAAGACCTGCACCGTGCGCACAGTCGGTATACGCGCCGATTTGATGTTCAATCATATGAACCTCCCAGTCCTGCTCCTTTGAAAGTCCCGTCACGGTGTTAAGACCTATCGTCGCGCACCACATAATATTGCTTCGCGCCTCGTAATTTTCGCTGTCTTTCATAGCGGTTTTCGCGCTGTTTATGAGCGAACGCATAACACCCTCAAGAATATAGTCGGTGGTGTTGTCGTCATCACCCGAAAAATACTGCTCGCAAAGGTGTGACATTGTGTCAAAAATTCCGCTCGCCATCTGATATTTCGGCACGGTGTATGTGTATTCGGGGTTGAGAATTGAAAATTTCGGATTTACATTCGACGGGAAAACTCTGCCGTTCTTAAGCATTTTTTCTTCGTTCGTGATAACCGAACCGCCGTTCATCTCCGAGCCTGTTCCCGCCATTGTGAGAACCGACGCAACGGGAACGATTTTGTTATTTACGTCCTCAAAGTTAACCCAGTATCTCTCCCACGGGTCGCCCTCGCAGTATGCCGACACCGAAATTCCCTTTGCGCAGTCGATAACCGAACCGCCGCCGACCGCCAGAATAAGGTCAACGTCATTCTCGCGGACGAGTCTTGCTCCCTCTTTTAAGCTGACTGTACGACGGGTTTGATTTTATTCCCGAAAGCTCAACAACGTTTTTGTCTGCGCCTTTTAATATATCAACAACCTTGTCATACAAACCGCTCTTTTTACCGAGCCTTTTCCATACATCAAAAGCACGTTTTTCCGTAGTTTGCAAGTTCGCCCGAAAAGATTTTTCAAGCGAATTTTTTTGCCGAAATAAATTTTTTTGTGGGATTGTAATAGGTAAAATCAAATTTCATTTTTAAAACCTCCGTTTAACTTAAAATTAAAGATTATTATAATATTCGTCGTCTACCTTTTTCAAGCCATTCGTTTGACGTATTCTCGCCGGGACACTCTATTGCAACGTGCGAGAACCAGCTGTCTTTTTGCGCCGTGCCAATGCTTTACGCCGGCAAGAATTTGAACAACATCGCCCGGTTTAAGCGAACGGGGCGCACTGCCCTCCTCCTGATACCAGCCTTCGCCGTCGGTGCACAAAAGAATTTGTCCTCCACCTTTCGATGCCTTGTGAATATGCCGGTTGTTTCTGCACGACGGCTCAAACGTAACATTCGCCGCAAAAAAACCGTTTTTTCGGGATTTGTAAGCGGATTTAAGTAGCTTTTTCCGACAAAATATTTTGCGTACGCGCTGTTTTTCGCTGCCGAGCCCGAAAAAGCACGTCATCATTAAGCTCTGCAAATTTCGGTGCAAACTCGCCGAGCGCCTCTCTGCCTGCTGTCTGTTTTTTTAGTTTCCACGTTATTTTGCCTCCTTATTGACATATTTATTTACTTGTGATACAATCAAACTGCAAGTTCGATTATATTCTACAACTTAAAGTGCACTTTAAGTCAAGAGTTTTTAAAAAATTTTTAAAATGTTAAGGAGATATAAAAAAATGTTATACACAGTGGGCGAAATTGCAAAGAAAATAGGCGTTGCGCCGTCAACTTTGAGGTATTACGACAAAGAGGGACTTCTGCCGTTTGTTGAACGGAGCGGCGGCGGAATAAGAATGTTTAAAGACGCTGATTTGGAATGGCTTTCAATTATAGAATGTCTTAAAAAAACGGGTATGCCCATAAGGGAAATCAAAAAATTCATCGACTGGTGCAGTGAGGGCGACTCCACGATAGAAAAGCGCCTTGAACTTATCGACAGTCAGCGTGACGCGCTTTTGCGCAAAATGGAGGAATTGCAGAAAAATCTTAAAATTCTCGATTACAAGCACTGGTATTACGAAACCGCAAAACAGGCAGGCACCTGTAAAATTCACGAAAAATATGAAAAAGAAGATATTCCCGAAAAAAATTCAGGGATTTGAAAAAAATAATTATAAAAAAATGCGTGCCGTTAAAAATTTTTCGGCACGCATTTAATTTTTGAGAATTTAGTATATAAAAGATTTTTATCTGTTAAAATCAACCAGCACCATAGTGCACTGACCGAGCACCGTTATTTCGTCGTAGTCGAGCACAACCGGTTTTTTTCGTTGTAAAGCTCGCTCTGCGCAGAAACGGTGAATTTTCCCCCGATTATGTAAATGCGTCTTATATAAAGCTTATTTCTATACATAAACGCATATATTTTTCCGCTTTCCATTTCGTTGTCAATGCGGTTGCGCATTGTTTTTGCATCGTCGCAAAGCGAAACGCTCAGCCACCTTAAAAATCACTATGCTGTCTTTTTTGATTTTCGCGCCGTCCATACAGTTATCCGGCGCGTACACCGCTACAAACCGCCCTATGCGCGTTCTGAAAAAGTTCGGCAGTTTTATGTATTCGCGCGCATAATCGGTGTCGAGCTGCATAATATATCTGCACCCGTCCTTGCCGAAAATCGGGATTTTTCGCGTCTTCATCGGGATTTCTCGCAGGGTCGTTTAACAGTAAATCGTCCTCTGCGCCGTAAAGACTTTCTGCCGGCACTTCTAAAAAAATTTTGTAATATTTTTCAACGGTTTTCAGCGTCGGGGACGATATAACCGTCCTCATAATTTATAATATCCGTAACCGAAACGCCTATCGCTTTTTGCAAGCGTTTCACGGCTAAATCCGCGCGTCACTCTGGCGTATCTCATTCTTCCGCCGAAATTTCTGCCCTTTATATCCATAACACCACTCCTTCATACAACCGAATCTGCATTCTAATCCAAGTCTACCAATGCCAAAACACACTCGCCGATTATGACAACATCATCATACTGCAAAACTTTCGGTCTGTTTTGAAAACACGTGCTGTGCGTAATGGTGGTGAATGCACCGGCAAGATTGTGTATTCTGCGTATAAAAAAAGCTCTTTATTATGAATAAAAAGCGTAAATTTTTACCGTTTTTTTGATTTCTTCGTCAATTCTCTTTTTTCTTAACGTCCGCGATGTCGCAAACCGAAACACTCATTCTGCGGACTATAACAAGGATCGCCCTTTTGAATTTGCTCGCCGTCCATATAATTGTCGGGCGCGCATACGGCAATAAATCTGCCTTTTGACGCCTGAGGCAGACACGGCAGTGTAAGCGTATCGCATTTTGCGTCGTTGCCTATCTGCATAATATCCATATAATTATTTCCCGTATAAACGGGAATGTTTACAAAGTTTCCCGATATTTCGCAGTCATAAATACTTTTTTCACCGCGCCCCGAAACAATATATTCTGTCGGAACCTCAAGCGCTGCGGCGATTTTTCCGTAACGTCGATATTCGGCAGGCAATAGTTGGTTTCGTAATTTGAAATGGTAGTGTTTCCAACCCCTGCAAACCAACCGAGCGCCGCCTGCGAAAAAAACCTTTACTGCGGCGTAATTCCGCAATTCGGTCGCCGGGCGTCCGTTTGCTTCTCGGCATATTTTTAATCCCTCCGTTTTATGTTTTGAATTTCGCAAAAATTTTTTAACAAATTTTTTTACATTTTTTTAATTATATTATTTCAAAACAAAATTGTCAAGTTTTTATTTGAAAATTGCGCAAACAAAAAAATCAGGCTTCAGCACTGAGCAAAAGCCTGATTTTTTTGCAAAAATTAACTTTAATTAAACATTTCCGATTTTTTTCTGAATTTCTCATAACGGTCATCAAAGCAAGTCGTCAATGTCAAGTTTGCTGAGCCGTTTTATTTCTTTCACAAGTTTAACCTTAAGCTCGTCGCATATTTCTTCATTTGTTCGGTTTTCCTCGTCTATAATCGTTTCGACAATGCCGAATTTGTGCAAATCCTTTGCAGTAAGCTTTAAAGCCTCCGCTGCGTCGGGCGCTTTGGACGAGTCTTTCCACAAAATGCTTGCGCACCCCTCCGGCAGAAATAACCGAGTAAACCGCGTTTTTCAAGCATAAAAAAATGCTGTCGGCAACCGAAAGCGCAAGCGCTCCTCCGCTGCCGCCCTCGCCCGTTACAACCGATACAACGGGAGTTTTTGAGCGTCATCATTTCCATAAGGTTCTCGGCAATCGCAAGTCCCCTGACCGCGTTCCTCCGCACCTATTCCGCAGTACGCGCCCGAGCTGTTTATAATGCAGATTACGGGACGGTTAAACTTTTTCCGCCTGTTTCATAAGACGAAGCGCTTTTTCTGTATCCCTCGGGACTCGGACAGCCGAAGTTGCGTTTCATTCGCTCTTCTATGGTTGTTCCGCGCTCCATTGCAATCACCGTGACGGGCATTTCGTTCAAATACCCTATTCCGCCGATTATCGCGCCGTCGTCCGAAAAACGTCTGTCGCCGTGAAATTCAATAAATTTTGTTATCATTCTGTTTATAAAATACGCTCCCGACGGTCTTTTTGAGTCGCGCGCGTTTAAAACTCTCTGATATGAATTCATATTTCCGCCTCCTGTTGCCTAACAATTATGAATTGTTAAGATATCCGCAAGTGTGTTTTTGAGCTTTTCGCGCGGTACAATCGCGTCAACAAAGCCGTGTTCGAGCAAAAATTCCGCCCGCTGAAATCCGTCGGGAAGCTTTTGTCCCGTCGTCTGTTCAATAACCCTCGCGCCGGCAAAGCCGACAAGCGCGTGCGGTTCGGCGAGAATAATATCGCCCTCCATTGCAAAGCTTGCAGTAACACCGCCCGTTGTGGGGTCGGTCAAAACGGTGATATACAAAAGTCCCGCATCCTTGTGCTTTTTCACCGCACCGCTGACCTTTGCCATCTGCATAAGCGAAAAATTCCCTCCTGCATACGCGCACCGCCCGACGTTGTAAAGCCTATCACAGGCAGTTTTTTGCTCAGCGCAAGCTCAAACGCACGGGTGATTTTTTCGCCCACAACCTGACCCATACTGCCCATCATAAACTCGGAATTCATAACGAAAATCACATATTTTTATACCGTTTGTTTCAGCAATTCCGTATGACACCGCGTCTTTGCAGCCGCTTGTTTCAACCGCTTTTTCAAGCTTTTTCGTCGTAGTTTGGAAATTTAAGAGTGTTTTTGCTCTTTAAATCTGCGTCTTTTTTTCTTTAAAGCTGTCGCACACAAGCGCAACGCGCTCTTTTCGGATTCATTCTGAAATACGAATTACATTCGGGGGCAAATCATATTGTTTTTTTCTCCGCGTCGGCGTAAGATAATTCTTTACCGCATTTTTTTGCAGATTTTCGGTTTCTGGTTTTTCAGCGCGTTTAAAAAAATTTTTATCCAGCATAAAAATTTACACCTCATTTTTTTAATGATAGCAAACGAAAAGTCGGCTTTAACGGCAACTTTTCCGTTCACTCTGCCTGTTCCCGACGCAAAATAAAACGGCTCGTGCACGCGCACAATTTTGCATTCGGTTTCAAAAGTGTCGCCCGGCTTTACCGGACTTTTAAACTTAACCTTGTCAAGACCCGTAAAATACGGCAAGGTATTTTTCTCCATTTTGTCTGACATAAGCACGCAAATCGACTGCGCCATAATTTCGCACAGAATCACACCCGGAACGACTGGCGAACCGGGAAAATGTCCGTCCAAAAACCACTCGTCGCCGACGATTTTTTTAACGCCGTGCGCAATCTCTCCCTCAACATATGCCTCGTCGATTAAAAAGCATACTGTTGCGGTGAGGCAGAATATTCATAATTTCTTCTTTATTCATTGCAATTCTCCTTAGGCATCAGAGGATCGAACCCCGTATGCCTTGCATTTTAAAAATTTCATGCCTTTTCGGCTTGTCGTCCTCGAAAAGGCGTCAGCCTATCTTCGTCCTCCGTACCGAAAATTCAAATAATTTTTAAAACGGAAGGTCGAAGAGTTTAAATGGAGCAAATTTTTTAAAAAGACAAGGCGAAAAGCTGGGTTAATACTGACGTATAACATAGCTTTTCAACGCAGTATTTTGGAAAATTTGCCTATTTAAACCACACGGGGTTCGATTCTCTGATGCCTACACACGTCTGAACGCAAGACACGCGTTGTGACCGCCGAAGCCGAGCGATACCGAAAGCGCAAGATCTATATCGGTTTTGAGCGCCGTGTTGGGTGTATAGTCAAGGTCGCACTCCTCGTCGGGAACTTTATAGCCGATTGTCGGCGGAACGATATTATTATTGAGCGTTAATATTGACGCTATCGCCTCTGCCGCGCCTGCCGCGCCGAGCATATGTCCTGTCATCGACTTTGTAGAGCTGATATGCACCTTGTATGCACCGTCGCCGAACGCTTTTTTAACAGCCATTGTTTCGGTTTTGTCGTTGAGCGGTGTGCTTGTTCCGTGCGCGTTGATGTAAACCTTTTCGCACGGCACGTCTTTGTTGTTTTCGAGCGACTCAATAATCGCGTTCGCACCGCCTGTACCGTCGGGTGACGGTGCGGTAACGTGATATGCGTCACAGGTGTTGCCGTAGCCTGTAATTTCAGCGTAAATCTTTGCACCGCGCGAAACCGCGTGTTCGTATTCCTCCAAAACAAGTGCACCGGCACCCTCGCCCATAACGAAACCGCATCTTTCCTTGTCAAACGGAATTGACGCACGGTTTTTGTCACTGCTTTCGCAAAGCGCCATACAGTTTATAAATCCGGCAAATCCAAGCGGATTGATTGATGCCTCCGCACCGCCGGCGATAATTGCGTCCGCATAACCGCCCTTGATTGCGCGGTATGCCTCGCCGATACAGTTTGAACCCGTCGCACACGCGGTTACAATGGAAAGGCACGGACCTTTTGCGCCGTATTTTATGGCAATATTTCCTGCCGCGATATTTGAAATCATTTTAGGTATAAACATAGGCGAAACACGCTTCGGACCGCGTTCCATAAGGTTTTTATGCTCGTTTACAATGGTGTCGAAACCGCCTATTCCCGAACCGAAATAAACACCGAGCCTTTCGGACGCGATTTTTTTCGATAATACCGCTGTCGTCCACTGCCTGATGCGCCGCCGCCATAGCATACTGCGAATATCTGTCAAGCTTTCTCGCCTCGCCTTTTTTCCATATAAAGCGTCGGGTCAAAATCTTTAACCTCGCCTGCCAAGGTAGCTTTAAAATCGGTTATGTCAAATTTTGTCACGGTATCAATGCCGTTTTTGCCCGACACAAGACCGTTCCAAAAATCGTTTGTATTGTTTCCGACAGGCGAAATAACGCCCATTCCCGTTACAACCACTCTCTTGTTCATATTAAAAATCCTTTCCTGACTACATCGCCAATCCGCCGTCAATGCGGATAACCTCGCCTGTTATATAGTCGGACACATCGTCCGCAAGAAATGCCGCAAGATTTGCAACCTCATCGGCACTGCCCATTCTTTTTGAGCGGAATTGCGCTTTTAACCGCGTCATTTTCCTGAAAAGCCTCGGTCATATCCGTTTCGATAAATCCCGGTGCAATGGCATTACAGCACACATTGCGTGACGCAAAGCTCTTTTGCAGCCGTTTTTGTAAGTCCGATTATGCCTGCCTTTGCCGACGAATAATTCGCCTGACCGGCATTGCCGATAAGCCCCTGCAACCGAGCTGATATTTATAATTTTACCGTATTTTTCTTCATAAAATTACGGTAACAGTGTTTAATCATATTAAATGCGCCTTTTAAATTCGTGCCGATAACACTGTCAAAATCGTCCTCGCCCATTTGCAGAACAAGCTTGTCGTTTGTAATTCCGGCATTGTTTACGAGAATATCAACACCGCCGAAATCCTCGATAACCTTTTTAACAGTGTTTTTCGCACTCGGCAAAATTTGAAACGTCGCATTTGTATATATTTATCTTTCCGCCGTTTTTTCGATTTCATCTTTTAATTCAAGCGCCTTTTTGCTCACTTCCGCAGTAAACCGCCGCAATATGCGCGCCCTCTTTTGCAAATTTTTGAGCAATCGCTCTGCCTATTCCTCTCGACGCGCCCGTTATAAGCGCAACTTTTTTCGTTAAGCATCAGCCTTCACCGCCTCAACAGTCGATTTAAGCGACTCGAAATCTTCAACGGAATACGTTTTTACCTCGGACGAAATTTTTCTTAATAAGTCCGCAGAGCGTTTTGCCTGCGCCTGTCTCGATAAAATCGGTGTAACCGTCCGAAATCATATTTTTAAC
Organism: Clostridiales bacterium; assembly: GCA_022009895.1. GTDB lineage: Bacteria > Bacillota > Clostridia > UMGS1810 > UMGS1810 > Qingrenia. Next base: position 523,295 of record CP091729.1, on the reverse strand, counting down.
GGTATCGCACCAGCGCACGGGGTTGTTCATCTGCATTGAGATTGTGTCAAAAACACTGCCCTCATACGGCTTTGCGGTATAGTTTGCATAAACGTCCAAACTCGGCGTTTTAAGCTCGATATTTTTAAGATAATTCTTAAATTCCTCCGCCGCGCCGTTCATATAGGGCGAATGAAAAAGCCGCGCTGACCGCCAAATCTATAACGCGCGCCGAAACCTCTTTTGCATTTTTCTTTAAACTGCGAAATTGCATTTTTGAACCTGCAACAACCGTCTGAACAGGCGAATTGTAGTTTACGGGGTAAATTTCTTCGCCGTTTTGGCGGATTTTTCCGCATATTTCTTCAACCGTTTTGCTGTCCGCCTTAAGAACCGCCGCCATAGCGGTGTCGTGCTCCTCCGACGCTTTCTGCATAAACTTTGCGCGTTCGCACACAATTTCAAAACCTTTTTTTCGCAAGAATACGCGTCCGCATACGCAAGCGCGGCAATTTCGCCGAGCGAAAAGCCGGCAACTCCGTCGGGAACAATGCCGTTTTCTTTGAGCGCAAGCGCGGCGCAAAGGTCTACAAGATAAAGGCACGGCTGGGTGTTTTTGTTTGGCAAAGCTCCTCTGCAGTGCCGTTGAACGACTGTTCCATAGTGCCGTTTCTGAAGCTTTCGGCATATTCATAAAGCTTTTTGCGCTTTCGGAATTTTCGTAAAGCGACTTTCCCATACCGGGATACTGCGCGCCCTGACCTGAAAAAACTATTGCTAATTTACCCATTTTTCCGCCCCTTTCAATATTTTCTCCGCATCGGTGCAAATTTCTTCGATAATTTCCTTTGCACTCTGCTCTTTATTCACCATTCCTGCAATCTGCCCTGCGAGGAAACATCCGTTTTTCTCGTCGCCTTCCACCGCCGCAAGACGGAGTGCGCCGACTGCCATATTTTCCAAATCGTTGTCTGATATATCGGAATATTCCGCTTTTGCATATGCACGCGAAAACGGTGTTTTTATGCTTCTGACGGGGTGTCCCAGACGTTTGCCCGTGACGATTGTTGAAATATCCCCGGCTTTTAAAACCTTGTTTTTATAGTTCTGATGAACGTTACATTCTGTCGCAACCAAAAATCTTGTTCCGATTTGAACGCCGACCGCGCCGAGCATCAAAGCCGCCGCCATACCTCTGCCGTCCGCAATTCCGCCCGCCGCAAGAACAGGAACGGAAACCGCGTCGCACACCTGCGGAACAAGCGCCATTGTGGTGGTATCACCGACGTGACCGCCCGACTCTCCGCCCTCGGCTATAACCGCCGACGCGCCGAACCTTTCAACGATTTTTCGCAAGCGCGGTGGAGGCAACAACGGGAATAACCTTTATTCCGGCGTCGTTCCACATTTTCATATACTTTTCGGGATTGCCTGCACCCGTTGTGATAACGCTCACCCTTTCGTCTGCCAAAAGCTTTGCAACCTCGTCGGTGTGCGGACTCATAAGCATAACGTTTACGCCGAACGGCTTATCGGTAAGCGAGCGCGCTTTGTCAATCTGACCTTTAAGATATTTTGCGTCGTAATTCATTGCCGAGATTATACCAAGACCGCCGCCGTTTGAAACGGCAGCGGCGAGATCTGCGTCGGCAATGTGCGCCATACCGCCCTGAAAAAAACAGGGTATTTAATTTTCAGCATATCGCATATTGCAGATTTAAGCATATTTAATTACTCCCTTTTTACTGTCGATGTATTCAACAAGCGAGCCTACTGTTTTGCCGACGTCGGCAACCGAAATTTCAATGCCGAATTCGTCCTCAAGCTCCATCATAATTTTCAACCGTTTCGAGCGAATCAATTCCCCAAATCGTCGAATGTTGTTTCGCTTGTGATACCTGCGGTATCCATATCAAGGTGGTCTGCCAATACTTCTTTAATTTTTGTCAATAGTCATTTTAAATTCCTCCAAAAATAATATAAATTTTTATAAAAATCTTTTTAAGATTTACCACTTTATAGGGCACGAACCGCTTGAAAGTCCGCCGCCGAACGCCGTCATAATAATGAGGTCGCCCTTTTCTATGCCTTTTGTACGGTTAAGCTCGTCAAGCGCTATTGCAATGCTCGCCGCCGAGGTGTTGCCGTAATTCTGAATGTTCACAAAAAACTTCTCCATAGGAATTTTGAGCCTTTTGCTTGCATACTGGATAATACGCACGTTCGCCTGATGCGGAACGATATATTTTATGTCGCCGAGCGAAACGTTTGCCTCCTCCGCCAGACGCGAAATATCGCCTGCCATAGTGCTTACGGCAAATTTAAACGTTTCCTGGCCGTCCATAAAAATTCTGCAGTCTTTGGTTTCCTTTTTTTGTAATACGGCGAAAGATTTGTACCCGTCGGGATATTTATAACCTCGTCGCCGCCCTCGGTGTTTATGTGCGACGCAATGTAGCTGTCACCGGGTTCAAGCACCGCCGCGCCTGCTCCGTCGCCGAAAATAACACAGGTGTTCCTGTCTGTCCAGTCGGTAATTTTTGCTTATTCTTTCACTTCCCACCACAAGCGCTTTTTAACCTTTTTACGCGCAAAATATCCTGCCGCGGTTTCAAGCGCAAACACAAATCCGCTGCACGCTGAATTTATGTCGTATGCCGGGCAATGCGCGCCCAAAAGCCTTTCAATTCCGCCGGCGGTTGTGGGGCAAAGATAGTCGCCCGTCATTGACGCGGTGATTATAAGGTCGATTTCGTCGGGCGATGTACCGCTCATTTCAAGCGCCTTTTTCGCCGCCTTATATCCCATTTCCGCGGTGTTTTTCGTCTGTGGAAACGCGTCTTTCGTTTCTGCCGATACGCTGTTTAATCCACTCGTCCGACGTGTCAATGGTTTTTGACAAGTCGTCGTTTGTAACCGAAAAGAGGCGGCAGATAACTGCCCGTTCCAGTAATTTTTAAAGCTCATTTTGAACTTCCTTTCAAAAAATATTCTGCTGATAATTCTCCGTTTGTTGAAAAAAATCAACATCAATGCCGAAAAACAAAGATTTTGCATTTAATTGTTGCAAAATCAACAAGCATTTTCAAAATTTTTACAGGGTCATATGCCCTGTATTTTTATTTCTTATCCCACATTTCCTCTTCAACGCACTTTTCAATGTTTTTTGCCGTGGTGCGCAGTGTGCGGTACATAATTGTGCGGTCGTCATCTTCAATATGGGTAAGGCTTATGGCATCTATAAGCGACGAAATGGTCTCGACAATCGGCTCCATAATTTTTCTGACCGCTTTCGGTAATAACCGCAGGAGTGTTGTATTTTTTTATCTCCGAAAAAGTTGGGGTAATTAATATATCCTTTTTCTGTAAAGCGACGCATATGCGCGCGAAACGGCAGCTTTGTCAGCACCTATAAATTCGGAAAGCTGTGACACGGTAAGACCGTCGCGGTACAAAAGGAGGTACGACAAAAAAATATTCCGTGATTGCCCAAAAGGCCGTATTTATTCATAACTTCGTTTTTAAGTTTGCGAATATTTTTTTATGGACAATAGAAATATTATTGGAAAAAGCCTCAAATCTTTTTATGAGCAGCAGCTGCTCGAATTTTTAAATTCTTATTATCCATATTCTCCCCCAAAACTATATTGTAAAACTTTCATTACAAACAGCATTGTATCACAAACTTGTTGTGTTGTCAACAAGTTTTATAAAAAGTTTTGAAATTTTTCTAATCAGCCGGCAAATCGGGCAAAAAACAGAAATTTCGGCAATAAAATCGAAAAACACACTTAAAATGCACTTTATTTATTGCCGAAAAAAACGACAAATTTCAACCGTTTTTGATTAGTTTAGACTAACTCAACACCAAAAATTATTTTTTTCCTCAGCAAAATACTCCTCCAGCGCCTCATTGAGTGCACACGCACCTGATGAATTGCAATGTTTTATGTACGCACCCGATTTTTTTCGGCTTGGTTTGTTGCCGCATTCACCATCTTATGCGCCACCGTCCCCGTGAACACCACTATCATATCGGGACTTCCTATCTGATTTTTTTAAAATTTGCGGGACACTGTGTGAACACCTTGCATTTACAGCCGAATTTTTGCAAATTTCCTTGTATCTGCAGTGCATTCTGTCGTGACCGCCGACAATTACTATACTCATCTTCTTTCCTCCGTATTTTATTGTTATGTCCGCAAAGACGGAAAATCAAAAAAATTCCGTCTTTGCAAGACACAAATTTTACTTCTTAACTTCTTTATCTCCCTCGTTCAAAAACGGTTTCATACTGTAAGCGCACACGCCCATTGTGGATATATTGTGCAAAAGCGCCGATGAAACGGGTGTTATTATACCGAATATTCCGAGCAGTATAAGCGCACTGTTGAACACGGATATAAATTTATAGTTCCCGTAAATTCTCTTGAACAGGCTTTCGCTCAAGCTTCGCAGAACGCACAGACGTTCAAGGTCGGACGACACAAGCGTTATGTCCGCAACCTCGCGCGCAATGTCGGACGCGTCTTTCATAGCCACCGACACATCAGCCGCCGCAAGCGCAGGCGAATCGTTAATTCCGTCGCCCACCATAACAACTTTGTGACCGCCCTCTTTAAGTGAATTTACAATATTAAGCTTGTCCTCGGGGAGAACGCGCGCATAGAATTTGTCAATTCCCACCTGTCCGCAAACGTTTGACGCAGTAGACTCGCCGTCGCCCGTAAGCATAATCACGCGGTTTAATCCCATATCTTTAAGCTTTGCTATAACCTTATCGGCATCTTTTCTCAATGGGTCCTCAATGCAGAGTATTCCGCATAATTTTCCGCCGATTGCAAGATATACCATAGAATATCTCTCGCCGAGCTTTTTGATTTCGGCAGTTCTCTCTTCGTCAATTTCAATGTTTTCGTCGTCGAAGATAAAATGCGCACTGCCTATAAGCGCACGCTCGCCGTGCAGAATTGAAGAAATTCCGTGCGCGACGATATATTCAACCTCGGCGTGCTCCTCCTGATGTTCAAGCTTTCTTTCCTCCGCGGCATGAACAATCGCCTTTGCCACACTGTGCGGAAAATGTTCCTCCAAGCAAGCCGCCGTACGCAGTATTTTCGTCCTCGGTATATCCCTCGTACGCAATCACCTTTGCAAGGTTGGGGCAAGACACGGTAAGCGTTCCCGTCTTATCGAAAACAATGGTATCTGCGTGAGCATAATTTTCAAGAAAACGTCCGCCTTTTACGGTGATGTCGTATTCCGTTGCCTCGCGCATTGCCGAAATTACGCAAATCGGCGTTGACAGCTTAATTGCACAGGAATAGTCAACCATAAGCACCGACAGCGCCTTGGTGACGTTGCCCGTGAAAAGATACGTTGCGGCACAGGTGAGCAAGCTGAACGGCACAAGCGAATCGGCAAATTTTTCTGCCTTTGTCTGCACGCCCGATTTAAGGTTTTCGGAGTTCTCAATAAGCTCCACAACCTTGCTTATTCTGCTGTTGTCGGCAAGGCTTGTAACTTTTATGTCAATTTCGCCCTCCTCGACAACCGTTCCGGCATACACGCTCATTCCCTTTGTTTTATGGCACGGCATTGCCTCGCCCGTCATCGCAGACTCGTTAACGCCTGTCTCGCCTTTTTCAACCGTTCCGTCAACGGGTATCATACTGCCCTGAAGAACTCTCACAACGTCGCCGAGCGCAATGTTTTTAAGCGGAATTTTAACCGCGGTTTCGTTTTCCGCTTTCCAAACCGTGTCGATATTGAGCGACAGACTGTCAGAAAGTGCGGTTTTCGCTTTTTTACGCGTATATCCCCTCAAGGAGTGACGAAATGTTCAAAAGCGTCATAACCGACGCTGCGGTGGACGGCGAACCGCTCAAAAGCGACGCCGAAATTGACACCGCGTCCAGCACGGACACATTGATTTTGCCCTCCGAAAGCGATTTCAGACCGCTTTTTAACAAACGGTACCGCGCGGTAAAGCGCAAGCGGAAACGACAGAAACGACGGCAAAAACAGGCGCGCGAGAATACGGCGTTTTATGATTTTTGCAAAATCGCGCTTAAATTCCTCGTCCAGCACATCAAGCTGTGAAATTTCGCCTTTTTCAATCGACTTTGCCTTAATTTCCGCAATTTCGCCGAGAAGCTCCGAACGGAAATCTTTGTTATAAAACACAAGAATACCGCCGTTTATGTGCGACGCCTTTGCCGACAAAAACGTACGGCAGACGCAAAAGCCTTGCGCAAAGCGGAACCTCCTGCGTTTTTTCAAAAACGTCCGCACCGCAGCGAACACGAAGTCTGCCCGTTTTGTCATATATAATTTTTGTACCTCATAGGGCACCCACTTCCTTAAAAAAACCGTCAAAATTATTCTTCGCCCTCTGCCTCTTTTTAGCGTCAAAGCAAATATCTTCAGCTTCTTCTTTCATATTCTGCAAAGTAACCTGTGCATCTTTTTGAAGTTTCATACATTTTGCAATGCCTTTTACGCACGCATTTCGTGTCTTGTCGCTTTTAAGCGCTTTAACGCCGTAGGTAGCCGTTAAAATTCCTCCGACAAAGCACAATAGCTTTTCATTTTTGAGATAATCCAAAACTTTCATTTTAACTTCTTCCCTTAGTTAATTTATAGAATTTTCATTCTTGCGGATAGTTTATCACAACTAACTCGAAATGTCAATATTTTTTTGGGCAAATTTCGACGTGTTTTCACATTTTTTGCACTAAAAATAACGGCGGAGGTTTAACTCCGCCGTGCAGAACTCATTATGTCTGAATTTAATATAAGAACAAGCTTCTCTCTTCGCTTGTGCCGTTGTAAAACTCTGTCGAAATGGGTTTCGGAATTTCAAAATCCGTTGTAAGATGCTTTGTCGTACCGTCTTTGGATGAGTCGCAAACCGCTTTTAAAACCTCAAGCGTGTGATAGCTCATCTCAAACGAAAGACGCGGTTTTCTGCCCGTGCGCAATGCCCACGCCATATCCGCGGCGCCTATGCCCCGGCTGTTTTTCTGAACGGGTGGCAAAGCGGAAATTCCATTTTTCGCCGTTTCCTTTCTGCAAATAAATCGGGTCGCCGAAATTATTTGTATCGGGAACGTAAAATTCCCTCTGTGCCCATAATCATAAGCATACTGCCCGAAACATTAAACTCGGACGAAATTGTGAACGACAAAAGCGGACCGCTTTTAAATTTCATACTTGCGCACATTGTGTTTTCGGTGTTTACGAAAAAGTTTTCGTTAAACTTTTCGTGGCGCGGATTAAGATACGGTCTGTTTGCGTTTCTCGTTTCCGCAAAACCGCAGACGCCTCGATAGGTCCGAAAATGTTAAACAGCGTGTGCAAATCGTAACCGCCCATATCGTACGGAATACCGCCCCCCTCGTGCATTACCGAGAATTTGCGGTAGTTGTCGTCCTCGGTTGTTTTTATAAGATGATACCCTCTCGGACGGTTTGAAATAATCTGGACAACGTCGCCGATAAGTCCGCGTTCCACTATAAGACGGGCTGTCTGCTCCGACGCGCCGAGAAATGTATCGGGCGCAACGGCAAACATCACGTTTTTATCTCTTTGCGGATTTTGTCAAGTTCTTTCGCCCTCGTCAAGCGTTAGGCACATAAGTTTTTCGCTGTAGCAGTGCTTGCCTGCCGAAAGAATTGCCTTGCTCACCACAAAATGCGACGTCGGATATGTAAGGTTAAGCACAAGCTCAATTTCGGGGTCGTTTAAAATTTCCTCGTTGGTCATCTGCTTAACGCCGTATTTTTTTCAGCCTGTTTTTCGACTTTTCGCTTACAATGTCACTGCATCCGACAAAGTCGATTATGCTGAATTTTTCTTTTAAATTCTGCATATAAATGTCGCTTATCATTCCGCAGCCGATTACCGCGGTTTTAACGCTTTTATACTGCATCAGTCGTCAACTCCCATCTTTTTGAGGTAGTCAAAGCTTGATTTTACGCAGTCAAACTCATCTCTGCCGTAACAGCAGTCCTGTTCGATTGCATAACTTTTAACGCCTTTGTTTTTGCAGAATTCGATAATGGGTTTCCAGTCGAGATTGCCCTCGCCGACAGGTGCAAACTCAATGGGACGAGCCTCCCAGGTAGCGCCCTGCGGTCCGATACCGAAATCTTTTGTGTGAACGTAATCGAAACGGTCTGCATATTTTGTGAAAAACTCAACAACATTTTTTCCGCCCGACTGTATCCAGTGCGTATCCGGAATAATCTGAACGCCCTCGGGGTCGGTTTCTTTAAGAAGAATGTCTATGCCCGTATCCTCGCCGAAACGTTTGAATTCAAACGCGTGAAAAATGGTAAACAAGCTTAATTCCGTGTTTTTTAAGTTCTGTGCAAAGCTCTGTTGAGATAGTGAGCGTAGCATTTGTATCCGTCCGCAAAATTTGTAAGACCTTTGGGAATAGAGTCAACTCTCACATATTTTGTGTTGAAAAAGTTCACATTCTTCAATGACGCTTTTCATTTTTCGCCGACTTTAAGCGACTGGCAATATACCGAATCGTTAACCATTCCGTACTCATCAAAAAGAGTTTTTTTAACCTCTTTTTGCGTCGAAATTTTCGGGAATTGAATACTGAAGCATTTCAAATCCTATGTCAGAAAGACGTTTGAACGTTTTTCAAATCCTCAAAAGGTTTTTTTGTATGTTCTCTGACCGTATACATCTGCAATGAAATTTTACTCATTTTTTTATCGTTCCTTTCAAATTTTTGTTTGATACCACAATTATATAAAAATTTTCACGATAAAACAATGTATATTTCAAAAATATTGTTGTATTTTTTTCGACCAAATGTGATATGTTATATTAAAGGGGTGAAAACATTGAATTTTTACCGATATGAAAAAAGGAATTTTTTGCGCGGACAAAATTGTCTGTATGTCGCAGATATGGAAAAACCACTCATCTTGGAGCTATTTAAAGCAAAAACGGCCCGACCACGGCATTTATTATTCTTGCCGGCGGCGACTGCGAATATGTTATGCCCGGCGGTGAAAAAGAAGAGTTTTTAAACAAGGCGATATTATGTATATTCCGAAAGGTATAAACTACGAGGTATATTTTTAACAATATAAATGAAAAACGACGATAAAATTTTAAAGAGTGCGTATCTTATAAATTTCAACCTCACCGACACAAAAGGAAACGAAACTGCGTTTTCGGACGGTATCGAGCATATTTATTCCGACACGGACGGAACGCTTGAGGAAATGTTTGAAAATATTGTTTCACTCTATTTTTAAAAAAACAGAGTTTTGAGTACAAAAAGCGAGTTTTATGCCATTCTTTCGCAGATTGCGGAAAAGCGCACCGAGGAAAACGGCAGTGCGGTTTGGGAGGGAATTAAGTATATCGAGGACAATTTCAATCAGCCTATAACCGTCGGCGAGCTTGCGAAAATGTGCGCGGTAAGCGAAACGTCATTCCGCAGAATTTTTTTAAAGAAACGACCGGCGAAAGCCCCGTAAGATACATCAACCGTTTAAAAATAGCAAAAGCGAAAGAGCTTTTGGAAAAAGCAGTGAAATCACGGTTGACGAAATCGCGTATTTTTTGGGTTTTTACGATAAATCATACTTTTGCAAAACCTTTAAAAGCATAACAAATCTCACGCCTGCACAATACAGAAAACACCGCCTGCGCCGATAATTATTATTTTGCTTGACTTTAATATGCTGTAGTGATATAATCTTTGTCGGATTGGTAATAACTGATAATATAATACAGATATTTAGTTTGATTATTTAAGGAGAAAAATGAATATTATCGTATTGGGCTGCGGCAAGGCAGGACAGAAAATTGCCGAGCTCTTGAACGAGGAAAACGGTCACAATATTACGCTTATCGACCGTCGGTATGACGTTGTGAACGATATTATAAACCATTTTGACATTATGGGCGTTGTAGGCGACGGCGCGGACGTTGACGTGCTCAAAGAGGCAGGCATTGAAACCGCCGACCTGCTTATTGCGGTTACGGGTTCGGACGAACTCAACCTCTTGGCAAGCCTTATGGCGAAAAAGCTCGGCAACTGCCGAAGCATTGCGCGCGTAAGACGTCCCGAATATCACAAGGTTGTAAACCTTATGAAAGACGATTTGGGTCTTGCTATGGCAATAAATCCCGAACGTGCGGCGGCAAGCGAAATTGCAAGAATACTGCGTTTTCCCACCGCTATCCAGATTGACACTTTTGCAAAAGGCAGAGTTGAAATTTTGAAATTCAAAGTGCCCGAACAGTCACCTCTCGACGGTATGAAGGTTATGGACATTGTGGCAAAGCTAAACTGCGACGTTCTTGTATGCGGTGTTGAAAGAGCGTCCGAAGTGTTCATTCCCGGCGGTAATTTTGAACTTAAAAGCGGTGACCTTTATAAGCATTGTTTCGTCAATTCAGGAAGGAACGCAGTTTTTCAAAAAAATCGGCATAAAAACCAACCGCGTGAAAGACACGCTTATTATAGGCGGCGGCGACACGGCGTATTACCTTGCGTATCTTCTCATAGAAACGGGAATTAACGTAAAAAAATAGTGGAGCAAAATCCAAACAGGTGCGACGAGCTTTTTAAAGCTTCTTCCCAAAGCTACAGTAATCTGCGGTGACGGCACCGACAACAGACTTCTCGTTGAGGAGGGCTTGGAAAGTGCTGAATCGGTTGTTTCACTCACAAACATCGACGAGGAAAACGTTCTTTTGTCGCTTTATGCAAAAACCAAAACCAACGGCAAGGTTGTAACGAAAATCAACCGCATTGCGTATGATAGGGTTATCAACTCGCTCGACCTCGGAACGACAATTTATCCGAAAAACATCACGGCGGAATACATCGTCCGCTTTGTGCGCGCAAAGAAAAATTCGCTCGGCAGTCAGATTGAAACGATGCATTTTATTCTCGACAACAAAGCCGAGGCACTGGAATTCCGCATAAAAGACGGTTCGCCCATTGCGGGAATTTCGATAGATTCGTTAAAGCTTAAAGACAATCTTCTTATCGCGTGCATAAACCGCGGTGGAAAAAAATCATCATTCCGCGCGGTAAAGACGTTATTATGCCGGGCGATACGGTAATTGTGGTAACGCTTAAGTCGGGCTTTAAAGACGTAAGCGACATTTTGAAATAGAGGAATTATCATATGAATTACAAAAATTATCGGCTACACATTAGGCTGGGTTTTTTAAAAATAGAGGCGCTGTGTATGCTTCTTCCGCTCATCTGCGCGGTGTGCTATGACGAAGAACAGTGCTTTTTATGTGATCCTCACCTGCATAGGAATTGCATTTGCCGTCGGCGCGCTTTTTATCGTATAAGGCACCAAAAAACAAGGCAATGTATGCAAAAGAGGGATTTGTAACGGTGGCGTTAAGCTGGATTGTTATGAGTATTTTCGGCGCGTTTCCGTTTGTGTTTTCGGGATATATAAAAGATTTTGCGGACGCGGTTTTTGAAACGGTTTCGGGATTTACCACCACCGGCGCGTCCATTTTGACCGACGTTGAGGCATTGCCGAAATCGCTTATTTTCTGGCGCAGTTTCACGCACTGGATAGGAGGTATGGGCGTACTCGTGTTTTTTTGATGGCTATTGTGCAGTTATCGGGCAGCGACAACATATTTTTTTGATGAAAGCGGAAAGCCCCGGTCCGAACGTCAGCAAGCTTGCACCGAAGGTAAAATCCACCGCAAAAAAATATTGTATCTTATATATATCTTTTTTTCACGGTTTCGGAGATTGTTTTTCTCCCTCGCCGGAAAAATGGATTTGTTCTCTGCCCTCACCCTCTCGTTCGGCACGGCAGGAACGGGCGGATTTGCAATTCTTAATTCGGGACTTGCAAATTACACGTCGTATCAGCAGATTGTAATAACGGTATTTATGATAATTTTCGGCGTCGATTTTTTTCGTTTTACTACCTTATTATGATGCGAAAATTCAAAGACGCGTTCAAACTGGAAGAACCGAGGGCGTATCTCGCAATTATTATCGTTTCGGTAACGCTTATCACGGTTAACGTTGCACCGATGTTCCAATCGTTCGGCGAAGCGATAAAACACAGTGCGTTTCAGGTTGGCTCAATCATCACGACAACGGATACTCCACCGTCGATTTTTGACAAATGGCCCGCATTTTCAAAAAAACGCTCATTGTGATTTTGATGCTTTGCGGTGCGTGCGCAGGAAGCACGGGCGGAGGTATGAAAGTATCGCGCATTATGCTTTTTGCTCAAGAGCATTGTTAAAGAAATAAAAATTGCGGCGCATCCGAGAAGTGCAGTAAAAGTTAAAATGAACGGACGCTTTGTCGAACACGAAACAATGCGCGCGGTGAATGTTTATTTCGCGTCGTATATGGTTATCGCGTTTTTGTCGGTTTTGATAATCAGCATTGACAATTTTGATTTTACAACCAACTTCACGGCAGTTGTTTCGGCAATCAGCAACATAGGTCCGGGACTTGCAAAGGTCGGTCCCGCGTGCAATTTTTCGATATACTCGCCCCTTTCAACCACGGTTTTAATATTTGATATGCTATCGGCAGACTTGAAATATTCCCGATTTTGGTACTGTTTTTCGACAAGCACCTGGAAAAATAATAAACAACCGCCCGAAAATGCGCTTTATAAAAACCAAGCGGAGGGCGGTGTTTTTTGTGCAAAAATCGGCAAAAATATGTAACAATTTTACAATAATTCTTTATATTACCGATATTTTATTGACAATTCAATAAATATGTATTATCATAGTAACGTTGTGAATTAGAAAAATAGGAAAGGTATTTGAAAAATGGAGAAAAAAACTAACGAAAAAAATACGGGCTTTTTGACTGCTATTGCTATGGTCGTCGGCATTGTTGTCGGAAGCGGTGTTTTCCTTTTAAAGCGCAAAAACATTTTAAACGCCACCGACGGCGATATGCCTCTCGGTATTCTCGCCTGGCTTATCGGCGGTGCAGTTATGATTGTGTGCGCCTACTGTTTTGCGACAATGGCTACAAAATACGAGAAAGTTAACGGTCTTGTAGACTATGCCGAGGCGGCGTGCGGTAAAAAAATACGCATATATGACCGGCTGGTTTATGACAATGATTTATTATCCGTGTATAACTTCGGTGCTTGCGTGGCTTTCGGCAAGATACACTCTTGAGGTTTTCGGAATGATGGAACCGACATCGGGAACCTGCCTTGCGCTTGCGGGACTTTATCTTTGCGCAATTTACGCAATGAACGCACTCTCGCCTATTATCGCAGGAAAATTCCAGGTTTCGGCAACGGTAATCAAGCTTATTCCGCTCACTCTTATGGCGGTTGCCGGCACAATTTACGGACTTACCGTAAAGCCCGACGGCGCATCGCAGGCGCTTTTGATACAGAATTTTGCCACTGCAAAAGGCGGCAACACCGACATACTTTTCGGTTCGGTGGTTGCGACGGCATTTGCATATGAAGGCTGGATTGTTGCAACGGCAATAAACGCTGAACTTAAGGACGCGAAGAAAAATCTTCCGCGCGCACTGACACTCGGAACCGCCATTGTAATGTGCGTTTACATTGCTTATTATATCGGCGTTGCCGGCGGTGCAACGGTTGAAACGCTCCGAAACGACGGCGCAACAACAGCGTTTACAAACATTTTCGGTTCGGTATTGGGCACGATTTTAAAAGTGTTTATCGCAATTTCGTGTCTTGGCACGCTTAACGGTCTTATGCTCGGCTGCACAAGAGGAATTTACTCTCTTGCGGCAAGAAACGAAGGTCCGAAACCGAAAGTTTTCTCGGGACTTGACCCGACAACAAATATGCCCACAAACTCGGCACTCGTCGGACTTTTTGCTTTGCGCGGCGTGGCTTTTTCTACTTCTTTGCGGCAAATCTTGCGTCGCTCTTTGTTGCAAATTACGACGCGTCATCTGCAAACGGATTTATAAAACTTATCGGCACGCTTAACGCTGAAACAAACACAATTTCGGTAAACTGGTTCGGTTTCGACTCGTCCGAAATTCCGATTGTTACACTTTATGCAATGTATATTCCGATTTTCTTCAAGATGATGAAATTCAAGGAATTTTCACCGTTCAAGCGCATTGTTATGCCGATTTTCGCAATTATCGGCTCGATATTTATGGTGTTTGCGGCAGTTTATGCTCATAAATGGGGCGTTGCGTTCTACCTTATCGTGTTCGCGGTTATAATGCTCTGGGGCAGAGCGCTGATGACCCCGAAAGAAAAATAAAAAAAATTTACGCACCCGAAAAACATATATTTCGGGTGCGTTTTTTTGTGGTTTAAAAACGATTTTATCTTTTTGACAAAACGACTTATTCGTATTTTTTTAATTTCCGAAAGGCAGACAGAATTAACATATTTCGTCGGCGAGATATTCTTCCCAAACATCACCGAACGGCAGGGTTTTAAGCACCTCATTTTTAACCATAAGCGCGGTCAAATCTCCGCTGTCCTGAAGTTCTTTAAGCATTTTGTGAGGTGTCAAAAGCGCATACAAAAGCGCTTTCTGAACGTTTCTCATACCCGTTACCCAAGCAGAAATTCTGTTGATTGACGCGTCAAAATAGTCGGTCGCAATAAACACTCTATCCAGCGCGTCTGCGGCAACAATCTCTTTTGCGATTTCTTTGGTTTCGTCGTCAAACAAAACAACGTGGTCGCTGTCCCAGCGCACACCGCGCGTGATGTGGAGCGCGATTTTTTCGTTGAACAAAAGCATAGCCGAAATCTTGTCCGACACAACCTCTGTGGGGTGATAGTGACCGTTGTCCATAAGCGGTGTAATGCCGTTTTTTGTTGACGTAATTTAAGCAAAATTCCGCCGAACCTACCGTGTACGACTCCATTCCTATGCCGAAAACCTTAGACTCGAGCGTGATGTAAACTTTTGTTTTGTCATACGGCACCGACAAAATTTCGTCGAGCGAAGCTTTAAAGCGTGCACGAGGCGAAAAACGGTCTGCCGGAATGTCTTTGTATCCGTCGGGAATCCAGATGTTCATAACGCACGGAACGCCCGTTTCTTCCGCAAAATACTGCGAAATTTCAACGCATCTTTTGCCGTGCTCAACCCAGAATTTGCGCACATTTTCGTCGGGCGACGAAAGCGTGAGGTTATCTTTTACCATAGCGTGCGAGAAAAACGTGGGGTTAAAATCAATACCCATATTTCTTTTCTTTCGCAAACTTCACCCATTTTTCTCAAAAATGCTTGGGTTTAAGCTCATTTCTGTCGACAAATTCGCCGTCCTCAAAAACCGCGTAGCAAGCGTGAAGATTGAGTTTCTTTTTGCCCGAATAAGGCTCATTGCTTCGTCAATATCCGCCGTAAGTTCGTCAAAAGTGCGCGCTTTGCCGGGATAGTTTCCCGTTGTCTGAATACCGCCCGAAAGGCTCTCTTTTGTGTCAAATCCAACAACGTCGTCGCCTTGCCAGCAGTGCATAGACACGGTTACGTTTTTAAGCGTGTCTATTGCTTTTTGCGCGTCGACACCGTAATTTTTATAAATTTCAGCCGCGCTGTCAAATCTGTTCATTTTCCTTTTTCCCCCTTAAAAATACAGTTTTTACACTATAATAATACCATTTGCGCGCAAAAATAAAGGACGCTTTTTTTGTGTTAAAAAGTGTCCTTATTTGCACAAAAACATTTTACTTTTTTTATACCGTGAATTTCGCGGTATTTTTCGGCGAAACGTTAAAATTCCGATTGAAAATTCTGTGAAAATAGCTTATGTTACTGTAGCCTACACGGTTTGAAATATCCGAAACGTTAAGGTCGGTCGTTTCCAAAAGAAAGCACGCTTGGGAGAGTCTTTTTGCTGAAGAATTTCGGTGTACGTCTTGCCCGTGCGCGATTTTATCTCTTTTGAAAGCCAGTAAAAATCGTAGTGCAAATTCTCGGCAAGTTCGGCAAGAGAGCCGTTTTGATAGTTTTCCTCAACATACGCAAGCACCTTTATAATATCCCCGTCATTGCGTCCGTGTTCAATGAGCCTGTCGGTGTGGTTTAAAAGGTGCAGAAACAACAGCCCCATTGTCTGACGGTTGATTTTTTTCTCACATTCGGCGTTTTTGTTTATCAGCGTCCAGATAAGATTTTCAACAAGATTTTTGCACGGGCAGAACGTCCGACACCTCAAAGTGCAGAAAGCTTTGATTTTTTTCGCCGTTGCTTTTTTAAATGTTCTATTATAAACTGGCGCAGAGGAGTGTCCTCATTTCCCAAAATTGCAAGCGGAAGGTCGAAAAATCGGGCAGAATTATGAAATTCACCGCAATGTCGTCCTCGGACGCAGGCAAAATCTCCTGGCTTGCGTTTTGTCCCAAAAACAGCAGTTCGCCCTCGCGCAGTACGATTTTTCTGCCGTTGACAATGTGCGTCGTTTCGCCCTTGCACATATAAATCACCTCGACAAAATCGTGCGAATGTTTGGGAAAAATGCACAAAACGCGTCTGCGGACGCACCGTTATAAGCTTGCCCTCCTCCATAAGCTTTTTACTGCTTATAACGGTCGCATTGCCGTTCATATAAAGGTTTTTATCAATTTTTCGCCGTTTAAAATTGCCTCGTTCCTCGTCGGTTATCGGCATCAGGCGCTTTAAAAATTTTTTTCGTTTATCATACTTTTTCACCAATGTTATAATAACACATTTTTTTAAAAATGTAAAATAAAATCAAAAATGTTGAAGATTTTTGTCAATTTGGTATATAATACATAGAAAGGAAATTTTAAAGGGTGTGAAAATGTTTTTTTATACGCTGGAAAAAAATATTTTTTATGGTTCATTCTGTATGCCGTCGTCGGCTGGATTTACGAAAGTATTCTCTGCTCGGTGACAAGCAGAAAATTTGTAAAACCGCGGATTTTTAAACGGTCCGTACTGCCCCATTTACGGTGCAGGTGCAATTTTGGATATACTTATTTTGGGGAAAAAAATAACAAACCCGTTTGTTTTGTTTTTTGCGAGCGCGCTTCTCACCTGTTCGCTTGAATACATCACGTCATATGCGATGGAGGAAATTTTTTCCACGCGCGCTGGTGGGATTATTCAAGCTCGAAGTTCAATATAAAAAGGCAGAGTGTGTCTGCTCGGTGCACTGGTTTTCGGCTTTTTGTCGGTTATGCTGATTTTGTTTATCCACCCGTTCGTTTTAAGGCACACAAACAATGCACCGCGTCTTATTTTAGGCATCGCGTCGGGTGTGCTTTTTGCGATTTTCACAACCGACTGCATCGTTACGATTTCCGGCTTCACAAGCTTTAACGCCCGTCTTAAAGAATTTTCGGAATATCTCGGCAAGAAGAAAGAAGATGCCGCGGCGGAGTTTGAAAAATTCCGCGCCGAGCATACGTCGCTCAAACTTAACAGCGCATACGAAATGTTTCTTCTGCGCCTCAACGGTCAGCACAGACGTATGATAAAAAGGCTTTCCCAAGCTTAAATCAATTAGATACGAGGACGCATTAAACCGTTTTGCACACCGACATTCAGACGTTTAAAAACGCAGACTTATAAACAGAGATGTAAAAAAAGATAAAATTGACATTTACAATACCGGGAGTGATAAAAATGAAACAGTGTACGGACGCTGAAAATCTGCACCGCAGACTGAACAAAATTATCGGACAGGTCCAGGCAATAGACAGAATGGTGGACGAGGATATTCCGTGCGAGGAGGTGTTATCGCAGATTAACGCGGCAAAATCGGCGCTCAACGGGTGCGGGAAGGTTGTTCTCGAAGGGCACATCAAGCATTGCGTGCGCGACGGAATTGAGCACGGCGACGCGGAAAAACCATTGAAAGCTTTACAAAAAGCGGTGGAACGTTTCGCAAATATGCAGTAGATTTTTGCGGATAATATTTTCAAATTCTATAATACATTAAATATATAAAGCAATTTTGCGTAAAAGATGCGCCGATTCACATATCGGCGCATTTTACATCCGCATTTTTAGGTATTAGCGTATCGGTATATAAATACAATTTGTTTGCATTATATGATGCTTACATTTTTTTCTGTAAGTTTTGGGAGAAATTCCAAAGTTTCGTTTTGAAACAATGGCTGAATGAATACACATCAGAAAAAGCCGCACTGAATTGCTATATCCGAAACAGGCTTTGATGTATTCAAAAAGCAATTGTTCTGCATTATTCAGGCGAATGTCCTTTAAAAATTCATGCGGTTTCTTTTTATATACACCATAAAAAAACACGCCTGAAATGCTTTTTCGCTCATACCTGTCATTTTCGCAGCCTCGATTATTTTCAAATCAGAATGACTGTAATTTCTGTTTAGATAATCAAGTGCAATTTCAAGTTTATTTGCCGTTTTATGAGTAATCTTATCAAAAAAACAAGGTCGCTATAAAGTTGACCTATTATCTGATATAAAATCCCGTTGCATATCATTCGAGAGCCGGGCAAACCCAAACTATACTCATTAACAGCTTCCCGAAACAATTTCTCATATCGGTATGCGTTTTTTGACGAGCAAACAGTTCCAAACGGCAGATTTTGTCTTGATGATGCAGGGCTTGCGTCAAAATTAAAATTAACGGCGATATACGAAACGGCATTGCAACCGTATGCGCTGCTTTTGTCTATCGACCCTTTCGCTATATATGCAATCTGTCCCCTTTTTATCTGAACAGTCTTTCCTTGTTTTTTTCATATCCAAGTGTTCCGTCTGTAACAAAGGCAAAACTATCGTGATTTCTGGGTTTGCCGGAAATATAAGGAGTGTTGTATGTCAGCGTGTCGCAAAAACACCGCGTCATTGGTATATATCATAGTTTCTGTTTGCATTTTTTTCGATTCCTCCTTTTGATTTTTATTATATCACATATTTTTATAATTTCAATAATAATGTCCGTTTAAAACAAATTTATTTTTGAAACATTTACATTTTCGAATTTTTGATATATAATAAATACAAAGAGAAATTTTTAAGGGAGTGAACAAAATGAGAAAGACTTTGGTTACAGGTGCAAGCAGGGGAATTGGATATGCGATTGCAAAAACTATCCCAAAATGATTGTGCCGTCGTTATAACAGGACGAAATATCTCAAATCTTGAATGTGTTGCGCGCGAGTTTGGAGAAAATGTATTTCCTATGGTTTGGGATGCTGCAGAATTTAATAAAGCAGATGAAAAAAATAAATGAAGCTGCCAATATTCTTGGTGGGTTGGATATTGTGGTAAATAATGCCGGAGTTTTTGCACAGAGAAGCGAATGGGACAGAAACAGTCTTTTAAAAACAACGGTAAAGGAATGGCAGGATGTTATAAATGTTAACTCAAGTGCAGTGTTTTTCAATGCAAGCTACAGTTAATTATATGCTTAAAAACAACATAAAAAGGCAATATATTAAACATCACATCGGTAGCCGGCGAAGAGCCTGTCTACGGTGCATACGGCGGTTCAAAGATCCTCGCGACAAGTCTGACCCGCGGTTGGGGAAAGATGTTTGCATCTGACGGAATTACTATAAACGGGATTGCCCCTGGACCTGTTGCAACCGAAATGAATAACTGGCACGAAGGAGATTCTATGAAACATGACAGAATACCTTACGGACGATTTGCGACCATAGATGAAATTGCCGATCTTGCAATGTACCTTTTGAGCGACAATGCAAAGATGATTTGTGGGGAAACCGTTATTTTTGACGGCGGGTATTCAATAAGATAATATGGAGGGTCAAGCGAAAATGAATGAGAGAATAGAAAAATTTGGTTAACAAAAACTGTATCGGGTGAAATGTATGTTTACCCGGTAAAAACGGAATACGACCGCTGCGATTTGTTTTTTGCCGCTGATAAAAAAATGTCCGCAAAAAGAGTCTGTGAATATATAAGAAATCAGGAACCTTTGATTGTTGCCGAATCGTGCTTTACAGGTTTAATTAAATTTGACGGCAGTGTAGAGGGTGATATTTTCGGACGACCCGGGCATACCAATTTTCAGAAAAGCTTGTAATAACTTTTTATAACCAACCCGTTGATAATCTGCTTACTTTTCGAATGGCAACATTCGGCAGGTGATTTTGCTAAAATCATTAACGGCGGAATAGAAAAGTATTAAAGAGGAAATTAAAAAATCAATCGGAAAATTCACAAGGATGATGCAGAAGCAACTCAATTCTTGGAAACACAATCCGATATATGTGACGCTTTAATTGATTGGGCAGATAAATGCTCCGAAAAAGCACTGAGTTTTTCTAAAAACAGTGTCAAATGAAAAAGTATAAGAAGAAAATCTGGAGAAACTATCCCAAGCACTTAAAAATGTGCCGAAAAAATCTGCAAGTAGTTCTTTTATGAGGCGATTTTGTCGTTGTATGTTTGTTACGGTTTCATTCCCGACAGTATCGGATTAATCGACAGGTATTTATATCCGTTTTATAAAAAGATGTAGAAAAAGGAATTTTAACCAAAAAGGAGGCGTCTGAATATTTGCAGGAATTATTCTTAATGCTGCAAGCGAGAGTACATATTTCCGATGATAGATTTTACCGCGGAGGTGAATCTCATTTTTTGTGTGGGCGGATATCTTGAAAACGGCGAGGACGGTTTTCAATGAATTATCAAAGTTGATTGTTGATTCGCTTATGGAATTGCCAACATGGATACCGCAGATTTCTCTGCGATGGACGCCGAAAACTCCTCATGAGGTTTTACATTATATGATGGACTGTGAAAGAAAAGATCCCAACAAGCGTATTGCGTTTGTTAATGACGTGCCGCGTATAAACGGCTTGATGAAATATACCGGATTTTTCGCATGAAAAGGCGGTACATTACAATGATTGGCTGTAATGAGATAGCTATGCCGGGTGGAATTGTTTTTGGGTTTGATCCTATGAACATTGTTAGGTGTGTTCAAAAACACATTCTTTAACAGAAGCGATGATATTGTAAAAACAAAAACATTCAATGAATTTTATAACATATTCCAAGAGGAAATGTTTAATGATCTATGTGAGGCTGACAAAATAGGAAAAGGATTTCAAACTATACGCGAGAGGGACTGCAATCTTGTAAGTAGCATATTTATTGACGGCTGCATAGAAAACGCAAAGAGTGTTACGCAAGGTGGGACAAATACATATATTGCAGTGGGGGCTTCTTATTGGCATTTCTAATGTAATTGACTCTCTTTCCGTGACAAAAGCAGTTGGTTTTTGATGAAAAAGCGAATAACAATGGAACAATTAATTGACGCACTGCGAAATAATTGGAACGGCTTTGAAGATTTGAGAGAGTACATCATAAAAGAAGGATTGTTTTTTTCGGCAATGATGATGATTGCTCTAACGGCGTTGCCAACAGATTTTTCAAAAGTCTTGACAATTGGAATACCGGCGATAATTATTTAAAAAAGCCATTAGTATTCGGAAATCTTGTCGGTTATAATGAACACCATAAATTTTTTGGTGACAATACAAAAGCTACGCCAGACGGAAGATTTGACGGAGATATGATAAATTTCGGAATCGGACAGTCTGAGGGCAAGGACAGAAACGGACTTACAGCGCTGCTATCCTCGGTGGCAAAAATGCGATCCATATTCGATATTGACAGGCCCGAGTGTTACAAATGTTTTGCTTGATGAACAATTGGTGAAAAAAGATGAAAATTTCGAAAAGCTTGTTTACCTGTTTGAAGCATATTTCAAAATGGGCGGAACTCATTTCCAACTCACATATGTTTCGAAGGAGGATTTAATTAATGCGAAAAAAACACCCGACAAATACAAGAATTTGCGTGTAAGAGTTTCAGGGTTTTCCGATTATTTCGTATTTTTTTAAACGAAGGTTTGCAAGATGAAATAATACAAAGAACGACGCATGCAAGATAGGATGTTTTGATTATGAACACAGCAATAATTTTTGATATTCAAAAGAAATTCGTTTGTTGACGGACCGGGAATACGCACTACAGTATTTTTTTCAAAGGCTGTAACTTAAGATGCAAATGGTGTCATAATCCCGAAAGCCAGTCATCAAAACCACAGGTAATGTTTTATAAGGATAAATGCACTGGTTGTGGCAGGTGTAAAAGATTTAACAGAGAAAGATGCGGACTTTGTCTGTTTTAACGATGCAAAAAAGATCTGTGGAAAAAGTACAAACTGTTGAGGATGTTTTTGACATTATACGAAAAGGATAAAATATTTTATGAAACTTCAAACGGCGGTGTTACCTTTTTCCGGCGGTGAATGTATGCTGCAAATTGATTTTTTGCGTGAAATATTGAAAAAAATGCAAAGAAATCAACATACATACAGCTGTCGATACGGCAGGATCGGTTTCGTGGGAATATTTTGCGAAAATACTCCCATATACCGACTTGTTTTTTTATATGATATAAAGACGTTTAACAATGATGTACATAAAAAATTTACCGATGCATCAAATGAATTGATTTTAAACAATCTCAAAAAGCTATTTGAGCATGAAGCCACAGTTTCAATAAGAATACCTATTATTCCGACAGTTAATGATACGGCGGAAGAAATGAGAAAGATTAAAGAATTCCTCACGCCGTATAAGCCAATTAACATTGAGCTTTTGCCATATCATAAAATAGGTGAACACAAATATACGGCACTTGGAATGAATATAACGTCTTTTAACATTCCTTCCAATGAAAAGATGGAAGAATTAAATGGGATTTTTCAGCATAAATAATTAGAAAAAGTCTCATTACAAATAAGCTTTGCTTAAAGATAACAGAGTCAACTGAGCAAACAGAAGTCATTTACGGGCGGTTTAACGTGTGCTTTTCGGATATTTTGAAACACGCTCCGAGCCCTCTGCAAGAGCGTCGTTCGCCGTAGGCGATACCACCGCCGAAACAGGGCTCATGAAAAGTCCGACAGACTTTTTGGGAAAGAGGAGGATAAACGCAGCGTTTGAGTTTTCGCATTTATGCGGAAACGATTTAAGCGATGCAAAAACTCCTCCGGATTATCGGTTTCTGCCGTTTTTTATTTCGGGTAAAATCTTTTCCGAATGACGAAACAATAAATGTAACCTTGCCGTATTTTTCTACTGTATGCGTTTCCGATAGGCGCAGCTCTCGTTTTATTTCGGAACATGAAATAATGCGGTTATTGCTTTTTCCGGCTGCAATAAAATTATGCGTGCGGCATCAGCCGTATAAATTTAGGTTTGTCACCGCAATATACGAATGACACATTTTAATACCGCGTGGATTTCGATAACTCTCTGAGGTCTGCCGATTGTTGCAGAAGCTGTTAGCGGTCTTGCAACGCGCTTTGGCATCAAAGATGACGTATCGGTGTCGCCCGCGCTTGTCACAGCAGTGTGTATCGGCGGGGATTTTGCCGCCGGCGAGGTTGCATTTATTATGCAGCCGGGCGCACTGCTTGAAGAAATTATAGTTTCAAGGGCGCGCGTCGGCATAGAAAAGCTTGTTCACCTTACACCGCAGACCGCGAGGGTGATAACGGAAAAATCAATCCCGTTAGCCGCTCATCAATAAGAAAGCAGTGGTTTTGAAACCGTATTTTTAAATTCATACTGCGTCAAAAACCTGCCATATGCGTCAGCATAATGGCAGGTTCTATTTCTTGTCTGAATCGTAAAAATCCGATATTCAAAACTCAGCCTCTGCACCTTAAAAAAACAAGATTTTTTGATGAATTTCAAGGCAAAAAAGCGAGTAATCCTGACGGATTGCGAGTTTTTTTAACGCAGAAAGACGCGAAAAATATGTTTTTAAGGCAATGTTGTCTTATCGAGGAGTGGCTTTATCGGTGCATTGGTACACAACGCAGGCTCGGTGCTTGTAATATCAAGTTCGGCATTACTGTTGAAAATGGAGGAAAAAAACA
Source organism: Clostridiales bacterium (assembly GCA_022009895.1). Classification (GTDB taxonomy): domain Bacteria; phylum Bacillota; class Clostridia; order UMGS1810; family UMGS1810; genus Qingrenia. Next base: position 499,403 of record CP091729.1, on the reverse strand, counting down.
AACTTTATTCCTTTTTATCGGTATATTTTTGGCGACACGCCGACGGCTTTTAAACGTACGCATAAAATTAGCGTAATCGTTAAAACCGCAATCCGCCGCGGTGTCCGATATGCTTTTGCCCGATTTCAAAAGCTTTTTTTCGCCTCGGAAAATTCTTTTTCGACGTGATATATTTTATAATTGTCGTTCCGAAAGTTTTTGAAAAGCGTGCAGAGATAACTTACCGAAACAAAGGAATATCCGGCAATATCGGCAAGCGTGATTTCTTCGGCATAGTGCTTGTTTATGTATTTCACGGTGTTTATTATAATTTTATTTGTTTGATTTGTCACAATCTCGGTGTCTTTCGCACCGGGATTTTTGTGCGAATTTTTCGTTTAAAAATATCAGAAATTCGTTTATTATCCCGTTTTTGATTATCTCGCCGCCGAAATTATGCTCGCATTTTTAGCCGTTCTATAAGGCTTTTCACATACAAAAGCCCGTTTTCGTCAAGCGAAATGCGGTTGCCCGATACGGAGTCGCGCGTGTAAAAACAAGCGGACAAATCAGTTAAATCGGTGGAATTGTTATAAATATAATGCGGATGGATTTGAAAAACATAGCGCTCGAAATGCGTCTTGTCGGTAAACGTGATTTTGTGCGGTTCAAACTGGTTTATTATGAAAATATCGCCGTCGTTGACCTCGTAAACGCGGTTGTCTATAAGAAAAACAACCTCCTCCGCCGAGGCACAAAAGCACCTCACAACACTCGTGGATATGTATTGTGCTTTTCCTCAACGCCGACCGTGGAATAAAAATTCCGTACCCGTTTGTTTCAAGCGAATATTTTATCGCCTCACTGCATTTGTTAAAAAATTATATTCATACTTATCACCTGCCGTTTATTTTATCACAATACAAAAAGATTTGCAATAAAAAGAATAAAAATTTACAAAGAAATTGCAAAAAAATAAGTGATAAAATATAATTGAAAAATGAAAAACGGAGGTGTTTATCATTATTGAGCTTAAAATTATAAACAGTTTCGGGCGAAGTTAAATTCAGCGAAAAAGGCGAAAAATCGACGCGGAATTTAACAGTGCATACCATGAGGGCGACAAAATCGTTATACATCTTAAAGACTGCGAATATCTGGCGGTTAAGCTTGACAAAACACTTTGTGAAAGCATTGTTTTTGTACCGAACAAGATTATGGAATTTACCGTTCCGTACGGACGTTTAAAGGTCGGCTACGACAAGAACGCTTTTTCCGGCGAAACTCACAAAATATCAGTCCGCGAGCCGTCGGAGGACGAAATATATGCAAAACGCAATATCGCGCTCAACTCCCACGATTTAAGCGGTATGAAAGGTGTATATCCGCACGCGCACGCAAATCTGGTAACACGCAATGAGCCGTGTTTTTCGAGCGCAACGCAATCGACGGCGTGTGCGAAAAACGAAAGCCACGGCAATTTTTCCGTATCATTCCTGGGCGGCAGGCGCAAGGGAGGATTTGGAATTTTATCTCGATTTCGGCACAGATGCTGAAATTGAAAAAATTGTGTTTTTCCTCCGCGCGGACTTTCCGCACGACACATACTGGAAAAGCATTGACGTAAAGCTTGACGGCGGTGAAACGTTTACGGCGGAATTTTGCGAAACCGCCGACGGTCAGGAACTTGTTTTTGACGAAAGAAAAAAGACAAAATCAATACACCTTACAAACTTCAAACAGGCGGTGTATCCGTTCTCGTGGGCGGCACTGTCGCAGATTGAGGTGTACGGAAAATATATTAAGGAGGATTTATCTAAAATGGAAATCAGATGCGCGTCAAACCCCAAAGACGTAAAACACTACACAACCGACAGATTGAGAGAGGAATTTCACATTTCGAAACTTTTTCACAAAGGATAACATCAGAATGGTTTACAGCCATATCGACAGAATTATCACCGCGGGACTTATGCCTATTTATCACGAATTAAGGCTTGAGGGCGGAAAAAGAACTTGCAAGCGACTATTTCCTTTGAAAGGCGCGAAATGGGATGTATAAACATCGGCGGAAAAGGCATTATCGTTGTCGACGGCACGGAGTACGAAATGAATCCGCGCGACGGAATTTACATCGGCAAGGGCAACAAAGAGATTGTTTTTAAATGTGTTGAACCCGAAAATCCGCCGAAATTCTACGTTTCGTCCTGCCCTGCTCACAAAGAATATCCCACAGTTAAAATTGACATAACAAAAGCGAAAAAAGTGCCGTGCGGTTCGGCGGCGGACTGCAACAAGAGAGTTATAAACCAGTACATACACCCCGAAGTTATGCAGTCGTGCCAGCTTGCTATGGGACTTACACAGCTTGAGGAGGGTTCAAACTGGAACACTATGCCGTCGCACACCCACGACAGGCGTATGGAGGTTTATCTCTATCTCGATATGGGCGAAAAACGACGCGGTATTCCATATGATGGGTGAACCTAACGAAACGCGCCACATCATTATGCACAACGAAGAAGCGGTTATTTCGCCGAGCTGGTCAATTCATTCGGGCGTCGGCACAAGAAATTACTCGTTCATTTGGGCGATGTGCGGTGAAAATCAGGAATTTACCGATATGGACGGCATTGAAACAAGAGACTTGAGATAAAAATTTTAAAGGAGAGAAAAAGTATATGTTCAGACTGGACGGAAAAGTTGCGTTCATCACGGGCGCAAGCTACGGGATAGGCTACGCAATCGCAAAAGGTATGGCAGGCGCCGGCGCAAAAATCGTGTTCAACGACATAAACGCCGAGCTTGTGGAAAAAGGTCTTGCGTCGTATAAAGCGGACGGAATTGACGCAAAAGGCTATGTTTGCGATGTTACCGACGAGGACGCGGTTAACAAAACTGTTGCGCAGATTGAAAAGGAAGTCGGCGTTATTGACATTCTTGTGAACAACGCAGGAATTATAAAAAGAATTCCTATGTGCGAAATGAGCGCCGAGGATTTCAGAAAGGTCATCGACGTCGACCTCAACGCGCCGTTTATCGTATCGAAAGCGGTAATCCCGTCGATGATTAAAAAGGACACGGAAAAATTATAAATATCTGCTCTGATGATGTCGGAGCTCGGACGCGAAACCGTTTTCGGCATATGCCGCGGCAAAGGGCGGACTTAAAATGCTCACGCGAAACATTTGCTCAGAATACGGCGAATACAACATTCAGTGCAACGGCATAGGCCCGGGATACATTGCAACACCGCAAACCGCGCCGCTCCGGGAAAAACAGCCCGACGGTTCGCGCCACCCGTTCGACACGTTTATCTGCTCGAAAACGCCTGCCGGAAGATGGCTTGAAGCGGACGAACTTGCAGGTCCCGCAGTATTTCTGGCGTCGGACGCGTCAAATGCCGTAAACGGTCACATTCTCTATGTTGACGGCGGTATTCTCGCGTATATCGGCAAACAGCCCAAATAATTATCACCCGTTTTTCAAAAGAGCGCCGAAAGTTATGTTTGTAAGGGCAAGTCTGTCTTATCAAAGAATGAATTTTTTTCGGCGTTTTTGCATTTTTTTGTCAAAAATATGTTGACACATATAAAAAAAGTATGTTATCATATAGTGGTTAAATTTTAATATGACCCGCAGATGTTTCAGGGATAACCGGGAACGTAGGGAACTTCGGAGAAGCTCATTTGATTGAGTGCCGAAGGGCAAGGCATATATTTGAACGTATGCCGAAACTCTCAGGCAAAAAGGACGAAGATACAATGTGTATTTTTTTATATACCTTTCTTTGAAGTTGCCGTTTGGGTCGGCAGCTTTTTTTTTTTATTAAGGAGGTCTGTAAATGGACGCATTAAATGATTTTTGAGCGCAGTAGACGGATACGTCTGGGGTATTCCGCTTATCGTGCTTATTATGGCGGTCGGTATTATTCTCACTGTCAGAACAGGTCTTGTGCAGGTTTTTCACCTTCCCAGGGCGCTTAAGTATATGTTTAAAAAAACGAAGAGGACGGCAAAGGCGACGTTTCAAGTTTCGGCGCGCTCTGCACCGCACTTTCCGCAACAATCGGAACGGGTAACATCGTAGGTGTTGCAACCGCTATCGCAGGCGGCGGCCCCGGTGCTCTTTTCTGGATGGAATTTATGGCACTTTTGGGTATGGCTACGAAATATGCCGAGGGGACTTCTCGCTGTTAAATACCGCGAAATCGACTCGGACGGCAAAGTGCTCGGCGGACCTTTCTATTACATAGAAAAAGGTATGGGCGCGAACTGGAAATGGCTTGCAAAACTCTTTGCAATATTCGGTATGCTGGTTGGTATTCTCGGCATAGGAACTATGACGCAGATTAACGGTATTGTACCGCGGTGCAGAATTTCTTTGCCCCCGACCGTGCAACGGTTGCGTTCACACTCGGCAAACATGCTTATGCTTTGGCCCACGGTTATCGCAGGTGTGCTTGTAACACTCTTTGCGGCGCTCGTTATAATCGGCGGTATCAAGAGAATTTCAAACGTTTCGCAGGTTATCGTTCCGTTTATGGCGGTTATATACTTTGTATGCGGTATTTTGCTTATTGTTTTTCAACATCACAAAAATTCCCGCAGCGGTTGTACTTATCGTTAAAAGCGCATTCTGCCCCAAAGCGGTATTCGGCGCGGCGGTCGGCATCACAATTAAAAAGCGCTATGCAAAGCGGTATTGCGCGCGGTATCTTCTCAAACGAGGCTGGTATCGGTTCCGCTCCTATCGCGGCGGCGGCGGCAAAAACAAAAGAACCCGTCCGTCAGGGTCTTGTTTGTATGACAGGTACTTTTTTCGATACAATCATCATCTGCACAATAACAGGTCTTGCAATCGTGCTTACAGGCGCATATCAGCCTGCTATGGACGGAACACTGAAGGGTGTTGAGGTCACAACAATGGCATTCAGCGAAGGACCTCCGTTCAACTCAACAGTAAGCGCATTTTTGCTTATGATAAGTTTGGTATTCTTCGCGTTTACAACAATTCTCGGCTGGGATTACTATTCCGAAAAATGCTTGCAGTATCTTGTGGGCAACAAAAAGGAATTATATTGTTTTACAGAATTTTGTATATATTGGCAGTGTTTGTAGGCCCCTACCTCAAAGTTGATTTTGTTTGGACGCTTGCCGACATTGTTAACGGACTTATGGCGTTCCCGAACCTTGTGGCACTGTTCGCATTGAACGGCGTTGTTGCCGCGGAAACAAAATCGTATATTGAAAAATTAAAAAAACGGCAGTATAAAAGAATAATCTGAAATATCTCCAAACAAAAAAAGTCTTGGTTTTTTTACCAAGACTTTTTTTGTTATTCAAGATTGTTTTTATACCGTATCGGCGTTTCGCCCATAATCTTTTTAAAATACTTTGAAAACGCGCTGATGTCATAAAAACCCGTCTTTTCCGCCGCCTCGGCAACGCTCGTTCTGCCCTCCTCCAAAAGACGCGCCGCGTTCATTATCCTTATGTGCAGAATATACTGATGAAGCGACGAGCCTGTGTGCGCCTTAATCATATGGCTAAGGTGATTCGGGTGAAACGAAAAAAATTTCGCCGAGCTTTTTTTGTTTGTGAGATTTTCGCCGTAATGCACGTGAATGTACGACAGAATTTCATCGGTTTTAACATCGGCGCTGTGCGGCGAAAAACCGCCGAAAGCAAGTGAGCGTATGCAGTCAGAAAGACACAGCGAAAAATACGAAGTTATTCTCGGCGCACAGCATATAACCTTGTGCGAATATTCATATTCCGCTTTTGCAAGATTTTTTTCTATCCGCTTGATATTCGGAATATGCAAAACACTGTTAAGACCGTCAAAATCCTCAAATTTTCCGCTTTGCAAAATAGAATTTTTGTCAAATCCCGACGTGCGCGCCGGCGGTATGGGAGTTTTGAGATGAGAAAAATCCTGTGTGAAGTCGAAATTCACCGCAATGTATTTTGCCGTTCCTTTTTTCGGCGGAGAAATTTTGTAAGGTATGCCCGGCGCTATGATGAGCGCGTCCGACTCGTTCATAACATATTCCGTTTCGTCGGCGGTAATTCCGCCCTTTCCGCTTACGGCGTAAAACATACGCGCGTCGTATGCGGTGCGCGTTTCAAACACCGCGTCGGGGGTCGTGTCAAGATAACGTATGTATCTTACAAAACGGCAGTATTTCGTCCGCTTTCATACAAATCACCTCAAAAATAATGTTTGTTTTTTTACAAATTATTTCTTGCATTTACCCAATTATACACAAAAACGCGAGAAAAATCAATATATATACAAATCGCACCGCACCGTCTGTAACTCAAAGTTTAACATAATTTTTCTTTGACTTTAAGGATAAAAAAAGTTATATAATTGTTATAGGTGTATATATGTCGTATTGTTTTGAGGTGAGATATGAAGAAACCGTTAAAAAAATTACACTTATAATCATACTGATTTTGCTCGCCGGTATTTCCGCCGCGGCAATATGGCAGCGCGATAATATCAAGGCATTTTACCTCGGTATGAAATATCTCGTCGCCCGACGAAATTTCAGCACTTTTTGGACGACAACGACAAGATTATCGCGGACGCATTAAAAAGAATACAACGCAGGCGAAATTACCGAGCTTGACGAGGAGCAAAAGAAAGAGCTTGAAAGCGGAAGGCTTACCGAGCAGGAGGCGGTCGATATTGTCCTCGGCAGAAAAAGACGGCAACGGGCAGAGCACCGGCAGTGCAAAAGGTGCAAAAAAAGACGAAAACCGACGAGAAAAATCTCGGAGCAGATTGCAAAAATGTACGTCTTAAAAAGCGCAGTACACTTCGGCGCTGGAGGGACTTCGCTCGTCGATAATCGCGGAATACAAAGCATTGCCGAAAGATAAGCACACAACCGCGTCAAAAAGAGGCGCTCGGCAAAAAGGCGCTCGGTATGGCGGCAAACCTTGAATCGGCATGCGATGCAAACGTGAATGCCGTAATTTCCGAGCTTAAATCAATACTTTCGGCGGCAGGACGTCATATGTCGCTTGTATCGTCAATTCAAACGGCACACAACAACGAAAAAAACAGTTAAAAAGCATATTATATAAATATGTATGTTAAATAAACGGAGGGATTCTGATGAAACTTTTTAAGAAAACGGTGTCGCTTATAACGATACTTGCCGTTGTTCTCACAATGTTTACGGCAAATGTTTTTGCGGCGAAGGCAAGTGATTTTGCCGATTTCCCGACCGACTGGTCAGCGGAGGCTATGAAAGCCGCGATTGACAACGGTCTTATTTTCGGAAGAAGCAATAATGAAATTGTTCCGTACGGATTTTTGACAAGAGCCGAAATGGCGGCAATTATCAACCGTGCGTTCGGTGCGGATAAAACCGCTCCCATTTCACAGTATGAGGACGTTTCTCCCTCGGACTGGTTTTTACACCGAAATGGGCAAAGCAGTAAGAATGCAGACATTCAACGGCATTTCGGATACCGAAATGGCACCTGACGCGTGCATAACAAGACAGGAAGCGTTCACGGTTATTGCGCGTGCAATGGTAATTTCAAACTACGATTACTCCATTCTCGATAAGTTCACCGATAAATCCGATATTGCGGACTGGGCGCTCCCATATTTGACCGCTATGACTGCAAACGGATATGTAAACGGCAACGAAATGGGCGAAATCAAACCGCTCGACTACATAACAAGAGCAGAGTTTGCTCAAATGATGCACAATATGTTTAAAACATATTTCTCAACAGGCGGTTTCAGATCGGGACTTACACTTGACGGAAACGTTATGATTAACACCGAAGCGGTCAGCCTTACAAACGTTGTAATTAACGGCGATTTGGTTATCGGCGACGGCGCAAACGAAACACAGGTTATTCTCACAAACGTTACAATAAACGGACGTTTGCTCGTAAGGGGCGCAAGCTACGTTCGTCTTAACGGCACAACGGTTGAGGGCGCACTTGTTGTAAACAACCTCAACAATGTTGTATATTTTGACAACTTCCGCACAGAAGGTGTATTTGACCACATTGTTGAAAACACCGCGACAAAATATAAAGAGGGTTCATTCTCTGTTTCGACAAACCCCGGTTCGTCGTCATCTTCGAGCAAGAAAAGCGCAGTATACACGGTAGAGCGCTATATGCAAAACCTTGATAAGACATACAAGCTTGTATCGACAAACGAATTTTCGGACGTGATAGGCGCACAGGTAAGCGCAGACACACCTAACTACACCGGCTACACGCTCAACACTTCAAAAAGTAAAGTTTCGGGTACGGTTGTATGGGACGGCTCGCTTTGTTTTACAGCTCTACTACGACCTTGAGGCAAAAGTTGTAAGCTTTGACTATCCCGACGGCGTTGTATTCGACGGCGAAAAAACAGAAAGCTACGAGGCTCTTTACGGCGAAACTCTTAAACTTCCCGCAAACGTGAGAAAAGAAGAGGGCGGAATAATTTACGCGGTTGATTACTGGCTCAATTCGGAAACGGGCGAAAAAATTTACCCCACTGACGAAATAAAAGTAACCGACCATATCACTCTTACTCCCGTATTTACAGAGGGTTGCCTTATTACATTTGACGACGACGGCAATATTGTTGCCAAAATCGCGGTTAAGAAAGGCGCAAAAATTTCGGATTCGATAAAAGCAATGCCTGAGGTTTATTTTGACGGTTACTGGGAGGCTCCGTATTCCGTATGGGACGGCAAATCGTATCTCCACAAAATTGCACAGGATTATTGGTATGATGATGTAACAGGCGACAAATACACGCTTGACACCATTGCAAACGCAGATGTTACTTTGCATCCTGCGTGGGCGCTCGTTTCGCTTAACTTAACCGACACAACGCTCGGCAAAAACGGCACGGCATCAATAGAATACAACTCCGATATGCGCTATGCCGACACGGTTAAAGACTTTATCTTCCAGAACAAGAGCTTTATCGAGCTTTCGGCATTTGACGATATTAAAAACAAATATCTCGATAAGCTTTAAAGCCAACGACCTTTTGGACGATGCAAAAAACCTCTTGAAATACAAAAAGCACGCTGACATATACACAGATTTTCGGCGAAGAATTTTTAAAAGAGCTTATGTATAACAACGTTCCCGACGGTGCTGATGCGGACGAATTTGTAAACGCTATTATCGACGAAATGTCAACAACTTCGACAATCACCGCAACACCCACAAGAATACCTGTTATCACAGCTTTAAAGACCAAGGTCGACGAGCTTGAATATAATGACGTTTCCGACAAAGTTCCGGCAAACTACAAAACAGTATCTCTCGCTTGAGGACTCAGGAGGACATTTTTCGCAAACGCGAAAACGGCAACTCTTGCACAGCTCCAGAGAGTTATAGCCGCCGGCTCTGGAACGGTAGACTGCAAAATCACACTTAGTATAAATCCCGTTTCGACGGTTATAATTCCTATGTATGACAGTCTTATCGACAAGTACGAAAACACCGCAAACAAGGTTTGGAACGTAAGCGAAAAACTACAAAAAACTTATGGAGCTTATCTCTCCCGAAAACCTTTTGAACGGCACAAAATCGGCAGAAACGGAAGAAGTTTTGTCCGGTTACAGCCTTAAATCGGCAGATGAGTATTACGAACTTCTCAAAGAGGCGGTTGTTCTTTTAGACTATGCAAACGCCGACTTTATGGACGCTGTTGACAACGGCACAATCACAAGAGCGCAGTATGAAGCGTTTGCAGAGATTATGCCCAATCACATCATCTCCTACCTCGACTTGGTAAACAGCCCTCGGCAACAGATTCTTCGGTTCGGCATTCAGCGGTGTAACGGCTGAAATGGTTAATAAAAGATTTGCATATCTTACAAAACCTGTGCGATATGTACGATTACACAACCGATGAGATGTTCAGCTTTGAGGCAGGCTCCGACACTGCGGACACATACACCAGCACTTTCGGTGCACTTAAATTTAAATTCACAAGAAGTGACGTAAGATACTAAAAACATCAACGGGCGGGCGGAAATCTTTTCCGTCCGCCTGTATGGCATTATGGGGTAAATTTTTCCTTATAATGCACACCAAGAAAGGAATTTTTATGAAAAAGTTTACGGCATTTATCATTTTAACGGCGTTTATCGCGTCATTATTCGCGTTTTCGCCCGTTCTTGCGGCAGATTCGTATTTTACCGACGTTGCGTCAAACACAACCTTGTGCGATGCGGTAAACAAGCTTTTCACCGCGAAAATCATTCTCGGATACGGCGATTTGACATTCCGTCCGAACAACCCCATCACCCGTGCGGAGCTTTGCAAAATTGCAAATATGGTGTTCGGCTACACCGAGAAAGACCAAAACACATTTGCGGACGTTTCGCAAAGCGACTGGTATTACGACTATGTTCTCACGGCGAAAAAGGCAGGCTATATAAAGGGTTTTGAGGACTCGACCTTCCGCGGTGACGACTATTTGTCGCGCGAGCAGTTCTGCGCCATTTTTAAACCGTACCGCAAAGCCGTTTGAGCTTCCGTTTGACAAGCAGATTACCGACGAAATATCAGACTGGGCAAAAAGACGACGTTTACAAAATTGTGTCAAATTATCTTATGCCCCTTTGAGGCAAACAACACTTTCCGCGCAACGCAAAAACATAACGCGCGCCGAGGTTTCGCTCGTGCTTGCAAAAATTTGTTGCGGACACTCCCCGTGACGCCGTCAGAGCCGGCAACTCCCTCAACCCCGTCAACGGGCGGTAACACAGGCGGTTCGTCGGGCGGAGGAAACAAAGGCAATTCCGGCGGTAATAACGGCGATAATTCAGTCGGTAATTCAGGCAGTAAAAAAAGACGACAACAAGCCCGATTACACAAACGAACAGATTGTTGACACATTAAAATCGCTCATAAGCCAGCTTGGAAATATCCGTTTCACCGCGGACGAAAATAAGGTTATAACCGAGATTAAAACGGCGGTTAACCTTGCAATCGAGAGCGGTGAAAAAAAGGCACGGAAATCACGCGTGAATACCTTAAAAACGACGTATAAAGATTATATCGACAAGGCGCGTTCTTACAAAAGCGAAATGGGCGAAGATGCTTTTTTTCCGAGCTTAAAGCAAAGCTTGTGCGCGAGCTTGACACGCAGACGGTAAACATTTTGAACGACTATTTTATATCGGAAAACTAAGTTATAACAAAAACTTTAAAAGACCTCATCTTTTAAAAAGATGAGGTCTTAATTTTTGTGTTAAATTTATAAGCTTTATCTGTAAACGAAAAATCCGTTTCCGACAATCTGCTGTGACTTCGAAAAAAATTATAAACGCGTCGGGGGTCGATTTTTTTATAATTTTGTTCTGGAAAAGCCGTAATTTCGTTTTCTTTTAAGTGCGCATACCAGCATTGTTGTCACCCGTGTATGCACCCACAACGTCAACCGCCGTTACACCGCGCGGCGATGTGGAAATGAGCTTTTTGTGATATTTCATCGCCCTTTTTCGGTTAGTGACGAACGCAAGCTTTGAAATGTTTAGCTTGCGGATAAAATAGTCAACCGAGAAAGTCGATACAAACACCGTTATAACGCCGTACAAACACAGGTCAATCTGCCTGAACACCAAAAAGCGATATTAAAATTACACAGCCGTCGCAAAAACAGTAAAAGCTTGCCTATGGGAAGGTGCGGAAACTTATGCTGAATAAGTCTGCCTGCAATGTCTGTACCGCCCGTTGTTGCGCCCGACGCAAGCGCCAGACCTATGCCGAATCCGTAGAGTATACCGCCGAAAACAACGGCAAGAATGGGATTATCAGTAAGAGGCGGAAGATACGAGCAAAGCTGTATAAATATCGAAAATATGCCTGCACCGTAAAGGGTCTTGACGACAAATTTTCCGCCGAGCACCCTAAAGCCGAAAAGCAGTAAAACAACGTTGAGCACGGCATTTGAAAGCGCCGCCGGAAACCCGAACGCGTAATAAAGCACCGTCGACAAACCCGACACACCGCCGTTTACGATTTTATTCGGCAAAAGAATACAGCTGACGGCATAGCCCGCCAAAATGCACCCTATAAATGTTAAAACTAAACTTTTTGTATTTTTTTCTTCAAATTTCTTCACCTTTGATTTGCTAAAACTTTAATCTGCATCTTCGTCAATCGGTCTTAATGTGCCGAAGCCTGCGTATTTAACGCACATCTGACCTGCATCGGTGAGCATAAAGTCAGCCATTTTTTAGCCCTTTTTCTCGCCTTTCGAGCCTTTGATGTATGCAATGTACGTATTGTTTGAAAGCGGATATGTTCCGTCCGCAATGGTTTCATCGGTCGGATATACACCGTCAATCGCCAAAAGTTTGAGCGTTTTTCGACGTGTCATAGAACATATCCATATTGTTAAAATAGTAGTAAATGCTGTAGCCGAGCGCATATCCGGCAGGGTCGGTTGTAATCGCGCCCTGAACGTCGGTAAGCACATTTGACATAGAAACAGACGTCGTTTCGTTTCTTATTTTCTCGTTGATTTCCTTGCCGTTCAAGAAATGTCTTTCCATCTGCGCATGGCTTCCGCTGTCGTTGTTGCGGCAGTAGGGATACAAAAGCGCGTCGGGACCGCCTATTTCGTTCCAGTTTGTATATTTGTTGTCAACATAAATATTTGTAATCTGCTCGCTTGTAAGGTTTTCCGCGCTGTTTTCAATGTTTGTAAAGAAAAACCATAGCGTCGTATGCAATGGGCACAAGCTCAATTTCAACGCCGTTTTCTTTTGCAAGTTCAAGAACGTCGCTTGCAGGGTAAACCGACGCAAAAATCATATCAACATCGCCGTTTATAAGTCTTTCGTAAGACGCGTGGCTCTTTGAATGTTTTTGAGGCATCTGCGGGTGCATATAACCGTTCGAGAAAAGGTTTTGATAAACCGCCTCGGTAAACGGATATGTAGATGTAGAACCGTCGATTGTCGGCATTTCTTTTGTCAAAGCCGTACTGCACCGCAAGGCTTGACGGATAAACCTGATAATTTTCCTGAATGCGGACAAGCACCCACGACACTTCAAAACGTGTTATATTCTGCGACGGTCTGTAAAACATAATGCTTATCGGCACACCCTCCGCGTCAAGCTCGGTGCCGTCCTCATAATCAATCGGAACATTATATCCCAATGTGTGATATGCAGGGATTGCCCAATCCGAAACCTTGTCTAAATCCTCCGCAACGACACTTCTGTAGTCTGCAAAATTTTCCTTTTTGTAACGCTTTTTATCTTCGCTTCTCAATCCTGCAAGATATGTTGTCTTGCCGCGATTGCAACAAACTCTTCACGCGAAATACTCCTTTCGGGTGAAAAACTTTGTTTCGGAGTCGCCGTTTACAATTCCGTATTTGTTTGCCGACGCAACAACATCACAGAACCAGTCGTCTTTTTAACGTCGTCAAACTTGCTTTCTGCACCGTCAACCGCCGGAAGTCCCAAAAATCTCATAACCATAGCAGTTGCCTCGGCGCGCGTGATTTCGCTTAACGGATTTGCTTTTTGCCCTCGTTGTCGCCGTTTACAACACCGCTGATTGAAAGCTTTTTCATATAATAAAAATCGAACGAATTTTTCGTCGTTGTAATCAGTAAACACTGCTTCGTCACCGATAAATACTTCAATCTCTCTGTTCGCATCGAATTTCGGAACGGTTGCGAACATTTTGCCGTCATAATACATCGACAGCGGAATAGGTGTTTTGTCGTCCGAAAAACGCGCGCAAAGACGTGAATATTTTGCATAGCTTTTGCCGAAAAGTTCTTCGCCCCCGGGATAGTCGACGCTCACAACTGTGAACATACCGCCGTTGTCCGTGTTTTTTCCGTTTCGGCATAGCACGCAAAAGCACGTAAACAGTACCGAAAGCATAAGCACAAACGATAAAATTCTTTTTTTGTTCTTTTCATAAAAAAATTCCCTCTCTTAAAAACTATATATTTTGTGTTAATATCATAGCATATAAAGAGGGGAAAAATCAACAACATTTTTTTATAACATTTTCATTAAAAATCCGACAAAATTGTGACATAATCTTACAGCACAATACTGTCTTTTAAAGATTGAAATTTCGCTGTAACCGTTTATCTCGTTTTTTTGGTCTGCTTGCCCGACGCGGTTTCGATTATAAAATCAAAAATTCATCGGTAAGGCTTTGCAGATCCGCCCCGTCAATAAGCGGTGACGCGTCAAAAATCAATCCAGTTTTTCTTTCTTTCGGCGAGGCTTTTTGTTTGTCGCGGTTTTAACCGTCGGAACAGGCGCGCCGACAGGGGTTCCTCTGCCCGTAGTAAAAAAAGTATCATATGCACGCCCGCCGCGGTTAAATTCGTTATGGCAACAATATCATTTCCCGGGCCGTTTAAAAAGCGATAGCCCGTTTTTTGTAACAACGCCGCCATAATCAAGAACATCGGCAATCTCTCCCCTTCCGCCCTTCTGCACACAGCCGAGCGATTTTTCCTCCAGCGTTGTTATTCCGCCTGCCTTGTTGCCGGGCGACGGATTTTTCGTATATAACCTGATTATGGCGTTTGAAGTAATCCTTAAAAATTATTTATAAGAAGTACGGTTTTGTCAAATAACTCTTTTCGTCGGACACCTCTTCATAAGAAGTGTTTCCGCGCCGAACATTTTCGGGAACTTCGGTAAGAACGCACGCACCGCCGTATGAAATCACCTTGTCGGACAAGCTTCCGACAAGCGGATTTGCGCTGATACCGCTGTAACCGTCACTGCCGCCGCATTTTAAGCCTATTTTAAGCTTTGATACGGGTACAGGCTCACGCTTAAACGTATCGGCATATTTTTTTAAGCTCGCCGATAAGCTTAACTCCCTCGTCTATTTCGTCGTCAAAATCCTGTACGTTCAAAAATTTCACGCGGTTTTCGTCGCATTCGCCGAGCACCTTTTTAAACTCGGCAATATTGTTGTTTTTCACACCCGAGTCCGAGCACCAAAAACACCGCCTGCATTGGGGTGATTTACGAAGCCTTTCAAAAATAAGCTGTGTAGTTTTTTTGGTCGCCTCCCCAGATGGGAACAGCCGAACGGGTGCTCAAAATATTTTGCGCCCGTAAGTTCGGAAAAGCCTTTTTGCAATCTTGTTTACGCACCCTACCGTGTTTACAATCCATACGTCGTTTCGTATTCCGACATCGCCGTTTTTACGCACATAGCCCATAAACGTTTTATCGGTGCAAACGCGCTTAATCGGCGTAAAATCCGGCTCATACGAATACTCAAGATTATCGCCGAGATTTGTTTTTCATATTGTGCGTATGAACGTGTTCGCCGTGCTTTATATCGCATACCGCGTGACCTATCGGAAATCCGTATTTTTATGATGTTTTTCGCCGTTTTTTGATGTCACAGAGCGCATATTTGTGACCGTTTTTCCAAATTTATTTCAACATTATCCAAAGGATTTATTTTTCATTTTCCGTATCTCCCGTTTATCTCATCGGCAAGAAATGTCAAATCCTCGCCCCACAAATCTTTATTTGCCAAAAATTTCTTCTATTGATTTTTTTCTTTCATAAATTTCATAACTTTTTTTCGTCGTCATTCGGTGTGCCGTTTTTTTGTAAAATTCAATAAGCTTTGCAAACGACAAAAAAGAAGATTTTCGGGCATTTTTTTCCCGTGCGTTTTATGTATTCGAGAACAGACGGCAAAAACGCGCACCTTGAACTTGCTTACCGAATTGAGTGCGATTGACGAGCACATATGTCTGATATACGGATTTTGGAAACGTTCAAAAACGTTGTCGGCATAGTCTGTAAGCTCATCTTTCGGAAAATCGAGCGTCGGAATAATTTCGTCGTAAACGCATTTTTTTAACGAAAGCGCTCATTTTTCGTCTTTCATACAGTCGCCCACCGTTTCAATTCCCGAAAGCAGAGCATACGGTATCATCGACGTGTGCGCGCCGTTTAAAAATGCGCACCTTTCGCGTGCGGTAACGTTCGAGATTGTCGGTCACAATTATGTTAAGACCGGTTTTGTCAAACGGAAATTCCTTTGTGATTTCTTTGGGTCCTTCAATAACCCACAAATGGAAAATTTCACTGGTGTTCACCATATTGTCCTCATATCCGAGGTCGATTTTTTCACCGCGCGGATAGCCCGTTACAATGCGGTCTACAAGCGTGTTGCAGAATACGTTTTTTCTCGTTAATCCAATTTATAAAATCATCGCCGTAATTCCATTTTTTTCAGCATAATCAAGTATGTATTTTTAAGCGTTGCGCCGTTTTTTTGTCAATAAGCTCGCACGGAAGAAAAATAAATCCGTCAAGTGATAAATCAAATCTCTTTTTGAGCAAAAAGCGTCACCTTTGCAGGGAACGTTACATTCGGTGCGTTTTCGGGCAAATCCGCATCGTTATACGCAATTCCCGACTCGGTTGTGTTTGACACAACAAATCTGAACGACTCGTTTTCGGCAAGCTTTAAAAAAATTCGTTAAAATCCTTGTACGGCTCAACAGTGCGCGAAATAACGTCGATAATCTTCTTTTCGACCGTCGGAACACCGTTTTTTTGATACCGCGCATAACGTGGGTATAAACGCAGTTTTGTTCCTCCAATTTTTCGCACATTCCCTTTTTCTATCGGCTGAACAACAACGACACTCGCGTTAAAATCTGTATTTTCGTCGGTTTCCTGAATTATCCAGTCAACAAATCCGCGCAAAAATCCGCCCTCACCGAACTGTATCACCTTTTTCGCATCTTTTTAACCTTTTCAAACATATATAAAAACCTCCGCAAACGTCAAATTATACAAAAAAATTATAAAACAACATTTTGTGTTTTTTCCTTTATAATATTGCTATTATCACAAATTTTCTTAAATATATTGTTTTTTTCAAAAATTTGTGATAAAATGTTTTCAAAGGTGATAATTATGGACGGATATACATATAAAAACGAAAGATTTTCACATCACAGAATAAAAAAACAAGCGCAAATTCACGGGTATTCATTATCACGACGAATATGAGCTTTACTATCTTATAAACGGCGAAACGAAATATTTTATCGGCGACGAGATTTTCAGCGTGAAAAAAGACAATTTTGTGTTTGTGCCAAAGGGTATGTTCCACAAAACCGACAGCGAAACGTGTCTGCACAACGAGCGCATTTTTGGTTTGTTTTGACGATACTCTTTTTTAATGACGAAAAACCGATATATTGTGAAAGAACTTAGCAAAACAAAGGTTATGAGCGTGCCCGAAAGCAAGCTTAACGCAATGTCGGCGATTTTTGCACAATCTTGAAAAACGAATCGGAGAAAAAGACGAATATTCCGATTTTTTTGTTCAATCTTTACACGCTTGAACTTTTTGACGCTTTTATGCCGTTACAGACGCAAGCCGAAAAACCGAAATCGAGGGTGCGGAAAAGCTTTATTCACGATATTTCGGAATACATCAGCCAAAAACTATGACAAGCCGATTACGCTGTCACTGCTGGGGAATATTTTTCTCGGTGAGCGAAAGCCATCTATGCCGAAAAATTCAAGGATATTTCGGGCATAGGAATTAACGAATACATAACATACGTACGCATTTTGAACGCGGAAAAGCTTTTGGAAAAAGCGGAAAATATTCCGTCACCGACACCGCTCTTATGTGCGGTTTTAACGACTCGAATTATTTTTTTCGACGGTATTTAAAAAGGCAAAAGGCATAACACCGCTTAAATTTGCAAAAAGTGCGAAAAAAATAAATAACCCCATGTATAGATAAAACCCTGTTTTTGTTTAATGCAAAAACAGGGTTTTTAAAACTTTCCGATAAATTTTATTATGCGGATTTTTTTATTTTTCAAAAGATTTTACTTTTTCAAAAACGGTAATTTCGGGCGCTTTCAAAATTCCCGTATTTCTTACCTTGTATTCCTCGCACCACCAGTCACCTTTCGCACGGTAGGTGGCAGGCGTGCAGAGGTCGGCGTTTTCCTGTGCTCTGTGGAGCGGTCCGAAAGTGTTGTAACGAGTGCCGAAAAAGCTCAAATTCAACGGTATGTTTTCCGCTTTTTACATTTTTGACATAAACGCCGTACGGCGCAAAAGTCGTGTTTCCGACGTATTCGCCGTCAAATTTAACTTTAACCAGCGCACCGCGGTATTTGTGCGCGCGTATTTCAAGGTCACACTCGGGGGTGTCAATCTCGGTTTTATAAGTAAGATTTCCGCCGTAAAAACGGCAAAGTCTGATTTGTTATCGTATCAAAGTAAATTTTTCCCGGCACGGTTTACGATTTTTATATCCGCGCCGTGAAGTTCAACGCCGAAATCGCCCAGAATATAGCACGCCTCAAGGTTTGTTTTCGTTCTGTAATCAAGTTCGATTTCAATGATATTCGTGCCTTTTTAATCTTTCCGAGCTTATATTTTTGATGCCGCGGTCGGTGAAATATCCGCACTCGGTCATATCAATCTGCTCACCGTTAAATGCGATTTTTTTCCCCTTTTCCTCGGTCGCACACCAAACGTCGCCGGTGTCAATTTTGCTTTCAAATTTGTGAACAAGCTTAACATTATACGTTCTTCCGTCAAACTTTTTTTCGTCCAGGGCTGTGCGTACCTTCCGCCTCGCACCGGCTCGCCGATAAGCGTTCTTATTTTGTCGTCAATGCGCAGAATTTCAGTGTTTTTCCGCAGCCTTTTTCGCCGTCTAAATACGCATCGAATTTGTCCGCAATATAAACGTTCGGCTCGGCAAGAGTGTAATCAACCGCGTCGGTTAAGCTGAACGAATAAAAGCTTATTTTGCGCTTTTGCACCGTTATCTTTTATGCTCGGCGCGCCGTTTTTCATATCTTAAAAGCAAACTGTCGCTTGCATTAAGCACATAATTACATATTGTTTTGCCGTTTTTATGCTCAAACGGAACGTCTGAAATTTCGCCGTTTAATGTGTTGTAAACTTTTTACGCTGTATTCGCCGTTTACGGTGATTTTAAGATTTTTCGCAAAGCAAAAATCATAGTCGCACTTTGCGCCGTGCGCTATAAACAGCCATTTTCCGTTGTTATCGGCACGGAGATTGTATATGTAAAAAAATTATCAAACGTTGTGTTTTCTTTTTTGTATTCGCCCGACGGCAGAATATCGAAAATATCAAATTTAACCTCGCGCACATCTTCGAGAGCAGGAATAATTCCGCACTCATCAAATGTAACATTTTCACATTCTGCAAGTTTTTCTTTCACATCGGCGCAATATGTGCCGTCGATATATTCGGGCGTTCTGCCTGCAACTATCACCTTGCCGTCCGACGAAAATTTCTGCAAAATTTCAAGCGTACTTTTTGCGCAGACTGTGGATATTCGGCAGAATAACCGCGCTGTACTCCATTTCGCCGACCTTGAAATTTTTTTGCCGTTTTCCCTGTAAAGTTTCGGCAGTTCCGCCTCACAAATAAAGTCAAAATCAATGTTGTTTTTTGAGCAGAATATTTGTAATTTTAAGAAAATCCGCGTCGATTTCATCGCGCGCAAGAAGTGTTTTTGGTGTCGGGTCCGCAGTTCACCCAATAGCTTTCAACAGGGTGGACAACGCCGACGCGGACAATCGGCTTTCCGCGTGTCAATGCGGTATTAAGACGTGCAAAGTGGTTTTCGATAAGCGGATATTCCTCATACCACGGCGACTGATAGTTTATCGACGCAGGATAGTCACGCTTGCCCTCACCGCTCATTGAAAGAAACGCCAAGTGCGGAACGCGGAACGTCACGCCCAGAGCCGCCTGCCAGTCACCCTGAAATTTGTGATGCCGAAAATCAAAATCCCAGTCTGTAACGCCGTAAAGTTCGGACATCATACCCTCTCTGCCGTACTGATTTTTGCCGACTGCGCCTGTTTTGCGGTCTGAAACTTAACTCTGTCGCCCAAAAGGTCTATGCCCGGAATGGTGAACGAACGGTAAAAACGCATTGTTTCGGCAATTGCGCGCGCCTGAATACCAATTCCGTCCTCCTGCATCAAATGCCCCGTAAACGCAATGCCGAGCTCATCGCATTTCGCTTTGTACCGGTCTGCAAACGCGCTCACAAAAAGTTCACTGCGCACGTCGAAATAGTCATAGCGCACCTTATAATTTTTTTATCGCGGTTTTGGTAGAAAAACTCGGGCAAGCGGTCGAGAATGTCATAACCGCGCATCTTTTTAAATTCGTCCTCAAAATGCGTGCTCCACGAAACAAACAGATTTTTTTCGCTTTCCTCGTTTTCAAGCGAAAAGTTCGTATATAAATTCGCGTCAACTCCGCTCCACGACGGCGCACTGCACGGCTCGTCGGTGAATATCGACGGCACGGTTTTGCCGAATTCGTCCCCTACCTTATTTTTGTATGCAGGAAGCGTTATGTCAAAGAATTTTTTCATCGCCTCTTTATCCATTGAGTCAACAGCTGACTGATTGTTGAACCACTCGATTTCGGCGGTGAAAAATACATAAAAATATCGTTTCATATTTTTTGCCGTGTCGTCTTTGCCTATTCTTTTGTAGCTTTCAAGGTATCCGTCATCGTCAAGCTTTATGTCGTATGCCGAAAGAAAATACGGTTTCGCCTTATCAAGAGCCTCGTCATAAATTTCATCGGGAAGATTTTTAGAAAACGACGCTATTTTTCTGCGGAATTTTTTTGTTTTTGTGACAAATCCGCCTGCCGTGCCCGACGGCCATCTGTCCTCATCGTAGAGATACGCTCTCATTCCGTTTTCTTTCGCCTTGTTGGTGCAGGCGCGCACCATATCCATAAACCGATCGCCGAGATACTCGCTATCCAGACCGACGCGCGCGTGCATATGAAATCCGCCGAAGCCCATTTTTCTTAAATCCGTCAATCTGACGCATCATTTCGTCCTTTTTCAAGCGTTGTGTTCCACGCCCAGAACGGCGCGCCGCGGTATTCACTTGTCGGATTTTTCAAAAAGTTTATTTGTAAAGTTCTTTTTTTCATCTTTTTTGCTGTAAAACATAAAAAAACACCCTCCTTTAATGCCATTATACAAGCGTATCAGGCAAATAAAAAGGTGGTGTTTTTTAATTTATAGGGTGTTTTTAATCTCTTTCTGTATTCGGACGGTGTTGCGCCGAAATTTTTCTTAAAAAGCAGGTTGAAAAATTTAACGTCGCGGTAGCCGACACTGCACATAATTTCGTAAACCGATTTATCGGTATTCGCCAAAAAGACGGCAACTGTGCTCAAGGCGCACCTTTTTGCAGGTGATTTACAAAATTTTTTCGCCTGTTTCGGTTTTGATATTTTTACTCAAATACGGCACCGAATAATTGAGCATTTTTCGCAAGCTTATAAAGCGAAATATCCTCGGCATAATGCTTGTCGATATATTCAAAAGCCTTGTCGGACAAGCTTTTTTTCGCGCGCTGTGCCGTTTGATTTTATCGCCTTGCGCACGGTAAGAATTATAATTTCAATAAGATAACACCGAAGAATTTCCTCATAACCGTCTTTTTTTCTCGTTATATTCGGGAAGCATTTTTTCGTAAATTTTGCCCACACTTCCGTCGTCGTCGCGGTAGATAACCCCCGACGGCGCACATTCGAGCGGTGTATTTCCAAGCTTTATAAGATAGTTCGACATAAGGCTCGAAAAACTTTGTGACTCCAAGCAGAGAACCGTCCACAAACGACGGCATAAAAAGGCAGTTTATAATATTCGCGTCGCCGTATTTTTTTGGTTGAATAACAGTGCTCGTCGCCTATATCTATAAAGAAGTAATCGCCCTTGTCAATCCGCCTTGTTTTGCCGTTTAACGTGTGCAGAATACTCCCCGACACGACATAGACAAACTCAAAAAAACTCGTGGCTGTGCATAGAAATATCTTTCTGCTGCATAAACCGTATCGAAATATTTTTCTTCCTTTATAACTTTTTTTGTTTTGAAAGCTTCATAATTCTAATCCAAATTTACCGTCGGCTGATTGTTCGGCGGTGTTGACGGCTGGGACGGCGGATTTTGTCCGTTTGAACCGCCCGTATCCTGTGAGTGAGGATTTGCTGTCTGTCCTCCGTTCGGAGCGTTCGCGTCGGGAGGAGGCAGTTTTGTGCCGTCGCCCTGCGGTGTATTCTCGGTATTTTCGCCCTCGGTATTTTCGTCGGTTTTTCTTATGATGGTCGGTTGACGGATTGCAGTAAACAGTCGGCGCACTGCCCTTGCTGAAATATTCGTAATAAACCTCGCACTCGCCCGTCGCAAGCTTACGGCTTTGCGTGCAAAAGCGCGGTTGCAGACGATTTCGGCGGTTTGTCAAACGTTTTTCGGGTCAAGACCTTTATGGACTTTATCCATTACCGCTTTCCAAAGTTTAAGCGCAGGGTTTCCCGAAACGACAATTTTCTGCGGAACGTCATATCCGAACCACACAACACCGCAGTAATACGGCGTAAATGCCGCAAACCATCTGTCGGAGTCTTTATCGGTTGTACCGGTTTTTCCGGCGGTGTCCATACCCGAAATTTTCGAGCCGCCGCCAGTGCCGTTTTCAACCGCGTTTTTCAAAAGATTTCGCATTGTATATGCCGAATTTTCGGAAAATACAACGTTTGACGAATTGCTTGCCTCCAAAATAACTTTGCCCGTCGAGTCGGTAACCTTTGTATAGGTTTTCGGTTTGTTGTAAACGCCCTTGTTGGGGAATACCGAATATGCCGCCGCCATTTCGTAAACCGTGACACCGCGCGTCATACCGCCGAGCGCAAGCGCCGCAAGATTTCGGTCGTTTTCGCCGAGTGTGGTAAAGTGCATTTTTCTGCGTTAAATATTCATACGACCTGTCAACGCCCACCATCTGCAAAATGTTTATGGCAGGTATGTTCTGTGACTTCTGAAGTGCGCGCATAACCGTCATTGAGCCTTCAAAAGTACCGTCGTAATTCTTCGGAGTCCAGCCGTTTATGTTAATAGGCTCGTCTTTTATAACGGTATACTGCGTAACCTTGCCTGTGTCAATTCCGGGTCCGTAAACCGAAAGCGGTTTGATTGACGAACCGGGCTGACGCGGTGACTGCGTGGCGCGGTTTAACACCATACTTCCGCTTTTTTTGCCCCTGTCCGCCGACTAATGCCTTTAACCTCGCCCGTGTACGGGTCGGTTATAACCATAGCCGACTCGGGTTTGACATCGCCCGACGTTTTCGGAAAGCTTGCTTCGTCCTCAAAAACTTCTTCCATAGCTTTCTGCACTTTTGCGTCAACGGTGGAATAAATTTTAAGTCCTCCGCCGTAAACCATCTGCGTTGCAAATGGATTTGTTGTAGCCTGCTTTTTCGGTTAAATCGGTTATAACGTCATTTATAACCTTTTCTACAAAATATGAATTCTGTGTGTTTGTGGTGTCAACATTATTTTCGGTGAACACCAGTTCTTCGTTATATGCCTCGTCGTGCTCAACGTCGGTTATTAAGCCGAGTTCTTCCATTTTTGTCAAGCACAAGGTGCTGTTTCTTTTTGTTTTCTTCGGGATTTCCGAGCGGTTCGTAAAGCGTGGGATACTGCGTAATTCCAGCGATTGACGCACATTCGGCAAGGTCAAGTTCTTTTATGCTTTTTGCCGAAATATTTATTCGACGCGGTTTCAACGCCGTAGCACCCCTGACCGAAATAAACAGTATTGAGATAAAGCTCCAAAATTTCCGATTTATCAAGCGTTTTTCAAGCTCAAGCGCTCTGAAAAATCTCACGGATTTTTTTCGCGCCTTTGTGCGCTCTCTGTCGCCCGTGATGTTTTTTTACAAGCTGTTGGGTAAGCGTACTTCCGCCGTAGCCCGAACCGCCCGTAAACTCGCCCCCAAACCGCGCCGAGCGTACGTTTTACATCAACGCCCTTATGCTTATAAAATCGCTCGTCCTCTATGGCGACGATTGCGTTCTGCATTTCCTGCGGAATGTCCTCGATGCTCACTCCACACGCGGTTTTCGCTGGCTATAATCTGCTCGAAAACCTCGTCCTTTCCGTCTGCATTGGTAGAATACACTGTTGTATTGATTTTAAGCGTAATATTTTTTTACGGTATCGACCATACCGAAGTCAACACCTGTTGTAAGCCAAATTACAAAAAAATACAAATCAGCATAACCGCAATGGTGGCAAGCGTAATAAACGTTGTTTTCAAAACTTTTTTTAGACTTGCCGCTTTTGTTTTTTTATGTTTTCATTTTTGCACCTCCGCTTAAGTTTCTGCGCTTGATTTTCAGGCAAAAACAAAAATTTGCGTTAATTTTTGCGTTTTTTTATGAATACTCTTCTTATTTTAGCACAAAAATAATTAAAAAAAGTTACAAATTTTTAAATTTGATAAAATTTATACTTGACATTTGGTTTTTGTTTGTTATATAATACCATTTGTAGCGCATTGGGATATAGCCAAGTTGGTAAGGCATCGGATTCTGATTCCGACATTTCGTGGGTTCAAGTCCTGCTATCCCAGCCAAACGTCGCGGCAAGCCTTTTGGGTTTTGCCGCGTTTTTTATCAAAAAAACACGGCTTCACTTCGCGGCTTCCGCTCTCTCTTCCGAAAAAGGCTCGCTTTACGCTACCACCTTTTTTTCGGGATGTTCTACATCAGCAAATGTAAATTTGGTTGGCTTTTGTTGTTTTTCGGACAAGCTTTTGCTTTGTTCCGATTTTTTTATTTCATAAAAAAATCAGTCACCCGCTCCGCTGTCCCTCCTCTTCCGAAAAAGTCACGCTCGGCTCGCCTATTCGCTTGCAAGCGCGCTCATTTACGGCTCACAGTCGCTATCAACTTTTTTTCGGGGTGTTCTACATCAGCAAAAAGTAAATTTGTTTGGTTTCTTTGTTTTTCGGACAAGCTTTTGCTTGTTCCGATTTTTATTTCATAAAAATCAGTCACCCGCTCCGCTGTCCCTCCTTTTTCCGAAAAAGTCACGCTCGGCTCGCCTATTCGCTTGCAAGCGCGCTCATTTACGGCTCACAGTCGCTATCAACTTTTTTTCGGGATGTTCTACATCGGCAAAAAGTAAATTTGTTTGCTTTCTTTGTTTTTTTGTGTTCTACATCTGTCTATCTGAAGCTGTTTGATACTTTTATTTTCGCGCAAACATTATTACTGCAATTTCATAAATTCAATACAATAAAGGCTTTAGGCATTAGGGAACAAAAATCCCTAATGCCTAAAATTTACTCTGATATATTTTTCCGAATTTTCCTGTGTAGGGGTATTATCGGTTTGGTTTGCGTCGGACGAATTTAAATTTCCGCCGTAACTTTCAAGCTCGCCGATATTTTTCGACAATGCCGCCATTTTCTCGCCGAATGCGACCCAGTTACCGTCTTTACTTGCGACGCTCAGCGCGTCATAATTTTCGACAAGGCGCGCGATAATTGCGCTCAGCGCGTCGTCCGAAACGTTATAATTTGCGCCGTTAGAGCCGTTTTGAGGCTCAGTAACGTCGCTCGGAATATTAAACACGGCGCTCAGACAATCGCCGAGGTTATCTTCCATAACGACCTTATCGTCATACGCAAGGATAACCTTTTTTAAGCTCGGGAATACCGCTCTCCGCGCTTGACGACGTGATATAAATAGGCTCAATATAAAGGAGCGAACTTTTAATCGGCACAACGAGCGTGTTTCCGCGTATCACATTTGAACCGCCCTGACTCCAAAGCGTAAGCTCCTTTGAAATGGTCGGGTCGTTGTAGATACGCGACTCAATCTGCTGTGTTCCGTAAATATTTTTGCCCTTGGGGAAACGGTAGCACACCATTTGCCCGTAGTTTTCATAATCACAGCTTGCCGCCAGCCACGACGTCATATTTTCCTTGCCGTTTAAGGTATACGGTATCATAACCACAAAAATTGCAGTCGCTTTCGGGGAATTCGTCTATTTTCCAAAAAGGTTGTAATACGGCGCTATGCTCTTTGACTCGTTTATATATTTTTCGGTTGCAAAAACCCATTCGTCCGAACGGTTATAGAACGAATCCTCGCTGTCAACGTGATATTTTCCGTAAACCTGCGACTGAATTTTGGAAAAAGATATTCGGGATAAACGATATGCTCTTTCAAATCCGCCGGAAATTCTTCATTTAGGATAACGCCGTGGTAAATGTCCATATAGCACTGTATAATCGGGTCGGTTCTATCCATAAGGTAGACGCTGACGTCGCCGTTATATGCGTCCACAACCGCTTTAACAGAGTTGCGGATATAATTTATTCCGTTGTAACTCTGCGAATACGGATAGTATTCCGACGTTGTATATCCGTCCAAAATCCATTTTTAAATTTCCGTTTCCGTCCACCACAAGATATGGGTCGGAATCAAACGTCAAGAACGGCACAGCCTTGCGCACCCTGTCAGCAACATTGCGGTTGATAAGAATTTTTACTGTCGCTTGTGATATAGTTCGACACCAAAAATATGATAGTCGAATTTATCAAGTGCAAAAAAATCACTTTATTTAAAAATCCAAGCTTTAAACCGCCGTTGCCGTCATATTGAAATTCTTTGTCCGACGCGCCCTCAAGGTAGTCGATTTCCCTTTATCGCTGTGTTAACAATCGCATAATCGTCCCTGTCCGCGGTTTCGCCGTAATAAACTCTCGGCTGTTTGATTTTTCGGCGCTCCGTTTTTTTGAAACGGGCGGAATGTTGCTCACCAAAAACTCGGGCTGTCCTTCGCCCGTCACGCGGTTTAACGGACTCATAACCGCGCCGAAACCGTGAGTATATCGGAAAATTCTGTTTGTATAATTTTGATTGCTCTCCTTAAGCTTGCTCTGGCTTATTTCGCGCGGTGCGGTCATAACGAGCGTGGGAGTGCCGTTTATATCGTATTTTTGTGATGTCAATATCAAAAAAACGTGTAGAAATCCCTTTATTCCCTGGAGCGCATTGTACGCGGTGAGCGTAGAGCCGAAAATCGGTAATGCGGACGTTGTTTAAAACCTCTTTGTTTTCCTCAATATCCTGCGCGGTAAGGTTATTGTCCGCCGAAAATTCCGCGGTGACAACGTCTTTTATGTTATATGCCTGCTTTGTAAATTCAAGGTTGTACGAAAGGTACGGTTTTTTTCCTTTATATATTCATTGGGGTCAACGACAAATTTCTGAACGTAGAGCGACACAAGCGACACCGCGATAATCGTCACGGGATAAACCGCAACGGTGAAAATCATCGGCTTGTATTTTTGCCTTTAAGAGGAAAAACAATCGCAAGCGCAACGATGGTCAAAAAGCAGATACGGCGCGATTTTGTAAAAATTAAACCACACGTAAATATCGGTATATCCCGCGCCCGAAACGCCTGCAAACTCGGAATACAAAATCTCCTGCGACTTGAATTTATAGGTAAACGCTTTGAGCGCAAAATAAATTACAATATTGACGATATTGTGAATAACCGTCGCTTTGTCCTTGGCAAGACAGCGCAAATCCATAGTTTCGTTCACCGAAAAAAATTGACCGCATAAATGGCAAAGCAGTATATTGTAACCACCAGCCACACCGACAAGACGCTGTTTACAAGCGACGCAAAGAAACGGTCGGGTAAATATGTAATACCCGATGTCTTTGCCGAAAAACGGGTCAAGTATACCGAAATCCTTGCTGTGCGCAAAGAGAAGATACGTTTCGTATATCGTTTCGCTGACGTACGCACTTGCGAAAATCGAAAGTATGACGCTTAACACAATTTTCACCCATGTGCTTTTGAGCCACTTTGACAAAATCCCATCAATGGGACGGCTGATTTTGTCCACCGCAAATGTAGACGCATAAAAAAGCACAAAAATCAGCAGAAAGCTTGCTATATGCGCAATGGCTTTTACGCCCAGATTGGTGAAAAACACACTGACGTATTTAGCGCCGATTTCAAGAAGCGAAAGGTATTTTTACATAAAGCGAAAACGCGAAAACCGCCGCAGCTATGAGAGCAATTACGATAATTGCAATAATACTGCTTTTTCGCTCCTTTGTTAATTTCAAAATTATTTTCAAACATAAACTGTCCCCCAAAAAGTACATATAGCGGTAGTATAACATAATTTTGCTTATTTTTTTCAATCCTTTTATGCCGATTATTATGTATATTTTTAAATTTTATGCAAAAAAATATCAATAAAAAAACAATATTTTAAGAGGGATTTTTATGAATAAAAAAACTTTATTATACCATTTGCTCGTCGGTGATAGGCGTATTTTTTTAATTGTGTGGCTTGTGCTTTTTTTGCATATTTTTTTCCGTAAGGACAAGCCCCAAACTTCCGCAAAACACAAAAACATCACAAGCCGAAAAACACAAATGCAGACAAAACCGAAAAGCCCGAGGCGCAAAAACATTTCGTCTGCCCAAAACACCCCCGGCAGTGAGGCATACTACCTTATTTTATGCGAAAACGGCGCGCTTAATGTGTATGAAGTGAAAAACGGGGAGCAAAATTTTTTTGGAAACGCTTGATATAAATGTGTCGCAGATGATAAAGACCGACCGCGAGGAATTTATGCGCGGTGTGAGGGTAAATTCAAAAATCGAGCTTGCGCACATAATTGAGGATTATGCAAGTTGACAAATACCGACAAAAAGTGATATAATATTCGTATCTATATTTTGGAGGGTTTACAGTGATAAAAGCCAACGCAGTTATAGGTCAGTCGGGCGGTCCGACTTGCGCCATCAACGCAACTCTTGCAGGCGTTATCGACGCACTGCTCAAATCGGAAAAAATCAGCAAAATTTTCGGCACGGTAAACGGAATTAACGGCATTTTAAGCGGAAATCTAAAAGAGCTTAACAAAATTTTTCGAGAACAAAGAAAAATTTATCGCTTTTTTAAAAAAACACGCCGTCGTCGTATCTCGGTTCATGCCGTTTTAAGCTTCCCGAATTTGAAGAAAATTCGGAAATTTACGAGGACATTTTTCGCCTCACTCAAAAAGCATAACATAAAATATTTTTTCTATATCGGCGGAAACGACTCTATGGATACCGTTATGAAACTTAACGCGTATGCAAAAAAGTTTGACAAGGGCGTAACCGTTATGGGAATACCCAAAACCATTGACAACGACCTGTTCGGCACAGACCACTGCCCCGGTTTCGGCAGTGCGGCAAAATACGTTGCCGCATCGGTTGCGGAAATCGCGCGCGACGCATACTGCTATTTTGTGGACAGCGTTACAATAGTTGAAATTATGGGCAGAAACGCAGGCTTTCTCACCGCGGCGTCCGCGCTTGCGAGAAGTGAAAAACCTATGCGCGCCCGACCTTATATATCTTCCCGAGCACCAGTTTGACGTAAACGAATTTTTAAGCGACGTCAAAGACAAAATCAAAAAGCACAAAAACATGTTATCGTCGCGGTGTCGGAGGGAATTAAAAACAAGGACGGAGTTTATGTTGCCGCCGCGTCCGACGTTTTGCAGAACGACAAATTCGGTCACGCCCAGCTCGGCGGTGCGGCAAAAACGCTTGAAAATATTGTTAAAAACCGAAATCGGCTGTAAATGCAGAAGCGTTGAAATAAACGTTCTCCAGCGCGCCGCGTCGCATTTTGCGTCCAAAACCGACCTTGCGGAGTCGTTCAAAATAGGCAAAACCGCGGTTTCATACGCACTGCGCGGTGTAAGCGGTGAAATGATGATTTTTGAGCGCGAAAACGGCGAAAACTACAAAATCAAAATTTCGTCAATGGACATAAACCTTATTGCAAACAAGGAAAAAACACTCCCCGAAAACTTTATAAACGCGCGCGGAAACGACGTTACAAAAGCATTTATAAACTACGCGCGTCCGCTTATTTTGGGCGAGGAAAAAATCAAAACAAAGGACGGAATACCTGTTCATCTTGTGTTAAAAAGATAACCATTCAGGTGATACATATGGCACATACAAAGTTCAAAGCCATCAAAAAAGCTTTTAAATCCGCATTTCCGCACACCATTCCCATTCTTGCAGGGTTTTTGTTCCTCGGATTTGCATACGGAGTTTTTAATGAACGTTTCAGGATTTAGCTTTGTCTATCCCCCTGCTTATGAGCATAACCATTCTTGCAGGCTCGATGGAATTTGTCGCGGTAAACATTCTGCTCGGCACGGCGCTCACGCGTTTTTCTACCGTTTATGCTGTTTCCGGCAGGCAAGGAAACCCCGAAATACATAAAATATCTCGGCAGTGTTTTTGCCGAGTGCGGTTTTCGGTCTTTTGCTGGTTTACAGCCTTAAAAAAACATCAGTTTTTATAAGCGGTTCGCACGGCATACCCGAAATGATTGCGGTTGCGTTTACCGCGGTTTTGCACCTTTGGAAAAGACAAATGCTTATTTCCATCGCCGGCG
Source organism: Clostridiales bacterium (assembly GCA_022009895.1). Classification (GTDB taxonomy): domain Bacteria; phylum Bacillota; class Clostridia; order UMGS1810; family UMGS1810; genus Qingrenia. The sequence continues at coordinate 469,049 of CP091729.1, read as the reverse complement.
GAACGATTTTTGTATATGATACTTATTCAGTTTGTATTTTAAAAATTTTTATATATAAAGGAGAGCTTATTATGAAAAATACTGGCAGTTTTAATCTCGGCAATGATGCTTGTAAACATCGGCTTTACGGCGTTTGCTGACGGCGGCGAGGTACCGTCCGATACAGCGTCAAGCAAGAGCGAAACAGTGAAAGAGGAAACATCAAAAGAAGAAACAAAAAAAGAGGATACCGCAAAAGACGAAACAAAAGTCAACGCAAAAAAGGAAGATACAAAATCCGACACTGCAAAAGATGATGTAAAGGCAGAGGACAAAACCGACGCAAGCAGTGACAAAGAAACATATTCCGACAAGGAAACTGCCTCTGGAAGCGATGTAAAAATCCGAAGACAATAAGGACACAAAAAAACAGAAGATACAACATCATCAAAAAGATGAAACAGACGCAAAAATCGGACGGCGAAAAAGCCGATACCGACAAAAAGTCCGACGGAACAACCGAAAGCACCGATAAAGACACATCGAAATCGGACAAGGACACAGAAACAAAAGAAAATGTGAAGGAAACTGATAAAAAAACACCGAAAAAAACACGGAAAAAGGTAACCGAAAAAGATACAAATGCGGACAGCGAAGATTTGTCGGAGATTATCAAAGACGCTTTAAAAGGCGTAAAAACCGACATCAAAACATATTTAAAAAGACGTTAAAGCACTTTTTTTAAAACAAAAGCCGAAACAGAACGCAAAGAAATTTTTGAAAGCCATTGCGGAAATCAAAAAAGCGCTCGGCGACCTCTCAATCGACACAGTTATCAACGGTGATTTCGTTGATTTCGACAAATACGACGGCACTAAACCGTTCACCAAAAACGGCAGAACGCTCGCTCCTATCCGTGCGGTATCCGAAACGTTCGGCGCATCGGTTGAATGGAACGAAAACGACCAAAGTGTGACAATCACCAAGGGCGACACGGTTATAAAAATGACAGTCGGAAGCGTTGAGGCAGAGGTAAACGGCGAGAAAATCACACTTGACACCGCTCCCGAATTTTCGAGCGAACGCACGGTTGTTCCCTGTAAGGTTCATTGCTGAAAGCTTTGGTTTAAACGTTGCCTGGGACGAGGAAAGCGGTACGGTAATAATTGAGTAGTTAGTTTTGTCTAACTATAACAAGCCGAAGTTTTTTTCGGCTTGTTTTTGTACATTTTTTACTAAATATAGTTTTTTTGCCATTGACAGACAACACAATATATTGTATTATTATGACATACTTCTACAAAATCCGCACCAAAAGGAGAGAATTATGACACATCAAAACTATGAAGGATTTGTCGGCGGCAACTGGGAAAAAGAAATTGACGTCCGTGACTTTATCCAAAAAAACTACAAGGAATACACAGGTGACGCAAGCTTTTTGAGCGGTGCAACAGAGCGCACAAACAAGCTTATGCAAAAGCTCAATGCACTTTTTGAAGAGGAGCGCGCAAAAGGCGGTGTTTTGGACATTGACACCGAAACCGTGTCGTCACTAGTGACATATAAACCGGGTTATCTTGACAAAGATAATGAAATTATCGTCGGTATGCAGACCGACGCGCCCCTTAAAACGCGGCGTAAAACCCGTTTGGCGGTATCAGAATGGCGCGTCAGGCGTGCCTTGCGTACGGCTATAAATTAAGCGACAAAATCGAGGACGAATTCCGCTACAAAACAACGCACAACGACGGTGTTTTCAGAGCATACACCGAGGAAATGCGTCTTGCGAGAAGAAGCCACATCATCACAGGACTTCCCGACGCGTACGGCAGAGGCCGGATTATCGGCGACTACCGCCGTGTTGCGCTCTACGGCATCGACCGTATTATCGCGCAGAAAGAAAGCGACAAAAAATCGCTTGAGGGCAAGGATTTTGACGCGGACACAATCCGTCTTGACGAGGAGCTTTTCCGTCAGATAAGCTTTTCTTAAAATGATGAAAGAAATGGCACAGCTTTACGGTTACGACATCAGCGAGCCTGCAAAAGATACGCGCGAGGCGGTTCAGTGGACGTATTTTGCATATCTTGCGGCAATTAAAGAACAGAACGGCGCGGCTATGTCGCTGGGCAGAGTGAGCACATTTTTTGATATTTACATTGAGCGCGACATCAAAAACGGCATTTTGACCGAGGAGGGCGCACAGGAAATCATTGACGATTTCGTTATGAAACTCCGCATTGCAAGACATCTGCGCACACCCGAATATAACGAACTTTTCGGCGGCGACCCGATGTGGATAACAGAAAGCGTCGGCGGTATGGGCGAGGACGGCAGAACGCTTGTAACAAAAAACAGCTTCCGTATGCTCAACACGCTCTACACTCTCGGTTCATCTCCCGAACCCAACCTTACCGTTTTGTGGTCGGCAAAGCTTCCCGAGGGATTTAAAAAATTCTGCGCAAAGGTATCGTGCGACACCGACTCAATTCAGTATGAAAACGACGACGTTATGCGCCCGATTTACGGCGACGATTACGCTATTGCGTGCTGTGTTTCGGCTATGAAAATCGGCAAGCAGATGCAGTTTTTCGGCGCAAGATGCAATCTTCCCAAACTTTTGCTTTTGGCACTCAACGGCGGATACGAAACCGCAAGCGGAATACACATCGGACCGCAGAACGACGTTATTGACGACGATGTTCTCGACTACGAAAAGGTTGCAAAACGTTTCGACGAATATTCAAGCTGGCTTGCAAGCCTTTATGTAAACACAATGAACATCATTCATTATATGCACGACAAATACGCTTACGAAAAATCGCAGATGGCTCTCCACGACACCGACGTTCACAGATTTATGGCATTCGGCGTTGCGGGACTTTCGGTTATTGCCGACTCGCTTTCTGCGATAAAATATGCGTCCGTTAAGCCAATACGCGACGAAAAACGGCTATATTGTTGATTTTGAAACAACCGGCGAATTTCTAAATTCGGCAACGACGACAACAGAGTTGACCTCATTGCCAAGGAAATAACCCATATGATGATAGAAAAACTCCGCAAAACTCCGACGTACAGAAACGCAGAACATACCCTTTCGGCGCTCACCATTACGTCGAACGTTATGTACGGCAAGCACACACAGGCAACACCCGACGGCAGAAAAGCCGGCGAACCGTTTGCTCCGGGCGCAAACCCGATGCACAACCGCGAGGAAAACGGCGCGCTCGCGTCGCTCAACTCGGTTGCAAAGATTTCGTACGACGACTGCCGTGACGGTATTTCAAATACGTTCTCCATCACTCCCGACACGCTCGGCAGAGATGAAAACGAGCGCGTAAACAATCTTGTTTCGGTGCTTGACGGATATTTTGCAAAAAAAGCGCATCACATAAATGTTAACGTTTTAAACCGTGAAACACTTATCGAGGCTTACAACGACCCGACGGCATACCCCAACCTCACAATCCGTGTATCGGGATATGCGGTTAACTTCCACAAGCTTTCAAAAGAACAGCAACGCGAGGTTATAAGCCGTACCTTCCACGAGGCAATGTGATGAACGGCGAAGTTTTCGGAAAAATAAGCTCATTTCAAACGCTGGGGACGCTCGACGGCCCCGGCGTGCGTTTTGTGGTTTTTATGCAGGGATGCCCTTTGCGGTGCGCGTGCTGTCACAATCCCGAAACGTGGGATATAAACGGCGGAAAAAGCTTTTTCGGCAAGTGAGATTTTCGCAAAAATCACGCGGTATAAAGAATATTTTTTTCACAAAACGGCGGTGTGACGCTTTCGGGCGGAGAACCGCTTGTTCAGCCTGAATTTTTGCACCGAAATTTTTAAAAAAATGCAGACAAGACGGCATACACACCTGCCTTGACACAAGCGGTTTTGCGTTAAATGAGAAAATTAAAAAAACCGCGCTGGAATACACCGACTACTGTATGCTGGACATAAAATATACGTCCGATGAGGATTACAAAAAATACGTCGGGTGCGAATATTCATCTCCCCTCGCCTTTCTTGATTATCTTGACGAAAAAGGCATTGCAACGCGTCTGCGCCAAGTGATAATAAAAGGTCTTAACGACAGTGAGGAAAATATTTTGCGGCTGAAAAGCATCGCGGACAGTCACAAATGCGTAAAAGAAATTGAACTTTTGCCGTTCAGAAAGCTTTGTGCAAGCAAATATGACAAGCTTAACATCACCTTTCCGCTTGCCGATTTTTTTGCGAAACGGGCGCGGAGGATATAGAAAAAATTTAAACAAAAATGCTCAAAAATTGAGCCGATAAAAACACAAAAAAATTTCAAAAAGTATTCTCTAAAAAAACGGGGTTTTTACATTTTTTTCAAAAAGTATTGACATCAAAAAGTGCGTGCTATAATAGGCGCATAAAGTAGCAAAGGCGCTGCGGATTATAAAATCCGTAGCGCTTTTTATTTCGGTAAAGGTCGCGTCTTTACCGTTAAAAAAACCTCGGGGTGAAAAACTACATTTCAGCCGTAACACGGCAGTAAGGGGAGGTCATTTATATGACAAGCGCAATAGCAGAATTTGTGACAAGCAATATCTTCGGCGTCTGGTTTCTCATAGGAGCGGCGCTGGTATTTTGGATGCAGGCAGGATTCGCAATGGTTGAAACCGGTTTTACAAGAGCTAAAAACGCAGGTAACATCATTATGAAAAACCTGATGGACTTTTGTATAGGCACAGTGGTATTCATCATCATAGGTTTCGGTCTTTTCCTCGGCGAGGACCTTGTAGGCTTAATCGGCAAACCCGGCTTTGACATTTTTCACCGCATATGATAAATTCGACTGGTCGGCATTTGTATTCAACCTCGTTTTCTGCGCAACGGCGGCGACAATCGTTTCGGGAGCAATGGCAGAAAGAACAAAAATTCCTTTCATACTGTATTTATTCGGCAGTAATTTCAGCGGTCATCTACCCTGTTGAGGCTCACTGGATTTGGGGCGGCGGCTGGCTTGTTAAAATAGGTTTCCACGACTTTGCAGGTTCGTGCGCAATACATATGGTAGGCGGTATTTCCGCAATAATCGGTGCAAAAAAATTCTCGGACCGAGAATTGGAAAATTTGTTAAAGACAAAAAAACGGCAAGGTTACAAAAAGTTAACGCATTTCCCGGTCACAACCTTACAATCGGCGCACTCGGCGTGTTCATCCTGTGGCTCGGCTGGTACGGCTTCAACGGCGCGGCGGCTACAAGCATTGAACAGTTAGGCTCAATTTTCGTAACAACAACAATCGCACCTGCACTTGCAACTGTTGTATGTATGATTTTCACTTGGCTTAAAAACGGCAAGCCCGATGTTTCGATGTGCCTTAACGCATCGCTCGCAGGACTCGTTGCAATCACGGCAGGCTGTGACGTAACCGACGCTTTGGGTTCTATCATTATCGGCGCGGTTGCAGGCGTACTCGTTGTATTCGGTGTATGGTTCCTTGATTACAAACTTCATATCGACGACCCCGTCGGTGCGGTTGCGGTTCATATGTTTAACGGCATCTGGGGTACAATCGCGGTAGGACTTTTTCGCAACAACCACAGCGCCCGGCTCTGAATTTTGCGGTCTTTTCTACGGCGGCGGATTTAAACTTCTCGGTCTGCAGCTTCTCGGTGTTTTGTCGGTCGGCGCTTGGACTGCGATTACAATCACAATCACATTCTTTGTTATAAAAAGCAACTGTCGGCTTGAGAGTTTCGGAGGAAGAAGAAATCACAGGTCTTGACGCAACAGAGCACGGACTTCCCAGCGCATATGCAGACTTTATGCCTGCAATCGACGGTTACGGTGCAGACGTTGACATTCCCGTAACAGGCAGTGCAAGCGTTGACGATTCTGTCCCCGTCGTGCTCAAGAGCGACAGCGGTTCAAAGGCAATCGGCAGTGACGTTAAAAATGACAAAAAAATTTAAATTCGTATGAAACAAGTCAGGTTTGAAAAAAACTCAAAGCGGCTATGATGAGCATAGGTATCACAGGTATGACGGTATCACATTTTCTCGGCTGCGGAGTTCAGAAAGGCAAACCCGAATATTACAGAGGTGTTATCAGCGAGGCTACGCTTTTGCCGAAAGTTCAGGTTGAAATCGTAGTTTGCAAAGTTCCTGTTAAAACGGTTATCGAAACCGCTAAAAAAGTGCTTTACACAGGTCACATCGGCGACGGTAAAATCTTTGTATACGACGTTGAAAACGTTGTCAAAGTAAGAACCGGCGAAGAGGGCTACGACGCACTTCAGGACGTTGAATAAGCTTATTTCCTTCTCTTTATAAATGCGCGAAAGGCAATACTCCTTGTGTAAATGTCAAAATAAATTCATTCCCTTCTCCCTTTCGCGCATAAATATGTTCGTATACAAAAGGCGCCCTGAAAATGACGTTAGCCGATAAAACGGTTTATGTCAAACAATGGTGAACCAAAAACACGCATATCACTAAAAACCGGTATGCGTGTTTTCGTTTTAATGCGTTATATATTTTTCAATTAAAGACCCGTCGCAAACTCGTCTATTAAATATTTGCCATTCTGCTGTTTTAACTTCAATAAGCAATGTCATAATAAATTCCCTTCCCGCCTCCGTTAAACCGACGATAAAGCTCGGAGAAAAAGACGCAACCTGCACTCTTTATCTCCGGAGAACTCGGAGCAAACATAGAATGACGGCAGGACGGGCAGAAAGTTATTATTACAATACCTGCGGAAAAAAATAAATAAGAGTTACAGCTCAAATAAAAAAAGCCGATATGAAGTTTCAAGATTTCCAAACTTCATATCGGCTAAAATTTTTCTTTGTTTTTAATAATATATTTAAAAAAATCAACCCACTATCTCGTCCGGATCGTCATATGCGGTTCTTGCGGGAATAACCCAAATCATCTGGGTGCTGTTATCCCACTCGACACGGCAATCCAGCGCGTCGGTTATATCACGGAGTTTAAAATAGTTGTTTCCTTCAATATTAAAACAGGTTGCTTTAATCGGCACACCGTCAAGCGTTAAAAATGCCGATGATGAAAGAGCCGTTCTTTCGGCGCCGTCACCCGGCGTTAATTCACCGCCTGCCGATGTGTAATCATAAAAAGCTCAACATATCAATAGAATTTGTTGCACCGTCATACTTAATGTCAAAGCTTTTAATAGTTCCGTCAAGGATTTTTGCAATATCTCGGAGCTTAAAAGTAGTTATTATCATCAATGTTATATGCTACAGTGTTATATTTGAGACCATCCAGGCAAACAGTCTGCGTTTTTGCAACAGAGTTTTTGCTGAATCCGTTTCCGGGATAATAGGTAAATATATCGTGCTTATCATCTTCGTGAACCAGATAGCGGATTTCTCCGTCATAGAAAATGGTGTAGATTTTTCCCGTTATAATCCAGGGGTTAATATCCTCCGGAGCTAAAATATCATTCATGTCCGCGTCACGGTCAAAAGAAAATTCTTCGATACCGTATACGTTTACCCATTCTCTGTCGTGTATTTTTATTTATATCGCCGTTGTTTTGAAGCAACCCACTTACTGTACTCTGTCATCTTATCTATATCAACGTTGATATATCCGTAGCGGAACTCTTTAAGTTTTGCAAGTCCTTCGGCAGAATAGGTCAGTTCACCCCATTCGCCCCAAGGCTGATCAACAGACAGAACGCCGATAGGTGCACCGAGCGCCGCCGTATCTGCCGCGGACAGGGTTTTGGTGAATTCATCAAGATTGCTCGTCGGAATGTAACATACTTTCGAGTTAAACCAGATTTTTGAATTTGTTCCGTCATAGTCTTTCTCGATAACGTCTATTGCCGCGCCTTTTTTAACCGAGCCGGTAACCGAAGAACCGTCCGAAATATCACAGTCAACCGCCGCTATTGCTTTGTACTGTGTTGTCGGCTTTTGCGGTGTTTGCGAGCTGCATATTCACATACCTTGCTTCAACATAGTATAGACCTTTTTTATAGTAAATCTTATAATGACCGTTCTGCGGAGTTGCATCTGCAATCTGAACCGACTGGTTGATTTTAATAACGCCCGATTTTACATAATCCTTATCATCGGGAGTGGTCTTAACCATTAACAAGACCGGTCGCCTTGCCCTACCGCCTCAATTTTTCGGTGCTGTTGACACCTGATTGTTAATATCTAAAAATATAGCAATTTTTGTCTGGGGAAGAAATATACAGCAGGTTTCCAGCTTGTAAAAGCAGTACCGTCTTTCTAACCGCACTGTCTGATTGTACCGCGCGATTCGTCAACACCGCCCTCACTCCATACGGCAACCCATTTATCGTTATAGGCAACAACCTCAAATTCACTCGTTGTTGTAGCATAAAACGCTGTGTTGGCGTTCGATTCTGTTCTGCTTTTTTCAGCAAACGGGGGGTCATAACCTATTACTTTAAGCTCATCAAGTCTTTTGGAATGGTAGTTCATAGGCGGATTTCCGGGATAGAACGAGGCTTTTACCGAACCGATTTTTCCCTGGTCGCCAATGTGCAAGACAGCCATACCCACAAGAGGCAATGACGCGGGACGGTCGTGTCTTACCCATTCCGTCGGCACTTTAGCATAAAAGTTTCTTTCTTTGCCCTCGGTTGTTTTGCTTCCGCCGTATATGTAATCGGACAGAAATGTCATCTCTATTGCGTGCTGATACTTATCGGTATCGGAAGCTGCCCATTGTTTATTCAGCTCTTTTTCAACAGTTTCGCCGGCACCGAGTATCGGTGTTGTTTCACGAGCCGTCGTATAAGCAAGGATATACCCTACCGTGCCGTCGGAAAGCTGAATTTTTATGAAATTTTCGGTTGTCCTCTCCGACCACATAAGCCTCCAAAACCGTCACTCCGGTTCCTTTGCTTATCTCGCTTATACCACCCGAATAAGTGGGGTTTTTGGTAACCATTACAGTGCCGTCGTAAACAACATAGGCAGTATCGCCCGCCTTTATTTCGTCTGCCGCAAACGCAACAGTAGCAAACGCAACGGTACCAAGCAGCATAAATGTGCAAAGCACTGCCGCTAAAATTTTCTTCAACACAATAACTCCTCCTTTTATTTTTTGCGTTGATTTATTAGAATTTGTGTATCATAGTAATTATATACCATATTGACGCAATATGCAAGGGGGTTTGAAAAATTTATATGTCTGCCGTGCTTGATATAATGTGCATTTGTTGTGATAAGCTCTTTTTTGCCAATATGTAAAAATATATTTTTTTCCTAAAATTTATCAGACTTTTTCACTCTTAATCCGCATTGAATTTGCGCATATGTTTTTATGAAAAACATACCGTATGTTTGCAAACATTCTAAAAATACCTACAAAGTTATAGCAGACAACATACATTAAACAAGGCATCGGGCAATTATTGGGCAAATTCTTTGTTCGATGTGCTAACCGTCAACCGGTTTCTTATTCTCAACGACCGGACAACCGAAAAAAATATACTTGTTTGAAATTCCGAAAAACACTTTTTAAAGCGGAAGACCCGGTTAAGAGGTCTTACGTATACAAAAATCGACCTGCAGATTATGTATGATGACGATTCGTTTTACGGATAAAAGAAATTTCAGTTTAACAAATTTTTACGGTCAGTCAGTTTAAAAAAATAACACTCTGTATGTGTATATTTCGTCTGATGCACCTTTTTGCCGTGAAACGTATTGTTATCCAAACAAAAGCGAAAATTTTCGGCAACGGACCGTCGCTGCTTTTCAAAATTTGTTAGCCAACGGCTTATGGATAATTATAGTTGCCGCCGTCACATTTGTTGCGCTTTTTAAAAAAAAGTGTGGTAACATATACCGAACTCAACAGTATTAACAGCGTTTTGTTTTATGTCATAATCAGCGCGCGCCTCATTTGTGCACGATGTTTTGTGCATTAAACTAATAAACCTCACATATATTTTATAGCATAAGATATATTGGAGGCGAAGTTCATTGAAGGACTACATATCCGACAGAGTGATTACACTGGCTGAATATATTATTGAAAATAAAGCTACCGTAAGATGCGCCGCTAAAAATTCGGTATTTCCAAATCTACCGTACATACGGTTGTAACAAGACAGAAACTTTTTATATAGAAGTGGCGTAATATTGCGCCTTTCAGAGGTTTTACACAATTCAAAATCTCTCTGTAACAACCGAATAGAAAATGCATAACAGAAAATCCCAAAAAAACCGTTTAAAATAAGGCTTTCGGGATTTTTACTGTTTCGTTATTGCTACATCTGTATTGGATTTTTGAGATATGCGCAAATGATATTTTTATAGTATAACTCAGATAAATCTATTCCTCATCTTCAAAGGTCATATCTTCAAAAAAATAATTTTAAGATAATCTCTTCTGCCGTATAAAATGCGATAGATAGAAACATAAGTTTCATCAACTTTATAAAAGACTATATAATTTCCGCTCACTATAAAAGCGAAAATCAGTTTCGATATAAATTTTTGCAGAAAGCACCGGTCCCATATGTGGAGATGTTTCTAAAAGGCTATAATCTTCTATTATTCTTTTTACTACATTGTTTGCCGCAATAGAATTTGCTAAATCATTTTCAATATAAGATTTTTATTTCTTTTTAAATCATTTAGCGCAGCAGGAGTAACACGGATTTTCGGCATGGTTATACCCCCAATGCCTTCATAACATCATCATTAGAAAGCCATCCGTTTTCTTTGGCGGATTTTTCTCCTTCAGAAAGCTTGCCCATGAGCTTGATTATAGCTTTTGTCTTTTCATATTCTTCTATATCAACAATCGCATAACGACCTCTTCCGTTCTTCGTAAGAAAAAAACAGGTTCGTCAAATGCAACTTCCTTTAAAACCTCTGCATAATTTCTTAAATCCGAAACCGGCCTGATATTTGGCATAAAACACCCTCCTTTATGTTTGTTGTAATTATTGTATCATAATTTTAAGTAAAATACAACAACTTTTTTTAAAAAAATATACTAGATACATACATACGCGAAACAAAAAACCCCTCAACCGCCCTATATTACAGGCTTTTTCGCCCTCAGAAGCCAAAAAGCCTGTAGTGATGCGGTATTGCAGGCATCGACAAAATTTTCACGCAACTCGTGCCATACAGTTGTAACAAGACGGAAACTTTTTATATAGAAGTGGCGTAATAATAAGAGAGTGTGAAAAAAGTCTCACACTCTCATAATTAACGATTATCTGCATCTATGATTGCACCCATTAAGCAGTCACCTGCTTTCCGGATTTTGAAAAATTCACTTTAAAAAAATATCGTCAGGTGCAGCGCCATATACAATTCAGCTTTATCTCCGATTACAATTTTACATTAAACTATTCTTCAAGATATATACTCTCAGGTTTTATAGCATCTGGATTTTAAACATTTTAAATGGCAAAAATTTGTTGATCCTCCTGGCTATTCTCACATTCCCAATTTGTGGTGATTAATAAAGATGTTACTTTTTCCTCATTTTTATCAATTTCTTTTACCGCAAAAAATACATTGAAATTCATTAATTTGTTTTTACCTCCAATTATAATTTTTGTTAACCTATCTAAGGCTTTTTACTGATATTTTTTTAATGCGGTTATAATTCCTCTGTCTCCTTCGACAATAACATTATATTTCCCGCCAGATACTTCCTTTATATAAACCTTAGCACCGTCACCTTGTATTTTAATATTTGTCGTGTTTTTAGTATTTGAAATGTCGCTATTGGAAAAGCTCCGCTCCTTTAATCTTTCGCTTCCGTGTTTTGTTGCTTTTGCACCCCTTGTATTACCGAAATTGCCGCCTGCACCTGCCCCCCATTAAGCAGTCACCTGCTTTCTGGATTTTGAAAACTCACTTTCAAAAAGCTATGATATTGATACCCATATCTTTATATGGTTTTAAAAAGTGCTATCCGGTGCACTGCCATAGACAATTATGGTTTTTAGGAGAGAGTCTTTTGCACCAGTTGTGTAAGTCCTACTTTAAAAGAATATTATGTCTTCTTTGCGTTTTATACAACCATGCGTGCCTACCGCAATTGTTTTAAATTTCTCAATGCCGTCAAAATAATCGCCCGTTGCAATACGACCGCAACAGTTTTATTTTTTTCTTTCCCACAAAATCGTACCATCCTCTTTTTGATATTTTTCGGGAATACATTTTAAGGAAATTTCAATACAATCGTTATATATTTCAATACTATCATCGGTTCCTTGTTGCAAAATTTTTTTACGTCACCAACCGCCGCAGCATATTCCCCAATATAATCATCATCTTCCGGTTCTGTATCAGTTTCATACATTCCGGTAATTGATTTACACTTCACTTTTAAGTTATTTTTCCCACTGAATTATGATCGGGTCGCCTTCATAATAATCATCTATGGCATATAACATTTTCATATATTCTTGCTCGTTCATGATATCATCTCCTATATATTATCGTTTAAACCCTTTCGGGGCTGCCGGAACAATATGAGCATTGCCTTTACTATCATAATGTATAGTCGCTATTGTTGTATTATAATATTTGCCTGTTTTTCGTGATAGTATTTTTCCAATAATTCTCCCGAAATCTATACTTTCTTTAGTCGGTGTTATCATTTTTCCCTTTCCCAGCTCCTTCTTGTAATAATTTATTAGGATCAACCGTCAAAATACTCGGATTTTTTCCCATTTGCTTTTTGTTGATTATAATTATTCGTACCCGGAATATGCTTATCCTGTCTGCCTTTATGAATTTTGGAATTAGTTCGTTTTCCCTGTGTATTACCAAAAATTGCCGCCTGCACCTGCCCCCCATTAAGCAGTCACCTGCTTTCTGGACTTTAAAAAAATTCACTTTCAAAAGGCTTTATATTTTATGCCCATATCCCGGTACTTCTTAAAAATATCATCCGGTGCAGCGCCATACACAATAATTGTTCTCGGCGATAGCCTTCTAACCATTTCCGCAAGCCCGTCTTTGAAATAATCCTTATCAATCCTGTTTTTTATACAGCCATGAGTACCTACCGCAACGGTTTTGAATTTTTCAATTCCGTCAAAGCAAAAATTCGTATGTACGCTCATCATTGAACCTCACATTAGGTATAATTTCAACTCCGTTATTCTGCAGCCAAACGGCTATTGCTCTTCCCCTATATGTATTCCACATTTGCATACAAAGCGGCATATTTCGATACAAGCTGAAGTCCGGCGAAATGATGCCCTTAAACTTTTTGAGTTTCGCAAGGTACTGCTTGGGATTATGCCATAAGCGTTCAAAATTTTTACATCATGCTCATAAAACATAACCCAGCAGTCAAAAATCGTTCCATGTCCTTGCCATTGCTTTTTGAAAATGTTATAACTTTGTCAGGCAATTGGTTGCTTGTTCTAATTTTAGGAAACTCAAAATAACCATCATAGTCAGCTTTTTCTACCAGGAACGAATGAAACACATCATAATTGTTATTAAATTGTAAATTTGTCATAAAGTATATTACCTCCGTAAACATAAAAAATCGTAAAAACCATAAAAAATTTCCTCCAAACTCTTGATTTTTGTTTACGGATATGCTAAACTATATTTGTTCAGATAAGGTATGCGTTTAGCATATCCGTGATGAAACACATTGTTAAACTGCGCCAACAGTTTTTCTAATGTGTTTTTTCTTTTTACCCAAAACAATCAATTGACATCACCCCTTTACCAATTTTTTTAAATTATTCTTTGCCCTTTTCAAACTCATTGGCACGATATAATTTTTCTATATTGTGCGCCTCTCTTAATTCCCGTTTTTGTAAGGCTGCATAAATTGTTAATGTTTCCGTTTTCAATCGCATAAGCGCAATCGGGTCTTGTACAATCGGTGTGTAATAATGTTACATTGTGTGTTGTAACCATAGATTGCATATTGTCAAAGCTCTGAATTATTGAAAGGATTTTTTCAGAAAGTTCATGGTGATAATATGCGTCAAATTCATCTATTACAAGAAAGGTAAGTTTGCCAAACTCTATAAACCAGCAATAAAACAGCATAAGGGTTCTGGTGCCGGAGGAAGCTATGGACTCAAACTCGACAACTTTATCATTCTCAAATTTAGCACCGATTGTAAGTGCACCGCTCATTAGTTTTAATGGCACAAGCGTGTAATTGAGTCCCCATATCATTAATAAATGCGTTAAAATCATCCAATCTGCCATTGTTAAGAATAATCTCATTTAATTTTTTTCGCTTCCGAGTTTATAACCAATATATTTATTGGCGTCTCTTAAACTCCTGAAATATAACATTCCGCTTACAAACTTCATAATTTTGCTTATAATCGAATTTTCGTCTTGTATAGTATTGTTATAGATATACTTAACAACCGATAATTGTTTTTGGAGACCTTTCGTTCTTAGATTTTCCGCACCGGGAATTCTTATAAAATTGTCCTTTTCATCTATAAAATTATGAACAAGCATTTTCCTTGCCGTTTACAGCTATTGCTTCAAACAATAAAGTTGTTAAATTAGCCTTACAATAAGTATATATAACCTCATCTTTACCGAACTGAAAAATATATGTAAATGTCGCAAATTTGTCTTCGTTTCCGACATATGTATATAAGTGTTGAGGAACATCATCTTTTTCTGCGTCAAGCAAGTGGGCGGTTATATCAACAACGGCGGTACACAAGCTTGATTTTCCCGAACCGTTTTTACCGAAAACGACGGACTTCTTAGCAATCTTATTATCAACTAATTTTTACGAAAGCCATAATCGCGAGTGTCCGATAAGTCCCATAAAAGGGTATTTTTAAATCCCCTGTAATTTTCAACCTGAAACTTTTTAAGCATGTCCAAAAACTCCTTTCTATAATGATAATACCATATCTATTAATATTTGTCAAGCAGTTTCTGTATTTTTACGGATAGCATAAATATTCCGCAAATTATTAGATTTTTTTATGGGGATTAGCCGCATTTTTGTTACGGATGTTTAAAAAAATGATAAAACAAAAACTTGCTAAACACTTTCAAAAAAATTGCATATGCGGAAATTTTTGTTATCTTGGTTATTATAGGGATAATACAAAAGCAATTATTTTTCGTAATTGGGGTTGATTTTATTCCTGAAATGTGATATACTACATAAAATAACCTAAAAAGAGGTATGATTATGGAATATATTAAGGTTTCACAGGCGGCGGAAAAGTGGGGGCTCTCACCGCGCAGAGTCAGACTTTTATGCGCTCAAAACAGAATAGACGGTGTTGTTCAAAAGGGCAAATTATATACGATTCCCGAAAATGCACCAAAGTCCGTTGACGCAAGAACGCTAACCGCAACCGCTGACCAATACATAAGACTGAGCCTATCCCGTATCTTTTTGAGTTTTACCATGTCAATTTACCTCCTTCTTCAAAAATCGTCATAAAAAAAGCCGCTTTCAAGTTTTGGGGAAACTCAAAAACGGCGGAGAATATGTCCGGTCCCACTTTGGGACGATACCATTATACCACTTTTATATTCGCTTGTCATCGGCATCGGTGCGCCAATTTTGTGCCAATTTTCTGCCGGAGTATTCTTCACGACAATCCCTCCAGAAGAGTAAGCATTTCAAACCAGAAATCAACATCCTTTCCCGGAGCTGCCCACAAGCGTATTGAGAGAATTGTGATTGCCTGCTCACGAAGTCTGTAATAGTGTCCCGGCGACATATCAAGCCTGTATAAAATATCCGTGAGCGACAGTTTTTCCGGCGCAATGTAAGTCTCATAAATCAAGTTATACAGCTTTTCGCCGTCATTTGGCTTTTTCTTCAGAACGGTCAGAGCTTCATTCACACGGTCAAGCAATAATCGTGATTTCTGTATGCCTGCCATTCTGCTTTCAAGCTTTCTGTTGTTCATAGACATTTCGACATCAATGTGATCAACAAGCTCGTCAATGCCCGCAAACGGTCTGTCTAATTCCTCGGCAATCGTATCAGGGAAGCATTTAAGCATCCACGAAATTGTGCGGTAGTGTTTCAGCAGCATACTACAATTCCTACGCGGAGAAATATACGCGCGTAATATATAGGCTGATTCTGCAACACGATTATTTTGAGGTTCATCAGCTTTTGATTGACAAATATTTTTGCTGTACCAACAAATCAGCTTGTTGATATGCTCGTGATCCGAAGTCCGTTTGTGCGTATTCCGACCGCAAATGCGTATTTCTTCAAGAATACGCACGGTTTCCTCGTGTGAGGGTATTGCAGTTTCCGTATCGGTTGGATACAGTTTATTAAACACAAGGCAGCCGTAAGAGCCGGGCATTTTGTATAGAGTGAATACATCTCTGTATTTTTGAAAAAATCTCCATACTTTTTGTTTTTCCCAGTTCCAGCGTTTGCCGAGGTTTTTCGAGTAAGCAAAGCACCGTATTTTCCATACTGAACAACCGGTGCTAAAAAAGAAAACGCATTACCTGCGTCATTTGATACCGTGTGGCACCAAAGGTCAAAGCCATGCGTCTGTTTCTTCAAATTTATAATTTAATGATACAAGTCTTTTTCTGTTATATTGCGCGGAAGGCAAAGAAAGCCGTATCCGTCTGTTGTGTAAACAGTCCCATTCATACATTCCTCTCGGAACATTTTACAACCCAATCGGTTATCAGATATGTAAGCTTTTTGTTTTCGGAGTTAAACTCATATTTTATATAACCGAGTTCCGATAGTTTGTCGAGCATTAAAATCTTTATACCGAGTATACTTTTAATACCGACAATAATGCCCTGACCACATACCGGGTGAAACTTCGTTTTTGTATCCGCAGTAGGTGGCTATGCCTTTACGAAACGCTGCACGGGAGGCAAGCTTCATCCAAGCGCCCATTACGCCCTTGCCCTGTGGCAGGCAGGATCGCATAAGCTTTTACCTATTCATATTTCATAAGGCATTTCATTTTCGTTTCCTCCCAAAAATAAAAAGAGATGCATTTTCACATCTCTTTTCGTCAGATTTATTTACGGTTTCTTTGTGTCCCCACACACCATATCAATTACTACCTTTACGACAACGTAATTTTTTATCTCTTTATTTCGGAATTTATCGCCCTCCGAATTAAAAGACCGTATGCTTCACAAAGTGCTTAAAATCAAGGATTTCTACATATTTCGGTTTTGTAGCAACACTATAGTCTCCACATATATGGATATGATGAAAGTTGCAAAAATCCTCAAAGGCAAAACCGTTGCCGAGGACGTGAGTCTTGTAATTTCGCCGGGTTCGCGCCAGGTGCTCAATATGCTTTCGCAAAACGGCGCTCTTGCAGATATGATTTCGGCAGGCGCGCGAATACTCGAAACCGCGTGCGGCCCGTGTATCGGTATGGGACAATCCCCCAAAACCGACGCGATTTCACTGCGTACGTTTAACAGAAACTTTGAGGGCAGAAGCGGAACAAAATCGGCACAGGTTTACCTTGTAAGCCCCGAAACCGCGGCGCTTTCGGCGATTAACGGGTACCTTTCCGACCCGACCGAGCTTGACATTTCAAACGAAATCGAAATGCCCGAAAAATTCCTTATCAACGACAATATGGTGGTTGAACCTGCGCCCGAAAACAACGACGTTGAAGTTGTGCGCGGTCCGAACATCAAAGAATATCCCGTAAACGGCAAGCTTGAAAACAATGTTTCCGGCAAGGCGCTCATTAAGGTTGAAGACAATATCACAACCGACCACATTATGCCGTCAAACGCAAAACTTTTGCCGTTCCGCTCAAACGTTCCGTATCTTTCAAACTTCTGTCTTGCGCCGTGCGACGACAAATTCCCCGAGCGCGCGAAAGAAAAACGGAGGCGGATTTATCATCGCAGGTTCAAACTACGGACAAGGCTCGTCGCGCGAGCACGCGGCGCTTGCACCGCTCTATCTCGGCATAAAGGCGTTATCGCAAAAATCGTTTGCGCGTATTCATATGGCAAACCTCATCAACTCGGGCATTTTGCCTATGACCTTTGCCGACGAGGCGGACTATGACAAAATTGATATGATGGATACACTCGTGATTGACAACCTTTTGGACAGCGTTAAAAACGACAATTCGCTTATTGTGAAAAACGTTACAAAAGGCACGGAATTTAAAGTTAATTTTGCGCTTTCCGACCGTCAGAGAGATATTATGGCGCTGGGCGGACTGCTCAATTACACAAAAAGAAATGTCAAAAATAAACAGATATTTGGGAGAAAAAAATGAACGATTACATAAACAAGGCAACCGAAAAATTTGCCGAACTTTTGAAAAACAGCTTGAAAGAGCCGAAAAACTCAATCAAAACGAAGATTTCACCGACTTCACCGCGCTTGACAAAATCGTTATCGGCATAATTCCGGGCGACGGAATAGGCCCGATAATCCTTCGCGAGGCGGAAAAATATTCTTAATTTTTCTGCTCAAAGACGAAATCAGAAGCGGAAAAGTTGAGCTTATTGAAGGTCTTACCATTGAGAACCGCGTAAAACAGCTTAAATCAATCCCCGACGACGTTATGGCGGAAATTAAAAATGCAACGTGCTCCTAAAAAGGCCCGACAACCACGCCCAGCAAGGGCGACGGCTTGCCAAACCTTGAGAGCGCAAACGTTACAATGCGCCGTGAGCTTGACCTTTTTGCGAACGTTCGCCCCGTTAAAGTGCCCGAAAAAGGCATTGACTGGACGTTCTTCCGCGAAAACACCGAGGGTTCGTATGCGGTAGGCTCGCAGGGTATCAACGTCACCGACGACCTTGCGGTGGACTTTTGCATACACACCACGGGCGGCTGTGAGCGAATTGCGCGCGCGGCGTTTGAGTTTGCAAAAAACAACGGCAAAAAGCGCGTTTCCGCCGTTACAAAGGCGAATATCATCAAAAACCACCGACGGCAAGTTTTTGGACATCTGCAAAAAGGTTGCCGAGGATTATCCCGGCATAACGCTCGACTCGTGGTATGTTGACATTATGACGGCAAATCTCATCAACGAGGACATCAGAAGTTCGTTTTGAAGTGTTCGTTCTGCCCAACCTCTACGGCGACATCATCACCGACGAGGCGGCGCAGATTCAGGGCGGTGTCGGCACGGCAGGAAGCTCAAATCTCGGCAAAAATATGCTATGTTTGAGGCTATTCACGGCTCTGCTCCGCGTATGGTTGAAGAGGGAATTGCAGAATATGCAAACCCGTCCAGCATACTCCGCGCGGCTGAAATGCCTCCTTCGCCACATAGGATTTGCCGGCAAAGCACATCTTCTCGACGAGGCGCTCACAATCTGCGCTGAAAAAGAGAAAAAGGTTGTCGTAACCGGCAATAAAGACGGTGCGACAGCAAATGAATTTGCCGCATACGTTATGGAAACAATAGAAAAAGCTTTGATTTTTCGGGGGTATTGAGATGAAGGAAAGGAAAGTTCCCGACGTAGTTGCACGCAGACTGCCGAGGTATTACCGATACCTTGACGACCTTTTGAAAAACAGATTTTACAGAATATCATCAAGCGAGCTGAGCCGTAAAATGGGGGTCACCGCATCGCAGATAAGGCAGGATTTCAACTTTTTCGGCGGTTTCGGTCAGCAGGGGTATGGGTATAACGTCGAAAATGCTTCACAAGGGAAATAGGCGCAATTTTGGGCTTATATTCGGGCAGAAAGACAATTATCGTCGGCGCCGGATATTTGGGCCACGCGCTCGCCAACCATACAAATTTCAGAGGTTTCATGCTTGTCGGCGTGTTTGACAACGACAAGGCGAAAGTCGGCAGAAAGATAAGCGATTTAACCATTTCGGACTATGACGGCATTGCAGATTTTATAAGCGAAAATCAGCCGGATATTGCCATTCTCGCCGTTCCGCGTACGGCGGTGAAATCGGTCGCGGAAAACCTCATTTCGCTCGGAATTAAGGCAATTTTGGAATTTTTCGTATACGGAATTGGACGAACAGGAAAACGTTGTTATCGAAAAACGTCCATCTTTCCGACAGTTTGATGATGCTGTCGTATAAGCTCAATTCGCTTGAGGAGTAGAGTGATGTTAAAGCGGATTTAAAAAAAGCTGCAAGTTTAAAATCAGCTGCAAACTTCAATCGTAATCTTTGAAAACCGCAGACTAAATAAAGATGCAAAAAGACGGCGCACTGTGGTATGCACCGTCTTTTTGATTTATTTAATCTTTAAATTGGAGCAACGCTTCTGCTTTGCTTGCAAAGAAGCAGAGCTTGCGATAAATTATATATTTCCCCGGCGGGTATTTCTGTATTTTTCCGTTAACGTTGAAATACAGAGTCAAATCCGAATTATTCCTTATTTCGGTATCCGTTATATCCGCCTTTTTGACCGCTTCAACATAATTGTATATTTCACCGTTTGACGCCAGCCATATGTTATCACCGGAAAGCGATTTTATCACACTTTCAATCATATTCCAATTCAAATTATCGTTATCGGCATTTTCGTCAAATTCATATGTATGTCCCCACACAAAAAGCATTTAAGATTTCCCTCATTCTGCAAAGATATAAATTTTTCCGCATAGCTTGGGGCATTTTTTTATGATGACAGGTTGCATTCCATACATACCAATCATTCGGCAAATCAAATTTTCCGTTTTCAATTCCGCGCGCGTATTTTATCCCCGACTCTTTCATCGCAGGAAGCAAATCCGATTGATAATCCGTTCTCACAGTGCCGTAACCGTTGGGCCACGCCAAACCGATTACACCGTCAATTCCGAGATTTTGCTTTAGATACGAAACCCCTTTTTTGATGTCCGCAACCTCCTCTTCGGTGCTCACTCCCACAAGGGTGTTGCCTTTTGAGTCATAACCGATTTCGCCGGGATTAAGATATGCCGGACGGTGACTGAAAGTGTGAGATGATATTTCGTGTCCGCTATACACATTTTTGACAAATTCAAAAACAGATTCGTCGTCATCTCTGCCGGTTTTATCTCTGCAGCGGCCTCGCATAACATCAAGCACATACTTTCCCACAAGATTAAACGTGCCTTTCGCATTGTACTTATCAAGCAGTTCAACCATACGAATATCGCTCGCCGCGCAATCGTCATAATTAAACACCGCCGATTTAACGGTAAAACCTTTATAAAGAGGAGCGGCACTTTCTATTTTATCGTCCGAATACGGCGCAAACTCCGAAACCTTGCAAAGCGGCATAAGCGTATCCGACTCAAAAACGTAAAATTTAAGTTTTCTTCCTCTTTCTTTGTCGATTTCCAAAGCTGCCGACACATAATTCTCTCCGCTGATTGTCTGCACGTCATACGACACGTTTACAACGCTGCCTTTTCGTCAAAAAGCGCCGCCGCCGCCGTAACCTTTTGTTTGCCGCCGTAGCAAATAAACTTCTGTTTAATAAGTACGCTGCCGCTGCCGAATTTTCCGTCGGGGGACGCATAACCCTCATTGAACAACATACATTCGCCGGCCGCCGCAGTCAACGGTATGCCGAGAATATACCGCGCAATGCAAACATCGCCGTCAAGTATTTTTACAATTCTGCCTTTTTGAACCCTCTGCCCGTCATCAAGCTCGTCGCCGCCGACCGAATACACCTTGAGAGTGTATCCGTCCCGAGGAAAAACGGCATTGTTTTTAAATTCCGAAACACTGTCGTTTCCGTAACCGTGAATAAATATTCCGTCAACGGTATATTTCTCAAACGCTGCCGCAGGATATGATATTTTTTCCCGAATAAACCGCCATATCGTCACTAATATATATATCCGTCGGCATAATGCGTCCAATCCGAAAACAATGCGCAGATTGTTTCCGATAGCGTATTTGAGCGAGGATTTATACTCTCCGTTAACATACAACTCGGAGTTTTGGCCGTCTTTATCATACACAAGCGCAAGAGTGTTCCACTCGTTCCGGTTGAGTGACGAAACCGGGAAAACCTTTTTGCGAAAGCGGCGTATGCCCGTTTGTAGCAAAATAAATTTCTTTAACGGTTGCATTGGGAAAAACGGAAACCGAAGACGGTTATATCGTTTGCGGCAAGGCTTTGGCTTACATATGTGTTTGTATAAAAATCCGACGACGAACCAATATCCGTTACCGTAAATTTTCCGGACGCGTCATTTGCGTTTCTGCCGCCTATGCCGTATTCCGTACTGCTTTTCATTCTGTTCATCTGCATTTTGCCCAATGTATCCTCGTCCGCATATTCGGCATGCAGGGTTACGGCATTTTCCGCGCCGCTCTCCGCAAACGAAATGACGGATAACATATTTACAAGCATTATTGCGGCAAGCGCCAAACAAAAACTTTTCTTCATATAAATTCCCTTTCGTATGGCATATGCGGTTTTATTCCGCAAAGCCGAGTTCAATCATCTTGTCATATACCTTCTGTGCAAAAAGACGGTATCCTGCCTTGTTAAGGTGCGTATTGTCCTGAGGACTGTTGTCCAGAAGCGACGGCGGAATTTTACCGAGCGCAAGATATTCTTTGTCGGCGGCGGTAAGTATAATACCGTTATCGGTGAGAAATTTTTCATCGGTAAGATATGATTTCACATCAAGAAAATATTTGCCGTATCTGCCTTTGAGTGCCGCGTCGGTTTTTCGCCCACGCATCGGTGCCGCCCGTTGTTACACCGATAACAATAAACTTATCGGGATATTTAAAACTTTCAATCATATTGTCAAGCGTATTTATAAGACTCGCACTGCCGCTGTCGCTTGCGTTTTTTTGTTCGCAGCTCCCCAGCCGCCGTTTGAGCTTGCGTTTATAATGTTAATATCCGCGTTCACATCGTGCGCGCCGACGGTGAGCACATCGCCCTTTTTAACGCTTACCGATTCGCCTTTTTCAAAGCGCGTAAACTTTGCCCAATTTAAAATACGCGGAAAAAAACAGTATTGTTTACATCAATGCTGAGTTTGCCCTCAACTCCGTTTATTTTGCACGGACTCCAGCCGCCGAGCGTGGTGCTTCTGGGAGTTACAACCCCGGCATAATTTCCGTTTTTATCGTATGCGGAAAATTTTTATTTCAACCGGCACGGTATCCTGCGGTATAACAAAAATCCTCGTCAAGCTTTATGGAATATCCGCCTTGGCGCGCCGCAATGGTTGTGTTTGTTTCGCCGCCCACTCCCATATTGATGACATTGAGTCCGCTTAAATCTTTAAGAACCGCCGGATATGAATATTTGTTAACATCGCCGCTTCCCTGACCGTATGTTATACTGTCGCCCCAGCACGCAACGCTCGGACGTGAAACATATGTTTTCACTTCGCACATCGGCGCAAGATTATATCCCATAACCATAGCCTTTGCCAGCGAAAACTCACCACCGAGCGTTACCGACGTTTTGCCGTTTGTTTTTGAAATTCCCGTATTTACAAGATTGCCTTTTTCGTCATAAAGCGCAAGAACGAGCATAGCGTTTCTGATATTCGCACTCGCGGTCAGCTTTCCGTTCTCGTACGAAAGCGACGCATCGTTGCGCAAATCGGTTTTAACGGTGTAATAAGTCATATTGCCGTTTTCATCACTTAAAACAACCAAATTTCCGCTGCTGAGTTTGCTGCCGCCTACAACGCGGTAATCGTAAGTGGGAGTATCAAAAACCGCAATATTCGCACCGCTGCTGCATTTTAAGGTTGCCTGCGTCGGTCGGCTCGTAAACGTTTAAAACATTTCCCAAAACCGACATTTTTTTGCCGTCGGTTACAAGATACGGCATTGGGTCGATGTTCGGATAATTTTCATATGCGGATATTTTCACATCATCAATGTAGGTATCGAGCGTCTTGTAAAGTATATTTCCGTTTGAAAGCTTTTTCGTCCGAAGCGTAAATTGCAAACCTTATTGCGGTTTTTCGGAGGTCGGCAAATTTCCGTTCTTTTTACCGGTATGTGCCGCATTTTTGCATATTTCTTTTCCGTTTACAAAAAGGTCAACCGAAAACGACATTTCATTTTTGGTGTTATCAACCGGCAGAGTATTGTTTTTTTACAATAAATACAATTTTTGTTCCATTTATAACGTTCGAGCGCATAAGCAGTTCCGTTTCCCGAGTCGGAACATCTGACGGACGGCGATATGGAGGTATGACCTTGAGTTGCAAATTTTATTTCTTTAAAAATTTACGTCATTCGGCATAAAATTAAGCTCGTATTTTATATACTGCGCGTTTGTCGGAGCAAGAAAATATGTGTAAATATTGTTTCCGCCGAAAGATGACGTTGATTCCGTTTCGGGCCGTTTGAAATTAAGCGATATATCCGAAGCCGCTTTTCCGCCCTTTTCCGCCGACAAAACCCTTTTGGTAATAACCGTCATTGGCAAGCGACATATCCCGATTTAATATTTGAATCCGCAAAGGATTCCGCGTATAAAAACATCAGCCTGTGCGGATTGTTCTGCGCCCTGCGCGGTGCATACCGCCGAAAACGCAAGCGTGCTTACCGCCATAACCGCCGCGGTAAAGGTGTGTAATATTTTTTGATATTTTTCATAAAAATCTCCATTCATTACCGATATTAGAGTAACCAAACCTCCTGTTTATCATATAAAACAGGAGGTTGTGTCAATGAACCGTGTTTTTTGATTACTCAAGCTTATATGCCGTGCAAAGCGGTGTTAACGAAGTCATATTATCAAATATCATAACTTTTACATATCCGTCCGCGTCCGCCGGAATTTCCAATCCGCCGTCAAGCAGCACATCGCCGTTCGAGAATTGGTCTAACGTATTTTTTGGCAGTGCATACATCTTTCATATTGCCCTCCGAATCATAAAGAGCGGCAATAACCGTATTGTCGGCGGAATAATTGTATTTGTCAATATTAACGGCGGTTATTGTTTTGCCCTTTGCACCTGCAAACGTTGTTACAACCGTGCCTGCGGCTTTTACGTTGTTTATAACATAGTTTTTTTGGCTTCGCTTTTTGTAAAGCTGAACATCATCTATGTATAAAGTATCGCCCGCTGCACTTCCCTGGTGAGCAATATCCAATCGCGAAATTCCTCTGAATTCGACATTTTTATATAATTGGCTCGGGCTAACGTTATAATCTTTAACACTCATATATTTCATCGTTCTGTTTTTCGCCGGAATCATCTCCGAGTTCGTACTGTTATTGTATATCTTAAGCGTATATGTATTATCTCCGTTGAGTATTAAAGTTACAGTATACCAAATTTGCGGATCTATATTAAACCAGCCTGTTGTATTTGAACTTGTAAATGTTTCTCCGAAAGCTTCAATAAGTGTTTTCTTAAAGCTTAAAAAGCGGCTCTGCGTATCATCGTTCCATTTATATGTTGCTGATTTTTTCCTGATCTACACCATCTTTGGCATAATACATATTTCCGTTAAGATTTATTCTCGCCAATTCGGCATTGCCACTTTGAACATAAGCAAATCTGAAGCTCAAAACCTGCGAGCCGTTTCCTGACTTCCATTCAGGTTTGGTTCCACTTCCCTGACGCGAAATCGAAACATAATAATCATTCCACGTTTTTGTTGCAGTATATTTCAAACAGTTATTTGATGTATCTTTAAAATCACCCTCTGATTTTTATTATGCTCCCCCTATCGGTATAACTGTTAGCATAATACACTCCGTCTTTGGTGCTTTTATTATCGGTAAAAAAACAAAATCCTTAAAATTCTCATTCACAAGCTCTGTTGCAAAAACGGTAATCCGCCGCATAAGCCGTTCCGGCAAACATAGCAAAACCAACACCAGTGCCGTAAGCACCGAAATCCCCTTTTTGAACATTTTCATAACTCTGTTCCTCCTTATTATTTTTTAAATAATATATATCAGGCATTTTTTTATGCCGATATTTAATTTGAAAGAGTCCATTCGCTTATTTCTTTGCCAAGCCCATACAGATTATCCGTAATGATACCGTCGGGGAACAAAGCGAACAGATATATTAACTTTTCCGTTTCCGCAAACCCTTATCGCAAGTTTGCGGATACCGTCGTTTGAATCCTGTTTTTCGGGCTGCGGCGAATCGGGCAGCGGAACCGCGTCCATAGCGCTCACTTCGTATTTTTCAAGACCGCCGCCGTCAACATTTACAAATACATTCATTTTTTTGCCGTTTTTTGTAAGAAATGCCGTGTTGCCGTTGACTGCAATTTCAGCGTCGGTATGCATAAACCAATACACCTCCGAGTCTTTGTCAAGCTCGATTTCATCGCGCACCGTAAGCGTTTCAAAGTTGTCCGACACCCGAAAACCGCGGATAACCTTGACGCATCCTCATATAAATCGGACATATTCATCACCGCAATGCCGCCGTTTTCGTTGTATTCAAACCTTGTGACATCGGAAAATGTATTTTCAAGCTGATTAAAAATTTTCGGTGTTGTTTACCGTAAGCGTGTTGTGTCCCTCGGTGCGCTTGCGGTATGCCTCAACGTCCTTTACGGTGTTATATGTTTGCTGACCTATATCAAGCGCCCATCTCTCGCCCAAGTGGTCAAAAACAAACGTTCCTGCGTCGTTATTCGCGTGATAACCGCTCACATTTCCCGCGTGCGCCGAAATATACAAACCGTCTTTTTTATAATAACTGCTGCGGAATGTAATAAGCTCGGTTCCGCGCAGATAACTTCCGTTCGGCAAAATATCCAAATCCGAAAGCTTGGCATTTGCAAGCGGCATTGTGTAGTTAAGCAGCTCGGTGCAATAAAAATTACTGTCACCCACCGTGTTGGATATTACCCTGTTGCCGCTCATTTCCTCCTTGCGCAAAGCATAAAGCTCGGGACGTTCAAAACCGTTTTTGCAAGATAGGCAAACACTCCGTCGGTTCGCTGCCGCACGGCAACCATATCGTGAAAATTGTTAAATCCGCCGTATGATGACGCCGCCAGCGCGAAATCCACAGTTTCGGCAAAACCCGAATAATTTGAAATACCGAAATCTGTTTTAAAAACACTCTCCAAAGTGCCGAACGTATCGGCAAGCAGTCCGCAGGTTATTTTCCAGTAGTTTAACCCCTCGCCCCACACACCGTCGGGCGCAAAGCCTTTCATTGTGTATTCCAAGCTGCGCAGCGCAAGCGAAATAATTTCGGTGCATGTGTCGGGGTCGCAGTCTGCAAAAGCCGCCGCGGCATTTATCATTCCCGAATTTATAAACGTGTTAAAGTTGCTTACCCATTTTAAACACATCCAATCGCGATAATCAAAATCACCGTAATACATACCGCTTATCGGCAGAATACATTTTTCAAACGCAAAATTTTCTATGCTTTTCAGCTGCTCGTCGGTATAAGCGTTATACATCCAGTCATACCCTACGGCAATACCGCTCAAAAACATTCCCGAATCTATAATGTGCGCAGGATTTAAGTCGGGAAATTCAAATATCGCCTCAAATTCGCGCCACGCTCTTTTTGCATATTCTTCATTGCCGGTAATGTTGTACGCAAAACCCAGAGTATACATACGGTCACGAAACTTCCACGCTTCATTATACATACGGTATCCCTGATATGTGTACGACACAACCGTTTCGTCGCTTAAAAGCTTTTCCGCACGTTTCAAAAAGTACGTCCGCCGCGTTTAGAAAGTAAGCATCATCACCGTCATTAATCATTTTCTTTATACGTTCAAAAATCTTTCTTTGTCGCTATAACCTTCGGGTGAACATTTGCCGACAATGACGAATACATATTTTTTTAATTCGCAAGGCTCGGGACGCTCAAAGAAAACGTAATCGCTGACCGCTTCGTAAAACGAAGGATTCTCCCTCTTTATCCCTGTCATATTTCTTCTGCGAAAGCCATTTTACCTCATCTTTGCCGAAGCCTGTCGGTTTTTCGGAAAGCAGCATCATTCCGTTTTCGTCGTTATAAACATTAAGCCCGATTTTATGCGCATAATCGCCGACCGCAATATATTCGCCGTCCGTCCTCCAACCCAAAATATTTTCGGCAGCGGGCGATTCTATATAAAATTCGTTGTTTTCTTCATATATATCCGCCGCATACCGCGTATCGCCGTACAAAACAATATCAGCATACGAATTAAAGGCAATTTTATCGGCAAGATATTTTTCACCGCGGCGTCATCGTAAAAAAACGCTTGTGAGATAACCTCCGCTCGGATTGTACTCTTTTTCCAATCCCTCAACCTTTAAATCGTCAAACCATAAATCTCCCCTGCCGCTGCCGTAATTTATTCCGAACCGAAAAAGCATCGATACGGCTGAACGAATCGGGAATTTTGATTTTTTTCGATAACAGCCTCGCCGTTTCGGTACAAAAACCGCATTTCTGCCTGCAAGGTCTATTCCGAGTTCAAAGCTGACATTCTCGCCGAGCGGTGCAAAATCGGATAAAAATCTTTCCGTCGCAGGTTTTTAAGACTGCCGTCCGACAAAATGCAAATAAGAGCGCAATCTTTTTATCGGCATAATCGCGAAGCATAGGAAAATATATTTCGTCGCCTGCCTTATCTCTTTTCAGCGTTCCGGAAACAAGGTAATAATTATATTTTTTCTCGGACGAATAAAGAGCTTTTTTTGTGTGGAAACGCCTGTAAAAACCGCCGAATTTGTTATTTTTCATTTGAACGCTGCCTTTTTTGCCGATGCTTTTATAATCATCGTAAATAGGCACGTCGCATATATTGCCGTTTTTTTCAAAACTGACGTAATTGTACTTATTTATTTCGGTATTGTACTGACCGCTGATAAAAAATGCAAATCCGCCGACATCATCATCTATATGAAGCGTTTTTCGGGCGGTGTAACGGTTATCTTTTGCACTTCGCCAAAGGTGTAAGATTTTCGGCAGAGTCGAACACAAATACCTTTACATAACATTCTCCTTTGTCGGACGGAATATAAAAGTCCTTTTTCAAATACAAATTTTTCACTGCCGTAAACATCGACGCGCGGTTTGAACGTTTCGGCACGAACATCAAGCATATTTCCCGAATAATCGTACCCAGCCACCGCGACGGTTATGGGGCTGACCGAATTTTTTTGTATTTGTTTATCACCGCGCCGATTATAGTTCCGCCGTAAAAGGTGTCGTAGTCAAGCTCGCCGCCCGACGCAGTTTCGACACTCTCGATTGCATATTCGCGGTTTTCAAAATTTACTGTATTAAAGCCGTATGCAGTATTCTCCTCGGTTGCCGTGTGATATTCAGCGTCTGCCGAAACACATTTTGCACCCGCCAACCGCAGCGGTAAAGCTTAACGCTGCCGTCGTCAAAATCAAAAATGCGGATTTTTGCCGTTTTCCCTGACATTTTCACATTCACCCCTTTTAATGAACGTCAACATCGTAAATAAGCAAATTTTTATCGGTCAGAGAATCCCACACATACATCTCTATATGCTGATTTTCGCCGAGCGGCAAAACAGTCATATTAAATTCTTTTTTCTCGTTCTCCGAGATGTAACATTCCTTGGCATACGACTTTACAATTTCCGTTCCGTCAAACACGGTTGCCGCAATGACAAATCCGCGTGCATTACCGTTATTGTCCGCATCTACCGCAACACTTCCGCCGACATACCGCGGCGCACCTGTTTCAAGCGGTTTTCTGCCCGTTGTAAAGGTTCTTGAAATCTCGGTGTTAAGCCTTATGCCCGACTCAACTTTAATATTCGGCATAAGTATTACGCGGTATTCCGACAAAGAACGCATATTTCCCGAAATTGTGACGGTTATTTCGTCCGAATTTTTTTGTCATACACAACGCCTGCAACCTCAAATTCACCCCTCGCTGCCGACAATGCGGATATTTTTCCGAAGTAACGCTTTCCTCGGAGAGCTTATCCGAAACGGTAAAAATTATATCCTTTGAATTATACATAACCTCCGATACCGATACGATGCTCGGAATATTCGCACCCGACGAAACGAATACATTATCGAGCGTAACATAAGCTGATGTATACGAATCCGCCGAAACGTTCTTTTCCCTGCGCGCATAAAAACGCACGTGGTCAAGCTGAGTGAGCTTGTCAATTGCAATCGTTTCGTCCGCAACCGTTTCGTTTGTTTCTTTATCTGTAACGGTTACATTGCACTTTCCTGCCTCAATATCGGCTTTAAGCGCTATGTGATACCACGTATCGGCATTATACGCAATGCCGGAACCGAGTTGGATTGTGCTTTTAAAAGCAACTTCGTATTCGGATTTTGTGCCGCCGGTAGAATCTTTCAGGCTGATGCTGAAATATCTTCCGCCGTTGCCTTTTTCCGAAAATTTTGCGTCCAGTTCAACAAGCGCACTGCATTGTTCGCCGTCAATTGGTATATCGAGGTATACATTTGCGCGCGCACCGCCGTTTCGGCTGTCCTTATCTATGCCGATAACAACACTGTCGCCGTATTCGTCACCGTTATTTACAACACCGAAATATTCTTCTTTCTGCTCATTTGCACCCGTGCTGCGTACGACAAATATTCCGTGATAATCACTTCTCGATGAAGTTGTTGTGTAGTTGTTAAACTCCTCTTTCCAAAGACCCTCAAATGTCTGACCGTACAATTTCAGCGTAAAAGTCTTTTTCTGCCGTCATACCGTCAGCATTTTCGGCAATTACCGTTATGTAAAATTCGCCTATTCCCAGTTTGGATATATCAAATCTGTAATTTTCCGAAATATCAATCGGCGCCGAATCGTCCACAATAAGTTTAACACTTTCGATTTCGGCTTCTTTATGCTCGGTGATAATCGTCAAATACAAATCCTCCGAATACTCAAGCGAAATAAACTCGTCGTCATATCCTTCAACATAAATCGAGGGCTTTTTCGGGCTCGCGGTAATCGGGGTCTTTTAAAAGCGATATGATATTGCAGCTTGTACCGTTATACACAAAAAGGTATTTTCCGAAAGCAAGCGAATCTCCCGAAACTTCTTCGCCGTTCGCAGCCGCAACACCGTATCTGTCCGTTCCGTCGACGGTCAATCCGTCAAGAAACTCAGAAACCGTCAAATTGGGTGGAAGATAAATTCCCTCCGAAGCAAAGCTGAAATCCTGCAAATATTTATTCACAACGGCGCTGCTGTGATTAAATTCCGGCTCCGTAAGCGGAAGATATGACGCGGAAACATCGGTATTGTCAATACGCAAATCATCAAACCATACGTTAGACTCAACTCCGCTTTTTGGCATAATATCCGAGCCAAAGCTGCTTAAAACCTCTGAATGTCGTTTCGTTTTTAACGATTATCTGTTTTTCTGATCGTTGGTATTGTAATACTCATACCTTACGTCAAAACTCTTTATCGTTTCGTTTTCCGCAATCGGCATTTCGTCAACATAAGCTGAATATGTGTTGTCCGCGCCGATAATAAGCGTCATTTTGTGCCATTCGTTTGCCGCAAGCGGCGCTTCAAAGGTATATGTATCCTTGAAAACCGTAATCTTGTTTTGGTAAATCGTAAGATACCCAACGTCATTCGGCATACATTTTCCGCGCGAATCATAGTAAGTCTTTGACGCGTCAAATCCGTCGGCATTGTAAATGCCGTCCCACGGCGAAGTATAGACTTCGCCGGACAAGGCAATGTAATTTGCGTTTTCGTCAAACGAAAAATCCGAAAGACAATACTGATTTGCCGTTTTTTCGTCTGTCTTTACCGCCTCGGAAGTAAGGCTTGTGTTAAGATAAAAATAGCTTGTATCTCTGCCGGTTGCATATAAGTTTACGCTTATATCCTCCGAGTTTTTTCCGAATACTCCCGACGACTTTTTAAAAACCTTGTTGTCGTTTTTGTTTACAAAACCGTAAACGGCATTTTCGTCCTTAGGCATAGAAACAGAATCGGTCATTGCAGAAAACGGTTGTTCATACACCCTTTGAACATCCTCGGAGGCAGCTGCGGTTATGCAGCAAAACGAAATGACAGCCAAAATTTAAAAAAATATTGTTTTTCAATTCCTTATCCTCCTATTCTGTTTTTAAAATACGCAGTTCCAATATATTTGTATTGTTTCCGCTCGGCGTTCCGGTGAATCCGTCTCCCACAAATTTTACATATCTCGCCTTTACGGGAGCGAAATTTATAATATTGTAGTTTTCGCCGTTAGCCATATCGCTCTTGCCGGCGGTAACCTGTTCATAATTTACTCCGTCCGAAGAAACAAACACCGAATAATGATAATTTCGGATTGCACCTTTCCAGAATGCAACTGCCAAAGCGTCAATTTCCTGTTCGCTGCCGAGGTCAAACAAAGCGTATTCGCCTTTACAACAGACGTCCAGCGCGATTCAAAATCATTATCCATAATGTGTATTCCGGGGTTTGCCGGCTCGGATTCAACCGATACCGAATAATTGTCAACATTAATTACCTTGTATTTGGTGTCAAGACCCCTCACATATTCGTTGTAATAAGAAAAAGTATACACATTTCTTATGCCGAGATCATTGTCTGTAAGTGTGATAAACGTGGTATCGGAGGGGATTTTAGCCTCTTTTACCGAAACCGTTATATTTTCCGAGTGAGGCACGGCGGTTATTTTCGGAAGTACGTCCGCCGTTTTAATCATTATGTCGTCATTCGGGTTTATTTCCACACCGTCCGCATAAAACGTTACCGGAATGGTATGTGCCGTCATATCCTGCTCGGTTTTTTCTTCAAGCTTCCACTCGCTTATCGGAATTGTACTTACCGGCACCGTTTCGGCACGGCTTCCCGTAGGCGACATTTTCACCGTTATATTTACTTTTCCCTCTCCGATAACATTGACGGAAATTTTTCTTTGTCCCTTTGTTTGAATCCTGACCCGACGGGTTTGGTGAATTTTTCAAGCGGTTCGGCTTCCGCAATGCTGACCGTATAATCCTTTACACCTGAGCCGTCCACATATACCTCCGCGGTCATATGCTTTCCGTTTTTGTCATATATACAGTGTTTCCGTCCAAATACATATCCGCCTGCGTATGCATAAACCAGTATACACTCGACGATTTTGAAAGCTCAAGCTCGTCGCGTATTGTCACGCTTTGATAGTTGTCCGAAATCATATATCCGCGAAGTGCCTTATTCGCGTCAGGATAAATTGCAGACATATCCGTAACGGCAATTCCGCTTGCGTCATTGCCCTCAAACCTTACTATCGGCGCAAATGTATTTGCGGTTTGGTAAATCCCGAATGGTTGTTTATGGTAAGCGTATTGTGTCCCTCTGTACGTTTGCGGTATGCTTCGCTGTCCTTAACGACGTTATATGTTTGCTGACCCAAATCCATAGCCCATCTCTCGCCGAGGTGGTCAAACACAAACGTTCCCGCGTCGTTGTGCGAATGATATGCCGTTACCGCACCTGCGTGCGCTGAGAAAAACAATCCGTCATTCTTGTAATAACTGTCCCTGAACGAGAAAAATATCAACACCTCTGAAAGAATTTGCTTTTGGGAAGCGTATCAAGCTTATCGAGCGAAGTGTTTTTTTCATATCATCTGTATAACAAAGAAGTTCTATCGGATTGTATGCCGCGTGTCCCGTTCTTCCGAGATATGCCCCGGGATTTTCAACGGTATCGGTTTTTCTCGGCAAATAAAGCAGTGCATTGTCAAAACGCTTTGCAAAATAAGCATACGAGAAAAAGCTACGCGTAAGAGTCTGATAAGAGTCGTGGTAGTTGTTATATCCGCCGTACGAGCTTATCGCAGTAAAGAAATCAACCGTTTTTGACAGTCCCTGATATTTTGTAAGTCCGTATTCCGTTCCGCACGACGCTTCAAGCGTAGTGAAAATATCTGTAAGAAACCTTGTTGTAAGCCCCCAGTAGTTCGGACCTTCGCACCAGGCACCGTCCGGCACAAAGCCTTTGAGCGTATATTCCGTGCTGCGGATTGCCTTTGAAAGCGTTTCGGAGCAAAATTCGGGGTCAACGTCCATAAACGCGAGCGACGCAACTATATTTCCGGCATTTACAAACGCGTTGTAGTTGCTCACCCACTTTGCGGAAACAAATGCCTGATAGTTGAAATCGCCGTAATATATACCGCTCATTACGCCAAGACCTTTTGTCATTTCAAATTCTTCTATCTGTCTGCGCTGCTCGTCCGTCCAGGCATCATACATCCAGTCATACCCTACCGATATTCCGATTTGTATCATACCCGTATCTATAATATGTGCAGGGGTTTATATCGGGAAAGGTGAATAAAATTTCAAATTCTTTCCAAGCGCGGTCAACATATTTTTCTGTCGCCCGTCATTTGATACGCAAAGCCGAGCTTTGTCATATAATCGTCCAGCTTATCGCCCTGATTATACATACGGTAGCCCTCAAAAACATACTGTATATTGTTATCGGGCGCATTTACAATTTCGTCAGCCGCGGCGATGAGTTTATTGTATACGTGATCAAAATATTCATCCGTACCCCTAAGCGAACGAACACGGTCAAAATCCGCCTTTGTTCCGTATACCCGCGGATGAGCGCCGTTTGCATTTTTTGTGTAATCTGCACTTACCGTATCCTTGGACGGTCTTTCAAAGAAAAGATAATCGTTTAAAACTTCTAAGGTTTCGGGATATTCTATTCTTCCGTTGTTATATTCTCTCAGCACAAACCACTTGTTGTCATCGTTAAATTCAAGCGGTTTGTCCGATATAATTATCATACCGTTGCCGTCATCGTAAACGCTTTTGCCGATGCCTGCTGCGTATTCTTTCACGGCAATTCTGCCGTCGCCGACATTCCATTTCAAAAATTTTTTGAAATATCCTTTCCGTCGGCATAAAGCTTATCGTTTTTCATATTCAAGCTTAACGGAATGTTTTACATTGTTCACCGTTACGTTCTGCGCCCAATAGTGAAAACCTATTTTTGTCGGACATAAATTCCGCAACCGGCGCTTCGTCGTAAAAAGATTGACGTTCTGTTTGACTCGCCGAATTTATACGGATTTTTCAAGTCCTGCGATTTTTAAGATTGTCAAATGCAAGGTCGCCGCGCGCGTCCTGAGATGCCATACCGATTCTGAAATCGTTTATACGGCCGAGGTTTTTCGTTCAGCGTTATATTGTCAAACTTAAGTTCGTTGTTTATATACAATTCGGCTGACTTTGTTTCAAGATTTACCGCACATTTTATGTTGACGTATTCGTCTGTGCAGAACACACCCGAAACGGTTTTTCCGTCGCACATAATAAGGCTGCCGTTGGAAGAAGTTTTCCAAAGGACAACATTGACGCCTGTTGCGAAATCGCGCAGCGTCAGTGCCGCTGCCGCGGACATATCGGTGCGTTTAAAATCGCCGTCAATGATAAAATATCTGTACCGTCTTGCAGAATTGTATAAAGTATCCTTGTCCGCCAAAACGTCCATATAAATACTGTCGCGCACAATCTTGCTGAGCACAATTTCCGTCTTGCGCGCAGGGTCTTTCCAGTTTTCAACCAACGGCGCACTGTATGTATTGCCGTTCGGTGTAAATGTGGTTTTGTTGTATTTTCCGGTTATTGTGTTAAGCTGAGCACTGTGAAAATACAAAAATCCACCCACATCGTCGTTTATATCTATGTACTCCACTCCATCTTTGGTGTAACCGCGGCTTTTTATCGCCTGATTAACCGAATTTCCGTTATACGAATAAAGATTGTCAATTTCTGTCTGTCCGCCGGTATTGGATATATATATGCCGCTCGGAATTTCAAAGCCTGCCTCGGTATCGTGCCAAATACACTTTCCGTCGGCATAAAGATTGTATATTCCGTACTCAAAATCCATAAGCACGGTGACTTTTGGTATAATCTTTCTGCGAAAGTTTTGCAAGCACTTTGTTTCCTTTTGCGGAAATAACCGAACCGGATTTTACCGAAAACCGCTGCGTTTCTGTTCCTTTTTAAGTTATATGTTCCGAAGGTAAAATCCGAATTGCCCGACGTATTTCTTGTTTCAAAGGATATTACAAACTGCTTTTTCCGCCTGTCTTTCGAAATCCTTTTTCAGCTTTAACGTATCCTTAATAATCAGCGTTTTTGTTGTTGTGTCCGCTCTCTTTGTTTATGCGTACTGACCCTGTTCCGCTGCTTACAAATATATTAGGAGCCGTATTTGTTGCATAATTATCAAAAGTTTCGTTTATAAGATAATCGGTTTCGGCAAAACACACCGGAAAAAGCAGGTATAAGAAAACACAAAACATAAGATAACCGAAATAAATTTTTCTCATAATTCTAATCCCTTTCATAAGCTATAATCGCTACACACCCTGTAACCGTTCATCACCATAACCGCATAATCGGCTTTGCCGCCGTATTTGTTGTAACCGCGAAGCTTCGGCAGTTTAACCGATGATGCAAGCTTTGTGTTTTTGTTATATCTTACAATGTATTCGCTGCTTGCATAAAGTGCCTGCCTGTCCGCAATGTTTTCGGGATCTCCCCCGTCGGCTACAAGGCTTACGGTGTTCTTGTCGGTTCCGTACACCAAGCCTGCCAAATATCCCGGGTTACTGTCGGGTGAATTTAAGCTGCTGCCGCCGCTGCCGGTATTAGAACGAGGCATATCGCCGCTGTTATCCACGTCAACCGCGATATACGCAATCTCGTTTCCGTTTTTTAATACGGTGCGGATAATATCGCCGCCGCAAAGTGCGTTTCCGCTATCCTTTTTAACCGTTACGTCATCCGATAAAAACAAATTCTCGTATTTACCGTTGCTCCAGCAATATAACATTCTTCCGAAATCGCCTTTTTCGTTTACTGTGCTCGATATTTTTTCTATAATATAACTGTTGCTGCGGAGAAGATTTGTCGAATCAACCGATTTTATCACAAGCGCTCCGCATCTTTTGTATTCGTCCACATCAAAAACACCGCTGATGTTATAGGTTTTTCCGGAGCACAAACTGTTTTTCGTCGCCCGCTTCAAACTTTTTCTTCGTCATCCAAATCATCGGGAATAAGAAATATCTTTGCGCCCCCAACCGCAAGATTTTGCGGAATGAGCGATTTTGAGGTGTTTTTGTATTGAAGAGATAAATTTTTCCAAGAACACACAAGCGACTCATCGGTAACGCTTCCGCCGTTGTAATCGCTTGAAAAAAATCTATAGCTTTCACCTCTCCCAAGGCATTGCGGCTGTATTTTTATAAACTGCGGCGTCAGTCTGCCGGATTCAAAAACCTCTTTTTTTGCTTTTTTCTTGCCGCTCTCGTCATCAAGATGAACCTTGTCCGCCAAATCGAGCGTTTCAAAAAAATACCGTTTTCGTTAAACAACTTTATGCGGAAATTATTCTTTTCGTCCGTCGTCATACTCGCGTTCGACAAGGTAAGCGTAAACCCACTTGTCGGCAAGCGAATTCACCGCCGCAAGCTCTCCGTACACTCCCAATTTGTATGACGCGTCACTGCCGAGCGATATTTTATCGCCGTAAGAATTTATATAACCGCTTATTCTGTACTCGGTGCCGTTTATGTAATATTTTGTGTCACCGTCATCATTTTCAACGGCGTCAATCTTGCCGCCTACCGTTTTATCGCATATTGCAATGCTCAAAAGCTTATTGTCCTTCGACTGCCATATTGCAAGGGACTTCGTTTGATATGCTGCCGAAATCCGCGTCCTTTCCGTCGGACATCTTTACAAATTTTCGTATATGCGACTCGTCAAAATACACATTATTGTCCGCGCTTTCGGTATCAATAATTATTTTTCTGTCACTGTCAAACGATTGAACATTCAAATACCGCGCAGCGTCAATGTAAACAATTTCATAAATTCCGTCGCCGTTGTTATCCACAAAACGCGCCACCGCACCGGTTTTGCCGTACACGCTTGAATCCGCAGCGCAAACTCTGCCGTTGTATACCGTAAGAAATCCGTCCGACGTCTTAAGCACCTTTTGTCTGCTTCCGACTGTGTATTCGGGGTATCCGTCCGAATTTAAGCTGAGCTCGCTGCACATTATTGTGAACTCATCGTTATAGCACGGACAAACGCAAATTGCCTTAAGCTTTGACGATTTTTCCTTATAATAGACCTTTGCGTTAAGTCCGAGATATTCTTCGGACAACTCGTCATAATACATAGAAGTTCCGTTTATGCCTATCGTTCTTTTCGACTTGTCATCTTGTATGATGTGATTGACATCGTAAGAATTATATGTCGTTTCGGTTATAATTCCCTCGGCACTGTAGATGCCGTAAGTATTCTCAAGCATAGTTTCGTCCGAAATTTTATAATTTGCGCTCTGACCGCCGTAATTTGTCACATACGGCACTTTGGTATTAAGCATATCAAATGCCATACCGTAAAACATATCCGCACCGAGAGTGTCGCCCGAAAGGTCGGCATTTTTTGCAATTCCCGCTTCATATGCCGCTGCAAGATACCCGTCGGGCCAGCCGCCTTTCTGCACTGCGCGGTATTCTCTGCCGCTTATGCAGACTGCAATCTTTAATGCTTCGTAAGGCGTTATAAGACGCTCGGGTTCAAATTTTTCGCCTGCGCTTATCCAATTTTGCGACAATGCCGCCGCTATTTCTTTTGCGTATTTGTAATCAGCCTTTACATCACTGTATAAAAGCGCGTTTATATCGCCCTCTCCGGCACGGGCAATACGAACCGCAAGATACACAAATCTGCCGCGCGTCAGATTGTCCGAAGCCGCCTCCTCACCCAAAAAGCGTATCTATTAAAAATTTTTTCTTCACTTTCATAATTCATTTCGCCAAATCCGCGCGACACGACGGCGGAGGCGGTTTCACCGACACCGACGGGTGCTTGTGCAAATGCGGCAGATGTCAAAATCGCAGCAGCCGTAAGCACCGCAGTTACTATATGCAATTTTTCATACGGGTTTTCATCCTTTCAACAGTTTATACGCTCTGTATACCATCATTGCAGCCTCTGCGCGTGTAGCGGAAGCCTTTGGACGAAAACATATTTTTCGTACCCAACCGTTATACCCGCCGCTGCCATTTTTGACACCGCGCCGCGTGCGTATTCCGATATTTCGTCATTGTCGCCGAAAACTGCCTGTTCGGCATCGGTTTCTGTGCCGAGATAATTTAACAAACGCTCCAGCATAACGCAAATATCTTCACGCGTAATATTTCTGTTCGGGAAAAACAAAGTTCCGTCGCCTTTTATAATTTCAGCCGAATATGCCGCGCCGACAACACCGCCGAACCAGTCATTTTCGGAAACATCCGAAAATATCAGTACATTTTTTTCGTCTATTTTGCCGAGTTTAACAAGCATTGCCGCAAATTCCGCACGCGTCACGTTTTCATCGGGCAGAAAATAACCGTTTCCGACGCCGTTTACAATGCCTTTTTTCATTCAAATACAGCACCGCTTCATCAGCCCAATGACCGATTAAGTCCGAAAACTTTGTTTCCGCGGTATTTTTGCCGTCCGGCGAAATCGAGGGATTTGCCGCCCAACCGCCCGAGCCTTTTCCCGACGACGAAGAGCCGCCGCCTATGCTTTGCCCGTTCTGCTCCGAATACTTCTTTTTCACATTCGCTTATAAATCCGTTATACAAATTTGAAAGCGAAGTATATTTTTCTGCCGGCATAAACCGAATTCCACATTTCTCTTGAATAATAATCGTTAAGCAGCTTGTAATCGCCGTAACTTAAATTGTTGTCCTCAACGTATTTAAGCACCGACAACTGCAAATTCTCCAAGCTTCCGTCAGCGATTTTCGCAAGTGCGTCACATTCCGCAATAACATTCTCAGGCGAGCCTTTGTAGATTGCCAAAAACTCCGAAAATGTTTCAAGTTCCGATTGTTCCGGCTCTCCGTCAAGATAAAGAGCGTAATTTTCCAAAAATTCATTTACCGTGAGCAATTTGTTTTCGATACAACACAATTCCCTCGGAAATCATATATTGTTTTAAAAATCCGTTAACGTCATATTTTTCTTATATTTTCCGACATTATACCTGCCGCGCCGTCAATTATTTCGGCAGGTTTGTCAAAGCCGTTGGCAGCGCTGAGCAGCGAAAGAATATCTTCTTTTGCCGTCAAATTTGCAAAGCATATTATCCGTCAGACCGCCGCTTATGAGTATGCAGTGCTTTTTCCGCCGGCTTCGATTGTATAATGCCCCGCGCGCCATTTAAGCGGCAAAGAAAATTTTTCGGACAATTCGTATGATTTTATCGGCATACTTCTTATAATTGCCGCACCGCTGTTTATCAAATCCGCATCGAGTGTAAGTCCGCAAGGCAAAACGGCAATGCTCAGGCTTTCGTTAAGACCGCCTTTTGCGCTGATTGATACCGAGCGGTGAGAATCATCATATGCACAGTTGATTTCCGAAATCTGCGCATTTGCCGAAAATGACGAAAAAGACAGTGCAAATCAACAATGCGGCACTTGATTTTTAACCAAATTCAATATCATTTTTTTCATTGTTCCTTTCATAAGAAAAAGTTTTGCAAATACATTTTACCATACAATGTTTTTAACGTATCAATAGACACAAAACTTATTGATATGGACAAATTGCAGACTGATTTAAAATAACCGCCGCAAAAACACGGCAACAGCCGGCACGGTTATTAAAACAAACCGTAGCCGTTAAGTTTTTGCTTTATCATATTTGTCGCAATTATAAATATAAAATTAACCACCGAGTTGAACAATCCTACCGCAGTGGAAAAAAACTCCAGCTCATTTCTATAAGACCTTTTTGTATACATAGGTCGATATAACCTCAGCCACCGGCATAGTTGCATCGTTGTATAAAAGTATGATTTTTTTCAAATCCGACATTAAGTATGGTGCCTATTTTAAGAATAAGCATAATAACAATCGTCGGAAGTATGCTCGGTATTGTAATGTGTATTGTCTGCTTCCAGCGGTTTGCTCCGTCTATAAGCGCCGCCTCGTAAAGCTGCTCGTCAACACTTGTGAGCGCCGCAAGGTAAACAATACTGTTCCAGCCTACCTCCTGCCATATTCCGGATATAACATATACGGGAACAAAATATTTCGGATAGTTGAGCAGCGATACCGGCTCGTCCGTAAATATTCCGACAAGCTGTCCCACAAAGCCGGTGTTCATTGTAAATCTTCTCACCAATCCGCACACAACCACAAGCGATATAAAATGCGGCATATATGTGATATTTTGAACAACCTTTTGCAAATTTTGCCGATTTAAGTTCGTTCAGCAAAAGCGCCAGTATGATCGGTGTCGGAAAAGAAAAATTATCGTTGCACCGCTTATTCTTAAAGTATTGAGCAAAATTTTTTTCCGAACGACGGCGACTCAAAAAGGTCTTTAAAATGCTTTTAAACCCACCCATTTGCTGCCGAGTATTCCAAGGCTCGGCGTGTAGTTTTTAAACGATATTATCGCACCGTACATCGGAAAATAGCAAAATATAATATAATATGCCACCGGTAAAAGTGCCATCAAATAAAGCACACGGTTTCTGCGAAAATCTCTTTTTACTCTGTATGAAAATGAATTTCTGTCAACTGTTTTTCCATAAAAATCCTCCGTTCTGCCGCCGTTTGCGGCACAAATAGCCATAAACCCTCTTAAGATAAACAAGAGAATGTAATTTTTCTTCCCACATTTGGCTTGTCAAAGACAAACACATCAAAAATCAGCCTTTAACCGCTCCTACCATAACGCCCTTTACAAAATATTTTTTTGCAAAAACGGATATACGCAAAGTATCGGCACCGTGGAAACAACAACGCAGGCATATTTTACCGACTCGCTCAAAAGTGCCTGATCGCCCGAATCGCCTCCGCCCTGCGTCATTGACGCGGTATCGCCGTTTATAAGTATCTCGCGCAGAACAAGCTGCAAGGGATATTTTTATTCTGTCTTTTATGTATATATTTGCCTGGAACCACGAATTCCAGTGTCCTACCGCGTAATAAAAGCACCATTACCGCCATTGCCGGAAGCGAAAGCGGAACAACTATTTTAAACAGCATTGTAAAGTGTCCGGCACCGTCTATATACGCAGATTCAAGCAAACTTTCAGGAATCGACAAAAAAACGATGTGCGCAGAATTATAAGATTGTATGTATTTATAAGAGTGGGCAAAAGCAGTGCCCAGTAGGTGTTTTTCAAATGCAGCGTTCGGCTTACTATAAGGTATGTGGGGATAAGTCCGCCCGAAAAATACATTGAAACAACAACCAAAATCATTATTGCTTTTTGCCACATAACGTTTTTTCTGGCAAGAACGTATGCCAAAAGCAATGTAAAAAACATATTAAGCGTTACACCGAAAACAACTATAAATATCGAGTTCAAAAATCCGCGTGTAATCATAGGATTTTTAAAAACCGCGGCAAACGATTCAAAATTAAAC
The DNA here is from genome assembly GCA_022009895.1 of Clostridiales bacterium. Taxonomy (GTDB): domain Bacteria; phylum Bacillota; class Clostridia; order UMGS1810; family UMGS1810; genus Qingrenia. The sequence goes on along the minus strand of CP091729.1, from coordinate 426,770 downwards.
CCCAGAGGATAAAGCAGCAATCCGTTGTGCATCAAAAGGCGGTCACCCGAGCTGAATGACGCAACCAGAACGTGCAACATAGGATAAAAACGTTACAACCGCCAAGCAAACAATAAAAAAATACTGTTAAATATGTCAAATACCATTTGACCCTTTGATGTTTTTAGTTTCATATTTTTATCTCCTCAAATCAATTTATTTAAAGCAGAATTAATTGCACGGATTATTTAAACAGATCCGCAATTATGCCGTTCTGTTTAAATCCGCGCGAAACGAACTGCGATATAAGATAAGCACCGTATTCGTTGAAATGAGTTAAATCCGCGTTATACTGCCGAACAAGTCCTCTTGCGGAATTAAACCGTTCATTCTGCGTAATCCACGGTTTTTCCGGTATCGGGATTAGGCGACTCCGCAACCGCATACAAAAACATTTCGGTTTTATGCTCATACGATACCTCCGCCGTATTATCTTTCGGCACCGTTTTTCCGTCGGAAAGATAACCGTTGTGTGCCTCGTACAAATCAAAGCACATCGCGTTTTTGCGACTTGGCAACCTCTTTCATATATTCGGGATATGTGTGACAATATAAGCTGCGTCCCGTATTCGGTCCGGTTACAAATACAACTTCGGCACCGGCATTTTTAATTTTTTCGGCAAATTCGTTAAGATTTGCCTTATATCTTTCGGGAGTAATCTTCAGCGGATTTTCATCGGTATAAATACCGTCCGTCACCGTTCCCTCGTCATTGTGACAAAGAGAAACGATAACAATGTCATTTGCGGCAAGCTTGTTTAAAATTCTGCCGTCAAAATAATCGTTGAGAAACGTTCTCGTTGTCGCTCCACTCTGCGCGGCATTGTGCACAACCGCATTTTCGTTTGTGCATTGCGCAAAATAAGTTCCCCATCCTTCAAGAGGATACGATTCGTCGGTATAGGTCTGCATAAGCGAATCGCCTGCCATATATATGTCGACCGTCGGATTGTATTCTCTCGTCAGCGCTCCGCAAAGCGGCGATATTCCGGAATAACCGTCAAATATAAAGGTTTTTACGCTGCCGTCAAAGTCATACGGCAGATTTATATCGCAGAAAAATTCATCGCCGCGCCTCAGCCCGTCATATTTTTTTCATATTTGTTTTTACAAGTTCGCCGCCGTCATATGCCGCGGTAATCATCAATGCACCGCCGCCGCTGCCGATATATGCCGCGTTTGCCTTGTATGTCAATTCATCGGCATTGTTAACGTCTTTTATGTAACCGTCGGATGTAAAAATTGCCGAGGATTCAGCGGTTACGATTTCGTATTCTTCGGAAAACAAATTGTTTGAAACCGTAAGTGTATTTCCGTCGATTTTTTTATATCCGCACCGTTTTCGCAGTTTAAATTTTTCTTTTGAAACACTTTCTCCGCGCGCCGCAACTATTTTTCGCACCGTCCGCAACCGTTATTTTTTCCGAATTTGAATTAAGCTTTAACGCAGGCAAAGCGCCGCCGGTGTATATTCTGACATTGTCAACAGCCGATACCGCCGACAACCCGTTTGCATTCTCGGGGCAGTCTTTAAATTCGATTGCATAAACTCCGCTGCCTGTCTTGCCCGAAATCTGCTCGCCTATCATTTTGCCGTCAATGTAAAGCGTATATTTTTCCGGTGCTTTGCTCAAGGCATATTGCGGTTTTTGTCCATTTTTTTCGTTTTTTATATGCCGAACCAATGTCAATTTCGGCACCCATAAACTCCGCACCGTTTTTCGGTAAGCTTCAAAATCGTTTCGCAAAAATGCGAAGCCTTGACGGAATCGTATCTGTCAAACACCACTTCATACAAGCCGTGAGCTTTACTGAAATAAAGTTCAAATTCCGCGGTGATAATTCCGTCATAATCCTGCAGCTCATCATTTTTTAAAGTTAACCGCTGCCGCCTTTTTCCGACTGAGAAGATTTCGTATAATTATCGAAAACTACCGCAAGCGCTCTGTCATCAAAGCTTTTGCCGCCCAGACCGCCGATCGGCTTTTACATTCTGCGCCGCTCCGATACCGGCATTTGCAAAGCTTCTCGCAGTGTCCGATGTACTGTCGAAAAATGTCCACTCGCCTGTGAGAAAATTGTATTTTTCACCGTTTTTATTTGAAGCAAGCAAATACTTATGCTCGGTGAGCGCGTCGTTAAAATCGTAATTCGCAAGATATTTTTGCGGCGCGAATTTTTATATTGTAAACTCTGAATATTTTTTCGTTGTCCGTATATACGGATTTTACCGTATCATTTTTCGGTAAGTGTGCCATTTGTACTGACCGAAACCGAAAAAAATTTTCAGATGCCGAAAGCTTTGAAGCAACATATTCGCCGCTCATTCCCTCGGCAACGGTTATTATATTTTTTTACCACTGTCTGCCGCAATCTCTTTCGTTGCGGACGTCAAAGCCGAATTCAGCGAATATGCACCGTCATATATAATGATGTTGTCGGCGGCGGTTACACCGTTTGCAATATCGGTGTGGGAATAATTTTCGTTTTTACCCACCTCGTACAAATTGTATTCCGGCGCAAACTTTATTCTGCTCAAACCGCCGATAGATACATTGTCGGCAAATTTGTATGTACTTACCGCTTTCGAATCAACATAAAGCGTAACGGTTTTTTTGCCGAAATATCGGTATCGGCTGCGATTGTGTGCCAATCGCCTCTCGTAATAAGCGGTCCGCCGCTTTCTTTAATCTGAGCGTTTCCGAATGTGCTTTTTTATGCTTGATACGGTAAAATTAACGGGAAATTCACTGCCGTCGCTCTTTTTTTGTAAACAAAACCGACACTGCACTTATTCGCATTTCCGCTCAAATAAAAATCAAAACTTGACGTGAACCTGCTTTTTGCCCGCAGCGGCGGGAGTGTATAACTGAAAAATACGGCGAATTTGCTCCACCCGACACGGATTTATAATCCGTGACAACAAGCGCAAGCGATTTATCGCTTCTACCGCCTATTCCGCTCATTTCGGCAAGGACCCTGCGTTTTTTTCGATAACGTCGGTATTTGTGGAAGATGTAAGCGATTTACCGTTGTTATAAAAATCCCAGCCCGTACCCGTGGTGTTATCTTTCGGATAATACATATTTATATCGGTATACTTTTTCCAGCACACTGTTTTTCTTCAAAATTTTTCAGACACGATAATGTTTGTCTTTGCCGATATTCTGTAAACGCGGCGCAGCTTACTGTTTTTTTCGGCAGAATACCGTAACCGAATCGCCGCCTGTCAAAGTGCCGTCACTGCTTACCGAAATACCGTAATTTTTCGCTGACGGCGGCAAGCGCGGATTTAAGACGCGAGCCGGTTGTTCCCTCCGGAACCGATATTGTATTTGATGAATTGTCAACAATAATATCGGCACTGTCCGCCGTGACGGTTGACGCACCCATATATCCGCCGACGTAAATAACAATATTGTCAGCCGCAAAATTCGATGTTATGCTGCCGTATCCCTCATCTGTCTGAGTTTGAAATGTAACCGTTTTAAGTTCGGTATATTTTCGCCCCAACGAATACTCTTTTACAAGATTTCCGTCAAGATAAAAAAAGCAGCTTTGCCGTTGTTTAAATCCGATGTTACCGCAGCGGTATGCCATTTGTTTTCCTCAGCGATAAGGTTTTCGCCGTTTATTTTTTTATAAATTCATTATCACCGAATTTTTGTTGCGTAATCGTTAAGTTCAATCGGAATTTTTTTCCGTTCCGCCGTCATAAGCGTAAGAAAGATATATTCTTTTAAATCTTATATCTTTGCCGAGATATACCTCCGCCTCAAACGTGTGAATTCCGCTTGATACCGATGTTTTTGTAATTCACCGCCTGTGTTATGCTCTTGCCCGATTTATGCGTATATCCGTAATAGGAAAGCGAAAGTGAATTATCGCTTTTTTCCCTTTGTCCCCAATCCGCCGATTATCTCAAGCTTCTGGGCAGGTTCAATATCCGCAAGCGTCGTGCTGCTCCAGCGAGCCGCGCCCATATTTTCGTAATACCACGGCGATTTTGCATAATAATATCCCTCCGCCTGCATTTTTCCAATCATAGACGTGTCGAAAAAATCTATGCTTGAATGTACTTTAAGCTCATCTTCGGCAAATGCCGCAGTTTCCAGCATAAATACGGCACATATTGCCGCAGCAAGCAATCTTTTTCAAAGCAAATTTTTGCACCTTTCAACATAAAGCCTCCCTTTTTAACCAATTACGCTCAAATCATATCCGCCGCCGTTACCGATTTTTCATAGCGGCATATTCGGTGCACATCAGAGTGAAAGCACCTGTGCCGTGCAAATCGTTTTGAGTATGGGGTCTGTTTATATAAAACTCATAATCACCCACACCGGTGCCTATACAAATATTTTTAACTGTCAGCTGACCGTCTTTTATCTCTGTTTGGTTTTCGATAATTTCCTTATATGCCTTATCGGCATATTCTTCATATTCTTTGCCGAGCAGTCCGCGGCGCACAAGATTTGATATTCCGTATATATACAGACAGGTGCACGAGGTTTCTATCCAGTTGTCATCTCGGTATCCCTTATCCACAACCTGATACCAGGCGCCGCTTTTTCGTCGCGGAAGTTTATAAGCGACTTTGCAAGCGCAGCCGCATTGTCGGTAAAATCTTTTTAAGCGGCTCATCGTCCGAAAGAAGTTCGGAAATATCGCATGCCGCAACCAAATACCAGCCTATCGCCCTGCCCCAAAAATTCTTCGAAACAACCGTCGCTTTTTGTAACCCACTCCGCTTTTTTCGATTGATCCCACGCGTGATACAAAAGTCCCGTTTTACCGTCGCGCATATTTTCCCACATCAGCATAAGCTGGCGGTGTATAAGCTTTATATATTCTCTGTTGCCGGTCATAATGCCGTATCTCACCGCAAGCGGCCCTGCCATATACAAACTGTCAAGCCACATTTGATTGGGGAACCACATTTTGTGCCATAATCCGCCGAGTTCATTGCATTTCCAGTTTAAAAGCAGCGGAACATAACGTTCAAGATGCTTTCTGTATCTCTCCTCGCCGTTTTCCAAATATCTTATAACAAGGTTGCTCGGCGCAATGTCGTCAAATTCTTCATCGTTTACACCGACCGAATTGCCGTCCTTGTCAATATAAAAATCCAGCCATTTTTATGTAATTATTATACTTTTTGTCACCGCACATCATATACACGCGTTCCATACCCGAAAGAAACACGCCTGCGTGATAATGAAATTTTTCCTACCGGTGGCAAGTCTGCGTCGGGGGAATTTTTATTATGGTGTCGCAGCACAGTTTCGCATATTCAAGAGCATTTGTTTCTACATTTGTTTTTACATTCGTTTTTGTATTCATTTTTTGTATCATTCCTTTTTGAAAATGTATATTTGCACATAAATTATTCTAACATACCGACCGTTAAAACTAAATAGACACTATGTAGAATAAAGTGGATAAATCCTGAAATGGTAATATTTTTGATTGACATCGCAATTAAAATTATGTAAAAATGATATGAGCAGCTCAATTTAGGCTTGCAGTCTTGATAAATATTTGAGAAAGGATATTTTTATATGCGAAAAAAATCAGCAAACTGCCGTTTCACAGAATATGGCTTATTTTTATGCGGTAATTCTCACCGTATTCACCGCAGTATCAACGGTTTTGTTTTTTTCACATACAAAAAAACAATCTCAATTTGCAGGCTCAAAATCTTAACAGTTATGTTTCCGAAACAATCGTGTCCAATATCGAAAGCATATTGACGGATATGAACAACGTTTACTCCGGAATAGTGTCAAACGACGGCACAAACAATGTGCTCAGAATTAACAATGCCGATGAATATCATCAAAACGCAAGCGCACAAAATCTTGTGAAATCAATATCGGCATATACACAGTTAAGAACCATCAGCGACGTGTATGTATATATTGAAAAACCGATACGATTATATGCTCGAGCGGCATATATCCGTCGCTTAAATATTATAACGTCTACATAAACGACCCCTCAATGCCGTTTGACGAATGGCGCAAGCTTAATCAAAATGCCGGTCTTTTAAGGCAGTATGTCAGCATCGCACCGGAAAATTCTTCGCAAAACAGACTTTTTTGCATATCAAAAGCAAGAATTATCGGCGCGGACGATTTAACAATAGGAGTATCTACCGATAAGCAGAACTTTTTCAGAACCGTAGGCGATTACAGATGGCTCGAATCGTGTAGCGTGTATATAATCGACCGCGACGTTCAGTATCACTTTTTCTCAAAAAATTCAAACGAAACCGACGACAACCTCAAGGGATAAAATCGTCATATCGAAAAACATATCCGTTTCCGACACTACCGGCGTCACGGTAAGCATAACAACGCCGAAATCGCTTCTTATGAGCAACATATCCTATATGAACAAGCTTCCGTTTGTGTTCATATGCATTCTGCTACTTCTTACCGTTGTGGCGGGGATATGCGTTTTAAGCCGAAATTACGGCTCCATAGTGCCGGTTTTCAAAAAGTTTTCGCTTGACCCTATGTGCGACAATTACGAAACTCTCATAAGGGCGATAGACAAAAAAACTCAACCGACTATCAAAAAGCTCGAAACCGCATTTTCGCAAAAGAAAGAGCAGCTCAGGTATTCGGTTTTGTCCTCCATAATCAAAAAAGGCTATGACGAAAAAAGCGATAAATTGGTGCTTGAAAATCACGGAATAAAATTTAAATTTGATTTTTTTGCCGTAATCGTATTCTATGTGCAGCGATATAAAAAAAGCTCTACAACGAGAATTTTGACAGGGAAACACGCGCGATTTTTCGTTGAAATGCGATATATTATGTCAAATATATTTGAAGAACTTTTTCAAACAAGGGATATATCTCTTTATCTGACCGATGTAAGCAACAACTTTGTCGCAATAGTAAACACCGATAAAAAAACGATGCAAGCGTACTGCACAATCTTAAAGACATTTCGGAATACGGAACAAAAATTTTTTTATACGAACATTTAGGCGTAAATCTTAACTTTTCGGTTTTCCGCCCTGCACTCAAGCCTAAGCAAAATCGACACTGCCTACGGTGAGGCAATGCACGGCATTAATCATATTTTAATGCACAATTTGGAAAACGGCATAACAAGTGCGGAAATATCCGAAGAAAAAACAAATTCTTCGTATTTATTCTCGAAAAAACAAGCCGAACTTCTTGCGGATTTTATAAAAGACGGCAACAGTGAAAAACTCCGTTTTTATAATAAACGAAATTATGGATCGTCTTTCAAACGAAAAACGAATACAATACCAATTTTGTAAAGCTTGTGTTTTACGATATTGCCGGCTGCATTTTAAAATGCTCGGACAAAGAAGTCAGCAGCGATATGCTGGACTGTATGTTTTCGCTGCAAAGCATAAGCGATATGCGCAATTTTTCTTGTCAAAACCGCGGCTAAGATATGTTCATACGCTTTTTCGGAAAAACGGCGGGCAGCCAAAAGCACTCGGCTCGGAAATAATCGACTACATTCATATGAATTATCAAGATCCCGACCTTAACATTGCCGCAATAGGGTTTTTCATTTTAACCTTACCGCCGCATATATTTCAAAAAGTTTTTAAAAACGAATACGGCATTTCGCTATTTGATTTTATACACAAATACAGAATATCCAAAGCGAAAGACCTTATGTCAAAAAGCGGCAATTCAATAGCCGACATAGCTTTAGCGGTGGGATATGCGCAGATAAGAACCTTTAACCGAATTTTCAAAAAATACGAGGGTATGACCCCCTCCGAATTCAGAACAAATCCGAAATAAACCGCCTATCAATGCGAAAAACCGGTCATTTCAACATATTGTCCGCAAAAATCAAAAAAATATGTCTATTCCATATTCTTTTGCACTGTGATATACTCTATTTATCAAACAAGCCGGATATTTTACAAGTCCGCGCAGAAATCACTTTGTGAAAGGATTGGATATAATGAAAAAAAGAAAAGCAGTCGTTTTTCTCATTTGTACTGCCTTGGCATCATTGACGCTTTTTAGCGGATGCGGAAAAAGCAATAAGTCCGTTTCATCCGGAAAAAGACTATGGAGATTACCCTATTTCCACAAACGTGACGCTCGAATTTTGGTCGGCGCTTGACCCGAACGTTTCGGCAAATTACACAAATCTCGGAGATACGGAATTTGCAAAAAAGCTTGAAGAACTTACCGGCGTAAAGGTTAAATACACACATCCCGCAGCCGGGCAGGAATACGAAAACTTCAGTATCCTTATAGCTTCCGGTGATTATCCCGATATGGTGCAATATGATTGGAAGAACGCAGTCGGAGGTCCGGAGGGTATGATAAACAACGAAGTAATCGTTCCCCTCAACGACCTTATGGACAAAAACGCTCCCAATCTTAAAAAATATCTCGGCGAAAATCCCGACATTGACAGACGCATAAAAACAGATAACGGAAATTATTATGTTTTTTTCCGTTTATAAGATCCGATAAATCGCTTCTTATTTCGCAGGGCCCGATATTCCGAAAAGATTGGCTGGACGACCTCGGTTTAAGCGCTCCGCAGACTATCGAGGAATGGGAAAACGTGCTTACCGCGTTCCGTGATAAAAAAGGCGCGCAGGCTCCTCTTTCGGTATCGCCGAGCACATCAAAATTCTTTGTACTTCATATTCAACACAACTCCCTGATTTTTATGTTCAGGACGACAAAGTAAAACTGGGATGTGCGGAACCCGAATTTAAAGAAGCTCTTATCCGCCTTAACAAATGGTTTACCGACGGTTTGATTGACAAAAACTACATATCGACAGACTCGTCTATGAACACTTATAACATTCTCAACGGTGTATCCGGCGCAACCTTCGGCGGAGTCGGTGCGGACCTCGGCAAATGGCTCAATTCTATGAAATACAATTACGCAAAATGTGACCTTGTGGGAGTTAAATTCCCCAAAGCCGCCGACGGCAGCGAAAAATTCATTCGCTCCTTTTAACGATTTTTTTATGCATCGCACGGCAGCGTTGCTATAACAACAAACTGCAAGGACGCCGATTTGGCTGCAAAATGGCTCGATTTCGGTTACTCAGAAGCAGGACATATGCTTAACAACTTCGGAATAGAGGGAACGAGCTACACAATGAAAGACAACTACCCCACCTATACCGAAACGGTTACAAAAAAATTCCGAAGGACTTTCGTTCGGTCAGGCGCTCAGCAAATACACCAGAGCTGCATTCTGCGGTCCGTTTATTCAGGACAAACGCTACATTGAGCAGTATTACAGCCTTGACCAGCAGAAAAAAGCACTTGAACAGTGGTCGGTAAGCTATGACGAAACCTTCAAAAAGAAACTTCCCCCGACTATAATCTCGGGCGATGACAGTTCGGATTATGCAAGCTGGTACAATGAAATTGTAAAATACCGCAACGAAACGGTGGCAGCATTTATCACCGGTGTTAAGCCGTTCAGCGAATATGACGAATATCTCAACACACTTAAGCAGCTTAAATCTGACAAGGTAATTGAAATTCAGCAAAAAGCATACGACAAATATATGTCAAGATAATTCAAATACCCTTTTCCGAGTTAATAAACTTGGGAAAGGGTATTTTTCAAAACAAACAAAACCGGCACAGTCACACGCGATTTTGACGCAGCGTCTATGCCGGATTTTGTTATTTAAAAAGCTTTATCTTATTTTTGTTATTTTTAATTTTTTGTTATTTTATTTATTTTTGTCATTTTAAAAAAAGTATGCCGTCATTCTGCTCTATGTTCATAATATTGTCCGAAAAAGAAGTTCCGAATACCGCCTCGGCGTCATATCCGCATTTTAAATTTTTAACGCAGCGCTCTCGGGTTTGTTGTTGTAATTTACCGCAAGCACATAACGCGAATTTTCGTCAATAATATGTTCGGTAAATCTTATAAATCTATTGTCGCAGTCTGCCGTACGCTCAATTTTTGGCATTATTTGCAAGCTCGCGGTAAATAACCGAATAATCCGGCAGATTATCTTTAAAAACGCACCTTGTTTTTCGCCGAGATATTTTTTTCGAGCGGCAAGGTAAGAAAAATATACCGTTCCGCTGCCCAATTTGTTTTTGAAAAATACTCCTTCGCCGTTTTTCGTCCGTTGCAAGCACCTCCGCGCGCGAATTTTTCGATTTTATATAAAAATTCGGTTTTTACAGGAAGCTGCTTATCTTTGAAAATCACCGTTATTTCTTGGTTAACCGCTTCTCTGTATGCAATATCCACTCCCGTAATTTCGGGTATGTCGCGTATAAGTCCGGTATCTGCGGAAATAAAGAGCGTCGCACCGCTGCGCACCTTATCGAGAACGCATTTGAGTGCCGCAAACGTAATCGGCTTGTTGCTGCTGATACTCGAGAAAATATATAACTGCGAATCGGGAATTTTGTCGTTTACATAACCGAACTTTATGTCAAAAATTCGCCTGTTTTGCAAGCATATACGACGCACGCAGAGTATCGAGCGCAATGCCGCCGTCGTCACGCGGTACAAGCACGCAGGCTTCTTTTGTATTCAGCGGCAGCTTTTTGTTCGGAATAAGATTTAACCTTTCTTTAAAACGAAGATTTTCATCAACTATAGGCTTGGGGTTGAGGTTTTTGTCAAAAAATCCGTAATTGCTGCCTATTGTGTTCCAGCGATACGGCGCATATTCAAACTGTCCCTGGTCAAAAGCACACCACCACATAACACCGTGGCAGCCGTGCGCAAGAGATGTAAGCAGGCACGCGCGATAAAATTCCGCTTCCGTTTTATATGAACAATTCATATAACCGATAGAGCCGAATTCCTGAATAAAAGTCGGCAGTCCCGATACATCTTCGCTTAAATTGCACAAAAAAGCAAGATCAATAACAGGCTTCATTGTGCACAAAGGGTCGGAAGCCGTTCTGAATATATTGTACGGGTGCATAGTGTGAATGTCGCACATCTCGCCTATATCCTTTAAATTTGACGCATCTTCTTCTATGCCCGATTGGTCAAGTCCCGATATAACGGGTCTTGTACCATCACACATTTTTATTGCGTCCGCTATGGCGCTGCACCAAACATAAAAAAGTATCCGCGTCCTCCGCACCGGGCATATTTTTACTTCGTTTCCGAGATCCCAGCCGACTATGGCATCACATTTTTTAAACCTTGAAACAAAATACTTTACAAAACGCAGCTGCCATCTCATAACGTTGTGATCGCTCAAAAGCGCCTTTCCCTCAAATGCCGGCGGAGTGTATGTTCTGAATGACATATGTCCCGTTATCAGCCCCACGATAAGCTTTTAAATTGTATTTTTTTGAGCGAGAGCGCAGAATTTTTTCAAATTTTTCACACGCCTCCTCGCTTACTCCGGCGCGGCCTGCGTCGGTATCCGGCAGACTTTCCTCGCCGAATCCGTATTCATATACATCGCTCGGTCCGTATAATGCTTTAAGCGGCTGAAAAACCGACCACAGCGGAAACACACGCAAATGCGTTATGCCCGCACCGCAAAGAATTTTAAAATCATTCTCAATCGAATCGGGTTTAAAAATTTTTCCCACATATTTATTGCGCTTTCCGAACCCCAGTAATTTATTCCGGTAAAAAACTCGCTTGAAATGTTTTCGATATTCATATTTTCCTCCTTGTCGATATTGACTTTTTTAATGTTATGGTATAATTATATCGTGTTTACAGTCGTTATAATTGCACTTTTTAATATAAATAGTACATTTTTTAATATTAAAAGCCCACACTTTTTAAAAAGGGGGAAAAATATGGAAAATTTTAAAATGAAAGCCGGAGAAACATCGGCGGAAACCAAAACGGTTTTCAGCTATCCGATTCATACTCACACCTATTGCGAAATGACGCTTTATTCTCCATTTGACGGGAATATATCGGTCAATAACCAAGACATTTCTCCGGATACCGTTACCGCCATATTGGTAAATCCGTTTGATTTTCATAAAATAGACGTAAAAACGATTGCGGTGCAAAAATACATAAAAATTTCGTTCGACGAAGGCTGCCTTGCAAAGGGCAACGTTCCGGAAACATCTTTCAGGCTCGACGGCATAAATCCGAACGGTTTTCTTGCTTCACTGTTTGCGGAGGCGTACGCGCACCGCGACGAAAAAAAGTGTATTTTAAATCTTTGATAAATGCCATTGTCTACCGAATTTCAACGGACGGCGAAAAAAATATCCTACGCCTCGGTAACGGGGGATATAAAGCCGCTTCGGAGGCGGTTAAAATGATAAACGAAAATTTTTGCTCGTGCATAACTCTGCAATCGGTTGCAAAAAGTCTTTACATAACGCCGCAGTATCTGTCGCAGGTTTTTAAATCCGAAACGGGAACGGGATTTGCCGAATATGTGGTTCGTATGCGATTGGGAAAGGCGGCGGCACTGCTTTGCCGAAACTTCCGATTCGGTAACCGACATATGTTTTTATGCGTGATATAAAAATCTCTCTTTTTTGCGCAGCTTCAAAAGAGAATACGGCTTGTCGCCGAATACATACAGAAAAAAACGTAAAAGCTCAAAAAAATCGTTCAAGCAAAGGACAAAATTGCCGCACGAAATAATTTAAACAGGGCATTGATAAAAATATTATAATTATACGCAGGAGTGAAAAAAATGATTTACAAATTAAAAAGAAAAACAGAGTTTACAGAACATACCTCGGCGGAAAAACACATTGATGAATTTTACGGAAAAAGCCGCTGCAAAGACGGATTTTTTTCCGGAGGATTGGACTGCTTCGGTTGTGCGCGCGTTCAACCCGGGACGCGAAAAACATTATCGAGGGCGAGGGCATAACAACCGACGGTCAAATTATAAAAATCTGATAAGCGGCGAAATGACTTGTCTTGTAAAACTTTTTGGACTCGGCGGAACGTTTGGTTATACAGGTTCATCCGACTGTTGATTTCGCAAAAAAATACTTTAATTCAAAATTCGGAAAAACGGAATGTTGGTATTTTTTAAACTGCTCGGAGAATGCACACGTTTATCTCGGTTTTAAGGAAGGCATAACAAAAGATGACTGGATTTCGGCGGTTTATCGCCAGGATACGGAAGCAATGCTCGCTATGCTCAATAAATTACCCGTCAAAAACGGCAATTGCGTTCTTGTCGAAGGCGGGGTTCCGCACGCAATCGGCGAGGGCTGCTTTTATGATAGAGTTCAGGAACCCTCCGATTTAATGGGCGTCGTTGAAAAGAAAACACCGTCCGGCAACAAAATTGCGGATATAAAGCTCCACAGCGGAATAGGTTTTGAAAATATGCTCAAAATGTTTGATTATACCGGCAGAAGCATTGAACAAATAAAGGAAAAATATATGTATTCACCCAAAATCGACGATGGTGTTTATGAAATAATCAGCAAAAAGAGCAACCGATAAATTCAGTATTCACATAGTCGAAAACGGCGGAAAAATTCACTCCTCCGCGAAAAACGGAACAATTATCATCACAAGCGGCGCGGGAAAAATAAACGGCATTGACGTCAAAAAGGCGACAGAATGTTTTTTTAACAGTGATGACCGAATAGAAGCGTCGGGCGATTTAAAAAGCGGTTGTCTGTTGCTGATGACAATAAACCGCATATTCGGATTTTTCGTCAATCTTTTGATATAACGTTTCACATCAGCCGAAAACCAAAACTCCGCCTGTCAAAAATCGGAGTTTTGGTTATTTTCGCATAAAAACAGAGGCTACAATTTGCTTATCTGCAAATCGCACCTCTGTTTTTCGTATTAACTTTTATTTGTTTCTGTTTGACTTTTTATTTATTGCCGTCAATAAATCTGTTCAAAATTGCCGCGATTTCGGCGCGTGTTGCGCTGTCGTGCGGATTTAATGCGTTTTCGGTTTTGCCTTTCATAAGTCCCGTATTAACCGCCCAAGCCATAGCCGGCATAGCATATTCGGAAATGCTTTCGTAATCGTTAAATTCACGAATTTGCATACCTCCCTGCGACACGTCATAGCCTTTATATTCTGCGCATCTGAACATAATTGCCGCAATCTGCTCCCTTGTAATGTTTTCGTTCGGAGCAAATTCTGTTTCCGAAACGCCTTTTACTATGCCGTTTTGCGTTGCCCAGATTACCGCGTTTGCGTAATAACCGCCGGCTTCAACATCTGCAAACGGAACTGCCGCATTAACTTCGGGTTCTCCCTCCGCGCGGTAAAGCACGGTTACAAACATCGCTCTTGTAATAATGTCGTTCGGAGCAAATGTTTTGTTTTCCGTTCCGTTGAACAAGCCTTTTGCAACCGCATTTATAACATCGTCATAATACCAGTCGTCTTTTTTAACATCGTCAAACAGATTGTCCTTTTCGGAATCTCCCTTTTCGGGGTTTTCCGGCTTATCGGTCGGATTTGAATCGGTATCTGTTTTAACCTCGCTCCAAGCGGCATAAAGCGTGAAGCTCTCTGTTACCTTTGATGCAAAATTATATTTGTTTTTGAGGTTCTTATCGGTAAACCAGCCGCCAAATTTATATCCGTCTTTCGTGGGAGCGGTCGGCTCGGACACCTTGGCATTCTTTTTAACCGTCTGATTTTCAATATCGCTTCCGCCGTTTGTATTAAATTTAACCGTATATACGGTAGCCGAAGATGACGAAGATGATGACGAACCGCCATCAGCGGAATATGCGCTTACGGCAACATTAACAGTTATCGGCAAATAGTTTTTGCTTGTCGGAGTAAACGTCATCTGTTCCGTGCCGTCCTCATTAATAACCTTTGTGCCGTCATTCCACAAGAACGTGCCGTCAAGAACGGTTGTTCCGTCAACCGCCAGCAATTCGCCGTATGTCACGTCCGCATCCGACAATGTTCTGCTTCTGCGCACCCTTGCGGTCGTCTTTTTGTCAGCGCTCTCTGTCGGTTCTGTCGGCATAATGTTCCATTCCGCGGTTTTTGTTCCGCTAAAGTTGCCTTTTCCGGTTATTGTAAGAACGTAATTTCCGTCTGCCTTTACATCTGCCGCCTTGTTGTCCGAAATGTCATAATCTCTCGCGCTCAATGTCATATCGCCAATCTTAACGCTTGCAACGGTCTGCGTCTGCTCGCTTCCGTTGTATTTATGGCTTTCGCCGAGTGTTACAACCGCGTCATTGATTGATTTGGGTTCTACGGTGAAAGTATAAGTTACACTTCCCGTAAATTCATCGTTTGTATCGGGAACGGAATACGTCACCTTGTATGTGCCGACCTCGGTTATCTCGCTTGCCGAAATATCCGCTGCACCGCTCTCGGTTACTTTTTTTCGTATTTAACATTCAACGTGTTTTTTTGTCCACATTGTCCGATGTTAAGGGACAAACCCATTTTGTAAAAAAATCTTGCCCCTACTTTGAGGGTTTACAAACTTTTTTTAATTACAATAAAATTACGATTTTATTGTCAAAAATCCTGTGTTTATGAGGTTTATCAGCTATGCTATAAAAAAATTAGACCTTAGAAGCAGATAGCTTTTAAGGTCTATTTGGGGTATTAAATTTTTAAAAAATCGTTTTGCCCGGTGACATCCGAAACGGTCAGTCCGTCTGCGGCAGGCGCTTTTGCCGTGCCGTCATACACAAACGTCTGATTGTCGTCAATTCCGCCGAATGTAACCGTTTTGCGGTCTACACAGGTTAATTTCACCGTTATTTCGTAATCGTTATAGTTTGCCGCATTAATAACAGGTACGGTTATATCCGCATAAACACCCGGCTGCAACGGTTCGGTGGTGATATACAGTGTATTTCCCTCAATTCCTCTCTGACCGCTCGGGAAGATATTGTATGGATAATCCGTGCCGTCTGCATTTTTTGCCCGGCTCAATCTAACCGTTCCGTAGCTTGCACCGCTCGGATTTTCGGGCAGTTCAACCGCAATGTTCATATGCTTGTCGTAACGCACTTTTTGCGCTCGCCGTCTTAATGCCGTCATAATTCTTTTTCTTAAGCGACCATTTCTTTTCCGCGTTTCCGCTGAAATTACCCTTGCCTTGAATTTTAAGGATTTTTTCGCCGACATCCGTTGCGGTGCTGCCCGAAACAATGTCATAATCGCTCTCGCTCAAGGTTAAGCCGTCAACGGTAATGCCTGCGATAACAGTCAGAGAATGGACTGCAGTTATGATGCTTGCAGGATCATATAATACTTCCGCAAGCGGATATATGCAAACAATATTTAGGGTTCAATCACCAGGGTGTATTAACGGAAAACAAAAGGAGAATTGCTATGTTTTTGATTTTGCTCCCGACAGAGCGTTGAAGGTTGTTGCAAATGCATATAACCTTTCTGTTAAGGGTGAAGGCTCTGATGATACCGGCAAAGTCAAAATGGGCGAATTCTTAAATTTCTGTCCTATTATATCTGTTGAAGGAACCGTTATGCGATTATATGATGTTGACAACATGATGCGTCAAATTAAACGCATTTCTGTTGAACATGCAATCAATAGCGGATTTGAAGATGAGACAATTTACAACAAAGACGTCGGTATAAATATGAATGAAACTGATGCGGAAATCATCCGTCAGCTTAGTAATGTTGTCGCTCCTCAAAAAGAAGGGTAAAAAGGCAAACTCAGGTTATTATCAATGATAAAGGGTTGACTGATGAAGAATATAAAAAGGCTGAAGGAGCTAAGAAAAAACCAAAGCGAGAAATGACTTTTGAAGAAGAGGAACTTTTAAAGAAAATGAAAGAACTGCGCGAACAGCAAAAGAAAGTAACGAATCTTCTGCGAGCAGTATCTATCCGTTTGCCTCTTCTGTTTTTATGGTGCCGATACCGATATTACGCAAACAATTCATTTGAAGGATTTTGTTGAAATCGTTGATGATGTGTCATGGCAGGAGTTTATAAAGTCAGCTGGACAAATGAGCGAAAATCTATTTGCTACACAACTCCCGGCGGCAAAAAATGCAGAGATTACAGACTGCACGAAGATAAGTTTTTGAAGGAGAATATGAAAAATGAATTCAACTTTATGGTCGTGACAAAAAGACGTGTCACGAATGGCAAGAAATGTGCTGGATTTTTCTGCAATCCATCAGAAAAACTCAAATCAATGGGGATACCGGTTCTGTTCGTCAACACAAACCTGTCCACACAGGACGGCGAAATGATGCTGACAATGCTTGCGACCGTTGCACAGGAGGAGAGCAGAAATACCTCGTCAAGAATAAAATACAGCAAGCGTCTGAATGCCGAAAAAAAGGGAGAGTTCCGAACCTTGTCTACGGCTACGACAAAATTATCGGCGACTATTTTAATCTTAACATCAACGAATTTGAGGCGGACATCGTCCGGCAGATTTATAAAATGTATATCACCGACAATCTGGGTGCAAGCAAAATAGCAAAAACACTGAACGAAAGAAACATAAAAACCAAGCGGGGATATAAATGGTCGCAAAACGCAATTTGCAGACTGATAGCAAATGAAATTTATACCGGCATAATTGTAAACGGGAAACAGGAAATCGGCGATTTTTCTGACAAATGAGAGGATTAACAAACCCGAAGAAGAATGGAAAATATTTGAGCGGCGAAACCTTGCAATCATAGACCGTGAAACCTATGAAAAGGCACAGCGCATTATGGCGGAAAATGCAACAAAATTCAAAGCAGACGGCACGAGAAAAAGCTGCAAAAACATATTCAGCACCCTGATTAAATGCACCGACTGCGGGCATTTCTTCCGCCGTACAAAGCGCGAGGTTAAAAAAACGGCGAGAAAAATCAGCTGGGTGTGCTGTGGACGAAACTCACAGGGCAAGGATACGTGCAATAACAAAATCGTTATCGACGAGGTCGAGCTATTAACCTCTATCAAAGAATATCTCTCGGGGCTTATCTCGGACAAGCAGAGAGTTATCAAAAAAATCGTACCCGACTTCAACAAAAGTTACGAGCCGATGAACAAGAACCGAAAAACGGAAAAAGAGCTTGAAAAAGAAATAGAAAAGCTCAAAAAAAGCCGTCAGAAATACATTGATATGTACGACAATGAAGTCATATCAATGGACGATTTAAAGGAGAAAACGGCTTCGATAAATGCCGAAATAAAACACCTTGAAGAAAAAGCTGAAAAATGGCACGGTACGGAATCACACAGGGCGACAAGCTGCAAACAGGTCTTGTTGATACCTTCAAAACCATCGGCGACATATTAAATTCCGCAGAGATTACAAACGAGATGTTAAAACAGGTTATCGACCGAACTGAAGTATCGCCGAGCGGACAGGTTGACATATACCTAAGGCTTCTGACCGACATAGGGCTTGACAAAAAGTATCATTTTAATGACGACCGTTCATACGGTTGTAACAAGACAGAAACTTTTTATATAGAAGTGGCGTAATATTGCGCCTTTCAGGGATTTTGCACAATTCAAACTCTCTCTGTAACAACCGAATAAAAAATGTATAATAAAAAATCCCGAAAACCGCCTAAAATAAGGCTTTCGGGATTTTTTGCTTTTTCGTTATTGTTACATCTGTATTGGAGCGCGGAAGCAAAGTTAAAAAATAGTTTTAAAAACTATAGAGTGCAAGTATATAGATGTTTGTTTATGTCGACAGAATATGCTCTCGCTGTTCTTAACACTGACATACGCATAGATTGTCTGTCTAATTCCCACAGTTACAAAGAGTCTACCAAATCCTTTTAATGTTCTGAAACCGTATTTTCGAACATTCTCTATCATTGGCTTTGAATAACACTTTTTCATATCCGTTTTTTTCTCAATTGAAAGAATAAACGATTGTAGACCTTTTATGTAATTGACAGTTTCCGTATTCTTATTATCACTTTCCATATAATTAATTGTATCCCAATATAACTTATTCTTGAGGCTTCTTCCGACCGTAATTAATCGTTTACCTCCATCATTTTTGTAATATTTACACCTGTAATTCTCACATGATTTGAAATCCCCAAACTATAAAATCGTGTTTTTTTCTTTCGTTTAAGTGCAATTTATATCGACATAAAATTTGTTTAGCGATATTGATAATACTGCTTTTAGCATCATCAATATTTTTCACATCTTCTTGCTTAAATGAGACAACTATATCGTCTGCATACCTAGTATATATTATATTTTTAAAGGTAATGATTTTTAGTTTACCATAGAAAACCCCCATCAAATTCTTTTGAGATATATATTGGACAGAACAGGCGAAGTGATAAAACCTAATGGTAATCCTACGCTCCCAACGCTACATAAATCTACTAATTCACGGCATTCCAACATACTTATTTGGTTAGGAGCTTTTTGCGTTTATCTCAAAAATACAATTTCCTCTCTAATTGTCTGTGTGAAATACTTGGGAAGAAGTCTTTTATATCCATCATGACAAAAACAATCATTATATAGATGAGATAAAAGCGTTATGATATATAGAACAACCTGAAACATATGCTTTAGTAAAGACAGAAGGAATAAAACTTTCCTTTAGGAAAGCATTAATTCTTGTATGTGCTAATCGTAAATTGCAATCATCAGAAACATATGTTGTTATTCTTCTGGTTTTATTCTTTTGTTTTAATATAACGAATTTTTTTATATCAGGATTTTTGCACATTCATATTCCCAACCTCCCAAAAACTCGTTATTTTTAAAAATCTTCTATATATTCGCCTAAAGAAATAGTATAATTTTTTTGAATTTATTAGAAATACGTATTTTTTTCTAATTGAAGCATCTGCAGATTCGGATTCACTTTCTAAATAAAGCAATTTTTACACCCTGTAACATATATATAAAATAACCAATCGCTTGATTTAAAGTGCACGAAGTCCCCGAAAGTTTAATGTCTACATCAAATTCTTTTGACTTTTTAGTCCTTCTATGTGGCAAATAGTATTCAGTAGGATATTATTATAAAATTTATCTATATAGTTTACGTGTTCAAAAAAATACGTTTTTCATTTCTAATTTCTTTTTTTAAATTCATCAACAAAAAAATAACGATAACAATTGTGTTTTTAAGAATATATGGATTTGCATAAGCAGTAATGTTATGCGTTTTTTTGTTAATCTTATATGTAATACAGTTTGTGTATGTATATGGTTCATTATAATCGTTTCTTTTTGAAAGTAATTCGTGGATTGGAATTGCCGAATGAAATGAATCTTAATATTTTATCTCCTAAATTTTTTCCAATCTCATTGTTGTGAAATCCTGTGCGATAATCACTTTTATACTTGGATGCTCTGTTGACATCAATATCTGGATAATATATTATTTTTTTGCCGATCTGCATTTTGGGCGTGTTTGTATTTAAATATGCAAGCTTTATAAACGCGGTAGTCTTATTCTCTTCAATAGACATACTATCCGGTACAAAGCAAACAAATCTTTTTTTCATCATATCTGCATCATGAGCGAACATTCCTAACTCAGCAGCTGTTGATAATGTTTCATGAACGATAATAATTTTATCAGCGAAAATCGAAGCAAGCTGTTCAACCTGAAATAAATTTTTTTAAAAATATCATCATACGACAGATATGATTTTTGTAGCGTTTTTTTAAACATAAAGTTTTTCTTCTAAAAATAATTGAATAAAAAAATCAGCAGCATTTTTCTTCTATGTATTTCTTTAAAATGCTGCGCTTATCATTTTTCTCTTGTCCAACAAATTTATTACCACACAAGAATACAACATGTGGACATTTGTTGCATATATATTTATCTTTATAAATTAACAAACTTGTATTCACCACCATTAAAAAAACAGTGGAGGACTCCACTTGAATTTATTATAAATTCTTTTGAACAAATGAAAACATATCAGCGGCGTTCTGAACATGAGCGAAGTTCGCGAATGTCAGGTTGTTGATGATATGTTTTTATTTGAATAAAAACATGACCGAAGGTCATTTTAAATTCAACATTTTGTAGTTACATTAACCTTAAACGCTAAGGCGGCTATTAACCTTACTGGAGTCCTCACTAGGTATTATATCATATAAATAAAGAAATATCAAATTTTTTTATATTTTCATTATTAAAAAGCTGAGATATTTCTTTTGTTATCTTGCAAATATTTTTTTATCTACAGGATAACCAATATTTTCTAAAAAATTTTTTGCATCATTTGAATTGAAAGCATAATACGAAATTAAAAGAGATATATTTACAAAGTGTAAGCTTTCTGAAATTGCTTAACTTTTTTTCATTTCTCCCCAAGCAGAATCTTTTAGCTAACACAAAATTAAGAACAAATATAAAATCATTAATACTTATAACACTATCTGTATGAAGCATAATCTCTTTTATCATCTGAAAAAAATATTCTATCCCACTTCCTTTTAAATTTCTTTTTCGTTAATTTTTGAACGAATGTGCATTATTGTCATTTATATATAAACCGCATAGCTGTTTAAAAACCATGTAATTTCTTTTTGCATCTAAGTTCAAAATGGTCTTTTATAATGTATAAATCAGATAGATAAACTCGTTGCTTACCAACAACAATGAGTAATTTTGAATGCATTTGTTTCCTGATTAAAAAAATACATTATTTGTAGAATAAGCAAGTGGTTTAATAGGAATAAAACTACTATATTCTTTCGCTTTCCAAATTAATGTTAAGATTTTTTTCAGTTCGGTACTATATATGATATCAATATATTCTAAAAATTCATAGAAACCCTCTTAATTATGACAGCTTATATCGGATATTTTTAGCATATTTTTATTAAAAATCAATACTTATTCTTTAAAATTACTTGATTTTAATTTTCGGCATAGCGATATAATATTATTAGGGTGATGAAAAATGAGTATCAACGAAATTTTTAAATAATATCGGAATGACAAAGTACCGTTTGGCAAAACTCGCCGGAATTCCTAATGCAACACTCAGCGAATTGTGCAGCGGCAAAACAAGTATCGAAAAGTGTTCTGCTGAAACGTTATACAAAATTGCAAAGGTATTAAATGTTTCGATGGAGAGCCTGCTTGATGACAGAATGGCAGCCATCGAAAGAGAGCGTTCCTACGAGCACAGTCTCCCATCGTATCTGCAACACGATTTAGACGCATACAAAGATGCATTATCAAAGAATTCAACTTTGATAGATTGCTATTGGGGCGAACTTTACGGCAGCATCAACATAGCGGAAATAAACGATGGACTGATAACTCCGGAGCATGCGGATTATTTAAGACAAAAAGTATTTGTGGAGGTAGATTATGTCAAAGCAAATTGATTTTTACAAACTGTACGCGCATTAACGGCAGAGCGTATAACGGTGCAAACGGGAAGAAAAATCGCAGTAGAATATGAGGGCGAAAAATATATGATTAAATTTCCGTCGTCAGGAAATAAGAAACCAACAGAACTGTCATATACAAACAGTTCAATCAGCGAACATATCGCCAGCAGTATATTCAATATGATAGTCATAAAAGCACAAGAAACCAAGCTCGGAACCTTCACTGTAAACGGCAAAGTGAAAATTGTATGTGCCTGCAAGGATTTTTGCCGATAAAGATAAACATTTATATGATTTCTGCTCAATCAAAAATACAGTTATTGACTCTGAACATAACGGAACGGGAACAGAGCTTGCAGATGTGCTTGAAACTATCGAAAAGCAACAGTTTGTCAATCCTGAAAGCTTGTGTGAGCATTTTTTTGGAATATCTTTATCGCAGATGCATTGCTCGGCAACTTTGACCGGCACAACGGCAACTGGGGGTTCCTATTTGATGATGAAACTCAAACAGCAGAAATTGCACCGGTCTTTGACTGTGGTAGCTGTCTGCTTCCGCAAGCCGATGAAAAGGTAATGAAAACCATTTTAGAAAATAAGGATGAGCTGAATGCCCGTATATTTCAATTTCCTACATCTGCGATTAAATTGAATGACAGAAAAATTAACTACTATGATTTTTATTTCTTCAATGCAAAATGCGGATTGCAACAAAAGCCATTTTAAGGCTTTGTGCCCAATATTGACATTAAGCTTATAAGCAAATTTATTGATAATGTTCCGTATATATCTGATCTGCAAAAAGGAATTTTTACAAAAACATACATTGCAGCAAGATACGAAAAAAATTTTTGTTGCCTACTTACAGAAAAATTGATATAATTTTTGGGAATAGTAATGAATGGTTATTTTTCGTGATAAAACTTGATTTTTATTCCCGAAATGTGATATACTATATGCAACAACCCGAAAGAGGTATGATTATGGAATATATCAAGGTTTCACAAGCAGCAGAAAAGTGGGGGCTCTCACCGCGCAGAGTCAGACTTTTATGCGCTCAAAACAGAATAGACGGCGTTGTTCAAAAGGGCAAATTATATATGATTCCCGAAAATGCACCAAAGCCCGTTGATGCCAGAACTCTAAAAGGAATAAAAATGTCAAAGGAATTATCTCCCCTGCTATTGAAAATCGACGCATTAAAGGCAGAGCTTGATAAAAAACGTCCGCTTACACAAGGCGAGGCAGAAAGACTGCGCGATGAATTTATGGTTGACTTCACCTATAATTCAAACGCAATCGAGGGCAACACTCTTACATTAAAAAGAAACGGCAATGGTTCTGGAAGGTATGACAATCGACCAAAAACCGCTTAAAGACCACCTTGAGGCAGTCGGTCACAGAGACGCATTTTTGTACATCGAGGATATTGCAAAGGATACGAAAAATCAGCGAAACGGTGATTAAAAACATTCACTCGCTTGTGCTGATGAACAGACCTGAGGATAAGGGAGTGTTCCGCAAAATTCCCGTAACCATTATGGGAGCATATACCGAGCCCGTTCAGCCATATATGATTGAGCCGAAAATGACGGAGCTACTCGCCGAGAACGAAAAACACAAAAAAAGAAAATGCATCCCATAGAAAGAATCGCACGGTTCCACCTGGAATTTGAGGGCATTCACCCCTTTATCGACGGTAACGGCAGAACAGGAAGATTGCTGCTTAATCTCGACCTTATCCAAAACGGCTACCCCGCAATCAATGTGAAGTTTGCCGACAGAAAAACATATTACGTCGCATTCGATGAGTTTTACAAAAATGGTGATGCGGAACCTATGATTGAACTCGTGGCAAAGTATGTGATCGAACGGATAAAACAGTATTTGGAAATATTGAAATAAAGGAGTTTTTTTATTGTGAATGTAAGCCCACGTTGCTTATTTAATAGTGATTTTTTTCATCATTTTTTTATAAAGATATTGATTCTGTTTTTGGAGCATTGTGTGATAACTATCACGGTGACGCTCTTACTACTACAAGAGAGGCGTGGAAATCAGAAATTGAAATAATGCGTGATGTGGTTTCCAAACTGAATGACCGTGACGGGCAAATTATCTTTGAATATGATATACCGCGTTTAGGCAAAAGAATTGATTTAGTGCTCCTTTATCGTGGAATTGTTTTTTGTATTGAATTTAAAGTTGGCGAATCAAGAATACTTGAAGGAGATATTGACCAAGTATTGGATTATGCACTTGATTTAAAAATTTTCACAAGTTCAGCCAAGACAAAGTAATTGTACCGATTTTTGGTTGCTACAAATTTTCCGAACAGTTCTACGGATATTCGCATGTCGGTTTATGATGACAGGGTTGTTAATCCTCTCGTTACCGGAAAAACGGCATACTTGATTTAATAACAAAAGTAATATACAGATTTCCAAATGAGTCACCTGTAAATAGTAACTGGGTTATTAGCCCTTATGCACCTACACCGACAATAATTGAGGCTGCTAAAACACTTTACGAAAGTCACTCGGTGGAAAATATCACAAGGCATGAGGCTGATAAAGTCTCCACTGATACAACAATTCAATATATTATAGATGTGATTCAAAAAAGTAAGGTAAATGGAGAGAAAAGCATTTGTTTTGTAACGGGGGTTCCCGGTGCAGGGAAAAACACTGGTGGGGTTAGATGTCGCGGTTCGTCAAACGTATCAGGGTAACGATGAGCCGGTGGAAGATGAAGGCGCAGTTTATCTTTCCGGAAACGGGCCCTTGGTAGCAGTGTTAAAATGAAGCGCTCGCACAAGATAATTATAAAAATGCAGAGACAAAAATGAAAGAAAAAATCTATCAGATTCTCGCCGCGAGGTAGGAAAAATTTATACAGATTATCCATAGATACCGCGATAACATGTTAGCAAAAATAAAGAATCCTGTTGAAAATGGCGTTTTAGAGATTGACCCGGCGAAAGCTGTAGAGCAGGAAAAGCGGCAGAATTGTATAATGAAATCAAGGACAGATATCCCATTGTATTGACAAGGGATATGAAGAAAGCCAAAGAGTGGTTACACAGCAAGGTGCGGGGAACAGAACGCACAGGCGTTCTTATAACAAAAAGAATCTGCAAGATTTAAGCCATTGGGAATACACGTATTACCTTCTGGTGATGAAAATGCGGTACATTGGTTTTTAGATGATAAGGCTAACACAAAATCATCGAATTACCTTGAAGATGCCGCAACGGAAATTCAAGTTCAAGGTTTAGAGCTCGATTACACTTGTTGTTGTGGGACGCTGATATGCGATACAATGATAGAAAATGGCATTTTTATAAGTTCAATGGGACTACAAAATGGAATGAACAACTTCCAAACACCGAAAGCAAGCAAGAATTGTGCAAGTATATGCTAAATGCATATCGCGTACTTCTTACTCGCGCACGATCCGGAATGATAATATGCGTTCCTAAAGGTAATTCTAATAAGACTTTAAGTGGTTTTTGGGAGGATAGCACTCGTTTGCCGAAATTTTATGATGATACATATGAATATTTAAGGAGTTTGGGAATTGAGGAAATATGATAGAAGTAGTGGCCGCTCTTATATGGAATAAAGATAAATTTATGATTTGCCAACGCCCGGTCTACAAAGCAAGAGGACTTTTGTGGGAGTTTGTTGGCGGTAAAGTTGAAGAAGGTGAGACCAAAGAACAGGCGCTTGTACGCGAGTGTCAAGAAGAACTTTCGGTTACATTATCAGTTGGTGATGTATTTATGGATGTCGTTCATGAATACCCTGATATTACCGTGCATTTGACTTTGTTTAACGCAACTATTGCCGAGGGAGTTCCGCAAAAATTGGAACATAAGGATATCAGCTGGATAAGTGTATCTGAAATTGATAATTATAATTTTTGTCCGGCAGATATAAAGATATTAGATAGAATAAAAATCAGTTTTTTTATGTAAAAAAAGGAGACTATTATGCTAAAATTTATATGTTACCCAAAATGCACAACTTGTCAGAAAGCAAAGAAATGGCTTGATGACAACGACATTGAATACAAACTACGTGACATAAAAAGAGGACAACCCTACCTTCGAGGAATTGAGCAAATGGTATAAAAATGAGTGGTCTGCCGTTAAAGAAATTCTTTAACACATCGGGGCTTTTGTATAAATCAATCGGGCTGAAGGACAAGCTCCCGAATATGTCGGAAGAAGAACAGCTAAAGTTGCTATCCACAGACGGAATGTTAGTTAAACGCCCGCTTTCAATCAGCGAAGATTTTATTTTGGTAGGATTTAAAGAAAAAGAATGGAGTGAAAAATTATGAGAGCTTTGGAAACAAAGTTTTCGCAATTAAGTTGCTTGATGTTATTAAAAAGTTGGATTATTAATAACAGTTCAGTCAACTGGGAAAAAGGTACAAAGGTTAGTATGAGTTCATTGTTTATATTAGGGAACGGATTTGACATTGCTCACGGGATTAAAACACAGTACAGTGAATTTAGAAAGTTTGTTCTTTCTTTATATCCCGAAGCGCTTGATTTAAGGGATGAAATAGTATATTTGGAGGATTTTGGAAAAATATAGGGCCAGGGGAATTTGCAGCTGAAATATTACTGCATACGATGGATAACTCATGTGGAGAAAAATTGGTCGAATTTTTGAAGAAGCATTAGCACATGTTAATTTCAACTCTAAACTGCCAGTTGCTAATCATAAAGAAAATGAGACAGCTGAAGAAGATAACGAACTGATGAAAGATTATTTGTTATATATAGATGTGCTTTCAAGCGGATTTATCAATTGTTCTAAAAATATGGCAAGACTTTTTTTCGCATATGGATAAAGGACATTGAAAAATCAAATTGAAAAGAGGACAATTCGCTTGTATAAGTGAAATGCAAAAAAATTATTTAATTCCGACAAATCACTATTTTTTTGACATTTAACTATACAAAAACATTACAAAAAAATTATACGGCATAAAAAGTTATTCACATTCATAATCGAGTAGGTCAAAAGCTTATTTTTCGGACATGGCGAATCAAATGCGACATATAATGATGAACTTTCATCAGGACCGTACATTTCTTCTTCCTTTTTTTGGATGATATGATAATATCGTTTAAAAAAAGGATACTACTTCTCCGTTAAAAATATAGTGATAAGAAACTTGACTATGAAATAGATAAAGTGTATTCATATGGCTTTAGTTACGGCAAAGTTGATAGTGTTTATATTAGAAAAATTGTTGAAAGAATTAATCCAAACTCGACGTGGTACTTTACTCATTACGAGTCAAATGATAAGGAAACATTAAAAAAAAAAAAATAAAGTTGCGCAAATACGGATTTAAAGGCAATTTTTGGAACATATTAGAGTATTCTTTGCCAGGTTTGCAAATCACTTACATTTGACGCATCAGACTTATTGCAAAAATCGATAGGCATGATCGACAACGCATTTGACAGCGGGATGAAGTTAAAATAATAATCAAAAAGGAACATGGTTATATGAATAATATGATATTTGCGTTTTTGGTTTGATAGTAAAAAGTTGGAAACATGTTTTTATGGAGAAGTTATTTTTGAACATATGATTCAGGGGAAAGAATTAGCTAAAAACAATTCGAGAATGATTGTATCGCTTGGAGATGTTTTTACAGGCAGAGCACACATAGACATTGAACCATATGTTTTAAAAGATGAATATTGCACGATTGATTTTGATAATATTTTATTTAAGGATTGGCCCTTTGTTTGGGTTGTCGAAGATATTAATAGTGAAATTGCAAAGTCTATTGATAAGCGTCTAAAGATAGAGCTTGAAGCATATGTTGGTTTATCGCGTATTGATACAGAGAACAATAATAAAAAGAAAGCAGTTTTGGAAAAGAGTTGGTTAGAAAAATTTTTCATTACATAATAACACCATTATTTGTTTCCAAGATCCTGATGAAATAGGTGAGTTTTCATACTTGGAAACAGCAAGTAAACATAATTTTTATGGTTGATTACGATAAGGAAGCACAAGATTCTTCTGTTGAAGAGTCCAGTTCTCTACAATCTTCATTTATAAAAAAAGATAGCGACTTAAAGATAAAAACGCATTCTGCTTTAGATGTAGACAGAGATCTAATATTGTTAAATTTTTCTATAGGGCAAGAGATTCAAATTTCTGGTGTGCTTATATGGCGTTCAATCAATGATATAGATAAAATTTACTTTAATTCTAATGAAGAATTAAATGAGGTGCTTGTTGAATATCCGTTCTTAACTTTATATCACGCATCTCAAGGCATAGAAAGAATTCAGAAGGCTATAGTTGAATTGGTATGTAAAAAGAACCACATACAAGAAAAAGGAAAAAAATGTTGTATATAAATTGCTTAAGAGTCATTCACATGATAAATTAAATGACTGGATTGAACGAAATTGTGAAATTGAATTTAACGCTAAGTGCAGAAAACTCATCACCCTCTTTGTAAGGTTTTACAATACAGTGAGATATGCGAGGTATTCTGATAAAGAATACAAAGATATGATATCGCCTGAATATTCCCCTTTTGTTTGAACTTTGGGATAAAAATGCAAAGATATTAATAAGAATATAAAGAATACTTTTTGGCAAATATTTAGGAGAACTAAGTGACAAGTATTTTAAACTTTTTTTGTAAATTGTGTGACCAATTAAATATTTATGCTTACGAATTAGATTATAATTCAGCGGCAACTATCGTCTACTATCACAGCGAAAAAGGCAAAAATCTCTATGATGAATTAAAAACGTAGGCAACATGGAAAAAGAAGTGTTTTATTGGCTAATAAAAAAATGCAAAAAGAATATCCTAAGTATAAATTCGCAGAAGAAAAAGAACTGAATTTTGATGCGGAACTAATCGAACAACATTTAGCAGGAATTATACTTAACCCCGAGGACGGACAAGATTATTTTTGACGAAGTTGACACCTTGTATGATGAATTATATGAAGAAGATAAAAACC
This sequence comes from Clostridiales bacterium, assembly GCA_022009895.1. Taxonomy (GTDB): domain Bacteria; phylum Bacillota; class Clostridia; order UMGS1810; family UMGS1810; genus Qingrenia. The sequence continues at coordinate 397,441 of CP091729.1, read as the reverse complement.
AAGTGGAAAAAGTAGGCTTGAGTTTATTAAACATATAATTGGTACCGAGTGACAATCCTTTTCAATGGAGGCTTTTTATGTATATTTCAGAAATCAAAAATTAAAAAAATTTCAGAGTGTTCGGTAAAGACGGAGTGAGTTTTTGTCTTTGATAAAGGGGTTAATGTTGTAATAGGAGAAAAACAACAGTGGAAAATCATCTTTGATTGACGCAATGAAAATAGCCTTTATCATGTGTTTTTATATAAAAGAGAAATTTATTTTTAATAAAACAGATTTTTCATATTAATGAATTAGGTGAACGAGAAACCGAATCTCAGATTGATGTTTATCTAAAAGAGGTGCCTATAAATCTTATTGAAATATGGGATCCGGAGGAACCAGATTCTGGAGAGTTTCATACTGTTTTTTTACGTTAGAAAAATTCAGCCGGATACGATAAAAGTAAAGCATAGAGCATGGGGAGGAAAGTGTGAAGGAAATCCTCTATCTGCCGATACGCTAGAAGCTATAAATATTGCCTATTTGGGGGCTCTTCGAGATGCGGAGAACGAAATGAAGCCGTCGCGAAATAGCAGGCTTTCTTCTTTGCTTGGTACAATAGCTGATTCCCCAGAAGAAAAGGATAATTTAGTTGATAAATTGCGTGTTGCAAATAATGAAATATTGCAAACAGAATCAATTAGTCAAGCTAAAAATCATTAATGAAAATTTGCTTGATATAGAACAATCCTTACTATATCAGCAAATTGATTTGGGGCTGGTAGAACCAAGATTTGAGTCCATCTTAGGCTCATTGCGTTCATGGATTACTCCGAGATGGAATTTTATTAGCAAAAACTCATACACAATATGAGGAAATTATAAATTTATTTGCCGAAGATGACTTAAAGCATTATATTCAAAACTCGAGAAAATGGTGCTTATGTAGATATAGACTCTTTCCTAAGAAAAGAGGAAGATATTTCTGATGAAATAAAAACAGACTCTACTTTCTTTAAAAACATACATTTGAACTTTATCAAAAATGGACTGGGATATAATAATCTTTTTGTTTGTTTCCGCTGTTTTTAGGAGATATGTCTTTTTGTAAAAAAAGGGTATATATGCAAATGTTTTTTAGTAGAAGAACCAGAGGCGCATTTGCATCCTCAATTACAAGAATTGATACTTAATTTTTCTTAATAAGGTAAAAAGACCTCAAACATACAGGTGATTATGACTTCTCATTCTCCGACATTGGTTTCTAAGGTGGATGTCGGGCAAATCAATCTTTTTGTATGAGAAAGAACATGAGATTTCTAATTATCCTTTTGTACGCGCATCCTTATCCGAACAAGAAAAAAAGATTACTTAGAAAAAAATATTTAGATGTTACGAAATCACAACTGCTAAAGGCATTTTGTTTGTAGAAGGAATAAGCGAAGCAATTTTAATGCCAGAGTTTGCTAAAATAATTGGAAGACCGTTGGATATGTATGCGGTTGAGCTTGTCAATATCAATGGCGTTGGCTTTTCACCGTTTGCTAAAATGATAAAAATTCCTGATTCAAATTGTGGTTTTGCAAAAAGCGTCAATTATTACAGATGATGATAGGTGTGCCAATAAGGATGATACAGATACATATATTTCTAAAGAACTTGATTATGATGATGATTTAACTGGTATAGTAGAAAAAATAGATAGTGGAGTACCTTCAGATAGATTTAATAAAATATCAGATATATGTTCAGATGGTATTGTGCTTTGCGTTGGTGCAACTAAAACACTTGAATTTGAATTAGCACTTGAAGAGAATAATATTCCATACTTATTAGAAGCGATAATTAATGTCTATCCAACTGTTGGCCCAAAACTCAAAAGAAAAAGTTGATTGCGAGACATGCATAAAATCTAAAGCACTAAAAAAATATGGCTATTTATTCGCTCACGTGATACAGCGAAAGCACAAGTAGCGCAAGAATTAAGCCGAATACTAAAAACAATTAGATGAGATTAATCAAGGACAAGATATAGAAAAACCTTTTGTTGTTCCACAGTACATTCAAAAGGCAATTTTTAATATTACTTTGGATTATAGCTCGAATGAGGAGTAGAATATGTACGAGTTTACAACAGAGCAAACTGATTTTCTTAATTCTTCAGGTAAGGTTGTTTTGCATGCTTGTCCTGGGAGTGGAAAAAAACAACTATTGTTGCACAAAAAGTCGTTGATTATTTGAAAGGTTGGGACAACCCACACAAAGGAATAGCTGTGTTATCTTTTTACCAATGTTGCAAGTGAAGAGATTGAACACCGTGTGAAAGAAATGTTGCCGCACATGAATAACATTAATCAACCCCATTTTTAGGAACTTTAGACAGCTTTTATTAATAATTATATATTTCTAAGATTTGGCTATTTGCTGTTACCTTCACGCAAAAGACCTAGTGTAATTATGAATGATATTGCAAAAAAACATATAGTTATTGGAGAAGAGAATGTTATCAAAGGGGATGCGTTAACAATATAGAACAATTCAAATGGGATGATGATAAACGACTAACCCAAAAATGATGAGATAATTACATGTGTTGGAACAAGAAGATTTTAAAAGCACCTTGTATTGAATTTAAAGAGATGCTGCTAAAAAAAGGGACTTTTCTATCAAGATGAAATACCAAGTTTGTCAGTTATATTAGTGAAAAAAATACCCAGAAATAGCAAAATGTATTTCAGAAAGATTCCCAATAATTATTTTTAGATGAAGCACAAGATACCTCCGTTGAACAAATGAAGATATTGGACTTGTTGTGTGAAGCTGGACTTGAATCAGTGTATATTGTTGGAGATCCCGATCAATCAATATATGAATGGAGAACTGCAAATCCAGAATCATTTATAGAAAAATGCAAGACGTTCAATGGAAAACATATGCACTATCAGAAAATTTTTAGAAGTTCACAACGAATCTGTGACGCCACATATGTTTTTTTCTGATATGTACAAAGAGAAAGGTCCCAATAAAGCTTCAGGCGATTCTGCAAAATTATACACAAAAAAACCAGTTCTATGTGTATATGATTCGGGAATTAATACAGATGTAATTATATCTAAATTTAAGGATTTATGTCTTAGTAATAACATAGAAGTTTCCCCTGAAAATGTTGCTATCGTGAAACGTGGGAAGATTCATACTGATAATGTTAAAGATATATGGAAAAACTGCTGAAACTGAACTTTTTGGCTAAAGCTTCATATGAATGGTTATGTGGAGACAGAAAGAAAGCATATAATTTCTGTGAAAGAGCGATTTTTCAGTTAACCGTAAAAAGTAATGCTGATGATGTGGTGTATATTGAAGAAGAAGTTTCTAAAAATTATGCAATATGATTTATGGAAAGTTATTATAACAGACATTCTTGTTAATCTTCCTTCTGCAGATATAGGATGTGGTCCTTGGATTACCACAATACAAAGTGTAATTTCGAGAATATTATCTGAGAATGATATAAATTTAATTGATAATATATCTATAATGGGTGCAATTAAAAATTAAATCTCGCGATTCAACAACCCCAAACTTTAGGTTGATTCCGGTTAAGGATTTTTTTCAAAAGAAGATACAAACTGAATATACTTTTTCTTCTGTTCATGGGGTAAAAGGCGAAACGTTTGATGCTATTATGCTTCTTGTTGAAAACATTAGAGGTAATACCTTAACACCATCTTTTTTGACTAGAGGGGATACAGACAATGAACTTATGAGGATTGCTTATGTTGCAATGACGAGACCTCGAAAAAATATTAATGGTAGCTATGCCTAAAAGTAATGCAAGTCTTGATTTGAGATTCCCCAAGGAAAAATGGGATTATTGGGAAGTAAAAAAAGATTAAGTGTTTGTTTGCTAGTGTAAAGATTCTTGATAGGGCAAATCGAATAATTCCTTCATTGACTTACACCTCTTTCTGTGATACTGTTTGTGTTGCCGAAGGAGGTGGCACGAATGGCGAAGTCCACATTTGAAGAAATTATGCATGGTGAGAAGTACAGCATTGAAAGTGATGTATTTATGGCGGCGTATGAGCTTGCAAAGCAAGGGATAAAGCCGGCAGACATACGAGAGTAGCTACAGATGTTGTATGTTAGAGAGGCAATTAAAACAACAATAAAAATGATAAAAAAGGGCGACTCAATTTCGGATATGCCGAAATTTGAGCCGCTCTTTTTATGTGAGGAGGAAAAACAATGCGAATATTAGAAGAATTTTGGTATGGCAATATCAATCCGGTTGAAATACCGTTCCAGCGGCAAAGGCAATTTGACAAAGTATTCAAATTACTGACCAAAAATGAAGAAAAACTGCTTGAAACCTTAAACGAACAAGAAAAAGAATTGTTTGACAAATACAAGGCTTGTCAAGATGAAATGACACAAATTACAGAATGTCAGACATTTATAAAAGGTTTTAAGCTCGAAGCACGGTTTGTTATGGCGTGCTTTGAAAATGATGATTTATATACCAAATGAAAAACAATTTTAATAGCCGATATAACGGCATTTTAAGCCACGTAGCAGGGCAAAAGATATGCAGGCAGGGCACTTTCCCACGCCTGCGTATTTTCGCGCCTTATAAAAAATCCGGCACGGTATGTGTTATTCTTCGAGCATAGAAATAAACTCGTCGGAAGAAATCTCCCCTTTTTTATACTTCGAGCGTGCGTCTTGATAAAAGGCGATTTTTTCATTAATCGCCGTTAAGGTCTTTTCGTCAGTTGTTTTTTTGCGTTTATAATAGAGCGCCTGATACTTTTTTCTCATACAAAGAAAGCGCACTGTCCGATTTAACTTTTTCCTTGAACTGTTTTTTTGCTCCTATTTGTCTGCAGGTTTTTCCGTCCTTATAAATATTATCGCAATACTGAATACCGTGATTTTCAGCAATAAAAAAATCTTTTTGCATACCGGGCACTTTTAAAATCGGAATGTTATGGAGAATTGCGTGCATCATTTCAACCAAAAAGCAGTCCCGAAAGCTTTGTAAGCCAATAAGTTTCAACCATATCAATATTATCGTCAGTATTGACAATAGCTTTTTTTCTCAGACAAAAATGCCGCCGCCGTTCAAACTAAATTCTTCCTCACATTTATAATAGGCGGATAGCTTGTCTTCGCCCCTCTTACTCGAAAAAGCAAAAGCTCTAAAAAGCGAATTAGCCTTATCTCTTAATGCATCTAATTCGTGAACAGGAAACAAAAATGAAAGCGCTCCGTAATTGCCTGTCGCCACCCCAAAAGTTATCCTTCCCAATCCAAAAATCCGATTACATTCTTTGGTTGAAATATTTATATGATTTTTCTAAAAATGATGCTTGAAACTTCATAAATTGACCTCCGAAATATTACAAAAATATTTCAAGTGATATTTATTTTAAATAATCACTTGACAAAACTTCTTGTACGCGCTATTATATTTACAGAATACTTATTCTTGATAATCGCTTGAAACTATTGTACCACTATTTTTATTTTTTTGCAATAGTTTTAATAATTTTAATGTGAGGAGGTGAAATAAATATGAGCAAGGTTTTAAAAACCGTAAACGGTGAAATGCTGATGAATACCTTTTTACCGCCGATAGAATTTGCGGTGGAAAGTTTAATTCCGCAGGGACTGCATATTTTATCGGGAAGTCCCGAAAATCGGTAAATCGTGGCTGGCGCTTATGTTGTGTTTAAAGGTTTGCTAAAGGAGAAAAAGCTTTGGAATTTTTGAAACCAAGCAAGGCACTGCACTGTATCTTTGCCTTGAAGACAGTCTTGCAAGAATCCAAAGCAGATTGTTTGACATAACAGTTGATGCTCCGCCCAATATCCACTTTGCAACCTTTGCAGAAAGCATCGGCAGCGGCATTGAGGAACAGATTGAAAATTTCTGTTTGAGCAACAAAAATACCAAACTGGTCGTTATCGACACCTTTCAAAAAAATACGTACTATCTCAAATGATAATGCCTACGCAAGCGATTACAGAGATATAAGTATTCTTAAAAATATTGCGGACAAGCTGAAAATTGCAATTGTCCTCATACATCATTTGAGAAAGCAAAAAGATGACGATCCGATGAATATGGTGTCGGGCACAACGGGAATTACCGGCGGTGCAGATTCAAGTTTTGTTCTTTGCAAGTCAAAGCGTGCCGGCTCACGGGCAACACTTTATTGCACGGGACGTGATATTGAATATCGGGAACTGGAGCTTAATTTTAGTACCGGCAATAAAAGCTGGGAATTGGTTTCCGACAGTGCAGAAAAACCCCGAAATACTTCTCGAAAATATTACCGCAACTGTTGTTCGGTTTATGCAGAATGAAAAAAATCTTTTTCGGGAACACCTGCAAAGCTGGCGGAAAGACTGTCAAAATATACTGACGAAGAAATATCCCCTATCGTTTTGTCAAAAAGGCTCAATCAGAATATCCCGGAACTCAAAGAGTTTGGAATTGCCTATCAGTCAAAACGGAGCAACGGAAAGCGGATAATATTATTATCAAGGGTCACACAAAATCCAAATGATGTTGCTGTGAACAGTGCCGATAGTGACGGTAATTCTTATATCCCAATAACCGTCCCTGCCGACCCTGTCGAATAACCTCATTAAGAGGTTGCAAGCATCGCGCGTGGCTTTACCGCACGCACACTCGCACCGAAAACGGTGCAGACTTTCGGGCGGCAGCCCGTACCCACTTTTCAAAGCAAAGGAGGAATAACATGAGACACAGAAACAAGGTTATATCTATAAGAGCATCAGATGTTGAGTACAATGTAATTAAAAATTTAGCCGGCGACGCAAAAGAAACTATGACAGAGTACATCATCAAATGTGCGATGCAAAAGAAAATCAATGTGATAGATGTTAAGCCTTTGATAACCGAAGTGAAAAGAATCGGCAGCAACATAAACAGACTTACATTGCTTGCGAATATGGGTAAAATAAACTCTGTATATTTGCAAGATGTCAGTGCGGAACTTCAAAACATATATGCCGAACTTCAAAAAAATTTGCAAGAGGTGTTCGTAAATGGCAATCGTGGTTGCACTGAACAATAAACGCCAAAGCCGAGCCGGACTGTCGGGTGTTATAAATTATGTTGCAAACAATAAAAAGACACTTTTGCAAAGCGGTGAGAAATTAGTTTCGGGAATAAACTGCTCTCCTCACTCTGCCTACGATGAATTCATACTGACAAAACATTTGTACGCAAAGATGAACGGCAAATACTTTTATCACTACTGTCAGTCGTTCAGTCCAGAAGAAAAATCACACCGGAAAACCGTACACGAAATCGGCGTCAGACTCGCAAAAAGAATGTTTTTGACGGGTGTGAAGTAATCGTCGGAACGCACATTGAAAAAAATCATTTGCACAATCATATCATCGTAAACAGCGTCCGTTTTGAAAGCGGAAAGAAACTTCATCAGGATAAAAAGTCGCTTGAAAATATCCGAACCGTCTCCGATAAAATATGCTCCGAATACGGTCTTTCGGTTATAAAACGAAAGGAGCAAATATCGTCCGAAACAATGACACACGGCGAATATACGGCGGCAACTCTCGGCAACAGTTGGAAGTTCAGGCTTAAATCTGTTTCGGGGATAAGCAAAAAGAAAGGCTATGACGAGGACGACACGGCGGCGCTGTCTCTTATAACAGGTCTTTCCGCCGCATCGGTTTGCGTCTTGATTGAGCTGATTAAAAACACATGTGATAAAAGATTTGACGGAAGGCTACATAGAGGAGATGGTTGAAAAAAACTCGGCGAAAAATGAAGAAAACGAACTCGGTGGTATGAATATGCAGTAAAATTAAATAATAAAAATTGAATATTTGGATTTTGACAGACATAGTATGTAATATAAATCTGATTTGGAAATGGAGGACATTATATGAAAGGACAAGTTTTACATATAACCTTCCATAATCCAAATACAAGGTCGGACTCTGAAAAAATAGCCGGTGAATTTATTTCACGGGCGGCAACAGGGAGTATTGACCAAGATGATTTTTAGATAATCAAGAAAAAGCGTACCTCAGGCATTAAAGATTCGAAGTAAATATGGTTGTGAAAGGCAAATTTTTCCGTAATACTGCGTCAAAATGCTCGTTAATCCACAAAAGGATTAACTGTGCTTTTTCCTTGCCTTACAATAAATTTGCACTCTCACAACTCTGCGACCTCTGATTTAGGAAAATTTTTGTGTTTTTGTCGGTGCGTAAAAGGCGAAGCAAGGCTGTCGCCTTGCAAGACTGACAATCCGTCAAAACGGGAATTTAACAAATCAGAGGCATATTGAGTTCGATTCTTTAATGCCTCAAAACAGCTCTGAATCAGAAAGTGATTTGGATTAGGAAATAAATAGGAAACATACTCCGCCTGAACGATATTTTTGGGGCGGAGTATTATTTTAAGAGGGAATCAAAATTCCTTCGTAGACTTTTGAAAAATTGTGTGGTATGTTGTGTGTTGTGCACAGCGTACAAAACAAGAAAAGAGGTAATTATTTATGAGAATTGCACCTTATTGCAGAGTATCAACTGACAAAAGCAGATCAGCTAAATAGCTTGGAAATGCAGAAAAATTCTATGGTGAATTTGCAGAAAGAAACAATCACGAAATTACTCATATGTATGCAGACGAAGGCATTTCAGGAACACAGATGCGAAAGCGTCCTGAATTTATGAGACTGATGCGGGATGCAAGGCTTGGTAAATTTGATATGGTGGTAACAAAAGACATATCGAGAATGGCAAGAAACGTGGTCGACTTCCTGCAATCAATAAAGGGAACTGAAAGCTATAGGAATACCTGTTGTGTTCGTAAACACTAATTTGTCAACTGAGGACGGAGAATTGGTGCTCACTATGCTTGCAATGGTAGCACAACAGGAAAGCGAAAACACATCCAAGAGAATCAAATTTAGTAAAAGCTTAAACGCTGAAAAAGGCAAGGTGCCGAATCTTGTGTATGGATATGATAAAATTATCGGCGATTACTTTAACCTAAACATTAACCCCTTTGAAGCAAATGTAGTTCGCCGAATATATCAAATGTACATAAACGAAGAATATGGCGCAAGCAAAATCGCGAAAATTCTTAACGAAGAAAATATTAAAAACAAAGCGAGGATGCAAATGGACGCAAAACGGAATTTGCAGAATTCTTACCAACAGGATGTACTGCGGAATTATTATCAATGGCAAAGAAGAAGTAAAAGGATTTCCTGACAGGCGACAGAATTGATAAGCCTGAAGAAGAATGGAAAGTCACAGAGAGACCTGATCTTGCGATTATAGATATAGATACCTTTGAGATTGCTCAAAAAAAGATGGAGATAAACAAACAAAAGTTCTCTCAGGGGCAACGAAAAGACTGCAAGCATGTATTCAGCACCTTGCTTAAATGCAGTGATTGCGGACACTTCTTCAGGCAAGCCAAACGAAAAGTTAAAATCGGTTATAAATATACTTGGGTGTGTTGCGGACGGAATATCAACGGAGCAGATTCCTGTAATAACAAAACGGTCATAGACGAAGGTGAACTGCTTGCTTCCATCAAGCAATATCTTACAGAACTGATTGAAGATAAGCAAAAAGTTATTAAGAAAATCGTAAGCGACTTTAACAAGAATTACGCACCGATGCACCAAAATCTTAAAACTGAAAAAGAAATAACAAAAAGAGATAGAAAAAAACTGAAAAAGAGCCGTCAAAAAAATATGTCGATATGTATGATAATGACATTATTTCAATGGAAGACTTAAAGGGGAAGACCGGCTCAACCAATAACCAAATCAAAAAGCTTGAAGAAAAGCTTAAGATGATAAAGTTCGGCATCACACAGGCGGACAAGCTTGAATACGGGCTGACAGATACATTCAAGAGCATAGGCGATATCCTGAGTACTGCCGAAATTACCAATGAAATGCTGAAACGGGTCATAGACCGCATTGAAGTGGCTGAAGACGGGCATATTGACATATACTTAAGGCTCCTTGCAGACATAGGATTAGACGAAAAGTATCAATGTTCATCTATCAGTACATAAAGACATAAGCGAAAGACTCATAAAAAAATCAACCCGGCTCTTGCGTCGCAGGTGAGGGTAATTCTTGACGAAAACAAGGCGGAACGCCACATCAGAGGCGGACTTGCGACACAGAAAAAAATACAAAAAGCATTATAGCGCAAACAAAAAAACCGAACCTTACAAACAAGGTTCGGTTTTTACCGCACAATAAAGTTTTATGCAAAAATTATATCGGAAAAATCCAGAAATTCGCCGTCCGAGAAATATTTTTACGCTCGTAAATCCGCACTCGCCGGCAAGCTCCATCGCCTCGGCAAATCTATATCCGAGCGACGATATATCATCTCCGCCGCTTCCGATTATCACACTTCCGCCGTAATTTTTTTATTGCCGTAATAAGATTTCTGTTCGGCGTAAGCTCGGTGCGCACCTTATCATACGCAAAATGCGGACTGATTTCAAAAATCACGCCCTTTTTAATAAGCGTTTCCATTGCCTCAATGGCAGGTATAAGATACCTCGAGTCGTCCTCATCAAAATACTTATCGCCCTCGTTATACTTTTGCCGCCAAATCAAAAATGCGCAATAATATCAAAATCGCACTTTTTCGCACATTTTTATAACATTCTCGTAATACGCCTTGCAGTATTTATAAAAATTACCGCCGAAATGCTCTTTGACAAAGCGTACTACCGAATATTCCTCCTCGTCGGCGCAAATACGCGCGCCGTCCTTTTCAACATATCCGACCGAACCGATTATATATTCATACGGCGAAAGGTCGGTTTCCGCCGAAAAATAATCATACTCACAGCCGAGGTAAATATCCATATAACCTTTCATTTCATTTTTAAGCGACAGCACACTTTCGATATAGCTTTTTCTCGTCCTCGTGTGCAAGAGAATTTCCCTTGTCGAAATCAATATATAACTGTTCGGAAAATCCGAGCGAGTCAAAACCTTTCAAAAGCGCGCTTGCGGCAAGCTCACGCACGCTGAAATTACCGCCGCAAAAATTGGTATGAGTATGAAGATTTGTTCTGTATTCCATAAATTAACGTTTCGCCTTACTTTCACAATAAATACATCTGTAAACCTTGTTTTCCCTGTCGGTAAGCTTGAAAAATATGCTCAATTTCCTGCTCGGTGGTTGTTATGCATCTCGGATTTTTGCACTTTATAACATTTTTCACCGTTTCAGGCAGTGTGAGATGGCATTTTTTTCACAAGCTTTTTCGTCCTTGATGATATTAACAGTAATCCCCGGGTCGATATATCCCAAAACGTCAAGATTAACGTCAATATCGTCGTCTATTTTTTTATAATATCTTTCTTTCCCATAAGACGGCTGTTTACATTTTTTTATGATCGCAACCGAGCAGTCAAGCTCGCCGAGATTTAAAAACTTGTAAATTTCCATACTTTTGCCCGCCTTGATGTGGTCGAGCACAATGCCGTTTTTTTATCGAATCAATATTCATCTATTCCACCCCCAAAAGCTTTAAAATAAGCGCCATACGAATGTATTTTCCGTTGAGCGCCTGTTTAAAATAACAAGCGCGCGCATCACTGTCAACGTCGGTTGAAATCTCGTTTACCCTCGGCAAAGGGTGAAGTATGCACAAGTCGTTTTTTTCGCGTTTTTTTAAGCTTGTCAAGATTGAGAATATAGCTGTCTTTAAGACGTATATAATCCGCCTCGTTGAAAAAAACCTTTCGCGCTGAACCCTCGTCATATAGAGAATGTCAAGACTCGGCATTGCGCTCTCCAAGTCGCCAGTTTCAATGTATTCAATGTTCTTTTCCGCAAGCACACCCTGTTTGATATAGTCGGGAAGTGTCAGCTCGGGCGGAGAAATTAGCACAAATTTGATGTTTTTATAACGCGACATTGCATTTATCAGCGAATGAACCGTTCTGCCGAATTTTAAGTCACCGCAGAAACCGACTGTAAGATTGTCAAGTCTGCCCCTTTTTCGCGCTTGATTGTGAGAAGGTCGGTAAGCGTCTGCGTCGGGTGGTTGTGTCCGCCGTCGCCTGCGTTTATAATGGGAACATCGCTTTTGAACGACGCAACCATAGGCGCGCCCTCTTTCGGGTGGCGCATTGCGATTATATCAGCATAACAGCTTACAACCTTAACGGTATCCCCCACACTTTCGCCCTTTGACGCCGACGAGGACGCCGCCTCGGAAAATCCGAGAACCGAACCGCCGAGCTCCAGCATTGCCGCCTCAAAGCTCAAACGCGTACGCGTTGACGGCTCGAAAAAACAGCGTCGCAAGCTTTTTGCGTTTGCATTTTTTTCCGCGTAATTATCGGGGTTTTTAATAATATCGTTTGCCGTGTCGATAAGAGCGTCAATTTCACTTTCGGTTAAATCCAGAATATCTATAAGATTGTTCATTTTATGTTGCCCCCTTTATCGGTTTATCCAGCTTTCGTCGCTCGGATTGTTGCGGAAATCTATAATTCTTTTTATGTCGCTTTCCTTGATGTATCCCTCATCGGCAGCGACAGACGCGATTGCGTCGAGGTTTGTAAGGCTGACATTTTTTTAACATCTGCGTCGGCAAGGCGTTTTATTCCCTTCTGCATACCGTATGTGAATATGCTCACAATGCCGAGAACGTCCGCGCCGGCATTTTCTCAAAAACGTCAACAACCTCCAGAACACTTCCGCCCGTCGAGATTAAATCTTCAATAACAACAACCTTTGCGCCCTTTTTCAAGTTTTCCCTCAATCTGATTGTTTCGTCCGTGGTCTTTTTGCGCCCGAGCGGACATATCCCATAGGAAGACCCAGAATTTCGGCGCTTATCGCGGCGTGCGCTATGCCTGCCGTGCTTGTGCCCATAAGAACCTCGCAGTCGGGATAGTTTTTTTCTTAACCGTTTCCGCGATTGCGTTTTCAACCGTTTTTCTCACATCGGGATACGACAAAAATCAGTCTGTTGTCGCAGTAAATCGGGCTTTTTATACCGCTTGCCCAGGTAAAAAGGCTCGTCAGGACGAAAGAGAAAACCGCACCGATTTTAAGCAGATTTTTTTGCAATGATTTTTTCCATTGTAACTCTCCTTGTTCTTTTTAAAAAAATTTATTCTCCCAAAAAAATTCCTTTTTGCATCTTCTGTAAGCTTTAACAGGGTCGTCAGCCTGTGTTACGGGACGTCCCACAACAATGAAATCCGAGCCGAGTTTTGCCGCGCCGGACGGTGTGGTGACGCGCACCTGGTCGCCTTTTTCGCCGTCCGCAAAACGCACTCCTGGCGTTACGGTGATAAAATCTTTACCGCAGGTATCCTTAACCTTTCCTGCCTCAAGGGGCGAGCAGACAACGCCGTCCAGTTTTGCGTCTGCGGCGCACTTTGCATAGTGCATAACAACCTTGTCAATCGGCTCGTTTATAAGAAGGTCGCTTTTTCATTCGCTCCTCGCTTGTGGAGGTAAGCTGTGTTACCGCGATAAGATACGGACGCGTTCCGTCGGGGCGCGTAAGACCCTTTATTGCCGCCTCCATCATAGCAACCGTGCCGAACGCGTGAAGATTTGTCATATCGACGTCAAGACGCGACAAAACGCGCATTGCCTTTTTCCACCGTGTTCGGAATATCGCAAAGCTTTAAATCAAGAAAAAAATCTTGTGTCCGCGCCTTTTTATTTCCCTCACAATTTCAGGACCCTCGGCATAAAAAAGCTCCATTCCCACTTTCAAATACGGCTTTTCGTCCTTGAATTTGTCCAAAAATTCAAAAAGCTCGTCTTTCGTGCCAAAATCGCACGCAATTATAACGTCTTTAGCCATTGTGCGCACCTCCGATAATATCGCTTAATTTTTCTATATTATATTTTTTCATAATTTCAGGCAAACCGTTTATAATATCACGGCAGACATACGGATTTACAAGGTTTGCCGCGCCGATTTGGACCGCGCTTGCGCCTGCAAGCATCATTTCGACAACGTCTTTCGCGCTTGATATTCCGCCCATTCCGATAATCGGAATTTTCACGGTGTCAAACACCTCGTACACCATTCTCACCGCGACGGGGAAAATTGCACTTCCGGAAAATCCGCCCATTTTGTTTGCAACAACGCATTTGCGCGTTTTTACGTCTATTCTCATACCCATAAGCGTGTTTATAAGGCTTATGCCGTCCGCGCCCGCGTCCTCGCACGCTTTTGCAATTTTCTTTATATCGGTGACGTTGGGCGAAAGTTTCATATAAACAGGCTTGTCCGTGACGCTCTTTACCGCTTTTGTCACCTCGTACGCGCTTTTTTTCGTCTGTTCCGAAGCTCATACCGCCGTTGTGAACGTTTGGACAGCTGATGTTTACCTCAATTATGCCGACCTGTTTTTTCGCCGTTTATGCGCTCGGCAAGATATTTGTATTCATCGAGCGAAAAAAACCGCTGATGATTGCTATAACTTTCTTTTTAAAGCACTTTTTAATTTTTGGGCATTTCCTCGGAAATAACCTTGTCAATGCCGGGGTTCTGAAGTCCGACGGAATTTATCATACCTCCCGTACATTCAGCAATGCGCGGTGTCGGATTTCCGAAACGCTCATCGCGCGTTGTGCCTTTAAACGAAAAACGAAGCTAAAATGTTTATATCGTAAAGCTTAGCAAATTCATATCCGTAGCCGAACGTACCGCTCGCAGGTATAATCGGGTTATCGAGCGTCAAACCCGAAAGCGAAACGCGTGTGTCTACCATATTATTTCCCCCTTTTTCAAGCACAGGACCGTCCTTGCAAATTCGTTTTGCGCCGTATTTTTGTCTTGCACGAGCATCCCATACACGCGCCGAAACCGCACCCCATTCTTTCTTCAAAGCTCAGCTGACCGTCCGTTTTCGCCTCATTGCAGACCGCTTTAAGCATAGGCTCGGGTCCGCACGCAAAAAAAGTATGAATATGTTTTTATATCTCTGAGCGCGTCGGTGACAAATCCTTTTTCCAAAGCTTCCGTCCGCGGTTGTAACGACTGTTTTTTTACACCCAGTTTTTTTCAAATTTATCGGCATAAAACACCTCGTCTTTTGTGTTAAATCCAAGAATTACAACGGGGTTTTTGCCGATTTCCAAAAGCTTTTTACACAGCATATACATAGGCGGAACTCCGACGCCGCCCCCGATTATAACGCTGTTTCCGCCTTTTTGATATATCGTAGCCGTTGCCGAGCGGAAGAAGAATGTCGATGGGATTTCCGTGCGATAATTCCGACATTTTTTTCCGTTCCCTCGCCCACAACCTTGTAAACCAGCGTAAGGCTTTTTCCGTCGGTATCGCAAACCGAAATCGGACGGCGCAAATACAAGCCGTCAAGCTTGATGTTCACAAACTGCCCGGGTTTTGAAATTTCCGACGCGTCGCCGAAAAGCGTCATTTCGTAGACGTTTTTTGCAATTTTTCTGTTGCTTTCAATCATAAAAATTTCGCGTTTCATTTATCTGCTCCCCTTAGTCTATCTGCTCCCTTTATCCAAGCCGTCTTTCCGTTTGCAGCGGTAAGAACGCACTCGCCGAAAAACATTATCGCCGTCAAACGGCGTTGCCTTTCCTTTTCACAGGAAATTTTTCCGAATTTATTTTTGTATTCTTTATCAAGGTCAAACACCGTGAAGCAATCGTCCGACTGCGCTATGTTAAACCTCTTTTTGGGATTTTTCATACATAAGCTTTTATCAAAAAAATTCAAGCGGAAAAAAATTCCCGTTTTCACAAAGTTTGTATACATAAGCGGAAAAGCGGTTTCAATGCCCGAAATTCCCATAAGCGATTTTTCAAGACCGCGGTTTTTTTCTTCAAAACCGTGCGGTGCGTGGTCGGTGGCAATCATATCTATCGTGCCGTCCGAAAGCCCCTCAATAAGTGCCTCTTTGTCCGAAATATCACGGATAGGCGGGTTCATTTTTAAACCGTCCCTCGTCCTTTAGGCACATATCGTCCAAAAGAAGATAATGCGGTGCGGTTTCGCACGAAACGTCAAGCCCCTCTTTTTTTCGCATCGCGCAAAAAGCTCTACGCTCTCTTTGCACGAAATATGGCAAACGTGATATTTACACCCCGTTTTTTTCTCACAAGTTCCAAATCGCGCTTTATCGGCAAATATTCGCTTTCGGACAGAAATGCCCCTGTGTCCGTTAAGCTCTGCGTATTTCCCCTTGTGAATATATCCGCCGTTCAAAGAGAATTATCCTCGCAGTGCGCGGATATGATTTTTTCCACACTTTTTCGCGGTAAGCATTGCCTGCTCCATAATTTCCGCGTTCTGCACGCCCTTGCCGTCGTCCGAAAAAAACCGATTACATAATCTTTCATTTTTTTCCATTTCGCTCAAAACTTCGCCGTTTTCGCCCATTGTCACCGCGCCGTAGGGAATGACGTTAATCACAGCGTCTTTTTATAATTCCGCGCTCAATGTTAAGATTTTTCGAGCGTGTCGGGCACGGGATTTAGATTAGGCATAGCGCAAACCGTTGTGTATCCGCCCCTCGCCGAGGCGGAGGTACCCGTTTTTATGCTTTCTTTATAAAAACCCGGTTCTCGAAGATGCACGTGAACATCAATGAAACCGGGAAAAATATATAAATTATTCATTTTTGACAAATCATTTAAAAAAACACCTATTCCGTCAAGACCGGCAACATTATCAAAAAAACAAATTTCCGATTTCAAAATCACATTTTTCAAAAACCGCCGTTTTTTATAGATATTCGCCCTCTTAAGTATCATAAGCTGTATAACCTCCGAAATATCGTAGTAATTATATTATACAAAAATTTTTTTATATTTTTTTGTCAACAAAAATGCATAAAAATGCTTTTGGGTTTTTCGCCCAAAGCATTTTTCGTTATCAGTCCATATTTTTTTCCTTTTAAGTTCGTTCAAAATCTGCGGATAAAGCTGGCAGGTCATACCGCCGTCAACCGTGATTTCGGTTCCCGTAACGTTTTTTTAGCCTCATCACTGCCGAGATACCACGCCGCATTTGCAATATCCTCAAAATCCGAAATATCGCCGATAGGTGTGAGCGTGCCGTCCACAATTCTCTTATCACCCATTCCCACCCAACGGTCGGTTTTGATTGTGCCCGGCAAAACAACGTTGCTTCGTATGCCGTACTGACCCAAATCAACCGCAAGCGCTCTCGACATTGCATTGATCCCGCCATTCGACGTGCTGTATGCAACCCTGTTCGGTATAGCACGGTATGCGGTGTTTGAACTGATAAACACTATCGCGCCTTTGTGATGCTCTTTCATTCTAAGAGCCGCCTGACGGATTATCATAAAATTCCAAACCAAATTTGTTTCAAAAACGCGCTGAAATTCTTCGATAGAGCACTCAAACATCGGCATACCCTTTGCCGGGTCGTTGCCGAAACCCATATCGGCCGAGTTTAAGCAAACCGTTCCAACAAAAAAAGTCCGTTTTTGTCAATGTCCGAAAAATGTCTTTAACTCTCTGTTCGTCGCGAATATCAAGCGCATAGCCGTAACCTTTAACTCCATACTTTTCGGCAACTTTTTTTGCCGCCTCACTTGCTCTCTCACCGCTTCTGCTTGTAATAACAACGTTGTAACCCTCTTTTGCAAATCTCTCCGCAATCGCAAGACCGCTTCCGACGGTTCCGCCTGTTACAAATACTGCTCTCTCCATATTTTTTCACTCCTAAAAATAAAATTCTGTTTTTGCCGGTCTTATGTTTGTAAGCGCACCGGTGTAATGACGGAGTGTGTGCACCTGATACGGGTGTTTTGCGCACTCCTCCTCGTTTATTTCAATACCGAGACCCGGCTTGTCGGGAATATCAATATAACCGTTTTCATAATGCAAATCTTCAGTTGTGACATCTTTTTCTGTAATCAACATCGGAATACATAATTTCAAGTATGCAGAAGTTGGGACAGCTTGCCGCAAGCTGAAGTGTCGCCGCGTTCGCAACAGGTCCCGACGGATTGTGCGGTGCAAACGGAATGTATCTGCATTCTGCCTCTGCCGCGATTTTCTTAAGTTCCATAATTCCGCCTGCGTGCGAAATGTCGGGCTGTATGTAATCTGCCGCCATTTTGTCGAACATAGGCTTGTAATCCCAGCGTGTGTATAATCTTTCGCCTGCCGAAATCGCAACGGGAGATTTATCTCTTACCGCCTTTAATGCGTCGAGATTGTCGGGCGGAACGGGTTCTTCAAAGAACATAGGCTTGAACTGTTCAAGCTCTTTTGCAATTTTTATACCCGTGGGAATGTTAAATCTGCCGTGACCCTCGATAAGCAGGTCAACCTCGTTTCCGACAGCTTTGCGCACCTCATCAACACATTCAAGCGCAGTGTTTAAATCTTTGTTTGAAATGTCGAGATAGCTTTTGCCGAACGGGTCCCACTTCATAGCGGTAACACCGCGCTGAACGGCAATTTTCGCTTTTTCTCCGAATTCTTTCGGTGTTTTTGCACCTGCAAACCAGCCGTTTACATAAATGCGCACCTTGTCGTTAACCTTACCGCCCATAAGCTGATATACGGGAACGTTAAGGCTCTTGCCCAAAATATCCCACAACGCGGTTTCAACCGCCGACAAAAGCGGACATAAGCACCGCTCCTCCGCGCCAGTATGCGTCGCGGTAAATTTCGTGCCAGTGTTTTTCAATATTGAGCGGATTTTTGCCTACCAAATATTCTTTGATATGCTCAACCGCGCCGATAAGCGCTTTTTCTTTGTATTCCAGCGTTGCCTCGCCCACGCCGTCTATGCCCCTCGTCGGTGTAAACCTTAACAAAAACCCAGTTGGTTCTGAAACAGTCCACAGCAAAGGTTTTTACGTCGGTAACTTTCATTTTTCCGCACCCCTTATTTTTTTATTTTCTTTTTGTTATAATAATATAATTTTTCAAACCAAGTCAATGCAAAAATACTATAATAAAACCGACAAATTATATAATTATCCCAACTTTTTGCAAAAATAGAAAAAGCGCTTATTAAAAGCGCTTTGAAATTTTTCATTTATATTATTTATTCTTATGCTGTCAAAACCGAAACACAAATTTTTCCGCACTGTGTGCGTCGCTCGACAAAATAAACTTTCCGCCGAGGCTTTCGATTTTCCTTATAAAATCGGCGTTGGGATACGGTGTTTTTCGGTATCCGCGCAATATTGCGCCCGTGTTTATCTCAAACGGAACGTTATATTTCACAAGCTTTTCAATCGCATTGTATGCGCATTTTTTTATACCGCTCGTTGTTTTCGTCAAAAAAACGTCCGCCCTCGTTAAACTTTGATATAAGGTCGAAATGCCCGATTATATCGGCATTTGTCTTATTTACAACATCTGACACAAGGTTAAAATACTCCTTCGCAAAAGCGTAATAATCACCGCCGAACTTATCTTTTGCAAGCGACTCAAACTTTTCCACGCTCTCGTCAACCGAAAAAAATATTCACCGCCGATTTTTGATATAATGCACCGAGCCGATTGCATAGTCACAGCCACCGTCCGATGTATCGGAAAAAAATAGTCTTTTTCAACGCCTTTTTAAAAATTTCAATTTTTTTCCGCGGTATTTTTTTCGCGCAGACGGTCAATTTCGTCAGAAAAAGTCTTTTTCATTGCCTTTTTTTATGCAAAATTCCTCGTCAAACGGAACATACGAATGATAAACCAAGCCGATCATATTAAGCTTTTATCGCCGAACAAATCACTTCTTCGGGAGAATTTTTTTGCCGTCGCAAAATGAGGTGTGAACGTGAAAAATCATTCATTTTGTCATTTTCTCCTGTTTAACCTTGTGGTCGATAACGTTTCGCGACGCAAGCTCGTACTGAATATCTTTAGGCTTATTCCAGTGTGCGCCATAAGCACCAAAAACGTGATAGCAAAGGTCGGCGATTTCGTAAATCGTTTCTTTCTTGTCCTCCGCCTTTGCCGCGATTATAACTTCGGTGCTCTCCTCTCCCACTTTTTTGAGGATTTTGTCAAGTCCTTTTTCAAAAAGATAGGTTGTGTACGAACCCTCTTTCATCTCTTTTTTGCGGTCAAGAAGAAGATTCATCAGCACAGAGAGCGAGAATTCGGTCATATTGTCATCGTGACAAACAGTATTTGTAAAACAGCTTTTCACTACCCGTGTGGCACGCAGGGCCGTCTTTTTTTCGACAATAACGTTTAACGCGTCGCAATCGCAGTCGGCGGTAATTGACACAATGTGCTGATAATTTCCGCTTGTTTCGCCCTTTGTCCAAAGCTCGTTTCTCGAACGGCTCCAAAAACAGGTAAGTCCCTTTTCTATCGACTTTTCAAGGCTTTCTCTGTTCATATACGCAAGCGTCAGCACCTCTTTTGTAATGTTGTCGGTAACTATCGCCGGAATAAGACCTTTTTCGTCGAATTTTAATTTGTTTATGTCAAAATCACACTTCATTTTTATCGCTCCTTTAAATTCTCACCAAAATTCCGTTTTCCTTTTAAGCGTGCGCTTTAAATCGGGAATTTCCACCTCTTTAAAGTGGAAAATCGACGCGGCAAGACCTGCATCCGCTTTCGGGATTTTTGAAAAAGTTCAACAAAATCCTCTTTTTTGCCCGCACCGCCCGACGCTATGACGGGAACGCTCACCGCACTGCACACCGCATCCAGCATTTCAAGGTCAAAACCGCCTTTCACGCCGTCGGTGTCGATTGAATTTAAAACAACCTCGCCTGCGCCCATATCAACGCATTTTTTAATCCACGAAACCGCCTCAAGGTCGGTTTTCTCGCGTCCGCCCTTTGCATACACGGTAAATTTTCCGTCCTCGCGCTTTACGTCTGCCGAAATAACAACGCACTGATTGCCGTATTTTTGCCGCCTCGTAAATCAAATTCGGGTTTTTTAAGCGCGCCCGAGTTTACGCTAACTTTGTCCGCACCGCATTTTAACACCCTGTCGAAATCGTCAACGGTGTTTATTCCTCCGCCGACGGTGAGCGGAATAAAAAAATCGTTTCCGCAACCTTTTTAAAAATATCGGTAAAAAAAGCGCCCTGCCCTCAGCCGACGCGGTTATATCGTAAAAAAACCAGCTCGTCCGCGCCGTTGTCACTGTAAAATTTTGCAAGCTCAACGGGCGACGAAACGTCCGACAAGCCCTCAAAATTAACGCCCTTAACCACTCTGCCGTCCCTCACGTTAAGGCACGGGATAATTCGTTTTGTAATCATTTTGCCACCTCGATTGCTTCGGCAAGTGAAATTGCCTTTGTGTAGTATGCCTTGCCGATTATCGCGCCGTAAATTTCAAGGTTTTTGAGCCTTTTTATATCGTCAATACTGCTCACGCCGCCCGACGCTATGATGTTTATGTCGAATTTTTCCGACATTTCTTTATATAAATCTACGTTTGTGCCCTGCATTGCGCCGTCTTTTTGAAACGTCGGTGCAAATCACGGTTTTAACGCCGATATTCTGCATTTTTTTCCGCAAAATTCAAACGGCGTGAATTTGCTCAAATCCGTCCAGCCTTTTTATTGCAACAAACCCGTCTTTTTTATGTCAATTCCGACCGCGATTTTTTCGCCGTATTTTTAACCGCTCTTATCAAAAATTCTTCATCATTCACCGCTGCCGTGCCGAGAATGACGCGCTTAACACCGATATTCACGTATTTTTCCACCGTTTCAAGCGTGCGTATTCCTCCGCCGATTTCGGTGAAAAGAGAGGTGTTTTTCACGATTTTTTCTATCGTGCCGATGTTCGGCGTATCGCCCGTTTTCGCACCCTCAAGGTCTACAATGTGCAGAAACTCCGCGCCCGAATTTTCAAAATCCTTTGCAACTTCAAGCGGGTTTTCGCTGTAAACCGTCATTTTTTGATAGTCGCCCTTTAAAAGGCGGACCGCCTTGCCGTCAAACAAATCTATTGCAGGAAAAATGTTCATCTCTTTATTCCCCCTTTTCGCAAAATGCGCGCAAAATGTTAAGTCCGGTATTCCCGCTTTTTTCGGGGTGGAACTGGCACCCGTACACGTTACCGCACTGCACCGCGGCGGTGAGATTTGCGCCGTATTCCGCATTTGCAATAACGCTTTCATCACAGTTTGACGCGTAATAAGAATGAACAAAATACACAAAATCGCCGTCGTTTATATACTTGAAAATTTTGCTTTTCTTATCGGTGAATTTCAGCGAATTCCAGCCGATATGCGGAACTTTTAAGTTTTCGCCGATAACGTCGGATATTGGACGGATTTCGCCTTTTATAAGCCCCAAACCCGAATATTCGCCATATTCAAAGCTTTTGTCAAACAAAAGCTGCATACCGAGGCAAATTCCAAGTATCGGCTTTCCTTTTTTCGCCTCCGAAACGATAACCTCGTCGAGGTGCGCGTCTTTAAGCTTTTTCACCGCGTCGCCGAACGCACCCACACCGGGGAGAATAATTTTTATCCGCGCGTATTATTTTCTCGCTGTCGCCCGTCACGCAAGCGTCCGCGCCGACATATGCAAGCGAACTTTTGAGCGAAAAAAGATTTCCCACGCCGTAATCTATAATTGCAATCATTAAAGCACTCCCTTTGTTGACAGAATTTCATCTTTAAATGCGCTGTCTATTTTGACCGCGCCCGACATTGTGCGCGCAAACGACTTGAATGCGCCCTCAATTATATGATGCGAATTTGTTCCCGAAATCTTCTTTATATGAAGCGTGCATTGCGCAGTGCGCACAAATGCCATGAAAAATTCCTCGCAAAGCTCGGTGTCAAACGTACCGACCTTTTCGGTTGGAATATCGAGCGAATACGAAAGGTGTGCCCTGCCCGACAAATCGACAGCCGTCAAAATGAGCGACTCGTCCATAGGAAGAATTGTGTCGGCATAGCGGACAATGCTTTTTGTCGCCGAGCGCATTACAGAATGCCTCGCCGAGCGCAATTCCTATATCCTCAACCGTGTGGTGGTCGTCAACATAAGTATCGCCTGTGCAGGTCAGCGTCAAAATCAAAATGCGCGTGCTTTGCAAAAAAAGCGTTAACATATGCTCCAAAAATCCGCATCCGCACTCTATTTCCGACTTTCCGCTCCCGTCAAGATTAAGCATAAGTTTTATATCCGTTTCGTTTGTTTTTACGCTGAATTTCTGCCGTTCTCACTTAAATTCCTCCTTTATTATTTCATTTTAATTTTTTTCAATCAGCACCGTCATTTCGTCCTTTGTGCCGACGGTAATTCTGTTAAAGTCCTTTATTCTTGCACCGTTAAAATGACGCACCAAAATTTCCCTTTTTCTTTAAGCTTTTTTTATAAATTTTTCACCGCTTATGTTTTTGTGCTTTTGCAAATATGAAATTCGCCGACGAATTTGTCATTTCAAAACCGAGTTTTTTTAAGCTCGTTTTTCGGCAAACAAACGCACGTCAATTATTTTTGCAGTTTTTTCCGCGTGTAATCCTCGTCGTCCAAAAATGCCCTCGCCGAGCGCCATTGTCATAGCGTTTATGTTATACGGATTTGTGGAAAATCTCACTGTGTTAAGGTCGGCAATAAGGCTTTTGCAGGCAATGCCGAACCCCAGCCGTGCGCCTGCCGCCGAGCGCGATTTTGAAAAGGTTTGCGTAACCAAAAAGATTGTCGTATGTGTGTATCAGCGAAACCGCGCTTTCTCCGCCGAAATCAACATATGCCTCGTCGATCACAACAATGTTTTCGGGATTGTTTTTCACAATTGCTTCCACCTCGCCAAGCGTCAGTGCAATGCCCGTCGGCGCGTTGGGATTTGCAATAAACACCGCCGCATTTGCGTTGAAATAGTCCGAAATATTTATTTTTAAAAATCGTCGCCGAGCGGAATTTTTTTCTGTACGGAACGCCGTTATAATCGGCGAAAACCTCATAAAAAAACCGTATGTTATATCGGGAAAAACCGCCGTTTTTCCTTGTCGCAAAACACTGAAAATGCGAAATTCAAAAATTTCGTCCGAGCCGTTGACCGCCATAACCTCGTCCTTTTCAACGCCGACAAGCTTTGCGAATTTTTCGTTTAAAACCGTACATTCGGGGTCGGGATAAAGCATAAGACGGTTAAAAAATTTTTCTCAACCTCCGACGCGGCTTTGTCCGACGGCGGAAACGGCGACTCGTTTGTGTTAAGTTTTATATATTTTTCTGTCCTGAGGCTGTTCACCCGGTGTATACGGAACAAGTTTTTCAAATTTCTGCGAAATAAATCTGCTCATTTTTTATTCCTCCAGCCTTATAACCGCGCTTTTCGCGTGCGCCGTAAGCCCCTCCTGCTCGGCGAAATATGCAACGTCATACGCAACATTTTTCAGCGCGTCCGCGGTGTAGTAGGTATACTGCGTTTTTTTGACGAAATCGTCCACCGAGAGCGGACTTGAAAACTTCGCCGTACCGCTTGTGGGTAGTGTGTAAATTGCGCGTGCAAGGTAGTCGCCCAGCGCCTCGGGGCAGTTTTTTTGCCCATAAATACCGAGCCTGCGTGACGGATTTCGTCAAGATAATCGAACGGGTTGTCCACGCAAAGTTCCAAATGCTCGGGCGCGATTTCATTTGCAATGTCAATCGCGGTTTTTATATCGTCCGCAACAATAATTTTTGCCGTTATTGTCAACAGACGCGCGCGCGATTTCCGCCCTTTCAAGCCTTTGAATCTGAATTTCAATTTCCTTTTTGAACCGCCTCGGCAAGCTCTTTGAGGTCGTGACCAAAAACCGCGCTCGCCATTTTGTCGTGCTCGGCCTGCGAGAGAAGGTCTGCCGCCGCGTATTTCGGATTTACCGTTTCGTCGGCAACAATTAAAAATTTCGCTCGGGCCTGCCACCATATCAATGGAAACCAAGCCGAAAACCTGTTTTTTCGCCTCGGCTACAAACGCGTTTCCGGGACCGACGATTTTATCCGCCTTCGGTATGCTTTCGGTGCCGTATGCAAGCGCGGCAATCGCCTGTGCGCCGCCTGCCTTGTATATTTTATCAACTCCGGCAATGTGCGCCGCCGCAAGAATCACCGGGTTTACACTGCCGTCGGGGCGCGGAGGTGTGACCATAACAAGGTTTTTTTCACGCCCGCGATTTTTTTGCGGGAATTGCGTCCATCAAAACTGTTGACGGATATGCCGCCGTACCGCCCGGAACATAAAGACCGGCGCAGTCTACGGGAATGATTTTTCTGACCTGTCACAATGCCGTTTTCGTCGTTTATGATAAAACTTGTGCGGACTTGCTTTTTCGTGAAATTTTTCTTATGTTCGCCGCCGCTTTTTTTAAGTATGTTTATAAATTTTTCGTCCGCCGATTTTACCGCGTTTTTCAATTTCATCGGCGCTCACGGCAAACGACGCAAGCTTTGCCTTGTCAAACTTTTCGCAGTATTCAAAAAGCGCCTTGTCGCCGTTTGTTTTAACATTTTCTATAATTTCGGAAACAATGCCCTCAACGTTTGTTTTTAACACTTCCGCGCGCGAAAATATCTTTGTTTTTCAACCTCGCCGTATTTTAAAAAATTTTTAATCATTTTTAACCTCCAGATGACCTGCGATATTTTCAATCATATCGGTTTTTGAATTTAAAAGCTCGACTTGTTTGCGATAAGCCGTGCGCTGACGGGGGAAAAATCTTTTTCTATAACCTCAAGATTGTTTTCCTTTAAGGTCGTGCCCGTTTCCACAATGTCCACAATAACGTCCGAAAGCCCCAAAATCGGTGCAATCTCGATAGAGCCGTTGAGATGAATTATGTCAATATCCCTGCCCTTTGCGCTGTAATAACGCTTTGCACAGTTTGAAAATTTCGTTGCGACGCGGGCGTTTTTCGGTTTTCGTCAAAAAAGCCTTTTTTCGCCGCGACGCACATATCGCATTTGCCGATATTAAGGTCTAAAAGCTCGTAAACATCAGGCTCGTATTCAAGCAAAATATCCTTTCCGGCAACGCCTATTGCCGCCGCACCGCGTTCAACGTAAATCGAAACGTCCGACGGCTTAACCCAGAAATAACGGAGCTTTTTTTCGGGATTTTCAAAAATGAGTTTTCTTGTATCATCCAAAACCGACGGGCACTCAAATCCCGCCTTTTCAAACATCTTATAAACCTTTTCTCCCAGCCTTCCCTTGGGAAGTGCAATATTTAAAAATCACTCAATTTTTTTCCAATCCTCCTTTTCCGAGCTTGTAAAGCGACATATAGCGCAGATTTTCGGGCATTTTCCTTTTTGCGCCGAAACGGTTATGTTTTTGCGGTCAATGTGTCTACGGCATTTTTTTACCGTTTTTGCGTCCGCCCTTTCGTCATACAAAAGGAGCGCGTCGACATCGAATTTTTCTTCGTCTCCGGGCAGCCGCTCGAGCAAATCGAGATATACCGCAAAAGCCAACCGCACTTGAATTTTTCTTCATTTTTGCGCATAAGACCGTCATACTGACCGCCCGACAAAATCCCCGTGGGGATGGTGTTTATAAAAGCCTTTAAACACAATTCCGTTGTAATAGTTTATATCGTGAATAACCGAAAAAAATCGAAATGTATCCGTTCTTCAAGTCCGCTTCCGTCAAAATAATCGGCGATTTTTTCAAGTTCGGAAACATACGGAGAAATTTTGTCAAAATCAATTTCTTTAAGACCGCGAACCACCTTTTTCATACCGCCGTAGAGCGACGCCGTTTTAACGAGAATTTCCGTCGCTTTTGCGTCCGCATTTTCCGACGCGCAAACTCTTTTTTTATGCCCTGGATATTTTTCGCCGAGGCATTTTTAAAATTTCTTTTTCACCGTCAGCCGAAATCGAAAGCGCCTTTATTTCCTCCGAAATAATCTCCATATGCGAAATATCGAGAATAAAATCCTCCGAAATGCTTTCAAGACTTTTTGCCGCAAGATAGAGCGTTTCGCAGATGATATACCCGTCAACGTCGCCTATACATTCAAGACCCGCCTGCATAATTTCTTTAAACGACTGGGTTCCTTTTGAAACGCGGTAAACATTTTCGTTGTAATAAACCTTTTTAACCGAGCCGTCAACATCGGCGCTGTCCTTTATTATAGAAAGCGTAACGTCGGGTTTTAACGCCATAAGCGCACCGTTTGTGTCTGTAAAAGTAATGATACTGTCCGACACGAGAAAATCTTTGTTGCGCGTGTATAAATCGTATTCTTCAAATTTGCTCATTTTTAAACTGACGGTAGCCGTAGCTTTCGTATAAACTGCGCAGTTTAAAAAAATCGCCTTTTTCTTCGTTTCGTAAGATGTACTCCATTTTAATTTTCTCCCTTTTCAAGCCTTTCGATCGCCGCTTTATATCCGCCCGTGCCGTATGTGAAACATCTGTTTACACGGCTGATTGTGGCAGTGCTTGCTCCGGTCTTTTTGAAATTTCGATATAGCTTTTTGTTCTGCTGGAAAAAGATGTGCAACCTCCAGCCTTTGCGAAAGCGACTGAATTTCTTTTATCGTGCATATATCTTCAAAAAAATTTGTAACATTCCTCAACGTTTTTTTAAGGTTAAAATCGCCTCAAAAAGCTTGTCTGTAAATTCCGAATACTTATTTTCCATTGATTTCACGTTCCTCGTATAATAAATATAGTAGTTTTTTTGAGTTCCTCTCCAAGAACTATGGTATAATTGTTTAGATGCTGTGGATTGGTTTTATTCTCCTACCACTTGATGGTTTTAGGAAGGCTCCAACCACAGTCTCTTTTGCAGTTTGTTAATCAGTTAGATACCGCTCGACGGTTTATTTTGGAACGAGGTTACAAGTGCAACGAGTCCCTGTGGGTCTAAACAGCGTCATATTACTTTTTCAGGAGGTATCTTTATGATTTTCATTGGTATTGATGCAGCAAAGGACAAGCACGATTGTTTTTATTGCTAATTCTGATGGCGAGGTGTTATGTGATGTATTCACTATTTCTAACACCCTCGATGGTTTCAATGACCTGCTTTCTAAAATCAAATCTTTTTCCAAAGATTTAAGCAAAACAAAAGTAGGACTTGAAGCCACAGGACATTACAGTTACAATCTGCTCGGATTTTTACTTGACACTGGCTTGCCCACCTATGTCTTAAATCCTTTGCACACCAATCTCTACCGCAAAAGTCTGTCACTCAGAAAAACAAAAACAGACAAGGTAGATGCTCGCACAATTGCTTCTATGCTAATGTCTTGTCAAAGCTTAAAGCCCTACACAAGAGCATTATACCATAACGAAGAACTAAAGTCACTAACAAGATACAGATTTGACAAAGTTTCAGAGCGAGCAAAGCTGAAAACCTCTGTATCAAGACTTATCACTATTCTTTTTCCGGAACTTGAAAAATTAGTTTCAGTGGTTCATTGTATTTCTATATATGCACTCCTTTCAGAGTTTCCGTCTGCAAAGCATATTGCAAACGCAAACCTCACAAGACTAACCAATCTTTTGTATTCAGCTTCAAAAGGTCACTACAACAGAGATACTGCCATTCGACTTCGTGAAGCGGCAAGAAACTCTATAGGTTCTGTTATACCTGCAAAATCTCTTGAGTTGAGGCATACAATCAAGTTAATCGGTGAACTTGATGATGAAATCAGTGAGATAGAAGCGGCGATAAAACAGATTGTAGACAGCTTGGGAACTACCATCTTAACTATCCCCGGCATTGGTTACGCAACCGCTGCATCAATTCTTGCCGAAGTTGGTGATTTCTCCAATTTTGAAACGCCGGACAAGATACTTGCTTTTGCCGGAATGTCACCATCTACATACCAATCAGGACAACTCTCAAACTGTTATGCACACATGGAAAAGCGTGGCTCAAAATATTTGAGATTTGCTCTTTACAATGCTACCAAATATGTTTGTAAATGGGATAGCAACTTTGCCGCATATCTTTCTAAAAAGCGTTCTGAGGGCAAGCATTACAATGTTGCTATATCTCATGCTGCAAAAAGAAGCTTGTGCGACTGATTTTTTTGCATTAGAAAAAAATCTCGGCTGCCATATATGCCTGTTGCATAATTCGTTTCCTAATATTTTTTTCAAGGCTTCCTCACGGAGGTCTGTTTGTTATGCCTGTTTTTTTAATCAGATAAAATTTTTTTAACTTTTTCATTTTACCTCTTGACTTTTTAATAGTTAGTCTTTTTTTAACAAAAGTATATCTTATACTTTAGCATTTTTACCACACTAAATTGTTAAAGTCAAGTGATATGATAAAATTTTACAAAATATATTCAAAAATAATAAAAACAGGGTTTAAAAACCTTTTAAGTTTTTTTAAACCCTGTTTTTTTGTTTTTTGTAATTATTCGGCTTTTTGTGATAACTACTTTCTGTTCGTCCTCAATCCATTCAACGCTTGCGCCGAGTTTTTTTCCGAAATAAAGCGGATTGGCGGGTATGTGCGGTCGTTTTTCGATAAATGCAGGACTGTCAAGTTTAACGCTCTCGCTGACATTCTCTCTGTTTACCTGTGCAAGTTCCGCGCCGATTGTGATAATAATCACAACGTCCTCGCCTTTTTCCGTTTTTGCCCGTAATTGTCACAACCTTATTTTTCGCCGTCCAATTCAACCTTTGCGCCCAAGCTCTCGGCAACAAATCTTGCAGGAAGCATTGTTCTGCCGTTAACAATTTTGGGAGCAACGTCGTTTGTTTTTTCCGCTCCGAATACCGTAGCGGATTTATCATCTATTGTGAGAATAATCTCGTTTGACGAAACCGACGGTTTATCCGTTCCGATTTCCGTCCAGCCGGCATAAAGAGTGATACTTGTTATAACATTTTTGGAAAAATCGTATTTTTGTTGTAAGGTCTTTGTCGGAATACCAGCCTGTAAATTCAAAAACCGTCTTTTGTCGGGTCGCTCGGCTCTTTTTGCCGTGGAATTTCTCGTAACGGTCTGTGTTGCAACTTTGCTTCCGCCGTTTGTATCAAAGTTTACGGTGTAACGGCTTACGCTGTCACCGCCTCTGTTTGTGCTCTCCTTACTTTCCCGTTGCGGGATATTCAGCCTTCGCAATGCCTGAATTTTTCCGCATTTTTCAACCTTTTCCGCACCGCTTAATTCATAGCTGTTTTTCCGCAATGCCGTTGAGAGTATAATTCTTTTTCGGTGTAATTGTTATTTCTGCACTGTAAACGGTGTCATATTCAAATTTTTCCGACAATTTCGGGCGTCCATACAACCGTTGCGGTGTATTCTTCTGTTTCAATATCCTTCTGCGGTACGGCATTTTTAACCGGCGCGTCAAGCGGAATTGATTTGCTTATTGTCTTGGGAAAAATTTTAAATTCAACAGGGTCACTCATAAGTTTGTTATATTCCGCAGACTGTGCAACTGTTGCTTTAACGTAATATGTGCCTGCGTCTGTCGGTACATCGGCGGTGTATGTGCCGTTTTCTGCGTTTGAATATGTAAATTCAACTTTGCCGTATTCCCGCCTCCGCGGTCGGAGCTTTGGCATCTTCGCCGTATGTCCGGTTTTTCTATTGCAAAGCGCCTTTGTAAATTTTGTTGTCTTTGCGCGGTACAGTATTTTCTTTCCAAACCGCATAAAGAACAGCGCTGTCGGAAAGCTCTATTTCATCATTCGGCTGATACTGTGCTTCGGTTGCATTTTTCGCGGCCGCCCAGCCTAAAAAGTCGTAATTATCACGGGTTGGTACAACACTGCTGATTGTAAACGTCGCTTTTTCGCCCACAACAACATCTTTGCTGTCGCCTGCAAGTGCACTGTTTTTCATCTCCGCCGTTAACGTCGTAGCCGAGATAAACGGTTTTTGTTTCGTCCTCTTCGCCTTTTTATTTTCGTAAGTTTTATCTTATTATCTTCAAGTTTAAGATAAAATCCCTCGTTGCTTAATTTAATTTTTTTGCCATATCGTTTTTTTGGTGAGAACAACACCGTCCGACGCGGTTGCAATAACTCTGTCCTCCGATGTATTTTTCAACGGTGAGCAGGATTTCGTTTTTAACATCTGAAGTAAGTTCTATAAATTTGTCAACAGCAGTGTCACTCATCATATGAATATCATTGTTGGTATCTATATTTGCTGACCCGCCGATTTTCAAAACTGCATTTTTTCCGTATTCACAGCTGTGAAAAATTGCCTTGCCCTTTTGCTTATCGCCGACAGTTGTGTTGTTTGTTATTTTTCCGCCTGTTATTATGGTTTTTGCCGTACGACGAATTGTAAATCGCACCGCCTTTTTGTTGACGAATTATTTCGGATTGTTCCGTAGTTTATTTTAAGCGTTCCCTCTCTTACATAAAAAGCACCGCCCCCGAAACTCGCCGTTTGGTCCAAAGTTTTGTTACTCTCAACCGTTCCGCCGTTCATAATAAACTCGGCATATTCGTCAAGAAATACCGCTCCGCCGTAACTTCTTGCCTCACAGTCTGCGATAGTTCCGCCATTCATTGTGAATTTTCCGCCTGCCATATATACGGCGGCACCCCGAACTCCACCTCGGTATATTTCACCTGTTTTCTTATGTTTTACAAGCGATGCGGCATTCGATTCCACTTCTCCGCCTTTAACATATATAGCAGAACACCTGCGTTCTTCTCCATCGCGGTCCGAAACAACAATATTATCACCGTCGATTACAACACTGTTAAGCGTAAGCTTTGCACCGTTTTCAACTATTAAAATATTTCCTGTATTGCTTGTTCTTTTAAGTGTGCCTGCGCCGTTTGTCCCGTTATTTATTGTAACATTGCCGTTAATTGTTATCGGGCCGTCTATGTTTACAACGCCGTTAACGGTAATTGTCACGTTCCCCGAAATTGTAACGTTTCCTTTTGTTTCGCCGTCATTCCAATCCTCGTTTGACGTGATGTCCGCAGTTTCAACGTCTGCATACACCGAAAAAAACCGCTCGGCAGTAACGTAAACATCATTGCAAGCGTCAAAAGAATTATTAACACTCTTTTTAAGTTTCATTTGCGTTTCCTCCCAAAAAAATGTAATTTAAAAATTTTTAAAACTTCCCTTGTATTTACATACAATTTGTAGTATCATAGATATTATACACCGTACATCAATGTACGATGCAAGTGTTTACGGAGAAAAATTTATGAATAACGAAAAATTATTTTTCAATAGGTGAAATTGCAAAAACAATAGGAATTACCCGAAGAATTGTATTAAATTACGAGGAAAAAAAGGGCTGATAACCTACGACGTTAAAAACGGCGAAAAACGGCAATCGGTATTATACAATGGATACGTTTGCAAAAAAATCCATACAGTCCGAAATTTGCAAAAGCTCGGTCTGTCGCTTGACGAAATACACGGCTATCTCGACGGCACGGCGGATTTAATGATGATGATTCACCGTCTGAGGCTATACGCGACACGCTTAATCTCAATATTGAAAAACTTTATGAGCGCGCAGGCGGTCCGACAGATGATGTGAAAAAAGTTTCAATTTATAAACAAAAGGTGTATTGCCGTACGTATACCGCAGAAACCGTCGCCGAAAAAACCGACCTTTTACGCAAAACAGCGCTTGAGGCGACGCGTATTTACGGTGCGGACACAACAAGGCGAATGTATTTTTTATAGAGCATACGTTTTTCACAGTCCGGCACGCTCGCGTTCTTTGCCGCTGTGCCGTATCGGAGCGAGGGTGAAAATATCGTTGAAATACCGACGTTTTTCCGCAATATGTATGTATCATCACGGTGCGTACGAAAAACTTCCCGAGGTAGTTGAAAAACTTGTTAAATATGCCGAAAAAAACAGAATACAAATTTTGGACAAATGCCGTTTTGCCTTTCTCGAAGGCCCTCCCCAGCATAGGGAAAAAGATAAATTTATAACACAGGTTATTATCCCGATTAAGGAAATTTGACAAAAACAGTAAAAAAATTTTTTCGGAGAAGAAAATGGTGCAAATAACGCAACCGCGCCGTCAGGCGCATACCGCAAAAGGTTGGCAGTGAGCCAAAGGCGTTATGAGCGCGCTTGCAAGCGAATAGCCGACGTGAACGTGACCTTTGCGGAAGAGGAGGAGCAGCGGCGCGGGTGACTGATTTTTTTATGAAATAAAAATCGGAACAAAGCAAAGCTTGCTCCGACGTGGTGACCCGTAGGGGAATCGAACCCCTGTTATCGCCGTGAAAGGGCGGTGTCTTAACCGCTTGACCAACGGGCCGAAATTTAAAACGCTCGGTTATTATAGCATATAAAAACTTTGCTTGTCAATAGTTTTTGCCGTTATTTTTGCCAAAATAAACTTTTATTCAAAAAGTATTGACAAATAAGCCAAAATAGTGTAAAATAACTGAGTTAATGTCGCATTTGACATATCCTTGCTCTCAATTTTTGAGGGCCAAAGACCAAAGGGAGGTGACTTTTAGATGGAAAAATCGTAAACAAGTACGAAACTATCTTTGTTGTTGACACAAGCATCGGCAGAAGAGAACGTTACAGCAGTAGTTGAAAAGTTCAAAGCTATGATTGAAAAGGCAGGCAGCAGAAATCACTGTTGAGGACTGGGGCAAGAGAAGACTTGCATATCCCATTGAGGACAGAACTGAGGGTTATTACACTCTTATCAATTTCACAGCCGAACCCGAGTTCATTAAAGAGTTGGATAGAATTTACAACATCACTGACGGTATTTTGAGAACCATTACCATTAAAAATAAGTAAAGTTGGTGACAGAAAATGAACAAAAGTAATTTTTGCTCGGCAGACTTACAAGAGATCCGGAGCTTCGAACGACGCCGTCGGTGTGAGTGTATGCTCGTTTTCCGTGGCGGTCAACAGACGCTTTGCCAGAGAGGGTCAGCAAACGGCAGATTTCATTAACTGCGTTGCTTGGCGTCAAACGGCAGAATTTATTTCAAAAATATTTTACAAAAAGGCAGAATGATTGGCGTTGTAGGTTCGCTTACAACAGGCAGATACGAAAAAGACGGTCAGACGCATTATACCACTGATGTCACCGTTGACGAGGCTTATTTTGCAGACAGCAAAAATTCGGCTTCGGGTTCAAATGAAAGCGTATCTGGAAACAGCGTAAATTCAAACAGCAATACCGCATCGTTCGGTATTAACGACGATTTTATGCCCACTCCTGCCGACGACGATTTGCCGTTTTAAAAATGTGTTAACTAATAAAGGAGGTTTAAAAATGGCTGAAGAAAGAGCTTACCGCAAAAAAACCCAAAAAGAAAGTTTGTGCTTTCTGTGCAGATAAAGTGGAAGAAATCGATTACAAAGATGTTGCTAAACTCCGAAAATATATTTCCGAGAGAGCTAAAATTCTTCCCAGAAGAATAAACGGAAACTGTGCAAAACATCAGAGACAGCTTACACAGGCTATCAAAAGAGCAAGGCATATTGCACTTCTTCCCTACACATCTGAATAAGAAATTTAAAACTGCTCGTCATAAGACAAGCAGTTTTTTGTTATTTATAAAATCTTTTCCATTCCTATTTTCTGAACCTTAAGACCTATATGCTCGTAAAATTTCAGCGCAGAGTCGTTTCCTGCCCAAACGTTTAGCGTAACGTTGTAAAAGCCATTCTTTTTTGCAAAGTCAAGCACATATTCGTAAAGACGCGTGCCGATATGACCGCCTCGAACGTTTTTCATCAACGCACAAATCGTCGATATAAAGCGTTTTGATGTCGCAGAGCGAATTGCTGCCTTTTAACCTCGATATAAACGCAAAAAGCATATCCGGCAACCGCACCCTCCTTTTCCGCAACGAAAATCGGACGTTTGTCATCGGCGATAATTTCTTTAAGCTCATCGGTCGTGTACTTTTTTGAACCGCGCTTAAACAAATCGGGGCGCGCGTCGCTGTGCACCTTATGCACCTGATACAAAAAGCTTTTTCGATTGTGTCAACATCGCGCATTTCTGCTCGTCTTATTTTTTTATTCCGCTTATTTTTTTATCAACCCTTTCAAGATGTTATTTTACAAACAATTTTTTTCATATGCTCATATAAACGGTTGCAGATTTTTTCAGCGCCGTAAATGCTCGGATGCACAAAATCCGCGCTTATGAGCGATATATTGTCAATAAGCTCTGTTCCGCTTATGTATTTAACATTTTTTTATAATTTCGCTTTTCAACAACTTCGCTTATTATATTTCGCCAGTTCTGCGCACTTGTTTTGCCCTCAAAATCCTCGCGCGTGTAAAACGGCGAAATCACAAAAATCGGCTTGTCGGGGTTCTTTTTCCGCAACTGTCCAAACAGTGTAATCCACCCTGCTCCTGATTTTTTCGTTATCGTCCCAGTCCAGCGCGTTTATGCCAAGCTCCAGCGTTGCAATATCCCATTTTTCATTTGCGATATAGTCAACCATTTCCTTTTCCATAAGGCAAGAGCCGGAAAGTCCGAGATTTCGGCAGTCAACGCCGAGTTTTTATGCGCAAGATACGACGCCCACGTATTTGAATAGCAAATTGCGTTTGAGCCGTGCGTGATGGACGAACCGTAACAAAGAAACGTCTTTTTCGGAAGCATTTCCGCTCTCGGCGGTTCAACATCGCCTATAACGTCAACAAGTTCGATGTACCCTCTGTCAAAAACAATGCGCACAACCGACGGCGAAAACGGGAAATTTCCCTCTTTCGTCATATCCTCCAAAAGCTTTTTGCTCACTGTTTTTCTATGACAAATTCACGCGTTTCGGTGCTCAAAACCCTGTTTACCTCGTGGTCGCTCCAACCGCCCTGAATACCGCCGTAAAAACGTGAAAAAGTGCTTGTTATCCCCTCTTTGCGCGAACGCATTTTTTTAATGTAACCTTGCCGCTTTTTCATAACAAAGCGCAGTTCAACGCCCGTGCAGTCCTCGGCAGAAT
Organism: Clostridiales bacterium; assembly: GCA_022009895.1. Taxonomy (GTDB): domain Bacteria; phylum Bacillota; class Clostridia; order UMGS1810; family UMGS1810; genus Qingrenia. The sequence goes on along the minus strand of CP091729.1, from coordinate 361,559 downwards.
TTTGACCGCGTTCAAGCTTATCATAAACGCTTTTTCGGCACTCTTGTCATTTTGATACCGTCACCGCCGTCAAACATATCAGCAACGTTATGAATTTCTATATTTTTTTGTAAATCACCTTAAAATCTCTCCTTTTAGAACATATTTATACTATACCACCGCACCGCCGATTTTTGTCAACAAAAAGGCAGATAAAAAGGGACGGAAAACCCGCCCCCGTAAATATTTTTTTAAAAATTTAAAAAGCACTATTCAAGCTCAATCAAACCGTAGTTGCCGTCGTTGCGTTTTGTAAACCACCGCAACAGCACCCTCTTCGGAATTATCGAAAATGTAGAAATTGTGTCCGAGCATATTCATCTGCAAAATAGCTTCCTCGGCGCTCATAGGCTTTTTGGAATATTTCTTTGTTTTAACAATCTTAAATTCCTTTTCCTCGTCCGTACCCTTTGCGTCCTCAGGCACAACAACCGCTTTTTTTAAGCCTTTTTTTCAAGTTTTGTTTTTGTGCTTTCTTATCTGACGCTCCATCAAATCTTCGATAATATCAATCGAGCGGTACAAATCGTCACAGCGTTCCTCGCATCGGAAAACCATTCCGCCGTAATATATGGTAAGCTCGGCAATGTGGTTGCCTTTCTGCGCCGACAAAGTAACCGTCGCATCAACGTCCTCGGCAAAGAATTTTCCGAGCTTGCTTATTTTTTCTCAACATAGCTTTCAATAGCCGGTGTGAGTTCCATTTTTCTTGCAACAATCTTAATTTTCATAAAAACATCTCCTTTGTGTGTAAAACTTTCGGTGCAAAAAAACCGTTTTCACAAAAAAATTTCTTACGCGGAAAAACCCGTTTGGGCTTGACGGATTGCACCAAATGTGCTTGGTTTTTCATAAAAACCTTTTCTATAATTTAATAATACAACCTTTCCGTCAAATTGTCAAGAAAAAAACATAAATTTTTCACACAATTTTTTTAGTTAAAATAACTAACACTCATCACTTCAAGCACTTTTTATCGCGCTTTTTCAGCTTGTGAACCGTGTCGGCATCAAGGCAGGAGATTTCAGAAAGCGCCTTTTTCATATTTATGCCGAACACTTCATTTCGTTTCCCGCTCACAAGCGATTTGTATGCAGATTCCGAGGCAAAATCCTTAATCCAGTCCTCGCCCGTATTTACTCTTTTTGACACATCGCAGGCGATTGAGCAAAGCATACCAACAAAATCAGCCGTGAGCGCCGCCGCGAGAGCACAGCCATATTTTTTTGCGTTTTGTCGATAAATTTAGCATTGACTCCGCGCATATAAAGCTCGTCGTAAAAATCGTGATACAGCTCACCGAAGCCCTCAAAGAATAAAGGCGCCTCGGAAATGTCGGAATAATCGCCGTTATCATCGGCATATTTCGGGATAAATGCGGTAAAATACGTGTTATTTCCGCCGATGCTCACGGTGTCGGACGTTTCCGCAGCGGTGAGCGCGCAGAAAATTTTGCCCGACGGCTTGTATGCCGCGATTTTACGCATAGTCCGTTTGAGCACACGGTCGTTTTACCGCGAGGATAATAAGCTCGCTTTTCGGACACAGCGCGTTCCAAATCAAGATATGCCTTGCATGAAACCGCAACGGCGTATTTTACGCTTGTTTCGATACTGTCACTGTAAAATGCAACAACGTCGAAACCTCTCCTTTTCAAAAGACGCGCAAAGCACACGCCCATTTTTATGTCACCGACAACCGATACTTTCAATACGAAAAATCCCCTTTACGAAAACGAAATATTTTTAATTCTCTCCATTGCTGTCTTGGTGTTTTCCTTATCGCCAAAAGCGGTAAGACGGAAGAAGCCCTCGCCGTTTTTGCCGAAGCCCGCACCGGGAGTGCCGACCACATTCGCCTTTTCCAAAAGCAGGTCAAAGAAATCCCACGACTTCATATTGTTGGGGCATTTAAGCCAGATATACGGCGAATTTTTACCGCCGGTAAACCAAATTCCCATATCTTCAAGCGTTTTTTTGCCATAACGCGCGCGTTTTCTTTGTAATACGAAAAGCGCCTCTTTAATCTGTGCCTGACCCTCTTTGGTAAACACCGCGCCTGCACCTGCTCTGCACGATATACGGCACGCCGTTGAATTTGGTCGTCTGACGGCGGAGCCACATTTTGTTAAGGTTCATACCGTCAAATTCAAGCGTTTTCGGAACGACGGTGTATCCGCATCTTGTGCCGGTAAATCCCGCGGTTTTTGAGAACGAACAAAATTCAACCGCGCATTTTTTTCGCGCCGTCTATCTCAAAAAAATACTTCTCGGCAAATCGTCCTCGACAAATGCTTCATACGCACTGTCAAACAGGATAACCGCGCCGTTTTCGAGCGCATAGTCAACCCACATTTTAAGCTGTTCATAGTTGTAAACCGCGCCGGTGGGGTTGTTCGGCGAGCAGATGTAAATAATATCGCATTTCACGTTTTTGTCGGGCAAAGGCAAAAATCCGTTGTCCTCGTTCGCGTTCATAAACACGATTTTTCTGCCCGTCATAACGTTTGTGTCAACATAAACGGGATAAACCGGGTCGGGCACAAGGCAAACATTGTCCTTGTCAAACAAATCGAGAATGTTTCCGAGGTCGCTTTTTTGCGCCGTCGCTTATGAAAAATTTCGTTTTTCATCCAGCTCAACACTGTGTGATTTGTAATAATCCTTTATGGAATTGCGCAAAAAGGCATAGCCCTGTTCGGGGCCGTAGCCCTTAAACGTTTCCTTCTTGCTCATTTCGTCAACCGCCGAGTGCATTTTTTTGATAACAGCATCGCAAAGCGGAAGAGTAACATCGCCGATACCCATTTTTTTATAACCTTTTTATCGGGGTTGTTTTTTTGTAAAAAAATTTCAACTCTTTTTGCAATGTCGGAAAAAAAGATAGCTTTCCGCAACGTTTGCATAATTTTTTTGTTGATTTTTCATATATATGCGCGCTCCTTTATATCTCAATTTCTCCGTCAAACACCTTGCTTGCACCGCCCGTCATAAACACGCCGCCGTCGGTATATTTTTATCACAAGTTCGCCGCCGATAAGCTTTTATTGTGATGTCGTCGCCTTTTTTTGCAGTATCCGTTTTCAACTGCCGCAACCGCCGCCACGCAGGCTCCCGTTCCGCACGCCCACGTCTCACCGCTACCGCGCTCCCAAACGCGCATTTTTAAGTGTGTGACTGTCGATAACCTTTATAAATTCGGTGTTAACCCTGTCGGGGAAAAATTTTGTTGTTTTTCAAATTTCGGGCCGATTTCTTCAAGGTTTAACGTGTCGATGTTTTTCATAAAATACCACGCAGTGCGGATTTCCCATAGATACGCAGGTGATGTTTTCTTTTCGTCCGCCGATTTCGACTTTTACGTACACAACCTTATCGCCGTCAAGACTTACGGGAATTTTTCGGGTCAAGCTCGGCTTTTTCCCATATCAACCGTGACAAACTGCACCTCGCCGTTCTGCTTTTTAAGTTCCAGCTTTTTAATTCCGCTCAGCGTTTCTATTGTAAGATGATTTTTCAACAATTTTATTGTCGTAGAGATACTTTCCGACGCATCTTATCGCGTTTCCGCACATTTTGCCTTCACTGCCGTCAAGATTAAACATACGCATTTTTTCGCGTCCGCAACGTCCGACGGGCAGATGAGCACAACGCCGTCACCGCCAATGCCGAAGTGTCTGTCCGAAAGACTGACGCTCAAGCCCTCGGGATTTGTGATTGTCTGATTAAAGCAGTTGAAATAAATATAATCATTTCCACAGCCGTGCATTTTTGTAAATTTGAGTTTCATTCTCTCACTCCTCATATTGTTGATGTCAACAAGTTCGGTAGAACCTTGCGAAAAAAACGGCTTTTTATACTGTTTAAAAATGCCGTTGCCGTGTCGATTGAGGTAAGGCACGGAACGCTTCTTTCCACCGCCTTGCGCCTTATTTTAACACTGTCGCGCGAGGGTATTCTGCCCTTTGACGACGTGGAAATTACATATGCCGCTTTTTCCGCTTTCAATAAGGCTTATTGCGTTGTTTTTCCGACTCGTGGATTTTGTCCACAACTTTAACGTCTATGCCGATATTTTTTCGATAATCTTCGCAGTTCCCTTTGTCGCATAAATTTCATATCCGAGGTCGTTAAAGCCTTTTGAAATGTCGATAAGCTCGCCCTTGTCGGAGTCTCGCACGGTGATAAACACACCGCCCCTTTTTGTTGAGGTTATACCCTGCCGCGACAAGTCCTTTGTAAAGCGCCTCTTCAAGCGTGCTTGCAATACCGAGAACCTCGCCCGTCGATTTCATTTCGGGTCCGAGGTGGGTGTCAACGTCTATAAGCTTTTCAAACGAGAACACCGGCACTTTAACCGCAAAATATGCCGATTCTTTGTATAATCCCGTGCCGTAACCGAGGTCTTTGAGCTTTTCGCCGAGCATTGTTTTCACTGCCAAATCGACCATAGGAACGCCCGTAACCTTTGTGATATAAGGTATTGTTCGCGACGAACGCGGATTTACTTCAATTACATAAAGCTCCTCGTCGTAAACAAGATACTGAATGTTTACAAGACCTTTTGTTTTAAGTCCGACCGCCAAATCGCGCGAGCAGATCCACAATTTTTGGTGATTTCGTCGCTCAAGCTCCACGCGGGATAAACCGCGATAGAGTCGCCCGAGTGGATACCTGCCCTTTCGATATGCTCCATAATTCCGGGAATTAAAATTTCTTCGCCGTCGCATATCGCGTCGATTTCAACCTCTGTGCCCATAAGGTATTTATCTATAAGCACGGGGTTTTCGATGTTCTGACTGAGGATTATATCCATATATTCTTTTACGTCTTCGTCATTGTGCGCGATAATCATATTCTGACCGCCGAGAACATATGACGGACGCAGAAGAACGGGATAGCCGATTTGTTCAGCCGATTTTAACGCTTCCTCTTTTGTCATAACCGTGTGTCCCGACGGACGTTTTATGTTAAGCTTTTCCAAAAGCTCGTCAAAGCGTTCTCTGTCCTCCGCCATATCAATGCTGTCCGCACTTGTGCCGATGATATTAACGCCGTGTTCGCTCAGATAGTTTGTAAGCTTAATAGCCGTCTGACCGCCGAACGCAACCACCACCCCGAACGGTTTTTCGGTATTTATAATACTCATAACGTCCTCGGTGGAGAGCGGTTCAAAATAAAGTCTGTCCGCGGTGTCAAAGTCGGTCGAAACGGTTTCGGGGTTGTTGTTTACAATTATAACCTCATAACCTTTTTTTCTTTGAGCGCCCACACGCAGTGAACCGACGCATAGTCGAACTCAATTCCCTGACCTATTCTGATAGGACCCGAACCGAAAAACGATAATTTTCTTTTTGCCGCTGTTTTTCTGCTCAATAAACTCCGCCGCCTCGTTTTCGTCATCAAATGTCGAATAGAAATACGGCGTTTCCGCACCGAATTCCGCCGCGCAGGTGTCAACCATTTTATACGACGCATAAATGGGATTTTTCACCTTTTCGCCCGAAAAACTTTCAACCGTGCGGTCAAGATAGCCCATTTTCTTGGCTTTTAGGTAAAAGCTCGTCCGTGATGTTTCCTTTTTAAGCGTATTGTCCATATTGACAAGGTTTTAAAAAGCTTGTATAAAAACCAGTTGTCTATTTTTTGTTATTTCGTGAATTTTTCTCGGGTGCGATACCGCGTTTTAACGCCTCATACACGCAGAAAAATTCTCTCGTCCGTGATGTTTTTTTGAGGTTTTCTTCAACCTCTTTATCCGGCATTTTTCATAAACTTTTTGTAGTTTAATGTGTCCTGTGAAATTTCCGCACCGCGCACCGCTTTCATCATAGCCTGTTCAAAGCTTGTGCCGATTGCCATAACCTCTCCCGTCGCTTTCATCTGCGTGCCGAGATTTCTTTTAGCATACACAAATTTATCAAACGGCCATTTCGGAATTTTACAACAACATAGTCGAGCGCAGGCTCAAAGCACGCCGACGTTGTTCCCCTGTAACCGCGTTTTTGATTTCGTTAAGGTTATATCCTATCGCAATTTTTCGCGGCAACCTTTTGCAATGGGGTATCCCGTCGCCTTGGACGCAAGCGCGGACGAACGCGAAACCCTGGGGTTAACCTCAATTACCGCATATTCAAAGCTGTCGGGATTTAATGCAAACTGGCAGTTGCAACCGCCCTCAACTTTAAGTTCGGAGATAATATCCAGCGCCGCCGAACGGAGCATTTGATATTCTTTATCCGAAAGCGTAACCGCCGGCGCAATAACAATGCTGTCACCCGTGTGAACGCCGACCGGGTCGAGGTTTTTCCATACTGCACACCGTTATAACGTTGCCCTTTATATCGCGCATAACCTCAAATTCGATTTCTTTCCAGCCCGATATACATTTTTCCACCAAAATCTGATGAATGGGCGACAAACGAAGTCCGTTCTTCGCAATGTCGATAAGCTCGTCCTCGTTGTTTACAATACCGCCTCCCGTACCGCCGAGAGTGAACGCGGGACGGATTATGAGCGGATAGCCTGTTTCGTCCGCAAATTTCAACGCGCCGTCCAAATCGTTTGCAACAACCGACGGAATACACGGCTGACCGATTTTTTCCATCGTGTCTTTAAATAACTGCCTGTCCTCCGATTTATCTATCGTTTCGGGATTTGCGCCTAAAAGTTTAACGTTGTTTTTCTCCAAAAATCCCGATTTTGCAAGCTGCATAGAGAGCGTAAGTCCCGTTTGACCGCCGAGGGTGGACAAAAAGACTGTCGGGTTTTTCCTTTTCAATAATTCTCTCAAGCGTTGTAATGGTGAGCGGTTCGATATAAATTTTGTCCGCCATAGCCTTGTCCGTCATAATGGTTGCAGGGTTGGAGTTTACCAGAACAACCTCCAGACCTTCCTCTTTGAGCGCACGGCACGCCTGTGTTCCGGCGTAGTCAAATTCCGCTGCCTGACCTATCACAATAGGACCCGAGCCTATTACCAAAACTTTTTTCAATTCTTTGTTAAGCGGCATTATTCGTTACCTCCCATCATTTGAATAAACTTGTCGAACAAAAACGAGGTGTCAAGCGGACCTGCCGCCGCCTCGGGTGAAACTGCACCGAAAACGCAGGCATATAGCTGTATTCAATGCCCTCGTTGGTGCCGTCGTTTGCATTTTTTTAAAGCTTTCCTCCGCACCGTCGGGAAGTGTTTCTGAGCACACCGCATAGCCGTGGTTTTGGCTTGATATAAACACTCTGCCGTCCTTATAAACAACCGGCTGATTTGCTCCCCTGTGACCGTATTTAAGCTTAGCCGTATCCGCACCCTGCGAAAGTGCGAGAAGCTGATGACCGAGGCAAATGCCGAAAAGCGGAATTTTTTTCGCGCACAGCTTTTTTATTTCCTCAATAATTTCAACGTTTTTCTTTCGGGTCGCCCGGTCCGTTCGACAGCATAACGCCGTCGGGATTGAATTTCATTATTTCGTCCGCCGTTGTGTACGACGGAACGAGTTATAAGATTGCACCCTCTTTTGTTAAGCGAGCGCGCTATGTTTTTTCTTTGCGCCGAAGTCCATAAGAACGACGTTTTTGCCGTTTCCCTCCAAAACCTCGGTTTTTGTCGGCGGTGACGCTCTTAACCGCGTCTGTTACCGCATATTTTTTTGATAACCCTCAAAATCTTCGGGGATGGCAATCATACCGTTCATAACGCCTGCCTCGCGCACAATTTTCGTAAGACGGCGCGTGTCAATTCCGCAAATGCCCGGAATACCGTTTTCCTTTAAAAATGCCAAGATTACCTTCACATCTGAAATTAGAAGGCTCCCGGCACCACTCACGCACTATATATGCCTTTAAACAAGGCTTTTTACTTTCAAAATCGGCACTTATAATGCCGTAATTTCCGATAAGCGGAAAAGTTTGAACAACAATTTGTCCGAAATAACTCGGGTCGGTAAGCGTTTCAATATAACCCGTCATTGCGGTTGTGAAAACAACCTCGCCGACAACCTCTTTGTCAGCGCCAAAGCTTTTTGCCTTCAAAAACAGTGCCGTTCTCAAGAATTAAGTACATAATATCGTTCATTCAAAAAGCCTCCCACAGTATATTTATTATATTTTTATCATTAAAGCAAAATATAATCAATAGTTTTGTGCAATAAATTTTTAATTTTTGTATAATTATTCAAATTCAAAGTATATTTTTGCATAAAAATGTGTATATTTTTATTTTGCCGTACATACTGTATGTGCTTTGGTATGCCGTTTTTGCAAATTATTCACAAAAAGAATTATTTACAATATTTATGTTGCAAATTTATGTGCTTTATTATATAATAAAAAGTTGTATTTATTCTTGACATACAAAAACATTAAGGAGCAAAATTTATGAGCAAGGTAATAATTCCGAAAGGATATAAAAAGCAATTTGAGCGCCTATCAGACGCAGGGCGCGATTGAGCTTGTAAAGCGTAATTTTGAAAACGAAATTTCAAAATCGCTCAACCTCATAAGAGTTTCCGCACCGCTTTTTCGTAGACGGCAAAAACAGGTCTTAACGACGATTTAAACGGCGTTGAGCGCCCCGTAACGTTTGACATTGCCGAAACGGGAACAGAGGCGCAGATAGTTCATTCGCTTGCAAAATGGAAAAGAGCCGCATTATACAAATACGGTTTTTCCGTCGGCGAGGGACTTTACACAAATATGAACGCCATAAGGCGCGATGAAGAAATGACAAATCTCCACTCGATATACGTTGACCAGTGGGACTGGGAAAAAATTATCGACGCGGAAACAAGAAATATTGAATATCTTAAAACCACCGTTAAAGCTATTGTAAAAAGCAATCTGCAACACGCTCGACGCGGTCAAGGCGAAATATCCCGCAATAAAAACAAATCTTTCGCGCGAGGTAAGCTTTGTCACAACGCAGGAGCTTGAAGATATGTATCCCGACCTTACCCCGAAAGAGCGCGAAAACACCTATCTTAAAGAGAATAAAACCGCATTCATTATGCAAATCGGCGACAAATTTAAAAATCGGGCGAAAAGCACGACGGCAGAGCACCAGACTACGACGACTGGAAATTAAACGGCGACATTCTTTTTCTATAACGAACTTTTAGACCGTGCGTTTGAGGTGTCGTCAATGGGCATACGCGTCGACGCAAAATCGCTCGACGAACAGCTTACAAAAGCAGGCTGTGACGACAGACGAAATCTTGAATTTCACAAAAATGCTCTTAAACGGCACATATCCTCTCACAATGGGAGGCGGAATAGGACAGTCGAGGCTGTGTATGCTCCTTTTGTCAAAGGCGCATATCGGCGAAGTTCAGGTTTCCATCTGGGATGATGAAACGAAAAGAAAAATGCAGAAATGCAGGCATTGAATTACTATAATTTTTACGGAGGTTAACCAATGAGCAGCGTATCCGAAATTTTTCGGCAGTTATGTATTTAACAATACGGTAATGCGTGAAAAAAATTACCGAAAGAAACGTACAAAGCTTTAAAAAGACAATCAACGACGGCGAGCCGCTCGACATTCACGTTGCAAATATCGTTGCAAATGCGATGAAAGACTGGGCGATTGAAAAAGGCGCGACGCATTTTACGCACTGGTTTCAGCCTATGACGGGCATTACAGCGGAAAAGCACGACAGCTTTATATCTCCCACCGACGACGCGCACGTTATAATGGAATTTTCGGGCAAGGAGCTTATAAAGGGCGAGCCTGACGCGTCATCTTTCCCGTCGGGCGGTATAAGGGCAACCTTTGAGGCGCGCGGATACACCGCGTGGGATCCGACCTCATACGCTTTTATAAAGGACGGTTCGCTTTGCATACCCACCGCGTTTTTGTTCGTACAGCGGTGAGGCGCTGGACAAAAAAACGCCCCTTCTGCGTTCAATGGAACTTATCAACGCGCAGTCACTCCGTATTTTTAAGGCTTTTCGGCGACGACATATCCAAAAAGGTTGTAACCACCGTCGGCGCGGAGCAGGAATATTTCCTCGTTGACAAAAAATATTTTGATATGCGCGAGGATTTAAAGCTTACGGGCAGAACGCTTTTCGGTGCAATGCCTCCGAAAGGTCAGGAGCTTGACGACCACTACTTCGGCACAATTAAAAACGCGTGTCTCGGAATATATGAAAGAACTGGACGAAGAACTTTTGGAAACTCGGCGTTTTCTCAAAAACCAAGCACAACGAGGTTGCGCCGGCACAGCACGAACTTGCGCCCGTTTTTCTCGACGACGAACATTGCAACCGACCACAATCAGCTCACTATGGAGATTATGAAAAAGGTTGCCGAGCGTCACGGTCTTGTGTGCCTTTTGCACGAAAAGCCGTTCGACGGCGTAAACGGAAGCGGTAAACACAACAACTGGTCGCTCTCGGTTAAGGACGGCGCAAATCTTTTTGGAGCCGGGCAAACGTCCGTATGAAAAACAAGAGATTTTTTGCTGTTTCTCTCCGCGGTTATTAAAGCGGTTGACGACTATCAGGACCTTTTGAGAATTTCGGTTGCAATCGCGGGAAACGACCACCGTTTGGGCGCAAACGAAGCACCGCCGGCAATTATGTCAATCTTTCTCGGCGATGAACTCACCGAAATTTTGGAGTCTATCGAAACGGGAACCGATTACGAACAGAAAAAGAAAGTTAAGCTTGAAATCGGCGTGGACGTTCTGCCGAATTTCTCGAAAGACACCACCGACCGAAACCGCACAAGTCCGTTCGCGTTTACGGGAAACAAGTTTGAATTCCGTTCGCTCGGCTCGTCTTTCTCAATCGCCGACCCCAACATTGTTTTTGAACACAATCGTGGCAGACGCACTGGAGCAGTTTGCAAACGAACTTGAGGGCGCGAAAGACTTTGACAAGGCGGTTGACACGCTTATAAAAAGACACCGTTAAAAAAAGCACAAAAGAATAATTTTCAACGGCAACAACTACTCGGACGAATGGGTGAAAGAGGCGGAGGCGCGCGGTCTTTTGAACCTCAAAACCTCGGTTGACGCGATTCCGCATTTTACCGACAAAAAGAACGTTGAGCTTTTCACAAAGCATCACATTTTCAACGAAACCGAGCTTGCGTCGCGCCGTGATATTCTTATGGAAAACTATTCAAAGGTTATAAATATCGAGGCGCTGACAATGCTCGATATGACTATGAAAGATATAATCCCGGCGATTTCGGAATACACGCTTGCCCTTTGCGAACGCGCTTACCGCAAAGAGAAAAAAACGCGGTTAAGGGCGCAACTTTCAAAACGGAGGAAAAAGCTTATCGAAAGCCTTTCAAAACTGAGCGACGGCTGTCTTGAACACGCCGAAAAATCGAAAATGCGCTCTATAAAGCGAAAGACATTTCAGATATAAACGAAAACGCAAGATTTTATCTTGAAAAACGTTCTTTCGAAATGAAGCTTCTGCGCGCGGCGGCAGACACCGCCGAAAACGCTGACGGCTGAAAAAAATACTGGCCGTTCCCGACATATGTAAAACTCCTTTTCGGTGTTTGATAAAAATTTTACGGAGCAAAAGTGCAAAAAGACTTTTTGCTCCTTTTTGTATAAACGAAAATTTTATGTAAATACTTTCTTTAAAGATGTTTTTTAAAGACACATTTAAAGGAAGAATTTTTATGAAAATTTCGGTTGTACTGCACGTTTACAACGAGGAAAAAAAGTGATAGAAAGCACCGTTTGCACGCTGAAAAAAATTACCTTGCAGAAAAACTTTGAATTTTACGAAATTATCGCGGTAAACGACGGGAGCAGTGACAAAAGCGCCGAAATTCTTAAAAAGCATTTCGGGCATTAAATTTGTAAATCTGCAAACAAATCACGGCAAGGGTTACGCGGTGAAAAAAAGGCGCTCAAATATCGACAGGCGACGCGGTTATCTTTACCGACGCCGACCTTTGTTACGGCGCGGAAAAAATAAAAAAATATGGTGCAAAGCCTTGCAAATTTCGATATTTCCATCGGCAGGCGTGATGTATCGCGCGTCGGATATTCGCCGTTAAGACGGCTTTTTTTCACATACGTTCGACATCATCACCGCGCCGTTTCTCGGCAAAATTGCCGACGTTCAGTGCGGTATGAAATGCTTTTTCAAAATCGGCGGCAAGGGCGATTTTTTTCCGTACGTTAAAACAAACGGTTTTTGCCTTTGATTTTTGAAATTTTTGTATCTTGCGCACCGCATGGGATTTAAAATTTCCGAAATTCCCGTGACTATGCAAAAAACCGAAAAAAGCACCGTCCGCATCATTCGCGACCCGATTTTTATGATACGCGACGTTGCAAAGGTTGTTTTGCGCAATACTTTTAAAAATGCGGATTTTGAGGACGAGTTTTTAAATGAAAAAACACATTTGTAAAATTTTACCGCTTTCGTTTTTGCTGATTTTTAAGAAATCTTATTTTCGGATACTTCCCCATTCTCGACGACCATATCCAGTACAGTGCATATTCGCTTTACACAAAAAAATATGTGCTTTTTACCGTCGGCACAATTTACAAACGTCCCGGCGCGGCGGTTTTCGACCTTTTTGTATGGCAAAATCTCGGAATGAACGTTTCGGTAATCTGCATTACCGTTATGCTTGTTTTGTCGTTATTTATGCTTAAAGAAGTTTTTTTAAAACCGAAAATATAAACATCGGAATTTTTACCGTTGTTTTTGTGCTTTTCTGTCCGCTTAATTTTTGAGTCGGTATATTGGCTTTCCGCCTCGTCGCGCATTGTGACGGGAATGTTTTTTTCTGCGCGTTATCGCTTTATATAATCGCCTTTGCGAATCGGAAAACAAGCGTTTTTTTGCATTTTTGGTTTTTCAACCTTTTTATCATATCTTTTTTTATGAGCAGACGCTCATTTTTTTCGTTTGTAACAACCGTATTTTTTTCTGTTTTTTTCAAAAAAAAAACTTACCGCAATACCGATTTTAAACCTCATTTTAACGGGCGCATATTACATACTCTGTGCGCCGTTCGACCGTTTTTCCGACCGTGCAAAAAAATCGGGATTAAAAATTTTTCCGCACATAAAATCACTTGCGGAAATATTTTTCGGTTCTCCCGAAGATGATTTTTTAAGTCAAAATATTTAATTTTGTCAATAATTATTTTTGCTGTTTCAATCTTTGTTTTTACACAAATTCCGCAAAAGAAAATCAGCATAAAAATTTTTTTACGGAATTATCTATGCAATGCTTATTTTCGTATGCCCGTTCGCTCCGTATTTTATTCTCAAAAAAATTCGTATCTGTCAATAAGAAGCACATTTTTGCCGTGACGGCGCTCGGCATTTTTTTGGATAACATCACCCTTTCAAAGCGCACCGCAAATGCCCTTTCCGCGCTTGTTCTAAGTCTGTTTCTCGTCGGCTCGGCGAGCGAATTTTTTGAATATAAATCAGTATACGAAACCGACAAAACCGTTTGTGAAAAACATTATAAATTCGCACCTTGTCGAGGATAACAAAACGTATTATCTTATCGGCGCAAAGCGTATGTATAACGACATAAACGCGCCGTTTGCCGAGCATATTTTAAACGTCACCCAAGCCGACTGGTCGCTCACCGGTGCGGTAAGAGCATATTCGCACAACAAAAACGTAAAGCGCATTATTCCCGTTGAAAACGAGAGCCTTGCAACGCAGAATTACGAAAAAAATTTATATTGACGGTAACCTCGAAATTAAAAAAATATAGATAAATTTTTCAAATTCCTATTTACAATGCGCCGATTTTTAAAAATATAATAATAGTGTATAATGTTTTTTTAAGGAGAAAAATTATGGATAACAAGGTTGACATTCTCGGCGTTAATATAGACAAGCTCGGCATCAAAGATGCGAGCGAAAAATATATTCTTTTTGGAGGACGGCGGTCATCACTGCGTTTTTTTACACCCAATTCCGAAATTATTATGGCGGCGCACCGCGACGAAAAACTTTTAAAAAATACTTAATTCCGCGGATATTCTCACTGCTGACGGAATTGGAGTCGTTTATGCGTCAAAAATACTGAAAAATCCCATAACGGAGCGTGCCGCAGGCTTTGACACCGCTATGGAACTGCTCAAAAAAATGAACGACGGCAAAAAAAGTCTTTATCTTTTCGGTTCAAAACCCGGCGTTGCCGACCGTGCGGCGGAAAAAATAAAAAAAATGCACCCGAATATTGTTATATCAGGCTGTGCGGACGGATATTTTGACGCGGAAAAAGAGAAAAAAATTATTGATGACATAAACGAAAAAAGCCCCGACGTTCTGTTTGTTTGTCTTGGTTTTCCCAAGCAGGAGAAGTGGATTTACGAGCACAAAGGCAAGCTTAACGTTAAAGTTATGATGGGGCTCGGCGGAAGTCTTGACGTTATCGCCGGCGAAGCAAAGCGCGCACCCGAAATTTTCCAAAAGCTTAATATGGAATGGTTTTACCGTCTTTGCAAAGAGCCGTGGCGAATAGGCAGAATGATGGACTTGCCGAAATTCGCGGTTACGGTTATTTTAAAAGGAAAGAGGGCGAAATAAATGGGTAAACTGCTGGTTATCGAGGGTGTGGACTCCAGCGGAAAGGCGACGCAGGCGAAAAAGCTTCTCGAAAATTTAAAAAGGTATCGGATATGACGTTCAAAGCGTTGAATTTCCCGATTACAAAAGCAATTCTTCAGCTTTGGTAAAGATGTATCTCGGCGGCGAATTCGGCAAAAATGCCGAGGACGTAAACACCTATTCCGCGTCGGCATTTTTTTGCGGTGGACAGGGTTGCGTCATACCTCACAAACTGGAAAAAGAGCCTTGACGACGGCAAAATCGTGCTTGCCGACAGATACACAACGTCGAATTTTATTCACCAGGCGGCAAAAATTTCGGACAAAGCGGAAAAGGACAAATTTCTCGACTGGGTGTCCGATTTTTGAGTATAACAAGCTCGGACTGCCGAAACCCGACCTTACGATTTTTCCTCGATATGCCCGTACCGTACGCAAAAATGCTTATGGCGAACCGCCCGAACAAGATAAACAATTCGCAGACGCTCGACATTCACGAGTCGGACACGGAATATCTTAATCATTCATACCAAAATGCGTACTATGTTGCAGATAAATTCGGATGGCACAAGATTTTTGTGCGTAAAAAGACGAAAAAGTGCGTTCGATTGACGATATTGCAAGCGAAATTCTGGATACGGTAAAGAAGGTTTTGTAAGAATCAAAAACATTTCAGAACACAAAAATCGGGATTTTAAAATCCGATTTTTGTTTATTTATTATTTCACAATCAAGCTTTCGCCCGTCATTTCGGCAGGTTTTTTTCAATACCTGCAATGTCGAGCATTGTCGGCGTCAAATCCGCAAGTCTGCCCTCTTTGAGTTTAATATCTCCGCAGCCCATAACAACAAGCGGAACAACGTTTGTTGTATGCGCCGTAAATACCGAACCGTCAGCCGGGTCAATCATCTGTTCTGCATTGCCGTGATCCGCAGTGATAAGCATAACGCCGTCCATTTTTCTTAACCGCGTCCGCAACTCTGCCGACACACTCGTCAACCGCCTCAACAGCCTTTACAGCCGCCTCCATAACGCCGGTATGACCGACCATATCGCAGTTTGCAAAGTTGAGAATTACCGAATCGTATTTACCGCTTTCAATCGCCTCAACAACCTTATCGCACACCTCGTAAGCGCTCATTTCGGGCTTCAAATCGTAGGTTGCAACCTTCGGCGACGGAACCAAAATTCTGTCCTCGCCCTCATAAGTAGCCTCAACACCGCCGTTAAAGAAAAATGTAACGTGCGCATATTTTTCGGTTTCGGCAATTCTGAGCTGCTTTTTGCCAAGCTTGCTGATATATTCACCGTAAGTATTAACCAGCTTCTGCGGCTTAAACGCAACGTCAACGTTGGGCATAAGAGCATCATACTGAGTCATACAAACGTAATATGTTTTAAAATATTCTCTTGCAAAGCCGTTAAAATCTTCGTCAATGATTGTTCTTGTGATTTCGCGCGCTCTGTCGGGGCGGAAATTGAAGAAAATAACCGAGTCGTTCTTTTTGATTTTGCCGTCCCCGCAAACAACCGTAGGAACAACAAATTCGTCGGTTACGTCGTTTGCATACGATTTTTTTCCATAGCGGAAACAGCGTCGTCTGCCTTTGCGCCGATACCTTTAACCATAGCGTTGTATGCCTGCTCAACCCTTTCCCAGCGGTTGTCGCGGTCCATAGCATAATATCTTCCGATAAGCGTTGCAATTTTGCCGACGCCGAGTTTTTTCATCTCGTCCTCAAGCATTTTTACAAATTCAACACCGCTTGTGGGCGAAACGTCGCGTCCGTCGGTGAAGCAGTGAACGTAAACGTCGGTAAGTCCGTTGATTTTTGGCAAGCTCCAAAAGACCGAAAAGGTGTCTTATATGGCTGTGAACACCGCCGTCGGACAAAAAGTCCGAGAAGATGGAGCGCCGAGCCGTTTTCTTTGCAGTTTTTCAACCGCTTTTTTTGAAAGCGTCGTTCTCGAAAAACGTTCTGTCCTCAATTTCTTTTTGTAATTCTTGTAAGCTCCTGATAAACAATTCTGCCGGCGCCGATATTTGTATGGCCAACCTCACTGTTTTCCCATCTGACCGTCGGGAAGTCCGACGTCAAGACCGCTCGCGTGGATAACGGTGTTGGGATAGTTTTTTTCATAAAATTGTCCATATTGGGCGTGTTCGCCTCATAAACCGCGTTGCCGTTGTGGTTTTTATTTATACCGTAGCCGTCAAGTATTGTTAAAAACAATCGGTTTTTTGACATAAAAATCATTGCCTTTCTAAAATAAGTATTGTTAAAAATGTGACCGTATATTTAGGTTAAAATATACGGTCGGATTTTTAAAATCAGCTGTTTGCGATAATCGAAAAAAATCGTTTGCTTTAAGGCTTGCACCGCCGACCAAACCGCCGTCGATGTCCTCTTTTGCAAATAATTCAGCCGCATTTTTTTGCGTTTACACTTCCGCCGTACTGAATTGTAACTTCGTCCGCAACATCTTTGCCGAACACTTCAGCAACGGTTTCTCTGATTTTTTTGCAAACCTCCTGAGCCTGGTCGCTTGTAGCGGTTTTTGCCCGTGCCGATTGCCCAGATAGGCTCATATGCGATGATAACTTTTTAGCCTGCTCTTTGGTAAGTCCCAAAAAGCGCGATTTTTTTGTCTGCATAGCAACAAGTTCAAAAAGTTATGCCCATTTCTCTCTGTTCGAGCGACTCGCCCACGCAGATGATGGGAAGAAGATTATGCTCGAAAGCTTTTTTTAACTTTTTTTGTTAACCGTTTCGTCGGTTTCAGCGAAATACTGTCTTCTCTCGAGTGACCGATTACAACGTATTCAACGCCGATTTCGGTGAGCATATCGGGAGCAATTTCGCCCGTGAATGCACCGCTTTCTTCAAAATACATATTCTCTGCTCCGACTTTGATTTTTGTGCCTTTGCAAGCCTCAACCGCGGTTGCGAGCGATGTGAAAGGAACGCAGATGATAACGTCGTTTTTTTGCTGTTTTTCAACAAGCGGTTTGAGTTCGTTTATAAGCTCCAGCGTCTGTGCGGGAGTTTTGTTCATTTTCAAGTTACCTGCAGCAACTATTTTTTTCTCATAGTGATTATCTCCCTTTTGTATATTTCAATATAAAAAAATACAGTCAAAAGGCATAAGAACCAATCCTATGCCTTTTTGTTGTTTTAAAATTATTTATCGTTTAAAGCCGCGATACCGGGGAGTTCGATACCCCTCAAGGTATTCGAGCGATGCGCCGCCGCCTGTCGAGATGTGGGTTACTTTGTCGGCAAAGCCGAGTTGCGCAACTGCCGCCGCGCTGTCGCCGCCGCCGATAATTGTAACCGCGTCTGTTTCTGCCAAAGCTTTTGCAATAGCTTTTTGTGCCGACTGCAAATTTCGGGAATTCAAAAAAACGCCCATAGGTCCGTTCCAGATAACGGTTTTAGCCTTTTTAACAACCTCCGAGAAAAAGTTCGATTGTTTTGGGGCCGATGTCCATACCCATCATATCCGCAGGAATTTTGTCCGACGGAACAACAACAGGCTCGGAGTCTGCGCTGAATTCTTTTGCAACAACAGTTTCAACGGGGAGAAGAAGCTCAACGCCTTTCTGCTGTGCTTTTTCCATAATATTTGTAGCGAGTTCGATTTTTTTCATCCTCGCAGATAGATGTGCCGATTTCATAGCCTTTGGCTTTGAGGAAAGTATAAGCCATACCGCCGCCGATAATGAGGTAATCAACCTTGTCGAGAAGGTTTTCGATTACGCCGATTTTATCGGAAACTTTCGCACCGCCGAGGATTGCAACAAACGGACGCTCGGGGTTTGAAAGAGCTTTTGCCCATAATTTCGATTTCTTTTTGATAAGGTATCCGCAAACCGCAGGGAGGTAATCTGCAACGCCTGCTGTTGACGCGTGCGCTCTGTGAGCCGAACCGAAAGCGTCGTTTACATAAACCTCCGCCAAAGATGCAAGCGCTTTTTGCAAATTCGGGGTCGTTCTTTTCTTCTTCTTTATGGAATCTTACGTTTTCAAGGAGCATGACTTCGCCGTCTTTGAGCGACGATGCAAGCGCTTTTGCGCTGTCGCCGATAACGTCGTCAGCCATTTTAACTTCCTGTCCCAAAAGCTCGGAAAGTCTTTTTGCAACGGGAGCAAGACTGAATTTGGGGTTAAATTCACCCTTCGGTCTGCCGAGGTGCGAGCAAAGAATAACTTTTGCTTTGTGGTCGATAAGGTATTTGATTGTGGGAAGCGCACCGATAAGTCTGTTTTTCGTCGGTGATATTTTTTTGTTTTTCGTCGAGAGGATCGTTAAAATTGCATCATACAAGCACTTTTTTTGCCTTCAACTTCGATATCCTCAATAGTTTTTCTTATTAAGCATAATTCCTCGGCCTTTCAGTTATATAATTTTTTAGATACGTTATTTGCCAAGTCACATTATATACCATATGAAAAAAATTTTTTTCAAGTATTTAAAGCAAAATTTTCTGAAACTTTGACAAAAATTTAACTTATTTATCAAAAATTTTACGTTATTTTTTTAAGATAAGTAAGCGCAATTACGCCTGTGCCCGTGTTTGTGCCGACGCTCGCGCCGACCTCGCCCACTTCAATATCGGTGATATTTGTCGTTTCTGCAATTTTTTTCTTTGAGTTTTTTTCCACCTTGCCGGGCGCGTTGCCGTGAATAATATAAACGGTGTGCTCCTCGTCCGTGTCAATGTTCGACATCATAATGTCAACCAATTTCGCATAAACTTTTTTTGCACCGCGCACTTTGTCAAGGTTTGTAACAAGTCCGTCTTTTATTGTGAGAACGGGTTTAATGTCCAAAACATTGCCGAGAATTTTTGCGGTGGGGCTTATACGTCCGCCCTTTTGGAGATAACTTAAATCGTCCACAACAAAGATTACTTCGGCTTTATCGCGCAGTCTTGCAATCTCTTTTAAAATTTCGTCTTTGCCCTTGCCGTCTTGCGCCATTTTTTTGCCGCAGCAATGCCGAGTCTGCCGTATCCCAAAGAAAGGTTAAATCCGTCGAAAACATCTATCGACGCGTCGGGGTGCTCCTCCAGAAACATATCCTTTGCAAGATTTGCGCTCTGGAATGTTCCGCTCGCCTTTGACGAAATCGTTATAAAAATAATGTCGTAATCCTTGTAATACTGCTCGTATTTTTTTCGGTTATTTTTTTGTAATGTTAATCTGTGCGGTTTTCGGAATACCGCCGAATTTTTTCAAGCTTTTTTTGTAAAACTCCGACGGCGAAAGCTCGGTTGTTTCAACAAACGTTTCGTCACCGAATATTATATTTTGTCCGAGTATGTCGATATTATACTTTTTCGCCGTTTCAAGACTTATATCGGACGCTGAATCTATCAAAATTTTAACATTTTTTTCACAGTCAAAAAAACTCCTTTGTTACCATTCAAATTTTGTGAGTGCACCTTTTTCTTTAAGACCTTCAAAAATTCTGCTGTCTGAGTGCCTCGTAAAGCACAACGGCAACCGAATTTGAAAGGTTTAAGCTCCGTGCCTCGTCAATCATGGGTATTCTTATGCAATGCTCCTTGTTCGCCTTTAAAAAGCGCCTCGTCAAGACCTTTCGTTTCCTTGCCGAACAAAATAAAATCGTTGTCGCAAAATTTTTACGTCACAGTAGTTGTTCACCGCCTTTGTGGTGGAAAAAAAGAAACGTCCGCCCTTGTTTATTTCAAAAAATTCGTCAATGTTTTCATAATATTTAACACCGAGAAAATGCCAGTAATCAAGACCTGCACGCTTTAACTTTGCATCGGTAATTTCAAATCCCATAGGCTTTACAATGTGCAACTTTTGTGTTTGTAACCGCGCACGTTCTTGCAATGTTTCCCGTATTCTGCGGAATTTCCGGTTCTACCAAAACTACGTTGTAGCTCACTTTATATCACCTTTTTTTAATTTTTTCCAAAAAAATCTTTCAACTCTTATAAGCGCTTCGTTAATCTGCTCTATCGAGTATGCGTACGACACGCGCAGGAAACCTTCTCCGCATTCACCGAACGCCGTTCCCGGCACGATAGCAAGCTTTTCTTCTTCGAGAAGCTTTTTTTGCAGAATTCGTCCGAACTCATTCCCGTAGATTTTTATGCACGGGAAAATGTAAAACGCGCCCTGCGGATTGAAACAGGTAAGACCGAGCTTGTTAAAGCCGTCTACAATAACCTTTCTGCGGTAGTTGTATTCGTGCGCCATTGTTTCTATTGACTTGTCGCCGTTTTTGAGCGCCTCAATCGCCGCAAACTGGCTTGTCGTCGGCGCGCACATAATGGCATACTGATGCACTTTTGTCATAATTTTTATAATTTTTTCGTTTCCGCAAGCATATCCCAAACGCCAGCCGGTCATAGCATAAGCCTTTGAAAAACCGTTTATGACAATACATCTGTCTTTCATACCGTCAAGCGACGCAATGGAGGTGTGATGTCCCTCGTATGTAAGTTCGGCATAGATTTCGTCCGAAATAACCATAATATTATGCTCTTTTATAACGGGAACGATTTTTTCCAAATCTTCTTTTGTCATAATCGCACCGGTGGGATTGTTCGGATACGACAAAATAAGAATTTTCGTTTTGTCGGTTATATGCGACAAAATGTCTTCTTTTGTAAGCTTAAATCCGTTTTCCGCCTTTGTTGCGATAGGCACTGCAACGCCGCCTGCCATTTCGGCACACGGCTTGTAGCAAACAAACGATGGCTCGGGAATAAGCACCTCATCACCGCGGTTTATAAGCGAACGAAGCGCAATATCAACAGCCTCGCTGCCGCCGACAGTAACGAGCACCTCGCTTTGTGTATAGTCAAGTTTAAATCTTCTTTTTAAATAAAGGCAAATTTCCTCGCGGAGTTCTTTTAAGCCCGCATTTGCGGTGTAGTGGGTTTTGCCCCTTTCAAGCGCATAAATACCTGCGTCGCGGATATGCCACGGCGTCATAAAATCAGGTTCGCCCACGCCGAGAGAAATCGCGCCCTCCATATTGTTTGCCGCGTCGAAAAACTTTCGTATGCCCGACGGAGGCATTTTTTTGCTATATGTTCATTCAAAAAAATCTTCGGGATTAAAATTTGTCACAGCGTAATCACCTGCCTGTCATCTTCTATTTTATCGTCAAAAATAATGTTTTTCAACCTTGTATTTTTTTAAGCACAAAATGCGTAGCGGTGCTGACAATGCACTCCATGGGCGCAAGCTTTCTGTGAACAAAGCGCGCAACCTCGTTCATTGTTTTGCCCTCAATTATAACCGTCAAATCGTATGCGCCGGCAATAAGAAACACGGTTTTAACTTCGGGATACTGATAAATTCGCTCTGCTATTTTGTCAAATCCCAAACCTCTCTGCGGTGTAACCTTAAGCTCAATAAGCGCGGTTACAATCGGTTTGTCGGTTTTTTCCCAGTTTATAACGCTTTTGTTTTTGAGGATAATTCCTCTCTTTTTAAAATCTTCTATGGCGGCGACAACGTCCTCTTCTTTCATATCAAGCATAAGCGCAATCTGCGCAGGACTTGTGTTGCAGTCGTTTTCCAAAATTTCAAGAATTCTTTCCATAGTTCATACCCCCAAAAAAATTTATCGAAAATTTTATCTTTTTATCAAATATGTTAAAAAAATATTCCTATATCGGCGCCGGCAAAAATCAAGCAGAACGTCGCGCGCCGTTGCGGTCCGTCCGCCCGAAAAATACTGATGTATTTCGTCGCTCGATGCATAGATTAAACATATTGCAAGCGCGATTGCAATGCACAGCGCGTCGTTTTTTTCCGAGCGTCGAAAAAAATTGCAATGTACGCAAAAATTCCCATTAAAAGATATATCGAAAAAAATGCGCGCATTTTTCTTATAATTCCGTTTGCGGTAACCTTGTCGTCGCCCTTTTCGGCTTCGAGCTTATCAATTTCTTCAATGCTTTTTCCCGTAACGACGCTTGTAACTTTCTTGCTCACGTCGTCCGACTTCTCGCCCTCCTGCGCCGAAAAACCCGAACGCGGTGAACATCAGCGCGCCGAGGCAGATGTATGCGAAAAACACATATAACATATCGCCAAAAATTTCATTGTTTTACTTCCAATCAATTAAAATCCATATTATTCAAATTATCTCACTAAAATGACGGTGTTTGTCAATAAAAAAACAAAAATAGGCAAAAAGCCTCTCCCTTTCGGGAAAGACTTTTTGAAGGGTAGTATTTATATAACAAACATTCGGAAATTTTTCATATTTTTACACTATAAATTTACATTATAAGCGACTTATAAATTTTTTCCGCGTCGTCTTTGTTTACGTTTTTTTACGCGTATTCTGCGGACTTCCGCTTGCAAGCGCGTGCGCCGTCATTTTCGGAATTGCCTTTTTCAAATTCCGCCGCGTCTATGCCGTATTCCAAAAATTGTCGGAACGTTGCACTCCTTGCATAGCGCGCCGAGCGCAAACACAAATTTTTTTCGGCGGCGCAAAGCGGTGTATCGTCTTTTTTCGGCAACGCCTACCGCAAACGCAAGGCCGGCAAACCTTTCGGGCGCGCCGTCATAGGCAAACTTCATACACTTTTCAAGGAGCATTGCATTTGAAAGTCCATGCGGAACGTGAAAAAAAGCGCGCCTATCGGACGGCTCATTCCGTGGACAACCGTAACCGACGAATTGTTTATGCAAATGCCTGCCTCAAGCGCCGCGGCAGACATTTCCTCACGCGCTTTTTTCGTCGTCCCCGTTTCTGTATGCGAGCGGAAGATACTTAAAAATCCGCTTTACCGCCGATATTGCAAGCGCGTCGGTAAGAGGCTGTGCCAATTTTGACGTATACGCCTCAACCGCGTGGGTGAGCGCGTCAAGCCCCGTTGAAACGGTGATGTTTTTTTCGGCGATGTTTTTGTGTATTCATAATCGACAACCGCCAAATCCGGAATTAAATCCGCACCTTTCAAAAGCATCTTAACGTCGGTTTCGCTGTCGGTTATAACGGTGAATTTTGTTGCCTCCGAACCCGTTCCTGCGGTTGTGGGAATTGCGATAACGGGCGGAAAATCACCCGTCACCTCTATCCCCAAAAACTTGCGCAAAGGCTTATCATAAAACCGTTTTTAACCGCAACCGCTTTCACCGTATCGAGCGGACTTCCTCCGCCTATGCCGATTAAAAATCACAGTTATTTTTTCGGTATTCCGAAAGCGCGCTGTCAACCATAACATAGGTCGGCTCGCCCGTTATGCCCGAAAACACCGCATACGGAAAGTTCATTTTTTCGAGCGCGGACACAAGAGTTTTAAAGCCGTCCAGCTTTGACACGTTCGGACCCGACACGATAAGCGGTTTTTTGCCCGTTTTTACAATATCGCTCATCGCGCTCTCCAGTGCGCCCTTGCCCGTTATCACCTTTTTGGGAATTAAAAATTCTCTGCTCATTTTAATCTCCCCCGTTTCAGTCTTTGTCCGCTTTGAGCACCGCGTTCAGCATAACGCCTGCGCCCTCGGTACAATGCTCAACGGTTGAAAATTCAGGCTCGCAGTGGGAAAGTCCGTCTTTGGACTGAACAAAAATCATTGTCGTGGGGAGCATATACGACGCAAACTGAGCGTCGTGACCTGCGCCCGAATGAATGTACTGATGCTTTACGCCCATATCCTCGCACGCCTCTTTAACATATCCCACAAGTTTTTTATCCCAGTAAACGGTATCCCTGTTCCACGCTTTCTCCACCTTGCAGGTACAGCCGGCAAAGGTCTTTTCTTCAAGGCTTTTTACGATTGCAAGCACCTTTTTCAAGCACTTTCGGATCCTCGTGGCGCGAGTCGAACGAAAAATCGAAAAAGTCGGGAACACAGGTGTGAACGCAAGGGTGGCACACAACCTCGCCCGTGGTGTAAACCAAATCGGGAACGCCGAGCTTGTCGATTTCTTTATGCAGATAATCGAGCGCAAGAGCCGCGGCATAAAATGCGTCACGGCGTTTGGGCATCGGGAATGTGCCTGCGTGGGTTGTCTGACCGTAAAATTTAATTCGGTAGTTGAACATTCCCAAAACACAGTCCACAACGCCTATATCGTTGCCGTTGTCCTCCAGAATAGGGCCTTGCTCAATATGCGTTTCAAACATATACAAATATTTTTTTCGGGCGAAATTCTGTATTCTTTGTCACCCTTAAATCCCGACTTTTCCAGCGCCTCGCCGAAAGTTTTTGTCGGGTCGAGAATACTTTTCGACGCCATCATATCTTCATATTTGAAGTTTTTGCGAATATCCTCGGGAAGATAATCATAACACACAACACCCGAAATCATCATTGCCGGAGGATAGAGCGAACCCTCCTCGTTTGTCCAAATCATAGCGGTCAAAGGGTGCTTGTGTTCAATCTTCTTTTCCGCGACCGTTTCAAGAACCTCCATAGCCGACATAACTCCGAGAATACCGTCGTAGTTTCCGCCGTTTTTAACCGAATCGACGTGCGACGCCATGACAATGCGCTTTGCGTCCTTGTCCGTTCCTTCAAGCGTTGCGTAAATGTTTGCCACGTCGTCTATTTCAATTTTCGCGCCGATTTTTCATACGGCTGATAAATTCGTTTTCGTGCCATAACCGCCTCTTTCGAGAGCGAATAACGCGTTATACCGCCGTGGCCCGCATCGCCGAATTTGCTGAAAGTTTTGATTTTGTCACCCATACGTTCTTTACTGCACTCATACATAAATATCATTCCTTTCCGAATTTACCGTTTTAATCATTCTTTTTCGGGCATCTTCATACAGTTTTCCAGAAGATTTACAACGTCGGAAACGGTTACAAAGGCAACGGGGCGTTCCGACTTGTCGTCAAGCTCCAGGATAAACAGAAATCTGTCGTCCCAATCCACAAGATACGCCGTTTTTATGTTTGCCGAAAGATTAAGCTTTGCCTTTATCACACGCTTGTTTGCGCGCGCAGGCATACAAAATTCCGTCCCACGGGGTTTTAAAGCTTAATGCCTCTTTTGTTTTCTTTTTTAAGCTGAACCTCTGCGGCAAATTCCGAATTGCCCATCGGGATTTCGCGCATTTCCTCGCCTATCAGCCTGAATTTGTCGGGCGTGATGTAATCGGATAGCGGCTTAAACACCAAATCTTTTGTAACGCACCGGCATTGTAACACCTCCAAATCAATATTTGCCGTTTATTTCGGCAATAACCTCGTCAACCTTTGCCATTTCTTCTTTAATCTGCTCCTCGGTGATGATGAGCGGAGGACAAATAAGAATCATATTTTCGTGCGAATATGTCATAAATCCTTTGTCTTTAAGCTTTTCCGATTATAGATTTCATAATGCCGCCGGGGTCTTTGCCGTATTCGACGAGCGGTTCTTTGGTTTTTTTCTGTCCTTTACAAGCTCAATCGCCGAGAAAAGTCCGATATATCTCACATCGCCGACGATTTCGTATTTTTCTTTGAGCGCCTCAAGCTCTTTTCCGAGCGCATTGCCCGATTTTTAACGTTGTCGAGAATTTTTTTGCGTCGTCGTAATATTTAAGACACGCAACGCCTGCCGCGCAAGCGAGAGGATGACCGCTGTATGTAAGTCCGCACGAAAGAACGTGATCGTCGAAATATTCTGCGATTTTTTTGCTTACGCACACACCGCCCAGCTGAACGTATCCGCACGTTACGCCTTTTGCAAACGATACAATATCGGGTTTTACGTCAAAGTTTTCAAACGCGAACATTTTACCCGTTCTGCCGAAACCTGCCATAACCTCGTCGCACACCATCATAATACCGAATTCGTCGCAGATTTTGCGGACGCCTTTTCAAATATCCTTTGGGCGGTATGATAACGCCGTTTGAGCCTGTTATTGTTTCCATAACAATCGCCGCAACGCTTGACGCGCCCTCGTAAATTATCTGTTCGCGGAGTTTGTCTACATAATACTGCGATGCCTCTTCTTCGGACGCGAAATTTATTTTTTCACGGTAGATGTACGGGTCGAAAAACTTTACAAATCCGGGTGCACCCGGCTCAAGCGGATACCTTCTCGGCTCGCCGGTTAAATTTCCCGCGCCGTAGGTTGAGCCGTGATAACTGCGGTAGCGCGAAAACACCTTTTTGTCTGCCGGTATACATTCTTGCGATTTTCACCGCGTTTTTCGTTTGCGTCCGCACCGCCGTTTGTGAAGAACACCTTGCCCATATTGTCAGGCATACGCTCAACAATCATTTTTGCAAGCTCACCGCGCACGTCCGAGCCGTATGCCGGCGAAATGTAGCAATATTTGTCCGCCTGTTCCTTTATTGCATTTATAATCTCTTTGTTGCCGTGACCGACGTTTAAGTTTACAAGCTGTGACGACATATCGGTGTATCGGTTTCCGTAGAAGTCCCACATATAAATGCCCTCGGCGCGCTCTATCGGAATGGGGTTAAGCCCTTTTTGTTTTAGACCACGACTGCAGGTTGTATGTGGCGTGATTCTTCTTGATTTCCATTGCTTTTTTCATTCATTTTAACCGCCTCCGTAAAAATTAACTTAATTTTTTTCAAAGTTGTCGTTTATCTGATACGACAAAAGAAGTTCCGCCTTTTTTTCCGCCGTAAGCTTAATGCCGAAAACATCTTTTTACCGCCTTTATTTTTGCTGTTTACCGTGTTGCGGTGAAGTCCGTATTTTTCCGCAACCGCCATAACCGAGCCGTCGCATACAAGATATGCTTTGAGAACCTTTTGCATAGTCGGTTTTGTATTTTTTTGTCATATTCAAAAATTTCTTTCAAATTCTCGTCTGCAAAAATTTTTCAAAACCTCTTTGTCATTAACGCCGTATATGATTTTGCTTATGCCGATATTTTTTTGTAAAACGCGTTGCTTTTTTTCCGTTTACATACGCAAACTTTCTCGACGCCTCCGCCTCTTTCAAAAGCTTGGGAACATTTCGGTAACTCTGCATTTCGCTTGAAATTCCCATAACCGACGAAACGGTTTTATTCTCGCATATCGCGTCCAGCGTGTCGGCAAGATTTTTTTGCCGAAATATCGTCCAAATCCTGCCTTATTATCACAAGCGAATCTCCGAGTACAAACATTGCGGACGGACCCGATTTTGATTTTTGCAAGTATGTTCCACAGCTTTATATGGTTTCTCTGCTCAAATTTTTTTCGGTCACGTTTTCGCCGTTTATAAAAAAATTCAAGGCTCACAACCCTGTACCGTCTTGCAAAGCCGAACCCGTGCTGTTCGAGAAACGAATACGCTTTTTTTCGCTCTCCGACGGGTTTAAAAACCATATCTTTAAAACACTCTGCCGCGGTGGTTTCTATTTTTTCGTTCTCGATAATTCTTCTGCAAAAATCGTATGTAATGTCGATGATGTAAATATTCCACGGCAAGGTAAAAATCGGGAAACCGTGCGCGTCGCAGTAGCTTAAAAACCTCGTCGGGGATTTGCGTAAGATACGGACCGATATTCACCACAACGCCCGACGCGCCGTGAGCTTTTAAGCGTTTGACAAATTCCAAAAAGGGGGTCTTTTCCCACGTGGCCTATACCTGTTGTGAACACCAATTCTCCGCCGTGAAGAAAGTCGGGCACCTGCCTGTCCTCAACCATATGCACCCACCTTACGGCATTGTCAAGACCGCCTTTCCCGGCAAGGAGTTTTAAACTGTATTTTTGTTTCGGTGTCACTGCACAGCTTTTTTAAACTTATCGACATTTTTTTCACCGCCCCCTTTACATCTGTTTTTCGTCCTATTCTCCGTGTCTTTCCTATCGCACCGTTCGGACAAACCAAAACGCACAGATGACAGCCGACGCATTTTTTGCCGTTGAGATGCGCTTTGCCGTCCGCGCCGATTTCTATCGCCTGATGTCCGCCGTCACGGCAGGATATAAAAGCAACGCTGACAGCCTATACATTTTTTTCACTTTTAAACGACGGGTACGAAACGCTTTTTGCGGTCGAGATTTTCGGGACTTGTCACGTTTTTTGAGCCCGAGCCCTACAAGGTCTTTTAAATGCTTTATTTTCTTTCTTGCCATATACGCTTTGAGTCCGCTTGTCAAATCGTCTATAATGCGGTAACCGTACTGCATAACCGCCGTCGTAACCTGAACGTTTCCGCATCCGAGAAGAATAAACTGAAGCGCGTCGCGGAAATTTTCTATACCGCCTATTCCGCTGAGCGGCATATCTTTAAGCTCACCGCACACCGCCATATCGCGTATAAAACCGCAGTGCCAACGGCAAAACCGCTTTGCCCGAATATCCCGAAACGGCGGTTTTTTTCCGCTCACCGAGTCATACGGCTCAAATGTTTCAATGTCAAATCCCGTAAGGCATTTTACGGTGTTTATCGCCGCAATGCCGTCCGCACGGCCTTCTTTTCGCCGAAATTGCAGGAACCTCCATATTGCCGATATTCGGTGTCATTTTTGCAAGCACGGGAAGGTGCGTTCCTTTTTTTCACACATTCGGTGTACCTCTTTACAAGCTCGGGATTTTTGCCCAACGTCTGAACCCAATCCCTCGCCCACCATCTGCGGACAGCTGAAGTTACACTCTATAATGTCCGCACCGGCGTCGGTTACAAGCTTTTGCAAAGATTTGTCCATTCCTCATCGGTTTCGCCCATTATGGACGCAACCAAAAATTTTATCGGGAAAATCTTTTTTTCAGCCGTTTCATAACGTCAAGATTTTTCTTCAAGCGAGTGGTCTGAAATCTGTTCAAGGTTTTTAAATCCCACAAACGGCGTGCCCTCTTTCCGCACCGCGTCAAACCTCGGCGATGTTTCAACGGGTTTTATAAATCCCACCGTTTTATAAACCGCGCCTGCCCAGCCCATTTTGAAAGCACGCGCGCACATTTCGTAGTTTCCGGCAACAACGGAGGATGATAAAAAGAACGGATTTTCGCACTTTACTCCCATAAAATCAATGCTCAAATCAACGTCGCCGGCATTTGTTTTTTCGGGAAGTTTTTTTCTGCAATTTTTCCGTATTCTTACGGGAAAATCGTAATGTATGCAGTTTTTTTCTCGCAAAAAGCCTTCGCACTTTGCGCAAACGTCTTTTTTTCGATAAACGACGGCGCGCAAAAATTCGTTTTCAAACCTCACCGCACGAACCATTGCCGACGGGTCGAACCCGCTTGGACAAGCTGACGTGCATTTTGCGTTTCCGCACAAAAAGACACCGTGCCGATTCCTCGTAAATTTTTCATATTTATCACCCCTCGTTGAATATTTTTGATAAAATTATTTAAGCGAGCATTTCACAAATTTGCCGTAACCTTTTTTTCGCCGACAAATTCACCGTTGTCAAATACAAGTCTGCCTCTTTGAAAATGTCTTTTCGGGATAGCCCGAAAGCTTTTTTTGCCCTCCCATATTGTGTGGTCACAGTCCGAATGCATTTTATCGTTTGTAATGGTAAATTCGGTTTTGGGATTGTATATAACAATATCCGCATCCTTGCCTACCGAAATACTTCCTTTGTCCTTACAGCCGAATATTTTTGCAGGGTTTGCCGAGCAAAGCTCAACCGCCTTTTCAAAGGTTATTTTTCCCTCATTCGCCGCCGAAAGCATATAAGGATACATATTTTCAATTCCGGCACAGCCGTTGGGGATTTTTGTAAAATCGTCCTTGCCCCAATCTTTTTCGTACGACTGAAACGGGCAATGGTCGGTTGCTATGGTGTCAATGTCACCGCGGTTTATTGCGTCCCAAAGAGCAAGTCTGCTTGCCTCGCCCTTCATGGGAGGAGAACATACAAAGTTTCGTCCGTCCTCTCTTTTGTAAACGTCACAGGTAAATTCCAAATACTGCGGACAGGTTTCTGCATAAATTTTATATCCCTCGTCCTTTGCCTTTGTCACCGCCTCAACGCCGTCTTTGTTTGCAAGATGAACAATATATAACGGCGTGTCGAGCGCTTTCGCCCACTGTATCGCGCGTATATCCGCCTCCGCCTCGACAAATTCGGGACGCGACATATAATGATACCACGCGCTTGTTTTGCCCTCCGAAAGATACTGCGCCGTGAGCGTGTTTACAAGTTCGTTGTTTTCTGCGTGAACGCCGATAAGCGCACCGCACTCTTTTGCCTTTTTCTCAAAAACCTTGTAGAACACGCCGTCTGTTACACCGAAATCGTAAACCATAAACACCTTAAACGACGGAACACCGAATTTTACCGCGTCCTCAATGGAATTTATAAGGTCACCGCTGACGTCTTTTACCGCAACGTGATACGAATAATCCACCGCGGCGTTGGGGGCGCACAGTGCGTCGCGCCTTTTTACCGCGTCAACCATTGTTTCGCCGAAATCCTGCAAAAACGAAATCGAAAACCGTTGTTGTTCCTCCGCAGGCCGCCGCGCGAGTGCCTGCAAAAATAGTCATCGGAGGAAATCGTTCCGCCGAAAGGCATTGCAAGGTGCGTGTGCGCGTCTATCGCACCGGGAAGCACCAGCTTGCCCTCAGCGTTTACAACCTTTGCGGTGCCCGACGGCGAAATATTTTTCGCCGACTGTTGTTATTTTGCCGTTTTGCACCGCAACATCTGCTTTAAACATATTGCTTTCGGTAACAACCGTACCGCCTTTTATAAGTAAATCCATAAAACGACACTCCTTTTTTTATGCTGATAAAACTTTATTTTTTTATAAATGAGCACAAGTCCCGATCTCTGATAAATCTGCGCGATTTCAAGAAGATTCATACCGCCCGAGTTTGCGGAAATAAGGTTTGATACCCACGTTACGCCGAAATCCACCGTTCCGCCGGCAACCGCGGTTGTCTCGCCGATGTCACCGCCTCCGGATACAATGTTAACGTTTAAGCCGACCTCGTCGTAGTATCCTTTTGCCTTTGCAACGTAATAGCCCATAAACTGTGCCTGGGGAAGCCATTTAAGCTGAATTGAAACATCTTTTTTCTCGGGTGTGCCGAAATCGCCAGCCTTTGCCGCCTCCCAATAAGATGTATCTCTGATGTCTTCAAGAGTAAGGCTCTGGAGCTTGTCCTTTGCCGCCGAGTCGTCAGGCAGAATGTATTTTTTCGCCAAATCGAGCGTCTGCTGCATTGCCTCCTCGTCCATTTTGCCGTAATCGGAAACCGCGTTGCCTTTGGTATCGGTTTTTTTATAAGTTTTGCAACCTCGCTTGCCATATATTTCTGATGGTCGGACGATACTGACGAGCCTGCCTCAAAAACAATCTGCGCCGCCTCGTCGGTGTGTTCGCAGGCATATTCCCAGCCTTTAAGCGATGCCGAAAGAAAAGCTTTTACCGTGTTGGGGTTGTTTTTTTCGCAAAATCCTTTGTGCAGAAGATGTTATCCTCAAGCATCGCCACGCCCTGGTCGTTCATATCAATGATTCCGACGCTGTCGCCGTAGCTGTAACCGCCCTCGTAGCTGTTTACAACAAGTCCGAGTTCGTTGTATGTCATTGCCGACGCAAGTGTGATGGAACCGTCGTCAAATCCGTCCATATCAAAAGACTGAACAAGGTAATCGGTGCTCAAGCCGTATTTTGTCAAAAGCGCCTGAATTTCATATTCGTTTCCGAGTCCCCAGTTGCCGACTTTTCCCTCGGCAGATGCCGCTTTAATTCGTTCTTCGTCGGTCATATTTGCATTTTTCGCCCGTTGTTTCCGCGGTCTTTTTGTCCGAACCGCAGCCTGCGAACATACCTGCAATCATCGCCGTCATTGCAATACAAGCCAAAAAAATTTTTCTGAATTTCATCTTCATTACCTCTTTCTTTTTTTATAAATTTATATTTTTTTAATTGAAAAACAAAGTTTTTTTATAACTTCCGCCTTTTCAAAAATATACTCTCTGCCGTCAGCAGTATAACAAAAAAACACAATTCCTATAAGACACGCCGCGGTGATATATGCCCACGCGGTTGCGTACTGTGCAATAAGAATGTTTTCGCGTATCTGTCTGCCGACGCCTGCGCGGTACTCGGCGAAATATTCGCTTACCAGCGCGGTGATTACGCTTGCCGGAACGCTTACTTTAAGCGCGGTGAAAAACATACGGTATACTGTTCGGAAGCCTCAATTTGAAAAACACCGTTTTTTTGCTTGCCGCGTACGACTTCATAAGGTCGAGCGAAAACGGCTTTAATTCGTTTAATCCCCTGTGTGCGTTTATGCTCATCGACGCCATACACATAAGCGTTACAACAATGATTTTCGCAACCGTGCTCCTTATTTCTGCCTTTCCGCTTATGTCCTTTGTCCAGTTCATAATAACCGGCGCCATTGCGACAATCGGGATTGCGTTGAATGCCGAAATCACCGTAAGTCCGCCTTTGCCGAATCTCGGAGAAACGGTTGCGCCTATCGCCGCAAGATAGCCCAGAACCGAGCCTAAAACAAGTCCTGCCAGCGTTACAAAAAAACGGACGAGCCGACGTTTTGCATAATTTTGCCTTTATTGTCCGCTATAATCTGAAAAAAATCCTTGTAGGATACGGAAGTATGTATTCGTCGGTTTTAAGTATTTTTGTGCAAAAATACCGCTCTGCCACATAAAAACGATAACTGCGCCGAACAAAAGCGGATATAAAACCGATGTAACCGCGTCTATGCGTTTTTGTCATTTTGCCCCACCTCCGTTTAGTTTTTTTCTGCGTCCGCTTGTACGGGCACAGAATGTATTCCAAAAATCCCATAACGCTGAAACTCAAAATACCGATTATCGCACTGAAAAAAATATAATCTGCCAGAAAACATATCTTGTCATAGCGCCCTTTAACGCCTGCGACAAAAAGACAGCCCAAGCCGACACCGCCCTGGAGGGTATCTACAAGTATTGACGCCGTTATCGCCATAGGTGCTGAAATTTTTAAGTCCCGTGAAAAAGTACGGCACGCACGACGGAAGCATAAGCTTTTGTGTAAACTCTTATTTTTGCCCGACGCATATGAATACATAAGCTCGTGTTTTTCTTTTTATAACCGATTTAAACCCCGCCAGCGTGTTTGTCGCAACGGGATAAAAACGTTAAAATCGCCGCGATTATAATTCTGCTTTTTGTTGATGTCGCCCGTCAGCGCGTTTATAATCGGCGCCATACCGAGAATAGGTATCATCTGAATAAGCATAAGATACGGAAACGCGATTTTTCTCAATGCCCTTCCAAAGGCTCATCAAAAGCGCAAGTGCAAATCCGCACACAATTCCGAAAAAGATAACCAATTCCCGCTCTTGACAGCGTCGCCGCCGCATTTGTCATAACCATCTGAAATGCAGTTTGTCCGCCGTTTATGCTTTTTTGGCTGAATACCGATTTTTAATATTCCGCCAAGATGCGGAAGAATGTTTTCGGGGGTTCTTTTTTTGTGTGCAACAATCACCGCAAAAAAACCTCCCACACCGCTATCAAAATCAAAATCCATAAAATTGTCATAAAAATATTTTTGTATTTGCAAGTTTTTTTAAGTTTAGCCATATGTAAAACCACCTTTGAAATGCCGTTTTGTCAAACACCATCAAAACTGTTTTCGCACCTTTGCCACAAGCTCGGTAAATTCACTTGTTGCTTTCATTTCCATTGTCCTCGGACGCGGAAGGTTTATATCTACCACCGCCGAGAGTCTGCCGGGGGTGCGGAGAAAGGACGCAAACCTTGTCGGATAAGAAAACCGATTCCGAAATATTGTGAGTTACAAAAAAATAATGGTTTTGTTGGTTTTTCTCCATATTTTTAAAAAGGTCTATGTGAAGCTTTTTCACGCGTAAATTCGTCCAGCGCCGAGAACGGCTCGTCCATAAGAAGAATTTCGGGCTGAATGGCAAGCGCCCCTTGCAATGCCCACCCTTTGCTGCATACCTCCCGAAAGCTGACCGGGATAGTGATTTGCAAATTCCGAAAGT
Organism: Clostridiales bacterium; assembly: GCA_022009895.1. Classification (GTDB taxonomy): domain Bacteria; phylum Bacillota; class Clostridia; order UMGS1810; family UMGS1810; genus Qingrenia. Next base: position 327,056 of record CP091729.1, on the reverse strand, counting down.
CCCACAAGTTCAAGCATCTTTTTCGCACGCTCCTCGCGCTCGGATTTCGGAATGTTCATTATTTCAAGCGGAAGCATAATGTTTTTTTATAACCGTCCTCCATTCGTAGAGCACCGCGCCTTGAAAAACAATTCCGTAACGGCGTTTAAGACGCGCCTCGCACGGCGTTTCGCCTGCTATTTTAATTTCACCGCTCGTCGGTTTTTATAAGGTCGGCGATTATTCTCAAAAGCGTTGTTTTGCCGCATCCCGACGGGCCGACAAGCGAAACAAATTCGCCTTTTTTTGTATATCGAGGTTTACGCTTGTAAGCGCCGTCACGTCCCTGTTGTCGTTTGTGCGGTAAACCATTCCGATATTTTTTTAAGCATTATTTCAACATTTTTTTGTTTTTCGCCCATTTTTTTAATATCCTCCTTTGCGGCAAACAAAAACGGCAGACAAAGCGTCTTTTTGTTAGACGTCCTTGTCTGCCGTGTTCGTTTTTAAATTATGTGCTTATAATACAACAGCAGGTTTGCAATGTCAACACATTTTTTAAATTTGTTGCCTTAACACAAAAATAAACCTTTAAAAAAATATGCTAAAGCACAATTTCGCGCGGATTTAACAACTTTAAAAAAATCATAAAGCGGAAAGTATCCAAAGGAAACGACGTTGCACCGATAATCGCAAATGACCGCACCTATACGCCCGTCCGCTTTATTTCGGAAGAGCTGGGCGCAAGCGTTAAATGGATTGAGGCGGAACAAAAGGTTGTTATAACAAAGCCTTGAAATATCGGCAATCACGGCATATAACGCCTTTTATGCGGTAAATTTATCCAAAATTATGCTAAAAATAGTTTATAACTATTGAAAAAAAGAAAGTTGATATGATATAATCGTTTATATTGTATCAGCTTTTCTTTTTGAAAACAATTAACGTATGATAGGCATCAGATGATCGAACTCCGTATGCCTAAACCAAGGAGATGTAAATAAATATGAAATTAGGTATAGTAATACACAAGCCGAATTTTATATTTCCATATAAGTCCTATAAAAAGCTTATAAACCTTGATATAATGCACATTTTAGCATAATTCGCTCTTTATAAAACTTTATATAACTTTATAAAGCTTTATGTGAAAATGGTGTAAAAATGGTGTAGTAGATTTGATTTGAGAAAAAGACTAATACAAAAAAATTAAAAGCAGAATACAATTTGTTATAAAGAACAGTTCATTTGAATTTGAGCTGTTCTTTTTGTTTTTATAAAAAAATATTGGAGGAAACGAAAATGAAATGCCTTATGAAATATGAATGGGTAAAGCTTATGCGATCCCACCTGCCCAAAGGCAAAGGGGCGTAATGGGCGCTTGGATGAAGCTTGCTTCCCGTGCAGCATTTCGTAAAAGCATAGCCACCTACTGCGGATACAAAAACGAAGTTTCACCCGGTATGTGGTCAGGCGGTATTGTCGGTATTAAAAGTATACTCGGTATAAAGAAAAAATCAGATGCACTTTTAATGCTCGACAAACTATCGGAACTCGGCTATATAAAATATGAGCTTAATTCCGAAAATAAAAAGCTTACATATCAGATAACCGATTGGGTTGTAAAATGTTCCGGAGAGGAATGTATGAACGGAACTGTTTACACAACAGACGGATACGGCTTCCTCTGCCTTCCTCGCAATATAACAGAAAGACTTGTATCGTTAAATTATAAATTTGAAGAAACAGACGCATGGCTTGACCTTTGGTGCCACACGGTATCAAATGACGCAGGTAATGCGTTTTCTTTTTTAGCACCGGTTGTTCAGTATGGAAAATACGGTGCTTTGCTTACTCTCGAAAACCTCGGCAAACGCTGGAACTGGGAAAAAAACAAAAGTATGGAGATTTTTTCAAAAAAATACAGAGATGTATTCACTCTATACAAAAATGCCCGGCTCCTACGGCTGCCTTGTGTTTAATAAATTATACACTACCAATACAGAGAATGCAATCCCCTCACACGAGGAAACCGTGTGTATTCTTGAAGAAATACGCATTTACGGTCAGAATACGCATAAACAGACTTCGGATCACGAACACATCAACAAGCTGATTTGTTGGTACAGCAAAAAAAATATCTGTCAATCAAAAAGCTGATGAACCCCAAAATAATCGTGTTGCAGAATCAGCCTATATATTACGCGCGTATATTTCTCCGTGTAGGAATTGTAGTATATGTGAATATGACTGCGAAAGGATATTAGATTTATCCATTTCCGTTATTGAAGCGAATAACATTCGCGGGCCGTGCATACCCGTGGACTTAACAAAATTTGAAAAGGAGTTTTTGACTATGAATAAAAAGAATTTATACGAACAGCAAGAAGACATCATCAGAAAGCAGTCTGAGGCCTTTATAACACTGCTTACCCACCGAGGAATACTCGGCGAACAGAGCATTGACGACGAAAAACTGCGTAATGCCCGGCAAGAACGAAAGAAAAAAACACATATCATAACACGCTCATGCTGCTGAAACACTACCGCACAATCTCGTGGATGCTTGAATGCTTCCCGGATACGATTGCCGAGGAATTAGACAGACCGTTTGTGGGCATTGACGAGCTTGTTGACCACATTGATGTTGAAATGTCTATGAACAACAGAAAGCTTGAAAGCAGAATGGCAGGCATACAGAAATCACGATTATTGCTTGACCGTGTGAATGAAGCTCTGACCGTTCTGAAGAAAAAAACCGAATGACGGTGAAAAAGCTGTATAACTTGATTTATGAGACTTACATTGCGCCGGAAAAAGCTGTCGCTCACGGATATTTTTATACAGGCTTGATATGTCGCCGAGACACTATTACAGACTTCGTGAGCAGGCAATCACAATTCTCTCAATACGCTTGTGGGCAGCTCCGGGAAAGGATGTTGATTTCTGGTTTGAAATGCTTACTCTTCTGGAGGGATTGTCGTGAAAAAAATACTCCGGCAGAAAAATTGGCACAAAATTGGCGCACCGATGCCGATGACAAGCGAATATAAAAAGTGGTATAATGGTATCGTCCCAAAGTGGGGCCGGACATATTCTCCGCCGTTTTTGAGTTTTCCCCCAAAACTTGAAAGCGGCTTTTTTTATGACGATTTTTGAAGAAGGAGGTAAATTGACATGGTAAAACTCAAAAAGATACGGGATAAGCTCAGTCTTATGTACTGGTCAGCGGTTGCTGTTATATCCGGAACTATGATTTCGGTTCAGCCTGTTATGGCAGACACAATCTGGAACCGGTTTTCCACCATCATGAAAGATGTATACGGACAGATTGTTGCAATCAGCACCATCGTTGCTGTTACCGTTGCGGCAATAGCATTGGTCGTCCGAATGGTATCCCGAAACCAGCGTGCCGTTGATGAGGCTACCGCTTGGCTGAAGCGTATTGTAATTACATGGATTATTCTTAACTCTTTAGGCTTTGTGGTAACTTACTTGCAGCCCTTAATTTCCGGCGGTAACTACAACGGATAAGTAAAATCATGTCAAGGACGGAGGTGATAAATATTGCTTGACTGGATATTCGAGGGAATTGTCAAATGGATCTCAAGTATTGTATCACAGCTTATGGATGCGGTTTCAGGGCTGTTTTTGAACACATTAAATACCGATCTGACAGCGATGGAAGAATACTTCCCGTTTGTTACAAAAGCATTTGATGTAATGCAGTATATGGCATGGGCAATTCTCTTTTTAATTACGGTTTGGCAGTTATTCCGCGTTTTCGGCGGACCTATTACGGAAGCTGAAAATCCATTGACATTGCTTGCGAGAAGTTCCTTGTTTGCATTGCTTATCGGATATGCCAAGCCGATATTTCTGATTGCTCTGGATATAGCCAGAGCGCCGTATACAGCCTTAATGGATGTGGCGATGACCTCAGAAGATTTTACCTTTGCGGGGATAGAACAGTCATTGAGTAACGGACTTACAACATTCATAGCCATAACGTCTGTTGTCGGGCTGCTGCTCCTTATCATTCTTGAAATTTCTCTTGGCTGGAATTATTTCAAGCTTCTGCTCGAAACCGTGGAAAGATACATTGTCGTAGGCGTGTTATGTTATACTTCTCCTCTTGCGTATGCAATGGGTGCCTCAAAATCAACTGTCAATGTGTTTAAGGCATGGTGTCGAATGGTGGGATCACAGCTTTTGCTGCTCGTTTTAAATGTTTGGTTTCTCAGAGCCTTTAACAGTTCTATGGGACAATTCATGGGAAACGGCGGCGCACTGTCAACAGGCGGAGGCAGTATATTTTTGTGGATGTTCTGTGCATTGGCTTTCTTAAAAACCGCACAGAAATTTGACAGCTATCTTGCGTCAATGGGATTGAATGTTGCACAGACCGGTTCCAGCATGGGTATGGAAATGCTTATGGCGGCAAGAGTTATCAGCGGTCTTGACGGCGGTGCAAAAAGTGCCGGAAGTGTATTCAGAGGTACTGCATCGGCGGCAGGCGGAAATGCGGCGGGCGGATTTATGTCCGGCTTTGCAAATATGTTCAAGGGCAACAGCTATGTGCGTGACGCGGTTGTAAACGGCGGTACTCGTATGGGGGCAGGCGGTTCTCTTGGATTTGTCGGACGGGCATTCGGCGGCATGGCAGCCAGAAACGGCGCTGTGCTTAACGCTGATTCAATATCGTCCGTTGCGTCGAAAGCACCGAATGTATCCGGTACAATCGGCGGCGAGATTGCAAACCGCAGCTTGGGCAATTATATGCCTCAGCTTGGCGGGTATAAACTGAGTGATACACAGATTACCGGCGGTCAGATAAGTACAAAAGCTGAAGGCAGTAACGGAAAAATGTCTGATGTAGAGTTGTTCAGCGCTTCGCAGTTTGAAAAACCTGATGCTCCTCATTCTGTTGTAAAAGCAGCGGACGGAAGCGAATGGTATCAGATGGCAAGCGGCGACGGCTCGGAAGAATTTTATTCCGTGCCTGATTTCACCGGAGATGTTTCGGAGGCAGGTATGGTTAAAGAAAACTTTCCCGGTGCAGAAGACGGTACAGTTCTTCGTACTGCCGATGATGGCGTACTTGAAGCAACCGTTCCCGGTAACAGTTCTGCTCTATACAGCAGTGATGTATATAATCAGCCTGATGGTGCATTCTCCGTTGTTACCGATGAAAACGGCAACGAATGGTATCAGATACAATCGGCTGATATTGAAAGCGGCATAGCCTCTGTCCCGTCCGAAAAAAAGATGCTTACAGCTTTTCGGATATGCCCGATGACGCCTCCTACTCCTTTGGCGGTAACGGAATTGTTGAAGCAAGTTCGGCTGACGGAGATTCCGTTTTATATAACAGTGCGTGCTTTGCAGAACCGGAAGGTTCTTATCAGACCGTTACAGACGCTGACGGAAACAGTTGGTATCAAATGTCCTCCGAAGCAATCGGAGACGGCAGCATTTCAGCACCGTCCTTTATTGGAAACGAGTTTGAAAGCTATAATCCGACATTCGGCGATATATCACCTTCGTCTGAGAATGTTTCCTTCCCTGGTATGGCGGAAGAAACGGTACTCACCTCGGCAGGAAACGGTGTTGTTATGGCAAACGAGGCTTCCGACAGCAATACACTCTGGTATAACAGTGCAGTCTATGACGAACCGGAAGCACCTCATTCAACCATTCAATCTTCAAACGGCGTAAGCTGGTATGCAATGGAACCTCATGCGTCTGCACCTGAGTTTGAAAGCGGAGAAAATGCTGCCGCATACAATCAGGCACAGTTCCGAGAGTTCATGCCCGGCTACGGTCAGCAAATTACATCTGTTGACGGAACAAAAGCTGCTGAAGGTCAGTTTGAAGTTCGCCACAGTGACGGTGGCGGAACAAAATTCTATGATGTTACGCAATATGCCGCACCGAAAGGCGATTATCAGGTATTTGAGGACGCTAACGGAAAGCAATGGTATTCCATTAAGGGTGAACCTGCTGTTGAAAGAAAGCCTGTATACGAAAAACGGTAAACCCGTTTATGAAAAAAAGACGGTAAGAATGTTAAAAACCATTTCGGTTGACAGTGTTCGCTATAAAACAACTCCTGCGCGCTTTGGCAAACCCGGTAAACGAAAATCGGAAATCAAAGTTCCAAAGCGTAAAAAATAAGAACCCGACCCGATAACGCAATCAAAGATTGCGCTCGGGTACCCCGGAACCTTGTTGTTTCCACAATGAAACAATGCAGTCGGATTGTATTATTCGGCTGCTTTGTTTTTTCAAAAAATCCGCTGAGAAATCAGCTTAAAATATATGAAGGAAGGTGTATCGCATATGACAGCGCAAGAGAAAAATCGGCTTGGCGACGGTTCGGATAATTATGTCAGAGCCGCCAAGCAAGCGGCAAATGCCGCTAAATCCGCAAAGGAAGCAGGCAAAATCGCCGCAAAAGAAACTGCGAAAAAAGGCGCTGAAGCCACTTCAAGAGCAGCGGCGGCAACCGTTAAAGCAAGTGTGGAAGGCGGAAAAAGCCGCTGCACAAATTGCTGCCGGCACTGCGGCAGGCGGACCTGTCGGAGCAGCTATTTCGATTGCGTGGTCTATGCGGCACACCCTCTTTAAGATTCTGATATGCATCTGCTTATCATTGACTTTTTTAATTGTTATGATAGTATCTCTCCCGTCAATTATAATGGATAGCATATTCGGAACAAACGGTACGCAGCCGGTAGAAGGTGTTACGATAACCTCGGTCTATGATAGTTTGGTGGTTGATGTTTCAAATGCTGTTGAAAAACGGATACAACACATCAATGTCAAAAGTTGAGAACATAATTCAAAAACGGCGGATACGATTACGAAACCTCAATGGCAGCCACAATCAATTATGCTCAAAGTTCGGCAGGGTATGATGTTTCATATATCCTTTCTGCGTATTCGGCTTCTCTGCAACAGAAAAATACAAGCAAAGATGATATGATTAACAAGCTGAATGCTGTTGCAGGCAAGATGTTTCCCGTAACTTACGAGGTTAAAACCACAACAGTTACGGAAACAAGCGATGACGGGACAAGCACCGAAAGAACGGTTACATATGCGGAATGTACGATTCACCCATTTGATAACAATGTAATTGCGGAAGCATTCAGTATTGATTTGGATGCTAACTACGGCGATTTCAGTATATCTTACCGCGATGCCATCTCCAACATGGCAAACTCACTCAAAATGACTTTATACGGTTCTTTGGGCGGCGGCGAGGGTGTTCCCCTTACCGATGCAGAGCTTATTGATTTTGTGAATAAGCAAAACTGTACTCAGGCAAGAAAGCAGCTCCTAACAACAGGACTTGCACTCGTCGGCAAGGTTCCGTACTTCTGGGGCGGAAAATCCGGTCCCGGCTGGAATGATGAATGGAATACCCCAAAAGTTGTTACTGCGGCAGGTTCTTCTTCAACAGGAACAATCAGACCGTATGGACTTGATTGCAGCGGTTTTACAACCTGGGTTTATCAAACAGCTTTAGGCGTATATATCGGCGATGGTACTTCCGGACAGTATCCGAAAACATCGGCTGTTTCCGCATCGGATTTACAGATTGGCGATCTTGGCTTTCTGGCAAACTCGGGCGGCGGTGATTGGAATCATGTTCTTATGTTTGCCGGCTACGGTGATGACGGCTCGCGAATGTGGGTTCATTCCTCCGGTGGCAGCGGTGTTATTCTAAACACACCAAGTTATGAGGCAAGACTGGTATTAAGAAGACCAAACGGTGTTGACTATAATTGACCGGCAGACAAGTTCAAGGAAGGTGATTACATTTGAACGATGAAAAGGAATATAACAATATTTATGCTATTCCGGCGAATTATACGGATTCGGGAAAAATCTTTGGCGGAATGCTTGAACTGCGAAATGCAGTCGAAACCGTGCTTATCGTCGGAGCTGTCGGCTATCCCGAACTTATGCTGATACCGATGACGGGAACCATACGAATTGTTGTTATGACGGTTACGCTGCTCCCGCTTGCAGTTGTGGCAATGATGGGAATTGACAGCGACTCGTTATTTCAGTATGTAGCTCATATGCTGCGTTTTGTTTTACACAAACGCAAACTACATTTTAGAAGGGTGGGATATAAATATGCCGAAGAACAGCTCAAAACCAAAAAGAGAAAAAAGAAAAAAAGCCGGAAAAGCTTGAATTCGTGCAGAATTTTATCCCGATTAAGGATATAAAGCACGGCATTATAGAAACAACTGACGGAAGATTTATCAAGATACTTGAAATCGAACCGATCAACTTTACGCTCCGATCATCTGAGGAACAGTTCGGTATTATATCCTCGTTTGCGTCCTGGCTTAAAATATCGCCGGCAAAGCTCCAGTTCAAGAGTATTACACGAAAGGCAGACTCGGATAAGCATATTGCTATGGTGCGAAAAGAGCTTGAAAGCGAGGAAAATGAACAATGCCGAAAACAGGGCGAAGATTATATACGGTTTATAAAAGAAGTCGGAAGCCGTGAAGCTCTTACAAGGCGATTCTTTCTCATATTTCAGTATGAGGAATCAAGGCACAGCGATAATGACGATTTCGGTCAGATTTACGGTGTTCTGCAAACGGCAGAGCAAAATGCGAGAACATATTTTTTGCAATGCGGTAATTCGATTATTCAGCCGAAAGATCCTGATGAAGCCGTTGCTGAAATTTTGTATATGTTTTTCAACAAGCGTTCCTGTGTTGACGAACCGTTTTCTTCAAGAGTTGACAGAGTGGTTATTGACACAATGGCAGCAAAAAATAAGGTGATCGGCATTGATCCGATACCGCCGATTAAAACCGTAAATTTTATTGCGCCGAGAGGAATTGACCTTGAGCATTACAATTATATCGTAATGGACGGAATGTACTACTCTTTCCTGTATATCAAAGGAAACGGTTTTCCGGGCAGAGTCAGAGCCGGCTGGATGTCCTCAATGATCAACGCGGGCGAAGGCATTGATGTTGATGTTTTTCTGTACCGTGAAAACCGAAGCAGAACGATTGACAAGGTTGCACAGCGTATAAGGCTTAACCGAACAAAGCTTAAAAGTATGCAGGACACAAGCACCGATTATGAAGAACTGACGAACTCCATACAGTCGGGATATTTTATAAAGAACGGCATTGCAAATTATAACGAGGATCTGTTTTATATGTCGGTATTTATAACGATATCTGCAAAAACCTATGAAGAACTCCTCTGGCGCAAACAGCAAATGGTTGATATGTTAAAGTCAATGGATATGTATACAAGCGACTGTCGGTTTCAGCAGGAAAAAGCGTTATGCTCTGTTATGCCGTTTCTGAAAATGGATTCTTCACTTGAAAAGAAATCAAGACGAAATGTTCTGACAAGCGGTGCTGCGTCAACCTATATGTTCACTTCCTTTGAAATGTCAGATGATACGGGTGTTTTTGCTTGGCGTTAACCGCCATAATAATTCCTTGTGTATTGTAGATTTGTTCAATACGAAGAAAAACAAAAATGCCAATTTGACGCTGCTCGGAACAAGCGGCGCGGGAAAAACTTTTACCATGCAGCTTTTAGCCCTCAGAATGAGAATGAGAGGAATCCAGTGTTATATCATTGCCCCGATAAAAGGTCATGAGTTTCGCAGAGCGTGTAATAAGGTTGGCGGTCAGTATATTAAGATTGCTCCGGGTTCACCGCATTGTATCAATGTCATGCAGATACGGCACACGACTTCTCCTGCAATGGATCTGATTGATGAAATGGATTATTCGGAAAACAATTCTATGCTTGCCTCAAAAATTCAGCAGCTTATGATATTCTTTTTCATTGCTTATTCCCCGATATGTCAAATGAAGAAGAACAAATGCTGGATGAGGCACTTATAAAAACATATGCGGATTTCGGTATCACGCATGATAACGATTCCGTGTATGTGGATAAAGACGCAAATCCTCCGGTATTAAAAGAAATGCCGATACTCGGAGATTTGCATAAGAATTTGCTTGATAATCCGATGACGCAAAGGATTGCGATTATCGTAAGCCGGTTTGTAACAGGATCGGCGCAGTCGTTCAACAGACAAACAAATGTTGACCTGTCAAATAAATATATAGTGCTTGACCTGTCGGAGCTGAAAGGAAAGCTTCTCCCTGTCGGAATGGTAATAGCTCTTGATTATGTATGGGATAATGTAAAGGCTGACATAACAAAGAAAAAAGCTATTATGATAGATGAAATCTGGAAGCTTATCGGAGCGTCGTCAAGTAAAGAGGCGGCAGAATTTTTGTCTTAACATTTTTTAAGACGATCCGAGGTTTCGGCGGCGCCGGTATTTCGGCATCACAAGACCTTTCAGACTTTTTTTCAGTATGGAAGACGGAAAATACGGCAGAGCTATTATAAATAACTCCAAAAAAACAAGATCATTCTGAATCTTGAGCCTGATGAAGCCAGATATGTTCAGGATGTTCTGAAACTTACAAAAAGCGAAGTTCGTTCCATTACGCAGTTTGAACGAGGCGAAGCACTGATACACTCGAACAATAACAAAGTTCCGGTTATCATAAAGGCTTCCAAGCAGGAACAGGAAATGATAACAACAGACCGTGCCGAACTTGAAACTATTCTCAAAAAGCGGCAGGCCGAAAAAACGCATTCCGAACAGAATACGCATTAAGACAAAAATACGCATAAAGGTGGTGATAAAAATGCTATTGGAAGATGAAAAATATGTGGTAAAGTGGCTGTCGCAGTACGGGACATTGCCAAGAAAGCAAATCGTTCAAATGCTGCAAAAAGCCGCCGGACACTGCGAAAAAAAGATTATAAATAATCTCAAACGGCAGCTCAGAATATCGGAAATCGGCGACGGATATTATCTGGCACTTGATCCTATGAGCAAGCCGGATCAGAGAGTTATTCTTGCAGTGTGGGTTTTGCTCCAATATATTGACAAAGTGGAACCTATGGCACATTACCCGGCTGTTTATCCGTCTCAGATATTTTTCCTGAAAGATAATATCGGCTATGAAATTGTAACTCTTTATGACGGTGAAGAACATTTGCTAAGGCTGCTGCGCCCCGAAGACGATCTTAAATATATCATCATAGTTCCGACAATTACGATGGCGGCAAACTTGAAACTGCCGAAAGCTCCATGCATATTTGCAACGGTAGATTATAACGGCCGTGACGAACCCGATATTACATTTTATTCTGAGGAGGCGATAAAAATGATATATAACAGCTTTGGCGATTCGCTGAAAAAGCTCGAAAGAAAACTGAAAATTGTCGGAAGCACGATTGAAAATGTTCGTGCTTTTTTTGATTGCGGAAATACTTATCAGATGTACGAACACGCATTAAAGCTTGAAGAACAAATGGAACAGGCTGTTCTTTTAAGCAGAACGCTTCCTGCATACACCGGGAAACCGCTTGCACAGGCTGAGGTCAGCAACATTGAACGGCTTAATATTCCTCTGGAAATCGGGTTTACGAAAGAAGGCTGGTTTTCACTGAGAATACCGGCGCTGCTCCCAAAAAAGTCAGAAGGCTCTGCCGAGTATGTGCGTTCTTTCCTCTATCCGGCAATGAAAGAGTTTTTTGAAGGGCTTGCCCCGGTTCGGTATACAGACTGTATTTTTGATATATCGGCACATATATGATGAAAAGCGTCCGGAACGCCGGATGCGCGATCATGACAATATTGAAATCAATATGGTTTCGGATATTGTCGCTATATATGTTATGCCGGATGACGGACCGGAAATCTGCTCGCATTACTATTGCAGTGCAAAAGGACAGACGGACAGAACAGAGGTTTATGTACTGCCCAAAAGTGAATTTGCGGTGTGGCTTACAATAGAAAATTCTATGCCTGATGAGGGGTGAAACTTTATGAAAGCCCCGTTTTTTTGGAAAGAAAAACATATGTAAAAACCGAAAATTCCACCGAGGAAAAAAGACATATCTTTTTGATAGGTATAGAAAAGCGCATAAACACTGAGATTTCGGAGGATTTAGAAAGCCGAAATTCCGACGAAGAGAGCAGTCATGTTGTCGGAAAATTCTCCGATTCGGGAGGTGGAATAAATGATACACTTCCGCCCCCGGCAGTCATGCGTATGACATCGTTTCCGTCATCGGAATAACAGGCGAATTTCCTTACCGTTCCGTCAGGCTTTTTGGTAATGCAAGAACATATAAGGTGCTTATCGGAAGATTGTGTGAGGTACAAACCTTTCGTGATTACAATTCCGGAGATGAGATGACCTGTCGGCTTTTGACCGTTACAGGGAAGTCTTTTGGGAAAACTGTCAGACTGTATAAGGCAGCAATTCCCATACTGAGATGGATTTCGCCATACGCAGAGGAAAATTATTTATGCGCATCATGGAATCACGGATTTCCGGGCGACATTTCCCATACTGAACGCAATCACAGAGTTGCCGAAGCTGCAATTATGTGCATCCGAGCCGGGATTGAGTCAAGACCTTATGAGTTGCCTAAACTTCAGAATGAGGTTATAAAAAGAATGGAGTTTAATCAGCCTTCGTTTTATTTTGCCAAGAGCTTGAAGCATATCGGTCAGACTGAGATGAATAAAACAATGTTTACCCGGATTACAGGATCCATTTTTATCAATCATAATTGCTATGCTGTGTATAACACCCGCAATGCAGTTATGAAATGGAATGGTATGGGTGAATTTAAGACGCTGCACAGTTTAATCGAGGTTGCCAGATTGAATGCCGGTGTTTCACAAATTGACACAGCGATACTTTTCGGTGAGTCTTACAAAACGGCATATAAGACAATGCTGGAAAATCAAAAAAACAGGCGCCTTGAATTTCGTTTCGACGGAATATACAGACATATTCATTTTGTTCCCATGAATGAGTTCGGAATAAGACTTCTGAAAATTTTAATTATCCCAGACCGAAAACAGAGATTGCTTGATTTATTGTTCGAGCCTGAATGCCGGTCAAATGATTTGGGAGCGTTTGAGTATGACGCATATATAGACGGCGTTTATGTGCTGTCTTTCTTGGATAGTGATATTGCACGCCTCATGCGTTTTAGCGAAGCGAGAAGCTGCCGAACGGAGATGCTTGAGGTACTCTGTTTTCCTGAGCAGGTTGAACTTATAAAAAAATTATCTTGGTTCTGATGTCAGTATCAAGACAATCGGACTTGAACAAATTGAAGATGCACTTAGCGGAGGTGATGCCAATGGATAATGAGAAAAAGCGGCGAATTGTTATTATCGCTGCTGTCATACTGGGAATTTTGGGACTTATTTATCTCGGCGGAATGATTGGACAGTTCATGGACCATTATAAAAACTTGGCTCGGTGCAGGCGGTGTCGGCGGTAATACCGAAATGAAATCCGTTAATTTCAGTCCGCTTGCGTGCATACCGCAGGCATTTACCATAAACGGATTAAAAAGGAATACTCGGTATCATTCTCGCAGCTGCGGGAATTTTTTTGTATGTCAGATTTCACGATAAATTTGACGGCAAAGAAATAGATCCGAGAGGTTTTGCAAAAAGCAAAACGGGTGCTTACGGCACGGCAGGCTGGATGTCAGAGACTGACATGAACGAAGTGTTGGAGATATCCCCTGTTGAAAAGGCCGGCGGAGTTATCTTGGTGAATATAAGGGAAAAGCTGTTTGTATGCCGAAAGATACAAGGTTTAACAGGCATATAGCAATCTTCGGTGCATCAGGAACAATGAAATCAAGGGCTATAATCCGTAATGCATTGTTTCAGGCGATAAAAAATTCCGAGTCTGTGGTAATCACCGATCCGAAATCCGAATTGTATTCCGATACGGCAGACCTGTTCAGAAAAAACGGTTACGAAGTTAAAGTATACAATCTGGTCAACCCTGATCATAGTGATTCATGGAACTGTATGTCAGACTTAAACGGAGATACGCTTATGGCTCAAACTTTGACCAATGTCATTATCGGAAATACGAGTTCGGGCAAGGGTGACCACTTCTGGGATAACGGTGAGGGCAACTTACTCAAGGCTCTTGTTTTATATGTGGATCTGGATAAAACCCGAACCGAACAAGAGAAGAATCTTCCCGCAGTGTATCAGCTCTTAACCCGTCATACTGAAAGACAATTGACGGCATTGTTTGAAAAGCTGCCAATGGACCATCCGGCAAGAGCGCCGTTTAACCTGTTTGCTCAATCGAGTGATACAGTCAAATCAGGAATAATACTGGGACTTGGCACGCGGCTTCAGGTTCTCCAGAATGAGTCTGTGAAAAAAACATAGCTACCGAATCGGATATTGATTTAACCGCCCCCGGAAAGAAAAAATGTGCATATTTTATGATACTGAGCGATCAGGACGCAACAATGGCGTTCCTCTCATCGCTCTTTTTTTCATTTATGTTCATCAGACTCTCAAGGTATGCAGACTCACGCCCCAATCAGTGCTGCGATGTTCCCGTCAATCTGATATTGGATGAGTTTAACAATGTCGGGCGTATCGGCGGTGCTGCGGACGGAAGTGATTTTGCACGCTCGCTGAGTGTTGTCAGATCGAGACAAATCCGAGTTATGCTCGCAGTGCAGAGTTTGGGACAGCTCCAGAACAGATATCCGAACAATCTCTGGTCGGAAATTGTGGGCAACTGTGATATTCAGCTGATGTTAGGCTGTACCGATGACTTAACTGCCGAGCATTTCTCAGACCGAAGCGGAGATATGAGTATTCAGATTGATACCACCATGACGGTTCGGCAAACCATTGCGGTAGCTCAGGTGATACCCCAGTACCGTCATACTGAGGGGCAAGGCCGACGAAAGGTACTTACTCCCGATGAGGTACTGCGGCTGCCGAACACACAAATGCTTTGTATTATCAGAGGGTGTAATGTGCTGAAACTCGATAAGCTTGATTATACCAAGCACCCAATGGCAAAAGCAGATAAGTAAAACATCCGTGATGGACTATTATCCAAATACGCATAGAAACGACATGCATGTCGAAATCATTGATGGAGATGCTCATAAAAGTGCCGATTTGTCAGACTCGGAAAAAAGCTGTGTTAATCTTAATCAGGATGCTGACATGGTCCACGAAGAGTCGCAGCAAGGCGCTGTTCTCACAGACTCAGAAACCGCACGGCAAAATGCATTGCCGGATTGCGAATGCGCACAAAAATCTAACGAAGAAAAAGCTATTTCCACCAAACCGACAGAAAAGAAACGATTATACAGTTCGGCGAAACCGCCGGACGACTTTTTAGTTATATTTTCTTCCGTTAAAATCGGGAGTTTATATATAAAATTATGAAACCTTAAAGGAGGTAAAATTTTATGCCAAGAAAGCAAACACGCGCAATTGCTGAACCGACCGAAATTCAAACTCAGTCTGAGGAAATGAACGATACTCAGGCTGCGGGCATCAGTGAGGGGGAAAAATCTCCCCAGACCGATTCTGAAAACACAGATTCTCAAAGAATTCATGATGAAGACGGCGTCAATGCTGATGGAAACGAAGCAATTTCTCAGACCGATCCTGAAAGCAGCGATAATTCGCCGCAGAATGCCGTCCCGGGTTCCGAAGGCACTGAAAATTCAGATGTTCTCCAAACTGACTCGGAAATCAATGCTGATTTTGAAGATTCTGACCCGGGTAACATGTCATCCCATGAAAAAACCGAAGAATCCAAGACCGAGAAGACCGGCAAAGCTGAAAACGCCGAAGGCGGAACAACTGTATCTCAGTCTGATAAATTGAATACGGACAGCTTGGAAAATACGGATGACGCAGCAAAGATTATTAAAAAAGCAAGCACAACAATAAAGCGTACCAGGCGGACTCCCGTAATCGCTATTGATGAAAGGCTTGTTGCTCAAACCGACGAGGAAAAGCTCAGAGGTAACCTCATCGACCTTGTAGAGTCCTTGAAATCAAATGTATTGTTAAGCGGCACGGTCCAGGGCGTCGAACAATCGCCCAACAATCCATATTCTCTTGCAGTCATTTATCACGGTGAGTTCAAAATCTTAATTCCTGCAAACGAGTTTATGGAAGAACCCGATGATACTCATGACCAACCAAAAAGAAACGGTTCTCAACTATATGATGACAAGACGAATGGGCGCTGAGGTCGATTATGTTATCAAAGGTATTGATGCAAATGCAAGAATTGCGGCTGCGAGTCGGCTTGAAGCAATGCGTATAAAAACGCAGACAGTATTATTTTTGCAACAGACCGGGACGGAAACAACATAATTCATTCTGGGATCAATGCTGAAGCCAGAGTCGTATCCGTCATCCGCGCGGGGAATATTTGTTGACCTTTTTCGGACTGGAAACATATATCCCGCTGAAAGAGCTGAGCTATCAGAGATTGCTTGATGCGGCATCACAGTTCCAAACCGGTCAGAGAATCCTTGTTAAGATCCTTGAGGTCGAACGGAAGAATCACGATGTTCGGGTTTTGGCTTCGGTAAAACAAGCAACGGAAAATCCGTATGAAAAAGCCCTCAGAAAGTACAGCATCGGCAATAAATATGTCGGCACTGTCAGTCTGGTAGATACAAACGGTGTATTCGTAGCTTTGGATGGCGGAATTGATTGCCTTTGTGCATATCCGAAAAGAGGCCGCCCTCCCAGAGGTGCGAGAGCAACGGTCCGTATTATCGGTATCAATTATGAGGCGAACAGAATTTGGGGCGCCATAACCCATATCTCTGCTCCAAGATGATTTTTTTAGTGGCAGAAAGGAGTGCGTGTATATGTCATTAAATGATGAACTCGGCACTAAAGAGCAAAAAGAAACGAAAAAGAAATCGCTGCTCATACAAGAGCGATGATACTTAATCAGTTAAATGTTCATGATGAAGATGAAAGTTCTATTATGACTGATTATAGAAATTACTATTTGCAGATTTCTTTTTCGGAGTTGCATCCGCTGATGGTCTTTTGTCTTGCAAAAAGGTCTTAAATCACCGAGTACAGCGAAGCAAAAGCAGATGACCAATGAATTGAACCTTAAAAGTATTCTCGGCAGCCACGCCATCAATGATAAAGTTGGCTGCTATTCTTATAGGGCAACTCATTGGCTTGATGAAGAACTTACCCCCTCGCGTTTTTTTGAAATTCTTAACCGCTGTATAGACGAAGCGGATAAGGGTTACTTCAAAAATTGCGGGGTAAGCTGAAAGCGAGGTGAAAATAAAATGGATGCAGTAAATCTATCCGGCAGTTTGCTTTGCCCGAGATGTCAGACCGGGCTTGACGCATTACTGTTAGATCCGCTTGAGCCTATGTGTCCGTATATGAGCTGTCATAACGGAAATAGCTGCTATCAGTTCAGACAAATTGTTGATAAGTCCGCCGAACACGGACTTAAATAAAAATTTTTAGGAGGAATTTTCAAATGAAAATCAAAGAAAATCTTAAAAAGATTGTATCTGCGGTATTAACCGCCTCAATGCTCATTGGTGTTTCTCCAATGATTACACCTATTACGACCTATGCGGCACAATCGAATGATTATGTCGATCCTGCCGACAGCTGGCTGGAAACAAACAACCGCACAAACGAATTGGACGCCAACGGAACTGTAACTTCAGGAACGCAGTGGTGTTTTGTGTGCAACAAGGAAACATTGTCAATATCATACCGTGTTCCCGAATACACAAGAACCGGCGAAACGGCGCTTAACCGAGGCGTAAGATATTCGGACGGAACTTGTTTTGACGGTAAATCCCACGGAAACCTTGATGACGGCAGACCGGGAATTGACGCATATTACACCGGCTCACACTGGACGAAGGCAATCTGTCAGATTTGCGGAACCTTAAACCCGTCCGATGGTGTGAACGATTATAACTTTAATCGCAATGTCTATTCACTCAATCCTTGCGACAATAACTTTTTCTTGGATTTTGACAATACCACATATACTCCATACAACAGCTCATATCATACAACATTGTTAAAAGCAGGTAGATATTGCCAATTCTGCAAGGGTACAAAAGCAAAGGCAACCTCTCAGCGAGAGTATCATGATTTTACAGAAACCATTGACGCACAGGTCGGAAATAACAGATTCTTCATATCTGAAAAATGCGATGACTGTGATTATGAAACAAGTGAGTATATAACTGCAAAATCAGTGATTTCATCATACTACGGAACTGTTGACAAGAAAGCACATACCGTAACGGTAGCAGATTTATCGGACAGCGGCGTACATACGAGTATCCGTTACGGTACCTCCGCCGGCAAATGCAATCTTACTTCTGCACCAAACTATACCGACGCAGGATATTATCCGGTATACTATGAAATCAGTTATCGGTATGACAGCGAAACAATGGTTGAAAACGGCGTATCGTATGTGTGGCTTTTAGCCGATGACAGCGATAAAGACAACAGCGGCGGAACGGTTATTATTCCGCCCGAAAAACATGAACACGATTACCGCTACCTTGAAACCGTTGCTCCCTCTTGTGATAATCTCGGTTATGAAAGATGGCAGTGCGACGGCTGTGGTAATCTTGACAAGAGAAATTACACAAAGGCAACCGGGCATAATTACAAGACAATTACAATTCGTGAAGCTACTTGTAAACAGGGCGGTTTGAAATTAAACCTTTGCGACAAGTGCGGCAATTTCTATGAGGAAACCACTCCCGTTGGTGAGCATAAATACAAGACCGAAAAAGTCCAGCCGACTTGCAGAATGACAGGCTATACAAATCATACTTGTGAGATCTGCGGCAACTCATATATAACCGATATGACTCCGATTATTTCTCATTCCTATGAGCGTATTACAAAAGGAGCCGACCTGTACCGATAAAGGCTATACAACATCGACTTGTACCATGTGTGGACTGAGTTATGTTTCGGACTATACAGATCCGACAGGTCATAATTGGGATGAAGGTCATTCTGTAACTTCATCTACCTGCACGGCGGACGGTGTGATTGAGTATCACTGCACCAATGCAGGCTGCAAAGAAAAGATGATCAAGGCAGAAAGTGCAACGGGACATACACCGGGCAAAGCTGCTACTTGCACAGAACCGCAAACTTGCGAAAAGTGCGGCACGGTTTTAGAGCTGCCGAAAGGACACAGCTATTCCGAAAATGTAGTTGCCCCGACTTGCACAGCTATGGGTTATACGGAATATAAATGCGATAATTGCGGCGACAGCTATGTTGGCAATTACACCGATAAGGCAGAACACGATTACAAAGCAGACCGTAACAAATCCCACTTGTACCGAACACGGCTACACAACATACACTTGCGTAAACTGCGGTGATGAATTTGTTTCGGACTACACAGAAAAGAAACCGCATAACTACAAAGCAGAAATCACAAATCCGACTTGCACAGAATTTGGATTTACAACCTATACCTGTGCCGACTGCGGCGATACCTATGTTGCGGATTATACCGATAAGACGGAACATAATTATGACAAAAAGGTTATTCCGCCGACTTGTACCGAACACGGTTATACCGTTTACACTTGCCCCGACTGCGGCAAAGAATATATCGGGGATTTAACCGACTGTGAAAAGCATACCTACAAGAAAACCGTAGTTCCACCCACTTGCACAGAAATGGGTTATACAATTTATACCTGTGAAAGCTGCGGCGATAGCTACAAGGCTGACTATGTTGACAAAGCTGCTCACGACTATACAAAGACTGTAACTGCTCCGACTTGCACGGCTCTCGGATATACGGTGTATGAGTGCAAAAAAACTGTGATTATAAATATATCAGTGATTACACCGATAAAATCAATCACAGCTATATTGCTGATGTAACCGAGCCTACTTGTACGGCTTCCGGATATACCGTCTACACTTGCGAGAACTGCGGTAAAACCTATACGGCGGACTACAAGGATATGACAGGACATAATCCGTCTGATTGGATAATTGACGAACCTGCTACTATCGAACACGCCGGAGAAAAGCATATTGAGTGCTTGACTTGCGGTGAAGTTTTATCAAGAGCAGCAATACCGCAGCTTGTAGAAAAAGACCGTACCGATGAGGACGGTAACTCAACGGTCGGTGATTTTTCTATTCTTGTAATCAATAAGGACGGTAACCCGATTTTTGACAGTGAAATCAGCATTGACATAAATGATAATGTAACTATCAAACTTCCAAAAGGCAGACTTTTGGACTACGAGGATCAGACAATCATCACGGCAATTAACACAGATACACAGCAACCGAAATCAGCGTTGCAGATCTTTTTGTTTACGATGAAAACAATAATGCAGCAACGGGAAAAAAACTGACGGAAAACGGGCAGTTGAAAGTTCCGAACAACAAAAACCTCTACCGGTGATAACAGTGGCACGGTCGGCAAAGATGAAGAGGATAAAGAAAGAATACATTTGTTGTCAAAAGTAACCGATAAAACGAATGTTATTATTCCGAATTGCGAGGTTTACATCGGCGAGAGCAACAATATCGTTGTTGACTTGCCGGACGGCATTAAGCCGACAAGTGAATATCCCGTTATAATCACAGTAACAGATCAGCACGGACAACCGCAGCAGGGCGTTACGGTTATAACGCTCGGAGATGCGGACTACATAGAAAAAGGCGTAACAGATATGTTCGGAAAAATTACATTGCCGACAGCAAAGGACGGATTTACAGACGACACAGGCAAGGTACGCATTGACGGAATGTATGTTTTTGTAAATGATGAAAACGGTGCAATTTCAAATGCTTTTGTAAAGCTGAACGATGATGATACTGTTTCAGTAGCATTGCCGGACGGAACGAATATTGACTATGCAAACCGCATTACAGTAACCGTAACCGACAAAGACGGAAATCCGCTGAAAGACATTTCCGTTACCGTTTCGGACACTGTGGAAAAGTAGTCTGACAGACAAAACTGACGAAAACGGAAAAATGGTTGTTCCGCCTTTGAATGAGGACATTACTGATGAAAACGGCGTTGGCAAGGTCAACGGGTATAATGTTGTTGTAACTGATGAAAAAAAGCACCGATTGCCAATGCGTTCATTACAATTTCAGAGGACGGCAGATTATCTGTTAAACTTCCCGAGGCAAACAAGATTGACATTGAAAACAGAATCAGCGTTGTTGTAACCGACAGCGAGGATAAGCCTGTTAAGGGTATGAGCGTTGCAATCACTGAAACCGCAGCCGAGGGTGAAGCAAAAACAGCAGTTGATGTTACAGATGAAAACGGAAAAGTTACGGTTCCGCCCACAACAATTGACTATACCGATATTAACGGTACGGCAAATGTTAAAGACTATACGGTAATTGTTGAGGATACAAAGTCAAAAATTGAAAAGGCATTTGTAACGCTTAACGAAGATGGCACAATCTCGGTATTGCTTCCCGAAAATCTGAAAATCGAGCATAGCAACAGAATTACCGTAACAGTGCTTGATAAGGACGGCAATGGCGTGAAGAATATTTCTGTAACCGTAAAAGAAAATATTCCCGAAACATCGGAAACTGAAACCGAAAATAAGGTTGAAGCTAAAATTGCAGTCGGTGTTACGGATAAAGACGGCAAGGTCATTGTTCCTCCTGCAAGCGAAGGTATAACCGACAAGGACGGAAAGACCGACATTTCCGAAACTATACCGGGCAAAGATACCGACGGCGACGGTAAGGACGACACAGAAGAAACAAAAACGGAATACAACATCACCGTTGAGGACACGCAGGGCAAAATCGAAAATGCGTATATCGAAATAAAGGACGGCAAAATCACCGTTACACTTCCCGATGGTAAGACTTTGACTACCTCAAATCAGACAACCGTAACCGTTACCGACAAAGAAAATAAGGCTGTAAAAAGGTGTATCGGTTACAATTAAGGATAAGACAACAGAAAAGACAGCAACTACTGACGCAAACGGTAAGGTTACACTTCCGGTGAAATCCTCCGGCGGCGGATCCTCCTCCGGTGGCGGCGGTGGCCGTGGCGGCAGCAGCGGTGGCAACTACATCAGCTCTAATGTAACAAACATTACCGTAACCGACAAAAACGGCAAAAATGTATCTGTCTCCAAGTCAACCGACAAGGATGGAAACATGACATTGACATTGCCCAATGGTGCGGATCTCACAGGTGACAATTACTACACAATCAAGGTCACTGACGGCAAGGGCAATGCAAAAGCTGATGTTTCAATCGTTTTGAAAGACAAAAAGAATAATTCAGCAAATGGCACAACGGATAAAAACGGTATGCTGATACTTCCCGGAAGCAAACACAAGGCATATATTATGGGATACCCGGATGGTTCATTCAGACCTGACGGCGATATGTCCCGTGCTGAAGCTGCGGCAATCTTTGCACGTCTTATCGCTGATAAGAAAAAAATGAGTCTGTGAAAAGGAACGCCTTCATTTAAGGATACACCAAACAACGAATGGTATTCTGCTTTTTGTTGGTTATCTTGAAAAAAATATAATATCATAAGCGGATATGAAGACGGCACATTCCGTCCGGATGAATCAATTACACGAGCAGAATTCGTTACAATCGCAGTTCGCTATTATTCGTTATTTAATGAGGTAAAATCAGTATCGAATACGACAAAATACAATGACCTTTCAAATAACTACTGGGCAATTAAGAATATAAGCTATGCAACAAGTGAGAAATGGCTCAATGGCTATTCCGATGGATCATTCAGACCTGATATTGTCGTTACACGAGCTGAAGTTGTGACGATTATTAACCGTGCAACGGGACGCAATGCCGATACAGAATTTATCAACAAAAATCTGACTGTTCTCAACAGATTTACAGATGTTAAGAACAATTCTCACTGGGCAGCATATGACATTTTTTTGAAGCATCAAATGATCATACCGGAATAACTAACGGTTCAAACGAAATCTGGAGCAAATAAATTGGTATGAGGGAGTCGCGCAATCGGCTCCCTCATTACAGAAAGGGAAAAAAACCATGAGAAATATAATAAAACAGATTAATGCTAACATTGCTTATACTGACTTGCATCGGCAGTGTTGCCATCCCGGTGTATGCGGACACGGACGGTACGGAGTTACAGGTTGTCGAGCCGCAGAAACTGGAAATACAGCTTGGTCAAAGCTGGGCCGGCGTAGAGTTTACATTAAAAACTGATGCCGGTATGTACCCGAACGCAATTCCTGTTGATGAAACCGGTGTACTGAAATTAGAAATCGGCGGCAGCAAAAGTTATGTTCTTTTCATGATTACAGTCATCTATTGATATTCCCGATCCGGATAACAATACCCCTGCCACACTGATGACTTTAACGCGCGATAAGCAAAAACGCTGCTGCAGCTGAGGAAAAAGACGCCAAACAGTCTGAGACGATTCCGGTAACACAGATAGTTTTTCTTGCGGTTGGAATCGTCCTTGCGATAAGCGCTTTGGTTGCTATTCATATTACATCAAAACACCATAGCTCAGATGACGACGATGAAGATGATGCTGAATAATCTCTCAGACTGAAATAAAAAAAGCAAAAAAATATTACTTATAGTAATATTTAATAAAATAATTAAAATAAATATTACCATAAGGGTTGACAATGGGGCTGTTCTGTGGTATACTATAACCGTGGCAGGGGTTTGTATCCAGGCTTTCGGTTCTTCGGGAGATTCCCGGAGGCAGACTTAGATATAAGGAACCGTTACGGAGAAGCATAGTGAGCAATCCATAATGATACAGCCCCTAACAATTGAATATGTAGCCGAAAGGCTGCTTAAATACTTACAGAGTCAAACGCCGAGTGAGACACCAATATATCGGCACTTTGATTCTGTATGCCTATTTTTGCAGACTTTCGGCTTTTTTTATTGCATATCAGGACTAAAACATTTAATGATTGGAGGAAAAACAACATGAAGAAAAAGAAAGGGAATCACCGGCGGCATTCACCGATGCCCGTATTGCGGTAGTCCTGTTACCTACCGAAGTGCTGATGGGATCTATAAAGATAACAGCCGCGGAACAATGCTCTATGTATGTTCACATTACCCGGAATGCGACGCATATGTGCGCGTTCATACAGGAACAAATATTCCGGTGGGAACAATGGCAGACCGAAAGCTTCGTAAGCTCAGAAATGAGGCACACAAACATTTTTCAAAACTGATTCGCGATGACTATATGACCAAGCAGGAGGCATATCAGTGGCTTGCCGGTTTGCTCGGC
This sequence comes from Clostridiales bacterium, assembly GCA_022009895.1. Taxonomy (GTDB): domain Bacteria; phylum Bacillota; class Clostridia; order UMGS1810; family UMGS1810; genus Qingrenia. Next base: position 302,822 of record CP091729.1, on the reverse strand, counting down.
GCACCACAGCGGGAAGCTCATATCGGATATTTGAGTGAGTATTATTGCAATATTGTCATTGAGGAAAGCAAAAAGGAATATGAACGCTATTTAAGAAAAAAGCGTGAAAGAAAAAATTTTGAAAGGAGCGCGTTGGCATCATGACATTAACGAAAGAAATGCAAAAGAAAGTCGAAGAAAATATGGGACTTGTCGGTAAAGTTATAAGCGATAAAATTCACGGCTTGGATACTCCGAACTTTTATTCTTATGACGATCTGTTTCAAATCGGCTGTATCGGTTTATGCAAGGCTGCTTACAGCGATTGCGGCGGAACTTTCTCTACATATGCGTATAGACTCATCTGGAATGAAATTTGCGACGCTCTGCGCTATGGAGTGAAAAAATCCAAAGCGGAACAATTACTTGAGGATATCAACAGTATTCGAGCTGAAGAAACTGCCGCGCCCTCATTTGAAACGCAGGTTGAGTGCATCGAAACAATAAATAAAGTAAAAAAAGGCGCACCCACCGGTATTGCAAAAGGGATTGACGCACTGATGATGTCTGTTGTAGGAGGATATTCGTGCAAGGAAATCGGCAAAAAACTTCATATGCGGACAAATATTGTAACAGCACAGATGTCAAAAGCACGAAAGTACCTGCGTAAAATTCCTGAGCTTAACGATTTATACTTCGCCGGTGATGCTGTATGAGAAAAAAAGAGATTTATAATACCGGGATTGATTCTGTTTGTTATTGTACTGGCATTCAAGTGTTTCCTTTTTATCGGATATGTTCCGAGTGAGTCTATGGAACCGACACTGAAATCCGGAAGTTACATTATCGGCAGCAGAATTTATGGTGAACTGAAAACCGGAGATATTATAATATTTGAGCATGATGGGAAAAATGCTTGTCAAACGCATAGCGGCAACAGAAGGAGAGTGGATCACCGAAAACGGATTTACTTTATATTGTCCCCAATGGCAGTTATTTTGTCATGGGTGACAATCGAAAACCATTCGTTTGATTCACGATATTGGACAGAACCGTATGTGCGTGAAAATGAAATTGAAGCAAAGATGCTATATTGATTAAAAAACATGGCAGAAGCTTATTCGCTTTTTGCCATGTTTTCGTTTCGTAACTGATAGTTTTATTACTTGACTGTTAAAAACGCTCCAACGCCTTGAAAAATAAGGATTTAAGCTATTTATAAAGTTTGCAGTCAATGATAAAATTATTATAGTCAATTATATCATAATTGGCGTAAAAACAAGTTTTTTTGAGGAAAATTTATAAGAATTATCCGTCAAAAATTTAATGTCAAAGGAGTGATTTTTCTATGGCTCGCAAGGGTGAAAATATTTACAAAAGAAAAAGACGGAAGATATGAGGGGCGATATATTAAGGACTACGATTTGCAGGGTAAAAGGCATTATCGGATATGTCTACGGAAAAACCTACAAAGAAGCAAAGGAAAAAAACTTTTAATTGCAAAAAGCAAAGGTAAAAGAGCGGTATAACAAAACCTCCCTCGGAAAATGCTTTGTAAAGGATTGGTTTGAAAAAGTGGCTATTAACGCAGAAGCACATAAAAATCATCATATACGGTGTATTCCTCGCTCGTTGAAAAATCATATTAACACGGAGCTTGGAAATATGCGGCTGTGCGAAGTTACAAAACTCACGGTGCAGGGCTTTGTAAACGGTCTTGTTGCAAAATGGGAGCCGTCAACAGTTAAGCTGATATATACCGTGTTAAAGCTCGGTTTGGATACTGCTGCCGATAACGGCTTAATGCCTACCGTATGCAAGCGTATAAAGCTGCCGAAGCAGAAAAATAAAGAGGTTGTCGTGTTTGGTAAAAACGAGCAGAAAGCAATAGAAAAATACATTGAAAGCTCGGATAATCCTAATGATATAGGGATTTTGATTTGCCTTTTACACAGGTATCAGAATCGGAGAATTATGTGCATTGGAATGGAAAAAAATATTGACTTAAAAAGAGGTGTTATATCTATACAGCAAACGCTTTACAGAGCAAAGTCCGACAAAGGAAAAAAGAAAACAGAAATCGTGATTGCCCTACCGAAAAGCGATACATCTGTGCGTGATATACCACTTCCGAAGTTTTTAACCGCAAAGCTCAAAGCGATTGAACACGGAGGTGGTTTTTTAATTAACCGCAAGGGAAAATTTATCGAGCCGACTGTTTACGCTCGGAGGTACAAGGCAATATTAAAGGAAATCGGCGTTCGTGATGTTAAATTTCATACAACCCGGCATACTTTCGCTACAAGGGCGTTGGAAATCGGAATGGATATAAAGACGCTTTCGGAAATACTCGGACACGCTTCTCCGACCGTCACGCTGAATATCTATGCTCACTCTCTGCCGGAGCATAAGGCAAAGGAAATGGATCGGCTCGGAAAAATGTATAATCCGTCTTAATAAGCCGTCAAAACTCATAAAATGCTTGAAAAAAATATAATACTATAAAGGATAAGTCGTATAACTATCAGTTTTACGATTTTTATTTTGTCCAAAAAAATCGCAGTAATTAAACATTTGACGGAGAAAGGAGTTTTCTATGTGGAAACTGAAAAACGATTACACCGCTGCTGTTTTTACGGGACATCGCCCCTGAAAAATTAAGCCTTTTCCGAAGCAGAGGTAAAACCTCTTTTGGGAAAAAGGCTATTGATACGGCGATAGAAAACGGTTTTTACAACATTCATAACGGGTATGGCACCGGGCGTTGATATATGGGCGGCTGAAATTGTGCTTAAAAAAAGAAAGCATAATACGGCACTGCACCTAATCTGTGCCGTGCCACACCCCGGCTTTGAAAAGCGAAAGACCAAATATGAGGCAGAACGCTACAAAAAAATAATTGATAGTGCCGATTATACGCAGACGATATGCGATTGCTATTTTCGAGCCTGCTATCAAAGAAGAAATGAATTCATGGTAGACCATTCAAGTCTTGTTATAGCGGTGTGGAACGGAACACCGTCAGGCACAAAAGAATACCATTGATTATGCTGAACGAAAAGGAGTTAAAGTAGTTAATGTTTTTGGAGGTGGCTATGCAATGAAAAAAACAGATCACGCATTATCTCGGCGCTTTTTGTGTATTTGTATGCTGCTTTGTATTTGCTCCTGCACAAACGAAGCTGTACCGATAGCCGAAGAACCTAATGCTCCCGGACAGTCGGAAAATGTCACGGAAACAGAAGCGCCGAAAGATACAACCGATTATTCCGAACACAGCTTTGCGGTACATTATATTGATGTCGGGCAAGGCGATGCGGCGCTTGTACTCTGTGATGATAAAACAATGCTTATTGACGGCGGAAAGCCGCACGCCAGCAGTATTATTTATACCTATCTCAAAAACTTAAACATTGATTATCTCGATTATATTGTCGCATCGCACGCAGATGATGACCATATCGGCGGACTTTCGGCACCGCTTGCTAAAATGAAGGTCGGAAATGTGTTAGCTCCGGAAACGGAAGCTGATACACGCTCGTATGAAAGTCTGAAAAATAAAACTGCTGAACAAGGCTTGACAATAGCTCACCCCAAACCGGGCGAAAGCCTTGATTTCGGCAGCAGCACAATAGAGTTTTACGGTCCTATAACAGAGAGCGAAAGCGATCGCAACAACGGATCCATTGTAATGAAAATTATATACGGCGATACCTCTTTCCTTTTTACGGGCGATGCGGAGCGTGAGGAGGAACAGGAAATATTAAGCGCCGGATATGACCTGTCGGCAACAGTGCTGAAAGTCGGACATCACGGAAGTAAAAACTCGACCACATATCCGTTTTTGCGTGAGATTATGCCGAAGTATGCGGTGATTTCTGTCGGAGATAATAATTACGGACACCCGACGGAAGATACATTAAGCCGTTTGCGTGACGCAGATGTTAAAGTATACCGTACCGATATGCAGGGTGATATTGTTGCAACAAGCGACGGAAAGACCGTTACGGTTACAACAAAGAAAAACAACAACGCTCAAACCAACCCGACCGAAAATGAAAAAAATTAACCTCTGCTCAAAGTTCTGAAAATGCGGTAAATCAAGAAATTTGCGAATACATAGGCAATGCGAATACAAAGAAATTCCACTATCCCGAATGTGGTGCTGTTTCACAAATGAAAGAAAAAAACAAGGTTTACTTAAACTGTACCCGTGATGAAGCTATAAAAGACGGATATACCCCCTGTGGAAGATGTAATCCATAATTGTGCACAACGATGAAATTTGTAAAATCATACTTTAGAATGATGACAAAAGCCGAAATATGTGATATAATTAAAATAATTATGTGCAAAATTATTTGAGAAAAGGACTTGACAGGCTATGTTGGTTGGCGTAAAATCGGTACATACATACATACATACATACATACATACATACATACATACAGTATAGGTCTGTCTTTTTTTCAAAAAGATAATAGAAATATTAAAGGTACACTTTACCTCTGTTAACAGAAATAAAGTGTACCTTTTTGTTTTGAGAAAAATATCGTATAATTTATGCTGCAATTGCGGCATAAATTATATTGACGCCGAAGAAGGATGTTTTAGAAATGAATATTGTGATATGCGATGACCAAATAAATGAACTTGAAAACATAAAGCAGATTGCATCGGAATATGCAAAAGCGCATCCGGAATTGTTTATAACAATTACCTGTTTCTCAAACCCTCTTGATATGCTGGATGATATAAGCAAAAACGATGTTCCGGATATTGCACTTCTTGATATTTGCATGCCTGGTGTTCTGGGAACCGAGATTGCGAAGGAGCTTAAAAGCAAAAGCGAAGATAATACAGATATCATTTTTTTGACGACAAGTTCTGATTTTGCGGTTGAGGCATTTGCACTGCATGTCAATGACTATTTGACAAAGCCGTTTACAAAAGAAAGACTTACCGATACACTTGACAGGATAATCGAAAAAAGAAACAAGCGTTTGTTTGTGCCTGTGACGTGCGGACGGGAAGTGCACCGCATTGACTTATATCAGGTGCTGTATATGGAATCGAGAAATCATACTATTGAAATATACTTAAAATCGGGAAAGAATATCAAAACACATACAACTCTTGCAGAAATGAAAAATATGTTTGATATTGTGAAAGGTTTTATATCGGTCGGTGCTTCATATGTTGTAAATCTAAGATGTGTGCAAAGTATTCTTCAGACCGAACTTATTATGATAAACGGACAAAGTATACCCATTCCGAGACGTCTCAGAAATGTTGTTAAGGAACAATACTTTGATTTTTTTATCGGGAGGAGGCAACGAAAAAAATGATACATATTTTTTGCGGCTATGGTATTGCTGGGAATTTCCCATCTGGTTTCATTTTGGGAAATGACGGAACTGAAATATTCCAAGCGAAAAACGGCATTGATTTATTGGGGATTCTTCGTTATGTTTGTCTGCTTTGTAATGCTTTCTTATGCAGTGTTCGGAGACAGCCCCGGCTATTATGCAACGGCATTTGTAAGTACAATTGTTATGGCGTTTTTTGTTTTTATATTAAACTCTGCCGATCCGATTTGCAAGAAGATTTTTCTGTTTATCAGTTATGCAAACGTGTTTAGTATGTTCGTGTGTATTTCGCTTATAATATGCAGTGTATTTTTTTCAAAGGAGCACAGGAAATAGTTATATATTATGCGAGAAATATTATAAGAACAGTTTTGTTTGTTCCGGTGGCAATCCTATACATCCGCTTTTTGCGCTCTTCGGTAAGAGCTGTGTCAGGGAAACGTCTCAAAACCTGGTACTCCATATCGGTGGTTTCTGCTTTGTTTTTGTTAATTTTTGCGTTGTTTGTCGTAATTTTTAATGCAGAATACAAAAAAATGTAGACAGATACATTCCATTTTTTTGCAGTGTCCGTTTTAATCTATATATCAGTTTTATGGGTTATTTTTCGGCACGGTTCAATCTATGATAGTTGAAAGTAATACGGAGTTAATTAAACAAAAATGCAGCCTATTTGCAGGGACAGCTTAAAACCGCGAAGGAAAAATGAATTAACGGCAAAGACAATTCGTCACGATTTCAGACATCACAATCAGAACATTGAGTCTATGTTGAAAAAGGGTGAAATTCAAGAGGCTCTGGATTATTTGAAACAATATAATGACAGCTTAGATGCTGCAAAAAAATAAGCGAATTTTTGCCCCAATATTACCGTGAATGCCATTTTTGAACAGCTTTTTATACAAAAAGCACAAAAGAATGGGATTTCGATTTCTGCCGAAGCAGATATCAAAGAAAATACAACAATATCCGATATGGATTTTGTTGCTGTTTTATCAAATCTTTTGGAAAAACGCAGTAAACGGCTGTATTGAATGTAATGCAGGCGGTGAGATAAAGGTTAATATACGAACGGTTGCAGACAAACCCGTGATTGTATGCTCCAACCCGTGCAGAGAGGATATTTGTATAGAAAAACAACATGATTAAAAAAACCGAGGTATAGGAATAGCAAGTATACTTTCGTCAATCCGAAAATATGACGGTGACATCAAATACAGTTATGATAATGGGATATTAACTGCTTGCATTATTTTAAATTCTTAAAACGACCAATTACGCAGCAAAAACGACCAATTACGACCAAAGCCATCCGAAAGGGTGGTTTTTGATATAATATAAAATGTAATTTGTTGCTCGGTTGCGCGGAGGTGAAAAATTTGTTTTTCAGAAAGAAAAATAACATTTGATAAAGCGGCAAAAATTCAATTATGAATTGGATACAAATGAGAGCCTGAAAGAGGAGCTAAAAAATCTCGCGCTATGCAGAAATGATATAGCCGGGACAGAGTACTTATCGAAAATGTTGTCACTGTTCAGAAAAGAAGGTCTTGATATTACACTGAAAGAGCTTGATATGCTTCTTTTGCTGAGAGCCAAAAACCGATCAAGTGTTGCTGGAAAGAAATAAATAACACAATAATATACATAAAAAGCAATTCAGCATAGAATGGGGTAAATAATATATGAAAGGAATAATTTTAGCCGGCGGCAGCGGAACACGCCTTTATCCGGCGACAAAAGCTTTAGTGAAGCAGCTTTTGCCGGTGTATGACAAGCCAATGATTTATTATCCGCTGTCAACATTGATGCTTGCCGGTATACGGGATATTTTTGATCATATCAACGCCGGAGGATCTGCCCGCTTTTGAGCGGCTTTTCGGTACGGGAGAAAAACTTGGGCTTAATATATCTTATGCGGAGCAGAGTGTTCCGAGAGGTCTGGCAGACGCCTTTTTGATTGGCGAAAACTTTATAGGGAAGGACAGTGTATGCCTTGTGCTTGGGGACAATTTGTTTTACGGGCAAAACCTCACCGCAAATTTACAATCAGCCGTGCAGGAGCTTGACGGAGCTGTTGTGTTCGGTTATCCGGTAAACAATCCTTCAGCCTTTGGCGTATGTGAATTTGATGGAAACGGAAATGTTATATCAATAGAAGAAAAACCTGAAATACCCAAATCAAAATATGCTGTGCCCGGACTTTATTTTTACAACAATGATGTTATAGAAATTGCAAAAGGGCTCAACCCCTCAAATCGAGGTGAGCTTGAAATAACCGACATTAATAACGAATACATAAAGCACGGTCGGCTGAAGGTTAAATTATTCGGCAGAGGAATGGCTTGGTTTGACACAGGAAGTCCTGGGGCACTTCATGAAGCCGGAGAGTTTGTCGGAATGATTCAGGAAAAGCAGGGATATTACATATCCTGTATAGAGGAAATTGCGTGGAGAAAAACATTTTATAGATGATGCTCAATTTTGGGTGCTGGGTAAAAGAACTGCAAAACAGTGAGTATGGAAAATATATTTTTAAGATTGGCCGGTGATGAATCGTGATACAGCTTGTAACCTCGGCAGCGCGGGATTTATAGGCACCAATTATATAAGATACATACTTGAAAACCATCCCGATGACCGGATTGTTTGCGTAGACAAATTAACATATGCCGGAAATTATGATAATATATCGGAATTTCAATCAGAGAACAGATTTGATTTTGAGCATGCCGATATTTGTGACAGAGAGGCGGTTTATGCGATCGTTCAAAAATACAAGCCCGACTGCATTGTGAATTTTGCGGCTGAAAGCCATGTTGACCGTTCGGTTGAAAACCCCGAAATATTCCTTGAAACAAATATTCTCGGCACAGCGGTTTTGCTTGATGCGGCAAAGCATTTCGGCATAAAGCGGTTTCATCAGATTTCAACCGATGAGGTTTACGGGGATTTGCCACTGGACAGAACGGATTTGAAATTTGATGAAAATTCTCCGATAAAGCCGTCGAGTCCATACTCGGCATCAAAGGCATCGGCGGATATGCTGTGTATGGCATATTACAGAACCTACGGTACGCCGATTACGGTTTCAAGGTGTTCAAACAACCTGGGACCATATCAGTTTCCTGAAAAGCTGATACCGCTTATGGTTGAAAGGGCATTAAACAATGTACCGCTGCCGGTATACGGCGACGGGAAAAATGTGCGTGACTGGCTGTATGCGAAGGATCACTGCCGTGCGGTTGATATGATTGTACGCAGCGGGAAAAATCGGCGAGATTTACAATATAGGCGGAAACAGCGAGATGTCGAATATTGAAGTTGTAAAAACAATACTTGATATTCTCGGAAAGCCCGATTCTTTTGATAACTTATGTGAAAGACAGACCGGGACACGACAGACGTTATGCAATAAATTCGGAAAAGTTGCAAAATCAACTTGGATGGAAACCGGAAACGAATTTTTCAGAAGGTATTCAAAAAACAATAAAATGGTATTGTGACAATCCGGAATGGGTGGAAAAGAATCCGAACCGGTGAATATAGAAAATATAAAATGTGAGGTGCAAAAAGATGTTTAAAAATTGAAAGGTTTACTTTCTTTTAGTTATCTGTATATCGTTGCTGTGCACCGTTATGCCGATAACAGGCTTTTGCTGCGGAAAGTAATGCGGCAAGCGTTACATTTAACGGGAGCACAGAGTATTACGCCACAGTCGATGCGGCGTGGGCTGCGGCGGTTTCATTCGATACAACCGCAGAAAATAAGGCGACCGTTAAACTGCTTGATAACTGCACGGCAGAAAACACGCTGACCAACACAGAGGGCTATCTGGTTTTAGACACAAACGGCAAAACCTTAACCACACCGAATGCCATTGCACATACAAACGATGTGCTCTGCGGTATCGGCGCGGAGGGCGGCAGCCTTGAAATAATCGGAAACGGAACCATATCCGGACTTTCAGCCGCTGATTTCGGCAGAGCAATTCTTTTGATAACCGGCGGAGAGGTTTATGCAGACGGTGTTACAATCCATAATACCGGAACCAGTGGCAGCAATTCAGTTCGCGTAAACGGCGCCAGTTTTTACTTTTTTTAGACGGTTATCTCCACGCAGACGGTGAGTATGCATTAAGAGCCGATAGCGGTAATGTTTATCTTTACTCAGGTAAAGTTGAGAGTACCGGCCGTTTGGCAGCGGCTATCAATGACATGCTGTTGGATGTTCAAATATGTTACAGCGATAAACCGCTGTACTTTATAGATAACGACACAGACAACTGGGCTTTGATATCCAGCATGTCGAAAGTGCATTTGGCTGATAATCTCATTATGGATTTGGAATACAGTGACAATCCCGACGGCTCAAATTCAAAAATACTAAAAAATGTCACGGCAATCGACACGGCGGCGAACACGGAAAAAAATTATCTTAAAATTCAGACATACAAAACGTCCTGTCTGTTCGGCACCAAGTATGGCAGCACGCTTTTAAGCAAAATTAAAAGTGCCGGTGTTACGGACTTAACCGAGGACGCATTTACCGCCGTGCATTTTGTGGATTTGGCGGACTATGATCTGACAGATGTCACTTATTCCGACTATTCCGCAAACGGTGACGGCAGTGTGAAGGCATGGGTCAGCGGCACAGAACTGTACATCGGCGGCAACGGAAAAATCATAGCCGGAAACAGCCTTGCATACGCGTTCGCAAACGGTAAAAAGATTGACAGAATCACGGGACTTGATCGGCTTTACACATCAAACGTCACCGATATGGAATATATGTTCTATAACTGCGGCAGAGAATCCACAGTATTTACGCTGGATTTGGGAGACGGTTTTTGACACGTCAAACGTTACGAATATGGATAATATGTTCTGTTGCTGCGGCAAAGACTCCACAGTATTTACGCTGAACCTCGGCGATCATTTTGACACGTCGAAGGTTACGGATATGGGATGGATGTTCTATTACTGCGGTTCAAGCTCCCCCGCCTTTATGCCGGATTTGGGAGATAAGTTTGATACATCGTATGTTACCGATATGTACCAGATGTTCGTGCGCTTCGGCTATAGCAGCACGGTATTTACAACGTTCGATTTAAGCGGATTTACAGTCAATCCAAGCACAAATTTGGACGGATTTGCAAGGGATATTCCGGCAACAAAACTGATTTTCGGCAAGGGCTGGAGATATGCGACTTTGCCCGCGCAATACCACTATCTGGCACAGTGTTCCGTAATCACACCGACCGAAATTGTCGGCGCAACGAAAAACCTGCTTAACTATGATTGGACGAAAGAAAAAAGAACGGTTACATTTACCGATAACGCAGCCTACACAATAACGGCTGCGGCGGAAGACGGCGGCACGGTATCGGGCGGCGGAACAGTTCTTGACGGCGAAAGCATAACCCTTACCGCTTCGGCAAACGAAGGCTACACCTTCGAAGGATGGTATGACGGCGATGCAAAGGTTTGCGAAACAGAAGAATTTGTGATTGAAGACGCAGACGGTGACAAAACCTATACGGCAAAATTTACCGAAAAAACTGCCGTTGTATCCAAACTGTTCAATACAGAGTATTACGGTACGTTGTTAAACAAAAATAAAGTTTGACAGCGTTACCGATGTTAAAGAAGATGAAATTACCGGCGTGCATTTTGTGGATTTGGCGGATTATGATTTGACAAGCGTTACCTATTCCGACTATTCCGCAAGCGGTGACGAAAGCGTGAAGGCATGGATGGACGGCACAGAGCTTTACATCGGCGGCTACGGAAAAATCATAGCGGGAAGCAGTCTTGTATACGCATTTAGAACCGGCGAGAAAATTAACAGCATAACAGGGTTTGAAATGCTTGACACATCAAATGTAACAGACATGTCACAGATGTTCCAATCCTGCGGAAATCATTCTACGGAATTTACTCTTGACTTGGGTAATAATTTTAACACATCCAACGTTATACGAATGAAAGATATGTTCTACGGCTGCGGCCGTGAATCTACGAAATTCACACTCAATTTGGGAGATAATTTTGATACGTCAAATGTATATGATATGTCCGGTTTGTTCCACAACTGCGGATACAACAGCACCGTGCTTGCACTTGATCTGGGAGAAAAATTTGATACGTCAAATGTAATTAACATGTCCGACATGTTCAATGGCTGCGGAGCCAAGAGCACGGTATTTACGCTTGATCTGGGAGAAAAAGTTTGACACGTCAAATGTCACCAATATGAAATCTATGTTTCGTGAGTGCGGTTATTCTTCCACGAAATTTACCATCAGCTTAGGAGATAAATTCGACACTTCAAAAGTTACCGATATGAGTAATATGTTTTATAGATTTGGAGACGCGTCCGAGGAATTCACTCTGGATCTGGGTGATCATTTCGACACATCAAACGTTGAAAACATGACGTACATGTTCTATGCCTGCGGATATAGTTCCCCAGTGTTCAAACTTAATTTTGGAAATAAATTTAACACATCAAAGGTTACCGATATGTCTTCTATGTTTGCGTACACCGGCTGCTACTCCAAGGAATTCAACCTTGCCCTGGATGATCGCTTCGATACATCGAATGTTACCAGTATATCTGCAATGTTTTTGGGCTGCGGCTCTGAATCTGAAACATTTACCCTTGACCTGGGCAATCATTTCGATACATCAAAAGTTATCGGCAGTATGGCGTTAATGTTCCAGAGATGCGGCGAAACTTCCAAGGTATTTACACTGGATTTGGGTGATAAATTTGACACATCAAACGTTATAAATATGGACAATATGTTTTACAGATGCGGTTTTAAATCTAACGTATTTACCCTTGATTTTGGGGATAAGTTTAATACATCAAAAGTTACCGATATGAGCGGAATGTTCGGCTACTGCGGATTTAACAGCACAGCATTTACAACACTTGATTTAAGCTCATTCACTATCGGTGCAAAAACAAACCTTCGCAGTTTTGCAACCTATTCTCCCGTAACGGAATTTATCTTTGGCGAGGGCTGGGCAAACGCATCTCTTCCGACATGCTTTTTATTCGTATGATAAAGTTGACACCACAGTTACCGGGGCAACCAAAAACCTGCTTAACTATAATTGGACAAACGACAGAAGAACAGTAACATTCCCGGATAAAAACTATTATACAATAACGGCTCTGGCAGATGATGGCGGTACGGTTACGGGCGGCGGAACTATAGTCGAAAGCAGCAGCATAACCCTTACCGCAGCGGCAAACGACGGTTACACCTTTGCCGGCTGGTACGACGGCGACACAAAGGTGTGCGACACGGCGGAATTTACGGTTGAGAATGTAACCGAGGATAAAAACCTACACGGCGAAATTTGCAAAAGAACGCCGTATCCTACACAATTACAGCAAAATCCGGCACGGAAGGCGGTACGGTATCGGGCGGCGGAGAAGTAGCCGAGGGCGGCAGCATAACCCTCACCGCAACGGCAAACGACGGCTACACCTTTGCCGGCTGGTATGACGGCAACACAAAGGTTTGCGATACAGCGGAATTTACGGTTGAGAATGTAACCGAGGACAAAACCTACACGGCTAAATTCACAAAGAATACTGTATACTACACAATTACGGCAGAAGCCGGCACAGAAGGTGGCTCGGTTTCGGGCGGCGGAGAAGTAACCGAGGGCGAAAGCATAACCCTTACCGCAACGGCAAACGACGGTTACACCTTCGACGGCTGGTATGACGGCGATACAAAGGTTTGCGACACAGCGGAATTTGTTGTCAGCAACGTAACGGAAGATAAAACCTATACGGCAAAATTTACGAAAAACCAGGTTGTTGACCCAGACCCCGAGCCTTCTGAATTTGATTTTACAACAATCAGGACGCTTCGTGCAAAAGATATCGTTGTTAACCACAGCGATAAAACAATTACAATGTCGGCAGACGGCAACGTTAAAAATATCGCAATTTACCAAGACCAGAAAACTGTCATTCCCGACGGAACAATAAAGCTTGCCGATGCAAAAGATGCAACAATAAAGCAGAATTCCGGAAGCTTTTACATTATGAATAACGCAGGAAGTGCTGTTGTAACCGTTGATATTACTGTCGGCGGTGTAACGAAACAATATACCCTTTCGGTTAATTTCAATGATTTTGTAGAGAAGAACCTCAGAATGTATCAAAGAAAGATAGGTTCTACACAAAAGGACATTGTGTACGGTACAGATGTGGGTTATGTTGCAGGAAATGAAATTCACATAACTCCCGACGCAGGGGTTGAATATATCGGTCTTACAAAATATCAGGGAACTCCCGGAAATTATAACGGAATTATAACGCCTGTTAAGTCGTATCCCACATACTCGACTTTTGAAGAGTCAACTTCATCGAATGAACCGATATTTATAGACTGGCAGGGCTGTATATTTGTAAAACGTCCGACCGACGGCAGCAAAAGCGTAGAACTGGAAGTAAATTACACGCTGGGAACCGAAACGAGCGTATATAAAGTGATTGTTGATTTTTCGGAGGAGTCGGAGTTCGCATTTTCTGCAATCCGCAGTGAGCGTGCAAAAAACATTGTAATCGACCACGAAGGAAAAACCATTACAATGGACTCCGACGGCAGAGTTTCAAATATCGCCGTGTATAAATATCAGCTTGGCAGCCAAAGCAATATGCAGATTACTCTTGCAGATAAGCTGAGTGCTGATGTAACGCAAAACGACGGAAGCTTTTATATTAAAGATAGCGGCAGCGGCACAGCTTCGGTTTTAGTTGACATAACGATTGGCAACACAACCAAGCAATATACTCTTACCGTCAACTTTGCAGATGCGTTTGATTTTACAGACATACGCTCGCTCAGAGCAAAAAATACAACTGTTGACCACGAGAATAGAACTATCACGGTTGACTCTGACGGTATAGTTTCAAATATCGCCGTATATAAAGCACAAAGCGACATCATAAAGGGCGGCAGCATTACTCTTGCCGATATGTTGAATGCAAGTGTTCAGCAAAATGCAGGCAGCTTTTATATTAAAGATGACGGCAGCGGTTCTGCGTCAGTTTTGGTTGATATTACAATCGGAAAAATGACAAAACAATACACATTAACTGTAAATTTCTCGGACGGATTTGATTTTGACACCATCCGTACGCTCAGAGCATCCGACATAAGTGTAGACCATAATGCACAGAAAATCACCGTTTTGGCAGCTTCGGGTGCGAAAAATGTTGCTTTGTATATGTCACAGACGGGCATTATCAACGGCGGAAGACTGATATTAAAAGATGAAAAGGATTCTCTTGTTCAGAAAAATTCCGGCAGCTACTATATCATGAAGCAGGACGGTGTAAGTGAATCAACGGTTTCGGCAGATATTACAGTAGGCGGAAAGACAAAAACCTATGAAATAACTGTTTGCTTTGCCGACTAAAAACTATATGCGGCACTTTGTTTTGGTTTTAAGCATAGTGCCGCTGATTTTGACTATTACGGGGTAACGAACTATGCGTAAAAATTTGTTTTTATACTTTGTTATTTACGATAAGCGTGTTGCTTTGGCACAACGGTTAATGCCGAGTCTGTTTCGCTGCTCAAGGATTTGGATGTTACCAACGGTTTTATGATCCAATATGACAAAGACACGCCTTTTTATACAGTAGAACTTGACGAAGGGGAAAGCGTGCCGCAAATTATCGCCGTACCAAAAAGCGATGATATTACTGTCCGCATTGACGGTGCCGGCCAAAAGGTATATCCCGGCACAGAACAAACTGTTACGGTTTCGGTTAATGACACGAAAGGTAATTTTGCAACATACACCTTGAAAGTGTATGCAAAAGGTGAAAAAGGCGGGTTGGAATTTTTACGGTGTATAAACGGCAGTATGTCACCGCAGTTTCGTGACTCGGCGAGAAATTTTTATATTATTCTTCCGAACGAATATACTGCCGCCGAGCTTGATATAAGAACTGTTGACAAGAAGGCGGAAGTAGAAGTTACGGGGAACGAAAATCTTCCGGAAGGCAAACGAAAAAGCCGTTATAACAGTAAGAAACTCAGACGGAACGGAATATGAATATGCACTTTATATTTACCGTGAGGCAAAGGTTTCATCCAACGTAAACCGTTCATTTTTGCTGTCGAATATTCAGATTAACAACGGCCGTATTCCGATTGCTTTTGAACAGACAAAAGGGTATTACAGAATTGCTGTTTCAAAAAGCTGCAAAAACTTGATGTTAAGGCTTTGGCAGAGGAACGAAACAATATTGTTGAAATTTCGGGAACTGATATTGTAACTGACACAGAGCATAACATAATGACAATAACTGTCAGCAACCCGGACGACGAATCACTCGGCAAGAGTGTGTATGTTCTTGATTTTTACTGTAATTCCTATATGACAACGCCTGTATTCAGTGCATTTCAAACGACAGTGCTTTGTTGCCTCCGCTGTGTTTTTTACGCTGATTTTTCTTGTCCTTGTGTATACTGTTATGCGAAGAAAAACGAAAAAAAGGGGCGGCAATGTCCAAATTGAGGAAGATGTCGTATCGGAAAGAGATTTAGCTGAAAGGTGTTAGGCATATGTATTTCATTTCAAAAAAGAAAAAAGCTCTTTTTTTGACATTTTCATTTTTGCTGAACATCATACTGTTTTTTTACTGAGCTTTTGCATTTTTTTGGGTTCTGTGTTTGCAACAAATGATGATTACAGAATGAGCTTAATTGTTTCGGGTGCATATACGGGCGAACCGAGCAGCACACTTGTTTTTTATGAAGTACCCGATTGCTTGGATTTTTATCGGGACTTTATAGAATAACATCTTCGGTGCCATGGTACGGGATCGCCACCATACTTTTGTATATTGATTCCCTCAAGTATAATTTGTTATTTTTATTCTGTCGGATGCAAACCGTGCAGGGAATACAAAATGCGGACTGATGCTTTATTTTCTCTTTTATTTATTCATAGTGCAAAAAGCACCTTGTCCTTCCGCAGTTAACTTTAACGGCGGCGTTTATGGCAATCGGCTGGCTTGTTTTGCTCTGGTATATGCCAAAGGACAGAAAAAGTCCGATGTATTTGCTTTGCACAAGTTTTTTTGCGGCAGTATCTTTTTCGATACGTATGAAAGTGTTTATGATGATATTCCCCTGTTGCGATTCTTGCAATTACTGCAAAACTCATAAACGATACGTTTTCGGCCAGAAAATACATAATCAAATACATTGTATCTATGGTTTTAACAGCAGTATTGTGCTTTTCTGTACAAATAATTGACAATAACAACACTGATTCAGAATACAAAGCTTTTAACACTGCACGCTCGCTTGTGTATGATTTCGGGGCTATACCTTCATACAGCGAAAACAAGGATTTTTACGATAAAGCGGGCATAAATGAAACTATGTTTTATGATATTTCCGCATGCTATCTGGATTTGGATGACGAAATTACGACAGACAAAATGCGGTCTGTTGCAAATAT
Organism: Clostridiales bacterium; assembly: GCA_022009895.1. Taxonomy (GTDB): domain Bacteria; phylum Bacillota; class Clostridia; order UMGS1810; family UMGS1810; genus Qingrenia. Next base: position 285,960 of record CP091729.1, on the reverse strand, counting down.
AAGTAAATCACGTCACCAAGGTGCCTCGTTAGGAAAAAAAATAATGCGTGCGGCTTTGGAAGCACCGTCATATTTCATGGAATCGGGATTGTTGTATCAGACGGCATTTTGTTTCATACTGCTTGCCTGTGCCGCATTCATGCTTTGCCGAAGGAAAAAATATGTATTTGTTTCACTTGTTTTTTGCACAGCGGCCGGAATGTTGCTTGAAATGACATATCTTTGTTACATTTCAAGAGTTATGGACAGACTGACGGAAGTTATGGTTTTGGCAATCTCGGTTTCCTGCATACTTGTATTAAGCGGTTCGTTTCAAAAAGCAAACGCCGAAAAACAAAAAAGCCGAAACCGCATATACAAAGTGGCAGCTATGGCTTGTATTGCGTTGCTTTCGGTTTATTTTGCGGTATCAAATCAAAAAGCGATTTGCAGCAAGACAGAAGGACAGCACCTTATCAATTCGAGGCTTAAAGTGTTAAACACGGTTGCCGCAAGCGACAAAGAAGCATTTTATTTTTATGATGCATATGATTTTATAGCCGCCTCGTCCGATACATTTGCGGTATATGATGATATTGTGAATACGGATTCACTCGGAAACTGGTACATAAATTCGTCAGATTATTTTTAAGCGGAATGCAAAATACGAGATAAAAATTCCATTGACGGACTGATAGATGCCAATAAGAACATTTATTATGCGTCAATAGGAAATTTGAAAAACGGAATTACATTAACGATGAAAGAACGCTACAATCTGGAGCCTGTTATAGTAAGAACGGTACCTTATGAAAATAACAACATCTATATTTATACATTTATTCCGTGTAACTAAAGAGGTGATAAATAATGAATAACTATAAAATTTCGGTTGTAATACCTTGCTATTATGCGGAAAAAGTCAATTGCGGGCGTTGTTGAAAAACGGCGGAGGAGCTTCAGAAATACTGCGATTATGAATTTATTTTGGTGAACGACGGCTCTGATGACGGGACTTATTATGAAATTAAAAAGCTTGCGGGAAAATACAGCTTTGTAATCGGTGTGGATTTATCCAAAAACTGCGGTCAGCACAATGCGATTCTTGCCGGAATGAAATATGCAAGCGGTGATTATATTCTTGGTATGGACGACGATTTTCAAACGCATCCTTCGCAAATTACAAAGCTTATTGCTAAATTAAACGAAGGCTATGACATTGTATACGGGCGTTTTCCGAAGCGGCACCACGGGTTTTTAAGGAATATTGAGAGCAGGCTCAGCCACATTTCCGTGTGCTGGCTTTTAGATAAACCGAAAGATTTAAAAGCGTGCCCCATGTATATTATCCGCCGTTTTGTGCGTGATGAAATTATAAAGAGCGGGAGCAGCTTTACCAATTTGCAGGGCTTGTTTCTCCGCACGACGTCAAAAATTGCAAACGCGGATATAGAACATTTTGACAGGCGTTTCGGGAAAAAGCGGATACAACCTGAAAAACTGATACATCTGTGGACTTCGCTTCTAAATTATTCATTAAAACCGATTCGGCTGATATTAAAACTTGGTGTTTCGGTTTTTCTTATCGGACTTATATATTTGGCGGCTGCCTGCATTTCGGGCAGCGGATTTGAACATAAAATTTATGCCGAAATATGTGCATTTTCGGGTTTGATATTATCCGCTGTCGGCATTGTCGGCGAATATGTCATACGAATGTTTATGACGGTAACGAAAGAGCCTCAGTATATCATACGGCAGGATACCTTGACGGGAGATGTAGTATATGAAAAAGAAATTGCTGATATTGGGTGCAGGTAATGCACAGATTGATTTAATCGAATATGCAAAAGGCATCGGACTTGAAGTTTATGTTTGCAGTTATACAAACACCGATAAAGGTATTCCGCTTGCAGATGCTTTTGCACAGATAAACATAGTGGACACCGAAAAATCGAAAGCTATGTTAAAGAAAACAAAATAGATTACATATATTCTGTCGGCAGTGATATTGCAGTTCCCACGTTTTGCAGGGTAGCGGAACGCTTGAATATGTTTCATTTTGTGTCGGGCAAAACCGCCGAAATCTGCTGCAACAAACATCTTATGCGTGAAACGCTTGGCATGGATAATCCGTTTAATGTGCCTTTTTATGGTTTGCAAAACGCTTGCTGAAGCGAAAAATGCGGACTTTTATCCGCTTATGATAAAGCCTGTTGATTCGCAGGGGCAAAGGGGTATATTTAAGGCGGAAAATTTTGAAGAACTGTCGCGGCACTTTGATTGTGCTATGGACTATTCAAGATGCGGAAAAGTAATTCTTGAAAAGCACATATCGGGCAGTGAGGTTTCGGTCAATGCCTATGTAAAAGATGGCGAGATTATCTTTTTCCATGCTGTCAGACCGTGAATCGTTCAGAAATCTTCCCGGCGGTATAATCAAGGCACACCACCTCCCGTCAAGATTTGAGGGAACACAGACACACGAAAAAATTAACGTGCTTGTGCATGAAACGGTAATAAAGCTTGAAATAGAAAACGGACCCGTTTACTTTCAGATTAAAGTGTCGGAGGGGCAACCTTATCTGATAGAGGTCACTCCGCGTCTTGACGGCTGCCATATGTGGAGGCTGATTAAGGAATACTGCGGCGTAGATCTTTTGGAGATGACAGTGCGGCATTTGCTGGGTGAAAATATAGTTACCCCAAAGCATGAGGTCAGCCGTGTGCCCGTTCATACGGAATTTTTTCTGCGAGCAGCCGGGTACTGTTTTTTTGATGCCGTGAAATATGATAGCTATACTGCCGATTATAAAAAGAATGTATTATGATACCGGAGATACCGTCAAAAATGAACGGATATATGGAAAAAAATGCGCGTATCGGATTTTTAAGTCGCCGGGAAAAATCGGTTTGGTCGGCGGTAGCGGCTTTATAGGAAAATGCTTTCAAGACATTTATGCAAAGGAGGCTGAGCTTGTCGAAGTTTCAAGAAAAAGCGGTGCGGTCAGCGAAATATTCTGCAGAGCAGCTAAAAAAAGAGCGTTATCCGGTTGTGACAGTGTGGTTGTTTTTGCTGCAAAGAAGGTTAATCCAACCGAAAAACAAACGCTCACGCTTTATGAGGGTAATGTTAAAACGCTTGAAAACACACTGATTGCCTGTGTGGATTTGGGAATTAAAAACATTGTATATCTTTCGTCAAGGTGTGTGTATTCCAATGTGCAAAAATCCCCCGTCAGCGAAAACGGCGAGATAGCGCCGATTAATTACTACGGCATTTCAAAATATGCGGGCGAGCTGCTTTGCGAATATTACAACCGCAATTTCGGCACGAATATTAAAATTTTTTAAAGGCTTTTCTCAGGTTATCGGGAATGACAAAAAAACGGATATTTAATCAGCAGGTATATGGAAAATGCGGCAGATGGGAAACCGCTTTTGATATACGGAAATTCGATAGGCAGACGTGATTATATTTATGTAAAGGACGCCTGTCGTGCAATATGGCTTTCACTTCAAAAATATGCTTTGTGCTGTGTTTTTAACATAGGCTCCGGAACAGGAACAACAAATTTAGAACTTGCAAAAGCGGTAATTGACGGATTTAACTCCTCATCTGAAGTTGAAACGCAAAGAGACAAAAAAGAAGATACCTCCGTTTGTTATTTAGACACACAAAAAGCAAAAAATGAGCTTGGTTTTGTATGTCAATACAGTCTGTCGGAGGTCTTCAAAAGAATTAAGCAATGAAAAATGAGGTGTTAATATGAAAATACCGTTTAACATACCCCCGGTTATCGGTACGGAGCAATCATTTATTGAGGACGCAATCGGCAGACGCAAGCTATGCGGAGATAATTTCTATACAAAAGAGTGCAGCAAGCTGATAGAGGAAAAATACAATGCAAAAAAAGCGCTTTTAACGCCTTCCTGCACACATGCTTTGGAATTGGCGGCACTGCTTTGCGACATAAAGCCGGGTGACGAGGTTATCATGCCGTCGTTTACCTTTGTTTCAACTGCAAATGCTTTTGTGCTACGCGGAGCAAAAATTGTGTTTGTTGATATTCGCCCCGATACGCAGAATATTGACGAAAAACTGATTGAACAGGCTATTACGGACAAAACCCGTGCTATTGTTCCTGTTCACTATGCCGGAGTCGGGTGCGAAATGGATTATATATCGGCTCTTGCAAAAAGAGTATACATTAAAAGTGGTTGAAGATGCGGCACAAGGTGTGAATTCTTACTACAGAGGAAAGACTCTCGGCACAATAGGAAATTTCGGAACATACAGTTTTCATGAAACCAAGAATTATACGATGGGCGAAGGAGGGGCCTTGCTCGTAAACTCCGAAGATGATATTATAAAAAGCCGAGATTATAAGAGAAAAAAAGGAACAAACCGTGCGGAATTTTTGCTTGGTATGACGGATAAATACACATGGGTAAGCACGGGTTCATCATACTTGGCGAGTGAGCTTGGTGCGGCATTTTTGTATGCGCAGTTAAAAGAGGCGGAGCAGATAAATGACGCCCGTTTAGCAAGGTACAATCAGTATAATTCCGGTTTGAAAGAGCTTGAAAAAAGAGGGTGCATAACCCTGCCTGTTGTACCCGATGAATGTACGCACAATGCACATATGTTTTACATAAAAACAAAGAATCTGAAACAGCGGTGCAATTTCATTGAGTATATGAAAAAAAGGGGCGTTTTGTGCGTGTTCCACTATGTTCCCCTTCATTCTTCACCGTTTGGAAGAAAATGCTCTTCATTCTGCGGCGAGGACATATACACAACCAAAACTTCCGAAACTCTTGTAAGACTTCCGATGTATAAAGACCTGACAAAAGAAGAGGTTGATTATATCTTAGAAAACATATATTCATTTTTCGAGGGAGAATAATTATGGAAAAAATGAAGCGACTATTTATTCTTCACCTCAACATACTGTTGTATTTCGTTTACGGGCATATTTTTCAAAGCTTGCCGCAAACAGCGTCAACAAAAACGGAGTGTTTTGTATAAACACTCTCATTCTTGCAGGGCTTATCCTTTTAAACTGCGGCATGTATGCGTTGTTTTGGCAGCAAAACTTGAAGCGTTTTGATGTAAACATTGCATATGCACACAGGTCTGTTTACAACATATGGAGCCTTTTGTGGTCGGTGCTGATATTTTCTGAAAAGATTACAATCGGAAATGTTTTGGGGACTGTACTGATTATCGCAGGAATTTGGGTGATGCAAAGTGAGTAATTTTATATTTTATATTTTAATGCTAATGAGTGCTTGTATTACTGCATTCTCGCAGATTATCCTTAAAAAGAGTGCGGACAGAAAGTATAAAAAGTGTTTTTCTTTGAATACTTAAATCCGTATGTTTTTATTTTTCATATGCATGCTATATCGGCGTGCTTGTGTTAAAAATGTGATTATCTATACAAAGGTTGATTATCGCTTTGGGGTAGCAATAAACTCAATGTCTACCGTGTTTGTAATGCTGCTATCTCATATCATTTTGAAAGAAGTCATTACTAAAAGGCGGATTATCGGGAATGTGATTATTGTCTGCGGAATTTTTGGTGTTTATGCTTTTTTTAACCGGAAGAAAAAAATATTTATAATGGGGATTCATCATATCCGGCGAGGTTAATGCCCGCCGGATATTTTTTTATAGCGTGACAGAATATTTTTACACTTTGCGGTATATTGATTAGGAATTTTAATTGTGCACAACGATGAAATTTGTAAAATCATACTTTAGAATGATGACAAAAAGCCGAAAGATGTGATATAATTAAAAATAATTATATGCAAAATTATTTGAGAAAGGACTTGACAGACTATGTTGGTTGACGTAAAATCGGATACATACATACATACATACATACATACATACATACAGTATAAGTCTGTCATTTTTCAAAAATATAATAGAAATATTAAAGGTACACTTCACATCTCTCAAAAGAGTAAATAAGGTGTGCCTTTTTTGTGTTTCTTTTTGAAAAACAGAGTTTTGCATAATATTTCAACTTAAATCTATTCAAGGAGTGTTGCCTATGAAAGTACAAAAAGCCGATAATTGCAGTTTGGCAAATACAATTTATTGTGATATAAATAAATTTTTTTCAAGAAGGAGAAATACAATATGAGCAAAAGAGTTTTGAGCTTATTTATGGTGCTCGTACTTTGCCTTACGCTTCTGCCCACAGCGGCTTTTGCCGAGGGAGAGGACGTGAGCATATCGGACGGTGTCATCGGCGGCGGTGAGACCGGCGAAGGTGGTGGGATCTATGTACCCCCCGGAAGCCCGACAGAAGGGGGCGGCGGCACATATATCCCCGGAGAAGACACGCGGACGGAGATCTGGTGCGTAAGTAAGCCCGATTCCATTGGCCGCAGCTATGACGGCACGACGGACGGCAGCACGATTTCAATCGATTTGACGTTTACAGACGGCACAAATAAAATCAAACTCAAAGAAGGAACGGGCTTTACTGCCAAGAAGACGTTCGATTCCGCTGATGCGGGATCGCGTACCGTCACTGTGGAAATCGAGCTGATCGGTGAAGCCGCGACAAAGTACAAGCTCAAGGCGGGCGAAGAAACGTTTACGATCGGTGGCTTCATCAACAAGGCCTATCCCAAATTGACCGTATCTCTTTCCAGGACGACCTGCACGGTGGGCGAAAAGATTCTGCCGCTGCTGTCTGTCAGCGGTGCGCCGGAGGATGCTGCGGTGACGTACTACTATACGCAGTACGAATCAATAGCTGGGGATTCGGAGTACGAGGGCAGCGAAGCCATGCCCGAGATTGACGAGAACACCGCAATCAGCAGTCTCGACGAGGAAGGCAATAACACCTACTACATCTACGCCAAGACCGGCAAGACCAAGAACTACAATGAAGATATCTCGGATATCGTGGAACTTACGGTCACCGAACCTGCGGCGGCTTCGGTAATAAAAGCGGACGGCACGGACGGCGGCACATGCGAATCACTCCCGGCGGCGCTGAACGCGGCGCAGGACGGCGATACCGTGAAGCTGCTGGCGAACCATACGACGAATTGGAGCGACGTCGAAGCGGGTGAGTATTCCACTTTGGCGGTCATCAAGAAAACCTTGACGCTCGACCTGAACGGCCGGACGGTGGATTATCTCGAAGTGGGCGAGGTGGTTCCTGACGAGGAGGGCGGAATCCTTGAATCCACCGACGGCAATCTGACCATCGCAGATACCAGCCAGGGAGGCGCCCCCGGCACAATCAACGATCTCAATTTTGTAAAAGGTACACTGGAGATTCAGAGCGGCCAGATCGGATATGAAAAAAGTGTCACTGAGGGCGGGGGCATTGCCGGTCAACTTACCTGTAACGGGAACAGTGGCAGCGTGACCATCAGCGGCGGCAGGGTGCTTGGCCTCACGGTGGGCGAGGGTGCTTCCGTCACCGTCTCCGGCGGCTCACAGCACGCTGGGCAATGGTTCAACGACGGTACACTGAACATCACAGGGAGGAACGTTCGGCAGTGTAAAAATTCTACAATCGTGCTGGAACTGTCGCCATCAGCGGCGGTACGTTCGGTGCAATTACGAATAATGACGCAAGCACTACCATTCCGCTCATGTCCCTGCTCGCAGACGGCTATGCGTTCTATGATAATAACGACACGTTGCAGGACGGCAGCAAGAGAGATTTTCTGCAAGATGTGACGGTCAAGGAACACACCCACACCGTGGTGAACAATAAGTGCGTTTGCGGCTATACCTGCGACCATTCAAACGGTTTTACGGATGAAGGCAAGTGCAAAGACTGCGGGACACAGTTTGCGGCTGGCATTGGCGAAACCTATTATACCGATGTGAAGTCCGCCCTGGATGCGGCAGCTGACGGTCAGACCGTCAAGCTGCTGGCAAACGAGATGCTGCCTGACGGCATATATGTCAGCAAGACCCTCACGCTGGATTTGGACGGACACAGTCTGAGCGGATACAGCTTGAATGTCGGCGGTCTTACAACCACGAGTCAGGTTCGCACCGGTAAACTGACGGTCATTGACAGCAGCGGCGGCAACGGCGCGGTGGGCGTGGCCGTGCGGAACGGCGGTACGCTGGTATTCGATCCGGAGAATGACAGTACCACCCTGCTCCAGCTGGAAGTTTGGGGCGGCACAGTCGAGCTGTTCGGCGGAAAGATTTTGAGAAGCGGTCTGCGGCTGAATAATGGCATCACATTGGGCGATCTGCTTCCCGGGAATGCGGGGCTTGCTTACTACCGTGGCGACACGCAGCTCACGCTGGAGGAAGCCGCTTCCCAGACCTGCGATCTGGTGGTAAAGTCCTGCGCCCACGGCGGCAAGAACGGCTTTGACGAAAACGCCACTGCCTGCCCCTACTGCAACGCGCCCGCGGTGGCTGAAACAGGCTTGAACGGTGGCGAGGGTAGCGGCCTGCGGCGGAGATTTGCCAATTTACAAACGGCCCTTGACGCAGACAGAGACGGCGGCTCGGAATTCACGCTGCTGGCCGACGTGACCGGCGATTATACCATCGACGGCACAAAGAGCACGGGACTTGACCTGAACGGCCACTCCATCAAGGGCACAGTGACGGTCAAGGGCACCAAGGGCGACTTTATCACCACCACTTTGAGCAACACGCAAAACACGACCACGGCCAGTATTGATAAGGTCGTTGCTTATGATGGCGCGGAACTCGCCGGGTCGGGTTATCCTGCCGTGATCGGCGAATTGACGTTGGCAGAGGGCGCGACGTGGAAAACGATTCTGAATGACACAGCACTTGGATACAAGGTGCTCAACGCGGACGGCACCCACAAGTGGTATGCCCGGGATGATGTCAAAGGCTCGCAGTTGAACAATGTTATCATCAATAGACTGCCCATCACCTCCAAGACCCTGAATCTGAAGGTCGATGGCAAGAACCTGACCGGCAGCTCGCCGAAGGTGGAGCGCGGCACGACCGTCCAGCTTTGCGCCAGCTGCAATGCGAAGGATGTGACGGTGACGTTCTCCATCCTTAAGACGGGCGAAACAACGCCCATCACCTTGACAGAGCCGACCTATGGCAGCGGGAAGTATACAAAAGATTACTCCTTCGATGCGATTGGAGAATACACCATCTATTTCACCGCCGCCAAGGACGGCTATACGGTGCAGAGCAGTCACAAAAAGCTGACCGTCACCAAGCCGAACTTAAGCAATGCCGAGATCACATTCCCCAATGGCAATGAAGCGGCCTTTAATTATGTGACTGCGACCGGTGTGCCGACGTTTATCGTGACATGCAACGGCAAAAAGCTGGAAAAAGGCGTGGATTTCACCATTGCCGGCGGCGATAGTTTCTCCGGTGTAGGCTCCTGTACGCTGACCATCAAGGCAACAGACAACGGCGATTATACCGGAAGTAAGTCTGCCGATTGGAAGGTCAGACCGCTCAAAGTAGCGGTCTCGGTCGGAGACATCATTAAGACATACGACGGAACAACAGATCTGTCTGCAAAATGCGAAAATCACATTTAAGAGTGCGGACAGCTATTATACCGGTGCTACGCTTCGGCTAGCTAAGAGTACAGATTATGAGGTGCTCAACGCCCACTATGATTCCGCCGATGCCGGCGAAGAGGAAAAGACCATCTCCTTCACCATCAAGCTGAAGAATGAGGGCTATGTCTTTGAAGACGGCATGACCCAAAAGGACGTTACGCTAAATGGTTCGGAAACGGACAAGACCTTCAAGATCAACAAAGCCGCCCTGCCGACGGGCTATGAACCCGATAACGGTGGACTGATTGTCAGAAACGGCGTTGCACACACATACACATATGATGTTTCGCAGCTTTTGAAAGAGTTGCCGAACGGATTGAATTACGGAACAACGAGTTATGAACTGGAGAGCATAGGCAGTGTAGACAACGGATACATTGACGACGGCACTGTAAGCATTAACCCAAACGGTATTCTGACGGTTCCGGTCAAAATGGTTAATACAGAAGCTTCTGAAGAAATCGCCACAGTTAAGGTAAAGGTAATTGCGCAAAACTACGCTGATTTTACTGTCACAGTAACGGTACGTGCAAAAAATAAACTTGTGCCGACGGGCGAGCCTAATCTTGACAAGAACGAGATTACTTACGGCGATAAAATAAGCAGTATTGAATTGTCAGGCAGTATGCGTGACGAAACAAATAATGTTGATGTTGAAGGTACGTTTGCATGGAACGCTCCCGATACTGCTCCCGATGCGGGCGATTATGAGGCAGAGTGGACATTTACGCCAAATGATGTTATGTATGCTCCGGCAACAGGCACAGCGACAATTAAGGTAAATAAAGCAACTCTTGTTGAAGGTGTTGACTATGAAACGCCGACTGCAATAACCGGGCTTGTATACAGGGTGAATGACAACACACCGCAGGCGCTTCACACAAGCGGCCGTGTCATCGGAACGGTCGGTACGATGAAATATACCACGGACGATCCCGAAAATGCCGCGGCTGTTTGGTCGGATGTGCCGCTTACAAGCCGCGATGCAGGAGAATTTGCCGTGTGCTATAAGGTATTCGGCGATAAAAACCACCTTGATTCGGATTATGGCACAATAACATGCCGTGTTGCCAAATACAAGCTTGCCTATGAGATCGTCTGTCTTCCCAAGGTATACGACGGCACAAAGAACGGTGATCCAAAAAATATCAAAAGTATAGAATTCTACGGTGCAGAAGACGCTAACATCACGGCTGATCTCACCGAAAAGGATTACACGGTTGAGAGCATTGTATACGAAAGTGAGAATGTCGGCGGAAACCTCGGTACTTTGCCTGTTGATGCGACGGCGGTTGTTAAGCTTAGTGACACAAAAGCCGCAAGCAATTACGAATTGGCGGTTGATGGAAACAAAGCCTGTGGCTGCATAACGCCGGCACGCATAGAGGGCGTTGACTTCCACGGCTATACGCACAAGGTTCGCTACATTGATACATATGCGAAAACCATTACCGTTAGCTGCTTTGGTGATGTGAACCGTGCGGACTACGAAATTGTTTCGGATATGGTCAGCACGGGAGACAGCCGGATCATTCGCAAGATAAACTGTGATAATACCGGCATTACATTTGCAATCGCCGATGGTCTAAGCACCGATGACATCGGCAAGAGCTACACGATCAAGGTAAGAATCTATACCAAAGACCACAATTATTGCACCGATGAGCTCCCCTTCACGGTTGAGATTGCCGACAAAGACAGACCCACGCTTTCCGTCGAGCCCATTGAAGTCACCTACAACGGCAAAGCAGTTCCGGAAAAGCAGTATCAACGGCACGGCAACGGTTGACGGAAGCAGAATTGACGGCACATGGAGCTTTAAGGACGGCAAAGCGCCAACCACTGTGGCAGAAAGCGGCGATTACACAGTTGTATTCACACCGGCACATCCGGACTATTACTACGGTGCCGAAAAAGCGGTTCATGTAACGGTTATGCCTAGAGAAATCGGCGACAAAGACATTACCTTCACATACGGCGAGTCCTTTGTGTACACCGGAAAGGTGATAATTCCGTATATTGACGGTGAATACAAATACGATGAAAACAATGCGCTCGGGCTTGTCGAGAACAATGACTACACGCTGACATACCCTGAAGATGCGACGAACGTCGGCAAGAAGAAGATAACCGTAACCGGTCACGGCAACTTCGGCGGCACGACAGAGCTTGAATACGAGATTACCCCCTCTGCTCAGACTCCGTTTATTGACCTTGAGCTTCCGGAGAACGGCTACGTCTATGACGGAACCGATAAGACGCCGCCCGTAACGGTAAAGGTTAACGGCACAGTGCTTACCGAGGGCAAGGACTATGAGCTTGCTTACTCGAACAACAGAAACGCCGAGGACGGCGCAAAGGTTACCGTAACCGCCAAAGGCAACTACGGTTTTGAGCCGATTGTCAGATACTTCAGCATAGCAAAGGCCGATTCCGTGATCGATACCGAACCTGCGGCAAACAGCTTTACCTATGACGCTCTCTCGCACGGACTCTTGATTGAGGGTGAGGCGACCGGCGGCAGCTTCGAGTATAAGCTCGGAGACGGCGGCTGGGTAAGAGATATTCCCATGGCCAAGGACGCCGGAGAGTACACCGTTTGGTACAGAGTCATAGGCGACAGCAACCACAATGACATAGGCGAAAAGAGCGTCAAGGTGACAATCGAACACAAGGACATTGCCGATGCAGATATCGTTCTCGGTCCGTCTCTCACCTACAACACAAAAGAGCAGGTGCAGACGGTATTCCACGTCAAATTCGAGAGATTTAACGCAACCTACGACATTGAAAACAACCGTGCGACAAACGCAGGCACATACAAGCTGAAGGTCATCGGCACGGGCAACTTCAAGGGTGAGCGTGAGGTTGAGTTTACGATAGCCAAGAAAGAAGTCACGGCAAGCGTAACGGTCGGCGGCGAGTACGTCTACAACGGAAAGGACATCGAGCCTACCGACATTACCGTCCGAGACGGCGAGGATATTATCCCCGACACCGAATACACTGTAAGCTTTGGAGACAACAGAAACGCCGGGACGGCAAGGGTTATGATAACCAACGTCGAGGGCGGCAACTACATTGTAAACGGCACGGGCGAGTTTGAGATTAGCCGTGCGAATATCACCGTAAAGCCTAAGGACATCTTCAAGATTTACGGTTCTGCTCCGGAATTTAAGCTTGAAAGCGACAGCGACCTCATCACAGAAAAAGAGCTTGCGGCGTTCGCTTCCTCCGCAACGTTTAGGAGCGAGGGCTCCGAAAAAGACCGCAAAGGTCATCGACGGTGGCTATGAAATAACGGCAGAGCTTACCGAGAACGAAACCGACAACCTCATTCTCACGCTTTCCGGCACAGGAATACTCACCGTTGTACCCAAAAAGCTCACAGTCACGGTAAACGACGTAAGCCGCATCTACGGCGAACCCAACCCCGAGCTTTCGGTTTCCTACGACGGTTTCATAGAAGGTGAGGACGAGAGCGTTCTCGATGGCACGCTTGTACTCAAGTACAACGACGAGATAAACGAAACGGCAACAGCAGGACTTCACGAGAACGCAACGACGGCTTCCGGACTTACCGCGAAAAACTACGCCATAGAGTTTGTTCCCGGCAATGTTACCATAGCAAAAATTCCTGTTAATGCAAGTGCCGGAACGGCAAGAAGATCATATCTCAATGTTGTATTTGACAAGAGTTTGGAAGGACTTTCAACCGAAAACTTTATCATAAAAGATAGTGAAAGGCAATACAGTTACAGTCACTGATATAGCCGCATCATCAGACGGTAAAAATTATACTTTAAGCGGCAACTTTGAGGTTGGTAAAAAATATACCGTTAAGGTCGTATTAAGCGGTGCAACCGTAGATGCAACGCATCAATTAGCAACTGATGAATTTGTGATTACACCGATTCGCACAAGCAGCGGTGGCGGCGGAACAACTCGCTATACCGTATCGTTTGAAACAAATGGCGGAAGTAAAATATCAAGCGAAAGAGTTAATAGAAACGGCACTTTGACAGAGCCTACGGCACCTACCAAAGAAGGCTTCGATTTTGCGGGCTGGTACACCGATCAGGAGCTTAAAACAACATATGATTTTTCAGCAAAAGGTAACGAAAAGCATCACACTTTACGCTGCTTGGACAGAAAAAGGATAATTCAATCAATCAGATTATCTTAACAATCGGCGAAAAGGCAGCACAGGTATTCGGGCAGATAAAAAAACAAATGATGTTGTTCCGAAAAATTGTAAACGACCGTACAATGCTTCCTGCAAGATTTGTTGCAGAAAATCTCGGTGCTGATGTTTCGTGGGACGGCGATAAAGAACTTGTGACGATTCAAGGAAAAAATCTTAAAACAAGTGAAGATGTAACTATCCTTATTACCATAGGTGCAGAGTATGCCGTTGTAAACGGTGAGAATGTCAAACTTGATTCTCCGGCATTTATAGAAAATGACCGTACATATACGCCTATTCGTTTCATTTCCGAACATCTCGGTGCAAGTGTTGAATGGTTGGAAAAAACGAACAAAAAGGTTATTATTACAAAAATCTGTTGGCAGAAAAAAAGAAAATTAAAACAAAAAAACATACAACAATCAAGTAGGGCGAATTTAATCGCCCTCCACACCACCGTACGTGCCGTTCGGCATACGGCGGTTCAACTCAAAAATTTTTTACTCTTTCTCGTTGTCAAAACGATGTTCATATTCATATATCTCAGATTCGCTTGCCCTGCGTACTTGTAATTTGCCGCAGTCAGGGCAACGATCCGGCAATTTATCCGATTCAAAAGTATATCTGCAAGCATCGCAGGTATACTTTTTCTTTTATATCATTCATTTCTTCCTGTCCTCCGATTTTTTTCTGAAAATGCAAGCCATTTTTGCACCATAGCTATCCAGTGAAAAAAACGGTTGCCGCATTCATTTTCAATAGCATGGTGCTTTTACACGATACCAGCCTCGCAGTTCTTCCCTTAAACTGCTGTCAGCAGAGATTGGTTCCACCCATATTTGTAGACCGTATTGTAATTCACTCCTTGAAAGCGGTTCTGAGTTCGGGATACTACTTTCAGCAAATTTAGGCGGAACTATAAACAACTCCTCTGCTCGTTCAAAAGGAATTGTAATATTACACCCTATCAAACATGACTTTATATAATCAACAAGCAGCCACCCGTGCCTTGCAGACCACACAGGTTTTTCGTGCATAACCGGCAACAGCTTTTTATTAAGTATGGTTCTACTATCAAAGCTATGTTCGCTGTCTGTGCGTCCGAGTAAGAAATCAGTCGTAACACCGTACAGGTCCGCCATTTTTTCTACTCCCTCAACGGATGGCGCTTTATTTCCTGTTTCCCATGCACTTAATGTCGGCTGAGAAATTCCCAGCAATTCGGCGGCCTCAATAACTTTTAACTTTTTTAATTGCCTTGCTGTTCTGAATTTATTTTTCATTTGCACCACCTAATTCTTCAGCGTAATTTGCCAGTAACCTTTCGTATCCGAGCCGACTCTGCAAATTATATTTTTGCTTTTTAATGACTTTATCAAACCTCCAATTGTTTTCCGGCTGACTTTTAATTTCTTTGACAGAGTTTCATATGTGTAGGCAGGATCCTCCATCAAAAGTGCAAGCAGCTGATTCTCTGCCTCAGTCACCTTCTCAGTCACCCTCTCAGTCACCTTCTCAGTCACCCTATCGGTTGATGTGCGTACAATTCTATCTTCAGGCGCTGAAAATTTTATCATGATATCCTGCGGGTGAACAGTAAATTCCGGCTGAAAAACACCATCATTTTTGCATACGGTGCAAATCTTTTCAATTCCGCGCCCCCAGCTTTCAATAAAGCCGGCAAGATAAAAACACGTATGCTATATTCGGGTTAAAAGGCTGTGAAGCATGTTTTTTTCAAAAAGGTTCTCAACAGTCCAATTTTCAGGCAAATGACCGTAGTTTGCGATATACAGCTTATCGTTATAAATGCTTATCTGAATCGGAATACCTCTTGAATAATCTTTATGGCAGAGAGCATTCAAAAGTGCCTCTCGTAAGGCTTCTTCCGGGACAAAATACCTTTCAATGCGCTGCATACCAACATAAGATATCTTGGCTTTCATATATTTCAAATAAATAATTTCAACTATTTTTATCAATTTGATCCAATATAGAGCCATGTATTTCGTCCTGATATACAAGGTCGGAGTCAGTTTCAAAAAAACCTATTTTCACATAAGCGCCCAGCTGCCATTTTTCCGGATCATTGCTGAAAAGCAGCATGGCCGCATTTGTTAAATACCCGTCCTTTACCAAGTGTAGTTTTTCAAGCATAACAAATTTATCTTCCGATAACACCGATTTGTTTATTCGACCTTTGTTAACTGCCCATTGCTTAAAACGCTTGACAACTCCATCATCAACATCATCTATTGTAAATGTAGGCAGCGGCATACTGTCCCATGTAACTCCGCGGCGTCTCATAATAAACGCTTCCAGTTCAGGACCGGACAGTTTCTGATTTGTGCTGCCGCTTCTGTAGTAGTATGAACCCTTGCAGGAAATAGCAATTGGATACGGAGGCACCTCAATTTCTATATATTCAGAATCACCTTCGTTTAAAAGGTTGATATTAACAATGATACCCATTGCATCACGAATCTTGTTTGGAAGATCTTCAAGCAGTTTTTTTCGCGTTTTTCACACCTACAACCTCGCCGGAATCATTCATTCCAATATACAGTTTTCCACCTTGAGCATTAGCAAAACCACATATCCAAGCAAGATAATCGTCTTTCCATATCTCTTTCCATTCTATATTTTGTCTTTCAGTCATTCTCGTTCACCTTCTTTATATATTTTCCGCTTTTTCACTCGTGCATCAGCAGGCTTTTTGCGTCATCCGGAATAATCCAAATGGTTCCGGCCCTTTGTGCCCCCTCTATCCTGCCTTCGTTGCACAGAGTATTGACGCGCCTTACGGAAATTCCCCATATTTTCGCAATTTCTGAAACAGATATATATTTCATAGTGTTTGTCTCCTCAACATAATTATATATATTATATTCCAAAATCGGAATAATATCAAGAGGTTTTTTTGTAAAATAAAGCTTTTTGCGTCAATTGTTTTTAATAATTAAACTCTTTTGTGCAGATTAACTGCTATTTACCTGCTTTATAAAAACAAATTATAAAAGTTGCAAAATCAATCTCGGTTTCGTGTAATTAAGTAGAAAGAATCAAAGATACACTACAAAGGAGGTTTTCAATATGAAGAAAACGATTAAAATTTCTGCATTTGTTCTCAGTCTGACGCTTTTGATTACGGCGTCCGTTTCTGTTCGGGCAGAAGAAATCCCCAGATCCTCTGTTCCGCAAAACGCAACCGAGGAAAGTATACTCATAACCGAGAATTTAATCAGCGATATACTTTACGAAGTATCGCAGGGACTCGGATATCTTGAAGCGAGAAGCAAAGCAAACAATTTGATTTACAGTGCCATCCTTTCAGGGACAGGCAGGCGGATATGGATATGGCCTCCTCTCTCCCATTGCGTGCAATGCAATTTTTGAGTATAGGGATATTTACCTCAGACCGGATTTCTATGTCACTGCAGAAGCGGATGTAAGAAATATGCTTGCAGACTTGATAACACAAGTTGAAGCAGGAATGGATTACGAAGAAGCCCGTAAAGAAGCCTACACCAGAATTTACAGGTCAGTTGATCCGAATTTTTGATCCATCCGAACGCGAAATGACTGACTTCTGTTATTGGGATACTCCGGCAGTTGATTCTGCGATGTTTAACAGGGCAAGAAAGGTTCTGCTTGAGGCAGAAGCAAAAGTATAAAAACGCAGTTTAATGTGCAATAATGAAAGTTCTTTTTATAAAAAAACACTTGAAATTATTTTTGGAAATCTGGTATAATAACAATATAAGTTTCAAGGTTTCAAAAAGAAATCATAGTTTATCAGAGTATTCACAGTGTCTAAGGATTTAATCTTTAGGCACTTTTTTTATTTCTGCTGCCTCTTTAGATAAGAGGCACAAATACAGAAAGCTGCAGGGTTATTCCCTGCGGCTTTAACACGAGTTTTTTACTCACAATGCACTCAAAGAAAGTTTTCTTTCGATGAGTGCATTTTTATATATACAGAAATAGCCTTAGCGGCTGAAAGCTCGATATATTCCGAGAAGCCGCAAGGCCCTCGCTATATATAAAAAAATTTATTTCAAAGGAGGTAGATTACATTGATTTTGTATCTACAAGCAACAACAAATGTGCAGGACCTGATAATTGACTACATTGAAGTCAAATTGAAGTCCGGCAAAACCGTCAGCTTAAACTGGGATGAAAGCGGTATAAATCGCTCGGAAACCGGTTTTTGATGCGCGGTACAAAGGTGTGTATTTCGATGAGGAATACGCTAACGGCAAAAATTTCCGAATTGGACGGCATGAAAAATTGATACTGTAAAGTTATATTCGGAACAAAACCAAGAATCCGGAAATAACAATTACGCAGATGTCATTTGAAGACGGTGATGAAAAACTGGATTTTGGTCCCGGCGTTCTGTATGCAGGCAAAGGAGTTGATTGTAATGAATGAAAGTAAAAACATTTCAGATTATGATATCATTCTTTTGCCGTACATTGCAGAAATCATTGCGTCGGATAAATTAACCGATGACCAAAAGAGAACTTCAGCTCCGCGCAATATTCAAGCTCCGAAGTATTCTTAAATATTATGCAAACAGGCATTATTTATCTAAGGTCATTAATGCTATTGCAGAGAAAAAAAGGAGCTATGATACTGAAAGTAACATCTAAAACTGAGATGAATCTTGTGTTGCAGCCGGATTGTCCTCGTTACGACGGGAATCGGTTTATTACGGGAAAATACAATGTACCCGAAGAAGAACTGATTGCATGGTCTGAAGTATCACTTAATGCCGGAGGCCCACTTTGTTCATATGCTTGTGAACGCTATAAAGAACTCTTTATATCTATTCTGCCGGAATACTCAGATGGGTTAAAGTAGATCAGAAAGCGAGGCAAAGGAACATGGGCAGTATTTTATCTGAAATCAAAGGCAGCATGACAGGGTTTGAAAAGCTCACACCCGAATTGGTTGAAAAGTTAAGCTGTGACGGATTGACATATGACGAATTAAAAGAGGCAATGCAAAAAAGCGGGCTTTCTATTGATAAGGTCGTTTGTGATCCAACGAGAGTTTTACAAAATGCCTTTTTCGCAGATTATGAAAACGGCAAGTATTGTGAAATTTATATGCAGAAAAGTTATATTGATCAACTGATGCAGATTTCTACACTCAACTTTTCGTATTCCGGAAAAAATCCGATTCTCATTTCGCAAGACTGGCAAAGGTTCTATCAACAGTCTGTTCCTCTTCCAATGGTAATTTATGATTTTAGCCGCAGATATCTTGATATTCCCAAGAATAAAGTGTTTTCTGTGTGGTTTTTTATTCATAAGCGATTGGATTATTCCTACGGACTATGGAACAGCGAACTTCTGGAGTATGTTTATACATATGCTCCCGAATTTGAACTGCCCCAAACGGATAGTGACGGATATGTTACCGTTTACCGCGGAATAGGAAACAATTCCTTACCCACAGAAAAAGCGATTTCATGGTCAAGCAACCATATGAATGCACTATGGTTTGCTAATCACAGTGCGCGCGGAACCGCTGTACTTGTCGGAAAGATAAAGCCGGAAAACATAGTTTATTATGAACCCGGTTATTCCAACGAGAATGAGATACTTGTTCGTCCCGGAAGCGTGGAACAGATCTGTGCAGAAAATTTTTTTGCCGGCAACCGAAGAAATAGCGGTACCGTTAATGACACCGATATTTACGGATTTTTGCTACCTTTGCAATGGCTGCAAAAAAAGCTCGGATATCCTTCCGAATCGGTTTTTTGAGTATCACGGTATCAAGCATATTCTGAGAGTCCTCACACTGACGCTTATTTACTGTAAACATTCAGGTGATGATTTAAGCGATGAGGATAAACAGATTTTGATTTATTTCAGCTTGTTGCATGACTACGGGCGTGATAATGAAGATACTGATGATGAACATGGGAATAAATCTGTTGAGAAGATTAGCAGAAACCGTATTAAGATCCGGGGTATCAACCTATCAAAAAGAGGCAGGCTGATTGCAGATTATCTGATTCGATATCATTGCAAGGCAGATGAAATCGGAGAAACGGCTATAAATGCTGAAGCGAAATTCAGCCGCAAAGACAAGGAACGGGCTGTGCATTTATATCGTATTGCAAAGGATATGGATGGTTTAGACAGAGTTCGGTTTTGCGGTTTGGATTATAAAATGCTTCGGACAGATTATGGCAGGCAACTACCGCTTATAGCCGGAGCTTTATTGAAAGAACAGCTTATAAATCTGCTTGCAAACCACAGCCTTGAAGAATGCTTGCAATTGATTATCGAAAAAGAAAACTAATTACACTTACACATGAAAGGAGTTACACAAATGGCATATAATCAAAAAATTATGCGAATGAAGGAGCTTATCGAAAAGCTCACAGAGGCAGACATTGCCTATTACAAAAATGATGATCCGATAATGACGGACCGTGAATACGACTTGTTATTCGATGAACTTGCAAAGCTGGAGACTGAAACCGTCATTACGCTTTCGGGTTTTCCGACGCAAAAAGTATCCGGCGAAATTCTGGAATCACTTACCCCTGTCACACACTCAAAGCCGAACCAAACCGTACTAATTTAAGGAGATTTTTGCCCATATAAAACGTGCTTGGACAGATATTGTCCAAGCACAAATTTTTCACTATAATTTTTTGATTTAATTCATACAATTGCATAATAAGCAATCTCACCCCCAAAGGATTACGAAATACTTGATTTCATCATTACACATTCTGCAAAAATCTTTTTGAAACATATTATTTTAAAAGGATGACATATATTTAACAACAAGCATAGTATGTAAAATCATAGATTGGATTGATAAAGGCGGATATACTGCAACAATAGCTGAAACAATTCCTGTATTTGAAAATTTAGAAACAAACAATGTTGATCATGCCAAAATGGCAAGTTGGATAAAACCTACCATATAAGGTGTCATGTTGTAGGGTTATTGCAAAACTATGAAAATTATAAAGTGTTGTTTGCCTTCCGTATGGTAGTGTGTATACATGCTTAAACCTTGAATGTACAAGCACTTTTTGACGATGCTATAATGGTTGAGTTTAATGCGATAGAGAACAACAGTATTCTTACTTTTTCTGACAAACCATTTTTTTGATAAAGGATGTAAATAGTGCTATTGTACATAACTTTTTCAATAATGTTGTTCAAGCATACGAAGCTTCTGTTCCATCAGCATTAGCTATAAAAACCTCTACGTATAATCTTATTTCGCATATATGCAAGGAAAAACTCAAAAATATCAAAAAAACGTTTTTAATGCTATCAGTCCGGGTATAGAGCTATTGGAATCTGATCCGCTATGTAAGTTATCCATAGATGAAATTGCCCAATCGTGTAATGTAAGCACCTGCTATTTTTAGACGACTTTTCAAAGAATATTCCGGTAAAACTCCTCTTGAATACCAGATGGATTTGCGCCTGAACATGTCAAAAAGCTTACTTGAAAGTGGCGAAGCTACTCTGGAATACATTGCAGAAACATTAAATTTTTACTAGTTCTTCATACTTTTTGTCGGTTGTTCAAAAATTTGGTATTACCCCAAGTCAATACAAAGTCAGTAAGTATTTACCAAAATAGTTTAAATTATCAATACCGAAAGCCACGATTACGCAAACTACTGTTCAATTTTTTACAACCTAAATCGGCATTTAATCGGCTCTCGCCGCTTGTTTTTCAAGATAATTTTCTCAAATTCCAACAGCAATTATCGAATATTTTTCAAAATAGCGTTTTTACCAGTCATATTGGTCCTCTCCAAAAAAATACTATTCCACCTTTGAGGAAGCATATTCTCAATCCAATCAATTGCCTTGGATGCAGTAGTATTTGAAGCCGCTCTTGTAAATGCTGATTTAAGTTCCTTCTTAACCTCATCAGTATATGCGTCCCCAGCAATTGATACAAACAGTGCAGTGCCGCTTTTTGGATAATACATCAAGCCACTGCCTGTTCTTTTCCCAAGGCACCTCATTTGTTATACCAACGCAATCTGCATCCGCACAATAAAAAAATTGTTATGTTGCGGCATTCGAAAAGCAAGCGTGTTAATTCCGTATTTCTTTGTACGCTCCCATTCTATTCCGCTGGTATCATCACCCGTACGTTGTATCTCAAATATTCCTGCTGACAAATGACCTATTGTATTGCAACCCATGATAATTACATCATCACCTGCAGCTTCACGAATTGCTATATACATATTTTTTATTATTTCTGCAGTTGTTTTTACTATGATCCGAAAAAAATGTATTTCCGTATCTGTCATATTGCCTTCGTATCCCCATTTGCCGAAAATATCAAATGTTGTAAAATCGTGTTTAATTAACTTATAACCCCAATTTTTTAATCGTCTTAACATCTTCTTTGATTTTTATTTAATACCATATCACAAGACGGGTCAAGCTTTTTTTAGTAATCCCTATACGCTTCATTACCACATCATCAGGAAGTTTTTCTAATGTCCATAGAGGTCGAAACCAAATGCCCGGAATAGCCCCTATTTTTACAATTTCACCCGCGAGCATTTTTCATATCTGCAAAATTATCGTTACAGTATTTCCATGGGCCACCGTTAAAATGATCGCCATCAACACTACTTTGATGACATAGTTGCCAACCATCATCAATCACCATAAACGGTTTATTCCCTTCGGGCGAACATTCGACAATCCTTTTTAGCATGAGTTATTATTTTTTTCATACGAGTTATTACCATAATTACAATACCAATCATTTCCTCCGTAAACAGGAAATCTTGGCAATCTTGGTGAACCACACATTAATCTGCAAAAATCCTGCAATGCAGAAAACGCATCACAATCATACACTTTATTGACAATTGTGCATGCTTCTAAACTTCTGCCACTTAATACAATATCCTCGCTTCCATTTCTGATATCAATGTTTAATTGTATTTTTTTCCGTTTCCGCATTTCCACGAACAAAGTGCATTCGGCTGTGTTTTCACTCCATAACAATATACTTTATTTTTCCTTTATAGCAGCAAAAATACCATGGCATAATCCTTGTACTTTCTGCTTTTTTCCACTCAAATGCGCCATAACCACGTTCCCAATCATCCCCAAGTACGAGTGCATCATCCAAATAATTATCTTCCACTTCTAATTGAATGTATGATAACGGTGTTAAATCACTTCTAACCGTAACTTTCCCATCATCCGATTTTACAATTACATCATCAGCAATCACCGTATTATAGTCTTTTTTGGTATACGGTTATATTATCAAAAAAATCCCATATAGTCATCTCCTGTTTTTGTAAGTCAACAAATGTGCAATTATGCTTATTTCTTTCTCTATTCAAATTATAATAATAATTTCAATGTTTTTGTTCGTCCGCTGTATATGGTATAAATACTGATTTTTTTCTGCTGTTTTACTATTTTTCCGCTTTAATAGAAATATTAACAGTCATATTTCTTATCTTCAATCCTTTAAGCTCAATATAATTTATTTCCGGAGGCAACACCGGTTTTATGTATACACCCTCTTTTTTGAAATCCATCCCGATAATATTTGTAAAAAAATAATATGTAAGTATCCGGTAGCACTCCAAGTTTGTTTTTACGGAATCCCATTCGATTATTCCGCCTTTAAATTTTTTTCCTGAAGTCCTCCATATATTTCACCGGTATCAGGATGATAGATTTCAGCAAAAACCATCTCTGCAGGCAAATTTTGTAAGGTTTCCAAATTCTTGATGTGTTATTTCATAATCCTTATTTCTAAAAGCTGCATCCGACCAAAATGCTTGAATATGCGGCCATACTGTTCCGCTATGTCTGCCGTATCCACCTTCTGATAAATATCGATTGAATGATGGATACACACAGGCAATTCCATTTGAAGTAACCGGGGAGTTTTTTAAAATAGATTTTTTTCTGTAAATCATCTGCAATATCAAACAAAATTGCAAAGCTGTTTCCTATTCCCTCGAAATAGTCACAACCACCAAAATCATCAACCAGATATCGGTAATAACCTTTTTCACTCATCCAGAAATTTTTTTATTTATTGCATCTTTCATTCTATTTGCCTTTTTCAGAAAAACAAGCTGTTCGTTTAATTCATTAGCCATATAATCCGCAATAACATACGCATAGTAGTAAAGACAGGTAGTAGACAACGCCTTCATTGGAATACCCACACCATTATCTGCGCACTTATCCTTACACTCCGTTGCAAAGGTTATTATTCCACTTTCTCCGTGGCTTGCGTAAATATCCGGGTATGCTGAAACACCATCTCCATAGCAGGCAGCTCCTCTAAACAGATTATCCGTACTGTCAAACTCAGAATTTTCGAAATATTCAAGAGAGTTTTTTGTTGCCTCAAAAGCTATTTTCAAAAATTCTTTATCGCCGGTTGCAAGATACTCTGTCCACGCACCCCAAGCCCAAATAATCGAATCCCAATATTCGCCGTCGATCATAATTTTACCGTTTTCTTTTTTCAGTACCGAAAGAAGCGTGTCCTTTGCAGCGTCTGGAAAAAGAAGCGCACCCCCGAAATATGTATTTATTGCAGCGTCGCGGGTCCATGGAGTGCAATATCCCATTCCTGCAATAATAACAGGCTTGTCCTCTTTAAGAAGTCCGCCTTTAAACGGCTTAATATTTCCGTAAAAATCGGATAAAGCTATATGAAATGCCGTATTAATTTTCGTTATCGGTTTTTTTATATGGGTAATTCATTAAACCTCTCCTATAAATTTTTAATATAAAAATTTCGTTTTTGTTATTATAAATTAAATTTATTTCAGTTTCAAGCTGCATAAACATATTTGCAGTATTTTTTTCTCTTTTATTGCATTTTTTCGGGTTATTATGAAACTAAAACCGAATAAATGCTTTTAACTTGCGTATGTGCTTATAAAATGAAAAAAAGCGCTGCCTTTGAGCGCAATTTTTAATTAAAGAGACTTTTTCGGACAAAGTTTGATTTTTTTATGAAATGTTGTGGGAGTAAATCCTGTAACACTTTTTAAATATTTTTTTGTAAAGTATTCATCGGAATTAAATCCCAAAGCCGCACTTATATGTTTTATAGATGTTTCGCCGTCTGACAGCATAATCATAGCACGTTGAACTTTCAGTCGATTTTTTTATATTCAATTGGGCTGTATCCGGTATTGCATTTGAAATTCTTATAAAAACTTCTCTCGCTCATAAAAAGCACAGTTCGGCAAGCTGTTTTTATTTTTATAATTCTCGTCTATATGCTGCTGCATATAATCTAACGCAGGCTCAAGACTGTTATAACTCTTTTTGGTTACTTCATATTTTTAAAGATGCAGATATTTTTCTCATATAAATTGTAAAATTTTATCATCACCGAATTTCCGCTTATATTTGGATTTACAAAGGCATTATGCAAATCTTTTTACTTCATCTTCAGAGCATATATCGGAAAATAGAATTTTTTTGAATAGGCGGAATTTTTACGGAATCGCCATATTGCAAAAAGTCTGGAGAAAATCCGCAAACAATATTGCAATACGATATATTTCCGTTATATACAGATTTATATTTTTTTGGTATTTGGGAATATAAATCATCTCACCGCTCTTGACATTTATGATGCCGTTATTTGTTATAAAACACGCGTTTCCCTCAAAAAAACAAAAATAAATGAATGATTAATTTTTTTCCGTTACTGCAATCATAGGTAAAGCTATTAAGATTTTTCATAGTATAGCACATTTAAAAAAATGTAAGATAGTGATTATATTTAAGCATATTTTTCACCTTCACTTTCTGTGCAGAATATTTCTCTTAATTAACATTATAATCTATTGTCTGCAATATGTCAATGTGATATCATAGTAATAAAAGAGGTGAATGTGGTGAATAAAACCGTATTTATAACAGGTGCTACAAGAAACACCGGACTTGCAATTGCCGAAAAATTTGCAGAAGACGGTTACAACGTTGCTATATCAAGCAGAAGCGAAGACAGTGCAAAAGAACGCGGCAAAATATTTAAAACAAAAAATACCAAATTAAGTCAGAAGGATATTTGCTCAACCTTGCTGATGTCAGCGATATAGGGAATGTTTTTTTCATAAAATAAAGCGTGACTTTAGCACTTTGGATACATTCGTTGCTAACAGTGCAAATCTCGGTGTAGGCTGCGATATGCTTTCTGTAACGGAAGACGATTACGATGACTTAATGGATATAAATTTAAAAGGAACATTTTTTTGTTGTCAGCAGGCCGCGCTGCTTATGAAAGAAAACAGCGGCGGTTCTATTGTTATAATAAGCTCGGTTCATTCTAAAGAGTGTATACCCGGAAGAAGCCTTTATACTGCGTCAAAAGGCGGATTGAACGCACTGATGCGCGCTATGGCAATAGAACTTGGACCGTACAGAATACGAACAAACTGCATAATTGCAGGCGCAATAAAAACTGAACGCTGGAACAACCTTACCAACGAAGAAATTGCAAAAAAAAGAGCCAACTGGCCAATAGGATTAGAATCGACGGGAGAAGATATTGCAAACGGTGTATTCTATCTCGGTACTGATTTGTCAAAAACGGTAACGGGTACAGAGCTTACAATAGATTCGGGCGTACTTGTATCGCTTTTACCGTTTAACGGAGGTAAAAAATATGAAAATAACTGATGTAAAAGTTTACACAATGGATTCGTTCAGAATGAACTGGAATTTTGTTAAAATTGAAACTGATGAGGGTTTGCACGGCTGGGGAAGAAGCTTCACTCGGCACAAATGAAATGTCTTTAGAAGGAATGATAAAAGACTTAAAACGACTTGTTGTGGGAAGAAATCCTTTTGAAACCGAAAAAAACTTATGTTTGAGGTATACAGAGATATATACTGGAAGGGCGGTCCGGTGCTGATGTCTGCCTTAAGCGCAATAGAAATGGCTTGCTGGGATATAATGGGCAAATTTTTTTAAATGTTCCTGTATACACATTTTTCGGAGGGAAAATAAGAGATAATGTGAAAATGTACGCAAACGCTTGGTTTGTTGGCGAAAAAACACCCGAAGAATTTGCAAAAAGCTAAAAATACTGTTTCTCTTGGCATAAAAGCGCTGAAATGGGATCCGTTCGGCTCATCATATATGACAATATCTAACGAGCAAATGCAAAAATCATCTGACATAGTTGGTGCGGTACGCGAAGCTGTGGGCAATAATGTGGATTTGCTTATTGAATGTCACGGCAGATTTAATCCGACAACCGCGCTTAATATTTCAAGAGAGCTTGAGCAGTACCATCCTATGTTTATGGAAGAGCCCTGCGTTCCAGACAACCTTGATTCAACAGCTTACGTTCGTATGCGTTCAAAGGTTCCTATTGCAGCAGGCGAACGCGGCTATGGGATATATGCATTTGAAGATATGCTTGAAAAGAAGTGTGTGGATTATCTTCAGCCCGATATATTCCACGCAGGAGGACTTATGACAGGTAAAAAAAGTTGCCGGAATGGCGGAGGCAAAGCATATTCAGGTATCATTTCACAATCCGTCAGGTCCTGTATCAAATGCGGCAATATTGCAGCTTGCAGCAACTGTACCCTAATTTTTTTGCATACACGAAATTATGCTTACTGACGGGTCCTTCAGAAAAACAGTCAGCAATGAAGAAGTTCATTTTGAGGACGGATATATTAAAATTCCCGACAAACCCGGTCTCGGAATGGATTTAAATGAAGATGTAATCCTCTCCCACCCTTATAAACCGAGAAATCTGCGCCACTACAAGGGAACAGTAACAGACATCCGTTCCAAAAACGACACAGTATATTATTTTAAAGAATTAGAGGACAAAAATATGTATAAAGCCGATATTATTGAAAAAGAAGGACTTATAGTAATATTCAGAAAAGTTCCACCCGAAAAAATAGAAAACGTGATGAAAGCTCTTTATGACGGCGGTGTGAGGATAGTTGAAATTGCCTTTGACCCAAGTGATGAAAACACCATACAAAAACGTCTGAACTCATAAAAAGCTTGTGAAATTGCAGAAGATAAAATGATTGTAGGCGCGGGAACGGTTATTTGTGAAGAATACGTCATAGCAGCATATAACGCAGGCGCGCAGTTTATTTTTTTCGCCGGATACAGACATTGACATCATAAGACTTACAAAAAAAGCTGGATCTTATATCAATTCCCCGGAGCTTTAACTCCCACAGAATGTAAAACAGCATACAAACACGGCGCGGACATTATAAAAACTGTTTCCCGCCACCGTTGATAAAATTTCTTACATAACAAATATCACTCGTCCGCTGTCGCATATCCCGTTTATCTGCGTAGGCGGGACTGACGAAAATACCATAAGTGAATTTATAAAAGCAGGCGCAAAAGGCGTCGGAACAGGAATATCAATATTAAAGCCGGAGCTTATAGAAAGTGATAACTATGCTGAAATTACGCGTCTCGCCAAACTTCACACCGAAGCTGTAAAAAGAGCAAATCAAAAATCCAGTAAACAAAAAGGCTTACAATGTCATAAATAAAAGAGTTCAAATTGAGCTCTTTTTATTTCTATTTTCTAATTGAATCCATTGTCAGCGATTTTTAAGCAATATATTGGTATCTTTAAACATATTTACTATTCCTTGAAGGGAATTTACTTCGAGTTTTTCTTTATTTTATTTACCATCGAACGTATTGTAACCTCCTCCACAAAAACGTTCTTTGGCAATATCACGATATGATTTTTCCCTTGCAAATGAGCGCCAAAATTTGAATTTCGCTTCTGGATAAGCGTGAAATAAGATTTAAAGCGTACAAAAAGGCTTTCTTTTTTTCGCTTTTTCAGCTTAACAAATTCCTCAACAAAAAAACTCTGTTGATATCATTCTTTTTACTGCGCTCGCTCACACTTTCGCGAATTGTATTTATAATCTCAACAACCGACGAATTATTTGTAAGAAAAATCGCTTGCACCGGCAACAAATGATTCAGTTATGTTGTTACTGTCATTATGCGCCGTAAGCATAATCACCTTTTATTTCCGGAAAAATCAGTTTTTATTTTTGCGTGTGGCACAAATTCCTGCATCGTCAGTTTCCATTTTGTATATCCATAAGTATTATATCAGGTTTACACTTTGCCGCATTTTTCAACGGCAGATTTTTCCCGTGTAAGCAGTTGATACAACCTCAAAGTCGGGTTCTCTTTCTATGATAAGCTTTATAGTAATCAACTATCTGTGGCATATCATCAACAATCATTACCTTAATCATATTTTTTTAATTTCACCATTCTCTTTTTATATTCTCGGCAGTAAAAACCGTTATTGTTGTACTTTCACCCAGAACACTTTCGGCATAAATGTGTCCCATATGAATTTTTCACAATTTTTGATACAAATGATAAACCTACACCCCAATTGTTAACTCGGGATTTTGTGGTGAACAGCGGTTTGAATATGTTTTTTTAAATTCTTTTTTGAAATTCCCTCGCCATCGTCCGTAATTTTTTTATCACAATCCATTCATGCTCATAATCGACTTTAAATTTTTTTATAGTTCCGCTGTCTTTCTCTTTATTGCATCTATGCTGTTTTTTTGATGATATTGTCAAAAACCTCTTCGAGGTAAAAACTGTCTGCATTAACTCCTATATAATTATCAATAAAGTGTTTTTTTCAAATGTTATTCCGCTTTCCCTAGCATAATTATTGCATGCATCATTTATGATATCAACGAGATTGAAATTTTTCCATAAAAAAATTTCCGGATCATTGTTTACATCCAGCATTTTGGTTAATCTGTCAATATACTTATCAATCTCATCAATAAGATTTTTTTACAGTATTCTTGCACTCGGATCCATCTTGTGAAAGCGCGGTTTCAGCCATTATTTTATACATAAACATTGTTTTTACTGAATGAAACATATTTATGGAATTTTTGATTTATCTTATGTATTTTTCTTGCATATACTGCCTTTCCTACTATACCTGTCCGCGGCGTTATATCAAATCTGAACATAACAATATACATAATGCATATGAAAATCAGTATAGCCGGAAAAAGTATATACACATCGCGTTCGCTTATTCCAAGAACATCGGTTACGCTTATAAGATCTGAAACATCTTTAAAAACATACAAATCTCTTGTGTATGGCAGACGATAAATCAGCGTAAATATCAAATCAAGCAAAATAATAAACACCATAACGCCATATAATTGCCGCTTTTTATAATTGAGACTTGTCCTTTTTAATTTTTTTACATACATATAAACAACTGGCAAAATCATATAAAAAAACAATATCACAGTAAAAAAATTAAATCAAACACCGCCAAGACATTGTAGGACATTTCGCCGCGCATTATTTGGTGATAAAAAAATAGCTGGTCGTAGTTCTGTCATAAAAACCAAACATAGATTATAGGAAATATGAACATGGGAATGCATATTCTTTAAAGCTGCTCTTTTTAAATACATTCATAAAGTAGCACGACATAAATATAAAAAAAGCGAAGATATGAACAACGCAACCGAGATGTTAAAAAAATTCTAACTACAGCAAAAATAACTTATGCGTCCAAATGCAATTTTTATTAAAAAAATTTTTTTCGTCGAGGTATCCTATAAATCCA
This sequence comes from Clostridiales bacterium, assembly GCA_022009895.1. GTDB lineage: Bacteria > Bacillota > Clostridia > UMGS1810 > UMGS1810 > Qingrenia. The sequence goes on along the minus strand of CP091729.1, from coordinate 255,553 downwards.
ACCGGGAAATAGTTTCCCTTTATTGCAATCATTTTCATAACAGAATACATTGCAAGTGACAGTGACAACGTAAGAAAAAAACAAACGGCCAGGAGTACTTATTAACCCAACCTTTTACAAGAAACAGTATTGACAAAACAATGAGAAGCAATATTATCAAAAATCATAAACGTTTATCTCCTAATAAACATTTTCATTATAATTATAATTTACGCCCTTAACGTTGTCAAGCTATTATTATTCAAAAATCGACTTTAAAAACACAGTAAATTTTTTTCCACCATTATCGCAATTCCAAAATCATTCGGATGTATTCGGTCCGTACTTAAATCTGCACGATTGTAACCGTCAAACATTTTCCTTCCGTCAATAAAAATAAACATTACTGTCACCGCCAATTACCGCATCATTATATGTATCAAACACTACCTTTTTTCCTGTCTGTTACTGATTTCTGATGCTGCTCAGAAAAAAATCAGGACGCGACATAAAAATAACAGGAACATCCTTTTTTTCACACTGCGTATTCTGTCAAAAAACCTTTTTTTATGCGTATTTTTCTCAAAAAAATTCGGCATCGGGAGAATTATGGTCATATTCATAAATAAAACAATCAAAGTCCTTTTTAACAAATTCATCAGCAATGGTCAAATCACCTCTGCAATTTCCCGAATATCCGCAGTTAAAAAGCTCAAAAACCCATTTTGCGTGCAACAATGGCAGCGTATGTTATTCCCGGTCTTGATGCACACGCGCCGTGCGAAATAGACGAACCATATATAAGTAGCCGTTTTTCGGCGCGGTATTAATGCTTTTTTTCAATCGTACTGTCTTTTGATACTCCTATATAAAAATTCTCAATCGTTGAAAACAGAGGAAGATACAGTACATACTCTTTCATTTCATCCGTTTCTGAAATTTCTCCCTCCATATCAAGCGTAATATCTTCTGAAGAAGGATAAAAAAACAACGTCGAAATTCATATTGCCCGTCTTTTTACCGAATACAAATCAAAACCCGCATCCGAAAGCTGCGAAAGAGAAGATGAACAACGGTGAAATTCATATTCGCAATGAATAGTCATTTTTGGAATTAGTTCTGAATTTCAAGACCCCGCCTGATGAGTTTTTTTGCAATCTCCTGCATATTTTCGCTGAAAGAATTCAAAATTTTCTTTGGAAGCCTGTAAAGTTTCCCATCATTTTCTTCATAAAACAAAAATCCTTCCAAATCAAACTCTTTGTAACTGTGATAATTATATTCCGACTTTTTCTGCTTTGCTTGTGATAAAATTTTTTTATCCGCAAACACACGTTTATCCATTGTTGTTCTCCTTTATTGATATAAAAGTTTTACTACCGAGTGGCTTGTAAGTTTCCGAATCCCATACAAAAAAACTTCTAAAGTGAAAGTATTGTCCGGAATATTTTTCGCAAATTTCAATCTGCTCGGGCAAATAATCAAAAGTTTGCCTCTTAACCGATGTTGAAAGAATTTGTCTATCATTGCCGTGGCATACTGCGATTGCTAAAATGTTCATCTTATCAGCAAAAATACTTAAAGTCGATATTTGCTCTGAATGTATCAGATAACACCTTAACATCAGTGTTATAATCATATTGCGGCAAAGTATTATTGAAAATGTCGATTTTAAACGATATACCGGCGTAGAGTGTTACAACTGCATTTAAATCCTCTGTTTTTGCGTCGGAATCAATCTTCATCTTTAAAACATAATTGCCGTCCGGTCTTATAATACTTTGCGTCATACCCAAAATACTTTCTCCGCTCTTTGTAGCTATAACCGCACCGGCAAAAGCAGTTTCGGAAATTTTCCTGTTATCCTTTCCCGTTATAATAATATTTCCGGTCGCGCTGTCATAATATGCTTTAGGTTTTTTTCTCCGTCGTACGGCTCTTCATACGGTGTTTGAAAACTGTATTGAAGTTCTGTTTCCAATCCCTGTGCATTTATCTTTTGCGGTATATTCATTTTTCGTCCTCTATTCCAGGCACTTTAAACGAAAAAAATATCCCAATTCATCAGCATAATCAAAATAAAAATATTTTACAGCACCATCGCATTCTAAAACAAGGCTTATGGGTGCGTATGCATTTTTTGTACCGATATTCCCGCTGATACTGAAAGTTTTTGTTATACTGCCATAAGTATTTTCTGAAATATACGGTTCAGTCTTATATATTCTTTCCGACCAATCATAAACAAGTGTTCCCATTGGTGAAGCTAAAAACACAAGGTCGCAGGAAGGATGAAATTTTAATTTTTAGAACACGCTGCAAGATACGGAATTTCATCATTCCTATACCAGTTTTCGCCGTAATCAAAGGTTTCAAACACATAACCTCCGCCAGCATTGTAGTCGCGTGTGCATAATATAAGATGCTTTTTGTTACGCGGATTTTGCTCTATGTCCATAATTTCAAGAGTACCGCCGCTATCGCTTTTCAGTAAAATCCTCCCTCCGTCAAACTCAGTAACGTTTGAATTTCTCAAATCAACGCGGTAAACCATACTGTGCTCTGCTATCCACAATACGTCTTTATTAAACAAATCCGCAATGAAGGCTCTACATATTCCCTTTGTAGGTATGCTAATTTTTGTATCCGTCCAAGTTTTTGCACGGTCGTCAGATTTAAAAATCTTGTAATTTTCCATAGCATAAACGGTATTGCCGTCAAAATTAGAAATCGCCCTTATACGTTTTTCACTTTCATACCAATTTATGCCGTTGTCCTCCGACACAAAAACAATCGGTGTAAACAACATTATCGTTTGTCGGACTGTATTTTTACAAATGACAAAGACTTATTGCTGTCCGAACTTTCGATGATGCTTTCCAAATTTTCATAATTTGTAAATGTATTAAAACCATCATTTGTTTCAATAACCGTTGCCTTAGTGTCATAAATATATCCGCCGACAGTCGCAAATCCGTGCATAGAATTATTCGGGTCAACAGCTATGCTTGTTGCGCTCTTAGCTCCGGTTCCGCCAAACGTTGATACAGGTGAAAAACTTATCTGCTGTCGAAAAAAATCGTACCGTCTTGCTTTTTCATTTTTTAAAATACCAAGGTCGGTAACCGCCATTACATCAACCTTGCCGTCGTTATCAAAATGCCAGTCGTAAACTAAAAAAACCGGAATATCCCGATGCAGAAAAGCTAAAAAGTTTTTTTCCGCCGTCAGTTGATTTATAAGGTGTAATCTTTGAAGTAAAAAAATTTCATTAGGATTATTTGGATTAATGCAAAACGGTGTAGGAAAATATCCGCCGTAGCTATCAAGCATTGAATAGCTTTTCGGCAACCTTGAAAAACAGGAATATTAAAATTTTTTTACCAAAATCGTCACTGTAACGATTAGGTTTACTGCAACGATATGCAGTCATAAAAAAAGCCTAATATTGCCGTCTATATTTGCAAACTCAAGAGATGATATAAAACTGCCGCTCGAGCCGTATGTTTTGCCGTTTATTATATTCCAGCTTACACCTTTGTCCTTACTTTTCCGCAAGATATGCACCGCTGTCCCCTATGACACCGGCGATAAAATGATTTTTTTATCCTCGGGATTTACTGTTACAGCGCTTATGCTTAGATTTTCAATGCCGTTGTTTGCACTGACAAAGCTTTTTTTCCGTTATCGACGCTTATGTCAATTCCTTTGTCAGATGCAATAATCAGCAAATCGGTTTCCTTATCAGCGTAAATACAGTTAATACTCCTGTCTTCCAAGCCAAGACATTCAAAAGTTTCGCACTTATCGTACGACACCCATAATCCCGTTGCCCCATTGGATAGCGTCTGATAGTCTGCGGCGTTGGAAGCACCGACAAATACCGGGCGTGTTCCGTCATCTTGTTTTTTTCCCGGACGCAATAAGCGTAGTATATTTCTTTTCATTGCACAAAACGAGTTTTTGCGTCCAAGTTATACCACCGTCATAGGTTTTATACAGACCAATGCGTTTATATTTATTTACACGCACACTTGAATTTGATGAAGTAGCGGCAGCGGCATATGCAATGTTTTCGTCATCTTCGTCAAAACGCACCGTATTGATACACGGTGTCATCAGACCTTCTGACGATACTTTCCAGTTTACACCGCCGTCATCACTGCGGTAAATTCCCGCCGTATCATTGCCAAGCAGCATTAAGCTACTGTTTTTTTGGCGAATATGCCATACTGAAAACAAGCTGTGCTCCCTCTCCGCCTTTAACGCCATTTTCTACTTGCTTATCTGACGTAATATTATAAATATTAACATTATCGCCAATATTTGTAAGTGTATACGCATCGGTATTCTGATACGCTGACGCATTAAAAAGCGCTAAATACAATGAAAATTGATAAAACAATATAAATATTTATTAAAATTCCGATGCGTTTCATATAAATCCTCCTGAAGACTGCAATCTTAATCTATGACATAAGCCATAGAAACGGGATACAAATTATCCCAAACAAAAAAATTTTTTTGCAGTATCTGCACTGTTTGTCTTATCCGAAGTGAATGCTTCTTTCTTCACTCCGTCCTCAAATTCATCAATCGGAAAGCTCTTTACATCAATGAGTTGATTATTTGAATAAAGTGCACAAAAATACTGTGTATCCCGAACCTTTTATAATCATTTCAGGCGCACTAATTGAATAGTCTGCATTTTTTTAACATAGTTTTTCAAGCCTTGTTTCTCCGTTGTAAAATTTAGGTGCGCTATTGGTAACCTTTAAAAACTTAAGGTGCGTTGTGCCGGTTGCTACGGCCTTTACGCCCACTGTTCCCGATGTTATAGGATCACTTGTATCGGTATATGAGAACTCTTTTTTTACAAGCGTTACCTGGTTATCTTCATTTGTAGCGTATTTGTATATTACAGCATCAATTTTTAACGCCGTTTTTCAACATTGGTTACTTTTATAACAACAGGTTCGTTTGTACGAGTGAAATTGGGAATATCATCAAACGTTACCGACTTCAAAGATGTAGTGCCCTTGAACAGTTCAACCTTTGAAGATGTGCTTGTATCTTTTCCGTAAACAATCCTATAGCAGTTTGCTGCATCGTTATAATTTATATATGCCTCTGCTATATTTAGACCGTAATCAAGAGAATATGTAAATATATAATCGCCGCTGAAAGTATAATCTGACAGCATAATGCTTGAACCCTTGCGTTCTTCAGCGGTTGAACCCGAACCGTCACAAAGCTTAATTCCGCTTTCATCAAAACCGATTATAGCGTCATCGTGAGCCTTTATAATACTCATTCCAATATCCTTTAAGCCATCTACTGTATCCGATGCCGTAAATCTTTTTGTAATATCATACTCGTTATAATTCTTTACACTCTGCAAACTGTCAATAGACACTGATTTAATATAAGCATCTTCAGTAAGCCAATCTAAAATTCCGACATATCCCTTTGTAATAGGACTATTGTCAGCAACTTCAAAATCAAGAGTATATTTGCCGCCGCTGTTAGAATATATTATAAGCGCTGCACTTATCTTTGAGCTTTTTTTACACTTATTGCACCCGAAATTGACTTGAAAGATGTCCAACTGTAAGTATTTACCGTACTGTCAGGTTTTTTAACATCTCCATTCTTAAAATTAGAGGGACCCCATATTTTTTCACCATCTTTGAAAAGGTAAAATGTATTGGAGTCGTCGCCGCGCACCTGCAAAAGTGTATCCGGTTTTTGGAAGGCACAAATGCGTTATTTGTATCAGCATCGTCATATATTTTTATAATTTTTTTGTATCTAATATATCCTTTGTTGTCGACGCGCCGAAAATAATTGCAGTGCTTCCCTTTTTTTGGGCTTTGAAATATCAAAACTAAAGGTATATTCCGTTTTTTAGAGTATCAAATTCGATATCGTTATAAAGCCAGAAAGTGCTTTGCCCGCTCTGTGCAACACCATTTTCTGAAGGTGTTTCCTCATTTCCCAAATTCACAGTTGCGTTAGTACCAAGCTTAACTTTCCAACTGTCCGGCAGATTACCGGTAATATTAGCAAATGATGCCTTAACAATACTCTTTGAATCCACTTCTTTTTCCAACGCCTGCGAATGCGTTAACAGAAATAATCATTAAAAAAATGCCATAACAACCGATGTTATTTTTGTCAGTCTTTTTCATAACAATCTTCCTCTCTTAAATTTATTTTTAATGTGAATCCACCCGACATTGGTGTCGGTTTTTGAAGGGCTTTCACATAAAAAAATGACGTGATATATTCACCATAGTTTATAGCATCTATATTTACAGATACAGTATGCATACTGTCCAAAGGCGGATTTTTCGATTTCGTTTGTATAAATTTTAACAACTTTGCCGCCGGCATCATATCTTACAGCAACAGCAGTTATTTTTTTGCAATGCTTTTTGCACATATTAAAAATCAAATGAAACAGTTACATCATTCAAATCACCTTCAAGGTATGTTATAACATCGCCATTTGCATTTTTGTATAAAGCAGGAAAAGCATAAAAAGTCAGACGCATACAAAATGCTTTCGGCAAGTGTTTTTTTGTTCTGATACTTATCCGTAAGAAGAACATATACCTTGTGAGCGCCTACCAAATCAGGTTGGTAATCAGCCTTATAAATTCCATTTTCTTTCGTCATTTCCTTATAAAGAACTCCATCTGCAAACACCTCGCATTTTTGTATGTCACCATCGTTTTTTTCATGAATACTTAAGCTCAATTCGGTATTTTTCAGACTTCGGCACAATGGTAAAATCCCTTAAAGTGCACTGCAACAGTCTTCCATATACGGACTTACAAAAAAACCCTTTTCGGAATTATATGAAACATTGATTTTTGTGTACCATAAACCGTGTTGACAAAGTTTCAAACCCTATATATCCCGACTCAATATAATCACTATCCGATGAAACATTATAATTTATATCATAATTGTAATCAGACGATGATTCAATGTGAATATCAATTTGTCCTTCATTAAAAAGAAATGCTGAAGTTAACGGGGCTATATGGCATAGATACAGTGGATATTGAACTTATTTCAGCAAAAGAACCTGAAACATATTTTTGCAGAGCAAGCTTCTTGTTTTTCCTGTCAAGCATAAGCCTGTACCCGCCGCTTGCTGACGGAATACTGTTTTTTACAGTAACAGATGAATTAAAATATACATAAACCTGATTCTGATACAGATATAAACTGCCGGTAAAAAGTATATTCCGATCCAAAAATTTTTGTGAAGTATAAAAGGTTGCCGCCGACGGCGAATACGACCCCTCGTAATCTTCAGGAAAATTTGCCAGCACATTTCCAGCGCATCTGCTCGGCGAATAAAATGTAAACCAATTTGCTGAATTAATGCTATTGTCATTTGTTTTTAGAATATCCGCTCCATCCTTCTAAAAATTGCGTCCGTTTCAGTATTAAATGCCGCAAAGTTTAGGTCAGCTTGCGCAAAACCAGTTTGACACAACAGTAAAAAAACGCAGTCAGCAAAGTTAAAATTATCTTTTTTTCATTATCCAACCTCCGTTTTAATTATTCTCTATTATGATAAGCTGCTTAAGCTCGGTATACTTGAAAAGTGCAAGGGTTTTTGCTTGCATTGTCTCCGAAAATCTTATACCCCTTAAGATTCGATGCGGCAGCGTTTTTCAACAGTTATATTTCCGCGATGTTTACAATAATTATATCATTTGGTGCATTTGTTACTATATAATCATCGGTAATATCTTCAATTTTTTCTGCTACCGAAATGGAAAAATATGTGCCGATTTTATTGTAAACATATCCAAGGCGAGTTGAAAATATTGCGTCAACCGAAATAACATCACCGTTTTTCTTTCTTATAACCGGTCAAAAAGCTTATTTTCACTAAAGTCATATACTTTTTTTCAATGCAGCTGCTCAAAAGATATTTTTCCTTGACAATATCGGCTCTTATGATGTCGCCGGGTTTAATTCCGGTATCATCTATTATACCGTTTTCTACATACAAAACTTTGTTTTCACTGCCGGAATTAAGCTTGAGAGCAGTGTACTCATCATCCTTTTTTCGTCAAACGTCTTATACATTTTTTTCAACAACATAGAGTGTATTCGAGGTAACAGAGGAGCCTAAATAACTTTGTTCTATGAATACAACCTGCGGCGAATATGTTTCGCCTACCGCATAAGCACAGGCAGTATATCTTGTTGAATTTGCAAGTTTCGACATATCGGTTACAAAGTATTTATCCTCGTCGTTTTGCTCAAGAGGATAATAAAATACAACTTTTTGTAGTCTTATTTATAAACAATTTTTCCGTCAAGGCTTCCTAAATTTTTTTATAAAGAAGATTTTCCGTCCTCGGCAAGTATTCATAAAGAATAGTATCCTTGCTTTCTTTTTTTCTGAAACGTAAAAAGTGTATCAATATCAGCAATTTCTTTATCGTTTTTTTCGTATTCTTACAAGTTTTTCCAGTATCGAGTCCTTGCGACAATGCACTTTTCTGCGCTTCATATGTTGTATATTTTTTTACCGTCTATGTAAGCATCCAAATCAACATCGAAATTTTTTTACCTCATTTTCAAAATCCAGTATTTTCAGCCTGTTATATGGTTTTGCACAATCAGTAACAGTTTCAGCCTCCAACGCCACAGCATATTCAAAGCCGTCTTTTTCCAAAAATTCAACCGCACCGATATTGCCCTCAAAATCAAGATGAAAGCGTGCATAATCGTTTACCTTGATTTCGCCTGCTTCATAATTTTTTAAAGGCGTATGACGGCATTTTAAGTGATTTGTCATTAATAATAAAATCAGCGCTGCCATCATTGTTATACACAATAGAAGTTATAATCCCCTCTTCATAATCAGAGCTTACAACAGCACGCACAAAAGCTTTGTCATCACTTACCGTAGCTGATACAACCGACCATTCGGAAATTGTTGCAGCAAATACTTCCTTTCCGTTTGCAGTTGTAATATTAACGTCAATATCCTTTTCTTCATCAAAACACAGTGATTTTTTATTATCGTATCTGTCATACAGAATTTTCTTGTCAGCGTCAACACTTTTTTTATAACATAGTTCTCATACGACGTGATAATAACAACATCATACTTTCCGTCCCCGTTATTATCAATAAGCTTAACACAGCCAAATTCAGGAATGTATTTATCATTAGTAATATCAGATGCTACCCTGCCGTTAAACATTATAAAATGGCTGCTTTCAAGCGAGATATAACGTTCTTTTCCACTTGTGCCTTCATAGGTATACTTTTTTCCGTCACACGAAATTATATCATTCGCATTAAGAACCGTTACAGTATCACTTCCATCAGGTTCAGCATAAACAATGGTTTTAAACGCGTCATCCTTATAATAGAATTTTACCGTCTGCCCTATAAGATTTGACATATTCCGATAATCAAAACCATAAACTTTATTTTCAATTAAAGCCCTGTTGTCCGCCAATCCTCTGCCGTATGAGATCACATTTTTCCGACAGAATACAGAATACCTTCATCAATAAAAAAATATTATAAAAATTCACTTAAAATATTGCTGCCCTTTTTATTTCATATTTGACGTTTCCGCCGCTCACCGAAACTGCAACAGGAATTTTTACATTCGAGAACAAGAGACATTGACGAAATAACATCATAAACCGAAGCATAAGCCTTCCCGTTTTTTTACATATATACCACTCCCCTGCGAAACCAAAATATACCCGCTCGGATAACCGCCCTTAACCTGTGCATTCGGTGCGTATCCAAGCATTGTCACAAAGATTTTCGCCATTTCATTGTATGTAATAAATTCATCCGGTCTGAAAACTTTTTCGGATTTTGATACAAGTCCCAAAACATACGCGGAATATACAGCTTTAAAAATACTTATTTTGCTCACTGACATCTTCAAAAAAACTTTTTTCCGCACTGATATTGTCTGTGTCTATTCTAATCATCTTTAATACCGAAGAAACAAATTCTGCACGCGTTACATATTGTTTTGAAAAATCAATATCAAGATTTATACCCAAAAAAATTCAAATTTTTCTTAATTCTGATATTTCTTCGGCGTTTTGCATATCCTCCCGAGAATAAACAGAAGGATACAGGCATATTTAAAATCAAAAGCTATACAAACTATAAAAAAACAATTAACCTTTTTCATTAATATCCTCCGTTATCATTTTGAAAAAAATTCATAATTCTTTTGCACTGCAAATGCCGCCTCTGCTCTTGTAAGACTTGACAATGGCTTAAATTCATTACTGTCGGTTCCTTTTTAAAATTCCGTTTTGCACAAGAAATTTTACTGCATTTTTCTCGCATATTCTGAAATATTTTCCTCATCTTTAAAATTTAATGTATGCTCTCCTTCATACGGCGAAGGATTTAATGAATTGTATATCATAACCGCCATATCTTGTCTTGTTATCTCTTCCCCCACTCCAAAAATATGATCACCGATTCCGTTTGCTATTTTTTTGTTTTTGGCAGTAACCACATACGGATAATACCACATATCCTTTTTTCACATCGCTAAAATACACATCATCGGTTTCATCTTTAATATCCAGCGCCAAAAAGCATTTTTTTAAAAAAATTCTTCTCTCGTTACATAATCACCAGGGCAGAACGTTTCTTCCGTCCTTCCGTTTATAATGCCTTTTTCATATAAATCCGCAATTGCCTCCTGCGCCCACAAAATAATCTGAAAGATCGTTAAATCCACCACTTTTTTTACGGCTGTTTCATTCTTTGGAGCCTCAATGTTTGCTATAGGTGCTAAATATGTCTTGCCGCCGCCTCCGCCCGATGAGTGCGATGTGCTTATTTTTTTGACTCTTCTTTCTGAATGGCAAGATACTTCTCCGCAAGTTTTGACACTGCGTCATATATTTGTTTTTTTCAGATGTAATTTTACCTTGCGCAACCTGCTCTTTAAATTCATCAAGGACATTTTTACATACAGAATTTGTCAACGGATTTAATAATTCCTTTAAAGAAATATTTGCATATTTTTTTCGCAAAAAAACCAGGAATACTATTGTAATATGTGCGTTTTATTCCGCATAAAAATAAACGAGGTATTAAATAGCGATTTAAAATTTGTATAATTTACATCCGATTCCAAGAAAGTAAGTATTTCAGCCTTGTCTTCATATTCGTATTTAGCAAAATCCAAATAACATATATCATCGGATAATCCCAAAAATTTCTTTGTAATCATCAAGCTTTATAATTTTTTTCTGTATTTTTCCAAAATGGATTTTATTACCCCAATTGATATATCCTTTGCCAGAGCATTTTTAAAATCGCCTGTATTTTCAAAATCAGCCGCATTTATTCTTGACAAAATTTCGTTTTTTGAGTTTTCGGAAAGCTTTTGGTATAACCTGTAATCAAAGTTAAGTTTTGGATAAAAGGTTTTTTTATAAGTTCTTCCAAATCGTTTGCAGTTCTGTTTTCGTTTGTTATATATTCCTCAAAGCAATTTTTCGACCGTTTCGTCTGTATAGGTAGAAAAATCCGTCAGTGTAAATATTGTTGTCCTCCAAGGCGGAAATTCTGTAAATATGTATTCTGTTTTTCCTCTGCATACACATCAAAAGAAAAATCTTTATTTTCATCGGTATAAGCCTGACCTACATACATTAATTTTTTAAAGTCGGTCAAATCTTCAAAGTTCTCGCCTATTTTTTTAATACTTCCATCTTTACAGGAGTCAAACTGTGCTCGGCTTTTTCCTTCCAAATGAAAAAAATTTTTAGAGTTGTAATCATAATATGTTTTTTTCTTTGTCAACAGATACGGCAAAAAGCAGTCGAAAAGCTCATTGAAAATATAACAGTCAAAATAAGAAATCTGAATTTATTCAAAATTTGCACCCCCTAAGTTATCTAAAAATTACATCGGCATCAAGCATATCCTTGACACCGTAGTCATAAACAACCGTACCCATCATTGAACCAAAATAAACCTGCGTTTTTGCCGGGTGAAATTTTATAGAACAAGGACCTGCAATTTGACTGAGATATTTAATTCTTTCCCACGTTTTACCGCCGTTTCTCGTTTCAAATGCCGCTTGAATTGAATTTCTGTCAATGTCGCGCCCCGAAAAAAATAAGATGATTTTTTTGTCACGGGGATTTTGTGCAAGCGCACATCCTTCAAGACGCTGTCCGTCAAGAATAGTAATACCGTTTGCTCCGCTTCCGTTTAATTCAATTTTTCCTGTATTTAAATCAATTCTATACACTTTGCTGTATTCGGCGCACCATATTACTCCCCTGTCCGCAACATCTGCAATAAATGACAGCATCTTTCCGTTAGTGGGAATGACAATTCCCGTATCAACCCAGCTTTCACCTCTATTATACGAAACATACAATTTTTTCGGTTCGGTAACGTTTGTATACTCTGTTGCATATAAAATATCATTATCCTGAAGGCAAACCGCCCGTACATTTTTTTGGTGTTTTTCTATCCAGGTTTTTTTCCATTATCATATGACCTAAAACCAATTGGAATAAATAACATCAGAATCTTCATCGTGATATTTCAAAAACAGATTTTGTCTTGAAGCGGCACCAAGTTCTTCGGCACGTTCGTTAATAATTTTTCGTACGCTTTCTATATAATGAGCGCTCTCCAACCCATCAGCAGACTCCATAATATATGATTGTCTTCCGTAAATTCCGCCGCCTAGCGTATAAAAATGTGTTTCTCATCTTTTGGGTCAACTATAACCGCTGTGGATGACGTTCCCGCGCTGCACGAAAGTTTTCCTTTATTTGCATCTTTTACGGGAATATAATCACCTTCATAGCCTTCAGCCATTCTCCACATAGCCGTATCAATCATAGCTATATACTTAAGTACACCCGATTTGTCAAAATGAAAATCATATGCTGCCGCACCCGAATATCCACTTGAGGAAGGATAAAAATTTTCGCCTCCATCAGTAGAAATTCTGAATGTAGAGCCTCTGCCGCAATAAACAATGTTATCATCAAACGGTGAAAACTCTATTGCTTCCGCAAACCATCCTGTATGCCAGTTTTTCACAAAATATGCTTTTTCCTGATGATAATCCGGAATGGAAAATGTTCTGCCGTAATCATCACTGTAACGAACCGTTTCAGTCGTACTATACATATTTATAAAGAGCCTTGCCCTACCGTCTTTTTTCATTTTTGAAAAATGCAGCGTCCGCAAAAAAGCGGTATATTTTATGCCAGCTTTTCCAAAATCCACATCTATTTTAGACCAGCTTTTGCCGCAATCAAAGGTTTCATAAAGCTCTATTCCAAAAGTTCCTGCTATAATGTGACTACTGTCATACGGATTCTATGGCAGCAGCCGCAATCTCGTTTTTATCCATATTAAGTCCGCTTACAACATAACCTGTATTAGATGCTTTTTCATCGTTTATTTGTTCTTCTTTTTTTTCAAGAGGAATCGTTCCGCTTATATCAAACCAGGTATTTCCGTTATCTGTGCTAATTTGCAGTCCGCCTTTTTCAACGTTCGCAATAATTAAATCGGTGTCTGGCGTTGTTTGGATATTCAACACATTCTTGTCTGTAAATCCGATATTCTCCCAGCTCTCGCCTCGGTCGTACGAACGAAATATTCCTTTATATCCGGTGCCGTTAGAATCATATCCTGTTATATCGTCGCAAGCTGCAAAAATCGGACGGTGACCGCTGCTGTCCAACTTACCAAATGCTATTAATTTTCCAACTCTTTTTGTATTGTCAAGCGACAATACATGCCGCCAGTTTCTTCCGTTATCTTCGCTTTTATATATTCCAAGATATCCAAATCGCGCTTTGTTTGTCGAACCGCCCATACAGGCGTATACAACACCCTCTATGTCAGGGTCAAACGCAATAGTGCAAACGGATAATCCCATAAGACCGTCGCAGCTTAAATTCCAAGTTTTTCCTCCATCATCGCTTCGATATATACCCGAGGTGTCATTGCCAAGGAGAATTACATTTTTATCAAACGGCGACGCTGCTATTGAAAAAATCAGTTGTCCCCACTCGCCGCCTTTAATTTTCTGATAAATCTGTTGCTCGGTGGTCATATGATAAACCTTAATATAAGGCGCAAGTGAAGTAGTCATATATTGTTCATACTCCTCCGGTTTAACAGCGTCTATTCTGCCTCCGGTCAGCATAGTAGTCATATCATCGGGATATATAATGTCCGAAGAAGATCTTTTGTAGAGCGGAATGGAATTAAACCATTTCATATACTCTTTTATGTCATCATCCGCATCTATTATATTTCCATCAACATACGACTGATATTCCGATAATTTGTCGTCAAACATAGGCGTCTGATTATCTTCTTCGTTTTTCTCATTTATTTTTTCGCCGTATTCATTAAATTCGTCTTCCTCACCGAATACACACATCACACCCGAAAGAGCAATTAGCAAGCTCAAAATTAAAGATAGCAGTTTTTTCATAATTTCTCCTTATCCCTTTACAGCACCTGCCGCCATACCTTTTTATGAAATACTGGTTAAAAAAATCAAATATACTATTGTCATTGGTATTGCAGAAATCATCGCCCCCGCCAGTATCAAATTCCACGACGCCGCGGCGTTTGCATCGCCTTTTTAAAGCTATCATACCAACCGACAAAGTGCGTTGAGCTGGATTTGAAAGCGTAACAATCATCGGCCATAGATAATCGTTCCAGGCAAGGCCAAACGATATAATTCCTACCGTTGCCATAACAGGCTTAATAATGGGGAAAATTATCTTGAACATTATCTGCGTAAAATTGCAGCCATCAATTTTTGCCGCCTCGTCCAATTCTTTCGGTATGCTTTTCAAGATAGCTTTTTACAAGATATATGTTCGTTATATTCACACCGAAGAAGTGCATTATTATAACTCCCCACAGCGTTCCGCTTATTCCTAAAAAGACGTAAAATTTCAAGCTGCGGATACATACTTGCGCTTCCGAGTGTTATAAACATAAGCGATGAAAAGACTGCAAATATAACCTTTTTCCCTCTAAAATGTCCACGCTGAAAGACATATCCGCCAACTGCAGACGTAAGAAGTGCGCTTATAACTGAAATAGCAGAATACCACACACTGTTCCACGTATAGCTCGAAAATTTTGCAATTGTCCATGCATCCGAATAGTTTTTCCACAAAACTTTTTCAGGGAAAATACTTGATGCCGTAAGTATCTCTCCTGTCGATTTAAAAGATGCCAGAAGAGCATATATGAAAGGATATATAAATGATACAAAAAGGATTATCAAAAAAACAAATGAGCACAGATGCTTCCGATTTTTATTTTTTTCTAAATATGATTACTCTAACTTCTTGGACATTTTTAAGATATATTACCGTAAGAATACCTATAATAAACGTAGTTACAACGCCCATTGTGCTCGCATATCCATATTGCGGAACAAGTGACGCATCAAAAAAACTGCTTTGTAAATTCTAAGCATAACAACATCAGTTGTTCCGGCAGGTCCGCCATTTGTCAAAAAGCAGAACTTCATTCATTATTTTTCATTCCGCCAACCACTGCAAGCATAAGAATAACTCTTATAACCGGTGCAAGCATAGGCAGCGTAATTTTAAAAAATGATTGAAATTTGTTTGCACCGTCAATTGACGCCGCCTCCATAACATCCTCTGAAATATTCTGTATGCCTGCCATAAAAAACAGAACGTTCGCCGCAAATCCGCTCCACAGCGATTCAAGCGTTATAACAAACATAGCACTCCATTTGCCGGAAAAACCAGTTAATCGGATTTTCTGTAATGCCGAATTTAATTAATAAATTATTTATCGGACCGTTAAAGGTCGAAAATAAAAAGGCAAAAATCATACAATTAACCGCTACACCGGTAACTTTAGGAAGATAAAATCCTACCGAAAACATAAGCTTTGTTCCGTTTGCACTCAGCAAAAGTGATACAATAAGTGCAAGAGGAATTTCAATAATGAGCTTTCCATATGCAATTATTATTGTATTTAAAAACACTCATCCAGTAATCCGGGTCGCGGGTAAAAAAATTCTAACGAAATTTTCTAATCCGATAAATTTAGCAGTTATGCCGTCATAATCATAAAGAGAATCTCTAAAAACCCATATAATCGGATACAGCGTAAATACAAAAAAGCCTATCAACTGCGGAGATAAAAGCGCATATGCTTGTATTTCTTCAGAGCGTTTTTTTTTTTTATTGATGTTTTCAATTTTGTTTCCTCCAAATTACTTGTAATATTCGGGGTTTATACTTCCGTCCTCAATGCCCTTTTTTTAAATGCCGCAGTATAGCGGATGTTTAAATCTTTTATTGCATCGTCAACCGAAACCTTTTCTGCCCACACCTTTGAAAATGTATCAACGAATGTATCACCCTCCAGCTTTAATGATGGAGGAACAATAACTTTAAAGTTTTCGTCTAAAAGATTTGCAAAATCTTGAAATTGGGTCGAAAGCTTTGATGAATCGGCAGCCTCTATTGCATCCTTTTTACACGGTATTCTCACACCGTTTTCATATATTGCTTTTCGGCTGTTTAATGAAAAAATAAATTTGTAAACTTCCATAACTTTTTCGAGGTCTAAATTTTTAGTAGATTCGCATATCGAGTATGAGCCCTGATATATCGCGCCAATTCGGCTGCCTTTCCATACCTTCAACAACAGGGCAAGGAGCAACGCCCCAGTCACACTTTGCAACAAACTGCGAGGTTAAAACCCCGACATCCCAGCTTAAACCCATATACATACCGATTTTACCTTCTGCAAAAATATGCCCTCATAGTATCGTTATCCAGTCCTTCAGCACCAGGAAACAATGTATTGTCGCTCTTTACCTTCAAACTCCATTCAAACGGATATTTATAGTTATCATAGCTTACAGTTATGTTGTCAAAATCGTAAACAGCCATTTCACCGTAAGATGACGCAAACGATGGGCGAAGCATATAGTTGCAGTAAAGCGACATTTCTTTAAGCGGAATACCCAGCCCGTAAACCTGTTTTTTTCTCATCGGTAATCTTTTTGCATATTCTCTTACCTCTTCCCACGTTTGCGGAGGCAGCGCCTCGCCGTTAGAATCAACCAACCCTGCTGCTTTAAATAAATCCTTGTTGTAAACCAATGCCGGAACGTTTGATGTCGATGGAACATTATACACAACATCACCAATAATATTTCTGCCTTGAACAAGATCAATGCCGTACTCCTCGATAAACTCTTTCCCACCGGGCATATCTTCAAGTGGAAGAACATCGCCTGTTTTGCTGTAACCGCTCACGTCAGATATAGCAGCAATTTCGGGGAGCTGATCGTTTTTTCGCGCAACCTCCAGTGACGTTAAAAAATCGCTCGAATATGTAGTCCATTCAATTTTAATTCCCTTTTCTTTTCCGGTAGTGTCGTTAAACTCTTTTACAAGCTTTTCCCACACTGATTTTCCACCTGCATCTGTTGTCCATACACGAACGGTAGTAGAGCCTGACGATGTAGTTTTGTTTTGACAACCTGTCATCATGCCGACTGAAAGCGCTGCTGCCACCGCTAAAGATAATAATTTTCTCACATTAACCCCTCCGATTTTAGTTGTCTAGTTTTGTTTTTATATACTAATTTTTAACACAAAAAAATCAGCATTTGAGAATATGTGTCTTTTGCAAACAAAAAAAGGCAATTTGTAATGTGAAAAAAATAATAAAATCGCAAAGTAAACGTTTGCATTTTGCAAACACTGCCTGTAAATGGAGCAGAATTATTTTTATTTTTGTTATTTTTATGATTTTTACAATCCATATCTCCGCGAAGCTTTATTTGCAATCCAACATTCATAAGCCCGCTTCCCGAACGTATTCCATATTCGCCCACATCGTATTTGGCATCTTTTTCAAGACCGCATAACCTAAAATTTTCAGGAGTTGCCGCAAATTGCATACAAGCAGAAAAAGCAAACAAAACCGCATTATCATCATAAACATACAAATACGCCGAATACGGCTTATCAAATGCCGATTCAATTCTATACATAATTCCGTTATGAACAATCGGACGTATTTCCTTATAAAGTTTTATGTATTCTTTCAATTCTTCATATTCTTCGTCTGTAATCGTATTCAAATTTTTTTGCCTATTGCAAGCGAACCCATCATTCCAACATAGGCCTGAAATTTCATTGTGGAAATTCTACCGTTTATATGCTTTGTAAACACATCGCTGATATGACATCCGCCGCCGGCAAGTTTCGGCAGCAAAAAATAACAAAATCCCTCGTGCAGTTTTAAAACATCCATAGGGTCTTGGTTATCGCTTCGGTTCATTCTTCCTGCAAAGCTTAACATTCCAAGATCTGCCCTAAATCCACCCGAAGCACAGTTTTCAATTAGAATATTCGGAAATTTTTTCTTTATTGTACTATAGCATTTATATAAATTTAAGACATAGCGTACCCAAACCTCTTTTTTGATGTTTCAAATTTTTGTTTTTTCCATGCCATAACAACACTCATTCTGCAAAAATCCATTTTTAAAAATAATCGAGCTTATACTCTTCTATAAGATTGATTATTCTGTTTGATCATATACTCTGCCGCTGCGTCCTCCGCAAAATTCAGCACATATCGCTTTCCTTCAATCTCCGCTTTTCGACCGTTGAACTCGCAAATCCAATCAGGGTGATTTTTATAGAGTTTGCTTTCCGGCGAAACCGCTTCAGGCTCCATCCACATTCCAAATTTCATACCGCTTTTGTGCACAGCATCGGATATTGGCTTTAAACCATTCGGAAACCTGTCTTTATTGACCTCCCAATCGCCAAAAACCGGACGAATATGTATATGTAGTGTCATCGCCATATCCTGTCCAGCCTGCGTCCATAACAAAAAGTTCAACACCAAGCGACGAAGCTTTATCTATAATGCCCATTATTTTTTGCTCGTTTATCTGTGAAAAAAAGCTACCGTATGCATTATACACAAGAGGGATTTCTCGGTTTTTTTCCGCCTCTGCCATAATATATTCTTTTTCGTATGCGTGCATTGCATTGGTAACAGCGCCAAACCCGTCTTGCGTATAGCCTATTGCAAATACCGGCGTTTCGAACTGTTCGCCGCCATCAAGGCACTATCTGAAATCAAAATCGCTTATGCCTGCCGATATGAGCGTTCGGTTATAAATATCCTTATCAATAAGTATCTTCCAGTTGCCGCTGCATTCCAGCGTAGCGAAGTATACTTCTCCCGACCGTTCGTTTGCATTTGCATTTTCATCAAGCATAAAAAAAGGAACAAATTCATGACCGCTCAATCCCGTTCTTGACTGCATTACAATCTGTCCCGAAATATTATTTACACACTTTTTCTGATATTCGTGCGCCCATGCGCCGCCAAAGTTTGATAAGCCGATAATTTTTCTCTGTAAAGGCAAAAATAGGCTTGCAGAGAATGCCCTGTCTAAATATAACGCATCTTTTCCGATGTTTCTTATTATCACACTTCTCTCAATAATATCCAAATCGAAAATTATCTTATAAACAAGTTCTGCCTCAAAATTTAAAAACTGTATCTTTTAATATAACAGATACTTTTTTGAACATTTTTCTGATATATTTTTAACGAGATGTTCTTTATAAACAAGCCTAAGACCTCTTGTACCGTCTGCAAATTCAACTTTTCAGCGCAGGCTCAAGATAAGAATTTCTTCCCCATTCAACATATTCTCTGCAATCGTACTTTTCAACCATACTTAATGTTGTAATGCTTCTTAACTCGTTGATTGAAGGCAAAATCATTTTTCGCAAATGATTTTTGCACCCTCAATAAAGATGGATAAGCTCCCCTTCTTCAGAAACTTTCATTGCATAGGTGCATTTTGATGTATTTAACATAAGCACTTTTGAACTTTCGAGATATTTAACAGACATAATTATTCCTCCATTAAAAAAATTTTTTTAACTATACTTATTATAAATTGCACAGCATAAAAATTCTCATACAAAATAACTATTTAGCACAAAACAACTATTTTTTTCACTTGCTTTTTACAATAGTGTTTTATAATCATATTGCAAGCATACAAACTATTTTTTTATATATTGGAGATACGCTTATGTTAAATATTGCTCCGGAAGAAATTTTGAATACCGAGTTTTACTTAAATAATATTTTTGCAATAAATCTTGTACCAAAAATAAGATATATAAATCAAACATTTCGAAAACTTAATGGATTTATATATCTTATTGAAGAGTGAAATAAATTTTTCATATAAAAAAACACTGACATAACCGTACATCCTGGAGGACTCATCTATCTTCCTCATTCTTCGTGCCACATATATCGCGCAGTAAGCAAGAATGTAAGGTATATCAGAGTGGATTTTTGATATGTATTGCGTAAAATCATCTGAAATGATTATATTTTTCCAACCGTCCCACGCTTTTAACGGAAAAATTAGACAAAAAAATATTGTAAAATTACTGTTCGAACTTGCAGATTTATACAGTAATCCAAAATAATGCTTATACACTAAACTCCCTTTCCTTGACATACAAATTTCTTTATAGTATTCTCAAATTAGAGCACTATAAAAAGTATGACAAATTCAAAAGAAACAAAGGCAGAACAGTGTATGGAATATATAAACGAGCATTGCTGTTCAAACGTCACAATAGAAATGCTGTGTAAGAGATTTAATGTAAGCCCTACGCATTTAAGAAGAATATTTAAAAAAGCATCCGGCTTAACCATAGTTGATTTTATAAACAAACGAAGAATTGAAGCGTCAGTTGCGTTGCTTGAAAAAACTGATATGCAAATAGTTGATATTGCCTATACCGTATGTTATGAAAGCCAGAATTATTATACAAGAGTTTTTAAGAAACTTATGGATATAACTCCTAATGAATACCGAAAATTATTCAGAAAGTATTAAAATTTTTCTGCAAAACAAATATTTATATATCCGGCGGCGTTAAAGAATACAAAAGTACAATACCGGTTAAAAATGGGTAATACGTAAATTTTTGTATAAAGTTCCGTCATCAGCAGAATTACAAATTTACAGGACTGTGTTTACCCTATCGCCAAAGTAAACCATCAGATTATCCAAAAAAACATTCCCCAATCACGAAGGGGAATAGTCCATTTATCCACAATTTGCATTGTCAGAATCAAACCATACTAATTTAAGGAGATTTTGCCCATATAAAACGTGCTTGAACAGATATTGTCCAAGCACAATTTTTTTCTCTATAATTTTTGATTTAATTCATCTAATTGGTTATAAAAGTTCAAGCAAATCCTCTTTAACAATATCCCATATAAGGACAAGGTTTACACCTTCATAATCGTGAAATATCTTGTTGCGAAGTCCGCTGTCAAGGAGCGAATCAACATCCCTGCTTTTTGTTTGCGAGTCCTTTTACATACGAGTCGAAGAGAATGTCTTTTTTACATTGTGCCTTACAAATACAGGGTGCAAAACCGTTTTTTTATATCGTCTATGGTATAAATTGGATCAAGCATAAAAAATGCTACTTTCGCAGTTATTACACCAAATCATTCCGTCAAAATCAATACATTTTAAATTTGTCATGCGGTTTATATATTCCACACAATTTCGGTATTGCCGTTTTACGTCTATAATTATGCGGTTTACAAGGATTGCGGCTACGCCTCGCTTTTTCTTCAAATGAGGCGGTTTTCCATTTCTTTGAAAGATTTATAGCTGCTTTAACATCAATCTCTGCATTTTCAATTTCATCAATTTTTAATCAATAGTTTCGCTCTGTCATCTTTTTAGCTTTGATGCCTTCTTGTTCAAAATTTCAATTAAGTCGGAATTCACCATCGGATTTATAAGTGTTTCTGAAATCTGACATTCGGCAAGCTCTATGGCCTTTAATTTATTCCTGAGTTCGTTGAGTTCGGGAGATAAATTTTTTGCGTTCGCTGCTTTTTACCCCGTTTAAGTTTTCAAGCCTCTTTGCAATTTCCGCATAAACCATATTCTCAAGGCTATCGGCATAGATTGTGGACTTTGTTCCTTTACAGTCCTTGAAGTGCGTTTTTCCCGTACAAATGAAATATCTGCGGATTTCACCGCCCGAAGCCTTACCCTTAATAGTTGTCATTGTCCTTGCGCACCGACCACATACTATTTTGCCACCAAGCCAACTTGTTTTGTTGGATACCGCATTTCGTATTTGCCTATTATTTGCAAGTTTTTGCTGGCACTTAATCCACGTATCAGAAGAAACGACTCCTTCGTGTGTCATAATAACGGCTTTAATATCTGACCAGTCATTATTACCCGCCTCGTGTTTCGTCTTACCGTAAATCTGAACTCCGTGTATTCCGTCAAAAGATTCAGGTGAACTGATTATTTGCATATTCAGCTTTTGAAAATACTCATATATACGGCTGTCAGCCATAACATAGATTGGATTTTTAAGAATAGTAGATAGCTTTGATGTAGTCCATCCGCCGCCCGACAAAGGTTTCATATTGTTTTTGAGTCAAATTTTTCAAGAGCCTTCCAAGCGTAACATTCGCTATAGCATAGGTATCAAATATGTATTTAATATGCTCGATTTCCTTTGGAATCGGCTTTAATTTCTTTGTTTTTTTATATTATTTATAACTGTAGGCTCAAGTTCAAAGCCATATGGCTTTCTGCCACCCATATAAAAACCCATTTCGCTTCTGTGCTCGTAAGCTTGCGTTACCCTTTGGATAATACTCTGCCTTTCAAATTCAGCAAATACAGCCAATATTTTTTACTATTAGTTCACCGTAAGGGCTTGATGTATCAAATGCTTCTTGAGTTGATACAAACTCAACTCCATAGGTTTTGAATGTATCAAGTATATTTACAAAATCTGCAAGGCTTCTTGAAATACGGTCAAGTCTGTAAACAAGGACTCTTGTAATTTTGCCTTGTTCAATTTTTCTCATCATTTTCTGAAAGCCGTCACGGTTTACATTTCCGCCCGAAAAACCGTTATCGACAAAGGTTAGAACCTTTTTCACTTCGTTCATCGGGCTTAATCATAGCCTTGCAGTATTCTATTTGAGTTTCGCAGGAAATTGAGTTTTTCGCGCTCTATCGATTTTCTCGCATAAACAGCAATAGACATTCTATCTCACTACTTTTAGCAGACGCAGCGTTAATTAACGCTACACCCGGATTTTTCATTCTAATTTATGCGTAAAAATCCTATAAAGCTCGTCAACAATTCTTTCTTCTGTCTCTTGTTTCTGTTCGGCATTAAATACAACACTGTGCTTAACTTCTTTGATCTTATTCGATATATCTGTATAGTTTGTATGGTATGAAGACGAAAAGCCAAAGACAGCGTATCACAAAAAAGTTAAGAAAAAGAAATGGAAAAAGCAAAAAAACAAGTCAAAAAACAGTAGGAGGAAATAACTTATGTCCGAAAATTATAAAAATAATCAAATAATCCGAAAAAGATGCAAAAACTGTTTCGTTGAAAGCTTAAATGACAGTTTCTCCATCGGCAAGGCACAATTGGGATTTGCTTCATATGATATGAGCAAACCCGCCGGCAGTCGTCAGACAAACAGAATTAACATCTACATATCTGTTGAGGAATTGTTGGAGTTGTGCAGAAAATTATCTTGCGGAGAACTGAAATATATGTTTCAAAACAAGAAAAAGACCTCCGACACTTCGCCGCTATATCAATGCCTTGGCGGGACATCAGCGGAACGGCTCAAAAAGGCGGGTAAATCAAGGGCTGACGGCATGAGCCTTTCAATGACAGCGCAGATTATCTGCGGCAGTAAATGCGATATTCTCTTTGTTGCGGATAGCGGTCCGGGCGAAGAAAACGAAAAGGGGCTGATTGTACCGAGGTTCGGAAACAAGCCGGAAAATCATGTGGCAGTCAGTATGACCTTTGATTCGCTCAGCGAATTGCTGTTAATGACTAAAACTCATTATGAGGCATGGCTTTCGGCATATTATGCTGCTGCATTCAAGCCTCAATCCAATTCTAAACCGAGACAGACTGCGGAAAGTCCGCAATCGTTCGACTCGATTATATAGTGTACCTGTTTATACGAATGACGGCTTGAAATACAGCCGTCATTTTTTGTGTGCCGAATTAAATGTATGATATTTTGCAATAGCTCTTGACAAATGAAATAAAATGTATTATAATTAACTCGAAAGTTAATAACTCAAAAAGTTAATTATAATACAGAGGTGATCTTGTGTTTATAGGCAGAGAAAATGAACTTGCAGACCTTAATGATATGTATAATCAAAATAAATTTCAGTTGTTTGTACTGTATGGGCGCAGACGCGTAGGAAAAAAACAACTCTTATAAATGAATTTTTGCAAAAATAAGGATGCTATCTTCTATTCCGCAGAACAAAGCAACAATAAACTAAATCTTGAAAAGTTTTTCCGGTCAGGTATTTCAGTTTTTACGGTGAAAAATACGCTTGAACCGTTTTTCATCCTGGGCAAATGCACTGACATATATTAATGACAGGCAGAAGGATAAAAAGACTGATTATTGTTTTTTTGACGAATTTCCGTACTTGGTAAAAAGAATAAGGCATTATTATCCGAGCTTCAGCATTTAATTGACCATAAGCTTCAATACGGAAACCTTTTTTTATAATACTTTGCGGCAGTTATATGGGATTTATGGAAAAAGAGGTTTTGAGTTCAAAAAGTCCATTGTTTGGACGCCGAACCGGACAACTTCATATGAAATCTTTTTGATTATCACACAAGTTTGCGTTTGCTTGACGGTTTTTCGGATGAGGAAAAGCTAATGCTTTACGGTGCTTTTGGCGGTACGGCTTTATATTTACAGCAGATCCAACCGGATAAAAGTTTTGAAGAAAATATTAAGCAGGCTTTTTTGAGAACAACAGCTTATTTGTATGAAGAACCTTTGCTCTTGCTCCGTCAAGAGGTACAGGAACCGGGTATATACAGTGCAATTATTGAGGCGATTGCCGGCGGTGCCACACGGTCAAATGAAATTTCAACCAAGATTGACGAAGAACCTGCCAAATGCTTAAAGTATATTAAAAATCCTATGTGAACTTGGAATTTTTATACAAGGAGGCTCCGTTTGGCGAAAAACAGGCATCACGAAAAACAATATACGGTATATCGGATTTTATGTTTCGGTTTTGGTACCGTTATGTGTTTACAAACAGATCTTTAATTGAAACAGGTGCGCAGGATGCTATATGGAAAAAACGCATTCAACCGACTTACAGTGATTACATGGGTTTGGTTTTTGAAAAGATTTGCAGTGACTATTTAATGTTGCAGAATATCCGAGGCAATTTACCTATTTTGTTCACTAAAAATTGGCAGATGGTGGGGTTCTGACTCTGCAAGTCACTCACAGGCTGAAATTGATATTGTTGCAAACGAGGGCAAAGATTATTTGATATGCGAATGCAAATGGAGAAACGAAAAGCTTGATCTCTCCGTTTTGAAAGGACTTAAAGAAAAAGCGGACGCTTTTATGAAGAAAAAGAAACAACACATGGTATGTATTGTTCTCCAAATCGGGTTTCACCGATGCTGTAACAAATGAAGCAAAAAAATGATGATCATATAATTCTTGTGGATTTGCATGATATAATAAACCTAAAATAAAGAATGTGTTAGATTATTATATTTGTTTGCACTTTTTGATACCAATAACGGCTTGAAATACAGCCGTTATTCTTTTTGCCTGTTTATGCCTATAAATTGGCACAAAATTGGCACAGCTATGCCGATGACAAGAAAAACATTATGTGTTATAATAATATCGTGTATAAGTGGGTTCGGGGGACGGACTCACTTTTTTAATATGATCTCAGGAGGAATATATCTATGAAATATTGTCCGTTCTGCGGTGCAGTGCTGCCTGATGAAAAGATTTCATTCTGTCTTGAATGCGGCGAAAAAGCTGTCTGACTTCAATCTTCACACGGAAACGGAAAAACGGTGAAGAAACCCAAGAAAGAAAAGAAAAAAGAGAAAAAAACTAAATGCAAGAAAAAACGCGAACCGGATGCAGAGCTGTTCAGCGAAGAACCAACTGAAAGTGTTTCGGATAACTATGACGGGTATTATGATGATGTTACTCCAAAGATCTCGGTTATGTTGCATCAGGGCTTGGATAAAACTATGGTGAAGAAGCTTGTGATCTTAATAGGTTGTGTCATCATAGCTATCGCATTATGTGTTGTTGCACTTGTTTTGCTTAGTTAGTTGCAATTTGAAGTTCTTTTTCGTGTAATTAAACAGAGGTGATGAGCAGATGATATACTTATCTAAAGGAATTGCAGAAAAAGATTCTACGGAAAATTTAATTAAGGTATGCCGTGGTGACTATACATATACTGTTTCTGGGAATGCCGCAAAACTTTGGCTTGCCGGGCCGTTTTGAGTTTGCTGCCTGTGATACTGATGAAGAAATCAGTGATATATTAAATCTTGCAAAAATGGGATTGGCTGAATATGAAACCGAAGAATGCCAAGCTTCGTGGTATAGGATCCTTACAAGGTGCGTTTGTGTGCCGGCAAAGAAAGGGTTTGCGGGGTTTCTCATAAAATCGGAGAAAACTATGATGCGCTGGCTTAACTTTGCGGGAATACGATTGTCTACAGCTGAGCTGGTATTTCTCAGCGAAAACCACATTCAGCCTAAAAATGATTTACTATATGCAGATAATCGTCAGGCACTTGTAGAAACAATATATACTCCGGCAAATATTTTCGATAATGTTTTAGAAGCTCAGATGGAACACGCGTCCCTCCGTGATACTACCGTCGAAATGATTATGTCACTATTGCGTAAAAAGAAAATCGTTATGCTGTGAGGTGAAACATATGCGCGAACAACTCGCAAAAATTCCAAGTGCGTTAAAAAGCAGGTCATTCTTAGATTTTTATCAGGTGTGCTAATTTTTCATATTATATGATATACTAATAGCAGACAGCAGAAATATATACATTTCGCTTCCGGTTATAATAATTTCAGTATTTCTGATTACAAACGGCGGTATTTTGTTGTATAATTGTGTTGCGGAAGAATATATGTGCGTATCCGGTATATGTCAGTCGGTTTATAAAAACACGCTTTTTAAGAAGAATCAAATATTTTCACGATGCTCTGTGATGATAAAACGGTCAGAATATATCCTCACAGTCAGATTAAAGACATTAAAGAAGGCGTGGAAATAAAGATTTATCTTTCCGATAAAACATCGGTATACGCAAACGACACGGAATATGTTATATTAAGCTACTATGCAGTGGAAGCAGGAAATGAGGTGAAATAATGGAAATAACGAAAGAGACATTGCTTAAAATGTTAGATGAGATCAGAGAGTATATTGAAACCAACTCAAACAGCGACGGAACATTCAACTTTGACAAAAGAGCGGGCGTGGGTGGTTTTGGACTTTGTAAAAAGAAATCAAAGCAAAAAAAGGCATAACTTTATTCAAAGCGATTGACGAAATGACATTTATGTGATATAATAAGCACATAAGTTTCAGGATTTTCAATCGTAAAAATCAAAGTTATCTAAGTTTTTCAAAGTGTCAATCAGCACTGTTAAGGTGCTTTTTGGCACTTTTTTTATTTCTTTTTCTGCGCAAGTCGAGCAGATATTTATTCCCACGATTTCCGCCTGCTTGCAGGTTGAAATAAATATAATAATTTTATTGCAGGTAAAAAAACCTGCGGAAAGGAGCGCTTTTTATGATAAAAAGCATTTGTAACGGACGCCGTTGTATCAAAGGGATATAACGGTCAGGACGCATTGAAGTATTCGGAGGACGGAAAATCTGTCAGATTCCGTATCGGCAAAAAGGTCTACGATACCCGATGCGAAAACAACACTCGCTGGTTTAATATCGGCGTAAAAGCATTCGGTGCGGTTTGTGAGCGTATTAAGAAAATGCAGCTCAAAGACGGTTCATATGTAAGCTTTATCGGAAAATTGGATGAAGATACATGGACCGACAAGGAAACCGGCGAAACAAAAACCGCTATGGTGATTATTGTTGACGATATTGAGTATACCGTAAGCGGCGGCTCAAATAAAGACGGCAATAACCAGAATAGGCAGAACACAAACTCCGCAAACGGACAAAATATGTCCGGTGCAGGCAGTCAGCCTACTCCTCCGGCTCAGGGAATGCCCGATAATTTTTCAGGATATGAAAATTTCGGCGCAGGCGATTTCTTTGACGAAGGAATGTAAGCACAATGAATCAAGCGTATTAAACGCACATGGGTTACTTTACCGTAAGTATACTCATGTGCGTTTTTGCGTTCCAAGGAGGTTTTGTTATGACAAACGATGTGTTTTGTGCTTTGTCCGAATCTGAAAAGGCAAACAAAATCAAAACTGTATTAAGACAGCGAACCGAAGATTTTCTGACGGATTCAGAAATCGAAATGATTGTGAAATCCGTCAGACTGAAAACTCAATACTGCGTTATGGTATTTGAGGATCCGTATAAATTCTGCGGTTATATGTCTATTCTTCCGATTCAAGGAACAAAAACAGTTTTTCGGAGGTGTTATTGCAGGCATGCAAAACTCTCCTGATGATTTATTTTGTCCGTTCCGTGCAGTTGCCGTTGTAAATGACGGAATTGACGGTAAAGATTCAAAAAGGTCATATCGTCATATATCTTCCTCGAAAAGACTCCGGAAAGGAGCGCACAGGATGAACAATGACAAAAAGAACAATTTAGGACATGAGGCTCTTATTTTAATCGGCTGTATTATGCTGCTTGCTTTTATATGCAGATTATGGCCGATCCTGCTGTTAATGCTGCTTGCAGTATTTGCGGCTGCGATCATATTGCTGTTAAGACCTCAAGCCGGCACAAATGATACCTTGCCCGAAACACCGCAGGCAAAAACAGATGTTAAACTTCCGAATGAAAAGGATGTTCAGGCTCTTGCGTATTCTGTCATACTCAGACGGATTACAGAGCTTGTTACAAACGAATATCCGAATGCACGCTGGATTTGGGAAAGTCCCAATGCCAAGCAACAGGTATTCATTATGTCGGAGCTTTACATCTTGCTTAACCATGCAGGCGGATATAAACGGGCAAAGGTACAGCTTCACAATTTTCGGGTTATCGGAATTGAATACGAGGGCATCGGATATGATGAGCCTTGTGTCAGCAGTGAAAAAGAAACTGAAGATATTCCGCCCCAAGAAGAATCCGAAAAACAAAACTACGAGTTAATCGCCTTTGAATGGGTGGATACTCACATCATTTCCATAAACGAAAAATGCAGTGAGGCTATCGGGCAAGGACTTACCGAAATCCTTATATCCGATGATGAATTACCGACGCCGGAAAGCTGGGACAATATATGTACCGAATTAAAGCGTGCCGGAGTCAGTCATACTGCAATAAGCGATGATGGAATTAAAATCAATCTTACGCAGTTAAATGCAGAAAGGAATTAAGAAAGTATGAGTACATACGTAAACAATTTATTCAATTTCAGCCGTTCTCTCCCTGAACCGTTTGATAAGCTGGCAAATAAAAAAATCAGTATCTCGTCAAAATACGGTGACGGAACAACGGCCACCTTGTGTTCGACGGTAATTAAAGCCGTAAATGCAGTATGCAGCTGTATGAATGGCTCCGGACTCGGCGCCGTTGGAGTGATTGACCATAGGACTGTTGCAGAGTACAAATCCGCAATGGATCCCGACGAATACCACCTCGTTGTATATGACAGCACTTCCGGGTCTATTATGGCAAGTGTATATGATAAGTCAACGGAAGTTCTGGAAACTTATGTCCTAAACTCATCCGGGCGTGACGGAGCAGCCGTAATCATGGCTATGTTCCCTGTGCTTATGAATGATGACGAGTTCAAGGAAAACTTTGACACATATTACGATCAGTTTTTAGCGGGATTTCCCGATACCACGCTTACAAACGAAAGTATGGGAATCCTGTGCGACAATGCCTATCGCAGAATCAAAGATGAAACCTGTACGGCACATATTAAGACCAATATTGACAAAGCCGGTAATATGATGCGTGTGGCTCAGGCTCAGATTGATTCGGGAGCATTTACTCCCACTTCGGTTTTAGCCGGCGAATTTACTATTTTCGCAAACACCGGACCTGCTCCCATTAAAAAAGCAAGCACTGTTGTTGAACTCAGTGATTTTGTGGGACAGTATGAATTTGATAAGCGTACCTTTTCATCAGAGGAGCAGTCGCTGATCCCGAAGCTTCCCGAATGGTATGTAGTTCCGGAAGAGGTTGTAGATATTTGCAAACACGCAAAAGAAACAACAGGTAAACCGATGCAGATGCGAAATTTTCTGCTTCGAGGCCCTGCCGGAACCGGTAAGACAATGGGCGCAAAAGCGATTGCAGCCGGACTCAATCTGCCGTATGTGAAATACACCTGTTCCGCAGGAACGGAAATCTTTGATTTCATAGGTCAGATTTTTCCCGAAACGGATGATATGGCAACCGGCGATGCAGTGATTGACGAGCAGCGAAAGCAGCTTAAAGCGATGGGCGGTATCAATTACGAAAATGTATCGAAGCTCTTAAAACTCCCTGATCTTGACGATATGGATTACGATCCGGCGGGAGTGTATGAAGCTTTGACAGGTACTAAAAATGAAACTGCCACGGTTCAGGACTGTATGAGAAAGGTTTTGGATATTGTAACGGATAAAATCAAAGAATTATCCAAGCCTGCTCAAAACAGCAATTCAGGCGGACAAAAATATACCTATACTGAAACGGATTTCCTGAAAGCTCTGAAAAACGGCTATGTAGTCGAGTTGCAGGAACCTACAACCATTGTTCAGCCGGGTGTACTTGTCGGGCTTAACTCATTGCTTGAACAGTCCGGTTCAATTACATTGC
Source organism: Clostridiales bacterium (assembly GCA_022009895.1). GTDB lineage: Bacteria > Bacillota > Clostridia > UMGS1810 > UMGS1810 > Qingrenia. Next base: position 224,575 of record CP091729.1, on the reverse strand, counting down.
CCACAGGTGAAATCATAGAACGGCATCCTGATGCAGTTGTTGTGGTTACTACGAATGTCAGCTACGAAGGCTGCCGTGGACTAAATCAGTCTGTTATAGACAGAATGAGTCTGGTACGGGACGTTGAACTTCCATCACCGGAGGTTATGGTCCAGCGTGCCATGAGCGTGACAGGCGCAACTGACGAGTATCAGATTTCACAGATGGTACAGGTTGTAAATGACATGGCTGAATATTGCAGAAAATCCGGTATCAGTGATGGCAATGTCGGTATGAGAAGCCTTATAGACTGGATTATCAGTTCTGAAATTACGGGTGATATTCATGAGTCTGCCCTTCATACGATTGTCAGCAAGGCAACTTCCGATGAGGCAGACCGCGAGGCACTTATTGCAACGGTGCTTGAACCCCAATTTGCCCCAAAACGGCATAAAGCAACAGCATAAACAAAGAAAGGAGGCTACCCTATAATGGCAAGGGTGAATCACAAATTAGTAAAACAGCGTTTGAACGAAAAACGCAGCTCTATTACAGACCGGCAGTTCTTCTCTTCCCGTATTCTTGCAGGACATTTTGAAGACATTGCAACGGCACAAACAAAACGGTATAAATGCAATCGCCGTGTCCGTGTCAACTTGTATTGGAACTCGAAAGACGGCAGCATTGCCTGCACAAATAACGAGTTTATCCGCATAAACTGCGGAAACAAGTTTGTAACCAAAACAAAAGGCAGAGAAAACCGCTACAATATTGTGGCGGGATTGTTTGCTCACGAACTCGGACATGTACTGTATACCGATTTTCTCGGCGAACAAACTCATACAAATGCGTTCGCAGGACATTACTGGTATCCGGCAACCCCAATATTGAAAAGCTCATCTGATAAAATGAATGAGCGCGCTATTTGGGACTATATCGCAGCCGACGAGAAAAATCTTGAAATGGTGCAGTTTATTGTGCGGCATATTCAGAATATTATTGAAGACGGCTACATAGAAAACAGAATGCTTGCAAACTTTCCCGGAACATTAAAGTACGGTCTTGAATGCGTCAGAAAAAAGCATTTTGAGTCTATGGATACCGTAACGCAAATGATTGAGTATGAGGACAATGGAGATGCACATATTTGCGAGAGTATATTGCAGATTATTTTATCTTATGCGAAATTCGGTGAGATAAAATACGGTGATGAACCTCTTACGGATGAGCGTATCAAAATCGTTTTCTCGCTTCTTTCGGATATTGACAGAGCACTGCTTGGAACTTCGTCAAAAGAACGGTTCGATGTTACCAACACCATACTCATAAGGTGCTGGGATTACATACACAGTTATCTTGAATATTGCAAGGAGAAACAAGCAGAAGCTGAAGCTGCCGGAGGAACTGCAACTATTGCGGAAACTCTCGGCGAAATGCTGAAAGCAATATCGGCGTCTTCTGAAATTGCCGAAGGTGAAACTTCTCCCGTGCAGTCATCAGGAAACGAATCCAATGCGTCGGCAACCGGAAAGAACCGCGCTAAAACTCGTTTGAAACTCCAAGAGGCTGAAAAATCAGATGATGAGAACTCAAATGACGGTTCCGCCGAAGGAGAAAAATCTGACGGCGAGGAAAATTCTGACGAAAATGACTCCTCCCGGACTGAAACGGAAAAATTCAGAAAATCGAACCTCAGTCTGGAGAAGACAGCTCGACAGGTGAAATATCAGATGGAGACACTGATGGCGACAGCGGAATGTATGACGGACATAAGCAAGATGTTACATCTTCCGAAAAAGGTCGTCTTCCTCACGAACAGACAGACCGCGTTTCGGATCCTGTTGGTGGTTCGGTTGAAAAAAATGACGAATATGAACCGGAAATATACTCAAACGCAGCAAGTGATATTGAACAGGTCCTTGAGAAAATGGCTGAACGAGCTGCTTGTAAGGAACTCGAAAGCAAACGAACGCAAGAGCTTAACGAGGCAGCGCAGAACATTTCATACGGCAATGTTCATTCCGGCGTACATGTTCGGGTAAATCGCATCGACGAGGTTGATGAGAAGTTAATCGAATATTATAACCAAGTGGCAGAACCGCTGCTTAAAATATCAAAGCAGCTAAAAGGCTCTCTGGTAAGACAGCTTAAAGAAAACCGACGCGGCGGTAAACAAACGGGTTTGATCATGGGGCGCCGGCTCGATGCTCACTCGCTGCACCGAAACGACGGCAGGGTATTTTTACAAGAATGCACTTCCAAATGAAATTCCGGAAATATCAATCGGCGTATTGCTTGACGAATCGGGTTCTATGAGTTCCTGCCAGCGTTCTACTTATGCAAGAGCGGCGGCAATCATATTGCACGATTTCTGTGAAAGCCTCAATATTCCGATTATGGTATACGGTCATTCAACGGGATATGCCGAAGATTATACGGAAATCGTCGAATTGTTTTCATATGCCGAATTTGAAGGCTTTGATAACGACGATAAATATAGGCTTATGGATATCAGTGCCCGAGGGAGTAACCGCGACGGCGCTGCTCTCCGTTTTGTTGCGGAGCAGCTTTCCAAAAGACCGGAGGAAATCAAAATTTTGTTTTTGGTGTCGGACGGTCAGCCTGCCGCAAGCGGATATCATGGGACAGCTGCCGAGGAGGATTTACGCGGAATAAAACACGAGTATGGACGCAAAGGCGTTCTTCTCATAGCCGCTGCCATAGGCGACGACAAAGAAAGTATAGAAAGAATATACGGTGATTCCTTTATGGATATCACCGATCTTGAACAGTTACCCGCTAAGCTTACATCAGTGATTAAGCGACATATAAGGGTATAAAAACGCATAAATGCGGGTAACTGATGGATTTCACTGTTACCCGCATAATATCAAAAATGAAAGGAAGAAAAATATTATGCATTTCAGAACATTGGTAACAGTGAATATACCGGAGGTTGAACCGGATATAAAAACAGATCAGGAAATACAAGAAAGTATAAAAAAACATAGAAATCGCTATGGAAAGATGCGACAAAGGCAACATCGGACAAAGCGTCATGAAAAAAATTATACTTAAGCAGATACAAAGGTATTAGCAATACATTTGCAAGAGAGGTTTACAATGCGGTAGATGAACTTTTGGAACCGTACTGCGAATCTACGGAAAATCCGGACTATCTGGAATTTGAAGATCATACGGACGAGTTGAAAGATGAGTACGAAAATAAGAGCGTTGATTGCATAAAGCTGCCGGGCGGCAGAATTGTCAGCATTCATAACAGTATTGTTTATGGTAAATATACTGTTCATAACGGGATGGTATACCAAAAACGATTCGGACAGCTTAAACACGAAAAACGCTCAAAGACAGCGAAGAAAATGACGGCACTTACTGATTATCCGTATAAAAAGCTATATAAAAGCTTTAAGGACTTTGCTGAACTGGAAAGATACATGGACTATAACGACGAGTATGAAGGTTATGGCTATGTATATAATCCGGATGCTTTTTATGATTGGTATTGCATAGGCGGTCGTTGGCCCAAACTGTTTCTCATCAAAGAAGATTGTACTGATTTTACTGTCGGTGACCGAGATTATCCCGATGAATATTACAAAGCACCGGACGGATACAAGTGGGCTGCAGCCGCACGAAAAAAAGATATTCAATGGAAAGAGATGAACCGTTGTTTCTTTGATGATGCAATTCAGAAATATAAGAGGTACAAAGAAATATTTGAAACGGGAGTTATACCGGAAAACGAATATTTCCAAATTACCGATAATTCTCTGAAAAGCTTTGGCAGCATCTTATATCAAAAGGGTGAAACATTATCCGAGTTTTTAACCAGAATTGAGTTGAAAGAGCAGTGCAAACATACATTTTCGCAATATATCCACGCATATCTGCAAGACGGCATATATCATTGCTATGATGAATGTCAAAGAGATGGGGATGTGAATGAAATGTGGCGAACTATGGTTGATGAGTTTTATACATCCTTAGATGACGACACTGTTTTGGTCAGCGTAGATTGCCATATTTAAGGAGGACGGAGATATGATATTACATAATCCGAAGGACTGTTTTGAGTATGACGGAAAGACTTACTTTATCGGTGAAGAAATTGTTGCTGAAAACAATACCGAATATGGCGGATTGTTTGGGAAAATAATTGAAATCAGAACTGATGCAGACAAGGAAACCGATAACGAAACGCCTGATATCTATTGCTCATTTGATCCGCCTGTATTTCCAAAAGAAATCGAAAAGCTTGAAAATAGCTTTTCTAAGCTATACAGGATACCGAGAAAGCTTGATGATATCGCACTGGATAGTGTTATTATGGCTCCCGATATGATAAAAAACATTTCGGAAAATCCGGGAGATTACAAAATCACGATTTATTCGGTTGAGGAAGATTGGGCGTGCAGAGATGATTACGGACATTCCACAGAAGTATTTTTTGATTATAGTGTTGCGAAGAAAAAACTTTGCGATAAAATCAAAATTGAAAAAAATACGAAGGATGTATTGATGACTGGAATGATGAGATGAGCAATACAAAAGCAATTATATCAGACAAGAGCTTGGCGGAGCGTATTCAAAAATGCACTCAGCAAAAACGACGCATACTGGGAAGCTTATTGGGAAAGCGTATCGGAATTGGCATTCAAAATGGTTGACGAATATTCAAAAAAACAAATTGATGCAAAGGAGAATCAAAAATGATCTATGAAAATCTGCAATGTATCGGCGGGGTTATTATTCTTGTCGGATACATAAAACAAATCAGAGATATTCATGCGGGAGTGTCTTGCAAAGGATTGAGCCTTAAAGCGTATTTTGCTGTTTTTATCGGTATTACGCTTATGGAATTTAACGCAATGAATATATGGCTTAAGGGCTACGGCTCCTCATTCTTTATTACCAACACAGTTACGGGAATTACAGTATTCTACTTAATAATGCTGATCTGTGTGCGGCAAGACTTTGAACGAAAAACAAAGTACAGCGGTAAAAAGACGCTTTCTTTGTTTCAGTATACGATAATGACAGTGTTATTTTTAACACCTTGCAAAGTTAATCTGAATACAAAAGAAATCAGCGACATTGTCAGCACACCTGATGTTATTACCGGAACATTGACCTCCGAACGTGTTATAATCGGAGGAAATGAGTTTCCGGCTGAAGAGGCGGAATCCGGGCAGAACCAAGATAGTTTTTGGTACTAAGGGGGTATAAATTATGCCCGATAGAAAACTTACAAGCATTGTTTCATACCCTGAGAGAGGCATCGGCGGAAATAACCGTTATCGTGGAAATTGTTCCCCGAAGCTTATTGAGGATTTAATATCCTTTTTTAAGCCGAACGAAATATGCGATTATATGTGCGGAAGCGGAACAACAAAAGCTGCCGCCGATAATTGCAAAATCAAAAGCAACATTTATGATTTGCACAGCGGTTTTGACATTTTAAGCTACGATATTCCCGAACGCCCGGAGTTTGTTTTCTGGCATCCGCCATACTGGGATATTATTGTGTATTCCGATGTTATGTATAAAGCGTCAGATGTTATGAGTAAATTCGGATATGATCCGATTAAGCATGATCTTTCACGCATACAGGACTGGAATAAATTCGTTGAAGTTATGAATTATGCAATGATGAAACAGTATAGCGCCTTGCAAAAAGGCGGACGAATGGCAGTTCTTATGGGCGATATAAAAAAGAAAGGCAAACTTTATAGTATGATTTCCGAAATTATAAAGCCCGGAACACTCGAAAATATTATCATTAAGGCACAGCACAACTGCTTTTCGGATAATATAAGCTACAGCGGACATTTTATCCCTATTCTGCACGAATATGTGATGATTGTGCGCAAGGACAATCCACTCATATTTCCGATACTGTTTAGTAAAAAACAAAATTCGGATATACGGGATATGCCCGGTGCTACATGGCGCGATGTTGTGGCAGCAGTTCTTGAAGAAAAAACTGAAGCCGTACCGCTGTCATATTTGTATGAGCAGCTTGCAGAACACAAAAAGGCAAAACAAAATAAATGGTGGAAAGAAAAAATCCGCCAGACATTGCAGTATAATCCTGCTTATTTCGTTCATACCGAGCGCGGTATGTGGAAACTAAGCAGAACAACTGCATAGTTTAACCTAAAAGGGTGTTGCTTCGGCAGTACCCTTTTTTAACGCGCTAAATTCAGGAGGTGTAATTATGAGCGCATTACTATCGTTTATTCTCGGTTTGATGCTCGGCGGAGTGATCGGCTTTTTTGCGATGTGCCTTTTTCAAATAAAACATTAGTGAATATTTTATAGCGAATACGCATATAATAAAAATCACACCGAATGGATTTTTCAAAATCAGACCGAATGAAAAACACATAATCTGCACGAATGGTATTGCAAAAATTAAACCGAACGTGTTATAATATACTTTACAAGGAGGCGATTTCAGTTGAAAAAGGAATTATATAAACCGCGTATAATTGATAAACAAATAGAAAAGTATCTTAACGCTTTCGGTGCTATATGTGTGGAAGGCCCGAAATGGTGCGGAAAAACATGGACTTCCTCGTTCCATTCCAAAAAGTGAAATTTATATCGGAGATCCAAAGGGCAACTTTCAGAACAGGCAATTGGCGGAACTGTCACCGGAACTGGTTTTAGACGGTGAAACGCCGAGAATGATTGATGAATGGCAGGAGTGTCCTCCGCTTTGGGATGCAGTCAGAAGCAAGGTTGATGAACGCGGCAGTAAAGGAAATTTTATTTTAACCGGTTCATCTACTCCAAAAAGAAAAGGAATATTGCATAGCGGCGCGGGCAGAATAGCCAGACTCAGAATGCGGCCGATGTCACTTTTTGAATCCGGCAATTCAAGCGGAAGTGTTTCACTTGAAGAATTGTGCGAAGGAAATATGAAACCTGCAATGACGGGTGAAGTCGAACTCAAAAAAATCTGGCAGAGTATATTGTCCGCGGAGGTTGGCCGGGAAATCTGGATATTCCTATTGAGCAGGCAATGCTGCTGCCGGCAGAATACCTGAATGCCGTTATTGAAGATGATGCTTTTTCGCGTAGATGAAATTAAACGTGATAAAACCAAAAAAATGCGGCTTTTGCTGCGCTCGCTTGCACGAAATGAAAGCACGACGGTAACGAACAAAAACACTGAAGAATGACATAAAGGAAATTGATGATAATGACATAGATACGGATACGGTCGCTTCATACCTTGATTTATTTAACAGACTGTTCCTTTTGGATAATCAAGAGCCGTTCTCTGCTCATGTACGCTCATCTGTCAGAGTAAAACAGGCTGAAAAAAGGCATTTTTTTCCGATCCGTCACTTGCATGTGCATTGTTAAAGTGACGCCGGCGCATCTCATAAATGACCTTAATACATTCGGCTTTTTTTATTTGAGGCGCTGTGCGAAAAGAGATATGAAGATATATGCAGAATCATTTGGCGGGAAACTGTATCATTATCAGGACTATGCCGGAAAAGAAATTGACGCTGTTGTTGAACTGCCGGACGGTCGCTGGTCAGCTTTTTGAGATAAAACTCGGAGCAAACCAAATAGAAAGCGCTGCCCGTGAGCTTGTTGCTCTCAGCGACGCTATTGCAAAGGAAAAAAAGACGGGATACCACCCTCTGTTTTTGTGCGTGATTTGCGGTATGTCAAATGCCGCATACAGGCGCGAGGATGGTGTATTTGTTGTACCGATTACCGCACTGAAAAAAATTTAAAATTCAGTTTTATGCTCTATTCTTTGAAAATGGATTGACTATTTGAGAAAAAAATCTGATATAATAACCGTATAAGTTTCAAGGTTTCTAAAGAGAAATCAAAGTATATCAGAGTTTCAAAGTGTCATTTAGCGCGCAAATGTGCTATTTGGCACTTTTTTTATTTCATACCAATTCATTTTGGACAAAAAGCCGACATTCCTTTATGGTTTGCCGGCTTTTGTTATATAAATCAAAGGCGGTAAACCGCAAAATAAAGAAAGGAGCATTTATTATGATGCAAAAATGTCAGGATGGTTACTATTTAACCTTCAGCAGTCTTCTTTCATTAGAGGACTACAACAAAGAACAGGGGGCACACACAAAATGGACCAGATGCCCGATTAACGCATTGAAAGTCAACGCATTGGATAAGGCGTCGCCGTTGTATGTAAACACATCTGCTTTTGCAAGTGAGGTTACATCAGACGCAATCAAGGACACGACAGAAAATTTGGGGCTTGCTATGGAAGTGGACGGCAAAAACTATCCTATCCGTGACACAGCCTACAAAAAGCCTGCTTGACCGGGCAAAAAAATCAGCGGTAATTCTCTCGCCAAGCTGGAGCGAAAGGTTCTGGCAAAGGTATTGAATTCCTGCTATAAGCTGTATTCGGCAGACGCTTTACTGCTTATCCGTGATGAAAAGGTGTCGGCAGTACATTCCGGCGATGCGTCGGATTATTCGATATTGCCGATTCCGAAACTGTTGGATGCACTCAAAACAAAGCTGGACGCACGCTTTCCCGGCAACAACTTTGTAACCGGATATGCGGATCATTCCTTTACGAGTGCCGAATGGACTATGCCGGCACAAAAGGAAGATTTGCTCGGTGCATATGCGAAAGTGCTTGCTGCGCAAGGCAAAGGCACGTTTGCTTCAAAAATCGTTCCGGGAATAAGATTTATCACCTCTGATACAGGTGTTGCCTCAGCAAAGGTTTCCGCACTGTTGGTCGGCGGACAATATCCGATCCATATCGGCGGTTGCGTCGCTGTCGATCACAGGCACCAATCAAAGATTGCGGACTTTGATGCATCGCTTGATCAGCTTTTCGCACAATTCGGAGATTCGGTTGCAAAGCTTCAAAAACTCATGGAAGTAACGCTCAGTTATCCGGTTAATGCTATGACTCGTATCTGTAAAAAACTAAGTCTGCCCAAAAAAGCGGCAGTCGAGGCAATAAGCATGTACGAAATGGCGTGCGGAAACGGACCGGCTACGGCTCATGATGTGTTTATGGCTATGCAGGAGATTCCGTTTATTGCAAAAAGCTCAGGTGTTCCCGAAGGCAAAATGTTGACCATAGAAGAAAATATGGCGCGGGCATTGAGTCTGAGATGGGAAGATTATGATCTTGCAAAGGCGGTGGATTACTAATGTCTGCCCCGAATATTCTTTGCGATACGGCCGGTATGACCAATGAACGCTGGCTTGAATGCAGAGCGCACGGACCGAAAGGCGATATTGAATACACCATAGGCGGCAGCGATGTCGCGGCAGTATTCGGAGTTTCCCCGTGGGTTACGCCGCTGGAACTGTGGATGGTAAAGAAAGGACGCATTAAGAATCCGGCAAAACTTAATGAAAATCAGCTTGAAATGGGACATTTTCTGGAACCGATTGCCGCACATTTTTATGAAAAAAAGACCGGCAATAAGGTAACAGACGATACCTATATGTATCAGCACGCCGATTTCCCGTATGCGTTAGCCGACATTGACAGACGCTTTGCGCGTGCAAGTGATGGTGAGGCAGGTATTCTCGAATGCAAAAGCTGCACCTATCGTAAATCTTCTGCTTGGGATGATGGTGCCATTCCGCTTTATTATGAATTGCAGCTCAGGTTTTTATCTTGCTGTTTTGGATGTTAATATCGGAGCCTTTTTCTACAATCTGGGGCAATAACCCGGATTCGGACATGGCAATACCGGAGATTGAACGCGATAAAGCAAAAGAAGATATGATTTTTGAGCGCCTTGAAGAATGGAACTGGAGTCTAATTCATGACAAACCGCCTACAATGGCAGGTGTTGCTCCCAAACTGGCAATGGAATCTTTGGCGAAAATATACGGATCAAGCGTACCGTCGCTTCCGACCGTTGAATTTCCGTCAAAGTATGAAAAACCACTCAGAAAAATTCTTGATTTGCAGGGAAAAATCTCAGACTGCAATTCGGAAATAAAAAAATATGAATCGGAGGTTGAAGCACATTCAGTGCGAATTGCGGAATTAATGAAAAAAATCATGAACACGGTATTTTGACAACGACCGCAGACAAGATTTTAATTGATTTTGCTACAAAAAAGAGTAAAAGAACCAATACCTCTGCTCTCAAAAAAGATTACCCGAAAATTTATGATAGTGTGGTATCTACTTCCGAGAGCAGAAAACTTAAAGTATCGGTACAGCCACTTTAACAAAAGAAAGGAAAGTTTTTTTATGGACAAAAATATATTTTTAATGAGCAGTTTTGAAGCAGAAATGACTATGAAACTATTAAACTACAACCGCACATTCAGAAAGGCATATATTTGCTCCCCTCTGAAAGCACCGACCGTAAATGAGTTTTTCAAAAACATTGAGCTGGCACGCTGCTATGTGAGTTATGCAACTGAGCATATGTGCGTATACGGCAAAGCACCTCATGCGGTATTGCCCACCATTCTCGGAGATAATTCTCCAGCGGAGCGAGCGCTTGCGCTTGAGTTCGGACTGAAGCTGTTGGAACAGTGCGATATTTTTGTATGTATGCGGAAACAGAATCAGCGAAGGTATGAAAGGCGAAATCGGCAAAGCCGCAAGTCTTGGAATGCCTATCGTTGTTTTTGACGAAGAATTGTTTGTGGCTGTCAAGAAAATTGCAACCGCAAACGGTGCGCCAAAGCAGCAGATATCGCTCGACTTAAAGCATATGGCACTCTCATCGGTAGATCCGGACAGTTTTATCGACAGGATGGTGCTGACCAATGATTGAATTTGCTCAAAAGATTGATATGCGAAACCGCAAAAAAATGACAGAGTATCTTAAAAAACATTTCAGATACTATACAGCAAACTCCTGGAACCGTTCCACATCATATGCCTGCAATCTCAAAATATATAAGCTCGGGTTGAGCCGTGAGATTGAAAACAAGCTTTATGAAATGACGGAATCTCAGGAGTTTTTTGATTATCTTCGTGATTTGCTGGACGAATTTAACGAGCAGCATAATTATCACTGGCAGGCAGGAATGAACGGTCGAAACGGCGGATACCTTGTTTTATATCACGGCTTTTGTGAGCCGTCGAAATACCGTTCCTATTGCACACACTGCGGTCAGAACAATTTCAGTTCTGTAACTGAAACCGGCAATATATGCGGCAAATGCAAGTGGCCGACAAGAGTTGATTATACTGTTGTACCGATTAGCATTTCCGTTTATCCGGGGCGAGGCACAGATGATGGTGAAGATTTTGAGGATTGGTCTATGAGTGAGTTGCGAGAGCGTGTCAGTCTGGTACAGGAACTTGATTCTTTGGCGGACAGGCTTGTAAAACAAGCTGTTTCCATCGCCGAAAACTATTCAGTTGAAGATGAGGAATACTATGTTGCCAAAACAAGAAAAGTTCTGGTGCCGGTATGATAAACAAAGTAAATCGGAAAGGAGACAAAAAATGCTATGTCAATTTGAAAGATTAATTTATCCGCACGATGTCAGTACAGCAGCAAACGGACAATATATGGTTGCCGTATACAATCCGTGTGAAAATGTTAAGGACAGTACCGGAAATGTTGTAACGCAGGTAAAGGCCGTCGGATACTGCTTACCGACAGCAGACAATATCCGTTATGATATTCAAGGACACTGGAGCAAAAAAATTCCAAACACGGTATTCAGTTTGAGGTTGAAAAACTACGAGGAGGTTATAACTCATACCAAAGAAGGAATTATCGGATATCTTTCTTCGGGACAGATAAAGGGGATCGGTCCAAAGGTTGCAGAGAAAATCTACAATGTTTTTCGGTAACGATTCACTTGATGTACTCGATAAAGAACCCGAAAAGCTTTTGCAGGTATCAGGTATCAGCCAAAACAAACTGAAAAAAATATATAATTCATACCTTGCCAACCGTGGTGCAAGAGATATTATTGCTTTTCTTATGCCGCACGGAATTACGGCGAATAAAGCCATAAAATTCTATCAGCATTACAAAGAAAAGACAATGAATATCGTGAGAAACCATCCGTATCAGCTTTGCGAGATTTCCGGTATTGGCTTTATCGAAGCCGACAAGATTGCTATGAGCTTCGGGTTGAGCAAAAACTTCAACCGAGCGTGCGGATCAGGCGTTGGTCTACACACTTATGAATGCAGAGAAAGACGGGCATATCTGTATGGAAAAAGCACAAGTTTATCAGTGAGTGTCAAAAGAACTGCTGAATACACCTGAGCTTACCGAGCAGATGCTTGCAAACCGTGCGTCAAAGCTTGTATATACAGGAAGGCTGGTTTCTTATGCCGGATTTGTGTATCGTTCTGAAATGGCTAAAACCGAGTCGGATTTAGCATATCAGATTATAAAGCGCAAACGAAATGTGAAAGTTCCGAGCTATACTCACATTGATAAGGATATTGCCGAAACTGAGAAAAAATTCAATGTTACATTTGCTGCTGAGCAGCGTGAAGCAATAAAAGCGGCATTGACAAACGGCGTATCTATTATTACCGGCGGTCCGGGAACAGGAAAAACAATGATTCAAAAAGCTATAATTGAGATCTATCGAAAAAAACAATTCCGACAAGGACATTAAGTGATGCGCACCAACAGGGCGTGCAGCGCGGAGAATGACAGAATCAACCGGTTTTGATGCTTCGACGATACATAAGGCTCTGAATCTGTTTGCAGATGACTCCGGCAATTACAGTGAGCCTGAATTGCTGGATGCTGATTTTTGTAATTGTAGACGAGGTATCAATGCTTGATATTCATATTGCGGGAATGCTGTTCGATGCACTGAAGCATAATTGCCAGATTGTTTTAATCGGTGATTCAGAACAGCTTCCGTCGGTCGGCCCGGGAGCAGTGCTTTCGGAAATGATTGAAAGCAGGTGCGTTCCGACTGTCAGACTGGATACGGTATTCCGTCAAAACTCCGGCAGCAGAATTGCAGTCAATGCACGGTTAATACGACATGGTGATCATGAACTTGAATACGGAGATGATTTTTGAGTTTATAAACTCACCGAACCTTGAGGAATCCGCAAGAATTATGGTTGATACCTACATTCGTGAAACCTCTAAATACGGAATTGACAATGTTGCCCTGCTTACACCTTTTCGCAAAAAGACAGCAACCGGAGTTAATTCCATAAACGAATCTGTTCGTGAAATCATTAACCCCGGCGCAAGCGGTATAACATTCAGAAATCAAAGCTATCGTCACGGAGACAAAGTAATGCAGATAAAAAACCATGAAGATGTCAACAACGGCGATATCGGTTATATAACCGATATTTCAAAGGTCGGAAACGATACCACGATAAGCATTGATTTCTGGCAGCGGAAAAAAATAAAGGAATATGATATAAACGACATGGATCAGATAGATTTGGGCTATGCCTCTACGATACATAAATCGCAAGGTTCGGAATACAAGTCTGTTATTATCAATATCCAGAACGCACATTATATCATGCTTAACCGACCTCTTATCTATACTGCAATTACAAGAAGCAAGGAAAAAGTTATTATAATCGGTGATAAAAAAAGCTCTGCATATGGCAATCTCAAAGTCCGAAATAAATCGGCGCGGGACTTGCCTTGCTATGCGGCTGATTGAATTATCAAAATAAGAAAGAAGGGACATATCAAAATGGCTACACTTTTAGACAGGTACAGAACCAAAAAAGAAGCACTCTCATCTCAAATTGCGGCGAACAGTCTGCCGCTTGAAGATAATTTTGTTATGCAGGAGTTGAATTACCGGATTTCGGTTTTGGAAACCCTGCAAAGCTTTTGCAAAACTTCACCCGTAACAATTGAAACAAAGGTTATTGCCTTTCATTTTCAATTGGTTGACAGGTACATTCACTTTCTTTTTGGATGAGAGAATTTTTCGGAACCAAAACTGATGAAAACGGGGAAAAAGAAACGCAAAACTGCGTTTGACAGCTTGAAAAATGTGTTCAGCGATGCAGAGAAACAGTTTTCGTATTTTAATCCCAAAGGACAAAATGATTACAAAGACCGTATTGTACGCATGATAAACACATTTTTATGTGCGTGGGTGCAGTACAGAGAAACATTTATAGAAATCAAGGAGGCTTAAATAATGAGTCAGAATAACTCGAATGAAACTATTGCTATACAAAAAGCAAGAGGGATAATTGAAAAAATCAATGCAGTCGAAGAATTTGATCCTACTCCACTTGCTGTGGATTATACGGATTTGAAAAACAGGCGAAACAATGAAGCGCCTGCCCGTTATGATTCAGATTGCATGGTTCAAGCTTAAACATCCTGAAAGCAAAATTGCCGTTCAGGTAACGAAAGAAAAGGAATATTTTGTTGCAAAGGCGAGAATATATGCAAATTATAAGGATCCGGTCGATTGCTATCTTTCCGAAGCGTCGGCATCGCGAACATATTCCGAAGACAAGCCATCTGTTTCTCCGAGAGAGTGGGCGCAGACAGCCGCAATCGGCATTGCACTTCGCAATGCCGGGATTCGGTTTGCAATTTCAAATTGCCGGCGAAGACTTTGATCCGGTTACTCCGAATGAGTTTGAACGAACTCCCACAAGCACAGAGAATACGGTTCCTGACACCGATTCCTCACAGAACCCGGGAAACGAAGAACCGTATACTGCTGAAGAATATTCGGCAGAACTGACCGATGAGGAAAAGCTTGAAAAAGCATATCAGACACTATGCCCTATAACAAAATACAGCGGTAAAACCATGGCGGAAGTTCTTACGGTAGATCCTCATGCTCTGGTGTGGGTTGCAAACAAATACAAAGGCAATCCGGAAATCAGCGAGGCTGCAAAGTTGATATGCGAGCATGCGCTGAGCGAAAATAATGAATAAAGCAAGTCAAAATACGAGGGTGGCATTATGCCACTCTCGGAAAGGAGGACGAAATGAGACGATTCAGTATGCTTGAGGTTATATCCATACTCGGATTGCCTATGCCGCGAAACGGACGCAGCTCATATAATATAAGCTGCCCATATTGCGACACAAAACCAAAGCAAAAGCATTTGAATATTAACCTAAAAAAAGAGGTTTACAGATGCCCAAAATGTGGTGAACACGGCGGTATTTTTGATTTATACTCATTGTTTTCGGGCGTGCCGAGAGATAAGGTTCTTGATGACATTATAAATCGAACAGAGCCGCATGCAAAAACAGAGCATAAACCAAAGTTTATTGGTTCGGTGGATATTCCGGATTTGGAAAGTCCTCTTGCTGATGTTGAAACGCGACATCTGGTATATTCTTCGCTGTTGTCTAAACTGACATTGGCATCCGATCACAAGGGTAATTTGCTTAATCGCGGATTAAACGAAGATGCTATTGCACGGCTGGGTTACAAATCCACACCGGCTGTCGGTATGACAGCAATAGCAAAAAAGATTGCAGATGAAGGATTGAACCCTTCGGGCGTTCCCGGTTTTTTATCGGTTGGATAACAATGATTGGACTTTTTCGTGAACGAACAAAGAGGAATTTTTAATTCCGGTCTGCGATGAGCATAGAAAAAAATTCAAGCGATGCAAATACGGCGTGATAATGTTCAAAAAAAGAAAGTTCCGTTGGTTTTCCAGTGTGGATAGAAAAGACGGACGGCATGCTGAAGGCTGGACTCATATTGCAGGTCCGATACGCTCTCTTATGCTGATAACGGAAGGGCCTATGAAAGCCGATATTATTCACGAGCTTTCAGGTCATTCTGTTATTGCTGTACCGGGAGTTAATTCACTGACTCAGCTGAAGGATACGATTATAAGACTTCGTGAACTCGGTGTCAGAGAACTTATGACGGCTTTTGATATGGATTATCTTACAAATCCGAATGTTCAAAAAGCCTTCGCGGATTTATCATCACTTCTTGGCGAAATCGGTATTCCGTTCGGAACATATCTGTGGAATCCTGAATACAAGGGGCTTGATGATTATATGCACGCTTTTTCTTATGCGTTTTAATAAATCCGAGTAAAAGTTGAATTTATCCCGAAGTTGGTGTATAATTACGATAGGTGATGATTATGATAAGAAAATTACGGTTGAAGAACAGAAATGGGATTTTTGATAAGTTTTTTCATATGGCTCAATGCGGTGAGAAAAATTATCCTTGTTTCCGAAAAATCAATTCCTATACTTCTTTCTTCATACGGCAGTATTTCGGATTCGGTTACAGGCGTTCTTGCCAACGACTATGATGATAAGGAACTTATGAAAGAAAAAAATACAACAAAGAGTAAATCGCTATCATTGGATTGATATCCTAAGTTTACTTTTTGAGAGGTGGGTGTTATGCTCGCCTCTTTTTTTATATGTATTTTAACGAAAATACGCATTTAAGTTGTAAATACGCATTTGGTTTCGTGTAATAGTATATAAAATAAATTTGGAGGTTTTATTATGTTAATAGCTATTGATCACGGCAATTATGCCGTTAAAACACCGTCTTTTTCATTTGTGTCAGGTCTATCCGAACACACGGTTAAGCCGCCGCTTACAGATGAAATTATTGAATACGCAGGTCGGTATTGGACTCTTTCCGGCAAAAGGTTAAATTATATGCGGGATAAAACACGGGATGAGCGTTATTTTATTCTGTCTTTATTTGCGATTGCAAAAGAGCTTGAGGCACACGGCAGTGGAACCGGAATACAGAAGATAGATTTTAGTATCGGCCTGCCGCCTGAGCATTACGGCGTCTTGAAAGAAAAAAATTCGCCGATTACTTTAAGAATCGGGATTTGATAAAGTTTGTATATAAGGACAAAGCCGTATAATATCATAATAGATCATGTAATGGTATTTCCGCAGGCTTTTGCGGCAGTTGTTCCCAACAGCAGCAAGATTGTAAATATGCTGAGAGTATTTGTAATAGACATCGGCGGTTATACAACTGATGTTTTTGCTTCTTAAAAACGGTAAACCGGACTTGCAATTCTGTCGCAGTCTTGAAACCGGTATTATCACGATGAACAACGAAATTATACGTAAAGTAAGTGCATTGCATGATATGCTTATAGAAGATGAACACATCAGTGCGGTTCTTACCGGCGCGGATACCATTCTGCCTGATGATGTAAAACAGACAATTTGCGGCGCTACAAAGTTGCATGCCGATAATATTTTGAATCAACTGCGAGAGCTTCAGGTTGACCTGCGTTCAAATCCTGCTATATTTATCGGCGGCGGAAGTATACTGCTGCGACCGTTTTTAGAGCAGTCTCCGTTGGTAGCGAAAGCAGATTTTGTTGAAAATCCAAACGCAAATGCCTTGGGATATGAAATGCTCGGTAATCAGAAATTACATATCTTAACGCAAGCACCCGGTTCGGAGGGGCTAGCATGAAAAAAGATGGCAAATACCGATTTTCCCTGCAATTCAGCTCAGATACTCCCTGAAAATGTGCAAATTGGAGAACTGCTTGAAAGACTGGGAAACAAAAAAAGCCGCGTGATCATCAGTGCTTTGACGGAATATTTGCAAAAAAACATCCTCAGTTATCGGAAGAAAGCTGTAAAATAGAAATCAGAGCAACAGGCTATGATTGGGAAAAAGGTTGAAGAATTTATTCGTAAGTTAATAGATGAAAAAGCTATCTTCCGCACAGATTTCTAATGAAATCGGAACGGAGAGTGAGAAAAATATACAAGGAAAGCTTGGAGGAAGATGTTGCAAAAAAATGCTTGAAAAATATAAATTTGTTTTAGAGCTTAACAGATAAGCCTACTGCACTGTCGGTGGGCTTGTCTGTCTTTTTGAGCAATTTATATGTTGAATGCAGCTTAAATTCTACTGACAGAGCATAAATCCGCTTTGTACTTTCTTCAAAAATTACGGTCTGTTATAGTAAAATATATTATGAGGAGACGAACAAAATGGATTATGTAGTTTTTTTGGTGAAAAATGTTAGAAAGTATAGAAAGATTGCAAATATGACTCAAGAGAGCCTTGCCGAAATGTGTGATTGCAGTATAGGCCATATTGGTCACATAGAAAATGGAAATAATAAACCGAGTTTAGATGTTGCAGTTAAAATTGCAAATTCATTAGGTGTTACGATAGATCAGTTGATGGCTGAGAATTATTTGTACCCGGAAAAAGTGTATCTGAACGAGGTTGCAGATATTATAAATACTTTCCTGTCAAGAGCGGGTTATTGTGTGTGAAAGTATCAAAAATGTTGTTGAATCAATGAATTATATTATACAGAGCAAAAAAAGATAAGGGGAAATTAACTATGTTGAGGAGATGTTGCTAACAGAAAAAAATAACATTATGCTTGTTATTATATAAAGGTACTACATATGTTACCTTGGCTTTTTATTGCCTTTTGCGACTATGTTGCGTTCATACGCAATATGGTCGTTTTTTATTTTACCCGAAAGGGGGTGATTCCGATGTTCTGATCCCTGTGATTACAAGCGGTACTTATGAAATTAAAAATCACAGCATACCATCGTGGTATGTTGTATCCCTGCTATGGTGGTATGCCAAACGGAGGTATAGCAATGCACCATACAGAGGAATACAAAAATCACGATGAACTGAAGGCAGATTTACGGTTTGGCTTGAAAAGGTTGTCAGAAACGCAAAAATCAATTACATAAAAAAGCTCAAAAGACAACCTTCAACTCTATATCTGGAAGAAATACCGGAATCAGCATTGCCGGCACAGAATATAGCCGCCGATGTATATACGAAATCAGAATTTGAGTTTGAGGAAGAAAGACTTGCAGAGGCTTTTCAAAGCTGCCGCTTATGCGTAAACGCATCCTGACTATGTTATTTGTAGAAAACATAGGTCCTGATGAAATATCAAAAAAGCTAAACTGTTCACCGCAATATGTCTATAACCAGAGATATAAGGCATTGAAAGCTTTGAGGAGTGAGCTTGATAAGGAGGGTGAGCAGTCGTGACCAATATCGAATTTAAAAACATACTGACGGCAGCAGTTGCCGGGGAACATTATGCGCTTGAAATAATACTGGAACAGTATTCTCCGCTTATCGACCGATATTCTATTATTGACGGAAAGCTTGACGAGGATTTGAAACAGTATATTCTGATGCATATAGCTTTAAACATTGGTAAGTTCTCCATTTAACGCAGAGCAGCTCTCGTAAGAGGGCTGCTCAAACTTTTGAAAAAAATTTTTTTCTAATACCGATTAGATTATATAAAAAGCCGTTGTTCTTATAGGTGAAGACAGCTCCTGATCTTTGAAAACAGAATATTGTCCGAACCGATACATTCTTCTGTTGATAGCGGCTATCCGTCTGCCCGGCAAGCAGAACCAAGAGTAATAATATACGGTTTGCAACCGTATTTCGCCATGACACAACAGGAGGTATAATGATACTTCTGTAAAACGCAGCTCGGCCACGGTGAAGGCGGAGAGATGAAATTTCTATGGACTCGCAAGCTACGAGCGTCGGAACGGAATTATAATAAAAATTACATCTAAAAAGAAGGTGAAAAAAATATGGAAGAAAACACTAATGTACCTATAAATCAGAAACTCACTCTGACTATCAAGGAACCTTCGATATACAGCAATATCGGTATAAACAAAATTGATTCTATGCTGCGAACACCAAACTGTCCTTTTGTTCTGTATGTTGGAAACAAAAAGTTGGTAAAAAGAAAAAGAATTTGAAGAATTTATCGCACGTACATTAATGATATATTTAATAGAATCCTGCAAGTATTAAGAATATGTTGCTGAATGCAAAAAATGCAAAAAATATAACTTCGGGTATTGATAAAATTGAGCAAATATGATATAATAGCTGTGTTGTATTAGCTCTTTTTCTCAACTTTGGGAAAGGAGTCTATGGATATGGGTAAGAATCTTAAAGGCAAAGAATGCGGAAAGGGGATCTCTCAGAGAAAGGACGGCTTATATTGCGCAAGGTTTGTGGACAAATGCGGAAAAAGACACGAAAAGTATTTTTCTGCAATCCCGAGGCAAGAAATTGGTTGGATGAAGCAAAGTATGCAGATAAGCATAATGCGTTCATTCCTTCTGATATGACAGTCGATGATTGGTTTGATTACTGGATAAACAATATCGTCGGTGATTTAGCACTTAATACTCAGCGCAATTATAGAGAAAGGTATGCGCATAATATTCAACCTGTTATTGGCAAGTTAAAACTGTCAGATGTCAAGCCGTTGCATTGTAAAATGGTTTTGAACAGTATGGATGAAAATTATGCGGGTTCAACTATCAGACAAGCTTATATAACTATGGGAACCATGCTGAAGTCTGCGCTGATGAACGATCTTATTGCCAAACATCCAATGAACGGAGTGCGATATACGAAAGCCTGTTCGTGCGGCGAGCGATATAAAAATTTCTTACATTGGATGAACAAGAAAAAGTTTTTGGAAGTCGCAAAGCGATCTCATAACTATTATCAATATGCATTAATTTTTGTAGACAGGATTACGCACAGGGGAACTGATTGGTTTAACATGGGATGCTATAGACTGGAAAAAAACAAAACTTTAACGGTTAATAAAACCTTGGAGTACCGGCATGACAGGGGTTATTGGCGAGCTGGTCCCCCTAAAACGCAGCAAAGTTACCGTACAATTCCGCTTACAGCCAAGGCATATGAGATTTTAGAAAGAGTATCATATGGAAAACAGTTTCGGAAAGAGTCGGAAACGCTATCGCAAGTTTTGGAGTACATAGATAGAATTACCGGGAAAACATCACGACTGGTAATGAGAGATTTAGTATTTGTCAATTGGCGAACCGGAGAGCCGGCAAAGAACAGCTCGTATGATACGCATTTGTATAAGCTTTTGCGATGAGGCGGAAATTAAACGGTTTTTGTATGCACGCACTTCGGCATACTTATGCAACAAGAGCCATCGAAAGCGGGATGCAACCGAAGGTCTTGCAAAAATTACTCGGTCATGCAAGTATACAAACGACGATGGATCGATATGTACATGTAACCGACGAATCAATGCTGAAAGCAGTACAACAATTTGAAACAAAAAGCAGTATAATAAAAAAATGGTGTAAAAAAATGGTGTAGTAAAAATTTTTTACCACATAGAACTATATACGATTTATGAAAAAACTTAGAATTTCGACATATCTCCATATAGTTTAATGCAGAAATGGTGTAAAAAAATGGTGTAAATCATTTTTTTCACAAACGCCGAAACACCAGTAAAAATCAAGGAGATGTAAATAAATATGAAATTAGGTATAGTAGGTCTTCCGAACGTCGGAAAAAGCACGCTTTTCAACGCGATAACAAAGGCAGGCGCGGAATCGGCGAACTATCCGTTCTGCACAATCGAGCCGAACGTTGGCATTGTTGCGGTTCCCGACGAAAGACTGAACGTTCTCGCAAAAATGTATAATCCGCAGAAAATCACCCCTGCAACGGTGGAATTTGTGGACATTGCAGGTCTTGTAAAGGGCGCGAGCAAGGGCGAAGGACTCGGAAACAAATTTTTGTCGCATATCCGCGAGGTTGACGCGATTGTTCACGTTGTAAGATGTTTTGACGACACAAACATTGTTCACGTTGACGGCAGTGTAGACCCTGCGCGCGATGTGGAAACCATAAATTTTTGAACTTATTTTTTTGCCGACATTGAAATGATTGACAAAAGAATTGACAAAACAAAGAAAAAAACCTTAAATCGGGCGACAAGAAATATCTTGCCGAGCTTGCGGTTTACGAAAAGGTTAAAGAAACTCTCGAGGCAGGACTTCCGGCGCGCAGTCTTGATTTTGATGACGAGGAGGCAAAGTTTATGAAAGACGTTGCGCTTCTTACATCAAAACCCGTTATTTACGCCGCAAACGTATCGGAGGACGATATGGCAAACGGCATTGAAAACAATCAATATTACAAAACCTTATGCGAAATTGCCGAGAAAGAAAAAGCGGAGGTTCTCCCCGTTTCGGCACGAATCGAAGAGGAAATTTCCGAGCTTGACGACGAGGAAAAACAGGCATTTTTGGAGGAACTCGGTTTAAAAGAGTCGGGATTGGACAGACTTATTAAAAAGAGCTATTCGCTTTTGGGACTTATAAGCTACCTCACCGCGGGCGAGCCGGAGGTAAGAGCATGGACGATTACAAAAGGCACAAAAGCGCCCCAGGCGGCAGGAAAAATCCACACCGATTTTGAAAAAGGCTTCATACGCGCCGAGGTTGTTGCATATAATGATTTGATAGAGTGCGGATCCCACGCGGCGGCGAAGGAAAAGGGTCTTGTAAGGGCTTGAGGGGCAAGGATTATGTTATGAACGACGGCGACATTGTTCTGTTCAGATTTAACGTATAATGCCTATAGCACACTTTATGCGCGATTGCTAAAACATAAAATTTAAAGAAAAATTTAGAAAATCAAAGAAAACGAGAGGTTTATCGGGGTATTTTGTAATTTTGCCAAATAGCAACAACTGGTAAACCTTGATTTTTTTTGCCTTATGGAGTAATATAATCACAGTTGGTTAAGCACTGAGCATTAAAGAGTGCTAAATATAAAATCAAAAATTTTTTGGGAGGTATATATATGAATATCAAACCGTTGGCAGACAGAGTTGTTATCAAAAATGGCTGAAACCGAGGAAACCACAAAAAAAGCGGAATTATTTTTAACCGGCTCGGCTAAAGAAAAAAACCGCAGGTTGCAGAGGTTGTTGCGGTAGGCCCCGGAAAGGTTAAAGACGGCACACTTGTAAAACCCGAAGTTAAAGTCGGCGACAAGGTGCTCACAAACAAATATGCAGGTACGGAAGTTAAAATGGACGGCGTTGAGTACACAATTCTCGGCGAGGGCGACATTTTGGCAATAGTTGAATAATTTGATAATAAATTATAATCGGAGGTAATAATTATGGCTAAACAGATACAGTACGGCGAAGAAGCAAGACGCTCGCTTGAAGCCGGCGTAAATCAGCTTGCAAATACAGTTAAAATCACACTCGGACCTAAAGGCAGAAACGTTGTTCTTGACAAGAAATTCGGTTCTCCCCTCATCACAAACGACGGTGTGACAATCGCAAAAAGAAATCGAGCTCGCAGACCCGTTTGAAAATATGGGCGCACAGCTTGTTAAAGAAGTTGCAACAAAAACAAACGACATCGCGGGCGACGGCACAACAACCGCTACTCTTTTGGCTCAGGCTCTTATAAGAGAAGGTCTTAAAAACGTTGCGGCAGGCGCAAACCCGATGATTGTAAGAAAAGGTATTCAGAAAGCCGTTGACGCGGCGGTTGAATATATCGTTGCAAACAGTCAGAAAGTTTCGGGCAGAGATGACATCGCGCGTGTTGCGTCGGTTTCTTCGGCAGACGAAACAATCGGCAACCTCATTGCAGACGCTATGGAAAAGGTTACAAACGACGGTGTTATCACTGTTGAAGAATCGAAAACCGCGTCTACTTACAGCGAAGTCGTTGAGGGTATGCAGTTCGACAGAGGATATATCGCACCTTATATGGTAACAGATACAGATAAAATGGAAGCTGTCCTTGATGACGCTTACATTCTTATCACAGACAAGAAAAATTTCAAATATTCAGGAAATTCTCCCCGTTTTGGAAAAATCGTTCAGCAGGGCAAAAAAACTCCTTATAATTGCTGAAGACATCGAGGGCGAGGCGCTTGCAACATTGGTTGTTAACAAGCTCCGCGGAACATTCACCTGCATCGCTGTTAAAGCTCCGGGATTCGGCGACAGAAGAAAAGAAATGCTCCGTGATATTGCAATCCTTACAGGCGGTGAAGTTATTTCGGACGAACTCGGCTTTGACCTTAAAGAAACAACTCTTGATATGCTCGGTACCGCTAAACAGGTTAAAATTCAGAAAGAAAACACAATCATTGTAGACGGCGGCGGAAACAAAGACGACATCAAAGCAAGAGTTTCGCAGATAAGAAGCCAGCTTGAAGAGTCTACTTCGGAATTTGACAAAGAAAAACTCCAGGAAAGACTTGCAAAACTTTCCGGCGGTGTTGCGGTTATCAAAGTAGGTGCGGCAACAGAAACCGAAATGAAAGAATTGAAACTCCGTATCGAGGACGCTTTGGCGGCTACAAAAGCGGCGGTTGAAGAAGGTATCGATGCAGGCGGCGGCACAAGCTACATCAACTCTCTTGCAAGCATAGAAAAACTTATCGACACGGTTGACGGCGACGAGAAAACAGGTGTAAGAATTGTTCTTAAAGCCTTGGAAGAGCCTGTTAAACAGATTGCCGCAAACGCAGGTCTTGAGGGTTCGGTAATTATCGACAAAATCAAGAACAGCAAAAAGGCGTTGGTTTCAACTTCCTCACCGAAGAATATGTTGATATGGTTTCGGCAGGTATTGTTGACCCGACAAAGGTTACAGAAGTGCACTTCAGAACGCGGCAAGCGTTGCAAGTATGGTTCTTACAACAGAAAGCCTTGTTGCGGATAAAAGAAGACCCCAATGCAAACGCAGCTGCGGCGGCAGGCGCTGGTATGGGTGCTCCCGGAATGGGAATGTACTAAAATCAAAAACGTACTGAAAACCAAAAATTTAACCGCGAAGTTTTTAAAAACTTCGGGGTTGTTTTTATCATCTTAAAATCAGCATCACAACAGGCAACGCGATTTCCAAAACGCACACACCTATCGTCGCCGCGCACGAAAGATAGTGTTTGCTTTTCGCCTCAACCACCGCGTAGCTTGCGGTGTAAACCGCTGTGAGAATTATCACAAGCGCATAGATTACAACCATTTTTAAACATCACCATCACTTTTTACTGTCGTTTATATTATCCTTTAACACTCCGAATTTCGCAACGTTCACTTCAACGTTTACGTCAAATTCCGCATTTTTTTGTATTTTTCCGCCCAGCCGTATTCGTCCCACGTTTTTCTGCGTCAGAAAATTCCGCTTTGCATAGCGCGAAAAAAATTTTTCGGTGTCGGTTTTTTTAAAAATGTGCTTGTTTTTGGACAAATACGACTTTAAATTTTTTTCTTTAAATCCTCCGAAACAAACTTTTTCCAAGCCGTCCGAGCCGAGTTTTTCCGATACCTTATCGGGCAGATAAACCGTTTCGCAGTCAAGAAAAAAGATTTATGGCGATTTTCGGATTTTTCACCGCATTTAACGTTTATTTCGGGCTTTCGGAATTCGGACAGCGACACCGCAAGCACCTCGCCGTCGGTCATTATTGAATATGCGGTTTTTCTTTGCGGATTTAGTCATCAAAAGGTGATAAATATTTTCGTGCAGACTGCCCTCGTCAATCATTTTGTCGCCCGAAAAATATGCAATTCCCGAAATCATCGCCTTGTTTTTTCGCCTTAATCGGAATTTTGTCGACATCAAAATCGTTTTTCGCCGAGCGGATTTTTCGCTCAAACTGTTATCGGAATTTTCAAGCGCGTTCTTGCTCATAACGCCCAAAACGGGCAGAACCATAGTTTTTGTCCGCGCCGTTTGACGCATATCGGACAAATACGAGCGCACGGAATAATTTGTGTTGTCAGTTTCAAAAATTTCTTTGAAATATTTTTTTCGGGATTTATCTCCAAAACGGGACTTAAATTTTCAAGATAATCTCCGCAGTTTTTCGCTGACGGCTACAATGGTGCCGGGGCGGATTTTTCAGCTCGCGCACAAACGAATCGGTAAAAATTCTTAATTCCGTTTCGCGCAGTGTCTGCCGAAAAAAATGATAAGCTTTGTATGCGAAAGGTTCATTTTTTTGCTTACGGTATTGTTTATGATGTCGAGTGCCGAATAAAAAAATCGGTCGCAACCGCCGAAACGTTTGTTATACCGTTTGTTCCGCCTTTTGACTCGCCAATTGCATTAACGTTTGCAAGCGAAACGGTAAACTTATATTTTTTTCGCCGTCCGCCTTGTCAATACCTGCCGCGATAACATATGCATAATCGTCAATTTCCTTTCGGTCGGCACAGCCCGAGAGGAGAAGCAAAATCACAGAAAGAAAAATCAAAATCACTTTTTTTAAGCATTTTTTTCTTCCTCCTTTTGAAAATACTCGGTCACAAAGCTTATAAACGGCACTGCAAAGGCAAAAACCGAAAAAAACCCACGTCGCGGTGACATAAAACCGTGACACCTCGTCGGTGCTTTTTGAAAAATGACGTGATTATTACGATTATCACAATGAGAGACGGGATAAGCGCCTTAAAATCGAGTGGAATTATATGTTTTTGAATGAGTAAAGCGTGAAATAAAAAGCTTGTTCCAAGGTACAGAAACGACGAATATATCCACAAAAGAAAGAAAATTCCCTCTGTGCGCTGAAAAACATGTCCATTTCGGTGGACGATGCGAGCTGTAAAAAGGGGCATATTAAACATTTTTCGACACGGGATACGGCACGCAGAGGTTGTATATAAACGTTGACGCAATAATTACCGCCGACGAAATCAAAATCGCCTTAATCCCTACTTTTGCCGCGTCCTCCTTTTTTTCGAGATAGCTCGAAAGGAAGAACAAAAACAAAATTTCGTTATACATATAAACATTTTTAGCACCAAAAAAATTATACTTTTTCGCACCACCGCCGAATATTGAAACAGGTTTGACACGTCGGCGTTTTTTTGAGCGTTAACGCATATAAAATCACAAGCAGAGAAAGCATTGACACAAGGCACACCGAGCAGAATTTCGTCACCGTGTCACTGCCGATATATGCCGTTACAAGCATTGTTACAACAATAAACGCCATAACGTAAAATGCGTGTGAATTGGGGTATGCAATGGTTATTATCGCGTCGGAATACAGTTTTAACGACAGCGCGTTGTAGACCGTTGACAGTATAAAAAAACAGCGTTCCGATTATATTTTTCGCAAGAGAGCCGAACGAAAATTCCACCGACGAAAAATATCGGGGCAACCTATTTTTATAGAAAGAAAGATATTGCAAGAAAAATCACAATGCCCGACACCGCGCACAAAATTGCCTCATATATGCCGCCGAGCCTGAATTTTTTTCACAAAAATATTTATGTCGGAAAAACAAAATTTTTCGACACAATCATAATTGTTAAAAAGCCTTGATAAGTCCTTTGACGTAACCTTCATTTTTTTGCCTTTCCGTCCGAAAAATCGAACTTATCTTTTTTTGTATTTCCATTCACGCGAGATTTTCGCCTGCTTGAATTCTTCCTCGGGTTTAAGATAATCGGGGCGCCGTTCTTTCTTCCACAACGGCACGGCAAACAGCGATGCAAAAGCATTTTTACTGTTTTTCGGTGCGATTGGCGAGGTGTAGTTTACACCGAACGATTTAAGCGAGAACAGCACCGCGAGGTTTACAAAAAGCACAGTTAATATACCCAAAAATCCGCCGGCCGCCGCGCCGATTATATAAGCAAACCGCAGAAGACGGAACGAAAACGCGAACGAATAACTCGGAATTATAAACGAGCAAAGTCCCGTTATCGACACGATTATTATTGCAATAGGGCTTACAATGTTCGCCTCAACCGCCGCCTGTCCCAGAATAAGACCGCCCACAATTCCGAGCGTCTGCCCTATCGGGTCGGGCACGCGCACGCCTGCCTCTTTTATCAGTTCAAATGAAATTTCCATCATAATTATCTCCACCGCCGACGGAAACGGCACGAGATGACGCGCGTATTCCAGCGAGAAAAAGTATGTTGGTCAAAATTAAATCCTGGTGATAATTTGTTATCGCAATGAACAGCGCGGACGCAAAAAGCGTGAGAAAAATCGCGAGCATACGTATAAGGCGAAGCATCACCGCGAAAGGATAACGCAGATATTCGTCCTCGGCGGTTTTGGTGAAATCCAGAAACGTTGCCGGCACGACAAGCACGTTCGGACTTCCGCTGACCACTATTGCCGCCCTGCCCTGCACCAGCGCTTTGCACACCCTGTCGGGGCGCTCGGTGGAGAAAATCTGCGGTGCGGGAACAAAAGAATTATCTTCAATATACTGCTCCAAATCGTGCGACGTAAAAATGTAATCGACGTTGATGTTTTCGCATCTGAACCGCACCTCGTCGATAAGGTTTTTGTTTGTAACGCCTTTTATATAGGCGATTGACGCGCCTGTTTGGCTCTTTTTGCCCAGCGAAATACTCTCCATAACAAGGTTTGAATTTTTCACCGTTTTGCGGATAAGCGCGGTGTTTGTGCGGAGCATTTCGTTAAATCCCTCGTGCGGACCCAAAATCACCTTTTTCGTTTTGGGGCACGTCAACTCCCCCTGTGCTCCCAGCCTTTTAAATCAATGGAAAATCCAACCTCGAGCGTGTCGACAAAAAGTGCGCACAAACCAAAGTTCACTTCGTCGCAAATCGGCTTGATTTTGCTCATCACACTTATCTGATTTTGAGGCAGGAGCGCGCCGGTAATGATTTTATCCAGCGTTTCGCCCTTCGGAATAACGGAATTTTTAAGATACATAAACGGCTTTAAAAACGCACTCATTCACGCTGTCGCCGTCAGCAAGACCGTCGCAGATTACAAAAAACGCGTCGTAGGATTTCGAGCCGACGAAAATTTTAAAGTCGCGCACCACAATATCGCCGTTGAGCGGAACGGAAAACGTTTCTTCAACGTACCGCTTGTTTTTCGGCGATTTTTCGGCTTACCTTTTCCATATCGGTCTTATTTTTCTGTGTTTTTTTGCCGTCGCTCTTGAGCTCAAATTCTGCTTTTTGACGGGCGGTGAATACAAAAATATATTTTTCAAAAATAAAAATCTCCCAATATTTTTTTAATATTATCGGAAGATTTTAAGAAAATTATTCAATTTTTACAAGATATTACACCAAATAGTCAATGCAAATTCTGTCACACACAACCGAGTGAACAACTTTTTAATTTCGAGATGGAGCGGATTTGTCTGATACGCTTTCTCGTCCTCTGCGCTCTCAAAAACGGTGTAAAGCGTGATGTCAAAGTCACCGCCGTTTACGTTTCTGCCGACTTCAGCCTCTTTTAAGGCCGTCAACCTTGCCCAAAAGAGCCTTAAAACGCGAGTTTAAATCCGCCGCAATTTCGTCCGCTTTCGATTTGTCGTTCAATTTCCAGAATATAATATGTTTCAGCATTTTTCGTCCTCATTTCATAAAGTATATATCTAAATTATACCAAATTTTTCACAAAAATGTCAATGCGATTTTTTTCGATAGTACTTGTATTTTTCATAGTGTATAATTAACTAAGTATATCATTTCGGAGGTGCATATTTTTGTTCGGCAACTTATTGAACAGATTTTTTTAAGCTTAATTTTAACATTGCCTGCGGATTTGCTTGCAATCAGCGTTCACGAAACCGCGCACGGCTATGCGGCATATAAAATGGGCGACCCTACCGCAAAATACAGCGGACGTCTGTCGCTCAACCCTTTTGCGCATTTTGACCTTATCGGATTTTTGTGTATGCTGTTTTTCCACTTCGGCTGGGCGCGTCACCGTACCTATTAACCCCGATAATTTCAAAAACCGCAGAAAAGGCATAATTCTGGTAAGCCTTGCGGGTCCCGTTTCAAACCTTGCAATGGCGATAATCAGTGCGATTCTTTTGGGGATTGTCGGAAAATTCGTCGGTTTTGCCGCGCTTTTTTCAAACGTGACATCGCTCAAAGGTTTGAACGTTTTGGTGGTTATGCTCTACTACTGCATAGTTATAAATGTGGGACTTATGATTTTTAACCTTATCCCCATTCCGCCTCTGGACGGCTCGCGCGTACTGACCGAATTTCTGCCCGGCAGAATAAAATATAAATTTTATCAGTACGAACGTTATTCGTTTTTGGTATTATTACTCATAATTTACACAGGTATTCTCGACCCTATTTTAAACGGTCTTACAAGCCTTATTATGCAGCCGATACTAAACCTTGTAAACTTTATTTAGGAGAATTTTGTGGACGATAAATTATCCTTTAAGCTTCAAACCTTTGAGGGTCCTTTGGATTTGTTGCTTCATCTTATAAAAAGAATAAAGTGAGTGTTTATGATATTCCGATTGTCGAAATCACCGAGCAGTATCTTGAATATCTTAACAAAATGGAGGAATTCGACCTTGAAATTTCGTCGGAATTTTTTGTATATGGCATCGGAGCTTTTGCTGATAAAGTCGAAAATGCTCCTTCCGCGCCACGAGGAGGAAGAAGAGGATCCTCGTCAAAACCTTGCGGACAGGCTCATTGAATACGAAAAAAATCAAAAAAAGGCGAAAGAAAAGCTTGAAAAATGCAGTTTCAGGGGTATCTTTCGTTTTACAAGCTCCCCCACGCTCCCCGAAAAGGAGAACAAACCGAAACGCATTGAACATATAGACATTGAAAAGCTGACTGAGGCTTTTATGACGGTAATCGAGAAAACCGAGCGCAAAATGCCTCCTCCGAAAGAAAAATTCGAGGGCATTGTGGCGCACGTCACAGTGAGCGTTGAGGACAAAACCGCGCATTATCTCAAAAAGCATCAAAAAGGGCGAAAAGCCGAAGTTTTTGAAGATATGTTTGACGGCATAGAAAGCCGAAGTGAGGCGGTTTCCGCATTTCTTGCAATTCTCGAGCTTATGCGCTCGGGCGTTTTTTCGTCATATGAAGAGGACGGAAAACTTTTTATAAAACGTACCGAAGTTGATATAAATACCGAAGAAAATTGACAACAATTACTTATAGAGGTTAAATATGGAAGAAGAAAAAAAGTTAAAGCGGTGATAGAGAGCATACTCTTTGCAATAGGCGAATCGGTGCCTATTGACAGGATTTGCGAGGCGCTTGAAATCGACAGAAAAAAATGCCGAAATCATTATGGAAAAATGCAGTCGGAATACGAAAACGACCAATCGCGCGGAATAAAAATTCTGCGTCTTGAGGACAGTTTTCAGCTTTGCACCAAAACCGAATATTACGGCTATATCCGCACAGTTGCCGAGAAAAAAGCAAAGTCAGCCTGTCGAATGCCGCGCTTGAGGTTTTGAGCATTGTGGCATACAATCAGCCTGTAACGCGAAGCAGTATCGAATTTATCCGCGGTGTGAACAGCGACGGCTCGCTTTCAAAGCTTGTTGAACTGGGACTCGTTGAGGAAAAAGGCAGGCTCGACGCACCCGGCAGACCGATTTTGTTCGGCACAACAGAGGAATTTCTGCGCTGTTTTCGGTTTAACCTCATTAAGCAGTTTGCCTGCCGTAGACAATCCCAACAACATAATAATTCAGCAGGAGTTTGACATTGACTCGGCACAAAACGGCGAAAACACAGAAAAACACAGCCCGGGAAAATCACACCGACGCCGATACGGAAACTTCCGAACAAAAACATTTAAGGCGGTGCGCATATGAAAATTTTGCTTATTTGCCTTTACCGCGCTCGCGGTTTTGATTTTATTTTTGCTTTTTGTAAGGCTCAATTTTAATTTTGAAGGTTACTTTAACAACGCCGAGGGCAAGAATTTCACGCTGAGGTTTTATGTTTTTACCAAAAAGCTTGGTTTTTGACATAAAATTTAAAGAAACAGAGAAAAAAAGAGGCTGAAAAAGGCCGAGGGCAAGGACAATTTTATCGACAAGGCAAAGCGTGCCAAAAACAACATAAACATCTTGAAAAAAACACGTTTTCCGCGTCAAAAGGGCATATAAAAAGTCAATCACGGTAAAATATATCAACCTCGATATGGATTTTCGGTCTTGGCGACGCAGCACTGACGGGAATTTCGACGGGCGTTTTTGTGGGGCGTGATTTACTCCGCTTTTTGCGCTTGTATGCAAACTTTTCACCGTGAAAGAACACAAATTTTTCAATCGACCCGATTTTTAACAAAAAAACATTATGAAAATAAACCTTGACGGCGTTGTTTACACGCGTTTGATTGACATTTTTGACGGCGGCGGTTATTATTTTTAAGAACTATTCAAAGGCGAAAAAGCTTTTTGAAGAATATAAACCCGAAATAAGCGAAAAAAACAAAAATAAATAAACGATTATAAATAAGGCGGTGTTTTTTTATGAACCCAATCGAAGGTTTGCTCAATGTATCAATGGAAAATTAAGGCTATGGTAGACGTTAACACAATCGTCGGCGACCCGGTTACAACTGCCGACGGCACAACGAGTTATCCCCGTTTCAAAGGTATCGTTCGGATTCGGCGCAGGCGGTTCGGAATTTGCACAGGATTTAAAGGATAATCCTGACGCTGACGGCAAAATGTTCGGCGGCGGAGCAGGAAGCGGTGTGTCGATAAACCCGATTGCGTTTTTTTGGTTATCGGCAAAGAAAGCGTACGTATCCTGCCCATTACAAACAGCGTAACCACTGCGGACAGAATTATTGACGCGGTTCCCGACCTTTTGAACAAGGTCAACGGATTTATCAAGGATTTAAAGTCCAAAGATGATGAAGTTGTTATAAAAAGAAGAAACGGTTGTAAAAGAAGATACCGAAGAATAGAAAAACGGAGCGGATTTAGCCGCTCCTCAATAAAAGCATTGGTTTTGAAGCCGTATTTTAAATTCATACTACGTCAAAAAAACCCTGCCATATGCGTCAGCATAACGGCAGGTTTTATTTCTTGTCTGAATTGTAAAATCCGATATTCAAAACTGCTCCGCACCTTAAAAAAACAAGATTTTTTTGATGAATTTCAAGGCAAAAAGTGAGTAATCCTGACGGATTGCGAGCTTTTTAACGCAGAAAGGCGCGAAAAATATGTTTTTTAAGGCAATGTTGTCTTATCGAGGAGTGGCTTAAACCGCTCCGTTTTTATTATCATATTTTTTTAATTTCCGCACTCTATGCTTATTTCGTTAAACACCGTCAAAAGGTCGGCGATGGTTTTATTTTTCTTTTCGTCACCGCTTATATCAAGGTGAATATTTCCCTCGTGCATCATAATACATCTGTTTGAATAATCAATCGCATAGCGCAGATTATGCGTAACCATAAGCGTTGTAATTTTTTCTCGGTCACAACCTTTTCGGTGAGGTCCATCACAATGTCGCTCGATTTCGGGTCGAGCGCCGCGGTATGCTCGTCAAGCAGAAGAATGTCGGGCTTTACCATAGTCGCCATAATAAGCGCCAATGCCTGCCTCTGACCGCCCGAGAGCGTACGCGTTTTTTGTGTCCATTCTGTCCTCAAGTCCAAGCCCCAAAAGCTCCAGCTGTGAACGGTAAAAATCCTTGCGTTTATGATTTAAACCGCTCGTGAGATTATACGGTTTGAGCTTGTTGTCCGCGATTGACATATTTTCAAAAATCGTCATCGACGGGCAAGTGCCGAGCGACGGGTCCTGAAAAACGCGCGCGATATTTTTTGCGCGTTTATAATTTTTAAGCTTTGTAACGTCCTTTCCGCCGACAAAAAAACCCTTCCGCAGTCGGGCATAAGATTTCCCGAAACGATATTCAAAAGCGTGGTTTTTCCCGAGCCGTTACTGCCCACAACCGACACAAATTCGTCTTTCGCAACCGAAAGCGAAAAGCCGTTGAAAAGCACTTTTTTTCGTTAATTGTATTTTTGTTGAAGGTTTGACAAATATTTTTCGAGTTTAAGCATTTTTTTGCCGCCCCTTTCTTTTTGAAATATCACTGAAAACGAGAGTTAAAACAAACAGAACCGTCACAACAAGGTTCATATCGGACGACTGCAAACCGGAGCTGATTGCAAGCGTAATGCACGCTTTATACACAATCATACCCACCAAAACGCCCGTCGTCACGCGCAAAAACTTCATTTTTGAGAATACCGTTGTGCCGATTATAACCGCAGCAAGTCCCATAACGAGCATACCCGTACCGCTTGAAATATCGAACTGTGTGCTTCTTTGGCTGTATATCGCACCTGCAAGCGCAACAAGGCCGTTGCATATTGCAAGACCGATTATTTTAACTTTTCCGGGGTCCTCGGCAAGCGTAATTACAAGCGCCTCGTTTGAGCCTACGCTTTTGAGCAGAAATCCCGATTTTGTGCCGAGATACCAATCCAACACGTATTTGACAATCACCGCAATCACAAACACTGTCAAAAGCGCGGTGTACGGCTTATATGCGGGCGGCATATTTGGGAAAAGCGAATTTACGGTTGAAAACACCGTGCTTTCGCCCATAAAAAAATTCGTTCGGTTTGCCGACAATTCGGTAATTCACCGAATAGAGCAGTGTCATTGTGAGAATACCGCTTAGAAGGTCTTTAATTTTTTTAGTTTAACGTGAAAAATCCCGTCAGCACACCTGCAAGCGTTCCCGAGAACAAACGCGCCCAAAAGACCGAGCCACGGGTCTACACCCTGAAAGTATCAGTTTTGTCGAAACCGCCGCGCCGAGCGGAAATGTTCCGTCAACCGAAAGGTCG
This sequence comes from Clostridiales bacterium, assembly GCA_022009895.1. Taxonomy (GTDB): domain Bacteria; phylum Bacillota; class Clostridia; order UMGS1810; family UMGS1810; genus Qingrenia. Next base: position 190,210 of record CP091729.1, on the reverse strand, counting down.
GGAAAGTCCAAAAATTTTATATGTAATGTAAATTCCCAGCGCCATTATTCCGAATATAAAGCCCTGTTCCAAAATTCCCGAGGCTATTGATAAAATTCCCATTTTAATCTCCCGTTTAATATGAAGATAATCCGCCGTAAGCTTCCTCACGGCGGAATTTTTTTAATCGAATTTTTAAATTATTTTGCTTTTTGCAAGCGTTTCTGCACTGATTGTAATTCCGAGTGCCTTTGCCGCGTCCTCGTTGAAAGTATATTTTGTTTCTTTCAGCGTTTCAAACGGAATTGTGTCAATCTTTGTGCCTTTGAGCACCTTTTGCCGCCATCTCGCCTGCCTGAACGCCGAGTTTTTACATAATCAAGACCGGCAGATGCAACACATCCGTTTTTAACCTGTTCTTCCTCCGAACCGAAAACGGGGATTTTCGCCGCATTTGCTTTTTCCAAAACAACGCCGAGCGCCGCAACAACCGTGTTATCGGTGAGGTTTGAAATGCAGTCGGCCTGGGTTAAGATAACGTCCATAACCTGCGGAATTTCAGCCTGTTTTGTGATACCTTTGTCAACAATTTCAAAAACCGTAGGTCGGTGCAAGTTTTTTTGTATTCTTCAATGGTGCTTACAGAGTTCGCCTCGCCGGTGGTATAGATAATGCCGATTTTTAGCGTCGGGCAAAAATCTCGCGGATAAGCTTTAACTGGTCCTCAACGGGGAGCTTGTCGCTTATGCCTGTGATACCGGGAAGAGCCTCGGTTTCCGATTTTGCAAGTTTAGCCGCAATCGGGTCGGAAATCGCATTGAATATAACGGGGATATTTTTTTCTCGGCACACGATGCGTACAAAGCCTGCGCGGACGGTGTTGCGATACCGCAAACCAAATCCTTGCCCGCGCTTGCGAATGTCTGCGCAATCTGTGTTGCTTTCGACATCTCCGCCTGTGCGTTTACCGTTTCGATTTCGATATTCTCGCCCTCTTTAAAGCCTTCGTTTGCAAGTCCCTGAATAAATCCCTCACGGCAGTTATCGAGCGACGGGTGGTCGGCATACTGCGTTACGCCGATTTTGTAAACCTTATCGTTTTTCTCCGTGCCTGTTTCGCTTATCTGTTTTGCACCGCAACCCGTAAACAAAAGCGCCGCCGTACAAACAACCCCCACTGCCGACAAAAATTTCTTTCTCATTGTTCCGTTCATTTTTCTTCATTGTAAATCTACCCCTTTTTTAAATTTGTTTAGGATTTACATTTGAAAGTTAAAAAAACAAAAACCCTTTCCGCAAGACGAAAAGGGTATAATCAGCATATTAACATAAAAACTAATCTACTCTAAACTCGTCTAAACTTAACTTTCCAAAACTAAACTAATCCTAAATCTTGAAGTCATTTTTATCACACAAACATTACTTTGTCAACACTTTTTTTCTAAAAATTTTACAAAAAAATTTTAAAAGCGATGCCAAAATACTTGACATCGCTTAAAATTTAAAAATTATACCAATTCGATAATCGCCATCTCAGCGGCATCACCGCGTCTGGGACCAATCTTTACAATTCTGGTATATCCGCCGTTTCTATCGGCATATTTGGGAGCTATTTCGCCAAACAGCTTTGTAACAACGTCCTCTTTCGTAATATAAGAAAGCGCCTGCCTTCTTGTATGAAGAGTATTTTGTTTACCCAAGGTTATCATTCTTTCAGCCAAGCTTCTTACTTCTTTAGCCTTTGCAACGGTTGTTTTCGATTTTTACCGTTTTCCCAAAAAGTGCAGTTGTAAGGTTTTTAAGCATAGCAATTCTATGGTCGGTAGCTTTACCTAATTTTCTTGTACCCGGCATAACACATATACCTCCTTTGCTACTAATATTTTAGTCATCATAAGTTTCTTTTGAGAACACCAATCCCAAAGCGGCAAGTTTTGCGATAACTTCTTCAAGCGATTTTCTGCCGAGGTTTCTCACCTTCATCATTTCGCCTTCGGACTTGTTCACCAAATCTTCAACGGTGTTGATGCCGGCTCTCTTCAAGCAGTTAAACGAACGAACGGAAAGGTCAAGCTCCTCGATTGTGAGTTCCAAAACCTTATCCTTTTTGTTATCTTCTTTTTCAACCATAATTTCTTTGTGCTTGATTTCGTCGGTAAGGTCGATAAACAAGCTCATATGGTCGTTTAAGATTTTTGCGCTAAGGCTCAATGCCTCTTCAGGTGCAATTGTACCGTCCGACCAAAGCTCAAGCGAGAGCTTGTCGTAGTCGGTCACCTGACCAACACGTGTGTTGGTTACATTATAGTTTACCTTGCAGATGGGCGAATAGATAGAATCAACAGGGAATTACGCCGATTATGCTCTGCATATTTTTCCTTATTCTTCTCGGCAGAAACGTAGCCTCTGCCGTTCGCAAGAGTAATTTCCATATAAAGCTTTGCATTGTCGTCAAGTGTTGCAATGTGCAAATCTTTGTTGATGATTTCAACTTCGGAGTCGCACTTAATATCGCCTGCGAGAACCTCGCCTGCGCCGGTCGCGTCGATATAAACGGTCTTGGGCACTTCACTGTAAACAATGGTTATAAGCTTTTTTTAATATTTAAAATTATTTCCGTAACATCTTCTTTAACTCCGGGAATTGTGGAAAACTCGTGGAGTACGCCGTCGATTTTTACGGACGTTGCGGCAGAACCGGGAAGTGACGAAAGCAAAACACGTCTGATTGAGTTGCCTAATGTTATACCGTAGCCTCGCTCAAGAGGTTCAACCTCAAAACGCGCATATGTTCCATCCTCGCTTCTTTCCACACATTCAACCTTGGGTTTTTCCATTTCTATCATACTTAACAACCCTCCATTCCAGTATTAAAAAAATAATTTTTATGGGGAAGGCTTATTTAGAATACAACTCAACGATTAAGTGTTCCTGAACGTCTAAGTCGATATCTTCCCTGTCGCAAAGGTTAACAACTTTTGCCTGCAATGTATTTCTGTCCAAATCGAGCCATTTCGGAATAACTTTACCGTCGGTCTGTTCCAAAATTGCTTTCATTTTGGGAAGGCTTCTGCTGTTTTCTTTAATTGTGATAACAGCGCCCGGTTTTTACGAGGTAAGACGGAATATTAACCTTATGACCGTCAACCGTGAAATGACCGTGTCTTACAAGCTGTCTTGCTTCGGGTCTTGAAAGAGCGAAGCCAAGTCTGTAAACAACGTTGTCCAAACGGCTTTCGAGTATCTGCAAAAGGTTTTCACCGGTGATACCTTTTTATTGCTTGCCATATCGAAATATTTTTTTCAAACTGCGATTCCAAAACGCCGTAATATCTCTTTGCTTTCTGTTTTTCTCTCAACTGAATACCGTACTCGGAAAGTTTCTTTCTGCCCTGACCGTGCTGACCGGGAGCATACTGTCTTTTTCCTACGGAACATTTATCACTGTAGCATCTTGCGCCTTTTAAGAAGAGCTTCTGACCCTCGCGACGGCAAAGACGGCACACAGCATCTGTATATCTAGCCATTTATTGCACCTCCTATATCAAACTCTTCTTCTCTTGGGCGGTCTGCAGCCGTTGTGCGGAATGGGGGTTACGTCTTTAATCATACTAACCTCCAAGCCGGCAGTCTGGAGCGCTCTGATAGCAGCTTCACGTCCTGCGCCGGGACCTTTAACGTAAACTTCAACAGATTTCAAACCGTGCTCCATAGCAGCTTTTGCCGCTGTTTCAGCAGCCATCTGCGATGCGAACGGTGTGCTTTTTCTTGAGCCTCTGAAGCCCAATCCGCCTGAACTTGCCCACGAAAGAGCGTTGCCTGCGGTATCTGTGATAGTAACAATCGTGTTATTGAAAGAGGAACGGATATGTGCAGCTCCTTTTTCAACGTTTTTCTTTTCACGTCTTTTACGTGTTCTTTTAACCTGAGCCATTTTAATACCCCTCCCTTTCTATTTCTTTTTGTTAGCCATTGTTTTTCTCGGGCCTTTTCTTGTTCTTGCGTTTGTCTTAGATCTCTGACCTCTTACAGGAAGACCTCTTCTGTGACGAAGTCCTCTGTAACAGCCGATCTCAATAAGTCTTTTTATATCAAGCGCTGTTTGACGTCTTAAGTCACCTTCAACGTGATAATCCTTATCAATCGCAGCTCTTAATTTAGAAATCTCGTCCTCTGTTAAGTCTTTAACACGAGTATCGGGATTTATACCTGTTTCACTTAAAAATTTTTGTTTGAAGATTTTTCTGCCGATACCGAAAAATATAGGTAAGGCCAATCTCAACTCTTTTTCTCGTTAGGCAAATCTACGCCAGCTATTCGAGCCATTCTTACACCTCCTTAAAAATTTAACAAAGCTTATAATTTTAAATTTATATAAAACCTAAAAAGGGGTTACGAAAAAAATCCGTACAGCCGCCCCCCTTTTTAGGCTAAAGGCTTGTCATCAACCCTGTTTCTGTTTGTGCTTGGGGTTCTGGCAAATAACCATAACGTTGCCTTTTCTTTTAATAATTTTTGCATTTTTTTCGCAAATAGGTTTTTACCGAAGGTCTGACTTTCATAATTTCTCCTCCTGTTCTTTTAAAAAAATCTCGAAAAAAATTCTACACTTAAAGGTTTTTTTCTTATGCGCAAAAACTGCATTTTTCGTCTTGAATGTGCATTTTTTCCGGCATTATTTTGCACGCCAAGTAATACGTCCTCTTGTGAGATCATAAGGCGACATTTCAACAGTAACCTTATCGCCCGGCAGAATTCTGATGAAATTCATACGGAGCTTACCCGAAATATGAGCAAGTATTCTGTGACCGTTTTCAAATTCAACCTGAAACATTGCATTGGGCAGTGCCTCAATGACTGTACCTTCAAGTTCCAATACGTCTTCTTTTTGCCATAATAAAAAAACCTCCTTTTACAACATTTTTTTCGTCATTCATTTTCACCCAAAAACGCTCTTATCGCGTGTCTTACTTCTTTGTTTGTAACCTTTTCCTGCCGTTTCAAGCTTTTCGGCTATAAACTTATCTGATTTCAAAGCAAGCTTTATATGCTTTAAGCTTTTTCTTTTTGGGTGCGCCCACCTTTCTGCCCTTTGCCGTCCGCGATATACGCGAAACCGTCTTTAACGGACAAAATGATGAAACATTTTTCCCGAATCTCTGCCGGCAACTGCATATACAAATCCGCCGGGTTGAGCGTCCAACACATATCACCTCTACTTAATTATACAACACGTTAACAAAAATCCGCTTACAGTGCGGTTAAAATAATCGGCTCGCCGTCGGTTATCACAATGGTGTTTTTCGTAATGCGCCGCATACGATTTATCCTGTGTAACAACCGTCCAGCCGTCGGACAAAACTTTTGTCGCCGCGCCGCCCATATTAACCATAGGTTCAATGGCAAGCGTCATATTGCGCATAAGTCTGTTTCCGTGACCGAACTTTTCCGTAATTCGGAATTTCTGGGTCCTCGTGAAGATTTCTGCCGACGCCGTGACCGCAGTAATTTTTAACAATACTGTATCCCGCGCTTTCGACATAATCCTGAATTGTCGCCGATATGCTAAAGAGCCTTTCGCCCTGTTTTGCATAACGTATTCCCTCAAAAAAGCTTTTTTCGGTGACGTCGATCAATCTTGCGGCATCATCACCGATATTTCCCACAGCAAATGTTCTTGCCGCGTCCGAGTGATACCCGTCCTTTATAACTCCCACGTCGACGCTTATAATGTCGCCGTCTTTAAGAATTTTTGAGTGACTGGGTATGCCGTGAATAACCACGTCGTTAACTGAGGAACATATACTGGCGGGAAAACCGTTATAGTTTAAAAATGACGGTTTTTGCCTCGGAGCTTAGTATATTCTTTTCGCGATTTTATCAAGCTCGGCGGTAGACACGCCCGGCTTAATGTGCGGCTTTAACACCTCGAAGATGTTTGCCGTAATTCTGCCGGAGCGGCGCATCTTTGCCACCTCGCCCGCTGACTTAATATAAATCATTTTCAATTCTCCAATACTGCTACAATGCTCTTGGTGGTAGCCTCGATTCCATTGCTGCCGCATACCTTGTGAAGAATTTTTCTTGCCCTCGTAATAATCTTTCAAAGCCTCGGTCTGCTCGTGGTAGACATCAAGTCTTTTCTTGATTGTTTCGGGTTCGTCATCGGGACGGATTGTAAGAGGCGCACCGCATTTTTCACAGTTATCGCCTTTTGCCGACGGTTTGCTGTCAACGTGATATGTTGACCTGCAACCCGAGCACTCACGTCTGCCCGAAAGTCTTTTGATAATATCGTCGTCATCCACTTCGATAGAAATAACCTTGTCTATCGAAATGCCCATATCATAAAGTGCGTCCGCCTGCGCAACGGTTCGCGGAAACCCGTCCAGAATGAAGCCGTTTTTCGCAATCCTTTTCGGCAAGACGTTTTTATGATTTCGATTACTATATCGTCTCGACACAAGATTACCGCTCTCAATGATGGCTTTAACCTTATTTCCAAGCTCAGAGCCGCTTTTTATAGCTTCTCTTATAATTGCGCCCGTCGAAATTGTGGGTATGCCGTACTTTTTATTGAGAATTTCAGCCTGCGTTCCTTTGCCCGCACCGGGGGCACCAAGCATAATTATTTTTCATAAATATCTCCTGACAAATCAATTTTATCAATCCAAGAAAACCTTTATAATGACGCATAAGCATCTGAGATTCAATCTGCTTAACCGTTTCAAGCGCAACGCCGACCAAGATGAGGAGCGACGAACCGCCGAGTGTAAGATGGAATGCGGTGTATTTTACGACAATCTGCGGCAATACCGCGATAAGTCCCAAGAACACTGCACCTGCCAAGGTGATTTTAACCAAAACTCTGTTAATAAAATCGCTTGTAGGTTTGCCCGGTCTGATACCGGGGATAAATCCGCCGTTCTTCTTCATATTGTTTGCAACTTCAATCGGATTGAACTGAATTGCAGTGTAAAAATATGTGAAGAAGATAATAAGCACAAAGTACAATACAATGTACCACCACGATGTGGTGTTAAAAATCTGAATGTTTTTGCCCATAAACTGTGCAATCGTCTGCGGGAAAGACAAAATCGACATCGCAAAGATAATCGGGATAACGCCTGCCATAGCAACTTTAATCGGAATATGTGTGCTCTGACCGCCGTACATTTTACGTCCTACCATTCTCTTTTGCATACTGTACGGGAATTCTTCTTTCAGCATCGTTGATGAATACAACGAGCAAAAATCGAAGCCGCCGATACAATTACAATCGCAGCGAGCGAGATAATTCCCTGTGCGCCCTGAACTGCCTTGAAGTTGTTAACAAGGCCGATAACAGAGCTCGGAACTCTCGATACGATACCTGCGAAGATGATAATCGAAATACCGTTTCCTACACCGTACTCGGTGATTTGCTCTCCAAGCCACATAAGAAATGCCGTACCTGCCGTAAACGAGAAGGTAACCAAGATGAACGATACAACGCCGCTGTTGGTTAAACCGCTGCGGAGTGCAAAATACAAACCGGTTGCCTGGATAAACGCCAAAATAACCGTGCCGTATCTTGTCCAGGAAGCAAGTCTTTTTCTTCCTTCTTCGCCCTCTTTGGCAAGACGTTCCAAAGCAGGGATTGCAACTGTCAAAAGCTGAATTATAATCGACGAGTTGATGTACGGGGTAATACTCATTGCAAAAATGGTTGCATTACCGAACGCACCGCCCGAGAACAAATCGAGCATACCGAAAAAGGTTATTGCCCTCGCCTATCATACTCTGAAGTGCGCCTCTGTCAAGACCGGGGACCGGGATATACGAACCGAGTCTGAATACCGCAATCATAAACAGAGTAAATAAAAATCTTTTTTCTAAGGTCCGGGATTTTCCAAGCATTTCTAATGGTCTGAAACACCTTACATCACCTCAGCCTTTCCTCCGGCTGCTTCAATCTTCTCTTAGCAGCTTCTGTAAACTTCGCAGCCTTAACTGTGAGCTTAACGTTTATTTCACCGTTACCCAACACTTTAACGCCGTCGCAAACCTTTTTAATGATTCCGGCTTCCTTCAAAGCTTGAGCGTCTACAACTGCACCGGATTCAAATTTATTCAAATCTGAAATTTTTACTTCAACATATTCCTTAGCAAAGATATTTGTAAAGCCGCGTTTCGGCAATCTTCTGTAAATAGGCATCTGACCGCCTTCAAAGCCGACTCTTACACCGCCGCCGCTTCTGGCATTCTGTCCTTTATGACCTCTGCCCGATGTTTTTTTCCGCTGCCCGAACCGTGACCTCTGCCGACTCTCTTTCTGTCCTTAACAGCGCCTTTGCTTGGAGCAAGTTCAAATAATTTCATACAAGACACCTCCTTTTAGTTTATATTTCCTCAACCTTAACCAAGTGCTTGATTTTTGTAACCATACCTCTGATTTGAGGACAATCTTCGTGTGTTTTTTCATCTCGTATTTTCTTAAGGCCCAAAGCGGCTACGGTTGCAATCTGGTCTTTTTTGCAGCCGTGGAAGCTTTTAACCAAAGTTACTTTAATCTTTGCCATTTTCATTTCCTCCTGCAATATTTTTTAGCGTACCTGCTAAATTAACCCAACAATTCTTCAACCGATTTGCCTCTTAATTTAGCTACTTCTTCAGCAACCATCATTTCTTTGAGGCCTTCAATCGTCGCATTAACCATATTGCGCGGATTGTTTGAACGCAGAGATTTTGTTCTGATATTCTTAATACCGGCAAGCTCGAGCACCGCTCTTACACCGCCGCCGGCGATAACGCCTGTACCTAAGCCGGCAGGTTTTAAAAGCACTCTGCCCGCACCGAAAACGCCGATTTTCTCGTGCGGAATAGTTGTGTTTACAATCGGTACTGTAATCATATTTTTTTCTTAGCATCGTCAATCGCTTTTCTTACTGCATCGGGGATTTCAGCCGCCTTGCCTGTGCCTGCGCCAACGTGACCGTTCTCGTCGCCGACAACAACTAAAACGCTGAATCTAAAGGTTCTGCCGCCTTTAACAACCTTAGCAACACGATTTATGCTAACTATTTTTTCTTTTAATTCCATAGCGTTTACATCAATGTTTTCCATAAAAGCTGTTAACCTCCTTTTAGAGTAATGTATAAATTTCAAAATTTAGAACTTAAGACCGCCTTCTCTTGCGCCTTCTGCAAGAGCCGCTACACGGCCGTGATATATATATCCGCCTCTGTCGAATACAACTTCGCTGATACCTTTCTCAAGAGCCTTTTTAGCTACGAGTGTGCCAACTGCTTTCGCCGCGTCTTTGTTTCCGCCTGCTTCCATATCAAGCGAGGAAGCCGAAACAAGAGTTGTGCCTGTTGTATCGTCGATAATCTGAGCATAGATATTTTTTTAAGACTTCTGTATACGTTAAGTCTGGGACGTTCCGCTGTACCTGAGATTGTTTTTGCGGACTCTTTTTATGTCTGCGCAATCTTGATACGTTACTGCTCTGTTTCTTTATCATAAAAGCTTATGCTCCTTTCTTAAACTTTTCAAAGACCGCACTCTTACTTCTTAGCGCCTGTCTTACCTTCTTTTTCTTCTGATAACCTCATCAGCATACTTGATACCTTTGCCCTTGTAGGGTTCGGGAAGTCTTTTTTCTCTGATTTTAGCCGCTACCTCACCGACAATCTGATTGTCAATACCTTTAACAATGATTGTATTCGGATCGGGAACCTCCAATGTGTAATCATCAGAATCTTCAACCTCAACGGGGTGCGAATAGCCAAGGTTTAAAACAACCTTTTTACCCTGTTTTTGCGGCTCTGTAACCGACACCGTTAATCTGTAAGGTTTTTGAAAAGCCCTCAGTTACGCCCGTCACCATATTTGCCAAAAAGCGACCTTGTAAGACCGTGCAAAGCTTTGTGCGCTTTGTCCTCGGAAGGTCTTTCAACAACCAAAACCGCGCCTTCGGTTTTTATAATCATATCCCTATGGAGTTTCTTTGTCAATGTACCTTTAGGGCCTTTGACGATAACCTCGTTATCGGGATTTATTTTAACTTCTACACCGTTTGGAATGTCAATCGGTGCTCTGCCTATTCTTGACAATGTGTTCACCTCCAATTAGTAAAAATACTACCAAATAAATGCCAAAACTTCGCCGCCTACGTTGTTCTTTCTCGCGTCTTTGTCTGTCATAATACCCTTTGAAGTGGATACAATGGCAATACCAAGACCTCTCAAAACTCTAGGCATTTCTTCTTTGTTGGCATAAACCCTGAGACCGGGCTTGCTCACTCTTTTAATGCCGGTAATAACTTTAGTTTTGTTAGCGCCGTACTTAAGAGTAACTTTAATAACGCCCTGTTTACCGTCATCTATAACTTCATAACCGTTTATATAACCTTCATCGTCAAGAATTTTAGCGATTGCAACTTTCATTTTAGAAGAAGGGATTAAAACTGATTCATGTTTTGATGAATTTGCGTTTCTGATACGGGTAAGCATATCAGCGATAGGATCGGTTATCTGCATATTGTGCTACCTCCTTTTTAAAAATCTAATCCGAATATATTTTTTTCAAAGCCTTACCAGCTTGCTTTTCTTACGCCGGGGATTTGACCTTTGTAAGCCAATTCTCTGAAGCAAATACGGCAAATACCGTATTTTCTGAGGTATGCGTGAGGTCGTCCGCATATTTTGCATCTGTTGTATTCTCTTGTAGAATACTTCTGCTTTTTCTGCTGTTTTAATACCATCGCTTTTTTTAGCCACGATTTATTTCCTCCTCTCACGCTCTGATGAACGGAGCACCCATAAGTGTTAAAAGTTCGCGTGCTTCTTCATCTGTTTTTTTGCGGTAGTTACCATAATAATGTCCATACCTCTGATTTTTGTCGATTTTATCGTACTCGATCTCGGGGAATATCAGCTGTTCTTTGATACCCAGAGAATAGTTGCCTCTGCCGTCGAAAGAGTTCGGGTTGATACCTCTGAAGTCTCTGACGCGGGGAAGGGCGAGATTGAAGAACCTGTCAAGGAACTCATACATCTTATCTTTGCGGAGTGTAACCTTGCAGCCGATATTCATACCCTCTCTGATTTTAAAGTTAGCAACCGAATTGCGTGCCTTTGTTACCACGGGAGCCTGACCTGTGATAAGCGCAAGGTCGTTAACCGCTGCGTCCAGAGCTTTAGAGTTGTCTTTAGCTTCGCCGACGCCGATATTTATAACGATTTTTTTCTAATTTCGGAATTTCCATCGGGCTTTTGTAGCCGAATTTTTTTCCATAAGCGCTTTTTTTAACTTCGTTTTCGTAATGCGCATTTAATCTGCTTGCCATAAGCGAAAAATCCTCCTCTCTTAATTAGTTATCAAAAACTTCCAAGCAATTTTTTTGCAAACTCTTGCCTTCTCGCCGTCAGCCAAAAATTTTTGTGACCGATACGAGTCGGTTTTTCCGCACTTGTTGCAAACGTGCATAACCTTGCAGGCATAAATCGGAGCTTCCTGGTTGATAATTCCGCCCGGCTCTGTCTGGCTCTTGGGCTTTTTGTGCTTTGTAGCCATATTCACGCCTTCAACGATTACTTTTTCTTTCTTTTGGGAATAACGCTTAAAACTTTACCCTTTTTGCCTTTGTCAACACCGGATAAAACAATAACGTCGTCCCCTTTTTTAATATGAACTTTAGTTCTCATTAACCAAAACGCCTCCTTGTCTTATAAAACTTCGGGTGCCAAAGACAATATCTTCATATACTCTTCTTCCCTTAATTCACGGGCGATAGGTCCGAATATACGAGTTCCTTTCGGAGTTTTATCATCTCTGATTATAACAGCCGCATTTTCATCAAATTTAATATATGTGCCGTCTGCTCTTCTTAAGCCTTTAACGCTTCTTACAACAACGGCTTTTAACAACTTCGCCTTTTTTTACAACACCGCCTGGTGTTGCTTTTTTAACCGAAGCAATAATAGTGTCACCAATGTTGGCAAATCTTCTTTGCTGCCGCCGAGCACTCTGATGCACATAATTTCTTTCGCACCTGTGTTATCGGCAACTTTTAACAAAGTTTGTTGCTGTATCACTACAAACCTCTCCTTTCCGAGTATTATTGAGCTTTCTCTAAAATCTCAACCAATCTCCAGCGTTTGTCTTTGGAAATAGGTTTGGTTTCCATAACTTTAACCTTATCGCCGATTCTTGCAACGCCTTCTTCATCGTGAGCTTTCAATTTATAAGTTCTTTTTAACGATTTTGCCGCATAAGCTGTGTTTAACGTTGTATTCAATGGCAACAACGATTGTTTTGTCCATTTTGTCGCTTACAACTTTGCCTATACGAACTTTTTCTGTAATTACGTTCCACTTTGCTTAAATCCTCCTTTTTACAAAATAAAATACGGTTTTTCCTTCAGAATTATCTTATCTGCCAATCAGAATTACATTAAACAGATTGTTTTAACTCTCTTTTCGCGAAGGACTGTTTTTATTTTTTTGCAATCGTTCTCTTAACCTCTGTTACTCTTTTGGGATTGTCAAGCTGGTTTGTAGCAAGCTGAAATCTCAAATTGAATAATTCGGCTTTAAGCTCTGTGAGCTTCTGCTCTAATTCCATATCTGCAAAATCTCTGATTTCATTAACTTTCACTCGAATCACCGTCACTTTCCTGAGATTGGCGGGAAACAATTTTACATTTTACCGGAAGCTTGTGCATAGCAAGACGGAGCGCCTCTTTTGCAACATCTTCACTAATGCCGCCGATTTCAAACATTACTCTGCCTGGTTTAACAACCGCTACCCAATATTCAGGAGAACCTTTACCAGAACCCATTCGAGTTTCAGCAGGTTTTTTTCCGTTACCGGCTTGTCGGGGAATATTTTAATCCAAACCTGACCGCCTCTTTTGATATAACGTGTCATTGCAATTCTGGCAGCCTCAATCTGGTTGCTTGTAATCCAAGCGGGCTCCAAAGCCTGAATACCGTACTCGCCGTGGCTTACTTTATTTCCTCTTGTTGCTTTACCGGTCATACGACCTCTCATAACTCTTCTGTATTTTACTCTTTTAGGTAACAACATAGATTATTTACCTCCTTCGCCTTTAGCGGCAGCCGGCTTTGCCGGGTTTGTTTGATTTAAGAACTTCGCCTTTGTAAATCCAAACCTTAACGCCGATTTTGCCGTAAGTTGTATCAGCCTCATAGAAACCGTAGTCAATGTCGGCTCTCAAAGTCTGAAGCGGAATAGTACCTTCGTGATACTGTTCGCATCTTGCAATTTCAGCACCGCCCAAACGACCCGAAACAGAGGTTTTAATACCTTTAACGCCGAGCTTCATAGCTCTCTGCATACACTGTTTCATAGCACGTCTGAAGGAAATACGTCTTTCAAGCTGTGCAGCAATGTTTTCTGCAACGAGCTGTGCGTTTGCCTCAGCACCTTTAACCTCAACGATATTGATAATAACGTTTTTATTGATGAGTTTTTCTACGTTTGCCTTAATTTTGTCTTTTTCTGCGCCGCCTCTGCCGATGATGATACCGGGTTTAGCCGAGAAAATGTTAATTCTTACTTTATTATCGTTTCTTTCGATTTCAATTTTTGCAATACCTGCCGCAAAAAGCGATTTCTTAAGGAACTTTCTGATTTTTATAATCTTCTACGAGATTATCACCAAAAGTCTTTTTTATTAGCGTACCATTTGGAATCCCAGTCTTTTATAACGCCCACTCTTAATCCGTGCTGATGTACTTTTTTGGCCCAAAACTCTTACCTCCTTCTTATTCTTTTCTCTTTCAATACAACAGTAATATGGCTTGTTCTTTTTTTCTTATTCTGAACGCTCTGCCCTGTGCTCTGGGCTGAACTCTCTTTAATGTCGGGCCCTGATTTGCGAAAATCTCGGCAACATAAAGTTTTTCAACGTCCATATTATGATTATTTTCTGCGTTCGCAACAGCAGATTTTAAAAGTTTTTTCAACTATTTCGGCAGCAGCCTTGGGTGTGAATTTCAAAATTGCAAATGCTTCGCCGACAGATTTGTTTCTGATTAAATCAATAACGATTTTTAACTTTTTCTCGAAGAAATGCGAGCATAGCTGACTTTTTGCTCTTGCTTCGTTTGAAACTGTCTGTTCCATTAAATAAATCCTCCTCTCAAGTAATAGGATATTTTTATTAAAATTACTTAACTCCGGTTGTTTTTGCGCCTGCGTGACCTTTTAAAAGTTCTTGTGGGTGCAAATTCGCCGAGCTTATGACCGACCATATCCTCGCTCACATAAACCGGAACGTGTTTTCTGCCGTCATAAACCGCGATTGTGTGTCCTACCATTTCAGGGAAAATTGTGGACGCTCTCGACCAGGTTTTGATAACTCTCTTTTTCACCTGCGTCGTTCATATCGATAATTCTTTTTAAAAGACGTTCTTCGACAAAGGGACCTTTTTTTAACAGATCTGCCCATTGATAAACCTCCTTCCGAAATATAAAAAAATAAGTTTTATATTATTTTGCGTTTCTTCTCTTAACGATAAATTTGTTGCTCTGTTTCTTCTTGTTACGTGTTTTTGTAACCGAGTGTGGGTTTACCCCAGGGAGTAACAGGGCTCGGCATACCGACAGGAGATTTACCTTCACCGCCGCCGTGGGGGTGATCGCAGGGGTTCATAACAACACCGCGGACAGTAGGTCTCCAACCCATATGTCTTTTTCTGCCGGCTTTACCGATAGAAATGTTTTCGTGGTCAAGGTTGCTTACCTGACCGATTGTAGCTCTGCAGTCAATTCTTATCATTCTAACTTCGCCCGAAGGAAGTCTAACCTGAGCAAATTTGCCCTCTTTAGCCATAAGCTGTGCACAGTTTCCTGCACTTCTTACAAGCTGACCGCCCTTGTTCGGAGCAAGCTCGATATTGTGAATTAAGGTACCTACGGGGATGTCTGCAATCATAAGCGCGTTGCCCGGCTTAATATCAGCGTCAGATCCCGAACGTACAACGTCGCCGACTTTGAGTGTGTAAGGAGCGATGATGTAGCTCTTTACGCCGTCCTCGTATTCGATAAGCGCAATGTTTGCCGATCTGTTGGGATCGTACTCGATTGCGATAACGTTAGCGTTCATACCGTCTTTGTTTCTCTTAAAATCTATAACTCTGTATTTTCTCTTGTTCCCGCCGCCTCTGTGACGAACAGTAATTCTGCCGTAAGAGTTTCTGCCTGAATTCTTTTTAAGAGGTTCAAGCAACGATTTTTCCGGCTCTGCCTTTGTGATTTCCTCAAAGGTTGACACCGTCATAAATCTGCGTGCAGGAGAAGTAGGATTAAATTTTTTAATCGCCATTTTCGTTACACTCCTTTTTCGTTATTAAGCCAAGCCTTCAAAGAATTCAATCGTCTTGGAGTCAGCCGAAAGCTTAACGGTTGCCTTTTTCCAATCCGCTCTTTTTACCCGAAGTTGCTCCCATTCTCTTAATTTTTCCGAGAACATTCGATGTTGTGACAGACACAACCTTTACATTGAAGATTTCTTCAACGGCTCTTTTGATTTCAATTTTGTTGGCATCTTTTCTAACCTCGAAGGTGTATTTTTTTATCAGCCAACTGGTCCATACTCTTTTCAGAGATTATCGGTCTAATGATGATGTCGTGTGCAAACATTATGCGAACACCTCCTCAATCTTTTGCTATCGCTTCTTTAGCGATAATAAGCTGGTCGTGACTTAAAAATATCGTAAACGTTCAAAAACATTTACAAATGTAGGTGTAACGCCTTTGATGTTTCTTGCCGATTTAACGATTAAATCGTCTTTGTCGCAAGTAACGATAAGCGCCTTTGAGTTAACATCAAGACTCTTAAGCATATTAGCGATAACACTTGTTTTGTAGCCTTCAACCTTCATATCTTCAACAACTTTGATTTCGTCCTCCAAAACCTTTGCGCTGAGCGCCGATTTAAGAGCAACTCTTTTAAGTTTTTTATTGAGAGTGTAGCTGTAATCTCTGGGTTTGGGACCTAATGCGATACCGCCCTTAATCCACTGTGTAGCCCTGATACTGCCCTGTCTTGCACGGCCTGTACCTTTCTGGCGCCACGGTTTGATACCGCCGCCCGAAACCTCTGAACGAGTTTTGGTGCTCTGCGTGCCCTGTCTTTGATTTGCAAGATAGTTAACGACAACCTGGTGCAAAGCGCTTTTGTTTACTTCCTGACCGAATATAGCTTCGCTAAGTTCAATGTCGCCAACTTTATTTCCGTCCATTTTTATATAAACCTACTTTAGGCATATTTTTAGTCCTCCTTTCTAAAAAAATCTTATTTGCATTTAACTGTGTTTTACTATTTTCAACAATCCGCCTTTAGGGCCGGGAACTGCTCCTTTAATGAGAAGAAGGTTGTTTTCAGCGTCTGCCTTAACAACGTCAAGGTTCTGAATTGTAACCTTTTCAACACCCATATGTCCGGGGAGCTTTTTTTGTTTTTCATAACTCTCGAAGGAGTTGAGCAAGCACCCATAGAACCTACGCCTCTGTGATAGCCCGAGCCGTGCGACATAGGACCTCCGTGAGTTCCCCATCTTTTTGTTGTGCCGGCAAAACCTTTACCTTTGCGTGTGCCCGTAACGTCGATTTTATCGCCTGCGGCAAATACATCAGCTTTTGATTTCGTCGCCGACATTGTATTCAACGCCGTCGTCAAATCTGAACTCTTTAAAGTTTTTCTTATAGCTGACGCCCGCTTTGTCAAAATGACCCTTCAAAGGCTTGTTTACCTTTCTTTCGGGAATGTCGGTAAAACCAACCTGAACAGCTTTGTAGCCGTCGTTTTCAACGGTTTTAAGCTGTGTAACGGTTACCGGGCCTGCAAGAACAACGGTAACGGAATTACTGTGCCGTCTTCTGCAAAAACCTGAGTCATTCCAAGCTTTTTTCCTAAAATTGCTTTTTGCATAATTTTCTTCCTCCTGATTCGGTTATTGGTTGAAGATTTTCTCCAACATTGACCGACTGCACTTTTTTCTGCAGTCACGCTGTCTTATACCGCGATGTTAAAATTCAATCACACCTGCTTGATTTCAATATCAACGCCTGCGGGCAATGAAATTTTGAGCAATGTGTCGATTGTTTTTGAAGTGGGTTCAAGAATGTCGATCAATCTTTTGTGAGTTCTCATTTCGAACTGTTCACGGGAATCTTTATACTTGTGAACCGCACGCAGGATTGTAACGATTTCTTTCTTTGTCGGAAGCGGAATGGGGCCCGAAACCTTAGCGCCTGTTCTCTGCGCGGTTTCCACAATTTTTCTGTGCCGACTGGTCAACCAACTGATGGTCATAAGCTTTTAAGCTTAATTCTGATTTTTTCTGATTAGCCATTTGTAGTACCTCCTTATCGTAATTTTGTTGTGCATTACGACATCACAAACAGTACACTCAGCCGTGTGTTTCACGCTTTTTGCATTATAAATCCCGGTTTTGACATGTGCAAACCGGGCATAATACAACACAAAAAATATTGTACTGTGATGCAAGCCGCCCGAGTTCAATGATTCGGACATTCTCCGCGGAAATTGGCGTATTCGCCGTAACCTCCCGCATCATCGTATGTCAAGCCACACTCGTATATTTTACATCATATACAACATTTTTTTGCAAGTTTTTTTTAACTTTTTAACACCAAAAACGGCTCATTTTTTAAAATTTCGTTAAATATATACAAAATATATTTACATATATATAAATTTTATGTGCATAATTTCGTCGTTTTTAACGAATTTAACCGCAAAATAAGCCGATTTTTCAGGATTTCACGCTCTCGGGTGAGCTTTTGTGTAAACATCTTTACTTTCTCGGACGCGCAAGGCGCGAATACATTTGAGTTGAGGCAATATCGCTGTGACCGAGCATCTCCTGCACCGCCGAAAGCGACGCGCCGTTTTTCGATAAGATGTGCCGCGAACGAATGGCGCAGCGTATGCGGTGTGATGTCCTTGTCGATATTCGCCTTTTTTCGCGTATTCCTTTATAATTTTTCCAAAATCCCTGGCGCGTGATTTTCGTTCCGCTGCAATTTACAAAAAAAGCTTTTTTTCTCGCCCTCGCTTTTTATCATATAAAATCTCGCATACTGCAAATAGTCTGCAGAGCGCGGCAATGCAGGGCGCACCGAGCGGAACAATTCTCGCGTGCGGAAGCGACACGCATTTTACAAATCCCAAATCAATGTCCACATCGTCAACGCCGAGCGACACAAGCTCCGACACTTTCATTCCCGACGCATACATAAGTTCGAGCATAGCCTTGTCGCGCTTGCCCTTAAACGTCGACTGCGACGGTTGGCTCAAAAGCAGGTCAACCTCCTCCACCGTGAGAATATCGGGGAGTTTTTTGTCGCACTTGGGAAGTTTTAATCTGTAAACAGGGTTGTCCCTCGTTTTTCCTTGCTTTAAAAGATACTTGTAAAACATACGTATCCCGGCAACCGCCCTCGTCACGCTGGACGGCGCTTTTCCGCTCCGTTCGAGATACATCACGTACGACAGAACATTCTGCCTTGTCGCCTTTGTAACGTCAACAAGATTGTCTTTCGCATAATCCATATATTGCTTTATATCACGCATATATGCTTGAACCGTGCTGTTTGACGAGCTTCGTTCAGAGTGCATATATTCGGCAAAATCGTCAAAGTAAATCCGCCATCTTTTTATCCTTTCGTAAGGCATTTATGCCCCGTGTAAAAAAACTAAAATATTCCTCTTGCGACAAATTCTGAAACAAAACTGTCGGTCAAATCAATAATGCTCATAGCCGCCCACATTGCCGACATTGAAAGTGCGAACGGCACAAGTTCCTTTTTGCGCCGTATTTTTGTTTTTGTGACACATAAACGCAAAACGCACGCAAAATCCGCACATCAGAAACATAACGGGAATTAAAAACACGAGCGACGGTATAAATGACGAAAAAATAAAAAGCGCACCTTTCGAGCCGAACGCTTTTAATATAAACCCTGCCGCAAATCCCGTTGTAAATCCTTTAAATCCCACCGTAACAAAGCAGACTGGCATTGTGTAAACAAACATCGCGCAAATTCCGCACACAGAAACAAGCCCGAGATTTTTCACCGCGCATTTTTTAAACACCTCCGCGTGCGCGATTTTCTGCGCACTGCCGAAAAAACTTTCCGCATATTCCTTAAGCGGCGAAAACTCGCCGTCCTCAATGCCTGCCGCGCCGAGCGCACCGATACACACACCGATTGCAAACAGCACAAATGCCGTTATATATATGTAGGAATTCCGTTTTAAATATTCTGCCGCACGTTTTCATTTTTCCCACTCCTCATATGTTTTTAATAATAAATTATATGAGGAGAAGGACAAAAATATAACCTTATTTTTTTGCTCATTTCAACAGATTTGTCGGTGCATTTTTTTGAACCGCACTCATAACCGCATAGCGAAAAACCCGTTTTTTTCAAGGTCAACCACCGCGTCAATGGTAGTACCGGCAGGCGAGCAGACCATATCTTTCAAAAATTCCGGGGTGAAGTCCCTGTTTCAAGCACCATTTTCGCCGACCCGAGCACCGTCTGTGCCGCGAGCGTATACGAATTTTTTTCGGTCAACGCCGTTTTTCACAAGTGCGTCCGCCATAGCCTCAATAAACATAAACACGTATGCCGGGCCGCTTCCGTTAACCGCGATCGCCTTGTTGATGTAATCCTCGCTCATAATGCACATTTTTTTCCCGACGACTCAAAAATCAGCTTTACAATTTCCATATCGCCGTCCGACAGTCCTTCGTCGGGGCAAACAACGCTCATACCCTCGCCCACGCAAAGCGGAAGATTGGGCATAACGCGTACAAGTTTCACATCGCCGAGTTTTTCTTTTATATAATCTTTCGTAATTCCCGCCGCAATGGATATAAAAAAAGCTTGTCCTTGTAATCGGCAGTTTTCACCTCTGCAAGCACCGTTTCAAACATATTCGGCTTAACGCACAAAAACAACAGCGTCGCTCGAATTTACCAAATCCGCAATGCTTTTCCTTATAATTAACCGCCAGATTTTCATTCTTTTTTATGTCATAGGCATTTACGGTATCGGTTTTGCCGATAACTCCGCCGATTATCGCAGAACCCATATTGCCCGTTCCTATAAATCCCAAAATTTTGTTTACCATAAAATCACCGTTTCTTATATGAATATAAGCTTTATTTTAGCACAATTTAATTTTTTGTATATAGAAATTTAAAAATTTTTTTAAAAATTTTTTAAAAATTACGGAACTTTTTTTAAATTTCAAACGTCTAATGAGTGAAAAACACACACAAGCATTTTGGATTTGCTTACGGCAAAAAGAAAAAAATGCAAAAAGAAAGGAAGTACATAATATGAAAAAGAGAAAAATCCTGGCTTTAACACTTGCACTTACCATTCCTGCATCTGCGCTTGCCGCATTTGCAAACTCCGACGAAACTGTAAATTACGACGACCTCGTAGTTACTCTCCCCGCTACCGAGGCGGACGGCGGTCCCGTATACGACGGCGGCGACCCCAACCTCACAGCAGCGCTCACCTCATTGGAAAAAGACTCAATTCCCGTTGCAGCAGACGAAAATCAAATTGGTGAAAACGGCATTATGCTTATTTCGGAGAACAGCGAAGAAGGCGTGCCCTATAAAGCGGAAGCGGTTACGCTTTCGAAGATTGTTTTCGGCACGGACGGCGCTGAAATCAAGGGCGCTCCCGTTGTTAAAGACGGCGTTGTTATGCTCCCCCTGCGTGAACTTGCAGAGGCTGACGGCTTGACCGTTGAATGGGAAGAAGACACCAACACCGCGGTACTTAATTCAGGAATATTCTCGGTTACGCTCGGCGAAAACAAATACATCAAAGGCAGAATGAAACCTCTCGAGCTTGATTGCGCGCCCGTTCTTATTGATGACAAAACATACGTTCCGGCAAAGCTTTTTTTACCGACGTTTTGGGTAAATACATTGAGGTGAAGAACGGCGAATTGCACATCACCGATATGATTACCAAAGGCGAAGCCGAAACAAACAACACGGTTGAAGCGGGAAAATCCGACGAAAAAGTAACGATCGCAGTTGGAAAATCGGATAAACAATAATTAGCTTTAACGGCAAATTTCTGCCATATCAAATTCATAACACCCTTACAAGACGTCCTGCAAATTTTGCGGGGCGCTTTGTACTTTTATAATTTGCGCTTTCA
The DNA here is from genome assembly GCA_022009895.1 of Clostridiales bacterium. GTDB lineage: Bacteria > Bacillota > Clostridia > UMGS1810 > UMGS1810 > Qingrenia. The sequence continues at coordinate 168,998 of CP091729.1, read as the reverse complement.
TAACCGGCACTGCACCGCCGTTCAAGAACATACGAACATAAAAAAATTGCACATCAGCTCAAAAAAAGCACAGTCATGACCACCAGTAAACTGGTGGCTTGCACTGCCCCTAGAAGGGGCTATTACAGGCTTAGCCTCCATAAGAGGCACTGAAAGTTTGACACCGCATTACAATTACAGACAGCCGCTCACGTGCGGCTGTTTATTTTTGTCTACTTACTCTTGCTACCCGTAAACGGGTCTGTATATTCTTTTAAGCTTATTTGGTCCGATGCATAATCCTCTTCAATCTGGTTTCTAATATATTCTGCTATTACTTTTTATTTCTCCCTACCGTATCAACATAATATCCTCTGCACCAGAAATTTCTGCTTCCATACTTGTATTTGAGATTCGCATGTCTGTCAAATATCATCAACGAACTTTTTCCCCTTGAGAAATCCCATAAACTGTGCTATACTTGTATGTGGTGGAATGTTTAACAGCATATGTATATGGTCAGGACATGCCTCTGCCTCGATTATTTCTACTCCTTTTTGTTCGCAGAGTTTTTCTTAATATTTCTCCTATATCTCGTTTTTAACTGTCCATATATTTCTTTTCTTCTATATTTCGGTGCGAATACTATATGGTATTGACACCTATACTTTGAGTGTGCTGTGCTTTTTAATTTCATTTGTACTTTTTCTTTATCATTGTTAAAAACCTCCATGATATATTTTTAGTAATGCGGTCGCCAAACAATTTACTATTATATCATAGAGGTTTTTCTCATGCTAAAGTTTTTATCTTCCTCCGGTAGAACCGGAGGTTTATTTCCACGCCTAAAGGCACCAACAGAAAAAGCCTTTCCGATAAACGGAAAGGCTTTAATTGTTTCAACAAATCGAACCGATTAGTTAAGCTCGTTGATTTTTGCCTGTGCGGCCGCAAGACGTGCAATCGGCACTCTGAACGGCGAGCAGGATACATAGTCAAGACCAATTTTGTGGCAGAACTCAACAGACGAGGGGTCGCCGCCGTGTTCACCGCAGATACCAACGTGGAGCTTGGGATTAACGGGCTTACCGAGTTTGATAGCCATTTCCATAAGCTTGCCTACGCCGTTCTGGTCGAGTTTAGCAAACGGGTCGTTCTCGAAAATCTTTGTATCATAGTAAGACTCGAGGAATTTGCCTGCGTCATCACGCGAGAAACCGAATGTCATCTGTGTAAGGTCATTTGTACCGAAGCAGAAGAAATCAGCCTCTTTTGCGATTTCGTCAGCTGTAAGAGCCGCACGCGGAATTTCAATCATAGTACCAACTTCATATTTGAGGTCGATGCCCGATGCTTTGATTTCAGCGTCAGCAGTTTCAACAACCGCGTTTTTAACAAATTTAAGTTCTTTAACTTCACATACGAGCGGAATCATAATTTCGGGAACTATCTTCCAGTCGGGGTGAGCTTTCTGAACGTTTATAGCAGCACGGATAACCGCTTTTGTCTGCATTTTAGCAATTTCGGGGTAAGTTACCGCAAGACGGCAGCCTCTGTGACCCATCATCGGGTTAGCCTCGTGAAGGCTGTTGATGATGTCTTTGATTTCGCCGACTGTTTTACCCTGAGCTTTTGCGAGAATTTCAATATCAGCCTCTTCTGTGGGAACGAACTCGTGGAGCGGAGGATCAAGGAAACGGATTGTTACCGGGTTGCCTTCCAAAGCTTCGTAGAGTTTTTCAAAGTCGCCCTGCTGCATGGGAAGAATTTTATCAAGTGCGGCTTCTCTTTCTTCAACAGTGTCAGCGCAAATCATTTCTCTGAATGCGTCAATTCTGTTGCCCTCGAAGAACATATGCTCAGTACGGCAAAGACCGATACCCTCAGCACCGAGTTTAACAGCGTTTGCCGCGTCAGCCGGTGTGTCTGCGTTTGTTCTTACTTTAAGAGTTCTGTATTTGTCAGCCCAAGCCATAATTCTGCCGAAGTCACCGCCGATAGAAGCTTCAACTGTGGGAACAATACCGTCGTAAATGTTACCTGTCGAACCGTCGATGGAGATTTCGTCACCCTCTGTAAAGGTTTTGCCTGCGAGAACGAACTTTTTGTTTTCTTCGTACATAATAATATCGGAGCAGCCCGATACACAGCAAGTACCCATACCTCTTGCAACAACCGCTGCGTGAGAGGTCATACCGCCTCTTACAGTGAGGATACCCTGAGCGGCTTTCATACCTTCAATATCCTCAGGCGAGGTTTCAAGACGTACCAAAACGACTTTTTCACCTTTCTCAGCCCAAGCTTTCGCATCGTCAGCCGTGAACACAACTTTACCGCAAGCGGCGCCGGGAGATGCTGCAAGCGCTTTGCCGAGAACGTCGGCTTTCTTAAGCGCAACCTGGTCAAACTGCGGATGGAGGAGCGAATCGAGGTTTCTCGGGTCGATCATCTTAACCGCGTCTTTATCTGTAATCATACCCTCGTCAACAAGGTCGCAAGCAATTTTAAGAGCAGCGGCAGCCGTTCTTTTGCCGTTTCTTGTCTGGAGCATATAGAGTTTTTTGTCCTGAATTGTGAATTCCATATCCTGCATATCGCGGTAATGGTTTTCAAGTTTAGAGCAGATGTCTACAAACTGGTTGTAAACTTCAGGCATAACGTCTTTGAGCTGGTCGATCGGCTGAGGTGTTCTTACACCTGCAACAACGTCCTCGCCCTGTGCGTTAAGAAGGAACTCACCGAAGAGTTTCTTTTCACCTGTAGCAGGGTTTCTTGTGAACCTGCAACACCGGTATCCCGATGTATCGCCCATATTACCGAATGCCATCATCTGAACGTTAACGGCAGTACCCCACGAATAAGGAATGTCGTTGTCACGTCTGTAAACGTTTGCACGCGGGTTGTCCCACGAACGGAATACGGCTTTGATAGCGCCCATAAGCTGTTCCTTCGGATCGTCCGGGAAATCTTCGCCGATTTTAGCTTTTGTATTCAGCTTTAAACTGATTTGCAAGCTCTTTCAAATCTTCAGCGGTAAGCTCAACGTCTTGGGTTACGCCTTTTTTCTCTTTCATTTCGTCGATGAGCTGTTCAAAATATTTTTTGCCGACTTCCATAACAACGTCGGAATACATCTGAATAAATCTTCTGTAGCAGTCGTAAGCCCATCTGGGATTGTTCGACTTTTTCGCCATAACTTCGGCAACGGTTTCGTTAAGACCGAGGTTAAGAATGGTATCCATCATACCGGGCATCGACGCTCTTGCACCGCTTCGTACCGATACGAGGAGCGGATTTTCGGTATCGCCGAATTTCATTCCCGTGATTTCTTCCATTTTTTTATGATGTACTCCATAATTTCAGCCTGGATTTCATCATTGATTTTTCTTTCCGTCCTCGTAATACTTTGTGCAGGCTTCCGTAGTAACGGTAAATCCCTGCGGAACAGGCATTCCGAGTCTTGTCATCTCTGCGAGGTTGGCACCTTTGCCGCCCAAGAGATTTCTCATTGAGGCATCACCTTCGGAAAAAAAGGTAAACATACTTTTTAGCCATTTATCAATTACCCCCTAGTTAAATTTAGACACTTTGTACTTTATTTTTTTCGCATCTCTATAATTTTTAAACCATTTTTTGGAAAAAAATTTCCACTGTAAAAATTACTTTGTTCGTTAAATTTCTGTAATTTTTTAATGTAATTTATTGGATTTTAATGTTGGTTTTTTATGTATTTTTTTCACAACACATTACATATTTTTCAATCACTTTATTCAAATAATCAAGGCTTTTTGAAGTAATATTCAAGCCTGAATTGAAAGTATTTTTTTCGGTTATATAATTCAAATCTTCTATAAGCGCCTTGTCGATATTTGACGTATTGAAAACTGTTTTCATATCTTTTGCGAGAATGAATTTCATAAATCCCGAAAGTTTGGGATAAATTCTCACCGAACCGTCGCCGGAGCAGTTTTTTTGCACACAGCCCCGCCTGCCGAAACGTCAAAATATCCAAGGCCGGTTTTCGCACCGCAGTGCGCGCACATATCGAGCGACAGGGGCAAACCCTGCGTCCGACACCGTTTTAAGCTCAAATATTCCTTTTATCCTTTTAAGTTCGGTCAAAACGTCGCCGCTAACCGCTTTTTTCTCGGCATTTTCGATAAAATAAAGGCAGTTGAGCAAAAAGCGGAAATATTCGTTGTCGCCCTCCAAATATTCAGACGCGACCTTTGCCGCCTCTGCAAGATACGCACCGAAACTGAGCTTGTCCACGCTTGAACGGATATTGTAAAAATTATTGAGCAGGGCGGCGCTCGAAAGCGAGTAAAAACCGCCGCTGCCGTTTAATTCAAAATCGTTATAACAAAACTGCTGCATCGCGGCAAAAAGATTTGTGCTTCATACTTCTTATGCCCTTTGCTATGACGGTTATTTTTTTGTCATATCCTCACACAAAACGGTAAAAAGCGCGTCGTTGTCGGACAGCTTATTTACTTTCAGAATCAGTCCCCTTGCCTTGCTCATCATTCTTTATTGCTCCCTCATAATCGCAAATTTCCCTGTAGCCGAGATAGCTCTCAACATTGCCTGTTTTTTCAAATACACTCCAAAAAGTTTTTCCTCCACAAAAATCCCTCCAAAAGCATATTTTTTTATGCTTTTTAGCTTGTCCGAAAAAAGATTTTTGATGTTTATAAAAAAATTTGGCAAATTAAAAATTTAGTCGTTTTTAAGCCCGAATTCTTTCATTAAAAAGTTTGAATTTCTCCAGTCTTTTTAACCTTTACCCAAAGCTCCAGAAACACTTTTTTTGTCCAGTAATTTCTCACAGTCGCGCCGTGCAAGCGAGCCTATTCTTTTGAGCGTTCTTCCTCCGCTCCCGATAATTATACCCTTATGCGAGTCTTTTTTTCACAGAAAATGTTTGCGGAAATGGAAACAATGTCTTTTTCCTCTTTCATTTTGACGATTTCCACCGCAATGCCGTGCGGTACTTCTTTATCAAGCGTGTAAAGCGTCTTTTACCCTTATGATTTCCGCGACAATCTGCTTTTCGGGCTGGTCGGTCACCATATCTTCGGGATAGTACATCGGACCTTCGGGAAGAAGTTTTCTTATTTCCTCTTTAAGTGCGTCTATGCCGTCGCCCGTCTTTGCGCTTATCGGCACAATTTCGGCAAATCCGCGCAGTTTGCTGTATTTTTTTCTATAACGGGCAAAAGCGCGTCTTTTTCGTGCGGTATCGCACTTGTTTATGACCAAAATCGCAGGTATGTTCTTTGTTTTTTTCGATAATTTCAAGTTCGGCGTTTCTCACCTCGTCGGTCGGCTCAACCACAACGAGAACAAAATCCGCTTCGCCGATTGTTTCGTTAACAGCTTTGAGCATATTTTCGCCAAGCTTGTTTTTAGGCTTGTGAAATCCCGGTGTATCGAGAAAAACCGCCTGCATACCGCTCTCCGACATAATACCCAAAAATTTTTTTCCGCGCGTGGTTTGCGGTTTGGGCGAAATTATCGCTATTTTCTGACCTATAAGCGCGTTTAAAAGCGTGGTTTTTCCAACGTTCGGTATGCCCACAATGCCGACGTATCCCGATTTAAAAATTTTTTTGTTTTCCATAAATTCAACCTCTTTATTCATCTCTTGTAAGCTTTAATTTTTGAGGATTTCCTCCTCTTTTTGCGCATAATCGCTCTGTCCGCCTCGTCTATGTGGTCGTATCCCAAAAGATGAAGCATACTGTGACAGGTTAAAAATCCCGCCTCGCGCTCGAACGAATGACCGTACTCCTCCGCCTGTTCTTTTGCGCGTTCAAGCGAAATAACAATGTCGCCCAGCGACAGATAACCCTCGTAAAAATCCTCGTCCGACACGGTTATGTCACCGTTTTTAGCATCGAGAAACGGAAACGACAAAACGTCGGTCGCGCGGTCAATGCTGCGCTGTTCGCGGTTGATTTCACGTATTTGCTCATTGTCGGCAAACATAACGTTTACTTCGCATTTTTCGTCTATTTCTTCAAACTCCAAAACACCCTCGGCAACGCTTTTTTTATAAGCTTTTTCAAGCGCGTCCGTGACCTCGATTTTTGTCCTGGGTGTTATCGGTAAAAATTCTTATCATCCGTTTCCCCTTTTTTCGTTTTGCCTTGCAAGTTTCTTTTGCTCAAACCTGTCGTACGCTTTTTATGATTTTTCTGGACAAGCTGATGGCGCACAACGTCCTTGTCCGAAAGATAGCAAAAAGCTTATGCCGTCAATATCTTTGAGTATTTTTCAACCTCTTTAAGTCCTGATTTTTTTGCCGTCCGGCAAGTCAATCTGCGTGACGTCGCCGGTGACGATAACGCGCGAATTAAAGCCGACGCGCGTAAGAAACATTTTCATCTGCTCGGGCGTGGTGTTCTGCGCCTCGTCCAGAATTATAAAACTGTCGTCTATGGTTCGTCCGCGCATATACGCAAGCGGTGCAACCTCAATGCTTCCGCGCTCGACGTGTTTCTGATACGTTTCAAATCCGAACATTTCATACAGCGCGTCGTATAACGGGCGCAGATACGGGTCTACCTTATTCTGCAAGTCGCCCGGCAGAAAAACCGAGCTTTTTCGCCTGCTTCAACCGCCGGACGCGTTAAAATTATCCTCGACACTTCTTTATTTTTGAACGCCTTAACCGCCAGCGCAACAGCAAGATAGGTCTTTCCCGTGCCGGCAGGGCCGATACCGAAAGTTATGGTGTTGTTTTTTATTGCCTCGACGTATTTTTTCTGTCCCATAGTCTTGCTTTTTATCGGCTTTCCCTTTGCCGTAATGCACACGCAGTCGCTGCCGTAAAGCGCCTCGTGGTCAATTCCGTCGCGCACGCTGTCGATTGTGTAGTTCACAGCCTGGTCGGTAATTTCGCCCTCTGTGTTAAAAAATTTTTGCAAGACTCTCTATCGCCTTTTGCGCAAGCGCCGTGCCCGTTTCGCCGCCGCTTATTTTTATTGTCGCCGCCGCGGTTTTACAATGCTCACGTCAAACGCATTCTGAATTTTTTTAAGATTTTTTTGTCAAACATCGCCGAACACCGCCAAAAATCTGCTCGCCGTTTTTGTAAGGATATGTTTCTCTCAAGCCGTTAACCTCCGTTTTTCTATTTTTCACATTCTCGCCTATGCTCTGTATGCACTCATACGTCACTTTTTATATAAATTTTGCCGTTTTTTTCTGCATCATATGGTCTGTGCTTGCGTTCACAACCTTTATGTCCTTGCCTATTTCTTTGTCAAGCTCTTTTTATTATATCGCCATAATACACCAAAGCGCCCTCGGTTGTCAACTTTGTTTCGATTTTTATTTTTTTCGTAGTACACATCTTTTTTTGTGCGACATCGGCAAAAAGAAGTTTCTGCCGATATGAAAAAGCAGACGTTTTTGCTCTCTTTGTCGTAAAATTCATACGGAATTTCGTCTTTTATATATAATGATACATCAAAACCGAAAAAAATTTACGGTGTTTTTTTGAAATTTTTTTGTCGGTGCGTACGTATTCAATCTTTTCAAGCGGAAATTCGCCGTCTTTTTGAATACCACGTCCGCGCCGTCACCTCACCGCGCGCCGAGCCGATTTTTCGCCTGCCTCGCCGAGCGAAACAATCCCCGAAATAAAGCAAATCGCCTTTGTCCACAATGTCGCCCTCGCGCACCGACGCTTCGCCGTTTAACGCAACAACGCGCGTCACAAGCCCGTCTTTTGACGCGACAATGTTGGACGGCGTGCTGTCGTCCGCCATTTCGGGCGCAGGCACTTTTTCTTTCACCGACACATTTGCGCGCGTGCCTTTGATGTCCACCCACAGCCACGAAAGCGATTTTTTTCTTTCTTTAAAATTTCATTCTGCAAACGGTAAACGTCCACATTAAAACGCGGAGTTCCGACCTTGAACCCAAGCTCTGCAAGACGGTTTATTATAACGCTTTCGGGAACTTTTTCGTTTCCTGTAACGTCTATGCGCCAGATAAAGCTTGAAAGCGCGGAAAACAAAATCACCGCGATTAAAAATCCCGCCGCGAACGCCTTGCGCTTTTTTTGTACTTTTTGTATGATAAACGGCAGTCCTGCCCGCTTTTTTAATTTTTCACCTCGGAGCGCGTTTTGTATGCCGCACCGCGCACCTGTTTAAAGCCGTTTATGCTCATTTTCATTTCAAGATTGTTTTTCACCGCCGTATTTTACGTCCCATAAGCAAATATCTTTTTAAACACAAATTTAAAAAAAGCGTTCAAGAAAAAAATCCCCTAACGCCCAAAAAAACACATATCCTCTTAAAAAAATTGAAAAAAATCTTACAAACAAAAGGCACACCTCACTCGTAAACCACCGAAGTAATTTTTTTCCCGAAATACTCAAATCCTCGTTTGTGACAAAATCCATAAGCAGGCTCTCGCCCGTGATTTTTAACGATAAAATCGGCAGTGTTCACCTTCACTTCTTTGTCGGAATATTCTATAATCCCGATATAGTTTTCAATCCAGACGTTGTAATTTGCCTCCAGCACAATTTTGGGCGAATCCATTATAACCTCGGCAGGAAGCGCAAGAGTTTCCTTTATTTTTCTGTTTGATTTTTCCGTTTCATATTGCCTGACCCCCGTCTTTAAATAATATGCTCGGCATTTTTTTGAATATACATAACAAAAAGAGGTGGAATTTATGAAAAAAACTTATCCCGTTTTTCCGCGTTTGCGTTTATCGTGCTGACCTGCGTTTTTTCGGCGCAGTGCACAAAAAAAGCGCGTCCGACGCTCTTAATATGTGCCTTTACACGCTTTTTGCCGTCGCTGTTTCCGTTTTTTTGTGTTTTCGCGGATTTTTCATTTTTGTCGGGCGGTGCTGACCTGCTGGCGAAAAAAAGCTTGCATTCGTCACAAAACCGCTTTTTTTAATATGAGCGGAGGGTGCATTGTGCCGATAATTTTAGGTATTCTGTGCGGTTATCCCGTCGGCGCGAAAACCGCGGCGGAGCTTTACGGCGAGGGAGTTATTACAAAGGACGAGGCACAGCGTCTTGGCGGATTTTTGCAATAATTCCGGACCTCTTTTTAATCGGCGCGGTGGGCGCCGGTATGCTATGTGCCCGTCCGCCGGAATTTTTGCTGTATGCGGTTCACATTCTTTCCGCGCTTTCCGTCGGAATAATCTTCCGCGGAAAAGGTATTGATAAAAAAAGCATCGTTCACGGCAGTGCGCCGAAAAACACGGCTGTGAACGAAAACATATTCGTCACCGCGGTTGAGGAGAGTGTCGGCACGATTTTGAACGTTTTCGGATATGTGATTTTTTTCGCGGTGCTGACGTCGTTTGTCAAAAAAATCCGTTTATCGTAGGAATTTTCGAGATAACAAACGCACTGAAAAAAATTTCACTGCTTGATTTTACCGCTTTGGCAAAAAAATTTGTTTTTTTCCGCATTTTTCTCGTCTTGGGGCGGACTTTCGGTGCATATGCAAACCTACGGAATTTTGTCAAAATATTCGCTTTCGCTTAAAAAAATACGTTTCTGCAAAGTTTATCCACTCGGTTTTTCGCGTTTGTCTACGCGCTTATCGCAATAAAAATTGTGCCTCTGCCGTTCAAAAACATTTTTCGTCCGCATTTGAAAAAAACCGCGGTTTCGCTCAACATAGCATCGCTTGTATGCACGGTAATTTTGGGAATATATCTGTTTTTATTTGAATATAATCTTATTAAGACACAAAAAAACGGAAAGGACGAAAAAAATATGATAAAAAAACGTTTAACGCAAAAAATTTAAAAAAGTTTTTTTAATCTGCCTTGCAATCAGCCTCGGCACGGGCGGTTTGAGCGCGTTTTTTTAACGCGTAATTCGCAGGATTTTTTTACAACACCCTCACAAGACCGCCGTTTGCACCGCCGGCATATATTTTTCGGCATTGTATGGACAATTTTGTATATTCTCATCGGTATAGCGTCGTTTTTGATTGTAAAGAGCGGAATAGACAATTCTGGCGTGTCCGAAAGCTTTAAAACATACATTTTCAATCTTGTTCTGCTGTTTTTTTATGGCCGATTATTTTTCTTTAACTTCAACAATCTGTGGCTGTCGGTGATTGTGATTATAATTTCGCTTTTTCACCGCAATAACTGTGTTTTTTTCAAGTTTTTATAACATAAATAAAGCAGCAGGTTATCTCTACCTGCCGCTTGTTTTTGTGGATTTTTGTTTGCAACCGTTTTAAACATATCGATTTGGCGGCTGAACAAATAAATTTACTTCTTTAAACTTTCAACGGTTTTTCTCGTCGGGTGTAACGACCGCGGTTTTTGTTATTCACATAAATAACCATACCGGGTTTCGCGCCCGACGGTTTTTACGTTTTTTTAACCGCCGTGTAGTCCACGCTCACGTTCGCGCTGTTTCTGCCCTTGCTGTAATAAGCGGCAATCATTGCCGCTTCAAAAAAATTGTGCGTTCGGGAATGTTTTCGTCACCGCCTGTTTTAATAACCGCGTGCGAACCGTGAATGGTTTTTGTATGAAGCCAAATATCGGTCGAACGCGCAAGCTTGAGCGTCACATAGTCGTTTTGCTTGTTGTTTTTCCGACACAAATTTCATATCCGTCACTGCTTACCAATTCAATAGGCGTTATCTGAGCCTGTTTCTTTTTTCCCTTTTTATATTGCGCTTTTTAAGGTATTCATGCTCGACAAGTTCTTCTTTAATCTGCGCGATTTCCTCTTTTGTTTCAACGTTTTTCCATATTGAGCAAAACCGTTTCGAGATAGTCGATTTCCGCCTCGTTGAGTTTTTTTCTGAACAAGCGTTTCCGCCTCGGCGGTTTTCTCCTTGTTGTATTTTTTTATAATATTTCTGCGCGTTCTGCGACGGTGTGAGCGTTTCATCAAGCGCGATTTCAATTATTTTTCCGCCGTCGTAAAAATTCTCCAAAACCGCTTTTTTGTCGCCTTTGTTTATGCGGTAAATATTCGCGGTGATAAGGTCGCCTTTAACCTTGTTAAGCTCTCTTTTCTTGCATTTTTCAAGTGTTTCGCACTCAAGCTGAAGTTTTTTTCTGCACCTTGCAAGATTGTTTGAAATCACCTTGGTAATATCCGCGGTTTTTCTGCTTTACGCTCTCTTTTTGCCGCCTTTTTTCTCATAAAAACTTTCCAGCGCAAGGCTCATCGACTCAAAAATATTCTTTTTTTCCGCCATTTCGCCGTACTGGTTTATGCCGAGCGCCGAAAATTCAAGCATTTTTTTCCGCTTTGCGCGTCGGTCAGCACAACGGGCGAAAATTCGTCTTTTTCAATTCTCTTAAAAGTTTTGGAAAAAAATTCGTCCGCAACTTTTTTTGTCGTTTTCATAGCTTATTTTCGGTATCCGCGCCGAGTGCGCGGTATGCGATTTCGCGTGCGGTTAAAGGGACTTATTCCCATAAACGACGACATAATTTTTGTCGTAACCGCCCTGAATTTCGCCGATTGCGGACAGAAAATCGTTATAACCGGCCTCAAGCGGATTTTTGCTTTCCCTGCGACGGCGCGTTTTCGTAGATAAGCCCGGGCATAATCTGCCTTACACGGCTCATTGTGATGTCAACGTGAAAAATACTGTCGATAATTTTTTTCTGCTGCAGTCGGTGAGAATTATGTTTGAATGTTTTTCCCATAATCTCGCAAATCAGCGTTTTAACCGACAAATCGCCCAGTTCGTTGTAGCTTTCAATGTCAAATTCTATAATTCGTTCAAAATCAACCTGCCTTATTCCGACGATTTTTCCTCCGCAAAGATGCTTTCTCAAAAGCATACAAAAAAGAGGCGGAGTGTCGGGGTTGTCTTTTGTCACGCTGATAAAGCCCGCCCTCGCAAAGGACGGGTGCGCGCACAAAAGCAGTTTGTAACTGTCCTTAAAAATTTCTTATTGACAAAACTATTTCGTCGCGTTCGGGCTGATAAACCTTTTCAACCCTCGCGCCGATAAGTTTTTTTCTGCAAATTCGTTTTTCAGCGCGCAAAGCACACTGCCGTCAAGCGCCATAATTCTCATTCCTTAAAAGTTTTTTCTTTATTTATATTAACATATTCCGCATAAGGTTATCAAGTTTTATTGAAAATAAATAATTTTTGGTGTATAAATACCACAATTTTTATACAAATCAAAAAGTTTAAAATATATCAAAATTACACAAAATTTAATTTTTGCCGATTTGTATGTATATTTTTAAAAAAATACATTTGAAAATTTGAAAAACGTGTTATAATGTAGGGGTTATTAGTTGTGTAACAATATCGGTTTTAAAAACCGGTATGGCAATATTTTAAGGAGGCTTAAAAAATGGCAAAGAAATTCAAAACGATGGACGGTAACTGTGCCGCCGCGCATTGCGCCTATGCGTTCACAGAAGTAGCGTCTATCTATCCTATCACTCCTTCGTCAACAATGGCAGAATATGTCGACGAGTGGAGCTCGAAAGGTCAGAAAAAAACATCTTCGGTCAGACCGTTGACGTTTGCGAAATGCAGTCCGAGGCAGGTGCGGCAGGTGCGGTTCACGGCTCGCTCCAGGGCGGTGCGCTCACAACAACTTTCACCGCGTCGCAGGGACTTCTTCTTATGATTCCGAATATGTATAAAATGGCGGGTGAATTGCTCCCCTCCGTTATCCACGTAAGCGCAAGAGCGCTCGCAGCTCACGCACTTAACATTTTTCGGCGACCATCAGGACGTTATGGCTTGCCGTCAGACAGGCTATGCAATGCTCGCATCGGGCAGTGTTCAGGAAACTATGGATTTGGCAGGTATCGCTCACCTTGCGGCTATCAAAGGCAGAGTTCCGTTCCTCCATTTCTTCGACGGTTTCAGAACCTCGCACGAAATTCAGAAAATTGAGGTTATGGACTATGAAGACCTCAAAAAGCTTATCGATATGGACGCGGTTAAAGCGTTCAAAGACAGAGCGTTAAACCCCGAACACCCCGTTCTCCGCGGAAGTGCGCAGAACTCTGATATCTACTTCCAGGGCAGAGAGGTTGCTAACAAATACTACGAAAAAAAGTTCCCGATATCGTTAACGATTATATGGGTGAAATTTCTAAAATCACCGGCAGAGAGTACAAACCCTTCAACTACTACGGCGCTCCCGACGCAACAAAAGTTATCGTTGCAATGGGTTCTGTTTGCGAGGCTATTGAAGAAACGGTTGACTACCTCAACGCTATGGGTCAGAAAGTCGGCGTTCTTAAAGTTCACCTTTACAGACCGTTCTCGGCTAAATATTTCTTTGATGTAATGCCCGAAACTGTTGAAAAAATCGCAGTTCTCGACAGAACAAAAGAGCCCGGTTCGCTCGGCGAGCCTCTTTATCTTGACGTTTGCAACCTTTACTTCGGAAAGAAAAACGCTCCGATGATTGTAGGCGGACGTTACGGTTTGGGTTCAAAAGACACCACACCTACACAGATTGTTGCGGTTTACGATAATCTCGACGCTAAAGAGCCGATTAACAGCTTTACAATCGGTATCAACGACGACGTTACACATCTTTCGCTCAAACTCGGCAACAGAATTAACGCCGCTCCCGAGGGCACAACAAGATGTAAATTCTGGGGCTTCGGTTCCGACGGTACCGTTGGTGCTAACAAAAGACGCAATCAAAATCATCGGCGACAACACCGACCTTTATGCTCAGGCATATTTTGATTACGACTCCAAAAAGAGCGGCGGCGTAACAATGTCGCACTTGCGTTTCGGTAAAAAACCGATTAAGTCAACATACCTCCTCGACGAGGCTGACTATATCGCATGTCATAAGCCTGCTTACATCTATCAGTATGATGTTCTCGAAGGCTTGAAACAGGGCGGAACCTTCCTCCTCAACTGTGTATGGTCTGAGGACGAGCTTGATGAAAAGCTTCCTGCTCACGTTAAAAAAATATATCGCTGACCACGATATTAAATTCTATACAATCAACGCTGTTGACGTTGCCGTTAAAGTAGGTCTCGGACCCACAAGAATAAATATGGTAACACAGGGCGCATTCTTCAAACTTGCAAACGTTATCCCGTTTGACGAGGCGGTTGTTCTTATTAAAGAAGCAATCAAGAAAACCTACGGCAAAAAGGCGACGAAATCGTAAGAATGAACTGCGACGCTGTTGACGGTGCTGTTGAGGCGCTCCACGAGGTTAAAGTTCCCGCATCGTGGAAAGACGCTAAAGAAGAAGAGGCTAACACCTCCGACGCTCCCGAATTCGTTAAAAAGATTTGCGAACCCGTTAACGCACAGAAAGGCAACAAGCTCCCCCGTAAGCACATTCGTAGGCTACGAGGACGGTACTTTCGAACAGGGTACATCGAAATTTGAAAAAAACGTACCGTTGCGGTTAACGTTCCCGACTGGGATATTACAAAATGTATTCAGTGTAACCAGTGCTCGCTCGTATGTCCGCACGCGGCTATAAGACCTGTTCTTTTGGACGACGCCGAGGCAGCAAACGCTCCTGCAGGCTTTGAAACAAAAGACGCAATCGGTCCTCAGCTTAAAGGACTCAAATTCCGTATTCAGGTCAGCCCCCGCGACTGCTTGGGCTGCGGTGTTTGTGCACAGGTATGTCCGGCAAAAGAGAAAGCTCTCGTTATGAAACCGCTTGATCCTATGGTTGAAAAAGAGTCTGACAACTGGGATTACGCTATGACTGTTAAGGTTAAAGACAACCTTATGGATAAAGCATCGGTTAAAGGCTCGCAGTTTGCGAAACCTTACCTTGAGTTCTCCGGCGCTTGCGCAGGATGCGGTGAAACACCTTACATTAAGCTTATCACACAGCTCTTCGGCGACAGAATGATGATTGCAAACGCAACAGGCTGTACTTCAATCTGGGGCGGCAGCGCACCGAGTATGCCTTACTGCAAAGACGAAAACGGCAGAGGTCCTGCTTGGGCTAACTCGCTCTTTGAGGACAACGCTGAATTCGGTATGGGTATGATTCTTGCGGTTAAGAAAGTAAGAAACACTCTTAAAGCAAGAATGGAATCGGCTATTGAAAAAGGCGTTGACGCTAAACTTGCAGACGCTTTCAAAGCTTGGATTGACGGTATGAACGACGCTGAAAAATCGAAAGCGGCGGCTTCCGACATTAAAGAGCTTATCAAGTCGGCAGACCTTACAATGCCCGAACTTAAAGAAATTTCCGACAGAACAGACTTCCTCGTTAAACGTTCGCAGTGGGCGTTCGGCGGCGACGGCTGGGCTTACGATATCGGTTACGGCGGTTTGGACCACGTTCTCGCATCGGGCGAGGACATCAACATCTTCGTTGTAGATACGAAGTTTACTCCAACACCGGCGGACAGTCCTCAAAGGCTACACCGACCGCGGCTGTTGCAAAATTCGCCGCATCGGGTAAAAAAGTTAAGAAGAAAGACCTCGGTATGATTGCTACAACATACGGCTATGTATACGTCGCACAGATTGCTATCGGCTCGAATATGAACCAGGCTATCAAGGCAATCAAAGAAGCTGAAGCTTATCCCGGTCCTTCGCTTATCATTGCATACGCACCCTGTATCAACCACGGTATCAAGGTTGGTATGGCTAACACAATCCTTGAGGAGAAAAAGGCTGTTGAAACAGGTTACTGGCATTTGTGGAGATTTAACCCCGAACTCAAAGAGAAAGGCGAAAATCCGTTTATCCTTGATTCTAAAGAACCCACAGGCGCGGTTACAGACTTTATGAACGGCGAGAACAGATACCTCCTTCTTAAGAAGGCTCATCCGGAAATCGCTTCTCAACTCTTCGAAAAGGCTGAAAAAGACCTCAAAGACAGATACGAAGTTTACAAAAGAATGGCAGATAAATAATTAAAATTTATCCGCTTAAATATCATAATCCCGCCCGAATTATCTCGGACGGGATTTATGATAAATTTTATTTTTGCACGAATATATTTAAAAAGAAGATTTTTTTGGTTTTATATAGTTTTTTTATTATGAGGTGAATTTCAATAATGAGTGAAAAAGGCGCGCAGAAAAAAATGCGAAAATCATAGTTTTGACAGTTATCGCCGTGCTTATCGCGTCGCTTTGTGCGATTGCGGGAGTATTGGCTAAAACAGACACTGCATACGGCAAAATATATGTCAACGATTTGTGCGTCGGGAAAAAGAATACCGCGGACATTAAAACGGCACTCGAAGAAAAAAATACTCGCCCGAAAACACGAATGTGATTTTTTTACATACAAAAAAACACCGATTTTGAGGTTAACGGTGCAGATTTTTGACCTAAAATACGACCTTGACAAAACAAGCGAAAACGCATATCAGGCAGGCAAAGGCAAAAATTTTATAAGCCGTGGATTTAATGCGGTAAAATATTCGCTTTTTCAAAAAGGAAATTCCTGTGGAAATCACCTTTGACCAGGAAAAGCTTTACAATATTTTTAAAAGAGAAAGCAACAGATGTCGAAAATCCCGTTACCGATACGGTAACCGAGCTTAAAGACGGCAATCTTGTCATTCAAAACGGCAAAAAATGGCAACGGAGTTGACATTGATAAAATAAAAAGACGTTGAAAAAAAGTTGTTTCAAAAAAACAAATTAACCGATAAAATTGAGGTGAAAAATCACCGAAATCAAACCGAAAATTCCCACTGCACAGGCGCTTTACGACGAATTTCACAAAGAGCCGAAAGATGTGGAATTTTCGCACGAAAAACGGCGAAGTTCATTTTTCAGAACACGTCACGGGCGTAACCTTTGACGTTAACGAGGCGCAGAAAATTCTCGACCAAAACAAGCATAACATTGAGCCGTACAGCATACCGGTAGAAATCACACAGCCCGAAAAAACCACGCAGTGGTTTATCGACAACAAGCTGTCCGACACGCTCGGCAGTTTTTCCACCGTTTACAACGCGGGAAACTACGAACGCTCGCACAATATCGCGCTTGCGGCGCAGAAAATCAACGGACTTGTGCTTATGCCGGGTCAGCAGTTTTCGTTCAACGGCGTTGTCGGTCAGCGTTCGGCGCAAACCGGCTTTAAAACCGCAAAGGTTTATCAGGGCGGTGAAATTGTGGACGGCATAGGCGGAGGAATTTGCCAGGTTTCCACTACCCTTTACAACGCGGCGCTTTACGCTGATTTAAAAATCGTTTACCGAACAAACCACTCAATGCCAGTTTCATATGTCCCGTCAGGACGCGACGCAACGGTGTCATACGGCAGTATCGACTTTAAATTCTCAAACAATCAGGGTTATCCCGTAAAACTCGGTTGCAGTGCGTCAAACGGACGCTTGACCTGTTCGGTTTACGGAATTAAACTGCAAAACAAAAAGGTGGAAATCACCACACAGACCGTCAGCACCACGCCGTTTACGGTGAAAGAAGTTGAGGACAGCACTCTCCCCGACGGCAAACGCAAGGTTAAGCAGGCAGGCAGTGCCGGCAGTGTTGTTGACACCTTCAAAAACGGTTTACATCAACGGCGAAAGCCAGGGCACAAACAAAAATTTCGCGCAGTAACTACTCGGCAATAACGCAAATCGAGCTTGTCGGCACAAAGAAAAACGAAATTGCCGACACACCCGCCGCGGCGGCATTCGGCGAAACCTACGTCGGCGACGACATAGCGCAGTAAAACAAAAGAATTTTTAAGACTGTTTCTTTTACAGGAAACAGTCTTTTTTCATTTTACAAAAACTTTACAAAAAGCTGACTTTCCGATTTGACAATCACAGTGTAAAAATTAGAATTGTAAAAAAAGGAAAAGGATAAAAATAAATTTTTAAATGTGTTTTTACATTATTAAAAGAACTAAAAAATTAGCGGCACTCATTATGTGCGCACTTCTCGCGTGCACCGCAATGACAGCTTGCCAGAACAGCGGTGACAGCGGTACAGACAGTCAAGGCTCGTCAAAGATATCGGGCACGGTATCGACAGACGGTTCAACGTCAATGGAAAAAGTTATCGGCGCACTCGGCGAATCGTTTAAAGAGCAGAACGCAGGCGTAACATTCACATACAATCCCACAGGCTCCGGCTCGGGAATCACCGCAGTGTCGGAGGGCAGATGCGACATAGGACTTTCAAGCCGTGCGCTTAAAGACGACGAAAAAGCATCGGGACTTAAAGAAACAATCCTTGCATACGACGGAATTGCAATCATAGTAAATCCGCAGAGCAAGGTTGAAGATTTAACGGTTGAGCAGATTAAGAAAATCTACACCGGCGAAATTACAAACTGGAACGAAGTCGGCGGAGCAGACGGCGAAATCGTTCTTATCGGCAGAGAAGCAGGAAGCGGTACAAGGGACGGTTTTGAAAGCATTACCGACACAAAAAGACAAATCCAAATATCGCCAGGAACTTTCATCAACAGGTGATGTTATCACAACGGTGGCGCAGAACCCGAACGCAATCGGATATGCCTCGCTCGCGTCGGTAAAAAGACACTGTAAAAGCGCTTAAAGTCGGCGGAGTTACACCCACCGAAGATACAGTAAAAGACGGCTCGTATGTTGTTCAGCGTCCGTTCGTGCTCGTTACAAAAGAAGGCACACCGTTATCCGAAACCGCACAGAAATTCTTCAATTATGCAACATCATCTTCGGCATCTGAAATCATCAGCAAAGCAGGCGCGGTATCGGCAAACTGAAAATCATAAAGGCGGTGTAAAACCGCCTTTTTCGGTTTATGGGGCATACAAAATTTAATTTTTACTATGCTCGGAGAGGGTTTAAATTATGAAAAACACACAACTTACATTCAAAAAAAAGCTGATTGACGCGGAAAACATTATCCACGCGGTGTTTTTAATACTCGGTTTAATCACCGTCGGAAGTGTGCTTCTCATCACGGTTTACCTTATAATTTCAGGCTTGCCGGCAATACTCAAAATCGGGTTTTTCAAATTTATGTTCGGCAAAACCTGGGCGTCAACCGCGGCAACTCCGCAGTACGGCATACTCCCGTTTATCTTAACAAGCATTTACGGCACGGGCGGAGCAATTCTCATCGGCGTACCGCTCGGATTTTTCACGGCGGTGTATCTTGCAAAGCTTGCGCCGAAAAAGCTCAAAAATGCGGTTGAGTCGGCAGTCAGCCTGCTGGCAGGAATTCCGTCAGTTGTATACGGCTTGGTCGGTATGCTTTTTCTAGTACCGGCAATCAGAAAGGTTTTCAATCTTCCCGACGGTTCAAGCCTTTTTGCGGCGATAATCGTGCTTGCGATAATGATTTTGCCGTCCATAATAAAAGTGTCGCTCACGGCGCTTGAGGCAGTGCCGAAAGAATATGAGGACGCATCGCTTGCACTCGGCGCAACCGACATAGAAACGTATTTCAGAGTGTCCGTCCCGGCGGCGAAAAGCGGTATTGCGGCGGCGGTGGTGCTGGGCGTGGGACGTGCAATCGGCGAGGCAATGGCAGTTATGATGGTATCGGGCAACGCGCCCAATATGCCGTCAATCTTTGAAAGCGTGCGCTTTTTGACAACCGCCGTTGCGAGCGAAATGTCCTACTCGGCAGGACTTCAAAGACAGGCGCTTTTTCAATCGCACTGGTACTGTTTTTTTGTTTATAATGCTTATAAACGCGGCTTTTGAATTTCCTTTTTAAAACGCGATAAGGAGAAATAAAATATGCTTTCAAATCAAATATCAAAAACGAAAAATATATATCGGCACACTTAAAAACGCTTATGGTGCTTTCGGTAATTCTCACAAGCGCGCTGGTGCTTTTCCTTATGATTTTCGTGTTTGCAAAAGGCATACCGAATATTTCGCGGGAGTTTTTGTCCACCGCACCGAGCTACCTTACCGAAAGAATAGGCATACTTCCCGATATTTTAAACACCGTTTATATCGTTATTGCAACGCTTGCAATCGTACTTCCGCTCGGGGTCGGCGCGGCGGTATACCTTACCGAATACGCGTCCAACAAAAAAATCGTTGCAATGATTGAATACGCCGCGGAAACACTTTCGGGCATACCGTCGGTAATATACGGACTTGTGGGAATGTTGTTTTTCTGCCAGTTTCTCAATATGAAAACGTCGCTTCTCGCAGGCAGTTTAACACTTGTTATAATGAATTTGCCGACGATTATGCGAACGACACAGGAAAGTCTTAAAACCGTTCCGCAAAGCTACCGCGAGGGCGCGTTCGGCTTGGGCGCGGGAAAATGGCACGTTAGTGCGCACGGTTGTTCTTCCGGGCTGTGTTGACGGTGTAATAACAGGCTGTATACTCTCAGTCGGCAGAATACTCGGCGAATCGGCGGCACTGCTTTTTACGGCAGGTTTTGCGCACGCATTAAACGGTATGAAAAACGCACTCGGCAACGCAGGCGCAACGCTCACAGTGGCGCTTTACGTTTATGCAAAGGAACAGGGCGAATTCGGCGTTGCATTCGCGATTGCCGCGATACTTATGATTTTAACGCTTATAATAAACCTTGCTGCAACACTCACCGGCAAATATTTTGAGAAAAGGAGAAACATATGAACGGCATAATTTCGGTTAAAGACCTTAATTTGTGGTACGGGCAGACCAAGGCGCTCAAAGACATCAACATAGAAATTCCCGAAAAAAGCATAACGGCGCTTATAGGACCGTCGGGCTGCGGAAAATCCACATTTTTAAAAACCATAAACAGAATGAACGACCTTGTTCCGGGCGTCCGCATTGAGGGAAACGTGGAATACGGCGGACAGAACATTTTTGACCCGGCGGTTAACGTTAACGAACTTAGAAAGGAAATCGGTATGGTTTTCCAAAAGCCTAACCCGTTTCCGATGAGCATTTACGACAACATCGCCTACGGTCCGCGCACGCACGGAGTCAAAAAAACAAGGCAAAGCTTGACGACATTGTGGAAAAAAATCGTTAAAAAGGCGCGGCAATTTGGGACGAAGTTAAAGACAGGCTCAAAAAAAGCGCGCTCGGGCTTTCGGGCGGTCAGCAGCAAAGGCTGTGTATTGCGCGCGCACTTGCGGTTGAGCCGAAAATTCTTCTGATGGACGAGCCGACAAGCGCGCTCGACCCGATTTCAACATCTAAAATAGAAGAACTTGCAAGCGAGCTGAAAAAATGCTATACTATAATCATAGTTACGCACAATATGCAGCAGGCGGTGCGTATATCCGACAACACGGCATTTTTCCTGCTCGGCGAACTTGTTGAATACGGCGAAACCGAAAAAGATGTTTGCAAATCCCAGGGACAAACGAACAGAGGATTATATTACGGGGAGGTTCGGATAATGCGAAGTAAATTTGATATGCAGCTTGCAAATCTTAACAAAGAACTTATAGAAATGGGCGCACTGTGCGAACAGGTTATCGCGCTTGCGGCAAAATCGCTTTCGGAGGGCGACATCAAAACGGCGAAAAAGATTTTTCCCGCTCGACGACGAAATAGACCAGAAAGAGCGCGACATTGAGTCTATGTGCCTTAAAATGCTTCTTCAGCAGCAGCCCGTTGCGCGCGATTTAAGGCAGATATCCGCCGCGCTTAAGATGATAACCGATATGGAGCGCATAGGCGACCAGGCGTCGGATATTGCCGAGATTATCGGTTTTTATGGGCGAGCGCACCGACCAAAAAAATGCGGTGACATTGAAAATATGGCGCGCGCGGCAATAAAAATGGTCACCGAAAGCGTGGAAGCGTATGTTAAACAGGACGTTGAAATTGCGAAAAAGGTAATTTCGCACGACGACGTTGTAGACGATTATTTTAAGAAAATCAAAACCGAGCTTATCAAAATGATTTCAAAAATCCTGACGACGGCGAATATGCAATCGACCTTGTGATGATTGCGAAATATTTTGAACGTATCGGCGACCACGCGACGAACATTGCCGAGTGGGTGGAATTTTCGGTAACGGGTATTCACAAAGGTGTTGACGAACTTTAATCAGTCAAAAGAAACAGGAGTTGATAGGTTATGAAAATATGGTGTGTTGAGGGACGACAAGTCTATCCGTGACATTGAGGTTTACACCCTCAAAGCGACGGGCTTTGACGCAAGCGGATTTGAGGACGGCAAAACGTTTTTTCACCGCGCTGGAGGCTGAAATTCCCGACCTTGTTGTGCTTGACATTATGCTCCCCGACACCGACGGTGTGGAAATTTTAAAACGGCTCAAGGCAAACGAAAAAACCAAGGATTTGCCCGTTATAATGGCAACCGCAAAAAGGTATGGAATACGACAAAAATTCAAAAGTCTTGACCTCGGTGCGGACGACTATTTGACCAAACCGTTCGGTATGCTTGAAATGACCTCGCGGATAAAAAGCGGTTTTTGCGCCGAAGTGCGCCTAAAGGCGGCGATTACATACTTTCGCACGGACTTCTCACGCTCAATCTGCGCGAACATTCCGTTACGGCGGACGGCGGGAGCATAACCCTCACCCTGAAAGAATTTGAACTTTTAAAGCTTTTTATGTCAAACATCGGCGCGGCATACACGCGCGAGCAGTTGTTTAATGCCGTTTGGGGTATGGACTACTGCGGTGAAACGCGAACCGTTGATATGCACATAAGAACATTAAGGCAAAAAATCGGTGTCTGCGCCTCGTACATCGCAACCGTGCGCGGTGTCGGCTACCGTATGGAGGTAAACGTATGACAAAGAGAATTTTCCGCTCTACACTTGCCGTTGCAGTCTGCGTTTTTTTGGCGGCGGCGGTCATCATTACGGGTGTTTTGTATAATTATTTCAGTGCATCTATGCAAAATCAGTTAAAATCCCAGCTTGAGCTTGCGTATGCCGCAACCGAGCGCGAAGGGGTTTCCTACCTTGAAAATCTTCAAGAAAGCGAATACCGTCTGACGCTTATCGGCGCGGACGGCAAGGTTATTTACGACACCAGCGCGGACGCAGGCGCAATGGACAATCACGCCGACCGTGCCGAAATCCGCGACGCTGTGCAAAAGGGCGAGGGCGAAAGCGAACGTTTTTCGTCAACACTGCTCGAAAAAACATTCTACCGCGCGAAAAAGCTTTCAAACGGCTGTATTTTAAGAATTTCCGCAACACAGTATTCGGTGCTGACGCTTGTGCTCGGCATACTCCACCCGATTGTAATAATTTTTGTGTTTGCAGTCATTCTCTCGGCGCTCCTTTCGCGCAGAATGTCAAAAAATCGTCGAACCGCTTAACAGTCTCGACCTTGAAAAAAACCGCTCGAAAAACGACGTTTACGACGAAATATCCCCTCTCCTTTTTGCACATTGAACAGCAAAACAGGCGGATAAAATATCAGATTGACGAGCTTAAACAAAACCGCAAAAAAATTTGACGCGGTTATAGAAAATATGAACGAGGCGCTTATTCTGCTCGACGAGGACGCAAACGTGATTTGCGCGAACAAGTCGGCAATGAATCTTTTCAACACCGACAAATCGTGTATCGGCAAAAACTTTCTTCTGACCGACCGCAGTATTGACATTGACAACGCGATAAAACAGGCTGACGAAAACGGAAAAAGCGAAACGTCGATAAGCCGAAACGGCAGAGAATACCGCGTAAATGTGAGCAAAATCGGCAGAAGAAACATAATCGGAACGGTTATTTTAGCATTGACGTAACCGACAAAGTTTTTTTGCAGAGCGCAACAGAAAAGAGTTCACCGCGAACGTTTCGCACGAATTAAAAACGCCTTTGCAGTCGGCAATGGGCAGTGCCGAGCTTATTGAAAACGGCTTGGTTAAGACAGACGACATTCCGCGTTTTTGCAAAAGAACATACGCACCGAGGCACAGCGCCTTGTCGCGCTGATTGACGATATTATCCGCCTTTCCGCACTGGACGAAAAACAACAGCTTGAATTTGAAAACGTTGACCTTCTTGAAATTGCAAAGTCGACAGCGGAGGAATTAAAACCTATGGCGGACGCAGAGGACATTAAAATTTCGCTCGACGGCGAAAACACCGTGATAAAGGGTGTTCACCGCCTTGTGTACGAGATTGTGAGAAACCTTTGCGAAAACGCGGTGAAATACAACAAGCACGGCGGAGAAGTTAAAATTTCGGTTGCAAACGACGGAAAAATTTGCGCATTTCACCGTTGCGGACACGGGAATAGGCATAAGCGACGAGCATATTTCGCGCGTATTCGAGCGTTTTTACCGTGTGGACAAGAGCCATTCAAAGCAAACCGGCGGTACGGGACTGGGGCTTTCGATTGTAAAACACGCGGCGGACTGCTTAAACGCAAAAAGTAAGTATTAAAAAGCACGCTCGGCGAGGGCACGGAAATAACCGTCGATTTTCCGATAAACTGATATAAACATAAACCCCGAAATCGTTTGATTTTTGGGGGTTGTTTTCATTATTTACTGAAAAGTTTTTTTAAATTCCTCGTTGTTGTAGTCCTCAACAATAATATTCGTGCCGAGTTTTTTTGTGCAGTGCACGCTGTTCCTTTGCGCTTTCGGGGAGTCTGCTCACCGTCACCGCGCCCATTTCCGCGCCTGCAAGAATTTCCGCTCTGCCGTCGCCGACAACTAAAATATTTTTTTGCCGTCAATGCCGAGTTTTTTTCGCGCAAATGCTTCATAATAACCTCTTTCGGGAGCTTTTTTCGGTCCAGGTCGAGCCGATAATATCCTCGGCGATTTCGCCCTTGCCTATCGGGTAGCCGAGTCCGACAACCTCTTCCCACATTCCCATACCTTTCTCAACAACCGCACCCGTCACAAAATAGTTTTTTACGCCGTTGCCGCGCAGAAATTTCATAAACTCCATCGAACCGCCTACACGGTATTTATCGGGATTTTTAATCGCGTCTGCAAGGTTTTTGTCACGGCAGTATCCGTTTAAAACCTTTTCATAAAAGCTTAAAAAGACGCGGTGTTTTTTTCAGTCAGCATATCGAGCATTTCCTTTTTCCTCGCCGAAACCGTCAAACTGCTCCTCGCCGTTCCAAATTCTTTTAATAATCTCGGAATCTTTGTCGCAGTCAACCGAAATTTTGCCATCCTCAACCGCACGCCTGATTGCCCATTCCATCTGTGTGAGCGCCGAGAGCCCTGCCGACTCAACGCAAAAATCTGTCGGTTTCAGGGGTGAGGCTCTTTTTCCTGCAAGATTTATAAGACGTTTTTTTCATTTTCCTCACTCTCAAAAATCGTCCGAAAGACCGTTTTTGTATAACGTCAAACAAGCAAATGCTCATAACCGGCGGCCACTCGCGGATAAGCGAATGAGTGCCGTCAATATCGTGAAAAGCGTATGTAATTTCGTGCTCCGCAAAATCGTTTACAACAATTTCTGCGCCTGTATTTTTTTAATTTTTCAGCATAGTTTTACCTCCAAAATTTTTACAGGCTTATTATACCAAATGCGCATAACGTTAAATATAATTTTTTTCAACAAAAACATTGCAAATATTACGGTGATATATTATAATGGTGTTGGGAGCTGATCAAAAATGAAAGGCACGGCATATCTTGATACGAAATTGACGAAAATTTTTAAAATTTCGGCAATAAAGCGAACAAAAACGACCGACGTTGAAATTCACACGCACAACTATTTTGAAATCGAATTTATACTGTCGGGCAAAGCAATTCACACGGTGAACGGCTATACATACACGCTCAAAAAGGGCGACGTTTATATGCTCTCGCCGTCCGATTTTCACTCTATAAAGGTGATTGAGCCTATCACGCTGATAAATATTATGTATACCGAGCAGGTCATTTCGCCGACGTTTGTTTACGATTTTTCGCGTCGGGCAAAATGCTCACCTGCCGTTTGAGCGACGCGGAGTTTGACCGTCTTGCGCCCGTTTTTTTGAACTTATCGCGCAAAAACCGACCTCGGACGACAATCTGAACATACGGTATATCCGCAATCTTTGCGAATGTATGATGCTCACAATTTACGACAAGCTTAAAATTGTGCCGAAAGAGCCGACCGCAAGCAGGTCGGTATACCGCAGTATTTTATACATAAACCGCAATTTCCGCGCAAAAATCAGCCTTGACGAGCTTTCAAAAAGCGCGGGATACAGCAAAAATTATTTCAGCCATCTTTTTCAACAAAACTTTCGGTGTCGGGATAAACGACTACATAAACAATCTCCGTCTTGACTACGCTTATGCACTGCTGACATCTACCGACGTTTCGGTGACGCAGGTGTGTTTCAGTTCGGGATTTTTCGTCATTCTCGGTTTTTCTCGCGTATGTTTAAAAACGTTTTTTCCGCACCGCCGTCAAAAATTATGAAATAAAAAGCGAATGATTATCATTCGCTTTTTTCTATTAAAATCAAACGGGATAAACCTTGTCGTTTACATCTGCAAGTGAGGAGTCTACCTTATATTTTGCCGCTTGACGCTGTTGAAAAACTTCGTTGCAACACTGTCAAACAAAGCGTACGACAAAACGTCCTCGTCCTGTTCGATATATTCTTTACATTCGTTTCTGATTTTGTCAAGCTCGGGCTTGATGTTATCCGCAGGACGGCAGGTAATCTGCTTTTCGTCACCGATAATGATTTTCTTGATTTCGTCGCTTACGGGAACGGGAGTTTTGCCGTATTCGCCTTTAACAAGACCTTTCGACTCTTTGGTAACCATTTTGTACCTCTCGCCCATAAGAACGTTCAAAACTGCCTGTGTGCCGACAATCTGGCTTGTAGGCGTAACAAGCGGAGGATAGCCGAAATCTTTTCTTACGCGCGGAACTTCTTTGAGTACCTCGTCAAATTTATCCTCTGCGTTTGCCTGTTTAAGCTGGGAAACAAGGTTTGAAAGCATACCGCCCGGAACCTGATACAAAAGCGTGTTGATGTCAACGCCGAGAACTTTTGTGTTCATAAGACCGCTTTCAAGGTATTTCTCACGGAGCGGTTTAAAGTAATCCGCAATTTCGGTGAGCGCGCCGAGGTCAAGGCCGGTATCTCTGTCTGTGCCCTGAAGTGTAGCAACGAGCGGTTCTGTAGCCGGCTGGCTTGTGCCGAGCGCAAGCGGAGAAAATTGCACAGTCCACAATGTCCACACCTGCCTCGATTGCTTTAAGATATGTCATTTCGCCGACACCGCTTGTGCAGTGCGTGTGGAGCTGAATGGGGATTTTAACCGTTTCTTTAAGCGCTTTTACAAGCTTGTATGCCTCGTACGGAACGAGGAGCGCCGCCATATCCTTGATGCAGATACTGTCCGCGCCCATTTCTTCAAGCTGTTTCGCCATTTCTGTGTATGTTTCAATGGTATGAACAGGGCTTATTGTGTAGCAAACAGTTGCCTGAACGTGACCTTTTTCCTTTTTGCACGCTTTTATCGCGGTTTTAAGGTTTCTTACGTCGTTCAGCGCGTCGAAAAATACGCATAATGTCAATGCCGTTTGCGATTGATTTCTGAACAAAATATTCTACAACATCATCGGCATAGTGGCGGTAACCCAAAATGTTCTGACCTCTGAAAAAGCATCTGAAGTTTTGTGTTTTTTCGCCGCCGCTCTGATTTTTGCGGAGTCTTTCCCACGGGTCCTCATTCAAAAAGCGAAGGCACGAATCGAAAGTTGCACCGCCCCAAGCCTCAAGCGAATGATAGCCGATTTTGTCCATTTTGTCTATGATAGGAAGCATCTCGTCGGTCGTCATTCTTGTTGCAATAAGCGACTGGTGAGCGTCCCTTAATACCGTTTCGGTAATTTTAACGGGATTTTTTTGCCATATATATCTACCTCCTCAAAAGTGATTATTCCAAAAAAATAGTTATCCTAAAAATTTAGCCATTGTCAGGAACACGCCTGCCGCAACCGCGGAGCCGATAACACCTGCAACGTTAGGACCCATAGCGTGCATAAGCAGATAGTTTGTCGGGTTTTCTTTCTGTCCGACAACCTGTGAAACCCTCGCCGCCATAGGAACGGCTGAAACGCCTGCCGAGCCGATAAGAGGATTGATTTTTCCTTTTGTAACCTTGCACATAAGCTTTCCGAAAAGCACACCGCCGGCGGTGCTGAAGCAGAATGCGCAAAGTCCGAGCGCGATGATGTAAAGCGTTCTGAGCTGTAAAAAGCTGTCCGCCGACGCGGTTGCGCCGACCGTCACGCCGAGGAAAATCGTCACGATGTTGCAAAGTTCGTTCTGCGCGGTGTTTGAAAGTCTGTCCGCAACGCCCGACTCTTTGAAAAGGTTACCGAGCATAAGCATACCAACGAGCGGTACTGCGTCGGGAACGATTAAAGCAACGATAATGGAAACGGCAATCGGGAAAACGATTTTTTTCCGTTTTGCTTACCTGACGGAGGCTTTCCATTTTAATACTTCTTTCCTTTTTGGTGGTGAGAAGTTTCATAATAGGCGGCTGAATAATCGGGATAAGTGCCATATACGAATATGCCGCGATAGCGATCGCCGGAAGGAGCATAGGAGCGAGCGTTTTTGTAACCAAAATCGCCGTCGGGCCGTCCGCACCGCCGATAATACCGATACTCATAGCCTCGTTCATTGTGAACCCGAGCGCAAGCGCGCCCAAAAATGCGGTAAATACGCCAAGCTGTGCCGCCGCACCCAAAAGAAGGCTTTTGGGGTTTGAAATAAGCGGAGAAAAAGTCTGTCATAGCGCCTATTCCCATAAATATAAGCGACGGATAAATTCCAAGTTTAACGCCGAGATAAAGCAAGTCGAAAAAGACCGCCGTTGTGAAGAATATCCGAAAAAAATTCATCACAAAAATGCTCTTCGTTTCCCGTGCCGACAAACATTTTCGTTGTGCATAATGTTTGCGCCCGGCATATTGCAAGAAGCATACCGAAAGCAATCGGCATTAAAAGAAGCGGTTCAAAGCCTTTTACAATAGCAAGATAAAGCAGTACGCAAGCAATGCAAATCATAATTATTGTGCCGAAATCGACCCCGGCAAAGGCGATTGCACTGTTTTGCGTCGCGGCGAAAATTCGGGCGATACCCGTACTCTGCATAAAGCTTGTTATACCTTTAATAAATAAATCTCCCAAAATTTTTTTCACCCTTTCTGTCAGTTAAATTAAAAATTTCAAATCAGTTAAGGGTGATTAAAAAGGTCGCCGGTATTAACGGCAGAACCCTGTGTTGCGTTGATGGACGCAACGGTTCCCGACTTCGGTGCGGCAATTTCGTTTTCCATTTTCATAGCCTCCAAAATTACAACCGCCTGACCTTCTTCAACAGTGTCGCCAACGTTTACGTTAACTCTCAAAAACGGTACCCGGCATAGGAGCCTCAACCTTTACGCTTCCTGCGCTTCCCGACGGAGCGGCAGCCTTGGGAGCCTCTGCTTTGGGAGCAGGCGCCGCGGCAGGTGCGCTTACGGGCGCGCTCGCAACGGGTGCACTCGATACTGCACCGCCGATTTCCTCAACCTCAACTTCATATGCGGTTCCGTTTACTTTTTATATTGAACTTTCTCATAATTTTTAAACCCCTTTCTTAAAAATCCGTTGTATACGTTCTCGTTTCGCGACGCTCTGTTCCACGCAGACGCGCTCTCGCCGAGTTTTCTGTACGATTTAATTCTAATGTTATATGATGAAGTGTTAAGCGACGCGCAGATTGCGGCGGTTATCGCGGCAATAATTTCGCCGTCGTCGTTTGTTTTTAACTTCAGTAATTTTTCGGTGCGGTTTCGGGTGCTTTTTGAGCCGTTTCGGCTTTTTCGGCAGTTTTAACGGTCTTTTTCTTGGGTGCGAATATCTTCTCCATAATGAGCAAAACGCACATAATAAGAATAAGAACGATAAAAAAACTATGCCCATACCCAGAACAGCAACCAATAAGGCATTGCCCCAGTTTACCATATATATCACCTATCCCTTAATTGCTTTTGTGCTTTTTGGAAAGTCCCGACTCGCGTTTTCCGGCGAGCATTTCCAAAGCGGAAATTACAACAGGACGCGTGAGCGCCGGCTCGATAATGCTGTCAACATAGCCTCTCTTTGCCGCCGAATACGCATTTGCGCTTTCTTTATATTCTTTGATTTTTCTCATCACGCTCTTTCTGCGGGTCGTCACTTTCGGCAATGTCGTCTTTAAACATAATATTTGCACACGCCGACGAATTGAGAACCGAGATTTCGGAACCCGGCCAAGCGATTGTCATATCCGAACCGATATATTTCGAGCCGAGCGCAAGATAAGCGCCTCCGCAAGCCGAGCCTGCGATAATGTCGATTTTTAGCGGTTGTAGCCTCGGCATACGCGCTGATAAGCTCTGCCGCCGACGCAAGGCTGTTTGCGTCCTCTTCGTTTTTTGTCCGCTTTAAATCCCGTAACGTTTGTGATTGTCACAACGGGGATATTAAAGCTGTCGGCAAACCTTACAAAACGCGACGCTTTTTTTGCACCCTGCAATGTCAAGCTCACCGCTTGCCGCAACCACAGCCGCGCTCTCTCCGCCGAGTTTTATAAGTGCGGTCGCAACGTTCGGAGCAAAATCTTTTGAAAGTTCAAGAACGCTTGAGGCGTCGCTGATTTCGTTTATAACCGTGCGGATATCGAGATTTTCAGCATCAGCCGAGTTTAAAAACCTCGCTCGTTCTGTTGATGTCGTCATTCTCACCGCTAAAGGGCGACGCGCTCAAATTATTATCGGGAAGATAATCGAGAAGCGCTTTGATTTTTTTCAATGCAGTCGGCATCGTTTTTCGCACACAATGTGCGCCTTGACCGACTTTGCGCATTCTAACGCACCGCCGAGATTTTTCCGCGGTAATATCGGCATTTGTACTGCCCGCTTTACAACCTGCGGACCGTTTAAAAAAATACCGCTGTGTTTTTTTCTCTGTTACGAGCGTGAAATCGCAAAGCTGTGAATATGCCGCCGCAATGCCTGCAAGCGGACCCATAACCGCTGAAATCTGCGGAACAACGCCCGAAAATTTTTGCGCTTGTTTTAAGGATTTTTCCAAGACCGTTTAAAGCGTCAAGCCCCTCGGAAAGCCTTACGCCTGCGCTTTCTGCAAGTGCGATAACAGGAACGCCCGTTTTTGGAGGCAAGCTCCATAACCTTAACAATTTTTCTGCGCCGACTTCGCCGAGCGACGCTCCGAGTACGGTGTAATCCTGTGCAAAAACGCACACCTGACGGTTGTTAACCGCACCGTAACCGCAAACAACTCCGTCCGCAGCAAGCGTTTTGTCGGAATAAGCAATGTTTGCTCTCTGAGCGGCAAATGCGTCCAATTCAACGAAAGTACCCTCGTCGATGAGCGCGTTTATTCTCTCCCTTGCCGTCATTTTTACCCAAGCTGTGCTGCTTTTTCAATCTGAGCCTTACCGCCGAGCGACAAAATTTTCTCCTGCTCGGCTCTTAAAGTATCAAGACTGTGCATAAAAAAATAGAACCTCTTTTCTTCGGCATATTTCGCGTTGCGCGATTGCCGGAATGTATTGTTTTTAAGGGATTTTTCCCAAAGTAAAAAATCTTAAAACCCGTGCGTTAAAGTTTGGAATTTTTCCTGATATTTCCAACAAATCCAACTTCAACGCCTTATTCTTATATATTCGACATTTTTTCCTCTGTTTCCTTTTTATTTTTTTAATTTTTTTATACAAAAAAGGAGCGTCTAAAAGCCACTCCTTTGCAAACTCAAAAATTTTTTATTCAGTTTTCTTCATTGTGGCATTTTGCGTCAAAATAGCCTTTGAGATTTACATAGTAAACGTCTTTTTCAACCTTGCCCCCGAGCGTTATTTCATCGACCTTTTTAAACCTCAAAAGACGCATAAGGTCTGAAAGATTTTCATTTTTGCAAATAACGGGATAAATTTCGCGGCGCTCGATAAAATTGAGCATCGACTTTCCTATTCCGTGGGCAAGCATTTTAAAACCTTCGTCCGCAATGTAAACATCGCAAATCTCGGCAAAATCGGCAAAAAAACCTTCATTTTGCCTATTCCTATCAGCTCGTCTTTATCTTTTGCAACCATATAAAACGTGTTGTCCGCCTTTTTTTCAAATCCGATTTTTTTCCGCAAAAGAACCGTCCAGCTCCATATAAGGCTTAATCTCAATCACTGTTTTTTTGCCCCCGTTTCCGACAAGAATTTTAATTTCCGCGTCGTTTAAATGACGCCATTTTCCGAGCGGAAGATTTCCCAGCGTGACCGTCGAAATTGCAACGCGCTGAAGATGCATAACGCGGTGTCCGACCGCCTCGAGCATTTTTCGCACCTGTCTGTTTCTGCCCTCTTTTATTTTTTTATCTCCACAACAGAGCTGTTTTTTTGCCGACTTCAATAACGTCAGCCTTTGCCTTTCTTGTGCGCACACCGTCGATAATAACACCGTTTTCAAGCTTGGAAAGCGCAAACCTGTCGGGAACGCCGTTCACATAAGCGTGATAAACCTTTTCAACATTGTGTTTCGGGTGCGAGAGAGTGTATGCAAAATCGCCGTCGTTGGTGAGAATTAAGAGTCCCTCGGTGTCCGCGTCCAGTCTGCCGACGGGATAAATGCGCCCGTTTACGTCGCCCAGAAGGTCGAGAACCGTGTTTCTGCCGAACTCGTCGCTCGCGGTGGTTACGTATCCCGACGGCTTGTTAAGCATAATATAATATTTTTTCCTTTTTCAAGCTGAACTTTCTTGCCGTCAACCTCAACTTCATCGCCGTCCGTAACCTTTGTGCCCAGCTCGGTCACGATTTTGCCGTTGACCTTAACCCTGCCGTCGGTGATAATTTTCTCCGACGCGCGGCGCGACGCAACATTCGCCATTGCAAGATACTTCTGCAATCTCATTTCATTATCCATATGTGTTTCAAATCCTCTCTAAAAAAAGCGCGCCCGAGCCAGATTTCAAAAATTCTCCCGGCATTTTCGGAAAACGCGCCGCCGCTTATTTTTTCCTTTTTATGTTCTTTTTCTTATCCGCATTCCCGCCGGATACAACCCTTGCGCTTATGCGTCTGTTTCCCTGCATTTATGTTAATTTTTTTCCTATATCCGCACCGGTTTTTCACGGGCGCGTCAAGGTGTATTTTTTTCTCCGTAATCAAACGAAATCTCAACATTTTTCGTCCTTTTTGCCGTCACAAAAATATCGTCTGCGAAAACGCATTTTACATATTCTTTATCCGAACCCGAAACGGGCGCGGTAAAGGCGTAATCGCCCTTTTTAACTATATTTACAGCCTTGTAATTGTCAATAGCATACGACATCATATTTTTGTGGTCATTCCAGTCGTCGGGTGCATAAAGCGTCACCGCGATAACGCGCAGATTGTCTTTGTTCGCGCTCGACACCAAACACCGCCCCGACCGCTTTGTAAAGCCGGTTTTCACACCGTCGCAATAATCCAGCAAAAACAAAAGCTTGTTGTGGTTTCGGAGCGTCCGCCCGTAGGTTCTGCCCTCCCACGGCATTTTTTTCTGCTTCGACGACACAATTTCACAAAACTTTTCGTTGTGCATAGCATAGCGCGTAATCATTGCCAAATCGTACGCAGTGGTGTAATGCCCCTCCTCGTCCAGACCGTTCGGATTTTTAAACGACGTGTTGACCGCGCCGATTTTTTCCGCCGTATCATTCATAAGGCGCGCAAAATTCTCAACCGAACCCGAAACGTGAAGCGCAAGCGCCACCGCAGCGTCGTTTCCCGACGAGAGCATAAGCCCGTAAACAAGGTTTTCTACGGTAATTTTTTCGCCGTACCCAAGATACATTGACGAGCCTTCCACCCCCGACAGCGCGTTTGTCCACGGTGACAACCTCGGACAAATCCGCGTTTTCAATGGCGCATATTGCCGTCATAATCTTCGTGGTGCTCGCCATAGAAAGGCGCTGCGACGCGTTTTTTCAAACAAAACGTCACCCGAATAAAAGTCGATAAGCACCGCGCTTTTGCGGAAACCGACAGCGCCGAAACGTCCGCACCGCACAAAAACCGCCGACGCCAAAAATTAAGCAAAGAACCTTTCGCAAAAATCACCTCATATTAGATATATGAAACGATTTTTCAAAAATCAATTTTCTTTGATAAATCAGTCTTTCTTCTTTAATTTATGCTCCACACCGCAGTCGTCAACGGTGTAAACGTTGCTTAACTCCGAGCGCAGATTTTTTTCTTGATTTTATCGATATACTCCCTGCGAAGCTTTGCCTGCTCCGCCTTTTTCCGCGTCGGTAAGACCGCTTTCTTTCTCCTTTTTGCAAGGTAGTTTATTCTTTCAACCATATTCATAAAATCACCGCCTTTAAAAATTATTATACATTATATTGCCTTGTTTTTGTCAAATCTATATTTTTTTATGAATAAAGTGTAAATATTTTTGTCCGATTTTTTTCAATTTTTCATTGACCTTTGTGTAATTTTTTTGTGTATAATTAAATTTAAGAATTTATGCAATGCCGGTTTTTTTGAGGCAGAAATGGAGATTTTTATATGGAAAAAGAAAACTTGTAAAATTTGCGGACGCGAATTTGAAACAGAAATCGAGGACGCTGAAATTTGCCCCCGAATGTGAAAAACGCACAGGCGGAGGAACAGGACGATTTGACGATTGACGAAAATTGAAAACACAGCGGAAGAAATGAGCGTCGGCGAAACGGCGGACGACACCGAAACCGACGAAAATACCGACGATGACGCTGACGGCGAGGGCGAACCGTTCGACGGCGGCTTGGAATCCGACGAAAATTTGAGCGAAGAAGAAATTCTCGCGCTTGAAGAAGAGGCACGCAAAAGAGAAGCGAAAAAGAAAAATCATTACAATAACCGCGGCGGTTGCCGGTGCGGCAGTGCTTGTATCGGCAGTGCTTTTTTTGTTCCGTTCAAGAAAGACGACGCTGTTTATAAACCCGCAACGGTGGTAAACGCAGGCGAAAAAAAGCAAAGGTTATCAGCAAACGCACGAACCTTTTTCACGCTCATTCAGTCGTCTGTTGAATTTGCAAAAAAATCCCGATGCGGATATGATTATCGGCGGTGAAAAATAGACAAATCGCTCTTTGAATATTTCTACGAGCGTGCACAGTATCAGCTCCTTATGAAAAACGGTATGAGCTCGGCATCAAGCGACGAAATCAACAAATTCTGGGATAACGCCGACAACACCAAAACCGCGCTGACAAATGCAAAAAGGGACGTTATCACGTTCGTTGTGGCAAAACAGAAAGCCGCTGAAATGGGAATTACGCTCACCGACGAGGAAAAAGCAGTATCGACCAGTATATCAGCTCGTATGTAAACGACGAATTTTTTTAAAGCAGATGAAACTTACAAAAGAGCAGGTTAAATACATTCTCGAAGGCTCTACCCTCACCTCAAAGCTTGCTCAGCAGGTTACCGGCGAGGAGGAAAAAAATATAACCTCACAAACGAGCAGGTTGAGGCTTATGTAAAAGCAAACGGCGAGAAAATCACCGCAAAGCATATTTTGTTTACAACGCTCGACCAGCAGACATATCAGCCCCTTTTCGGACGAGAAAAAAAGGCAGAGGTTAAAAAAAGAAAGCACAGGAAACTCTCGATAAAATTTAAAAAAACGGCGAGGACTTTGACAAGCTTATGAACGAGCTTTCGGAGGACCCGGGACTCAAACAGTATCCCAACGGCTATACGTTCGGCAAAGGGCGAAATGGTTGAGGGCTTTGAAAATGCCGCATTCGCGCTTAAAAGAAAACGAAGTGAGCGACCTTGTTGAAACCGATTACGGCATACACATTATCAAACGTGTTCCGCTCACAATGTCCGATTCCGATATTCAGTCGGCAAAATCCGAACTTCAGAACGCTTTGTTTGAGGACGAAATTTTAACTTGGGCAAAAGACGTTAAAATTCTCACCAACGATGCCGCAATCAATGCTTCAAAACCTGCGTCGTATCAGACCGAAACCAAAGCGGAATAATCTAAGAAATATTAGGTTAGAATTTAAAAACGGCAGTTTAGCCGCTCCTCAATAAGAAAGCATTGGTTTTTGAAGTCATATTTTTAAATTCATACTACGTCAAAAAAACCTGCCATATGCGTCAGCATAACGGCAGGTTTTATTTCTTGTCTGAATTGTAAAATCCGATATTCAAAACTGCTCTGCACCTTAAAAACAAGATTTTTTGATGAATTTCAAGGCAAAAAAGTGAGTAATCCTGACGGATTGCGAGCTTTTTTAACGCAGAAAGACGCGAAAAATATGTTTTTAAGGCAATGTTGTCTTATCGAGGAGTGGCTTTTTACCTGCCGTTTTATTTTTTTCATATTTTTTTAATTACGCTTAATATGCTCTCAAGTGAACTTCTGTCAAGCTTTTTATGCTTTCCTTAACGATTTCGTTAATCAGCGCCGGTTCATTGTTCTTCCTCATCAAAAATTCTTTCGGGGTAATGTTAAAATATTCGCAAATACATAAAAACATTCCCATCGACGGCAAAAAGACTTGCCGTTTTTCTATCGTATTGATATATCCCGTCGATTGACCCAAACGCAAGCTCAGCTCCCGCGCAGATATGTTTTTTTGTCGGTGCGCAGTTTTGCTATTTTTCATTTTTATATACCTTTCGTCCATTTTAATCACCCGCTTATGTGCATATTATATAATAAAAAGTTTTTCAAAAAAACATTTGATTATAGTTTGCATTTGTGTTATTATAAATACTATAATTATCTATTTCATAAAAAAATAGATAATTATAGTATTTTTCAAATCAATTTAGCCAAAGGAGTAATTAAAAATGGAAAACAAAAAGACTTCACAGATGTTGTTTTGCCGGTCACCGACCGCAAAAACTATCATATGACGAAAACGGAATAAAAACATTATTGAACACAGCTATAGATAAAGCAATAAAAATGGGTTATACAACCTTTATAACAGGTATGGCAATGGGTGTTGACATATGGGCGGCGGAAATTGTGCTTGAAAAAAGAAAAACAAACGGTGATTTGTATTTGATTTGCGCCATACCACACCCTAATTTTGAAAACGTAAGAAACCCTTACGAAGTGTCGAGATATAAAAATGTAATTGAAAATTCCGACTATTGCGTGGTATTGAGCAATCATTATTATAAAGCTTGCTATCAAAAACGCAATCAATTTATGGTTGACCGTTCAAACCTCGTAATAGCAGTATATAACGGAAGCCCGTCAGGAACAAGAAACACGATAGAATACGCAAAACGGTGCGGTATAGAAGTGATAAACGTTATATAAAGATAACAAAAACGTGTAAAACAAAAATATTTGGAAAAAAAAAAAGACTTGATTTTTTGTTTTGGTTGTTGTATAATATCATAGTAACATTTGCCGCTGTGATGGAATTGGCAGACGTAGCGGACTCAAAATCCGCCGGTAGCGATACCGTGCCGGTTCGACTCCGGCCAGCGGCACCACGTCGGAATGGACTTTCGGTCCATTCCGATTTTTCTTTGCGGAAAAAAATCAGTCATATGCTCCGTCATTCCCGTTTTATCACAAAAAGGAGGAACAGTACGGCGAACGGCTGATTTTTATGAAATAAAAATCGGAACATGCAAAACCTGTTCCGACATAGGAAAGAGCGAACCATAGAAATATTCGCACCGCAGGCATACTCGCAAAAAGGTGGCAGCGACAGTGAGCCGTCAGAGAGCGCGCTTGCAAGCGAACAGGTGAGCCGAGCGTGCCTTTTTGCGAAAAGGAGGAATGACGGAGCGTATGACTGATTTTTTTCATGAAATAAAAATCGGAATGAAACGAAGTCCATTCCGACGTGGCGCGCTATGAGAGATTCGAACCCGCCACCTATTTGGTTCGTAGCCAAACACTCTATCCAGCTGAGCTAATAGCGCAAAATATTTACTTTTTTTCAAAACACTAAAAATATTATATCACAATCAAAATCAAAAAAATCAAGTGTTTATTTCAATATTTTTTTCATTTATTTTCAAATATTTTTCGGATTTTTTCCGTTTTTTTACAAGTCCATTCTGAATATTTTTTTCCCTTTTGCGCTTTCATTTTCTGCACAAAATCGGGAACGCTTTTTATTTTTCTCATCAAATTCCATACCGCCGAGCGACTCGCGCAAAGCCGACGTGATTATCCGTGCCGGCGCTGTAAAAAAGTCCGTAATTATCGGCATATTCCTTTGCGCGTTCGTTTTCAAAATCGGTACGGCACGCGTTGTAAATTTCGACACCGTCCACATTACGCGGAAAAAGGCGTATCATATTGATGTAACTCGCCTCGCGGAACGGGTGAGCGTGGATTACCAAAGCGCCCTCACTGCGCGCAAAATCGCAAAATTCGGTCGTGCCGAGCGACATAACATCAGGGTGCGACAAAAGCCACTGCTTATCCAAGCCGTACACCAAAACATCGGTGCCGTGATACGAATACTCAAACCCGAAAAACACGTCAATGCCAAGCTTTTTCACCTGCTTTTTCGCATTTTCAAAGCCCAGACAGAAATCGTCAACCATTTTGTCCCAGCTTTGATTTCGGTCAACCGTTGTGTTGCCGTTAAAAAAGTGGTCGGTGATAAAAACGCCGTCAAACCCACGATTTTTTATAAAATTCAACCAGTTTTTTTCCGCCGTGATGTGCGAGCATTTGCTCCCTTCGCTTGTGTGACAGTGAGTTTCGTATTTATACATCTAAATTTCGCCTGCCCTTTCCGCAAATTTTTTGAAAAAATTCTTTCGGCAACTGTGAAAGTATTATCGCCGCGAATATCAAAAGACTGCCGATTGCCTCTTTTGGGCGAAAAATTTTTCGTGCAGAACAATCCAGCCCGAAATCGTTGAAAACACCGATTCAAGGCTTAAAATCAGCGACGAAACGGTGGGGTCGTTGCCCTGCTGACCTATAATCTGAAGCGTGTATCCCACTCCCGACGAAAGAAGTCCCGAATACAAAATCGCCGTTTTTGCGCTCCAAAGACTTGCAAAATCGGGAGTTTCAAGTGCAAACATAAACACCGTCGATATGACCGCGCACACGAAAAACTGTATGCACGACATTTTTACGCAGTCAACTTTCGGCGAAAAATGGTCAATAACCAAAATATGCACCGAAAACCCGAGCGCACAGAGCATTACGAGCATATCGCCCTGCCCTATCGCAAAGCTTTCTTTTACGCACAAAAGATACATTCCGAACACGGCAATAAGCGCGCTTATCCAAATGTTAAGACCGACTTTTTTCTTAAAAAACAATCCCAGCACCGGCACGATAATTATGTATAAGGCGGTTACAAAATCCTGCCTTGCCGACGGTGGTGTGCATAATGCCTATTTGCTGAAAAATGCTCGCGCAAAAGAGCGCCGCACCACAGCATATACCGCCGATAATGAGTGTTTTCGTATCTTTTTTTTCAGAATTTCCGCCGTCAGACGGTGCAACTTTTCCGAGAAAGAATATACACGGCATAAGCGCAATTCCTCCGATATACGAGCGCATTGCAAGGAATGTGCACGGGCCGACATAGCCTGTTCCGATACTCTGCGAAACAAATCCCGTGCCCCAAATCAGCGCGGTTAACATCAATATTAAATTTTTCTTCAAATTGCTTTTCAATGCTGTTACCTTCTTTAAAAACAGTTCTTTTTGTCAAAAATCAAAATTACGCGCGCTTTTTCATTATCAGAAGCGCTTTTGCAACCGTCGCCGCAAGGACTGCCGCAACCACCGCCTCCGCAATTCCGTTTGTTAAAAATCGTCGCGCCGATAAACGCAAACACGCCGTTTGCCGCCTTTTCGCCGAGCATTTGCGTATACTCGTTCTTAAAAAGAATTCCGATAAGTCCCATAACCAAAATTGTATTGGTCATTGAACCCGCAACGCCTGCGGTGAGCAGTGCGCCGACCTCGGTGATTTTCTTTTTAAGCGCACCGTAAACGCAATACGGAACAACGCCGACCAAAATTCGCGGAACAAAGCAGATTACAAGCGCATAAAGCGCGCCGGCATAGTATCCCGTGCTGATGTGAAAAAGCGGATTGAACACAAACGACATAGCCGAAGTTGAGAAAAATGTGTTCTTGATAAAGCTCGAAAGCCCGAACACAAAGCCTAAAAATGCGCCTTTTCTTGAGCCGAGCACAATAGAGCCGATAATTACGGGAACGTGGATAATCGTTACGTTAATAACGGGGTTTATCGGTATATAACCGATATTCGGCACAAACGTGAGCAAGAATATAATTGCCGTCAGCAGTGCGGTTTTTACATATTCCGAAAGCGCAGTGTTTTTCATCTTTTTGTCCTCCGTGTAAGCATTATTAGTATATTTATCTGATATTTTAGCATAATTTGCGGTTTTAGTCAAATAAAAAGTAAACAAAAATTATGCCGACATATATATCATATATCGGCATAATTTCTATTTTGCAAATTTTTGATTATTTGCAGAAGCAATCCTTTTTTTCTCAAAGGTTTTGCAAAGCGCGTCTTTTGTGCGTTGCGTCGTTGTTCACCTGTATGCATCCTGCAACACATTTGTTTTCGGGCGCGTGATGTTTACATTCCGCCGCGTCGCATTTAACTCCTGAAATAGCGTTATCCATTTTTAAAAAGTCCTCCTTAAAAATTTTTAGGCTTTTTTAATAAAAAATCAAAAAGCAGTTGATGATTTTTCAAAGCCTAAAGATATTTTTCTCGTTTTTAAAATATTAGTCTTGAAAAATGAAAAATTTTTTTGTGATACAATAATGCAAATATATAATAACAAAGGTGATTTTTATGGTCAGCAATACCGTTAAAAAGGGTTGCGGCGATAAACGATATGTCGGGTTTCAGCCGATGCTCGCTCACGGTTGCAATGCCGATAATTTCGGCTATGGGACTGCACTGCTGTCCCCTGCCGACGGCAATTTTGTCAAACAACACCGAGCACGAGGAGTTTTTCTTTGACGATTACACCGACAAAATGCAGTCGTACGCAAGCTACTGGCGCGATTTGAAAAATTAAATTCGACTGCATTTACACGGGTTTTTTAGGCTCGGAAAAGCAGATTGACATTGTAAAAAGCTTTATCGCCGATTTTAAAACCTATAAAAATATTGTCCTCATTGACCCCGTTATGGCTGATAACGGCAAAATCTACTCCACATACAACGCGAAAAATGTGCGAAAAATGAAAGCGTTAACCGCCGTTTTCAGACGTTATAACGCCCAATGTAACCGAGGCGTGCATACTCAGCGAAACGGAATACAAAGGGCGAAAAACATCAGCCTCAAAAAAACGCAGAAATGATGGGGAAAAAGATTGTTTCGCACGGTGCAAAAAACAGTCGTTATAACCGGAATACGCGAAAACGATAACGTGGTAAACTTCATTTGCACAAAGGATTTTTGCGATTTTGTGAAAAATCAAAGCCGCTCCCTGTTTACTATTCGGGCACGGGTGACGTTTTTGCGTCGGTTTTGTGCGGTGCACTCACAAACGGCAAAAGATATTACGCAATCTGTGAAAAATTTCTTCGGATTTTTGTTGAAAAGTGTGTTTTATACTCCAAAAAGTGTGGTATATATCCTAATGAGGGTGTGGGATTTGAAAAAGTTTTTTTGGGTGATTTGGTAAATACAATCGAAAAGGAATGAAGAACAATGAAAGTAAAAAGATTGGTAATGACGGCGGTATTCACGGCTTTGGTGTTTGTCACCACGGCGTACATATTGCACATCCCCATACCGGCAACGGGCGGATATGTGCATATCGGTGACGCAGTGATTTATCTTGCGGCGGCGTGTCTTCCCTTGCCGTATGCAATTTTCACGGCATCTGTCGGCGCAGGCTTGTGCGACGCGCTTTTCGCACCGGTTTATGTAATTCCCACAATCATAATCAAGGCGATACTGGTGTTGTTTTTACAAATAAAAAGATAAAATCATTTGCAAACGGAATGTGATTGCGCTCGTCTTGGCAGGTGTTACGGGTGTTTTGTGCTACTATGCGGTTGACGCGTTTTTGTATTTCGACAAAAACTTCCTCGCGGCGCTTTCCACACTTCCCATGAGCTTTGTTCAGCCTGCGGCAAGTGCGGCGGCATTTTTGATAATCGGCGCGGCTTTTGGACAAACTAAACTTTAAGAGTTATTTTTAAAAAGGCGGTAGATCTTATTGAAGGCTCTTGTAACGGGCGCGTCGTCGGGAATAGGCTGTCAAATTGCGCTTTGCCTTGCATACCGCGGTATTGACCTTGTTGTGTGCGCACGGCGCGAAGAACGGCTTGAAAAGCTTAAAAAGCATGGTTAATGTAAACGTTAAAATCATAAAGGCGGATTTAACCGATATTGACAGTGTTTTTGCACTTTACAGCGAGGTTAAAAAAACGACGGAATTGACATTCTTGTGAACAACGCAGGCTTTGGCGTTTGCGGTGAGTTTTTGAAAACCGACCTTGTGCGCGAGCTTGATATGATTGATTTGAACATAAAAGCTCTGCACGCGCTGACAAAGCTTTTTCTGCGCGATTTTACCGCGAAAAAAACAAAGGATACATCTTAAATGTTGCGTCGTCCGCGGCGTTTATGCCCGGTCCGCTTTTTGTCGTCATATTACGCGTCGAAAGCATACGTTCTGCGCCTTGACCTCGCTGTTAACACCGAGCTTAAAAAGATGATATCGGACGTAAGAATATCCACGCTTTGCCCGGGACCCGTGAAAACCGAGTTTGACGAGGTGGCAAACGTGAAATTCAGCTTGAAAGGGCTGGACGCACGGTTTGTTGCGGAGTATGCGGTTAAAAAGATGTTTGAAAAGAAAGGAAGTTATCGTGCCGGGTTGGCAGATGAAACTGATGCGTCCGCTTCAGAAAAATCATACCCGATTTTTATACTGTGCAAAAATTGCGTATCATATACAAAAGAGAAAAATATATTGATTTTTGCATAAGTTAATTTTTACACAAGTTGATTGTTGCACGCAGATTGCGTTCTTGTAAGCGGATTGAGTTTTAAGCAAATTGTCCGATTTACGTAATAAAGTTAAACCTCTCTTTTTCGGAAAAAGAGGTTTTGTTCGGTTAAAAATGTTAATTTTTCGTATTTTCACTTGACAATGCCGAAAATTTCGTGTATAATATAATGCGTTGCAACACCTCGGAATGTGGCTCAGTTTGGTAGAGCGCTGCGTTCGGGACGCAGAGGTCGCAGGTTCAAATCCTGTCATTCCGACCAAATTTATATTCCGCATAACAACGGATTTTCCCAGCTGTTATGCGGAATTTTTATGTTTTGCATTTGCTCAAAAACACACATTCAAACGTAAAAAGCACACAAAAAGTTGTCAAACTAACCGCGCATTTTTGTATAGAAAAATCAGAGCAAGCGATACATAGCTTTGTTTCTGGCGTGGCAATGCCAGCCATAAAGATATTTGCGCCAAAGACGCACTCGCAAAGGGGCGGTAGCAGCAGCGAGCCGTCAGAAAGCGCGTTTACAA
Organism: Clostridiales bacterium; assembly: GCA_022009895.1. GTDB lineage: Bacteria > Bacillota > Clostridia > UMGS1810 > UMGS1810 > Qingrenia. The sequence continues at coordinate 125,633 of CP091729.1, read as the reverse complement.
GCGAACAGGCAAAACCGAGTGTGCCTTTTTTGCGAAAGAGGAGGAATGACGGAGCATATGACTGATTTTTTTCTGCAAAGAAAAATCGGAATAGAGCGAGGTCCATTCCGACGATGGGAAAGGCGAACCATTGAGATATTTGCGACGCAGGCATAATCGCCAAAAGGTGGTAGCGGCAGTGAGCCGTCTGTGAGTACGCTTGCAAGCGAACAGGCGAGCCGAGCATGCCTTTTTGCGAAAAGGGAAGGACGATGACGCGTATGATTGATTTTTTTGTAAAGAAAAATCAGAATGGAGCAAAGTTCGTTACAACATTGATGAGGTGACCCTTTGTTCACTTGATAAGTCATCAACATGATATCTATTTTTTAGTATGCCTCACCATCTCGTCTAATCTAACTGCGTATTTATTATAAAAATATTTTATGGTATTTCCCAGTTTACCAAAAATATCATACATACTTTGTCTTGTTCTAGATCATAGAAACTATTGAATAAAAAGCATATTCTTTGATTCTAAATTTGTTCCTCGCAGGGAAATATACGTTTAAAAGACTCAACCTCATCAGCGGTTAATACTTTTACGCACACTCAAACCAGCCATCGCTCTCGAACATGCAACATAAATCAATTTCTTCGAATTTATTATTCGATTAGCATTAGAGTCACTTTCTGGCATATATAAAGAAGAAAAATTTGTATTCGTTCCAAAAAGAATTCATCAATAACTACAATAACATTTTTAAATACTTGAGCCCTTAGTTTTATGCATTGTAATATATTCGGTTTCTTCTTCCAAATATTTCGAATAATTCAAAGCCTCTGAAAAATTTCATGTCATGTGACAATAATTCGATTATAAAATGTTCTCTTTTGTATGTAGATTCCAATTCATCAAACACTTCTTCAGAAGTAATATCGATTTTATCTTTTGATTTTATTATAGGTATTATTTCCGGCAAGGTACAGTTCGCGAAATGTTTTATAAAAATTCGTCTCCGTTATTTTTGTTCTACAAAAAGTTCTTTCACATTTGATTTTTATTTACACAACTAAGAGCAGAAAAGGCGCCGCAGCAAAATTGCTGCGACGCCTTATCTGCAGTTATGCGATGTGCTTTTATGTACTAAATTATGCGCCACCGGCTGTCTGTCCGCACACGGAACTTATCGCAGCAAATTTCGAATAAACTTCACATATATATTTATTTTGTTTTCTCTGATTACGTGTACTAATATTAATTTTATTACCAGTTTTATTTGTTCGATTTATAACATTCCCCAATTTATACCGTGATATTACTGAAAAGCTTAATTTCAATCGACTTCAGGACAGTCAATTCATCACTGTCCGTTTTCAAAGCAATAGTCAATAGAGAACTAAAATCTACCGTGCCGTAAAATCTTAATCCTCATACGAAAAACGGAAGAATAATAAGTCTATGACATACGACATTTCTTGCAGTGTGGAATCAAATATTCCGGCAGGAAGTCAAATTGAAAAATTTCAGGTTGAGTATTACGATACAATCGCCAAATATCTCTGCGTAGGAAGTTAAAATGTTTTTATTTTTTTGTTTTTGTTGAACAAAAACTCCCGACAGACCAGCATAGTTTGTCGGAAGTTTTTTTAATTGAAAATCGGCATATTCTTAATAAATTCAGTGACAGATTATTACAATATCCGCATTGAAATTTTTAGCGTCATTATAATACCTATTCAAAACCTCGGCTCCAAGTTCGTAATCGGACTCCTACTTACTAGCCTGCGCTATGCAGTAATCTATACTATGTCCAATCAGGTTTTCTATGCCTTTAACCGTAAGATGCACATAAACATTTTTCAGCTGATTTTCGGCACTTACGGTGTTACTTGTTTCATTTTTCGATATTATCATTTCCGTTAGTCCTTTCAATGATACTGCCCCTAAAACAATTATCAAATGCCGCTTCATATTTAAAAAGGTATTGTTGTCATAAGTGCCATTTCGGGTTGCGAAACATCCATTCTGCTATGCTGGCACACAATAGGAATATTACTCTCTACAAAAATTGAATACGCAACCCCTTTCGGAATACACTCACCGTTTTCATTTTTAATCATATCCAAGCGTATGTGGTTTGTTCGATTGCCTTTGCACATAACATTAAAACCTTTCATTGGCTCTTTGTCCTCAAAGTAGATTGTTAATTTAATGCTTGCATTCTGCTCCGATAAATTTAAAACGCAAATAGCCTCGTGACTCACAAATTTACCGTTTGATGTATCATTCATATATCCGTCAGGTATAACCCATAAAGTCTTTCCAATCATAAATTATTCCTCCGAAACGTATTTTCCACCGGGATATGAAATAACATACCTGTTGGAATTTACGACGTCAAAAACCGAACAATCGCACCGTTACCGCTGCAACCATATACATAAACGGAATCATCTTTTCCGCAGCTGATTCCCTGTATATATCCGCGTATTCCAAGTTTATCAAATCCCGCCTTTGCACATGGTGTGTTCACAACAGCATCTGTAACGGTATCTATTACGCTGATAGAATCATCCTGATCGTTAGACGCAATTACATACCTCTCATCAGATGTCATCGTAAGCCCGCAGGTACCCACACCGGTTTGAATAGTATTTATTATTTTTCCTTGTTTCAATATCAATAACCGCAACATGTGCAAGGTTTTTCATTCCCCCTGCGGCACGCACTGTAAGCTTTTGTCTTTTTCTTTGTTTATTACAAGGTCATCGCTTGCATATAACACCGGATCTTCATCATGAAACAGCTCAAAAGAAAAGTCATTTTGTCTGTCGAACAAATACATCTTTGATTGTAGCCACCCGTTGCAAAGATAGTATCTGCCATCAGAAAGCAAGTTTCCCTTTCCGCCTATTTCACAACGGAATTTTCCGTTTGGAATAACCTGCACGCGTTTATGGATATGTATTTTTCCATATCGGTAATATCGTTTATCAAAATTACACCGCCGCAAAGGTCATGAACCAAGAGCGTATTTCCGTCAGGCATGACGTTTGTTGCATAAACCTTTCCCGTATCAATTACTTTATCAACTTTTAAAGTGTTTTGACTGATACAGTATATTCCTTCAAAACACGCTATATATAAGTAATCATTGTCAATCGAAGTTGCGTGACGATCCGGATATGATCCCCACCGGTATTTCTTTCACAAAGTCCAACGTATCAATATCGTATACACAAACCGAACTTTCACCGTGCGTAAATTCATATCTTTCTTTAATATCGTTCATTCTGTTTGGCCTTAGAGGCTCATAATGCATAACAATACCCTCCCATCAAATGTTAATTAAAGTCCTGCTGATTACATTATCCTGCAAATCAGATGACAAATTGTTGAAATAATCGCTATATCCGCCGACTCTGACAATGAGGTTTTTGTGAAGTTCCGATGAATCTTTGCATCTAACAATTCCTCTGCGGAAATAACCAAAACAGACAACTGTTGTCCGCCGTTTTCCAAATATGTTTTTTTGCAAGGCTTATAAATTTATCAATATTTTCGTCTTTGCCAAACAGTTCTTTGTTAAACTTTAAATTCAAAATAAATCCGCTTTTAGCCAAATACTGATTATATTTAAGCACCGAATTTATAAGTGAAGTAGGTCCGTCCGAATCCATTCCGGGAACAGAACCTATACTGTCCGCAAAGAGCGCCGTACCTTTTTCTGCCGTTCGGCAATGCACCTGCATGTAAACCGTTGTTTGCCGCTCTGCTGAACGGACTGCATCCTCCGCCGAATTTTTCCGCCGCGGAAAGTGTTTTTTTGTGAGCAAATGCAAATTGTAGTGTTCAACAATTTTTTTGAGGCAATTTCATCAACATCGTTTTGGTTATTGCCGAACTTATGATAATTTGAAAAAAATCCTTGTGCAATTCTTCGTAACCGTCAAAATCAGCCCTTAAAGCATTCAAAAGTTCTGTCATCGAATATTTTGAAGTATCAAAAACAAAATGTTTAACAGCCGCAAGCGAATCGGCGGTATCGGCAATGCCCTCTGCAAGAATCTGACCGTGACCGTATATCGGACCGCCGTTTTTGTAATCGAGTCCTTTTTCGATACACCCTGCAAAAGGTTTGAACGCTGCGGATTTGGAGCGTATTGAGCATATATTCTCTGTGCCTTATTAGACATATTCACAGCCATATCCGTTATAAAAATCAAGCTGTTTAATATACTCATTATAAAGCTCATCAAAACTTTGAATTGATTCCGCTTTTTTGCAGTCACAACCAATTTTTTCACCGCTAATGGTACAAATACCGTTGTTCAACGTTAATTCCAAGCATTTAGCTAAATTAACCTCGCCATCCTCCAGACCCATATGCGATTTACCGAAAATATCAAACTGATTACAGCCGTTCATACAATAACAGTGTGAATCCGACGCAGGTATTCCCAATGCCTCAAGAGCCGGGCAAACAACTTCGTCGTTGTATATTACCGGCATTCCTATTCCGACAGCAATGGTTTCTGCAATACTTTTCCAAAGACGCTCCGGAGTATTTCTGTGCACTCTCACAGTCAAATTAGGCGTATTATACCTGTATTTTTCTTGCAACCTCGAGGATATCATACGTGAGGTCATTTGACTGATCATTCCAAAATTCATCACTGCCGCTTATACATAAATTCCAGGTTCTCGTCTGATGAAAAACATCCCAAAGCTTTTCAAGACACTCTCTTCTGTCATTTTTTTCCGACATATCGTAATAATCAATCATAAACATATCAAAACGTCCCGGAGAATCTATTCCCTCCGATGTAAACACGAGCCAAAAACATCTGACACGCTTCAAAAGAAATCGCGGGGCGGATTTTTAGGCACATTTTCCAATGCGTTTGCTATTCTTTGCATATGCGCCCTTTGCTCACCGCCACATTTTTTTCCGCATTTTTAAGCGCAATATCCCTGTACCTTTGTGCAAGCAAATCAAACCTGTCAAGCACAAGAAGAAGGGAATCGTAGAAAAACATCTTTACCGATGTTTATTTTTTCTGAATTTTTTTTTTTACGTATTCCGCTTGTTCCCTCGTGTAAAAAGAAGATAATAATCGGGATTTCCGTGTCCGCCCCAATCTCCGCCCCAGCAAGCATACATCTTTGTGGCATTCGTTTCGACAACGGTTTTGCTTTCTCTGACAAGACGTCTGGAGTCAAGCGGAGCAATTTTTAAAAATATCTTTTAATTCCTGCGAATACTCGGGGTAATATTTAATTTCTTTTTCAAATATGTCTTCCTTTACCTCCAAACAATCACCGAATACAAATCTCGCCCCTACTTCTTCCGCACGGTCAAACCATCCGGCAAAATATGAATCCGCATTAAGAAAAATCGGTTTTGCTCTTCATTCTTTCACATATTCCCGAAGCAATCTTATATTCGATATCTTCAACTTCACAGTTTAAATAGCCATTTGCAAACGGTTCTAAAGGATTACTATATTTTTTCATTTTAACGCCCCTCTTGTACTTTTTAAAAATAATTTTCACTCGGATCCTCATAAGGCCCCATTTCCAAAGTAGACGGCAGCCTGTAATCAGGCAAATTATCGCACTTTGTAAACACCTCTCTGAGCGCCTGAAGATATTTAAATCCCGATCCCAAACTCGGCGCTATAAAATGCCCTTCAGCCCATTCATTCCAGTTATCTACAAGCACGATTTTTTTACCTATACTGTCATCAGGCAATTTGTCAATCTTTGCCTTGGTAGATACAAGTTCTCTGCGCCATTCGTAAGGCGTAAGGCGAAACTGAACCATCGGACCTTTCGGATCTATATTCAAAACCTTAAACCACGGTTTTGAATCTCTCGCACAGGTAAGTGCATACATCGTATAATATGGGTCGTAGTCAATTCGCTGTGCTATTTGTTTGTTTATAAATTTTAATATGCGTTCCGAATCAAGCATATAGTTTTCACAGTATTTTTTATATTCATACTCTGTTAAATCCTCGGTAAGCATCTGCCAGCAGTACTGAAACGTTGAATCAGCCCCCGCCTGCTTATACTCATCCATAGAATACTGCCACTGATTGGAAGCGTAAATATCACCGTTGGAATTCAATCCGGAAAAATGAATTCCGTCAAAACCGTATTCACGCATTTTTTCTTCCATTGAGTCAAGCAGTTCTCTGGTTTTGTCCAAACCTCCGAAGTAATCAATCAGCTTTTTGAACACATAAATATATAAAACCGGTTTATTGTCAATTTTGAGATAGTTCTTGTCCGAAAAATAATTTTCAACCCAGAACGGAATAACATTGTTTAATACTTCATTTTTATCGCTCGGCATTGCATAATCCAATTCCCACATAATGGCGAATTTCATATAATCTCTGTACCTTGCGTTAAAGTACGCACTATGTATAGCATGGCTATAGAGAAGATTATCGTATGTAATTTTTACCCGGTGTGTCGTTTTTTTCATATACCAGCAAAAAAATAAAACAGTTAATTCCGTGTTCAACAGCCCACTTTATCTGCCAGTCAAACACTTCCGGGGACTTCTCATCATAATACCCCAAAAGCGGTGTGCGTTTCGGATATTGCGCTATATCGTGAAATCCCGACGTTGTAAGACCGCTATTTGTTACATTTATTTTAGACCAGCCCGGAAAATAGTGCGCGCATATTGTATAATCACTGCTTACCGGCTCCGGCACAGGAACATAATCTTCAATTTTGTATCCGTACATAATAAATCCCCTCTGTCAAAATGCTATTCGTTAATAGTAATTATTTCATTGTTGTAATCAATACACATTACAGTTCCGTCAGAATATGTGATATGGTACACACCTTCTTTGAACTTTTTATATTTGATAATAAATAATGTTTGAAGTCTGCTGAATTTTTTTATATTCGTCATATGCCTCTTTAATCAGCGAGACATTTCGTTTCATTTCTTCTTCGTTATCAAATCTTAAATCCGTTTCACCAAGCCAATTATCATGTTTTCCTCCATTCATAAACTTGGAATAGAAATAGAACGTCGGCTTTTCCGCCGTATTCATACAAATGAAGTTTTTTCTTCTTGGGCTTGATAACGTAATTTACCGTTTCGGTTGACGGATTATACAGAATAATTCCGTGATAGACAATTTCCCCAAAGCGGAATTCCGTAATCAATCATCTCATCGTCAACCTTACACCATTCAATATATAGACCGTAATCGAGATACTTTGCCGCAAAATCAAAACCTCCCTCAGATGCAAAACCGCCGAAAAGTTCATGGCACATCTGCATTATCGCACTGTATATTTCACAGGTTTCTTTTTGAATTTGACGGGTGTTTTTTACTATAACAAGAACGGAGCCCCTTTACAGTCATTACGTCTATATAATGCAATCCCCTAAATCCAAGGTCCCTGACCCTCGGTAAATCCTGCTTTGCATACTCGAGGGCCTTTACGGGACACAAATTATACATCCTCCCCCCGCTCCACGGAACCTCATTCACCGATGGATTTCCATTGATGTCCTCCGCGGTAATTCCGTCCTTAAATCTCTCGGAAATGCTGTAACAATCTGTGCTGTTTGTGTGGCAAACAATCATATATCCTATTTGCTCGGCATATCCGATCAAATTTTTTAAGTTCGTCCTCTCCGCCGAGTTTTTTCCTCAACGGGAAAAAAATATCGGGATATCTTCCGTCGTGACCGCCTTTGTTCCAGCCGCAAAGGCATATTTGGGCTTTATCAATTCCTTTGTCTTTTCATTTTCCTCCAAAAGCCTTTTTACATCGGAAAAACGTGCACGCAACATACATTTCGGGCTCGTTTTCAACCGTTTGCTCCAATATCTTCGGCGGAGCGGGTTTCCAGCCCAAACGTATTCTGACTTCAGGAGCATCTGCACAATAGCGCAGTTCGTTTCTTTGGTTCATTTTATCGGTAAGAGAAGCGCACTCCCCTCGGCTTAACCGATAATTTCTGTAATAAACTGCCATTTCGGAATATCCGTCATCGGGATTAAGCTTTACGATTTTTTTAACGATATATCCTCATACGGTTGTTCTCCGTTAATGAAAAACGTGCCTTTATATAATACTTTACCTTCTTTTACGCCAAAAGCAACGCCAAATTCAAATTTAAACCCGTCGGCTATAATTAAATATGTGCCGTGTTTGTTTTTAACGCCGAATATAGGCATAAGATTTTGCCTGAAAACCCTCTCGTTATCGTCTCTTCCGGCAAAAAGTACATATTCCGCTTCCCTTTCCGTCACAGTCGGAAATAGCATAATATCCGTCACTGCCGGCATCTGCGTCAAACTCTTCATTTATAATATCTATGTACTCAGCGTCTTTTCTAACATTATGCTTACTTAAAACAACCGTATCACCAACTGTCTTAAAATTATATTCGTTGCCGATATTATCTACAATCTTCATTCTATACTCCCGATAATCCTAATTTGTGAATATTCCTATTATGCTGTCTTATAACGGCTGAACATCCTGTGATGTTCCCCAAACGGTTATTTCCTCAACAACAACGCCTTTGGGCTGGTTTACGCAATAGAATACTGCATTGGCAATATCTTTCGGTCCCATTGTTTCCTCGCATTCCTCAATTCCGGAATTACTCTGGAATCCGGTGCTTGCTCTTCCGGGCAGTACACACGTAACTCTGATTCCGTACGGACGAAGTTCCGTGTATAGACCTTTACTGAAACTGAGCAATCCTGCTTTTGCCGCTCCGTATATTGTCCACGTTCCCCACTGATGACGCGCGCATATTGAAGATATATTTACAATTACACCGTCTTTTTGCTCCATCATACCGGGCGCAAACAACTGCGACGAGTATATAGCACTGCTTAAGTTAAGCGCAATAGCTTCGTCTATAGATTCCCTTGTCTGTTCAACCGTCGCAACCAGCTTAACACCGCCGCCGGCATTATTGATTAAGACGTCAACTATTCCGAAATCCCTAGTAATATCTTCTTTAAGCTGAACCCACTGTTCATACTTTGTAACGTCAATGGTATAGCCTTTTGCAAATCCATACTGTTTAACCGCTGCGGCAACTTTTTCGGAATTTCTCGACGCAATAATAACTGTGTCGCCGTTTTTCCTGAAATAACTTTGCTGTTTTCAAACCATAACCGCTTGTTGCTCCTGTAATCAATACAGTTCTTTTTCATAACTAAAATCTCCTTTTTAAAATTTAATCTATAAAAACACCGGCTATCGGTTATAGCACAATGCTTTTTACACTAACATTCTTTTTAAACTTGCGGGAATGTGCAAAACTGCACTTACATTCTTTTTTGCCCCGCTTTCAACAAATTCGCTTGTGTTTTTTATCATATATAATCTTCCGCCATAATAAACCGCAAAGTAAACCACAATATTCTTGCCCTGTGACGACGCATTCTGTACTTCAGCACTTACTTCGTTTTCGGAAACAGATGCATTAACAAGTGTATAATACGGCTCATATCTAACATTAAACCGACAACTTTTCACACCCAAGAATTCAGCATTAACATCGGCATCGCCGCCTAAAAACGAATTAAATTCCAATGCATTGCCGTTTACAAATGCCGTATCGGATACTGTACCAATTTTTATTCCCTTAGAAAAATACTATCGGTTTCTTAACACCTTTTTGGTTAATCCCATAAAAACCGAGTTCATCTGAATTTATCCTTTTTGCTCCTTTGATGTAACATCATCTGCCGAAATAAATACGGGAATAAGCTTTATCTTTATTTCGTCAAGATAGAAGTACCCTGTTGCCTCATCATCTCTGTAGTATAGAATACCAACACTAAACCGGTTGGCTTTCGCAAAGCTCAGACTGCGGAATCAGGCATAATTTCTTACCCAAGTTCCTTTTCCGGCAGGCTCTGAAATAAAGTTTTTAAATTCTTTTGACTGCCGTCCTTCATTTCCAAATACACGACCAATGTAAAATCTTTTTCTGTATTCTTCCATTCCGTCCGAATATATTTCAACCAAAATGTCATTTAGGGCAATTTCGCTGTCAACACTTATTTTTGCTTGAAGCAAAAATTAAACGGATTATCATTTTGTGCCGTTTCTGCATAACGGTTTAACTCGTCTATATTGCATTTAAGCGAGGTTTTCCCCTCATACGCATTATCTTCGGTGAGTTCGGACTGCATATAACCTCGGTAAAAGTTTCTGTAATCCGCACTTCCGCCCGACTGATTTGTTCTTAACACTCCGTTCATATGAACCGCATATATATCATCGCCGTACTCATACACATAATCTGCAAATGCAGGCGTAACGCCAAACATTACCGCTAAACACAGGCATATTGCCAATAACTTTTTCATAGTAATTCTCCTATTTAATATATATCGTATCAGCAAGGGGTTCTATTGAGTTGCTCCCCACAGAGAAAAAGCCTGATAGAATCTGTATTGTCATTTACATTTATCTTTGAAATCGGCAAATTAAAGGTATTACACTCACTGTTTACAACGTTGTTTTTTACGCTCGATGCTGAAATCAAGTTGCCTTGACTGTCATATAATGCAACTATAACATCTGCATAAATATTGCCGTTTTCTTTGTTCTTAAGGTCAATTTTTAACAAATCTGCGTCCTTAAAGCTTTCAAATGTAATCCTCCTGTTATTTTCGTCATACGGAAATGAATATATATGTATTTTATTATTGTCTTGGCAAACGTCAAAACTTGTTTTTTTGCGCTTTTATTTTCACCGCCGTCATTCCATATAAGCTCTGCGGTATACTCTCCGTCGGGAGAATCATTCGGGAGTGTTACACTTATTACACCGTCACCGTCTATTACACAATTTTCCAAATAAACAACAACTTCATCGCCGTTTTCTTTATAGCGATTGTTGTATATTTTTAAAAAAGCATCTGTATTTTTTAAATTGCTTGTGTATCCAATTTGAGTGTTACCGGTACCCGCAGTATCCGCATTGCTTTTCCAAAATAATGATACACTTTTTCCGCAGTCAGATTCATAATTAAGGTGTACTGTTTTGTAATATCCGTCTTTTTAACCGTCCTATTATACAGTTATAACCGCCGTTTTTCTGCAGAATCGCTCATAACAACTTCAAAATAAGCAGTGTTTCGTTTAACTTCCCTGCTGTCAAAATATACAATATGATTTTATAAACAACTCGGGATTTAAAAACAAATTCTTCGGTATCAATCTTATCGCTCAAAAACATACACATCAGCATTTGTGAAATCTGAAACACAGTCGTTTTCATAGAACTTAACCTTTAAGCCAAAAACTTTTTCCGGCATATATTTCTCCGCCGTCTTTCCTATAATTACCGAAAAAAATTGTATATTATCACTGCCAGTTTTTCACTGTTTACCGGCACTAACTTATACAAGACAATGCTTTTTGCCGGAATACTGCACTCGGTAAATACCTCACTGTCATCAACTCGGTATCTTTTTGTATAAACAGAATTATCACTGCCCGGCAGATTATTATCCGTCAGATTATCAGACGTAAGGATTTCCTTTTCATACAATTTATAAACGGCATTGTCTTCAAAATTAACAGTAACATTGTGCTCTGCCGTGTCGGAGGAATTTACAAAAATCAAGTTAAGTCCCCCGTCTGATGCCGTATGTGCGCTGACATTTAATATTCCGGGAACTGTGTTCTCATTTTCCGCAAAACCGTATCCCTTTTCGCCCGTCCACTTATAATTTGCCCAATACTTATTGGAACCGTGAAGCTGGGTTTTCACTACATTTCCGTCTCCGATACAGTCGTTAAATATCTTTAACATCTCGGTCGGACCTGTTGCATATATCTTTCCCGTGTCATACAGTCTGAACAAATCCCATCCGCCGCTCCAATATGTATCGGTGGAAATCTCCTGCGATTTAAGATGAATATTTGCCATTTCTATATACGGCATATTTATCATAAAATTCATAAGTTTCGCAACAGACAGTGTTCCGTACAAGCTTGTACCTTTGCTTACGTGGCCGTCGGATTTTTCAGAATATTGATTATCCATCCAATACCCATACTCGGACACATATACCCTCGGTTTATCCTGTTCGGGAATATCCAAATTCCTGATATACTTTAACAAACGCTGTTCTATCTGTTTTGTCTGCCAATAGAAAGAATAATCAAAATTGTATGTATGGTGAACAAAGTAGTTTACCCTGTCATACAGAGAGTTTACCAATATTTCGTTCCACGCTTTTGCATCATCTGAATCTGCTTTGCCGTATGAAAAGGACGATGCCGAAAAACTTATATCCGGTTTTATACTTCTCATAGCATCTATTATTTCGATGCAGTCCGCCGCGTAATTTCGGGCTCCGGCGCGTGCATATTCCAAACCTTTTCCGTCCAAACTGCTGTCTGCATACGTCTTCCCATCCATACAATATCCGACATAGTCGTAATACACTTCATTACCTATCTCAAAGGTTTTAATATTTACCGGTTCGGTTATCCCCCAAGTCCACCCTGTATTGCGCCAAATTAAAACCGTCTTCGTCTGCGGCCGCGGCATCATCGGGGTCTAAAAACAGAAAAACGCGCCAAATCCATATCGTTTTTTTAACTGAGTCGTTAATATTCAACGTGAACGTTAAATCAACATTCGGGTTAAGCTCACGATTAAGTTTTATCCACTCCGCCAACCCCCAAATTATTGCCATTTGCACGTTCGGATATATCACCAAGCGAATCTTTCCAATAGAACGAATGAGCATCGGCTCCCGCCATTCGAAGCTGATTCAACGGAATATCGCACGAACGAATCAGCTCCTTGTAATCTTTCGACAACGAGGTTGACGTTTTTACTCTTTGTATATAAAATCCCGTTATCCCAAAAAATCATTTTATACCGAGCATATTTTTTTGACGACGGCTTTATTACGGTATTCTGATAAATATCTAATTCGGTTGCAACAGTTTCGGCATAGCAGTTTGAAAAACACAAAAAAGCAGTAAACAAGGCACAAATTATTATTTTTCTCATTTAATACTCACGCCCTTTCACGAAACAACGTACAATTACTTAATACCGTCATACAAGGCTATATAGTTGAGCATACCTCCGTAAACAATAACATATGCCTTTGTTGAATCATCATTGCCTGCATTTCTCACTGTTTTAACCGTATCGGGTATTCCGCCGGTAATACCGATAGAGGAAACCTTATCTTTTCTCTTTGTGCCGTCATAATAAACCGCTCCGTAAGAAAACGAACCGGGGTCGTTTGTCCAGCGTGCGCACATCCGGCTGATTCGCTGACCGATTTCACCGTCATTACTGAAACTGTCGTGCTGGAAAACAATATCATTTTCGTTTACGCTGTATATTTCATATAAACCACTCGTTGTACAGCCCTGCTCAGAAGAATAATCGTGATTTTTTTAACCTGATTCTATTTTTAATTACATATTCCCAGGAATCAATTTCTTCTCCATGACCTTTCATGGAAATTACATCACCTTCTTTTAACGGTGAAAAAAGGCTTAAATTTTCCGAGTAGTAATAAACTTCGCCGTAACCGTCGTATCCGCGTATCAGCGCTGCGGTACCGCCGTCATCGTCCAAAGCCATACGTACATCGCCTACCATAATTATTTCTCTGTATAGTGAAGATTCGGCACGTTTTTTTCGTAGCTGACAACAAGTTCCGGAATTCTGTGGCTGTTAACGTCGAAAATATCCAATGTTTTTCGGCTCATTTCCCCACATTATCCTGTAATCATCTTCTTCAAACGTCTCAGTTTCGGGCACTGCAAATATTCTGTTAGGTTTTAAATATTTTGCGGTTCCGTCCTGGTGTATCATACCGCCGGAACCCGCTTTATTCCAAACCTGTCTGTCACAGTCTCTTGATAAGGTGTTATCTTCATTGCCCGTCGAATATGTCCAAATTGAACATACCTCGTTTTTGTCATTAAGTTTAAATTTAACAGGCTGACTTATCGTAAACGTAGGATCTAAATTTCGGGCGGCATTGCTCAAAAAGTTATGTATTTTTTTGCTTTCATCTTCCGCTTTATTGTTGAGTTTAACTCTTTGAGCTAATTTAAGGGTTTCAATGTACCCGTCCTCTTTCAAAAGCTTAACTTTCATTTCGGGTTTTAATCCCTCGCCGACAATATCTTCTATTAAGTACGCATATGCAATTTCGTCTATATAATTATTGTCGTAATAAGCATACACTTTGTCATCAAAATCTTTTACAAAATAACCTTTGTCGCCAAGCTTAACCTTTTCGATTTCACCTTTTTCCTCTTTTTCGTATTCAACGCCGTCAACCTCAATATAATCATCTGACAAGGCAGTGCATACGCCGTATATTTTCGGCGTGTTAACATAAATTACAACAGACTTCGCGTCTTTTGACGGCACCGTTATACCGTTTAAGTCCTCGTATTCATCAGCAAATACCGAGGCAACGCTCCCCTCGGGTATGTCTGTAAAGCCGGTGGTTTCGTACTCTGTTCCGTGTATATTGTATGAAAAAAAGGCGCCATATCCACCTTTTGACCGTCCTTATACACCTGCAAAAGAGTATCCGAGAACAAATCAATTTCAAAACCTTCGGAGCGACTCTTTTACAGTAAGCGTCAATTTATCATCACCGCCGACAATCATTCTTTGCAAAAAGTAGTTTTTTTATACGTATTTATTATTACCGTATCATACTTGCTGCCGTTTCCAAGCAAAAATCACATTTCCGTTATCGGGAATAAAAATCTTCGCTTGAATATACACTTTGACGCTTGCCATTTATTATTAAAGTATGCTTGTCCGCAATTTTTGCCGATCTTTTCTTTTTCGCCGTATGTGTAACATAAATTGTCAAACGATACAATATCGTCCGCCTCAATGCACAGTTCATCCGTATCGTCATTTTTTTCGATATACACAATTTCGTCAACGGCGCCGTTTTCTTTTTTGCAGTATACATCAGCATAATAACCCCGATAATTGCTGAATTCCTGTTTCTTGATTCTGTAAATATCATTGCCTACCTGCATTTTTATTTGCATCACTGACAGGTGAATAACCCGACAATGCCGAAATGAATGTAGCATTTACTCTGCCTGAAATTTTATATATATCGTGAAAATATTCCAAAGCAGTCTGATTTTTATTGTATTTTTGCCGTTTCTGCACCAAAGCCTTCCGTTTCAATAACATATGTTTCGGCTATATCATACATAAGCGCGATAAATTCGCTTTTTTTGATTTTATCATCTGTGTATAAACCTACATACTTATTCAAGCCGGCATAACGCAGCGCTCTCGCATATCCGTTCGGATAACCACCGTTTGACTGCGCATACGGCGCATAACCCAGGGCACGCAAAAAATATGTTATTGCCTCGCGGAAAGTTATGTTATTATCAGGACAAAACACCGTTCCGTCACCGTTAACTATACCCTGCAAAGCGGCAAAATTTATACTGTCGGCATATTTAACGGACTCGGTGACATCTTTAAAAAAATGTATATGTTCCGACCTGCGATAAATCACTTTTTACCGGACGAACACAAACGCACAATAGCGTTAACCGCCTCAGCTTTCGTAATATATCCGTCAAGATTTGAATATTCAAAATCTTCGGGAATCACCTCAAGCCCTCTTAATACATTATAATAATTAAACACATCTTTAAAAATCCGATGCATTCGACGCCGCAGCAAATGAAAATGCAGATATAAATATACAAAATGTTAACAGTGAACACAAAATTTTTTTTTTACAATTCTCCCAATGTAAGCATTAAATTCCTTTATATACAATTACATAAATTGTATCGGTTCCTTTAGTGTAAATATACACCTTTGAAGCTTTGTCGTTTCCGTCATTTAACGCATTATCCAAATACTCCGGGTTGTAGAATGACTCAATTTTTGCGTTTTTTCCAACGGTTGCGTCGTATAAAAACAGGTTGGTTCCCTCTACAACAAGATAATTACACTGCTGATATTCTCTGGCACCCTTTTCGGTAATCATTCCTCTTTGGAGCACAATAAAACTGTTATCAAACACGGAATATAATTCAAACACATCGTTACATTCATAGGATGTCATTCTGTAACTGCTCGACACATCAAACGTCTTAATCTCGTCGATTGATTTTACAACCGTGTAATCATAAACGGTATCGTCTCTACCGTACACAATTAAAAAATCTCCGCGTTTCAAGCCGTCAAACATATTGTCTTTGTTCGCCTTATACTTTACAAGCGTTGTGTGCTTCCCATCAAGACCATATAAGTACGTGTTGATATTTCCTTCTTCGTCAATTTCTCTCGCCGTTCTGTCCACCATAAAATACGGTAAATCAAAAGCATTCTTTTCATCACTGTAAACAACCACAACAGCGGGAATTAAGTTTTTGTCACAGTCATATATCTCCGTTGTCCGTTCTGCCTGATTATATCCCCAGTCTTCCATCACATAATACTCATTTTCATCAGATGAATATACCGAGGGGACATTAAAAATCACTCTTTCACCGGGGTTATACAACACTACACCGTTTGTTGTAAAGTATGAATTTCCGTTTTCGGTTCTGGATTTTAACGTTGTCTTTTCGCAGTTTCTTGTAATGCAGTTTTCAGACTTATTTATACCAATAGACTTATCGGCAACATTTATCGAAACAATACGTCCGCTGTCATTTTTCACAAAGGATATTACCTGACCTATTTCACCGTCATCTCTGGTATAAGAAGCAGACTGTCTGAGTTTATTATACAAATCCTCCGTATCATCTCCGCGCTGTCCGTTAATCTTGACCTTATCGTTTATATCGTAAACACTCTTGTTTCCTTTTTCATCAATAAGCTTTTAACCGCAAACTGCCGTCGCGTTTTTTTCATCATCGTATATCGCATCAATAAGATACGCGTACATTTCCGATGAGTTTACCGGAATGCAGGCTGTAACGTTTCCCTCACAATCAAGCAAAAATTTACCCTGAATTCTGCTTTTGATCTTAACATCGGATAAATTCAAAACGTTACGGTTTGCTACATACAACTCCTCATCATCAACAGTAATATTACCGCTGCCGTATGAACCTACATAGCCTTCAACATATTGTGTCGTTATGTATATACGCACAATGCTTGCGTCATCTGCCGGAACTGCCAAGCCGTTAACGAATTTGTACTTATCGGCAAAAATATTTAAAACCGAATTTTCCGGAATATCCGGCAAACAATACTGTTTATATTCATCGGCGTCAGCGTCGTACAAAATGGATTTTTTAACAGAAAATTTTATTTCATCTCCGTTAAGATAAAACTTTGCATTCAATTCATCATCTGAAAGTTTTTAAACCGAACTGCGCATCTGAATACACTGATTTAAACAAAACATCAGCCTCATTCTCGCCGACACATTCTTTCATTACAAACGGGTAACCGTTGTTAACGATTACTGTATCGGGTTTTGAACCGTTGTCCGACAGCAACACAACATTTCCCATTTCGGGAACAAAATCCTTCAAAGAATACTCCGACACTCTTATTCCGTTAACAATCAGAATATGATTCGGATTGATTTTTACACGTTTGTCATTATCTCCATAGGTATAGGTAAAATCTTCAAAATTATTTATTTCGGAACCGTTTATTATCGTTTCGCTGATTCTGTCATAATCCTTTACCGCGATTTTTAATATTGTTGTCATCATCTGCAAGTGCCTCAACATAGTATCCAAGCAAATCAACGCACATTCCGCTGTCAGGAGCTTTGTATACAATTCCGTCTATCGACATTTCACCGTTACCGGTCTTTGTTCTTCCGGGCAGCGAGGTCACAAAATTAGCGTCTGCTCTGCCGTATACAAAATTTAATTTAAAAAAATTCATATAAAAAGCCTTATCGTTTTTAGCAAAACTTATTTTACTGTCACTGTAACTGCTCCAATCAAAGACATATGCGTCAAGAGCATTGTAAATCAACTCCGCCGCACTGCCGAAATACAATTCATCATCCAAATTATTCTTTTCAACAGTGTTAAGTCCGCTTATTCTTGCCGCTTTCAGATAACCGCTCGGATATCCGCCGTTTACTTCGGCGTATACGCTGTAACCGAGCGCTTTCACGGCAATACTCACGGCTTCCGCGTATGTAATAGGTTTGTCCGGTTCAAAGGCAGCGTCTTCGCCCGAAATATAGCCCATCATCGCGGCAGTGTTTATCTCAGTACAATATTTATTATCAGCGGTTACATCTTTAAAATAACGGTTAACATTATCCGTTACATTCAAATTTGCAAAACGTACAATCCACGCAGTGAATTGTGCTCTCGTAACCGGAATATCTGACATAATAACGTCACCGCTGCGGATTATATTCAGTCCGGACAAAATTTGATACATCTTTTTTAAATTCTTATCGCCGCTGTTTCGTACAAACTCCGGCTGCAAAAACTCAACGTCACTGTAGATATTTTGCGGTGCTCTGCTGCCGCCGGTAAAAAAACGGGCTGAACATCTATCAAATTGTCGGAATCATATGAATCATCTTCGGCAAAAAAACGTTTAAACTTGATGTAAACAATAGTAATATTAAAAAGAATATAGCTGCATATTTTTTTCATAGAATCACTCTCCCGTAATATTAACTGTGTTTTTTTCAGCCTTAAAACAACTAAACTTTTTACCCGGCATTTTGTATTCTGAAAAGTTTTTTTCATTTTTGTGTAACAGTTGTCTTAAATATATCTTCCGACTTTTTTATTATTAACGAACGAATATATATTCGGAGCCGTTAAAACACTTTCCTCAACCAAGTCATATTCATTTTCAAACTCAAATGTCAAATTGAACTCAACATAAGGCAGTCTGTTTGTGAGGAAAATCACCAAATCATCGCCGTCTTTCATCGTAATTCCGGTAAATCTTCTCTTTGTACTGTCAGGATTTGTGTAATCCGAGCCGGACTTAAGCTCTGATTTTACCAGCGTGTCGCCTATGTTTTTGATATACAAATCCTGCATATGCGGAATTCCCATCATAAGCCACTGATTGTTTTTTTGTTTAGCAATAGCCCATGTCGAGTTGTACCAGCCGTAATAAGTAGAACACTCAACAAAAGGTACTTCATAAAACAGGTTATACATTTGCGAAATAGCCAACACACCGTACAGGCTGTGGGTAGAAAATTCCTTCAAGTCGTTTCCCTTAGGCCACTGTCCGTGTTCTGTTATAAGAAACTTAATGTTACAGTTGTCACCGAGTACATTTTTAAATGCACTGTACTGGTCATATAACCAGAACATAAAATATGCCGGTTCATATCCGCTGTAATACATATGAGGAATTCCGTAATCAACAAGATGACCTACACCTTCCGCCATCCAAATATTCCAGTTATTATATGTAGACGGATCATCTTCAGCCTGATGATTTCCACGGAGCGACACACCGAATTTTGCCTTTGGATATGCTTTTTTTGCTACCGGCAAAAAAATTTTTTTGCATATCTTTTTATAAATTGTTTTGCTGTACGCTCATTATTGTAACTTGAAGTTTCATTGCAATATATTTCGTTTCCCAGTTCCCCAGCAATATACATCTATCGGCTCTTCTATTCCGAGACTCGCGCGAAGCGCACCCCATTCGGATTCATCCTTTTTATCCAAGTAAAAGCTCATCACGTGCAGTAAATCCTCGGTTCCGAATGAATACCACGGCAAAGTTATAATATATTTTTGCATCGGGGTTAATTGCCTGGGTGATTTTTATGAAATTCTGCCGGTCCGATTTCATTTGCTCTGTTTGTGGAACTTCTGTCACCCGGAGTGCCGGTTACATATTCATAAATGCGTTCATGGTTGCCTACGGCAGTCCTCCTGCCAAGCTCACCGATTTTGGTAATCCAGCTGTCGCTTGATGACGTTGCACCGCCGTAACGGAATATGGGATAGTCTGTAATTCTTTCCGCCAAATCCATATATCCCGGCGCAAGCTCAATTGTACCTTTTGTAAAAACTGTTCAGCCGGCATATGTCCGGTTTCATAACCTACACCGATCATATATTTGTTGTTAATATCACGAATTTTTTTGCTTTCCTGCACAGTAAATGTTGCAGGTATTACTTCGTCGACAATGTTGCTCTCGTCAATATTGATTAACTTATCAATCATTTTTGTGTCATCTTTTTTGTATGCCATATTAACGCGGTTCCAGTCTATTCTGTCATACCCCAAACAATATACGGGCTGACAAACGGTCACTGCGAGAAGTGCTCCGGAAACGATTCCGGCAACTATTTTTTTTGAAAACATATTATGGTTCCCCCTGCTTACAGTCTTTCCTGTAAATTTACAAATACCTTGCAAGCCTCCGCCCTTGTCGTATTGTTGTGCGGATTAAATCTATTTGCTTCATCGCCGTTAAAAATGCCCTCTTGTTTAAGTACATCTACAGCATCGTATGCCCAATCCGAAATATCTTCCGAATCGGCAAATCCGCCATTGCCCGCCGTGGCTGGCATAATCTTTCGCTGAAGCGCTCTGTAAATTATAACCGCCATTTCCTCACGTGTAATATTTTGATTTGGATTAACATTTCCGTTGTTGTCACCGCTTATAATTCCGTATTTTTTTCGCTTTGACAAAGTAGTTATAGTACCAATCTTGAGCAAAAATATCATTGAAGTAAACTTTTTCATTGTCTTCTTCCATATCAAACTCCGGCAAAGACAACAGCATTTTAACAAACTCTGCTCTTGTAACAGCATTGTCAGGCTTGAATGTTCCGTCCGGATTGCCGGATACAACTCCGATTTTTCTTTAACGAGGCAATGCTTTCATATGCCCAATGACTGTTATCCAAGTCGCTGAAAATACTGTCGTTTTGATTTCCTATAACCTGCGGTTTGCTTTCGGCTATTTCATTCACGGTTGAAGTATCAACAGAAAACGATGTTCCGCCGCCTTTTTTACCTCCGCCCTTGTTTCCGCTGCCGCTGTTTCCGCTATTGTTGTTACCGCCGTCAACAGGCTTGTTTAAGGAATCAATATAATCAGCTATGCTTTCAACTGTCTTCAATGAAGTTTTGTTGGCTATTAACTGCTCAAACATATATGAACACTTATTCTTGTCATAATGTTCTTCATTGTACTGCAAGAATTCCGCACAATCTTCAACAACACTCTGCATCATCTCTATTGACAAAGCATTATCAAATGCCGTAAGCACAATATTGTCTGTAAATTGCTGTTTTAGTGCGGTAAGATTTACAAACTCTGTATTTGTTAATTTGTTTAATATGCTCTGCTCATATTTTTTATAATATTCATTGTCAAGATTAAGATTAAAATATTCATTTCTTTCGGTAATGACTTTTTATCTCATCAGCCGTTCCGACGTTGCAGAGCAATCCCACAAAGTACTCTGCCTCAACAGTGTTAAAGAAATTCATTATTTCATCTTCTGTTGAAAATGCAAACGCATCATATGTGAGAATTCTGTCCAAAAACTTATCAAAACTTTCATCATCCAGCTCGGTAATCTTTGCACTTTCTATATCGTTTATGTCGGAAATTTTATAATTTCCTGTATTTTTAAATACATCCGTTAAAATCGTTTTGTCCTTATTCGTGATTCCTCTGTTAATCTCATCAATAATCGGCTTTTTGTCAGCTATATAATCCTGAATACTTCCGTTCAGTTTTGCAAAGTCAAATTCACTCATTATAACTGTTTTAGCCGATAAACTCTTATCTCCGAGTGCCGAAGTAACAACAAGCTCACCGCGTCTTTTCGGAAAAAGAATGCCGTCTTTTATCTGAGCAGCATCTGAACTTACTGTCCATAAACATTCCTGTGTTTTCTCTGCCCCGTCAAATACAGAATAAAAACCGAGATTATTTCCAAACAGAGCAATATATGTTGTGTTATCGTCAGCGTTTGTAAAAAAATTTTTCAAATCATCGGGCAAACTATCGAACGAAAGCGCCGCATATCTGTAACCTGTAATTGTCTTACTGTTAGTCCATTCGCCGTTTTCGTCAAATTTGCAGTCACTGACCTTAAACCATTCATTTTTATCCTTCGACAAATAAAGTGTAAAAATTTTATTGGCGTTTTGCGGACTTATGATTTTTCTGATTTTACTGTCCGCAAGCAAATCGATAACACCATCATCTTCCGATACGTTTGCATTATCAAACAAATCAACATACAAAACATCGCTTGGCTCCGGTGCGGTTATATACGGAACATTTTTTACCGCCCTAAAATTATCGAAATACACATACCTGTCTCCCGAGTCACTTCCGCTCGTGAACAATTCTGCCGAAAGCTCCTCTCCGTCCAAAGCAAACGGATTTTCATCTACGCAGCTGTCCGAAACAGAAAAGATAACACTGTCCCCTATTTTTATATATATAATTCCACGAGATTTTTCCGTTGTAATACGAAATATCTATGTGGCTTGTACCTTCCTGATTTGTAAAACCGCCCTCCTGGTTTTGCTCCGGCAGTTCTTTCTTTTTTCATACAAAACTGTCAATTCTTCATTGTTATATTTGTATAATCCGTAAAATAAATTACCTGATTTTACAGACTGCATATACATACTTGACGTAAGAAAAATATATCCGTTTTTTCCGTTGTTATGGCTCAAAAACTGAATTCCAAACGCGTCGGAAGGGTCCGACTTTCTTGCGTCAAAGCTGATAATCTGATTTTCTCCTATTTCATTTCTCACACTGTGAACAGCTCTTGGTCCTGCCTTGGTCATACTGTTCATATTCTTATCGTGAGTACAGTTATTCGTAGACATTTTCAACGAACCTTCTCCGAAACCAAACGTAATATCCATTTTTTTATTCCGTCATTGTTATTGATTTGGTTTTCGGTTCTTTTAGCTATCCAGCCGCCGCCTATTTCTTCACCGTTGGAAAGTTCGGAAACTTCGCTCGGATATGAATCAAAATCGTCAGAAAAATGAAGCGATGCTTGCACTCTCGTCAATTTCCGGCGCGTCGGAGGAAAAAGCCGATACATTCATTATGCCTGTACCTGCAAGAATACCCAATATCAAAACTGCACTGATTGCTTTTTTCATTTTTCTCATAGCAAATCCTCTCTTTAATCAATATAGTGTAACAAAATCTGTATATGGTAAAAATTTGGTATCGGTTATTCTAACCTTAACATACTCACCAACATAATTATTATTTTTTTATATTTACAACCGCACCGTTTGAATACTCTAACGGAATCAATGTAATTTTGCCGAGCGAACCGTCTTTGTTATACGTTACCGTTTGAAACAAATATGTTCCCGCCTTAAGATTATCGGCATAAATTTTCAACATTGTAACCAATACCTGCGCTTGTTTTTACATATCAATTTCAATAAATCGTTTGTTAATGTAATGGATTTTGAATGTTCCTTTGCGCTGAATTTAATTGTCGATTTGGCACAATCCTCCTTAAGAGAATATATCCTGCCGTTCCGTCTTATTAAATCGTCATAAGTAATTTCAACTTCAGAACTATCCAAAACGCCGTTATAAACGTAAAATATTTCCGTCTGTTCATTTGACATAAGGTGAACAGCTGTGCCGTCAAACTTTGCCAGTGCGTTAACGTAACCGTTCCCTGTATTTTCAGATATTTATACTTTTTCCGTATAATATCTGTTCAAATAATTTTCATTGCCGTTTAATTCGCATATTTTAAGCCAGCTTACTTTATCGTTTGACACCAAAACGGACAAGCTGTCCGCAGTGTTGTTTGAAACAAATCTGCACAGCTGTGTTTTGCCCGACAGTTCATATACACCGTCAATCGGAGCAGTTTCGGAAAGCACATCATAATACAGCTCAAGCGTATCTTCCGTATACTCGGCTGTGTCTGGTCTTGATTCCAGCAAAAAGTCATCGAAGGACACAACTCTTGTTTCGGTATCTCCTCCCGCGGTATATAAGTGAATCGCAGTATCATTACCCGTTATATCAAACGGATTTGTATCGGTAAATTGCTCGGTGTATTCATACGACACACCGTCGGAACTGTATTTTTAAATTCCAGTTTATATTGCCGTTAAACACCTCTATATCAAGACTTGCCGTGCCGGTTCCCATATAGCCGTCAACCTCATCAACCGAAGCGGTCCGTACTTTTTCTTTCAGCGTTTCTACATTACCGTCGGTCGACTTGTAAAGCCCCCACGTTAAATATCCGTTTCCGGGGTAAGCATTGGTATACATTCCGCCGAAAAACAAGGTATAATAATTCAGTCCTCCGTTTCCGTTATGTACAAGAAATCTGACTCCCCACATATCGGACGGGTGCGTTTTTTGCGCAGTCAGCGATATTTTTTGACATTCACCAAGCCCCGATGTGCTCTTATTAAAGACAACAGTAGGGAAATACTGTGCATTTCCGGTTGTATATTTAACTGTCGTATATTGGTTAGCAGTGCTTATATTCAATTTACCGTTTTTGAAAGCTTACCGGCACCAGCGCCTGCCGGTTTTGTTCACTTTCATTGCCGGTCCGCCAATTATCCTGTAAATTCACATTATAACCGGAGTAACTGCCGGGTTCATATACAGAAAAAAATCGTCAAAATAACTGTAAGAATTTTTTCTGCAAAAGTCAAAGGCGAATTACAGCAAACAGTAAATATCATCATCAAGCTCAAAAGTCCGATATTTATTTTCATACCGCCTGCTCCTTTATAAATTTATTCATTTGCAGGGCGAAAACTCACCCCGCAAATGAATGTGTATCAAACTATTTAACCGAAAGTGCACCTGCCAAAGGTACAAGAGTTTCGGATTTCCAAATAAATGCCTTAACTTCTTCGTAATCTGTACCGTTTAAAATATAACCAATCCAGCTGTCCGAACTATCGGCTCCGTTATATGTTACATTTTTAACATTTGCAAGTTCGGAATTGTTATAACCGGCAATATAAAGATTATACATTCCGTCACACGAAACATTGAACAAAAAGTTCGTTTCCGTTTTTTTGATAATCTTGTTTTTTTATTTGACGAATTTAAAACCGTGTACTTTTTCAGTGTCATTATTAAAGCAAGCATTTAATGCTACTTCCACTTCTGCACTGTCGGTTATAAAGTAGATTTTTCTGCAGGCTTGAAAAAAAGCGTTCGAGTCGATTGTAAGCTTGTTGCCCCTCAATATCAAACACTGCACCGCTCCCGCCGTGATTACGGATAACCTGGAAGGTTTCCGCTTTAATTTCGTTCACATTTGCCGGGATATTGATATTTTTAAAGGTATTCGCATCCTTTGAATGCCGCTGTGCCAATGTCTGTGAGCGATTCGGGAAGTTTGACAGACGTAAGATTACTCTGTCCTCTGAAGGAACTCATGCCGATACTTTTTTTAAATTTGCGCCGTTTACCGCAACAGTTTTTAATTATATTTTTTTACTTCCCGGCAAATCCTTATCATAATACAAGGCATTATCTGCAACTGCGGTAACCGCGTAATCACTGCCGTCAACAGAAATATTTTTCCGGGATAACAATATCTTTGAGTTTCTCTGTTGTGCCGTCTTCTTCATACTCAACAGGCATATCGGCGTCAAATCCCGTAACAACTGCGGTCTTTTCGGAAATATCTCTTTCCGCACCGTCAATCTCTGCAATTTTTGAAACGCTCGATGTACCGTATGCCAATGTTCCGTCGGAATACGAACCGCTTGCGGTATTTTCGTAGTTCTCAAAAGTATATTCTGTTATACTGTTTGCATCCATATAGCTCTTAATCGAAGTTTTTCGGAACTGTCGAGCAAACTTTAATTATGTAATTTTGACTGTTGTATCCGAATGCCGTTTTTTCACCGCTTGTGAAATTCAGTGCGCTGTTTCCTTCAAATGTTACAGTTAACTGATTAACTCTCGAGGTGTTAAAGAAAGCACCCGCACCGATTGTTGTGATCTTTTCAGGAATATTAACGCTTTTTAATCTTTCACAGCCTCTGAAAGCATTTATGCCCAAACTTTCTGCCGTTGACGGTAACGTCACCGTTTGTAAGTACTGCTGACCGTTAAATACGTTAGCGCCAAAATCAGTTATTGCGGTTTCGTTAAAATATACATACTCAACCGCCTTTTGAACCATAACCAGAGTCCGTGTTAAATGCATTATCTGCAACACGGTTAACCAAATACTGAACACCGTCTTTTTCAACATATTTCGGAACATTTACCGTTGTACTGTAAGCACCATCGACCAATCCATCTCTATAGCCTTTTAACGTAGCCGTTGCAATAGTTTTTGCTTCCGTCTGTATATTTTGCAAGGTCATATTTAAGCTCACCGTCAACAAAATCATTTACAACATCGTAATTTGAAATTGAAATATCCTTAAACGCAACGTGTCTCGCCTCATAAGTTTCTTTTGCACCGGTGCAAGTAAGCCAAATGGTTTGGTTATTTCCGGATAATACATACGGACTATTGGTATCGGTTACCGAATCTTTAAACACTGTATCGCCCTGCTCGCAGGTAAATGAAATATTGCCGTTGTTATACAGCAATTCAAAATTTGCCCAGGAACTCATTGTTATTTGCTTGCCGCCCACATCACTTGTGAGTACCGTTTTCAAGGGCGTGTATATTGTATTGTTCTCTACCTTGTATACATAATATGCAACCACCCCTGTTTTTGTATCGTTGTATGTGTCGTTACCGCCAAAAACAATAGCATAATAATTTTTTCCGTCATTATGTACCATAAATCTGATACCCCACGAAATACCGTCGTTGTCATTCTTAAGTGCGCTGAGTTTAATACGCTGTGCGGCAGTCATATTTGTTCTGTTACCGTTAAATACCAATGCGGACATCATATTCTGACCGTTATCAAAATCACCGCCGGCATTATATCTGTAATGGAAAGTTTCATATGCTCCGGCTCTTACTGCTCCTAAATATAACTTTCCGTCTGCGCATTTAACCCAACCGTTATCATCAAAACCCATTTTACCTTCGGTTTCGGTCTTTGTTCTCCAATTTTTTCCCACCGATACATTATGACCGTCCGTCTTAGGTAACGATATATCGGTTTCATCAAACACATAATTAAATCCATCGGCATACACGGCGCTGAAACAAGATAGAATAACAACCAAGGATAACAATAAACTAATTACTTTTTCATAGTAAAACTCCTTTACCTTGTTAATTAACCCTTAACCGCTCCGGCAGAAAGTCCGGAAACGAAAAAAACTTATTGCAGGCGCAATAAATTATTAAAACCGGCAGTATTGAGAAAACAGCACCTGCCAGCATTAAATTTGTGGCTGACGCACCGGCACCCGAATTTTTAAGTGCAACAATTCCAACTGTGAGCGTTCTCTGCAACGGAAACGACGCTGTGAAAATCTGGGGCATAATATAGTCGTTCCACGATGACTGGAATGACAAAATTGTTATTGTTGCGATAATAGGTTTAAGAAGCGGTAATATGATTTTGAATAATATTCTCATAACTCCGCAGCCGTCTATTCTTGCCGACTCGTCCAACTCTTTCGGAAGAGTTTCGATATACGACTTTATAAGTATAATATATATCGAATTGATTCCGAAAAAAACTGTAAAAACCATAAGGCTGTATAAAGATGTGGAAAGATGGATTTTTTTCCCAATATCTCAAACAGCGGATAGAACCGTAATCGAACCGAGATTGATAAACATCATTGAAGTAAAAAAATCGCAAACCACGTTTTTTTACCTATAAATTTTTCCTCTTGCAAACGCATATGCAGCCATAACCGAAATCAGGATTGATGCAATGACATAAAATCCCGAATACATTATACTGTTCAAAAAAACATTCTTCCGACATTGAAATCATCAGATTTGAAAATCTGCACATAGTTGTCAAATGTCGGCTCGTGTGACATCAGTTTTTCCGGATGCGACAATATCTCCATATTTGTTTTAAAAGACCCAAATACGGTGTATAAAATCGGCAGCAACGTTACAAAGGCCACAATCAATAAAATAGTGTATACAAATAAATATGCAAATTTAGTTTTTCATAATGACCAAACTCCTAGTATATATCAGATATTTTTTTGCTGTACTTCGAATACACCACTGCGATAACAATGTATACCACAGACGTAAACAATGCAGTTGCACATCCGTAGCCGATATTCACATCACCCGTTGCAAAACTTGGAATAAACTTACTGAGCATATATGACATAACCGAATATGTTTTTCCTGCCGGAGCACCGTTTGTGGTAACCAATACCAAGTCATTGACCTGCAATGTAGCGTTAATGGACAATAGCAGTATTGTTGACAAAACAGGTCCCATAAGGGGCAGTGTAATCTTAAAAAATATAGTACACTTTGACGCGCCGTCAAGATATGCCGACTCGTAAACATCTTCCGGAATTCCCTGAAGTGCCGCAAGAAAATACATTGCATTAACTCCGAATGTATTCCATACAGAGGCTATAACCAAAACCATAAGAGCCGTTCCGGCATTCGAAAACCAGTTAACAGGATTAAAGCCGATAGATTTTATTACGCCGTTTATGTATCCGAAGTAGTCAAACATTCCGCTGAAGATAACACCTATTACCGCCATACTCAAAAATATTCGGCATATAATATATTCCCCGGAAAATCGATGTTCCTTTGAGTTTTTTTATTAAGCAGCACAGCCATAATCATTGCCAAGGGCAATTCAATCGGAAGTTTGAATACGGCAAATTTCAGCGTCACAAGCCAACTGTTCCAATACGTCTTGTCTTTGAACAGATTTAAAAAGAGTTTTTCCATACCCACAAAACGTGACGTTGAAATCGAACCGTCATAGAAATACCATGCTTTAGAAACAGTCCAAATGATAGGGTAAAGTTTAAAAAAATCAAAAAAACCAATAATAGGGATTATAATTAAGGCATACCATTCCATCACTTCACTGCTGCGCTTCTTCTTAAATTTGTCTATAATGCTCACACTATCTCACCTTTATCGTTTAATATTCCAATACTTGTTAATATACTGTTCCATATCTTCTTCAGGATGAATCTCTTTATATTTTTTCACTCCGTCGTTCATTATCTTAGTATAGTTTTCCAGAGCGGTTTTAACCGGCATTTCGCCGGGCCACACCTTGTTAATAAATTCAGACTTAAGGTCTGTCTGTCCCGATGTGTCAGTAGGTTTTGCCGGCAGGCCTTACTGTGCTGATATTTACAAGATTACAGAAATCCACCCAGCCTTTTTTTATCCTTTATAATTTCTTTGTCCTTTACACGTTCGGGAATAACAGGTATTTCCATACAGTTTTTATATAACTCTGGAATTACTTCATCGCCGTAATACCATTTGTAAACTTCCATAA
Source organism: Clostridiales bacterium (assembly GCA_022009895.1). GTDB lineage: Bacteria > Bacillota > Clostridia > UMGS1810 > UMGS1810 > Qingrenia. The sequence goes on along the minus strand of CP091729.1, from coordinate 96,229 downwards.
TCTTGTCAATACCGATTTTATCTGCGGCGCTCTTGTTTATAGCCATATCTCCATTGATTGACATCAACTGTTTGTACTTGTTGTCAGCATCAATTACCGGATATTCAGCCACGCCCCAATCGCATTTTGCCGGGAACTGGTCATTAAACACGCCTACATCCCACGAAAAAGCGAATTTCATACCGATTTTGCCCTCGGCAAACTTTGCTCTAGCAGGGTCGTTATCCAGGCCTTCGGCACCGGGAAGGTAAGACTGGTCTTTCCTTTTATCTGCATTACTGCATTAAAAATCGGTTCATAGCCGGTATAATCGTATTCACCGGTTACAGGATTGTATCCGTCAAAGCCAACAGAAGAAAATCCCGGAGAAAGCATATCGCTTGTCACCCAAGTGTCCCATTTCATAGGAAATGCGATTCCGTATTCGTCCTTTGAAACATTGGTTAATTTTTTTAGCGTCCTCAACCAATTCCGCCCACGTAACAGGCGGTTTTGCCTCGCCGTTTTTCGTCAACAATCCCGGCAGCCTTAAACATATCTTTGTTATATACCAAACCTCTTGTTGCCGCAGAAAACGGAAGCGAATATGTTTTTCCGTTAATTTTGAAACCGGCGCAAAGCTCTTCCGGATAGCCTTCCAAAAGCTGTTTGCCGACTTCCGTATCCTCAAGAGCGACAATTTTTATCCGTCCATAGCGTGTCCTGCCGACAAATAACCGAACATTTCCGTAGCATTTCCTGCTGACATTGCCATATCAACATCACTGCTTATGTTCTCTCTGATTTCATATACAATTTTGATTTTCTTCTCTTTTCCCGTTGTATTGTTCCAGTCATCGGCAAGTTTAGTCATAACATCTTTGCTATGCTTACTGCTTGACCAAATACGAACTTTTGGTAACGTCCGATTCGGTTCCGCCTCCGCAAGCCGCCAAAGACAGCAAAAAGCACAGACAATACCATTAAAGAAACTGCTTTTTTTACCATTTTAACACTCCTCTTAGAAAAAAATTTTTTTAAAAACCCATTTTTTTCATTTTTACACCTCTTTCAATTTTTTTGTTTAAATTTAAAAATTTTTTTGAATTTTTGTTATTAACGTTTATCAAAAAAACGATAACAACTATCGGCATTTAGCAAATCATCTTCAGATAAAAGTCACAAAAAAAGACGATTTATCCTTAATTGTATTATAACATTTCTCATATATATTGTAAATCAAAAAAACCAAATCTTTTTTTATAAAAAAACAAAGATTGATTTTTGTAAAACTTATATGATATACTAAATTGTGTATTATATCGGAAAGAGAGGTATGCAAATGAATATTTTTTTCAAATTGACCCATATGTGCGTTTTTTAACATTTACCCGATACTCACAACATATAATCCGTATTCTGTCGGATATGACTGCCGTATTTTTTTGTAGTTCTAAAAGGTACTATGAGTGTTGTTTTCGAAGACTGCAAAGCATATTATTCAAAAAGAATAATTTAATTTTCATTCCTGCCGGAACAAAATATAAAATAGTGATTAACGATTTCTCGCACTTTAAGGCAATAAGTGTAAATTTTTGATTTTTCTCAAAAAAAAGTATGCCGCCATTTTTTTAAAGAAAAAAATTAGATCCTGTTTCTTCTTCTGACGTTAAAGGCAAAATATTATCGGATACCATACCGCGTGAATTTTCATCTGAACTCACTTTTTGAATGCGGTTCGTTGATGGACCAATTCTTTTTTTAATGCACCATGAATCGTTATCAAAAAATCAGTACACGTCTGAAAAAATTTCGGCACTCTTAAAGTACATATTACTTTCGATGTATTCAAGCATATCAACCGATGATACAAGCTATCCTTCACAAACACTCAACAATATCACAACTTACATACTTAATAATTATTCCGACTGTGAATTGACCAATGAGGCAATAGCAAGTGCATTCGGCTATCACCCATATTATATAAATACGATTTTTTTAAAAAAATTCTTTTCGGAATCACTATGCATCAGTACATTCTGAATCTGCGCATACAATCTGCAAAAAAACAATACTTTCAAGCGTCAGCACAACATCTATAAATGATGTTGCCGAAATTTCGGGTTTTAACAGCGCATCGTATTTTTTTCTCAAATTTTTCAAAAAGTATACAGGTTTGTCACCGCTGGAGTACAGAAAAAAAGTATCATAAAAACCTATAATATATAAAAAGCGCACTAAACAAAAAAACTGTTTAGTGCGCTTTTTTATTACGCTCTTTTCACGGGAACAGCCGTATGACTGCCGATAAATTCAACACATTTTTATCACTTCATCATCAGCGTTGTCAATTCCGTGAACCAAATATTCTCTGCCCAGCTTTTTCTGCTTTTTGATTTGCCGAGGGTGTGATACGGCTCAACGTTAATTTCAATAATATTTTTTTAAGCTTGTCCGCTAATTCGGCTATACCAATCAAATGCTCTTCCCTGTCGTTTATTGTCGGAATTATAGGGCATCGCAAAATAATTTCAGCCCCCATACTGTCAAGCATAAAAAAATATTTTCAAGTATCAGTTCATTTCCTGCCCCGACATATTTTTTTATGCTTTTTCCGGATCTGTTTCCTTATAATCAAACAAGAACAAATCAACAAGCGGAGCTATTTCTTTATAATGTTCTTTCGGTGCATAACCGCTCGTTTCGATACACGTATGAATACCGTTACTCTTTTGCCTCTTTTAAAATCGCCTTTGTAAACTCAAATTGAAACATAGGCTCACCGCCCGAAATTGTTATGCCTCCGCCCGAATTATCGTAAAATTTCTTATCTTTAAGCACCTCGTCAATAACACTTTTAACGTCGGTAATTTTTCCGGAAACCTCAAGTGCATTAACCGGACATACTCTTACGCACTCCATACATAACCGACAGCTTTCGCGGTCAAGGCTATGAATATCATTTGTAAATTTATGAGCACCGCATTTGCAAACTGCAAAACATCTTCTGCACTTAACGCACTTATCAGCAGCATACATCAATTCAGGATGTATGGATTGAGATTCGGGGTTATGACACCATATACATTTTTAAAGGGCACCCCTTCAAAAAAACACTGTGGTTCTTATACCCGGTCCGTCATTTATGCAGAATTTTTGTATATTAAAGATTGTACCTTTCATTCGCAAACCCCTCTCATAAACAAAATTCACCAACAGACGAAAGCCTTAAATTTTATTATAGCACACCGCACCCCATTATTTCAATATATCGCCCCAAACTAAAAATCAGCTTTAATCGTTCATAAATGTTCCGCACGGAATCATAGCCGAATTATACAGGTTTACAACCGGGAATGTTCTGCCGTCGCAAAAACCGTCATCATACTCGCACAAGTATCTCACATACTTCGGAGCCGACACCTCGGATGAATACACCTTAACCGTATCTTTCGATATTATTTGTGCGGACGCTGAATAATACTTGCCGTCTTCTCCCGCAACCGCAAAATATTTAGGTGCATTTCCGTCATTTGTTATAAGACCGTTTTCTACATTATCAAATGTAAGTAAAATATAATCATTTTCAGTCTTTGATTCTTTCAGTATAGGTCCGGCGCCGTTGTATGTGCTGTATCCGTACACATCTTTCAGACAACTGTAAGCAATCCGTTTGCCGACAGGGATTTTATTATGAAAATGTATCGCCTCTTCAGTGGGATACAGTGTTCTGTTCGGTATGCAGTCTACCGTCACTGCCATTGATACATTCGGAATTTCCTTGTAGGCTTTTAACTGCGCTAATCTGACCCTGCTGAAATCCGTATCGGAAACCGGCAGTTGAACAAATACAACAGGCAAATCGTTTTCATTCCACGCATTTCTCCACGATGTAATTAAATTCTCAAATTTTGCCGTAAAGGAATCGTATGTACTGTAGCTCAGCATTGCCCTGTCTTCGCCGTTTTCGCCCTGATACCACATTATTCCTTTTATACTCATACTTGTTAAAGGCGCCATCTTGGTATTATAATACGAACCGCTTTTTAACTTTTTGGGATTATCCGGCGCAAGCCACTGCGCCATATAAGTACCGCCGAACGAAGTATCTATTCCGCCCACCGGAACATTCAGCGTATCATACAATTCCTTAATTGCAACATAACCAACGGCAGAAAAAAATCGTCAACCGTTTCCGGCGAAGCAACAACCCATTTACCAAGCGCATCATAACAAGGTTCTCCCGGGTCTTCCTGTCCGACGACCGTAAACAAACGAATTTCATCTATTTCATTTTTCCGGCAATATTTCATTTCGTACACTTTCGGTCAGTCTCCTTGTTTTTAAGCTCCATATTACTTTGACCGCTCATAACCCAAAGTTCTCCAACCATAACATTTGAAATTCGTTTTTTTCCTCACCGCCGGCAGATACAACAAGACTACAATTATCGGCGACATCTGACGCAGGTATGTCAAAATCAAAGTCGCCGCTGTTGTGAATTACAGACGATCCGCTTGTTAACACTTCTCCGTTTTTTTGCCGTATAAAACCGCACTGATTTTCTCTCCGACATAAGATGATTTACCCCAAATGCTTATCGGTTTATTTCTCTGTATAAGCGTATTATCGGAAATTATATTAGGCAAATCAATATAACCGTCATAACGCAGTTCTTTGCTTTTGGCATAACGGAAACATACTGTTTACCGAACCCCAAAGGAACGTTTTTATTCTCGCGGTGTTTTTAGGAACACTAAACTCAAACTTTTTCGTATACGGTTTTGCATCATAACTAAAATAATTATTGGCAAATACTTTATAGTCAATAGCATTTTCGTTCTCGTCATACAGCGCCGCAACCGCAGTATACGCCTTTTCATCACTGTACACATTTTCAATGTGCAAGCTTATTCTGCCCTTCTCGCTGTCCGAAATAAACACACCGTTATTATCAGTTTCAAGGCTCATATTGACTATGTATTCTTTGTCATCAGAGGTTATGGTTATATCTTGCTTCATCAATCCCTTTATAAGTATCCCGAATAAACAATTCACAATTTTTCTATATCATCATAAAGTTTAAATTTATGATAAAAAAACTTCCGTCGTCATTTATCGGAAACTGATTGGCATATAAAAAGCCCTCCGGTTGTTTTTTTGACTTTACGACTATTGTCCCCTCACTCATAACATACTCAGTATTTCCGCCGTCGGTTTTAATTACTACATTATGCGTGGTTTGGTGATATTCGGTTCCTGCACATACCGTTACAGACATAAACAAACAAAAAAACAGCAAGGAAGATTAAGAATGTTTTCAAAACTTTATTATTCATTTTCAAATCCTCCCTCATAAGCATAAATAGTTTTTTTCGTTAGTATACGCAACCGCCTCGTCTGCATTGTTCCAAACCAAAACTTTCATATATCCGTTCGTGCTTACTCTTTTGCGGTAATGTGATTTTTTCCGTTCCGTCAGAAAAAAATTTGAAGGGTAACTGTATATTCTGTCAACGGAGTGATCGGGATTAAAGTAAACCAATATGACGCAAGACTCCGTTTCTTTTTAATTGATCGCTCGTTACAGCTAAACAGTAATCATCACCGCTTTTTTTGATATTTTTAATATCGGGGTTGATAAGCTTAACCGTAACTTTAACGTCCTCCTTATTTTTCGCCGCAAACCACTTCGATAATGTCATTCCGAACGGCAGACGTACCTTTAATACTGTTTTTGGAAACTGAAACACAGTTTGCCTTTTTTCATTCATAAGAAATTCCGCCGCACTGCCGTTTTTTTATAGGGATATATTTTTGCTGTTTCGCCCAGAATCAATTCTATTCCCGCATCTTCAATTTCACACAGCAATTCTATTTTTTTCCGCCGCCGATTACCTTGATAAAATTAAACTTATCGGCATATAGATCATTCAGCCAATCACCGTTAACTGTAAACGTATGCATCCTATACCATATTTTATTATCTTTAGACACATAAACAGATGTGGGTTCTGCAACATCGGAAGCAACTATTCTGCGGACGGTTCTGCCGTTTATTTTTATATACCGTTCCCTCACTTACAACGTCTCCCAAAACATTTCTGTATATAATAAATTCAGGTTCGTTTGCAGTGATAAAGGGAACATAACTCGCTATCGAAATATTGTCAAAAATAGCATCCTCGGCCGGTGTCATCACCGCTGTATAATCCGGACATTAACCAAACGGTTGAGTTTCCGGACCCTGTTTCAAAACATTTTTCGTCGGTTACCGTACTGCCCCACGAATACAGATATGTATTTCCGCTATATACGTCCATTTTCCAGTTTATTTTTCCGTCGATATATTCAATAACAAGTTTTCCTTCACCGAATGACAAAAATCCGTTTTCGCTGTCGGCACCTTCAGTCCGCTCTTTGTAGTCAAGCATTGTGTATTGCCCGCCGTCGCACTTAATAAGCTCCCACGAACTGTTAGCCCACGTATTTTTATCTGTAAGACCTGCCAGTCCGTACATTCCGGGAAACAGGAGCGCATAATAACTGTTTCCGCCGTCATGCACTTTAAAACGCACACCGGCAGTTTCGGTTCCGCTGACTTTTGAAATATCCGTCTTTATTATTTGATTTTCTGTTAAACCGCTGTGCTCCGCATTGAAAACAACACTTGGAACCGTGTCAGCCCATCTGGGATAACGCGAATAACTGTCGCCGTCACACGCACCGCGTGCCTGAACAAATATCTTATCGTTTTTAAAGCCGAATTGCGCATCGTTATTGTATCCCATTTTCCCCTCTTCGGAATTTTTAGATCTCCACGCTGTATTAAATTGTTTGTTACTTCCCGTAAATAAATACGTTCCAAATCCGTCAAAACCGTCATTGTATGAATATATTCCATTTTCCGATTTAAACGGCACCTCAAAAACTGTTTTCACCGTCAGTAACTGTAATAACTGTTTTCTCCTATTCCGCAGGGCGCCAACAAATTGCCATTCACATATGCAATGCTGTCATCGGCGCTTTTTATCACTCCATCCGTTTTATCAAAAAGTCCTTACCGCCGACACGGGGATAAAGCTGAAATTCATTATCGGTATATATCACTTCAATCTTATCAATTTCGGATAACACAGCAATATCGTCGATTATCTCGGGCACTTTAACATACCTGAATTCGGCATCGGATTTACTGTTTAAAAAGAGTCCGTTTGAAAATTCTGACAAATCAGCCAGCTTATACCAATCAACCTGATCGTCGGATACTAAAAATCTCTCCCTCTGTTTTTTTGTACCGTTATAAATAATTTTTCTTATTTTTTTCAGGTTTGCCGAAGTCAACCTGATCATTGCTGACAACACCGTCATCAAGCAAGTTTTTTTATACAGCACATTATCGGGTTCTTCCGATGTTATATACGGAATATTGGATTTTATATTTAAATTATCGAAAGATACCCTGCGGTTTTGGGTCATCTGAACCGGCAACGCAGAAAACCGACGCTCGGTTTTTTTGTCCGTTTCAAAAGGCATAGAATCGGTGTATGTGTCGTTATACACATACTTTGTGCCGCCGTTTTTCATATGAAATCGTCCAGGAAATTTTACCGTCTAAATAAGAAACGGTAATTTTTCGATACGCCTGTACCAATATACCCGCCAATATCGTCCGCATTATTATTTTTACGTATTTTTTCTTTCAGAGCAGTTACGTTGCCGTTGACATTTTTATACAATCCATATGTCAAATAATCTCTTTCAACGGCATACGTATACAAACCGCCTATCAGCAGAGTATAATAGTTTTCTGTCCCGTTATCACCGTCATACAGCATAAATCTGATACCGTACATATCTGAATTATGAGTCTTCGAGGCATCAACCGTGATTACCTGATTACATAAAACATCAGGAGTTTTTACCAAACGCACGGCAGAAAAATACTTATAATTTGATGTAGTATATTTTATTGCGGCAGAACCGGTATTTGTAGACAAAAACAAACATTTTCCGTCCGTTCCGGCTGCCGCACTTCCCGAACTCGGTTCCTGTGTTTTTTTCCGATTCCTTTGCCCAGTTTGAATTGATTTGCGATGAATATCCCGCTGCGCTCACATCACCGTATGAATTAAAGTCATCTGAAAAACTATTGATGTCAGGTCTCGGCAGTTCGGAATAACCCGAAGCATAACAGGTGATTCCCAAAATACACAAAATCAACATACCTATTAAAAACTTTCTTCATTTTTGTTCCCCTTTTTGACAATGTATTTTATAATCAAATCATTTACTTATATCATAAAAACGCTCTCATTATTTGTTGTTCATATCAATAAGCCGGCAAATATTATCAACACTGGTGTGCGTTGTGTACCCGTCTTTCGGTGTTTTTTACAATAGTCAACCATTTTTTTCAACAGTTGTCTTTGCTACGTGAAGTCTGGTGTCGGACGAGGCATAGTATATGTATATATCACCGCATTTTTTTCGATTGCTCCGTTTGTAAATACAACATTAGATACATCGCCTATTCTCTCGCCGCCGACAGGCGCAAGAAAATATCCGCCAGGAGTATATATAACCTTTTGAGGATTTTTCAAATCCGTCATGAAACAGTACAAAAACATATCTCAATCCCGCCGCGGTATTTCTGACGCCGTGAGCAATATGCAGCCAGCCGTCTTTTGGTTTTTTTATGGGAGGTGCTCCCGCCCCATTCTTAACTTCTTTTTATGGTGTGATACACTCTTTCATCAATTATATTTTCCTCGGTTATTTTTTTGCGTTTTCCATACTTTCAACCAACGCACAGCCTATTCCGCCGCCCGATCCAACATCTATAAAAACCATCCGACGGTCTGGTATAGAGCATATATTTACCGTTCACAAATTCCGGGTGAAGAACGACATTTCTTTGTTGATATTTTGTATGAAGATCGGGCAATCTTTCCCACTTAACCAAGTCTTTTGTACGTACAATACCGCATTTTGCAATCGCCGAAGAAGTGTCATCAACCTTCTTGTCTTTTCTTTCCGAACAAAACAAACCGTAAATCCACCCATCCTCGTGCGGAGTCAATCTCATATCATATACATTCGTATCGTCATCACCGTACTTTGGAAGCTTTACAGGATATTTATCAAATACAAAATTATCTGTGCCGTTATCAGAACGCGCAACGGCAAAAAAATGATTTTTCGGTCATATCCCTCAACACGTGCAACAAGAACATATTTTCCGTCAAGATACACAGCACCCGAATTGAACACAGCATTTACGCCGATACGTTCTAAAAAGGTACGGGTTTGTTTCTTCATTCAAATCATATCGCCACTCAAGCGGAATGTGTTCGTTTGTCAGTACAGGATTTTTCATATCGGTCAAAAATTCCGTTGTACCATTTTTCGTTTATTTTTATTTCTTCTGCTTATCAAATCGTCATACCGTTTTGTCAAGTCATTTAGAAGTTCTTTATATTTTTTTCACGTTCTTCTCCTTTTTTGATTATACCGGTTTATTGTCTGAACAATCGTAATCATTCAAAAACTTTCTATATCAAATTTCCAGTCTTCTCTTTTTTCTGAAAGGTGTTTTAAACTTTCGTTTCAGCGCGCCTTTTTTTCTTCAAGGTGGATGTAGCAAGCCATATCGCACGCTCTTCCGCAGATTGAGCACTGATAAGCGTGCTGTGCCGGCGGATAGAAATATATATGGTCAAGGATTTTCTTTGCGGTTTCGGGTGTAACCTTTGCCTCGCCTGCGATTATTTCGAGGCGGTTGTCAAAAATCCGCAAAGGCTTCAGGCGGCATAAACGGATTTTTCGTGCCGTTCGCTCCGTTATAGTACACTGCGCACTGCCACGGGTCAACACTGCCGTTATCCGATATTGCATTTCCGGGGCAAGCCGATTTGCATTTTCCGCACTTATCGCAAAGATGCGGCTTATACATCGGCGTTTCTTCAAATTCGGCGTCGGTTAAAATAAAACAATACCTTATCATCGGCCCGAAATCATCATTAAGCAGCGCTCCGTCAAAGCCTTTTTCGCCAAGTCCGCATTTTACGGCGGAATTTAAAAATCCATCTGAATTTCCTGCGGTTTGTCACGGTACACCGCGTCATACGCAACCTCGGGATTTGTACTGTCGTGCTCCGCCATTATCTGCTGATGTCTGCGCTGGGGAAGTGCAATATACCCGTCTTTTTCAAAGCTCCATAGCTGCTTTCAGCTGCGCCATAGGCATAATTGTTTCTTCCATATTTTCCACCGCCATTGTGGTGTACTGATAATATGTACTGCCCTCCTCTATTCCGCGGTAAATTCCCCTGAGAATTCTAAATCCCAGCCCGATTACCGTTTTTGTTTCGGGCATAATTTTAAACACTGCGTCGTCTTTGTCAAAACGGCTAGCAGGTGCAAAACCGACAACATCGGCTCCGTTTTCTTTTGCTATTTCAATAATTTTATCTCTCATATCAAAGCTCCCCACAATGTGCCTATAGCACGCAATATCGCATTTTCTTCCGCAAAGACAGGGCGAATATCCCCACTGCGTATTCGGCAGAAAAATTCATTTCCTTATAAATTTCACGTGCCGATTCGGCGTTAAAACGTTTTTTTCGCCGTTAATGACTTTTTCGCGCTCGGGATTGTTTTTAAGAAAATCCGCGGTCATAAACGGGTTTGACTTATGCGCTCCTTTATAGTAAACACTGCACTGCCAGGTGTCAAGACCGTTTTCCGATACCGCATTTCCGGGACAAGCCTTTATACATTCGCCGCATTTGTCACAGACGCTTTCTTTCAAAGGCTCGTCGCACTCAAGCGGCGCGTCGGTTATGATAAAGCAGTAACGCATAAACGGACCGTATTTTTTGTTTATTATTTTTCCGTTAAGTCCCGGCTCACCGAGCCCGCACACTTTTGCCGCCTTGCCGAAGTCGATTATAACATCGGGCGCGGGCTTGCCCTCCTCGACGGGGTCGGAAATTAGTTCATATGTATCCACAACCTCGGGATTTGTGGTTTTGTCGCCTTTAACCCTCAAATTCGGGATTGCCTTTTGCAGACAGGCGTCGTAGCCGTGATTTTCTATCATCGCGCCGATTTTTAAGAAGGAAAATTTCAGCCATTTCCTCGTCAAAATATTTAACGCCGAGAGTTGTGTATGTATACTGCTGATTTCCCTTTTTCCATTGCCTTGTATATACCTTTTTGGCACCGCAAAACCGAAACCGATTATACATTTTGCATTCGGCAGTATCATCATCGGGTCGCGCTGAATATCGTCATCTTTATAAACTTTTTTCCTATGGCACAAACCGTTGCGCCGAGCTTTTCAGCAGTATCTTTTTATCATTTTTTTGCATTGAGCATAAAATCACCCTTTCTTTTTTTCGTTCACGTACAAACGAAATAATTATTGAGCCTTCAACCAGTATTTCATTTATTATGGTCGGCACGGAAAAATAATGTATTCCGTAAACAAACATACAAACAGACGACATAAAGGAAAAAATACGTATATTCCGTATTCCGGTGCTTGCAAACGCTATGGTTGCCAAAACCGACGCTGCCGCGGGCAATACGCTGAAATTATCTTTCCAGGTAAGTATGGACGCGCCGACAAACAGCACTGAAAACACAATCAATATCGGCGTGACGTGCCCTTCTTTTCTTTTCGGAAGAAAAACAAGTTCACGCACTATTGCAATTCCCGTCGTAGCCGCCGCAGTATAGCTGAATATCGAAATATGGTGTGCAACCCATAAAAAGTCGGTAATAAGCTTTAAAAACACCATTCTGTAACGTGTCGGCTGTATGTAGATAAAAACGAAACAATTATTGCCAATATGCCTATCAGTTGCCCTATATAATTCATTTTAATAACTTTTTCTCCGTATTGTCCCTGCTTGTATCGCTGTTTTTCCACAACCATAACGGTTGCATTTTTCCGACACGGTTATGTGATGCCATTCGCCTTTCGGAATGTTGTATAACGTGCATTTCTGCATTTGTATTTTTTTCGTTTTTCCGTATAAAGCACCGCACTGCCGTCAAGAAGAACAAATGCCTCGTCGGTTTCTGTATGTCTTTCAAGCTGATTAAATTTTTGAAAACCGTTCGGAATACCGTAAAAATCCTATTTTCCAGCCTTCAAACTGCATCATAACTTTAAAATCTTCGCCGTCAAATTTATGTATTTGTATCATCTGTCCAATCTCCAAGCCTTTTTTGTACGCAGGGGTTCTTTAAATCTTCCCTCCATACAGCCGCCTTTTTTCTCCAGCACCGACACGCACGCTCTTATGCAGCCGCCGCATTTTGCCATATTATACCCTACCCAGCTCGGGAAATACTTTTGCAGTGCGGTGTAAACCTTCATAATTTCGTGCTCGTTTGCAACGTCCGTCACGCCCTCCATAAGGTCAAGCGCTCCGTTTTCGTTTTTATCCCACACTTCTTTTGGCACAAACGGGTTGTAATAACGTCCTGCGTGGGTATAAAACGCATAACAGCGCCACATATCAATGTCGCCCCACTCTAAAATTTTGCCGTCAAGATTAACCGTCACCTTTGCGCCGTCCTTTATAGGCGGTATGCACGAACCGGGACATTCTCTCACGCACGCACCGCACCGTCTGCAAAGAGGCTTGCCCGAATACATTTCATCATATTCAAGCTCCGCGTCGGTGAAAATGAACGCAACACGCTGAAGCGGTCCGAATTCGGGAGTTAAAAAGCATTTTTGCTCCAGCCGATTTCGCCGAGTCCGCACGCAACGGCGGCAATTCTGAACTGAAACTGCAAGTCGGGCGCAACATTGCCCTCTCTCGCCGGACGTATAAACTGCACACTTCTGTGATGCGCGGTTGATGTTTTTGCGTTTTCGTTTACTTCAATCTGTTCTTCGGGGGAAAGCGTGTTTCCGGGGCTTCCGTCCATATCGGAAACAACTCCCCTCGCGCCGGTATTACGGTAGACAAACGCCTCGTAACCCTCGTCCTCGATTACCTTTCCCACCTGATACAAAACGGCAGGCGCAAAAATTTCGTTAATTCCGCCGTATGCCATTGAGGGATACTGATAAAACTGCGTTCCCTCCTCAATACCGCGCTGAACACCCCTCGGAATTCTGAACACAAATCCGATGCAGCTTTTTGCCTCGGGGAACAAAAACTGCGGATTCATCTCATCGGGTGCGCCGTCAAAACGTGACATAGGCGCAATTCCGCACTTATCGGCACCTGCTGCGAGCGCCGCTTTTTTAATCATTTCGCTTGTAAGCATTCTATCACTAACCTTTCTTGCGTTATGGACACCTTGCCGTTCCCTGTGCCCAAAGGCAGGCACCGCAGGTCGGAAAGGAATTAAACATACAATCCTTGTTATTTTTCTAATCTGTCGTCACAGCCGTCGCATAATGTGCAGTCGGGAAACTCAAAATCAAGCACCTTTTTTCTGAAACAGGAATACAAGTTACTTTCCCATATATGTTTAAGAGAGTTTTCCGAAATATTGCCGAAACTGCGCGACATAACCTTTCTTTTTTCTTCAAAAAGATATGTGAATGAGCTGTGCAGAAGTTGCATACACGGGCACACATCGCCGTTTGACTTTATAAATGTCATACCGTCCTCAACAAACGGGCAAAAAGTTAAGCTTGCGTTTTTTTGCTGTTTTTTTGCAAAAGTCTTTTTCATTTTTTTCCGACGGGTATTCCGCTGTCATAGAGGGTATCCTCCGCCTTAACGGGCGCTGGCGGCACAGCAAAACTTAAATTTATTTCATCGGCGCCGATACAGTCTGCAAAAATCATTTATTCTGCAAATCTCGGCGCGGTTTTCTTTCATAATCACAAACGTAATTCCCAATTTGCACTTTTTCTTTGTGCTTTGAAAAAAATACTGCAAATTTTCATATATCAAATCGTACCGTGAGCCAATCTGAATTTTTTTCATAGCTTTCTCTCGAAAAACCGTCAATCGAAACCCATAGCATATTAAGACCGTTTTTTTATAAGTTTTTTTCCGTGCATAAACGGTCAAGCATTGTGCCGTTTGTGAGAAGATGCGCACTGATATTCAAATCCGACACAGCTTTAACCATATCAAATATTTTCGGGTGCGTAAGAGGCTCGCCCATTCCGGCAAACATAACCGTTTCGATATCTTTGCACTGCGGAATTGAGCGCAAAATTTTTTTCCCATATTTCACCCGTCATAAGCTCTTTTTCTTTCGTCAATCCAGCCGTTTCTGAAACACATTTTTGCAGTTGAGATTGCAGACTGACGACGGCTCGACATACAGTTTTTTCAGCGTATTCATTGGTACATTTCTTCCAGATTTATCAGTGCTTTTTTGTAATTTTCTTCGCATTTACCGCATTTTTGACAGTCGTGACTGCAATAAAGATAATCGTTTTTAAGCTTTTGATTGTCAATCACATACGGATAAATCCGCCCTGCGTGATTAGGCTCCAAAATTTCAAGAATATTCCCCGTACATTTTTCATTAACATAGCTTTCAAGTATTTGCACAGGTCTATCTGACACCCTTGTTGCAAGCTTTACAGAGTCAAAATACGGCTCGTAAAGGTGCAAATCCTCGGGGCGGATAAAATTGGTATCACGCACGAGCGACAGGCGTTTTTCGTGATTTTTAAGATATTCGTGGCATATTCCCGAAAATTCATAGCAGTTGTCCATTTTTGAAATTTCGCTCTCGTGCGATACCAAATTATCGTGAAACGTGTGCGCCGAGCAGTGGTTAAGACAACCGCTGTTTGCAAGAATGTGCAGAGTTTTCCCGTTTTCGTCACACCAATTTTTAAGCTTTTTTATGGCATTAAAATCACGGTTAAACTCGCGTTTCATATAGTATCCGTCAAAATACGGCGCAAGATAATCCATACCCTGAATTGTGCCGATTTCCATATTTACCGACGCACGCGTTTTTATATTCTCAAAGTTGTCTTTTACAAATTTTGCTATAAGGGGTGATGTGGTCGTAATTGATGTCAGCATAAAATTTTTGCAGATATACTGAATCGTATCGCCGATTTTATTGTAAAACGCACGGGAAAGACTGTCTTTTCCGTAGCAGTTGCCGTTAAAAAGCAGATTGAATTTTATGCCGTTTTCGTAAAGCTTTTTAAGGTCTGCAATCTGCCTTTCCTGCGCCTCCCACGGTGTAAGACCCGCCTGCTGAATTTGCAGATTTCTGCCGTTTGCAAAATCGCCCCACGAAAAATATACTTCTTCGATTTTTGACTTGTGTTTTATAACCGTGCCGATAAATTCATCGTTTCCGCACATTTGGTATCCGACAGAAAATTTCAATTTCAACACCACCAAATATATCGCATTTACATATTGATTTTATCATTTATCTGTTGTATAATGAATACACAAAACAAAGAAAAAATATAAAAAAAGGAACATAGGTGTTATTTTTATGGAAATTTGTGAAATAAATCCGTTTGTTCGGTTTGCACAAAAATTTGTTTTAACAGAAAGCGGTCCCCAAACTTCTGCATACGACCACCGTTTATTTTTACGTTGAAGAGGGAAACTGCAATATTCAGATAAACGCTGATGAATATAATTTGCAAAAAGGAAGCGTGGTGCTTTTTCAAAGCGGAACCGTATATAAATTTAATATAAACAAACAAATAAAAATTTTTTTGCTCTGAATTTTTGATTACACACAGAAATTCAACAGTATAACTGCATCTATAAACCCGGCAGAAACGGGCTATTTCAACCAAAAATAACATTCTCGAAGAATTAAACTTTCCAAACGACGCCGTGCTTAATTTACCAGTCGTAATTCCGTGTATGTACGAGCTCAATCAGCCCCTTAATAAAAATTGTGAACGAACTGGAAAAATATTATGTATGCAAACGAAGTTTCCTCCGCAATATTTAAAGAGGTAATCTTAAAAATTATGCGTTTCGCCGTGTTCGCGTCAACGGGAACATACAACAAGGCCGTCCGCGTTATTCAGTACATAGAAGAAAATTACCGCAAGAACATCACCAACGAGGAACTCTCTAAAATTTCAGGGTATCACCCGTATCATCTTAACAGGCTTATGCAAAAAAATATGCAAAAAAACAACAACGCACAAATATCTTATGAATTACAGAATAAAAAGCGCAGGAATTTTTGATAAACACAGATTTAAACATTTCGAAATTTCTGATTTGTGCGGCTTTAAAACGCCGTATTACTTTTTCCAACATGTTTAAAGAAAGCCTCGGTATTTCTCCGTTAAAATACCGTAAAGAACAAAAAAACAAGATATAATCGGCATTATTCAATATATAATCATAAATTGGGCCATACATCACGTTCACGGTGACATATGGCCCGATTATTCAAAAAGTTTTTTTAATAAATTTAGTTAAATGTGAGTTTTTTTCACATCACATTTTTTTAATGACCGCGTCATCACGTTTAAGATGAACACCATTTACAGCAATGCCCAATACTTCTATATCTTCATATGTGATTGCTATACCACCTTTAATATCTGTATTTGAGAAAATTTTAGAGCTATCTTACTCAAAATATAACACTTTAAAGTGTTCATCATTAAGCATTTTTCATTCCATGCTTTTTGGAGTTTTGCCTGCATTGAATAGAAACCGTGCAGGGGTTATAAGTTCAACTTTCCGCCCAACTTCATATGCAGCATCCATAAAAATATTATAAACAGGTTTATCCGATGTATCCCTAGCTTCTTCTTGATAAGGTGGATTTCCGATTACATAATCAAATGATTTCTTTCCCATAACTCATACCTCCTTCACTTTCTTTTTCGCTGTTTTTTCGACATCTTTCACCGTCTTTAAATAAGCTTTTTCAACAGGCGCAAGGGTTGCCTCTTGATATTTCCGATACTCACGCTTTGCTTTTTGCATTGCCTGATCGTGGCTTACTGTGCCTGAACCGGTCAACAGTTCTCGGTTTCCCGATGTAAGAAGTGAATCAAGCTGTGAAACATAATCGCTCATATACATTGGTTTGTGCTCGATTGCATTGATTTCTGCTAAATCAAAATATCCGGATACGAGATTATTCAGTATTTTTTTAATTCATTCTCTTTTAAATAATTCTTTGCAACGCCGATATCTTTTAATGCGGGAAGTTCTCCTGAAAAAGATGTCAGTCCCATAAACGGTTTTTCCGCATTTGCTCTTTCGTAAATTACCTCTGCTGCGGTATGCCCATGTGCCGCAAAATGCAATTTGTTTTGCACAATTTTGAAAAACTCGATGGATTCCCGGCTTTTGGGGTCATAGTCCACACTTGTGGCGTAGAGGTCGAGAACCTGTCTGTACATTACCTTTTCGGATGAGCGGATGTCACGTATCCGATCCAAAAGTTCTTTCCAGTATGTGCCGCCGGCGTTTCCCTTTTTAAACGCTCATCATCCATTGCAAAGCCTTTAATCATATATTCTTTTATTATGGATGTTGCCCATATACGGAATTGTGTGCCACGGATGGATTTTACCCTGTATCCAACAGATATAATGACATCGAGATTATAGTACTCAATATTTCTTTCAACCCGTCTATCACCCTCATTTTTGAACTGTTGCAAAAATTTGCAACAGTTGAGTCCTTAACCAACTCGCCTTCGGTGTAAATATTCTTTATGTGTCTTGAAATCGTGGATTTATCCCTTTGAAATAGTTCGGACATCTGCTCCAGTGATAGCCACACCGTCTCATTCTGCATATTGACATCAATCTTGGTTGAACCATCCTCGGTTTGATAGATTACCACGAAAAGCTTCCGCTTAACATACGTCTTGCAAAAAAGACAAGCATACTTGACCGCATACGGTTTTACAATGCCATACAGTCACAGGGACGGTATTATATTTTATCGCATTGCGTAAATCTTACCGAGGCATTTTTGCACGGCGGTATATGACGCGAAAAAGTTTAGACGACAAGAGGCTGGACGACGGAAGTGTTAACATTGACAGTTTGGACGCGGCGGAATATTCGGTTGAGCCGTTTATGAAAGATATTATAAGTATGCAGGGGACGGAATTATAACGGGCAGAAAAAGGTATTGAGGTGAAATTATGATATTTGAGATATTAAGGCGTGAGGGGTACGGCGGCGGCTCACGGGATTTTTACACAAAAATAGACGAATGGAAAGACTGGCACAAAGGCAAGGTCGGAAGTTTTCACACATATATGCAATACAACGGTGTAAAAAGACTTTCACGGGAGCGTGCAAGCCTTTGTATGGCAAAAAAGGTGTGTGAGGAATGGGCAAATCTTTTAATGAACGAAAAGGTTGAGGGCACGACGCAAAAACGACGGTTTTGACGCGATTTTAAAGGATGTGCTCACAAAAAACAACTTTCGTGTGCGCTCCAATCAGCTTATTGAACTTACATTTGCACTCGGCACGGGCGCGTTTGTTGAAAACCGCATCGGCGGAAACATTAACATTGACTACATAACGGCTGATATGATTTTTCCGCTTTCATATGACAACGGCGAAATTTACGACTGTGCGTTTGCAAGCAAAATAAAGAAACGGGGCGAAGATTACAGGTACATACAGTATCATTTGAGGCAAGGCAACGGTTCGTATATTATCAAAAAAACAAATTTTTATTCGGCTAAAGACGGCAAAAGAAGTTTTTGGAATTTTTTCGGAAACGTTGCGGAAATTGTGCAATCGAAAGTACCGCTTTTTCAGATAATTACACCGAACATAATAAACAATTATGATGTTTTTCAAATCCTATGGGGATTTCGGTTTTTGCAAACGCGATTGACGTTTTAAAGGGAATTGACCTTATTTACGACAGTTATCAGAACGAATTTCGGCTCGGCAAAAAGAATTATCGTGCCTATGGGTATGGCGCAAATTATGAACACTCAAGACGGCACTATGCCGATTTTTTTGACGACAATGATACTGAATTTTATGCAATTAAAGAAACAGATGATTTTACGCAGCTTAAAGAAATAAATATGGAAATACGCTCGGAGGCTCACCTCGGCGCACTTAAAAATTCACTTGATGTTCTTTCGAGCCTTACGGGACTCGGCAGTGACAGATTTTCGTTTGAAACATACAAAAACGGGATTAAGACGGCGACCGAGGTTATAAGCGAAAAAAGCGAGCTTTTTCAGAACCTTAAAAAGCACGAGCTTATATTATCGGCAGCGCTTAAAAAGCTTTACCGCGCGGTTTTATGTTTAAGCGGCAAGGACGCAGACGAGAGAAACATTAAAATTGATTTTGACGACAGCATTATCCAGGACAAAGAAAAAGAATTTGCACAGGATTTGCAACTTGTATCAAGCGGAATTATGCAAAAGTGGGAATTTAGAGTTAAGCATTTTAACGAGAGTGAGAGGGAGGCAAAGAAAATGTGTGCGGAGGACGAGTTTGCGGAGGAATAAAAAGGACGGTGACAAAAGTGTGATTACACCCGAATATTTAAGTTATATGCTTGATATGTTAAGCGTTCACAAAGAGCTTGAGGCGAGCATATTAAAGGACATAACGCGCAGAATTTTGAAAAGCGGTTTTGTTACCGACACAGCATCATATCAAGCCGAAAAGCTTAACGAGGCAGGGCTTTGTTACAATGAAATTTTAGATGAAATTTCAACGCGCACGAAAAAATGCCGTGAAGAAATTAAAAAAGTCGTTTTTCGGACGCTGAAACAAAGGTTTTTGACTATGACGAAAGTGTTCTTGCAAATGCCGGAATAAACGCGCACGAATTTAAAAGAATATCGCCGAGAATGAAACGCATTATCACCGCGGCGCTTGCAAAAACGGCAACGGACGCGGTTAACCTTACAAAAACCACCGCGAACACGACGCAGAGTCTTTACATATCGGCGTGCGACCTGGCGCATATGCAGGTTATGTCGGGCGCGTTTGACTACAACACGGCTGTTAAAAACGCGGTAACACACGCGGCAAGAGAGGGTATTAAGGTTGTTTATCCCACGGGAGCTGTATCAAGCCTTGACACCGCGGTGCGCAGGAGTGTTTTGACGGGTGTAAATCAGACGTTTGCAAAAAAATAACCGAAATGAGGGCAAAAGAATTTGACGTTGACCTTATGCTGACAAGTGCACATATCGGCGCCCGTCCCGAACACGCGGTGTGGCAGGGATATGTGGTTTCGCTCTCGGGCCGGGACGGCTATCTTACGCTTTCAGACGTCGGCTACGGTGACGTTCGGGGAATATTCGGAGCAAACTGCCGTCACAGCTGGAATATGTTTTTTGAGGGTGCTTCGCATATGCAATACACCGAGGCGCAGCTTGAGAAAATGCGAAGTGCGACCTGCAAATACGACGGAAAAGAATTTAAAATTTATGAGGCACGCGACAAGCAGAGAGCAATGGAGCGCGGAATAAAAAGCACCAAACGCAAACTTATTTGTTTTGACGAGGCAATTAAAAAAACGCGCCCGATGAAAAGGCAAAGGCGGAGTTTAAAAATGAATTTGCAAACCTTTCCGTAAAACTTAAAAAGCAAGAGGCAAAGCTTAACGACTTTACTTATCAGACAGGATTAAAGCGCGACAGAGTGCGCGAACAGGTTTATGCCGAAGAAACCAAAACCGGCATTAAAAATTTCGGTAAAAGCGTGTCGCAAAAGGCGGTGTGGGCGAATGAAAAGCAAAAACTTCCGAATTACAAAAATGCTATTATTCCCGATGAAAAATTAACGGATATGCACTCAACAAAAACCACCCATCGGGCAAAAATAAAGCTATTGCATTTGAGCAATATTTGGGATATAATAACAGTAACAGCAATTTGTTAATCGAAGAAATAAGAAAACTTACAAGTGAAAATCCGGCGGTATTAAGGTTTTCCGATGAGTATGGTGACCGTTACGAGATTAAAGCACTTATGGATGGTGTGAGCGGAAAAACCGCAAACGTTAAAATTGCATATATTGTGCAAAAAGGACGGCACCGCCAGGCTTACAAGCGTCTATGTAGCGAAATAATTTAAGGAGGTATTTTTATGAAGGCTAAAGTACTTGATGTTGTGAAGCTCCGCGACGGCAGAGAGGGAACGATTTTTAGAGTTGTGGGAAAATAAAAATGCTGGCCTTTTTGGAAATTTGTGATGAAAAAGGCAGGGCGATTGATGAGCCTGTGATAAATCTTGATGACATTGAAGAAATTACATTTTCATACGAAAGCACATTGTAAATAAGAGGTTTTGATAAAAAGTGCGAATATCGCAAATATTAAACAAGTTTTAAACACCCTTTCAACGGGTGTTTTTTTAATTGCAAAAATGCGCGGTTTGTTTGGCAGGTTTTGTTCCGCTCAAAAAGCATAAACCTTGCTTTGGACATTTAAGAGGGTTATTCAAACCCTCTTTTTTAATTGATTTTTTACGTTTGGAGGTGCGAAAAATGGAATACAACTTAAAAATGATATGCGGAAACACACAGAATTTTACTGTGCAAAACAACGACGGTGATTTTGAGGAAGGCGACAAAGTGACGTTTTCGGTAAAGAAAAACTATTCGGACGACACGTATTTGCTTAAAAAAGAAGTTACCGTTTTTGCGGGCAATTTGGCGGATATAAACATAGTGCCGAGAGATACGGCGAATATTGAACCGGGACAATATGTGTATGACATACAATTCAGCTCTTTTGACGGCAAAGTTAAAAACAATTTTCAAGGGCGATTTTATTCTTGATTGGAGGGTTACGGATGAATAATTTGGGATTTACGCTGAAAGACACTACAAATCTTAAGTTTTCCGGTGCAAACTGATTATGAAAAAGCAAAAAGTACACCGATGAAGAAATTAAGATAAAATCCGTTTCGGTAAACGGCGAAAAGGTTGAGCCGGATAATAATAAAAATGTTGATATTGACGCAAATTCGGTTGTTGCACAGACGTATTTAAAAGGTTCGGGCGCGCCTGTTTCATCGACACAGGCTGATTTTGTCGGGCAGATGTATTTGGATAATACAAATACAAAATTATATCAATGCGTGAGTATCACAACAAGCGAAACTGACGGTACAAAATCATATGAGTGGATTAAGGTTATAAGGGAAAATGATTATGCCTATTATTCTCAACTTGGTGTAGTTAGAACTAACGCAACATTTGGAATAAATACGTCCTCATATTCGGTTGGCAGTACCTTGTACCATGGCGCTTTAGTAATAGCAAAAGCCCCAAATTCAATAATAGATGGGAAAGCTAATGTGTATATGCCTATAGTACCCGCAAATCTCGATTATGCAGTACGCAGTGTTCGCCCCGTAACGGCTGCAACCGCACCGACAACACTTGCGGTTAACACGCTATATTCGATAAACAATACATCAAGCGCGAGTATTGCTATTACACTGCCGCAAGGACAGAACGGTGATTTTATTCAATATGATTTTGTCACAGGTACAACGGCACCAACGGTCACGATACAGTCAACATACGGTAGCAAGCTGTCAAATCAAACCGTTACAAGAAATTCTGTAATCAAAGAGCCGACAACACCGACCAAAGATGGTTTTGACTTTGTGGGTTGGTATACTGATAAAGAGCTTAAAACAAAGTATGATTTTTTTCTGCAAAGGTAACAAGGAGTATGACGCTTTATGCCGCTTGGACGGAAAAGAAAAACAGATAACTCTGAAAAATCAAATAATTCTTACTATCGGCAAAAAAAGGTGCCTCTGTTTTCGGAAAAAGTAAAGACAAATGATGTTGCACCAAGAATTGTAAATGACCGAGCAATGCTTCCGGCACGATTTGTTGCTGAAAACTTGGGGGCTTTCGTTGAATGGGACGGTGACAAACAACTTGTAACAATTATGGGCAAAAACCTTAAAACCAATGAAGATGTAACTATTCTTATTACCATAGGTGCAGAGTATGCCGTTGTAAACGGTGAGAATGTTAAACTTGATTCTCCGGCATTTATAGAAAACGACCGTACGTATACGCCTATTCGTTTCATTTCCGAACATCTCGGTGCAAGTGTCGAATGGTTGGAAAACGAACAAAAAGGTTATTATTACAAAAAAATCTGTTGGCAGAAAAATAATTAAAACAAAGAACATATAACATTAAAAGGACAACCGAAAAAATCGGCTGTCCTTTTTCATACCCAAAACACAGAAAGGAACGATATTTTATGAAAAAAACATTGACGAACAAAATGCAAAAAAACACAGGCGCAAATCAATCAGCTTACCAACAGGAAAAAAACGTCTCATATCAGTGAAAAAACAAGCCTAGCGAACGTAACGCACAAAGCGGTTAATTGAGCGATGGGCGATTTTGGAAAGCATAATCGGTAACGCAGAGGACTTTTCAAATGAGTAGCTGCAAACGCTTTTAATTGAAATCTTTTCGAGCGAGAGCGTGAGGGCGAAAGTTAAGAATTTACGGGAGCATACGGCGGACGAGGGCAATCCCTTGTTTTAACAAGGGCGCACTTATACACCTTAACAGGTGTGTGCGCTCTGCCGAGAGCAAATTAAAACAAATCGGCGTTTCCGCATTTGTTTTTAATTATGGGGCAAAATTGCTATCGAGCAATTTTATTAAAGAAAGGCTCTTTGCCGTATTTAGCGGCAAAGAGCCTTTCTGCGTTTATTCTGCAAAAAGCATATCTTCCCATAAATAAGATTTCTCTGCTTGTATTATCTCGAATTGCAAAATAGAACGGTTTATTAAATTTAAGCTCTATCGGCTCCGGCGGAAGTGATGCGCCTGCCATACCGATTGCGGTTACAGCTGCGGCTTCCGTTCCTTTTTCGTCCACGCTGATAAATGTCTTATGGATTGTATCGGTAAACCACATATTGCCCGAATCAAACATTTTTCAAATCGGGCTGTTTTGGTGTCGAAAGCCGTTTTAATGCCGATGTTTTTTTAGCGTATCATTAAGACGTTCGGAATACTCGATTTTGAATTTCGGTATTGAAAGCTTGGTATATGTTCGCTCAAAGCTTTTGCCATTGATTGCGGCATTAAGCTCTCGTTCTGCATTTATTCCGCTATCCGCAAGCATTAAATACATACTCACATCAAGGTCATCAAAGCTATCGGTGCCGATATACTCACCGCTATCCGAGAATTTATCAACTCTGTTTTTATACGGTAATTCGATTATCTTTGCAGATTTTGTTTCCGCATACGGAATCCAGCTTGTTTTATTCATAAAGTCTGTCTGTGTTTTTGTTCCGTCTGCATTAGTAAACTCATCGGGTTTTGTAAGGGATGTGCTGAACTCATTTTCCCAAGCGCCCTTAAAGTAAATTGCATTGATAAGCATTGCCCAAAAGTTATCGGCATTATCAATAATCTGCGGAATTTTGCCTTTTGTTTTATCCTTCACCCAAGAATTGATTTCACTGACAGCGTTTTTGTTGTAAACCGTCTTAACATCGGCATTATAATACTCCGTTGCGATATTCTTAAAGTTTTTGCTGAAATTCTGTGTTGTTTTGTCCTTGTTGATCCATATTGAATTTGCAATATTAAGGCTCAAAATATCGGTTTGAGAGTACCTCTTTATCAAATCCTTTGAAAGCGTGTTAAATTCGTCAAGATTTTTTACGCCAAGAGTATTTAATATTTCATTCTTTTGTATCGCCCTCTGCTCCGTTAGCGGCAAGTGCAAGAGCCATCTTAACGGACAGCGGAGAAAAACATATAGTTTTTTTATCCGCAGGCATTTGTGCGTTCAGCTTATCGGCAAAAAGTCAAGTCGGAAACACTTATTTCTGTTTCCCCATCGACACCGCCGATAACATCTTTTTGGCACACGATTTTACTATCCAAATACCTGTTTCGCTTTTTTATCAATAGGCTTTAAAACAATTCAATAGTATAAATGCTGTTTCCTATTTTATAGTTGCCGCTGCATTTTTTTCTCCGTCACCGGCAAAAGCAACGAGTTCGCCGTTTTTCGGCTTTTTTTCACCCTTGTCGGAAAGAAAATTCATAATGACTTGCTTATAGTCGAGCCGCCACGGAAAATGACCGTTGTTTACAGACTCTTGCAAATCTTCTATTTGGCTGTAAGACAAATTCTCGGCGTTTGATATATCATTTGATTTTTGATAAATTATTATATACTCTCACAAGCGTTGCAATAGCCTGTTCGGTAGTATATAACTCCTTTGGAGCAAATCTGTTATCGCCCACGCCCCTGCATAATACCCATATTGCAGATGACTTGAATATCATTCATTGCCCAATCGGAAATTTGCCCGCTGTCGGCAAAATCAAAGTATTGCGCCGTCGCATCCCAACCGGGATATATTTTTGTTTATCAAACGGCAGAGAATGGCTGCGGCTTCTTCACGTGTAAGCGAATCGTTCGGCGCAAACTCCGTTTCGGATTTTCCTTTGATAATGCCCAATGCATTCAGCACTTCAATATGTTCATTATCCGTATCGGTAAAAAGGAGGTTTTTATTATACCCACCGAGAAAGCCGATCCGGGGAAAAATTTTTAATATAATTGAATACAAGTTCACAAAATTCTTTCACGAGAAATAAATGCTGTGTAATTATAATTTGCGTCTGTTTTTGATTATATTTAGTCTTTTTGCTTCCGATATGGTTTCTTTTTGCCCACGGAGAGATAAATCCCTGTATATTTTTGCAACGCCTCAGTTTTTCACCGTCAGAAACAATAAATCTGCCGTCATCTTTATAGTTTCGCCGGTTCAGCTCGGGACCTGCTGTCCATTCGGGATTGTCTATTATGATATTTCCGTTTGCGTCAATAAACTTGCCTGCTTCAATTTGAGCGATGCCGCCGCAAAAACCGCCTGACCAATTACTCGGATTAAACAAAGCTTCACCGTTTTTGTTTATAACCTCATGTGTCCATACACCGCCAGTAAAGCTTGACGCAAAAGCAAGGCCTTCAGAAAAAAGCGATACCGCTATGTATTTAAAATCGGTTATTTCCCTGCCGTTTATATCATAATATCCGTTTTGGTCTTCGGCTTTTTGAGCAGCAACAACTCCTTCGGATATGCCCCATATATTTGTATTTTCAACGGGAATTACAATATTCCCGTCATAACCGATAAGTCCGTATAAATATTCGTATTGATCACTGTCATCACGATTGTTTCTTTTCGATACTTTTATCAGTTTATAATCTTCATATAACGTTTGCGGTTCTAATTCGCCGAGCTGTTTTATAGTTTTTCCGTACCTGTCTAAAAGACCGAACTGCGGTTTTTGCGTCAAATTCTGCATAACTTTATATGCGTTAATTTTTCCGTTGTTACTATCATAAATAGGATACATTTCATCATAAACAAAATCGGCAGCCGTTTTGCCGTCTTGGTCAATTAGACCGTATTTGCCGTCTTTTATCGCTGTTGTTATTCGGCTTTCCGCATCTGTAAACGGATAGATTTTATCATATATTGGTTCGATAAAGGTGTTAAAGCTGCTGTCAACTGCGCCCCATTTTCCGTTTTCGGTAAATAGCATACGGCCGCCTGCAAACGTTATCCAAAATCCCCAATTCTTCGGCGGTTTAAATTCTTCATACGACAATACCTTCACAAGATCTCCCGTATATGTATATACTCCGAATTCACCCTCGAAATATGAAAGCGGTCTGCCGTCCTCGTTTGAATCCGTAAGATTTACAAGAACATATTCCGATACATTTATTATCCTTTTATCGAATTTGCCGAGAACGGTTCCGTAAGGATTTATGATATAGTATTGGTTATCCCTTCTCGCCTCTGCAACCTGTTCGTTGAAAAATGAGCCTATATAATCATAATCATCGGAAAGCTTTTTGCCGTTTAAGTCATAAATTGCACACTTATCCTGCTTATCATAAGCGATATAGCAGTTTTGACATCGTTCAATCTTGGTATACTCCATCGGAAGTATGTATTCATAATTTTGTATCTTTTCTGCAAATGCAGTTATTGCCATATAACAAAGCATTGTAATTGTTAAAATCAGCGATAATAGTTTTTTCATTGTACTGTCCTCCTAATTCTTTATCAATGCCCGAAAGAAGATATTTTCCAACCGGTGTTATCGGATTCGTAAACCATCGTGCATATCCAATACTGATTTCCGTTTGAGATTGTTTCTTCCTTCACATATTCGGCATCAAAGGTTACCGTATAAGACTTATGCTTTTCGTCTGAATTTTTTTATTATCATGGGGGTTTAATTTCCACATTTGAAATTGATTTTATATTGTCAATCCGTCTTTCGCCGTCCTTAACAAAGGTTTTTATTTGTCAGCGGCAAATGCGGAATACTGTCATATAATTCCGTATTTAACAGGTTCGACGTAACCCCACCGAACATTGTAGTTTTTTTGCAATACATTGTATGGCTGTGTCTTCATCTTTTTCATTCAAAGCCTCACAATACATTTTAATGATTTCTTCCGGTGTTTTTGATTTTTAAATCATCTTCGGATTTCAGCAAGGGTGCAATAAAGCCTGCAAAACTCATATTTGTTATTTCATCAAAGCTCTTTCCCCGATAAGCTGCAGGCATTTTTCAACTTGATGACGTCCTGTGCTTATAAACGCTCCTATAATTTCGTTTTCGTATTTAACAACGATACCTCTTGCGGTGGTTATGGGATAAAATTTTTCGGGCATACCCTCACGAAGCTGATAAATGTCAACCGTTACAGCTTTTTCGGCATACTTGCTTAAATCAAGTCCAATATCCTTTGAAAGTTCATTGTTGTAGAGATAATAATACTCATTTGCGGAAAAATCGCCAAACTCCTTAAATTGCGGCAGAGTATCTGTAAGCGATGCAAGTTTATAATTTATATTCCAACCGTATTTTGCAAATAACTCTCTGTCCTTATCATCAACAACATAAATCGCATCGCCGCCTGCTTCCAAAAGGGAATCCAAAAAGCGAGGGAAGGCTTCGTTTGCCGTATACAGAACGACGTCCGTTTTTACAAAAGTTTTATGATACAAGGTGTCCCAATAGACATCATATTCCGAATTAGTGTCATTCTCACGCATTGTTACCTTATATGCGCTTATATAATTTGCATTTAAGTCAGGCGCTTCACCTTCATACGGCATTATAGAGCCAAGCGCTCCGGCTTCGTGGAAAAGGCCTTCTATATCGCCCCATACGGTAATACTGTCAGCCTGATTGAATCCTGCAAAATCAGATATGCGGCTTACGGTTATATCCGAAAATCTGTCTTCGGTTGTATAGTCTACATCACATCCAAAAGCCTCACCCAAAAACTTAAGCGGCACATATGTATGATTGTTGAATATTTTAGGTTCTGTATCCATATTGACTGCGTTATTGTTTTTAAGCATTGATTTGGAATCAATAGTAAAAATAACAGTGTTTTTTTGTCATCGTTATAATCTGAAATTGTGACTGTCTTGTCGGTATCGTTCCAATCTGCCTTTTTGCCCAGCGCATTGCTGACGGCACGGACGGGAATTTGCGTTCTGTCATTTTCGTCAATAAACGGCAGTTCGGTTTTTATCGCAATATATTTTTCGTTCCGCCGACAGTTATATATAAGCCGTGTTTTTCCGTATTATGAACGGTTATATTTGTCTTGTCGTAAGCAAAAAGCCGAAATTGATGTTGTTGCTGATATTGCGGCAGTTAAAATAATTGATAATAGTTTTTTTCATTGTGTTGCCCTCCTAATTCTTTATTCCCACATAACCTGTTTCGTTTATAATGTATTGCCCCTCATCGGATAAGATCCATTCAAGTAATTTGTCAACATTGCCGTTTTGATTTTCCTTGTATGTAACAGCATAAATCGGCGTAAGAATGGGATAACTGCCGTTTCTGATGTTTTCGGAGGTCGGTGCAGCGCCGTCAATCGAGATCATTTTTTTATATCAGGATTCTTTATAATACCCTCAACATAATATCTGAACGAAAACCCGATTGAGTTTGTTTTGCTTTATAATCCGCCACCTGTTCTATAATGCCCGCCATTAAATCATTCACCATTTCGGTAGGCGCATCCGTAATCGGCGTATCACCCATAAACCGTTTCAGCATACTTTGGCTTCCACTGCCCTCATTTCGCTGAAATGCGGCAATTTTCTCATTTTTTCCGCCGACATCCTTCCAATTTGTAATCTTGCCGGAATAAATATCTTTTTATTTGCTCGGTGGTAAGATTGGTGATAGGGTTGTCCTTGTGAATAAAGAAAACAAATGCTTCCGTTCCTATAGGCGTATATTCAAAGGTGGTTTGATTTTCTTCTGCGTATGCCCTTTGCTCATCGGACGGATATACACCGATGAAAATATCTGTTTCTTTTTCCGCTAAAAGGCGATAGCCGTCAGGGGTATTGTTATACTCAAATATTCCGTCGTGCAGCTTTGTCGTATTCGGATATACAGCGTTCACAAATGCGGAATATACGGGAAACAACGCAGCAGCCCCTGTCAATTCTCGGCAGATTTTTCGGTAAGCTTTTAATGTTTTGCTGTCTGTCTTTACAATTTTTGGAATTTTCCTCAAACGGCAGATACGCTTGAATATCAATGTTCGGAGAAGTATTAACAGTGATACTTTTTGTTATATTTGATTATTCCGAAGTTTGTTCCGAGAGCGGCTCCGTACACTGCGGCACAGATACACCAAATTATTAAAAACTTCTTTCTCTTTTTCAGCCATATCAAAGGCAGCAGAAGTGACGGTACAACAATTAAACCTATGTACGCTATAATGTAATTTATGCCGCTCGAAAACAATATCATAGCGGTTATAAATAAAGCATAATAGCTTGCAAATAAAGTTGCCGCAGTTAATATTATTTTTAAGTACTATAAATAATGCTTTTTTCATTGCTTGTCTCCTTTTCCGTTTTCCGCATATCCCACAACGGATATTACCAACCCTATTGCGCCTATGCCCCAAGTGATATACTCCAAATGCCCTGCGGCGGATATTTCAATGCATATTGCAAAAAGAATTACCGCAATGCCGAGAACCATCTTCTTCATTATCCGCACCCCTAAGTCATTTAAAAATCCTTCCCAATAAACTTCAAAAATCTTATATTTATCAGCCTTTTTACCGATAAGATAATACCGTGTTACCTCGCCGTCACCGACTTGCGGGGCTAAACTCAGCGATTTCTCGTTATGCTTTAATTCGGTTTCAACCTCTACAATGCCAAATTCGCTTATACCCAAATTATTCAGTCTTTCGTAAATTTCCCGCTTGTTTTTTTCTCCGAAGTATCTTTCAGGTCATCTTTTTCCAAAAGCTCTAAATCATCAATGCAAATTTTACTATAGTAAATCCCGTCCTTAAAATTCTTTTCTTCGTTTTCTATAGCCGCAAGTAATGATTCATCTTCGATAACAGCTTTCATCTTCCCAAAAGAGCCTGACGTCATATTGTGATAAAAACTCATAAATCATCAGCTCCCACTCATTTTTTCAACCGAGTCGTCCGCAATAAGAACTCTATCGTCGGATATAAATCTTTTTCCAAGTTTATATCAAGTATCGGAAGCTTTGATTCATCGACATAATGTTCTGTCAGGTACTGTTCATAATCTATATTTTTCATTGCTTTTTATTGATATATACCTGTGTCGGTCCGTCAGAACCGCCGATTATGCCGATGCTTGAATTATCGCACGCAGTCGGCAGCAGGCAGCACGCCGCAAGCATTAAAGTTATTGTCCGTTTCAAAAATCAACCTCCGTATATACAATTTTTGAAATCTGTAAAGCTGCATCATTTTTTTAAAATAATAAACTGTTTTTTTGTGAGACATACAAAAGTTAGTCAAGGCCTCAGGTACAAAAAAAGGGCAGTCGAAGCGGCTGCCCTAAGGGGGATATGCGCAAGCATTGTCATTGTATCGCCAATGCCTGCGCATCGTTTTGCAACAGTGGTTTATACGTTGAAAATATACCTTATGTTACAACCGGGTCATCCTTATTCCAGATTTTCAATCATACGGGCAAATACAGCCGCCGCCTGCGCTCTTGTTGCATTTGCATTCGGCAAAAAGCTGCCGTCGTCATCGCCTTTCATAAGCAGGTTTGCAGCTGCCCAGCTTACAGCGTTCCTCGCATAACCGGAAATAGAGCTGCTGTCCGAGTATGCCGTGTTGCCGTTTGATTCTACGTCATATCCTTTGAAATTTGCGTAGCGGTAAAGGATTGTTGCCATCTGTTCGCGCGTAATCGGATCGTTCGGTGCAAAACGGTCTTTTGAAACACCGGAAACAATGCCGTTTGCATTTGCCCAGGCCACCGCCCTGTCGTAATAACCGCCGATTTCAACATCCACAAACACGGAACCTCCGGCTTGCGGCTCTTTCTCCATACGGTAGATAATCATGACAAACATTGCTCTGGTCACATAAGAGTCGGGTGAGAATTCCATCTCCGTGGTACCCTTCATCAATCCAAAATCATATGCGAATTTCACCGAAAAGTAAAACCAATCTCTTTTCTTAACATCACCGAACGGATTTTCCCACTCGGTATCGGGTTTTACCTTGATATCCTTTTGTTTCTTTTTCAGTATGCCGCCCGTCACCGCATTGATTCGGTATGTCCACTGCGTTTTCCTGTCCGCAAATACGAGATGATAATACGGTGTTTTTAATGCCGCCGTCTACCAATTCTTCCTCCAAAAAGGTAACCCTGTCGCTGCATTCGGCATCATCAACGGCAATCTTTTTGCGGCGGCAAGCAGAATATATCTTCTGCCGTAGATAATGTCGCCCGTTTTTGCGTCAATCTGATAGTAATACTGGTTTTTTTGCCGGTATAAAACTCCAATAAATAGCATTGCTTGCCCTGATAACGGTTAAGCTCAGTCTTGGTGAACACAATTTTTTGTGCGTATTTGTCAAGCCCCGCGTCCTTCAGCGCAATTTTCTTTGCTTCCTCCAAAGAAATATAATCCTGCTCATCGGTGTTCTTGCTTTTCCTTTTTCCAGTATAGCGCCGCTTACCGCATTAATTCGGTATGTCCACTGCGTTTTCCTGTCGGCAAATACAAGCCGGTAGTAAGGCGTTTTAATACCGCCGTCCACCAATTCCTCCTCCAAAAAGGTAACCTTGTCGCTGCATTCGGCATCATCTACGGCAATCTTTTTTGCGTCGGCAAGCAGAATATATCTTCTGCCGTAGATTATTTCGCCTGTCTTTGCGTCAATCTCATAGTGATACTGATATTTACCTGTGTAAAACTCCAAAATGTAGCAGGGTCTGCCTTGGCTGCGGTTAAGCTCGGTTTTGGTGAACACAATCTTTTGTGCGTATTCATCAAGCTTGGCATCCTTCAGCGCGATTTTCTTTGCTTCCTCCAAGGAAATGAAATTCGTTCCGCTGATATCATCAATATGCTTTCCCATCACGGAGCCGCTTATCGCATTGATTCGGTAAGTCCACTGCGTATTGTTGTCTGCAAAGATAAGCAGATAATACGGTGTTTTAATACCGCCGTCTACCAATTCCTCCTCCAAAAAAGTAACCTTGTCGCTGCATTCGGCATCATCTACGGCAATCCTTTTTGCATCGGCAAGCAGAATATATCTTCTGCCATAGATAATGTCGCCCGTTTTTGCGTCAATCTCATAGTGATACTGATATTTACCGGTGTAAAACTCCAACAGGTAATAGGGCTTGCCCTGATTGCGGATTAGCTCCTCCTTGGTGAACACAATCTTTTCCGCGTTTTCAATAAGACCGGCGTCATTAAGCGCTATTGATTTTGCTTTTTCCAAAGAGATTAAATCCGCCTCGCCGATATTCTCCTCTTTCTTTTCGAGTATATCGCCGCTTACCGCATTGATTCGGTATGTCCACTGTGTTTTATTGTCTGCAAAGACAAGCAGATAATACGGCGTTTTAATTCCGCCGTCCACCAATTCTTCCTCGGTAAAGGTAACCTTTTCGGTGCAGCCCGCATCATCAATGGCAATCTTTTTTGCTTCGGTAAGCAGAATATATCTTCTGCCGTAGATAACTTCTCCCGTCTTTGCGTCAATCTCATAATGATACTGATTTTCCCCTGTATAAAAATCCAACAGGTAGCAGGGTCTGCCTTTATTACGGCTCAGTTCTTCCTTGATGAACGTTATTTTTTGTTTGTTTCTGTCAAGCTCGGCGTCTTTGAGTGCAATTTCTTTTGCCTCATCTAAAGAGATAAACTTTGCCGTATCCGTAACAAGCTCTGCGGTCTTTGATTCTTCCGTAATCTTTACAGCCTTCGATTCATCCGCAAATGCCGTCAGTGGTATAAGCGAAAGCAACAGTACTATACAAAGCAGAACGGAAACCGGTTTTTTTGTTTTGCGTTTCATGTTTCATGACCTCCTTTTTTGTAATTTCATCTTGTTTCGCAGCTCTCTGTTTATGCCGGAGTGCGAACATCCGGCGTTTTTTCTTTCATAGGCAGCACGCTCCTTTCGGGTATGTAGTCACCTATTGTATTTTCGGCGTAAGAACGAAAAAAGGTGAGCCCGATTTCAAAATACTTTGAAAACGAACACACCTTAATAAATACCCGCGAACGAATACCGGAAAAAGGCAAATCTACGCCTATGCCGCGAGTAAATGTATGTATTGATTTTACGCCGTTGCTTCATACTTGCCAAATCCTTTCTGTATATATTTTTCTACAAATGTATTATATCACATTCCTTCGCTTTCGTCAATGCTTTTTCAGGTAATTTCAGAAAAATTCGGCGTTTTTGCACTATGAAAAATGTTTGTTAATTTTTTTCGTTTTTTTCTTAAATGCGGAAAAAAATGGAAATATATTTACATTACAATGAAAAATTCATAGTGCAAAAACGCTGAAAAACCTTTCCTGTTCATTGACGAAAACTAAAATGTATGATATAATTTAATATAGGTTTTTGTATCAGCATGATGACACATTCTGTCGGAAAAATTGTCCGGCAAACCAAGCGAAGAAAGGGGTTTGTTGAATAATGGATACAACGGGAATTTATAACGAATACCTTTCCGGTGATGCAAAGGCTCTTGAAAGACTTATGGAATATTACGGCGACAAACTGACGCTGTATATAAACGGATATGTGAAAAATCTTCACGATTCGGAGGACCTGCTGATAGAGGTTTTTGCATATCTTGTCGATAAACGTCCGAATATCAAAAACAGCTTTGAAAGTTATATATATAAAGCGGCCCGCAATCATGCGCTGATGTTTTTTTGAGAAAAGCGAAAAAGACATATCCTTCTTACGTGGGAGGAAATGAATTTTTGTATCGAAAAATACATTGGAAGATGATGTGTGGTTTGCGCAGCGTGACAGGCAGCTTTATGAATGTATGGAGCGTTTGCCGTCTGCGCAGAAAGAGGCGTTGTATCTTGTGTATATTGAAGGGTTGAGTTATAAAGACACAGCAAATGTTTTACATAAAACGGTAAAGCAAATAGATAAACTTTTGCAGACGGGAAAAAAAGAAAATTAAACCTTTGCTTGAAAGGGAGGGAATAAAAAGTGCGTTCAACGACTGAAAGGATGCTGCTTTTGAAAAAACGAACCGATGAATTGAAAAAGCGGCACAAGGCAAAAAGACATATGCTTGCGGTCATCTCGTACTGTTCGTTTTGTCTTGCTTTAATCGCAGCTGTATCGGTGCTTGTCTGTGATTTGAATTTTTAACGGATTTGAGCAGATGCCCCCTGCCCGACGCTGCCGGTGTTTTTTTGCAGACAAAGCCTTTGTCGGTTACGCAGCCGTGGGCATTCTGGCGTTTTTTTACTCGGCATTTCGGTAACCCTGATGTGTAATATTCTGCATAAAAGAAGGAAAGAAAGGGACGAGGAAAATGACAGAGCTGACAGATAATCTTTTACAGCTTTTCTGTATTTTTGTTTGCGGATGTCACTCCTGCATTGCAGCAGTACGAAGCAAAAGCTACAATCGTCTTTTGGTATCGCTTTTTACCTGAGCTTCGGAATGGGGCTTGCCTATTGGGTACTATACCTGATATTGTTCGGCACTTCTCCGCTTGTATTTTGTGTTTCGGAGCTGAGCTGGACGGCTTCATATATTTTTCTTGCTCTGCGTCTTTATGCAGATATGCCGAAAGAAAAGCAGAAAGAGAAAGCCGTTTTTTGGATCTTACCGGCATTTTCCCTTGCTATGTGTATGTTTTTGCACAAGAGGCAGCTATTTTGAGAACATCTTCATGGGAACGGCGATGGGAGTATTGGGATATTATGCGGTAAAAGGCATATGCTTGGCAAAAAAATCCGAAACCGCTCCGGAAAATCTTTAATTTTTATGCAGCTTTGTTTTTATGCGGCAGAATATCTTTTATGGATTTCTTCATATTTTATTACTGAAAATATTTTTGTAAATCCTTATTATTTGGTTGATATATTAATACTGAATCCGGCTCTCATCATGATAGCAGTTGCACAGAGCAAGGGGGATAAGCTATGTTGTACAATATAGAAAAATATATTTATATGTCTTGCAGCTCCTTTTTAATCGCCGCACTCGGCACAAATGCAGGCAACAGAAAGAACTATCTTTTTATTGTTCTCGGTTTTGTCTGCTGTATTATATCTGCCTATCTGAATACATTTTTTTCGGTGCTTTACAATGCGCAGGATACATCTGCCGTATTGGAAATATCACCGGTTATAGAGGAAACCGTAAAGCTTCTTCCTCTTTTGTTCGGCTTGATTGTTTTTGAACTTCAGCCGAAGGAGGGCGGTAATATTATCTTTAATATTGCGGTGGGCTTTGCCACTTTTGAAAACGTTTGCTATCTTTTGGAAAACGGAACGGGCAATCTGTTTTTATCTGTTTGTCCGCGGCTTTTCATCGGGCGCTATGCACATTACCTGCGCCTTTATAATCGGATACGGACTCAGAGTATTCCGTCGCCCCGCCGCATTAAGGGCGGCAGGTATTTTCGGACTGTTATGCGTTGCGATTACCTTTCATGCAACGTTTAATATGCTTATGAAAACTGACGGAATTATAAAGCAGCTGGGTTATGCCATTCCGATTGTTTCCTGTATTATTCTGCTTCTTCTGAAAGCCTCCTTCAGAAAATTGACTGCTTCAAAATAACTTTGTTTTATACAGACCGGTAAAAAATCCGGTCTTTTTTTATTTTTTGGGGGGAATTTTATGTTTTCAAGCACCTATATAATAAAAGGACAAATCGAGGAGGTGTTTGAGTTGAAATCCAATGCGGAAAGAATGAGCTTAGTTTTCACCCGAGCAAAAAAAATAAAATATCGCAGGGAGACAAAAAAGCTGAATTTCTGCAAGGCGGCAACCGCCCTGCTTTCCGTTCTCTTGCTATGCTGTACTGCATTATTTCCGGCATCGTACAAAAGTGCGGCGGTTGCCGGTTACTGCGGTGCAATTCTGTTGATTGACGGAATGGGCGGATACGTGCTGACAGCCGTTGTGACATTCGTCGCAGCAACGGTGATTACCGTTATTTGTATTAAAAATCAAAAAAACAGGAGGAATCAAAAATGAGCAAAAATAGTGTCGGTGATATTATCACTTTGCATCATCGTTTGCGCGCTGCCGCTGAATATTCTTGCGGCGCCCGAGCAAAACGAAACGCATACCTTTGAAGTAAACGGCCTAAAAACGCTTCTTTTGCAAAACGATTACATAAGCTTTTATTTCTACGATTTTTCGGTATCAAACCTATACGGCAACGGTTCCGAGGGCAATCGCAAAGGAAACAGGCGAGGTTTTTTTACACAGGATCTTCAAGCCCCCGGCTGCGAATTTAATGTTTATACCGGCGGAGGAAATAAGAAGACAACCTATCCGTCTGTCACACTGCAAAAGGCGGAGTTTGTGTCCAAAACGCCGAACGGGAAAAATACCGCAATTAAGGCAGACTACAACATGGACATAGGTCTGTACGATATTCCCGGAACTCCGCACGGCACAAGAATACCGGCAAAAGTAACGGTTTATCACGAGCTTGTATGTCTTGACAAAAAGGATAAAACGGCTTGGGGCGTTTTGACAACTGTTGGGGATATACAAATGAACAGAGATGCTTTATTCGGACATGATTTTTTACTTTGAGTGGTGGTATGTGATAAACGGTTTCACCGGAATGGGTCACGGTGAAACCGCAAACAGCCCCGGAGGTCCGGCGATTAAGATGGATCGCACAACAGTAACCGAAAGCGGCGAAAAAACAACGAAAAGTTCGGTTGTAACAGGCAAAATCGATGATATGTCAACAAAACACGTTCCAAAAGGGTATACCTTGTGGGGCGATATAGACGGCGTTTATGTTAATGAGCTTTATACAGACGCCTATCCGTGGGCAAATCCGTTTGTCGGTCTGTCCGATTACTACGATAAGTTCGATATTGTGTACTGCGGAGATACTCCGCTGCGTGTAAGTCTGCCGCAGGTAGTTACCGTGAAGCCACACGATTGTCCTGTTCTTACATGGGTGGAAAGCAGAAGCCATACCTACTTTGACATTGACGGAAATACGGGAATGTCGATCGGTTCGCAGTATCTGTGGGGTTATCGCGATCTGAAAACGCTGAGCGAGGAGCTCCCCACAAAGCCTGACGAAATATCGTCAAGCTTTTTTCCGCAAAGCGTCTTGCGGCGTTTGAGTCAAACGGCGCAATTACCGTTGAATACGTTTCTGATGACGCTGCGCTTGAGAAGCTGAAAAAGAAATACAATTCGTCCCCCGTTGCGCAAATCGGCGGAGAGTATGAAAGCACAAACGGATCTTCCTTTGTGTTTACGGACGGCGCGGCAATGCTCACTCCTTCCGTGACGGCGACATGGAACAAAAATGCCGGCGGAAAGCTGATTATTCATAAGGACGGACGTATCGAGCAGCACGGCATTCACCTGAACACTCCGTCGTTTAAATTCTATCAGCCGAGCGGCGGTGCGGAAGGCTCTTTAAAAATTACGCTTTCAAAAGAAGGTTTTTCCTTTGATATTGAGCCGGATAAAAACGATGCAATCATTTATGTTGATATTCCGTATGCAACGGCAAAGCTGGAAAAGGCGTCGGCCGACGCAAGCGGCAACCTCATTTTCAACGGCGAAATAGGATTCAAAACAATATTTGACGGCGCTGAATTTTCACTTGAAAAGCTGGGTTACGGCTTAA
Source organism: Clostridiales bacterium (assembly GCA_022009895.1). Lineage (GTDB taxonomy): Bacteria > Bacillota > Clostridia > UMGS1810 > UMGS1810 > Qingrenia. Next base: position 58,066 of record CP091729.1, on the reverse strand, counting down.
AGGAAAAGACAGCAGGCGGCAAAAAGACATATGAATTTAAGGTTAACGGCGTGAAAGCAAAGGGCAGCTTTGACACCGCCAAGATGATGGCGTTGGAGCTTGCAAAGGTTGAGGGTGAGGTCAACACCTTTAAGGGCGAGGAACGGTATGCCTTCAGTCTTGAACTGAATGCCTTTGACCTGTTTGAAACCGAGGCTTCTCTTGCTCTTGAACGCATTAAAAACGGTGCTCTCGTTCCGGACGAGCTGTGGTTTTTTGTAAAAGCGTCACCCGGAATCGTCCTTGTTCCGCCCGTTCCGGTAGGACAGCTTAACGGCGGCGGCGCAGGCTTTAAGGATCTTGCCGCAACGATAAACGGCAATTATTTTGCCATTCCGCCCGTAAAACTCAGAGGTGCGCTGGCAGGAACATATCTGCATCTTATCGAGGGAACAGGTAACATTGTTATAGGGCCGAGTGAGATTTCACTAAAAGCGACCGATGTTAACCTTGTAGGCGCAGGAGCGGCGACGCAGATTATCGACAGCTTCGGCTATTCCTTAAAATTAAACGGACAGGAACGCAGTTATAACGGCAATACATATCAAGGCATTTATTTCGGCGGCTCAAAGGAGCTTGCATTAAATCTGCCGAGTAAACAGATAGACGTTATAACGTTTGACTCTTTGATTGAATTGGGCGCTTTCGGCGGTGTGAATGACAGCAGGGATAATGTATATCTTGCAATCGGTGCAAACGGCACGGTTGCAGGCAGATTGCAGATTCCAAAAGGCAGCCCTGTCTTTGCCGGTAAAGGATTTAATATCGGAAATATCAATCTCATTGTAGGCGGTCAGACGGCATTCCCAATCAGAAACGTCACCGTCGAGGAGGGTATGAAGCAAGCCTTCCAAAATGTCGATGTGTACCTCGGCGCGGTGGCTCAGGTGGGCGGCTGGCTTGCCAGCGCGCGGGCATGGGTGCTCGTGCCGAAGATCGTGAGACCAACTTCCGCAAAGGCGGCGGATGGGGCCTTGAGTTTAAGGTGCTTGGCTATATGCCCGAATGGAACTGGGCGGATAAAGGTGTGACGCCGGTTGTGAGACTGTTTGCGGAAAAACGGCAGTGCAAATGTTGCGGCGGTGCATGAAGAAAACATTGTGCTTGCAAACGCCGGGGTGAGCCGGGCGGAAATCTCAGTGGGCGCCGGCACAGACGAAGCGCCGTATATCGTACTTGCCTTTGACGGAAATCTCACCGAGGAGCAGATCAAAAGATAAACTGAAGATTTTTCAATGACAGCAACGCCGAGCTTAATATCGACTGGATGACCGACGACAGTGAGTTTAACCCCAACGAAGCTGTCAGTGCGACAACTATCGCAGATATGGAAAAAACAAACGCTGACGGCAAAAAATATCGTCTGGCTCTTCTGCGGCTTAAAAAAGGCGGCAAGTATACCGTTGACGCAGGCGATTTGACCTTTACCGATGAAAAAGGCGTTTTTCTGTTGAGCCGTTCGAGAAATTGGCTCTGACACTGAATGACAATCAAATTTCCGGTAAGGTGAAGTATGCCGTAGATAATACGCCTTACGTTATCCGCACTTATTTTTCAAACGAAGAGGGCGGAGCGGACTATATGATTTCCGAGCAGGAAATCGGCGATGTGTCAAATATCGAGATTCCTGTTCCATCGTCGGGTGCGCTGGCTCCCACCGGCGAATATTATGTAACAGCCTTTCTTATGACGAAAAAACTGGCTGATATCAACGGCGACGGAGAAGAGGAGGAAGCGCTTATCGCCATTGACAATCAGGCATTTGACAGTAAGGTTTTATACACCAATATAAACGAGCCGTCCGCACCGGCAAGCGTTACCTTGCAGGCGTCCGGGAATGAAGTCATGCATGCAAAATGGGATGCGGCAGACGGCGCAGACGGTTATGCCGTGAGAATCTATGAAGAAAAAGACGGTTCATGGACAGATACGGGCTTCGGATATGATTTGGATGATGGCGCAACCTCGATAGATATGGCGCTCACAGTAGGTGAAAACGGTGTCCGCGTAAATGAGGAAGGAAGCTCAGCCGAATCGGTTGCTGCCGAGAATCTGTTGCCGGACAAGACCTACAAGATCGGCGTTCGCGCATACAAAAAATCGGCGGACGGAAAGTATTACAGCAGGGAAACCGAATCCTTGGGCGAATATCTGCCAAAATATACGCCTGTTGAAATAACGCTTTCTGTTAACGGCAGCGAGTGTACCGCCGATGAAAAACGGCGTTTACCATGCGTATGTCGGCGGAGGAAATAACACCCTGACGGTAAGCGGTTCGGACAGTAGCGCATCGTTTAAGGTAACAAGAATGGATTCCAATGCAGAAATACCGACGGAAAACACAGAAAATACCTTTGCAATTCCCGAATTTGAGGGAAGCCTGATGTTTAAGGTTGACGCTGTTTCCGGCAAGGACGTAACAAGCGTATTTCTGCTTGTGGATATGGATAAAGAACCGCCCGTGCTGACGCTTGCTTCCGATGTATTCTACGCCGACAAGGAAACCGGCAAATATACGATAACCGGAATGGCGGATGCGGGCAGCAGAATCGTATACGGCAAAAATGAAGAGGTTCTTGCCGGAGCAGACGGAAGCTTTGCTGTTTCCGGACAGCTCTATGAAAGCGAAACAAGCGCCGTTATCATGCTGTATGCACAGGATATTGCCGCAAATACTTCCTTGCCGCAGACGGCTCTTGTAACAAAGAAAACCTCCAACACCGTAACGGTAAATGAAAGCTATGCGGAGATTTCGGGCAGCGGAGAGTATTCAACCGGCGAAACGGTAACGATTCATGCGGGCGTGCGCAGCGGCTACACCTTTGGCGGCTGGACATCGGACGACGGCATACAGTTTGCGGATGCCAAAGCACAGGAAACAACATTTACCATGCCGGATAAAGCGGTAACCGTAACCGCCAATTGGACGAAATCCGGCGGCAGCTCCGGCGGTGGAGGCGGCGCAGTGCGCTATACCGTTTCGTTTGAAACAAACGGCGGCAGCAAGATTGCAAGTCAACACGTTACGAGAAACAGCGTTATGAAGGTTCCGGCAGCGCCGACCAAAGACGGATTTGATTTTGCAGGCTGGTACTCAGATAAACAACTCAAAACCAAGTACGATTTTTTTCCGAAAAAGGTAACAAAGAGCTTTACTCTCTACGCAAAGTGGACGGAAAAGGATAACGGCGGCACAACGCCGGATGGTGCATGGAAAAATCCGTTTACCGACATTCATAAAAACGACTGGTTCTATGATTCGGTGAAATACGCATACGAAAACGGCCTGATGAAAGGCGTATCAAATACTGAATTTGCACCCCAAAAACGATATTACAAGGGCAATGTTTGTTACAGTTCTTTACCGTATCGAAAACGAGCCGCAGACAGCCGCAGCCGCCTTCATTGATATAGAAAGCGGAAGCTATTATGAAAAGGCTGTTGCGTGGGTAAGCAATAACGGTATAATCTTTGGAATTTCCGAAAATCAATTTGCTCCGAATGATAATATAACCAGAGAGCAGATGGCGGCAGTGATCTATCGCTATGCAACATTCAAGGGATATGACATAACGACAAGCGGCAGCGCAGCCTATACGGACAACAGCGATATTTCAGATTATGCAAAGGACGCTGTAATATGGGCGGCGGAAAAGTCCATTATGACAGGTAATACGGACGGCAGCTTTGCACCAAAGGCCAATACGACAAGAGCGCAGGCAGCCGCGGTATTTATGCGTATGCTGGAAAACCTAAAATAAAACAAAGCTTAATATTAAAAATCGCCCTCTTAAAATGAGGACAAACGACGGCATAGCAGGCCGCCCGGTATAGAGGCAAAACGCCTTTATCGCCGGGCGGCTTTTTTGTGCCTTTTTATATGATATTACAAAGCAAAGGAAGCGAAAGCGATTATCGCATAAATAAAAAATTGCCCTGCATAGGGCAAAATTATGCTTTTTGTCGGATATGCCCTGCGGCACGGAGGACACTTTATGAAGCACAGAGCAAAACGCAAAAAGCATAAGCCCAAAGGACATCACCGCAAATCTTCGGGAAAACATCACAGAAAACCACCACCGTATCATAACCGTGCTCCGCCCACTCTTTTGTGCAAATTCAACAAAAATTTACACGAAAAGGGTGATTCATATAAAAATTTTTTTGAATGTAAAGCTTTCTTTGACATTCCTTCGGTATCATTTAAGTCAAGAAAGGAGGCTTGGCGGTGAGAGAAAAACTTACAACCTATGAACGGCGTGAAAGCATTAAATCTTTTTCTGCTTCGGGAACGGAAAACAACGTCCGCATATTTAGCGGATATGTTTAATGTTTCAAGACAGACCATCGTGAACGATATGGTTTTTCTCAGCTGTCGGCTACCCATTACTACCAAAATAGGTGGTGGCGGAGGCATCTTTCTTGAAATGGATTTTGAAGCCCCGAAAGAATATTTAAGTGCGGAAGAAGAAAAATTTGTTAATTATGTTATCGGAAACTCTTACTAAAAAAAGACAAGCTGATAATACATAACATTTTAAATAAATTTTTCCGTACACAAGGGTTTATAAAATCCGACTTGTTCTTTGACAACCGAATAGATTATTGTCTGCACACTGCCTATGGCGGCGTAAGCCAAAGCGACATATCAGAACACGCTTGCGATCAATGTTTGTGATAGTAACCTCTTATGGTGAGAGGAATTGCAATGATTCCATAGGCTATATAATGATACTTCTGCTAAGTCCTAACTCACATCTGGATAGCAGCCCGGCAAAGCGACCGGGGAAACGCCCGCCGTATTTGCGAAAGAATACGGAGTGGATTTCATGATACCTGTGTAACCGACAGGTTGCAGAGAATGAGAGAAAATTGACAGATGATTTGCAAAAACACGCGCGGCGGTCTGTCCCCCTAAAATGACAGGCTGCCGCATATTGTTATTGAAAGCCGAAGGAGATAAAAACAAATGATTGATTTATGTGTATGCGACGCCGAAAAACAAATTATATGAAAACCACCTTATAGGAATAAATGATAAAGTAATATTCGTAACGGAAAAACTGCGCTGTTACAGAATGCTTTGATAACGGATATTTTATGTATTACGCAGTAAACCTTAATTCCTTAAAAAGAAATGTTTATCTAAAAAGAAAAAAATAAAATCACAGAGGAATTTTATGAGCAGCTTGCTCAAAAAAACAGAAAAAAACTTGATATAAATAAAAAAATGATATGACTACGAAAACCACAAGATATGACCGTGCAAAATAATCTGCTGCGTCATATCTTTTCTTATATATTACCGACAGAGGGCTTTTTCGTTCAGAAAAATCAGCTTGATTTGGCAACAGAAATGTTAAGCGGTCTTGAAACAAAAATGTTGCGTTAATGGAAGCCGAAGTCGGAACAGGAAAAAAACTCACGCATATATTATTGCAGTGATTATATATAACCTTTTCCACGATGTAAACAGCACAACTTTAATATCAACCTCTACAATAGCGTTGCAAAAGGCAATTACCGAGGAATACATTCCGCAGATCAGCGATATTTTTGATGAAACACAGAATTATACGAAAACCGCTTGATTTTTGCTGTCAGAAAAAGGAAAGTCACATTATATATGCGATATTAAATTAAAAACCTATCTTTCATCACTGGAAAAGAACAAATCGCAAAGAGATGAAACACTTATAAAAAAACGCTGAAAAAACTGTCGCTTGTAAATGAGCGAGAAATTGATTTGGATACCTACCCGCTTACGAGATATGTTAAGGACAGAATTTGTGTAACAAATAAATGTAATGCATTATGCAGCAGATATGATACCTGCCGATTTATCAGCTTTACAAACGGCTGCTTGTATCATAAATACTATTTTCAAATTGCAAATCATAATTATGTATTTGCCGACATCATGAGCTACCGACCGCTGCTGCCGAAATATAAAGTGATAATATTTGACGAGGCACACAAGCTGTATGATGTTGCAAAACAGATGTACGGCTGCTATTTGTCAACGGCTGAATTTGCTGAGCTTATAACATATATTGAGGGCTGTAATGCAAAAGAATTAAACGAATTTTGCGATTTAATAAATACTGACTATACAAGGCTGTTTCGCAGAATAACCGGAAATCCTGATATGGCAGAGCATTTTGTCTGAGCGCAAAGATTTGGATATTGATGATTACTGCATCGGCTATATTAGAAATATAATTGAAACGCTTGAATGCGTGGCTGATACGGTGTATGACTGCGATAAAATTAAAATCCATATTAAGAAACGCAGGATTAGGAAAATGGCTTTGAATATAAAGAGTAAATTGAAATTTTCCTTGCACCGCAGCAGCTTGTGACTTGGTACGAATATAACAATAATGTTTATCGTCTCTGTGCCATTCCAAAGGATTTAAGCAAGCAGATTTACACAAACCTTTGGAACAGAGAGGTTTTATCTGTTCTGACTTCCGGCACATTATCCGCAAACGGTGATTTCGGATTGATGAAAAAAATAAATTAGGGATAGATTATATGTATAGTGATAAAATTGCGGAAACAAGCAAAAAAATCCCCCTTTGACTATAAACAAAATGCACTTATATACATTCCCGAATATATCCCTTTCCCGAATATCAAGCGTGAGGGATATATAAAAAGCCGTAACAAATGAAATAGACAGGCTATTAAAGGCTACATACGGACATTCGCTTGTGCTGTTCACTTCTTATCGGCTTATGGAAATTGTTTTTTTAATAATATCAGCAAAAAAACAAATATGATTATCCTTTCTTCATAATGGGCAGAGGTCGTATAGACGCATTATGCGATTTCAAAATAAGCGGAAACGGTGTTTTTGTTTGCAAGCGACGCTGCCGGAGAGGGCGTGGATATAGTCGGTGATACGCTTTCAAATTTAATTGTTGTAAAGCTGCCGTTTGCCGTACCCGATCCCATATCAAAATACGAACAGTCGATAATGGGCGGGCTTGATAATTATTTGAAAAATATAAACACACCGAATATGATTATCAAATTAAAGCAGTATGTCGGCAGACTGATACGGAGCGAATATGACACAGGTGTTGTTGCAATTTTGGACAGCCGTGTTAATTCTACGGGAAAATACAGAAACATTGTACTTGAATCGTTGTTTGACGCAGAGGTGACAAATAATATAACAAGCGTTGAAAGATTTATTATGGAGAAAAGAAGCCGGATTATTTTTGAATAAATCCGGCTTGTCTTTCATAGTATGGAATAACAGGAGGTTTTGATTATGGCAAATTTGAATACATTAAAAAAATGTTGATATTCGCACGGTTGACAAATCTACGCTTACAGATATAAGCAGTGTAAAAATAAATCCAAATGACAGTCCTGAAAAGAAAATGAAGGATTATATAGACCAAATCAAAAATCCGTATTGCTTTTTATGCAACGGTTATGCGGTAAAGGTTGAATTTGCAAATACTGCAAGAACAATCGAGGACTGTTTTTCAGATTATATAGAAAATTTGATTTAGCTAACTTATACAAAAATTATTCAAACCCGAAAAAAAGTCTGGACTCAATGTGTTTTTTTATGATATAATGAATTCAGACTTTTTAAATGAATAAGATAAATGCCGAAACTCTTGGATATTAGCACGGGTTTGATCTGCCTAATGTTAATATACAGGAGGATTTTTTATGTCTAAAACAAAGCAATTTTATGCGATTCTCTATCTTCGTCTTTCCAAGGAGGACGGAGATAAAGAGGAAAGCTACAGTATTTCAAATTAGCGTGATTTGGGGCTTGATTATTTAAGTAAGCATCCCGAAATCAAGCTTGTTCAAACTCTGGTCGATGATGGGTTCACGGGCTCGAATTTCAATGAAGTGTGATAACGTAACCAATTTGTTATGGGTACGCTATCACATTTTACATTGCAACGCTTGTTATATCCGCACCGATTTGACGGAAATACGATACGCTTTCACAAGGTTTTTTTCATTACTGTCAATTTTACCGACAAAGTTATAGAAAATATCTATTTGACGCGTGTTCGTTTCTTTGTCCAATTCGTGAATAAAAAAATACGGTCTATAAACTCGTGTACGTTCTCATAAGTGAGTTCGTTAATCTCCGTATAACGCTTCACAAGCTGAACGAATTTTTGCCGCGTCCTTTTTGTTTTCTGCAACGGAATTTAGCTTTGTTTCCAATTCCCGTATTTTTTTGTTGCAAGCGTTTCTTTTTCTTCATCATAGCCGCTTGTAAGCGAAACAAACTGTTTGTCGGAAATTTTTACCCAATGCGTTGTCCTCGTACAGTTTGCGGAAAATCGTTTCAAAGCTCTTTTTCGCGCTTGACAGCGGAAGCAAGCTCTTTGCGGTCGTTTTTCAAACGCCTTTTTCTGCTTCTTTGTTTCCATACTCCGCAGCCTTTTGAATAAACTCGTTTTCCTTTTTGATTTTACATACGTCATAACTCGCTGCAAATCCGCCAAAACAAGCTCTTTGATTACGCTTTTGCGTATGTAATGCGTTAGTACAGCAAGTATTTTGCCTTGCGCGGTTTCTGTAATTACCGCAGGTATAGGCGTGCTTGCGTTCCAACGTTTTAGCGCCGCGGACGGCGTACATTTTATATCCGCAGTCCGCGCAGAACATTACTCCCGAAAAAAATATCAATTTCATCAACTTTTTGTCGGTCTTGTCCGTGTGGCAATTCTCTTTTGCGCCAAATCAAAGGTTTCTTGGTCTATCAGCGGTTCGTGAGTGTTTGCAAAAGAAATATTGCTTTTCTACGGGGGTTTTCCTTTTGTCTTTTTTTGACTTATAAGATACCTTGTAGCTTTTTCCCGTAATCGTGTGTCCCAGATATTCTTTACGGGTAAGAATATCATAGATTGTTTTATCCGGCCAATTATAGATTAAGCCTAATTGCGGACGCGGGTGTCTTGCGCTGCCTGTCCGTCTGTACCTTAATTCCGATACGGTCAGGACTTTGTTATCCCTAAGCCAATTCTGGATTTCACACATTCGTAAACCTTTTTACATATAATTCAAAAATCTTTTTACGATATGCGCCGTTTCGGATCGGGCAATAAATGGTTTCTATCTTCGGGGTCTGCGATATATCCGTATGGTACTTCGCCGTTGACGCGTTCGCCCTTTTGCGCCTTCGCCTGTTTTACTGCGCGGATTTTTTTGCTTGTGTCCCTTGCATAAAATTCATTGAACCAATTTCGCAGGGGAGTAAACTCGTTATCTTCCCGCGCCGTATCTACGCCGTCGTTGATTGCGATATATCTTACGTCGTTTTCGGGGAATACAATTTCTATCAATTCTCCCGGTTTTTCAAATAATTACGTCCAAGCCTTGAAAGGTCTTTTTGTAATTACGGTTGATATAAGCCCCGCTTCAACGTCGCGCAGCATTGACTGAAGCCCCTCGCGCTCGAAGCTCACGCCGGAAAAACCGTCGTCCACATAAAACTTTGTGTTTATAAGGTGGTGATCGTCGGCATATTTTTTTGTAAAATCAATTTCTGATTTTGTATGCTCCCCGACTCGCCCGCCTGCAAATCCTCTTGACTTAATCTGCAATATAAAGCCGTTATTTTGTCTGACTGCTTCATAAAAAATACTCCTTTCCGACAGTCAAACAACAAATGTACTTATAGCATCATTATAACGTGCTTCGTATTGACCGTCAATGCCGTATCAGTAAAGTTTTGAGATTTCGGCGTTTTTGCCCGACGTCTTTCAAAATCATCTTTTTCTACCTTTTTATCTAACGTATCTTTCGCTTGTTCGCTTTTGTGTTGAAGATACAAAATATGTTATTTTCCCAATTTTCTTTTCGGTTGTAATAACCTTATTTTCCAAAATAAAAACCCCTTTGAAGTTTTTTTATAACTATATGCGTAACAGCGTGTCCGCTATTACAAGTAAATAAATTTCAGCAACTACAAACGGCGCCGGCTGCGCTCCACGGGAATCTCACCCCTGCATGGTTCTCATGCAGCCGCCCAATGCCGTGACGCGTTCAAGACGGGAGTATCATTATTGCGTCTGTGCGTCATTGCTTGCAGAGTGCCAAATCTGCAATTACGGTAAAAATGGTTTTCGCTCGCCAAATGGTTTCTTCGCGCATTTTCCGTAAAGCTCGGCACAGACGGAATGTGTTTGTTTGCCTATACTGCGGTCGAGTCGCTTTCTTTGTCAAAGATCAGTAAAAGCTGTTATCAGCCTGTAAAAACACATTTCTTAAAAATGTGCTTTTACGGAATGATAAATTGTTGTCCATAGCGGAAAGTGCGGAAAGGGGAACGCACTTCCGCATGAACTAAACTTACTTAGCTTACACGAAAAGCAAGTGTACGAGTAATCAAACGCACTTGCAACCTGTTTCTCATTTCTTCATCTACATAGAAATGGGTATTGCCCGCATCGTCTTTCATCGTACGAGTGCAAAGTTTTTGCTATGTAACCCTCATAATGTTTGAGAATAGCGCACATTGCTTCGGTATCGCCGTTTGCCGCAGCCGAAATGACAGGGAACGGCAAAAGATTTTTTTAGATTTCCTAACGGTGTTCATCATCTGCTTTTTCCCTCCAAATACTGTTTGATTTTTCGCAAGAGCGGACTTTCCTGTGCCGGAAAACCGTCGTGCGTACAACACTCAGCAGTTCGCCAATTTCTGCGTCGCTCATATCCAAGAAGTAGGACAAGAGAACAATATCGCGTTTTCCTTTCGGGCAAAGCGTTAAGAACTTCGGCAAGCAGTTCATTTTTGACGAGTACATCAAAGCCGGACACTTGAAAACGATAATAATCGCTTTCGTATTCGTCCGTCGTGAAAAGCTGCGCGAGTTCGCTTTCGCTCAAATCCGAAAAAGTTACTTCGCGGGCTGCGCGTTTCGCAAGGGTGCGGCGGTAGCTTTTCGCTTCGCCTACTAACGTTTTCTTTGCCAATGCGTCGTACTGATGTTGTATTCTTTCCTTGTCGGAAGAAGATAGCCCCATAGAGTTCACCTCCTTCCCGCGTGGAGTAGAGGACAGGAGTTAAAGGTTTGTCCCCTCTGCCCCTTTCGCTCCGTACCCGTTCGGGAGATGGCTCTTTGTTGCGTTTTTCAACTTCAAATTGAGAAATAAAAAATGCACCTATCCCCCAAATATAGATAGACGCATTAGAATTATATAATATATTTATATGATGTGACAGTTCATATTCAGGACCAAAGTATTCCGTTGACAAGCACAAGTCAGTATAAAGTTTGTTATATTTTGTTGTGATATTCTTTTGCTTCATGGCGATTCCTCCTGTGAGCCGCCACTTTATACGGTCGTCATTAGGGTTTCGAAAACAAAAATGAAGGCAGCGGCCTTGATTATTCAAAGCCGCCGCAAAATTAGAATAGCACACAAAATGACATCTACTGTACAACGGCTTTTTTTCTTTTGCCGTCGTCCGGCAGATGAAATCATTTAGTTAAATAGTCAGATTCATCTATTGTTTTTAAGAATATAATTCACATCATCATATCTTGAAGAATCCGATTGAGAGCCTAAACTACATATTAAAAATTCCTTTTCCATGTTGTTGATAAAGAACAACTAAATTATAGTCATTAGATAAGGAACCTGTCTTGATACCTTTAACATTTTCATTGTAATATTCTGATGTTTGGTCAAGAAAAGTATTAGTATTCCTCCATGTCTGCGTACTTCCGTCAGGTAAAGTAGCTGTATAATTACTCTTTGAAACAATATCTCTAAACCATTGCTATCTCTAAAAGGTGAGTAGATACTGATTTTAGGTCTGAAAACAGTAGTGAGAGCATTGACATCATATCCGCTTGGGTCATATAAAATTGTGTTTTTCATACCCTTGATTTTTGTAAGTAATTATTTAGATGTTCCATAAAAACATTAATACGTTCTTGACTATTCTTAGCTTGTGGTGAAAGAATAGAACCACAATAATCCGCGACTACATAAGCAGCGTCATTTCCAGATGGAACCAACATGGCAGCAAACAAATTGTGGAGAAAAATATTTTTTTCGCGTCTATATTCGCAACAGATGAACCAGGTTTAGTTAATTGGATTGCTTCATAATTTGCAGGAACAATACTATCTAAATCCGCAAGTGTTGCTGCGTATTCAATGACAAATAATTTGGCTAAGCTGGCAGGGAAGCTGTTGCTCGTTTTTTCTCGCTTTTGAAATAAATATATTGTCATTAGAAAGGTCAACTAATATGAGGGATTTTTGCATTATAAAAATCTTGAAAGAAAATTCCATTCAGCCAAGAGTTGATTTTATTCTTCTCATTGCGAAAAATTGTCAGGTTTCATTGCCCACGGTATGAAAAATACACCTGCTATCGTTACAGCAGTAAGGAAAACAAAAAATATTCCGAAACGAGACGTCCTTCTCTTGTATTTTCTTTTCATAAATTGCACCTCCGACAGTAATCAGTCAGATTTAATAGGTAAATCTAATTGGCATAATTTGCTCGTATACTTTCTGTAAATCCAGAGGGGTCACCTAATTTTGCTTTTATCTATATTTTCGCGCAAATAATTACGAGTTGCGTCATCACACCGGTCTATTCCCCATATATGGCATGTCGAAGGCTTTTTCCAATTCTTCTAATGCTTTTTCGGCTCGCTCTGGATCTGTATTATAAGTATCAAGCCATTCTTTCATCCATGAATATTCCCACAAATAAGAAGCTCTCGTTTCTCCATAACCAACCTGAAAGGAAGCTCCTGTATCTTCATCTTCCAGTTTATCAGGAAGTGCAATGCCATCAGGCCAATTCAAACTGTCAATGGTTGCAAGATATTCTTCTTCAATGTGTGCAAAATCCGTGAGTCCTCTTGAAGTAGAATTTGTTTCAGAATTTGAACAACCTGTAAACATCAGACATACCAATAAAAGAAAGCATTGCTCCTAAAAATCGTTGTTTTTCATAGATAATATTTTCATGTTTTTTTCCTCCAATTTTATAAAAATTTATTTTATCTAAGTGCCAATGCAGGTTCAAGCTTTGCAGCTTTTTAACGCTGGCAATAGTCCTCCAAGCAACGCTACAACAACGGATGTTATAACAGCTACCACTGCCGAAAGAATAGGATATTCCAGTGCCGCTACGGGAGAATCCACAGGCAGAAATAACCCCATGCCTTGAACCAAGAAAAAGGATATCAGGATTGAAACAATACAAACAAACACTGATATAGTTAATTGTGCGCCTAACACTAAAGTAACAATATTCGCACGAGAAGCGCCAATCGCCCGTCTAATTAGTAATTCGTGAGTACGTTGTTCCAAGGATGATAACCCTATGTTAATTTGTCCTAATACAGAAACAAATAACAATAAAAATGATGTTACCAAAAGTCCTAATTGAAGTACAGAAAGTACGGAATTATAAGTATCTCCAATATCACTTTTCCCTATGATATCCAAATTTCCTCCTATTGTATCTTCTAAAATGTCATGTAATGACGAATACATCTGTCTCATGGTAATTCCCGCTTCTGAATGCCAATGAACAGTTGCATTTTTACTTTCACATATTCGAACAAGTAGTTCTATTGAATGGGCGTCAAGATATACAGTTGGTATATCTGTCCCGTCATTCACAGTACCTACCACATTAAATGGTGTTAATGAAAGACTACTTTCTACATTTCCAACAGCATATGAAGTATCAAAATAATTCTGTGCTGCTTTATTTACTACCATGCACAGAGTTTTATTTATTTCCGAAGAATCAAACCAATCCCCTGATGACATAGGCAAATTATAGATTTTGTTATATGTGCTTGTAGTAAAAACAACATCTACGGGTACAGTCTTTTTGTAAACAGTGTCACTTATGTCTTGTAGAGAAGAGACAGACGCTACTGGAGCAACTGTTATCTCTTCCAGCATGGAAAAAGGTAACAGCCACAAAAATGATCAGTATTGTAAATTTCTCGATTCTCCATTTTAATGGTATCTTGAAAAATCTGATCCTGTAATTGAAAAAAAGAATATGTAGGACTCCATCCATACATCTGTGCATTGACAGAAATCAAATATTCTTTACCAAGCGTTCCCACTCAAGACAGAACTAATCATTGCAATAATTCCTACAAACATCGATATACCTGTTAAGATATTTCTTAGAGGAGAGATACGAAGGTCTTTAAGGATCATATTTAACACATTGAATCCTCCCTTCGTCCATCTCATATATAATATTACAAATATTTGCAACATCAGAATCATGTGTTACAAATAGAAGCATTATGTCACGTTCATGCACAAGCTGAAATAAGAGTTCTATAATTTGCTGACCGGTTTTTTTATCTAATGCACCTGTGGGCTCATCGCATAAAATTACTTCCGGTGATGTTGCCAGTGCACGAGCAATAGCAACTCTCTGCTGTTCGCCACCAGATAATTTAGAGGGATAGTCATTTTCTTTTTCTTCCAACCCAACACTTTTCAAGAGACTTTGTATCATTTCTTTTCGTTGCCTCTTATCTAAAATTTTTTTTGCATAAAGTAATGGCAGCTCAATGTTTTCCCAAACTCTTAAATGCTTGATTAAAGAATAATTTTGAAAAACAAATCCAATATTATTAGCACGCAACATAGATAACTGGCGATCTGTGAGCGAGGAAACAGAAGTCCCATTGTAACAATACTCTCCCTTATAAGAACGGTTCAGCAATCCTATAATAGATATTAAGCTCGTTTTTCCAGAACCGGATTTACCAGTAACAGCATAACTATAACCTCTTTTCAATTCCATATTAGCATTATTCACTGTTACTAAAGTATCGCCGTTATTTAATTTTAACCGTAGCTGACAAATCTTTTTATTTGAATTATATTTTCATTAATGATTTTTTTCCCATATTATGAATTACTCCTTGGGTCAAGATTTGGGGGAATAGACGAGACCACATCTCCTTCTTCTACGCCGGATAATATCTCTATATATGCTCCGTCTGTTGCACCTAACATTACATCTGTTTGAACACGCTCCCCGTTTTTTATAACTGTTACTGATCCTTTGCCTTGTCTGCCTGCAATCACAGAAAGTGGTAACAACAGCACGTCTTTTTCTGTTTCTGCGGTCAAAACAACCGTAGCACCTTGTCCCGGCTTTACATCAACATCTCTGCCAATCAAACATTGCAATACAATGTTTTTGCTGTACGGGAGAGGTCGTTGATATATTTTCATTATTTTTCTGATACCGGTGCTACAACAGCGACTGCATCTGTGGGACCAACACCGTCAAAAACTTGAAATTTTGCTTTTAATTCGGCATTTTCCGGTAAAGTGTTTAAAAAATTTTCTGCTTCAATATTTAAAGCAAATCCTGTATATCTTACAGTTGCTATCGGATAATTATTGGGAACAGTTTCATCAGATGAAATGACAGATATAATTGTTCCGTCAACAGGGGATCTGATTTCTGTTTCGGAAACTTTTTCCAATTATGTCTCCAGCAGCAATTTTATCTCTGCTTGTGACATGTGCTTCAAAAACGCCATGTTCAGAAGAAGATACAACAAAATCCGAAGATTTAACAATCATAGTTTGAGATGATAGTGTTGGTGTAAGAGTCCCTCGGTTAACTGTTACTGTATCGTCAAGTTGTTTAGTATTAACTGAATCAACATTTTGTTCTGTTTGTTCATTGACGGAACATGCAGACAGAATAATTGCCGTACATAATATTAGCAACATTGCAATTCTTTTTTTACTTTTTTGCATCATATACCCCCTTGTTATATATTCTTTTGAGAAAAAGCAATAAAGGCTTTTGATCTAATATAGTAATTATATCAGATTAAAAAGCCTTTATTTATAAAATTGCCCACAAGAAAACTCTCTTTTTACTATAGAAATTCTTACGATTTTTCCTACGAAAGAGGGAGTGTAACTGTAAATATAATTTTTTCATCTTCGCTTTCTGCAAGAATAGTTCCTTTATGAAGTTCTATAATTTGTTTTGCTATGGCAAGCCCCAGACCAGCGCCGCCGCTACTGGTACTTCTCGCACCATCAAGCCTATAAAACTGTTCGAATATTCGTTCCAGCTTTTCTTCCGGAATGGTGTTTCCATGATTTTTGGAAAATGATCATAGCATCCTTTTCTTGAACTTCAACATTAATCAGAATTTCTGTATCATTGAAACTATATATTACAGCGTTGCGCAAAAGATTATCAAATACACGCTGAATTTTATTTGCATCACATTGTAGTGTTATATCCTCTTTAATTTTTGAGATTACAAGTCAAATTTTTCTTTTTAGCAATGGCTTAAACTCATATACAAGCTGCTCCAGTAGTCGTGTAAGATTTATTTTACTATATTGTAATGTAATATTTGACAGATTAAATCTTGTAATTTCAAAAATTCATTGATTAAATCTTCAAGTCGTTCCGCTTTGTCTAAGGCAATTGAAAGATATTTTGTTTGCAATTCTTTTTGATATTTGTGTTTCATCACGTAATAAGGTAAGATAACCAATAACAGATGATAGAGGCGTCTTTTAAATCGTGCGCTAAGTACATTATCAAATCGTTTTTCTTTGTTCATTTTTCTTTTGCAAGTCTTGCGTTATCTTCCGATTCTTGCTTTTAAA
Source organism: Clostridiales bacterium (assembly GCA_022009895.1). GTDB lineage: Bacteria > Bacillota > Clostridia > UMGS1810 > UMGS1810 > Qingrenia. The sequence goes on along the minus strand of CP091729.1, from coordinate 41,369 downwards.
TGATTCAATTTTATTGCTATGTCACCAAGCTCCGGTGATAATTCGACATAATTTATATCTTTTGTCAAATATCTGACTCATGGCATGCTGCAGCTCATCCACATAAGCAACAACTTTTTTCAGAAGTTTATAAGTAATATTTATAATACAAATTACCAATACAACGATAGCTGCCATGCCAAGATAAAGCGATCTGTACACAAGATAATAGTTTGGAACATATTTATCAAGAACTTTTTGCAAAACTGATCCTAAAATAGTAGCAACAACAACAATAATTACTGTCCAAATCACACATTGTATAATATAACTTTTGAAAAAGGTTAGTCAGCAAATTGTTTTTTTCTTATTCAATTTCATACCCAACCCCCCAAACTGTTTTTGATAAATTTTTGGCTTTTTTTGGCAGGTTCATTCATTTTTCTCTAAGTCGACCGATGTGAGCCATTACAGTATTGTTATTGTCCAAATATTTTTTTCCTTCCATACAGCTTCAAATAATTCCTCAGATGAGACGACCTTACCTTGATGTTCACACAGATACCAAAGAATCGAAAAACTCAATAGGGGTTAATGATATTTCTTTCCCAAACAAAAAAACATTTATGACTATCCCTATTGATAATTAAACCTCTTATGTCATATTCATTCTTTACAATAGTTTGATTTTTGTTTAGAATTATTATATCTTTGATAACGTCTCAGTTGAGTTTTTTTACTCGTGCAACAACTTCCAGAGGATTGAATGGCTTTGTGATATAATCATCTGCACCAATAGTAAGCCCCATTATTTTTGTCGCTATCGTCTATTTTTGGCCGTGAGCATAATTACCGGAAAATAAAATTTCTCCCTGATTTTTCTGACAGATACGGAATCCGTCAATATCCGGTAGCATTACATCCAAAATTGCCAAATCAATCTCTGTTTCCTCAATGCATTTTTAACGCATCAACACCATTATAGAATTTATAAACAGTATATCCATCATTATTCAGATAAACTTGAATTAAATCGGCTATCTCTGTTTCATCATCTACCACTAAAATTTTTTCGTTCATTATCAATGCTCCTTTTTAACCTCTTATCAATAGGCTTTTCTGAATTTTTCGGAATCAGCCACATATAGCCGATTTTTGAAACACCCGGTATACGGTTTTCCTCGCGAAGTTTCTGTACCCGTCTTTCAGAAATTCCCCATATTTTTGCCGCTTCTGGACAAGACATATATTCCATACTACAACCTTTCTCCTTGTTATAGTTTATCAATATTCATTATATACGGACATACGAATAAAGTCAATAGAAAATAAAAAGAATATTCGAATTATTTAAGCTAATAATAAGAACTGTATAGACATATACAAAACATAACATGAACTGTAAAAATATAATAGGGTGAACAAATATGTCAAAGCGACCATTACCATTATACGATTTTTAGTTCTTTCGGGGCAGCTATAAAGGCCGCAAGGAACGAGCGTGGAGAGAGCCGAAAAAAAGTAAGTGACGCACTATATATTTCTCCTCGTTATCTTGCTAATATCGAGAATAAAGGACAGTAGCCAAGTTTACAGGTATTTTATGACCTTGTAACCCGTTATTATATTTCAGTTGATCAATTCTTTTTTCTTGATAATGCTGCTGAAAAGTCAACGCAAAGGCGACAACTCGACAGTCTGATTGATACTATGAACAGCAAGGAATTAACAATTATGACAGCTACTGCGAAGGGAATATTGAAAGCCAAAGAGCCGGAGGAATAAGTCTCCGGCTTCCTTTTGTCATTGCAAAGTCATTTTTGAAGATTATAGCCGATTACAGGCTATTTTTTTATTGGTTTTAACCGTAATTTGCGCAACAAAATCAAGATTTTAAGCAGATATTGAATATAGGGGAAAAAAACTAATTTTTAAGGAATAGCAAGCAAAGCGAGTGTAGCCACACTCACGATTTTTGACCTCAATTTTCAACTTGAAAATCGGTCAAAATATTTTTGGGATATTCCCAAACCCTTTATATCGAAAAACGGAGGATTTACCTATGGCGAACAGAAAAAGAAATATTGTACTTCGCTGTCCCTGTAACAGCAGAAGAACGAAAAATTGATTGAATATAAAAATGTCGCTTGTACCATCTTCGCAAATTGGGGCGTATTTGCGGAAAAATGGCGATTGACGGATATATCATATACACCGATACGAAAGACATTCAGGCTATGAATAAGGAATTGCAGAGGATCGGCAGAAACATAAATCAGATAGCGAAAAGAGTTAATTCCACAAGCAGCATATATATGACTGATATTGAGGAATTGAAAGAGGATATACAGAATATATGGCAATTACAAAGAACCATCCTATCAATTCTACGCTGAAAAAAGCGATTGAATATATCTGCAATCCCGACAAGACGGACGGAACACTGCTTATTGATTCCTACGGCTGCACGCCCGAAACCGCCGATATTGAGTTTGAAATGGACGAGGAAAAAGGCAAAAGGACAACGGCAAAGAGAGTCATCTTGCAAGACATTTTATACAAGCCTTTGAGCCGGGCGAAACAACGCCGGAACAGGCTCACGAAATCGGAAAGAAATTAGCTGATGAAATTCTGGGCGGCAAGTACGAATACATTTTAAGCACGCACATTGACCGGGGGCACATTCATAACCATATCATTTTTAATGATGTGAATTTTGTTGATTACAGGCACAGTCATATCAATAAAAAATGGTATTACGATACACGCAAAATAAGCGACCGTCTCTGTGATGAATACGGCTTGTCGGTTATTCCGCAGAATGAGAATAAAGGCAAAAAGCTATATCGAATATACGGCGGCAAAACAAGGTACAAGCTATAAGGCACAGCTTAAAGCGGATATTGACAAAGCTGTCCGAAAGTCGCTCGATTATTCCGATTTTCTGCTGCGTATGGAAATCGCCGGATATGAAGTAAAGAAAGGGAAATATATTTCATTCCGAGCCGCAGGGCGAGAACGGTTTGTACGGGGCAAAACTCTGGGCGGTTATTACACAGAGGATTCCATAAAAGAACGCATTGCAAAGAACGCTATACATCATCCGAAAAAAGAGAGCCGCCGTATCAATCTTATCATTGACATTCAAAATTGTATCAAGGCACAGGAAAGCAAAGGCTATGAGCATTGGAGCAAAATATATAATCTGAAACAGGCAAGCCGAACGCTTAATTTTTCTGACCGAAAACAATCTGACTACATACGAGGATTTAGAGAAAGCCGCAGATAAAATACTTTCCGATTTTGATATGCTCACACAGAAAATAAAAGCAGCCGAACGGCAAATCAACGAAAATGCGATGCTGATAAAACAGCTTGAAATATATCGGCAGTACCGACCTATATATCTGAAACTGCAAAAGGTAAAAAACAAAGAAGGCTTTACACGGAAATTTCAAAGAGAGCTGATTTTATATGAGGCTGCCGAAAGAAATCTGAAAGGCAAAAATCCGCCGCCGCTTGAAACTCTTATAAAGGACAACGGGGATCTGTCGGAACGGAAAGCAAAACTGTATGAGGAATACAAAAAGCTGAAATCAAAATCTGCCGAAATCGAGGTTATCCGTTCAAATGTCGATACGCTGCTTAACCGTCCGAGAAGAACGCAATCCCGAAATTGAAAAAAATAAATTGTAGCGCAAATGTAGTGTTATAGGGCTGGGTGCGGCAAAAGTAATATGGTATAATGAATATAACTAAAAAGGTTTAGGAGGTACAGCCTTATGAAGAAAAATCAAAAACATTTTTAACAGCAGCGGCAATTTTAGCCGCAATTACACAGTCGGCATACGCCGCAGAAATCCCGGTTGAGAGTGCACCCGAAAACGCAACGACAGAAAGCATTGCAATAACGGAAAATCTGATTAGCCCGATTCTTGACGAGGTGCAAAACGGTTTAGGTTATCAGCCTGCTTGGTGCAAAGCTCATAACGCAGTATTTAATGCCGTGCTTGCCGGAAACACAAACGGTTACGGTTATCTTGATTTAGCCGCTGTCGCACGGAACGCACTCATATATTACCGTGATGTTTATTTAAGACCTGAATACTATGCGGAAAATGAAGCAGCCGCAAAAGCTCTTTTGTCAGACTTGATATGTGAAGTTGAGAACGGCACAAAAGATTATGACACTGAACTCAAAAGAGGCATACACAAAAAAATCTATCAGACAATAAATCCCGCCTATGTTCCGAATGAGGAAATCGGCATTGACCGAATATATTTAGATATTCCCGCCGCCGATACCGTAATGTTTACACAGGCAAGAAAGCTGTTCAAAGAAGCGCAGACAAGGAGTGTTCAAAAATGACGAGAACGGATATTTTAATACGGTTTATAAAAAAGAGCATAGCTCCGATAATAACCGCCATACTTTTATATAACCTGTTCGCCGGGCTTTGCATAGCAAACGGAATTTGAATTATATGTATCTTTTTAATGCTTTGCGGAATACCGTTCGGAATACGGTTTATGTTCACACTGCCGGTCTTTATCGGAAATCCGGGCGTCGGCATTTTTATGACTGTTGCCAACATAGCAATAGGCGCCGTAATCGGCGGCATAATCTTAATATGGAAATTGCTTGTCGCCGTCTGCTATGTGCCGTACACCGCTGTTAAGCTGATAACTGCATAAAAAAATAAACCGTGATACGCCTATCATTTAAGATAGAATGTATCACGGTATTTTTATGTTTTTTTGCAACAGGGGTACGGTTTGTACCCCTGTTAAATGTAGAAAATGAAATTGTCATTTTCGCAGGTTTTAGAGGAATTATATTACCCTGTCGGTTTCGGCGGTTAAAAACCCTTATTTTACGCTGTTTTTAGACTTATATTTTTCTACATACCCGACCGCCTTTTGCGTATATAATTTGCCTTTTTGCTTTTCGTATTACAATTTTTCTGCATACGGGCAATACTTGAATTTGTTGTTTGCCGCTTCATGGCTTTCTGCAATTTTGACAAATTCGTGTGTTTTTTCGGTTTTGCAAGCTCAATATACAAATCCTTATCTGCCGGAAGTACGCCAATTCTAAACCATTTACATATAATATGCGAATAGGTTATACATTGAACGCACACGCACGGATCGCCGTCGTCAAGCCTTATGCAATTTCCGTTATCATAATTACAGCACAGCCGTTTTTATAAGGGCGTTTACCTTTCTGCTTTGTTTCGGAGTAAGGTCTATTCTGTCTTTCATAGCTCCGGCGGCTTGTGCGAGGGCGGTTTTTGTCCTCTCGCTCACCTTGCTCCTTTTTCGCTTGATTTAACTGCTGCTTGATAGACGGCTTTACAGGTATTGCAACAATCTCATTTCCAAGCCGTACAAATTCCTCCGGATTCTTAAATATGTCGGCATACTTTTTCTGCAAGCCGTCCGAAAGGCTCGTAAAATTTTCCTCTCCCAGACCGACTATAAGGAATGTGCCGGCAATAATATCTGTCATTTCTTTATCATCGTTATAGATTGCACGGTTTAGAGGCAAACCGTTCATTTTTCCCTCTTCATTGCAAATAACAGCGACCATATCCTCATACGGATATACAGCCTGTATAAATCCGCCGACCTCTTTCTGCAAAGATTCTAAACCGGGCTCTATTTCCTTGATATACGGCGCTTTCATAGGCTCAACCGCCAACACCGAAATTTTATCGTTCATACTTTTGTCCTCGCTTTCCAACGGTTCATTATTGATAATGCCGTCAATTTTATTGTAGTTTTGCTCTGTCTGCTTTTTCTGCCGTTTCAAGATAATTAAAAGGGCTTATCCGCAAATTTCAGCTCCCGTATCTGCTCAAATTGAGATAATACCCCTTTTGCAGTCTGTCAAACTCTGCATAGACTTCTTTTTGTAAAACTGCCGTTATCGAGCATTTCCTGCTGACTGCACACCCAGCCGCTTCCGTACAGGAACGGGTAAAGCGTTAAATTATCCGTTATGTAGGTGAGCGATTTATCGCTGTTGTCATAGTATGCAAAAGCCGTTATCACCGAAAAGATATTTTTCGCTTTTACCCAAATACAGCCTATCATCATAACCGACAAATGCCGTCATACCCTTATAATTACTTATCGCCGCCGAGCGTGTATGAACATAATCGAAAAAAATTTGTCGACCTTTTTTTCCAGCTTGCTTTATCACAGTAATAGGCGTTATTTTTGCCCTTATCGGACAATACAACAATATCCGAAACGCTTAAACTGTGCCCGTAAAAATCATAAGGGCGGTTTGTGTTAAATTCCGTAAAAATGCTTTCCAATGTTGTATCGGCTTTCATTCGCGCGGAATAAATAAGCTCATAGTTTTCGATAACGGGTAGCTGCTTATCTTTTTTAATCTGCTCCAAGCTCTCAAACCGCAGATTTCTTGTACTGTCGTCGTCTTTGAGCTGATATATCATAAAAAGCCTTTTCGGATATTTTTTCTCGTAGTCCGATAATTCCTTTGCCGGGGTATCATTTTCGGTTAAGTTCATTTCGCCGAATAGCTGTTTTTAACTTATGCGTTTTTCCAATCAGCAGATTATCCGAAATGTCCTTTTTGAATTGCAAAAAATATCTGAATACATACGGTCATAGTCGGGGTGATGTTCCCTTAAATATCTATCTATCAACACCGATAATTCCAATGTTTCCTCCAATTCAATATCCGATAATGCGTCAGTTGTTATAGAAAATTCTTTCGGAATCGTGTGCAAATCCCCGTTATATCTTTCGGGAAAACCGTAATAATTCTTTTCCAAAACTCCGCCGCTGTCAAGAAATACGGCTTTGTTATCCCTTTTGCATTGCTCACCGTACTGCCAAAAGTCAATAAATTCCTCCAAGTCGCCAAGCTCGTCGATATTTATTCCCGATTCCTCCGCCTTGTATCTGCCGTAGTCGTCATAGTCGGATATATCGGGAATAAAGTTACTACACTTCCGTATTCAAGGCAAGGTTTTATAAGGTAGGCAACGCTCCTTGTATGCTCCTGCGCCTTGACCGCAGCCGTAAATACCCGATATTCGTTGCCGTCAAATTAGATCAAAATATCCGCCAAGTAATTAAGCTCGTCAATGTTTTCGGTTTCCGTAAACAGGCGTTTTTGCGTCTATGCCGGGAATATAAAAATCCGCAGTTTCAAAAATATACTCGCCGGGCTTTGAGGAAAGGTCAAGCCCTATTTCGTTAAAAATGTATGTCAATTCCTCTTTGTTTACAGGCAATTCCATTAAAAATGGCGGTAATTATCCGGCGTATTTCTGTATTCATATCCGTTTGCGATTGCTGCCGTAAAATAAAATTCCGCCATACTCACACCTCCAAATCTGTAAATTCCTTATCGGTCATACCAACCAATTTTGAAACAATATCCGCCGCCGTATTTTTCAAATCAGCGTCCTCTATATACGGTATTGCTTCTTTGATTTTAACGATAAGCCCCACACGGTCAGCGGTGTTATACATAGAAATTATGCTTTTTTCCTCGTCCGAAAATCGTGTCATAGCGATATATCCTCCTTTTTCTTTGATTTTGCCGCCTTTTTCGGCGCTTTTTCCGTTTTTAGCCTTTTCTTCTTTAAGCTGCTTGCGGATTGAGGGCTTTTTTGAAGTGTTTTTTGTCTTATCCGCCTGTTTTGTATCTTTTCCGTCAATATCATTTTTCCTGTACCTTTTCAAGCTCCTTTAATTTTTCGGATATATCCGTAATCATTTCGTCCGCCGTAGTACGTATCACTTCAAGCGACGCTTTTAATTCCGCTGTTTCCTTGCCGCTGCTCCAGCCTGCAACATATCCGAAAGAGTAGTCGGAGGTGTCAATCCCGAAATGCTGACATACGGTATATGCAACGCTTTCCGCCTGCACTTCACGGGTGCGGTTATCCGGTCTGTCGTCCTCAATAACTTTATTTTCGCCCTTTTCGGGAAGTGCGTGCAGCTTTGCGTGTGCAATTTCGTGAATGGTTGTTTTTATCGTCTGCATTTCGGACAAATCATTTTTTACCGCAATTCGCTTTTCCATTGTGTGATAATATCCGTATGCGCCGCCGTCTATATTTTCAAGCTCTATCGGAACAGGAGATATTTGCTTTAACGCCTTGAAAAATCTTTCGTAGTCCTCAACATTGCCCGTAAGCTGATTTGCTATTGTGGGGATCTCTTTTCCGTCCGTCTGCGACAGGTCAAATACCGTCGTTATCTTAAACGCCGGAATGGTGATTGTTTTTGTTGTGGTACGGTTACTGCCGTCTGCGTTCAATATCGGATTCCCGTTTTTATCGTGTGCTGTTTCCTCAATTTCTTTTTTGTACGGAGCAGGGGCAAGAATTTTGATACCCTTTTTCTCCCTTTCTGACGGCACGCTTAAAATCATTTTTCCAAGTGTTAAAACCGGCTATGTACGAAGCGTCCGGCTTTTTGCATTAAAATCAATATTGTATTCCGAAAGCTGTAATTATGGAATTTTGACATTGCCGACAAATACTCCCTTGTATCTGTCGCTGTTAAATAAGTCCTTAATGCCTTGCTCCAATTTGTCGGTAATTTCCTTGACTTTCTTTTTTGAGGTTTGCCCGTAAATTCAATTGGCGTTACCGATGAAATATTTTTCTGCCATTAAATCGACCTCCTTTATCAAATCTGAAAAAGGCTGCTCCCAAGCTCTGCCGAGCCCTCGAACAACCGTATTTTTTCTTGCTCCGTTATTCTTAAACATTTCAAGCGTATCAAACGCCTTTTTCAAAAAGCGTAATATTTTTTTGAAACAGACGGGGCAAAATGAATTACCCCGTCCGTATATTCCTTGCTTGTGCCTATCCAGCCGCGAACAAAATCGTCAAACGGCTCGCCTGTGCCTGCGCTTGCGTATTCGCCCGCGTGTGATGAAACAAGCTCGCCGTTTTTGTACTGATACCCTAAAATCAGCGTTGCCGTTTTCGGATCGAACATAAAGCGGCGGTTTTCAATATCCTGCATATTAAAATTATCTCTGCTTGTATCAATGCGCATTATACTGTCGGTGATCGGAATATTCATTACAAACATTCCTCTCTATGCTTTGATTTTTTCGGCTGCTGTGAATTTTTCGCCTGTTTTAACTGTTCTTTTATGGAGTTCGGCTTTGCTTTTTCAATGCCCTTGCACCTTTCAAATCTTGCAATACGGCTTAAAAACGGCTGTATATCCGATTTATCCAAATGATACTCTTTCATAAAGCTGCCGAGCTGACGGCGTACCGCATCTGTACTGCCGTTTCTCAAATCGTATGCAATTTTATCTTTTGCCTTTGTGGGATCGCCTGCAAGCCAACTGTAATCTTCGCTTAAACTGCGGAAAAAACTATCCAAATCAACCGCAAGTATTTCCGTTGTGTCAATAAACCTGTCGTCAATGCCGTTTTGTTTTTAACGGTTTCGGCTCAAAAATTCTGCAAACAAACATTGTGCCATTCGTCGCCGGAACGAGAAATGTAGCCTTTGGAAGTGAAAAATACCCTGTTCCGCTTCGGCTATATACCTGCCAAAGTTTTTCAGCCTCGATTGCGTCCCTATACATTGTCGGTAAGCCCTCAAATATCCCGGAGGAATAAACAAGGTTTATGCCAAGCTCCCTTTATATTGCTTTGCGCCGGGAATTAAATCGTAATAGTCGGTGTTATATGCAAATTCCGTAAGTTCCGCAAATGAATTACATTTTGCGTTTGTTTCCATAACGGCGTTGAGCTTTTAATATTTCAAAGTTTGGAAGCTCGTTTAATTTTTCTGAGGTGTCCTGCAAATCGGCGACAGATAAATCCTTGTCAAGCAGACTTTCAATAGATCTAATATTGCTTTTTGAAGTCGTCAAAAAGTATTTGCCGCTGTCAGCGTCCGGCGAAAGACCTATATTCTCAAATGCTGTACGGACTTCGTTTTCTTTTTGCCGGAAAGTATATCCACACGCCGGAGGTTTCCTTATTTCCGTTGTCGTACTCGGCAGCGTTCACCAAAAAACCTTTGTAGATATAGCTGTAATCTTTTTCTTTGAAATCAACGCTGCCCGATATTACGGCTCTGTCAATTTCCGCCTGCGACAGACTGTAAAGAAATTTACCGGGCTTGCCGTTTTTATCTGCTTCGTATGCAGAATAACGGTCGCCGACTCTGTAAACATTCGTGAAAATACGGTCTGTGCCGGCTATATTGAATTTATAATATCGCTTGTCAACTTCACGCATAATCACACCTCCAAGCTGTTATTTTGGGTTTCGGACTTAAACGGATTTTTCTCTTGTGCTGTCAAATTCACGGTATCGCTGTGTAAGCTCGGTTATCATACTTTTAATGCCCTGCATAAATTCTTTCGGGCTTGATTCGCCTTTGGATATTAAAGCAAGCTGATTTTCCCATTCTGCCGTGAGCTGTGCGGATATGAGTGTGTCGGGCAGAACGGAAACAAGCAGTATTCCGTTTTTGGTGGGCGTTATCTGCCGACCGTTTCTCTGTGCAAATCCCGTTTGTACCAGCTTTTCCAAAATGGCGGCTCTGGTTGCCGGAGTGCCAAGTCCCTTACGCTCTGCGCTGTCGGTTGTCTCTTTTGCACCCGCTGCTTCCATTGCAGATAACAGCGTGTCCTCTGTGTACGGTTTCGGGGGCTGGTGTATTTTCTCTTTAAGCTCCGGCGCTGCCCCTGCGAATAGCTGTCCTTTATAGAATTTCACAAGCGGCGCTGATTCCGCATTATCCGTCTTTGGATATATCAGCTTTTCTATTGCACGAAATCCCCCCGAAACAATTTCTTTGCCCTTTGCCGTAAAGGTATATCCGCCGCACTCGAACACAGCAGTAGTATTTTCATAGACATAACTTTCCGCCGACGCTGAAATTATCCGGCATAAAACAAGTTTCAGGATATTCAGCTCACCCGTCGGAATTGCCGACAAATCCGCCTTTTCAATTTCAAGCGTGGGAATAAGGGCGTGGTGGTCTGATACCTTGCTGTTGTTTATCATACGGGATATTTTCGGGGAAGAAATCGGGGCTTTGTCAAACGGCGGTATATCCGCACCGAGACGAATAACCGCCGTTGCCGTTTTCCCACCTATATCCTCCGTTAAATATCTGCTGTCCGTTCTCGGATAGGTAATAAGTTTCTTTTCGTACAATGCCTGTGCGTAGTCAAGTGTCTGCTTTTGCGGTATAGCCGTAAATCCTGCTTGCCGCCCCTTTGCAGCGTTGTTAAATCAAACAGTTTCGGCGGCTGTTCGGTTTTTGGTTTCTTTGGTTACTGAAACGCAAACGGCCTGTGAGTTTTCACAAGCCGTTATAATTTCTTTTGACGTATTCTCATTGTCAAGCCGTTCGGTTTCCGCTTTCACGCCGCCGAACGTGAGTTCAACTGTAAAATACTTTTCTTTTCGGAAATACGCTATTTTGTTATGCCTGTCGCATAAAAGAGCAAGCGTAGGCGTCTGCACTCTGCCGATATTTAATGTTTTTCCGTAGAGAATTGAAAACAGCCTTGTTGCATTGATACCGACTATCCAATCCGCCCACATTCTGCAAAGTGCGGAATAATACAAATTGTCATACTCGCCGCCGTCCTTTAGGTTTTTCAAAGCCCGTCACGGATCGCTGCATTTTCCATTGATGAAATCCAAAGCCTTTTGATAGGTTTTTTGCAATTCGCCATATTGTAAACGAGCCTGAAAATCAGCTCGCCCTCGCGCCCGGCATCGCAGGCATTCACGATTTCGGTAACATCTTTTCTGTGCATAAGTCTTTTTATAACCTTAAACTGTTTTTGTTTATCGCCGTAGATTTTGTACTTGAAGCTATCGGGAATGATAGGCAAATCGGCATAATCCCACTTTGAATATTTTGCGTCGTATTCTTCGGGAAATGCCGCCGCTACCAAATGCCCGATACACCAAGAAATGATATATTCACCGTTTTTCAATATATCCGTCCTTTTTGCCGCTGATTCCAAGCACCTTTGCGATTGCAACGGCAACAGACGGCTTTTCCGCTATAATCAGTTTCAAATTAAATTCCTCCTTTGAACGCAAAAACAGCACCCAAGTTAATGAGTGCTGTTTTCGGCTTATATTAAATTAAAGTCCCAATATGTCCTTGTGATGTCCTATGTCAATAAGCAAAATTATAACGCCGTTTTCATACCGCCACAAAATGCGAATATCCATATTAACACTCATTTCAAACACATTGTCAAGTCCCTGTACCTTTTTTGTACGAAGCGACGGATAAAAGGGATTTTGCATTAAGAGCTTTAATTTGTTTTGCGGTCTGCTTTTGTTCTGCCGCAGATAGCTTTTTTCAAATCCCTTTCAAATCCCTTTGTATATTTGAGCTTATACATTGTCTATATCAATCCCCATATCGGAAAAACATATCCTCAACGCTTTCAAATGCTGTCCGGGTTTTCGTATCATTTTCCGACTCTTTCAGTATTTTTTTGCGATTTTTTTGCAATTTTGTCTTTTCGGGTAGACAACGACAGGGCAAAGGAATATACCGCCGTCCCTTTCCATAATGTCGAATTTATCGCCCTCCGAAATACCGAGCTTTTTTTATAATCTCCGACGGTATGGTTATCTGGGAACGTCCTCTGATTTCCGCTAACATAAAAACACCTCTTTCTATGTTTCTGATTTTTCTGAATTTCACATTTATATTATATGCTAGTTTCAGAAAAATCAAGTGGAAATCAAAAATTTAATAATTTTTATTCGTCCGTTTCGTCGTCCTCGTTTACAACGGTTTCGGTGTCCTCGTCCTCAAAAATCGAAGTCGTCCAAATCGTCCGCCTGTTCAAGTTTCTTTTTCGGCAAGATTACCTTGTAATAATAGCCGCCGATTCCGGCAGCCGCCGCAAGCGCAAGAATGATAAACAGGCCGGAATTGTTTTTTTCGGCCTGTTTTGCTCCGGCTGTTCGGTTTTTTTCAGTCTTGCTGTCTGTGTTCTTTTTATCGTTTTCGGTTAAATTCGTTTCAGCCGTGTTTTCCGTCTGCTCCGGTTTTGAGGTTGCTGTCGGTTTCTTGTCCGACTTCTCGACAAGAGCCTCAAGGTCGCTTTCGTCAACTGTATTCAAAAAATACACATTTTCGCTTTGTGCGCCCTTGTCAATCACGAAGTAAAAAACATTCCCGTCCCGTGCGGTTACGGTGATAAACTGCAAATTTTCGTTATCCGAAACATCATCTACAAGCTGTGCGTTGCCCTTTGGCGTCAATGTTCGGTTGTCCTCAATTACGGTTTCGGCGGGTGTTTCTGCCGGAGCGTTACTCTGTGCAAACGCCGTCATTCCCGATAAAGCGAAAACGGCGGTAAATACCGCCGCCGCAAATTTAATTCTGTTCATTTTCATTGTCCGTGTCCTCCTTGTTTTTCAAGCTCTGCCTTGTATCTTTCGGGCAGCTCAAACTCGCCCGTCGCATAGGCTTTGAGCAGCGCCGTCAAGGTCTTGTTGTCGATATTAACCGTCTTAACCAGCTTTACAATCTGCAAGTTTTTCAGCCTCGACGCGCTTTGTTTCAAGCTCTCTGATTTTTCTTTTGCAGTTCCGCAATTTTTTTGATTTTGCCGCCGCAATGTCCTTTATCAATTTTTTTGTTACTGTTGCCATTGTATAAAAATACCTCCGTTAAATTTATTTTTAGTTTAATCGCCCGTAGGCGTAAAAAGTGCTGCGTCCAATAATTTGAATTGACGCTTGCGTACTGAATGGGATTGCCGCAATGAATCATCATACCGTTGCCAACATAAATACCGACGTGCGATACCGGGCAGCCGCTGTTATATGTCCCCGTGAAGAAAATAATATCACCGGGCTTTGCGTCTGACGGTCTGACGGGAGTACATTGGTCGAAAATACCCTGCGCCGTTGTCCTGCCGAGAGGATATACGCCGGAGTTTTTGAATACCCAGCACACAAATCCCGAACAGTCAAACGAGGTCTGCGGACTGCTGCCGCCCCAAACATACGGATAGCCCAAATACTTCTCGGCTTCGGTTATCAGCTTTCGGAATGTTTCGTCCGTAAGAGCCTCGCCCGGAATTGTGTAGTCATTGTATGGGCTTTGCGTTATGTTTGAATAAATATCGTCCGCAAACAGATAATCACGGTTGCCCTTGCTGACAAGGTAAATATCGTAAAGCTCTCTTTGGTCTGCCGTGAGTGTGGTCGTCATACCCTCGTTCACAAGCGTAACATTGAGAATTTTATAGGTGTATTCGTTCCCGTCCTCGTCTGTCCGCTGCCGGCTTATTTCGGTAATCAGTAAATGATATTGTGCATTGAATAAATCGTCCAAATTGTTCCGTATATCTGCAAACTTAAAATCCTGATATACAGCCGTAAGATATGAAATCAGCTCATACGGGTTATGACCGATACCCGCCAAGTTATAATTATATTCATCATATCCCGAATACTCATTTTCGATATTATCAATTTTGCTCTGCAAATTCTGCTCCAAACCGTTGTAATAGTTTTCAGCCGCATAAATATCCTCGTCCTCCGCAAAGTATGACGATACCATTATTGAATTAAAGCCCGTCGTACCGATAACGGAACAAGAGGAAAGAGCCGTACCCAGCCAAGCAATCAAAAGCACGATTGCAAGAATAACACCGAAAACGGCTTTATGCCGCCATATAAAAAGCCGCAAGCCTTGACGCTGCACGCTCGGCGTTCTGTGCCGCTTTTTTTGCTTGCTTCGCCGGCTGCTCGGCTCGTATTTGTCTTTTTGGTATTTTTTCTTTATGTGCTGTTTTTTGACGGAATTTCTTTAACGCCGATTTTTTTCAGCGACGGATTTTTCCGCAAGCGTTTTTTTCATACGCCGCCTTAATTTCCGCTTTTTCCGCCTTAACCTTTAAGCGTGCAGCTTTTTTTGTACGGTGCAGCTTTACGCTGACCGTCAATGTATTTTTGCCGTTCTGACACTGTACCGTGCAAGGCTTTCCGCCTTTTGCTCCGTTTGGTGTACCGCTTCGACGCCTGTGTTTTCGTTTTTCAACCTCTGCAACCTTTGAATGAAGCTTATTAAGCGCCGTATGCTGCAAGGCTTCACGGCTTGTCTTGACAGGGATCGGTGGTACAAATCCGATTGAGGCTTGACCTCTTTTTCAAACTGCAAACGGTTTTTTTCGGTTTTTGCTTTTGCTCGTCATAGAGCCGCTTGCGTTTGATTTTCCCTTTTTATGCGGTAAATTTTGTTCAGCTTTTTTTCAGCTTTGGATTTTGCCTTTTTTCCGCCTTTTTTTCTCAAATTTCCGAGCACGTCTGTTTACTCTGTCAAAAGGAATATCGCCGCTGTCGGATTTAGCTGTATCAGTCTTTTTCAACATTTGTTTCAGCGTCTGATTCTGTGTTATCGGTTTTATCCGATTTATCAAAAGACAGCTTTTGCCGTTTTTTAGTGTTAGACTTTTTATCCGTTTCGGATTTTGCGTGCCTCACGCTGTCAAACGGAATATTACTGTCCCTTTCGGCTTTGCTTTCCGAAAAATCCATATCCGTATTTTTTGAAAATTCCGTCTTGTTTTCCTGTGCTTTTTCGGAAATATCGTAGTCATCGGATTTTTGCGTTTGCTCTGCAAAATTGTAATTAACGCCTTTCGTCTGCTTTTGCATACGATACATTTTACTGCGGTATTTCTTTTTCTTTGCGGCAGAGGAATAGGACGGCTCGGCTTTCGGAATGTCCGGCTGAATGTCCTGCGAAATATTTTTCTGTTTCGCTCTGTTCAATATCCCTGTCGGTAAATTGAGCCGTGCTATCTACCGGAACGGGAACATCGTCAATCTTTGTTTCGGTATCAATTTTTGTTTCAGCAGAAACAGTTTCGGAATTAGCAGCCGTGCTTTCCGCTTGCCTTGCCCGATACATACGGTTTTTCTTTGACGGTGTAATGGGCGGTTTTTGCTTTTCACCCTCTGTATGCCGTCCGAGCTGAATGTCGGGGCATTTATCCTTTACATAGCTTTCGTCACGGTTTTTCGACTTAAATTCTTTATCGTTCCGCATATAGACACCGCCTTATCCGATTTCATTTCCGGGGCGTGTTTTCTGCGGCTCCTGCGGATTTTTCTTTTGGTCTGCTTTCAGCTCATTAAGCTGTTTTCGGATTGACGGCTTTTTCTCTGCCGGTTTTTCCGCTTTTTTTCCGCCGCTGCTTTCTGCATTTCCTCCGTAACATAGCCCGGCAATAAATGACCGTGTACCATAAAGGATTTTTCCAAGTCTTTCGGTATAGGCGGCGATATTTCCGTGAACAAATGTGAATATGCCTTGATTCTGCCCTGTATGTATTTCTCGGCTTCCACGCGTGTAGCACACACCCGTTCCTGACCTGCAACCTTGTATGCATTTGTATAATCGGGTCTGTTTGTGTAAATATTCCACCTGACATCATATTTTACGGTATCGTTCCGCCAGCTTGAACGCTCATATATATTGTAGGTCATTTTTATATACCTTGTTGCTTATGGTAAACCTGTCGGCGCCGTCCTTTTCCCATTTGTTTGAGGTATGAGAAACCTCCGGCACATTTTTATAATCAAGCGCCTTTTCATATTTTCTCGTATTTGCCGCAAGCGCTTCCCAATCCTTTAAGGCGTCAATAGCTTTTTCGTATGCCGCCTGTTCCTGCGCGGTACTTTTTTCTTTCAATGCGGAAATATCGCCAACCGTTAATTTTAACAGGTCTGACAAATCGGACTCACTGCCGCTATACACGGTATGCTCGATTTTAGCCTTATAACCCGGTGTAAGCGTATCATTGTCATACACCGTATAATCGTTTCCTTTTCTCATATACTGACCTCCTTTGTGCGAGCTTTTAACTGTTTCTGTTCCGTCGGCTTATCTGCTTTCAGCTCATTAAGCTGCTTTCTGATTGATGCCTTTTTCTCTTTTTCTTTCTGCATAGAAACCGTTGTATATCCCGGCAGCAGTACGCCGTTCACACAAAAATGGGATTTATCAACGTCGGGAATAACGGGGGATATTTCCGTAAACAAGTAATCATAGGCTTTAATTTTGCCGTCGATATACTTTTGTGCGGATTCCTCGCTTGAAAATGTTTTTTCTCGGCGTTCAAGTATAACAGCACTTTGCCATTGTACGCTTTGAGTTTTAACACTTAATTCAACGTCCCATTTTATTGTTCCGTTCCGGCTCTGCCGCTTGTCAATTCTGTATTTCATAAGATAAACCATATTGCTGCGCACTTTGTAATCGTAATCATCAACAGTCCATTGATTGCTTGTATGTTCGATAGGCGGCGCAGTCAGATATTCAAGCGCCCGTTTATGTCTTTTGGTAACAAGCGCCGACTTTTCCCATTCCGCAACTGCCTGTAACACCTTTTCATACGCTGCGTTTTCTTTGCCGATACTTTCATCACGCAAATTCTCAACCTCTTTTGCGGATTTTGTTATTAAGTCCGAAATATCGCAATCACCTTTATAATAAACGCTGCGGTCGATTTTAAGACCGGCGCCGTGAAAGAGCCTATCGTCCGAATATCTTTCATATTCGCCGTAATCTGTTGTGCAATCGGTTGTTGTCCTACCATATTCGCCTCCTTAATTTCTTTCAAATCTATACGGCAGTCAATTTCATAGCCGTACCTTGCGGCGAGCTCTTTTATTTCCGCAATCAGCTTTTTGCGTTCCTCACGCCGAACATTCTTTATCGCTTCAAATGCGGTTTTATCCAAGCAGCCGCTTGAATTTAATTTTTCATTATCCATTATCCGCCTCCTAAAAAAGAGCGCAAAAAAAGAACATTGAATTTTCGTCAATGTTCTTTTTTGGTGATTTAATTTTTTAATCTTCGTAATGACCTTTACAAGACGCAATAATTATATTTCCGTCGGACAGCTTTATATACAATTCTGTTTTCATCATCTATCCGTCTGCTCCACCAACCGCTTAAATTTAATTTGAGCGGTTCCGGCTTGCCAAGTCCGGAAAAAGTATCACGCTGAATATCTTTAATTAAAGCATTTATCTTTTAATGTCTTTTTATCTTGCGTCTGCCAATAACAGTAGTCCTCCCACGCACTTTCGTCCCATAGTAACCTCATAGCTTAATCCTCTTCGATAAGCTCGTGTTCCACCAGTTTCGCCTTTCCTGTTTCAATATCAGAAATAACCTTGCTCAAATGTTTCATATTGCTTTCGGAATAAAACGGATCGGTGATATTTCAAAAGGTATGCGTTTTTTCTCTGCTGACCTTTGTTGCAAAAATGGTAAATGCGGTAGTCATTGACATACCCATTTCCTGACAGGTCTGTTCCATTGATTTTTCAAGTCAGCGTCCATACGAAAATTAACCATAGCCTGTGCCATAAAATCCACTCCTTTCGCCTTGTGTATTTATTATAGCATTTTGTAAAGCAAAAGTCAATACTTTGCTTTACAAAATATATTATGCTGCAATAAATTTTTGATACATTTTATGAGTGAATTTTATTTTCCAAACACACAATTATTTATACATACTCCCTGTTTCAATATCCGCAATACATTTGAGTATGGGGAAAACCTGCGGAGGGCAGACGGCATTTCCGAGCGTTTTTAATCTGTCGGCTCTGCCGGCTGTGTCCTCTGTTATACGGGGTATGTCCGCAGGCTCTTGTTGCCATAATTTATGTCCGTCCAGCAGGCAGCGCCTGCACGCAATATTATCAAAGTTTTCCATAAGCCATTTTTCAGAAGCACAACGATAAATATCGTCTACACCGCAGTCCAGCCAAGAGGAAAACCCATTAACCATTCCACCCAATCGGGATTGAGCGCCGCCGTTTCCGAGTTCGGATTTTTCCAGCCGTATAATCTGTGCCGCCAAGTTTGCCTTGTCCTTGCTTTTTTAGCATTACTTCCGGCTTGAATGTTGACCTCATTCCGTCCGACGCTATCGGCGTCAGGTAAAACACCGCCGCCGACAGAGGAAGGCTCCATTTTGTGCCGTTCCTGTTCACCTTGCGGAATATCCCGCCCGCCGACAGGTACACGTTCATACTCATTGCTTCCTTTACAGTTCTGTCGTCGGAGGCAAGGGGTGTGGGAAACATCAGCGCCCACGATAAAAGTTCTTGTGCGCTCGTGCCACGCGCCGACGCCGCAAGCCGGATATACGAATGTTTGAACAGCGTAGCCCGCACGCTCCAAGTCAAATACCGTTTTGTCGAGCCCCATATTGATAAACCCGGCAACATTCTCCCCAAGCACCCAATGGGGCTTGATTTCGGAAATAACTCTGAGCATTTCAGGCCAGAGATACCGAGTGTCGGCAAATCCTTTTTGCCGTCCTGCCGATGAGAACGGCTGGCACGGGAAGCCGCCGGATATGAGGGTAACTGTTTTTCGTCCTGTTTTTTCAAAAAATCCCTCCTTTGTCAAAGTAGTAATATCACGAAAGCGGGGGAACGGCAGGCCACCGCTTTTTCAAGTACGCTTGTCGGATAGTCCGCCCATTCGCACTGGCACACCGTTTCAAAGCCTGCCGCTTCCGCCGCCAAATCAATTCCGCCTATGCCCGAAAACAGGCTTAAATGCGTTAAATTATTCACTGCCTGCCACCTCTTGCGGAATAGTTGTCATAAGTTTATAGAGCTTTGTATCTTTCGGGAAACGGTCTATAAACGGAATTATGGTATTGCCGTAGAATAAAAGTCCCTCACCGGCTCCCGACTGTGTTACATAAGAAAGCTGCTGCGGTGATATGCCGAGCTTTTTCGCAAGGATTTCTCTGTCGCCCTGCGCCTGATTCAACATATAAATGTAGTCGCTGTTTTCAAATATGTTTTCGATTTCAGCGCTTGACAATAAATCCTTGACATTCTGCGTTATGCCTGTCGGAATGCCGCCCCATTTTCTGAAACGCTTCCAAATCTCAACCGAGTATGCCGCCGTTTGCTCATCTTTGAGCAGTAAATGAAATTCGTCGCAATAATAGCGTGTGGATTTATGCTCGTTTCGGTTTATCGTAACTCTGTTCCATATCTGGTCCTGCACAACCAACATTCCGAGTTTTTTAAGCTGCTTTCCAAGCTCCTTTATATCAAAAACAAACGATACGGTTTTGAAATATCCACATTCGTATGATGATTAAAAAAACATTAAGGCTGCCCTTGACATACAGCTCCAAAGCGGAGGCTATACGCCCGGCTTCCTGTTCCGGCTGTTTCTTTATTTCCTCATACAAATCTTCAAGGATAGGCATATTCTGCGGAGTGGGATTTTGAAAATATTTTTGATAAATCCGTGTAACGCTCCTGTCAATAACCGTCTTTTTCGATAGGCTCCAATCCGTCACGTCCGCCGATTATGAGTTCGCAGAACGAAAGCACAAAATCGGATTTTTAACGCAAGCGGATTTTTCCTCATCAGAATAATTTATATTGATGTCAAGCGGATTCAAGTAGTCCTTTGATGTGGGCGACAGCTTTACAACCTGCCCTTTAAGTGCGTGTATCAGCGGATTATATTCTGCTTCGGGATCACACACATAAATATCGTCATTTGTAACCAAAAACGCATTTGTCATTTCACGCTTTGCGGAAAAACTTTTACCGCTGCCCGGTGTTCCGAGTATAAGCCCGTTAGGATTTTTCAGCATTTTTCGGTCAACCATTATCATATTGTTTGAGAGTGCATTAAGACCGCAATAAAGGGCTTCTGGGCTGTCCGAAAAAAGCTCCTGCGTAGTGAACGGTACAAAAATAGCGGTGCTTGAAGTTGTCAAAGCCCGCTGTATTCCGATATTGTTTATGCCGATAGGCACGCTTGCCATTAGTCCGTCCTCCTGCTGATAGTCCAATCTTCTTAAAGGACAGTTTCGCTGTTGTGCGATAGACTGTACCTCAAATATGGCGCTGTTTAATGCTTTTTTTGTTTTCGCCGTACTCATAATGAGTACGGTAACTAAAAACATTCTTTCGTTTCTGCCTTGCAAATCCTCTAATAATTTCTTTGCGTCAATTCCGAATGTATTTATATCCGACGGAATTATATCCATATCGTAACCGGCTCTGACGGCTTTTTTCTGTTCCTCGATTTTCATTTTATCAAGGTCGGTGATTTTGCGCTTTATCATTTTTATGGCTTCGCTCTGGTCGATACTTTTAATATGAATATTGACCGACAGCGCCGACTGTATTTCAAGAAAGTTTTTTTCAGCATTTCGTCCGTAAGCTCCGGCGCGAGTATGTGCAAAAATGAAACGGCGCCTATCGTGCCGCCCATTCTGAAAACACCGTCCGTCCGAAAAATTGAACGAGGTCGGGGCGATAAAGTCCTTTGTGGTAAGCCCCGTTTTATATATCAAATTCCAAGAGAAATTTAATTTATTTCGCCGCCGTTAAAGCACGAGTGCAAAAGCTCCAAGCGTTCCATACCGTTTAATGAAAACGCACGAACGCCCAAAATCTTAAAATTGTTGATTATATCCGTCTCTATTCTTTCAAGCCTTTGTTTTGCGTTTTGGATATTATCGGCTTCAATTCCGAATGTGATATATTTCTTTCTCACGATTCCGTTGTTGCCCCTTGCAAGCTGATTTTTTTCAGCATTTCGGTGTATTCTGCTCTTATCCCGTCAAAATCATCATTCTGCGGTTTTTATTGCAATGGACTTTTTCAAAATCGGATATATCCATTGTCTGATTAAGAAACGAAAGCTGCACCGATATGGATTTATCAAAGTAATTGAGGAAATCGCAGTAATTTTTCAAAAGATTATATTTTTTTGTCCTCGTTTCTTGCAAGCTGATAATTTATATCATAAAACTGTATTGTTTTCGTGAAATAATTGTCCTTGACAATGCAGATTCCGTCAGGCCGCATTTCCTTATATGAAATTGTGTCCTGTGCGCTCATTGCAATTTTACCCTGCATTTTTTTGCCTTTTTTTCACGGCGTCGGCTATCCGCTTTCGCTGTCTTGACGTCAGCGGCTTTTTCTGCCGAAAGCGTGATTTTTCTTTTTGTGTTCCGACAATTTTATCAACCTCCTGTTCCAATAAAATTTGTTTTTTTCTATTGCCGAATAAATGTTATTCGTTACATACGGCCGCACCTGCGGTTTTTCTGTATTTTTGTAGTTATATAGTTTTTCTCAAAAATCATTTCAAGCGGCTGTCCGTTCTTTTCATACATTGCAAAAAAGAAAAACGGCAGCGCTGCTGCAAGCAAGAGCAGAACGGCTCCCGTTGTGCCGAGTATTCCTCTTGTCAGAAAATATATCGGCACGCCAACCGCCGCCGCAAGTGAAAAACATATAAGCTGCCTTTTTGTAAGGTTAAAGGCTACCTTTGTTTTGACCGTGTTTAAGTCTTTCGGTACGGGTACATAAGGCAAAATTTATCACTCCTTTACTCAATCCAAACATCATTTAATACTTCATTGCCCCAAACGTCCCAGCCGGGCGGCGCCTGTCTTGCAAACAGTTCCACTCTCGGCAGGTCGCCCATAAGCTCGATTATTTTATCTCTCGTTATATCCGGCTTTTTTTGCTGTGTTCCTCAACAGGCGAGATTATGAGCTGATGTACTTTTCTTGAAATCCGTTTCGGGTGTCCTCTTGTTGCAACGAGGCAAACCTCCGCATTGTTTCTTGTCCACCAGCCCATACCCATAAACCAGCTATCTGATTTTTTGGTTTTTTTCTTTACCCACACGAAAGCAACCGTGCTGTACTTAAAGCCCCAAGCCTTAATAACCTCAAAGGCTTCTTCTAATTTCGGAAATGTCGCCCACATAAACAGAACGCAGTCGTCGGCCGCAAATTTCGGTACGGGCAATTCGCAAATTTCCTCAACCGTCATTACGGGATAGTGATTCGCCGGATTGCCGCGTAAAAAGTCCGCCCTTGTACTTTCACGGCGGATCGGCATAGATTATACTGTACTTTTTTTCATAGTTTCAAAACCCTCCTTTTCGTCTTGAATAATTGTCAATCGTCCATTGTCAATTATCAATTATTTTTTTAGTGAGCATTAAATATTGATTTTTGAAATGCCGCCTGTCTTAAACAGGGTGAAGCATAAAACAACGGTATATGCCGCAACACTAAGCAGCGTTGCTTGAATATCCGTTGTGAATGTCAGACTGTTTACCAGCGCCGCATAAATGCCGACGCATACCATTATGAAAAAGCCCTGAAAGCCGAGAGCAACAAGTCCTCTTAAATAGTTGTTTCCCATTTGCCCCCCATTCACGGTTTGTCATAGTGGCAAACGGAATCGCCCCAACGGAGCTATACAAATAAATTTCTATCATTCGCCCGAATATTACGACGGTAATGCAGACGGATAGAATTTTCATACAAAGGCTAATCAATGACGATTCAAGCATAAGCAAAACAAGCTCGCCCGTGCTCATTGCTTCAAGCGTCGAATGAATATCAGTAATTGCACTTGAAATATCCACGCTTGTATTTGAGCCTATCACGCCGGAGCTTTGCCGGACAACATACTGCGCCAAATCGAACACACCCATAATAATGTCAAAGGTATGCGTTGCGATTACAACCGCCGCACACGCCTTAAACAAAAACATTTGAAAAAAACATAAATGTTTCAATATCGTGCATATTGTTTTTCTCCGTTATCATTGTGATTAGCTCATAGCAAAGAATAAATGTGATAATAAGCCCCGCAATCGGGAGTATTACATTTTCCGAAAGCGTCTGAATTATCGAAAACACGCTTGCGTTCCATTGCTGCGGAGTTTTGCCTACCTCCGCAGCAATAGTGCCGACTTTCTCGTTTACGTCGTTGAACATTGTAGATAAGCTGCTCTCGATAACCGACATAAGAAAGTCATTGATTGCCTTTGTAATTTTTTCAAAAATGCTGTCCACCGATTAAAACAATCCTGACAGCAAAGGAATGAGGGAAGTACCAATCAGCACGACACCGCCGCCAGCCATGAGCTGCTTAATGCCCTGTGATTTTACTGATGTGCGATAAAGAAGTAATAGAAGTGTAAAAAATTTTGCCGTTCCTATCCGGCACTTGCGCATTGTGTCGGATAGGTCGGGCGGTTATTCGGGCAAGTCCACCTTGCCAACAAAAGAATAATAAATCTCAATGTCCTGTCTGCGGGTCTTGTTCTCGTCATAGCTGCACTCATGCACAACGATTTTCTCTACAAACTCCCGCAGCAGAGTAGGGGTAAGTTCTTCAAAGCTGGTATGCCGCCGGACAACATTCATAAACTTTTCTGCGTTCACGGTGGCTTCCTGTGCTTTGGAAAGCTCCGCTTGAATAGCAGCGGCTCTTTCTTTCAGCTCCCGTTGCTCTGCTTCATAGTCTGCCGACAGCTCTGTGAAACGCTCGTCTGATATGCGCCCGGTCACGCTGTCCTCATACAGCCGCTTGAAGATAGCGGATAACTCGGCTATGCGTTTCTCGGAGGCTTCCAGTTCCTTTTTCTTGGCGGCGTTCCTGCGTTTGCCCCCGTCCTCGTTCTGCTCAATCAAGAGTTTCATAAACCGGGCTTCATGCTTTTGCCGCATAGCTGGTCACTTTCCGCAGATTGGAGAGTACACCAGCGGTCAAGAGGTCGGTGCGGATAAAGTGCGCTGCTACAGTCATGGGTGCGTTTTCTGTAGTTGCCGCAGATATAACAGTCCTGCTTGCGCTTGTCCGTCTGGTATCGCTGCTGATACATCACGCTGCCGCAGTCCGCACAGAACAGTATGCCGGAGAACAAACCCACTTCATCATAGCGGTTTGGGCGTTTGCGCTGTTTGCGAAGGTCCTGCACCCGTTCCCATGTTTGGGTGTCTATGATAGGCTCGTGGTGGTTCTCGAAAATCACTTGCTTTTCCGGGGGATTTTC
Organism: Clostridiales bacterium; assembly: GCA_022009895.1. Taxonomy (GTDB): domain Bacteria; phylum Bacillota; class Clostridia; order UMGS1810; family UMGS1810; genus Qingrenia. The sequence goes on along the minus strand of CP091729.1, from coordinate 16,485 downwards.
TACACTGTGCTTGACTTTGTAAGAAAGTTTTTCTGTCTTGAAATTTACCAGACAGCCTGTGTATTCCCGGTTTTCAAGGATATGCACTACGGTATTGGTCGCCCACTTGCACTCATAGCCGGGGTGGTAGCGGCGGGTGCTGCCCGTCCTGCGGTATTCAAGCGTTCCCGGCGTGGGGATTTGCTGCTCTGTGAGCATACGGGCTATCTTGGTCGGACCATTCCCGGCAAGACAGAGGTTGTATATCTGCTTGACTACGGGTGCAGCTTCCTCGTCAATAATGAAATTTTTCATCCTCGTCCATGAGGTAACCATACACAGGCTTGCTTGTGATGGGCTTGCCATTCATGCCTTTTTGAGCGTTTTTACTGCTTTGATTTTCTCTTGCTCGTATCTCTCACCAGCCATTCGTTAAAGATATTCCGCAGCGGGCAAAGTCATTGTCGCCCTGTGCGCTGTCCACTCCGTCATTGATAGCGATGAAGCGGACACCTTTCTGTGGGAAAAATCATTTCCGTGTACATTCCCACTTGCAGGTAGTTTCGCCCTAACCTCGACATATCCTTTACGATAACTGTCCCGACTTTTCCGGCTTCAATGTCCGCAAGCATGGCTTGAAAAACCGGGTCTTTGAAAAGCTGACGTTAGATAACGATACTTTTGAAAACACTGGAAAAATCAAGGTTTTTTTCGAGCGACGGACAAGCAGGGTATTGTACTAAAAACTGAATACGACGCAGAAGCGGCGTTTCTTACTCTACATGGGAGAACAGGAACGCCGCTTTTTTTCATGCCCTTTGTTACGCAGTAGGGGCAGAAAAGCCTTGCTACAAGCGGTTTTGCGGGTGTGTATCTGGCGCGGCAAGGGATTTATACCTTATTCCCCTGAAACCGCGCTTCTACTGCGTAACAAATCCAAAGCAAAGGAGCTATGAACTATGGCAGTTTTCAGAGTGGAACGAAACAAGGGCTATACCGTAATGAGCAACCACCACCTACGCAACAAGGAGCTTTCCCTAAAGGCAAAGGGGCTGTTGTCGCAAATGCTGTCACTCCCCGAAGATTGGGACTACACCTTGAAAGGCTTATCCCTTATCAACCGGGAGAAGATAGACGCTATCCGCGAAGCCATTAAGGAACTTGAACGCGCCGGGTATATCGTCCGTTCAAGGGAGCGCGACGAGAAAGGACGCTTGCGGGGCGCGGACTATGTGATATTCGAGCAGCCGCAGCCGCCTACGCCGGATTTACCTACATTGGAAAATCCAACATTGGATAATCCAATGCAGGGAAAAACCAACGTTGGAAAACCCTACGTTGGAAAATCCAACGCAATTAAATAAAGATATATCAAGAACTGACTTACCAAAAAGAAAAAAATCAAATACAGATTTATCAAGTACCCATTCCATTCCTATCCTTTCCCCTAAACCCCTCTCCTTGCAGAGAAGCGGCTGCGCCGCCGGAACGGAAAGGAACGGAAGCGGCAGCACAGAGCGCAGTTGATATATACCGGGAAATCATCAAGGACAATATCGACTACCACATTCTCAAACAGGACATGAAGTTTGACAGTGACAGGCTGGACGAGATTGTAGACCTCATGCTTGAAACTGCATGCACCGCCAGAAAGCGGGTACGGATTGCGGGGACGACTACCCGGCAGAGCTTGTGAAGTCAAAGTTTATGAAACTAGACGGCGAGCATATCCGCTTTGTGCTTGACTGTATGCGGGAGAACACAACCAAAATCCGCAACATCAAGCAATATCTGAAAGCCGCCCTTTTTCAACGCCCCGTCCACAATCGGCAACTACTACACTTCCCTTGTCGCCCATGACATGGCAAGCGGCGCACTGTCACCGAAAAAGCCGCAGTACGGCGACCCGGACTATTATTCATGCAATGAGGGCGAAAGCCTGTAACCACCCACAACCACAAAAGGAGGATTTTATTATGGCACAGAAAATGACAGGAGCATTGGTATTTGACGAGCGCACCGACCGTTACGACATCCGCTTTGACTTAAACAGCTACTATGGCGGGCTGCATTGCGGAGAGTGCTTTGACGTATTCGTGCGGGGCAAGTGGAAGCCGACCCGGATTGAGTACGGCGACAACTGGTATCTTGTGGGTATCAGAGCCGAGGACTTGAACGGGCTGCGGGTGCGTATCTGACCGCCGCCCCATAAAGAAACGCGAAAGGAGGACGCGACAAATTGCAGGACGAAGTAAACGAAAAGACCATAGCCCTTTACATCAAGACCGGGAAGCTGACCGCGCAGACGCTCCAAAAGGCAATGAAAGCCATACTGTCAAAGGGCAAAAAGCAGCTTGCAAAACCGCCACAGGGCAAGCAGAGCTTAAAGCAGCTTATGAAGCAGAACGCGGGCGTTTCCAACATTGAGATTACCGAGGGCAATATCAAAGCCTTTGAGAGTACGGCGAAAAAGTACGGTATCGACTTTGCGCTGAAAAAGGACACGACGGAAAGCCCGCCCCGCTATCTGGTTTTCTTCAAGGGGCGGGACGCGGACGTACTGACCGCAGCCTTTAAGGAATTTTCCGCAAAAAAGCTGACACAGGAGAAAAAGCCCTCAATCCGAAAGCTGCTCTCTACCCTCAAAAGAAGCTGCACAGGGCAGAAACGCTGGAACGGGCAAAGGTCAAGAACAAAGACAGGGAGGTATCGCTATGAAGCCGGAAATCAAGAAGCTGCTTATCTTAAATCTCCCGTATCTGCTCTTTGTCTGGCTCTTTGATAAAGCGGGCGCGGCTGTCCGGCTCTCCCCGGCGCGGACGCAAGCGCAAAGCTGCTACATCTTGGGGACGGTTTTACCGCCGCCTTTTTCCAGTATCGCGCCGAGCTTCCACCCGGCAGACTTAGCTTTAGGCATTGCGGGGGCGGTCATTGTCCGGCTGATTATCTACACCAAAGGCAAGAACGCGAAGAAATACCGCCGCGGGACAGAATACGGTTCGGCGCGTTGGGGCGGGGCTGACGACATAAAGCCGTACACCGACCCGGTATTTGAGAACAATATCCCCTTAACGCAGACGGAACGGCTCACCATGAACAGCCGCCCGAAGCAGCCGAAATACGCAATAAACAAAAATATCCTTGTAATCGGCGGTTCCGGCAGCGGCAAGACCCGGTTCATTGTGAATCAGTCGCTCATGGAATGTACGTCAAAGGATTTTCCAACGTCGTATATCGTCACTGACCCGAAAGGAACACTGATTTTGGAAACCGGGAAAATGTTACAGCGGTACAAATACCGTATCAAAGTGCTAAATACGATTAACTTCAAAAAATCCATGAAATACAATCCCTTTGCCTATCTGCGGAGCGAAAAGGACATTTTGAAGTTAGTCAATACCATTATCGCCAACACCAAAGGCGACGGGGAAAAATCCGGCGAGGATTTCTGGGTGAAAGCGGAAAAGCTCTACTACACCGCGCTAATCGGCTACATCTGGTATGAAGCCCCGGAGGACGAGAAGAACTTCACGACGCTGCTTGAGATGATAAATGCGTCGGAAGCCCGCGAGGACGACGAGGATTTCCAGAACCCGGTTGACCTCATGTTTGAACGTCTGGAAGAAAAAGACCCGGAACATTTTGCAGTCAAGCAGTACAAAAAATACAAACTTGCGGCGGGCAAGACCGCAAAAAGCATACTTATCTCATGCGGCGCGAGGTTAGCCCCATTCGACATTAAGGAGCTGCGGGAGCTTATGGAAACCGACGAAATGGAGCTTGACACCATAGGCGACAGAAAGACCGCCCTTTTCGTCATCATCAGCGACACCGACGACACTTTTAACTTTGTCGTTTCAATCCTTTACACACAGCTATTCAACTTGCTTTGTGACAAGGCAGATGATGAATACGGCGGGCGGCTTCCCGTCCATGTAAGGTGCTTACTTGATGAATTTGCGAATATCGGGCAAATCCCCAAATTTGAGAAGCTGATCGCCACAATCCGAAGCCGGGAAATATCCGCGTCAATCATTTTGCAGAGCCAGTCACAGCTAAAGGCAATCTACAAGGACAACGCCGATACCATAGTCGGCAACTGCGACACTACGCTTTTCTTGGGCGGCAAGGAAAAAACCACGCTCAAAGAAATATCGGAGATTTTAGGCAAGGAAACGATAGACAGCTTCAACACGTCCGAAACAAGGGGGCGGGAGCTTTCGCATGGGCTGAACTATCAGAAATTGGGAAAGCAGCTTATGACGGAAGATGAAATCGCAGTCATGGACGGAGGGAAATGTATCTTGCAGCTACGCGGGGTGCGCCCGTTCTTTTCGGACAAATTCGACATAACGAAACACCCGAAATACAAGTACCTCTCCGACGCAGACCCGAAGAACGCCTTTGACATGGAGAAGCACATCAAACGCCGCCCCGCCATTGTGAAGCCCGACGAGGTTTTTGACTATTACGAGATTGACGCAGCAGACTTACAGGAGGACGCAGACCATGAGGAAACGTAGCGCAGAGGAAAAACAAAAGCAGCTTGAACGGTTTTTAATGAATGTTGCGGAAGCCGCCGACGCTGCATTATGGGAGTATTGGCGGGAAAAGGAAGCGGAACACCGCCGTTTTGCAACGGAGTATGTCACGCGCCGGGGGCTTATCCCGCAACAGTGACAGCATGGCAGACCGCCGGGGAGGGGGACAGGGGAAGCTACACTTCCCCTACGCTGCCTTGCGGCAGCTACCCCTTTGTGAACTTGCGGGAAGCGAACACCTTGCTATGCAAGCTATTCACTTCCCGCAAGTCTGAATAATACCCGTCCGGCAGCACAGCGGGACACCGAAAGGAGGAATCGAAGCAATCACATATATCAATATCGGCTACATGATACGCGCCCCTACTTTCCGGCGCAGCACACAGCGGCAGGAGCCGCACCCCTACAACTGAATACCGCCGCGCCGCAGAACTTACGCAGCGCGGGGACAGCCGCCTTTACCAGAGGGCGGTTTTTTTATGCGGCGGCATACGCTGACCGCCTTTTGTCCGCTTGCCGGACAGCCGCAGACGCGGCAGAAAGGATTTATTTATGGCATTTTTTTCAATAGCGCAGTAGACGTTTTGCAGACCCTTGTTGTAGCACTTGGAGCCGGGCTTGGTATCTGGGGCGTAATCAATCTGATGGAGGGCTACGGCAATGACAATCCGGGCGCAAAGAGCCAGGGCATGAAGCAGCTTATGGCGGGCGGCGGCGTTGCCCTTATCGGCATGACCCTTGTACCGCTGCTTTCCGGCTTGTTCGGTTAAGAAGCGCGGGTAAAGGCTTATGCAGAGCATACTTGACGCGATTAACGAATGGATAAAGGGAAATCCTCATAGGAGCCATAAACGGTAATCTGTCAAATATGTTCGGAGACGTAAACGAAAAAAAGTCGGCACTATCGCCGCAGAGGTAGGAGCAGACCCCGCAAGGGTGGAACGCAAATATATTCTCCATGATACAGACCCTTAGTGAAAATGTAATCGTACCCATTGCGGGGCTTGTCATTACCTACGTCCTATGCTATGAGCTTATCAGCATGGTAACGGAAAAGAACAATATGCACGACGTTGACACTTCCATGTTCTTCAAGTGGGTGTTCAAGGCGTTTGTGGCAGTCTACCTTGTGACGCACACCTTTGACATTACTATGGCGGTGTTCGATATGGCGCAGCACGTTGTTTCCGGCGCGGCGGGGGTAATCGGCGGCAGCACAGAGATTGATGTTGCCGCCGCCCTTGCTTCCATGCAGAGCGGGCTTGACGCTATGGAAATCCCCGAACTGCTCTTACTTGTCATGGAAACAAGCCTTGTGAGCTTGTGCATGAAAATCATGTCCGTACTGATAACCGTTATCCTCTACGGGCGCATGATAGAAATTTACCTTTACTGTTCGGTATCGCCTATCCCGTTTGCAACTATGACGAACCGGGAATGGGGGCAGATAGGAAACAACTACCTAAAATCCCTGTTCGCTATCGGTTTTCAAGGCTTCCTCATTATGATATGCGTCGGCATTTACGCGGTTCTGGTAAACAACATGATAATAGCGGACAATCTGCACAGCGCGATATTCTCCCTTGCAGCCTATACCGTTATCCTCTGTTTCTCCCTGTTCAAATCCGGCGCACTGGCGAAGTCGATATTCTCCGCGCATTAGCGGCGTGTCAAGGGCAGGGTGGAGATTTTCAGAGCGAAGCGGCGAAAATACGACCCGACCTTGACGCGGATAACCCCCATATAATACGGGCGGGCAAAGGGCATAGATTGACCTTTGCCTTGATTACCCTTATGGAAAATTACAGCAACACCAAACCCAGAGAAAGGAGGTTTTCACTTGGCGTATGTACCCGTACCCAAAGACTTATCCAAAGTCAAGACAAAAGTAGCTTTCAACCTTACCAAACGGCAGATTGTATGTTTTGCGGCGGCTCTCCTGTTCGGCTTGCCGCTTTTCTTTCTGCTCAAAGACAGCACAGGCACAAGCCTTGCGTCTATGGCTATGATTGCCGTCATGCTGCCCTGTTTCCTCTTTGCCATGTATGAGAAGCATGGACAGCCCCTTGAAGTGGTGGTGAAGAACATCATACGGACAAAATTCATAGCCCCCAAAGAACGACCATACAGGACAGACAACTTTTATTCCGTCTTAGAACGGCAGAGAAAACTTGAAAAGGAGGTATCAGCGATTGCAAAAGGAAACACGAAGAAACAGCGCGGCGGGAAGCGCAAAGCCTAACCCGCCCCGCAAGCTCACCCGCGCCGAGAAAAAGCAGATTGCGGAAATCATCAGACAGGCAAAGGGCGACGGGAAAGCCCACACCGCGCAGCAGACAATCCCCTATATCCAGATGTACCCGGACGGTATCTGCAAGGTTACGGGACGGAAATACTCAAAGACCGTCGCCTTTGAAGATATTAACTATCAGCTTGCACAGGCAGACGACAAGACCGCCATTTTTGAGAACTGGTGCGACTTCCTCAACTACTTTGACGCTTCCGTTTCGGTGCAGCTTTCTTTCATCAATCAAGGGACGCAGCGCGGCGAAGCGGAAAAGGCGGTCAATATCCCGGCACAGGAGGACGCTTTCAATTCTATCCGCACAGAATACCGGGATATGCTGAAAAACCAGCTTGCAAAGGGCAACAACGGGCTTGTCAAAGCAAAATATATCACCTTTGCCATTGAAGCCGACAGTCTGGGCGCGGCGAAATCCCGCCTTGCCCGTATCGAAACGGACGTACTCAACAACTTTAAGCTCTTGGGCGTGTCTGCCCGCCCCATGACAGGCTATGAACGCCTTAAAATGCTGCATGGCATTTTCCACCCGGAGGGCGGGCAGTTTGCCTTTGATTTTTCATGGCTTGCCCCGTCCGGGCTTTCCACAAAGGACTTTATCGCCCCGTCCTCTTTCCGTTTTGGCGAGGGGCGTTATTTCCGCATGGGGCGCAAAATCGGCGCGGTTTCATTCCTTGAAATCCTTGCGCCGGAATTAAACGACCGTATCTTATCTGACATTCTGGACTTGGAAACGGGCGTTATCGTCAATCTGCATATCCACAGTATCGACCAGACCGAAGCCATAAAGACAATCAAGCGCAAGATTACCGACCTTGACAAAATGAAAATCGAGGAACAGAAGAAAGCGGTACGCAGCGGCTATGACATGGATATTATACCGTCCGACCTTGCCACTTTCGGCAGCGAAGCGAAGAATCTCTTACAGGACTTGCAGAGCCGGAATGAAAGAATGTTCCTCTTGACGTTCCTTGTGGTGAACATGGCGGACACGAAGCGGAAACTGGAAAATGACGTATTCGCGGCGGCGGGCATTGCACAGAAGAACAACTGCGCCTTAACCCGCCTTGACTACCAACAGGAAGCGGGGCTTATGTCCTCTGTACCGCTTGGGGAGAACCTTATCCCCATTCAAAGAGGGCTTACCACGTCAAGCACCGCTATCTTTATCCCCTTTATCACACAGGAGCTTTTCCAGACGGGCGCGGCTTTGTACTACGGCTTAAACGCCCTTAGTAACAACATGATACTCTGCGACCGCAAGCAGCTAAAGAACCCCAACGGCTTAATCTTGGGTACGCCGGGAAGCGGGAAATCCTTTGCCGCCAAACGGGAAATGACAAACGCTTTCCTCATTACCGACGACGACATAATTATCTGCGACCCGGAAGCAGAGTATTTTTCCCTTGTGCAGCGGCTTGACGGGCAAGTGATACGCTTATCCCCTACGGGCAAGGGCATTGACGGGAAGCCCCAGTATGTGAACCCTATGGATATTAACCTCAATTACAGCGAGGACGACAGCCCCCTTGCGCTGAAATCCGACTTTATCCTCTCCCTCTGCGAGCTTGTCATAGGCGGCAAGGAGGGCTTGCAGCCCGTCGATAAGACCGTCATTGACCGCGCCGTTAGGAACGTGTACCGCCCTTTCCTTGCAGACCCCGACCCGGAGAAAATGCCTATCTTGGGCGACCTCTACAACGAGCTTTTGAAGCAGCCGGAGCCGGAAGCGGCGCGTATTGCGGCGGCGTTGGAGCTGTATGTTTCCGGGAGCCTTAACGTATTCAACCACCGTACCAACGTGGAGCTGAACAACCGCCTTGTCTGCTTTGACATCAAGCAGCTTGGGAAGCAGCTCAAAAAGTTAGGTATGCTCATTGTGCAGGACCAGGTATGGAACCGCGTCACCGTCAACCGGGCAGAAAGGAAATCCACCCGGTATTTTATGGACGAATTTCATCTTCTCTTGAAAGAGGAACAGACCGCCGCCTATTCCGTTGAAATCTGGAAGCGTTTCAGAAAATGGGGCGGCATACCCACAGCCATTACGCAGAATGTCAAGGATTTGCTTGCTTCCCGCGAAGTGGAGAATATCTTTGAAAACTCTGATTTTGTCCTCATGCTCAATCAGGCGGCGGGCGACCGGGCTATCCTTGCGAAGCAGCTCAACATCTCCCCGCAGCAGATGAAATATGTCACCCACACCGAAGCGGGCGAGGGGCTTATCTTCTACGGGAACGTGGTGCTGCCCTTTGTAGACCGCTTCCCGAAAGACACCGAGCTTTACCGGGTAATGACGACGAAGCCGGAGGAAGTGGGCGAAGCATGAACGGGCTGAAAACTGACACCATCATCAACCGGGACGCGCTCTATGCCTTGCGGGAGCTTCCAGAGGAAAGCGTACACTGTTGCGTCACAAGCCCGCCCTACTATGCGCTTAGGGATTATGGGCTTGATATGCAGATTGGGCGGGAGGACACGCCGGAGCAGTACATTGACAGGCTGACCGAGGTTTTCCGCGAGCTGCGCCGGGTACTGCGTTCTGACGGTACGCTCTGGCTGAATATCGCGGACACCTACTGCGGCACAGGGAACAAGGGCTACCATGCAGACCCGAAGAACCCGAAAGGCAGAAACGGACAGCAGATTGCAAAAAACAACCGCGTTTCCGGCTGCAAACAAAAGGACTTAATCGGTATCCCTTGGCTTTTAGCTTTTGCCCTACGCGCTGACGGGTGGTATTTACGGAGCGACATTATCTGGCAGAAAGAAAACCCCATGCCGGAGAGCGTGAAAGACCGCCCTACCCGCTGCTATGAACATATCTTTCTGCTTACGAAGTCAAAGAAATATTTCTATGACGCAGCCGCCATAGCCGAGCCGTTAGCCCCCACAACGGCGGCGCGGTACCGCACCGGGCGCAGCGCGGGACAGAAATATGCGGACGAAGTACCCGGACAGGGGAAAGTACAGGGGCTTAACCGGGCGAGAAGCGGCAGCTACTACGACGAAGCCCTCATGCCGACCATGCGGAACAGGCGGGACGTGTGGCTTATCAATACCGTACCCTACAAGGGCGGGCATTTCGCCGCGTTCCCGCCAAAACTTGCCGAAACCTGTATCAAGGCGGGCTGTCCGAAAGGCGGCGTTGTGCTTGACCCCTTTTTCGGCAGCGGCACGACGGGAGCAGCCGCAAGGCAGCTTGACAGGCATTATATAGGCATTGAGATAAACGCCGAGTATTGCGCCCTTGCAAGGGCGCGGATTGGAGGGACAGAAAAATAAAACAGTATCGAGCGCGTGAGAAAGTCACGCAGAAAATGACCCGCGAGGGGGCTGTCGAGGTAAACGCCGCCACCGGGAAAAAGAAACGTATCAGCAAGCGGATAAGGGACGCGGACTTTGCAAAGACCGAAGCACCGCAGCCGCCGGAACAGGCAGCGCAGACCATACCGGGCGGCGCAGCTCCCGCGCCCACAGCCGCCGCGCCGCCGCTTCCCCATGCGCCGGGGGCAGAACGGGAACAGGACACCGCCGCAGCCGAGCGCGTCTTGGAGCGTATCGACGGGGCGCGTACCAGAAAGGCGAGCAAAAAGGCGGCGAGGAAAGCACAGGCAGAAGCCACAGCAAAAGAAAAATCTTCCCGCTTGCAGTTTACCGACGAGGAACGGGCAACGCCGGAGCTTGAAAGGTATATCCGAAAATCGGACAAAGCAGCCGACCGTCTGGACGCGGCAAAGGCGGCTATCCCCAAAGAAAAGAAACTTGTACGGGAGCGCACCTTTGATGAAGCCACCGGGAAAGGCAAGACCCGCCTACATTTTGAGGAACAGGAAAAGCCCATAGGAAGGAATAAGCCCCACAATAACCCGCTATCCCGCCCCGCACAGGAAGCGGGTATTTTCGTCCACAACAAGATACATTCCGTTGAAAAGGACAATTCCGGCGTTGAGGGGGCGCACAAATCCGAAGAACTGGCAGAGCGCGGCGCAAAGTACGGGACGCGGAAAGTCAAGGAGGGCTACCGCAGCCACAAGCTCAAACCCTACCGGGCGGCGGCAAAGGCAGAGAAAGCGGCGTTCAAGGCGAATGTGGATTTCCAGTACCATAAATCCCTACATGACAATCCGCAGATTGCGGGCAATCCCCTTTCCCGCTTCATGCAGAAGCAGCAAATCAAGCGGCAGTATGCAAAGTCGGCAAGGAAAGGCGGCGCAAAAACGGCGCAGAAAGCCGCAGAGAACACCCGCAAGGCGGCAAAAAAGACCGCCGAGGAAACAAAAAAAGGCAATCGCTTTTGTAGGGCGGCACCCGGCGGGCGTATGTATCGCCGTTGCCGCGCTGCTCTTATTCATCATGGTATCGGCGGGGCTTTCCTCTTGCGGTTCCATGTTCTCCGGCTTGATGAACGGCATACTTGGGACTTCCTACACGTCGGAGGACAGCGACCTTGTGGCGACGGAGAACAATTACGCCGCAAAGGAAAACGAGCTTCAGCAGCAGATTGACAATATCGAAAGCACCCACCCCGGCTATGACGAATACCGCTATGACCTTGACAGTATCGGGCATAACCCCCATGAGTTAGCGTCCTACCTCACCGCCCTTTTACAGACCTACACCCCGCAGAGCGCACAGGCAGAACTAAACCGCGTCTTTGCCATGCAGTACACTTTGACGCTGACGGAAGAAACGGAAATCCGCTACCGCACAGAAACAAGCACAGACCCGGAAACAGGGGAAACGACCAGCGAGGAAGTACCCTACGAGTACCATATCCTCAACGTGAAGCTGACGAACAAGCCCATTTCCGAGATTGCGGAGGAACTTCTAACGCCACAGCAGCTTGAAATGTACCGCGTCTATCTGGAAACAAGCGGAAACAAGCCGCTGATTTCGGCGGCGGCTCCCCCGATATGGGCGCGTCCGAGGATTTAAGCGGCGTACAGCTTGTAAACGGCACACGCCCCGGCAACACCGCCGTTGTAGACCTTGCGAAGCGGCAAGTCGGCAACGTAGGCGGGCGACCCTTTTGGAGCTGGTACGGATTTAACAGCCGCGTGGAATGGTGCGCCTGTTTTGTTTCATGGTGCTACAATCAAGCCGGGAAAAGCGAGCCGCGCTTTGCCGGGTGCCAGTCACAGGGCGTACCCTGGTTCCAGTCACGCGGGCAATGGGGCGCGAGGGGCTATGAGAATATCGCCCCCGGCGACGCTATCTTTTTCGACTGGGACGGGGACGGGAGCGCAGACCATGTAGGGCTTGTTATCGGGACGGACGGGGAGCGCGTCTATACCGTCGAGGGCAATTCCGGCGACGCCTGCAAGATAAAGAGCTACCCCGTCAATTACTCCTGTATCAAGGGCTACGGCTTAATGAATTGGAACTGACAACAAAAAAATGAAAATCTGAAAGGAGAAATTTATTGATGGCTATGAACAAAATTGAACGTATCGACAAGGAGATTGCAAAGACCCGCGAGAAAATCACCGAGTACCAGAATAAATTAAGGGGGCTTGAAGCGCAGAAAACCGAAGCGGAAAACCTGCAAATCGTACAGCTTGTGCGCTCCATGCGCCTTTCCCCGCATGAGCTTTCCGCTATGCTTTCCGGGGGCGGTATTCCGGGCATGGAAGCCGCGCCGGGCTACCCCGCAGAACCCGCAGACCACGACAACGAAGAAATGGAGGACACCGAGAATGAATAAGAAAATCCTTAGAACACTGACCGCACTTTGCGCCGCCCTTATGCTTTCGGGCGGCTTTTCCGTCACCGCTTTTGCACAGACCCCGGAGGGAGAGGACGACACCAACGACAGCGGCGTTGTCTACGAGGAACCCCAAAAGGAAGAACCCCTTACCCCGGACGGGAACGCGACCCTTGTAGACGATTTCGGCGGCAACAAGCAGCTTATCACCGTAACGACCAAAAACGGCAATTACTTTTATATCCTCATTGACCGGGACGACGAGGGCGAGAACACCGTACATTTCCTTAATCAAGTGGACGAAGCCGACCTCTTAGCACTTATGGAGGACGGAAGCACCGAAGCAGCCCCGCCCGCCGTTTGCAGTTGCACCGAAAAATGCGAAGCCGGAAAGGTAAATGTGAGCTGCCCCGTCTGCAAGGACAACATGACCGCTTGCAGCGGCAAGGAAGCAGAGCCGGAAACCGAGGAACCGCCGGAGCTGCCCAAAGAGAAAGGCAATGCGGGCGGGCTTGTGCTTTTCCTTGTCGTGGCACTTCTTGGCGGCGGGGGCGCGTTCTATTATTTTAAGTTTATGAAGCCGAAGCAAAACGTCAAGGGCGGCACCGACCTTGAAGATTTCGATTTTGACGACTACGACGAGGACGAGCCGGACGAGGGGGACGGGCTTTCTGATGAAGAACAGGAGGACGAGGAAGCATGACCCTGTTTACCGACAATCCCTTTGAAAAGATGATGATACAAAGACCGGGCGGGCGGCGTGACAATGCGCCGCCCGTTCCCCATTCCCCGGCTTGCGCTTCCTGTCCGTACAAAGGGCAGCTCCCTTGTGTGGGCTACTGTCTGAAACAGGTACAGGAGAAAAAGGCAAGTGAGCCGGAACGCTGAAAATGGACTTTTAATTTTCGTTTGCAACATCTATGAGATTTTCGTAATGCAAAAGTGTTATGTTATTTTCATTTTGCAGTTGGAGCTTTCTATCACGAATATTCTCAAAATCTTTACGGAGTCCGGCTATCACAGCATAGTAGATTTGATAAGGGCAATATTTGTATAATTGTCTGGGTAACTTTGTATTGGAGAATGAGTGCTTTTCCAATTCTGCTACAATTACATTCCAATTTGCAGCAATATACATTTGCCAATCCCTAACCTGTTCAATCCCTTTATTGATTACTTCCCCGAAACGAGTACCTTTTTCTTTTGTTATCCGCCCGTTGGGAGCTTCTAATTCCACAAAGACAAATTGATAACCGTCTGAACTATTACCTATGAGCAGATAATCAGCCACATAAGCCGACCCGATTTTGAACTCTGGAAAGATATAATTATCGTCATGGTGTCCTGTTCTGTAATAATGCCGTAATAAGCCAAACAAATAATTCCATGCACGATTAGAAGCTATCCAATTTAGTATAGCTCTTTCTGTTGTATCGGAAGAAGTAATCAGTTGATAAAACTCTTTTGTCGTATCATATATAGGTGTGAACCTTGAATAATGGTTGTTGGGAAATAGCGAAGTAGCACACTCAATAAAGTAATCCATTTCTTTGTTTTTACCGCGCCTGTAATGCCCGCCACGTTTTTTATTCATTGCTTCTTCCTGTTCATCAGTAGGAGCAAAAACATCGAAAGTATGTATTGATTTCATATTGTCACCTGTTTCTTATAGTAATGCTTAAAGTATAAACCAATTTCAAACCTAAAACAACCGAAAGGAGAACAGAAAATGAAACTGATTATTGCAGAAAAGCCGAGCGTGGCGCAGACTATCGCCGCCGCGCTTGGCGTTAAGGAAAAGAAAGACGGATATATCGAGGGCGGCGGCTGCCTCATTTCATGGTGCGTCGGGCATTTGGTACAGCTTGCGGAAGCTGCCGCCTACGGGGAGCAATATAAAAAATGGAGTTTTGAGAGCTTACCCATTCTGCCGGAGGAATGGCAGTACGCCGTTGACCCGGACAAGGGGAAGCAATTCAAAACCCTAAAAGAGCTTATGCACCGCGCCGACGTTTCCGAAGTGGTAAATGCGTGTGACGCGGGGCGCGAGGGAGAATTGATTTTCCGCTTTGTCTACGAAGCGGCGGGCTGCAAGAAGCCCATGCGCCGCTTGTGGATTTCCTCAATGGAGGACGGGGCAATCAAGGCGGGCTTTGCTTCCCTCAAAGACGGGCAGGAATACGACGCGCTCTTTGCGTCTGCCCTCTGCCGCGCAAAGGCTGACTGGCTTATCGGCATTAACGCCACCCGGCTTTTCTCCTGCCTGTATGGAAAGACCTTGAACGTGGGGCGCGTCCAGACCCCGACCTTAAAAATGCTCACCGACCGGGACGCGGCTATCTCCCATTTCCAGAAAGAAAAATATTATCATGTGCGCCTTGATTTATCCGGCGCGGAAGCGGCAAGCGGGAGGATTTCCGACAAGGCAGAAGCCGACGCGCTGAAAGGGGCTTGCGAAGCGGAAACGGCGGTATGCGTTTCCCTCACCAGAGAGAAGAAAACCGCAGCCCCGCCGAAGCTCTTTGACCTTACCTCTTTGCAGCGGGAAGCGAACCGCATTTTCGGCTACACCGCGAAGCAGACCCTTGACCTTGCACAATCCCTTTATGAAAAGCGGCTCCTTACTTATCCGAGGACGGACAGCAGCTTTCTTACTGACGACATGGGCGGCACCGCAGCGGGCATTATCGCGCTGCTTTGCGAAAAACTCCCCTTTGTGGCGGGCGCGGACTTCACGCCGGAGGTTGTAAAGGTATTAGACAGTAAAAAAGTATCAGACCACCACGCAATCATTCCCACTATGGAGCTTGCAAAGGCTGACCCGGACGCGCTGCCGGAAAGCGAGAAGAATATCCTTACCCTTGCGGGGGCGCGTCTGCTTTTTGCCACCGCCGAGCCGCATATTTATGAAGCGGTTACGGCGGTTTTCTCATGCGCCGGGACAGACTTCACCGCAAGGGGAAAGACCGTACTTGCGGAGGGTTGGAAAAGAGCTTCAACGCAGATACCGGGCGACGCTGAAAAGTAAACCCGACCCGGAGGACGGGGGAAAAACGAGGGCGTGACGCTGCCGGAGCTTCCCGCGGGACAGGGCTTTCCCTAACCCCGCCGCAACGCTAACGGAGCCTACCACAACGCCGCCGAAGCCCCACAGCGAAGCAAGCCTTTTGTCGGCTATGGAACGCGCCGGGAACGGGGACACCGACCCGGACGCGGAACGCCGGGGGCTTGGCACTCCCGCCACCCGCGCCGCCGTCATTGAAAAAAACTGGTAAAGGGCGTCTTTGTGGAGCGCAAGGGAAGCAGCTTATCCCTACCAAAAAAACAGGGAACAGCCTTATCTGTATTCTGCCGGATATGCTCACTTCCCCACAGCTTACCGCAGAATGGGAAAACAATCTGACGCAGATAGCAAAGGGAGCCGCAGACCCCGGCGAATTTCTGTCCGGCATTGAAGCTATGGCGCGGGAGCTTGTGCAGACACACGCCGCAGCACTGGACGGGAAAAAGGATTTGTTCCGGGAGGAAAAGCCCTCTGTCGGCAAATGCCCCCGTTGCGGTTCCCCCGTCCATGAGGGGAAGAAAAACTATTATTGCAGCAACAAAGAATGTGCCTTTGTCATGTGGAAGAACGACCGCTTTTTCGAGGAACGCAAGACCGCTTTTTCCGCGAAGATTGCCGCCGCGCTCCTTAAATCCGGCAAAGCGAATGTGAAGAAGCTCTATTCCCTGAAAAACTGGCAAGACCTACGACGGAACTATCGTTCTGGCTGACACTGGCAGGGAAATACGTCAACTACCGTATCGAAGTGCAGAAGAACTAAAAAAACTTGAATAGCAAGCATAGGAAGCGGGTACCCACTTCCGTAAATCCCTGTTGCGACGCTGACGCGCCGGACGGGGATTTTGCTTGTTGGGAAGTTTCCCAAACCCTCTTTTTGCGGAGGGCTTCACCC